>NZ_NCSM01000001.1 GCF_002224125.1 Streptomyces sp. NBS 14/10
CGCCGATGCGGCGCGAGCGGCTACCGAAGAACCGTTACGGCTCCGTGGCAGCTCGGAGTACATTACGCATCGCCCCGGTGCGTGTCAAACACCCCCGGCGTGCGATGTCAGTCCAGGTCGCTCAGCCGTCCGCCGGCGTCCGGCTGGGTCTCCTCCACACGGCGCAGGACCCGCATCAGCATCTCGCCGAACGCCGCGCGCTCGTCGCTCGACAGGTCCTGGAGAAGGTCTTCCTCGAAGACGGACGCCATCCGCATGGCCTCCAGCCACTTCTCCCGGCCCTCGGCCGTCAGCTCCACGATGACGCGCACCCGATTGGCCTCATCGCGCTCGCGCGTGACCAGACCGTCGCTCGCCATGCGGTCGATGCGGTGGGTCATCGCGGCCGGGGTGAGGCCGAGCCGCTTGGCGAGGTCGCCGGGGCCCAGTCGATACGGGGCTCCGGAGAGGACGAGGGCCTTGAGCACCTCCCACTCGGTGTTGCTGATGCCCAGGGTCGCGGTCTGGCGGCTGTACGCGACGTTCATCCGCCGATTGAGCCGGCTGAGGGCGCTGACGACCTGCTCCACCTGCGGGTCCAGGTCCTGGAACTCGCGCTGGTAGGCCGCGATCTGCTCCTCGAGGCTCGGCTCGGCCGGGCCGGGGGTCTCAGACATGCCGCGCAGTATGACACGTAACCCATTCGCGTTGAAGTTCTTCGCCATGTACTCTTTAGCTTCGAACTTTACTGTTGAAGTCTTGATGCTTCGACTGTTCGAAGTTCTCCTACTCGTCATCGAACGTTTTCGACTTAGGCAGGTGAGTGTGACCACCGCGATGGGCGCTGCGCTGCGCCGGATCCAGCTGGGGAACGCGCTGAGCGCGTTCGGCAACGGCTTCACCGTTCCGTTCCTGTTCGTCTATGTGGCAAAGGTGCGGGACCTGGGCGCGAGTACCGCGGGCATGGTGCTCGCGGTGTTCGCCGTCGCGGCGCTGGCCGTGCTGCCCTTCACCGGTCGGGTGATCGACCGGCGAGGGCCGCTGCCAGTGGCCCTGGCGGGTGCCGTGGCCTCGGCCTTCGGGTCCATGGGACTGGGGCTGGCCGCCGACGAGGCGTCCGTCATCGCCGCGGTTGCCCTGCTCGGAGCGGGGATCGCGGTGATCCAGCCCGCCCTCGCCACCATGATCGTGTGGTGCTCGACCACGACCACCCGTTCGCGCGCGTTCGCCACCCAGTTCTTCCTCAACAACCTCGGCCTCGGCGTCGGCGGGCTGCTCGGTGGGCTGCTGGTCGACCCCTCCGAGCCGTCGAGCTTCGTCCGGCTGTTCGCGATCGAGTCGGTGATGTTCCTGGTGCTGGGCGCGGCCGTGGCGACCGTACGGCTGCCGGCGGTTTCCAAGCTCGACCCGGCGTCGGCCGTGGGAGAACGGACCGGGGGCGGCTGGCGGGCCATGCTGCGTAACCGGGCGATGGTGCAGCTGTGTGTGCTGGGCTTCGTGATGTTCTTCGCCTGCTACGGGCAGTTCGAATCGGGGCTGGCGGCGTTCGCGGTGGAGGTCGCCCATATCTCGCCCGCGATGCTCGGCGCCGCGCTGGCGGCGAACACGATGGCCATCGTGCTGGCGCAGTTCGTCGTGCTCCGGCTGGTCGAGGGGCGGCGGCGCAGCCGGGTCATCGCGCTGACCGGGCTCGTCTGGACGGTGGCCTGGCTGGCGGCGGGGGCCTCCGGTCTGGTGCCGGGCAGCCAGGCCGTCGCGACCGGCGCGATCATCTCGTCGTACGCGCTCTTCGGGCTCGGCGAGGCGATGCTGTCGCCGACCGTCGCCCCGCTGGTGGCCGATCTGGCGCCGCCGACCATGGTCGGGCAGTACAACTCCGGGTTCGCCCTGGTCAAGCAGCTGGCGCTGGCCGTCGGCCCGGCGGTGGGCGGACTGATGGCCGGGGCCGGGATGTACGTGGCGTACATCGCGATGCTCGTCGGCTGCTCCCTCGGCATCGTGGCGCTCGCGCTGCGGCTGGGCGGGCGGCTCACGGCCCGCCAGGACAACCCGCTGCGCGGCCTCCAGGAGGCCACGGTGCCCGCGCAGCGCGTGGAGTCGGCGGCGGTGGAGCCGGTGACCACCGCGGCCTGACGGTCGGGCCGACGGCTCGACCGTCCGCCTGGCGCCGCGCCTGCGTCGACCGTCGGTCCGGCGCTTGTGGCGGGCCAACGGTCCGGCGCTTGTGGGCGACCGTCGGTCCGGCGCTTGTCGCGGGCCGACGGCCTGGCGTTTGTGGCCGTCGCGCCGGAGCCGCGTATCAGGTCCAAGCCCTGCTCGCCCTCGCCCCGTCCCTCCGCTGGAGGGACGGGGTTCCGTCGCTCGCCCTGGGCCGCGGGCGGTCTACCCCGCCGGGAGGGCGAACTCGCACCACACCGCCTTGCCCCCGCCCGGTGTGCGGCGCGAGCCCCAGGACGAGGCGATGGTCGCGACGATCGAGATACCGCGCCCGGCCTCGTCCGCCGGCTCGGCGCGGCGGCGGCGCGGCAGATGCTCGTCCCCGTCCGTCACCTCGATGATCAGGCGGCGGTCCGTACGGCGCAGCCGCAGGCGCATCGGCGGTACGCCGTGCTGGAGCGAATTGGCGACCAGCTCGCTGGCGGCGAGCACGCCCAGATCGCGCAGCTCCATGGGGAAGCGCCAACTGGCGAGGACGCCGGACGCGAACGCCCGCGCCCGAGGGGCCGCCTCCACACCGCCGAGGAGATCCAGGGCCGCGTTGTGGAACAGCTCGGCGTCATGGCCGGTGCGGGCGGGGTGCTGCAGGACCAGCACGGCCACGTCGTCGTCGTGCTCGGCGGTGATGCCCAGCGCCCGGATCAGGCGGTCGCACATCACCTGGGGCGTGCCCGTGGCGCCCGCGAAGACGCGCTCCAGCGCGGCGACGCCCTCGTAGATGTCCTTGTCGCGCCGCTCCACCAGCCCGTCGGTGTACAGCACCGCGCTGGAGCCGGGGCCGAAGGGGAGCGAGGTCGAGGTGTGCAGCCAGCCGCCGGTGCCCAGCGGCGGTCCGGTGGGCTCGGCGGCGCGGCTCACGGTGCCGTCCGGGTCGCGGACCAGGATCGGCAGATGGCCCGCCGAGGCGTAGACCAGGCGGTTCTCGTTCGGGTCGTGGACGGCGTAGACGCAGGTCGCGATCTGGCTGGGGTCGATCTCGGCGGCCAGGCCGTCCAGGAGTTGCAGCACCTCGTGCGGGGGCAGGTCGAGGCGGGCGTACGCACGGACGGCGGTACGCAGCTGGCCCATCACGGCGGCGGCGCGGACGCCGCGCCCCATGACGTCCCCGATGACCAGGGCGGTGCGGCCGGCGCCGAGCGTGATGACGTCGTACCAGTCGCCGCCCACGGCGGCGTCCGTGCCGCCCGGTTGGTATGTGGCGGCGACCCTGAGGTCGTCGGGCTGCTCGAGCTCCTGCGGGAGGAGGCTGCGCTGGAGGGTGACGGCGGCCTGGCGCTGCAGGCGCTCGCTGGCGCGCAGCCGCTCGGCGGCCTCCACCTGGTCGGTGACGTCGGCACCGAAGACCAGCACGCCGCGCAGCCGGGGCTGCTCGGCCCTGGGGCCGGGCATCGACGGCGCCTGGCCCGTGCCGGGCGCGGCCACCGGGGCAGCGGCATCCGCTTCGGCGTGGGTCGCCGTATGGGCCTCGGCCTCGGGCGCGCTGCCGGACGCGATGCCCAACGCGCTGTCCGAGGCGGAAGAAGCAGTGGCGGGGGCCACGGCCGGTGCCAGAGCAGGAGCCGGGGCGGGTGGCGGGGCGGCCATCTCGATCGGGGAGCAGGTGAAGGTGTAGTAGCCGTGGCGCACCCGGCCGCCCGCGCTTGCCGTACTCGCGGCCCCGGAGCCCGCTGCCGCCGCCTCCGCGCCCGGCGCGGCCCCGGCCCTCGCCCCGGAGACGCGCCGGGACTTGACCGTACGCGGCCGACCGCTGCGCAGGACCTGGTCCATGAGCGGCAGCAGCCCCAGCTCCTGCAGCTCGGGCAGGGCCTGGCGGGCGGCGGCGCCGGGGGTCCGGACGCCGAAGATGGCCGTATAGGAGTCGTTGACGTACGCGATGCGGTGATCGGGGCCGTAAACGACGGCGACCAGGGCCGGGACCTGGCCGAGGACGTCATGGACGGACAGCCCGTCGAGGGTGGGGACGGCGACGGGGAGCCCGTCCTCCAGGGCCTGGGCCGCCGCGCCCGGCGGCGGCTCGCCGCGGTCCGAGGGGTCGGAGCGCTCGCCCCGGGCAGCCGGGACCGATCCGCTGCCGCCGCCCGCGGCCGCGGGCTGGGGCCGCCGCGCGGCGCGGTCGGCCCGGGCGGCGGTGCGTCGCTGTGTTCGGGGAAGCCGGGCGCTCCAGCGTGTGAAGTTCACCGGGGGTTACCTCGCGAGGTTGTGGCTGAGCGGCGCGCCGGCGCGGGGGTACGGAAAGGGTGTGGGTGCGGGGGGACGGCCCCCAGGGGAATGCAGCAAACTTCCGAATCCTCGCGATTGTCACTCTTTGCAGGTACGAGCCCACCCATGGTCACACGTCCAGTGTGACCGACCGGACTGACATCCGTGAGACGCCGGTCGGGTGGGGGCAGTTCCCGCCTCCGCTCCAACGGGCCGAACGGGCCCGAACCGGCGTCGGCTGGCGTCAACTGGCCTCGGGATGGCGGCCGGTGTCGGCGGCGAGCTTGAACTCGGCCCGCGGGTTCTCCAGCGACCCGAGCGAGACGATCTCCCGTTTGAAGAGCCCCGACAGGGTCCACTCGGCCAAAACGCGCGCCTTCCGGTTGAAGGTCGGCACCCGGCTGAGGTGATAGGCGCGGTGCATGAACCAGGCGGGGTAGCCCTTCAGCTTCCGCCCGTAGACATGCGCGACGCCTTTGTGGAGGCCGAGGGAGGCCACCGAGCCGGCGTATTTGTGCTCGTAGTCCTTCAGCGGCCGGCCGTGCAGGGAGGCGATCACGTTCTCGGCGAGCACCTTCGACTGGCGCAGCGCGTGCTGGGCGTTGGGGGCGCACTCCTTGCCGGGCTCCTCCGCCGTCAGGTCCGGGACCGCCGCGGCGTCGCCCGCGCTCCAGGCGTGCTCCACTCCGTCCACATGGAGGGCGGCGGTGCACTTGAGGCGGCCGTGCGCGTTCACCGGGAGGTCGGTGGAGGCCAGGATTGGGTGCGGTTTGACCCCCGCGGTCCACACCAGGGTGCGGGTGGGGAAGCGCGAGCCGTCGCTCAGCGCCGCGACCCGGTCCACACAGGAGTCGAGGCGGGTCTCCAGCCGTACGTCGATATTGCGGCCGCGCAGCTCGCGGACCGCGTACTTGCCCATCTCCTCCCCGACCTCCGGGAGGATGCGGCCGGTGGCCTCCACCAGGATCCACTTCAGGTCCTCGGGCGCGATGTTGTGGTAGTAGCGGACGGCGTAGCGGGCCATGTCCTCGAGCTCGGCGAGCGCCTCGACGCCCGCGTATCCGCCGCCGACGAAGACGAAGGTGAGCGCGGCGTCCCGGACGTCGGGATCCCGGGTGGAGGAAGCGATGTCCAGCTGCTCCAGGACGTGGTTGCGCAGGCCGATGGCCTCCTCCACGGTCTTGAAGCCGATGCCGTGGTCGACCAGGCCGGGGACCGGGAGGGTGCGGGAGACGGAGCCGGGCGCCAGTACGAGCTCGTCGTAGTGGATCTCGACCGCGCCGGTGCCCTCCTCGGCGGTGGCGAGGGTTTTGATCGTCGCGGTGCGTTTGCCGTGGTTGATCGCCACGGCCTCGCCGATCACGACCTGGCAGCGGGGCAGGATGCGACGCAGCGGCACGACGACATGGCGTGGCGAGATCGATCCGGCCGCGGCCTCCGGGAGGAACGGCTGATAGGTCATGTACGGCTCGGGGTCGACCACGATGACCTGTACGTCGCCTTGCCCCAGCTCCCGCTTCAGCTTCCGCTGGAGGCGCAGCGCGGTGTACATCCCGACGTAGCCACCGCCGACAACGAGAATGCGCGCAGGTTCCTTCACCCTCCCATGAGGCACGCACAGCCGCGGTTTGTCCACAGGCCCGACGAATTGTGTGACCGGCGGCTTCGGCGCGCCCCGCCGCGCCCATTCGGTCAAGCGTACGGAAGGTGCGCAGGTCAGTAGGGGGGCGCGAGGTAGTGGGCGGGCGGGGAAGCGGTGACGGGCGGTGCGGTACGCCGAACGGGGGTCGATCTGTCCGGACCTACCCCCTTCTTTCTTGACCGGCGCTCAACTATGTTCGTACTCCGTCGGGGTCGTGACTGCCCCGGCGTTCTGGGCGGGGAGTCTCCGGGGGGAGACGTCATTACCGGGGGATCACTATGCAGCTTCAGGGTTCTCATTGGTCGTCAGCCGTCGCATCGGTGGACGGTGCCGGCGGCCGGAACACTCCGCTGCGCGTGGACGCGCAGCGCAATCTCGAGCATGTGCTGCGGGCGGCGCGCGAGGTCTTCGGGGAGCTGGGGTACGGCGCTCCCATGGAGGACGTCGCGCGGCGCGCGCGGGTCGGGGTGGGCACCGTCTATCGGCGCTTCCCCAGCAAGGACGTCCTGGTCCGTCGCATAGCCGAGGAGGAGACCGCCCGGCTGACCGACCAGGCGCGCGCCGCCCTCGGCCAGGAGAACGAGCCGTGGTCGGCGCTGGCCCGCTTCCTGCGCACCTCGGTGGCCTCCGGCGCGGGCCGGCTGCTGCCGCCCCAGGTGCTGCGGGTCGGGGTCGAGGGGGAGGCAGAGGCGGCGGTCCGGGTGCCGCAGCAGCGGCAGGTGGGGTTAGCCGACCCGCCAGCCCCTCCGCAGCCGGAGCTGCGGCTGGTGGAGCAGCCCAGCCCCGTCGTCCCGGGCGGCCCTGACGACGCGGGCGCCGCGGCGCTGCTGGAGGTCGTCGGGCAGTTGGTGGACCGGGCGCGGGAAGCGGGCGAGCTGCGGCCGGACGTGACGGTGGCCGATGTGCTGCTGGTGATCGCCACGGCGGCGCCCTCGCTGCCGGACGCGGTGCAGCAGGCGGCGGCGTCGGCACGGCTGCTGGACATCCTCCTGGACGGGCTGCGGTCGCGCCCTGCGGGGTGACGCGCGTCCTGCTGTGTGAGTCAACCGCGTGAGGTGCTGACCGCCGGGTCTCCGGAACATCACCTGCGGCAGCCCGCTGACCAGCGGGCCTCTGCTCACCGAACTCCGGAAAGGCCCCGAGCAACCCCGGATGAGACACCGCAAGGTGACCACGCCGGAGCGCCCGGACCAGCCGAACCGGATGCAGTCCGCACCCCCTTCGGGAATTACGGATCAAGTCTTAGGCAGCGGTCACCAGTTCGTCGAGCAGGGCGATGACCTGCTCGATGGACAGGCCCGCGCCCTCGGCGCGCAGCGCCTGGGCTGCCTCGCGGCCCAGGGCGCGCCGCGCGGCGGCCTCGGTCTTCTCGGCCTCGCGCAGCAGGAGCGGGGTGCGCCGCAGCTCGCCGCGCCAGGCGTCGGCCGCGCCCAGCAGCCGGGCGGCAAGGCGCTCCTCGTCGCAGCCCACCAGGGCATGGGCGACGGTCTCCGCCTGCTGGGCCAGCAGGAGCTCCGCACAGCCGGTCTCGACGCCCCTGCCCAGGTTGTCGCGTACCTTGCGCAGCGCGCCGGGCGCATCGCCCTCGGCGGCGGTGATACGGGCGTCCATGCCGTCCACGACTATCCAGAACTGCGGGGGCGGGGTGGCCTGCTCCCCGATGCGCCGCGCCTCGTCGCACAGCGTCCGCGCCCGGGCCAGATCTCCGCGGTGCAGCTCGATCAGGGAGCGCAGCAGGCGGTTGAAGGACTGCACGTCCCCCGAACCGCGGCGCCCCGCCTCCTCGTCCGACTGGTCCAGCAGTTTCTCGGCGCGGTCGAAGTCCCCGTCGTTGATCGCCACATCCGCCAGCCGGGTGATGAGGAACGGCGTCTCGGTATGTGCGCCGATCTCCCGCGCGAGCCGCCCCGCCAGCTCGTACGCGGCCCGCGCCTCGTCGAGCCGGGCACGGATCGCGGCCATCTCCCCTGCGGCGGTCTCGATCTGGGCGAGCATCCACCGGTCGCCGACCCGTCTGCTCAGCTCCCGCAGCTCCGCCCAGTCCGCCTCGGCGTTCTTCATACCGCCCGACGAGTCGATGGTTATGTGCGTACGGAACATCAGCGCCACGCCGACCGCCCAGTCGTCGCCGTACGCCCGGCAGTGGGCCACCGCCTCGCTCATCAGCGGGACCGTGCCGGTGTGGCCGTCGATGACGAACCCGGCGAACGGCCACAGCATGCCGGGGAAGCGGGCGGTGCGCGGGCCGGGGTGGCCCATGTAGGCATCGCGGATGCGCAGGGCCGCGGTCATGGCGCCGGGGCTGGTCAGGGTCGGCCCATCGGCGTTGTCGGCGTTCAGGAAGAACAACAGGATCCGCAGGTCCATCTGGTCCCAGTAGCGCGTGACGGCCGCGTCGACGCCGTCCTGCCCGGGCGGGACCTCCGCAGGGATCGAACCGAGCATGCTGTAGATGTCGTCGCGCCCCATGGAGCCGCCGAGGATCAATGCCTCGCGGGTCCAGGCGATGCCCTCGTCCCGGTAGTTGCGCAGCCACCAGAACCAGCTCATGGCCATGACGAAGTCGGTCGCGGTCTGCTCGTCGCGCGCCTCCAGGGAGCGCTTCAGGGCGGCTCGGATGTTGTCGAGTTCCGCCTCGACGCGGCGCAGCCAGGAAAGCTGTTCCGCGGAGCGCAGCCGTGGCTCGGCGGTGCGGGCGAAGTCGAGGAAGTGGGTGGTGTGGCGGGCGACGGCGGCGGCGTGGTCGGCCCGGGCGGCGGGGTCCTCGACGGCCCGCTCGCCGACGTACTCGTGGATCGTCTCCAGCATGCGGTAACGGACCTCGGAGGGGGCCGGGTCCGCTGAGGCTCGGTCGGCTGTGGGGTGGTCGACGACCAGGAGCGACTTGTCGACCAGCGCCCCGAGCAGATCGAGCACATCGCCGGGGGCTATGTGCTCGCGGGGACGGGCAGGCCGCTCGGTGGCGGGCGGGTTGGTGGCAGACGGGTCGGTGGCAGACGGGTCGGTGGCGGGACGGTCGGTGGCGGGCGGCGCGTCCGCGCACACCGCCTCCGCCGCGCTGAGCCCCCATCCGCCCGCGAACACCGACGCCCGGCGCAGCACCGTGCGCTCGCGCTCGTCGAGCAGTTCCCAGGACCAGTCGACGACGGCCCGCAGCGTCTGCTGGCGCGGCAGCAGGGTTCGGCTGCCGCTGGTCAGCAGGCGGAAGCGGTCGTCGAGCCGGTCGGCGATCTGGCGCGGGGTCAACAGCCGTAGCCGCGCGGCCGCCAGCTCGATCGCCAGCGGCAAACCGTCCAGCCGACGGCAGATCTCCGCGACCGCGGCCGAGGTGTCCGCGTCCCGCGCCGGGTCGAACCCGGGCAGGGTGGCCGCGGCGCGCTCGGCGAACAACTGGTGGGCGGGCGCGGGCCGAAGCGGCTCCACAGGCCGTACGGTCTCGCCCGGCACGCCCAGCGGCTCCCGGCTGGTGGCCAGCACGGTCACCCCGGGGCAGTGCGCGAGCAGCGTATCGGCGAGCCGCGCCGCGGCGTCTATGACGTGCTCACAGTTGTCGAGCAGGAGCAGCAGGCGGCGGTGCGCGCAGAGCTCGACGAGGCGTGCGGTCGGGTCGGCGCCGTCCGCCGGGCCGATCCGCCCTTCCAGCCCGGAGGCGAGCAGGGACGTCTCACGGTCGCCTACGGCGCTCAGGACAGCCCCCGGGACGGCGGCGGGGTGGTCGAGCTTGGCGAGCTCGGCGACCCAAACCCCGTCGGGGTAGGCAGTTGTGACGGTCGAGGCGGCCTCCTCGGAGAGCCGCGTCTTGCCGGAGCCGCCGGGTCCGGTGAGCGTGACCAGACGAGCGCCGCGCAGATCCCCGTGGAGGTCCCCGATCTCGCTCTGCCGGCCGACGAAGCTGGTGAGCCGCGCCCGGAGGTTCCCGCGCGGACGCAAGCCGCCGCCTTGCGGCCCGCCCGGCCCTGGCCCGCCGTTCGGCGGCGCGGGCGAGGCGCCGGCGGGGGCGGGGGCGGGGGCGGTCTCGGAGCCGTGGGCGGCCCCGACGGGGCGTGCCATGTCGGGGCTCGCTTCAGGGGCGCGGGCGCCGTGGACGGCGGCGGCCGCGCCGCTGCCGTAGGTGCCCTCGGGCCTGTGGGCGGCGTACCCAGCGGCCGGCCCACTGCCATAGGCAGGCTCAGGCGTGTGGATGGGGTACCCAGCGGCCGACCCGCTGCCATGAGCGACCTCAGGCACGTGGGCGGCATACCCGGCGGTCGGCCCATTGCCGTGAGCGGCGTCAGGCACGTGGGGGGCGGCCTGCCCAGCAGCCGACCCACTGCCGTGAGCGGCCTCAGGCGCGGGAGCCGCGTACCCAGCAGCCGACCCGCCGTCCTGGGGCGTCTCAGGACCGCGCTCGGCGTACGGCCCCAGGGCGCCCGCTCCCCCACGGTCCGCCGCCGCGCCGCCGACTGACTCCGGGGCGCGAGGCACCGCAGCCCCGCCCGCCGCCGCTGAGCCAGGAGCCGTATCAGGAGCCGTATTGGGTTCACGGGCGGGATCCCCGGCGGCGACCGGCTCGCCGCCGGGGATCCCGCCCGGCTTCCCCGGGCCGTGGGGCGCCTCGGGCGCGCGGTCGGCGTGCGCGGCACGGGTCGGCTCCGACGCGTGCGGCGCCACGGGACCGTACGGCCCGCGCCTCGCCTCGTCGCCAGAAGAGGACGCCCCAGCTTCCCCACCAAGGTCACGACCGTCGTACGCGGCGCCCGCACCAAAGGCCGCCTCGGAGCCGCGCGCCGCCCCCCGTTCGCCGCCCCCGCCGCCACCGCCGGCGCCGCCGTCGCCTACCGGGCCGGTCGGCCCGCCGGGACGCCGTACCGCTGCGGGCCCCGCGCCCGCCGAGGGCGGCACGGGCCCCCTGGACAGCGGCCCTCCGGACAGCGGCGCACCCGACAGCAACAGCCCGTGCAGCGCCTTGAGATCCGCGCCCGGGTCCGTGCCGAGGTGGTCGGCGAGCGTCCGGCGGACCGCCTCGTACGCGGCGAGCGCGTCGGCCGGGCGGCCCGACGCGTGCAGAGCGCGGATCAGCTGCGCGTGGAAGGTCTCGTCGAGCGGGTGGTCCATGACGAGCTCGCGCAGCTCCGGTATGACGTCCGCCGCCTGGCCGAGCGCGAGGTCGGCGTCGATACGGCGGTGCAGCGCGGTGAGCCGCAGCGCCTCGGGGCGGGCGGCGGCGGCCTCCCGGTCCGGCAGATCGGCCAGCGCGGGGCCGCGCCACAGCGCGAGCGCCTGCCGCAGCACGTCGGCCGCCGCTTGTGCGTCACCGGCGCCGAGGGCCCGCGTGCCGTGCTTCGCCAGCGCCTCGAAGTGGAGGAGGTCGACGTCCTGGCGGCCGTTGGTGGCGAGGCGGTAGCCCCCGGGCGAGGAGACCACCGCGTCCCGGCCGATGGCCCTGCGCAGGCGGCCCACGAGCGCCTGGAGCGCGGCCGGGGCGTCCTGGGGCGGGTCGTGGGTCCACACCTCGTCTATGAGGACGTCCACGGCCACGGGGGCGGGGCGTGCGGCGCGCATGGCGAGCGCGGTGAGCAGCGCGCGGAGACGGGAACCGCCCAGCGGCAGGGGGTTCCCGTTGTCGTCGCGTGCTTCGGCCGAGCCGAGGATCAGATACCGCACGGGGTCATTGTCCTCGGGTCAGCGGTCGGACCATACGAACACGTGGTCAATTGGCGTGCCGTTACCCGACCCTGGCCGGACCCACGGCCCAAGGGAAACCACAGCACCACACCACATCACGCCCATAACCACATGCCCCCACCCGCAGCCCTACAGGCTCGGCCGCGGCACCACTCCGCCCGCCACCGCCCGCTGCCGCGGCGCCGCCGTCCCCGTCCAGCAGGTGCCGCGCCGGGCCAGCAGCCGCCGCAGCCAGACCTCCGTGGAGACGAGTTCGGCCAGCCCGTCCAGGGGCAGCCGCTCCCCTTCCGCCGCCGCGCGCAGCGCCTTGCGTACGACGCGGGCCTCGACCAGGCCCGCGTCGGCGAGCAGCGGCGCGTCGAAGAGGTTGACGACCTCGCCGACCCAGGCGCGCAGCCCGGTCCGTACGGCGGCGGCGTGGGCGGCGTGGGAGGTGGCTCCCCAGCCGGGTGGCAGGTCGCGGATGCCCGCTCCCGCGAGGACCGCGCGCAGCGTGGCCGCGCGCGCCCCGGGTTGCACCCGTAGCGCTTCGGGGAGCGCGCGGCAGGCCCGTACGACCTGGTTGTCGAGGAAGGGGGCGTGGAGGCGCTGGCTGCGCACCTCGGCCGCCTGCTCGAACACCCGGTGGTCGGCGGCGTGCCTGGCCAGGGCCGCGTCGGCGCGCCGCTCGCCGGGGCGGCGCAGGGTGACGGGGCGGGCCGCGGCCTCCTCCAGGCGCAGCGACACCTCGGCCAGCGCCTCGCCGGTGAGCCAGCGGGCGGCGGGCCCTGGCCGGCACCAGGCGAGCGCGGCGAGGGAGGCGGAGACGACCCCGGGTCCGGACCTGCCGCCGTCTCGCCCGCCGCCGCTGCCGTCGTCGGTGAAGCGCCGTTCCAGGAGGCGGTTCGCGGCGTCCTCGACGCCGTCCCGGTAGGACGTACGGGCGAGTTTGCGCGCCGCCCGGTAGACCGTGAAGGGCACGAAGAAGGAGTGGCCGGAGGGCCCGTCGGCCTTCGCCAGCGCGGTGGCGGGGCGCAGCAGGTGGCGGCGTCTTCGGTCGAGGAGCAGGTCGGCGAGGCGCGCCGGGTGGGCGTCGAGCGCCTGGCGGGCGCCGTGGCCGACGAAGTGGTCCGCGCTGCCCGCGACGAGCCGGCGGCGGTGGCGTTCGGCGCTGACGATGGAGGGGCCGGGTTCGTCGGTGAGCGGGCCGCTGTCCAGGGCGGCGTACGGGAGCGCTTCCTCGCCCGCGGTGACGACGACGTGGTGCAGCCGCGGGTTGGCGGCGATGGTGCCGGCCCGTTCCAGCTCGGCCTCGCGGGCGCGGGCGCCGCCCGCGGTGGCCAGGTCGTTGAAGGTGACGGCGAGGAGGCGTTCGCCCGCTTCGGCGCCGTGGCCGAGGAGGGTGCCGGGCATTCCGGGCAGTCCGGCGGCCAGCAGGGCCAGGGTGGCGGAGGCGCTGCCTCCGGAGAGGTCGGCGCCGATGCCGGGCGCCGGTGCGCCGCGGGCCGCGCGCCGTTCGGCGGGGCCCATGCCGGGGACCGGGCCGGGGTCGAGGCCGCCGCTGGTGTCGGGGGCGTGGCGGGGCGCGGTGAGCCTGGCCCGTACGGCCTCCACGAGGGCGTCCCGTACGCCGTCCACGGCCTTTTCCTGCTCCACTTGGGGCGCGGCGACGGCGAGCGAGGCGGTGGGCTCGTAGCCGACGATGTCGCGGGCCCCGTCGCGCAGGATCAGCGCGTGACCCGGGGGCACCCTTCTGACGCCCATGTACGGGGTGCCGTCGCCCATCGCCTCCGGGGAGTCGGGGCAGGCCAGGAGCGCGCCGAGGTGGCTGACGTCGAGTTGCGCCTCGATGAGGTCGGCGAGCGGGAGGGCGGCCGTGGCGTACGCGGTGCCGCCGCCCCAGTCCGTGTGGAAGACGGGCCGGGCGCCGGCCAGGTCGCCGACGATGGTGGTGCGGCGGCCGATCTGGGCGACGGCGGTGTAGCTGCCGGACCAGGCGGTGAGATGGCGCAGGGCGCCGCCGCGGGCGGCGAACAGGCCGACGCGCAGCTCCTCGTCGGAGGCGCCGCAGCAGCCGAAGACGGCGAGGCGGGAGAAGGGGTCGGCCTGGACGACGCGTACCTCGTCGGGCCGCCAGTCGCCGACCGCCCACAGCGGATCGGGGTCCGACCACAGGAGATGGGCGCCGACCGGCTGGACCGCGCGGCCCTGCGAAGGGTCTGGCCCCGATGCGGTACTGCTCCAACCCACCAACCACCGCATCGCGCCTCCACAGGGTGTGGGCAAACAAGGCAACCAAGAAGTAGGTGCCATCATGCACAGCAGGCCGACGGTTTCGGCATCGAACCGGACAACTACATGGATCTCCTGGATGTCCTTTGACCACAGTCGACCACAGGAACAACAGGGTTGATCACAAGACGTGATCCCGCCAAGCGCGGACGCGCACGCGGGAACCGTCGTCGGCGCGACGGACTGCTCCGCCGTGGCCCATGCTGCCACGAGAGGGGCGCAAAGGGGCGCGCAAGAGCGCAGAGGCGCCAATTAGGCGCCCGTGAGGCGCGCTTGGCACGAGGCGTACGAGTCGTCGGGCGCGGGGCGGGCGCGGGGCGGGCGCGGGGCGCAGCCGTCGGCGCGGGGCGTATGCGCTCAACGCCACAGGAGCGCCGCAGGAGAGCCACGGGAACGCCGCAGGAGAGCCGCGGGAACGCCGCCGAATACCGCAGGAACGCCGCAAGAACGCGCGGGACGCCGCAGGGACTCCACGGGGAGGACTGCCGCGCCGGGCCTTCCCCTCCCCGGCCCGGCGCGGGAGCCCGGCCGTGATCAGCACCACACAGGGCGACGGCAGTTGTCGACCGGCGATATTCGGCCAAATTTCCGTAGCGTTCTTGGTGAACTTACGGAAATCTCGCGGCGGTTTGCGACCGCCTGGCGGCGTCCCGGCGGCGCCCCGACGACAGCCTGGCGAGAAGTCCTCGCCCCCGCCTCTCACCTGACGTTACGTCAGTCCGGGAGGCGGCATCCGCCTCCCGGACCGCTCCGCCGCCCGCGGGGAATGAGGCGGCGGCGTCCCCCAGCCCACTGATTCCGTACAGCGGGCCGACCCACGCAGGACCCATCGAAACGTTCCCGCGAACCCTGAGACAGAGCGCACGGACAGGCGCACAGCCACACACAGCAGGAGCACACACCAGGCTCCGCACGTCCGTTCGTACAAGAATCTCGCCATCCGGGACACCACCTCTTAACGGTCGGGATCCGGCGAACTACGCTGGGTTTACGAATGCCCCGTGCCTATGCCGGGGCGGCCGTCGGTGCTGTCGAGGGGTACGCATGACCAGGGAGCCACGCGGGCCGAACGAGAAGCTCGGCACCGTTCTCGCCCTCGCGGGGATCAGCAATGCCGGGCTGGCGCGGAGAGTCAACGACCTCGGAGCCCAGCGTGGCCTGACCCTTCGCTACGACAAGACGTCCGTGGCCCGCTGGGTCTCGAAGGGCATGGTGCCCCAAGGCGCCGCGCCCCATCTGATTGCGGCCGCGATCGGGAGCAAACTCGGGCGGCCCGTACCACTCCATGAGATCGGGCTCGCCGACGCCGATCCGGCGCCCGAGGTCGGCCTCGCCTTCCCGCGCGACATCGGCCAGGCCGTGCGCTCGGCGACCGAGCTCTACCGGCTGGATCTGGCGGGTCGGCGCGGTGGGGGCGGCATCTGGCAGAGTCTGGCCGGATCCTTCGCGGTCAGCGCATATGCCACGCCCGCGTCCCGCTGGCTGATAACCCCGGCCGACCCGTCGGTCGCGCGCGAGCCCAAGGACGCCGAGGGCAGCGTGGGCCTGGACGGATTACCGCAGCGCGTCGGGCACAGCGACGTCACCAAGCTGCGCGAGGCCGCTGTGGATGCGCGTCGGTGGGACTCCAAGTACGGCGGCGGCGACTGGCGTTCGTCGATGGTGCCCGAGTGCCTGCGGGTCGACGCGGCGCCCCTGCTGCTCGGCTCGTACAGCGACGAGGTCGGCCGCTCCCTGTTCGGCGCCACCGCCGAACTGACCCGGCTCGCCGGGTGGATGGCCTTCGACACCGGCCAGCAGGAGGCCGCCCAGCGCTACTACATCCAGGCGCTGCGCCTCGCGCGCGCCGCGGCCGACGTGCCCCTGGGCGGCTATGTGCTGGCCTCCATGAGCCTGCAGGCCACCTATAGGGGCTTCGCCGACGAAGGCGTGGACCTGGCCCAGGCCGCCGTCGAGCGCAACCGCGGCCTGGCCACGGCCCGCACCATGAGCTTCTTCCGCCTCGTCGAGGCCCGTGCCCAGGCCAAGGCCGGGGACGGGCCGGCCTGCGGCGCGGCGCTCAAGTCCGCGGAGGGCTGGCTCGAGCGGTCCCGTTCGGGCGATCCCGACCCGTCCTGGCTGGACTTCTACTCGCACGAGCGGTTCGCCGCCGACGCCGCCGAGTGCTACCGCGACCTCCGACTGCCGCGCCAGGTACGGCGGTTCACGGAGCAGGCGCTGGCCCGGCCCACCGAGGAGTTCGTCCGCTCCCACGGGCTGCGGCTCGTCGTGTCCGCCGTGGCCGAACTGGAGTCCGGCAATCTGGACGCGGCGTGCGCGGCGGGCGCCCGTGCGGTGGAGGTCGCCAATCGAATATCGTCCGCGCGCACCACCGAGTACGTACGGGACCTGATGCACCGCCTGGAGGCCTACCGCGACGAGCCGCGCGTCGCCGAACTGCGGGAGCGGGCGCGGCCGCTGCTGATGGCGCCGGCGTGACGCGTGATGGGGGGCGACGTGACGGGTCGGGCGCCTGATGGGGGGGCGGTGTGACGGGCCGGACGGCTGACGGCTCCGGCCCGGCAGCCTGATCACCTGGCCATGAGGCGGGGCGCGCGATCATCTGCCGTGATCGTTCAGCACCGTGATCGTTCAGCACCCCGTGATCGTCCGGTACCCCGTGATCGTTCAGCACCCCGTGATCGTCCGGTACCGGCGGAGTGGCAGATGACGGGGGGGGTGACGCGGGTTTCTGATGGCTGTCAGTGGCGCGGGTCATGATAGTCATCGAGTTGGGTGAGTGGATTGTGCGCGGCGTGGGGAGGTGAGGTGACGTGAGGGCGCTGGACTGCGATGTGCTGGTGGTCGGGGGCGGGATCGTCGGCCTGTCGACGGCGTATGCGATCACGCGCGCCTCGCCCGGCACCCGGGTGACCGTCCTGGAGAAGGAAGCCGGCCCCGCCTGCCACCAGACGGGGCGGAACAGCGGCGTGATCCACAGCGGCATCTACTACCGCCCCGGGTCGCTGAAGGCGCGGTTCGCGGCCCAGGGCGCGGCGGAGATGGTCAAGTTCTGCGCCGAGCACGGCATCGCCCATGAGGTGACCGGCAAGCTCATCGTGGCGACGGAGCGGGCGGAGCTGCCCCGGCTGCACGCCCTGGTCCAGCGCGGCCGGGAGAACGGAATCCCGGTCCGCGAGCTCGGCCCCGCCCAGCTCGCCGAGCACGAGCCATGGGTGCGCGGCCTGGCCGCCATCCATGTGGGCACGACGGGCATCTGCGACTTCAAGGCCGTGGCGGCCCGGCTGGCCCGCCTCGCGCGCGACGCCGGGGCGTCGGTGCGGTACGGGGCGGGGGTGCACGCCATCGGGCGCCGCCCGTCGGCGGTCGCGGTCCGTACGGGCGACGGGACGGTGCTGCGGGCCCGCGCCCTGGTCAACTGCGCCGGTCTGCACTGCGACCGGATCGCCCGGCTGGCGGGCGACGACCCCGGCATGCGGATCGTCCCCTTCCGTGGCGAGTACTACGAGCTGGTCCCCTCGCGCGCCTCCCTCGTGCGCGGCCTGGTCTACCCCGTCCCCGACCCGGCCTTCCCCTTCCTCGGCGTCCATCTGACCCGCGGTGTCGACGGCTCCGTCCACATCGGGCCGAACGCGGTGCCGGCCCTCGCCCGCGAGGGCTACACCTGGCAGACGGTCCACCCGCGCGAGCTGGCCGGGACGCTGGCATACCCCGGCTCCTGGCGGATAGCCCGCCGCCACTGGCGTTACGGCGCGGGCGAGCTGCGCCGCTCGCTGTCCAAGGGCGCCTTCACCGACGCCGTCCGCCGTCTGCTGCCGGATGTCACGGCCGACGACCTGATACCGGCCCCGGCGGGCGTGCGCGCCCAGGCGGTGCTGCCCGACGGCACGCTGGTGGACGACTTCCTGATCAAGGAGTCCCCCCGCGTCGTCCATGTGCTCAACGCACCCTCGCCGGCGGCGACGGCATCGCTGCCGATCGGGCGGGAGGTCGCGAGGCGGGTGCTGGAGCGGCTGTGAGGCGTGGCCTGGGCGCTGGGGGCTTGAGCGCTGGGGCCCGGACGCTGAACGGTCGGGCTCTGAACGGTCGGGCATGAGGCGAGGCCCGAGCGCTGGGGCCTGGGCACTTCGGGCTCGGGCATGAGGGGCCCGGGCGCTGCTGCCTGGGCCCGTAGAATCAAAGCACTGTGTCCGAGAACCACACCGCCGAAAACCCGACGGCCGAAGACCCCACCACCGGCAGCCCCACCACCCCCGCTCCCCGCCCGGAGCGCACGCTGCCCCCGTCCCCGTCCCGGTCCCCTCACCCGTCCCCGCGCGACCGTCGCGCCGAGCCGATGTTCCCGGGCGGCCCGCTGGCCGACCCCGCCGGCTCGCACCACGAGCGGCGCATCCGCTCGTTCCGCCCCCGCCGCGGCCGGGTGACCTTGGGCCAGGGCGAGGCGCTGCGCCGCCTGTGGGGCCAGTGGGGCCTGGACATCGACGGCCTCTCGCATATCGACCTCGGCGAGCTGTTCGGCGACCCGGACCTGCCCGTCGTCCTGGAGATCGGCTTCGGCATGGGCGAGGCCACCGCCCAGATGGCGGCCGCCGACCCCGGCACCGGCATATTGGCCGCCGATGTCCACACCCCCGGCCAGGGCAATCTGCTCGCTCTCGCGGAGCGGAAGGATCTTTCCAACATCCGGGTGGCGAACGGCGACGCGATCATCCTGCTGCGCGAAATGCTGGAGCCCGCCTCCCTCGCCGGGCTGCGCGTCTACTTCCCGGACCCCTGGCCCAAGAAGCGGCACCACAAGCGCCGCCTCATCCAGCCCGAGTTCATCGCCCTCGCCGCCACCCGGCTGCGCCCCGGCGCGCTGCTGCACTGCGCGACCGACTGGGAGCCGTACGCCGAGCAGATGCTCGAGGTCCTCACCGCCGACCCGCACTTCGAGAACACCCAGCCCGACGGCGGCTACAGCCCGCGCCCGGCCTTCCGCCCGCTGACCAAGTTCGAGGGACAGGGCCTGGAGAAGGGCCATGCAGTCCACGACCTGATCTTCCGCCGCACCGGGAGATAACGCAGACACAGCGCGAGACATAGCGCCCTTTAGCGCCTGGGCATAATCCTTCGGTCCGCCATTCCGCCGTTCGTTAGGGTCGTCAGGTGCACCAGTCCCCGCCCCCGCACCAGCAGCCCGGCCCCCCGGCCACGGCATACGGACAGCAGCCGTGGACCGGCCCCACGCCCGCGCCGCCGACCGGGGCCGACTGGCCGTACCCACCACACCGTGCCCCCTGGGGCAGCCGGCTGAGCGCGCTGTGGGCCAACAAGTCCCTGCGCGCCACGGCGCTGATCGTCCTGCTCTCCCTCTCCGGCCTGATCATCCTGGCCCTGGTCCGCCAGCAGACCGGCACCGAGGGCTTCCTGGTGGGCCTGGGCCTGGCCATCCTGCCCGTACCGCTGCTGATCGCCGCGTTCCGCTGGATGGACCGCATCGAACCCGAACCCTGGCGGAACCTGATCTTCGCCTTCGCCTGGGGGGCATGCGCGGCGACCCTCGTCGCCCTCATAGCGAACGGCTTCGCCACCGATTGGCTGATCACCAACGTCGCCGACTCCTCCTCCAGCCAGGCCGACGTCGACGCCTGGGGCGCCACCCTGGTCG
Organism: Streptomyces sp. NBS 14/10; assembly: GCF_002224125.1. Lineage (GTDB taxonomy): Bacteria > Actinomycetota > Actinomycetes > Streptomycetales > Streptomycetaceae > Streptomyces. The sequence goes on from NZ_NCSM01000001.1 coordinate 19,623, forward strand.
CCCCCGTCGTCGAGGAGAGCGCCAAGGCCGCCGCCGTACTGCTCCTCTTCCTCTTCCGGCGCCGCAACTTCAACGGGATCGTCGACGGCGTCGTCATCGCCGGAATCACCGCCACCGGCTTCGCCTTCACCGAGAACATCCTCTACCTCGGCACGGCCTTCGTCAGCGACCAGGAGTACGGCTACTCCGGCATCCGCTCCACCACCGCCGCGACCTTCTTCATCCGCGCGGTGATGTCCCCCTTCGCCCACCCCCTCTTCACCGCCGCCACCGGCATCGGCTTCGGCATAGCCGCCGCGGCCGCCCGGCACCAGCGAGCGCGCCGCGTCCTCGTCCCCCTCGCCGGCCTGCTCGGCGCCATGGTCCTGCACGGCCTCTGGAACGGCTCCGCCACCTTCGGCGGCTACGGCTTCCTCGCCGTCTACGCCCTCTTCATGGTCCCCGTCTTCGGCCTGCTGACCTGGCTGACCATCTGGTCACGCAACAACCAGCTGCGCACCGTACGCACCCAGCTCACCACCTACCAGGCCGCCGGCTGGCTCACCCCACCCGAGCCCATCGCCCTCTCCTCCATGCGCGCCCGCGGCATAGCCCGCGACCTCGCCCGCCGCACCCAGGGCCCGGCCGCGGCCCGCATCGTCGCCGACTACACCGCGACCGCCACCTCACTCGCCTTCCTCCGCCACCGCGCCTACCTCGGCACGGCGGGCCCCGACTTCACCACCCGCGAGGGCGAGCTCCTGGACCGCCTCTGGCAACACCGCGAAACCGCCCAACCGGCCCTGGCCCACGCCGCCCTCTCCGTCCCCCTCCCCCGCCGCCGAGTCCCCCGCCCCCACCCAGCCACAATGCCCCCGCCGTACTGGCCCGTCCCGCCCCAGGGGACGTACGCCCCACCCACCGGGTACGCCCAGCCCACCCCGTACGGCTACCCGGCCTGGCCGCCGGCTCATCAACCGCCGTACCCGCAGGGCCAGCCGTGACCCACAGATAGCCGCAACACCGGCTGCAGCCGCGCACCAAAGAACCGTTCCTGCTAGTCGACAATCCCCCAGGTTGCGGCAGAGGCCGATCCCGCCCAGCCGTCGACCGTCCTCCACACCGAGGCGATGCCCAGCCCTTCGAGGTACGCCGCATACGCTCCGATGTCCTCGGTGAAGAGCGCAAGCAGGTGCGGCTTGGCATGCCCCACCTGCTCATACAGGAAGTGGTTGTACTCGAAGAGCTGCCCTACGGCCTCACGGACCGCCTTGGTGGGGTTGCCCCGTTTCACCGTCTTCGCTTCCACCAGCCACTCGACCCCGTCCTTTCGCAACACGAGGTCCTTCGGGTGCATGGCCTTGTTGATCGGCACGAAGTCGCGCTCGTCGGCATAGTGGCTAAATGCCTCAAGAAGCAGCTCATGGCTGCGGGACTTCTTGATCGTCCGCTTCGGGATGCGTGCGACGTAGTCGCTGCCGTCCTTCGGGCGGAACCCGTCGAGTCCTTGAAACTCGACGGGCGGCTTCTTACTCGAGGCCTTACTCCCCACCCCGGCTGAGATCGTCGCGCCGCTGAGGGTCTTCTCCACAGCCGCAGCGTGCTGGAGGACTTCGGCCATGTGCCAAAGATCTTCACGCAAGCTGATCTCGGTCGGCATGGAGGCCGTGCTGTAGCACCTTGCTACGACACTTCCGGCCTCGTACGAACGTGCGCGATGGACCTTGGACTTCAAGTCAGGCCGGACGCGCCAGCCGTCCACAAGCTCGTCAGGGAGGCCCGCGAGCAGAGCCTGCGCCCTGTTCTGCAGATAGTCACGGCGCTTCTTCCCTGTGCCCAACTCATCTGCGAGCGACGTCACACCCTGCTGAAGGGTGAGCGTTACCGTGCTCAGATCTTCGGCGAAGATGTAGGCGAGGTAGAGGCCCTTCTTGGGATCAAGGTTGATGTCGCGGTCGTAGACGCCGATCCAAGGAGTCTTGCTTGCACCGCCGCTTCCACCGTTGCCCTCAGCTGCAAAGCCCACCGGCACGATGTGCGCCCACTCGCCGCTTGCGGCCCGGAGGCGATCTTGCGCAGGTAGTCCCTTCGAGTTCTTCTTTCCTGCGTCGTAACTACTAGCGACATCGAGGAGCAGATCAAGTATGCCCATGCTCAGAAACTATGCACCACCTGACTGACAACGACCGTTAGCGATCAACTCCGGTCATCGCGCGCCATGGGGCGTGTCTTGCCTCTAACTGCCTCGACCGTCAGAGGCGGCTGGTAGAACACCACATGGACAGACGAGTTGAGGGGGCGCTGCCATGACCGACGCTTTTCACGACCCCGCTAGTCCTGCGCCAGGCTTGTACGAGCGGCTGATCACGTCTCGACTCGAAGCCCAGCTTGCGGTGCTGGACACCAACACGTGGCGGGCCATCAAGCAGACAGTTGGCGAGCACTCTTCGCCTCATGTGCTCGCCCGCCACATCGCCGACACGGTCCGGCAGATCTTCCTCACTCTGCCCCCCGAAGAGCAGGTCGCCGCAGCCAACCACATACTTGAATCGATCAAGACCCTCGACGGGGCCAAGCAATGGGTCGATCTCATCGCGGACGGCCCTCGCCAGTTGATCGCCATCGCCGAGCAGCAGGCCCCGGGCGTCTACTCCGTACGCCCAGCCACCCCGCTCTCCGAGACGGCCCTCATCACCAACTCCCCAGAAGATCCCAACCTCGGCTTCGAGCTCCGCGCCGAGCTGGCCACCGCAGACCGCGTCGACCTGCTCTGCGCCTTCGTGAAGTGGCACGGCCTCCGCGTTCTGGAGGAGTCATTAGCGGCAGCCCGTGATCGAGACGTGCCGATCCGCGTCATCACGACGACCTATATCGGCGCCACCGAGCGACGCGCCCTGGATCGGCTCGTGGAAGAGTTCAACGCCGAGGTCAAGGTCAACTACGAGATACGGTCAACCCGTCTCCACGCGAAAGCTTGGCTGTTCCGGCGCAACAGCGGCTATGACACCGCCTACGTCGGCAGCTCCAATCTCTCCAAGACGGCCCTTCTCGACGGCCTCGAGTGGAACGTCCGGCTCTCCTCTGTAGCCACGCCAACCGTCTTGAAGAAGTTCGAGGCCACCTTCGACTCCTACTGGAGCGAACCGGCCTTCGAGACCTACGACCCCACCCACGACGGCAGCCGACTGCAAGAAGCGCTCCTCCTCGCTGGCGGAAGGCAGCACGGCGACACCCACGCCATCAGCCTCTCTGGCCTTGAGGTGCGGCCGTACCCGCACCAACAAGACATGCTCGAACGGCTCCGCATCGAGCGAGACATCCACGACCGGCACTGCAATCTGCTCGTTGCGGCCACAGGCACCGGCAAGACCGTCATGGCTGCCCTGGACTACCGGTCCCTGCGGAAGCAGCACGCAGGGCGCCCGCTCAGCCTGCTCTTCGTCGCCCACCGCCAGGAGATCCTGAAGCAGTCACTTCGCACGTACCAAGACGTGTTGGTCGACGCGAACTTCGGGGAGCTGCTGGTCGGCGGGGACGTCCCGCAGGACTGGACGCATGTCTTCGCCAGCGTTCAGTCCCTTAATGCCGGTTCGCTGGAGCGCTTCGCCTCCGATCACTTCGACGTCGTCGTCATCGACGAGTTCCACCATGGGGTTGCTCGGACCTACCGGCGCATCATCGACCACTTCGAACCGCTGGAGCTCCTAGGGCTCACCGCGACACCGGAACGCGCGGACGGACGCAACGTCCAAGACGAGTTCTTCCATGGGCACATCGCAGCCGAGATGCGCCTGTGGGAGGCGTTGGAGAACGATCTCCTCAGCCCCTTCCACTACTTCGGTATCGCCGACAACACCGAACTGGAAGGGATCACCTGGAAGAAGGGCACCTACGACACGGGTGAGCTCAGTCAGCTCTACACCGGAAATCACGCCCGTGCGCGACTCATCGTGAAGGCCGTCCAGGACAAGGTGACGGATCCAGGCTCGATGCGGGCGCTGGGCTTTTGCGTCTCCGTGGCGCACGCCCACTTCATGGCGGACCGCTTCCGTCAGGCTGGCCTCAGCGCCACGGCCCTCGACGGGTCTACCCCGACCCCTGAGCGAGCCCAGGCCCTCGCCGACCTACGGGACGGCAGACTGCAGATCATCTTCTCCGTGGACCTGCTCAACGAAGGGCTCGACATCCCTGATGTGGACACCCTTCTGCTCCTGCGTCCCACGTCCAGCGCCACAGTCTTTCTCCAGCAACTCGGCCGGGGCCTGCGGCGGACGCCGGACAAGGCCGTGCTCACTGTGCTCGACTTCATCGGCCAACATCGCAAGGATTTCCGCTTTGAAGAGCAATTCCGGGCGCTGACGAATCTCACCCGAAACCGGCTTGCTGAGCACATCGAGCATGACTTTCCGCAGCTCCCCTCCGGCTGCCAGATCATCCTGGACCGCAAGTCAAAAGACCGGATCCTGGACAACATCAAGCACCAGATCAACGTCAACATTCGGCAGCTGACGCAAGAGGTCGCCGCATACGCCGAGCCTCGGCTCAGCGCGTATCTTGAGGAGAGCCAGCGCGAACTCAAAGAGCTTTATCGGGCCAATAACTCCTGGACCGGACTCCTCAGGCGAGCCAACCTCCTCACTGATAGTGCGCCGGAGGGCGAGGAACAACTCCTCAAGCGTGTATCCGCGTTCCTGCACGTCGACGACCCGCGGCGGGTGGACGCCTACAGCCACGTGTTGGCCGACGACGCTCCCCCGTACGACTCGCTCGACACAGCGACACAGGCATACGCCCGGATGCTCTTTTTCTCCCTGTGGCCCCTGGGCGGCGGCTTCTCCAGCTACTCCGAAGGGTTCGAGTCACTGCGCCAACAGAAGGCTCTCCGAAGCGAGCTCCGCCAGGTCCTTGCTTACAACCTGGAGCGCACCGACCACTACCCGATTCCACTCCTTGGCGATCACAGTGACATTCCGCTGACCGTCCACGCCTCGTATAGCCGGGAAGAACTCCTGCCCGCTCTCGGCCAGGCCAATGTGGGCGGCTCCTTGCCGGGACATTTCCGCGAAGGCGTGAAGTGGTGCGAGGGGCTTAAGATCGACGCGCTTTTGATCACCCTTGAGAAGGATGACAAGGACTTCTCGCCACAGACGCGCTACAAGGACTACGCCATGAGCCCCGAGCGCTTCCACTGGGAATCACAGAACCAGACCTCCGAGACGTCCCCCACGGGCCTGCGCTACCAGCAGCACAAGCAGCGCGGCACGCACGTGCTGCTCTTCGTACGGCGCTACAAGAAGACGGACATCGGCGGGCCGCAGCCATGGATGTTGCTCGGCCCGGCCGAATACGAGTCTCACGAAGGCAGCAAGCCCATGGGCATCGTCTGGCGGCTCCAGCACGAGCTGCCCGCCGACGTCTGGACCTACTCGGCCCTCGCAGCCGGGTAAGCAGGCGTGCAGGCTGTTGGCGGATCCGCCTCGAAGTGCATCTGGGCGCGGTCGAGGATGTCGTCGGGGTCCAGCCCTTGCGCCGCGACCCAGTGCAGAAGATCGGTGATGAGGCTGGTGGCCGACTCCTCCAGGACCGGTCGGCGAGGAAGCCGCGCCGTCGGGTGGCCGACTGCGTGGTTGTACGACTCCATGACGACCATCGCGCGCTGGATACGGCGCCGGTTCTCGTCCGGCGGCAGGGCTAGCTCGCACCAGACGGCTTTGCCCGCAGCGGTTCGGATCGTGCCCCACGCGGCGGCCATGCCGACGAGGAGGTGCAGGCCACGGCCGCACTCCTCATCGCATCCGGACGGAAGCCACTGCGGTTCGCTCTGACTTTTGTCATGTAGCTCGACGCGGAGCTGATCCGCCTTCGCGTCGAGGACGAGGGTGGCCGCGCTGCCCTCCCCCACGTGCTTGATGACGTTGGAGGCCAGCTCGGTGACGGTCAGCTGTGCCTCGTCGACGAGTGGCGACATTCCCCAGGCGGTGAGCTGCGCTCTCACGGTTCGCCGGAGCCCGGCGAGCTGAGGTGCCTCCGCACGGAAAGGGAGGACACATCGGCGTTGATGAGGTTCGGTGACTGAGAAGCGGTACATGACCACACTCCCTAGATCGCTACGCCAGCGCTGCGCCCAGCCGTGTCCGTACGACTGCGCTGCGTAGCCTCACGCCGTGAGTATGGCACTGAGAAGTCCCGTTGTGTAACTTCTCACGAAACTCGGACGAGTGAATCTGGTGGGACATCAACTTCGGTGCCCCATAGCCTGGTTGTCGCTGGCGGGAGCCGCAGGCCAGCCCAGAAGGAGAGGAAGCCGCATGCCAGCGCGCGCCACCACCCGTCGCCGCCAGCTCGGCGCCATGATGCGCAAGTTCCGGGCGCGCAAGGGGATGACGCTGGAGGAGGCCGGGCGGCTCGTCGGAGTTTCGAAGGCGACCGTCAGCCGGTACGAGACGCAAGAAGGGCCCGTGAAGTGGCCCATCGTGGATGCCTTGTGTCGTGAGTACGGAGCGAGCGACGCCGAGCGCGAGGCCGTGGTGAGCCTGGCCAAGGATGCGAAGCAGCAGGGCTGGTGGAGCTCCTTCGCGGACTCCATCCCGGAGACCTTCAACCTCCTGCTCACACTTGAGGATGAAGCCATCCGCGAGGATCACTTCGCCTGCGTCTACGTGCCAGGGCTGCTACAGACACGCGGATACGTGGAAGCTGTGCAGCACGCTTGCGAGATGCGCTTGTCCCCCGAGGAGGTCGAGCGCCTGGTCGATATCCGCATGAAGCGACAGGAGATCCTGAGCCGCCCGAAGCCGCCGCATCTGTGGGCCGTCCTCGACGAGTCAGTGATCCGCCGGGTAGTCGGCTCCCCTGCCGTGATGCGGAATCAACTGGATCATTTGTTGCTCGCCAACGAATCTCCCAACATCACGCTCCAAGTACTGCCCTTCTCCAAAGGGGCTCACTCGGCGGCCATGGGGAGCTTTGTGATCCTCGGCGGTGCCGAGCCTTCTCTGGATGTGGTGTATGTCGACATCCAGGTCAGCTCGATCTTCATGGAAAAGGACGAAGAGTTGGAGCGCTACCGGCTCGCGTTCGACTACATTCGCGCCCAGGCGATGGACATGAACTCTTCATCCAGGTTCATCGAACGCATCCGCGAGGAGATCTGATGAGCAAAGCCTCTATATCAGCGGCCGAAGGCAACTGGTTCAAGTCCTCGTACAGTAGCGCTGGCGCAACAGAGTGCGTCGAAGCCACCTTCGGTACGGGCGGCATTGCCGTACGCGACTCGAAGGAGCCGGAGCGGGCCGTGCTCTCGTTCTCGGCTCGTGCCTGGGGGGAGTTTGTCGCGGTGGTGCGGCGTGGGCAGGCGGATGGGTTCTAGGCTCCGGGGCCCGGCGATAGGGCGTCGCGCTGCGCGGATGCCGGGCCGAGGAGTCGGCGGAGCGCGGTCGGGGTGTGGTGTAGGTGTTCGCGGATGGTGCGGGTCATGTGGGCCTGGTCGGCGAAGCCCAGGTCGGTGGCCAGGTTGGCGAGGCTGGGTTCGCCCTGGGTGAGGCGGTCCATGGCCTGGCCGACGCGGACGCGGTTGCGGTAGCGGGTGAGGGAGACCCCCATCTCTTGGGAGAAGACACGGCTCAGCCGGTAGGGGGAGACCTTGAGGTGTCGGGCCAGCGAGCACAGCTGGGCCGACTGTGGAGTTCCCTCGGTGATTGCCTCGCGGGCCGCTGCGACCAGGGTCCGGTCGGCGGGTTTCGGTCGCTCGGCCGGTTTGCCGGCGGCTGCTGCGACGAGGCGGAGCAGTTCTTCCGTCAGTGCGTAGTCGATGTCGCCGTCGGCGGCGGCTGCGAGCAGGCGTCGGTGGGTGAGGTCGATACGGGCGTCCACGTAGACGCTCTTACCGCCCGCGAGCCCTTCCCAGAGCCGGGGCGTGAAGGTGAGGGAGGTGCAGGTGTCGCCGCCTGCGGGATGTGCGAAGCGCTCCTCCTCGACCGGGGTGCCCAGGTATCCGACCGTCGGGTCCAGATCGACGTCCGATCCGTCGGCCGACCGCCGGAATCTGCCACGCCGTACGAGCACCATGCGGTGATCGTCGCGGGCCTCCGGTGCTGACCATCGAGTGTGGTCGGAGCGGCAAACCACCGTGGCCACGGCGAACTCGGGCCGGGCGGCAAGCGTTACGGCTGACAACACGCCGCAGACCCTACGTCTCGGGTACGACATCGATCCGAGTCCCTGAGGCCGTCAGTCCGCAAGGATCTTCAAGACCCTCTGCATACTCCACGCCGATGCTGAGCGGGCAAACCACGACACCGAGGAGTCATCGGCATGACCGTCCACGCGGAGCTCACCGCGATCGTCATCGACTGCGCCGCACCGAAGGAACTCGCCGAGTTCTACCGTCACCTCACCGGCTGGGAGATCAGCCACAGCGACGACGAGTACGCCTGCCTGGGCAACGGCTCGTCGCAGCTCACCTTTTCGCGGGTCGCCGGCTACCGCGGGCCCGCCTGGCCCGACGCCGCCCCGCACACCCACCTCGACTTCCAGGTCAGCGACCCCGAGGCCGCGGCGAAGGAGCTGATCGCGCTCGGCGCGAGCAAGCCCGGCTTCCAGCCCGGCGATGGCCAGTGGACCGTCCTCGCCGACCCCGAAGGACACCCCTTCTGCATCTCCGCGGCCTGAACAGGAGTCACATATGGCCTCCATTCACAAGGAATTCGTCGTCGACGCCACGCCCGACGCCGTCTGGGACGTGCTCAGCGACTACGGCGCGGTGCACAAACGCCTCGCGCCCGGCTTCGTCACCGATACGCAGCTGAGCTCGGACACCCGTACGGTCACCTTCTCCGACGGCACGATCGTCCATGAGCGACTCGTCGACCTCGATCACGGGGCCAGACGCGTCGCCTACACCGTGGTCGGCGGAAGCCTCCACCCTGCCCACCACCACGCCTCGATGCAGGCCCTCGCCGAAGCCGGTGGCCGGACCAGATTCGTCTGGCACACCGATGTCCTGCCCGACACGCTCGCCGCCCCGATCGCGGAGTTCGTGGAACAGGGCTCGGTGGTCATACGCCAGGCCCTGGAAGGGAGGATTGGAATGACGACGGGCTGAGAACGCCGTTCCAGGCCGCGCCGGCGACCCCGTACCGCCGCCGGCCCGCACCGGGGCACTCCACGCCCGTGGTGCGGGCCGCGCGGTCTGCCATCAGGGCGGCGCCCCGCCCATGCGGGCGCGGCGTTGTCGGTCGTAACGTCGCTGTGGTGTGGAGTCCGCTGCGTCGAGGGCGGAGCTGCCGCCGGTCCCGCGCCGGGTCGGTGGCCCACGCCTCCCGGGACTGTCCCTGTGGAACCTGAGCTGAGCAAGCGCCGGCTGCCCGCATCGACGACCTACGGGCCCGGCAGGCGATGGTCCGAGCTGTTGGCGCCGATACCCTGCGCCCTGTGACCAACTCATCTGGGGCTCTTGACGATGCCGGGGTTGCGATAGCCGCGGTACGTGCTGGCGCGGAGGTCGTGCGCGCCATGTACGGTCGGCGGCTCGCCCGTATCGACAAGGGTGCTGGGGACTTCGCCACCACCGCCGATGTCGAGGCCGAGAAGTCGATCCTCAGCGTCATCCGTGCCGCCCGGCCCGATGACGCTGTGCTCGGCGAGGAGGGCGGGCAGCAGGGTGCCGCGGAGGCTGCGCGCCAGTGGCTGGTGGATCCCTTGTGCGGCACGCGGAACTACGCCGTCGGCAACATGCTGGTGGCCGTCAACGTGGCGTTGCGCGGCGGTGCGGCGGCGGTGGCCGACCCGTTCAGCGGCGAGGTCTTTTTCACCGACGGTGGGACCGCCTGGGTACGGCATGACGGCGCCGATGCCCGGCTGGCGCCGACGCCCGCCACCCGACTCGTGGATGTCAACCTGGACCCGCCGTTCCCCAGCGCGCCGGCGTTCCGGGCCGTGGACCTGCTGGCCCACCCCGGGTTCGTGGAACGGTTCCGGCCGCGGGTCGTCTCCACGACGCTCGCGTTGGCCTGGGTCGCCGCCGGTAAACGCGCCGCGTACGTCACCGACGGCGGCGACCTGTCCGGGAGCGTGCATTTCGCCGCCGGCATCGCTCTGTGCCAGGCCGCCGGCTGCGTGGTCACCGGAATCGACGGCGCCCCGATCGGACCCGCGGGCCGCGGACTCGTCGTGGCCGCCGACCTCGAAACCCACCAACTGCTGATGTCGATGACCCGCACCGGAAACCGGCACCGCGGCTGAAGGGCCGTACCGCGCGGACAGAGCCACGCCGGTCTGCGGGATGCGCGGCGCGGTTACGGCCCCGCGGCCCCGCTGAGGGCGAGCGCGCGACGCCGCACCACACGGCTGGGCACCGGCTCCACGGTCCGCCGTGCGGGCCGGCCGGGGCTTGTGACCGGGGGCTGTTACCGGGTGCTGGTGCCGGGCTGTTGGAGGGTGGCCGGGAGGTGGGGGAAGTCCGTCCAGCCGTTGCGGAGTCGGACGAACAGGGTCCGTAGCGCGTGGGCGGGGTCGGGGCTTTCCTGGGCCAGGGCGCCGAACCTCCAGCCTGTCGCTGTCCGCGGTCTGGGCGGCACCGCCGGAGCCGCCCTGCTGCCGGCCCTGCTGCTCGCGCAGGCCGGCCCCGCCATCGCCGACCGCTACGAGGCCGCCGACGCCTCACCGGCCTTCCGGCACGCGGCCGCCCAGCACCCGCACGATCTGGCCGAGGTGCACCATCCCGACCTCAACGACACCGCGTTCCTCGACCGCCTGGACCCGGCCCTGGCCAGGCCCTTCCTGGACGGCTTCGGCCACGCCCTGGACCAGGTGATGCTCACGGCCGGCGGCATCGTCGCCCTGGCCTTCCTCATCCTCCTGGGACTCAAGCAGGTCTCCCTGCGCACCGAACCACCCACCGAACCACCCGCCTCCAGGGCGGGCCGGGACCTCGGCGAAGCCGTGCGGTAACTCGGGTGCCGCCATGCGGGGCAGGCGGCTGTGTCGGTCCGGCGGTGGTTCGGCCGGGGTGGGCATCGTGGTGGCACCTGTGCCGAGAGGAGAAGGCCGCCATGAGGACACTGACGCGTTGGGCCGCAGCCGTGGTGATGGGGGCGGTGGTCGGTGTGCTGGCCGTCTCCGCTTCCGCGCAGGCCGTTGGGGTTGGCGGGGTACGGGGTGATGGTGAGCGTGACGAGACGAGCCGCGGGCTTCAGGTCCGTATGCACAATGCGACGGGGTGCCGGCTCACGCGGACCGACTACGGGCTGAGGTCCGGGGAATTCGTCGCCCGGCCTCCGGCGACGCTCGGCAAGGGGCAGGACGGCGTGTTCGAGGCGCGGTCGCGGGAGGGGTCGCTCAAGGGGGTCGCGGGCACGGTCGAGTACACGGCCGACCACTGCGATGCGAGCTGGCGCGACGGTCACGCGATCCGGCTGACCTTCGGCGTCGCGTACAACGGGATGAACAGCTTCAACACGGATGGCGGCGGGGCCTTCGGCACCAGGCTCTCCGGCGGGAGCGGGAATCACGCCGTGCTCAGCTGGGGCGTGGGGAAGTTTTAGCCCTCCCCGGCTGTCGGCCCCATCGGTGTCCCGGCTGTCGACCCCGGCTGTCCCCCGACGGTCTCCCGGCTGTCTACGTGCGCGGGCTCAGCCCCTCCGTGACCAGCGTCAGCAGCCTGTCGACCTCGGCCGCGCCATTGGGGTGGTGCTCCGTCGCCAGGGCGATGCCGATGACCACGGTCAGCAGGTCGGCGGCCGTCGCGTCCGCCCGTACGGTGCCCGTGGCGGCGGCGCGGCGGACCAAGGGGTCGCCGGCGGTGGCGACGTGGGTGAAGCAGCGTTCGGCTTCGCCGGGGGATTCGCCGAGGGCCAGGGATGCCGCCATGCCGCGGGCGGTGGTGACGTAGTGGGCGACGGCGCGCAGCCATTCCAGCAGCGCCGTCCGGGGGTCGTCCCGGGTGGCCAGGTCCGTGGCGAGGGCGCACAGGGCTTCGATCCGCTGGCGGAAGACCGCGCTCAGCAGGGCTTGCCGGTTGGGGAAGTGCCGGCGCAGGGTCGCCGATCCCACCTGGGCGGTACGGGCGACCTGTTCCAGGGAGACCTCCGCGCCGTGCACGGCGACCTCCGCCTCCGCGGCGGCGAGGAGACGCGCGTAGTTGCGGCGGGCGTCGGCGCGCTGGGGGCGGGCTTGGGTGCTGGGCGTCTCCTGCACGTCGTCACCTCTGACCTTTCTGACCTTTGCTAAATGGCGGGCCCCTCCGTATTGTACGAGGAAGTTAAACGGGGGACCCCACCGTTTAGGGAGGCCGCAGCATGCCCACCGCACCCGCACCCATACTCGTCACCGGCGCCACCGGAAAACAGGGCGGCGCCACCGCTCGGGCCCTGCTCGCGCAGGGCGTGCCGGTACGCGCCCTCGTCCGTGACCCCGACAGCGCCCCGGCCCGCGCCGTACAGACGCTCGGGGCGCAGCTCGTCGTCGGCGATCTGCGCGATCGCGATGCCGTACGGCGCGCCGTGGACGGCGCGCGCGGCGTCTTCTCGGTGCAGATGCCGGACCTGGCCGACTTGCTGGGCGATACGGAGTGGGTGTGCGGGAGCAACCTGATCGACGCGGCGGCCGAGGCGGGCGTCGAACACTTCGTGTACACCTCCATCTCCGGCGTCGGACAGCACCGTGAGACGTCCGGCTGGGGCGACGAGCGCTGGAAGAGCATGGAGCATGTGTACGAGACCAAGGCCGCGCTCCAGGACCGGGGGCGGGACGCGGGATTCCGGTACTGGACGCTCCTCAAGCCGGCCTTCTTCATGGAGAACTTCCTCGTACCCGGCTTCATCTTCAGCCCCGACGGCCGCCGGCTGGTGTCCCTCATCAAGCCCGACACCGTGCTGAAGCTGATCGCCGTCCAGGACATCGGCAACGCCGCGGCAGCCGCCTTCACCGACCCGGAGCGGTTCAACGGCGTGGAGCTGGAACTCGCGGGCGACGAGCTGACCATGACCGAGGTCGCCGCCGTGCTCTCCCGTGCCAGTGGAGCCGAACTGACCGCCCCGGACATGACCGCCGAGGAGGCGCTGGCCGCCGGGATGCCGGAGTTCGCCGTCGGGCATGAGCGGCTGAACACCGTGGGCCAGCCCGCGTCGCCGCGCTACGCCCGCGCGCTCGGGCTGCGGATGACCGGCTTCGCGGAGTGGGTCGCGGAGCACGGGGCCGCGCTGCCCCCGGCCGCGTAGCCCACCCCCACCGGCCCGGCCTCAAACCCCTGTTGCAGAGTCGGTGCTCGATCATGACCCCATCGGCGCGTACGGCCATCCCGCCAGGCATAGGGTCGAGCAAGGAGAAACCCTCACAGTGGAGGTAAGAGGTCATGGCCGGAATCCCGGCAGGTGTGGTGGCCGCGGGCGGGCTCGTCGGCGGGTACGGGGTCGCGCGCTGGACCAAGAAGCGGCAGCTGGGCGGGGTGGCGCTGGCGGCGGCCGGGGTCGTGGCCGCGCGGGGGTGGCAGCAGAAGGCCGGGACCGGGACGGCGGCGGTGCTCAGCGGGCTGTACGTCGCGGCCTTCGCCGGGTCGCATCCGCTCGCCAAGAAGCTCGGCGCCTGGCCGTCCGTCCTCACCGTGGCCGGCGGGTTGGCCGCCGCGTCCTGGGCCGCCGCCGACCGGCGGAGCGCCGGGGCGGCAGCCCAGTCCTGAATTTGCGGTGAGTATGAGACAGCGACACGCCGTGGCGACGGCGTGTCGCTGTCTCATACTCACCGCAAACGCTGTCTTACTCCGACGCCGACGTCAGCAGCGCCAGCTCCTGTTCCGTCAGCTTCAGGTCCGCCACCGCCAGCAGCGCCGGCAGCTGGTCCACCGTACGCGCGCTCGCGATCGGCGCCACGACCGTGGGCTGGGCCGCCAGCCAGGCCAGGGCGACCGTGGCGTGCGCGGCGCCGTGGTTGGCGGCCACATCGTCGAGGGCGGCGAGGGCCTTCTGGCCGCGCTCGGTCTCCAGGTACTTGGCCGCGCCCTCGGCCCGGGCGCTGTCCACCGAGGCGCCGGGGCGGTACTTGCCGGTGAGGAAGCCGGACGCGAGGGCGTAGTACGGCAGGGTCACCACGCCATGGCGGGCGGCGACATCGGCGAGCGGGCCCTCGAAGGTGTCGCGGGAGACCAGGTTGTAGTGCGGCTGGAGGGCCACGTAGCGGGCCAGCCCCTCCTTCGCCGAGAAGTCCAGGGATGCCTCAAGGCGTTCGGCGGAGATGTTGGAGGCCGCGATCTGGCGGACCTTGCCCGCCTTCACCAGCTCGTCCAGCGTGGAGATGATCTCCTCCACCGGCACCGAGGGGTCGTCGTAGTGGGTGTAGTAAAGGTCGATGTAGTCGGTGCGCAGGCGCTTCAGGGACTCGTCGAGGCCCGCCTTGATCGCCGCGGCGGACAGCCCGCGGGGCGTCGGCACGCCCGCGCCCACCTTGGTCGCGAGGACGATGTCGGCGCGATTGCCCCGTGAGGCGAACCAGTTGCCGAGGATGGTCTCGGACTCTCCGCCCGAGTTGCCCGGTACCCATGCGGAGTACACATCCGCCGTATCGACGAAGTTGCCGCCCGCCGCCACGTAGGCGTCCAGCACGGCGAAGGACTCGGCTTCGTCCGCCGTCCAGCCGAAGACGTTCCCGCCGAGGGAGAGCGGGAAGACGGACAGATCGCCGATCTGCCTGCGGCTCCCGGCCTGCTTGGTCTGCTTGGTGTCCTTGGTGTCAGCCATGCGTTGTTTCAGCGCCGAGGCGGAGAGGGGTATTCCGCCGTACGGGCGCCAATGAGCGGCAAAAAACCGGCGGCCCTGGCGTCAAGGGGGGAGAGAGCGCCAAGGCCGCCGGGGTATGGGGACCCGGTCAGCAGGTCATGTCACGGCCGTCACGGGTTCATCCCGTGGGCGCGGAGCCAGGGCATCGGGTCGATCGGGCTGCCGCCGCCCGGCCGGACCTCCAGGTGGAGGTGCGGGCCGGTCACATTGCCCGTGGCGCCGACGCGGCCGACGACGTCGCCCGTCGTCACCGAGCCCGACGTACGGACCATCGACGACAGGTGGCAGTACCAGATCTCGGTGCCGTCGTTCAGCTTGATCACGATGCGGTAGCCGTACGCACCGGCCCACCCGGCCGAGGTGATCGTGCCGCCGTGCAGCGCCTTGACCGGGGTGCCGGTCGGGGCGGCGAAGTCCTGGCCGGTGTGGTCGGCCGACCACATGTTGCCCGCCTGGCCGAAGGACGCGGTCAGGGTGTACGAGGCGACGGGGAGGGTGTACTGGGCGGCGAGCTTGGCCAGGCGCTCGGCCTCGGCCTTCTTCCTGGCGGCCTCCTCCGCCTTCCGCTTGGCCTCGGCCTCGGCGGCCTTCTTCTCCGCCTCCGCCTCGGCCTTCCGCTTCGCCTCCGCGTCGGCGGCCTTCTTGGCCACGGCGGCGGCCTTCTCTGCGGCCTGCTTGGCGGCGGCGTCGGCCGCGGCCTCGCGCTGCGACTCGTCGGCGGAGTTCTGCTGGTTCTCGGCCTGCTGGAGGATGCGGGCGCGCAGCGCCTCACCCGCGTCGGTGGTGCCGTTCTCCTCGTCCTGGGAGGTCAGGCCGGCCTGGGAGAGGGGGGCGGCCGAGGTGCCGTCGGAGCCGGAACCGGAGTCCGAGGAGAGCAGCGAGCCGATGCCGGGCAGGTCCGCCGCGTCGGGGAGGACGTCCGTCACCTTGTCGGCGACGTGTGCGAGGTCCGGCATGGCTATGGGGGCCTTGGGGCGGTCCTTGGCGCTCGCCATCCCGCCCGCGCCGACCGCCGCGATCACGCCGACGCCGAGGACGGCGCCGCTGCGGGCCATCGTGCCGCCGCGCTGCTTGGCGACGCGGTGCCGGCCGCGCACCGGGGCTATGGATTCCTCAGTGGGATTCCACTCGTCCCACGTCTCGCTGTCCTGGTCGGCCCTCGCCTCGGCGGCCGGTTCGAACCAGGAGCCGTAACGGGTGGCTGTCCCCGCTCCGGCGCCGGATGTGCGGGACGGAGCTTCTTCTAGGGCAGACCTGTTGGACGCCACGCGGGCGCACTCCTTTCCTTCCCTCTCGCCTACCGGGTTAGCTGACGGGTTCGGAGCAGGAAGGTCTCCTACGGGTCAGGTTCGACCCGATTCACCCCAAGGTTGGTGGTTCCCCGGTTCCCTTGGTGTTGCTGTTGTCGCTCTGCTGCTGGTGCTGCTGTGCGTACGGGATTCGGCGACGGCGCACGGTGCCGCCTCTTGCGGCGGTTGTGACGACCGCGCTGCGTTATCGAACGTTAATAGAGAGCACGACCCGATTCCAAGCCGTTCCCGGGAATCAGAGCAACCTTTGAGGTGACGTTAACCACCAACATGGGACAGATGAGGGCGAGTCGACAGCGGCCCGAGCACACCCGGAAACGCCCTCGAACTGATCGTGCGTCAATCGTTATCCGGAGGGGTCATGCTCCGCTACGGAACGTGTTCGGGCTCCGGCTCGGCCCCCGGCGCCGCCGGGGCGCGGCGCAGCGCCAGCAGCGCCATGTCGTCCGCGGTCCCGCCGCCCGTATGCAGCTCCACATCCGCCACCAACGCGTCGAGCAGCTCCACCGGTCCGGCGAAGCGGCGGCCGCGCAGCTGAACCGCCGGATCGTAGAACGTGCCCTCCGCGTCGCGCGCCTCGCTCACCCCGTCGGTGAACAGCAGCAGGGTCACCCCCTCCGCGAACCGCAACTCCTCCACCCGGTCCGGCCACGCCCCCAGATCGCCCATCCCCAGCGGCAGCGCCGGCATCTCGGGGTCGGCCTGGCGCACCGCGCCCTCCCCGTCCAGCAGCAGTGGCGCCGGGTGGCCGCGGTTGATCAGGCGGAGCATGGAGTCGCCGCGGGGGATCTCGGCCAGCACCGCCGTGATGAACCCCTCGGCCTGCTCGATATCGGCCCGCCGGGCCCGCTCCCGCTGCAGCGCCCGCTCCAGCCGCAGCGCCAGCCCCTCCAGCGTGGCCTCCTGTTCGGCGGCCTCCCGGAAGGCGCCGATGATGATCGCGACCACCTCGACCGACCCCAGCCCCTTGCCCCGTACGTCGCCGATGACCATCCGTACGCCGTGCGGGGTGTCCTGCACCGCGTACAGGTCGCCGCCGATCGCGGCGTCCCGCTCGGCCGCCACATAGCGGGCCGCGACGTCCAGGCCGGCCAGCCGGGCCGGCGGCACGGGCAGTACGGCGCGCTGGGCCGCCTCCGCGATGCCGCGCGCCGACGCCAGCCGCTGGGAGCCGCGGCGGACGACACGGTTGATGAGGAGGGCCAGCAGGGCGACCGTCACGACGGTGGCGACCTCGGTGGCCGACTGGGCCCAGTCCCGGACGCCGTGGAACTCGGCCAGCAGGCAGGAGGCGGCGACGGCGAGGGTCCCGACGAGGGCGGTAAGCCGCAGCCGATAGAACGGGGCGGCGACCAGGGGGGCGGCGGCGAGGAAGGGGGCCGCGGTGTAGGCGGCCGGGGAGCTGATGTCGTAGATGACCCCGCCCACGATCAGCACGCCGGGGAGCCAGGGCGCGAAGCGGCGGCCGGAGGTGCCCATGGGCGCCTCGTCGCCCACGAGAGGTCTATCGGCGTGGGGCCCGTCGGCCCGGGGTCTGTCGGCGCGGGGCACGTCGGCCCGGGGGCCGTCCGCGCGGGCCACGTCCGCGCGCGGTGGTTCCCCGCGCCGGGGCGCGCGCGGTCTCGTACGGCGCCCCGTACGCCGCCTCATGGCCCTGTACGCCGTCTCATGCGCGGGTTCGGTTCGTACGCACCCCACCAGGCTCCCGGGTGACGGGGCGTCGGGCGAGCCGGTGTCGGCCAGGTGGGTGCGTCAGAGGTCGACGCCGAGCGCGCGGGCGTGGCGGTCCGCCGCCATCTCGGCGGAGACCTCGTCGAGATACACCTCGCACACCAGCCGCCCGTCGGCGGTCAGGTTGTGCTCCAGCTCCCACAGGACGATCTCGTCCCCGCCGGCGAGGAGGAACGCGTGCTCATAGAAGCGGCACCACGTGGCGTCGGGGCCGCCGGGGCGGCGGCGCGGCTTCGGGGCCAGCGCGATGTCATGGGCGAACGCCGTGGCGAGCAGCTGCTCGGTGTCCGCGCCGGGGCGGTCGGGGTTCTCCGCGCGGCGCAGCACGCGGCGGGCGTGGTCGGCCGAGTCGTCGGACACGTACGCGCGCGGGGTCTCCACCGGCGCGACGGCGTGCAGCAGTTGCTCGGGCAGCCACAGCGGTAACCCCTCGAGCTCGTCCCAGCGGGCGCCGCCGATCCGCTCGTGCACCCGGCGCTCGGCCAGGGCCAGGGCGTCCTCGTCGGCGTAGACCTCGAAGAGCGGGCGGCGGTCCTGGCCGGTGTTGTGCTCCAGCTCCCACAGCAGCAGGCTGCTGCCGTCGGGGAGCAGGAAGATATGGCGGTAGGTGCTGTAGCCGAGCGGGCCGGCGGGCTCGTTGCACTGCCGGCAGGAGCGCAGCTCGGACTGGTGCATCAAGGCGTCGCGGGCCCGGCCCAGCACCGCCTCGTCGATCTCGAAGCCGTTCTGCGCGCGGGCGAGAAGCCCGTCCAGGTGCTCGGCAGGAGTGCCGCCACCCCCGCCGGCTCGTGAGTGCCCCATACCTGTCTCCTCCCGCCTCCCGGCCGTCCGCTCGCCGTCCCCCCGGCGACTGTCCTCGCGCACTTACCGTAGCGGCGCGAACACAGGCCGCGCGTGCGGTTCGGCGAAGCCGTCTGTGGTCCGAGCCTCACTCAGTGCTGCGCCAGGAGGCTCGGATATATCACTCGTTCGGCCCGTCGAACAACTCGGACGGTGGGATTCCGGTCCCGTATGAGGTTGACGGCACCTCTTTCGCAATTCGCGTAACAGCGTCCGCATTCGCCCGTCATCTGCGGTCCGATCGGCCGGATTCTCCCGCTGGAAGGCGCAAGGCGAACGAGGCAAAAGAGCGACCAATTATGCCGCACGAGTGAAGGTGAAAGCCAGCCCGAAGCTTTTACAGATTTACGTCGTTGACGTGGATGTCCGCGATTCCGCGGCAGACACCCACCGGGAGGAATTAAGTGAACATCGTAAAGAAGGCCGCCCTCTTGGCCGCCACCGCCGGCGCGATCGTGCTCGCCGGCGCGAGCGGCGCGTCCGCCGCGAGCGGTGGTGGCGGCGGTGGCTACCAGGGCAATGAGTGTGACACCCGCACCGGTGTCGTCCTGAACAACGCCGTAGCCGGCCCGACGGGCGACATCGAAATCGGCAGCACCTGCGCCAACGTCAACTACGGCGGTGCGTCCTACCAGGGCAATGACTGTGACACCTCCAGCGGGACGACCAGCTCCCTCGGCGGAGTCGCTTCCTCGGGCGACACCAAGATCGGCAGCAGCTGCTCCAACATCGCCTACCCCAAGGCGACCACGTACGTCCGCTCCGGCGGCAGCAGCTACAACAACAACTACAGCGCGGGCCGCAACGACGAGGGCCGCAGCGACAGCTACGGCAGCGACCAGCACAGCGCCTATGGCAGCTGACCCCAAGCCACGTTCGCTGTGTTCCCCCGAATGAGAAAAGCAGGGTGAACGCATCTCTGGCTTCCATCGCGGCCCCGGACACTGCTTCGTCCGGGGCCGCCTTGGCGTTGCGGGGAGGAATCGGCCAGCGCAGACTGACGATGTCTCTAATGCGCCGGACGGGTAGAGGTGCGGCGGCTCGGAGACCCATCGCCGACTGCCCTCGTTAGTCAGATGTTCGCGGATAACCGTCGAGAACCCACATTGGAGGCTTTATGCACAGGCGCAAGAGGACGGCCTTGCTTCTGGCGGCTGTAGGTGCGCTGGCCATCGGCGGCGCGGGCAGCGCAGGCGCCACCGACCACGATTCGGGAGCCCAGCCCGCATCCGGCAGTCAGGGCGGCGGTCAGGCCGGCAGCCAGAAAAACCGCTGTGACACGAATTCCGTCCTCGGTCCCATCAACATCGTCGGTCTGGCTCCGACGGGAGACCTCTCGACCGAGACCAACTGTGTCAACTACACCGAGTCGGGAGTGGTGGAGCAGAGCAACCGGTGCCGGACCAACTCCACCATCGGGCCCATCACCATTAACGCGGGTCTCGCCGGGTCGCCCGATATCACCAGCCGGACGAACTGCATCAACTACAGCAAGACCGGTGGAGTGCTGAAGCAGAGCAACAAGTGCGAGACCAACTCCACCATCGGACCCATCACGATCTCGCCGCTGGCCCCCGGACCCAAGGTCACCACCGAGACCTCCTGCGCCAACCTCTCCGGAAGCGGAGATGGAAACGGCAAGCGGAGCAGCAGTGGGAACAGCGGGAGCCATTCCCGACGATGAGTTTCTGACAGCATCGCGCGCGGCCCTCGGCGGACAACTTCCGCCGAGGGCCGCGATCTTGAAGCCGGTTACGGGTGTGCAGTCATGAGGCTCGAGGACGAAGATATCCTTACTGCGGCGGACGGGTGAAGCTGTGATCGGCCCCCGGATCCTTCGCCAATTTCCTTCGTTGTCAAGGCGTCTGCGGAATTCGCGGAGAACCTAAATGGAGGCACCAACCAATGCAGATTCGCAAGAAGGCCGCCCTCATGGCCGCAGCGGCCGGCGCGATGGTCATCGGCACCGCGGGCGGCGCGAGCGCCTACGGCTTCGGACCCCTGCTCGGCTCCAGCGGTGGCGTCCAGAGCAACTCGTGTGACACGAGCACCGGCAGCACCATGCAGACCGGTATGGCCGCGCCCACAGGCGACCAGAACATCGGCTCTGACTGCATCAACTTCACCAACACCCCTGCCGTGCTCCAGGCCAACGACTGCGACACCACCACCGGCACCACCATGCTGACCGGTGGAGCGTCCCCGACGGGCGACATGCACGTCGGCAGCAACTGCGCGAACGTCGCACTGCAGTCCACCTCGAACAACAAGAAGAACAACAACAAGGGCAAGAAGAGCAAGAAGTCGCACCGCGGCCACAGCTACTGATGCCATAGCGGGTGCCTCGTACCCACTCAGGCGGAATCGCGGCACCGGCTCCCCGGTCGTTCGAGGGGGAGTCTGACTTGGCTTCGCCCACGGCCCCCGGCGGATAACTTCCGCCGGGGGCCGCTTTCGTGATTCGAGCCAGAAGAGCACTTCGGCGAATATATCCTTACTGTGGCGGACGGGTGAAGCTGGGGTCATTCCCGGATCCTTCCCCAATTGCCTTCGTTCTCAAGGCGTCTGCGGAATTCGCGGAAACCTAAATGGAGGCACCAACCAATGCAGATTGGCAAGAAGGCCGCCCTCATGGCCGCAGCGGCCGGCGCGATGGTCATCGGCACGGCGGGCGGCGCGAGCGCCTACGGCGTCGGGCCCCTGTTCGGCTCCAGCGGCGGGGTCCAGAGCAACTCGTGTGACACGCACACCGGCACCACCATGCTCACCGGTATGGCCGCGCCCACAGGCGACCAGAACATCGGCTCTGACTGCGTCAACTTCACCAACTCCGGTGCGTCTCAGATCAACGACTGCGACACCGCCACCGGCACCACCATGCTGACCGGTGGAGCGGCCCCGTCCGGCGACGTGCACATCGGCAGCAAGTGCGCCAACGTCGCACTGCAGTCCTCGGCGCACGAGAACAAGAACAAGAAGAGCAAGAAGTCGAACCGCCGCGGTCACAGCTACTGATGCGGTAGCGGGTGCCGCGTGCCCGCCCAGGCGGGATCGCGGCACCACCTCCCCGGTCGATGGGCGCGGCCCCGGAAGGAACTCCTTCCGGGGCCGCGCCCGTTCGGTGCCGGGCGTCGGCTCGGCTCAGCACCCGGGCAGGCCCGGCACGCAATTG
This sequence comes from Streptomyces sp. NBS 14/10, assembly GCF_002224125.1. GTDB lineage: Bacteria > Actinomycetota > Actinomycetes > Streptomycetales > Streptomycetaceae > Streptomyces. The sequence continues at coordinate 41,423 of NZ_NCSM01000001.1, forward strand.
TCCGGGATATTGGCGGACACAAAAGTCCCGGTCAGCGTCACCGTCCCGCCGTTCATGAAAATGCCGCCGCCCTGGCCCCCGGCTGTATTCCCAGTCACCTGGTCGCCGATGAGCTGGGCACTACCCGAATCGTTGTACAGACCGCCGCCGTTCTGTCCGGCGGTATTGTTGGTCATGACGACGGATTGCATCATCAGTTGGCTGCCGAAGTTGGCGATACCACCTCCGTGACTTCCGGATGTATTACCGTTGAGCGAGCCGGAATTCATGGTGAAATTGCCGCCGCTGGTAGTGATCCCACCGCCTTCGAAGTCAATAGCGTGATTGCGCAGCACATCCACCGTGGTCAGCGTCACGTTCCCGAAGTTGGAGATCCCCCCGCCCGCGCCGCTTGCGGTGTTGTCGGAGATCTGGCTGCTGGTGGCCGACAGCGATCCCCCTGAGTTGATGTGCATGCCACCGCCGTCACCGGCGGTGTTATGCGTCACCTGACTGGAGGTGAGATCCAGTACGGCATTGTTGGCGACCTCGATACCGCCGCCGACATTGCTCGCGAGGTTTCCGGTGACCACGCTCGACGTCAGCCTCAGCGTCCCCGCGTCGAGGATGCCACCGCCGTTGATCCCCGTGCCGGAGGTGGTCGCCGAACCGTTGGAGACCGTGATGCCGTTGAGGGTCAGGGTTCCTCCGGGGGCGACCTCCGCGATACGGAAGGCCGTGGCCGAGCCCCGGGTGATGGTCGTGTTGGCGCCGACGAGGGTCACATTCCCGGTGATCACCGGCAGCCCGTCGGGCCCGTTCGTGCCCGGGGACACCGCCGGACCGGTGAGCGTGTAGAGACAGTTCGGCGCGAGCTGGATCACTCCGAACCCCGTGCTGTTGGCGTCGTTGATGGCGCTGATCAGCCCGGAGACATCCCCACAGGCCACTTCGGGACGCTCGCCGCCACCGCCACCGCCACCGCCCTTGCCGCCACCACCGTCGCCGTTGCCTCGGTCATGGCCTTCGTCGTAGTCGGCGCCATGGGCGTAGTCATAGTCGTGGCCATGCTCATGACCGTGCCCGCCACCGCCACCACCCCCGCCGCCGGCGTCCTCGGCCACCGCCGGCGCGGGGCCGCCCCACACGGACGCCGCCAGCATCATGACCGGGACGAGACCACGGAGGCCACGGAGGGTTGTCACACGTCGCACGAGGTGTCTCCTTCATCTTGCTGGAGTCCGGATGGCTCGAAGCAGCAAGATCAGCCTGAGCGGAGCGCCGGGGGACGGCATCCGCTCGGGCCCAGGTGGGTGACACCATGTGCCAAGAACGACGAAAACCGCAGGTCAGCGGTGCATACCTGCGGTTCGCCAGTGGGTCATCAGGGGCTCGAACCCTGAACCAATGGATTAAAAGTCCACTGCTCTGCCAATTGAGCTAATGACCCGCACCCCCGCAGCATAGCTCGGCCGGGGGCGAAGACCCGAGCCAATACCCCACGGGGTCGAAAGGCCGTGCAACAACCGGGTGTTGCACGGCCCCTCAGTAGGCCGTTCGGTCGGCATCACAGCCGGCCGGAGGGCGGCCCGTCAGCCGTTGCGCTTCCAGCGCGGCTTGTCGGCGCGGCGGTCGAAGGACTGGTTGTGCGAGCGGTCGTAGGACCGGCCGCCGGTGTTGCCGGACCGGTGGTCGTCGCGGCGGGCCGGGCGGTCGTCGCGGCGGTCACGGCCGAACGGGCGGTCGCCGCCACGGTGGTTGTGGTCGCGGCGCTCGAACGGACGCCCCGGACGGTCGTCACGGCGGTCGTCGCGGCGGTAGCCGCCACGGTCCCGGTCCTCACGACGCTCGAACGGACGGCCGCCGCGGTCGTCGCGACGCTCGTACGAGCCACGCGGCCGGTCGTCACGGCGGTCGCGGCCGAACGAGCGGTCACCACGGTCCCCGTCCCGGCGGTCCCGACGCTCGAACCCACCACGGTCGTCGCGGCGGTCGTCACGCCGGTCGTACGAGCGGCCACCGCGGTCGTCACGGCGGTCGTCGCGGCGGTAGCCGCCACGGTCCCGGTCCTCACGACGCTCGAAGGGGCGCCCACCGCGGTCGTCACGCCGGTCGTACGAGCCACGCGGCCGGTCCTCGCGGCGGTCGCGGCCGAACGAGCGGTCACCACGGTCCCCGTCCCGGCGGTCCCGACGCTCGAAGTTGCCCCGCTCGTCACGGCGCTCGTACGAGGAGCGCCGCGGCGCCTCGTCGGCCGGGGCGGCTGCAGCGGGGGCGGCGGGCTCGGCGTCGGCCACCGCGGCCTCGGCCGAACGCTGGGCGGGCACCACGACGTCCGCCGACGCGTCGACGGGGGCGCCGGCGGCGCTCTCCGGAGCGGCAGCGGCGACGGCGGCCACAGCGGCGGCGTCGGCCTCGGCCACGTACGCCGGGGCCACGTGCTCGCCGCGCTCCCGCGCCGCACGCGTGGTCAGCCGGTCGGCCTCCTCACGCAGCTCCGTCGCCCGCCGCTGCGCCTTCTCCAGCTCCCTGGTGAGGTCCTGGACGTCGCGCTCGGCCTGCTTGGCGGCGTTCGCGGCCGACTCGGCCTGCACCTCGGTCAGCGAGCGGGCGCCTGTGATACGCGCCACGTCCTCGTCGAAGACACCGGCGCCGCCGACGATGTGGCGCGAGGCGTCGACGCCCGCGTCCTCCATCAGCCGGAAGATCTGCCGCCGCTGGTGCGGCAGCGCCAGCGAGACGACCGTGCCGCTCTGCCCCGCCCGCGCCGTACGGCCGGACCGGTGCAGATAGTCCTTGTGGTCGCCGGCCGGGTCCACGTTCAGGACGAGGTCGATGCCGTCGACGTGGATACCGCGCGCGGCGACGTCCGTGGCGACCAGCACGTTCACATAGCCGTCCTTGAAGTCGGCCAGCGTCCGGGTCCTGGCCCCCTGCGTCATGCCGCCGTGCAGCGCCTCGGCCCGCACCCCGGCGTCGCGCAGCTGCTCGGCCACGCGGTCGGCGCCGAGCTGGGTCCGTACGAAGATGATCGTGCGGCCCTTGCGCGCGGCGATGGCGGCGGTGACGGGCGCCTTGTCCTTCGGCTTCACCACGAGCACGTGGTGGGTCATGGTCGAGACCGCACCGGCGGAGGGGTCGACCTCGTGGGTGATCGGGTCGACCAGGTAGCGCTTGACGAGGGTGTCGATCTCGTTCTCGAGCGTCGCGGAGAACAGCAGCCGCTGGCCGCCCTGCGGCACCTGGTCGAGGATCTCGGTGACCTCGGGCAGGAAGCCCATGTCGGCCATCTGGTCGGCCTCGTCGAGGACGGCGACCTGGACCTTGTCCAGCGACGCGGCGCCGCGGTCGATGATGTCGCGCAGCCGGCCCGGGGTGGCGACGAGAATGTCGACCCCGCGCTCCAGCGCGTAGATCTGATTGCCCATCGAGGTGCCGCCGCAGACCACCTTGAGCTTGAGGCCCAGGACGTCGCCGTACGGCTGCAGCGCGTCGCTCACCTGCATGGCGAGCTCGCGGGTCGGGGTGAGGATGAGGCCGCGGGGGCGCTTCTTCTCGGTGTGGCCGCCGGCCAGCGTGGTCAGCAGCGGGAGGCCGAAGGACAGCGTCTTGCCGGAGCCGGTGCGGCCACGGCCGAGGATGTCGCTGCCGGCCATGGCGTCCGGGATGGTCGCGGCCTGGATCGGGAACGGCGTGGTGACGCCGTTCTGCGCCAGCTTGCGGACGATCTGCTCGGGGAGGCCGAGGTCACCGAAGGTGATCTGGGGCTCCTCGGGGGCCTGCGGCTGGTCGGTGGCCTGGCTGTCTTCGGCGGTCTGGGCGGATTCGGTGGACTGGGCGGATTCGGCGGTCTGGGTGCGCTCGGCCTGCTCGGTCAGCTCGTTCTGCTCGTCGGCAGCGGGCATGACGGCGTGGTCAGTGGCAACGGACATGCGAATTGCGAAACCTTCCGGAGTCTCGGCACGCGCCCAAGCTCCGTGTGATATCGCAAAAAACCGCCTCAGTGCGGTCAGCCACGGGAAGGTAAGGAACGCGCCACGCGGCGCTCTTCGGTTTGGCGCCGGGCAAATGGGATCAAACGATCTACCACCATACGCACTTCCACCCCTCAAGAGCAAATCCGCCGCGCGGCGCCTGACGTGCTCTCCGTCACTCCGTCTCGTCGGCCTCCGGCGCCGGTGACGCGGGTGGTGACGCCGGGGCGGAGGTGGTCGGCCGCGGCGGCTCCGGGGCGCTCGACGACGGGCTGGAGGGGACAGCGGTGGAAGGCGCACCCGTGACCGACGACGAGGGCGCGGACGGCACCGGCCGCTGCGGGCCCGGTCCGCCCTTGGGGGGCTTGGCGGGAGAGGGCTCGGCCGCGCCGGGCGCGGAGGCCGAGGCCGACCGCTTCGCCTCCTCGTCCCCCTCGTCCCCCTTCTTCCCGTCCTTCTTCTCGCCCTTTTTCCCATCCTTCCCGTTCTTGGCGTCGCCTCCGCGGTCCCCGTCCGGCCCGGCGTCCGGATACGTACGCGCCCTGCCGTCCGATGTCGCCGCGCCCCCGCCCGGCTCAGCCGCCCCGTCGCGGTCGCGGGCGCCGTGCTGCGGGCCCGGGCGCTTCGGGCCGTCGGACACGCTCGTACAGCCCGCCAGGGCCATGGCCGCGGCGACGAGCGCCGCCACCACGCATGGCCCCCGCTGGACGCGAGAGAACCGGGACGCCCCGGAGGAGCGGGCGGGACGGTCGGGACGGGGAGCGGGCGATCCGGGCATGCGGGGCGGGCCTCCAGGCGCGTACGGACGGGACGCACTGCCCAACTGGACCCGCCCCGCCCAGGACACGCGCGACGTCGCCGTGGCGCACTGGCAAGGCCTCCGCATCCCGCATTCACCCGTCCGTCCCCGACAATGGCCGTGTGCTGGAGATGACGCGCGAAGCATTCGAAGAGCTGGTGAGTGAGGCCCTGGACCAGATCCCGCCGGAGCTGACGCGGGTCATGGACAACGTGGCCGTGTTCGTAGAGGAGGAACCCGACCCGTCCGCCCCTGAGCTGCTGGGCATCTACGAAGGGACGCCGCTCACGGAACGCGGCGAGTGGTACGCCGGGGTCCTGCCGGACAGGATCACCATCTACAGGGGTCCGACCCTGCGCTACTGCGAGACGCCGGAAGACGTGGTGCACGAGGTGACCGTGACGGTCGTGCATGAGGTGGCGCACCACTTCGGCATCGAGGACGAACGGCTCCACGAACTGGGGTGGGGCTGACCCACTGGCAGCAGGGCCCACGCGGTCGACGACCCCAAGCCCGACAAGGTCCATGCCTGCGCACCCCACCTGGACCACGACACGCGCCGGCCGCGGGCCTGGGGCGAGATCGACCTCCGTGGACACGGTCTGGCGAAGGCCGAGGTCAGCCGCCACCCCCCGGCCGAGAACAGCCCAGGGGCACGCCCGACACCCGCTTCCTCGTAAACCGTTTTGGCGAACCTCACCGGCATCCCATATGCTTCTCACGTCCCCGACGGCGCCGGAAGGCGCCCAGGTGGGCCATCAGCCCTCATCGTCTAGTGGCCCAGGACGCCGCCCTTTCAAGGCGGTAGCACGGGTTCGAATCCCGTTGGGGGCACGCAACACCATGTGCGAGACTAGAGCTCGCACAAGCTTGGTCCTGTGGAGCAGTTTGGAGTGCTCGCCACCCTGTCAAGGTGGAGGCCGCGGGTTCAAATCCCGTCAGGACCGCTGCGGCTGGGTAGCTCAGTTGGTACGAGCGTCCGCCTGAAAAGCGGAAGGTCGCCGGTTCGACCCCGGCCCCAGCCACCGCAGCCCGTCAAGGGCATACACCCCCTCCAGGGTTTTCTGGAGGGGGTGTTCTCGTATCGGCGCACCGCGCGTCAGTCTGCTGTCTGTCAGCCCGCCGCCCGCTCGGGCCTCGCCGGTTGATCGGTGCCGCAGTATCGGCACTTGGCGGCGGCCTCCGGAATGTCGCCGGACAGGCAGGCCGGGCAGGTCTTGGCGGGTGTGGGATCGCCGAACACGGTGATTCCGCGGCGGGCCTGGACAGCCTTGTACGGCACGACGATCAGGAAGTAGACCACCGCCATGAAGATGATGAAGTAGATCAGCGCGGAGATGAACGAGCCGACGTCGAGGTAGGTGGTCTTGTTCCCGGCCTGGCCGAGCTGCCAGCCGAGGCCGGCCGACTTGCCGCCCTGGGCGCGGGCGATGATCGGGTTGATGACGCTGTCGGTGAACGACTTGATCAAGGTGGAGAACGCCAGGGCGACGATCAGCCCCACCGCCACGACGATGACGTCGCCACGCATCAGGAAGTTCTTGAAACCCTTGAACATGCTCCCAGGACAGTCGATCTTGGATGGGCCGACAACCGGAACTGCTCCGAGTGGCAGACCCCCGGCCGGCCCCGCGGCTACGGCCGGTCAGCGGTCGTCGGGCCGGCGTACCGGTGTTTCGCGGCCGCCGGGGTGGCGGTGGCGCCAGGTCCAGAAGACCGCGCAGCTCAGCAGGGACCATCCGGCCAGCACCAGGAACGGGAAGGCGTGCTGGTACTCGCGGAAGTAGACCGCGGTGTGCTGCGCGTTGACGGAGGCGCCCGGGGGCAGCCAGCGGCCGACGTGGCCGAGGAGGGAGGGCAGCAGGGGCCAGGAGACCGCGCCGCCGGAGGAGGGGTTTCCGAGGAGCACCATCAGGCCCCAGGTCGGGATGAGCGACCACCGTCCGAAGAGGACGTTGAACATGGAGAAGACCATCCCGGAGGTGAACATCGTCAGCGCCAGGATCATCCAGGACTCCACGAAGGGCAGGTCGACCGCGCCGAGGCCCCAGTCCACGATGGCCGCGATCGCGAAGCCGCCGAGCAGCGCGTACGCGATGGTGAAGGCGATCCGCTCCGCCGGGTCGAGGGCCCGGGCGTTCACGCTCAGCTGGATGGCGCCGATGAAGCCGATGATCACCGCGGCGAGCGAGATATAGAAGATCGCGAGGCCGCGCGGATCGCCCGGCTGCAGCGGGTTCACGTCCCTGACCAGGACCGGCACCCCCAGCGCCCGGCCCACCTTCGGCCCGGCCGCGGTCAGCACCTGGGCCACCGAGGAGCCCGAGGCGCTGGAGACGTCCATGCCCACGCCGCGGCCGTGCGGCCGGAGCACCACGAAGACGGTCTGCTGGTCGACGGCCTTCAGGGCACTTCGGCGCGTGGGGTAGACATGCAGCCGGAGCGAGGCGTGGAGGGCCTTCTCCATGCCGGCGACGAAGGCCTTCTCGGTAGGGGTGCCGGGGACCACGACGGCGGTGGGGATGCGGTGCGGGGTGGGGTTGGCGAAGGCGTACGTGTACGAGCCGGCGAAGAGGCCCGCGCCAGCGGCGATGATCACTACGACGACCGTCGCGGGGAAGTACGGAGAGTGTCTGAAAGTCGACCACCAAGATCGGCGCCCCCGCTCCCGCCGCCCACCCTCGGCCTGGTCATGTCCACCGCCACTCCCCCCATCGGCCCTGTCGTCGCTCGCCTCGTTGCCCATGAGGTCACGCTAGAACGGACATCGCGGACATACCTCTCGACGTGGCCTGGACAACACAGGACGGAAATAGGTTCGCCAGCCGTTTTCGAGAGGTGAGATCCTGGAGCCCGTATGTCCACCACGCCTGCCCCCGCCCTGTCCGCCCTGCTGGAGCGGCTGCCCGAGCTGATGCTGCGCGACCAGCAGCGGCTGGGGCGCCGGCTCGACGGCACACGCCGGATCCGTAAGCCCGAGGCCCGCGCGGCCGTGCTGGGCGAGATCGCCGATGACATCGAGCGGGCGGAGCTGCGGGTCGCCGACCGCCGCGCCGCCGTGCCCGCCGTCACGTACCCCGAAGAACTGCCGGTCAGCCAGAAAAAGGACGACATCCTCGCCGCGGTCAGAGACCACCAGGTCGTGATCGTCGCGGGCGAGACCGGCTCCGGCAAGACCACCCAGATCCCCAAGATCTGTCTGGAGCTGGGCCGCGGCGTCAAGGGCCTGATCGGCCATACCCAGCCGCGCCGCATCGCGGCCCGTACGGTCGCCGAGCGCATCGCCGAGGAGCTGCGGTCGCCGCTGGGCGAGTCCGTCGGCTGGAAGGTCCGCTTCACCGACCAGGTGAGCCAGGACACCCACGTCAAGCTGATGACGGACGGCATCCTGCTGGCCGAGATCCAGACCGACCGCGAGCTGCGCCAGTACGACACGATCATCATCGACGAGGCCCATGAGCGCAGCCTCAACATCGACTTCCTGCTCGGCTATCTGGCCCAGCTGCTGCCCCGCCGCCCCGACCTCAAGGTCGTGATCACCTCCGCCACCATCGACCCCGAGCGCTTCTCCCGCCATTTCGGCGACGCGCCGATCGTCGAGGTCAGCGGCCGTACGTACCCGGTCGAGGTGCGCTACCGCCCGCTGCTTGAAGAGGGCGGCGACGACAGCGACCGGGACCAGATCACCGCGATCTGCGACGCCGTGGACGAGCTGCAGGCCGAGGGCCCCGGCGACATCCTGGTCTTCCTCTCCGGCGAGCGGGAGATCCGGGACACCGCCGACGCGCTGAACAAGAAGCAGCTGCGGTCGACCGAGGTGCTGCCGCTGTACGCGCGGCTGTCGCATGCCGAGCAGCACCGGGTCTTCCAGCGCCACACCGGCCGCCGGATCGTCCTCGCCACCAACGTGGCGGAGACCTCGCTGACCGTCCCCGGCATCCGGTACGTGATCGACCCCGGCAGCGCCCGGATCTCCCGCTACAGCCACCGCACCAAGGTGCAGCGGCTGCCCATCGAGCCGATCTCCCAGGCCAGCGCCAATCAGCGCAAGGGCCGCTGCGGCCGTACCAGCGACGGCATCTGCGTCCGGCTGTACTCCGAGGACGACTTCCTGACCCGCCCGGAGTTCACCGACGCGGAGATCCTGCGGACCAATCTGGCCTCCGTCATCCTCCAGATGACCGCGGCCGGGCTCGGGGACATCGAGAAGTTCCCGTTCATCGACCCGCCGGACCGGCGCAACATCAAGGACGGTGTGCAGCTGCTGGAGGAGCTGCACGCGCTGGACGGCGCGGAGCGGGACCCCCGCAAGCGGCTCACCCCGGTCGGGCGCAAGCTCGCCCAGCTGCCCGTGGACCCGCGGCTGGCCCGGATGGTCCTGGAGGCCGACCGCAACGGGTGTGTCCGCGAGGTCATGGTGATCGCGGCGGCGCTGTCCATCCAGGACCCGCGCGAGCGGCCCGCCGACAAGCAGCAGCAGGCCGATCAGCAGCACGCCCGCTTCAAGGACGAGAGCAGCGACTTCCTGGCCTTCCTCAACCTGTGGAAGTACATCAGGGAGCGGCAGAAGGAGCTGTCGTCGTCCGCGTTCCGCCGGATGTGCCGCCAGGAGTTCCTGAACTACCTGCGCATACGCGAATGGCAGGACATCTACAGCCAGCTGCGTACGGTCGCCAAGACCATGGACATCGAGCTGTCCGACCAGGACGCGGCGCCGGACCACATCCATACGTCGCTGCTGGCCGGGCTGCTGTCGCACCTCGGCCTGAAGGACACCGACAAGAACGAGTACCTGGGCGCGCGCAGCGCCAAGTTCGCGGTCTTCCCCGGTTCCGCGCTCTTCAAGAAGCCGCCGCGCTGGGTCATGTCGGCCGAGCTCGTGGAGACCTCGCGGCTGTGGGCGCGGGTCAACGCGAAGATCGAGCCGGAGTGGATCGAACCGCTCGCCCAGCATCTGGTCAAGCGCACCTACAGCGAGCCCCACTGGGAGCAGAAGCAGGCGGCCGTCATGGCGTACGAGAGGGTCACGCTGTACGGCGTGCCGATCGTCGCCCAGCGGAAGGTGAATTACGGCCGGATCGACCCGGAGACCTGCCGGGATCTGTTCATCCGCAATGCCCTGGTGGAGGGCGACTGGCGCACGCACCACCAGTTCTTCCACGACAACCGCAAACTGCTGGGCGAGGTCGAGGAACTGGAACACCGCGCCCGGCGGCGCGACATCCTCGTGGACGACGAGACGCTGTTCGACTTCTACGATCAGCGGCTGCCCGAACACATCGTGTCCGGGGCGCATTTCGACTCCTGGTGGAAGCACAGACGCCAGGAAGAGCCGGAGCTTCTCAACTTCGAGAAGTCGATGCTCATCAACGAGCGGGCGGCGGGCGTCACCAAGGACGCCTATCCGGACTCCTGGCGCCAGGGGAAGCTCAAGTTCAGGGTGACGTACCAGTTCGAGCCGGGCACGGACGCGGACGGCGTCACCGTCCACATTCCGCTGCAGGTGCTCAACCAGGTCACCCCGGACGGCTTCGACTGGCAGATCCCGGGGCTGCGCGAGGACTTGGTGACCGAGCTGATCCGGTCGCTGCCCAAGCCCATCCGCAGAAATTACGTCCCGGCGCCGAACTACGCCAAGCGTTTTCTGGGCACCACGGTCCCCCTCCAGGAGCCGCTGACGGCCGCGCTCTCCCGCGAGCTGCAGCGGATGGTGGGGGTGCGGATCGACCCGGAGGACTGGGACCCGGACAAGGTGCCGGGACACCTCAAGATCACCTTCCGGGTGGTCGACGAGCGGCGCCGCAAACTCGCCGAGGACAAGGACCTCGAGGCGCTGAAGCAGCGGCTGAAGCCCAAGACCCGGGCCGCCATCTCCAAAGCCTTCGAGAGCTCCAAAGAGGGCGGCGGCATCGAGCAGCGCACCGGGCTCACCCAGTGGTCGGTCGGCACCCTTCCGCGCACCTTCGAGACCCGCCGCGCGGGCCAGCCCGTCAAGGCGTACCCGGCGCTCGTGGACGAGGGCGCCTCGGTGGCCGTACGGCTCTTCGACACCGAGGCCGAGCAGCGGCAGGCGATGTGGCGCGGCACCCGCCGGCTGATCCTGCTGGGGCTGCCCGCGAGCCCGGCCAAGTTCGCCCAGGGGCAGCTGTCCAACCAGGCCAAGCTGGCGCTCTCGCGCAGCCCGCACGGCAGCGTGCCGGCCCTCTTCGAGGACTGTGTCGCCGCCTCCGCCGACCGGCTGATCGCGGCGCGCGGCGGCCCGGCATGGGACGAGGAGAGCTTCCGCAAGCTCTTCGACGGGGTCCGGGCCGACATCATGGACGCGACGCTGGACACCGTGCGGAAGGTCCAGGAGGTGCTGGCGGCCTGGCAGTCCTGTGAGCGGCGGCTGAAGGCCACCACGAGCCCCGTGCTGCTGACGTCCCTCGCGGACGTCAAGGAGCAGCTGGCGGAGCTCATCAAGCCCGGTTTCGTGACCGCGCACGGGGTACGCCGCCTCCCGGACCTCATGCGCTATCTGGTGGCCGTCGACCGGCGGTTGCAGCAGCTCCCGACCAACGCCGAGCGGGACCGCGCGCGGATGGCGAAGGTCAAGGAGATGCGGGACGAATACGCGTGGCTGCTGGAGCAGTTCCCGGCGGGCCGGCCGGTGCCTCAGGAGGCGCTGGAGATCCGCTGGATGATCGAGGAGCTGCGGGTGAGCTATTTCGCGCACGCCCTCGGCACCGCCTATCCGATCTCCGACAAGCGCATCGTGAAGGCCATCGACGCGGTCGCGCCGTAGCCGGTGTGAGGGAGCGGACGCGCCGTAGCGGGTGTGAGGGAGCGTGCGCGCCGCTCCCGGGCCATTCGGGCCGGGAGCCCTGGAAGGCGCTCAGGCGGCCTCTGGGGCGCCTTTACGGGCGCCCCAGGGCCCGTTGCGGGCCTCGGCGGGGCGCTGAGCCCGCCCCCGTACGGCACCCCGTACGGCACCCCGCAGAGCGCCCCGTACAGCCGCCGGGCGCGAGTTCGACCGCACCCCCTGACCTGCTGTAGAGTCTGTCTCCGCAGCGCACGAAAGAGCGCGGCAGCCAAACGGCGCAAGCCGTATGGTCCTGTGGAGCAGTTTGGAGTGCTCGCCACCCTGTCAAGGTGGAGGCCGCGGGTTCAAATCCCGTCAGGACCGCAGCGCGAAAGGCCCGGACCCGCACAGAGGTCCGGGCCTTTCGGCGTCTTGACGGCGGCACGTACCAGAGGTACCCAAGCTAGAAGGCGACATGGGGGCGCGCGCGGGAGGTACGGCTCATGACGACATCCGCGAGGCATGAAACCAGGGCGTTGCTCCGTGCGCATCTAGCGGCCGCCACGGGCTATCGCCACTTCACCCGGCACTGTCCTATCTGCCATCGACTGCTGCGGCTCGCCATGGAACCGGCGAGGGACGCGGCGCCGGATTCCCGGTCCGCGGAGACCGATGGCGACTCGGCGACAACTCGGTAAGCCCTTACCGCAGTTGCCGAGCAGGCGACAAGTATTGTGCGGTGTGACGGGAGTCACCGAATGGGCTTGCGGCGTGAGGGAACTTACACCTGTCCTACAACAAGTCAATTTAATATGTGCAATTGCACCGCCCATCCAAGACCCCGGAAGGCTTCTGGAATGGGCGATTCCAGGTCGACCCGCCCACCCGTTCCAGCCCTCCCACAACATCGCGCCACGGCGTGTTACCGGTGAGTCACCAAGCCATCCGTAGCACCCCGGCAGACCCGGGCGGACCTCGGCAGACACCACAAGCAGGGCATAAAAAGATCGCGCTGGACCCGGCGGAGTCCAGCGCGATCGACGACGCACCCATGTGTCGAGCGGGCGTGGGCCTGTTGGGGCAGGCGCCAGTCGTTTGGAGCCACGGGCGGGATTCCGACTGGGGGGCCGGAAAATGCCCGGTTAAGCGGTTGTTCAGGCCTCGCTGCGCTGCTGCGGGATGCCCGCCAGAAGCGCACGGACCTCCGCTTCGCGGTAGCGCCGATGCCCTCCGAGCGTGCGGATGGACGTGAGCTTGCCTGCCTTGGCCCACCGCGTGACCGTCTTCGGGTCCACGCGGAACATCGTGGCAACCTCAGCCGGGGTCAGCAGCGGCTCGGCATCAGGGGTGCGAGCGGTCATGAGCGGCCTCCTCGGGAGAACCGAACCATCACGGTTCTTTCCTCTAAATTCTGCACCTTGACCCACGTTGCCCGAAATGGCGGACGCGGGCCGAGTCGGTTATAGGACGAACGGCTTGTCCTCGGCACTACAACTACACCATCTGTCCAGCCCCGTCGGCCAAACCGATGGAATTGCCCTCTCAGGTGTTCAACCTCGACGGAAGCCGATGGACCATGTCATAGCGGACAGTCACGCGGCCGTGACGATCAGTCACAACAGGATCAGGGGCAACAGACCCCGCCAAGGAGTGCAATACCGATGATTCCGCCCATACTTGAGCGGAAGGAGCCCTTCCCGGACTCCTTGTCCTATTTTGACACGAGGGTGGGGGATTGCCGCAAGGCCCGAAGTCAGTGCTTTAGGTCACGATTGAGGCATAGGCCCGGATCGGGACCTACGTCCCGCCCGTCCAATGCTGTCCGGCTTAATGGTTTTATCAGGCCCGCCGGCCTCGTCCGGGCTCGCCGGCTCCGTCGACCCTGTTGGTCTTCCGCGCCTGGGCGCGCGCCATCGCCACGCCATCCCCGTGTCCCCGTTCATCCCCGTGTTCCCCGTACATCCCCGTGCCAGTGGCCCGGCCGAGCCGGCCGGCTCAGCTCGCGTTCTGCCGGCCGCGGACCGCCGTCCAGCGCTCCGTCAGCCGCTGGTACACGCTCCCCGCCCGCTCCCCGTCCCCGTCGCGCAGCGCCGCCAGCCCCTCCGCCACATCGGCGGCGGAACGGTCGTCGTCAAGCTGCCCCGGGGGCACCGCGTGCACCAGGCCGCCGTAGTCGAGCTCGACCAGCGAACGCGGATGGAATTCCTCGAGCCACCGACCAACATCTACCAGGCCGTCGATCAGTGGACCCTCACCGAGGCCATCTTTGAGCACCTTCAGCCCGCGCGCCACTCGACGCCTGGCCTGGACCATGGGGGTCCGGTAGCGCAGCAGCGGCCCGTGTTCCCCCTTGTAGCTTTTTTCGTATTCCCGCTCGTCGTCCGCGAAGAGCACGAACCAGCGCACCGGCACATGCCAGGTCGCCGATCTGATCCACGGCCGGGCGTCCGGGTTGCGTTCCAGCCACTGCTCGTAGTCCGCCGCCGCCTGCCGGCGCACCAGCGGGGGCAGCACGGCGTCGAGCAGCGACGCCGGGAACCGCTCGGAGAGCTCTTCCAGGGCCAGCCAGCCGCGCAGCCGGGTGCGCCACGGACAGACGCAGGTGACGCCGTCCACGACCGCCACAAAGGCGTCGCTGCTCTCGTGCACCGGCACCGCAACGGGCGGCACCGGCAGCAGGTCGGCCAGCGAGCGCCGCAGCTCGTCCTGGGCGCCCGGGAGGTCGTCCCGCTTGGCATAGCGTGCCCAGTGGGAGCGTTCCGGCTCGGGAAAGGCCGCCAGCGGCTCGTAGACCCTCAGGTACGCCGCGTACGGGACAACCACCGATGACGCCACGGTCACGCGCGCTCCCTCAAGGCCAGCCAACGAGACGGTCCGCCGGGGGCCGCTTGTCCCCGGCTGCCCGCATCGTCCCACGCCCGGCCCAAGCGCTCGCCGCCCCCCATCGGGACTCGGCACGGACCGTGCCGTTCCGAGCCGACCCCAAGGGCTTACGCTCTTGCCCACCGGCCCTCCCCACCAGCAAGGAGGGCGTCCACAACGCGGCATATGGGAGTCACCACAGTGACCGACGTACGTCATACCGTCAGCGTCGACGGTCCGACGGGCAGCGCAGTACCCGATTCTTCGTCCGCCCTCACCACGCTCTTCGCCTCCGATCAGGGCGGCCATGAGCAGGTCCTGCTCTGCCAGGACCGCGCGAGCGGCCTGAAGGCCGTCATCGCCATCCACTCGACCGCCCTGGGCCCGGCCCTCGGCGGCACCCGCTTCCACGCCTACTCCTCCGAGACGCGCCCCGAAGAAGCGGCCGTCATGGACGCGCTCAACCTCGCCCGCGGCATGTCCTACAAGAACGCGCTGGCCGGGCTCGACCACGGCGGCGGCAAGGCCGTGATCATCGGCGACCCGGAGCAGCTCAAGACCGAGGAGCTGTTGCTGGCCTACGGCCGCTTCGTGGCCTCCCTCGGCGGCCGCTACGTCACCGCCTGCGACGTCGGCACCTATGTCGCCGACATGGACGTCGTCGCCCGCGAGTGCCCCTGGACCACCGGCCGCTCCCCCGAGGCGGGCGGCGCCGGCGACTCCTCCGTGCTCACCGCCTACGGCGTCTTCCAGGGCATGCGGGCCAGCGCCCAGGCGTCCTGGGGCGCGCCCACGCTGCGCGGCCGCCGGGTCGGCATCGCGGGCGTCGGCAAGGTCGGCCACCATCTCGTCGCCCACCTGTTGGAGGACGGCGCCGAGGTCGTGGTCACCGATGTGCGGGCCGAGTCGGTCGAGCGGGTCCGCGCCCGCCACCCCGAGGTGACGGCCGTCGCGGACACCGACGCCCTGATCCGGTCCGACCTCGACGTCTACGCTCCGTGCGCGCTCGGCGGCGCCCTCGACGACGCCACCGTGCCCGCGCTGACGGCGCGCGTGGTGTGCGGGGCCGCCAACAACCAGCTGGCCCACCCCGGGGTCGAGAAGGACCTCGCCGACCGCGGGATCCTGTACGCCCCGGACTACGTGGTGAACGCCGGCGGTGTGATCCAGGTCGCGGACGAACTGCACGGTTTCGACTTCGACCGGGCCAAGGCCAAGGCGGCAAAGATTTTCGATACGACTTTGGCCATATTCGATCGGGCACAGGCCGATGGAATTCCGCCCGCCGCGGCCGCCGACCGGCTGGCCGAACAGCGCATGGCCGAGGGCCGTCACGCCTAGCCGCCGCTCCCGACAACCGCGCCCGAAGGGCGTACCGGGCCCCGGCACGGCCTCGTGCCGCCGGGGCCCGCCCGGGGGCTGTCCTGAGGCCCGAACGGAGCGCGTACGGGACGTATACAGGGCCGTACGGGCCGTCGGGGAGAGATCCCTCACGGCCCGTCGGCGGGTCGGCGTCCGGGACACGTTAAAATCGCAGCTGACCAGCGGGTACGGGGCTGCCCGCCGGTTGTGCGACGTGGCACGTCATGTGGGCGACGTACCGTATGGCCACAGAAGCAGGTACCGTTAAAGCCCTACGGGCCGGGTTCTCTTTCGAGAGTCCGCTCCGAATTGTGAACATGAACGCGTGTCAAGACTCTGGGGCCGTCGAGCCCCGTCGTTAAGGGGGTCGAGCCATGGGGCGCGGCCGGGCCAAGGCCAAGCAGACGAAGGTCGCCCGCCAGCTGAAGTACAACAGCGGTGGGACGGATCTCTCACGCCTGGCTGATGAGCTGGGCGCATCGCCATCGAACCAGCCGCCGAATGGCGAGCAGTTCGAAGACGATGAGCTGGACAACGACCCGTACGCACAGTACGCGGATCTGTACAACGACGACGATGACGAGGACGACGCCGACGAACAGTCGGGGCCGTCCGCACAACGTCGTCGCGCCTGACCATTCATTTCAGGTCGTTTCAGGCGCTCGGCTGCGAGCCGCACCTCCGCCGGTCCGGGGCATCCGCCTCGGACCGGCTTCTGTGCTGTCTTCACGGTCGGCGCCGTCTTCACGCTCGGCTCGCCGTCAGCTCGCGTAGTCGCCGGTCATGGACACGGCCTCGGCGTGCTCCGCGGTCCGCTCGACGATCTCGCCGCTGACCCATGCCTCGACGCCGCGGTCCGCGAGTGTGGCAAGCGCCACATCGACCGACTCCCCGGGCACGACGGCCATCATGCCGACGCCCATGTTCAGGGTCTTCTCCAGCTCCGCCCGCTCGACCGAGCCCGCGGTCCCGACCAAGCCGAAGACCGGGCCCGGGGTCCAGGTGGAGCGGTCGACCACCGCGTGCAGCCCGTCCGGGATGACCCGCGCCAGGTTGTTCGCCAGCCCGCCGCCGGTGATATGCGAGAAGGCGTGCACCTCGGTGGTCCGGGTGAGGGCCAGACAGTCCAGGGAGTAGATCCGGGTGGGCTCCAGCAGCTCCTCCCCCAGCGTCCGGCCGAGCTCCGGAACCTCCCGGTCCAGCGACCAGCCGGCCCGCTCGAAGAGCACATGGCGGACGAGTGAGTACCCGTTCGAGTGAAGTCCGGACGACTCCATGGCGATCACGACGTCACCCGTCCGGATACGATCCGCGCCCAGCACCCGGTCGGCCTCGACCACGCCCGTACCGGCGCCCGCCACATCGAACTCATCGGCGCCCAGCAGCCCCGGGTGCTCGGCGGTCTCGCCGCCCACCAGAGCGCAGCCCGCCAGCGCGCACCCCTCGGCGATGCCCTTGACGATGGCGGCGACCCGCTCCGGATACACCTTGCCGACACAGATGTAGTCGGTCATGAACAGCGGCTCGGCGCCGCAGACCACCAGGTCGTCCACGACCATGCCGACCAGGTCGCGGCCGATGGTGTCGTAGACCCCCATCCGGCGCGCGAGGTCCACCTTGGTGCCGACCCCGTCGGTGGCCGAGGCCAGCAGCGGCCGCTCGTAGCGCTTGAGGGCGGAGGCGTCGAAGAGCCCGGCGAAGCCGCCGAGGCCGCCCACGACCTCGGGGCGGGTGGCCTTCTTCACCCACTCCTTCATCAGCTCGACCGCGCGGTCGCCCGCCTCGATGTCGACGCCCGCGCTCGCGTACGTGGACCCGGCCGCGCCCGGGGAAGACTCAGACATGACGTTGAGATCTTTCGTGTGGTGGTGAAAAGGGAGCTCTATAAGGCGCTCTCCGCGCGCACTGGGACGTACGGCCGCACCGGACGTACGGCCGGCCCTGGGGCCGGCCGCCCTACGACCGGCCGCCTAACGGGCGACCGGCCGCCTCGGGACGCCTAGGGACGCCGCAGCGCGTCCGCGCCGCCGACGCCCGCGGTCAGGGTCGCCACACCGTCCGCGTCGCTGCGGACCGGAGCCTGCGTCTCGGCCTCCAGGAGGTGCTTGCCGAGTAGTTCGGGGTCCGGGAGCTCCATCGGGTACTCACCGTCGAAGCAGGCCCGGCACAGGTTCCCCTTGGCGATCGTGGTCGCCTCGATCATCCCGTCCGTGGAGATGTACGCGAGCGAGTCCGCGCCCAGCGACTTGCCGATCTCCTCGACCGACAGCCCGTTGGCGATCAGCTCGGCCCGGGTCGCGAAGTCGATGCCGAAGAAGCACGGCCACTTGATGGGCGGGCTGCTGATGCGGATGTGCACCTCCGCCGCCCCGGCCTCGCGCAACATCCGGACCAGCGCGCGCTGGGTGTTGCCGCGGACGATCGAGTCGTCGACGACCACCAGGCGCTTGCCCCGGATGACCTCCTTCAGCGGGTTCAGCTTGAGCCGGATACCCAGCTGGCGGATGGTCTGCGAGGGCTGGATGAAGGTCCGGCCCACATACGCGTTCTTGACCAGCCCCGAGCCGTACGGAATCCCGCTGGCCTCCGCGTAGCCCACGGCGGCCGGGGTGCCGGACTCCGGAGTGGCTATCACCAGATCGGCGTCGGCAGGGGCCTCGGCGGCCAGCCGGCGGCCCATCTCCACCCGGGACAGATACACGTTCCGGCCGGCGATATCGGTGTCCGGGCGGGCCAGGTAGACGTACTCGAAGACGCAGCCCTTGGGGCGCGGCTCCGCGAACATCGTCGAGCGCAGTCCGTTCTCGTCGATCGCGACCATCTCGCCCGGCTCGATCTCCCGGATGAACGAGGCGCCGCAGATGTCGAGGGCGGCGGTCTCGGAGGCCAGCACCCAGCCGCGCTCCAGGCGGCCGAGGACCAGCGGGCGGATGCCCTGCGGGTCACGGGCGCCGTAGAGGGTCTGCTCGTCCATGAAGACGAGGCTGAAAGCACCCTTGACTTCGGGCAGCACGATCGGGGCCGCCTGCTCGACGGTCAGCGCCTTGCCGTCCTTGTCGACCTGCCCCGCGAGCAGGGCGGTGACCAGGTCGGTGTCGTTGGTCGCGGCCACCTGGGTGGCGCGGCCGTTGTCCCGGGGCAGCGCCGCGACCATCTCGGCGAGCTGGGCGGTGTTGACCAGGTTTCCGTTGTGGCCCAGCGCGATCGAGCCATGGGCGGTCGCGCGGAAGGTCGGCTGCGCGTTCTCCCACACCGAGGCACCGGTGGTGGAGTAGCGGGCGTGACCGACCGCGATATGACCTTGGAGAGAGCTGAGGGAGGTCTCGTCGAAGACCTGGGAAACCAGGCCCATGTCCTTGAAGACCAGGATCTGGGAGCCGTTGCTCACCGCGATGCCCGCGGACTCCTGTCCACGGTGCTGCAGTGCGTACAGCCCGAAATAGGTGAGTTTGGCGACCTCTTCGCCCGGAGCCCAGACTCCGAAGACGCCACAGGCGTCTTGGGGGCCCTTCTCTCCGGGGAGCAGGTCGTGGCTGAGTCGTCCGTCACCACGTGGCACGGGTTCGAGTCTAGGCCAGTTCCGCGGCACCTCCGAACGAGGGACCGCCAGGGGGGCGTAAGTCACATCCCCGGAAGACCTTCCGGACCTTCCGGAAGGTCCCTTCGAACGCGCCCGCAGACCCCCGGATGCCTTGGTACGCGCGGCCCGTCAGCCCAGCAGCGGCAGGTAGGGCGCGATATCGGCCCGCTCGCCGCTCGCCGTGACCTCGGCCTCCTCGACCACCTCGGACCAGTCCAGACGGCCCGTAGCGAGGCGGATCCAGGTCAGCGGGGCCGTCTCGACGACGTTCGGAGGCGTGCCGCGGGTGTGCCGCGGGCCCTCCACGCACTGCACGACCGCGTACGGCGGGACGCGGACCTCGACCGAGCCCCCGGGCGCCTTCGCCGCGAGCGCGTCGGCGAGCAGGCGCGTGGCGGCGGCCAGAGCCTGGCGGTCGTACGGGAGGTCGGCGCCGAGCGCGGCCGCCAGGTCGTCGGTGTGCACGACCAGCTCGACACAGCGGGTGACGAGGAAGTCGTCCAGCCGTATCGCCCCCACCCGGGCCGCCAGCAGCCGGTCGCCGGGGGCATCCGGCACCAGCTCGGCGAAGCGCGCGGCGGCCCGGTCCAGCAGCTCGGCCGGCGCCGCGCTCGCCGCGAGCGATCGGGTGTCCTCGTCGATATCCCCGCCGAGCGCCGCCGTCGCGGCCACCCAGCCGGTGGCCGTGACCTCCCGCGCGGGCGGCGGGGGCTGCTCCAGGTGGCGGGCGACCGCCCCCACGGCCATCGACAGATGCGCGACCAGCTCGCGGACCGTCCAGCCGCCGAGCCGGGTCGGCGCGCCCAGCCGCTCGTCGTCCAGGCCGCGCACCGCCTCCCGTACATGCTCGAACTGCGCGGTCACGGCGGCGCGCGTCTTGGCCAGGTCATAGGTGCGGGCGCGGGCACGAGGCGGCATGCGGCCGAGCTTATCGAGCAGCCCTGACAACGGAGCCCCGAGAACCCCGAGAAGCCCCCGCGGAACGTGGACAGCCCGGGGACGGCGGCGGAGGATGGAAGAGAAGGCGAGAGAAATCAGCACGAAAGGCGTGAACCGCCATGGGTGAGCACCCGGATTGCGCCCTGATCCGCCGCGGCTACGACGCGTTCATCAGCGGCGACATGGACACCCTGGCCGGGCTGATGACCACCGACGTGACCCACCACGTCCCCGGCGAGAGCTCCATATCCGGACATCACAAGGGCCGCGAGGCCTGCGTCCAGCTGTACCGCCGCCAGTACGACGTCACCGGCGGCACGCTGCGCGTCGAACTCGAGACGCTGGCGGCCGACGGGCGCGGGCATGTGATCTCCGTCCACCGGTGCCGCGCGGAGCGCGAGGACCGCGGCCTCGATATGAAGGAAGGCATGTTCTTCACGATCGTCGGCGGGAAGATCAGCGACATCGACGAATGCCATGAGGACATCGACGCCTCGAACGCGTTCTGGCGCTGACCGCCACCGCCACCGCCAAGAAGCGGCCCCGCTCCCTGTGTGACGGCAGGGAACGGGGCTTGTTCCGTAGCTCAGACGAGTCTCAGGCGAGCAGGCCCGGGATCGTCGCCTCGTGCGCTTCCTTGAGTTCCGCCAGCGGAATGCCGAACTGGCCCTGGACGTCGATCGCGTCGCCGTCCACCACGCCGATCCGGGCCGCCGGAAGCCCCCGCGCCCCGCACATGTCGTTGAAGCGGACTTCCTCGCTGCGCGGAACGGCCACCACGGCCCGGCCCGCCGACTCCGACAGCAGGAAGACGAACGGGTCCATCCCGTCGGGTACGACGATCCGGGCGCCCTTGCCGCCGCGCAGACACGACTCGACGAGGGCCTGGATCAGACCGCCGTCGGACAGGTCGTGCGCCGCGTCGACCATGCCGTCGCGCGAGGCCGAGATCAGGATCTCGCCGAGCAGCCGCTCGCGCTCCAGGTCCACCTTCGGCGGCAGCCCGCCGAGGTGGTCATGGATCGTCTGCGACCAGGCCGAACCGCCGAACTCCTCCTCGGTGTCGCCGAGCAGGTACAGCAGATGGCCCTCGTCCGCGAAGCCGATCGGGGTGCGGCGCGCCACATCGTCGATCACACCGAGGACGGCGACGACCGGCGTCGGGTGGATGGCCACGTCCCCGGTCTGGTTGTAGAGGGAGACATTGCCGCCGGTGACCGGGGTGCCCAGGGTCAGACAGCCGTCGGCCAGGCCGCGGGTGGCCTCGGCGAACTGCCACATGACCGCCGGGTCCTCGGGCGAGCCGAAGTTCAGGCAGTCGGAGATCGCCAGCGGCTTGGCGCCGGAGGCGGCGACATTGCGGTACGCCTCGGCGAGCGCGAGCTGCGCGCCCGCGTACGGGTCGAGCTTGGCGTAGCGGCCGTTGCCGTCCGTGGCGACCGCGACGCCGAGGCCGGTCTCCTCGTCGATACGGACCATGCCGGAGTCCTCGGGCTGGGCGAGGACCGTGTTGCCCTGGACGAAGCGGTCGTACTGGTCGGTGACCCAGGACTTGGACGCCTGGTTCGGGGAGGAGACCACCTTGAGGATCTGCTCGCGCAGCTCATCGGCGGTCGCCGGGCGCGGCAGCTTGTTCGCGTCGTCGGCCTGCAGCGCGTCCTGCCACTCCGGGCGGGCGTACGGGCGCTCGTACACCGGGCCCTCATGGGCGACCGTGCGCGGCGGGACGTCGACGATCTGCTCGCCGTGCCAGAAGATCTCCAGCCGCTCGCCCTCGGTGACCTCACCGATGACGGTGGCGATGACGTCCCACTTCTCGCAGATCTCCAGGAAGCGGTCGACCTTTTCCGGCTCGACGATCGCGCACATACGCTCCTGCGACTCGCTCATGAGGATCTCCTCGGGCGAGAGGGTCGCGTCACGCAGGTGCACCGTGTCCAGCTCGACCCGCATACCGCCGGAGCCGGCCGAGGCCAGCTCGCTGGTGGCGCAGGAGAGCCCGGCGCCGCCGAGGTCCTGGATACCGGCGACCAGGTTCTCCTTGAAGATCTCCAGGGTGCACTCGATGAGCAGCTTCTCCTGGAAGGGGTCACCGACCTGGACGGCGGGGCGCTTGGTCGGCTTCGAGTCATCGAAGGTCTCGGAGGCAAGCACGGAGACGCCGCCGATACCGTCGCCGCCGGTGCGGGCGCCGTAGAGGATGACCTTGTTGCCCGTGCCCGAGGCCTTGGCGAGGTGGATGTCCTCGTGCTTCATGACGCCCACGCACAGCGCGTTGACCAGCGGGTTGCCCTGGTAGCAGGGGTCGAAGACGACCTCTCCGCCGATATTGGGCAGGCCCAGGCAGTTGCCGTAGCCGCCGACGCCCGCGACCACGCCGGGCAGCACCCGCTTGGTGTCGGGGTGGTCGGCGGCGCCGAAGCGCAGCGGGTCCATCACCGCGACCGGGCGGGCGCCCATGGCGAGGATGTCGCGGACGATGCCGCCCACGCCGGTGGCCGCGCCCTGGTACGGCTCGATATAGGAGGGGTGGTTGTGCGACTCGACCTTGAAGGTGACCGCGTAGCCCTGGCCGACATCGACCACGCCCGCGTTCTCGCCGATGCCGACGAGCAGCGCGTCGGAGGCGGGAGCCTTGTCGCCGAACTGCCGCAGATGGACCTTGCTCGACTTGTACGAGCAGTGCTCGGACCACATGACGGAGTACATGGCCAGCTCGGCGCCGGTCGGGCGGCGACCGAGGATGGCGCGGATGCGCTCGTACTCGTCCTGCTTGAGGCCGAGCTCGGCCCAGGGCTGCTGGACGTCCGGAGTCTGCTCCGCGTGCTTGACGGTATCGAGGCTCATGCGTCGACCAGCTTCTTGAGGATCGAGGTGAAGAATCCGAGCCCGTCGGTGCGCCCGGTGCCGATCAGCGGCTCGACGGCGTGCTCGGGGTGCGGCATGAGGCCGACGACATTGCCCGCCTCGTTGGTGATACCGGCGATGTCGCGCAGCGAGCCGTTCGGATTGAAGCCTTCGTAACGGAAGGCGACGCGGCCCTCGGCTTCGAGTTCATCCAGAACCCGCTCGTCGGCCACATAGCGGCCGTCGATGTTCTTGAGCGGGATGTTGATCTCCTGGCCCTGCTCGTAGGAGCGGGTCCAGGCGGTCTCGGCGTTTTCCACTCGCAACTTCTGATCACGGCAGATGAAGTGCAGATGGTTGTTCCGCAGCATCGCGCCGGGCAGCAGATGAGTCTCGGTGAGAACCTGGAAACCATTGCAGATGCCAAGTACGGGCATGCCCGCCTTCGCCTGCTCGATCACCGACTCCATTACCGGGGAGAAGCGGGAGATCGCTCCGGCCCGCAGATAGTCGCCGTACGAGAAGCCACCCGGCAGCACGACCGCGTCGACCTGCTTGAGGTCCTTGTCGCGGTGCCACAGCGGTACGGCCTCAAGACCGGCGACCCGGACCGCGCGCTGGGTGTCGCGGTCGTCGAGCGTGCCGGGGAAGGTGATGACTCCGACGCGTGCGGTCACGACTCCGCCCGCGCGGCGAGGGCGGCATCCGCGGCCTGGTCGGCCTCGATCCGCACGGTGAAGTCCTCGATCACGGTGTTGGCGAGGAAGGTCTCCGCGATCTCGCGGATACGGGCGAGGGCGGCATCGTCGACCGGGCCCTCCACCTCGAGTTCAAAGCGCTTGCCCTGACGGACGTCGGCGATCCCCTCGAAACCGAGACGGGGCAGTGCACGCTGCACCGCCTGTCCCTGGGGGTCGAGGATCTCCGGCTTGAGCATGACGTCGACTACGACGCGTGCCACTGGCACTCCCGGTGGTGTGGTGCTGGTGCGTAAGGCGGTTCGCCCAGCGTACCCCGGCCCAGAATCTACGCGGGTAGATCAGCCTTGCCTTCCGTCACGTTTAAGCATCGGCGCCACCATCCACTGGGGAAAGTTCCAGGAAAAACGTATGGTCCCGATTGCGGCGTGACACGCGGGCAGAATTAGCGGGGCTTCACAATGTATTGCTCGCCGCTGTACAAATGAAAAAGCATTGTTCACTAACAACAGGACAGCTGCCATCTTTGCACGTCAACGCATCGATGCAGCCCGAAAGGACCGATATCCCGTGGCGCAGCGCGTAGTAGTCACGCTCTCCGACGACATCGACGGGGGTCAGGCGGAGGAGACGGTCTCGTTCGGACTCGACGGCAAGGCGTACGAGATCGACCTCAACACTGCCAATGCGGAGAAACTCCGCGGCCTTCTCGAGCCCTACGTGGAAGCCGGCCGCAAGCGGGCCCGCTCCGGCAAGGCGTACCGCCGCACCTCCGTCGCCCCCGACCCGGCCGCGGTCCGCGCCTGGGCCCGGTCGCACGGCATGGAGGTCCCGCCGCGCGGCCGGATCCCCAAGAAGGTCTACGAGGCGTTCAACGCATCGAACTGAGCCGGCCGCCGAGCGGCCAGTGAGCGGCCTCCGCCGCCGAGTTGCACACCCACCCTGGTGATCCGCTAGAGTCTGGATCACGCCGAGGGGCGAGGCCGGAAGGCAAACCCCGAGGAACATGCGGGTGTAGCTCAGTAGTAGAGCGCCCTCTTTCCAAGAGGGAGGCGCAGTGTGCAATCCCTGTCACCCGCTCTCATCGCCTTACCGAACCACCTCGGTGGATCGGAGCCGAACCACTCCGGTGGATCGGGTAGGGTGATGGACACGCCGATCGGCGAGAGCCGGTCGGATGCCATGCGGGTGTAGCTCAGTAGTAGAGCGCCCCCTTTCCAAGGGGGAGGCGCAGTGTGCAATCCCTGTCACCCGCTCTCATCATCGCCTCGACCACTTCGGTGGATGGGGTAGAGTGATGCCGCGCCGGTTGGTGAAAGCCAGTCGGATGCATGCGGACGTGGCTCAGTTGGTAGAGCATCACCTTGCCAAGGTGAGGGTCGCGAGTTCGAATCTCGTCGTCCGCTCCATGGCCTTGAGGCGCCGGTCGAATCGACCGGCGCCTCAAGGCTTTTATGGCCTCATGGTCCCCCGCTCCTGCTGACATTTGTCATCCGGGCCCATGACAGCCCGCACTACCCGCGCCCCTCGGACGCCGGAAGCCTGGAGACATGGATCTCGGGGACAGTGCGCTGAGCGACAGCGCGATACATGTCACAGAACTTCGACGCAGGTACGGACGCCCATCAGGCCCTTCCTCGGACCAGGGCTACGAGGCCGTGCGCGGCGTCTCCTTCTCGGTCGAGCACGGCGAGCTGTTCGCGCTGCTGGGCACGAACGGCGCCGGGAAGACCTCCACCGTCGAGCTGCTGGAAGGACTGGCCGCCCCGACCGGCGGCCAGGTGCGGGTGCTGGGCCGTGACCCGTACCGCGAGCGGGCGGAGGTCCGGCCGCGGATCGGGGTGATGCTGCAGGAGGGCGGCTTCCCGTCCGAGCTGACCGTGAGTGAGACCGTACGGCTGTGGGCCGGGTGCACCAGCGAGGCGCGGCCGGTCGGCGAGGCCCTGGAGCTGGTGGGGCTCGAACGGCGCCGGAACGTACGGGTCAAGATGCTCTCCGGCGGCGAGCGGCGCCGCCTGGACCTGGCGCTCGCGCTGCTCGGCCACCCGGATGTGCTCTTCCTCGACGAGCCGACGACCGGCCTCGACGCGGAGGGGCGGCGGGAGACCTGGGAGCTGGTGCGCTCCCTGCGCGACCAGGGCACCACGGTGCTGCTGACCACGCACTATCTGGAGGAGGCCGAGGCGCTGGCCGAACGGCTCGCGATCATGCACGAAGGGCGGATCGCCGCCTCCGGACGGGTCGCGGACATCGTCGCCGAGCGCCCCTCGCAGCTCTCCTTCGCGCTCCCGGCCCCCCTCTCCGCCGCCGATCTGCCCTCGCTCGCCCAGCTCGGCGCCGCCGAGCGCGAGACGGACGGGCGGACGGTACGGCTGCGCACCCGCGACCTGCAGCGCACGGCCACCGAGGTGCTGGTGTGGGCACGGGACAAGGGGCTCGAACTCGGCGGGCTCGACGCCCGGTCGGCGTCGCTGGAAGAGGCGTTCCTGCATATCGCCCAGGGACTGGAGAAGACGGAAACGGCGAAGGGGAACGCCCGATGACCACGACCCACACCACCACGACAGGCGCCACCACCGGCGCCACGACAACCGGCGCCCGCACGACCGCGCGCGCCCGCGTCGCCTCCCTCGCCCGCGCCGAACTGACGCTGCTGGTACGGAACAAGGCAGCGCTGACCTACGCCCTGCTGCTGCCGGGTTCGCTCACCCTCAGCATGACCACCGTCACCAGCGAGATCGACCTCGACAAGGTCGGTCTGGACCTGGCCACGCTGGTCCTCCCCGGCTCGATCGGCCTGGCGCTGATCCTCGCCGTCTATATGAACCTCGTGGGCGTCTACGTCGTCCGGCGCGAGGAGTTGGTCCTCAAGCGGCTGCGCGCCGGTGAGCTGACCGACCCGGAGATCCTGGCCGGGGCGGCGCTCCCCGCCGTGCTGATGGGGCTGGTGCAGTGCGTGCTGATGGTCGCCGCGGTGGGCCCGGCGCTTGACGCGTCGGCGCCCAAGGCGCCGCTTCTGGCCGTGCTCGGGGTGGCGGCCGGTCTGGTCCTGATGCCCGCGCTGGCCGCCGCGACCGCGGCCTTCACCAAGACCGCGGAGTCAGCGCAGCTGACCCCCATGCCGATGATGCTGGTGTCGATGCTGGCCTCGGGTCTGTTCGTACCGCTCGACGTCATGCCGGACCGGGTGGCGGCGGTGTGCGAATGGGCGCCGCTGACCCCGGTGGTCGACCTCGTACGGGCCGGGTGGACCGGCGAGATGGGCGCGGGGCAGGCACTGACGGCCCTGGCCACGGCGGCGGCCTGGACGGCCCTGGCAGGGTGGACCGTACGCCGGCGGTTCCCCTGGGAGCCGCGGCGCTGACCGGTCCTGGTCTCCAGGGTCCGAAGGGGAGGGCGGAGTTCGTGATACGCCGATGGAAGCGGCGCAGCCGACAGGTGCGCGTGGAGCTGTTCACGCGGTGGACGCTGTACGCGCTGCCCTGGATCATGCTGCTCGCCATGGCGGGTCCGCTGCCCGGCAGACTGCGGTCGGAGGCACCGGCGAACGGGCTGGCCTGGGGGCAGTTCGGCCTGGCGGTGGTCCAGAACGTGCTCGCGACTCCGCTGCTGCGGCGGGGGATCGAACACCGGCTGCGCGAGCGCGTGGCGCCGCGGGGGCTGTTGGCGCTCGCCGGGGCGATGATGGCGGCAGGGCAGTGCGCGGGGGTGGCGCTGCTGATCGTGGACGGTGCGTCGGAAGGCTCGGCGTTCATGTCGGCGGCGACGATGAACACGCTGCCGTTCTCCCTCTCGTGCCCCCTGCTGCTGTCCGTCCGCGCCTTCACCCTGGTGCACGCGGGCATCGCCGCGGCGACGCTCGCGGCGCTGTCCGTCGCGCAGGCGAGCGTCTTCCTGTCGGTGTCCTCCCCCCTGGCGGTGCTCCTCATGGCCGCCCTGTCCGCGTTCTCGGTCCGCAGCTCGATATGGATCCTGGAGGTGATGTGGGAGCTGGACGCCAGCCGCGAGGTGCAGGCGCGGCTCGCGGTGGCGGAGGAGCGGCTGCGGTTCGGCCGCGATCTGCACGATGTGATGGGCCGGAACCTGGCGGTGATCGCGCTCAAGAGCGAGCTCGCGGTGCAACTGGCGCGGCGCGGGCGGCCGGAGGCCGCCGAGCAGATGGTCGAGGTGCAGCGGATCGCGCAGGAGTCGCAGCGGGAGATCCGGGACGT
The DNA here is from genome assembly GCF_002224125.1 of Streptomyces sp. NBS 14/10. Classification (GTDB taxonomy): domain Bacteria; phylum Actinomycetota; class Actinomycetes; order Streptomycetales; family Streptomycetaceae; genus Streptomyces. Next base: position 69,455 of record NZ_NCSM01000001.1, read on the forward strand.
GGTGCGCGGCTATCGGGAGGCGGATCTTCAAGTGGAGCTGGCCGGAGCGCGGTCGGTGCTGCGGGCGGCCAAGGTCGACTGCCGTATCGACTACCGAATCCCGGACGAGGGCGAAGGCGAGGCCGCACAGCCCGCTTCGGCGGTGCGGTCGGCGCTGGCGTGGGTGGTGCGCGAGGGCACGACCAATGTGCTGCGCCATGCGGAGGCGGCCCGCTGCACGGTGCGGGTACAGGTGGGGCGGGCGGCGGACGGGGGCCGTACGGCGGTGCTGGTCATGGAGAATGACGGGGCGCCGGAGGCCGAGCCACGCGTGCCCGGTACGTCGAACGGTACGTCGGGCAACGGTACGTCGGGCAACGGTACGTCGGGCAACGGGCTCAAGGGGCTGCGGGAGCGGCTGGCGCCGCTGGGCGGCACGCTGTGGTCGGGCCCCGGGGAAGGCGGTACGTACCGGCTGCGGGCCGAACTTCCGCTGGAGGGACACGAGGGGCCCGGGACGGACAACAGGCATGAGGGGGCCGGCGTATGAGCGGGACGTCCGCGATCCGGGTGCTGCTCGCGGATGACGAGCATCTGATCCGGGGCGCCCTCGCCGCCCTGCTGTCCCTCGAAGAGGATCTGCTGGTGGTCGCGGAGGCCGCGTCCGGTCCCGAGGCGCTGGCGATGGCCCGGGCGCACCGGCCCGATGTGGCGGTGCTGGACCTGGAGATGCCGGGGGCGGACGGGGTGTCGGTGGCCGCTTCCCTGCGGTCGGAGCTGCCCGGCTGCCGGTCCATGATCGTGACCAGCCACGGCCGTCCGGGCCATCTCAAACGGGCGCTGGAGGCCGGGGCACGGGGCTTTCTGCCCAAGACCGCGTCGGCGCAGCGGCTCGCCGAGATCATCCGTACGGTGCACGGCGGCAACCGCTATATCGACCCCGATCTGGCGGCCGACGCGATCAGCGCGGGCGACTCCCCGCTGACCGCGCGGGAGACGGAACTGCTGGAGCTGGCGGCGGACGGCGCGTCCATCGCGGAGATCGCCCAGCGGGCCGCGCTGTCGCAGGGGACGGTCCGCAACTATCTGTCCTCGGCCGCGTCCAAGATCCCGGCCGAGAACCGCCACGCGGCGGCCCGGATGGCACGCGAGCGCGGCTGGATCTAGCGACTGAGCTAAGCAGCCGCCTCGAGCAGGATCCGGGCCAGCTCCTGGGGCTGGGAGAACATCGGCCAGTGGCCGGTGTCCATCTCGACCAGCCGCCACCGCTCGCTCTTCAGCAGCTCGACCACGTCGTCGCTCGGCTGGGGCCAGTCGAGCAGGCACTTGATGTACGTCGTCGGCAGCTCGCCGAGCGGGCGCGACAGCTGGGCCGGTTCGATCAGGGAGGCGCCCGGGTGCGGGGTCGCGCGGTCGACGAAGTGGGCGATCTGCTCGTCGGTGAGGTCCTGACCGGCGAAGTCGGCCGCGAGGGGCACCGCCCAGAAGCCGCCGTTCTCGGCGATCTCGGCCGTCTCCCGCCCGTCAGCCCAGCCGGAGACGAACGACTCCCCGTCGGTCGGCACATTGGAGTCGACGAACACCACATGGGCCAGCCGGTCGCCGATCCGCTCGGCGGCCTGGCCGACCGGGATGCCCGAGTAGCTGTGGCCGACCAGCACGACATCGCGCAGATCGAGACGCTCGACCTCGCCGACGATGTCCGCCACATGCGTCTGCTGCCCGGCCGGCGCGCCCCGCTTCTCCGCCACGCCGGACAGCGTCAGCGGATGGGCGCCGTGCCCGGCCGTCCGTAGCTCCGGCACCACCTCGTCCCACGCCCACGAGCCCAGCCACGCACCCGACACCAGTACGAATTCAGCCATGCGGGGAACCGTAACGCAGGGGTACGACAGCCCGCAGCCCGACCGCCAAATCGCACACACATTCGGTCGACCGGTTACCCTGGATCCATGCCCCCGTACCTCCAGGGCTCGCTCTTCGACCAGGCCGACGACATCCGTCTCGGCCCGCTGACCGATACGCGCAGGACGGTGCTCGGCGACGGGGCCTGGATCGATCTGCTGCCCGGGTGGCTGAGCGGGGCGGACGCCCTGTTCACGCGCCTCGCCGACGAGGTGCCCTGGCGGGCGGAGCAGCGGCATATGTATGACCAGGTCGTGGACGTGCCGCGGCTGCTCGCCTTCTACGGCGCCGACGACCCGCTACCGCACCCCGTTCTGGACGAGGCGCGGGCCGCGCTCTCCGCGCACTACGCCGCCGAGCTGGGCGAACCGTTCACCACCGCCGGGCTCTGCTACTACCGGGACGGCCGGGACAGCGTGGCCTGGCACGGCGACCGGATCGGCCGGGGCGCCCGCGAGGACACCATGGTGGCGATCCTGTCCGTGGGCGCCCCGCGCGACCTCGTGCTGCGCCCGCGCCACGGCGGGGCCGGCGTGCGGCAGCCGCTCGGGCACGGCGATCTGATCGTGATGGGCGGCTCCTGCCAGCGGACCTGGGAGCATGCGATCCCCAAGAGCACCCGGGCCACGGGGCCGCGGATCAGCGTCCAGTTCCGGCCGCACAACGTCGCCTGATGGCGGGAACCGGGCCCGTGCGGGGAACGAGGTAGTTCCCTCGTCTCGGGTTTGGTTATAGTGGAGGCGCGCCGGACGGAATCCGTCCCGAATCCGGACGGAAGTGACCGGCGCATGCGGACGTAGCTCAGTTGGTAGAGCGCAACCTTGCCAAGGTTGAGGTCGCGAGTTCGAGCCTCGTCGTCCGCTCTTACAACGAAGGCCCTGGCCATATCGGCCAGGGCTTTCGTCGTACCGGGACGACCGGCTGTCAGGACCAGCGGGTGCCGGTCAGGCGCTCGTACGCCTCCACGTACTTCGCCCGCGTCCGCTCCACGATCTCCTCCGGCAGCGTGGGCGGCGGCTGCTCGCTGTGGCGGTCCCAGCCGGAGGCCGGGGAGGTCAGCCAGTCGCGGACGAACTGCTTGTCGAACGACGGCTGCGGGCGCCCCGGCTGCCACTGGTCGGCGGGCCAGAAGCGGGAGGAGTCGGGGGTCAGCACCTCGTCGGCGAGGACCAGCTCATGCCCGTCCGCACCGCCCTCGGCCAGCGCATGGCCGAACTCGAACTTGGTGTCGGCGAGGATGATCCCCCGGTCGCGCGCGATATCGCGGCCCCGGTTGTAGACCGCGAGGGTGGCCTGGCGCAGCTGGGTGGCGGTCTCGGTGCCGACCCGGCGGGCCACCTCCTCGTACGGCACGTTCTCGTCGTGCTCGCCGACCTCGGCCTTGGTGGCCGGGGTGAAGATCGGGGAGGGCAGCTCGGAGCCGTCGGCCAGGCCCTCGGGCAGGGCGATCCCGCAGACCGTACGGCTCTCCCGGTACTCGGCCAGGCCCGAGCCGGTCAGATAGCCGCGGGCCACGCACTCCACCGGGAGCATGCTCAGCGACTGGCACACCAGCGTGCGGCCCGCCCAGTCGGCGGGGGCGCCCTCGGGCACCTCGGTGGACAGGACGTGGTTGGGCACGACGTCGATCAGCTGGTCGAACCACCACAGGGAGAGCTGGGTGAGCACCCTGCCCTTGTCGGGGATCTCGGTCGGCAGTACCCAGTCATAGGCGGACATCCGGTCGCTGGCGACCATGATGAGGTCGCCCTTCTCGTTCCGGTAGAGGTCGCGCACCTTGCCTGTGTGCAGATGCACAAGGCCGGGCACCTCCACCGGCTCGGGCTTCTCCACGAATCCGGACACGGTTCCTCCTGGTGGGTTTGTCCAAGACCCCACGATTCTGCCCCACGCCCCACCGCCCGGCCGAAGCGGGGCGCACCGGGCGTGGCCTGGGGCCAGGCCCTGTCTCCCCGACCTCCGCGGGCCCGCGACGCCTGGCACGCGCGCTCACTGCGTTGTCGGGCTCGACCAAGTAGGCCCACTACGAGGTCGACCCTCCGCCTTGCGATCACACGCACCAGACGCCGCGGGCTGATCCACGGAGATCGGGGAGACAGGACCTAGCCCCGTTTGCAGATACGGTCCAGGAGGTTGGCGGTGGCCCGCTGCACCCGTACGTCGGTATGGCCGGGCCGGTCGAGCGCCGGGGTCCAGGCGAAGGTGCCGGAGGCGAAGACGAGGGCGCCGCTGGGCGCCCGGTACAGCGAGGTGTCCTGGTGCCGGAGGGCCCCCTCGGCGTCCCGGTACGGGGAGTGGGCTAGCAGGATCCGGCGCAGATGCGCGGGCAGGCAGGTGCGCGGGAAGTAGCGGTCGGCCTCGCCCGCGACCAGACCGGGCAGCTCATCGCCCTCGTCGGCGCCGGTCGCCTCCCACAGCCAGTGGCTCGCGTTCCGCACGATCAGCGGGCTCGGCTCGGGCACCGGGCCCACGTACTGGATGCCCAGCAGCTGCTGCTCGGGCGCCGTCTCCCGCCACAGCGCCGAACGGCCGGGGCCGCGGCGCTTATGGCAGGTCAGCAGGCGGTCCGGACCGGAGGGCGACGGCACGAGGCCGACCTGCCAGTACATGGTGTTGGCGGAGAGGAAGACCAGCGAGGTGCCGCCGTCGCGGGCCTCCTCGACGGTGCGCCGAAGCGGGACCGACCAGTACTCGTCATGGCCGGGGAAAACCAGACCGCGGTAGCGGGTCGGGTCGATACGGCCCGCGTGCAGATCGCGGGTCTCGGCGTACGCGAGGTCGTAGCCCATCCGCTCGGCGAAGCGGATGAAATCGTACGCGTGGCCCACGTGCAGCGGCAGCCCGGCGCCCGCGTACGGCCGGTCGAAGGAGACCGTGACCGCCGCCCGCGACTCGCCGAGCAGCCGGCCGCGCTCGTCCCACGCGTGGTACAGGCTGGCGCCGGTCCGGCCGTCCTCCGGGTAGAGGTTGTACGCCTGCCAGGTGATGTCCGGGAGGACGAGGAGCAGATCGGCGGGGTGGGTGTCGCGGACCGTGAAGGGGATGTGGTTGCGGTAGCCGTCGGCCGTGGTCAGCACGGCGACATAGGCGCCGGGGTTCCAGTACGAGGGGATCTGGAGCCGCCAGGACAGCCACCAGTGGTGGCAGGAGACGGTGCGGTCGGCGGCGAGCGGGGGCGGCTGGACGATACCGGCCAGCCGCGGGCTGCTGGTCATCTTGGCGGCGCCGTCGCCGCCGTAGTGGCCGATGCGGTAGACGTCCGCGCTGAACTGCTGGGGCGGGTCGACGGTGATCCGGAAGTCGATGGACTCGCCGGGGGCGGCGGCGGAGGCCGAGGTGAAGCCCTTGATCTGGCGGTGCACGTCGTCGGCGGTCCGGGTGGAGGGGATATGGCCGGGCCCGGGGTCGGCGGTCTCGGCGGCCCCCGTAGCGGTGTCGTGGTCCACGTACCACGGCACCAGGCGGCCCGTCTCGCTGAAGTAGGTCTGCCTGCCCCGCAGCCAGGGCAGCGGGCCCTGGCCGAAAGGGTCCGTCACCGCGTGTGCGAGCGCTCCCGACTCCCAGCGCCTGACCGGTTCCGTGGCGTCCACGACTGGCTCCCCTCCCTGCCTTCCCTGCCTCCCCTGGCGGCCTGTCGCCACCAGCCCCAGCACATCACATTACGCACTCAATCCATCACTGATCGTCGCGAATTTGCCGAACCCAGACCCAGGGCGTTCACGCCTGAGTGCCATCCGGGCGGGCCTTGATCGCGGGCCTTGATCAAGGTGCTGAGCTGCGAGATCGCGCGGGCGGTGACGCCCGGCGTCACACCAGCCGGACCGGCTTCTCCGGCCGTACGCCCACCTCGCCGAGCCAGGAGCGCAGCGGCTCGGCGTCCCCGTCCTCGACCAGGCTCAGCACCGGATGCGCCAGATCGGCCCGCCGCCGCCCGCCGAACAGCAGCGTGGGCCCGTCCAGCCAGTCGAGTCCCGGCGCCGCGCCCGCGGTGTCCATGGCGGCGCAGCACACCATGGCCGTGACATGGTCGGCCAGCAGCTCCCGGCCGGTACGGGGCGGCTGCAGCGGGAAGAGCGGCGCGAAGCCGTCGATCCACGGGTCACCGCCCCCGGGCCCGGCCCCCGCGTCCGTAAGGGCGCCGGCCTGGCCGGTCGACCGGGTGGCCGCCTGGTGGGCGGCCTCCTCGCGGGCCACCTCCGTGCTGAGCCGGGCCGCGACCTCCTCACCGAGCTGCCCCGTCGGGGCGAGGCCGGGGGCGGCGGTGAGCCGGTCCATGACGCGGGCGAGGGTGGGCGCGGCGGGCCCGGACTCCGGACCCTGGCCGCCCGTCGCCTCATGGGGCGCCCCTTCATGGGCCGCCGCGCGGCCGGATCCGGAGCCGCCGGAGCGGGTCTGCTCATCGAGCAGGGTCTGCTCATCGAGCACACGGTGCAGACGAGCGGCCTCCACCCGCCATTTGCGGTCCACGACCTCCTCCGGATACTCGCCCCAGTCGACCGGCGCCCAGTCCGGGCCGGGCTCGCTCGGGCCGCCGTGGAACAGCCGGGCGGCCAGCAGGGACGTCGCCTCGTCGATCAGCCCCGGCTCCTCCAGCAGATCGCAGGCGGGCCGCTCGCTGAGCCGGGAGGCGAACCCCTCGGCCAGCCGGTCGCGGCGGGAGAGCTCGGTGAGGGCCGCGACCACGCCCGCGTCCAGCCGGGCCGGCCAGCGGCCCATCCGCCACGCGGGCAGCGCGACCCTGGTCAGCAGCCGGTCCCACCCCGCGTACGCCAGGCCGACCTGCTCCTGGGCCACGATCCGCAGGCCGTAGTCGACGGTCTGGGCGCGCTCGGAGGCGGCCGCGGCGACGGCCCGCTCCATCTCGGCGGCGTGGTCCCGGCAGCCGCGCAACAGCAGCCGGGCGATCCAGCCGAGGAACGCGAGGGCAGGGCGGCGAACCGCGCGGCCGAGGGCGGCGACAGGGGCCGTACGGCCGGTGTCCCCGGCCTTGCCCACGCCCCCGGAGCCCCGGGCGACGGCGACGGCGGCGTCCAGGCCACGGACGAAGCGGCGGGCGGCCGCTATGTCCGGGTGTACGGAAGGGCCGGTGCCCGCGACGACGGGCGCGAGCAGGGCGCGCAGCTCGGCGACCCGCATCCACCACAGGAACGGCGAGCCGATGACCAGCACCGGGGCCTGCGGGCCCCGCCGCTCGCCTCTCCCCACCACCGAAGCACCGGCGGGCGCGCTGCCCATGCCAGCGCTGCCCTTGGGACCGCTGCCCTTGGGACCGCCGCTCTTGGCGCCGTGCGCCCGATGCGTACGGTCCTCCAGCCAGCTGTCGCAGTCCGGCGTGAGCGCTATCGCGGACGGGGCGGGCACCTCCAGCCGATCGGCCAGGTCGCGGACCAGGCGGTAGAGGTCCGGGGCCGTCTCCTCGGCGATGGGCACGGTGGGGCTGAGCGCCGGTCTGGCCCGGACCACCACGGCGGCCACGGCCGCCGCCAGCAGCAGAACGACCACGGCCCCGCCGACCACCGCCCAGCGGACGGCGGTCCACTCCTCGCCATGGGAGCCGCCGAGCCGCCCCGTGGCCCCGCCGACCAGCAGCACGGCGGCGATCGCCGCCGGGAGAAGCGCCACTGCGAGCGCGGTGCTCCGGATCCGCAACACCGCGAGAGCGCGGGCGCGCGCGGAAAGCGCGCCTGCTTCTGGACCTGCCACGGTTCCATCACCCCCTGCTGTCCAGCCCTGAATGAACAGCGGACGACGGCGGTGTTGTGCCCTTACACCCCCACTGTCGCACCGGCCGCCCGCGCCGCAATGCCGGTGGGCCACTTGCCGCACCGCGCCTGAGCGGCACACTAGTTGGGGGTCCGCGCGTGCGTCAGCAGGATGCCGGGAGGGCTCACCCGATGGAATGGCCTTGGCCAGAACCGGGAACTTCTCGAGGAACCTTCTGGACGCTTACAGGCCCGCCTCGACCCCAGCTCTACCCTCTCTCGACCGGACCTCAAGGGCCTCAGCCCGACGCCACCCCGGGCCCGGCGTCCTCCGCCGCCTTGGCGGCGATGTCCGAGCGGTGGTGGGAGCCGTCCAGGCCGATCCGGGCGACCGCGCGGTACGCTCGTTCGCGCGCCTTGACCAGGTCGGAGCCGGTCGCGGTCACGGACAGCACCCGGCCACCCGCGCTCACCACGTCACCCGACGCAACGTCCCGCTTGGTGCCCGCGTGCAGGACGTACGCCTTGGGCGCGTCCTGCTCCGCCACCTCCGCCAGACCGGTGATCGGATCGCCCGTACGGGGCGTCCCCGGATAGTTGTGCGAGGCGACCACGACGGTCACCGCCGCGCCATCGCTCCAGCGCAGCGGCGCCAGCGAGTCGAGCCGACCGGTCGCGGCGGCCAGCAGCACACCGGCCAGCGGGGTCTTCAGCCGGGCCAGGACCACCTGGGTCTCCGGGTCGCCGAAACGCGCGTTGAACTCGATCACCCGCACCCCGCGCGAGGTGATCGCCAGCCCCGCGTACAGCAGCCCCGAGAACGGCGTCCCCCGGCGGCGCAGCTCGTCCACGGTCGGCTGCAACACGGTCGCCAGCACCTCGTCGACCAGCTTGGGGTCCGCCCACGGCAGCGGGGAGTACGCACCCATGCCGCCCGTGTTCGGGCCCTCGTCGCCGTCGTAGGCGCGCTTGAAGTCCTGAGCGGGCTGCAGCGGCACGACCGTCTCGCCGTCCGTGACGGCGAACAGCGACACCTCCGGACCGTCCAGGTACTCCTCGATCACCACCCGCCCGCACGCCAGCGCGTGCTCGCGGGCGGCGGCGATATCGCTGGTCACGACGACGCCCTTACCGGCCGCCAGCCCGTCGTCCTTGACGACGTACGGCGCGCCGAAGGCGTCCAGCGCCTCGTCGATCTCCGCCTCGTTCGTACAGACGTAAGCACGCGCGGTGGGCACGCCGGCCGCCGCCATCACATCCTTGGCGAACGCCTTCGACCCTTCCAGCTGCGCCGCGTCGGCGGACGGCCCGAACGCCGGGATCCCCCGCTCCCGCAACACATCCGCCACCCCCGCCACCAGCGGAGCCTCCGGGCCGACCACCACCAGCTCCGCCTCCAGCGAGGCGGCCAGCTCGGCGACGGCCGCGCCGTCGAGGGCGTCGACCGTACGCAGCTCGGCGACCTCCGCGATGCCGGCGTTGCCGGGCGCGCAGTACAGAGCCGTGACGTCGGGGTCGAGGGACAGTGCGCGGCACAGGGCGTGTTCGCGGGCGCCGCTGCCGATGACGAGGACCTTCACGGTGTGCAGCCTATTGCCTCCCCCCCTGGTCCCTCCGCTCCGGGGGCCCGACCGCGCCTTGCGGGCGGCCGGGCGGAGTGGCTTACAGCTCGCCGGAGCGGACGCCCTTGCGGAAGGCGTCCCACTCCTCGGCGGTGTAGCGGAGGGCCGGGAAGGCAGGGTTCTTCGAGTCGCGGATGGCGATACCGCCGCCGGGGAGATCGGTGATCTCGACGCACTGGTTGCCAGCGTTGCTGTACCGCGACTTGCGCCACTTCGCCGCGCTCAGGTCTATCGCGTAGAGGTCGTCCTTGCGGCCAGGGGTGCTCACGTGATGTTCCTCTCCAAAAGGGCCTTGAGGGTCTCCAGGGAATCATCCACCGAAAGGGCCGCCGCAACGATGCGTTCGAACGCCATCTCGAAGACCTTCGCGTCCTCGGCTCCTTCCAGGAAGTAGCCGCCCTGGATGTTCTCGATGTTGACCACGGTGGGCCACGGCTGCGGGAAGCGCACAACCTCGAAGAGCCCGGCCATTCCAGGGTGCGGGGTCGAGTTCAGCGGCATGATCTGGATGGTGATGTTCGGGAGTTCCGACATGTCCAGCAGATGCCGCAACTGTTCCCGCATGAGCGCCGGATACGAGGCGAAGCGCTGGTACAGCGCGCCCTCATGGATGACGGCCCACAGCTTCATCGGCCGGTCGGGCTTGGTCAGGATGGCCTGCCGCATCTTGCGGACCTCCGCCAGAGCCATCACTTCTTCCGTGGTGCGTGTCATGGCCGTGGCGGCGATGATCTCGCGCGCATAGGTCCCGGTCTGCAGTAGACCGGGGATGAGACCCGGTGCGTAGATGTACGTACTTTCCGCGTCGGATTCCAGGGTCAGGTAGTCCTTGTACGACAGGCCCACCACATCCCCGTACGCCCGCCACCAGCCCTGCTTCCCCGCGTCGCGAGCCAGGTCGATCAGTGCGGAGATTACCTCCGAGTCCGTCACCCCGTACTGCTTCAGCAGCTTCGCCATGTACTGCGGCGGCATCCGCGCCTTGGCGTTCTCGATACGGGACAGCTTGCTCTCGTCCCAGCCCATCGCCTCTGCGGCCTTCTCCAGACTCAGGGACGCGCCGCGACGGTAGGTTCGCAGAGCGTCACCGAGGCGGCGCCTACGCAGGGTGGGCATAGCCCGAACATTCGGCATGGTGCTTATTTCCCCTCCAAGGTGCGCCAGAAGGCGACTTAGGTGCAGCCTGACACAACCGCGGTTCGCAATTCCATGGAACAGCTGTTCTTCACTCTGCGAATTCGGGCCACAATCTTGCTAGTTACGCTGCGACCAGGGCATTCTTCCTGCACGCCACGAGCAATCTCATGCCGCTGGAGCTGCCATGCCTGCGCCGCTGAACCCCCAACTCCCCACCCCCGGCTCGACCTTCAGCAGCGCCATAGCGTCCACGACCGGCCACCCCGCCTACAGCCAAACCCTCCCCTGCGAACCCGAATCCGCCCGCCGAGCCCGCCTCCTCGTCCGCACCGCCTGCGAGACCTGGCACCTCCCCGGCCTCGCCGACCGCGCGGAACTGGTGATCTCGGAGCTGGTGAGCAACGCCGTGGCGCACAGCGGCAGTCGGGCCATGCGCGTGACCGTCTCCCGCCCCGCGCCTGACCGGGTACGGCTGTCCGTCGTCGACCGATCCCACGCCAAACCCGCCACCCGCACCGCATCCGAGGACGACGAGCACGGACGCGGCCTGGCGCTCATCGAGGCGGTCTCCGACCGCTGGGGCACGGATCCGCTCCGCTGGGGCAAGCGGGTCTGGGCGGAGTGCGCCCTGGGGGCGCCTGACCTCACACCGCACGGGGGGTAGGTGCGCTCCGCTGCGCTGCGCGTGGGCTCCGCTTCGCTTCGCCTGCGCCTACGCGCCATCTCGCGGCATTCGGCTCACGCGGGTGCGGCTTTCGTCTCGGACCCTCCGGGTCCAAAGCGCCGGCGAGAAGGGGGAAGGGGGCGGCTGGTCCGGTGTCCGGATTCCTCGGCCCGGCGGGTGGCTGAGCTCAAAGAGGCTCCGCTGCGCTCCGCCGCAGCTGCTGCCGCGCGGTGGCCGGCCGGTCAGTCCAACGGTGCGCTGGACCGGGGCCCGGGAGCGCGACGGACAGACGAGCTCAAACGAGCGGAATCGGCTCTCCACCCACCTGCTCTCAGAAAAACGATTGATGCAGTACTTGATGCAGATCAAGCATTCTTTTTAGAGCAGGTGGGTGGAGGGCCCCAACCGGACCGGCGTCGACGCCTCCGGCACCCCCTCCCCTTCCCGCTGCTGGCCGCTGTGCGCCAAAGGCGCGAGACGATACGCGCACGCGGCGTCCGGACCATGCCGCCCCAGCGGCGCCGGCCCCTACGTCGCGCTCCCGCACCCCGGCCAAGCGCACCGCTGATCCCTCGCCCCGCCACCGCGCGGCAGCAGCTGCGGGCGGAGCGCAGCGGAGCCTCTTTGACCCCAGCCACCCGCCGAGCCGAGGTATCGGGACACCGGACCAGCCGCCCCCTTCTCGCCGGCGCTGAGTTGTTCTACATGCTGGACGGCACCGCGCAACTGCTGTCCGGCGAGCAGGTCGTGACCGCCGAACGCGGCGATCTGGTCATCGTCCCGCCCGGCCTCGCACACGCCTTCGCCGCCGCACCGGGGCACAACGCCGACATCCTCATCGTCATCACCCCCGGCGTCGAGCGGTTCGAGTACTTCCGCCACCTGGAGCGCATCGCTTACGGGAAGGTGCCGCCGGAGAGCCTGCTGGAGGTCCAGGAGCTCTACGACACCTACTTCCGTACCAGTTCCCCCTGGGACCAGGCCCGATCCTGAAGGCCCTCGACGACCTTCTCGACCTGCTCAGCGATCTGAGGGGACGTCCTTGACGAACACGATCCCGTCGTAGTCGGCCAGGCGGGCCGGGTCGAGGGGGGCGTAGCCGAACCAGGGGGAGACGCGGGCGGCGGGCCGCGGGTCGGCGAGGGAAGTGGCCAGCTGGGGCGTGTCGACGAGGTAGCGGTCCTCCGGGAGGGCGTACAGGAGGCCTTCGAGGGTGTCCGGGGGCGGGGTGTCCACACCCTGGTGCCGGATCGTGCCGAGCGCCGTGGCCACGAAGGCGTACCCCTCGGCCAGGTGGGCGCTCACCAGCGCACCGGCGCTCCACCACTCCACCGGCCCCTGCCACATCTGCATGGTGCTCTTCTCCCGCTGGAGATGAGAGTTGTGGGCGTGGATGAGTACCGGGCCCCGTTCGACGACGGCGAGGAGGTTGTCGGCCATCATCCGGTCCCGCAGCGCGCACAGCCGGGTCATACGGGCCTGTGAGGTGTCGGCCATCCAGTAGTGGTAGCGCAGCAGACCGGTGGCGGCGCGCCCGTACAGGCGGGCCCGGTCCCAGTCGTTCCGCGAGGTCGCCGCGATCAGGTGTGGCGTCTGCACATCGAGCAGCGCCACCAGATCGTCGGCGAACAGCCGCAGCTCCCTCGCCTCGGCCGACTGCCCCACGGACTGGGCCGGGTCCATCATCGCGTCGGGATTGGTCCACTGGTCGTCGGCGCCGAGCAGGCGGTCGAGGGTTTCCGCAGTGCAGGGGAGCAGATCCGCGGCCACGTGGGCCGTGAGGTAGCCGTGCAGTGCCGTGAGGGCCTGCCGGGGGCTCGCGGCGCCGCTGATCTCCAGCGGGCCGTCGATACCGGCGAAGCGCAGCCGCTCGGGCTCGGGCCGGCCGTCGTTGTACTCCCTTATCCAGCGGACGAGTTCGCGGTTGGCCGCGGACGCGCCGAAGCCGTGGCTGAATCCGTGCTCCATGACGTCGTCGAGGGTGCCGGTGCCCGAGGTGACGTAGTCGTCCACGACCAGGCCCATCACGCAGTCGCTCTCGATCGCGATCGTCCGGTAGCCCTCCTGCTCGACGAGTTGGCGGAAGAGGTCGTTGCGCACATCGAGCAGCGTGTCCTCGCCGTGGGTGGGCTCGCCCAGGGCGAGCAGCCGGGGCCGGGCCGGAAACAGCCTCATGACGGCTTCGGCCTCGACGGCATGGGTGGTGTCCTTGATGTCGGTAGCCATGCCTTAAACGGTATCGTTGAACCTCCGGTTGAAACTTTTCCGCGTTATCGGCAGGCCCATGGGACGAAACCTTCAAAACGGCGAACGGCTCAGGCCCGTTGACCTGGCACGCGGGCACGGTCTGTCCACGCAGGCGATCAGAAACTACGAGGAGGCCGGCATCCTCCCGGCCGCCGATCGCACGCCCCACGGCTACCGCACCTATACGCCACTGCACGCGCGGGCCCTGGACGCGTTCCTCGCCCTGGTGCCCGGTCACGGCCACCACACGGCGACGTCGATCATGCGGGCGGTGAACGAGGGCGCGGTCGACGAGGCGTTCCGCCTCATCGACGGGAGCCACGCCCAACTGCTCGACGACCGGCGGACCCTCCAGGCCGTGGAGAGCGCCCTCCGCGACTTGGCGCCCACGACGCCAACGCCCGACCCGACGGCGTCCGGGCCCGGCGGCACGTTCATCGGGCCGCTGGCCGAAGAGCTCGGCCTCCGGCCCGCGACGCTGCGCAAATGGGAGCGTGCCGGGCTGGTCCGCCCGCCCCGCGACCCGCTGACCGGGTACCGCGTCTATGACGAGGCCGCCGTACGGGACGCCCGCCTCACCCACCAGCTCAGGAGGGGCGGCTACCTGCTGGAGCAGATCGCCCCACTGATCGCCCAGGTGCGGGCGGCCGGTGGGCTGGAGCCGCTGGAGGCGGCACTGCGCGACTGGCACGGCCGGCTGTCCGCCCGCGGGCGGGCGATGCTGGCCGGGGCGGCCGAGCTGGAGGCGTATCTGCGCGAACGCGGATGACACGCGTCGGTCGACGGCCGATGCGATGTCGGTCGACGGCCGATCGGACGTCGGTCGACGGCCGGAGAACCCGCGCTGTCAGTGCCGCCTGCGACACTGCCCACCATGCCGGAACCGAATGCGAAAACCCATCTCCACCGCTACCTGGGCAGCGCCCGCGAAGCTCTGCTGTGGAAGCTCGACGGACTCTCGGAGTACGACATCCGCCGCCCGCTGACGCCGACGGGCACCAACCTCCTGGGGCTGGTCAAACACTCCGCCGGAGTGGAGGCGGGCTACTTCGGCGACGTCTTCGGACGGCCGTACGACGAGCCGCTGCCCTGGATGGCGGAGGACGCCGAGCCCAACGCGGACATGTGGGCGACCGCCGACGAGTCGCGCGAGGACATCGTCGGGCTGTACCAGCGCGTATGGACCCACGCGGACGCCACGATCGAGGCGCTACCGCTCGACGCCGGCGGTCAGGTGCCCTGGTGGCCGGAGGACCGGCGCGAGGTGACGCTGCACCAGATCCTTGTGCATGTGATAGCCGACCTTCAGCGGCACGCCGGGCACGCCGATATCGTCCGGGAGCTCATCGACGGGGCTGTCGGACTGCGGGCCGGCAACGAGAACATGCCCCCGGGCGAGCAGTCGTGGTGGGAGGAGTACCGGGGCCGGCTGGAGCGTGTGGCCCAGGAAGTCGGCCGTACCCAGAAGGAGATGCCCTGATGCGGATAACCCTGCGCGACGTGAGAGACAGTGACCTCTCCGTCTTCTGGGCTCAGAGCAATGAGCCCGAGGGGATTCACATGGCGGCCTTCACCGCCAAGGACCCCTCGGACCGCGCCGCTTTCGACGCCCACTGGGCGCGGATCCGCCAGGACCCGGCGGTCGTGCTGCGCACCGTCGTCGGCGAGAGCGGTGAGATCGTCGGGCACGTAGCCGTGTTCGGCCCGCCCGAGGAGCGCGAGGTCACGTACTGGATCGGGCGGCAGCACTGGGGTCGTGGAGCGGCTACCGCCGCCCTGCGAGAGCTGCTCGCTGTCGTGCCGGAGCGGCCGCTGTACGCCCGGGCGGCGGCGGACAACGACGGCTCGATCCGGGTCCTGGAGAAGTGCGGATTCGTGCTGACCGGCAGGGAGCGCGGTTTCGCGAACGCACGGGGCGAGGAGATCGAGGAAGTGCTGCTCACCTTGAACGGCTGACCTTGAGCGGCTGACCCGGTACCTTCGCCCGCCATGGAACACACCTGGGACACCGTCCAGCGCCTCGTCGCATGGCTGGACGCGGAGAGCGCAGCCATGTCGCCGGAGGTCGCGCGGCTGCTGCGCGTACTGAAGATCAGCGAGGAGGCCGGGGAGGTCGCCGAGGCGATGCACGGCGTCATGGGCGGCAATCCGCGCAAGGGCGCCAGCCACACCTGGGCCGATGTGGAGCGGGAGTTGTGCGATGTGATCCTGACCGCCATGGTCGCGCTGGCCAGTCTGACCCCGGATGCCCGGAGGCGGTTCGAGGAGCATGTGTCGTACGTCGCCGGCCGGTCGCTGGGGTGAGATCGCCGCCGGTCGCCCCTGGCACCCTTTCGGGTGAGGCGGCGGACGGCGCCTTTATCGGATGACGCATCTCGTACGGGCGGTTGTCTTGCGATCTCGGCCGTGTGGCCAGCCGTTCGGCGGTAGGTAAGGTGGTTGCGCATCAGCCGCGCGCCAAGAGAGACGCAGCGAGTACATGCAGCGCAGAGGGAGTGCCACGGGTGAGTCAGCCGGAGATGCAACCCGAGGGGCTTCCTCGGCAGGAGGGCGCGAAGAAGCAGGGGGACCTGCTCGGTCGGCCCTTCCCGCACGGCGACTGGGGCGAGCCCGCCGAGCGCCTTGACGAGCTGTACCGGTGGGTTGAGGAAGGCGCGCTGCAGGTCGCGGAGTGGTATCTCGCGGACCGGGTGTGGAAGCGGCGGACCGCGCGGGCGCTGCGCGTGGGGGCCGCGGTGCTGGGGGTCGTGGGGGCGTCGCTGCCGCTGCTGGATCTGAACGGGGTACTGGGCGACGGGGCGGCCTGGGGCTGTCTGGTGCTGCTGATCGCCGCCGCGTGTGTGGCGTGCGACCGGTTCTTCGGGCTGACCTCGGGATGGATGCGGGACGTGGCGACCGCGCAGGCCGTACAGCGGCGGCTGGAGGCGCTGCAGTTCGACTGGGCGTCGGAAAGCGTACGCGAAGTGCTCGGCCCGACCGAGGGCACCGCGGCCGAGGCCGTGGAGCGCTGCCTGGCCGTGCTGCGCCGCTTCTGTGAGGACGTATCGGAGCTGGTACGGACCGAAACCGCGGGCTGGATGGTGGACTTCGGCTCCGGCTCGGCGCCCCTGTTCACTCAGGCCCTGGTGGCCCAGGGCTCCCGCCCGGAGGGTGGAGGCCCCGCGAACCGCCTCCCGATGCCGCCCACCGCCCGTCCCAACATGCCGCGCCAGCGCCCGCCGGAGCCGCCCCGGTAAGGGCGCCCCGTACGCCGCTCCGCGCGCACCGGCGCTCAACCGCGCAGCGCCGACCGGTGATCGTCGCCCTGGAGCCGGTACACCACGCTCCGGCGCAGCGGACCCTCGGACACGGTCATGTCGTCGAAGTCGTCGGCCGGGTCGCGGGTCATACCGAGGCGGCGCATCACCGCCTGCGAACGGAGGTTGGTGGCCGTCGTGATCGCGAGGATTTCGGTGAGGCCGACGCTTTCGAAGCCGTGGTCCAGCGCCGCGCGGGCTGCCTCGGTGGCGTAGCCGTGCCCCCAGTGCGGGCGGGCCAGCCGCCAGCCGACCTCTACTCCGGTGAACGGCGTGTCCTCGTCCACCGGATCGAGCCCGGTGAACCCGATGAACGCTCCGGTGGCCTTCACCTCCACCGCCCACCACCCCCAGCCCCGCTGATCGAGGTCGGCCTGGAAGTGGGCCACCGACGCATCGCTCTGCTCGCGGGTCAGGATGCCCGGGAAGTACTCGCGGACTTCGGGATCGGCATTCATGGCGGCCCACGGCGCGAGATCGGATTCCCGCCACCCGCGGAGCACAAGACGGTCGGTACGCAGTTCGGACATCGCGTCAACGTAAAGGGCGCATGAGCGCGGAGCAATCAAATAAAGGGGGCCCGATGGATCAGCTCCGTGCCGGTCCGCCGGTGGGCGGGACCGGCACGGGGACGGGTGGGCCTAGCTGAAGACGATCATCGAGCCCTGGCCCAGGCTGCGTGTCGCCGCCGCGTGCAGGCCCAGCCAGACATGGCGCTCACGGGCGAAGGGACTGTCCTCGTACGGGATCGGCGCCGCCGGTTCCTCCAGGGTGGTGGGGCGGGCCGGGGGTGCGGGGGTGGCCGGGGGGTTGGCGGGGTCGATACCGAGGGCCGGGGCGACCGTCTCCAGCTCTCTCAGCAGGCCGTGGCTCGACCCCAGGGGGCCACCGCCTTCGAGGAGTTCGTCGTTGGACAGCGGGCGTTCGAAGTCGACGGGGACATAGGCGCCGGCGTGGTCGTAGTGCCACACCAGATGCGACTGCTGGGCCGTGGGCTCGAACATCTCCAGCAACTGTTCGTAGTCCCCGCCGAGTTCGTCCACCGGCGTGACGGCCAGCCCGCAGACCTGCAGCAGATAGGCGCGGCGCAGCAAGTGCAGGGCGTCGTAGTCGAAGGCCGCGACCGGGGCGACGTCCCCGGACAGGCCCGGCATATAGCCGAAGACGGGCACGGGCGGCAGTCCGGCGTCACCGAGCGCCTTGTCGTACGCGGCGATCTCCTCCGCGAAGGGGTTGTCGGGGCTGTGACACAGCACATCGACGAGGGGGACCAGCCAGAGGTCACATGCCACGCGATCTCACTCTCGTATCCGTACGGTCGGTGGTCGGCCCAGCGTAATGCTCCCCGTACGCCGCGCGAAGGGCCCTGTACGTCAGGGGGGCGCGGTGGTGGCGAATGTCGTCCCGGACGGGCTCGCCGGTGACGTGAATGCGCCCCTGTCCGAGCCTGACTGCGTGCCCGACGGCGTGCCCGACGTATCCGTCGGGGCGTCCGGCGACCCGGTGGGCGATCCGCTCGGCGGCTCCGTGGTCGGCATGTACTCCGATCCGCTCGGTGATCCGCTCGGCGACGCGGACGATGTCCCGGTGGGGTCGGTGGGCTCGGTGGGCGACGGCGTCGGGCTCTGCTCCAAGGTCGTCGTCGGATCGGTGCGGGTCGGGCCCGGGCCCGCGGGCGGGGCGTCGCGGCCGGGCAGTATCTGTACGGCCAGGGCCAGCGCCACGGCCACCAGCGCGACGACCAGCCCCGCGGCCACGGGCAGCGCCGCCCGGCGCGCCCGCACCCGCCGCCGGCCGTGCCGTACGGCCCGGGCCACGTCCACCCCCGGCGCCGCGGGGCCCGGTTCAAGACCGCGCAGCGGGGAGAGCAGCCGTGCGGCCTCCCGTTCCAGCTCGTCGTCCCGCATGGCGGCTACTCCTTCCCCACAGGTGGCATCGGAACAATCGGCTGACCGCCGAGTTGGGCGCGCAGCCGGGCGAGGCCCCGGGCGGTCTGGCTCTTCACGTTCCCCTCGGAACAGCCGAGAACCGCGGCCACCTCGGCCACCGGCAGATCGCACAGGAAACGCAGCACCAGCACGGCGCGTTGGCGCGCCGGGATGCGCGAGAGCGCGGTGTGCACGACCGTACGCGTCTCGATGTCCGGTACGCCCGCGACGGGCGGCAGCCCCGGCGTCTCGTGCGGCGCGCCCGAGAGCCGGACGACCCGGGCCCAGCCGAGGCGCTGCTCGTTGAGGAAGCAGCGGACGAGGATCGTGTGGACGTAGCGGTCCAGGTCGTCGGCGGCGCGGGCGCGGTTCCAGTGGACGTACAGCTTGGTCAGGGCGGTCTGGACGACGTCGTCGGCGCGGTGCGGGTCCTTGCAGAGCAGATGCGCGATGCGGCGGAGCGCGGGCAGCCGTGTGGAGACGTACGCGGTGTACGCCCCTTCGGCCTCCGCCCTGTCCCCGGAAGCCCTGTCCCCGAAAGCCCTGTCTCCGGACGCCCGGCTCACGTTCCTCCGTGCACTTCCCACACCCACATGCCCCCGATCCACTCCCCCTGCCACCCCAACAGCCGCTCCAAGGTGACACGCAGCGCCTCGTCCCCCGGTTGCGGGGCCAGCACAACCGCGCCCGCGCGCCAGAATTCGAGGTCCGCGCGGACCGCGCGGCGCTGCTTCCGGCCGATGTGCGGGACCCGTCCGGTGCGGTGGACCTCCTCCAGGAGGGCGGAGGTGTAGCGGTACTGCGGGCCGTAGATGCCCCTCCGGTCAGGGCCGCCGGGGCCGTTGAAGTAGCCGCCGGGGAGCGGGAAGCCGAGTCCGGCGGCGGTCTGCCAGTGCAGGGGCTCCGCGTTTCCGGGGCTGGGCAGCGGTACGGGGACGAGGGAGTAGCCCTTGGGGACGTGGGCGCGCCAGGTGCCGTCCGCGATGAAGGACGGGACGGGGACGCGGTCGGCGGTGGTGTACGGCGTGGGCGCGAGGGGCAGCAGGGCGGCGGTGACGGCGGCCCATCCGGCGATCCGCAGCGCCAGGTCGATGGCGCCCGGCTCACCGGCCTTGGCGGCGCCCGGCTCCCCCGCGCCCGGCGCCCCCGGGCCTGGTTCCCGCCCCAGCGCGCACAGTTGGTCGCAGGCCAGGGCCAGCAGGATGCCGAGCGCGGGCACCGCCGCCATCGCCACCCGCGACTCGATGACCGACTCGAACAGCGGCTGATCGGCGAGCGCCCGCCACGGCCCCGGCAGCACGATCCCCGTCCAGGGCACGGGGATCGTGCGCCCGAGGGAGAGCACGGATGCCGCGAACGCCACCCACCCGAGCGCCCGCACCCGCGGATCCCGCCACAGCCACACCACCACGGCGGCGGTCAGGACGAGCAGCGGCCAGCCGAAGAAGGCGTTCTGCTCGGTGCGGTTGATCGCCAGCGCGTCGGCGGTGGCCTCGTGCCCGGCCAGCGAGCGGCCCGCGAACTCCCAGAACGCGCGCGGTGAGTTGCCGACCGGGCCGTGCAGCACGCTGTGATAGCTCTGGGCGCCGAAGAACTGCCACAGCAGCGGATACGCGAGCAGCGGTACGCACACCGCGGCGGCGAAGGCCAGCCCCCGGGCCAGCGGGCGCACCGCCGCGCGCGCCTCGGCCGGGCGTACGGCCGTGTAGCCGACCGCGAAGAGGACGAGGCCCACGGCGGCGAGCAGCAGCGCCTCCTCGCCGAGGAAGACCTGGTAGGTGAGGAAGAGGCCGAGGACGACCCCGTCGCGTCTGACGCGGGTGCCCGCGCACAGCCGCAGCAGCCGGTCGATGATCAGCGGCATCATGAAGAGCACCGCGAAGTTGGGGTGCGCGTTGGCGTGGGAGATCATCGGCGGGGCGAAGGCGCACAGGGCGCCGCCGAGCGCGGCGGCCCGGCGCGCCCGTACGAACCGCTTGCGCAGCAGCCAGTACCAGGCGCCCGCGGTCCCAGCCAGCCCGCAGGTCAGCACCAGCGCCCAGGTGGCCCCCGGGCCGAAGAGCGCGGTGACGGGCGCGAGCGGGACGCCGAGGCCGAGCATGGCGGTGTTGGCCATCAGGTTGACCCCGAGCGGGGTGTTCTGGAGCTGGGTGAAGAACGGGTCTTCGAGCCCGGATCCCCCGAAGACCTTGTCGGCGGTGACCGCGAAGAACCACTCCCACTGGTTCTGGTCCTGCCCGCTGTCGACGAGATAGCGGTGGCCGACGTCCGCCCACAGCCCCTTGTAGAGCAGCACCGACAGCAGCAGATAGCCGAGGAGCACGGCCATGTCGCCCGCGCGCAGCCGCTCCCGTACGCCCCGCCGCCACAGCCGCAGCAGCTCAAGCAGCACCCGGCCGTAGTCCAGCGGACGGATCTTGGAGCCCGCCTGGTGCGCCCAGCGCACCGGCACCTCGGCGACCGGCCAGTCCGCGCGGCGGAAGGCGCGCAGGATCTCCACGTCGATACCCCATCCGTCGAGCCGCGACCGCCCGAAGGCGGCGCGCGCCCGGTCGCCGTCGAAGAGTTTGAAGCCGCACTGGGTGTCGCCGACGCCGGGCAGGACGACCGCGCGTATCACGCGGTTGCCCGCGCGGCCCGCCAGCCGCCGCAGCGGGTGCTGGTCGACCTCGATCAGCGCGTCGGGGTGCGCGCGGGAGCCGATCGCGGCGGCGAAGCCCGCGTCGAGCCGGTCGTGCAGCGCCGGCAACTCCTCGATGGGGGTGGCGAGGTCGGCGTCGGTCAGCAGCACCCGGCGCCCGCGCGAGGCGAGCACGCCCAGGCGCAGCGCATGGCCCTTGCCGTGGTTGCGTGCGCGCCCAGCGGACGCGGGCGGCGGGGCAAGCAGCCGGATACGCGGCTCGACCGCCGCCGCGTCGCGGACGACGGCCGCGGTGGCGTCGCTCGACCCGTCATCGACGACGATCAGCTCCCACTCGGCGTGGCGGCCGGGCGAGGAGCGCAGATAGCGGCAGATCGCGTCGAGGGTCCGGGGCAGCCGGTGCTCCTCGTTGTACGCGGGCACGACAACGGTCAGATCGACGGTGTCGGTGTCGGTGTCGATGCCGGTGCCGGTCGCGGGCCGAAGGGCCAGGGACCGGGCTGGCGGAGTGTGCAGCACATGAGGGTGACCGCTTCGGACCCCCGACAGGTTGTGTGTTCTGCGTCACACCACCGTGAGGGTGGGGTGATTCAGTCCTGCTCGTCTCCGGTGACCAGGCGCTCGATCAGGGCGACGGAGTGCGCGTTGTACGCGGTTATCAGCCGCTCGGAGACCTCGGCGTCGCCGCGGGTGACGGCCGCGGTGAGCTCGCAGTGCCCGGCCCACAGCCGCCCGCGCAGATCCGGTACGCGCCGCAGATACGGCACGGTGAAGACCCAGGACTGCACCCGCAGCCGCTGGAGGAAGTCGAGGATGTACGGATTGCCGACCAGCCCGCAGAGCTCACGCCAGAAGCGCAGGTCGTAGCCGATCAGTATGTCGAGGTCGCCGGAGCGCGCGGCGCGCTCGGCCTCCTCCGCCCGGCGCCGCACCGAGGCCAGCGCCTGCGGGGTCATGGTGCGCAGGGTCTCCTCGACGGAGTGCCGGAAAAGTCCCTCGACCACCATGTTGCGGGCGTTGATCATGTGCCGGAAGTCCTCGAACGTGAACTCGTGGACCCTGAAGCCACGGTGTTCCTCGACGTCCAGCAGCCCCTGCGAGCACAGATCGAGCAGGGCCTCGCGGACGGGGGTGGCGGAGACCCCGTACTGGTCCGCCATCTCCTTGACCGTGAACTGCCGTCCGGCCGGAAGCCGGCCCGCCAGCACCTCGTCACACAGCGCGTCGGCGATCTGCTGCCGCAGCGTGTTGCGCTTCACCGGGCTGGTGCCGGGCACGGGCATCGAGGACCGTCTCCTTCCGCGGCCGTCGTGTCGTACGGATGCGGACGGCCCTCGCATCACGATATGCGAGGGCGTTGCGCGAAGTACGCGAAGAGTGCGCGGGTGAAGCGGTCTACACCGTTATTTGATCTCCATCTGAGCCTACGGGCGCGGCATGGCGTGGGCGTCGGCCGCCGACAGGGCCTCGTCCAGGATCGCCAGCCCCTCCTTGGCCTCGGCCTCGGTGATGGTGCACGGCGGGACCACATGCGTGCGGTTCATGTTCACGAACGGCCACAGACCGCCGCGCTTGCAGGCCGCCGCGAAGTCGGCCATGGGCCGATTGGCCGGGCCGGTCGCGTTGTACGGGACCAGGGGCTCGCGGGTGGCCTTGTCCTTGACGAGTTCGACCGCCCAGAACACGCCCAGCCCGCGGACCTCGCCCACACAGGCGTGGCGCTCGGCGATCTCGCGCAGCCCCGGGCCGATGATCTCCGCCCCGATCGCGGCGGCGTTCGCCACGATGCCCTCCTCCGCCATCGCGGTGATCGTGGCGACGGCGGAGGCGCAGGCCAGCGGGTGGCCGGAGTAGGTGAGGCCGCCGGGGTAGGGCCGCTGGTCGAAGTCCGCGGCGATGGCGGCGCTGATCGCGACCCCGCCGAGCGGGACATAGCCGGAGTTGACGCCCTTGGCGAAGGTCAGCAGGTCCGGGGTGACACCGAAGTGGTCGGCGGCGAACCAGTGGCCGGTGCGGCCGAAGCCCGCCATGACCTCGTCGAGGATGAAGACGATGCCGTAGCGGTCGCAGATCTCGCGGACCCCGGCGAGATAGCCGGGCGGCGGCACCATGATCCCCGCGGTGCCGGGGACGGTCTCCAGGAGGATCGCGGCGATGGACTGCGGGCCCTCGAAGGCGATGGTCTGCTCCAGATGCGCGAGGGCGCGCTCGCACTCCTGCCGCTCGTCGGTGGCGTGGAAGGGCGAGCGGTAGAGGAACGGCCCCCAGAAGTGGACGACGCCGGCCGAGGCGGTATCCGAGGCCCAGCGACGCGGATCGCCGGTCAGGTTGATCGCGGCGGCGGTGGCGCCGTGGTACGAGCGATAGGTGGAGAGCACCTTGGTGCGGCCGGTGTGCAGCCGGGCCATGCGGACGGCGTGCTCGACGGCCTCGGCGCCGCCGTTGGTGAAGAAGATCTTGTCCAGGTCGCCGGGTGTGCGCTCGGCGACCAGCCGCGCCGCCTCGGACCGTACGTCCACGGCGAAGCCCGGCGCGAACGTGCACAACCTGGCGGCCTGTTCCTGGATGGCGGCGACGACCTTGGGGTGCTGATGGCCGATGTTGGTGTTCACCAGCTGGCTGGAGAAGTCGAGGTAGCGGTTTCCGTCGTAGTCCCAGAAGTACGAGCCCTCGGCGCCCGCGACGGCGAGGGGGTCGATAAGCCCCTGGGCCGACCACGAGTGGAAGACATGCGCCCGGTCCGCCGCCTTGACGGCCGCACCGGTGGCGGGGTCGGGCACGGGGCCGGGGGTCGGGGCGGAGTGCGCGGTCTTTGCGGCCACGTTCGGTACCTCGGATCGCTCGGGATCGCTCGCGGGTCTGTCGGGCCCAGGGTACGGATCGGCGGCCCGGGCCCAAGTACGGATCGGCGGCCCGGGCGCGGCACCGGAGAATCGACACGGTCAGATACGGAACCGATAACGGATCCCATGCGTCGTCCACTTCGCTCTCAGCCCCCTTTATTCTCTGGCCAGAGGCTGATCGCAGGGGCTGATCACAGGGGCTGATCAGGGGAACAGGGGAAGGACAGCGACGCATGGAAGACCTGGGGCCCGAGGACCCTCGTTGGATCGGCGAGTACCGGTTGATCCGCCGGCTGGGGGCGGGCGGTATGGGACGGGTGTTCCTCGCCCATTCACCGCGCGGCCGTACAGTCGCGGTGAAACTCGTACAGACCGAACTCGCGCAACAGGCCGAATTCCGGCGTCGCTTCAAGCAGGAAGTGCGGGCCGCGCAGCGGGTCGGGGGCGAGTGGACCGCGCCCGTACTCGACGCGGACACCGAGGCCGCCACTCCCTGGGTCGCCACGGGCTATATCGCCGGGCCGTCCCTGCACTCGATCGTGTCCGAATCGGGTGCCCTGCCCGAGCGGTCGGTGCGCATCCTGGGCCATGGACTCACCAAGGCGCTGCAGGCCATCCACGGCGTCAACCTGATCCACCGTGACCTCAAACCCTCCAACGTCCTGATCACCATCGACGGGCCCCGCGTCATCGACTTCGGCATCGCGCGCGCCCTGGAGACCGTCACCGACGGCATCCTCACCCGCAGCGGCGCCGTGGTCGGCTCGCCGGGCTTCATGTCCCCCGAGCAGGTGCGCGGCGAGCGGGTCACCCCGGCCAGCGACATCTTCTGCCTCGGGTCGGTGCTCGCGTTCGCGGCGATCGGCCGCCAGCCGTTCGGCACCAGCGACAGCGGGGTGCACGCGGTGATGTACCGCATCGCCCAGGAGGAGCCCGACCTGGAGGGGCTGCCCGAGGGGCTGCGGGACCTGGTCACCGACTGTCTGAACAAGGACCCGGCCGCCCGGCCGACCCTGGAGCAGCTGCTGGCCCTTACGGCCGAGCCCGAAGGCGCGGAGGGCGCCGACGAGCCCTGGCTGCCGGGCAGCCTCGTCGCCCAGCTCGGGCGGCACGCCGTACAGCTCCTGGACGCGGAGACCCCGGCCGCGCCGCCGGCGCACGGCGTGCCCGCGCCGCCGTCCGCTCCCCCGGCCGCTCCCACGGCCGCTCCGCCCGCCTTCCCGCCGGCCAAGCCGACCGTTCCGGCGCCCCCGACCACACCGCCGACGGCCACGTCATACCCGCTGGCGCCCGCGGAGCCGCCGACGCCCCCGCCGCCGACCAACCCCCCGCCGCAGACGGCCCCCACCACGCCTCTGGCCGCTCCCCCGGCCACGCCCCCGGCCGTTCCGCCCGCCATGCCCGCCGCACCGCCGGTGGGGCCCGTGGCGCCCGCCGCCGCGGCCCAGACGCCGCAGGCGCCGCAGCCGCCCGCCGCACCGCCACAGGCGGCTGCCGCGCCCGCGGGCGAAGCCCGGACGCCCGCCGCGGGCGCGGTGCCCGAGCCGCGGGCGGAGAACGCCGCCGCCGCGCCGGGCGCGCCGACCCCGGAGGCCACCCCGCCGGCACAGGGCGCGACTCCGGCCGCGACGCCGCAGGGCGCGACGCCCGGCGTGACTCCGCAGGGCGCGACGCCGGGCGCCACTCCGCAGGCCGCGGTTCCCGGCGCGAACCCGTCCGGCGCGACCCCGCAGGCCATGCCCCCGCAGGCCACCGAACCGGCGCCCACGCCGCCGCAGGCGTTCGGGCCGCCGGAGATCACCTCCTTCGACGCCACGCCTAACACACCCCCCGCGGGCCTGGGCTCCGTCGGCCTGGGCGGCCCGGGCGGACCCGGCGGGCCCAGTGGCCCTGGCGGACCCGGCGGCCCCGGCGGACCGTTCGGACCCGCGCCCACGCCCACACCCCCGCCCGCCGCCAAGCGCAGCAGGCGCAAGCCGGTCATCATCGCCTCCGCCATCGCCGCGACCCTGGTCATCGCGGGCGCGGCCACCTTCGCCTACGTCGCCTCCAACGACGACAAGGACAAGAAGCGGGACTACAGCAAGATGACCCACACGCCCCCCGCCAAGTCCTCGCCCTCGGGCGGGGCGTCACCGTCCGAGGGCGAGGACTCGGCCTCGCCCGAGCCGTCCTCGACGTCCCTGGGCTCCAACGGCGACGTCCCCAAGGAGTACGTGGGCGCCTGGGAAGGCGAGATCATGGACAGCGGTTCGGCCACCGGCAAGATCCGCCGCATCGTGATCAGCCAGGGCACCACCGGTTCGAAGATCATCGAGACCTTCACCGCCGCCTCCGACTCCTTCTGCGCGAGCAAGGCCACGCTCGACAGCACGGACAACCTGCTCGTCATCGAGGACGAGGAGGTGGACACCAGCGTCCCCAGCGACAGTTGCAGCACCGTGGGGAAGCAGACCCTGCGGCTGGGCAACGACGGCTCGATCGCCTGGAACACGACGGACGGTTCCTACTCGGCCAAGCTGCGCCCCTCGAATTCCGGCGACAAGCCCATCCCCGACAAGTACCTGGGCACCTGGCTTGCCAAGGACGCGTTCGGGGTGTCGGGTGCCACCCTGAAGATCACCGTCAAGCAGGGTGCGATCGGCACGGAGGTCGGCGAGGACACCGCGGACAGCAGCAAGTACCACTGCGAAGGCAAGAGGATCCTGGTCTCGGTCGACAAGGGGCTGGTACTGAGCCCGGTCGACATCACCGACGAGACCTACGAAGACGCCTGCAACGCGGGCAACATGCTCACCTTCACCGCCGACGGATCTGACAAACTCCGGGTGCAGTACGACGATCCGAACGACTACAGCAGCGATGAGACCAAGACGCAGACGTTCACCCGCGTAAGCTGAGCGTCCGTCAGTCGAACGCACGTCAGTCGATCGCCCCGTCGTCGACCGAGCGCACACGGACAGGAGCCGCACGGCAATGGAGAACCTCGGGGCCCAGGACCCGCGGTGGATAGGCGAGTACCGGCTGCTCGGCCGACTGGGCGAAGGCGGAATGGGCAGGGTCTACCTGGCCCGTTCCGCCCGCGGTCGCACGGTCGCCGTGAAGCTGGTGAAGGCCGAACTCGCCCGCCACGCCGACTTCCGCAGCCGCTTCAAGCGCGAGGTCGCCGCCGCCAGACGGGTCGGCGGACAGTGGACCGCGCCCGTCCTGGACGCCGACACCGAGGCCGAGGTGCCCTGGGTGGCCACCGGCTATATCGGCGGTCCCTCCCTGCACGACGTCGTCGCCGAGCAGTTCGGGGCGCTGCCCGAGCACTCCGTACGGACCCTCGCGCACGGGCTGGCCCTCGCGCTCCGCGATATCCACGGCGCCGGGCTGATCCACCGCGATCTCAAGCCCTCCAACATCCTGATCACCATCGACGGGCCGCGCGTCATCGACTTCGGCATCGCGCGGGCACTGGAGACCATCGCCGGTGTGGGCACCAATCTGACGGTGGCGGGTGGGGTCGTCGGCTCGCCCGGCTTCATGTCGCCCGAGCAGGTCCGCGGCGAGACCGTGACCACCGCGAGCGATCTCTTCTGCCTCGGGTCGGTGCTGGCGTTCGCGGCCACCGGCCGGCAGCCGTTCGGCAATGTGACCAGCGGGGTGCACGCCCTGCTGTACCGGATAGCCCAGGAGGAGCCCGACCTCGCGGGCCTGCCGGAGGGGCTGCGCGAGCTGGTCACCGGCTGTCTGCACAAGGACCCGGCCGTCCGGCTCTCGGTCGAGGACGTGGTGGCGCGTACGGCCCCGGAGGCCGGCCCGGCCACAACGGGCACCTGGCTGCCGGGCGAACTGCTCGCCAAACTCGGGCGGGACGCGCTCCAGCTGCTCGAGATGGAAGCAGACGCCGATACGGACTCCGACACCGCCACCCTGCGGACCACCGGGCCGATCGGGTCCGTGGGCGCCGCTGCGCCCGGCCCGGCGACGCCCGGGACGCCGAGCGGTTACGCGACCCCGGCCACACCCGGCGCACCCGGCGCGGCCGGCTACCCCGCCTCCGGCGCCCAGCCCGGATATCCGATGGCCGGCGGGGCCGGGCAGCCCTGGCCGGGCGCCGCCCACCACCACTTCCCGGGCCCCATCTCTTCCCCGCCCGCCCGGAGCCTGCGCACCTCGCGGGGCCTGGGCTCCGCCCTGAGATGGCTGCTCGGCGCCTTCGCGCTGCTGTCCGTCGCCCATCTGGGCCTGAGCGGCACGCTGTTCAGCGCCTACGACGACTACCTGACCGGCAGCGATGCCGCCAGCGGGGCGATCAACGACGCCAAGAACTCCTTGGAGATCTTCGAGGTCTTCACCGGGGTGCTGGCGATCGTGCTCGTCGTGACGTTCCCGGTGTGGTTCCGGCGCGTGTACCTGAACGCCACCTTCCTCGCGCCCGGCCGCCAGCGCTACGACAGCGGCATGGCGATCGGCTCGTGGTTCATCCCGGTCGCCCAGCTGTGGATGCCCAAGCAGATGGCCAACGACATCTGGACCTCCAGCACCGCCCCGGGCACCCGGCCCGCCTCCCGCGCGGTACTGCACTGGTGGTGGACGCTGTACGTGACGATGTTCGTCGTCGTCGCCGTCTCGACGCTGGCGGAGGCCCTGGCCCGGTCGCCCGAGGACAACCAGGTCGTCGCCGGCCTGGCCATCTTCGACGATCTGGTCACGATCCCCGCGTCCGTGCTCGCGATGGCCGTGGTGGCCCGTATCACCAAGATGCAGCAGCCCCAGCAGTGGCAGCCGGAAGGGGCGGCCTTCGGGCCTCCCGTCATGCGCTAGGAGGCCCATCGGGCCGTGGCCCCTGAGGTGCGGCCGTGGTTCACAGGCTTGCCGTGGCTCACAGGCTCAAGGCCGCAGGCCGCACCTCAGCGGCTCATCACAGGAACGAGTTGATCTGAATCGTCTCGTCGCGGCCCGGTCCGACGCCGATCGCCGAGATGGGCGCGCCCGACATCTCCTCCAGCGCCGATACGTACTTCTGCGCGTTCTTCGGCAGCTGGTCGAAGGACTTGGCCTGGGTGATGTCCTCCGACCACCCCGGCAGCGTCTCGTAGATCGGCTTCGCGTGGTGGAAGTCGGTCTGGCTGTACGGCAGCTCGTCGACCCGCTTGCCGTCGATCTCGTACGCGACGCACACCGGAATCCGCTCCCAGCCGGTCAGCACGTCCAGCTTGGTGAGGAAGAAGTCGGTCAGGCCGTTGACCCGGGTCGCATAGCGCGCGATGACCGCGTCGAACCAGCCGCAGCGCCGGTCGCGGCCGGTCGTCACGCCCCGCTCGCCGCCGATGGTGCGCAGCTTGTCGCCGTCCTCGTCGAGGAGCTCGGTCGGGAACGGGCCCGCGCCCACGCGCGTGGTGTAGGCCTTCAGGATCCCGATCACGCGGTTGATCTTCGTCGGGCCGACCCCGGTCCCCGTACAGGCACCGCCCGCGGTGGGGTTCGAGGAGGTGACGAAGGGATACGTGCCGTGGTCGACGTCGAGCAGCGTGCCCTGGCCGCCCTCGAAGAGGACGACCTCGCCGTCGTCGATGGCGTTGTTCAGGAGCAGCGTGGTGTCCGCGACAAAGCCGCTGAGCTGGTCGGCATAGCCCAGCAGCTCCTCGACGACCTGCTCGATGGCGATGGCGCGCCGGTTGTAGAGCTTGGCGAGGACCTGGTTCTTGAAGTCGAGGGCCGCCTCGACCTTCTGCCGCAGGATCGACTCGTCGAAGATGTCCTGCACCCGGATGCCGACACGGTTGATCTTGTCGGCGTACGCCGGGCCGATGCCCCGGCCGGTGGTGCCGATCTTGCGCTTTCCGAGGAAGCGTTCGGTCACCTTGTCGAGGGTGGTGTGATACGGAGTGATCAGATGCGCGTTACCGCTGATCAGCAGCTTGGACGTGTCGATGCCGCGCGCGTTCAGCCCGCTCAGCTCGGAGAGCAGGACCGCCGGGTCCACGACGACGCCGTTGCCGATGACCGGGGTGCATCCCGGGGAGAGGATTCCGGAAGGGAGGAGGTGGAGCGCGTACTTCTGGTCGCCGACGACGACCGTGTGGCCGGCGTTGTTGCCACCCTGGTAGCGCACCACATAATCCACCGAGCCACCGAGCAGGTCGGTGGCCTTTCCCTTGCCTTCATCACCCCACTGAGCACCGAGCAGCACAAGTGCGGGCACAGGCGTACACCCCTTCCGGGCGGGGCATGTCCAACGTGCGCGGTGGCTTGTGCCACCACAAGAGCCGTCGAACCGGTGCCCCGGATAGACGAAGCCCCTGGCGCAACAGCGACAGGGGCTCTTGCACCGAGAGATTACCTGAGGAAGGACCGAGGTGTCGGCTCCAGATCCCTGGCAGGTTTCCCCGGACGCCGTCCGGGGGCGCCCCCTGCTTGTGCTCATCGACCCCACCGCCCGTCGAACCGACGGGGAGTCGGTGCGGATCGCGAAAGATGTGCTGTGTGCGCGCGCATCTGCGAAAATCTGCCTGCCGGAGGGGCCCGACGAGGTCGAGCGGGCGCTCGCCCGCCGTGGCAGCCGCCGGCCCGTCGTGGTCGGTGACCACCGGGCCCTGCTGCGCACCGTGGAGCTGCTGCACCGCAAGCGGGAGCTGGCGGACGCGGCGCTGTCGGTGGTGCCGGTGGGCGGCTCGGCCACGGTGGCCCTGGCCCGCGCCCTGGGCCTGCCCACGGACGCGGTGAGCGCGGCGCGTACGGCGCTCGACGGCACCGCGCACCGGCGTGACCTGCTGGTCGACGAGAGCGGCGGGGTGGTCCTCGGGGGCCTGCGGATCTTCGGCGGGGAGCAGCCGGGAGGCGCGGACGGGGGCGTGGACGGCGTAGACGGCGTAGACAGAGACGCGGACGAGGGCGGGGACGGAAGCGGGACGAGCGGCGGCTCGGGCGGCGGCTCAAGCAGCGGCTCGGGCGGCGGCGCGGGCGGCAGTACGGACCGGTACGACGGCGGCCAGAAGCCGTGGTGGACCCCCGCGGCCCGTACCGCGCGCACCGCGCTGACGCTGCTGTCGCTGCCGGGCGGCGGCCTGGGCGGCTCCCGGCGGCGGACCCGGCCGCCCGCGCAGCGGCTGCGGGTGGAGGCGGACGGGGTGCTGCTGGCGGATCTGGACCGGCCGGTCGAGCGGGTCTCGGTGTCCACGGCAGCGGCGGGCCGCGGCGGGCTGGCCGAGGTCGTGGTGCACCCGTGCGTCGGATCCGGACCCGGATCCGGGTCGGGCCCGGTCCGTGCGCGGGCCCGCGCGGTCACCGTCTCGGGTCCGGACTTCCGCTACCACGCGGACACCCTGACCCGTGGCCCGGTGCGCACCCGCACCTGGACGGTCCTCACCGAGGCGTGGCGGCTGATGCTCCCTCCGGGAGGCTGAGCCGGTGCCGGCGCGGTTACGTTTCTCCGTTCTTCTGTTCTCCCACCCGTGGTATTTCCCGCGTCTCCCGCTGGCCGCTCTCCTCGTGGGCCCGCCAGCGCGCCAGCATGTCGACCAGTTCCTTCTGCATGAACTCGTAGAAATCCGCGGACTTGTTCGCCCGCGCCCCCGCCGGGGTGTGCGGGCCGAGCGCCCGCGCGCCGTCCCGCATCGTGTTCGTCCAGCGGGCGAGGAGGGAGTCGCGGTGGGCCACGGCCTCGTACCAGACCTCGTTGTAGAGGCGGTAGGAGTCGCGCCGCGAGCCCGGCTCGCGCTCGCGCGTGATCAGATCCAACTGGGAGAGATAGCGGACCGCGCCCGACACCGCGGCGGGGCTGATCCGCAGCTGCTGGGCGATCTCGGCGGCGGTGGCCTTGCCGGAGTCGGAGACGAGCAGGGTGGCGAGGACCCGCGCGCCCATCCGCTGCATCCCGGCTTCGGTCATATCCATGGCGAATCGCTCGACGAACCGCGTTACCGCCTCGTCATCGCGCACAACGTCCCCGCCCGCGCCCCCGCCCGTACCGCCGTCCATGT
The DNA here is from genome assembly GCF_002224125.1 of Streptomyces sp. NBS 14/10. Lineage (GTDB taxonomy): Bacteria > Actinomycetota > Actinomycetes > Streptomycetales > Streptomycetaceae > Streptomyces. The sequence continues at coordinate 101,389 of NZ_NCSM01000001.1, forward strand.
CCTCGCGCGCGCTCTCCTCCTGCGCCACCTCCGTCACCGCCTCATCATCTCCCTCCGTTGCCTCTTCGATATCAGTTTATACGCTTCTCTAACTTCACAAATTTGTGAAACTAGCGTAGCTTCAAAAGCATGACAACGGCAATCTCCACCTCCGGCCTCCACAAGTCATTCGGCCGTACCCATGCGTTGGACGGCCTCGACCTGGAGGTCGAGACGGGCGAAGTCCACGGCTTCCTCGGGCCCAACGGGGCCGGGAAGTCCACCACCATCCGCGTACTGCTCGGCCTTCTGCGCGCGGACAGCGGAGCGGTCCAGCTGCTGGGCAAGGACCCCTGGCACGACGCGGTCGAGCTGCACCGCCGCATCGCGTACGTACCCGGCGACGTCACCCTGTGGCGCAACCTCAGCGGCGGCGAGGTCATCGACCTGTACGGGCGGCTGCGCGGCGGCCTCGACCAGGACCGGCGCACCGAGCTGCTGGAGCGGTTCGAGCTCGACCCCACCAAGAAAGGACGCACCTACTCCAAAGGCAACCGGCAGAAGGTCGCGCTGGTCGCCGCCTTCGCCTCGGACGTCGACCTGCTGATCCTGGACGAGCCCACCTCCGGGCTCGACCCCCTCATGGAGGAGGTCTTCCGGGACTGTGTGATCGAGGAGCGGGAGCGGGGCCGTACGGTGCTGCTGTCGAGCCACATCCTCAGCGAGGTCGAGGCGCTCTGCGACCGGGTCAGCATCATCCGCAAGGGCCGCACCGTCGAGACCGGCTCACTCGCCGAGCTCCGCCACCTCACCCGCACCTCCGTCACCGCCGAACTGTCCGGCCCGCCCAACGGCCTTTCCGCCCTTCCCGGCATCCACGGCCTCGACGTCCAGGGCAAGCGCGTCAAGCTCCAGGTCGACACCGACAAGCTGGACGCCGTGCTGCGGCAGCTCAGCGAGTCGGGCGTGCGCAGCCTCATCTCCACCCCGCCCACCCTGGAAGAGCTCTTCCTGCGCCACTACCAGGACGACATCCGCGACGAGGCAGAGGCGGTCGCCCGATGACCGCCGTAGCCGACACCGACACCCGCGTCGCGGCCTCCGGGCGCACCGGCTCCCGCGACCTGGCCGGCACCCGCACCCTGCTGCGGCTCGCGCTGCGCCGCGACCGGGTCATGATCCCGGTGTGGGTGCTGGTCATCGGCCTGACCGGCAACAGCACGCTCAGCCGGCTCAAGACCACCTACGAAACGGCCGCCGACCGGGCCAAGGTCGTCAGCGACATGAACGGCAACGGCTCGATGCGGTCGATGCTCGGCGTCGCGTTCGGCGACTCGTACGGCGCCCTCACCGCCTGGCGCGTGGGCGTCTTCCTCGCGGCCTTCGCCGGGATCATGAGCCTGCTGCTGGTGATCAGGCACACCCGCGAGGAGGAGGAGTCGGGCCGCCAGGAGGCGCTGTCCGCCGGTATGGTCGGCCGCCGCGCCGGACTGACCTCCGCCCTGCTCACCGTGGCCATCGCCAACGCCGCCCTGACCCTGCTGATCATGGCCACCCTCGCGGGCCAGGGCGGCAAGGGCGCGTTCGCCCTGGGCCTGGGCGTCGGGCTGACCGGTATGGCCTTCGGCGGGGTGGCCGCCCTCACCGCCCAGATCACCGAGAACACGCGGCTGGCCAGGGGCCTGGCCGCCGGCGCGGTCGGCGTCGCGTACATGCTGCGGCTGATCGGCGACGCGGCCGACGACGCGTCGGACGGCTCCGGCAATGTGCTGGTGTGGCTCTCGCCCATCGGCTGGGCGGAGTACGCCCGGCCGTTCGCGAACGAGCGGTGGTGGGCGCTGCTCCTGCTGGCCGCCTTCACCGCCGTCACCTTCGGCCTCGCCTACACCCTCGCGGGCCGCCGCGACATCGGCGCCAGCTTCCTCGCCTCCCGCCCCGGCCCCCCGGCTGCCGGAAGCTCCCTCCAGGGCGCGTACGGCCTGGCCTGGCGCCTCCAGCGCGGCACCCTGCTGGCCTGGGTGATCGGCATCGCCCTCTCCGCGGCCGGCCTCGGCGGCGTGGCCAACGGCGCCGACGACATCATCGGGGACAGCGAGAAGAACCGCGACATCATCGAGCGCATGGGCGGGGCGCAGAACCTCTCCGACGCCTTCCTGGCCGCCATGGTCGCCGTCATCGGCGTGGTCCTCACGATCTACGCCGCCAGCGCGGTGCTGCGGCTGCGCACCGAGGAGACCGAACAGCGCGCCGAACCGCTGCTGGCCAACGCCGTCGGCCGGCTGCGGTGGGCCGCGAGCCACCTCGTCATCGCCTACCTCGGCCCGGTCCTCGTCCTGGCCGTCGGCGGCCTCGCGATGGGCCTGGTCTACGGGGCCGCGGCCGACGACCTGGGCGGCCAGCTGCCGCGCGTCCTGGGCGCCTCGCTCGCCCAGCTCCCGGCGGTGTGGGTGGTCACCAGCGTGCTGGTGTTCCTGTTCGGCCTGCTGCCCTCGTACACGATTCCCGTCGGCTGGGGCGTGGTCGGCGCGGTCGTCGCCCTCGGCTGGCTCGGCCCCGCGCTCGAGGTGCCGCAGGGCGTCCTGGACCTCTCCCCCTTCGGCCATCTGCCGAATCTCCCGGGGGAAAGCGTCTCGGCGACGCCCTTCGTCGTGCTGCTCCTGCTGTCGGCCGTGCTGACTGCCGCGGGGCTGTGGGGGCTGCGGCGGCGGGACATGACCAGCTGACGAATCCCTGACCGACAGAACCCTCGTCGTCGTCCACAGCCTGTGGACGACGACGAGGGTTCTACCGTTTGGGGGTTTGAGAGTTTGCGGGTTCAGACTTCTGCGAGTTCAGACCTCGACCAGCAGCTCCCGCAGCCCCCGGATGACAAACCCGGGATTCCACCGCGGCTCCGCGACCAGCCGCAGCCCGGGCGCTCTGCGCAGCAGCGCGCCGAAGGACGCGGCCAGTTCGAGGCGGGCCAGGGGCGCGCCCAGGCAGTAGTGGATGCCGCCGCCGAAGGTGAAGTGGGCGTTGTCCGTACGGGACAGATCCAGCCGGTCGGGGTCGGGGAAGCGCTCCGGATCCCGGTTGGCCGAACCGAAGAGGAGCGCCACCTCACTGCCGCGCGGGATGACCGTCCCGCCGACCTCGATATCGTCCAGCACCCACCGCTCGAACAGTTGCAGCGGCGTGTCGTAGCGCAGCAGCTCGTCGACGGCGGTGGGCAGCAGCGCACCGGGGGCGGAGCGCAGCAGCGCGAGCTGATCGGGGTGGCGGAAGAGGGCCAGCCAGCCGTTGCCCGTGGAGTTGACCGTGGCCTCGTGACCGGCGTTCAGCAGCAGCACACAGGTGGAGATCATCTCCTGCTCGGTGAGGCGGTCCCCCTCGTCGTACGCCGCGACGAGCCCGCTGATCAGATCCTCCCCCGGGGCCCGGCGGCGGGCGGCGATCAGCTCACGCAGATACGCCGAGAACTCGACGGAGGCACGGACCGCGCGCCGCGCGGCCTCGTCGCTCGGGTTCAGCTCGAACATCCCGCAGATATCCGCCGACCAGGGGCGCAACTGCGCGCGGTCCTCCGGCGGAATGCCCAGCATCTCGGCGATGACGGCCACCGGCAGGGGCTCGGCGACCGCGTGGACAAGATCGCCGCCGCCCTCCGCGACGAACGCCTCCACCAGCTCGTCCGCCAGCCGCTCGACGACCGGCGCCAACCGCTCGACCGTACGCGGCGTGAACGCCTTGGACACCAGACGGCGCAGCCGGGTGTGGTCCGGCGGCTCCAGGTCCAGCATCCCGTGGCCGTTGAGCGTATGGAACGGCTCGTGCTCGGGCGGCGGGGCGGTGCGGCCGAACTCCTCGTGGCTGAAACGGTGCAGATAGGTACGGCCGAGGCGGCGGTCCCGCAGCAGGGCCCGGACGTCCTCGTGGCGCGGGATCAGCCACTGCCGGGAGGGGGCGTAATAGTGCGCGCGGCCACGCTCGCGCAGCACCGCGTACGCCGGGTAGGGGTCGGCGACGAAGGAGGGCTGCCAGGGGTCGAAGGCGGGGGCGGGGGCTGCGCTGCTGCTCATGCCGGGACGCTACTTCCTTTTCCAATCGCCTCAGCGGCGGGTGTTACGGGTGTTACGGGCGACGTGGGCGATCTCGTCGGCGACCGTGCGTACGGCGGCCGCCGTGGGGTCGATCAGCGGGAAGTGCCCGGTGGAGGCGAGGCGCACCGCCCGGACCGGCTGGCCGGCGCGCCGCGCGGTCTCCGTGAACGCGTACGCCACCTGCGGCGGGACGTCGATGTCGGTGGCGCCCTGCACGATGGCGGTGGGGACGGCGGTGGGGAGCAGCGCGGCGGGGTCGGCGAGCGGCAGCCGGTCCTGGTGGTGGGCCTGGTTGCCGGGGATGTCGAGGTCGAGGAACTGGCTGACGGCGTCGGAGCACACCCGCAGCTCGCGGGCGGTGGTGAAGTCCGCGATGGGGGCGAGGGCGACCACGCCGCATACGGGGGGAGGCGAGGGGAGATGCCAGGGGCAGTCCGGCGGCAGGACATGGCGGGCCGCGGCCCACAGCGCGGCATGCCCGCCCGCCGAGTGCCCGACGAGCACCACGCGCGCCAGGTCCACGGGCAGCGCCAGACCCCGCGCGAGCCCGGGCACGGTGTCCACGGCGGCCGCGATGTCGTCCAGCGTCTCCGGCCACCGCCCGGCCCGCGGCGGGGAGCCGTCTCCCCCGTCCGGGCCACCCCGGCGGTACTCCACCGACGCCACCACGAACCCGCGCCCCGCCAGATACGCGGCGAACGGCGAGAGGTGGCGCCGGTCGTACGGGGCGCGCCAGGCGCCGCCGTGGAACAGCAGCACCAGCGGGGCGGGCGCTCCGGCAGCGCCCGCCGCCGCCGTCTCCGCCTCGGGCAGATAGAAGTCGACCACCTGGTCGCGGTGGTCGCCGTACGCCGCGACGCGGTCGGGGGACACGGGCGCGAGGCCGAAGAGGGACGCCTCCTCGGCCTCGGTCTCGGTCTCGGTCTCGGCGGACGCCGCCGGGCCGGCTTGGTCGGCGGGGGCGGCCGAGGATGCCTGGGCAGCCCGATCAGCTTGGCCGACCCGGTCAGCCTGATCGACCGGGTCGGCCTGATCGGCCCGGCCAGCCCGGCCAGCCATCCGCGCGTCCGGCCACACCGTGTGGTGCCCCACGCGCGGCCAGGCGTCGCGGCGGCGCGACACGGCTAGGCCACCCCGCCCGGCGCACCCGGCTCGCCCGCCAGCACCGCGGCCAGCACGCGCGCCGCGCGCTCCGTATCGGCGAAGCCCGTGTAGAGCGGGGTGAAGCCGAAGCGCAGCACGTCGGGGCGGCGGAAGTCGCCCACGACGCCGCGGCGGATGAGCTCGGCCATCACCTCGCCCGCATCGGCGCAGCGCAGCGCGATCTGACTGCCGCGCCGCTCATGCGCGGCGGGGGTGACGGACTCGACGCGCCCCGCCGGGACGTATGCCTCGACGCAGCGCAGGAAGAAGTCCGTCAGGGCGAGGCTTTTGGCCCGTACGGCGGCCGTCGAGACGCCGTCCCAGACGTCCAGCGCGGCCTCCAGCGCGAGCATGGACAGGATGTCGGGGGTGCCGACCCGGCCGCGGACGGCGCCGTCGGCCGGGGTGTACGCGGGCGCCATGCCGAACGGGTCGGCGTGGGAGTTCCAGCCGGGAAGCGGGGAGTCGAAGCGGGGCTGGTGTTCGTGCGCGACGTACAGATAGGCGGGCGAACCGGGCCCGCCGTTGAGGTACTTGTACGTACAGCCGACCGCGAGGTCGACCCCGTGCGCATCGAGCCCGACCGGCAGCGCGCCCGCGCTGTGGCACAGGTCCCAGACGACGAGGGCGCCCGCGGCGTGCCCGGCCGCCGTGGTGCCGGGCAGGTCGTGGAGGCGGCCGGTGCGGTAGTCGACGTGGTTGACGAGCGCGACGGCGGTGCGCGGGCCGACGGCGGCGGCCATCTCGGGGGCGGGTACGGGCCGCAGGGTGCAGCCGGTCAGCCGGGCGGCGGACTCGGCGATATAGCCGTCGGTGGGAAAGGTGGACTCGTCGACGAGAATTTCGTCCCGGACCGCATCGCCGGCATCGCGCCCCGCCGGCCGCCCCTGGACGATCCGTACGCCGCCGACGAGGGCCTTGAAGACATTGACGCTGGTCGAATCGCCGACCACCACCTGCCCGGGTGCGGCGCCGACGATCCGCCCGACGCGGTCGCCGATCCGCTCCGGCGCGGTCCACCAGCCGCTCTCCTCCCAGGAGCGGATGCGCAGCTGCCCCCACTCTCGGGCCACGACATCGGCCAGCCGGGCGGGGACGGCGGCCGGCAGGGCGCCGAGCGAGTTGCCGTCGAGGTAGATCGTGTCGTCGAGGACGAAGTCGGCGCGCTTGGCGCGCAGCTCGTCGGCGGCGTCCAGCTTCGCCGCCTCCTCGGCCAGGGAGGCGGTGGCGGACGCGTTCGGCTCAGACATGGCTGCGCGCCGTCCACAGCTCGGGGAAGACGTTCTTCGTCGCCCGCTTCTCCAGCCAGGCGACCCCCGCCGAGCCCCCCGTACCGGCCTTGGCCCCCATGGCCCGCCGGGTCGCGACGAGATGGTCGTTACGCCAGCGCCACACCAGCTCGGCGACCTCGGTCAGCGCCTCGCCCAGCCGGGCCGCCGCCGTGTCGTCCGGGCCGGAGTAGATCTCCTGCCACACCCGCTCGACCGCGCCGTCCGGCTCGTACCGCCGCGTGGGATCGCGGTCCAGCACGGAGTCGGGGACCGCGAAGCCCTGGCGGGCGAGATAGCCCAGCACCTCGTCGTAGAGGCTGGGCTCGGTCAGGGCCTTCTCCAGCTCCGCGTGCACGCGCGGCGCGCCCCGGTGCGGGACGAGCATCGACGCGGACTTCTCGCCCAGCAGAAACTCCATCCGCCGGTACATCGCGGACTGGAAGCCGGAGCCCTCGCCGAGCGCGGAGCGGTAGGAGTTGAACTGGCCGGGTGTGAGGTGCGCGAGCGGCTTCCACGACGCGTTGAGCGATTCGAGCTCGTACGTGGAGCGCTTGAGCGCGGCCAGCGCGGTGGGCAGATCGTCCTCGCGCAGCGCCTGCGCGGCGGTGTGCCACTCGTGGACGATCACGGTGAACCACAGCTCCATGACCTGGGTGGTGACCAGGAAAACCATCTCTCCGGGGTCGTCGGAGAGCGGGTGCTGGAGGTGGGTGAGCACGGACGCCTGGACGTAGTCCTCGTATGGGGTCGTGCCTTGGAAGTCGAGATTCGGGGTGTCCGGCTCGGCTTCGTGCGGGGCAGGCTGATGCGACATCGCCGTCTCCTGAGAATGCTGCTACCGGGTAGCGGTCCGCCCCTCGTACTCGGCATCGGAGCCCCGGTCCCCTCGGGACCCGCCCTGGGCGGGCCCCGAGCGCATCATGCGTGTCATGCGCACCCATCCGCAAGTGCGCTGTCGGCCAGGCCTCAGGACCTCAGGACTTCAGGGCCTCAGGACTTCAGGACCTCAGGAAAGGGTGTCCGCCGCCGTCGGGGAGCTCTCCCGCAGGAACGTCGAGCAGCGCTCGTACTCCTCCTGCTCGCCGATCGCCTGGGCGGCGCGGGCCAGCGCGTGCAGGGCACGCAGAAAACCGCGATTGGGCTCGTGCTCGAAGGGCACGGGCCCATGCCCCTTCCAGCCGTTGCGCCGCAGCGCGTCCAGCCCACGGTGGTATCCGGTACGCGCGTACGCGTACGACTCCACCACGCGTCCGGCCTCGAACGCCTCGTCGGCGAGCTGCGCCCAGGCGAGGGAGGAGGCCGGGTACTTCGCCGCGACCTCGGTCGGAGCGGCACCGGAGGCAAGCAGCTCACGCGGCTCGGGGTCATCGGGCAGCTGGGTCGGGGGCGGTCCCCCGAGCAGGTTCTCATGAATGGCCATGCCCCCAGTCTGCCTGGTCCGCGGCCGGGCGGGGCGCGTCCGGAACACCCGCTCGGCGGGTCAGCGGCCCGGGTCGCGGGGGCGGCTGCCCAGGTCGCCGGGGTCCAGTGGCGGGGCACCGACGCCGCAGTGGTACGCGCACTCGGGGCGGCACGGCCGCCGCGGCACGGCGGCCTTCTCCGCCGCGGCTTCCCCCATAACCTCCGCCGCCTTCTCCGCCGCCGGCGCACCGGCGGGCGGGGCGGCGGCCTCGGGAGGCGCCTGCTCCAGCACATCCGACCGGACCGTGCACCAGGCGATGATGGCGCCCACGACCAGCACCCCGGCACAGATCGGCATCGCGCGCCCGAACGTCTCCGAGAACCGGGCCGCCGAACGGTAGGCCTCCGGCCCCATACCGGCCAGCAGCGGCAGCGCCGCCACCGCGATCAGGCCCGCCGCCCGCGCCGCCGCGTTGTTGATGCCGCTGGCCAGGCCCGCGCGTTCGACCTCCACCGAGGCCAGTACGGTCGCGGTGAGCGGGGCGACCAGGGCGACCATGCCCAGGCCGAGCACCAGCAGCGCGGGCAGCACATCGCGCCAGTAGACCGCCCCCACCCCGACCCGCGTCATCAGCAGCATCCCGGCCGCGGCCAGCAGCGGGCCGACGGTCAGCGGGATACGCGGCCCGATACGCCGCCCCAGCTCGCCGGAGCGCGCGGACAGCAGCAGCATCAGCACGGTGGTCGGCAGCAGCGCGGTGCCCGCGGCGAGCGCGGAGTAGCCGACGACCACCTGGAGCTGGAGCACGGACAGGAAGAAGAAGCCGCTGAACGCCGCGTACACGCACAGGGTCACCGCGTTGACGGCGGTGAACTGGTGGGAGGCGAAGATGTCGAGCGGCAGCATCGGGTCCGGCCGCCGCCGCTCCACGTACACGAAGGCCACGCCCAGCAGCACCCCCAGGACGGCCGGGACGATCACGGCGGGCGAGACGCCCTGGACGGGCGCGGCGATCAGGGCGTACGTCACCCCGGCGAGCGCGAGCGCGCCCAGCGCGGCCCCCAGGACGTCGAACCGCCCGTGCGCGCGCGGATCGCGGGACTCGGGCACATGGCGCAGGGCGACCGGCACACACACCGCCGCCAGCGGCACATTGAGGAAGAACACCCAGCGCCAGCCGGGTCCGTCCACCAGCCAGCCGCCGACGAACGGCCCGATCGCCGCCCCGACCCCGCCGAATCCGGACCACAGGCCGACCGCCCGCGCGCGGTCGTCGGGGTGGAAGGTGGCCTGGATCAGCGCCAGGGACCCCGGTGTGAGCAGCGCCCCGCCGATGCCCTGAAGGGCGCGGGAGGCGATGAGCATTCCGGCGCTGGGCGCCAGCCCGCACAGCAGCGAGGCCACGGAGAACCACACCACACCGATGACGAAGACCCGCCGCCGCCCGAACCGGTCCCCCAGCGCACCGCCCAGCAGGATCAGCCCGGCGAGGGTGAGCATGTAGGCGTTGATGGTCCACTGCAGGACGGGGAGATCGGCGTTCAGGTCGAGGCCGATATGCGGCAGCGCGACATTGACGACGGTGCTGTCGAGCAGCGCCATCGACGACCCGAGCACGGTGGTCAGCAGGACCCAGTGCCCCACCGGCGAGGACACGCGCATCGTGCCCGCGCCCCCGGCCCCGCCCGCCACCGCCGGCGCGGGGGGCGGAGCGCGATGCTCACGCCGTGGGCCGGGCCCCGGCCCGGAGTCACCCATATCTGGATCCTCCCCGCCCCCGCCCCTCCCCGCCACCTCGGCAGCGGGAAAAGCCAGCGGAGGGAAAAAACCAGCGGGCCCGGCACCCACCGTGGGGTGCCGGGCCCGGAGAAGCGCCGCGTGCGCTACTTCAGCTTGGTGCCCGTGGAGCGCAGGTCAGCGCAGGCCTTGGTGACGCGGGCGGCCATGCCCTTCTCGGCCAGCTTGCCCCAGCTGCGCGGGTCGTACGTCTTCTTGTCGCCGACCTCGCCGTCGACCTTCAGCACACCGTCGTAGTTGCGGAACATGTGGTCCGCGATCGGGCGGGTGAAGGCGTACTGCGTGTCGGTGTCGAGGTTCATCTTCACCACGCCGTTCTCCAGCGCGGTACGGATCTCGTCCTCCGTGGAGCCGGAGCCGCCGTGGAAGACGAAGTCGAACGGGTCGGTCTTGCCGTGCTTCGCCGCCACGCCGTCCTGCAGGTCGCGCAGCAGCTCGGGGCGCAGTACGACGTTGCCGGGCTTGTAGACGCCGTGGACGTTGCCGAAGGAGGCGGCCAGCAGGTAGCGACCCTTCTCGCCCAGGCCGAGCGCCTCGGCGGTCCGCTCGACATCGGAGATGGTGGTGTACAGCTCGTCGTTGATCTCGTGGCTGACGCCGTCCTCCTCGCCGCCGGTCGGGGTGATCTCGACCTCGAGGATGATCTTGGCCTTGACCGCCTCGGCCAGCAGCTCCTGCGCGATCCGAAGGTTCTCGTCGAGCTTCTCCGCGGAGCCGTCCCACATGTGGGACTGGAAGAGCGGGTTCTGCCCGGCGGCGACGCGCTCCTGGGAGATCGCGATCAGCGGGCGCACATACCCGTCGAGCTTGTCCTTGGGGCAGTGGTCGGTGTGCAGGGCGATGTTGACCGGGTACTTCTTGGCGACGACTTGCGCGAACTCGGCAAGGGCGACCGCACCGGACACCATGTCCTTGCTGTACTGACCGCCCAGGAACTCCGCACCACCGGTGGAGATCTGGACGATGCCGTCGCTCTCCGCCTCGGCGAAGCCGCGGAGCGCGGCGTGCAGAGTCTGCGTGGAGGTCACGTTGATCGCCGGGTAGGCGAACTTGCCTGCCTTCGCCCGGTCGAGCATCTCGTTGTAGATCTCGGGGGATGCGATGGGCATCTGTCCGCTCCTTGTGATCTGCGGGGTGTTGTTTCTTGGCCCTGACCTAAGGGATGTGGGGGCGACGTCGCCGTCGTGGCCATCCTCCCAGACTCTGCGGATTGCTCCACACGGCGCACGGTGGGATGACTCGGACGGAGGGTGGTGGTTTCACGTGAAACCACCACCCTCGGTCATCTCAGCCCAGGTCGAGGTCGGCCAGCGAGTACGCCGGTACGTACCGCAGCCCCGCCTCCGCGATCGCCGGCGCGGCCCCGCGCTCGACGATCGTCGCCACCGCTACCACCTCCGCACCCGCCTCGCGCGCCGCCTCGACGGCGGTCAGCGGGGAGCCGCCGGTGGTGGAGGTGTCCTCGACCACCAGCACCCGGCGGCCCTTGATGTCCGGGCCCTCGATACGCCGCTGCATACCGTGGGTCTTCTGGGCCTTGCGTACGACGAAGGCGTCGAGCTTGCGGCCCCGCGCGGCGGCGATATGCAGCATGGACGTGGCCACCGGGTCGGCGCCGAGGGTGAGCCCGCCCACCGCGTCGTACTCCAGGTCGGCCGTGGTGTCGAGCATGACCTGGCCGACCAGCGGCGCCGCCTCGGAGTCCAGGGTGATCCGGCGCAGGTCGATGTAGTAGTCGGCCTCAAGCCCGGAGGAGAGGGTCACCTTGCCGTGGACCACGGCCTTGTCCTTGATCTGCTGCAGCAGGGCGTCACGCGCATCGCTCATGCACCTGAGCCTAGACGCTGCCCCGCGGCGGGACTCAGGCGAGCCGCCGCCAGCTCCAGGTCATGGACATCTCCAGCGGGTCGATGGGGGTGACGAGGCGCGGCAGCGTGTTCAGACCGTTGGGCGGGCCGGACTGCGGCTCCACGCAGACGGCCTCCGCCTGCTCGTCGTAGACCACGACCCACTCGCTGCGGCTGGTCACCTTCAGCTCCAGCCGCCCCGGCCAGGTGAGCGTCACGTCCACGCCGTCCGGCATGCCGAAGCAGTCGTCCCAGGGCCCGGGTCGGGGCTCGATCCGGCGGCCGGTGGGCAGATGGTTCTCGCCGCGCTCCTCCTGCCACTCGGGCTGGAAGGAGATCTCCGCCTCGCCGCCGCCGGCGCCGTCAGCAGCCTCTTCACCGAGATCACGCAGGAACCACGGGTGCCAGCCCGCCTGCGCCGGGAAGGAGTCGCCCTCGGTCTCCACGCTCATCGTGGTGGTCAGCGAGTCCGGGGTCAGCTGGAAGGTCTGGCTGACCCGGCCGCTGTACGGCCAGGGGTCGGCGAGGTCGTAGGCGAAGGCCGCGGCGGTGGTGTCGGCGCTGATCGTGCGCCAGGCGACCTCCCGCCCGGTGCCGTGGATCGCGTGCGGGGGCGCGTTCACGGGCAGTTGATGGCTACGGCCGCCGTTGCGGAACCGCCCGAGCTCGACCCGGCCGCACCAGGGCACCATCGGGAACGATCCGAACCTCGGGCCCTGCCGCAGCAGCTCCGTACCGTCGATGCGCAGCGAGGCGACGCGGCAGCCGTTGTCGGGGGCGACGGTCAGCTCGACATCCCCGGCGCTCAGCCGTACGCCGCGGGTATCCGTTCTCTCTTCGGTGGTCACGCCCCGACCTTATGCGCCCGCGCGCGCCTCGCTCACCTTCTCCGAGCCTTCTGCCGCGGTCACTTTCTACAGCGGTCACTTTCTGCGGCGCAGCATCCGGCTGACCACGACGGCGGAGGCGAGCACCACCGCGGCGGCGGGCGCGGCCCAGCGCAGCGCGATACCGGAGGACACGGTCTGGGGCGCGGGTACGGGGGCGTAGCGGCCGCGCGGCGGGGCGTGGTCGACCTCCTCCGTGCTGCGGCCGATCATGGTGCGGCGCGCATGCGCGGCCTCGGCGGGGGGCTCGTCGTCGAGCTCGCCCAGCTCTTCGAGCTCGCTCAGCTCACTGAGGTCGCCGACCTCGGCCACGTCCTCGGCATCGTCAAGATCGTCGATGTCGTCGAGGTCCCCGACGTCGTCCACGGCGACCCCGTCGTCGGCCGTATCGGTGTCCTCGACAACCTCGACGTCCTCGACATCGTCGGGCGTGGCGACCGGCTCCTTCTCCAGGCCGGTGGCCAGCGCCGCGCCGAAGCGGTCCAGCAGCCGCCGGGCGACCATGACGGCCGCCTGCTCATCGAACTCCGCCAGCCGCCCCTCGCTGCGCACCGTCCCGGAGCAGACCAGCGCGGTCCCGCCGGACACGGCCCTGGGCACCACGGTCAGCGCGAGCTTCACCGAGCCGCTGCCGCGCGCCTCCGTCCCCTCGCCCGCCACCTCGAAGCCGGCGCCGCGCTCGGCGATCCGCAGCGAGCCGCGGTAGGTGATGGTCGAGCCGCCGATCCGCACCCGGAGCCGCCCGGCGAGCGGACCGGCCGCCGCGTCGGCGTCCTGCTGGAGCCCGGGAACGCAGCGGGCGACGCGGTCCGACTCCGTGAGCGCCAGCCGGACGGTGTCGACGGGAAGCGGAACGAACACCTCATGCTCCATAGCTCAAGACACTACCCATCGCGCCTCCCGTGAGACCCGTTCCGCCGCGACTTTCCCCGCGTGCGCCCATGAATTCCCCGCGACCCGGCGATATGCGATACGGCGAGTGCGCCGGTGCCGTCATGGCGTGTGCGGCGCCGTCATGGCGTGCCCGGTGCGGTCATGGCGTGTACCGGGGGTGCGTCAGCGTCGAGGCGGGCAGCCCCGGCTCCCGCTGCCGCGCCGCCTCCCGCCCGCCCGCGCGCAGCGCGCCCGGCGTGAGGGACCGCGGGCGCGGGCCGTGGCCTGGCAGGCCCAGCCGTACGGGGGCGCGCCCGGCCAGGACGAAGCCCCAGTCCTGCGGCGCCGCGGCGGCCCCGCCCGGGGCGCGGTCCGGGGTGCGGTCCGGCCCGCCGGAGGAGCCCGGCGGCTGCCTGCCGACCGTGTACGGCGCGGTCCGCAGGCCGACCGCGCGCACCGTCGCCTCGACCGTCCAGTACGCCCGCGGGCGCGCGCTCAGCGTTCCCGCGTGCACCGCGAGCCGTCCGCCGGGCGCCAGCGCGCGCTCCACCAGCCCGTAGAACTCCTGGGAGTAGAGCTTGGTACTGGGCGTGATGCCGGGGTCGGGCAGATCGCAGACCACCACGTCGTACGCACCGGGCGTACGCGAGGCGGGCCCGCCTGCCGAGTCGTACGCACGGCCCCCGCCGTCCGCCCGGCGCAGCCAGTCGAACGCGTCGGCGGTGACCACTTGCACCCTCGGGTCGCGGTAGGCGTGCGCGTTCAGGGCGGTCAGCCCGGGGTCGGTGCGGGCCAGCCGCACCACCTCGGCGTCGATTTCGACCACGGTGACCGAGCCGACCCCGCCGTACCGCAGGACCTCGCGCACCGCGAGTCCGTCGCCGCCGCCCAGCACCAGCACGCGCCGGTGCGGTCCGGCCATCGCGGGGTGGACCAGCGCCTCGTGGTAGCGGAGCTCATCGCGCCCGCTCACCCGCAGCCGGCCGTCGAGGAAGAGGGACAGCGGCCGCCCGTCCGCCCCGCCGCCGGTCAGCACGATCTCCTGGACGCCGGTCCGTACGGCGACCCGTATGTCCGGCCCGTACACGGCCCGCCGGGCGGCCCGCTCGAAGGCGGGGGTCAGCGCCGCGGCGGCGGCCAGCAGGGCGAGCACCACCACATTGGTCACGACCAGCGTCCACCGCGCCCGCACGCTCAGATCGCGGCGGAACAGCCACAGCACCAGCGCCCCGCCCGCGACCGCGTTGACCGCGCCGGTCACCAGCGCACCGGTCAGCTGGCCGAGCGCGGGCAGCAGCAGGAACGGGAACGCCAGCCCGCCGACCAGCGCGCCCACATAGTCCGCCGCGAACAGATCGGCGACCGCGCCGCCCGCGTCCTGCCGCCGCACCCGCTGGATGAGGGTCATCAGCAGCGGCACCTCGGCGCCGATCAGCACCCCGATCGCCAGCGAGAAGCCGACGAGCGCGGTGCGCGACTGCCCGGACCATACGAAGCACGCGTACAGCGCCATCGCCGAGCAGCCGCCGACCAGCGCGAGCACCGCCTCGACCGCGCCGAAGCCGACCGCGGCGCGGCAGCGCAGCCGCTTGGCCAGCAGCGAGCCGAGGCCCATGGCGAAGACCATGACCGACAGCACGACGGACGCCTGGGTGACCGAATCGCCCATCAGATAGGAGGCGAGGGCGACCAGTTCGAGCTCGTAGACGAGCCCGCACGCGGCGCAGACGAAGACGGTGCCGAGCACGACGAAGCGGCCGAGCCCGGCCGGGACGGGCAGCCGCGCCGGGCGCTCCGGCTCGGCGAGAGACGGCGCGCCCGGCGCGGAACTCGGCGCAGCGCCCGGGGTGTCGCTCGGCGCGGAACTCGTTGCGGCACTCCCGTCGGCACTCGGCGCGGAACTCGGGGCGGCGGGCACCGGCGAATCGATCACGAAGGGCACGCTACGTTACATATCGCCCATGCCCCGTCACCCACACGGATGCATTGCCCGCCGCTCATCCGTGCCTAGCCCCACTCCCGGAAGGGGACTTCACAGCGCCGCCGCCACCCGCGCCCCCACACATGTACGCGTCGCCACCAGCCGCCCCTCCTGCGGATAGGCGTGCCAGGTCCGCCAGCTCAGCGCCCCTTCGCGGCACTGCGCGACCATCGCCGTGAACGCGTGCGGACTGCCGGGGAAGGTGCCGGCCAGCCCGTGTGGATGGTCCGCCACCAGCGCGAGCAGTTCCTGCGCGCGCCCCGCGAACGAACCGCGCGACAGTTCCTCGACGCGCGCCGCGAATTCGTACTCGCGGCCGTCGACGACCGTGGAGACGCCCATCGGCAGCGGGGTGCTGTTCCCCGACATACAGGCCACGGTCTCCGAACAGGAGCCCTCCTCGCCCTCCATGAGGACCTGATGGGAGGCCCCGAGCAGCCTCAACTGTACGGAGAACTCGCGCAGTCGCAGATCGAGCACGGCCAGGGCCGGGAGCGGCTCCCGCCCCAGGGACCAGGCGAGGTCGTCGGCGCGGGTGTCGGTGTAGGCAGTCTTGAGGGTCGTGAGCATGGGTCGGCTCCGCAAACAGCGCAGGGGGAAGAGATGGGCCGGCCCGCCCCGCCGTGAGCCGGGCGCGTTCGGATGCGCCGACTCGGGCTCACACGGGGTCCGTAGGGTCGGTGGTATACGGAATCATGGAATGAGCGCGCGCCACATCGTTTTTACCCATCTTCGCCAGGTTTCCACCCCTGCGGGCGCCTATCAGTTCATGTGTTCAATAGGCACTGGCGCTCAACAGCCGTGCGCCCGGCGTGCCTTGGCACGCCGGGCGCACGGGGCGGATGGAGAAGCCGACCCCCCGTGAGTCAGCTGCCCCCTCCGCAGCCACCACCTCCGCCGCCGCCGCAAGACGAGCCGCCCCCACACGACGACCCGCTGCCACCGCACGAGTGGTGATGTCCTCCCCCGTGTCCCCCGTGTCCCCCGTGACTGTGTCCCCCGAACCCGTCGGAGCCGGCCCACCAGCTGCCATGGGACCTGCCGCCGTACGCGGAAGTGCCCCAGGCCCTGGCCCGCCGGGTCCGCGCGGTGCCGAGCGCGGCCAGCGCCGCGACGGCGAACGCCACCACGACCAGCACGACCATGAAGGTCATCGGACCTCACGCTCCCTTCCGTTTCCCCCGTAGCGAGGTACCGGTCCGTACCTGTTAAGAACGATGCCCGGGCCCCTGAGGGGTCAAAGCGGAGTTGAGGAAGTCCAGAGGTTGGGCGGAGGATGGCCCCCATGGGACGACCGCTGCTCAACCGCCGCCTGGCCGAATTCGGCACCACGATCTTCGCGGAGATGTCGGCGCTCGCCGTGGAGACCGGCTCGATCAACCTCGGCCAGGGCTTCCCCGACAGCGACGGCCCCGAAGAGGTGCGCGAGGCGGCGGTCCGCGCGCTGCGCGACGGCCGCGGCAACCAGTACCCGCCGGGTCCCGGCATCCCCGAGCTGCGCACCGCCGTCGCCGAGCATCAGCGGCGGTGGTACGGACTGTCGTACGACCCGGACCGCGAGGTGCTGGTCACCGCGGGCGCGACCGAGGCCATCGCCGCCTCGCTGCTCGCGCTGCTGGAGCCGGGCGACGAGGTGATCGCCCTGGAGCCGTACTACGACTCGTACGCCGCGTGCATCGCGATGGCGGGCGGCAGCCGCGTCCCGGTCACCCTCCGCCCCGACGGTGACGCCTTCCGGCTCGACCTGGACGAGCTGCGCGCCGCGGTCACCGACCGCACCCGGCTCATCCTCCTCAACACCCCCCACAACCCCACCGGCACCGTCCTCACCCGCGAGGAGCTGGCCGCCGTCGCCGAGCTCGCCACCGAGCGGGATCTGCTGGTGGTGACGGACGAGGTCTACGAGCACCTGGTCTTCGGTGCCGAGCACACCCCGCTCGCCTCCTTCCCCGGTATGCGCGAGCGCACCGTCACCATCAGCTCGGCGGGCAAGACCTTCTCCTTCACGGGGTGGAAGGTCGGCTGGGTGACCGGATCGGCGGAGCTGGTCGCGGCCGTACGCTCCGCCAAGCAGTTCCTCACCTACGTCTCCTCCGGCCCCTTCCAGTACGCGGTCGCCGAGGCGCTGCGCCTGTCCGACAGCTACTTCCACACCATCCGCGCGGACCTGCTGGCCAAGCGCGATCTGCTGGCCGGCGGCCTCGCCGACGCGGGCTTCACGGTCTTCCGCCCCTCCGGCACGTACTTCATCACCACCGATATCCGCCCCCTCGGCGAGACCGACGGCTTCGCCTTCTGCCGCGCCCTCCCCGAGCGCTGCGGCGTCGTGGCGATCCCCAACGCCGTCTTCTACGACCACCAGGACCAGGGCGCCCCCTTCGTCCGCTTCGCGTTCTGCAAGCGCGAGAGCGTCCTCGAAGAGGCGGCGACCCGCCTCAAGAGCCTCGCGGGCTGAGCCGGCCCCAGCCCCCCGTACGGGTCACCCCGGTCGCGGGCGGGCGCGGCGTCGCGCATGGTCGTGGTGTGCCGGGCCCCGCCGCATTCCCGGGGCTCGGCACGCGACAGCCGCGTGTACCCCCTCCGGAGGTGCCCCGTGTCCGCCGACACCAGCGCGCCCATACGGGTCCCGGAGCCCCCGGCGCCGCCCCCGGTTCCGCTCAGTGCCACCACCCGCCTGCGCGCCTCGCTGCGCCGGGCCGCGCCCGCGCTCGGGCTGTACGCCGCCGGCCGGCTGATCGGGCTGGTGTGCCTGGCGGTCTGGGCCGGGTGGGTCGGCAAGCATCCGCGTACGCTGCTCGGCTACTCCTGGGACAGCGTCTGGTACGTGGGCATCGTCCGGCACGGCTACACCAGCACCCTCCCGCCGGACCCCGCCAAGCACGGCGTCACCTTCAGCGACATGGCCTTCTTTCCGCTGTTCCCGATGCTCATGCGGACCCTCACCACCTTCCTGCCCATCACCGCGGTGACCGCCGGGCTCGTGGTCGCCTGGGTTTCGGCGGGGCTGGCGGCCTGGGGGATCCACGCCGTCGGGGAGCGGCTGCACGGGCGGCGCGTGGGCGCGGCGCTGGTGGTGCTGTGGGGGCTGCTGCCGCACGCGATCGTGCAGTCCATGGCGTACACCGAGCCGCTGCTGACCGCGCTGGCCGCCTGGTCGCTGTACGCGGTCCTGACCCGGCGCTGGCTGTGGGCGGGGACGCTGGCCCTGCTGGCCGGGGCGTCCCGGCCCAACGGCATCGCCGTCGTGGCGGCGGTCTGCTGCTGTGCCGCCGCCGAAGTGTTGGGACGCCAAGCGTCGTGGCGGGTGTGGGCGGGCGCCGCGCTCTCGCCGCTGGGGTGGCTCGGCTATCTGGCCTGGGTGGGCTACCGGCGCGGCAGCTGGCACGGCTACTTCGCCGTCCAGGACGAGTGGGGGTCCCGGTTCGACTTCGGGGTGAACGCCCTCCGGTTCGTCCGGCACCTGCTGATCAGCAAGGCGTCGTTCGCGTACTTCGTGGCGCTGGTGATCCTGGGTGTCGCGCTGGTGCTGTTCGCGCTGCTCACGGCCGACCGTCCGCCGCTCTCGCTGCTGATCTACACGCTGGTGCTGGTCACCATCACCCTCGGCGGCAGCAACTACTTCGCCTCCAAGCCGCGCTTCCTGCTGCCCGCCTTCCCGCTGCTGCTCCCGGTGGCCGTGGCCATGGCGAGAGCCCGGCCGCGCACCGCCATGCTGACCGGCGGCGCGCTGGCCGGGCTCTCCTTCGTCTATGGGACGTATCTGCTGACCGTGGCCCGCATCCCGATGTAGGCAGGCGTCAGCAGGGCCCGGGGCCGGGTTCGGGCCGGGCCGTCAGGCCTCGTCGTCGTCCGGCTTGTCGTCGCCGTCGGACTCGATATCGGCCTCCAGGCCCAGCTGCTCGACCAACCACTTGTCGAATTCGATCGAGGCCCGCACCCAGCTGACCGTGCTGGACACAAAGTGCTCCAGGCTGACGCCGGTGCCGATCAGCATCTGCGCCTCGCCGATCAGCCGGACCGTGCCGTCGTCGTTGGTGTGGCTGTAGACCTTCGGCCACAGCGTACGACGGTTCCAGTCGTCGATCGCTTCGAGCAGTCGCGGCTTCTCGTCGATCTCGTGCGGCCGGTCGTAGAAGGTCCGGACCGAGAAGACCTGCTGCTCCTCCTCACCACGGAACATGAAGTAGGTGCGGAACTGCTCCCACGGCGCGGCGAGGTCCCCCTCCTCGTCGACGACGTACTTCAGCTCCATCTGCTCCAGCAGCTGCTTGACCAGGTCCTGGTCGGGCAGCACGGGGCCCGTCGGACCCTGCGGCTCGGGCTGGCCCCCGAAATTCGGAATCGAGGACGGGTCGATGCTCACCGTGGATTTCCCTTCGTCTGGATACCGCCATCCTCCCTCACACCCGCCCCCGACGTGCAAGTGCGGGCGGACTGTTACTGCGCCGGGCCCACCAGCAGGTCGTCGCCGATCCGGTCCACCCGGACCGTGTCGCCGTCCCTGACCTCGCCCGACAGGATCTCCTTGGCGAGCCGGTCACCGATCGCCGTCTGGATCAGCCGGCGCAGCGGCCGCGCCCCGTACGCCGGGTCGTTGCCCTCCTCCGCGAGCCAGGCCAGCGCGGCGGGGGTGACGTCCAGCTTCAGCTGCCGCTCGGCCAGGCGCTCGGCGAGCCGGTCGATCTGGAGCTCGGCGATGCGGGCCAGCTCGGGGCCACTGAGCGCGGTGAAGACCACCAGGTCGTCCAGCCGGTTCAGGAACTCCGGCTTGAAGGAGGTCCGCACGGTCTCCAGCACGCTCTGCTTCTTCTCCTCGTCGCCGAGCAGCGGGTCCACCAGGTACTGGCTGCCGAGGTTGGAGGTGAGGACCAGGATGGTGTTCCGGAAGTCCACGGTCCGGCCCTGGCCGTCCGTGAGCCGCCCGTCGTCCAGGACCTGGAGCAGCACGTCGAAGACCTCGGGGTGGGCCTTCTCGACCTCGTCGAGCAGCACCACGCTGTACGGCCGCCGGCGCACCGCCTCGGTCAGCTGGCCGCCCTCCTCGTAGCCGACGTAGCCGGGGGGCGCGCCGACCAGCCGGGCGACGCTGTGCTTCTCGCCGTACTCGCTCATGTCGATGCGGACCATGGCCCGCTCGTCGTCGAAGAGGAAGTCGGCGAGCGCCTTGGCCAGCTCGGTCTTGCCGACGCCGGTCGGGCCGAGGAAGAGGAACGATCCGGTCGGCCGGTCCGGGTCGGCGATTCCGGCCCGGGTGCGGCGTACGGCGTCGGAGACCGCCCGTACGGCCTCGAGCTGGCCGATCAGCCGCTTGCCGAGCTCGTCCTCCATGCGCAGCAGCTTCTGGGTCTCGCCCTCCAGCAGCCGCCCAGCGGGGATGCCGGTCCAGGACGCGACCACATCGGCCACATCGTCGGGGCCGACCTCTTCCTTGACCATCGTGCCGCGGCCCTCCTGGACCTCGGCCTCGGCCTCGGATGCCTCCTCCAGCTCGCGTTCGAGCGCGGGGATCTCCCCGTACAGCAGCTTGGACGCGGTGTCGAAGTCCCCGTCACGCTGGGCGCGCTCGGCCTGGCCGCGCAGCTCGTCGAGCTTCTCCTTCAGCTCGCCGACCCGGTTGAGGCCCTGCTTCTCCTTCTCCCAGCGAGCGGTCAGCCCGCGCAGCTCCTCCTCCTTGTCGGCGAGGTCGCGGCGCAGCTTCTCCAGCCGCTGCCTGCTGGCCTCGTCGGTCTCCCGGGCGAGCGCCATCTCCTCCATCTTCATCCGGTCGACCGAGCGCTGGAGCTCGTCGATCTCGACGGGCGAGGAGTCGATCTCCATACGCAGCCGGGAGGCCGCCTCGTCGACCAGGTCGATGGCCTTGTCGGGGAGGAAGCGGGAGGTGATGTAGCGGTCGGACAGGGTCGCGGCGGCGACCAGCGCGCCGTCCGCGATCTGCACCTTGTGGTGCGCCTCGTAGCGCCCCTTGAGCCCGCGCAGGATGGCGACGGAGTCCTCGACGGTCGGCTCGGCGACCAGCACCTGCTGGAAGCGGCGCTCCAGCGCGGCGTCCTTCTCGATCCGCTCGCGGTACTCGTCGAGCGTGGTGGCGCCCACCATGCGCAGCTCGCCGCGGGCGAGCATCGGCTTGAGCATGTTGCCCGCGTCCATCGCCGAATCGCCGCCGGCGCCCGCGCCGACCACGGTGTGCAGCTCGTCGATGAACGTGATGATCTGGCCGTCGCTTGACTTGATCTCGGCCAGGACGGTCTTCAGCCGCTCCTCGAACTCACCGCGGTACTTGGCGCCCGCGACCATCGCGCCCAGGTCCAGCGCCACCAGCCGCTTGTTCCGCAGGCTCTCGGGCACATCGCCCTTGACGATCCGCTGCGCCAGGCCCTCGACGACGGCCGTCTTGCCGACGCCGGGCTCGCCGATCAGCACCGGGTTGTTCTTGGTGCGCCGCGACAGCACCTGTACGACGCGGCGGATCTCCTGGTCCCGGCCGATGACCGGGTCGAGCTTGCCGTCGCGCGCGGCGGCGGTGAAGTCGGTGCCGAACTTCTCCAGGGCCTTGTACGTGCCCTCCGGGTCCGCGTTGGTCACCCGCTGTCCGCCCCTCGCCTTCTCGAACGCGGCGAGCAGCTTCTTGGCGCCCGCCCCCTGCTCCGCCAGCAGCTCCCCGGCCCGGCCGCCCTTGGCGGCGATGCCGATCAGCAGATGCTCGGTGGAGACGTAGTCGTCGCCCAGGTCCTTGGCGCGCTTTCCGGCGTCCGCGAGCACCGCCAGCAGCTCGCGGTTCGGCTGCGGCGGGGCGACGGTCGACCCGCGCACGCTCGCCAGCCCGGCCAGCAGCCGCTCGGTGCCGTCGCGCACCACGGCCGCGTCGGTGTCCACGGCGGCCAGCAGATCCATCAGGTTCTCGTTGTCCTGGCCCTGCAGCAGGGCCAGCAGCAGATGCGCGGGCGTCAGGTCCGCGTGCCCCGCGGAGACGGCGCGGTCATTGGCGGCGCTCACCGCCGCCCGGCTCTTGTTGGTCAGCTCGGCGTCCACGTCCCCGTGTTCCTCCTCATCGCGCTGGTGGCACTCAGTTCGTACTCAATCCCTGCCGTGCCCAACATCCGTAAAGTTGAGTCTATTCCACTCAAGTGTGGCCAGTCGAGAGAGGGAACACCCTGGCCGATAGATTGGCCACCATGGCCCTCGACCCCCGCGACCCCGGCCCCGACTACCTCGCCTTCTGGCGCGAGCGCCATGTGTGCACCCTGACCACACCGCGCCCCGACGGCACGCCGCATGTGGTCCCCGTCGGTGTCACATACGACCCGGCGGCCGGAATCGCTCGGGTCATCGCCAACAAGCACAGCCGCAAGGTCGCCCATGTCCAGGCGGCCGGCCCCTCCGGCGCACCCGTCGCCGTCTGCCAGTTCGCCGGAAAACGGTGGGCGACGCTCGAGGGCCGGGCGGTGATCCGCACCGAGGCCGAGCTCATCGACAACGCGGTGCGGCGCTACGCCGAGCGCTACGAGCGCACCCCCGCCCCCAACCCGGACCGGGTGCTGATCGAGATCACGCTCACCAGGGCGCTGGGCCGGGCGTGAGCACGAGAGCGTGAGCACGAGGGGCTGAGCACGAGGGGCGCCGCCGGGCCTCACCCGGCGCCGCCCCTGTCCCCCATCGCCACTCAGCTCGGACCTTTCGCCTTCGCGTACTCGGTGGCCATCTCGCCGGCGACGTCGTACAGCACGACGGCCTCGTCACCGACCACCCGCGCTTCATGCCCCGGGGAGACGACAAAGACATCGCCGGGTCCGATCTCGGACTCCGCCCCGTCGTCCATCCGAATGCGCATCCGCCCCCGGGCCACGATCCCGCGGTGCCCCACCTGGCAGCTGTCCGTCCCGGCTATCTCCCGGACGGATTCCGTCCAGCGCCAGCCGGGCTCGAAGGTGCCCACGGCGAAATCGAGACCGCTCAGGTGCAGGACCTCGATATGGCCCCGGGGAAAGTCACGCCGCTCGTCGGGCTTTTCGATCGTCTTGACTTCCAACATGGCGGTACCTCCTGTGCCGTACTTCCATGGTGCACTCGACGGCAGGCACTTCCATCGTGCGCCGGGCGGCGGCACCTCGCACGCCGCGGTCGACGGTGACTCAGATCACTGAGAGTAAAGCTCAGGCCAAACCCTCGCGACGCAGCGTCACACAAGGCCGCGGCCTGAAATGATCCCCAAATATGTTCCTATCGCTGTCCACCAGCACGTGGATGCTGATCGCCGCGGGCGCCACGCTCTTCAACCTCGTCGCCATGCAGTGGATCATCGAGATCCCGCAGTACCGCATGAAGCAGTTCTTGATGCCGGTCGTCGGCATCATCGCGGTGGGAGGGAACGGCCTCACCCAGGGTGATGCGCCGGCCAGCATTTGCTACCAGTACACGGCGCTCATGATCATCATGCCGGTCATGCTCGCCCCTGTACGCAGCCGGATCACCCGCGACTACTACCGGTGGGTCCAAAACCCGGCGACGAAGCCGGGCAAGGGGACGATGGCCTGGCTCACCACCTCGTTCCTGATCATGGTGATCGCGGCCACGGTCCTCTGGCGAGTGGGGAACTGATCATGACCGCCTGCCGGACGCCGCACCCCCGGCCCCGGTCACCGGATCACCGCTCCCCGCCACCGCCCCCACCGTGGTCCCCGCCCCCGCCGTGGTCCCGGTAGTGCTGCGCCGCCCACGGGTGACGCAGCCTGATCCACACATCCCGCGCCCGCCGCCCGGCCCGGGCCCGGCTCACCGCCACCAGCCTCCGGGCCTCCTCGACGGTCTCCACCATGGGCCCCGAGCCGCGCAGCGGCCTGCCCGCCGTCTCGTGCAGGAAGTGCGCGGAGACCAGCCCGATCAGGCCCGCGGCCATCAGGTAGTACGCCGGCACCAGGTCGTCACCGGTCGTGGCGACCAGCCAGGAGGCGACCAGCGGGGTGGTGCCGCCGAACAGCGACACCGAGATGTTGAACGAGATCGACAGCGCGCCGTAGCGCAGCCGGGTCGGAAACAGCGCGGGCAGCGTGGCCGCGCTGGTCCCCGCGAAGATCACCAGCAGCAGCCCGAGGATCACACAGCCCACCGCGGGCATCAGAATCCCGCCCGCCTGGA
This sequence comes from Streptomyces sp. NBS 14/10, assembly GCF_002224125.1. Taxonomy (GTDB): domain Bacteria; phylum Actinomycetota; class Actinomycetes; order Streptomycetales; family Streptomycetaceae; genus Streptomyces. The sequence goes on from NZ_NCSM01000001.1 coordinate 125,780, forward strand.
TCAGCAGCACCGCCGGAATCGCGAGCGCGATCATCGCCACACTGCCGGCCATGAACATCGGCCGCCGCCCCCAGCGGTCGGAGGAGCGGCCCACCACGGTGATCGTCAGCGCCACGAGGATCATGGTGGCGAGCACCAGCACCTGGGCCGTGGTGGCGTCCTGGCCGAGGGTGGAGGTCATATACGTCGGCAGGTAGGACGTCACCATGTAGTTGGTGACGTTGTAGAGCAGCACAAGCCCCATACAGATCAGCACGGCCTGCCAGTGCCGGGTGAAGATCTCCTTCAGCCTGCCCTTACCGGACTGGCGCGCCTCCTCCACCGGATCCACGTCCCCGCGCCCGGCGCCGACCGCCTCCGCCGCCCGCTCGGCCTCCCGCCGGAACGCCGGGGTCTCCTCCAGCCGCAGCCGCATGTACAGCCCGATCAGCCCGAGCGGCCCCGCGATCAGAAACGGCACCCGCCAGCCCCAGTCCACCATCCCCCGCTCGCCGAGCACGGCGGTCAGCACCGTGACCACCCCGGACCCCAGCGAGTAACCGACGAACGTCCCGAAGTCCAGCCAGCTGCCCAGGAAGCCGCGGCGCCGGTCCGGGGCGAACTCCGCGATGTACGTGGTCGCCCCCGCGTACTCGCCCCCGGTCGAAAACCCCTGCACCACCCGGCACGCCAGCAACAGCAGCGGGGCCGCGAAGCCGATGGCCGCGTAACTGGGCAGCAGCCCCACCGCGAAGGTGCCGATCGCCATCATGATCATGGTGGTCGAGAGCACCCGCCGCCGCCCGATACGGTCCCCCAGCGGCCCGAAGACCAGCCCGCCCAGCGGGCGCACCAGGAACGCGACCGCGAAGGTGGCGAACGTGGAGACCACCTGGGTCGCCGGTGAGCTCGACGGGAAGAAGACCTTGCCGAGGGTGACCGCGACATACGCGTAGACGCCGAAGTCGAACCACTCCATCATGTTGCCGACCGCCGTCGCGGCGACCGCCCGGCGCAGCCGCGGCCGGTCGACGACCGTGACATCCGAGATGGTCAGCGGCTCCTTGCGGCGGCGCAGCAGCGTCCGCAGCATCCGATCGGTGCGCTCGCTCCCGCCGCCGCGCACCGCCTGGCGGGTGCGGCGTAGGGGATGACGGGGTGGTGGGCGACCGGTACTCATCCTCTTCCCTGCCGACGTCCCTACTTCCCTGCCGACGTCCTTACCATCGTGCGCCTGGGCGCCCACGGCCGCACGGTGCGGAAATTCCCCGAAGATTTTTTGCCGGGGCTGTCGATCCGGCCGCCTCCCGTTCGACGCAAGGGTGAGAGCGGGGAACCAAAGAACCGCAGAACCAACAGAACCAAGGAGTCACCATGCCGCGCTTCATGACACTGATCCGCATCGACGAGCAGAACGCCCCCGCCGAGGGCCCCAGCCCCGAGCTCATGGAGCGTATGGGCGCGCTGCTGGAGGAGATCACCAAGGCCGGGGTGATGCTGGAGACCGCCGGGCTCACCCCGACCTCCGAGGGCACCCGGGTCACCTGGTCCGGCGGCAAGCTCAGCTACACCGACGGGCCCTTCACCGAGAGCAAGGAGGTCATCGGCGGCTACTCGATCGTCCAGGCCAAGGACAAGGCCGAGGCGCTGGAGTGGACCAAGCGGTTCCTCCAGACCCACGAGGACTACTGGACCATCACCGCCGAGGTCCGCGAGATCGCCGAGGGCTGACCGGTCGCGCTTGCCTCGTTGTGGTGCGGCTGCTCTGATGGGTGGACGTGACGGGAGCAAGCCCTGAAGCGCACCGAGCGCAGCGAGCAGACCAGGCGGACCAGGCGACCCAGGCGATCGAGGCGGTCTTCAGAATCGAGTCCGCGCGGATCATCGCCGGTGTCACCCGCATCGTGCGCGATGTGGGCATCGCCGAAGAGCTCGCACAGGACGCTCTGGTCGCCGCGCTGGAGCAGTGGCCGGAGTCGGGCGTCCCGGACAAGCCGGGCGCCTGGCTCATGGCCACCGCCAAGCACCGCGCGATCGATCTCGTACGCCGCAAGGAGACGTACGCGCGCAAGCTGGCCGAGGTCGGCCGGGCCCTCACGGAGACCTCCCCGCCCGAGTACTCCGAGGACCCCGCCGCCGACATCACCGCGGACATCGACGACGACCTGCTGCGGCTGATCTTCACCGCCTGCCACCCCGTGCTGTCGACCGAGGCCCGGGCCGCGCTCACCCTGCGGCTGCTCGGCGGGCTGACCACCCAGGAGATCGCCCGCGCCTTCCTGGCCCCCGAGCCGACCGTCGCCCAGCGGATCGTCCGCGCCAAACGCGCGCTCGCCAAGGCCGATGTCCCCTTCGAGGTCCCGTACGGCGCCGACCGCGCCGCCCGCCTCGCCTCCGTCCTCGAAGTCATCTACCTCATCTTCAACGAGGGCTACTCCGCCACCGCGGGCGACGACCTGGTCCGCCCCGCCCTGTGCGAGGACGCCCTCCGCCTGGCCCGCGTCCTGGCCGGACTGATGCCCAGGGAGCCCGAGGTCCACGGCCTCGCCGCGCTCCTGGAGTTCCAGGCCTCCCGTATCCCGGCCCGCACCGGCCCCGACGGCGAACCCGTACTCCTCGCCGACCAGAACCGCGCCAAATGGAACCGCCTCCTCATCCGCCGCGGCGTCGAAGCCCTCCACCGCGCCGGCCACGGCCCGTACTCCCTCCAGGCCGCCATCGCCGCCTGCCACACCCAGGCCGTCCGCTACGAGGACACCGACTGGGCCACCATCGCCACCCTGTACGGCCGGCTGATGGCCCTGACCCCCTCCCCCGTGATCGAGCTCAACCGAGCCGTCGCCATCTCCATGTCCCAGGGCCCCGCGGCCGCCCTCCCCCTGGTCGACGCCCTCGCCGACGAACCGGCCCTCAAGGGCTACCACCTGCTGCCGAGCGTCCGCGGCGACCTCCTGGAACGCCTGGGCCGCGCCGCCGAGGCCCGCGCCGAATTCGAGCGGGCCGCCACCCAGACCCACAACGCCCGCGAACGCCACCTGCTGCTGGAACGGGCCGCCCGGTGCGTGTCCGAGTGACTACCGCAGGGTGAGCGGGGTCTCGGACCCGACGCGGGTCAGCTTCTCGGGGTTGCGGACGTAGTAGAGGCCGACGATGCGGTCGTCCTCGACACGAATCGCGATGACACCGTCCGTCTCCCCGTCCACCCGCAGAACGAGCCCCGGGCTGCCGTTGACCACGGTGGGCTCACCGGTGAGCGTGACTCCGGCCGAGCCGCCGACGATGTAACGGGCCACCTTGTCGGCGCCGACGACCGGCCGCCGCGCGGCCTGCCTGACGCCGCCGCCGTCGGACATCAGGACGACCTCGGGGGCGAGTACGTCGAGCAGACCCTGGATGTCCCCGGTGGCGAGCGCCCGCTGGAAGGACTCCAGAGCCGCCTGAGTCCTGCTCGCGGAGACCACCGTACGAGGGCGGCGGGCATCCACGTGCCGACGGGCGCGGTGCGCGATCTGGCGCACCGCCGTGGGGCTCTTGTCGACGGCGACCGCGATCTCGTCGTAGCCGACGTCGAAGACCTCGCGCAGCACGAAGACGGCGCGCTCCGTCGGCGACAGCGTCTCCAGCACGAGCATGAGCGCCATCGACACACTCTCGGCGAGCTCGACGTCCCGGGCCACGTCCGGCGAGGTCAGCAGCGGCTCGGGCAGCCAGGGTCCGACGTACGCCTCCTTACGGCGCGTCATGGTGCGCAGCCGGTTGAGCGACTGGCGGGTCGTGATCCGCACCAGATACGCGCGCTGGTCCTGCACCTGCCCCAGGTCGACCTCGATCCAGCGCAGCCAGGTCTCCTGGAGGACGTCTTCGGCGTCGGCCGCCGAACCGAGCATCTCGTAGGCGACGGTGAAGAGCAGGTTGCGGTAGCCGACGAAGGCCTCGGTGGCTTCGGTGACTTCGTTGACGGCGCGGTCACTCATACCTTGCTCCCGATCAGAGCGTCCAGCTCCTGCCGGCGCTTGTCGCCCTTGGGCCAGTGGTGCGAACCGGGCTTGCGTGCCTCGACCGCCAAATGCTTGACGCTGAAGTTGCAGGAGACCTCCTTGAGCTTCGCACCCGGGCGGCCGCCGATGTAGAGCCTTATCGCGATGTCGTCCTTGTTGGCGAGCTGGAAGACCCCGGCGCCGCGCCCCAGGCCGACGCACATGGCCGGGAACGACAGGTTGATGGGCGCGGGCCGCTTGTCCGCGATCCGGCTGAGCACCGTGTCGGCGGCGTGCGCGCCCAGACAACCCGCGGCATAGGCGCTCATCCGGAACGGCAGATCCGACGGCGCCGCCGAATCCCCGGCCGCGACGATGCGCTCGTCGTCGACGCTGGTCAACGTCTCGTCCGTGAGCAGACGTCCCAGGGCATCGGTGCTCAGACCGCTGCGCGCGGCCAGGTCCGGCACACCGAATCCGACGGTCCAGACGGTGATCTCACTCGGGAGCTCACGGCCATCGCCGAGCCGCACCGCATCGCGGGTCACGGCCGTCACCTTCGTGTCCGGGCCGTCGAGCACGGTCACACCGAGCTTGGCGAGCCGCTTGGCAACCGCACGTCGCCCCCGAGGGTGCAGATACGGACCGAGCAGACCTCCGCAGACCAGGGTCACCCGGCGCCCCTGCTCCGCCAGCTCGGCGGCGGTCTCGATCCCGCTCGGACCGGCCCCGACAACGGTCACCGCCGCCGAGGCGGACGCGGCGTCCAGAACCGGCCGCAGCCGCTGCGCCTCCTCCAGGGTGGCGATCGGGTAGCCGAACTCGGCCGCCCCGGGCACGCGCGGGTCGGCGCTGCCACTGCCCACCGCGTAGATCAGGTAGTCGTAGCCGACGCTGTCGCCGGTCGCCAAGGTCACGCTGCGCTCGGAAGCGTTGATCCGTGCCACGGTGTCGACGACCAGCCGGATGCCCTTGCCCAGGATCTCCTGGTAGTTGACGACCGCGTCATGGGTCCCGGCCACCCGCTGATGCAGGCGGAGCCGTGCGACGAAGCTCGGGCGCGGGTTGATCAGGGTCACTGTCACGTCGTCGCGCTGCGTCAGGCGGTTGGCCGCCATGACGCCGGCGTATCCGCCGCCGATCACGATCACATTGGTGTTCTCGGTGTTCCCGGTGTTCTCAGCCATGGTGTCTCCTCCGCTGCGAGGGTTCGGCCTCAAGACACCGGGTCATCGATCGCTGTGACAGCTTGTGAGGCAGGTCACTTCACAGTCGTGGGCAGGATCAAGGCATGGAGCGAGAGGTGCGACTGTCGGGCGGGCGTATCACGCCGGGAGTGGTCCTGGTGAGCGACACTGTTCGGCGGCCCGTCACAGCGTCGTCGGCGTTCGTCGCTGAACTGCTCGACCAGCTCAAGCAGCGCGGATTCGCAGGCGCACCGCGATATCTGGGCCGCGACGAGGCCGGGCGGGACACGTTCAGCTACCTGCCCGGGTGGGTCCCGGCCAAGTTCCAGCGCTGGACGGACACCCAGGTGGCCGCCGCCGGCGCCCTACTCCGCTCACTGCACGACGCGACCCGCGGCAGCACGCTTGCGGCGGCTTCTCCCCTCGTGTGCCATCACGACCCCGGACCGAACAACACCGTCTTCGTGGGCAACCAGCCCGCGGCCTTCATCGATTTCGACACCGCAGCCCCCGGCGACCCACTCGAAGACCTCGGATACATGGCCTGGACCTGGTGCATCTCATCCAAACCCGATGCTCCACCCGCCGACGAGCAAGCCGCGCAAGTACGAATCCTGGCCGACGCCTACGGACTTCAGTCGCATGAGCATGGCGACCTCATTGACGCCATGCTCGACCGCCAAACACGCAATGCCCGCTGGTGGCGCGAACAGCTTGACGGTCCGGAACGTTCCCGGGTCGCTTCAGCAGAGCAGATCGTCTCCCGCATCGCATGGTCAGAACGCGAACATGCCTTCACGGTCGCCCACCGCCCCGCACTCGCCTCCGCACTCCGGTGAAGCCGGCTAGGGGTGATCTCCTCCGCACCGAGCGGCAGTCGATGCAGCACCACAAACCGGTGGTCGCTTCGCCTGCGCCTACGCGCCGTCTCGCGGCATTCGGTTCGTGCGGGTGCGGGTTTCGTCTCGGACCCTCCGGGTCCAAAGCGCCAGCAGGGGGAAGGAAGGGGGCGGCCGGCCCGGTGTCCCGGTTCCTCGGCCCGGTGGGTGGCTGGCCTCGCTCCACCCACCCCCTCTTAAATATTCGCTTGATGCAGTACTTGATGTAGGGCAAGCATTTTTTTAAGGGGTGGGGTTCTCAGCCGGGTCGCTTGGCCATGACGACCAGACCCGGCCCGCTGTACTCCTCCGGGGGCAGCCGGAGTTCGGCGACTGGCTGCAGGCCGGCCTGCTCGATCAGGTCCACGAGTTGTTCCGGCCGCCATTTGTGCGTCGTCCAACGAACGGGTACGCCCCCGTAGGCCTCGGTGCGCACCGCGTCTTCGTCACCAACGTGTGTTGCGGTGATGAAGTGCCCGCCCGGCTTCAGGGCGCGCGCGAACAGGGCGAGAACCTGAGGAAGGACGTCACGGGGAAGGTTGAACAGTGACCACCACCCGAGCACGCCGCCAAGGGACGCTTCATCAAGGTCGAGGTCGGTGGCAGAGGCGACGCTGAAGCGGCACTGCGGATGAAGACGGCGCGCGTTCTCGATCATACGAGGGGAGAGATCCACACCGGACACGTCGAGTCCGCGTTCGGCAAGGTAGGCCGTCACCGTTCCGGGGCCGCAGCCGACGTCGAGGACGGGCCCAAGCTCGCTCACGGTGTCGGCGAAGGCGTCGATTGATGCCTTGAGCCATGGATGGCGACGGATGTCGCCGACTCCCGTCGTCACCACCATGTCGGCGTAGTTATCGGCCACGCGGTCATAGGACTCACGGACCACGTCGAGATCAGCCGGGCGGTCAATAGGGTGTGCGCGCATCAGCCGAGGATAGGACTGCGCGACGACCTACAGACGGGATCGCGTCTTCAACTCTCACCAGCTCTCCACGGGGTCCGGCCTGTTGGTGCCCGCCCGTGCTCCGTCACCGCGTCCACCGCCCGCTCCGGCTCGACCCAGATCCCCCGGCCGATGCGCGTCCACCCCTCGCGCAGCAGGCATCGGTTCAGCTGCCGCCGATCCCACCCGCCCGCCAGAGCCTGGGCCGTCAGCACCACACCGCCCTGAGCACCGGCCAGCCCAGTCAGCGAGACCAGGTCTCCCGTCCCCGTCATCCCCTCAGGGTGCCGCCTACCTCCGGCGGCCGCCTGGGCCTGTGGACAACCCGGTTTGCGGTGAGTATGAGACAGCGACACGCCGACGGCATGGCGTGTCGCTGTCTCATACTCACCGCAAGTGGTCGAACGCCCCCGCCTTGGCCGCCCGGATGAAGGCCGCGAGCGGGCGCCGGGCGGTGCGTATGGCTGTGCCGGGGGCTTCGCTCTCGCGGAGGTGTATCGCGCCATCGGCGGCGGCGAGTTCCAGGCATTCGTTGTTCACCCCGTTGCCGGAGAAGCTTGACTTGCGCCAGGGGATGTCGTGCATGTTCAACCCTTCAGAGTTCTCGTGCGATGCGGTGAATGAAGTCTCGCGATTCCTCAGAGTTGAGCGCCATCTGCTCTGCGACGCTCAGGCGGTGCCGGTAGTGCTCCAGTTGCGCTTCCCCGTCCAGGAAGGCACTGCCGTGGACCTGATCGATCTGCACCGTGTCCAGTCTGGGCAGCGGCCCAGTCGCGTAGAGCACGGAGTCCCCCATGCCCGCGAAACCCTCGGCAGCGAAGGGAATCACTCGCACGGTGACACCGGGTAGTTCGGACCTTTCCAGGATGTACTCCAACTGCTCCCATGCAACCCTTCGGTCGCCGACCTTCATGCGTAGAGCCGCCTCATGGATGGTTGCCGTGTACTCCTGCGGATCGTCACGGTGGAGCACTTCTCGGCGCCGCAGCCGGAAGTCGATCAGCTCCTCGACGTGGTCGGAAACCGCCGATCGTGCGTAGGTGAACAGTGCCCGCATATGCGATTCCGCCTGGAGCAGCCCAGGGATGTGGACGACTCGCAGCGTCCGCATCGCATGGGCATGCCACTCCAGGGCAGCGATGTCCAGCAAGGCCGACTCGAGCAAGCCCCGGTAGGCCTCCCACCACCCCCGTACCCGCTCCGCTGCCATGGCGGTCAGCGCGTCGACCAGCTCGCCGTCCGTGCAGCGGTAGTTGTCCGCCAGCCGTCGCAGCCGTTCCTCGCTGACGCCGATACGCCCCGCCTCGATATGGCTGATCTGGATGGGGCCGGTACCCAGTAGCTGGCCCGCTTCGCGCACGGTCATGCCCGCGCGCTCCCGCATCTTGCGCAGCTCGGCGGCCAACCGCACCTGGCGCGCTGTGGGGTTGATTCTCGGCGGCATGCGCTCCCTCTCCTGACGGCCTGTCACAGCAACGATGGCATGAGTCACCCCGATGGAGCGAATCTCGGGATAAGGGTTGCAACGTATCAGGGCTGCACCCTACGTTGAGTATCGCGATGCTCACCGAACGAAACGTCCGGCAGACCGGAGCTCGCACACCCCACCGCGCCAGGAGGCCCGCATGCCCCTCGTCACCCCTGCCGTCGCGCCCTTCGAATACTGCCTCCACGTGCCGCACGACGCCCGTGCCGTCCGCGTCGCCCGGGCCTCCCTCCGTACCGCCCTCACCGCGCATGAGCTGCCTGAACTGATCGAGCGAGCGGAGCTGCTGGCCAGCGAAATGGTCACCAACGCGATCGTGCACGCCGAAGGGGAGGCCGATCTGCGGGTGAAGTGGTACGCCGAGCGGTTGCGCATGACGGTCTGGGACACCAGCGCGACGCCTCCCAGCCGGCGGGAGATCCACATGGACAGCGAATGCGGGCGGGGGCTGCAACTACTGGAACTGCTCGCCGACAGTTGGAATCACTTCCCGCTGACCGGCGAGCTGTGGGGCCCCGCGTCCAAGGTCGTCTGGTGTGAGATCAGCCGGACGCCGCCCCCAGGATGGGGGTGAGGGCCGGGGCCCGGCGCCGTCAGGGGACGGCGACGGCCACGCGGCGGAACTCGACGGACTCGACGGTGACGCCCGGTGCCGTCCAGCCGGTGGCGGGCGGGGTGGCCGCGCGGGCCTGCTCCTCGGTCTCGAAGACGGTCATCGAGAAGCCACGGCCGTCGACGGGTTCCAGCCAGTACCCGGTGAGGAAGCCGGGCGCCGAGCGGATCCTCGGCAGGATGTCGTCCATCAGCGCGGCGGCGGCAGCGGGGGCCTGGGCCGGGTCGATGGTCAGGGTCACGAGGGCTGCGTGCATGGGAAGCTCCCTGCTGTCTGCGGGCGGTCCGGTCAGCAGGTAGGACGTCGCGACTGGGCGAAAGTCATCGGTCGTCACGGAGTCTTCGAGTAGCCCAGCGCCTCGGTGATCCGGCCGTCACGCACCCGCATGACGTTGACGCCGAGCACCGATGTCGTATGCCCCTCGCCGAACGTGGCCTCGCCGTCGGTGAAGGTGGCCCGCCACTGGATGGCCGCGCGGTCACCCGCGACGAAGACGTCGTGCGGAGTGAAGCTGGTGTTGAGGTCGGCGGCGAGTGCTGCCCAGAACTTCAGGCACTCCTCGCGGCCTTCGTAGCGCGTGCCGTCCGGGGCGGGCTGGACGGACACCATCACGCAGTCGTCGGCCACCAGGTCACCCAGGCCGCTGGGGTCATGGTTGGTGAACGCCTCGTTGAAGCGGCGGATCACCTCGGCGGTGTCGATGTCTGACATGGATTCGTTCCCCTCTCGTGGTGAGGGGAACGATCCTGCGGAAGCCGCGCGCAACCGGCAATTCCCCGCGGGGAATGCGGCCTCGCCACCTACGCCCCGACAAGGGCTTCGTAGTCGCGCAGCGTGATGTTCTCGGCGGTCTTGCGGGCGATCTTGGCGGCCATGTTCTTTCCCGGCAGGTAGGGGATGAGCTTGTAGTAGCCGTTGAGGAACGCGGCGAGGGCGCGGGTACGGGGGACCATGAGCTTGGCGACGCCGTCGCCCATCTTCTGGCAGCCCGTCGCGTACTCGCGCATCTCCTCCTCGTAGCGGGCGAACGCGACGCGCTGGTCGCCGTGCGCGGCGGCCAGTTCACCGGCGAGGACGTACGCGCCGACCAGGGCGAGGCCCGAGCCCATGCCGGAGAGGGAGGAGGGGCAGTAGGCGGCGTCGCCGAGCAGAGCGATCCGGCCGCGGGTCCAGCTGTCCATGTGGACCTGGCCGACGGAGTCGAAGTAGAAGTCGGGCGCGTGGCGCATATCGTGCAGCAGCCGCTCGCTCTGCCAGCCGTTGCCGGTGAAGTGCTCGGTGAGGGCGGCTTGTTGCCGCGCCACGTCGCGGCGGTCGAGGTCCTGCTTCGGTGAGGCGAAGTAGAAGACCGCCTTGGCCTCGGTGTTGTGACGGGCGCTGTACATCGCGACGAGCCTGCCCGCGGTGCGGTAGGCGTGTCCGGTGTGGTCGAGGCCGAGGTGGTTGGCCGTGGTGAAGATCGCGCAGTGCACGCCGAGGTGCTTGACGAACTGCTCCTCGGGGCCGAAGGCCAGCCGGCGGGTGTTGGAATGCAGCCCGTCGGCGCCGATGACCAGGTCGAACCTGCGCGGCGCGGAGCGTTCGAAGGTGACGGTCACGCCGTCGGGGTCCTCGGTGAGCGAGGTGATGGAGTCTCCGAAGACGTATTCGGTGTACTCCTTGGTGGCGTCGTAGAGGATGCGGGCCAGGTCGCCGCGGAGGATTTCGAGGTCTCCGGCGAACAGGTCGGCGGGCATCTCGGACACCGGCTTTCCCGCGCTGTTGACGTACGACATGGAGCCCATGCCGGTACGGGCCCGCTCGAGGTCGTCCAGGATGCCCATGCGGCGGAGGATCGACAGGTGGGCCTCGCCCCGGAAGTCGACGGCGTAGCCGCCGTCGCGCAGGGCCGGGGCGCGTTCCACGATGGTGGGGTTGAAGCCGTGCCGGTGGAGCCAGTAGGCGAGGGCGGGGCCGGCGATGGAGGCGCCGGAGATCAGTACGTTGCGGTTCTTGAGTGCGTTGTGGTTCGTCATGGCGGAGAGACTGCCGGGGAGGGCTCACCGCACGCTCACCGCTCGCTCACCGCCTCGATGACGGGCTCGGGGAGGCCCATCAGGTGGAGCCTGTCCGGGCCTCCCGCCGCCTCGGCCGCCTCCTCGTAGCGCTTGCGGGCCGCCGGCCGGTCGCCGCGCGCCTCGGCGACGAGGCCGAGTCCGGCGAGTGTCCGCACCCGGTTGCCGAGGCTCTTGACCCAGTGCGGGTCGATGCGTTCCAGGGCCTCCTCGTAGAGCCGTTCCGCCGCGTCCGGATCTCCCTCCCGCAGCGCGATGTCACCGAGTCCGCGCAGGGCCGCCCCCAGGCAGGTCGAGCTGCCGGCGCGGCGGGCCAGCTCGGCGGCGCTCGCGTAGTCGGCACGGGCCGCCACGGGGTCGTCGCGGTAATCACCCCGGTTGACCAGCAGGTCGGCGCTGTCCTCCAGGGCCCCCAGCTCCCCGGTGAGCGCGAGGGCCTGGTCGGTCAGCGCGATGGCCCGCGTACGGTCGCCGCGTCCGTCCGCGAGGCCGGCGAGCACATCCAGCGCCAGTGCGGTGCCCCAGCGGTCGCCGAGCGCGCGGAACCCCTCGGCGGCCGTGGCCAGGGCGCGCTCACCCGCCTCGGCGTCTCCCTCGCCGAGCGCCCCGAACCCCGTCACGTACCAGGCGACCGCCCGTGTCCACGGTTCGGGGCAGTCGCGCTGGGACGACACGAGCGCGAACGCGCTCCGCGGGTCGGTCTCGCTCGCGTTCCGCATCAGCCACAGGAGCAGGGCGGCCGGGTACCGGCCCGCGTGGGTGCCCGGCCAGGCAGCGGCCAGCGCCTTCTCGGCCGCCGCGCGGTGCCGCTGCCAGACCGGTCGCCCTGCGGTGCCGGACGCCGCGAGCAGCAGGCAGGTCACGTACTCCTCGGTCAGCCCCTCCGAGGGCGTGTCGCCGACCATGTCGAGCAGCGTGATCGCGTACGGGGCGACCGAGGCGGAGGCGCCGCGGATCCACAGGTACGTCGAGGCCGAGGCAAGCAGTTCCAGGGCCGTCGCGAGGTCCGAAGTCCCGACCGCCCAGCGCAGGGCCGCCAGCAGATTGTCGTGCTCGGCCGCCAGGACCCGCAGCCACTCCAGCTGTTCGGCCCGGCGCAGATGCGGATCGGCAGTCCGCACCAGGTCCAGGAAGTGCCGGGCGTGGGCGCCCTGTGCCGACTCGCGTTCGCCCGCCTCGTCGAGCCGTTCGGAGCCGTAGGCGCGGATGGTCTCCAGCATCCGGTAGCGCCCGCCGCCCGCGGGGTCCAGGAGTGACTTGTCGGCCAGCGACTCCAGCGTTTCGCCGTCCGTGCCGCACACCCGCAGCGCGGCCTCGGCCGTCGCGCCGCCGGCGAACACCGCGAAACGGCGTGCGGCCCGCTGCTCGGGCTCCGGGAGCAGGTCCCAGCTCCAGGCGACCACCGAGCGCAGCGTCCGGTGCCGCTCGTCGGCCGTACGGCTGCCGCGGGCCGCGACCCCGAGCCGGTCGTCCAGCCGGCCCGCGAGGTCGTCGATGTCGAGCGTACGCAGCCGTGCCGCCGCGAGTTCGATGGCCAGCGGCAGATCGTCGAGGGCGGCGCAGACGCGCCGTACGAGTCGGGGGTCGGCGGTGAAGCCGCGCCGCACGGCGCCGGCCCGGTCGGTGAACAGGCGTATCGCCGCCTCGTCGGCCAGCGGCCGTACCTGCTGGACGTGCTCGCCGATGACGCCGAGCGGCTCGCGGCTCGTCGCCAGGACGCGCAGCCGCGGGCAGGCCGCGAGCAGCCGCGCCGCCAGGACGGCGGTCTCCTCGACGACGTGCTCGCAGTTGTCGAGGACGAGCAGCAGCATCCGGTCCGACAGCGCGGCGATCAGCCGCTCGACGGGCGTCTGGGGGCCGCTCCCCAGCTGGAGCCCGTTCGCACGCAGGCCGAGTGCGCCCAGCAGCGCCTGTGGCAGCCCCGAGCCGTCGCGCAGCGGAGCCAGCGCCACGAAGCACACCTCGTCGGCCGCGACCCCGGCGACCTCCACCGACAGACGGGTCTTGCCGACCCCACCGGGACCGATCAGGGTGACCAGCCGGGCCACCCGCAACAGCTCGGCGACCTCGGTCACCTCCTCGGCCCGGCCCACGAAGGAGGTCAGCTGGGCGGGTGGCGCGACGGGCGACGGCGACGGAGCGGCGCTCAGCAGCTCCCGGTGCAGTGCGGCGAGTTCGGCCGAGGGATCGGCGCCCAGCTCCTCGGCCAGGTGTCTCCGGGTCTCCTCGAACACCACCAGCGCCTCGGCCTGCCCGCCCTCGGCGAACAGGGCGCGCATCAGCAGCCCCGCCGGCCGTTCCCTGAGCGGATGGCGGCCGACCAGCTCGCGCAACTCCGGTACGGCCGCGCGGTGCTCACCGAGCCTCAGCTCGCCCTCGATCCGGTCCTCGAGCGCCCCGAGCCGAAGCTCCTCCAGCCGTACGGCGGCGGCCCGGGCCGTCTCGCTCTCGGCGACCGCGACCTCGGCCAACGCGGGCCCCCGCCACAGCTTCAGCGCCTCGCGCAGCAGCGCGACCGACCGCCCGGGGTCGCCGTCGCCCAGCGCGGCCCGGCCCTCCCGGGCCAGCCGCTCGAACCGGCAGGCGTCCACGTCATCGGGCGCCACCACGATCCGGTAGCCCGCTCCGGCCCGCTCGATCGCGGCCGCCGGGCCCAGCGCCGTACGCAGCCTGGACACCTGGGACTGCAGCGCATGCGCCGACAGCCCGCCGCCCGGGTCGAGTTCCTCGGCCAGCCGGTCTGACGACACGACCTCACCGGGACGGACCAGCAGCAGCGCCAGCAGCGCCCGGCGGGCCGGCCCGCCCAACGCGGCCTCGGTCCCGCCGTCGTGCCATGCCCGGGTCTCGCCGAGGATTCCGAACCGCATGCCGGTGATTATGCACACGCCAAAACGGCCCGGTGACCGACGGGTCGGTCACCGGGCCGCTCGATGGAGTGAAGCGCCAGGCGCTACTCCGACCGCTTGGGCTTGGGCCGCCACACCACCAGCGCGCTGGTCTGCCGGACCTGGTCGTAGGGGACCAGGTCGCGGCGGTAGGAGGCGTGGACCGCGGCCTCGCGCTGCTGCATCGCCGCGGCCGCGCCCTCGACCGCGGACTGGAGTTCGGCGACGCGCTCCTGGAGGGCGGCGACCTGGTTCTCCAGTTCGATGATGCGCTTGATACCGGCGAGGTTGATGCCCTCGTCCTGGGAGAGCTGCTGCACCTGGCGGAGCAGCTGGATGTCGCGGGCCGAGTAGCGGCGGCCGCGGCCGGCCGTGCGGTCGGGGGAGACCAGACCCAGACGGTCGTACTGGCGCAGGGTCTGCGGGTGCAGCCCGGAGAGCTGGGCGGCGACCGAGATGACGTACACCGGCGACTCGTCGGTCAGCTCGTACGGGTTGCGGCTCCTCGCCCCGCCCATGCCACTTCTGCCTCCGGGCCCTCGGCCGGACGTCTCCATCGGGTCACGCTCCCTTCGCGGACTGGAACAGCTCCGCCCGCGGGTCCTCCCCCGCGGTCGCCTCTCGGTACGACTCCAGCGCCTCGCGCGCCTCGTCGCTGAGGTCCTTGGGGACGGTGACCTCGACGGTGACCAGGAGGTCGCCGCGGGTGCCGTCCTTGCGCACCGCGCCCTTGCCGCGGGCGCGCATCGTGCGGCCGTTGGGCGTACCGGCCGGCAGTTTGAGGGTGACCGGGGGGCCACCGAGCGTGGGGACCTTGATCTCGCCGCCGAGCGCCGCCTCCGGGAGGGTGACGGGCACGGTGACGGTGAGGTTGTCGCCCTTGCGGCCGAAGACCGGGTGGGGGTCCACATGGACCACCACGTACAGGTCGCCGGCCGGGCCGCCGGTCTCGCCCGGGGCGCCCTTGCCGCGCAGCCGGATCCGCTGGCCGTCGCTGACGCCCGCGGGTATCCGGACCTGCATGGTGCGGGCGCTGCGGGCGCGCCCGCTGCCCTTGCAGGCCTCGCAGGGGTTCTGCGCGATCAGGCCGCGGCCGCGGCAGTCCACGCACGGGTCGGTGAGCGAGAAGCCGCCCCCGCCGCCGCGGCTGACCTGGCCGGTGCCGACGCAGGTCGGGCACACGCGGGGGGTGCCGTTCTTGTCGCCGGTGCCCGAGCACGCCTTGCACGGGGCCTGGCTGGACATCCGCAGCGGGACCGTGGCCCCCTCCACCGCCTCGGTGAAGCTCAGCGTCACCTCGGACTCGATGTCCTGGCCGCGGCGCGGCTGGGCACGGGTGCCGGTGCCACGGTTGAAGAGTCCGCCGAAGACGTCCCCGAGGCCGCCGCCGAAGCCGCCGGCCGCTCCGCCGCCGCCCTGGGCGCCGCCGAAGAGGTCGCCGAGGTCGAAGTTGAAGCTGCCGGGGCCGCCCGCGCCCGGCCCCGGGCGGAATCCGCCGTTGCCGAACAGGGCGCGGGCCTCGTCGTACTCCTTGCGCCGCTTGGGGTCGCCGAGGACGTCGTTCGCCTCGGAGATCTCCTTGAAGCGCTCCTCGGCCTTGGCGTCGCCCTTGTTGGCGTCCGGGTGGAACTCGCGGGCGAGCTTCCGGTACGCCTTCTTGATCTCCGCCTCGGTGGCGTCCTTGGGGACGCCGAGAACCTTGTAGTAGTCCTTCTCGACGAAGTCCTTGGTGCTCATCCTCGACGTCCCTCCTCTCCTGCCACCGCTGTCACGTCAGCCACGTCAGCTGTCACGTCAGCCCTCGTCCGGGCCACCGCTCTCCTCGTCCGGCGTCTCGTCCCCCTTGGGCTGGGCGCCCGGCTGGGGCTCGGCGACCGCGACCCGCGCCGGGCGGATCGTACGCTCGCCGATTCGATACCCCGGCTGCAGAATCTGCACGCACGTGGTTTCGGTGACGTCCGGCGCGTACGAGTGCATCAGCGCCTCGTGCACCAGCGGGTCGAAGGGCTCGCCCTCCGTGCCGAACTGCTGCAGCCCCATCTTTCCCGCGACCGTCTCCAGCGATTCGGCGACGGACTTGAAGCCGCCGACGAGCTCGCCGTGCTCACGGGCGCGGCCGATGTCGTCGAGCACGGGAAGCAGCTCGGTCAGGAGGTTCGCCACGGCGATCTCCTTGACCGTGACCCGGTCCCGCTCGACCCGGCGTCGATAGTTCTGGTACTCCGCCTGGAGCCGCTGGAGGTCGGCCGTCCGCTCGCCCAGCGCCGTACGGACCTGGTCCAGCTGGGCCTGGATGGCCACCTGCTCGAGGTCCCCTGCCGGGGCTGCCGGGCCCGCCTTGTCGGCGGACCCGGCGGCACCCTTGGCCGCATCGTCAGGGGTCTGTGCGGCCTCGGAGGGGACGTCGGGCTGCTCCTCGAAGCCCGGGGTCTCCTCCGTCACGCGGCACCACCCTGGCCCTGGCCCTTGTTGTCAGCCTTCTCGTCGTCCACGATCTCGGCGTCCACGACGTCGTCGTCGGCCTTGGCCTGGCCGCCGTCGGCCGCGCCCGCTCCACCCGCCGCGCCCGCGCCGTCCGGCTGGGCGTTGGCGTACAGCGCCTGGCCCAGCTTCTGGCTGACGGCCGCGACCTTCTCGGTGGCGGTGCGGATCTCGGCGGTGTCGTCGCCCTTGAGCTTTTCCTTCAGCTCGCCGACCGCGGTCTCGACCTCGGTCTTGACGTCGCCGGGGACCTTGTCCTCGTTGTCCTTGAGGAACTTCTCGGTCTGGTAGACCAGCTGCTCGGCCTGGTTGCGGGTCTCGGCGGCCTCGCGGCGCTTGTGGTCCTCCTCCGCGTACTGGTCGGCCTCGCGCATCATGCGGTCGATGTCGTCCTTCGGCAGCGCGGAGCCGCCGGTGACGGTCATCTTCTGCTCCTTGCCGGTGCCGAGGTCCTTGGCGCCGACGTGCATGATCCCGTTGGCGTCGATGTCGAAGGTGACCTCGATCTGCGGCACGCCGCGCGGGGCCGGCGGCAGGCCGGTCAGCTCGAACATGCCGAGCTTCTTGTTGTACGCCGCGATCTCGCGCTCGCCCTGGTAGACCTGGATCTGCACGGACGGCTGGTTGTCCTCGGCCGTGGTGAAGATCTCCGAGCGCTTGGTCGGAATGGTCGTGTTGCGCTCGATCAGCTTGGTCATGATGCCGCCCTTGGTCTCGATACCGAGGGACAGCGGGGTGACGTCCAGCAGCAGGACGTCCTTGACCTCACCCTTGAGGACACCGGCCTGGAGCGAGGCGCCGATGGCGACGACCTCGTCCGGGTTGACGCCCTTGTTGGCCTCCTTGCCGCCGGTCAGCTCCTTGACGAGCTCGGCGACGGCGGGCATCCGGGTCGAGCCGCCGACCAGGACCACGTGGTCGATCTCGGAGAGGGCGATGCCCGCGTCCTTGATCACGTTATGGAAGGGGACCTTGCAGCGATCGAGAAGGTCGCTGGTCAGCTGCTGGAACTGGGCGCGGGTGAGCTTCTCGTCCAGGTGCAGCGGGCCCTCGGCGGACGCCGTGATGTAGGGCAGGTTGATGGTGGTCTCGGTCGAGCTGGAGAGCTCGATCTTCGCCTTCTCAGCGGCCTCGCGGAGGCGCTGAAGGGCCATCTTGTCCTTGGACAGGTCGACGCCGTGGCCGTTGTTGAACTGCTTGACCAGGTAGTCGACGACGCGCTGGTCCCAGTCGTCACCACCGAGGTGGTTGTCACCGTTGGTGGCCTTGACCTCGACCACGCCGTCGCCGATCTCCAGCAGCGAGACGTCGAAGGTGCCACCGCCGAGGTCGAAGACCAGGATGGTCTGGTCGTCCTTCTCGAGCCCGTAGGCGAGGGCGGCGGCGGTAGGCTCGTTGACGATACGCAGGACGTTGAGGCCCGCGATCTCACCGGCTTCCTTGGTGGCCTGGCGCTCGGCGTCGTTGAAGTACGCCGGGACGGTGATGACCGCGTCCGCGACCTTCTCGCCCAGGTAGGCCTCGGCGTCCCGCTTGAGCTTCTGCAGAATGAAGGCGCTCATCTGCTGCGGGTTGAAGTTCTTGCCGTCGAGGTTGATGTGCCAGTCGGTGCCCATGTGGCGCTTGACCGACCGGATGGTCCGGTCCACGTTGGTCACGGCCTGGCGCTTGGCGACCTCACCGACCAGGACCTCGCCGTTCTTGGCGAAGGCGACGACGGACGGCGTGGTCCTGGCGCCCTCGGCGTTGGTGATGACGGTGGGCTCACCGCCTTCGAGCACACTGACGACGGAGTTCGTCGTACCCAGGTCGATGCCGACCGCACGAGCCATTTCGCAATCCTCCAGCTACACAGCATTGAGTGGAACAGGCTCAAGAGTGCATGATCAACTTCTGCGTGTCAACAGACCTGAGTCGGGCGGGCTCAACTTTTATATGGCCCTTATGGACAGGACACGGACAAGAGGAAGGGAGGAGGGAGGATATGCCCCCCATGCACCCCCACGCGAACCCGCGCGGCCCCCGTAGACGCGGCCAAGTGACGGCCAAGCGACGCAGATCACCGGCCGGTCGACTACATAGGCCGCCGCCTCCCCGGGTAATCTCGGTCAAGACCAGATAAGTTACTGCTTAGTAATTCCGCTCTCGCAGGTTCGAGGAGCCCCCATGCAACTCGCCGCGATCATCGTGTCGCTGGTCCTCACCGCGGTCGGCGTTGCCCTGCTCGGCCGCGCCATCGCGCAGTTCGTGCGCTTCTTCAAACTCGGCGCGCCGGTGCCGGCGGGCGCCCGGACCGACAACCCCTATCAGCGCAGCGTGACGCTGGTGAAGGAGTTCCTGGCGCACACCCGGATGAACAAGTGGGGCATCGTCGGCATCGCCCACTGGTTCGTCGCGATCGGCTTCCTGACCCTGCCGCCGACCATCATCAACGCCTACGGGCAGCTCTTCCAGGCGGACTGGACGCTGCCGGTCCTCGGCGGCTTCCTCCCCTACGAGCTGTACATCGAGTTCATCGGCACGATGACCACGCTCGGCATCGCGACCCTGATCGTGATCCGGCTGCTCAACCTGCCCAGCCGGGCCGGCCGCAAGTCGCGGTTCGCCGGCTCCACGGCCTGGCAGGCGTACTTCGTCGAGTACGTCATCCTCATCATCGGCCTGGCGATCATGGCGCTGCGCGGTACGGAGGGCGCGCTGCACCACGTCGACTCCTACGAGCCGGAGTACTTCGCCTCGTATCCGCTGGTGCTGCTCTTCAAGAGCCTCAGCGTCGGCACGGTGCAGAACCTGACCTACCTGTTCGCGATGATCAAGCTCGGCACCACGATGGTCTGGATGATCACGGTCTCCGTGAACATCGACATGAGCGTCGCCTGGCACCGTTTCCTCGCCTTCCCCAACATCTGGTTCAAGCGTGAGTCGAGCGGGGACGTGGCGCTCGGCGCGCTGCAGCCGATGACCTCGGCCGGCAAGCCGATCGACTTCGAGGACCCGGGCGAGGACGACCAGTTCGGCGTCTCGCAGATCGAGCACTTCTCCTGGAAGGGCCTGCTCGACTTCTCCACCTGCACCGAGTGCGGCCGCTGCCAGTCGCAGTGCCCCGCCTGGAACACCGGCAAGCCGCTCTCGCCCAAGCTGCTGATCATGTCGCTGCGCGACCACTCGCACGCCAAGGCGCCGTATCTGCTCGCGGGCGGCGGCAAGGACGCCGAGGGGGAGGAGAAGGCGAGCGCTGAACAGCTCAAGGAGGTGCCCGCCGCGGCGCTGGCCGAGGCCGAACGGCCGATGATCGGCACGCTGGCGGAGAATGGCGTCATCGACCCCGATGTGCTGTGGTCCTGCACCACCTGCGGCGCCTGCGTCGAGCAGTGCCCCGTCGACATCGAGCACGTCGACCACATCGTGGACATGCGCCGCTACCAGGTGATGATCGAGTCCTCGTTCCCGTCGGAGGCGGGCACGATGCTCAAGAACCTGGAGAAGAAGGGCAACCCCTGGGGGCTCGCGAAGAAGCAGCGGCTGGCGTGGACCAAGGAAGTCGAGTTCGAGGTGCCGGTCGTCGGCAAGGACATCGAGGACCTGTCCGAGGTCGACTACCTCTACTGGGTCGGCTGCGCGGGCGCCCTGGAAGACCGTGCGAAGAAGACCACCAAGGCCTTCGCGGAGCTGCTGCACATCGCGGGCGTCAAGTTCGCGATCATGGGCGGCGACGAAGCGTGCACCGGTGACTCCGCCCGTCGCCTGGGCAACGAATTCCTCTTCCAGCAGCTCGGCCAGCAGAACGTCGAGATGCTGAACATGGCATTCGGCGAAGATGCTGAAGACGGTGTCGTCGTCGAGAAGTCCAAGAAGAAGATCGTCGCGACCTGCCCGCACTGCTTCAACACCATCGCGAACGAATACCCGCAGCTCGGCGGCCACTACGAGGTCATCCACCACACCCAGCTGCTCCAGCACCTCATCGACGAGGGCAAGCTGATCCCGGTCACCCCGGTCGAAGGGCTCATCACCTACCACGACCCCTGCTACCTGGGCCGGCACAACAAGGTCTACACCCCGCCGCGCGAGATCATCGCCAAGGTGCCGGGGCTGCGCAACGAGGAGATGCACCGCCACAAGGAGCGCGGCTTCTGCTGTGGCGCGGGTGGCGCCCGGATGTGGATGGAAGAGCGCATCGGCAAGCGCATCAACGACGAGCGCGTGGACGAGGCGCTGTCCCTCAACCCGGACATCGTGTCCACCGCCTGCCCGTTCTGCCTCGTCATGCTGACCGACTCCGTCAACGGCAAGAAAAATGATGGAAAGGCAAAGGAGTCGCTGCAGGTCGTGGACGTCGCGCAGTTGCTGCTCGACTCCGTCAGGACGCCCGGGGAGCCGGAGGACGACGGCGAGACGGCGGAGGAACCGGAGCCGGAGCCGGTGAAGTAGCAGACACCTCCAAACGCGCCGACGGGCTTGATCCGACTGACCGGATCAAGCCCGTCGGGCGTTGGGGCCGTTGCGTCTTTACGGCGTGGGGGCCGGCGCCCTACCCCCGCCGCTTACCGCGCTCCGGCAGCGTCTGCTCCGTCCAGATGACCTTGCCCTCCGCCGTGTATCTCGTCCCCCACCGGTCGGCGAAGCGCGAGACGAGGAACAGCCCGCGCCCGCCCTCGTCCTCCGTCGCCGCGTACCGCAGATGCGGCGAGGTGCTGCTGGTGTCGGACACCTCGCAGATCAGGCTGCGGTCGCACAGCAGCCGCACCCGGATCGGCCCGGTCGCGTACCGGATCGCGTTGGTGATCAGCTCGCTGAGGATGAGCTCGGTGGTGAACGCGACATCGCCCAGGTCCCATTCGGCCAGCCGCGCCGCCACGGCGGCGCGCACCGCGGAGACCAGGGCCGGTTCGGACGGCACCTCCCAGTCCGCGATCCGCTCCGGCTCCAGCACCCGCGTACAGGCGACGATCAGCGCGATGTCGTCGCCGGGGGTGTCGGGCAGCATCTCGGCGAGCACCGCCGTACAGGTCTCCTCCGGTGTCCGCCCGGCGTGGGAGAGGGAGGCGCGCAGCAGCTCCAGGCCCTCCTCGATGTCCCGGTCGCGCTTCTCGACCAGGCCGTCGGTGTAGAGCACGAGATGGCTGCCCTCGGGCAGCTGCAGCTCCACCGTCTCGAAGGGCAGGGTGCCCAGGCCCAGTGGCGGCCCGGCGGGCACCTCGGGGAACTCCACCGAGCCGTCGGGGGCGACCACCGCGGGCGGCGGATGTCCGGCCCGGGCCATCGTGCAGCGCCGGGAGACCGGATCGTAGATCGCGTACAGACAGGTGGCGCCGATGATCACACCGCCGCCGTCCAGACTCTCCGAGGTCTCGTCCTGGTCGATCCGCGCGATCAGATCGTCCAGGTGGGAAAGGATCTCGTCGGGCGGCAGATCGAGGGTGGAGAAGTTGTGCACAGCGGTACGCAGCCGCCCCATCGTGGCCGCGGCATGCAGCCCGTGCCCGACCACATCGCCCACCACCAGCGCCACCCGGGCCCCCGGCAGCGGAATCACATCGAACCAGTCACCACCCACCCCCGACTCCGCCGGCAGATACCGGTACGCCACATCCAGCGCGCTCTGCTCGGGCAGCACCTGCGGCAGCAGGCTGCGCTGCAGCGTCACGGCCATCGTGTGCTCGCGGGTGTACCGCCGCGCGTTGTCGATGGACACCGCGGCCCGGGCGACCAGCTCCTCCGCGAGGGAGACGTCGTCCTCCTCGAAGGGCTCGGGCTTCTCCGAGCGCATGAACGTGGCGATGCCCAGGACCACGCCCCGGGCCCGCAGCGGGACCGCGATCATGGAGTGGATACCGCGGTCGACGATCGCCCGCGCCCGCTCCGGATCGTGCTCCTGCCACCCGGCGAAGTCGGGAAGCACCGCCTCCACCGTCGTCTCACCGCTGGCATAGCCCTTGGCCTGGGGCGTGGCCGGCCCGTAACGGATCATCCCGCCCAGCGGATAGAGCGGTACGTCCTCGCGGATGCCGCTGAGGGCGGTGCGGCGCAGCGAGGTGCGCGCCGTGGAGCCGCTGGCCGTCGCCGCGCCGTTCGGCTCCTCGCCGCGCAGCACCCGGTCCACCAGGTCCACCGCCACATAGTCGGCGAACCGTTCCACCGCGTACTCGGTCAGCTCCTGGGCCGTACGCACCACATCCAGCGTGGTGCCGATCCGCAGGCCCGCGTCGTACAGCAACTTCAGCCGCTTGCGCGCCAGATCGACCTTGCCGGACAGCGTGCGCAGCTCGGTGGTGTCCCGGAGGGTCGCGACGCTGCCGGGCGGCCCGCCGTTGCGGTCGGTCGGCCGGTGGCTGACGGTCAGCAGCCGCTCCCCCGCCTTGTGCACCTCGTCGGTGGCGGCGCGGCCCGACACCAGCAGCTCGGCCGTGCTCTCGTCGAAGCCGAGGTCGGCGACGGGGCGCCCCTCGGCGTCCGGCGGCAGGTCGAACAGCCGGCGCGCCTCGTCGTTGGCCAGCATCAGCCGCCGGTCGCCGTCGACGATCAGCACGCCCTCCCGTACGGCGTGCAGCACCGCGTCATGGTGCTCGTACATCCGGGTCATCTCGCCCGGGTCCAGGCCATGGGTCTGCCGCCGCAGCCGCCTGCTGACCAGCGCCGTACCGCCCATGGCCAGGGTGAGGGCGGCGGCGACACCGCCGAGGAGGATCGGCAGCTGCCGGTCGACCGCGCCGCTCACCTTCTTCACGGTGATCCCGGCGGCGACCAGCCCGACGACCTTGCCCCGGCTGTCGGTGACGGGCACCACGGCCCGTACGGAGGGGCCCAGCGTGCCCGTGGACGTCTCCGTGACGGTGCCGCCCTCCGCGGCCTCGCGGTAGCTCCCGCGGAAGTGGTGGCCGATCTCGCTCGCGGTGGGGTGGGTGTAGCGGATCCCGTCCGTCGTCAGGACGACGATGAAGTCGACGCCGGCCCTGTTGCGGGCGCGCTCGGCGCGCGGCTGCAGTATCGCGGTCGGGTCGGGGGAGCGCAGCGCCTCGACCATGCCCGGGGCGCTGGCGAAGGCCTCGGCGACGGCCAGCGAGCGGCGGCGGGCCTCCAGGTCGGTGTCGTGCCTGGACTGCAGCACGAGGGCCGCCGCGGCGGCGACGGCGAGCAGCAGCACGACCGCCACCTGCAGGAAGAACACCTGGCTCGCGACCGTACGGGTGAGGCGGAGTACGCCGCGCAGCACGGCGCGCCGCACGGACCGGGCGGGGCGGGTCGGGCGGGTCGGGCGGGTGGAGGGGGCGGGCGCAGGCGCAGGGGCAGGGGCAGGCCGGGTGACGCGGCCGGCGGGCTCGCGGGTCTCCGGGACACGGCTGTGTGGGGCACGGCTGTGTGGGGCACGACCTCCCGAAGGGCTGCCGCCCGAAGCGCGACCTTCCGAGGGGCGACCTCCCGAAGCGCGACCTTCCGAGGCACGGCCACTCGAGGCACGGCCGCCCGGTTCATCGCTTCCCAGGTCGCGGCGGTCTCGGCCGTCGGGCTGCGGGGGCGGCTCGGGGCCGCCGTCGGGCGACGGTAACGGCTGCGGAATCGCTTCGCCTTGGTGCTCGCCGGCCCCGGCTGCCTCAGCCTCGGCCCCGGCCTCAGTTTCCGCACACGGCCCGACCCCGTCCCCTGCTTCGGCCCCAGCCTTGCCCTCGGCCTCCGCGCGCGGGCGCCTGCGGCGCCCGCGTTGCCGACGGTCGGTCAGCGCGCGGGCCAGCGGCACCCGGGACAGGCCGAAGGATCCGGCCATGTCACCGTCGCCGCTTCTGTCGCTCTCGTCCTCCGGCGGGCGAGCGGCATCCGCCGCGGCCGGCCGACCACTTGTATCCGACATCTGACTACGCTCCACCCACCCCCCTCCCCCGCGTCCTTTTCACCCGCTCAAAAACCACCCGCATGCCGTGCAGTACGACCATGGCCGCCCCCGCCTCAACCGCTCCGAACGTGACTCGATCCTGACCGCGAATTGGCCCTTCTCACAACAACGTTGCGGATCTCTACAGGATCATGCCCCAAACCTCCGCACAGAAATGTCCTGAACAGCCCTTCCGCACCAAAAGTCATCTCTACAGCCAACCAGATCTTCCGAAACTGAAACGCTAGGAAGATGCCGATATACCCCCCCTGTCCCACCGATACAGAGAGCGCTTCGGCTCCACTCCCCTCGCCCCGGAACAACGACAACTGACTCGCGCTCCCTGCCAGTTCCCCTTCACAACACCCCCGCACCATGGACGCGCAACCCTCCGAACGCCCCACGAGTCACACCCGCCAGGAGTTCCCGGCTCCGTATAAGGCCGACCCCGGGAGGCCGTAACGTACGCGCTCCCCCGTGCGCCCCGTACGCCCGCGCGCCCCCTCGGCGGCGCCGTCCCGAGAAGCAACAGCCGTACACGTACCAACACCGCACCCCCGAGGAGCCCGCCCATGCACCCCCGCAGCCGAAGGACCCCGACCGCCCGCCGCCGCCCCGGGGCGCTGGCCTGCGCCGCGGTGACTCTGGCGGCGCTGCTCACCGCATGCGGCAGCTCCGGTGGTTCCGGCGACGACGGCCTCAAGGACCCCAAGGACTCCAAGGACTCCAAGGGCCAGAAGGAAGGCGAGCGGACGGCGGCGCCCGGTGGCTCCCGCTCCGGCGCCCCGGTCATCACCCCCACCGCGACCGCGCCCGTCCCCCGGGGCAAGGGCAGCAAGTTGCCCGACGACCTCAACGGCGACGGCTACCCCGAACTCGCGCTCCCGCTCGTCGGGAGCAAGGAGGAGACCCAGCCCACCCGGCTCGCCTTCGTCCACGGCTCGTCCCGCGGCGCCGACCCCGCCACCCGCACCGTGCTCACCCTCGATGACCTCGGCCTGCCCGCCCCCGACGCGGACGTGCCGGCCGCGG
The DNA here is from genome assembly GCF_002224125.1 of Streptomyces sp. NBS 14/10. Taxonomy (GTDB): domain Bacteria; phylum Actinomycetota; class Actinomycetes; order Streptomycetales; family Streptomycetaceae; genus Streptomyces. The sequence goes on from NZ_NCSM01000001.1 coordinate 151,168, forward strand.
ACACGACCAGAATCGCCACGGCCGACCTCGACGGCGACGGCTACGCCGACCTGGTCACCCCGGTCAACGAGCGGCTCAGCGAGGCCGAGGCCGATCGCCTCCACACCACCGTACGGACCGTCCCGTACATCACCTGGGGCAGCGCCGACGGCCCGCGGCGCGGCGCCGCCGCCACCCGCGCCCGGCTGGCCGGCCCCGACGACAGCGTGGACCTGCGACGGCCGACGGTGGGCGACTTCGACGGGGACGGCCACCACGACCTGGCGATGGTGCGCGCGGACCGCAAGTCCTTCCTCCTGCTCTACGGGCCGTTCGGCCGGGACGGCAGGGCCGCCAGGACGGTGCCGTACCAGAGCCCGCTCGACAGCGGCGGCGACATCAGCGAGCTGTTCGCGGACACCATCGACGGCGACCGGCCCACCGACCTGGTGGTGCACGCCATGAACGACGACGACCAGTCCGCCTCCGTACTCCTGACCGCGGGCCCGGACGGCCTCGCCCGCACCGGCCGCACCCTGCGCGAGGGCAACGCGATCGCCTTCGGCGACTTCGACGGGGACGGCCTGCGGGACGTGGCGGTCGGCGACAGCGGCACCCGTAACGACGAGCCGGGCTACGAGACGGAGGCGCCGGATGTGGACCACACACTGACCGTCTACCCGAAGAAGCCCCTCAAGGACGCGCCCATCAAGATCGCGAACATGGCGGGCGGCCTGGCAGCCGCCGACACCGACGGGAACGGCACCGACGAGCTGGCCGTGGCGCTCGATACGGGCGGCGTCGAGCTCATCACCGTCCAGCCGGACTCCCCGGGCGACATCGCGCGCCGCCACACCCTCACTCGTACGGCCCCCGCCCGCGTGGACGGCGAGAAGATCCGGAAGGCCCGGCGCGCCGCCCGGCTCTACGGCGCCCGGGACTTCGACCAGGACGGCAAGGACGAGGTCGTCCTCGCCTGGGGCCGCGAGGCGGTCTTCGCCCTGTACGGTGACCGGCCGGAGTGGTGGTGGATCACCGACGGCACGACAGACAAGACCGCGTTCAACGCCGCCCCCTTCACCAAGGACACCGACTGACCGGCAAACCCCCGCCCACCCCGGGGGATAACCCCTCAGGGACCCCCTAGGGGATGTCACAGGTCGGCCGCAATGCCGGACCTGTTCTGAGAGGTCCGGCACCCCAGTCGCTACGACCGGGTACGTTCGAATGGTGGCTGGATTCAGGATCGGACGCGGACGGGACTCCCGGTCCGCGCAACAAGGGCAGCAGCAACCACCGCAGCAGCAGCCGTACGGCCGGCAGCCGCCGCCGCACGGCGGGCAGCCGCCGCAGTGGCAGCAGCCCTCCTCACACGGAGAGCCGGAGTACTTCGGCGGCCAGGACCCGCACTACGGCCCCCCGCAGGGCCATGGCCCGGGCGGCGGCTCGTACAGCAACAACAATCCGGGCCATACGCAGCAGTTCAGCATCGGCGAGGCGCCCGACGCCTACGACCCGTACGGCCAGGACCCCGGCTACGGCCCCGACCCCGGCTCGTACGACGACGGCTACGGCAACACCTACCGCGCCGGCGCCTCCACCGCCCCGCCGGCCGGCCCCCGGCTGCCCTGGAAGCAGCTGCTGAGCGGCATCGTGCTGCGCCCGTCGGCCACCTTCTGGCAGATGCGCGACTACGCGATGTGGGGCCCGGCCCTGATCGTGACGTTCGTCTACGGCCTGCTCGTGGTCTTCGGCTTCGACAAGGCCCGCGAGGACGTGCTGAACGCCTCGATGGGCAACAGCATCCCGTGGATCCTCGTCACCGGCGTCACCGTCGTGATCAGCGGCCTGATCCTGGGCGCGGTCACCCACACCCTGGCCCGCCAGCTGGGCGGCGACGGCTCGTACGCCCCGACGATCGGCCTGTCGATGCTGATCATGTCCATCACGGACGCGCCTCGGCTGGTGTTCGCGCTGTTCCTGGGCGGTGACAGCCCGACGGTGCAGGTGCTGGGGTGGGCGACCTGGCTGGCGGCGGGCGCGCTGTTCACGTCGATGGTGAGCAAGTCGCACGACCTGCCGTGGCAGAAGGCGCTGGGGGCGTCGGCGATCCAGCTGATCGCGCTGCTGTCGCTGCTGAAGCTGGGCACCCTGTAAGAAACGCGCAGAGGGGCCCCGCAGGGCCCCTCACCCGACTCCCTTGGGGCGACTCCCTCGGGCGACTCCCTCGGGCGACTCCCTTGGGGGCGGGGGTCAGGCGTCCAGAACCTGCCCGGCCCGCCGTACGACGGGCGCCTCGACGCTCCAGGGGAAGTTGATCCAGTCCTCGGTGCGCTTCCAGACGTACTCGCACTTCACGAGCGAATGCGACTTCTCGTAGATCACCGCGCTGCGCACCTCGGCGACCGTGCCGACGCAGAAGTCGCGGACGAGCTTGAGCGTCTTGCCGGTGTCGGCGACATCGTCCGCGATCAGGACCTTCTTCTCGGAGAAGTCGATCGCGTTGGGCACGGGCGCGAGCATCACCGGCATATCGAGGGTCGTCCCGACGCCGGTATAGAACTCCACATTCACCAGATGGATGTTCTTGCAGTCCAGCGCATACGCCAGCCCACCCGCGACAAACACCCCGCCGCGCGCTATGGACAGCACGATGTCCGGCTCGTACCCGTCATCCGCGATCGTCTGCGCCAGCTCCCGCACCGCCGTGCCGAAGCGCTCGTACGTCAGATTCTCCCGCTGCTCACTCACCGGCTCACACCTTCGTCCGGTGGAAGTTCTGATACGAACGCGACGGCGTCGGCCCGCGCTGCCCCTGGTAGCGGGAGCCATAACGCTCCGACCCGTACGGATGCTCGGCCGGCGAGGTCAGCCGGAACATACACAGCTGCCCGATCTTCATCCCCGGCCACAGCTTGATCGGCAACGTGGCCACGTTCGACAACTCCAGGGTCACATGCCCCGAGAACCCGGGGTCGATGAACCCGGCCGTGGAGTGCGTCAGCAACCCCAGCCGCCCGAGGCTCGACTTCCCCTCCAGCCGCGACGCGATGTCATCCGGCAGCGAGATCACCTCGTACGTCGAGGCGAGCACGAACTCCCCGGGGTGCAGGATGAACGCGTCATCCCTCTCCGGCTCCACCAGCCGCGTCAGATCCGGCTGCTCCACCGCCGGGTCGATATGCGGATAACGGTGGTTCTCGAACACCCGAAAGAAGCGGTCCAACCGCACATCGATGCTCGACGGCTGCACCATCACCGGATCGAACGGATCGATCCGTACCCGCCCGGCGTCGATCTCGGTCCGGATGTCCTTGTCTGAGAGAAGCACGCAACGAGGATACGCAACCAAACCCATGACCTGGGCCCGGCCCATCCGGACCGGGCCCCCGCCGCAATGATCAGACCCCGACGGCCATCAGACCGCAGCGGCCCCTACCGCTCCTACCGCTTCCCACCGGCCACCGGCACCGCCTGCCGCAACCGCGCACAACGCGGACAGCGCAGCAGCCGACCGGGGCCGATCCGGTCGACGGTGAGGTGCTGCATCGGGAACGAAGCGGTGCTGAACACATGCCCTTCGGCACAACGGACGACGGTGCGCTCCATGAGTCCCTTCCCCATAAACAACGTGGACGACAAAAGCCACATTAGGGGATCAACCACCCACCACTCCACGCGGCACTCCGCCCCCACGGTACGCCCCAACTCCCCCACCCTTATAGCGGCTTCCCATCCGCCCCGCCCCGCCTCAAGTCCCCGTCAAACCCTCCCGAAGAACACGAAAACCCCACGGCAAATGCGCCGGGGGTCGGGCATGGGGTACAGTGTGCGACGATGCGACACCGACGGATGGTGTCTTCGCGGGTGTAGTTTAATGGTAGAACATGAGCTTCCCAAGCTCAGAGCGCGGGTTCGATTCCCGTCACCCGCTCCACGACGAAGGCCCAGGTCAGCGACCCGGGCCTTGTTTGTTGTCTAGACCTGTTTATGCCTCCCGTGCCCGTTGCGTGCCCGATCGAGTCTGGGCCGCCTCACGGTGTGCCCGTACGCGAGCATCGAGGGCGGCGGCGATCTCCTGCTGACGGTCAAGGTTGGAATGTTGGTAGATGAGCGCGGCCCGCTCTGAGGACTGGCCGGCACGGACCATGGTGTCCTTGAGCGTCGCGCCTGACTGCGTGGCGAGGGTGTGCCCGGTGTGACGAAGATCGTAGAAACGAAAATCTTCCGGCAGCCCGACTTTAGCCCGCGCCCGTCGCCACTTCCGCCCAAAGGAGGACCGCCGGAACGGCGCCCCCTTCTCACCCACGAACAGCAGCCCGTTGGACTCCTTCTCTGCGAACCACTTCAGGTGACGCTCCAGGTCCTTCCGCAGGAAGCCGGGCAGGACTATGAACCGCTTCCCCGCCTCCGACTTGGTGTCACCGACGACGCGCCGCCCGGTCGTCAGCTCAGGAGCGGCCCGGCGGACCCATATGCCCACCGCTTCCAGGTCCACGTCAGGCCGCCGCAGTTCGGCTTGCTCCTCGGGCCGAGCAGGGCCGTACGCGGCGATGTAGACCATGAGGCGCCAGCGGGGCCCGATCGCGTCTGCGAGGGCGTCCACCTGGTCCACGGTGGCGGTGGGCCGCTCGGGTGCCGACTCTTTGCCCGCTCCTCGAATCCGGCACGGGTTGCGGCGGATCAACTCGTCCTCAACTGCGGTTTCCAGGATCGCTTTCAGTAACCGATAGGACTTGGCGACGGTTGTTGCCCCGGTCGCCTTCAGCCGCTCAGCGCGCCACGTACGGACTCGGGGAGGAGTGATCTCGTCCAGGTCCCACGCCTGGAAGGTGGGAAGGATGTGGAGCCGCAGGAGGCGCCGGTACAGCTCCTCCGTGGTGGCGGACAGGTCCCGCTCCTCGACCCACTGCGAGGCGTACTCACCGAAGTTCACAGTGCCCGTGTCGGGGTCCTGCCAGTCGCCCTTGCGTACCTCCGTCTGCTTCTCGGCCAGCCAGTCATCTGCCTCCCTGGCCGTGGCGAAGGTGACGGGCGCCGGACGGTCGACGCCATCGGGGCCGAGGTAGCGTGCTTGGTACCGCCCGGAGTGGAGCTTGCGGATCCGGCCGAAGCTCCGCTTCTTCGATGGCTTCTTCTTCGGCATCAGGCAGCTCTCCCCAGGCGCCGCCGCCGAGGCTGTACCGGCCGCACGGTGTTGGCGTCGATGTACTCACGGATGACGCTTTCCGGGATGCGCACATGACGCCCCACCTTGACGTAGGCGATGCGCCGCTCGGCGACCAGCCGCCGAGGGAAACGATCGGTGGTGCCCAGCAGCTCGGCGACCTCTCGCACGCTGAGGTACCGGTCACGCATGTGTCGGTTCTCCTTCCCTTTCAGGAGCGGGGGCGATGGTGGCGGCAAGCCATTCCTCAGCAGGGGTGAGACCGGCCCCGGCGTAGACCCAGTGGGCGAGGACGAGCGTCGTGTCTTCCTGCTCCAGCTCGGCGGCGACTTGCACCCGACGCCACGCGGCGCGAGCGTCACGAAGAGCCCCCAGAGTCGTTGAGTACCGACGCGACTTGGTAGAGAAGTGGCCCCGGAAGCCGAGCATGTGAGCCCAGGCGCGCAGCCGGAGGTGTTCCAGGTCCTTGCGGCCGCCAAGGGCCCAGGCTGATCGGATGAGGCGGCGGGTGTGCTCGGGGACGTCGATCTGAGCGAGTTCGGCGATGAGCCGTATCGGCCGGTCAAGGGCGCCGGTCGCCGTCTCGGCGCCTTTGGTGGCGTACTTGGCGATGTACGCAGCGACCACCCGATCGGTCAGGGCCGTTCCACCGTCCAGCTCGGGCCCACGGACGGGCCGCACGTCGAGCTCACGGCCAAGGGCGAAGCGGTGAACTCGACCATCGATCACCGGCCCCTTCACCTCTGTTTTCCCCGCCGCAGCGCGGATCGCGTCGGTCAGCAGCTCGGTTGTGGCCCAGGCCGGCGGCGGGGTGTCACCGCCTTCCGGCCCGTCCAGCCGGATGACGGCGTGGAAGTGGACGGCTCCGCGCTTCTGGTACTCCGCGACTTTGGCGAAGGACAGCCGGGCGTAGTTACGGAAGGCCCGTTGTGTGAGCCCGGCCCGCTTGGCGACCTCCCGCCGCAGGTAGATCGAGAAGCGCCGCCACAGAGGCCCGGCATGGGCGTTCCAGAGCACCGCGGCTTCGTAGTCGTAGGTGTCCGGGTTCAGCGGAGCGCCAAGCGCGTCGTCCTCCTGGTCGTGGCGGACGCCGCACCGGCAGCGCCGTACCGTTCTGCCGGGGTCGGTGGGCCGGTTGTGGACCGGGCCGAAGCTCGGCGCGGTGAAGGTGGCGAAGACGCGCGGATGCGTGGCGACCTCCTCGGGGATGCCCTTGCCGCCGCGTAGTCCGGCGGTGATCAGGTGGAAGGTGTCGCGCCGGTAGGTCTCGGCGCAGGCCGGGCAGCGAGTGACACGGCGGTTGTTGCAACGGACCAGCAGATGACCAGCGGGCAGCTCGGCCGAGTCCAGGTGACGGAGTACGCGCCCGATCTCGCCGGTGTCCCGGTTCACTTCGTGCTCGGTGCGGTGGCCGTCGAGGCGGATGGGGCGGGTGCAGCCGCCGAGGCCGGAGAGTTGGCGGAGCAGGGCGGGCATGGTGCCGAGTGCTGCCAGGCTGCCCAGTTCGGGCAGCGGTGGCGGGGTGGTGCGGGTGATGATGGGTGTCTCCTCTTTCGGCTCTGGTCGGGAGGGGTTGGGCTGCCGGGGCGGCGGATGCTTGGCGGTATCGAGGCCGCCCCGGCAGTCGTGTTGCGTGGATCAGCGGCGCCGCTGGCTGCTGAGCAGTGAGCGCATGACGACGGCGGCGACCGCGACGGATATGGCCGTGACGGCAACGGCGGCGAGCAGGGCCGTCAGGACGATGCCGACCGTGACCACGGCGGCGACCGTCCCACCGCTGAACCCGGGCACCACCCGGCGAGCAGGCGCAGACACGGGGGCGGTGTGCTGGCAGGAGCAGGCAGGGGCGTGACCGTGTTGGACGGCCGGGACGCTCGTACTGATCACGTGAGCGGAGGGCAGGGTGGGGGCCTCGGGGAACTTGGGTCGGAACACGATGGATCTCCTCTCAGCTACTCGTCTAGGTGAGTGGTGCTAGCGGTTGACGACATCCACGCCGGAGCGCGTACCGGATTCGATGACCGGGGCGAGCACGGTGTGGGAGAGCCAGAAGCCGAACAGGGCGATCACGACGACGACCCACACGCGGACGCCGAGGAACTTGATCGCGAACCAGGTGACGGCTCCGAGGACGAAGATCAGGGGCAGGCTGACGGTCACGGGGATCTCCCTTCAGCGGACGGGGCAGCGGTGGGTCCGGGCGGCCAGTTCGGCAGCGGCCCGGGTGTCGTAGTCGGCGGAGAAGTCACAACGCGGCGCGGTGCATACGGCGGTGTGCTTCACCCGGCCCCGCTGGTCGTAGGCGGTTCCGACCCGAACGGGGCCGATGCGGGCGATGTTGCGGAAGCGGCGGAGCGACATGGGGACTCCTGTCAGAGGTGGGCGGCGATGGCGTCGGCCAGCGGCGCGGGGACGCCGAGGCGGGCGCGCAGGGTGTCGGGGTCGATGGGTGAGCCCGTGCGGGCGTGGTGTTCGGCGGCGAGCTTGCGCGCGTGGGTGACGAGCGCGGCCGGAACGTGTGGGGCAGGCAGTTGTGGCTGCTCGGGTTCCGGGTCGGCGGGTAGCCCCGCGGTTTCCGGCTCGACAGCCACCGGCACGGGTTCAGCAGCAGGCGCGGTGTGGGCGAGGAGGGTTCCGCCAAGGAAGGCGACGGCGGGCCATCCGGCGACGAGGATGCGCAGCCAGTCCGGTACGTCGTCCAGGTCGAGCAGGCCAGCAGTGGCGACGTTCGCGCCGAGCGACGCGACCAGGGCGACGACGAACCAGCACCAGCCCGCCGCCTTGGATGATCCGGACCGCAACCGCCGCCAGGCCGCCACGAGCAGCAGGTCAACGGAGACTGGGTAAGCCCACGCCTTCCATCCGTCCTGTCCGGCCGCCGAGGCGAGGTCATGCAGGTGGGCGAAGGACAGCGCGGCGGCGATGACCGCTTGCACGAGCACCGCGTCAACACGCGCCAGATGAGCGCGCATGGTTCCCTCCAGGTCAGTCGGCGCCCTTGAGCGCGTCGGCCCTGTCGCGGGCGATGGCGGCGACCTCAGTGGCCTCGGTGTCACCAGGGCTGTCGGCAGCGATGCGTGCCAACAGGTCCGCCTTGCGGCTCATCAGGTCGGCGAGGTCACCGACTCCGTGTTTGCGGTAGTTGGCCAGGTCGGCGATGAGTGCGGAGACCTCGGAGATCGAGGGTCGGGACATGGTCGATTCCTTCCGGGTTCAGGCATGGCAGGGGTAGGGACTTGGCGCGAAGCGGTCGCGCCGACCGTGTGATGAAGGGGCTACTCGCTAGCCGGAACGGGCTTGACCAGCGAAACGGGAGCGCTCACCGGGACGGCCGGCACGGCGGGCCGGAACGGTTCGAGCGCGGGCAGGTCCGGCACCAGGTGCGCGTTGTCGCGGCAGACGGCGGCAGCGTCGGCGAGGGACAGATAGGGGGTGCGGATACGGGACCAGCCGCCGGAGGTGTCTCCGGCGACCGCGAGGCCGGGCCGTTCGGGTGCGATGGCGCAGGCCGCGCCGACCGCTTCCGGGGCGATGTCGCCCAGCGCCATCTTGGCGGAGGCTTCATCGTTCACGCGGTGGCAGACACGGCCGGTGAGCTGGGCCCGAAGCATCGTCGCCCCCTTGCCCAGCTCGGCGCCGAACCGCTGCCCGCACACCTCCAGGTAGATGCCTGCCGCGCGGCCGAGTTGGGCAAGCCGGATGAGCTGGGTGACCATCTCGTCCCGCCGTTCCTCGTCTTTCCGCGTAGCGATCAGGAACAGCTCGGCCACCTCGTCCACGAGCAGCACCACCGGCACCGGCCGCTCATCCTCCGGCAAGCCCCAGATGTCAGAGGTGATCTCCTCGTCCGGGGTGCTGGGAGCGATGCCCTGCCGGGCCTTGATCAGGTCGTAGCGGTCTTCCATCAGCTCAACGAGCACGGGCAGCAGCTCGGCCGCCTGCACAGGGTCAGTAGCCAGGGCCGACAGTCGCGGAGCGAACGGCGCTAGCTCCACACCCCGCTTGCAGTCGATCCCCACCAGTGCGACCGGCTGCCGCGCCAGACCGGCTATCAAGTGCCGCAGGAACATCGACTTCCCCGACAACGTGGCGCCGAGGGTCAGTTGATGCGGGATGGCCCGGTAGTCCCGTACGAACGGCGTGGCATCCTCCCGCAGCGCCACCGGCACCTTGAGAAACCAGCCCACCGTCTTGCGAGGCATCCGAACCTTCCGCAGGACATCGAAGCCGATCAGCCGCAGCTCCACGACACCCGGCTTGATCTCCGCCACGTACGCGCCGTGGACACCCCAGGCGTGCCGGAGCCGTTCCGCCGAGGCCGCCACATCGGCGGGTTCCTGTCCCGGGGCCAGCCGCAGCCGGACCCGCAGCCCGGTCGAGGTCGGCCGGATGATCCCCCGGCGAGGCGGGACCGGCCGAACCTCCCGGCGAGTGAGTGCCTGTATGGCCCAGGCCCGGAGCCGGGACGGTGGCACGGTCAGCCCGCAGGCGTCCATGACCGCCCCGTACGAGCCGAGCAGCTTCACCGTGGAGACCGGCAGGCCGACCGTCGACCAGTACGCGGCCGGATGCCGGGCCCGGAGGTAGGCGGCCCCGCCGACCGTCGCGGCAACGGGACCACCCACCTCCAGCAGCGTCGTCATATCGGTCATCAGGCTCAGGCCCCCGCACCCACGGGTATGACGGCCGGGGCGATGGCGTCGGCCCGGTAGGCGATGCCGTGCCGCTGCTGTCCGTTGAACACGCTCTCCCAGGGCCGCGCGACCAGACCGATCAGCGTGACCGGCGAGCCAAGAGCAAGCCCATCGGTCACCCCGCTCTCCGGCACAGTCACCTGAATCAGGGAGGACTCCCCGCCGTCGATGAACACGACTCCCAGGCGCATCAGGGCCTCACCACTCTGGGCATCCTTGGCGATCTCGCCGGTCTGCCGGTCCTTCACCTTCGGCTCAGGCGCCTCAGTCAGCAGGATCGTCGCGCCAGACACATCAACACGGATGGATCGCACTTCTTCTCCTTCTCTCATGGCAAACATCTAGTCATCTAGATAAGTAGTTACTGTCCTCCGACCCGAACGGGCGGGAACGAGGACCACCATGCCACACAACTCGCCCACTCGTCTATACGAGTATGTGTCTTCGTGCGTACGAGTTGAGAGAAGCGGCCCACCACAGCCGCGCAGCGCGCCATCCGGCGAGCCTGTCAGGTGGCAGGCAGCTGGTAGGAGAGGACGTACGCGTCAGCGGCCATCACGGTGTCGCAGACCTCCACCGCCCGCCCCTCAGCGTCGAAGGCCGTACGGATCAGATGGATCACCGGCACACCCGAGGCCAGATGCAGGGTCCGCACCTCGGCAGGCGAAGGCATCCGGGCGCGGATCTCCTCGTCGAAGTGGTCCAGGCGGTGGCCCATCTCCTCCAGCCTGGCGTAGATGCCACCAGGCCCCGGATTCGGCTCAGCAATGGGGGTGTCTCGGGCGAGGTCGAGCGGCAGGTAGGAGGTGGCGAACTCCACCGGGCGCCCGTCGAGCAGATATCGGCGCCGCCGGGCGAGCACCTTGCGGGGTGAGCCGAGCCGGGCGGCGATGTCCTGCGAGGGCCGTTCTTCCTTGACCTCCAGGCTGTCCACCTCGGGGCGGCTTCCCGCGGCTTCCGCCTCCACCGTGAACGCCGACTTCCCCTGATCACGGTGCCGCCGCGCGAACCGGTCTGAGGCCAGACGCCGGACAGGTGGCCGGGGCCTCACGAAGACGCCCTTGCCGTGCTCGGAGACGGCGAGCCCTTCCTGTTGGAGCAGGGCCAGGGCGTTGCGGACGGTCATCCGTGAGACGCCGAAGTGCTCGACCAGCTCAGTTTCCGAGGGCAGCTTGTCGCCCTCCTTGAAACGGCCCTTGTCGATCGCTTCGCGCAGCCGGTCGGCGATCTGCCGGAACACTGCCCGGTCACTGGTCGGATCCAGCGCGCCCAGGACGGAAGTCAGAGAAGGCATGATGCTTGTACTCCTTTAGGTGTCTAGACAAGCGGCTGACCCTGGTTGCTACGGTGGAGAGCCTAGCCAGCCGGGAAGGCAGAGGAACGTGAGCACTGAGCGCCCGCACTCCGTGAGCGTCGCCGGGGTCATCGTCGACGACGCTGGCCGCGCGTTGCTGATCAAGCGACGGGACAACGGTAAGTGGGAACCGCCCGGCGGCGTGCTGGAACCCGGAGAAACCATCCCCAACGCCCTGCAACGCGAAGTCCTCGAAGAGACCGGCATCAAGATCGCGCTTCCCGCGACCCTCACCGGCATCTACAAGAACATGACCCGCCTGATCGTCTCCATGGTCTTCCGCTGCGAGGCGATCGACGGCACCCCGACCACCGGAGCGGAGACCCGGGCACTTCGCTGGGCCACCCGCGAAGAGGTCATCGAGCTCGTCGACGAGGCATACGCGATCCGCGTCCTGGACGCGCTCGACAACACGACCCCGCCGGCCGTCCGCGCCCACGACGGCGTTCGACTCATCTAGCACGAACCCATTGCCCATGGCCGCCTACCAGCACAGAGGAACTTGTATGCACGAGTATATGAGTAGCGTTCGTGCCTGGGGACTGACTTGCCCAGGATTCCCAGAAGAGATCGGCCGCGCCCGCCGCTGGACCCGCGACATCCTCAGCGACCACCCATGCGCCGACATCGCCGCCCTGATCGTCAGCGAGCTCAGCACCAACGCCGTGACCCACACCGCCAGCGGCAGCCCGGCAGGGACCTTCCACGTCGCTCTGGCCTTGTCCACTCAGGTCGTCGCGATCTCCGTGACGGACAACGGAGGTCAGCCGGGGAAGCCTCACCCGATCGAGCCGGACCAGGAGGCCACCCACGGCCGGGGCCTGAGCATCGTCATGGCACTCGCCAACCACCTCGGCATCACAGGCGACGAACACGGCCGCACAGTCACAGCCGAACTCCTCACCCCGGCCGCAGCCACACCCACCCCACGAGGAGAGGCCCAGTGACCACCCCACCAGCAGCTGGCCGCAACGATGGCTGGGAGATGGACCAGCTACACCGCGACGAGATCACCGTGGCAATGAACTGGGTCATCCGCACGTGTCAGCAGATCGTCCGCGACCGCAGCCACAAGACCTTCTGGGGCCCAGCCAGCACCAGCGAGGGCACGCCATCACCAGAACAACTGATGCAGACGGCCCGCGAAGACGTGCTCGACAAGCTGCAACGAATCATCGACGGGGCCCAGTTCGTCATGCACAACGTCGAACACGAACGCGCCAAGCGCAAGCAGTGAGTTACAACCTTCTCTACGGGTTCAAGGCGCCGCGCAAGCGCGGCGCGACACCCGCCCGGCCCGCGCACCGCCGCTCCTGCCTACGTCCCGCTCCGGCACCCGGCCCGCCCGGGTGCCGCGTGCGATAAGCGATACAGCATCGTAGAAGCAGTGGGGCTCCGCCCCACACCCCGGCCCTCCCTCGGAGGGAGCCGCCCGCGTTCATCTGCGGCTGCATTGTCGTGAGGTGGGGATGGGTTGCGGGGTGGGTCCCTCCTCGGTCGGCCACCGGAGGCGTACCAGGAACCTCCAGGGGCCGCCAAGGCCAAGCGCAAGCGTCACGAAGTGAGCCTTGGCGGCCCCTGGAGAACCCTGGTCCGGCAAAGCTGCCCGACCGAGGAGGGACCCACCCCGAGTCTGCACCTGTGGCGGTGTTCAGCTCCCAAGTTGCCGGATGACCTTCCACAGACGATGGTGAGAGAAGGGGCGGGTGTTGATTCGTCCGAGAGCCCGACGAACGACCGACCAGCAGACCCCTCTATCGCTCGTACGAGCATCGCTGGGAATCTTCTTTGTCACCTCCACGGCAACAGGAGGAAACCCATGTCCAGCACGCATCCCGGACGCCCGACAATAGTCGTTTCTGGTGACCCAGTAATCGACTGGGCGACGCTCCGCCTGCCACACCTGCCGGAAAACGTCAAGTCGCGGAGACTGGAAGTTCCTGCCGGTGTCTGTTGGCTTCCAGGAGGTGCCTTGCTGCTGGCCCAAGCAGTAAAGGCAGTTGCCAACCGCATGGGATTTGGGGATGTCCGAAGCCTGAAGCCACTTGACCTAAATTCTCATCCAACCCAAGAACAAATGCAGTTTCACCAATCATACCCACTTATTCGCGAATTCCCGTCCCCTGAATCAAAATACACCACATGGCGGGTTGCCGAATTTCTTGGCGCCACCGCCCGGAGGAAAGTCCTCCCCGGTGACGAGTTTCGCGTACAGGACGATCCAAAAGAAGCAGAAGTCGTCGTATTGGACGATGCTAATTTGGGATTCCGGGAGCACCGCGAACTCTGGCCTCAAGGCATTACAGATGTTAACAGCAGGCCTTGGACTGTACTAAAAATGGGAGCTGGTCTAGCGGAAGGAGCGCTTTGGGAGAGCCTCCGCTACGGTCACCTCGTGAATCGACTCGTTGTGGTGACAACTGCAAATGACCTGCGGTACGGAGACGTGGAAGTCAGCTGCAATCTTTCCTGGGAACACAGCGCCAGAGATGTAGCCGCCGAACTGATACATAAGCCCTCCGTTAATGCGCTTTCGGGCTGCCCGCTCGTAGTTGTATCGTTCGGCCCCGTCGCCGCACTTGTGCTCAAGAGGGTATCCGGCGGTAGGCCAGCGGATAGATGGAAGTTCAGGCTGATATTCCAACCTGAGAGTATAGAAAGCTGGGAGCGGAAAGAAGAGGGGCGAATGTGGGGCTACACATCCGTCCTCACAGCTTGGATCGCCTGTTACTTGGCTAAAAATCCAGATGATCTTACGGGCGTTGAGGCCGGCGTGAGACACGGCCTTGCTGCTATGCAAGAACTCCACTCATCAGGATACCAAAGAGACGCAAACGGACGTCTGCGATTCCCGTCGGAAAAGATCTCCGATATATCGGATAGCATGGCGAACAGCGACCGTCTGGCAGAGGTGGTTGTACCAGCACCGCTAGTGACGCGGGGTGAGTACCTGAAGGGAAAGGAACAGATATCAGGACCTCGCTTGTGGACGATACTACAAGACAATTACCCGGACAACCTAGACCGTCTAGCACGGGATATTGTCAAATCCGGCGCCGATCACGTGCTAAAGAAAGTACCTCGTGCGCGGTTTCGGAATCTGATGGCAATAGATCGCGTTGAGATCGAGACATTTCGATCCATCCGCGCCCTGATAGCCGAGTACTGCAGGCGGGATTCACAAACCCCTCTTTCGCTCGCTGTTTTCGGTGCACCAGGGTCCGGCAAATCATTTGCCGTAACGGAAATAGTGAGTTCACTCGAAGAATCAGGAGAGCTCGGAGAAATAAGGCCATTGACATTTAACCTCTCGCAATTCAGTTCGCCAGCTGACCTTGTGGCAGCCCTTCACGCGGTAAGGGACGTGGTTCCCAAGAAGGGTATGCCTCTAGTGTTCTGGGATGAATTTGACACTCCCCTCGATGGAGCTAAGTTCGGCTGGCTTCGATATTTCTTGGCACCGATGCAGGATGGAAAATTCAATGACGGTAATTATGTACACCCCATCGGCAAGTCAATATTTGTCTTCGCCGGGGGAACATCTCGCCGCATGGCAGAATTCCGCGACAAGACTGAAGCAAAACCGAACTCTAAAGGGCCGGATTTTTTGAGTCGAATACGAGGCTATATAGACTTGCGGGGTACCGACCCTGTTACTGCACAGGAGACGAATAACCCAGAAAGGGAAGTGGACAAACGACCCGAGGAGCAGGAGGCGAATCTCCGGCTCGCGGAGGACGATACTTACTACATAGTGAGGCGCGCCGTTTTGCTTCGCTCTCTCCTAGAAAAGAAGGCCGGTTCTCTTTTTAGAAACATAGATGATCGCAAGGAGCTCGGTATTGACGACGGGATCTTGCGCGCTTTCCTCGAAATACCGAAGTATGAGCACGGTGCGCGCTCCATGGAGGCAATCATAGAGATGAGTTCGCTCACTGGGGAGCGACGTTTCGAACGCTCTGCTCTTCCTTCTCAATCCCAACTCGATCTCCATGTCGATGGCCACGAATTTCTCGCAATAATGCGGAGTGTGGACTTGCCTAGCAGTCTTGGCCAGTCGGCACTTGCTGTCTTGGCCCAAGAAGCCCGGAATCAACTGTACGATGCGACCAAGGGTCGCCAGGGCCTGATCGGTGATGAATACAAAAGTGGGCAATTCGCGACCGACCCCGTAGGTGATGGGTCGGCGCCGAATAAGCAATATCTGAAATTCGTGGAGAATATCCCTAATATGCTCGGAGATGCAGGGTACCGCATAGTTCTCGCGCACGGGCAAACCGGCGACACCCTAACCGAAGAGGCTATTAGTCGATTGGCTGAGGCCGAGCATAATCGGTGGATGAATGATGGACTCCGCGCGGGCTGGAGTCATGGTGAATTCTATGACAGTGTGCGTAAATTGCACCCTGCAATGAAAACGTGGGCAAATCTATCCGACGGACAGAAGCAGTTGGATCGGGAGCGCGTTGGGAGAATTCCAGCCATCTTGGAAAATAAGAGTTATGTGATTGAGTGTTACGTGGACTAGCCACTCAACCGCCTGCGGTGGCAGCTTTCCGTTCCTCCTGTAAAGCGCTTCCGGAGGCGCAAGTCAACGGCCAGGACAGGATCCCCGAGCCGCTGCGCGTCCGAGAGCCGCTCCACCAGAGTTACGCGCCGTTCACCGTGTTTGGTTATGCACCACATCCGTGCCACAGAGTTAGTCATCATAAATGCGGGAGCGCGGGCTCGTTTCGAAGCGTGCGTCCTATCAGGAGGCCGGGCCCGCACCAGATGCGCACCAGAACGTGTGGTCAACCACGGTCAACAGCGGCGAAGCGGCGCCCGCTCCCCACGACCGCTAAGCGACGTTCCCGCAGGTCAACGCCCACATCCCTACCCAAACACCGGTGATTCCCAAGCTCAGAGCGCGGGTTCGATTCCCGTCACCCGCTCCACGACGAAGGCCCAGGTCAGCGACCCGGGCCTTGCTCATCGCCCAGACCGTTCCCTCCCCACCGATGGCAAATTGCCCTTTACGCGCCCTGCTGATGGGGCACGTAAAGGGCACGGGCCTTGGGGGCACCGAGATCGGGCATCGTGGGAGAGTCGCCCTCCGCCCCGTGACCTGCTCTTCGGTAGTAGCCCCAGCATCCACAGCGGCGAGGTGCCCTGAGCCTGGCGTTCCCTTCCCAAGCTCACGCTCACCCGATTTGTGCGCCACCATGCTTCGCCTCGCCCGGGTCCGCGCCTCCCCAATCACGAGCGGGCGGGCCGAACTATCCCTCAACCGCGGAGAACGCAACGTTGTTCGACCCGCCCGGACAGGAGCAGAGGCCACCCATGAATGTGCCGACGGGCAAGGGCAAACCGCGTGCCAGGGAGGCAGGTTCAGTCGTCATGGTCCCGATGTCGGTGGCATTCCAGAAGAGTTCATGGCCGGACGTTGACCAGGGGCGTGGTGTCGGTGTCCTACCGGACGTCAGCGGGCTGCGGCTGCACGGCCATGGTTACGGCGGATGAGGCGTCAGGACGTGCTGCGGCGTTCCTGGCCTGTCTGCGGGCCTTCCTCGGCGATCGGGCGGGCTCGGCCGGTGCCGGTGTCGATGAGGATCTGCTTGGCCTGCGTGATGTTGTCGACGCGGACGGCCCGGGCCATCGCTGCGCGTGCCGCGTCGGGCGTCGCGTGCGGCGGGACCACCAACAGGGAGAAGTGGTCTCGATCGCCTCGGGTGATGAGGATGGTGTCGTCAGCCACCGGGAATGAGTCGATGTGCACGATACGGTCGTCGATGATCACTCGTGTCGGCAGTTCCTCCCAGGCGCTGGAGTCCAGGCCGACGCGCATGACGGGCCCGAGGTGCTCGGTCAGCGCGGTGACCAGGGCGGGAAGCTCGGCGCGTAGGTCGCGGGAACGCGGCCACCAGGCACCGTCGAGAATGCCCTCACGGGTATGCGTCGTCGCCAACCGCAGCAGGGCTGTTCCAGGCTTCACAGCATGGTGGATCGCGTCCGGCAGAAGATTCGTTTCTCGCGGGGTCTCGGCGTCGGACATGGTCTTCTCACCCTCTGCGGGGTTCGGTGGGCCGCCGGTTTCACCGTACTCCGAGCCCACGCCCAGGCTCACCCACGCCCTGCGGACACAGACCCGGGTTCCTGAAGAAGTCGCTGATCACACGGGGGCTCAGCGGCCCAACGCCCGGCGTACAGTGAAAACACCGGGAGCACTTCGTACACCGGCTTCCACGCGGGTGTCGTTCTCGGCGGGCAACAACACCGGGACGTTGAAGATGCGCCCGGGGACGGGTCCGCGCCATGACCGTGACCATCGACCGTACGACCGCCCATGAGCGCGCGCCCTCGCCACCGGCTCGCCTGTCCCTGGTCCCGGTGAGCCCGGTTCCAGGGCTTCTGGACGGTGCGTGGTGGCCTCGCTCCCGGGATCTCCCCCATGAGCTGCCCGCCCTGACGGACGTGCTGGACGCACGCTGGGGCCGTATCACCCGCGTCTCCGTGAACCCGGCCCACTGGCCTGTAATCCCGCGCAAGGTGCCTGTGACCGGGCACACAGTGCACGTGGGCTGGTTCGCTGACACGCAGGACCCGCACAAGTTGATTCTGCTCTCCTACACCACAGGCCGCTGGGACCTTCTGGTGATCCCGCCGGAGACGAGTGCGGCCGCCGCCACCCGGCTGATGGCCGCCGCAGCCACCCCCGGCAGCCTCCTCACCGCCAGCTGTCTGATAGCGAACGAAACCGCCACCCGTGACGCCCGAGAGGCGCTCACCCGGGAGGAGGAGTGGGAGACCGATGGCGGGCCCGCCCCTACGGCGGCCGGCAGCCGAACCCGACCGGACTCCTGAGCTCCGCCCAAGGGAGGTGAGGATGTGGAGACCGTCATCACCGTGTTCGTGATTATCGCAATGATCATGCTCGGAGTGCTGCTGATCCATCTGCTCAATGGCCGACACAACGAGCGGATCGCAGCATTCCGCTACAGCGATGCCCTGGCAGGAGTCGGCCGACGGAGCCGGAAGAGCCGACAGCCGGCAAGCCCGCCGGATCACCCGTCGTCCACGCCTCATCCCGAACACCGCGACGGGGCCGCAAAAGATGCATGACCTTCTCCCGGCCTGGGCCGGTGGGTGCGAGGCGTGGCACCACGCTCACCGCCACTTTCTGATGAACGAGGTCACCATGCAGCCACCCGAATCACCCTCGGCAGGGCGCGCCGAGGTGCGTATCGTCTCCGCGTCCCCCGAGGCCGCCCGTCAGGTCGCCGAGGTACTCCGCCGTTGCTTCGCCAGTACCGAACAGCGCAGCTACCCTGCCGGCGCCGAAGGCGGAACCCGGCTCCATCTCACCGTGGACACCACGCACACGGCAGAGCCGGCGCGGTCCTGGCTGGTAGCAAGTCAGTCCTCCGGACAAGACCGCACGCAGTCGGATGAAGTCTGAAGCGATGCCCCTCAACGGGTGCGGGCAGGGCACCGACGCCCCGTGTCCAGGGACTCCTCGTCGGTGCCCTGCCCGTGTGGAACGGCAACCATGGCAACACTGCAGGAGCGGAAGAACTACCGCGAAGCGATCATGAAGGCTCTGTACGAGGCCGTGGAAGGCAATCGCCTCCTTGGCGTCACCGGGGCGAAGCTGCGCGACGAGCTCCAGGTCCCTGAGCAGGATCTGGCGGCGGCCTGCGCATATTTGGCGGGCGAGGGGCTCATGACAGTCGACTGGGCACGAGGAAATACACCCGCGATGGCCACACTGGCGCACCAGGGGATCCGGCTGATGGAGGGCGAAGAGGAGGAGGAACGTGGCTGACGCGGCGCGGGGCCTTTCCACCCAGGCGCCGCATTACCCAAAGAGTCCGTAATGCCGGAAAAGCACGCCAAGCATAGTGTGGTGAGTGGGTCGGTGCACTCTCACGTGCAACCGCCCCGAAAGGGCGGCCCCGGTGTGTTTACGCCGGGGCCGTTGTGTCGCCGTCGGCGCGACGGCAGGGAGCAGGGCAATATCCACGAGTGGCGCGACCGCGACGCTGTCGTCCCAAAGAGGCACAGGGTCGGCGCGCGTGATCCTCCCACCGCGTGGGTGTATGCGCGCGTATGGCCGACGGGTCCGTCATCAGCCCCGACGAGACGCCTCTCCCACTGGCCGAGCGCATGCACACAGGTACGAGGCCGAGCATTGATGCGGTAACCACGGCAAGACGCCTCCGGCGGGGTACGCACATTGCTCTCGGCCGCCTCAGGCACCGGTCGCGCTCCGGCGCCCTGGCGGCCGGTGTCGCAGACCCTCATGTGCGCGATGCTGGGGTGTAGGAGGCAGCGGGACCAAAATGCGGCGAACAGCGCTGAGGCTCGCCTCTGTGTGAGAACGCTGCGGCGAAACGAGGCCACCATGACGGAAGGTGAACGGCACCTCCGTAAAGTCACCGTGGATCGGTCAGAGGGATTCGGCGAGCGGCTGCTGGGCGTGCTGCTGGACCGGGCTCACGAGATGCCGCCCCAGCTGATCGCCCCGCTGGTCGCGGAGGAAGTGGGCAGGATCGGCGGGCGGGACGTCTCGATCCTCCTTCAGGACTACGACCAGCTGATGCTGGCTCCCCTGCCGGGCAGGAGACTGGTGGTCGGGGAGCCCGAGCGGATCGACGATTCACAGGTCGGCAGGGCTTTTCTCAGCGCGGCGACGGTGGAACAGCCGCAGGCCGATGGCGTACGGATGTTCCTGCCGCTGCTGGACGGCAGCGACGAGGTGGGGGTGCTGGCCGTCACCCTGAGCACCGTCGATGACGACGACCGGCGGTTGCTGCGGCGCCTGGCCGGCCTGGTCGCCGACATGCTGGTCACCAAGAACAGCTATACCGATCAGTTCTTCCAGGCCCGGCGCCGTGAGCCGATGAGCCTGGCCGCGGAGATCCAATGGTCACTGCTGCCCCCGCTGACCATGGTCACCCCGCAGGTCGCGGTGGCCGGAATCCTCGAGCCCGCCTATGACGTCGCGGGTGACAGCTTCGACTACACCCTGAACGAAAACATCCTGCACGTGGCCGTCATCGATGCCATGGGTCACGGGCTGGACGCCGCCGTGCTGGCCACTGTCGCCATCGGCGCCTACCGGCACGCCAGACGCGCCAACGTCGGCCTCGCCGACCTGTACATGTTCATGGACACGGCCATCGACAAGCAGTTCGGGCCCGACCACTTCGTCACGGCGCAGATGATGCGCCTCGATATCGGAACCGGCCACCTGCAATGGGTCAACGCCGGGCACCCGGCGCCCCTGCTGATCCGTGACCACCGCGTCGTCCAGGCGCTGGAGAGCCCGGGCACCCTCCCCGTCGGATTCGGCGGTGCCATCCCGCAGGTCAGCGACCAGGCGCTGTCCCGCGGCGACCGGATCCTCTTCTTCACCGACGGACTCATCGAGGAACACCGCACCGGCGAAAAGCAGTTCGGCGAGGAGCGACTGCTCGACTTCGTGGACCGCGCGGGGTGCGCGGGCGAAGGCGTACAGGAAATGGTGCGCGGCCTGTCCCACACCCTCATGCAAGAACGCGGCGGGGTCACCACCGACGACGCGACGCTCTTCCTGGTCGAGTGGCGCGGGGGCACCGCCGACCATCTCGTCACGGTGTAAGCATGACCAGCAAATTCGCCCCTGACTCCGCGGGCGGGGCGTGGCGGCCCGACGCCGCGCCCCCACAGGGCTCATAGCGGCGTCGCCCCACGTCGGCGCCCCACCCCGACGCCGCTTCGGCCCCCAGCGTTGGTCTCAGCGGCTGCCGGAGCGTTCGCCGTTGGGCACCCGGCGCGGAGACAGCCACCACGGCTGGACGCGGCGCTCGGGCTTGCCTCTGCAAGGCCGGCCTCGGGCCGGGTGGGCTTGCAGGCGATGCAGCCCGCTGAACCGACGGAAATGAAGAACCTTCTGCGCATCCGCTGGCCTCGTGCCCTGTCCATGCCCTTCGCAGCAGTCAGCAGCGGTCAAAAACGGCGTAATCAAGCCCCCGCGCACACGCCCCTTGGGCCACGTTTTCCCTGGTCAGCCGCGCCACAGCCCCGGAGTGTCATTGATTCCCAAGCTCAGAGCGCGGGTTCGATTCCCGTCACCCGCTCCACGACGAAGGCCCAGGTCAGCGACCCGGGCCTTGTTTCTTGTCTAGACCTGCCCAGGCGCCTCGTGCCCGTCGCGCACCAGATGCGCACCAGAAGTCAGCAAGAACGCTGATGCCTCCGACCATGGGCGATGAGTGCTCGAATGGGCAAGGGCCCAGGACAGCGAACCCCATTTTGATTTCACTCGCGCAACTTTCATGAATGAAAGTATCCTCAAGGCAAGTGTGCTGCGTGCATCCAGCTGAGCCCGGAGGCAAGATCACCATGGACGGATTTGTGGGGCGCCGAGCCGAACTCGACCTCCTGGACGAACTGTTGGCCCCCGTGCGCACCGGAGGGCGCGGTGGGCGAAGAGGCCGCGCCGTGCTCATCCGGGGGCGTCGGCGCGTCGGCAAGTCCCGCCTGGTGGAGGAATTCCTGGAGCGGACCGGACTTCCGCACGTCTTCTTCACCGCCGTCGGCGGCTCCAAGAAGGAAGACCTCACGGGCTTCACCACCGATCTGGCCGCCTCCGCCCTCCCCGAGGCCGCGCGCTTTGCGGACTTCGCCGCCCCCCAGACCTGGGACGCCGCCCTGAGCCTGCTCGCCGGCGCGCTGCCCACTGACGCACCGAGCATTGTCGTCCTCGACGAGATGCCTTACCTCGTACGCGAGGACCCCAGCTTCGAGGGCGCACTACAGAAGGCATTCGACCGGACCCTGTCCAAGCTCCCCGTACTGCTCATCCTCATCGGCTCCGATCTGGCCATGATGGAGCAGCTCAACACCTACGGACGGCCCTTCTACCAGCGCGGAACCGAGATGGTCGTCCCCCCGCTCAATCCGGCCGAGGTCGCCGCCATGCTCGACCTGCCCCCGGCCGATGCCTTCGACGCCTACCTGATCAGCGGCGGACTGCCGCTGATCCTCGAGGAATGGCCACACGGCGCCGGACTGTGGGACTACCTGGAACAGGCCCTGCGCCGCCCGACCTCGGCCCTGCTCGTCAGCGGCGAGCGCGCTCTGGCCGCCGAGTTCCCCACCGAGGCACAAGCCCGTACCGTGCTCGGCGCCATCGGTCACGGGGAACGCACCTTCACCCTGATCGGACGCGCCGCCGGCGACCTCAACCCCGGCTCCGTCAAGCGCTCCCTCGAACTGCTCACCGCGCGCCGCATGGTCGCCGCCGACACACCGCTGTCCACCCGACCCAGCCGCGAGACCCGCTACCGGATCAACGACCCGTACCTGCGATTCTGGCTCTCCTTCATCGGCCCGGCCATCCCGACGATCGAACGCGGCCGCGGCGATCGCGTCCTCGCGACGATCCGCACCAGCTGGACATCCTGGCGGGGCCGCGCCATCGAGCCTGTGATCCGCGACGCCCTGTGGCGTGTGGCCGACGACCGTCTGCCCGAAGGCACCGACGCCATCGGGGGCTACTGGACCCGCACCAACGACCCCGAAATCGACATCGTCGGAGCCGACCGCTCCCCCATCGCCAAGAAGATCACACTCGTCGGTTCGGTCAAGTGGTTGGAGAGCAAGCCCTTCGACTCTCGCGACCTCGCCCGCCTCGTCACCCACCGCGCCCAACTGCCCGGCGCCGACGACACCACACCCCTGCTCGCCGTGGCCCGCAGCGGCTGCACCGCCGAAGGCATCCCACACCTCACTCCGGATCAACTCATCAGAGCCTGGACATGACGCCAAGCAGTCCCCGGTCAGGGGCTCTTTCCCCTGACCGGGGCCACCGTGTTGTCCAGGCCGATTCAGGGACCGCGCACGGCTTGCGCTTCGGATGAAGGAACCGTGCCAGATGCGTGCCAGAACGAACGGGGAGCCATGGTCAACAGCGGTCAGTCCGCCGTCTCGCCCCTGCCCGGCTGAACGGCTCTTCCCGCAGGTCAAAGCCGATGTCAGGTCGTCCGAGCCGGTGATTCCCAAGCTCAGAGCGCGGGTTCGATTCCCGTCACCCGCTCCACGACGAAGGCCCAGGTCAACGACCCGGGCCTTGTTTGTTGTCTAGACCTCTCTAGGCGTCCCGTGCCCGGTGCGTGCCAGATCAGGCGTCGGGCATGCCGACCGGTCGCCTCGCGTCGGCGTTCACTCCGTAGTGCGCTCGGCTGCGTGATCGGGGCCGCTCACGGACCACATCAGCCATGCTGAAGTCATGAGCAGGTATGCAGCGGCGAAGCCGTACGTACTGCCGGAGTCCCTCACCGAGTTGGACGGCCCCACGACTGGTAGCGTCACGCTGCCGCGCCACATCGACTGGGGACCGCACTACGTCTACGACCTGGCCGACGAAGCAGACTTCCGGCTGATGTACGAGCGCGTCATCCGCGAGGCCCAGACACGCGACGACCTCAACGCGTATCTGAACGCGACATCGCTGCGGCGGGGGTGGTGGGGCCTGTTCCTTCCCCTCTCGGTCAAGACCGCTTGGGAAGCCCGGTTCCCTGAGCTCCGTGAACCCGGCACGCCGGCAGCCGCGGCCTAGTGGACGAACTGCACCGTCGGCTGATCCGCCACGGTCCGGACACGCTGAAAACAGTCGCTGGGAAGATCCGAAGGTCGGCGGAGGACAGCAGCCGTCAAGGTCGTGGCGGTCAGCAGCCCGCCGAGTGAACCGAAGCGGACGAGCGCATCTCCATGCGCACGAGCAGGACGAACACGTACCGTAGGGCGCACAGCGGACCTGCCGATCCTTACTGGAGACCGCGATGACCACGCAGCCCGAACATCCGATGCACGACATCGCCGACAGTGATCCGGAAGCCCACCGCATCGCCCAGCCGGCGAGCACACCTGAGGAGCTGCGCGCTGCTCTTGCGCTGATCGCCCCAGACGCACTGCCGACATTTGACTCCGAGCGCGCCGCGGCACTCCGACAGTCCCGAGAGCAGGTGAGCGCGGCACCCATGCGTCGCTTCGTCGGGCAGTGGGCCGTCTACGTCGCCGTCGAGCGCCACCCGGACCGAGCCGCCCGCCTGCGGGCACTGGAAGCCCGTGCGGCCGAGACCGACGACATCCACGAGGCTCGCGAACTTGCGGCGGAGATCGGCCGCATCCTTGACAAAGCATGCGCTGAAGCCGGCATCGACCAGGAGCAGGGAGCGGCGTGAGCGACCGGGACCCATGGCGTTGGGAGTATGACCCGGACGCCGAGCACGTCGTGTCGGGTCTGCCCCCGCAGGTGGTCGCCGAGGTTGAACGCCTTGCGGGAGAGATGGTTGCACTGGCCGAGGTCGGCGTTGACGTCACGGATCTCGGTCAAGGACCGCGACGGGGCGTGCCGGGCGGAGTGCGGCGCATCCCCCTGCTCGTCGACGGCTGGTTCTATGCGCTGCCACTCCCCCGGCTGCGCCTGATCGCGATCACGCGAGTGATCCCTCCATTCTCCGATCTTTAGCGGGCGAACAGGTCTCGCTTCGAGGGACTGGACCCCGGCCCGGATTGGTCGGCGGTGTGGCGGGTTCCGCACCAGATGCGCACCAGATAGAGCGGTAAACAGCGGTCAATGACGGGTACTGCGACGGGCACACCAGCCCGACGTCAGCACTCGTTTACGCAGGTCAGATGCATGATCAGCGTCCACCACCCGGTGATTCCCAAGCTCAGAGCGCGGGTTCGATTCCCGTCACCCGCTCCACGACGAAGGCCCAGGTCAACGACCCGGGCCTTGTTTACGTCTCTGCCTCTTTGAGGCCGTCGTGCCCTCCGCATGCCCCGTCTCGTTTCAGACCGTGCGCCGATACTGCGACCTTGAGGCCATCAGGCGGGGGCGCCCGGCACGGACCGCTCGACGCCGTGGTCGCAGAGGACATCCGGGAAGCCGACCGCGACGAACGCCTCCGCGTGGGGAGCACTCAGGCGGGTGTGCCCTGTGGGCGGCGAGCCGACGGGCCGCCTCACGGCAATCACAGCGGTGGTGCCGTACGCATCGGAGCTATGCCCACGCCCCGGGCACGCCGTCCGTCCGCGGCGGTCACCTCGGTGACGAACGCCCACCGGATAGCCTTGCGGTGGGCCGGTTCCGGCCCCCCGGGCGCAGAGTCGGCCGGTTCCGGGTCCAGCCCGGCGAACAGGTCGAACGCCTCCTGAGTGTGGACGCCCTCCACGTGCCTGGCGGGTAGCGGCTGCTGCTGAGACCGAGGCCGACGGCGGGTCCGGGCAGTGCGGCGAGGGAGAGCGCCTGGGCCTCGTCGGCGCTGAGGCCGGTCAGTCGGGTCCGGTAGCCGCCGAGGGGCTGACAGCCGCCGGCCGAGCCGGCGTCGCCGTACAGCGGGATGCCGACCGTGTGCAGTGATTCGACGTCCCGGTAGATGGTGCGGACTGACATCTCCGACTCGTCCCCCAGTTGCCGCGCGGTCGGCTTGCCGCGGGTCTGGAGGAGCAGGAGGAGGGACGCCAACCGGCTTGCGCGGGCGGCAGTATCCGCGTCACCCCCCGACACGTCACGGCCGGCCGTCATCCGGTCAACCAAGTGTCCCGGGCGGTCCGATATCTGTGGTCGCGAACTGAGAAATCGATGCGACGCGCGATGAAAATTTCTGAGGCAACAAACGGAGCGTAATGATTTACTATGCGCAGCCGAATGCGCCGTGCTATCGTTGGCCCCCAGTTGCAGTTGTGGTTCCCAGAATCTTCAAGCGCTCACTGGCTTTTCATGCCAATGGGAGTTCTTTTATGTTTCCGGTCATTTCCGGGCGGGGCAATCATCGCGGCGACGCGGAGTCCGCACAGTGCGGGCTCCGGGCACTGCCCCGAAGGAGATGTGACACATGGCTACTGGCACCGTGAAGTGGTTCAACGCGGAAAAGGGTTTCGGCTTCATCGAGCAGGACGGTGGCGGCGCTGACGTGTTCGCCCACTACTCGAACATCGCCGCCCAAGGTTTCCGCGAGCTCCTGGAAGGCCAGAAGGTGAGCTTCGACATCGCGCAGGGTCAGAAGGGCCCGATGGCCGAGAACATCGTTCCCGCCTGACGCTGACGCGCGCAGTTCGCAGCTGGGGCCCGCACCTTGGGTGCGGGCCCCGACTCGTTGCGCCGCAGGGCGCGGTCCGTCCATCACGCCACACTCGACGCCCCGGCCGCTCCGACCCGGATCGCGCCGCCCGTTTCAGCGCGTCAATCGGTGAGCATTTCCCGCCAGCCGAATCCGCTTTCGCATTTGTTTTGGCCCGTTCTTGCGATTCTCTGTGCTGCTCAATGTCGCAGAAATTCCTTGATGCGTGCCGCTTCGAGGAAGGTTCTGCATGAACCGCACACGTACGAACGACCGTTTCACCCGTACCCGTACCGGCAGTTCCGGCTCCCGAAAGGGCGGCAGCCGCTGGGGGGCTACGGTCTCCAAGCGCTCCGGTGATCCGAGCCGTTCGCGCGGTTACGGGGGCGGCCCCGCCGCACCGCAGCGGGAGTTCACCCCGCCAGTAACGATCAGCCCCGCGCTCCCCGCCGTCGAGGCGTTCGCTGACCTCGAGATGCCCCGGCAGCTCCTGGCCGCGCTCGCCGCCGAAGGCGTGACCGCACCGTTTCCCATCCAGGCGGCGACCCTGCCGAACTCCCTCGCGGGTCGCGACGTACTCGGCCGCGGGCGCACCGGATCCGGCAAGACCCTCGCCTTCGGGCTGGCGCTGCTGGCCCGTACGGCCGGCCGGCGAGCCGAGCCCCGGCAGCCGCTGGCGCTGGTGCTGGTGCCCACCCGGGAGCTGGCACAGCAGGTCACCGATGCGCTCGCTCCGTACGCCCGCTCCGTGCAGCTGCGGCTGGCCACGGTGGTCGGTGGGATGTCGATCGGCAAGCAGGCCGGTGCGCTGCGTGGTGGGGCGGAGGTCGTCGTCGCGACGCCGGGCCGGCTGAAGGACCTCATCGAGCGGGGCGACTGCCGCCTGAACCAGGTCGGCATCACCGTCCTGGACGAGGCTGACCAGATGACCGACATGGGCTTCATGCCGCAGGTCACAGCGCTGCTGGAGCAGGTGCGCCCCGAGGGGCAGCGGATGCTGTTCTCAGCCACCTTGGACCGCAACGTCGACCTTCTGGTCCGCCGGTACCTGACCGACCCGGTGGTCCACTCCGTTGATCCGTCCGCGGCTGCGGTCACCACGATGGAGCACCACGTGCTCCATGTGCACGGCACGGACAAGCATCAGGTGACAACCGAGATCGCGGCGCGAGAGGGCCGAGTGATCATGTTCCTGGACACCAAGCATGCCGTCGACCAGCTCACCAGCCACCTGCTGAAGAGCGGTGTACGGGCTGCCGCACTGCACGGTGGAAAGTCGCAGCCGCAGCGCACCCGGACTCTGGCGCAGTTCAAGACGGGGCATGTGACGGTCCTGGTGGCGACCAATGTCGCGGCACGCGGGATCCATGTCGACAACCTCGACCTGGTGGTCAACGTGGACCCGCCCAGTGACCACAAGGACTACCTTCACCGGGGAGGCCGCACGGCCCGCGCCGGCGAGTCCGGTCTCGTCGTCACCCTGGTGACGCCTGGCCAGCGCCGCGACATGGTCCGTCTCATGTCGGACGCCAGGATCCGCCCTCGGACCACCCAGGTCCGCTCGGGTGAGGCCGAACTGAGCCGCATCACCGGCGCGCGAACTCCGTCGGGCATTCCGGTCGTCATCACGACACCGGTGGTCGAGCGCCTCAAGCGCGGCGCCCCCGCCTCTCGCGGTCGACGCAGCCGTACCGCCAAGGACCGCCGGACCGGCCAGGCGGCACGCCACACGGCTCAGCGGCATTCCGCCCCCGCCGCGGCAGCCTAGAACTTAGTGGTCAGCACTCTTGCCCATTCCCCCAGGAGGCACCCTTTGACGCTGGTTCAGATGACGCCGAGCCCGGCGGATTCCGCCACCAGGACTGTGGTCGACGCCATGGATGCGCCCGGCCCGCAGGTCTGGGACGACATGACCGTAGAGGTGGCCTTGTCCGTCATGGCCAGTGCCCGTTCCGGGCACCTGCTCGTCTATGACGAGGACGGCCGGTGCACGGGCCTGATCGCTCAGGCCCAGCTCACCGTCGTCCGCGACAGCTCCGCATACACGGATCGGGTCCGCCTGCGGGACATTCTCGGCGACAGCGGACCGTTCACTTCGCCCAGGACCACGATCGCCGAGGCGGAGCGCGCGATGCGGTACGGGCAGCTCGGGGCCTTGCCCGTCGTCGACGAGCACGGCTGCGCCGTGGGCGTTCTCGCCCTCTCACGCTGATCCGCCTCCCCCGGTCAGACCCTTCTCCCTGTTCCTGTGAGGCACCCATGCGCTGCGTCATCGCCCGTTTCCCGTTCGACCTGACCAGGAGCGGGGTGCTGGCGTCGATGAAGGACGTCAAGCCCGAGCTCATCACGGGTGAGTCCGTGATCATCGGCCGCCGCCGATACCCGGTGAAGCAAGTAGGCGAAGTCATCACCCGGCAGGACCGTCGCGACTTCACCGCCGGCGAAGTCACCAGGGCCATGACCCGTCTCGGCTTCACGTGCCGCGCCCTCCCCGAAACCTCACCCGCGCGCGGCCTCACTCGGCTTGAGGAAGCGTCGGCTCAGCTCGGCACCCCCGCGCCCTCGTAACCGGCGGGGCAGGCGAAAGCCGAGAGCAGGACAGCATTGAGGGCTCGACCGGCGCGCGCCGGTCGAGCCCTCAATGCGTCAGCGTCCGGTCGGCAAGACAGCGCATCCCGGGCCGGCCAGGTGTCGGTGACTCATCAGTCGGAGTAGCTGAAGTCGCCAACAGTCCAACTGCTGACGTCCTTGATCGCGACGCGGTACATCCCGCCCGTCTCGGGGATCCCCATGTTGCCTTGCAGGATCCGGGCGACGTGAAAGTGCAGATACCTGGGCGGCTCGCCGCGGTCAGGCCGGTCCTGCGTCTCGTCGGCGGTGAAGACGCCGGAGAAGGGGCCAAGGCGGTCCGAGTCCCTCAGGATCTCCGACACACGCTGCCTCCACACGGCTTCGGGAGCCAACCGTCCGGTGATGACAGCGCCGCCGGTGACCACGGTCAGGGACATCTGGGTGCTCTGCTCGGACTCCACCATGGCGGCCACGTCAACGAGCAGTTCGTCAGCGTTCGACATGAGAGCCGATTTTATTCATCGATCCGGCCGGCTGTGCCCCACTGGACGCGGCGGCGGACGCGCCGACGCCTCCTGCCGGGGTGCGGCGTCTGAGTCGGCCGGATGACCGGGCCATGCCTGCCCGTTACGAACCGCAGGTTATCTCGGGCCCGTGCACACCAAAATCTATGCTCGCCAGACTAGACATTAGGCTGTCGCATCGTTAGTGTTTCTCTCGTAGACACGGTCAAGCGAGACCCGGCAGACACGAACTGGCGGGTAGCAGCACAGGAAGTTTGCAGGTCGGTGCGGCTTGGAGTTCCGAAGCCAGGTTGTTCCCAGGAAGGTGACGGGACTGGCAGCCGCACCGGGCAGCACGAAGTGGATGACTCAGCGAAGAACGGAGGAAGCAGACGCCATCAGGATCGCCCGGGCACGGAGAATCGGCCCGGGTACCACAAGACCCCGGAATGGAAGGTGGTCCACGGTCACGCATCCGCGATCCCCGCGCTGCTGCCCTTCCCGGGCGGCGTAGCGGCAAACAGAAGGTCGGCACAGCAGTAGGGCCGACAGATGGTGTTGAATTTCCTCCGGGGCCCTGGTGCGTACGGCACCAGGGCCCCTCGACGCGTTGCTCAACGAGGTGAGAATGACAGAAGACAATCCGCTCAGTGGTCATCTGGACGACGACGACTACCCCGCCTACACCATGGGACGGGCAGCCGAGATGCTCGGCACCACCCCCGGCTTTCTCCGCGCAATCGGTGAGGCCCGGCTCATCACCCCGCTCCGCTCTGAGGGCGGGCACCGCCGGTACTCCCGCTACCAATTGCGCATCGCCGCCCGCGCCCGCGAACTCGTCGACCAGGGCATGCCGGTCGAGGCCGCCTGCCGCATCGTCATCCTCGAGGACCAGCTCGAGGAAGCTCAGCGCATCAACGCAGAGTTCCGCCGCGCCGCGTCCGAACAGCACGACGACTCCCAATGAGCCCGTCCGGGCACAGCCGGCCGGCTGGAACACGGAAGCGGAGCCTGATAGCGCTCATCCGCGTCCGACAGCAGCACGCCGGGGCCGGGGTCAAAGCCGGTGAGCCGAGGACGGCGCCCGGCCTCCCCCACCACCGACGGTCAGGCCCCTGCGCGGGCTGCGGCACGGCCGCCGCTGCCTTGCGTCGGGCAACGCGCACCTGCGCGTCAAAACCTCCGCCGGCCTCCTACTGCTTGCGCAGTCGCCCTCCACTCCGTGACCTGCTCTTCGGCAGTAAACCCGGCATCCACAGCGGCGAGGTGCCCTACTGGACGTCGGCGGGCTGAGGCCGCGCCTATGGTTGCGCCGGGATGAGGCGTCAGGACGTGCCGCGGCGTTCCGGGCCGTCCTCGTTGATCGGCCGGGCTCGGCCGGTGCCGGTGTCGATGAGGATCTGCTTGGCCTGCGCGATGCCAGCACAACGCGATCACATTTGAGCTAAAGCGATCGGGACGCGTCGGGTGTTGTGTGGCTCGGTCGACACGGGCGTAGGCTCAGCCCAGCGTCCGCAACAACGGCCAGGCTCACGATGATCACGCAGACCGCCGCCCAGGAGACGTTCCGACGACCGAGCAGCCCTCTGCCCGCGATGGGCCCCTGATCCCAATGCCGGCACTCACTCCGGCAGCGCTCCGCGCAGCGGTCGCCCAGATCGCCCCTGCCCAGCTACCGTCTTTCGTCGAACACCTCGACCGCGCGGTCGAACAAGCCGCTGCCCAGAGCACCATCGCTCCACTGCGTACCTTCTTGCAGTGGTGGGGCGAATTCGTCGCCATCCAGCGCTACCCGGCCCGCGCCGCACGCTTGCACGAACTGGAAGCCGAAGCGGAACAGGCCACCGACCGCGAGGCCGTGCGCTCCGCACTCGCCGAGATGCGACAGATCACGGACCTGGCACACCGCGAGATCTCCGCCTGAGCGATGACTGGACCTGGGACTACGACCCCGATGCCGAGCATGTCGTGGCCGGCCTGCCGCACGAAGTCGTGGCCGAGGTGGAGCGCTTGGCTGAACACATCTCCGGCACAGGCCGTGCCGTCACGGACGCGCGGTTGCCCGTTGTTGCCGAGTTGCGACTCCAGCCGAGCGCTTCCCCGACTGGGTCTTCCTGATGCGGAGTACGCCGCGCGCCCATCACGCGGTGACGACCGTGTGATGCCGATCTTCTCGCCCCGCAACGATGCCGACTCCGGGACAGGTTGTGGGAGTGGCGACCGCGGGTCGTCTGGGGGAACGGCTGCCGGCTCAATCGGTCTTGACGGGGGTCAGGCTGAACCCGTCGTTGGGCTTGCCCGCAAGGAGGTCGGCCAGTCCGCCGCTGAGCGCGTACGTCGTCCCGTCCGGTCCCGCGGTCACGTCGCTGGTGACGGGATCCTCGACGGTGTCGGTGACCTTCACCGTGGCCTTCTTCCAGCCGTCACGGGGCACCACTCGCTGGATCTGGGCGGGCTTGCCGGTCAGCAGACCGCTGCTGACCGCCGCGACCGAGCCGTCCTTCAGGAGCCGCATGCCGGCCGTGGGGGACCCCAGCGGCGCGGAGAGCTTCACCTCCTGCGCCTTTTCGGGATGTTTGACGGGCACCCGTACGAGGGAGCCGTCGGCCATGGCGATGATCAGCTGGTTTCCCTCCACCCACTCCACCGCTGACATGCCCACATCGTTCAGGAAGTCGGGAATGTCAAGCGTGCCCTTGAGCAGGTCGTTCTGCAGAAATACCGAGGCGCGGCCCTTGCGGTCGATGCGGAACACCGTCGGGGTCAGCTCGTCGACGGCGTACGCGGTGCCACCGTCACGTCGGAGATCAGGTGCTGCTTGCCGTCCAGGGTGACCGCGGTCAGATCGACGCACCACTTCTGCTTCCCGCTCTTCAGGTCGTAGCTGCCCACACCGGCGACGCGGAAGGGGGCGTTCTTCCTGGAACGGTCGGCAGTGCCGTAGTCCACATTGCTGACCAGGATGCGGTCGCGTTCGCGGTCGACGAGGACGGCCTGCGCCGACACCATTTCCGGGTCGTCGATGAGGGTGCGCACCTTTCCGTCAGGACTGACGGCGGAGACCGTGCCGTGCTTCAGCGACCCGGCGAAGAACGTGTTCGACCGCGCGTCGAAGTCCAGCGAGTGCGGGAACACGTTCGAGCCGTCGGCCCTGATGGCGCTGGGCTTCTTCTGCTCGGCCTGCTTGGCCTGCTCGGTCCGGGTCTGCTTGGCTCCGGATGTGGAGCCGGATCCGGCGGAGGAACCGTTCGCGGCCAACGCCGTTCCGGTGGCCACGGCGGCGACAAGTGCCGCGCCCGCGATGGCGACCTTCAGCTTCGTCTTCTTCATTGTTGTCCTTGTTCCTCGGGAGGGTTGGGGCCGACGTGTACTGCGGTGACCTGGGTGAGGGTCACTCGGTGATGTCGCGTCCGAGCAGCGCGGCCAGCCGGTCGAGCGCGGGGGCGTCGTCCGGAGCGGTCCGGGACGGCGCGAACGGAGCACCCGGTCCGGACGGCAGCTGTGCCGTGAGGCCGCGGGCGAACTCGGTCTCCCGCTCGACCGTGGCCTCGTCGAACAGGGCCTTCTGGCCGATGGCCCGGGCCAGATCCCAGCCGTGCACCAGGTGCTCGATGGTCTGCAGATGCAGTGCCACAGCGCCGGGCACCTCACCGATCGGGGCCCGCACCGTGCGCTCCAGCGCTCCCGGCCGCTCGAAGGCGGCCACCAGGGCGGCGGCCGACGTCCGGAAGGTCTTCTTGAGCGCTTCCGGAGCGGGGCCGGGCGCCGGCAGGGGCGGCTGCGCCCCCATCGCGACGGCGAACGTGTGCTGACCCGCCAGCAGATGGTCGACCAGCTGCTGGACGTTCCAGTCGGTGCAGAGTGTGGGCGCGCTCCACTGCTCCTCCTCCGCGGCCTCGACCAGGTGGGCGATGGTGTCGATGACCCCGGCGAAAGCCGTGACAGGTGTGGTGGACATGGGGAATCTCCAGTAGGGGTGAAGGGGTGGCTGTGCGGGCCTCTGCGGATGTTCTTCCGCGATGGAAGGGGGAGCCGGCTACGCGCCCCGCCCAAGATCAATGTCAGCGTGTGTCCGCCCATCGCGTGTGTCCGCCCATCGCCTGCGAGCGCCGAATGCGTGATGCCGGCGGGCGGGGACACAGGGGAGAGGAAAGAGGGGCGGCAGCGTCATCGGCGGCCGGAGGGCGTACGTGACGAGGCCCTCGCGGCGCTCCCTGCCGGCCTCGGGCCGGAGGCTGTCGGGTGATATCGGGTGGTGTCAGGTGATGCAGGTGATGTTCAGGTGTGACGCTCTGAGCGGACTGTGGCTTTGCGACGGCCAGACGGCCGGATCAGGGGCGTACGGAAGGAACGACGTGTGCGGGGGTGCCGGCGGCGGGGCGGGCGGTCGCCGGCATGTCCGCGGTGGGCTGGAGGGTCTGGTTGAGCAATCGCAGTGCCGCCTGGGAGGCGGAGCCGGGCGCCGCCGTCGTCACCACCAGCCGGATTCCCTGCCCCCGGGGCACCGGGAGCGAATGCTGCAGTACGTCCAGCTCCCCGACCATCGGATGGCGCATCCGGTACTCGTTCATGCCCCAGGCGCGCACCCGGTGCTGAGCCCACAGCGTGGCGAACTGCGGGCTGCGCATCGTCAGCTCGCCGACGAGGGAGGCGAGATGCGGATCGTCCGGATACTTGCCGACCACCTGCCGCAGCTTGCCCACCACATCCCGTGCCTTCCTGGGCCAGTCCACGTACAGGTCCCGCGTGTGGGCGTCCAGGAATACCATCCGGGCGGTGTTGGGTCGCGTGGCCGCTTGATCCGGGCTGTCCGGGGCCAGATGCCCGGCGAACAACGCATGCCCGGTGCGGTTCCACGTCAGGATGTCCGAGCGCTGGCCGAGGACCACCACGGGTGAGTCCCCGAAGGCATCCACCAGCTGGCGCACCGCCTCGGTGACACGCTCGGCGGGGAGACGGCGGCGGCTCTGCCGGACATCACCGGACAAGGTGTGCAGGTGGCGCCGCTCCGCGTCATCCAGCCGCAGAGCCGTGGCCAGCGCGTCGAGGACCTGCGGCGAGGCGTTGAGCGACAGCCCCTGTTCCAGCCGGATGTAGTAGGCCACGCTGACACCGGCCAACTGGGCCAGTTCCTCGCGCCGCAGCCCCGGCACCCGCCGCCGGTCGCCGTAGTCCGGCAACCCCACGTCCGCCGGCTTCAACTGAGCCCGGCGCCGGGACAGGAACTCACCGAGGAGGGATTTGCCGTGCGCTGTCTCATCCATGCGACCGAGTATGGACAGGCTCTCTCCATCTAGCCTGGCCCTGCGAGTAGCAGGCGCGAAGCCGCCGAGCACGTGGCGCCTGGGATCTCACGGGAATCGCCGCGGCGCGTGCCGCCGGAGCGAGACAGCGCTCGAAGCTCGAAACGCACCAGCCCAGATGCGTACCGGATCGTGTGTGCGCCGTGTGGTGCCGGCCAAGCAACCTGGCTCAGAAACAGCCGCACCAGAAGCACACCAGATACAGCGATAAACAGCGGTCAACGACGGATGGTGCGGCAGGTGTGGCGGCTTGCCGCAAGCACTCGTTTACGTGGCCAGCGACATGATCAGCCCCGAACACCCCGTGATTCCCAAGCTCAGAGCGCGGGTTCGATTCCCGTCACCCGCTCCACGACGAAGGCCCATGTCAGCGACCCGGCCTTGTATATTGTCTAGACCTCTCTGCCTCCCGTGCCCGTTGCGTACCAGGCAGGCCCCATCAGGCATGCGGGCAGATCAACTGGGCCCGCTCGGTGGGCCGGCCCGTTCTGGACCATGAGGTCCTTCAGCTTGGCGCCGGTGTCGGCCGCCAGGGGCGGCGAACCACTCCACGTAGGGGAGGCTTGGGGCAGTCGCTTGAGATGAACTGTTCTTCACCGGCGCCCGCCGCTCTTCATCAGAGCATCACTTCGCGCAGGCAACGCGCCAGAGGCCCCGCCACTCATGCGCAGCCGCTCGACAAGGAGGGGCAGCCCGACGACGACTATCAACCACACCTGCACGTAGAGCCTGTCGCCCTCCATCGCAACCGGGTGGGCTGCGGACGTCAGCAGGCCCGTACCGCCCACGGCGATCAGGCAAAGCGCGATGGGCACCGAGCGGCGCATCGCACCCCAGGCGCCCAACACCAGGAGGAAGAGCAGAGAGGGAGCCAACGCCTCTCCCTGTAGCCACTGCCACCAGTAGTTGGCATCGAGCCGGACCAGCCGGCGCCATGGGTCGGCGACTTCGGAATATGTCCAGTGGAGGGAGAAGGTGTCCTGGAGTGAATCCCCCAACCCGGGCAATCGGAGCACCCTGCTCACCGCAAAGGCGGCCATGGACTCCAAGAGCGAGACGGTGAGCAGGCAGCGCGTGCCCTTGTGCCGGGCCTGGGGAACGAACATCAGCGCCATGGCGCTTGCCGCCACCAGGCATGGCGCCACCAGGGCGAAGCTTGAGTACTTGACCGCGAAACCCAGCGCGAAGGCCCCCACGGACAGCAGAGCCCCCGCTACCCGGCGCCCCTGGCACAGCCACACCGCGCCGAGCAGCATGGCCACCATGAGGGCGATCATCGGACCTTCCGTCATAGGCCGACTGCCCCACAGCCCTATGGGCGTGACGTAATACAGGCACTGACCGAGCCATGCCACCGGAGGCGGTGCGCGCAGCGCGCGCAAGAGCACAAGGGCCAACAGCCCTCCGAGCGCCGTAAAACCGAGGGCAACGGCCGTCAGCCCCGCCTTGGCCCCCAAGAGCCAGACGAATGGTGCGGCCACCAGTGGATAGGCGGGGCGAGCATGGAAGAGCGCCTCGTATCGCGGATTGCTGGGGTTGAGGCCATTCGCATGCTGAGCCAGGCAATCGGGAAACTCATGGCGGCGCACCGGGGACCGGAACTCGATCTGATGCAGCATGCGGTTTCGCTGAAGCATGGCCGCCGTGTCCGCGCAGTAGGCCCGCAGGGCTTTGTTCTGGGCTTTCCGGTAGGGGTCGCCCAAGAATTCGTACGCTGAGCGAGCGTAGCGATATGAGTCATTGGAGAAGCGTGTGCCTGGATAGGCGAAGACGTGCAACAACACGAAGAGAACGACCGTCAGCAACGGGGTGATCTTGTGTATTCGCATCACGATACACACCCTAAATGCGAACAAACCAGGCAACATCCCGAATGGTCCATCAGGGTCTCCCTCTGGGATCGTCGTGCGTCCCAGAGAAATCCTGCGGCGGTCTTGCCCTAGCCGGGTGGCCAGGTCACGCCACCGACCCTGATCCCCATGCCGGCACTCACCCCGGCAGCACTCCGCGCGGCGGTCGCCCAGATCGCCCCCCGCCCAGCTGCCGCCTTTCGTCGAGCACCTGGACCGCGCGGTCGAACAAGCCGCTACCCAGAGCACCATCGTTCCACTGCGTACCATCTTGCAGTGGTGGGGCGAGTTCGTCGCCATCGAGCGCCGACCGCGAGGCCGTGCGCTCCGCGCTCGCCGAGATGCGACAGATCCGCGGCGGCCCAGGGCGTCCAGGTCTACCCATCACCTCAGGTGTCACACCCGTACGAGATCAGACGATGCCTGGACCACCCCCAGCGAAGCCCTTTACCCCTCTATGGTGACGAGCCCGACGACGACCACTATGAGCAGACCCAGGATGAGTCCGACCACCGTGGGCGTCAGCCGGTCCCGCAACCGCTTCGGCGGCTGGAACCGTGCGGCCGGATCCGTGCTCGCCTTCCACCATTTGACGACCCGCCCGTAATTCGCGTAAAAGCCGGGGTCGGGGTATTGGGGGCTGTGGTGAAGCGCAGGAAGTATGCGTCGCCGCCCGTTCGCGAGGGTGATCCGAGCCGCGAGCGCAGTCCCATTTTGGCTCCCGATCTCGCGCACGTCGATCCACCGGATCTCCTGCCAGGGGTAGGTACGGCCACGCCCCACGCCCCGGCGGATGGTTATGCCGGCCGGCCCGACCGTGGTCCAGCTCTGGCGCGCGAGGAGGATGCCGAGAACGACGAGCGCCGTCGTCCCGCCTACCAGCCAGCAGAAGCCCACGACGCCGAGTTGAACGACGGCTGCGGCCCCTTCAGCGACCAGCAGGAGGCCCACCAACGACATTTGATATCGGCCTGGGCGATACCGATTTTCCCCCCGGAAGCTCAGCTCGTTCACAAAATGGACACTACATCTTTTAGAGGTGCGTGCCGGCCGTGATCGCACCAACTCTTCGTTAGTGGCGCGTTACTGGAACGGTAGCCGCCACTGACAAGGTCAGGACCACACCAGGCGAAACGACGCTGGGTGCACTAGTCCGCTGATGACGAAGAAGGTCTTCCCATGCTGATCGCCGGCCCCCGAGTCCGTATGTTCGCCGGTGCCGGTCTGCTGGTGACTGCCGCGATGCTCGCCACCGCTTGCCAGTCCTGGGACGACGCGAGTGGCCAGTCCGGTGGCTCGTCGGCCTCCGCCAAGGCTGCAACTATGACTGTGGCTGTGGCCGGCAAGGACACCGGCTCTGGTTCATCGACCAAGTCCTTCACCGCGACGGACGAAGGAACCCAGGATGGTGTCGGCGCCGAGGCCGGCCCTGCGGAACAGGCCGTGGGCGAGCAGATCACGTTGGGCAAGGGGATCATCGCCTACGCCGGGGTGAACCCGAAGACCACCAAGGAAAACGGTGGCAAGGAACTGAACGCCATCATCGTCGGCGTCGGTGTTGACGACGCCAACCCGGTCTCCCTGCCTGTCGACACCGTCACCGTCGACAAGCCCACCGTCACCAACTGGCACACCTTCGCAGCGGATGCCGTTCCCTTCGACGGCGGAACGGACCAGTAGCTCGCCGGCCGCCGACTTCCGTGATGGGCGGGTGCCTCCCTACCAACATCTCACCTTGCAGCAACGACGTTAGGAGTTCGCAGATGCTTCGCAAGCGCTCAGTTCTGATCGCCGCCCCGATCGCGGCTGTCGCCTTGACCCTGGCTGTCGCCGGTTACCAGGCCACTGCGGCCGGGTCGTCGTCCTCGGGCGGCGCGGGACGGGCCGGCAAGGCCACCGGGGCGACGGCCCCGTGCCTGGCCGGTGCCACGACACTGGTCGGCGATCTCGACGGTGACGGCCACCCGGACAAGATCACGAATCCGGGGCACACCGGAACCAAGATGACGATCCAGTGGGGGGCCGCGGACGGTTCGTTCGGCGAGAAGCAGGCCGTCAGCAAACTCCTGGGCGCGAAGAAGGGGGAGGTCGCGTCCGCCGCGGTCGCCGACTTCCAGAACGACGGCACCCTGGACATGGTCGTCAACCTCGTCGAGCCGTCCGGCGGGGACGACTCCTCGACAGCGCGCGTCGCGGAATACCGCCCCGGCCCGCTCAAGCGGGCGAACCTGAGCTCCGCCGGCTCCCGGCACTCCGACATTGGCGACCACGGCGAGGTCCAGCAGCTTCGGATCGCCAACTACGGCGACGACGCCTACCCGGACCTCGCGATCCTCAACAACCCCGGAGACGGGCAACTGGATCGGGACGTGCGCCTGTCGCGGCCGAAGAGCGGTCCGGGGAACTACGACTACGAACTGATGCAGAAGTACGGCGAGTACGCGTCCACGGCCGAGCCGCCGGCCATGCCCAGCGACGGCTGGACCCACTTCTACAAGCCCTGCTCCTGACACAACCGGCGCCGCCCGGCGCCTCCGGACACCGGAGGCGCCGGGCGGCCTGGTGCATGAGGGCGGACGGCCGAGCTCGGGGAGGTCGGTGGGTGGGGCTTTGGCTCCGAGGGTGACCGCGACGGGCCAGCCGCCGAGGGGGCGGGCGAAGTCGCGGGGGAAACGCAGGAGGCCGCGGCGGGTGAGGTGTTCGACGCGGCGTTTGGCGGTGTTGGGGCTGACGTTGAGGTCGTTGGCCAGGGTCCGGTAGCGGGCGCGGCCGAGTTCCGTCGGTTC
This sequence comes from Streptomyces sp. NBS 14/10, assembly GCF_002224125.1. Lineage (GTDB taxonomy): Bacteria > Actinomycetota > Actinomycetes > Streptomycetales > Streptomycetaceae > Streptomyces. Next base: position 190,467 of record NZ_NCSM01000001.1, read on the forward strand.
CTTCCATGAGGTCCGCGGCCGCCGGTGCGGGGCGCTGGTGTGGGCGCCAGCTCGTCCTCTCTCAGCAGCGCCGGTGCGTCATCCTGCGTGATCCCGGATTGTGAGCCAGAATTCTGCGTTCTGCGGCTGTCGCGCGTCGCTCTCCCATTGTGGACTTCGAGAGCCCGCACCCGGCGGGCGTGCAGGAGGACCGGATCATGGCTTTCGCCGACTACCAGAACGAGATCTACCTCGACGGGCTGCGCGGGGTGCTGCCAAACCTGCCCATGACCTCCGACGAACTGGAACCGCTGGCCGAGGCGGCGATGGCGCCCGCGGTGCGCTCGTACGTGGCCGGCGGTGCGGGCAATGAACACACCCAGCGGGCCAACATCACCGCGTTCGAACAGTGGGGCCTCATCCCCCGCATGATGGTCAGCCCCACCCAGCGCGATCTGTCCGTCGACCTGTTTGGGATGCACCTGCCCACACCGCTGCTCATGGCGCCGGTCGGTGTGGTCGGTCTGTGCGCACAGGACGGTCACGGTGACCTCGCCACCGCCCGCGCCGCCGCCCGTACCGGCGTGCCGATGATCGCCTCCACCTTGACCGTCGATCCGATGGAGCAAGTGGCCGCCGAGTTCGGGGACACGCCCGGCTTCTTCCAGCTCTACACCCCCTCCGACCGGGAGGTGGCGGAGAGCCTGATCCACCGGGCCGAGGCCGCGGGCTTCAAGGCCATCGTGGTCACCCTCGACACCTGGATCCCCGGCTGGCGGCCCGGTGACCTGGCGGCCAGCAACTTCCCCCAGCTCCGCGGGCACTGCCTGACCAACTACACCAGCGATCCGGTGTTCCGCTCCCGGCTCGCGAAGGCTCCCGAAGACGACCCTGCTGCGACCGTGATGCACTGGGCGAAGATCTTCGGCAACCCCCTCACCTGGGACGATCTGCCCTGGCTGCGGTCGATCACCAACCTGCCGCTGATCCTCAAGGGCATCTGCCACCCCGACGACGTCCGTCGCGCCAAGGACGGCGGTGTGGACGGCGTCTACTGCTCCAACCACGGCGGACGCCAGGCGAACGGCGGTCTGCCCGCGCTCAACGCCCTGCCGGAAGTGGTCGAGGCCGCGGATGGGCTGCCCGTTCTGTTCGACTCCGGCGTCCGCACCGGGGCGGACGTCATCAAGGCCCTCGCCCTGGGCGCCACCGCGGTCGGCGTCGGCCGTCCCTATCTCTACGGCCTGACTCTCGCCGGCGCTGACGGCGTCGTCCACGTCCTGCGTTCCCTGCTGGCCGAGGCCGACCTGCTCATGGCCGTCGACGGCTACCCCACCCTCGCCGACCTCACCCCCGACGCGCTCCGCCGTCTCAGCTGACCACCGCGACTGACCACCGCGACGGGACCCACTCGCTGGGCCCCGCCCTGCTGTGCGTCGTCCCGCTGCTCACGCGGAGAACGTCGCGACCAGCCACTCGGTGCCGCCGCCCAGCCGTGCCGAGAAGCGGCGGAGTGTGCCCTCCGCGTCGATCCAGTAGCGGGTACGGCCTGGGGTGGTGCCTTGGGGGGTGGTGGCGGATGGGCCGGCGAAGACTGTGACGGGGACGCCTGCCACTTTGTCGTTACGGAGGTGTCGGGCGCCGCTGCGGAGCAGGAGTCGGGCGTTGTCGGGACGGTCGGCGGCCAGGTTGAGCAGCAGAAGCAGCGTGGTGTCGATGGTGGATGTCCGGGCGGCGAGCGCGCGTTGGGTCCAGCCGCCGCGGGGTGGGTGCGTGGGGAGGGGGTCGGTCCAGTTGCGCTTCATGGAGACGGTGGTGCGGTTCCAGCGCAGGAGGTGGCGTACGTGTTCGAGGAGGCCGCCGTTGCCTTGGAGGATGGCGAGTCCGGTCCCGCGGCGCCAGTCGAGGCGGCCGGTGAGCCGGGCGGCGTGGCCTTGGACGGGGATGTCGGCCGTGACCTGGGCGGTGCCGCGCCGGTAGTTGGTGAACCGGGTGAGGGCGAGCAGTTCGGCCTGCGCGGTGGTCAGGGCGGGGCCGGTGGGGGCGGTGGGAGCGGAGGCCGGGGTGGGCGGTTTGTTGTCCTGGGTGCAGGCTGAGCCGCCGAGCAGGGGCAGGAGGGTGAGGAGGGCCAGCGCGGTGCCGCGGGCGGGAAGGCGCCGCAGGGGGTGGCGGTGGGGACGGCGGTGGGGCGGTGTCATCGTGCGGTCGCACCGTGGCGGGGACGTGCGGCGAGCAGGTGGCGGTGTCATCGTCCGGTCGCACCGTGGCGGGGGCGGGCGGCGAGCAGGTCCGGGGCGGGGAGGGGTACGCGGTCGGGGTGTACGTCGCCGGGCAGGTGGAGGGCGGGGGTGGCGGGTGCGGTGCGGGCATGCGGGAGTTGTGGCCGGGCGGGGGGCGGGGTGACGTCGAGGAAGGCGATTCCGGCCGGGGGCGGAGCGGTGCGGGTACGGGGCGCCGGGGCGGAGGACCGGCTGTTTCCCCCGGGGCAGCGGGCGGTGCGGGGGAGGTCTTCAGGGAGGGTGCGGTGCAGGGTGTTGCCGCGCAGGCAGTTGCCCTGACCAGGGGATCGGGGCGAACGCTGGTAGGGGATGTCGACCGCGTTGTCGGACAGGGTGTTGTGCTCCAGTCGGTTGCCCAAGGGCGGTACGTCCTCGTAGGAGGAGAGCACGATACCGGCGCGTGAGTTGCCGCTGACGCGGTTGCGCAGGAGCGCGTTGTGCTGCCCGCCGGCGATGCCGATGCCGATCCCGAAGCCGCCGTCCGCCTGCTCGGGGGTGTCTCGGGCGTTGTTGTCGGAGACGAGATTGCCGGCGACCACGCCGCCGCTCTGGGGTACGAAGGCCTCCTGGGTAGTCGGTGTCGACGGTCAGGCCGACCCGGTTGCGGGTGAACCGGTTGCGCAGCACCCAGATGGGTCCGCTGGCGTTGGTGCCCTCTTGACGTGCTCCCTGGCCTAAAGTCCAGGGATTCCGGCCTGGGTCGTCTGACCCTTCCGGGGGCTTCCTGCTTCACCGCGCTGTGCGGGCACGTGTGCCTGTCTTACCGGCACTCCACAGGCGTTTAGCGTCTCCACCCGTCCGGTGG
>NZ_NCSM01000010.1:0-230779 GCF_002224125.1 Streptomyces sp. NBS 14/10
CATTCTGCAAGGACCCCTTAGGCGATCCACGTGGGTCTTCGCGGCCGCTTGTTCTGCTGGCAGTAGACCGTCTGAGCGATACGGCCTGCCCCCGCACCTCCTCCCCCGTGAGGCATCGTTTTTTAGCCACATCTGAAAGAGCGAACGCCACCTCTTCGGCGACCATGTTTCGCCAGGCTATTGGCTCCTCTGCACGCCATTTGGGCAGTTCATCACTGCCTCCATTATTCGTTGCACATGTAGCGAATAAATACTGACCAGAAGGATATTGGCGCGCCAGAATCCATCTCCGCAGGCGCGACTGAAAGGCTATGCCTGCTATCACTGCACTAGTAACGAAGGCGCCTTGCATGTGACTCCCACCGCTGACGAGACGCCCCACTGATCGAATCGCGACCACTCGACAAGGGGATAACCACGTGCACCAGTGCCGATTAACAGAACATGCTGATCAACACCAGCCCTGTACGCATGCCACCGGGTGTCAGGCCACCCCGGGTCCGGCGCGGAACTCGTCTCTGCTGCCCTGGTTTCTGGCGACGGCAACTCTGCTTGGGTCTGTTGCAGCTGTGATCACAGCGATCAGGAGCTAGAGGACGTGTCCGATGGACGATTCCGTTTCTCGCAAACCCTTCCAGGGAATGCTCTATTCACACGGTGAGACGATTTCAGCGAGGCGGGGGGCCTGCTCATGAGCGGTACGTCACGGTCGCATCAGAACGGCGCGGAGGCAGGGGACACGGCACCTGAGCCGGAGCGCCACAAGGTGAAGCAGATCGCGCTCAGGCCGCCCGCTGCGGGACCGCTGCCCGAGCGCGACCACGACCGTTTCGGCGACGAGCACCCCGACCCCCTTGCCTCACTGCTGGCCAAGGTCAACAACGGGGAGGCCATCCCGACTCCTGGAGGCAGGGCAGGCAGCGAAGACCGCGATATCCACGAGGAGGAGTGGCGGGCACACGATCGCCACGGCCCCTATGGACAAGGGCGTCGTCGCAGGAATTGACGCGACTCGGCTTCTGCCGTTCACCGACGCCGCCACCGGTCACTAGCCCGGCAAGCTCACACCACGGCAGGCCGGGCAATGATCAAAGGCTCTTGCGCTGCTCCACGCTGTGGACAGAGCTAATGGCTTAGGCTGACTCGCTTCGCGGTCAGACGCACATACCGGCTGAACGGCCTTACCTCAACTAGTTGAAATTCTCCAGGGATCAACTCCAGCCCCTGCCCACCTGCTGCGGTCGGTCCGGATGATGGCAGAGTGCCAGGTACGTCAACGATCACGCGGTCCACAGCGTCAGCGAGCAACCGCGCCACTTCGTTGGAACTGTTTTCGATCAGCACCGTACGCGCGCCCGCCTCGGCCAAGGCGCGCAAAGCTTTCGTGGGCTCGTCGCCAAGCGGGGGAACCGGGACGCTGAAGGAATCTCCACCATGGCCGCCTGGTGTGCCTTCCTCGATCGTGCCATTCCGACGAATCACAAGATCGTGCGTGCGGCGCAACTCGTTGAAACCCTCGCCGTCGTGATCCTCGTCGGCACCGAGGGTGTACGCCCACGTGATGTGTGGCCTTCCCGTGCGCAGCGAGTGCAGCCACGGGCCCAGCACAAGCAACGCTTCCTGCTCCAGAACGCCCCGCTCCACCTCGATGCCGGCATGTTCCAGCACCGCCGCGCCACCCTCCCCGCGTGAGGTGGGATCCATGACGGCCATCAGGACTCGGGACACCTTCGCGTCGATCAGCGCCTGTCGGCACGGCGGGGTCCGACCGTGGTGGTTGCACGGCTCCAGCGTCACGACGGCCGTGCCACCCTCGGCCCGCTCCCCCGCTGCGGTCAGCGCGTTCACTTCGGCGTGGTGGTCTCCCTTGCGGAGGTGGTACCCCTCCCCGACCGGTACACCGTCGCGGTCGAGGATCACGCACCCAACGGGCGGGTTCGGGCTCGTCGTCCCAAGACCTTGGGCGGAGATGGCGATTGCTCGCCGCATGGCCGCTAGTTCGTTCGGCGTGGCCATCAGAACCCCGCATTCTCCTTGACTGCGTCCAGTAGGTCCCGCACCGCTGGAACATTACTCGCCGCCGCAAGCGCGTTGATCGCCGTGACTGCCTCTTGCAGAGTGCGCCCGGAGCCTGAGCCGCGGGCCATATCGAGGACCGATGCGGCCTCGGCTGCGGCCTGCTCGTATTCCCGGATGCCCACGTACGCCATGGCAAGGCGCGCCTGGGCAAACCCTCGGTCTCGCTGGTAGACGTCCGGAAGCCCAGCCAACGCGGTTTGGAAGGTCGCTACCGCACGGTCCGGACGCGAGAGGTTCAGCCAGCAATTCGCGCGCTGGATCTCGATATAGCTGGGCGTACAAAAGTCGCCGTGACCTGATCGCGCATCCCCGGATGAATCCACGGAAGCGGCGAATTCGTGGGCCTCGTCCATTTTTCCATGACAGGCGATTTCGTCGCCGTCGAGCGCCAGGCCCTGCGCTTCCTGCTGGATGGCTGCCGCTTTCATCGGCCTGGTGAGAGCTCGTTCATGGCGCTGCACCGCCTGCGCGAGGCCGATCGTCTGACCCGCGTTCTGCTTCCCCGCTGCGAGCTGGCTCCGGCGGAACAGAGTCCACGACAACATGGCCTCGTCTCCGGCCTCCATGGCCCATTCCATGGCCCGGCTCGTCCACGTCTCGGCGCTGGCCATGTCCATGGAGTCCTCGTGAAGCCACGCGGCCGACTCGGCGTACTGGGCAGACAGCTTCAGCACCTCATGCCGGTACTCGCCCCGGCTGTCTTCCAGCAGATCTTGCAAGACGTCGAGCTGTTGATGAACGGCCGTAAGAGCATGGCGCGGGCCGAAGAGGTTGTCTGCCCTGACAAGGACGTGCCACATGTCGCGAAGATGCTCGATCGCCGCTTCGTTCCGCGCTGCGGGAAGTCGGGGCTGCCTCACTGGGTTGGAGCGCACAACCCCGGCCGATACGTTGGCAGGCTTGAGGGCACCATTCCCCTGCAAGGCGATACCAATAGCATGCCCGAGAAGGGCTCGGCGATTTATCGGCACGATCTGCTCTTTCCCGTCGACGCGCACCGAAACCAAGAGGATTTCGGGTAGCGCATCCGCATCCGCCGAATCCGCTGGGTCCACGTGAACGGTCGGCAGACCGGAAGTCGTCTCTATTTGGAGTGCGGACGATGATTCGCCCGGGCCATCCAGGCCACTTCGAGCGTAGTCACGGGTTTGGGTGATGGCGTCCGTTGCCGGGGTACCCTCCCACGGACGCTCGGGGAGGTCGAGCATGTGGCCGGGAATGCCCAGACCGTCGGCGATGCGTTCCATGACGGCCTGACCGCGAATACCCCGAACACCTCGGATCACGTCGCCGACCCGGGAGCTGGTCATCTTGTCAACGGCTGCGGCAATTTCGGCATAGCTCGCTGGTCCTCGCCTGTTGTCGAGCCGGAAGATCTCCCCGAACTCCCGTCGCCTGCATGCCCGTTTCAGATCTTCGCTCTGCAAGAGGCGGTCCGGGATCGTGAGGGGGTACCCGCTGCGTCTGGCTTCACGTTCACTCATGGGCGGCTCGCGAGGGTGTAGGGACGTGCGCGTCAGTCCAGCGTAGATCGCGCCACCTGCTGGGGTACCCCAATTCGCCCCTGGGAGTACCCCATTGGGTGTCCCGAACAGGGTCCCTCACCTGCACGCTTGTAGCCATGAAGCCAGAGCGGACGAACCCGAGTGAGCGTGAGGTGGTCCGGCGTTGGGCCCGCCATCCGCGTTCTGTCAGCCTGGCACGCGCCGACTTGCGTAAGGCCCTGAGCGGTTGAGGCCTGGCGACCGTCGAGGACGTGGCGGTCCTGGTGCTGTCCGAGCTGGTGACGAACGCCGTTCGCCATGCACGGGTGTCGCCTGGCCGGGAGATCGAGACCCGGTACCTGCTCCAGGGGGAGAGCGTACGGATCGAGGTTCACGACGCCTCGGACGAGCGACCCAAGCTGAAGATCCCGAGCGTTGAAGTCCCACATGGCAGAGGGCTGGTCCTGGTGGAAGCGCTCGCGGACCGGTGGGGTGTGACCCCGCGTCCCCGGTGGTTGGCAAGTCGGTGTGGGCCGTGCTGACGGCTCCTAGCTCGGATGTTGGTCAAGGGATGAAGGGTGGGATGCGGCATGGCGAAGCGGACACCGAAATGGACGGCACATGAGCCGGACATCATCACTGCGTACCGAGACGGCATGCGGGTCATAGAGATTCAGCGACGGTTCGGCATAGCGAGCACGATGCTCTACGACCTGCTTCATCGCAGAGGCGTACCGCTGCGCTCGGGCGGACGACAGGTTCCCTGGTGGGAAGGTGGCGCGCTGCTGCCTTAGAGACGGGGCGGGGGCTGCCGCGCCCCGGGAAGGACCCGGTGGCCCTCGCCCTCCAACTCCCCTCGGCTCAGTGTCCGTGAGGCAAGCACACATCCTGTGAACTCCCCCGCCTCACTGACGTCACACGCTGCGCCCGGGGGTGGCGGCGGACCCGCACTGTCCGTCGTCTGCGGTCCGGCTCTCCGTGATCTTCATATCCGCTTGGCGGGTGGACGGCCGGACCGCGCATGAGTGGCCCCCGGCCCTGCCGAGATCACCGCTGATCCCGGCTGGGGCGGGCCGGTCGAGCCATACGGCAGCGGTCCAGCCGATCGGCTTCCGCGCCTACGGCACACCCATGTGTCGTTGCCTCAAGAGAGCAGGGCCGAGGTGGCCATTCGGTGCAGGCGCCGACAGTATCCGAGCTCTTCCGTATCGGTGATCACCGGCAGGGCTCGATCGACGTCCGCGATGCAGTCGCGCAGTATCCGGTGGCGCTCTGCGTCGAGGAAGCCGCCGTTGTTCTGCCGGGTGGAAACGCACCCGGCGATGGCCGCGTCGAGCAGCACGACGTCGATGCCCGCCGGCTCCGAGCCGCGCAGTCCGGTCGGGAATGGCGTGCCCAGGTGTTCCTGCCACAGACGGGCCAGGGTCACCTCACGCTCACCCGCTCCGCTCATACGGCTCACCTTCCCGTAGACGTTTTGGCCGCGAGCGCACACCGTCTGCTGTCAACACATACGCCAGAGGCCCCTTCCGATGATCGGAAGGGGCCTCTGGCCTGGGGCGCGCTCGGCAGGATTCGAACCTGCAACCTCTTGATCCGTAGGTTCGGGCGGGGGCCTGATAGCAGCCTCGGCCGTGCTCCGAAGCGGTGCCTGTACTGGGCCCCCGGAAGGCGCCGTGTGCCGACGTTGCTGTCAACGTTGCTGTCACCCGCAGCCCACTGACCATAAGACTTTCGGAATCATCTCCCGTAGCTCGATGGGGACCTGCCGAGTCGCCAGTCGCTGGGCTTGTGGCCGCACATCGATTCCTCAGCAGCCGCATCCGCGCAGGCCACGACCTCTTCGTCCCGAACTACGGGCCGGACGGTCGCTGAGGTCTGCTGGGCTGGTCAGCCGGTCGGCTGGGGCCGGTGTCGGTCGGCTGTGGTTGAGGCGGTTGCTGTACTTCGCTGCTGTACAGCACTCGCTGACGTGACCACGGCGCGCCGCCAACAGGCGCTGTGCGGCGGACTGCCCGCAGAGTCTCTGAATCTTGATCTTTGGGTGAGAAGCAGCCCATCGACGCAATCCGGCCATAGCCTTGCAGCGACTCCTCAAGCAAGGTTGCTGACCGCAGAATTGCGGCATGATTCTGGTCGACTAAGTGGCTGCTGCGAGGGGGACGAATGGCCGCTACGACACCGCCCGTGCCTCCCGAGCCGCCGCCTTCCCCTCCGCCGGGACCTGGCGCGACGCCTCGACGTTTCGGGCAGCTGGCTTCGTGGATCTCTGCGATCACAGGCATCTTGGGGCTGGTGCTCGGCTTCTACGGGCTTCCGGTCGTGGTCAACTCACCGACGGCCGAGAAAGCCCCTGCCCCAGCCACGCCTTCGGTGCCGGTTGAGACGACTTCGCCGTCGCCGTCGGCATCCTCGGGAACGCCTTCGCCCTCGGCGAGGACAAGCAAGCCGACGAAGAAGCCCTCGGACGTCTTCAAGTCCTTGACTCTGGAGATTGCCGAGGATTACGGAATCAGCCTGGACGATGATCCAATGCGCCCGGTCAGCCGAGACTATGACAAGGAGCTCTACTGGTACGACGGCGCTCTCTATGTCGGAGAGGGTGCCCAGATGGTGGTGTTGCATCGCCAGGAAAGCGGCACGTACCAGACGTGCAGCACTGTGACGCGCTTTGAGGATTACGTGAACATTCCCCTTGGGAAGGGAGACCGGTTCTGCCTTATTTCTCCAACGGGATTGGTCGCCTTGGTTGAAAACGTCGGCGGTGACGGACCCTATGACGCGTACGTGACATTGAAGTTGACGATCTGGAATGGCTCGTATTAGGTCGCGTCTGGCGGGTCAGTGACGGAGCGCACGGCGGGTCGTTCTCGGCTGCGTGGGACGGAGCGACTCCCAGTCGGGCTCCCTACCCGACCGGGTGCTCGGCGGCCTAGTAGAACGGTGGTGGATACGATCAAAAACGTGGCCCTGACCTGTATGAATGGGGCCTTTGGCTGTCCGTTGAGGGCTCCGTGGTCCACCAGGGGTCCACAAGCACGTGACGTCAGACGGACTTCTCGGCTGGCGGTTTGCCATGCTCCAGATACACCGGGCGCCCCTGGGCCTTCGCGGTTACGGCTCGCTTCACTCGGCGGGCGAGTCGTGGGATGAGAAGTTGATCCAGGTCTTCTGCCGCGTGGAACTCGGCGGCCAGCAGCTCGTCAGACGCAAGCTTGATCGACGCTGCCGTGTCCGGGCTCAGCTCTCCGCCGTCGAAGAGATACAGGACCTTGTCGCCCTCAGCGTCGTTCGGTGCCCAGTCGACCACCAGCAGGGAGCCGATGGGCGGAGTGATGCCCAGCTCCTCCTCGACCTCGCGGCGGCATGCGCTCAGGGGCGACTCCCCTGTCTCGATGTACCCGCCCGGAACCTCCCACATGGGCTTGTACGAGGGGCGGACCAGCAAGACACGATCTTGGGCATCGCAGAACAGCGCACCCGCTGCCATGCGCGGCCGTGCCATCCGCTGTACCTGCTCGTTCTCGGGCATGTCATGACCCTACTGGCCGTGGTCCTGAGGGGCTGAACGTGGTCTCTGTGTCTACCGGGACGCGACTCAGCATGTGACACTCGGCCGAGAAGAGTGAGGAGATACAACGGTGCGTGGCATGACCGACCGCCTCCCATTCGGCGAGCGCGTGAAGTTCTACCGAAAGCGTCGCGGCCTTCATCAGTGGCAACTGGGCGAACTGCTCAACCGCTCCGAGGACTGGGTGTATCGGGTCGAGAAGGGCCGTATCCCAGTGAACAACGTCAAGATGCTGGCGGACCTGGCTGACGCCCTGCGGGTCCATGTGGAAGATCTGCAAGGGGCCCCGACGCTCCTCGACGATCACAAAGATCACGCGGGCAGCGTGCCCGCTATTCGCGCCGCTCTGATGCGTTCCCGGCGGCTGGCTGGCTCCTTGTACGACGCGCGGGAGCCGCTTCGCTTGGAACGCCTCACCGTGGAGGTGAACGACGCCTGGGGCATGTACCAGGATTCCCAGTACGCCCAGTTGGCCGGCCGCCTTCCGTCGCTTCTCGCTGACGCGCGCATGGCCACACATGAGTATTCCTCGGGGAAGGACAAGGCTCAGGCGCTCCGGCTGTTCGCCCTGGCGTGTCACGTCACGGCGGCATTCCTCCGCAAGCTGGGTGAGACGAATCTGGCTTGGACGGCTGCCGATCAGGGCGATGTAGCCGCGAATGCCTCGGGAGATCTGGATGCCATAGTTGCGCTGCGTCGGTGCGTGGCACACGTCCAGCTCGGTGCCGGACTGGCGGAGGAGGCCGTAAGCGTCACCCAGGACGCTGACGTTGATCTGCCGGATGGCTGGTGGGAGACGTCGCCCGTCTCGCTCTCCCTATACGGAACGCTTCATCTGAATGGGGCTGTCGCGGCTGCGCGGGTGCGTGACAGGTCTCTGGCCGACCACATGATCGGGAAGGCTCAGCGGGCGGCCGATCGGCTCGGGACAGACGCTAACGAGATGTGGACGGCTTTCGGTCCGACCAACGTTGAGATTCATCGTCTGGCGCTGGCGCTTGAGTTCGAGGACGTACGACAGGCTGTCGACATAGCTCCGAGAGTGAAACCCCCTGCCGGGTTCCCCCCGGAGAGGCGCGCGAGAGCACGTCTCGATGTCGCTCGGGCGTACGGTGAGGCCGGAAGGACGGACGACGCCATCAATCATCTGAAGCGGGCCTACAGGGCCGCTCCAGAGCAGATGCGCGCACATGAGTTCGCCCGCGACTTGGCGCGTCGGCTGCACAAGCGGAGTGCCCGACGTGACGCTCACGAGCTGGCCGTGGGCCTTGGTGTGCTTGATTAGCCGCTGAACTTCGCGAAAAAGCAGGGTGGACCCGGAAAATTCTTCCGGGTCCACCCTGCTTTTTGCTTCTACGGTCTTCCCGTTCAAAGCCCGCCTGGCCTTGGGAGCTTGCCGTGACCGTTGACGACGTGGACGTCTGCGCGATTGAGAAGACGATCGCCCGTGCTGTGGTCAAGCGGACGGCGCTGCCTCCGTACGAAGAACTCTGTGAACTGCATGAGGCCCTGGTGAAGCACATCAAGGCACTGATGCCACTTGCCGAAAAGCTGGTCGGCCGTCTGAACCGGGGAACTGTGGACTGGTACCAGAAACGGAGCAGGTTGGACCTGATTCCTCATGAGCTCCGTCAAGGGCTCGGCTCTGGTTTGCTGTCGGCTGACTGGCACGTCCGAAGCCTTGGCTACACCTGTCAGTTCCTACTCGACAACTCCGGGGTGACCTCGGACGCACGGTCGATGACCTAGAGACTGGGCGGGAGCTGCCGCGCCCCGGGAAGGACCCGGCAGCTCCCGCCCGCCCCAACTCCCCTTGGTTCAGTGTCTGTGAGGCAAGCACACGCCTTGTGAGCTCCCCCGTCTCACCGACGTCACCCACTGCGCCTTGGGGATAGCGGCGGACCTGCACACTCCGCCGTCTGCGGCCCGGCTCTCTGCACTCGCCACACCCGAGGCGGGGAGCCGGGCCGCGCACAACAACCACATATACGAAACCGGACCACCCCTTAAACCCTGGCAGGCCGCGAGGTGGTCCGGCGAAGAGTCCATGATCAGGACCCCGGTGCCGATGGTACCGGGGCGGTTGTCGTGCTCGCTTCGGCACTGCCCTGTCCCGGATGAGTTCAGGTGGAAGAAAGGGGTGTTGACGAGTGCGAGGCGGACGCGGCTGCGGTCTGAGGGGCTTGGGCCGGGACCTGGCACCGGGGGTAGGTCCCTACTCCTCCTGGGTGCGATTGCGTGGGGCCGGGTCTGATGCCTCGGGTTGGGAAAGTCAGCCACGACGGCGGGAGAGCCGACGGGGCACCCGCACGTGTGTACCTCAATCACCCACCGGCATCGGCCACTCTGCCATGTTGTTGGTCTTTGGCCCGCAGACGCCTCCGCGGCGCCCCGGCCGGCCAGTCGGCGATGGCGCGACCGGTCCGCAGACCGCGAGGAAACCGGGCGCCGCGCCACGGATCTTGTCGGATTTCGGCGGTCGATCGTACAGCTGGCCGGCCGGGCTCGTGGTCCTGGTCGTGCTGCTGCATCGGCGTCTCCGCTGTGGTCGACGGGAGCTCCGCGAGACGGCTGTTCCAGGTGCTGACTGTGTCTGGTGGGTTGCTGGTGTGGGGTGGCGCGCTGAGTGGGCCGGGGGTGCCGCTGAGCGGGGCGGCAGACAGGAGCGGGCGGCGGCCACGGGCCGCCAGCGCGCGCCGGCGGCCCGCGCAAGCGGGCCGCCTTGATCCAGTAAAGAAACTTTGAACAGCTCGCGTTCTGGGCGCCATGTCGCCTGCCCAGTGCGCGGGGCCCGGAAGGAAGAAGAACGGAGCGTGATCGGCTCGTTGAGACGTGCTGCCAGCGGGAGAACGGCGCGTACTGCCGCGCAGACCATGAACGGGGGAACAGGATGCTGAGCGACGAGGAACGGGCGCTTCTGGCGGAGATCGCGGCTATGGCTGAGCGACTGCGCGGTGAGCTTGAGGAGGTACACGCGCAGGTGGCGAAGATCAGGCCGTAGCCAGCAGCGGTGATGGTCACGGCCCCCTTCCAGATATCTTCTGGTCCGTTTTGAGTACGCGTACTCAGGTATGCGATGGCTGTGGTGTGCAGGGTGAAGCCATGTTGAGCAGCAGGTTATGCCGTTGGATAAAGGGCATCGTCGTCTCGGCAGCCGCAGCCCATGCGACGTACTGGGTCTGGGAGTCCGCCAGTGAGTGGGAGTCGGAAGCGCAACAGGCCAATCCGGACGGGGGCATCGGCGCAGGGTTCATCGAAGGCGCGCTGGCCTCATTCGCCTGGTTGACGCTGGTGCCGGTGCTGCTGTGGGCAGGGATGCGGCTACTCCGGGAGCGAGACAATTACCTGCTGGTGACCATGGGGTCGGCGACGTGGATCTTCCTCGGAACTCAGGTGGCCGAGGGCGGCGCCAGCAGGGTGGAAACGGAGCTGTTCTTGGTCGCGTTCGCTCTGCTTGGCGGTTTCCTGTCACTGTTCCACCCCAGCTCACCAGAAGGGTGATCGATCTGGAGGACGGGCTACGAGCGCTGCCGCGACTTCAGTTCGGCGACTTCCTGCTTGAGGGTCTGGACCTCTGCGTTCAAGGTGCGCATCTGATCACGGAGTGCGTGGAGGATTTCAGTCAGGGACCCGGGGGCCTGAGTGCTGTCCGGGCCTGACTCTCCCTCGTCGACCGTCTGGCCACCCGTGAAGTTCTTGGCTTCGATCAGCTCGCCTCCGGGGCCGACGGCATCCGCCACGTAGCTGCCGCGTCCCTGAACGGTGTAGACCAGACCCTCTTCGCGTAGGACGCGCACGGCACTGCGGGCGGTCATGCTGGCGACCTCGAACCGCTCCTCCAACTCCCGGTAGGAAGGGAGCTGTTCGCCCGGTTTGATCCTGCCCGCCTCGATGTCACGCCGAACGGCGTCGGCGACTTGCCGATACGGCGGGCGCGGGTCGTTCGTCGGCGGCTTCATGGGCTCAGGGTAGCCCGAGTTAGCACATCTAACACAGCCCCCCCATAGGTCATCACTGCTAGCCCTGAAATCATCGTTGACACTGCTAGCACTGATGCGCTCTACTTGGAACCCGCCGCAGAGCGCGGTGGATACCGAAAAGGAGTTCGAAACATGGCGCGCATTCGCGTGGGACTGCTGCCCTCGACGATGTTCATGGTCGGCACGCTGCCGGTGCCGAAGATCGCGGACCAGGAGACGGGCAAGATCGCCCAGGATCGGGACACCGGTGAGGACCTGTTCACGCTGACGGTGTTCCTCATGGAGGACGGCCGGGCGGAACAGATGAAGCTCACCGTTCCGAAGTCCGGTCTGCCGGACGGGCTGAACCTGGGCCTCCCGGTCCGGCCGGTGGAGCTGTTCGCCACTCCGTGGGCGCGCATCTTCAACGGTCAGCTGTCGGACGGGATCGCCTACCGGGCGGCGGCGCTGGAGCTGGTCAAGTGACGGCCCCCGCGCCTGAGCCGGTCTATCCGGTGGCGCCGGAGAGCGGGGATGACGACTCGCGCTTCACGAACGGTCTGCTCCTGGACGTGGTCGAGGTGATCGAGTCGCACGGCTACCCGAAGTTCGTATCCGGTCGTGACCTGCTGGAACTCCGGATCTCTCTGTACCGATTCCTCTACGAGAACAAGGACTGACTGTGACGGTGGGTGAAGTCATCGGGTTGGCCCCGGCTTTGGCCGGGGCGGCCCTGGCCCTGAGCACCATATGGGCCGTGTGGTGGGTGGTGCGCTACGTGCGTGCCGACAAGATGACGCGGGCGAGCATCCGGCAGGCTATCCGGGTGCGGTGGGGCTGGCGGCGGCTGGCTCCGATGGCTGGCCTGTCGGTGACCGACAAGACGCCTCCGGCTGCCGTGATCGTGGCGCCGGACGGAAAGGTGCCCAAGCCTCGGGTCCTCATCCCGAAGATCAAGGTCAGGGCCGACCGGTACGGCGTCGTGGTGCGGGCCGTGTGCCTGCCCAAGGTCAGTCTGGCGGAGTTCCAGCGGGCGGCCCCGTACCTGGCTGACGCGTGGCGGTGTACGCGAGTCTCGGTCCTCCCAGAGAAGCCGGGGCAGCTGGTTATCCGTGGCGTACGGGTTGACCCGCTGATCGTGCCGACCGAGCACATACCCACTGGTGAGGTTTCTGAGGAACTGGCCGTGTGGGGCCTGGGGGTGGACGAGTATGCCCAGCCGGTCGACGTGAGCCTGTCGGACGTGCCCGGGGTCACGGTGGCCGGACTGCCCGGGTTCGGCAAGACCTCGCTGATCAACAAGTTCATCTGCGACACCGCCCCCTCGGATGCGATCCAGTACGCCGTAGCCGACGGCAAGGTGACCTCCTCCCATGAGGGCGACTACGCCGACCTGGCACAACGCATGTTCGCGTTCGTCGGCGATGACCTCGAAGAAGCGAACGCGCTGTTCAAGCGGCTGGTGAAGCTGCGGCGGGACCGCTCGGCGTCCATCCGCGCCGTGCTCGGCGTCAAAAACATGTGGCACCTCGGCCCCTCCGCCACCTGGCCGCTGACCGTGCTGATCGTGGATGAGGCACACACCTACTTCCGCGACTACAAGGGGTCCGACGCGCAGACGAAGAAGCTCGCGGCGCTGGCCGCCGACAACGCCCGGCTGGTCGAGGACCTGGTGAAGAAGGGCCGCAGCGTCGGCATCCTGGTGATCATCGCGACACAGAAAGCGACCGGGGACGCCATTCCCACGTTCATCCGGGACGTGTGCCCGGTGGGCCTGTCCTTCGCCCAGAAGACCGCAGAGGCAGCCGTGGCCGCACTCGGGGAGGACATCCGCAATTGGCCGGACGCCAACCCAACCGCGCTCCAGGACCCGGTCTATGTCGGCGTGGCCTCGATGGCCCAACAGGGCCGACCCGGCTTCACCCGCATCCGCACTCCGTACGTGGCTGATGAGGACGCTGCCCGCATCGCGGCCGACACCGCCCATCTGACCCGCGACCCGGCCGAACTCCTCGACGAACAACTGACCAGTCCCACCAGTGCGCCGGTCCTCCTGGCCAAGTGAGAACGGCTTGACCCTCTGCACCTCGACCAGCCCGACACCGGAAGGAGGTGAACACCTATGTCTGAGGATCGGATCACTCAGCGCACCGTGACCGTCGTCATGGCCATCATCGCGGGCCTGGCCTTCGTCTTCTCCTTCGGCAACGTCTGGGCCCTGGCCCTGCGCCTGGGCATCCCCCGGCCGATCGCCCCGCTGATCGCTCCCATGGTTGACCTGTCGGTCGTCGGCCTCCTGGTGGCCCTGCGCTACCTGTCCCTGCGCGGCATCGCCGCTGAGCAGATCAAGGGCGCCACGCGCTTGATGCACCTGTCCGGGCTGCTGACCCTGGCCCTCAACGTCGCCGAACCCCTCGTCGCCAAGCACTACGGCCGCGCCGCCGTGGACGCCGTCGCCCCGCTCCTCCTCCTGGGCTGGGGAGCCGTCGGCCCGCAACTCCTGCGCCACTTCCACGCTGTCGCCCACACCGCTCCCGCCCTGGCGGCCACCCCGGACCCGGCTCCGGCCGAGACAGCTCCCGCGCCGGTCGCCGAGCCTGACGCCGCCCCGGCCCCGGTTCCGGCTCCGGCTCCGGAAGCCGTGACACCCCCGGCGGTCACCGTGCCCGCGCCGCTGCTGAACGCCGCCCGCACGATCGCCGACACCTACCAGGCCGACCACGGAGCGCCCATCACACCGGCCCAGCTCCGGACCCGCCTCGGCGTCGCGCTCCCCCTGGCCACTGCCACGCACGCCCAGCTCTGACCCCGTGCCGGCCGTTCCGGCAATCCGAACTCGCCCCGCCCTACCGGGCTCGATTCGCCATGCCCCGAGCAGCACCCGCACGCCCTGGCCTGCCGCTGCTCGGGGCCCCTCCTCCCAGAAAGGAAGCCACCCGTGAAACGCCCCCTGGACCTGCGCCACGTGGCGAGCCTGGCCCTGCGGGACCTCATCGAACTCGCCCACCTGCCCGACTTCGCCCGCGTCCACGACCAGATCAGCCGCGTCCGGGGCTGCACCCGCCCCGTTCAGCTCGTCGGCACCACACAGACCCTCGACACCACGACCAACGCGGTGCTGCGGTCGTACAGCACCGCCGACGAGCCGACCGGCCGCCTCCTGACCGCGTGCGGCAACCGCCGCTCCTCCCGCTGTCCGGCCTGCTCCCGCCTGTACGCCGCCGACACCTACCACCTGATCAAAGCCGGACTCTCCGGCGGCAAGCAGGTGCCTGAAGCGGTCCGCACGCACCCGCGCCTCTTCGTCACCCTGACCGCTCCGTCGTTCGGGCCGGTGCACAACCGCCGCACCACCGACGCGGGCAAGAACCTGGCCTGCCGCTGCGGCACCCGCCACTCAGCTGATGATCCGGCCCTCGGCACGCCGCTGGCTCCGGCCACGTACGACTACGCGGGGGCCGTGCTGTGGAACGCGCACGCGGGAGCGCTGTGGGCCCGGTTCACCACCTACCTGCGCCGTGAGCTGGCCGCGCACCTCGGCATGACGCAGAAGGCACTGAACGCGGCGCTGCGCGTCTCCTTCGCCAAGGTGGCCGAGTACCAGCGGCGCGGCCTGGTCCACTTCCACGCCGTGATCCGCCTCGACGGCCCGGAAGGCAGCAACCAGCCCCCGCCCGCCTGGGCCACCACCGACGCACTCACCCACGCGGTCAAGGCGGCGACCGGGCGTGCCGTGCTCACCGTTGTCTCCAAGGCGGTCGGGGAGCGCGAGCTGCGGTGGGGTGATCAGCTCGACATCCGGGAGATCGCCGCTCTCGGGGACGGTGAGCTGACCGATCAGAAGGTCGCCGCCTACGTCGCGAAGTACGCCACCAAGAGCGCCGAGGACTCCGGCACCGTGGACCGCTCCCTGCGCTGCTCGCACTGCGCCGGACGTGGCTACCAGTACGGCCCTGACAGCTTCCGGGACCTGTGCGAGTCGTGCGAGGGCACCGGACAGTCCGAACCCATCGCGGACCTTCCCGTGCACAGCCACGTCCGCCAGATGATCCGCACCGCCTGGGACCTCGGCCACCTGCCCGAATTCGCTGAGCTCAAGCTCTGGAAGTGGGCTCACATGCTCGGGTTCCGGGGTCACTTCTCCAGCAAATCGCGCCGCTACTCCACCACCCTCGGCGCGCTCCGCGACGTACGCCGCGCCTGGCGCGCCGAGCAAGCACGCCCCGCGGGAGCTCCCGAGACGAACGAGGAAACCACCCTCGTCCTCTCCCACTGGCAATACCTCGCCTCCGGCTACAGCCCCGGTGAAGAACTGATCGCCGCCCAGGTACGCCATGACCTCACCCAAGCCCAACAACTCAAGACGGAAGGAGCCCCCTGGCTGTGACGGCCCTGCTCAACGTGGACCAGGTCGCCGCTCGACTCCAGGTCAGCCGCTGGACGGTCTACAACCTCATCCGCTCGCGCGAACTGGCCTCCCTGACCATCGGCCGCTGCCGCCGCATCACCGAAACCGCCCTGCACGACTACATCACCCGACAGACCGAACGAGAGGCCGCCTGATGGGCAAGAAGAACGCGAACGGTGAGGGCTCGATCTGGCAGCGGCAGGACGGCCGTTGGGCAGGTTCGGCCTATGTGCTCACCGCTGACGGGACGTACAAGCGGCAGTACGTCTACGGCAAGTCGTGGGACGACGTCCACGACAAGCTGACCCGGCTCAAGGCGGACTCACAGAGCGGGGTCCCCGCCGCCACGTCCAAGCTCACCGTAGGGGAGTTCATGACCTACTGGTTGATGCACGTGGCGCGCCTCAAGGTCCGACCCACCACGTACGCCGCATACGAGTCGCTGACGCGGAACTACCTCATACCGGGGCTCGGCAAGAAGAAGCTGACGCGGCTCACCGCACGCGATATCCGCTCGTTCCTCGTCACGACCGCGCGTACTTGCCAGTGCTGCGCGCAGGGCAAGGACAAGGCCCGGCCGGAGCGCAAGCGCCGCTGCTGCGCGCTCGGCGAGTGCTGCGAGGGATACCCGTCCGATCGGACCGTGCGCTTCCTCCTGGTGATCCTGCGGGCCGCTCTCCAGCACGCCGTACGCGAGGACGAGTTGCCGCGCAACGTCGCCCGGAACGTCGAGCTGGGGATGGGGACGAAGCGCGAGATAGAGCCACTGACAGCTCAGGAGGGGCGTCGGCTCCTGGCCGCCGCCCGAGGTGATCGGCTGTGGGCCGTCTACGAGCTGGCCGTACGGATCGGGCTGCGGCGTGGGGAAGTGCTGGGGCTTCGCTGGCAGGACGTTGACCTGTACGACGGCGTCCTTACCGTCCGGCAGACGCTTCAGCGGGTCGGCGGGAAGTTGGTGGCCTCCTCCCCCAAGACGGAGCGATCCGCTCGGCGGGTCGCCCTACCCGACGAGTGCGTCACCGCGCTCCGGGCCCGGAAGGCACAGCAACGGGCGGACAAGATCGCGGCCGAGGAGTGGAAGGGCGATGCGAACGATCTGGTCTTCACCACCCGGCGCGGAACGCCGATCGAGCCGCGCAACCTGAACCGCGCCTTCAGCCTGATGTGCGACAGAGCCAAGATCCGCCGTGTCCGCTTTCACGATCTCCGCCATACGTGCGCGTCGCTGCTCCACGAGCAGGGGGCCGACGCTCGGACGATCATGGAAGTCCTGGGTCACAGCTCCATCCGCGTGACCATGGACATCTACACGTTCGTCCGGATCGACTCGCAGCGCTCGGCCTTCGATCGCGTGGGGGCCGTCCTCCGTGACAGCAACGACGGCGATGACGGTGACGGCCTGGGCGGAGTCCTCGCGATCGTCTGATCAGTGCCGCGCGGCGGTTGCTGTCACCGTTGCTGTCAACGCATACGCCAGAGGCCCCTTCCGATGATCGGAAGGGGCCTCTGAGCTGGGGCGCGCTCGGCAGGATTCGAACCTGCAACCTCTTGATCCGTAGTCAAGTGCTCTATCCGTTAAGCTACGAGCGCTTGGCTTCCCGGCGATCTTTCTTGCCGGTCGGCGTTGCGGGGACAACATTACATGACCTGCGGCGTCAGGCGAAATCCGTTTCCCTCACCCCCTCTGAACTGGGAAAACTCCCTTTTGGCGGCCATCCGGAAGATCGGCGGGGAGCGTCTGCGCGCACGGCAAGAGAAGGCGTGGCGCTCATGGGACGCAGCCGCCGGATGATCACGGTGGGGGTTCACGAGAGTGGGGAATCGCAGCAGAGCCCCGGCCGTGGGGCCGGGGCTCCGGTGAGTGCGGAGGCTCCGGGATTTGAACCCGGGATGGGGGGTTACCCCAAACCGCATTAGCAGTGCGGCGCCATAGACCAGACTAGGCGAAGCCTCCATGCACACCGAGCATATTCGCGCGAGCGAGATGCGGTGTGTGCAGATGATGTCACAGCCCAGGGGGATGTCACCAATCGCCGCCTACGGTACTCGGCTGGCGGGGCGCATCGCAAAGCCCTTATGGCGGCGCAACGCGCACGACGGCGGCGCGTTAGAGGTGCAGGGGCAGTGTGCCCCGCTGTGATCACACCTGGAGCGCCCCCATGCCCCTGCTGCACCGCCTTGCCGTCGCCGTCGTCACGGCGGCCGCCTCCGCCACCGCGATGAGCGCCACCGCCTGGGCGGCCGCGCCCGTGCCGCTGCCGATGCCGTATGACGACGGGGGCACCGATCACCTGATCGTGACCGTGTCGCGGAGCGGCGGTGCCGCGGACTCTGTCACGTACACGCTGGCGTGCCATCCCACGGGCGGGACACACCCGGCCGCGCACGGGGCGTGCGATCAGCTGGACTCGGCGACGGTGTGGGGGAGGGATCCGTTCGCGCCCGTGCCGCCCGGGGCGATGTGCACGGGGCAGTACGGGGGGCCGGCCACCGCGCAGCTGCGCGGTCGTTGGGCGGGGCGGCCGGTGGACGCGGAGTTCTCGCGGGTCAATGGCTGCGAGATCGCCCGATGGGACAGATTTTCCGTTGTTTTGCGCCTTCCTGGGAGCTGACCTGGGGATTGACCAGGCCTGGGACAGAACGGCCGGAGAGCAGACCCAGGTGGTTTGTCCGGGCGTGCGCCGAGACGCGTACGTCGTGCTGCGACCTCCCTCTCATCTACCGCCGCGTCCGCCCCCGCTGCCCGTAGACTTCCCTGAGGACACTCCACGGACGGGGCGGCACAACGACCGCGAGTGTCGGGGCAAGGTGCGGTACATCAGGGAGGAAGCGTCGTCGTGAGCAGCAGGCCATCCCGAGGCGCTGCTCGCCTCGCAGCCATACTCGACGCCCTTCCCGACGCACTGCTGCTGGTCAACTGCAACGGCACGGTCGTCAACGCCAACCACATCGCGCTCGAGACCTTTGAGGTGCCGGGAACAGCGCTGGTCGGCCGTGGTCTGCTGGATCTTCTCCCCTCCTTCGACTCCAATCGCATTCCGGGCTCGATGCGCCGCCCCGGCGACGAGGACGAGGGCGGTCGCACCAAGCCGACGCGGATGATCGCGCGGCGCACCGACGGCATGCAGTTCCCCGTCGAGGTCACCAGCGCCAACCTGGAGGACGGCAAGACCCCTTACGCCGACCAGTACAGCTACACCGGCGACGAACTGCTGATGATCGTCGTGCGCGACCTGACCGGGACGCTCGACACAGAGGCCGAGCTCGCCCGCCAGCAGCGCCAGACCGAGATGATTCTGCGCGCGGCGGCGGAGGGCGTGGTCGGCGTGGACACCGAGGGCAAGGTGGTCCTCGTCAACCCGTCCGCGGCGCAGATCCTCGGCTACCGGGCCAGTGACCTGGGCGGTCAGGAGCTTCATCCTCTTGTACACCACTCGCGCCCGGACGGTTCCCCTCTGCCGTACGAGGAGTCCCCGCTCACCGAGACCCTGCGCTCCGGCCGTAAGTACCGGGTGCGCGGCCAGGTGCTGTGGGCGAAGGACGGCAGCCCCGTACCGGTCGACCTGACGACCGCGCCCGTGCGGGACGGGGAGCAGCTGGTCGGCGCGGTGATGACCTTCACCGACCGGCGGCCCGAGGAAACCCTCGCGGCGACCCACGCGGAAGAGGTCGAAAACCTCACGGCCAAGCACGCGAAGGAGCTGGAAAAGCTCACCGCGCGCCACACGGAGGAGCAGAAGAAGCTCACGGCGCAGCTCGCCAAGGAGCGGAAGGAACTCA
The DNA here is from genome assembly GCF_002224125.1 of Streptomyces sp. NBS 14/10. Classification (GTDB taxonomy): domain Bacteria; phylum Actinomycetota; class Actinomycetes; order Streptomycetales; family Streptomycetaceae; genus Streptomyces. Next base: position 19,282 of record NZ_NCSM01000010.1, read on the forward strand.
CCGCGCAGCTCACCCGCGAGCGGGAGGCGCACACCGAGCGGTACGACGCGCTGGCCGCTCGCAACGCCCAGCTGCTCGCCGTCCTCGACCAGTCGCTGCGCGGCCCGTTGGTGGAGCTGCGCGGCGAGCTCGGCGTGCTCGCCGACGACCCGGCCGGGCAGCTGTGGCCCGAGGCCAACCAGATCCTGCACCACCTCGCCGCCGGGTACACCCGGATGACCACGCTGGTGGACAACGTCCTGAGCTACCAGCAACTCGACTCGGGCGACGAGGAGTTCACCCGGCACGCGGTCTCGATGGACGAGGTCGTCGCGGACGGCGTCGAGGGCGCGGTCGAGCTGATCGGCCCCGGGCGGGCGCAGTTCGCCGTGCACGCGCCGCCGATCGAGGCCGAGGTGGACGCGGAGCGGCTGGCGCAGGCGCTGGCGCACCTGATCGCGGACGTGGCGGGGGTCGACTCCACCGGCAAGGCGGCCGGGGGCCCGGGCGGCGCGACGGGCGACTCGACCATCGTGGTCGCGGCGGCGCAGCGCGGCGATGTCGTACGGATCGAGGTGCGCGGGCCGTACGCGGGCGGCGATCCCGTACACGAGCCGATCGTCCGCGGGATCGTGCGGCGGCACGGGGGCGTGCTGCAGACGCATGAGATGCCGGGCATGGGCGGGCATGCCTACGTCCTCGAGGTGCCGATCTCCGCGGCCGCCGCCGCCCAGGCGGACCAGACGGCCCAGGCCGAGAGCGCCGCAGGGGCGTCGGGGCGTACGTCCGGCCGGGGCACCGGCGCCGGGAACACCGGTGCGGGCTCCGGTCCGGGCTCCGGTGCAGGCTCCACGGCCGGCCAGGGCGGGACGAACGGCACGGGCACCGGCCAGACCCCGACCGGACCGACCGGACGGCGCGCACGGCGCGGCCCGGCCGGAGCGGCCGCAGGCGGAACCAACGGGGCCGGTACGAACGGCTCCGGTACGAACGCCGCGGGTACGAACGGCGCCGGGACCGACGGAAGCGGTGCCAACGGGGGTGCGGACGGACAGCCCCCCGCGCGCGGCGCCGACCCGCGTACGCCCAGCACCCAGGGCGCCGGTCACCGCGGCGCGCACGCCGGTTCCGTGCCCGCGGGGCCCGCGGCGCCCGCGCCCGACGGCGACGACACCACCCCGGGGCAGCCGGCCGCGGCCGGGGAACCGCAGCCGACCGGGCGCCGGCGCGCCCGCCGCCACCCCGACGAGGAACAGCAGCCGGCGGTCGCGAACGCGAACGCCCAAACCGACGGCCAGGGTTCGGGGGCCCATCGCCATGCCCGCGGCGCCGGCCCACAGGCCGGCCCACAGGCCGGCCCCCAGGCCGGTCGGCAACCCGGCCCCCAGCCCGGTCAGCAAGCCAACCCGCAGCCCGGTCCCCAGCCCGCCGCGATGGGGCCGGTGCCGCCGCAGGGCATGGCCGGGCAGCCGTCGCCCCCCGCCGGGAGGCGGGCCCGTCGCGGCGCCCCGGCCGAGGCCGGACAGGGGCGGGCCGCCCTCGCGCTGCCGCCCGCGGCGGCCGACGGCGCCCCGCCGGCCGGCGGCCGACCCGGCGCTCCCGGCCCCGGCACGCCCCCGCCCGCCCAGGGCGGATCGGCTATGCCCGCCCTCTCCGCCGCACGCACCCCCGACCAACAGCAGCAGACCAACTGGGAGCAGCCCCCGAGCGGCGCGAACGCGGGCCCCGGCCCGCTGCCCCCTGCCCAGCCGGCCGCCCAGCCCGCCGCCCAGCCCGCCGGACGACGGCGGACCCGGCGCGCACTCGCCGAAGCGCCCGGGCGAGCCGAGGCCGATGAGGCGCAGCCGCAACCCCAGCCCCAAGCTCAACCCCAGCCACAGCCCGCGGGTGACCCGGTCGGCGGCCGGTCCCCGTTCGCGCTGCCGCCCGCGGCGGCCGACCGGACCCCGCAGTCCGCGCTGCCGCCGGAGCTCGGGCCCGTGGGCCTCGTCCCCGCACAGCACGGAGCACGGGACCCGCGCGGAGGCGCCCCTCAAGCCGCCCAAGCAGCCCAAGGCAGCCACGGCGGGCACAGCGGGCACGGCGCCCAGGCCACCCAAGGCGGCGCGCCCGTACCAAGCAGGGGCGGCGGCCTCGCCGTACGCGGCGGCCCCGTACCGCCCAACGCCGGTCGGCCGTCCGGCGGATGGCCGGCCGCCCCCGGTCCCGGCACGCCCCCGCCCGCCCAAGGCGGTTCGGCCTTGCCCGCCCTCCCCGCCGCACGCACCCCCGACCAACAGCAGCAGAACGACTGGGCCCAGCCCCCGAGCGGCCAGGCCGCGCCGGACGGCCCGTACGACACGGACGAGGGTCCGTACGACGCCTACGACGCGGGCGAGATGGACGACGCCCCGCAGCCCACCGGGCGGCGGCGGGCCCGGCGGCCGTTGGCCGACGAGCAGTCGGCGCCCGGCGGGATGCCCGCCATGGAAGAGGGCGCGCCGCAGCCGGGCCCCTGGCCGGGCGCCCCCGCGCAGCCCCAGCCCCAGCCCTTGCCGCAACCCCAGCGCCGGCCACAGCAGTTGCCCGCCGAGGCCGGGCCGGGCCCCGATGCCTCACAGGGGCGCGCGATCAGCGTGCGGACCCTGGGGCAGGGCGTGCCGTTCGCGCAGCAGGTCTCGGAGCAGCACCCGCACCACCCGCAGGGCCAGCCCCAGACGCCGTCCGGCGGCACGGCCTCGGCCGGGGCCTTGGGCAGGCGGCGCAAGCTGGCGGCCCGGCCCGACCCGGCGGCCCCGGCCGCCTCGGCCGAGCTCGAACCGGCCGGCCGCGCCCAGCCGCGCCCCCAGCAGGGACCTGGACCGGGGCGTCCCGGCTCGCCCCAGACCGGGGGCCGCGCCTTCGCGATCGGCGCGCCCGACGAGGGCGCCGAGGGCCCGGAGCCGCTGGACGGGCCGAACGGCGCCATCGAGATCGTCGACGACCGCACCCCGCCGCCCGACGACGAGCTGCCGCCCGAGCCTCTGGACAACCCGCGCCGGCTGCTCGTATGGCCCGCGCCGGACATGTCCACGCAGCAGGCGCTCAGCGACCGCGGCTACCGTCCGGTGATCGTGCACTCGCGCGAGGAGGTGGACGCGCAGATCGCGGCGTACCCGGCCGCGCTGTTCGTCGACCCGCTGACCGGGCCGATCACCCGTACGGCGCTGCAGTCGCTGCGTACCGCGGCGGTCGCCGCCGAGGTGCCGGTGCTGGTGACGGCGGGGCTCGGCCAGGCGTCGCGCGAGGCGGCGTACGGGGCCGACCCGGCCGTCCTGTTCAAGGCGCTCGCCCCGCGCGACAGCGAACAGCACCCGCCGCGGGTCCTGCTGATCGAGGAGCACCAGCCGATCTCCGAGGCGCTGACGGCGACGCTGGAGCGGCGCGGTATGCAGGTCGCGAGGGCGGCGACGGACGCGGACGCGGTGGCGCTCGCCGCGCAGATGCGGCCGAATCTGGTGGTCATGGACCTGATGCAGGTGCGCCGCCGCCGGGCCGGGATCGTGGACTGGCTGCGCGGGAACGGGCTGCTCAACCGCACCCCGCTGGTCGTCTACACCTCCGCCGACATCGATCCGGCCAACCTGTCGCGGCTGAGCTCGGGCGAGACCGTGCTGTTCCTCGCGGAGCGCTCGACGAGCGCGGAGGTGCAGGGGCGGATCGTGGATCTGCTGGCCAAGATCGGCAACAACTGAGTCCGTGCCGCCGTGGCCGCCGCCCCGGCCAGTCCACTCCGGGCTGGCTGGTGGGCGGCGTTATGAACCGGGCGGGTTATGACCAGGGCCGTTATGACCCGTCCGTGCCGGTGAGGCGTCGGACGGCCGTACGGAGCGATTCGCGCAGCTGTGCCGCGTCCTCCTCCGTCTCGCCGACGAGCAGATTGCGGAACTGCGACACGGCGACGGGCCAGCCCGCCAGCGCGCTGATGATGAACACCAGGTGCTCCGGTGGGAGGTACCGCTCGATCGCGCCCTTCTCCTGCGCGGCGGCGAAGGCGGCTGCCTTCGCGGCGTAGTACTCCCGGCGCTCCTGTTCGCGCTGGACCTCGAAACCGCCGCTTCCGTACTCCAGGCCCTCCCAGAGCATCAGCCGCAGCAACTCGGGGCGCGCGGCGTGGTAGGCCATCAGCCGGTCCAGATAGCCGTCCGGGTTCTCGGGGTCGGGCGGGACCGCGGCCGCGAGGTCCAGCATGGCGTGTTGGACCACCTGCCTGAACAGCTCGGCCTTGTCGCCGAAGTAGGCGTAGATGAGCTGCTTGTTGGCCTTCGCCTCGCGGGCGATGCGATCGATGCGGGCGCCCGCGATGCCGTGGGCGGCGAACTCCGCGGTGGCCGCCGCGAAGATCCGGGCTTTGGTCGCCTCCGCGTCCCTTGTCGATGCCATGGAGCCAGAGTAACCAACTATCTGGTTGACAAGGTCCCCCTGGACCCGCAGACTCACAACCAACCAGTTAGTTACTAGCCGGGTACCCAGCCCGGAACGAGCCCCGCGCGGAGGTTTACAGCGATGACGGGTACGAATACGGTCACACCGACCGCGCCCGGTCACCCCACCAGCAGCGGCGCCGGGAGGCGCGGCCCTGCCCATACCCGTACCCGCACCTGGCGCGACGGCCCGCCCACCGGCGTGTTCCTCGCGGTCGTCGCCCTGTGCACCGCTGTGACCGCCGCCAACATCTACCTCGCCGCGCCGCTTCTCAACCTCATCGCCCGCGACCTCGGCGTCGCCCCGTCGGCCGCCGGGTGGATCGCCTCCGTCGCCCAGCTCGGCTACGCGGCCGGGCTGCTGCTCTTCGCACCCCTCGGCGACACCGCCGACCGCCGCCGCCTGGTCGGCGCGCTGTCCGTCGCGGCGGCCGCGGCCCTGGTCGTCGCGGGGCTGGCGCCGGGGCTGCCCGCGCTCGGTGCCGCCGTGTTCGCGGCCAGCGCCGCCACGGTCGTACCGCAGCTGCTGGTGCCGCTCGTCGCCGAACGCGCCCCCGCCGCGCGGCGCGGTCGCCACCTCGGCGTCGTCGTCGCGGGGCTGTTCGCCGGAGTGGTCGCGGCCCGGGTGCTGGGCGGGCTCGCCGGACAGGCGTACGGCTGGCGCGCGGTCTTCCTCGGCGCGGCGGGCCTCACCGCGCTCATCGGCCTGGCGACCGCCGTACTGCTGCCCGCCGAGACCCGGCCGCGGACGAAGACCGACCCGCTGGCGGCCCTCAAGGGCATCGCGCGAGTGCCTCGGGTGCTGGCCGCCTCCGCCGAGCTGCGGAGCGCATGTCTGCGGCAGGCCGGGATGTACGGGGCGTGGAGCGCCCTGTGGACGGCCCTGGCCCTGCTGCTCACCGGGCCCGGTTACGGGATGTCCACGGGTGCGGCCGGGCTGTTCGGCCTCTTCGGGCTGACCGCGACCGCCGTGGGGCCGCTGGCCGGCGGGCTGGTGGACCGGTTCGGGGTGGCCCGGGTGGTCGGCTTCGCGTATGTGCTCGCCGCCGTCTCCGTACCGCTGTTCTGGCTCGGCGGCTCGTGGATCTGGGCGCTGTGCGCGGCGGCCGTGCTGCTGCACGCGGGGCTGATGGCGGGACAGGTGGCCAACCAGACCCGGGCCCTGACCGCGACCGCCTCGCCGGCCACGGCCAACACCGCTTATATCGTCGCGGCGTTCATCGGCGGAGCGGCCGCCTCCGCGCTCGCCGCGCCGGCGTTCGGGCACTGGGGCTGGAGCGGGGTGTGCGCCGTCGCCGCCTGCTGGCTGGCCCTGGGCTGGCTCGGCGCCGCCGGGCGCCCCGGCCGTGTCACCCGTGTCGCCCGGACTGCCCGTGCCGCCCGTACGCGCTGAATGCTTTCGGGCGCATCGGGGCCTGCAGGGGGCGCGGCTGGTCATCCGCGCCCCCCTGTCGGCCGTCCGACCGAGCCGCGTCACGTTCGGCCCGGGCAGCCGGGTGAGACGGGTCGGGGCAGGCCGGGTACGACGGATCGGAGCAGGTCAGGTCAGGTCAGGTCAGGTCAGGTCAGGTCAGGTCAGGTCAGCTGCGTGACTTCCAGCTCGCCGTCCGCGTAACGCCTGCGGATGACCTTCTTGTCGAACTTCCCGACGCTCGTCTTCGGCACCTCCTCGATCAGCGCCCAGCGCTCCGGCAGCTGCCAGTGCGCGACCCGCTCCGCGAGGAACGCCCGAAGCGCCTCGTAACCGACGCCGGAACCGTCCTTGAGCACCACTGTCGCCAGCGGGCGCTCCCCCCACTTCTCGTCCGGCACTGCCACCACCGCCGCCTCGGCGACATCGGGGTGGGCCATCAGGTGGTTCTCCAGCTCCACCGACGAAATCCACTCACCGCCCGACTTGATGACGTCCTTCGCCCGGTCCGTCAGCGTCAGGAAGCCGTCCTCCGTTATGGCGCCGACATCGCCGGTCTTCAGCCAGCCGTCCGGCGTGAACTTGTCCTCCGGGCGGAAGGGCTCGCCCTCGGCCCCGCCGAAGTACGCGCCCGCGATCCACGGGCCGCGCACCTCCAGTTCGCCCACCGATGTGCCGTCCAAGGGCACGAGCTCGCCGTCGGCCGAGGTCAGCCGGTACTCCACCGAAGCCGGGAACAGGCCCTGGGACTCCCGGTACCGCCACTCCTCCTCCGCAGTGAGACCAGCGGGCGGATGGGCCACGGACCCGAGCGGCGAGAGCTCCGTCATGCCCCACGCGTGCACGACCCGGATGCCGTGCCGCTCCTCGAACGCCCTCATCAGGGATGGCGGGCAGGCCGCCCCGCCGATGTAGACCTCGCGCAGACTGGACACGTCTCGCGGCCTCGCATCGAGCTCGGCCAGCAGCCCCTGCCAGATGGTGGGGACGGCGGCGCTGACGGTGGGCCGGACCGCTTCGATCATGTCGGCGAGCGGTCCGGGCTGCAGAAAGCGGTCGGGCATCAGGATCGAGGCGCCCGTCATGAAGGCGGAGTGCGTGGTGCCCCACGCGTTCGCATGGAACATCGGCACCACAGGCAACACCATCTCCTTCCCCGACATGCCGAAGCCCTCAACGCTGTTGATCTGCATCGAGTGCAGGTAGATCGAACGGTGGCTGTAGGCCACACCCTTGGGGTCGCCGGTCGTGCCGGAGGTGTAGCACAGCGCCGCCGCCCGGCGCTCGTCGATGACGGGCCACGGGTAGCGCACGGGACGGCCCTCGATCAGCTCCTCGTAGTCGTGGACGGTTGCCCGGCAGCCGTCCAGTACGGAACGGTCTCCCGGCCCGGCGACGACCACGTGCTCGACGGACTTCAGCCCCGGCAGAAGCGGGGCGAGCAGCGGCAGCAGCGAGCCGTTGACGATGATCACGCGGTCGGCGGCGTGATTGACGACCCAGGTCAGCTGGGCGGCGGGCAGACGCAGATTGAGGGTGTGCAGTACGGCGCCCATCGAGGGCACCGCCAGATACGCCTCCAGATGCTCACAGTTGTTCCACATGAGCGAGCCCACGACCTGGCCCTCTTCGACGCCGAGCTCATCGTGCAGGGCGTTCGCGAGCTGGATGGACCGCAGGCCCACCTCGTGGAAAGTACGGCGCTGCGGCTCGCCGTCACCGGTCCAGGTGACGACCTGTGCCTTGCCATGCGCGAGCGCCCCATGGACGAGGATGCGGGTCACGGTCAGCGGTACGTCCTGCATCGTGCTGAACACCGGGGCCTCCAGGGTGCGGGTTTACGCGCGGGTCAAGGTGTCCGCCGATTGTGCAGCCGACCGGGCGGTATGTCACTACTCGGTGGTGACCACACCGGACCCGCTCCCCTGGCCGGGCAGATGGCTCAGGCAAGTGGCTCAAGCCGGTGGCTCAGGCAGGTGGCTCAAGCAGGTGGCTCAAGCAGGTGGCTCAAGCAGGTGGCTCAAGCAGGTGGCTCAAGCAGGTGGCTCAGGCAGCCCGGGTGAGGGCCGGGTCCTCGCGCAGTTTGCCGAGGGCGCGCGAGACGGCGCTCTTGACCGTGCCCACGGACACTCCCAGCACCTCGGCCGTCTGAGCCTCGCTCAGGTCCTCGTAATACCTGAGGACGACCATGGCCCGCTGCCGGTCCGGCAGCCGCAGCACCGCACGCCACATCGCGTCCCGCAACACCTGCTGTTCGGCCGGGTCCGGAGCGGGGACCGGATCCGGCTCGGGCATCTCCTCGCACACAAACTCGTCGACCTTGCGCTTACGCCACTGCGAGGTCCGCGTGTTCACCAACGCCCGGCGGACATAACCGTCCAGCGCGTTGTGGTCCTCTATCCGCTCCCACGCCAGATACGTCTTGGCCAGCGCGGTCTGCAGCAGGTCCTCCGCGTCCCAGGCGTTCGCGCTCAACGCGCGGGCGGTGCGCAGCAGCACCGGCCCGCGCGCCCGCACATACGACGCGAAGCACGGGAACGCGGCGGTGGACGCGCCGTTGCACACACTCGTGGTCATACCTCCCACGCTAGGAGCGGGCCGCGGGCCGGGGATCGGCCGTAAGTGCCGAAGCCGCCTCACCCTCAGGTTGTAGGGGTAGGGCTGGCACCACCTCCTGCGGGGGGAGGGGCGGCGCAGACGACGTCAGGGTTGTGCCCCAAGGGTGGGATGGGGCGGGGGAGTCAGCCGATGATCGCCACGGGTGCGTCGACCTTGTTGCGGTCGATATGCAAGGTCCGGCCGCCGTGCTTCTCGGTGACATTGCCTACGTACTGGTGGATACGGCGGTGCGGATGCCAGGCGCTCTTGGGCAGGACCGGTTCACCGGACAGTGACGCCTTCCCGCTCCACCGCGCGAACCACATCACGGAGGGGAGGTGGTGTTTACCGGCCTCCCGGGCCTTCTCCAGATGCAGCACCCCCGACTCGGCGCTGCTGTAGAAGCCCGGGAAGTAGCCGTGTGAGCGCACTTCACGGCACCAGCCGCGAATGAAGGAGAGGGTGGTCTTGGCACAGCTGGTGCGCGTCTGGTCGTACGCCTCCATGTCGAGGTAGAGCGCGCTGCGCTTCTTGATGGCCAGCGCCTTGGCACGCTTGACCGCGTCCTTGCCTTCCTCGCGCCCCTGCGAGGTGGGCTTGCTGCCGATGGTGACGTGCTTCTTGTTCGTGTTGCGGACGCAGGGGGACTGCGAGCCGACGTAGATGGGCAGCACCCGCCAGCCGATGTCGCGGGTCCCCCGCATCCAGGAGACGGTGAGGTTCGGCTGGTTCGGGCAGGCCCGGCCACGGCCGCCGTAGTAGACGCCGACCGCCCGGTACTTGGAGCTGTTCCAGGCGCGCAGGGTCGAGAGCGAGGGGGCATGGCAGGTGTCGAGGGCCCAGCCCTGGAAGACCTTGGCGCCCAGCGGCCGTGGGTCGGGGAGGGCCACCGCCGGGGAGAAGCCGCGGGCTACCGCCGGGAAGGAGGCGGGGGCTGCCCCCGGGGAGGAGGCAGGGGCTGCCGCCGAGGAGGAGGCGGCGGAAGGGGCGCCGACGATCAGCGTGGCCAGCGTCGCGGACAGGCCGATCGCACATCCGACGATCTTCCATCTGATCTTCTTTCTTCGGTCCATATGAGGAGTCAAAGTGCCGGTGGGGGGACCGGGCCCGCAGACACGCGCGCGGTTCAGCCGTCTGCCCCGATGAGCAGCCCGGATGTCGGTACCCCGGTGCCCGCCGTGACCAGGACGCGGGCCGCGTGCGGGACCTGGTTCACGGAGGTGCCGCGTATCTGGCGGACCGCTTCGGCTATTCCGTTCATCCCGTGCAGATACGCCTCCCCGAGCTGGCCGCCATGGGTGTTGAGCGGCAGCGCGCCGTCGGCGACAAAGCCCGGGGCCTCCCCTCGCCCGCAGAAGCCGAACTCCTCCAGCTGCATCAGCACAAACGGCGTGAAGTGGTCGTAGAGGATGCCCGCGTCGATGTCGTCAGGGGTCAGCCCGCTGCTGCGCCACAGCTGGCGCGCGACCACTCCCATCTCGGGCAGGCCGGTCAGATCGTCCCGGTAGAAGCTCGTCATCTGCTCCTGCCCCCGGCCCGCGCCCTGCGCCGCGGCGGTGATCACGGCGGGCGGACGCGGCAGATCACGCGCCCGCTCGACGCTGGTGACCACGAGGGCCTGGCCGCCATCGGTCTCCTGGCAGCAGTCCAGCAGCCGCAGCGGCTCGACGATCCAGCGGGAGGCGGCGTGGTCGGCGAGGGTGATCGGCTTGCCGTAGAAGTACGCGGCCGGGTTGGTAGCGGCGTGGCGGCGGTCCATGACGGCCACATGGCCGAAGACGTCCGGAGCCAGGCCGTAGCTGTACAGATAGCGCTGCGCGGCCATGGCGACCCAGGAGGCGGGGGTCAGCAGGCCGAAGGGCAGCGCCCAGCCGAGCGCGGTGCCTTCGGCCGACGGCTCGCGGTGCTGCACCCCGGACCCGAAGCGGCGGCCGGAGCGCTCATTGAACGCGCGGTAACAGACCACCACGTCGGCGACGCCCGTAGCCACGGCGAGCGCGGCCTGCTGGACGGTGGCGCAGGCGGCTCCCCCGCCGTAGTGGACGCGGGAGAAGAACGAGAGCTCGCCGATGCCGCACGCCTGCGCCACGGTGATCTCGGGGCTGGTGTCCATGGTGAAGGTGACCAGCCCGTCGACGTCGGCGGGGGTGAGCCCGGCGTCGTCCAGGGCGGTCTGCACGGCCTCGACGGCCAGTTTCAGCTCGCTACGGCCGGAGTCCTTGGAGAACTCAGTGGCCCCGATGCCCACGACGGCCGCCCGGCCGCCGAGCGTGTCGGCTCCGCGGACGCTCATCGTGCCTCCCCCTGCGGGGAGTCCGTCTCGCGCTGTGGGGAGTCCGTCTCGCGCTGTGGGGAGTCCGTCTCGCTCGCTGGGAAATCCAGGGACAGCCGCACGGTGACCTTGCCCATGACGTGGTTCCCGATGCCGTTGCGCCCGGTCACCGAGACCTCCGCGGTGCCGTCGGTGACCGCCGTGACCTGCCCGGTCAGCAGCATCTCGTCGCCGGGGTAGTTGGGTGCGCCGAGCCGGATGGCGACCTTCTGGAGCCGGGCGTGCGGCCCGAAGTGATCCGTGATGTACCGGCCGACCAGGCCATTGGTCGTCAGGATGTTCATAAAGATGTCCGGGGAGCCCTTCTCCTTGGCCGCCTCGGCATCGTGGTGGACGTCCTGGTAGTCGCGGGAGGCGATCGCGCCGGAGACGATGAGGGTCCGGGTGATCGGAATACGCAGCGGTGGCAGCTCGTCGCCGACGCGGACCGTCATCCGGCCACCCCCGTCAGCTCATCGCCCAGCTCGGCCAGGAGCGCGGGCGCCGGTCCGAGATACGCGTCCAGCTGTCGGCCCCACAGAAAGTGCCGGTGGACCGGGTGCTCCACATCGGCGCCGATGCCGCCGTGCAGATGCTGGCCCGAGTGCACCACCCGCTTGCCCGCCTCACAGGCCCACCAGGCCGTGGTGAGCGCATGGGTGGCGGCGGGCAGGCCCTGGTCGTAGCGCCAGGCCGCCTCGTACGCCGTGACCCGGATGGCCTCGGTGTCCATATGAGCGTCCGCCGCGCGCATCAGCACGCCCTGATGGGTGGAGAGCGGGCGGCCGAACTGCTCGCGGACCGCGGTGTGGTGGACCACCCGGTCGAGCGAGCCCCGGCAGACCCCGGCCTGCAGCCCGGCGAACGCGGCGCGGGCCCGGCCGAGCACATCGGCATGGGTCCCCTCGCCCCCAAGCAGCTCGGCGGGCACGTCGTCCAAGGTCAGCCGGCCCGCCGCCCACGGCGCGGTGGTCTCAACGGCCTCGACCAGAGCCGCGCCGACCCCATCCGCGGCGGTCCCGTCCGCCTCGGTCCCGGCGGCTTCGGTCCTGCTGTCTGCGGTCCCGCTGCCTTCGGCCCCGCCGCCCTCGGTCCCGCCGCCTTCAGTCCTGTCGGCTTCGGTCCCGGCGGCGTGGACGTCGACCAGGAAGCAGCGCGGCTCCGCCCGTAACCCCGCAGAGGCCGCAGGGCCCGCGTCCGTACCCTGGGCCGCCTCCGCCTCATGGCCCGCCCCCGCCTCATGGGCCCACACCACGACATCGGCCGGCACCAGGACATGGGTCGCCGCCCGGAGCCAGGGCACGGCAGGGAAGGCGCCGCTCAGCCGCCAGCCATGCGCCGTCCGACGAGCGGTGGCCACCCCCGAGCCGAACGCGCCCGTCGCTACCGCGGTGCCCTCCCGCAGGGCGGGCAGCAGCCGGTCTCGCTGCTCCGCCGTGCCATGGACGGCCACCGGCAGCACTCCGTACGCACATGTCACCGCGAGCGGCACCTGGGCGGTGGTCCTGCCCTGCTCCTCCAGCAGCAGAACGAGCCCGACCAGGCCGATCTCCTCCACAGCGGCCGGAAGCCCCGCGGCGCACAGCGCCTTCCACAGCTCGGCGTCAGTGCCGGTGCCGAGAGCGGACAGCCGCTCGTGGGTGGACAGGTCGCCGAAGATCTCCGCCGCCAGCTCGCGCGCGGCTCCCTGCTCCACGGTGGGCGCGAAGTCCATCAGGCCACCGCCCCTCGGAAGGCGGGAAGCTCCAAGTCGGCGTCCACGCGGATGAACTCCAGCTCGACGGGCATCCCGATGCGGACCTTGTCGTACGGCACCCCCGTGATGTTGCTGATCATCCGCACCCCTTCCGCGAGCTCGATCAGGCCTACGGCGTACGGAGGGTCGAAGGCCGGGAACGGCGGGTGGTGCATGACGACATAGCTGAACACCGTCCCGCCGCCCGACGCCTCGACCGTCTCCCACTCCTGGCAGCCGCACGCACCGCATCCGGGGAGCCAGGGGAAGCGGAGTGCCCCGCAGTCCGTGCAGCGCTGGATGAGCAGTCTGTGCTCGGCGACCCCCGCCCAGAAGCCGGCGTTGTCACGGTTGATCACGGGGCGCGGCCGCCGCGCCTCCTTCACCTCGGCTGTCCGCTCCTTCGCTGTCCGCTCCTTCCCCGCCGATGTCCGCCGCGCCGGGGCGTACTTGAGGATGCGGAAGCGGTGTTTTCCGACCAGCTCCCCACCGGCCCGGATGTCCATACGCGTCGTGACGAAATGGCCGGAGCCCAGTTTGGTGGTCTTGCGGGGCGAGACCGACTCGATCACCGCGTCGAAGGTGATCCGATCGCCCGACCGCAAAGGGCGCAGATACTCCTGCTCGCAGTCCGTGGCGACAACCGAGGTGCAGCCCGCCCCGTCGAGGAGGGCCAACAGCTCGTCGTACGCCTCGGACCGAGCCGAGCCGCCCACGTGGCCGGACAGCCCGCCCATCGTCCACACCTGCAGCATCGTCGGCGGTGCGATGGCCGGATAGGCGGGGTTGGTGTCGCCCATCGCCTCGCACCAGTGCCTGATCATCGCCTCGTTGACCGGATCCTTGCCCTCGCCCCCGGACGCGGCCGCCCGGCCCTCGTACGCCCGCAGCCGCCCATAAAAGTCATCAGCGCCGGAGCCACCGCCAGCCGTCCGCTCACCAGCAGCCCCCTCACCGACCGTCCGCTCATCGGTCATCGCTGCCCCCGCCGCATGCCGAGGCGCATCGTGGCCACGATTTCCCGCTGTACCTCACTCGCACCGCCCCCGAAGGTGTTGATCTGCGCGGCCCGGTTCATCCGCTCGAGCTCGCCGTCGCCGAACGCGCCCGGCGATCCCGCCCGGATCAGCCCCGCTTCCCCCACAATCTCCTGACACATCCTGTACACCTCGACGGCGCTTTCGGTTCCCGCGAACTTGACTCCGCTCGCATCGCCCGGGCTCAGCGTCCCCGTCCCCACATCCCCCACCAGCCGCCAGTTGAGCAGCCGGGTGGCCGCCAGCCGGGCGTGCGCCTCCGCGAGCCGGGACCGCACCCAGGGCTGGTCGGCGGGGCGCACACCGGTCTGCGGATCCGGCGTGCGGGCATGGGCGAGCGCCGCCTCGTAGAAGTCCTCGGCCTGCATACCGATGGCGGCGAGCGCGACCCGCTCGTGGTTGAGCTGGTTGGTGATCAGTCCCCAGCCGCCGTTCTCCTCGCCCACGAGGTGGTCGGCCGGGACGCGGACCGAGTCGTAGTACGTCGCTGTGGTGGTCAGCCCCGCCACCGTCTCGATCGGCGTCCAGGAGAAGCCGGGAGTGTCGGTCGGCACCAGGATGATGGAGATGCCTTCGTGTTTGCGGGCCGCCGGGTCAGTGCGGCAGGCCAGCCAGATCCAGTCGGCGTTGTGCGCGTTGCTGGTGAAGGTCTTGGCCCCGTCGATCAGCCACTCGTCGCCGTCCCGCACGGCCCTGGTGCGCAGGGAGGCGAGGTCCGTGCCGGCCTCCGGCTCCGAATAGCCGATGGCGAAGACGACTTCGCCGCTGAGGATGCGCGGCAGGAAGGTCCGCTTCTGCTCCTCGGTGCCGTACTTCATCAGCGTCGGGCCGACGGTGTTGAGCGTGACCATGGAGACCGGAGCGCCCGCCCGGTACGCCTCGTCGAAGAAGACGAACTGCTCGTCGGGCCCGCGCCCTTGGCCGCCGTACTCGACGGGCCAGCCGAGCCCCAGCAGACCGTCGGCACCGATGCGCCGCAGCAGTTGCCGCTGCAGGGCCGGGTCATTCGGCAGCGCGGCACGCGTCTCGGGGGTGATCAGATCGTGGAAGTAGCCGCGGAGTTCCTCTCGCAGCCGCCGCTGGCGGGGGGTGGGGGCGAGGTGCATGGGCAGCGGTCTCCCCTTCGCTCGACGGCGTCGCACATCCAGGCCGAAAGCTTTCTGACTATCTGTCAGATAATTCGACGCTGTCAAGGTCGCGCGACCGCGGACAAGGCGGTGCGGCGGCACCCCAGTACCACCGCACGGCCGTATGACCTCAACCGTCCCCTGGAATCAATGAATCACTTCCTCCACGGTCGACAAGAGTCGGAGAGACGCGCAACCAGAGTTGCCCAGCCGATCATCGGCGAACCACACAACCCGGCTCATTACCACGCAAGCATGATTGAGGTGCGTGAGCGCAGCGCGCGTGGCGAGGGCGCGCGGAACGTTTAAAAGGGCTCGCCTACCTCTTACTTTCGGCCACCATCAGGGGCGACACCGCCCCCACGATCCCAAGTTGTACAGAAAGTGACCTGTGCGCTACGCGTTTCAGTGGGACTATCGTGAGGGCGCGACGAGACGCTCCGTGAGGGGATGGCACGGCCACTGGTCGGCGCTTCCGCACCCAGGCGGACAGTGAATCCGGTTTCCCGCTCTCCCCATGACCGGACGCTCGGCAACCGTGACAGCTACACCAAGGCGGGACCAGGGGGAGCCGTGCACGAGCTCTATGCACAGGGGTGGTTCGCACACTTCGTGTTACCCATGGGGCTCTGCGCGCTGGTCACCTGGATCTCGCTGGTGTACCGGTTCGCCGAGAAGGGCCGACTGCTGGGGACCACGCGGTCGATGGCACTGTGCGGCACGATCATGGCCTGCACCTGCGCCGCGGCGCTGATCACCATCACGCTCCTGCTGCCCCACGCCGCCGACGTACCGCCCGCCGTGGCCGCGGCCGCCGCCGGGGGCGCGCTGGCCCCGCGGGTCCGCCAGCAGCAGAACCAGCAGTCCACCCCGCCTTTCGTCGCCGTGATCACCCTGGGGATCGCCGTACTGCTCGGCCATCTGGAACGCCGGCTGGTCCACGACATGTACTGCCACTGCGAACGGTTGGTCCGGGACTTCCAGGACGTCGCGCAGCTCCGCATGTTCGCCTTCGACGCCCGCGCGCACCTGTGCGGCTGTGCCCTGCAGGCCAAAGACAAGGCGGCCATCGACGGTCTGTACGAAGACGTGGTAGCGCTACTGGACGAGGCCACGAAGGTCGAGGCCGAAGTCGAGGCGAACAGACGGCAGCGAGAACTTCAGGACTTCCCCAAAGAGCTGCACAGCCGGACGAAAGAGGAGGCGGAGGACTGCCGGCAGGCCCTGGCCAAGGCCAAGGAAGCCTGCGTGCTGATGCTCAAATTCGGCTACAAGCACGGGAAGCGCAGCGGCGACAGGGACCTCATGCGGATCCGGCAGACGGCGATGGCCGTCGAACCGCTCGCAGAGGCCCCCGCGCCACATCCGTGACGCGCCCGTCCCGACCCCTCTTCAATGGGTATAGACGTACGCGTCGGAACCGCCGTGCCGCATCGTGGTCACGTCCTGCGGAACGGCCTTGGGCTCGGCGAAGCTGATTCTCACGTCGAGTTCAAGCGCCTCTGCCACGGCGGCGAGGCTGCGCAGCGTCAGGTTCTCGTCGCCGGAGAGGATCTGACTCACCCGGCCCGGGCTCACACCCATCAGCCTGGCGAGGTCAGCCCGGCTCATGTCGCGCTTGCCCAAAGCCCCGGCCACCTCCACGGTGGCCTGCCGAGCGAGCCGCGCACCGGCGGCGTCGGCGGCCTCCGCCCTCACACCCTTGCTCTTCCACGACAAGATGCATCACTCCAAACTAAGCGGGTCGCCTTCCTGGCCTGACTCCTCACTTCACAGTGTCAGGATCCCACCTTTAGCTTCAGCTAAAAGCCCACTTTCGGCTCAATCTCGCGAGGAGCCGCCGGATCGCGCCGCATTTCCCGGGCGTGACCTGCAAGGACGGCAGGCACCATACGTTTTCGGCCAGATCGCGACCGGAGGGGCCGTCCGGACCCTCTTCCGTGCGCACAAGGTGCGCACGGAAGGGCGCCCCTCCACGAGGGCAAGGTGGACCGCTGCTGTCGGCGCACAGGGGCAACCCGGTGGGCACCTGCGCGCGCCGGCCTGCACGCTGCCGGACGAGGGCTTGGGGCGAACTGGTGCCGTCCGGCAGCACTCCCCGCGTCGGCTCCGCCTGAACGGACAGCGGGGAGTCGTACGACACCAGGGGCCTCAAGCGGCGCGCCACCCTCACCGTCGCGGACGACGCGGACGGCTGCGCCCCGCTCTATAAGTCCCGATCGTCCCTACATGGCCGTTAGACACTAAAAGTGTTCAACGCCGGGAAAAATATCCGGGAATTGTCACGCCTTCTCGTTAAGTTCGCCTTACAAGCGATCCGGCCAGCAAAGAAACCGTCTTCCGCTGTTAGCTTCATACGGCTGTAACCGCAGAACCAGGGGAGAATGAATTGCGCAGCAAGAAAATTGTTCAGGGCGGAATATCCGTACTGGCCATGGCGGCGTTCGCAGTGGCCATGGCGCCGGGCTCCGCTCAGGCGATTACCTGGGACCACGGGCCGCTGTATGACGGCGGCAGGGCCGCGGCGGCCTACTTCGAGGAGAACGGCGACCATGTAAAGGTCTGCGACACCAAGTCCGATGGCAAGAAGGCGTGGGTGAACGTCTACGACCACATGACCGGCAAGTTCTTGTACAGCCTCACCGACACCACGAACGACGGGAAGTGCAGTTACCGGCACGCGTCGGACGGCGGCGTGTACAACCTTCCGGAAAACCACGACATTGGCTTCTCCGTCTCGAAGGAGCCCTCGGACAATACGGATTCCGAGTATTACGTGTACTTCAACGACCACTAGGAATCGTCCAGTTGAGTGACACCGAGCGGAAACGGCGGCGGCCGTTCCCGCTCGGCCGTTCCGCCCCCTTCTCAAGCCATGCACGCCCCGGCCGTATGCTGACGCCTGCGCCAACGGGAAGAAAGGCGCTGACCGCTCCCTGGCCGCCGATATCGCCATGCTCGTGGAGGCTTCGGTCCACGGTGGGATTCGGGCGGCCGGAGTGAGACACCGCCAACGCAGAAGGGGCGCCCCTTGGATCGGGGCGCCCCTTCTGGCCTGCTCATTCTCTCACCTGGGCGGAGGCTGAGGGATTTGAACCCTCGGTGACATCGCTGCCACGACGGTTTTCAAGACCGACAAGCGTTCACCGGTCTCACCCGCCCTGACCTGCGTGTTAAGCCCGCTTGATGCACTCTGCGGGGCTCCTGGCCCACGTATGGCCCACGAGCCCCGAGGAAGGGCCTACTCGTCACCGCTTGCGAGGCTCCATCTGCTCCGGCGTCGCCACGCAGCGGAACCCGGTGTCATCGTCGTGCATCGTGTCGTTGGCATCGTTGGGGATGGCCGGCACTCCCCGGAACAAAGGGCTCGTGAAGGCGCTCCCACGGAGTTCGTAGCGACCGGGCGTTGTCGCCGTTGCCAGCCACTCCCACACGTTCCCCACCATGTCGTAGACCCCGTAGGGCGAGACGCCGCTGTGGTACCGAGAGACGGACGTCGTGCGCTCCACGCCGGTCTCCCGGACATTGCACTTGGCCGCAGTCTTCTGATCTCCCCAAGGGAAAGTACGCCCGGAGGTGCCGCGCGCCGCTTTCTCCCACTGCTCGGCTATCGGCAGCGACTTGCCCGCCCATGTCGCGTACGCCTGCGCGTCTCGCCAAGTCACGTGCACGACAGGGTGGTCGTACAGGTCGCGGGGACATCGGCCGTTCTCCCAGTGCTCAGGCACGGCGTGCCGAGTGGCCGCGCAGAACCGCGCGTAATCGGCGTTGGTCGTCGGGAATGTGTCTATATGGAATTCTTCAACCCATACGGGCTCATCGTCTTCCCCGGACAGGAAGATTCCTTCCGGGACGTGCGCCATGAGTTTCCCGTCGCCGGGGTGCTTCACGTATTCGCCGCTGCTCGTCTGGTCGCCGTCAGGCTCGATGATGGCATGGGCGGGGATGTCATCCACCGCCAAGATGCCGACGAAGCGCCCTTGGGCGTCCTTGTCAGCTTTGGCAAGCAACGTGTCTAAGGCGGCTTGGTTCACCATGCGGAGGGAGGCATCTTCGCCGTCCGCCTCCCACCGAGAGACGATGCGATCGGATACCCCGAGCTTTTCGGCAAACTCCATAAGGCTCATGCGTACGGCTTCACGCATCGCCTTGACTTCACGTCCGGTCCATTTCGTAACGAGTGGCATGGGCTACCTCTGTCATGAATTGCCGCCCCACTGAGGGGCGGCGGCGCGCGTCTACAGGCGCTCGCCGGGGATACCGGCGTAGGCGTCACGCAGCGCTGCAAGCACGGGGTGGTCCTGTGGGAACTGCACGTCATCGATCGCACTGACGGAGCGCACGCCGATCGTCACGTTCGTCGCGAATGCAGCAGCCATCTTCGGAATGTCGGTGAGCCGCACCGGGGTGGTGATCTGCTTCGGAGCATCGAGGCTCTGGAGCAACAGCATTGTCGTGCCCGGTAGTACGGGAGCGTCCGGCCAAATGACCGTCCCGTCCTGGTCGACGAAGCCAAGATTCCAAGTGCCGCCCTCGGAAACTCGGCCGTCCGGCTCGATGAACACGGCATCGTCGAATCCGGCGAGTTGAGCATCACGACGAAGCCGGAGCTGCGGGTGAAGCCCAATGTGCTTCACCTTCGCGTTGTCGCGGGTGAAGGGGAAGGTCTTGGCCGTGAGGGGCGGAGGCGACAGGGCACCCCCGGGCCGCAGGTTCACCAGGATGTGCGGGTCCTTGGCGTCGCTGGGGCGCCCCATGTCGAGCGCGGGGTCGAAGACGGTGATGCGGAGGCCGGCGACCCCAGTGATGCCGTCGGCTGCCTTCCGGATGTAGTTCAGGGTCTGCTCGCGGTCCAACTCGACACCGAAGACGATGCGGCAGTCGCGCACCAAGCGGTCTAGATGGAGCGACAACCCCCGGACACTGCCGTCCTCCATCCGCATTGACGTGAAGTGCCCGTAGTTCGTGAGAGCGAGGCTCTGGAGGTCTTCGAGGGTGGCGGGTTTCCCGTTGAGTTCGGCCATGGGGCCAGTCTTGCAGCCCCTCAGGGCCCGCCAACACCCCGGTATGCAGCCAAAGTTCGGATTAGTTCGGTGTAGGGGCGGCGGGAGTACGTACTCACGGCGCGCTCGCCAGGACACGCTAAGTGCATGACGACGAGCACACCGCGAGAGACGCTAAGCGCCGGACTCCCCCTCCACGGAGCCCACAGCCGCCTCAAGCTGCTTGACGCGTTCGACGAGACCGGCCAGTTCGGTCGACACGCGCGCAACCTCGACTTGCAGGTCGTTCAGGCGTTGCGCTGCTTCGCGGGGACCCCGCTCGCCGGGGGCGGTGTCACGGACGTAGGTGCCGCTCCCCGAGACACCTTCCACCAGCCCCTCATCCCGGAGCTGCGCGTAGGCGTTCTGCACGGTCATCAAGGAAACGCCGAGCTTCTTGGCGTAGGCCCGACCTCCGGGGAGGCGATCCCCAGGACCGAACGTCCCTGCGGCGATCTCGTCTCTGATCCTGGCGGCGATCTCGCGGGCGTTGGGCTTCCGCTTCGGCTGTGAGTCCACCCCAAAAGCGTACTTGACCTAGGTCGTTTGGAATCAGGTCGTGCGGGCTCTTGACGACCCACAAGCGACCTAGGTAGCTTTCACATCAACGGCAAGCGACCTAGGTCGCTTCGCTTCCTGGGTCTTTTGACCTGGGGAGTTGCCTGGTCCCGACGTGGCCCCGAGCGGACCCGGACGGACTCAGCACGACCGCACGAATGCACAGGGCGGGGACGCTGCAATCCCGCTAAAGGCCAGGGGACAGGGCTTCGGCCCGACTGGCGAGGTGGCCCGGTGACCGCGAGCAACGGCCGGAGGGTGGGGACTCAAGTCCCCCTTGCAGTGCGTATCCCCTGTTCAGCGGCCTTGAAGGAGTGGCAGTGAGTCAACGAAAGCGATGGGCGCCGCCGTGATCGACCGGCACGGCGGCGCCTGTTCGTCATCCCCGTTCGCGGCGTCTTCCGCCGACGAACAATCCGGTCCCTCTTCTTCCTGCCATCGCAGCGGCTAGCGCTGCGGCCGGTTGCCTCCTCCGCCCGTCCGGCTCACGCACTGCGTGGGGCCGTACGGACGGGGTTGAGGGGAGCCGGACATCCCGGCCCCACTCCAAGGAGGACAGACATGGCGAAGAACAACCAGGAAGACGGGACGGTCGTGAACGTGGCCACCCCCGGCAGCGTGGTCGGCATCCAGTGCGGCGGCAGCATCGTCGGCTCCACCGTCACCGTGAACGGCAACAGCGTCGACCAGTACCCCGGCGGCCGGTGGATCGACATCGAGGACATGGACCGCAGCCTCATCTCCAACCCTGACGACTGACCCATCACCTCAACGGCGCGCGACGCCCGGTGCTGCAACACCGGGCGTCGCTGTTCGGGCCGTTCAACCCTTGAGAGGAACCACGACCCATGAAGCACATCGGTGCACTTCAGTCGGTTGTTACCGCCGACCCGTCCGACCGTGAGCCGACGGTCGCGGAGCTGGACGCGATTGAGCGCGAGATGCCCGTCATCACGGCCGAGGTCGAGTTGCTGGACGCGTTCATCATGACGCTTGACCGGCCGGTATTCGAGCTGGACGCGCGCCGTATCCGTCGGGCCCGTCGCCGGGTGCTGGCCGCCCGCCGGGAGCTCTCGAACCGCGCCACCGTGGTGAGCACGTCGAGGGTGGGCGCGTGAGCACCCTGGACGCGAGTCTCACCGCCGCGCATGCGGAGGTGAAGGCGGAGATCGCCCGGACCGACAACAAGACCAGCCTGATGCTGGCGTTCATCGGTGCTCTGCTGGCCGGTGTGTGGACCGTCGCCAACGGCGCTCACCTTCCGGCCCCCGTCTACGTGGTCGGCGGCATGGGTGTGGCGCTGCTGGTCACTGCTGCGGCGCTGCTGCTGCGGGCGGTGCGGCCGAACCTGGGCGGTGCCCGTCCGATGGGCTTTCCGCTGTGGGCGACGCTCACGGCCGAGGAGATCCGCGCGACGCTGGCCGAGGACCGGCGCGAGCAGGACATCGCGAACCTGTCGCGTATCGCGGTCGCCAAGTTCGCCAACCTGCGCCGCGCGGTCGACCTGACCTGTGCGGGCGGTGTGCTGCTGATCGTGGCCGCCGGTATCGCGGTGGGGGGTGCGCTGTGAACGAGCCCACCACATACTCCATCCCGGATCCGCTGCCCGTGGACGTGACTGCGCTGCTGCGGGCCGTGCATGACGCGCTCGATATCCCCGACGCCGACACCATCGAGGACGACCGCATCCGCGCCCGGCTGCTCGACCGGCGGGTGTCCGACGCCCGGATCGTCCTCGCGTCGGTCCTGAAGTACGAGGTCCTTGGCGAGGTTGGCGTAGCGGACGCGGCCAGGCAGTTGCGTGGCTGGACGGCTGAACGCCCCGTGACCTACACACCGTGGGCCGACCGCCGTGACGGCCGGCCCGGTACCGACGACGCCCCGGAAGGAAGTGCACCGTGAACGGAACCACCACGCGGACCGGGGCCGGAGCCCGGTTCCTCAACTACGTCCTGTTCGGATGCCTGCTGCTCATCCTGGCCCTCCAGGCCCCCGGCGTCACCCTTGGTGTTCTTGCCGGGGTCGGCGCGCTGCTGGTCTGGGTGGCCGCTCAGCCGGTCGTGTGGGCGTTCTTCCTTGGCCTTGCCGCGCACCGCCTGGGGAGGTGGCGCCCGTGACTACCGAGCGCCGTACCCAGGGAAGTGGCGTGACGCAGACGCGCAGGGAGTTGACGCGGGCACAGAAGGGGGTTCTGACGGCCGCGTTCGTGCCGATGCTCGCCACGGGCGTTGTCGGCGGGATCGGCACGTACAGCAACATCGGTCTCGCCTATGGCACGGGGACCGCGCTCGGTGCTCTTGGTGCCGGTGAGGGCGCGACGGCGGTGCTCGCCCTGGTGCTGCTGGGGCTGACCATGCTGGGGCAGTCCTCGCCGCGCGTCGTACGGATCGGGCTGTGGGCGTTGCCCTCCGCCGCCGCCGTCATGGGTGCCATGGCCGCGCCGGACCCGGGGCGGACCGTGATCTACGCCTTGACCCCGATGGGCATGTCCGTCTCGGCGGAGGGCATGGCGTTCCTCGCGCGCCGGATCGTCGTCCACACCGACGGCCGCGACGCGGAGAACGAGCGGCGCACTGCCGACATCGTTCAGGCCCTCGCCTACCACCGCGCCCGCGCCGCACACCACCCGAGCGATCGGATCAAGTGGTGGTCGGAGCGCAAGTCATGGCGTCTGGCCCGCAAGGTCGGGGTCGGGGACGCGGCGCTTGGATCGAGGCTGCTGGATGTCCAGCGCGACCGAATCACGGACGGCGCGGATGCCGCGCTCGCCTCGATGTTCGGCGGCACCGGCCCCGTATCCACCCCGGTCGCGAATGCGGAGGAATCTACCGAGACAATGAGGAATCGGTCTACGGCTGACCTGCGGGAATCGACCCCGGCGCCGTCGGTCGTGCTCACCCGGTCTTCGGTGCCCGATCCGGTGGGGGTCGACTTCGTGAAGCCGACTCTTCCCCTCAAGCCGGTGCCCGTGATCGCCCCGGCGGCCGACCCGGTCAAGGCCGATCCTGCGCCGACCGGACGTCGGGCGGTGGCAGCCGCCTCCCCCCGATCCCGTCGGGCGACCGGCCGGGTTCCGGAGGTGGCACGGTCGCCCCGACCGAAGCGCACGACCGAACAGTTGCTCACTGAGGCCCGCACCGCTACGGCCGACTGGCCCGCCGACCGGATCACGGCGGAGGGCATCCGCCGCACGGTCCGCACCTCGCCGGCCAACGCGCGGATGCTGCGGGACACGATCCTCGCCGAACGCGCCAACGACGGCGGTAAGGCCGCGTGAAGCGGCTGACCCTCGCCGACTGCTTCGACCCGACCGGGGAGCGCTTCGGCATCCCCACCTTCCCGTGGCGGTGCGCCCCGGACGACTTGGCCACCCGCCGCCAACTGCGCAGTCGGGGACTGCGGCCGGGTGGTCAGGATGTCGCGGCGCAGCTCCTGCGCCCGCGTCGTCGGCGGGAACCGCTGACCGCGTACCTGTACCGGGTCGACCTCGCCCGGCCGGTGCGTCCGATGACCCCGGCGCGGTGGCGTGCGCACGCAGCGATGATGCGCGCCCGCCGCCGCTGCCCCAAGTGCCGTCGGGACGCCGGATACGTCATCCCGCCCACGCTCGGAACCTGCGTGACCTGCGCCTATCCCGAGGAACAGCGCGCCGCCTGAACCACCCCGAATCCCGGGTCCGGCCGCCCGACCTTCCACAGCAAGCCGGCCGGACCCTTCGACTCCCGAAGGAGTAGGTACATCGTGACGGAAACCACCGCGTTCCCGCCCCCGAATGAGCCGGAGGACACCAACGAGCGGACGGCTGACGTGTTGCCGTTCCCGCTGAAGAAAGACACCACCCCTGCCGCTGCCCCCGCCGAGGGTCCGGTGAAGCCGGGGGAGTGGGAGGCCGAACTTCCCGACTCCGACGACCCGGAGGCCGAGGGGTTGGCCGAGGGTGAGCCGGTTGACCCGGCGCGTGAGGTCTACCCGCCGTCGGTGGCGGAGTGGATGGAGGCCAAGGACGAGGCGCGCTTGCCGGTGCTGCCGGATTGGGTGAAGCTGCCCGACCAGCGCACGGCCGTGCGCAAGTGGGCGGTGCGTCACTACTCGGCCGTGGTCGGCTACCACGCCGTGCGCCTGCCGTGCATCTACACCCCGAAGATCCTCATCTACTCGCCCCGCGGGGCGTGGCGCTGGTCGGCCGCGATCGGCCGGTGGGTCTTCGATGCCGAGGGCAAGCCTCTGCGGCACGCCGCTGTGGCGGCTGAGGATGCGGCGGAGTACCTGAAGCTGTCGCGGCAGCGCAACGACCGCGTGAGGCTGCGGGGCATCGTGGCCACGATCGCCGCCTTCATCGGGCTGGCCGCCGCGCTGACGCTGTATGTCATGGCGCCGTCGTGGCTGCTCCTGTTGTCCATCGCCGCTCTGACGACGACGCTGGGAGTGGTGGGGGCGCCGGCCGACCGGCCGCTGATCGACCTGGCCAAGGTGACGTTCCGCAAGCGGCGGCTGTCCTCGGACATCGTCATCCGGGCACACGAGGTTGCCGGGCTGACCAGCAAGGATCAGACGATCGCTTTCCCGCGCCCGATCGGCCGGGACGGCGATGGATGGCGGGTCGTGGTGGATCTGCCGTACGGCAAGACGTTCGAGGACGCGATGAAGGCGCATGCGCGTCTCGCGTCCGGTATGGACATCGCCCCGACTCAGTTGTTCCTGGACAAGGATGAGACGAGCGGGCGGCGGGTGTCGTACTGGATCGCCGACCGTGACCCGCTCGCCGTGCCGTCGGGCAAGTCGCCGCTGCTGGGGGCGACGCGGGTGGACTTCTGGAAGCCGTTCCCGTGGGGCGTGGACGAACGCGGCAACCCGGTCATGGCCACGATGCTGTGGCTGTCGCTGCTGGTCGGCGCCGTACCGCGCCAGGGCAAGACGTTCTCCGCCCGCACGATCGCGCTCGCCGCCGCGCTGGACCCGTACGTCAGGCTGTACGTGTTCGACGGCAAGGCGTCCCCGGACTGGCGCACGTTCACCAAGGTCGCCCACCGCATCGGGTTCGGCATCGTGCCCAAGCACGGGTTCGACCCGGTTCAGCACCTGCTGACGTCGCTGCGCGAGCTGAAGGCGGACGTCGAAGACCGGTACCACCGGCTGTCCGAACTGCCGCTGCACATCTGCCCCGAGGGCAAGCTCACCCCGGAAATCAGCCGGGACAAGAAGCTGAACATGCCCCTCACGCTGTTCGTGGTGGATGAGGTGCAGGAGTACCTGACCCACCCCGAGCACGGCAAGGAGATCCTGTCTCTCCTGGTCTACCTCGCCCGGGTCGCCCCGGCCGTCGGTGTCTCGGTGATGACAGCGACGCAGAAGCCGGACGACAAGGCGTGCCCCTCGGAGCTGCGTGACCAGCACCAGGCCCGATTCGCCCTGCGCGTCGGCGCCTACCAGGTCTCGGACACCATCCTCGGTGCGGGCTCGTACTCGGAGGGCTTGGACGCGTCGAAGCTGCTGAAGTCGCACAAGGGCGTGGGGCTGCTCAAGGGCATGTCGGATGACTCCGGCATCGTCCGCACCTACCTGGCCGACGGGCGTGACGCGGAGCGCATCCTGACCCGCGCCGCCGCGCTGCGCGAGGCCGAGGGCACCCTGTCGGGCGACGCGGCCGGGGACGCCCCGGCCCCCGAGGTGTCCGCCACGATCCTCGACGACGTGGCGGCCGTGCTCGGCAAGGGCGAGGCCAAGGTGTGGTCCGAGACCATCGTTGACCGCCTCGCCGACCTGCGCCCCGAGGTCTACCGCCCGTGGGCGGAGCTGGAGCCCAAGCCCAAGGCCGAAGCGCTCACCGCCGCGCTCAAGCCGTTCGGCATCGGGACGGTTCAGATCAGCCGCCGCATCGACGGCGAGCAGGTCAACAAGCGCGGCATCAAGCGCGACGACATCGCCACCGCGATTACGGAGCGCAACAAGAAGAGGGACGCCGGATAGGCCCTCACGAGCCGCTACCGGTAGCGGCAGGAGTCGCTACCGGTAGCAACCCCGCTAGCGACCTATACCGCTCCTGATCTGGCCGCTAGCGTCTAGCGGCCCACCTGCGGAAACCCTTCAAACCACCTCCTGAGAGGCCCTGATGAGCCTTCCCGCCCTCGATACCGCCTTCCTTCTCGTGGTCACGCTCGGTTACAGCATCAAGTGCTGGCTGAGCCCGTTCGGCAACTGCCGCAAGTGCGACGGCATGGGCCACGACCTCAAGACCGACCGCAAGGGACGCCTCAAGCGCGGCAAGGACTGCCGCCGCTGCCAGGCCACCGGCAAGCGCATACGCGTCGGCCGCTGGATCTACAACCGCGCCACGCGCACCTACCGCGCCGGCACCCGCTGACCACCCCGGGAGAACCCGTGATCATCACCATCCCCCTCGTACTGCTGCTCGCCGGCGGCCTCGCCCTGCTCCTGCGCTTCAAGGCCCTCGGTGCCGGTGCGGCCGTAGTCGCCGCGCTCTTCGGCTTCTACCTCGCCGACACCGACGCCAGCGACACCGTCAACCAACTCGTCACCGCCGTCACCAGCGCACTCGCCGGAAACGACCAGTAGAAGGGAGACCGGACGTGCACGAACCCACCACACCCCACCACTGGCCCGCCCCGGCCGGGCACGACGCGGCGGCAATGGAACTCCACCACCCCACGCCCGTCATGCCCGCGCACACGGCACCGCTCGTGCCCATGCAGCCGGGCGCCATACCGGCGGTGGCGAGCGTCGTCATGCCCGACGGCCGAGTCATCACCGGCTACGCCATCGAGCCCGCCAAGCCCGCCCCGGTCGCGGCCAAGCCGGCCGTCTCGCGGACGGCGGTGAACGTCGCGCTCGGCGGCATGGGGTTCCTCGCCGTGTGCGGCGGGCTCGTGCTGCTCACCACGTTCATCGCGGCCCTCGCCGCGCTCATCCACCAACTCATCATCCTCGCCGCCGTCATCTTCGGCGGCTGGATCGCCATCCAGGTCTTCGGCCACCGCTCCGGCGGCGGCACGACGGTCAACATCCGCAAGGCCGTCATCAAGCGCAACCACTTCCACACCTAGCCGGGAGATCTCATGGCAACGCGTCTGGTCACCTGCTACATCGCCGTGTGCGACCTGTGCGGCGCCACCACCGACGCCGACGGCTTCACCCCTCACCTCGACAGCCCGGAAGAGGCCGTCCGGTACATCACCGAAACCGCCTTCGGCGACGACGCATGGACCCTCACCCCGGACGGCCGACTCGTCTGCGACACCGTCACCGACACGGCCCACGAAACCGTCCACGAGCAGGCCGGCAAGCGCATCCCCACCCCGGGCCCGGACGCCATGTGCGTCACCTTCCCCACCACCTGAACCGCTACCCGAGAGGAGCCCCGGCATGAAGACCCCACGCCCCCGGCTGCGTATCCGTCGCACCACCTGGCCCCGCCACGCGCTCATCCTCGCCGAAACCCCCCGGCCCGACTGCCCCCGCTGCGAAGGCGACGGCGGCACGGCACACGACTACGGCGACTACGAAACCGGCGAATACGCGGGCACCGACTGGGATCCCTGCATCTGCTGGAACGAAAACCACCGCTGGACCCTGCTCCCCCTCCCGCGCCTCCCCCGCTACAGCAACGAGCCCCCGTTCTAGACACGGCTGGGGCGGCCGTCTCTCGCCAAAGTCACGGCCGCCCCGGTCTCCCAGCACCGTCAAGAGAACTGGAGACATCCAGCATGACACCTGAATGCAAGACCCCGCCCACGCGCGCCACGACTCCAGCCAGGGACCACCTACGAACCGCGCTGGAACTGGCCGCGTCCGGTGTACCGCCGCTTCCCCTGCGGGCCGGAAAGGTCCCATTCGGGAACTGCCGCCGCTGCGCGGACAACGCGTGCGGCGGTCGGCCGAACATGAAGAGCCCCGGGCCGTGCAACTGCCCGCGTCCCTGCCATGCGTGGGCTGCCGCGACCACCGACCTGGACGTCATCAACTCCCATATCTGGCGCCGGGCGTGGCTTCGCGCAAGCGCGGTCGCCTATCACCCGGGCGGGGCGGGGCTGACGGTCGTGGACCTGGACAACGCCGAAGCGATCGTGTGGGCACGCAAGAACCTGCCGACCACGCAGACCGTGCCCACCACCCGGGGTGAGCACTGGCTCTACCTCGGTCGGATGCAGTCCGCGAACGCGGTCCGGCCCGGCGTGGACATCAAGTCCACCATGGCCTACGCACGCTGGCTCGGGTTCGGCACCGGCACCATGACCGCGCTGCCGGATGCCGTGCGCGCGCTGGCCGTGAGCAAGCCCTCCCCGGCCCGGCCCGCACCGCAGGCCATCACCGTGCCCGCACGGGCCGGAGAAGGGGCGTGCCCTCACCGCACGCCCACCTATCTGGACCGTGGCATCGCCATGGCCGAGCAACGCATCACCGAGGCCACCAGCGGCGTGCACAGCACCGTCTACCGCACCTTCCTGGCTGTGCTCTCCACACATGGCCGGTGCGGCTGCCTCACCGAGGACCACATCGCGCGGCTGTTCACCGCCGCGCAGACCAAGGGCGAATCCCCCCGGCACTGCACCGACGCATGGACCAACGCCCGCGCCAAGTTGGGACTGTGACCATGTCCGACGACGAGAAGAACCCCGCCCGCGAGGTCATCACCAACTACGCACAGGCGCACTTCCGGTACTTCCGCACCGCCGACGGCACCGTGTACGCGCAGAGGAACAGCCACCCCGTGGCTCGGCCGATCCGCTCACAGGGCACCACGGGCAGCCACCGGCAGGAACTCATGGTGGGTCTCTTCCGCGACGGGGTGGGTGTGTTCAACGGCACCGCCATGAAGGAGGCGCTGGACCTGATCGAGGCGCTCGCGCTGACGGAGGCCGTGCAGCCCGTGCACATCCGCGTCGCCCCCGGATTCGACGGGGCGACGTGGCTGGACCTCGGGCGCAGCGACGGGCAGTCCGTGCGCATCCACCCCACCGGATGGGACATCCGCACCCCGGACCCGCAGGAAGTCTGCTGGCGGCGTACCCAGCTCACGGGGGAACTGCCTCTGCCGGCGAAGGACACCAACGGCAAGGGCATCGATCTGCTGATGCGACTGTGCAACTTCGCCAACGCGGAGACCGAGTGCCTGGCCATCGCGTGGCTCATCGGCTGCCTGGGTCCGACCGTGCCCGTCCCGGCCCCGTTCCTCACCGGCCCGCAAGGCGCGGGCAAGTCCACCGGTGGGCGGATGCTCGTGCGGATCATCGAGGGCATGACCGGGGACCTGCGCCGGGCGCCGAAGGATGAGGAGAACCTGATCACGGCGGTGGCAGCCGGTTGGGTCACTGCCCTGGACAACCTCTCCCACATGACCCCGGAGCTGTCCGATGCGATGTGCTGCATCGTCACCGGAGCCGAGAACGTCAAGCGCGCCCTGTTCACCGACGGGGACGTCTTCCGCATCGGCTACCGCCGCCCCCTTCTCCTGACAGGCATCGACGTGGGCGTGATCCGGCCCGACCTCGCCGAACGGCTGTTGCCCCTGCGTCTGGAACGCCCCCGCGTCCGGCGCACCGAAGCAGAACTGTGGTCCGACTTCGCAGAGGTCTTGCCCGTCATCCTCGGCTCTCTCCTCGACCTCACCGTGCAGGTGCGCGCGGCTGAGGCAGACATCCCGACCGACCTGCGCATGGCCGACTTCGCGCACCTGTGCGCGCAGCTCGACGCGGCCACCGGTCTGGGAGCGCTCGCCGCCTACCGGGCAAGCCTGGACGACCTCAACGACGACGTCATCGAGGGCGATCTCCTCGCGCAGACCGTGCTCAAGCACGCCGCCGGCATCGACCCGGGCACCGAGCAGCGGATGACGTCCGCCGAATGGCTGCACTGCCTCACGGGCCTCTACAGCGGTGAGGAGTGCCGTCCCCTTCCCAAAGGGTGGCCGACTACCGGCAAGGTGCTCTCAGACCGCCTCAAGCGGCTTCAGCCCACCCTCGCGGCCCGGGGCGTCCTCATCGACTGGGGACGCACCAAGACATCCCGCTACATCGAGATCGCACGGCCATCCGCGCCGCCCCCGCCCGAGCAGGAAGCGGCCTTCTGACCGCGCGCACCATGACGCACAAGCAAGAGGAGCACCCGCGCACGCGTGCTCCTCTTGCTGTTCGGCGGCGGCGCCGCCCTGCGATGGTCGCGCCGCGAAGCGGCTCCTTCTTCACGCTCTGAGCCGCACAACAACAGACACCACCCCCTCCCTTGTCCGAAGTAAGAGGACGCTGCGTCACCTGCGTCACCCACACCCCGTAGACGGCACGTGACCTGCCGAAACAGCGGTGACGCAGACGGCCGATTCTTGCGTCACCCCGCGTCACCCGCGTCACCCGGTGACGAAGACCTGCGTCACCGGGTGACGCACCCCCACTCCTCTGCGTCACCCTAAACCCGCAGGTCAGAGCCGCGAATGACGCAGATGACGCGGGTGACGCAGAAATCCGAACCTCGGACACACGCGGGTCCCAGAAGTCCCCGCCATCAGAGCGAAGGAGTCGAACGCGTGGCACGCGACGAGAAGATCAAGCTCCCCGACGTCCTCAAAGAGATCAAGATGAGCCGCGCCGCCTTCTACCGCATGCGCGCACGCGGCCAGGCACCACGTATCCAGAAACTCCCCAACGGCCAACTCCGCGTCAGCCGCGCCGACCTCGATGCCTGGTGGGCGTCCTGCGAGCAGCGTGCCGCGTAAGTTCGATCGCTTCAACAGGGGCCCGCATTCATCGCGGGCCCCTTTTTCTTTTACCTGGAGAGACATGCTCACGTACGACGTCGATTTCTGGTCCATCCGCAAGCGCGCCGGCCGCCCGAAGCCGTGGGAACTACGTTGGCGGGTAGGCGAGCAGTCCCACTCACGGAGCTTCAAGCTCAAGACGCAAGCGGAGGGGCGCCAGTCACAGTTGATGGCCGCTTTGCGCGACCGTCAGCGATTCGACGAGGAAACCGGACTTCCCGAAGGCGAGTTGACAGCTCGCAATTCGCCTTCTTGGTACGAGCACGTCACGGAGTACGCACTCATGAAGTGGCCGCGAGCTGCGGCCAAGCACCGAGCGAGCATTGCGGAATCGCTCGCCGTCGTGACCCCCACACTCGTGACAACCAAGCGAGGGGCGCCCAGCGCGGCGGTGTTGCGTGCCGCCCTGTACCAGTGGGCGTTTCGGGCTGTTCGTGGCCCCGAAGGGACCTGGGTATCGCGTCACGTCGTTGAGGAGCCGCCCGCCGAAATCCGAGCGGCCTTGGAGTGGATTGCCGCGCATTCCATCAAGGTCAAGGCTTTGGAGGACCCCGCGCTTCTGCGTCCGGCCCTCGATGCGCTCACGCTTCGAATGGACGGGAGCAAGGCGGCGGAAAACACGACCCGCCGCAAGCGCATGGTGCTGAGTAATGTGCTGCGCTACACAGTCGAGGAGAAAGGACTACTCACGGCAAACCCTCTGCACCGCGTGGACTGGGCACCTCCCGAGAGCGACGACGAAATTGACTTCCGGTACGTCCCCGGCCCTGCTGTGGCTCGCGCCCTGCTCGGGGCTGTCCGTGATTCCGGGCCCCGTGGCGAGCACCTACACGCGTTCTTCGGATGCCTCTACTACGCGGCCATGCGCCCCGGTGAGATCGTCGCACTCAAGGAGTCGGACTGCACCTTGCCGCCCAATACGCCGGAGGCCGTGAAGGAGTGGGGCGAACTACTGCTCGGGGAGAGTCGCCCGGAGGTAGGGGGCGGTTGGACAGACGAGGGCACGTCGTACGAGAAGCGCGGGCTCAAGCGCAGAAAGCGCGGCGCAACTCGGACTGTGCCCATCCCGCCCGTTCTCGTGCATCTGCTCCGGGAGCACATCGCCCGATATGGCACCGCCGACGACGGACGACTGTTCCGGGCGGCACGAGGAGGGCGAGTGCCGTCTACGGAGTACTGCGGTGTCTGGGAGAGCGCGCGGAAGGCGGTGCTCCCTCCCGGTGAGGTCAAATCCAAGCTCGCGGAAGTGCCGTACTCGCTGCGGCATGCTGGCGTTTCTCTCTGGATCAAGTCGGGCGTGGACCCTGCGGAGGTCGCCGCGCGAGCGGGTCACAGCATCGCTGTGCTGTACCGCTTCTACGCCAAGATCCTCAAGGGTGGCCAGCAGCACTCGAACAACCTGATTGCTCGCGTCCTCGACGAGGAAGATCGGCCCTGACTCTGGCCCACAGATGGCCCATACGTACTGGTCAGAACTGGGATACGGGCGAGAAAGGGTGAGACAACCTGAACGCGAAAGGGGTGCTCCGGAGACCGGGGCACCCCTTCTGACCAGCTAGTTCGCTGACCTGGGCGGAGGCTGAGGGATTTGAACCCTCGGTGACATCGCTGCCACGACGGTTTTCAAGACCGTTCCCTTAGGCCGCTCGGGCAAGCCTCCTCGCGCCGCGCCCGCCTGGGGCGGCGCGGGGATCAGCCTAGCGCGTCAGCTGTCACCCTTGCGCTGTCCCAGGGTGACCTCGGTCGTGGACTGTTTGCCGTCGCGCTTGTAGGTGATGGTGACCTTGTCACCCGGCTTGTGCGTCCAGATCTCGCTGATCAGGGTCGGGCCGCTGTCGATCACCGTGTCGTTGAGCTTGACGATGACGTCGCCGGCCTTCAGGCCGGCCTTGTCGGCCGGGCCGCCGGGGACGACTGCCTGGCTGCCGCCGGTGCCGTTGCCCGCGATGGTGGCGCCGGCGCCGGTGTCTTTCATGTTGACCGTGGCCTCGATCACCGGGTAGACGGGCTCGCCGGTCTTGATCAACTGCTGGGCGACGTGCTTGGCCTGGTTGATGGGGATGGCGAAGCCGAGGCCGATGCTGCCGGACTGCTGGGTCTCGCCGCCGAGGCCGCCGCCGTTGCCCGCGGACTGGATGGCGGAGTTGATGCCGATGACGCCGCCGTCGCCGTTCAGCAGGGGGCCGCCGGAGTTGCCGGGGTTGATGGAGGCGTCGGTCTGCAGGGCGCTCATGTACGAGGCGTTGCCGCCGCCGCCGTCGCTGGAGGCGACCGGGCGGTTCTTGGCGCTGACGATGCCGGTGGTGACGGTGCCGGAGAGGCCGAAGGGGGCGCCGATGGCGACGGTGGCGTCGCCGACCTGGACCTTGTCGGAGTTGCCGAGCGGGAGCGGGGTGAGTTTGGCGCCCGAGGCGTTCTTCAGCTTGACGACGGCGACGTCGTAGCCCTGGGCGCGGCCGACGACCTCGGCGGTGTAGCGCTTGCCGTTGGAGAAGGTGGCGGTGAGCTTGCCGTTGTCGGCGGCGGAGGCGACGACGTGGTTGTTGGTGAGGATGTGGCCCTGTGTGTCGTAGACGAAGCCGGTGCCGGTGCCGCCTTCGCCGTTGCTGCCCTGGGCCTCGATGGTGACCACGCTCGGCAGGGTCTTGCTCGCGATGTCGGAGACGGAGCCGGGCGTACGGCTCTCCGACTTCGGGTTGCCGAGGGCCGAGATCGTGGTCGAGTCGCTGCCGTCGCTCTGGTCCGCGGCCCAGTAGCCGATGCCGCCGCCGATGCCTCCGGCGACGAGGACGGCGGCCAGGAGGGCGGCGACGAGCCCGCCGGAGCGCTTGCGTGCCGGGGGCTGGGAGGGCGGGGCGGGAACGGTCCCCCATGGGTCGGCCGGGCCGCCGGGGGAGCCGTGGAGGGCCTGCGGGCCGTCCTGGGGGGCCTGGCCTTCGGCCCACCACGCCGCCGTACCGCCGGAGCCCGCGGCCGGGTCGGGGAGGGGGTGTCCGGCGCCGGAGGTGACGGGGGCGCCCTCGGCCGTGACGGCCGGGGGCGAGGCGGGCGGGGCCACAGGTGGGGTGGGGACCGGGGGCGCGGGCTCGGGCAGGCGGGATCCCGCCGCCGACTCGCCCGGCGGGCCTATTGGCCCGGACGGGACGTCCGGGGCCGCGCCGACCGCCGGCTTGAAGTCTGGCGCCGGGGGCACGGCGGGGTCGGGGTGCGGTGTCGGAGGTGCCGGACGCGACCCGGCCTCAGGCGGAACGGCAGCGCCCTCGTTCTCGGTGCTCACAGCTCTCTCCTCATGTGCACGACAGTTTGCTTCGGCGGCCCACGCTTACGAATGTCCGACGTAAGCTTTTCCCACCGCGCGTCAGACCGCTGTAAGGAGCGGTGGCCCCGTGGGCTACCAACCTTTATCCCGGACAAAGCGGACCGCCGCCAATCCGCGCGGCGGTGGACGGGACCTCCTGCGACGCCCCGCACCGGGCGGTGGCACCATAACGCGGTGACCTATGAGCGCCCGGACCGGGACATCCCCCCCGGTCCGTACACCCCCTCCGTCGTGGCCCACCGCGGCGCCTCCGAGGACGCCCCCGAGCACACCCTGGCCGCGTACCGCCGGGCCATCGAGGACGGCGCCGACGCGCTCGAATGCGACATCCGGATGACCGCGGACGGGCACCTGGTCTGCGTCCACGACCGCCGCGTCAACCGCACCTCCAACGGCCGGGGCGCCGTCTCCGCGCTCGAGCTGGCCGATCTCGCCGCCCTCGACTTCGGCTCCTGGAAGGGGCAGGCGAGCGACAAGGAGGAGCCGGACCGTGACAGCCGCGACAACACCGCGGTCCTCACCCTCGAACGGCTCCTGGAGCTCGTCGCCGACGCGGGACGCCGCATCGAGCTGGCCATCGAGACCAAGCACCCGACCCGCTGGGCCGGCCAGGTCGAGCAGCGGCTGCTCGACCTGCTCCGCCGCTACGGCCTCGACTCCCCGCCGCCGGGCGAGCCCTCGCGCGTGCGCGTCATGAGCTTCTCGGCGCGCTCGCTGCACCGGGTGCACGCGGCGGCCCCCGCGGTCCCCACGGTCTATCTGATGCAGTTCCTGCTGCCGCGCCACCGGGACGGCGCGCTGCCGCGCGGGGTGCGCATCGCGGGGCCGAGCATCCGGATCGTACGGAATCACCCCGACTACGTGGCGCGCCTGCACCGCGCGGGGCACCGAGTGCACGTATGGACCGTCGACGATCCGGCCGATGTCGAACTGTGCGCTCATCTGGGCGTCGACGCGGTGATTACGAACCGCCCCAAACAGGTACTGTCCCAACTCGGACGCTCATAATGGGCATTACAAGGCGTGCACCGGCGCGTTCGGTACGTATTTGATCGTGACGAGTGCGTCACCAGATGCCACATGGCCTGTTTCTGCTCCAGCCCTGCGGGGCATCCATCCCGTGGCGTGGGGCTAAGGAGGTCTCGGGGGTGGCGTTGGTGGTGGCACGGCAGGTGCCGACGTCTTCGACCATGGCCGTACCCCATGGTCCTGCGGGCGTAGGTGCGGCACGGCACCGGATGCGTGACGATTTGAGCAGGACTGGGGTATCGGATTCGGTCATAGACGATGCGGTACTGATCCTTTCGGAACTACTCAGCAACGCATGGCGACATGGTCGGCCATTGGGCTCCGACGCTGGCGACGGGACCGTCCGGGCAGCCTGGCACGTCGACGAGTACGGCCGGCTGACCGTAGAAGTGACCGACGGCGGCGGACCGACAAGGCCGGTTCCGGCCAACCCCTCGATCACTGCGCGTGGCGGCCGCGGGCTCAACATCATCACGTCGCTCGCCGAGGACTGGGGGGTGCGCGACGACATCGGGGAAGTGACCGTATGGGCGTCGCTTCCCGCCCATGACGGCTTCCGTGACGGACTCAGCAGGCCCGTCACCCTCCTCCCGAGGCTCGACCCCGATCTCGACTTCGCCGCCGATCTGGACGAGCTCGCCTAAGACTTGATCCGTGATTCCCGTAGGAGGTACGGACTGCATCCGGTTCGGCTGGTCCGGGCGCTCCGGCGTGGTCACCTTGCGGTGTCTCATCCGGGGTTGCTCGGGGCGTGCCCGGAGTTCGGTGAGCAGAGGCCCGCCGTTCAGCGGGCTGCCGCAGGTGTTGTACCGGCGAGCCGGTGGTCAGCACCTCACGCGGTTGACTCACGCAGGCCGTCTTATCGGCCATCGCCGACCGTACCAGCTCGCCAGGTCGGCGAATCACGGAATACCTCTTAGGGCATACGGTCGGCCTCGCCGACGGGGTTCGCCGACTGGGTTCGGCCAAAGGGCTAGGCTCCCGCCCGTACCAGTCGTACGGGCCGTACGGAGCGACCGCGGCCGTACGAGACGCACGCGGCCGTACGAGGACGCCACGAGCCGCACGATCGGGAGACAGCCACGCCATGGGCAAGAAGCGCCGCCCCCAGACGACGAAGGCCGGACCGCGGGTCACGAGCGCGGAGATCCCCGTGGTGGGGGCGCGCGAGCCCTGCCCGTGCGGCTCGGGCCGCCGCTACAAGGCCTGCCACGGCCGGGAGGCCGCGCACGCCGTCACCGAGCTGGTGCAGCGCCCCTTCGAAGGGCTGCCCGGCGAATGCGACTGGGTCGCGCTGCGTGAGCTCGTACCCGCCGCGACCGTCGAGCTGAACCTCGTCGAGGGCCTGCCCGAGGACATCCCGTCCGTGACCCTCGCCACCGTGCTGCCCATGGCCTGGCCGGCGCTGCGCCGCGACAACGGCGCCGTGCTCCTCGGCCTGCAGAACGACACCGCCTCCGGTGACATCAGCCGCGACCTGGCCGACACCCTGCAGCGCGCCCTGACCGCCGAGCCGGGGACGCCGGTCGCCGCCGAACGGGTCGCCGGAGAGGGCCCGCGGCTGCAGGATCTGCTCGATCCGAAGGGCGGTTTTTCGCCGACCCTGCACGAGGGGTTCGAGTTCTGGCTCGAGGACGCCGCGAGCGCCACCGGTGAGGTCGCCGCATCCCTCGAACGGGCGAACGCGGCCGCCATCCCGACCGCCCGGCTCACCAGCGTCGAGGCCGCGTACTGGTGCCGTACGCCGGAGAAGAACCACCTGCGCTGGGTGATGTCCCACCCGGAGGAGCAGCTGCTCGACGCCCTCGCGCGGCTGCACGCCGCAGGCGCCTCCTCGCTCGGCGAGGGCACCCGGCTGGTCGGCTCCTTCCGGGCGCACGGCCTCACCGTGCCGGTGTGGGACCTTCCCGGCGCGATGGGCGCGGAGGAGACGGAGAAGCCCGCCGAGGCGTTCGCGGAGCGGCTCGCCGAGGCGCTGGCCTCCGACACCCCGCTGACCGCCGAACAGCGGCGGGCGCGCG
The DNA here is from genome assembly GCF_002224125.1 of Streptomyces sp. NBS 14/10. Classification (GTDB taxonomy): domain Bacteria; phylum Actinomycetota; class Actinomycetes; order Streptomycetales; family Streptomycetaceae; genus Streptomyces. Next base: position 56,656 of record NZ_NCSM01000010.1, read on the forward strand.
GCGGTCTCACCAACCGTCAGGTGACGCTCAGCTGACGGTCGTACCGGGCTCGGACGCGGGGCGACCGTACACGTGACACTGCTCACAACTCTCCGCTACACCCTGCAATTACGCGTCCGGAAATCCGCGATCGAATTTGCGAACCGCCGATCTCTTGTTACGGTTTTAAAAGCCCGGTCGCTGGTGCATCCCCCGTCGCCAGCGACCGGGCGCTTCCATGTCCGCTCCACGGCCCGCGCCCCGCGCAGGCGCACCGGGCGGCCAACGCCCCCCGCGGTGCCGTGAGTTGACTCCCGTACCGCGCGGCCTCGGCAGACCTCTCCCGCCGCGACCTCGGACGGTTCTCCTCGCGACCGCGGACCGCTCCCGTCGCAACCGCAACCGCGAGGGCACACACGGCCGTCTCCGCGCCGCGGGCGGCCTCGCGGCCACCGGGCCCCGGCGACGGCACCCACGGCGCCGCTCGCCGCCTCTCCGGCGTTCCGCGAGCCATCCCCGGGCGGGTCCATCCCCGGACACGCCACCGGGCCGCGTGCGCCACCGGGCCGCGCCAAGACCCCGGGCACGCACGTACGGCGGGGCGGGGTCAACAGGCGCGCCGGGAGGCGTCAGAGGCGTGAGTACAGGCGGTGTCAGGAGACCTCAGTGGGCCTCAGGGGGCACGGCAGGCGTCGTCAGAAGGCGAGTCGGCTGCCGCCGTCGGGTGCGCTGGTGCTCGCCTCGACCAGCGCGTCCACCACCGTGGTGACCTCGGGCAGCCACGGCCGCCCCCCGCGGCGCAGCGGGGCCCGCTCCCAGCGCACCCCGCCCGCGCCGATCTGCGAGGGGGGCAGCACCAGATAGCCGCCCTCGCCGTGGAACCGCAGCGAGCTGGGCACCCAGTCCTGGCGGTACAGCAGATCGCCGAGCTCTTCGAGGGAGTACGGGGCCACCAGAAGCGCCCACCGGGTGGGCGTGGCGATCACGGGGCCGAGCCGTACACCGGACCGCTCGATGGCGTCCAGGGCCCGCATCCCGGCGACCGCCGGCAGGCTCACCGCGCACGGGCCCCGCCCTCCGGTGGCCAGGAGCACGGGCGCGGTCGGGCGGTTCGTCCACCACCAGCGCACCATGCGCGGGTCCGTGGTCGCCGCGAGGAGTACGGGGTCGAAGGGGTGGCCGCCGGGCACCGCGCAGTCCGGCTGGGGGCATCCGCACTCGCGCGGCCGGCCGCTGCCGGGCGCCAGGCCCACGCCGGGGAGTACGGGCCACTGCCACTCGGTGGCGCAGGTGAGCGCCGCACGGAGCAGCGGCGATCGCGCACCGCGCCGCAGCGAGAACTTGCGTCGCCTTCCGAGGATCTCGCGCATGAGCGCTCGTTCCTTTCCGTTAACGCCGAGGGCTGTTCCGTCGCACTACATGGCACTTCACAAGGCACTACGTGGCGCTGTCCGGAGATGTTCGGCCCGTCACACCACGTGGATCACAAGTCACTGCGCGTACAAGGCAGCGCATCACGCCTCAGGCCGAGCGTGGAACGTGGCGAAGGGTGGCGCGCGCATGGCGCTTGCCGTCTTCGGTGGTGCTTCCCTCGCCACTCGGGGATGGGCGTCGGCCGTTGCCGTCTATGACGCCTGGACCGGCCACGGGGTTCCGGGGCGGTCCCAACTGCCCCTGCCCTTCTCCGAATGTGTACCCGCCGCGGCGGGTACGACGCGCTGTCGAATGACGCCAGTCGACCCTAAATAGGCAACGTAACGACCTCTTTTCAGCCAAGTTCAATTCAGCACAGACACCAACAAGACCACCGGGACAATGCTGGACATCGCCTCTCGGGTGCGTGTACATCTGGAGACAGTAGCGGCACCGTAGCGGCGCAGCACGACAGGGGGTTTGCGATGCTATTGAGCAAGCCGGAGGCCGCGTGCGAAGGCAGTGGGCCATGAGCTCACCCCACCCGCCGAAAGTGGCCGGAATCGATCCTTCCCTCCCCGCCCCCACGCACACTTCCGACCCCGTCACGCCGCCCCACGCCCCCAACCCCGGCCCCAGCCCCGCCGCCGATCCCGCGGTCCAGGACCATCTGGCCGGGTGGCTCTCGGACCTGACCACCCTCCACGAACTCACCGAGCGACTCGCCCTTACGGGCACGCTGGACGACGCGCTGGACGAGCTCCTGCGCGCCGGAGCCTCGCTCGTCGGCGCCCGGCGCGGGCTGGTCGCGCTGGAACCGGCCGACGGGCTCGGCCCGGTCACCACCGTCGGCCTCGGCCTCGGGCGCGCCGACCTCGGCCATATCGAGACGATCCCGCGCGGCACCGCGTCCGCCGGCCACCTCCTGGACGGGCTGCCCGAGCCGGACGGCGAGCCGCAGCCCGGCATCGCCCACCCCGACATCCCGGGCGAGGCCGAACTCGACCCGCGCCACCGCGAAGTCGCCGCCCGCCTGGGCTACTCCGCGAGCTACGCCGTGGCCCTGGACCCGCTCGCCGACCCCGGCACCGCCTCGAACAGTCACACGGGCGCCCCAGGCCCCCTCGGGCGGCTCGGCGCGGCCGCGTGGCTGTACGACGAACCGGCCGAGCCCGCGGAGCGCCAGCGCCACCTCGTGGGCCTGTACTGCCGCTACGCCGCCGCGCACCTCGCCCGGCTGGTCGAGCTCGCCCGCGCCCGCGCCACCGTCGCGACCATCCAGGAGGAGCTGCTGCCCACGCGGCTGCCCCGGATCCCCGGAGTCCGCCTCGCCGTACGCCACCGCGCCGCTCCCCGCGGGGGCGGCGACTGGTACGACGCGCTGCCGCTGCCCGACGGCGCGCTCGGCCTGTCCGTCGGCGGGGTGACCGGATCCGGCCCCAGCGCGGTCGCCGCGATGGGGCGGCTGCGGGCGTCCCTGCGCGCGTACGCCGTGATGGAGGGCGAGGATCCGGTGGCCGTGCTCTCCGACCTCGAACTGCTGCTGCGGCTGACCGAACCCGCCCGCTCCGCGACCGCGCTCTTCGCCTACTACGAGCCTCTGCCGCGCAGGGTGGTGCTGGCCGGGGCCGGACACTGCCCGCCGCTGATCACCGGCGAGCGGCGCACCGAGTTCGTGGAGACCGCCCTGTCCGCGCCGCTCGGCATGCTCTCCTGCTGGGAAGCGCCCAGCGTGGAGCTCGAACCGGGCCGCGGAGAAACGCTCCTCTTCTACAGCGACGGGCTGCTCCACCGCACCGGAGAGCCCATGGACCGGGCCTTCGCACGGCTGCACACGGCCGCCGCGAGCGCCCCCAGGGCCGTACGGAGCGACCCGGACGGCTTCGCGGACCATCTGCTGCGCACGGTCCTCCCCAGCGGCGGGACGGGCCAGGGCGCGGACGCGGACGACGGCACGGAGGACGTCGTCCTGCTCGTCGCCCGCTTCGACTGACCCCGCCGACCCGCCACCCATCAACCGACCCGCCACCAACCACCCGAAACCGGCCATAGCCCGCGATCACCTGTGCTTCATGCACATCCCGGCTGTCATACCCCCCACCTACCATGGACACGGTCCAGCTCGAGGAGGATGACGTGACCGAGGAGCCCACTTCCGAGGCCCTGGAGACCCCAGAGGCCGGGGAGCAGCCCATCAAGCAGCGGAAGAACAGCCTTTACACAGGCATTTCCGACGAGCTCACCGAAAACATGAGGTCAGGCTGGGACGACACCGAGCTGCGCGGCCTGGAGCCCATCGAGCAGGCGCCGCACACCGCCCGCCGCCGCGCCGAGCTCTCCGCGCGATTCCCCGGGGAGCGCCTGGTCATCCCCGCGGGCAATCTGCGCACCCGCTCCAACGACACCGAGTACGGGTTCCGCGCCGCCACGGAGTACGCGTATCTGACCGGCGACCAGACCCACGACGGCGTCCTGGTCCTGGAGCCGGACGGCGCCGAGGGCCACACCGCGACCGTGTACCTGCTGCCCCGTTCCAACCGGGAGAACGGCGAGTTCTGGCTGGACGGCCAGGGCGAGCTGTGGGTCGGCCGCCGGCACAGCCTCGCCGAGGCCGAGCAGCTGCTGGGCCTGCCGGCCAAGGACGTGCGCGAGCTCGCCGACGCGCTGCGGGCCGCGACCGGCCCGGTGCGCATCGTGCGCGGCCATGACGCCGGTCTCGAAGCGGCGCTGACGGACAAGGTCACCGGCGAGCGCGACGCGGAGCTGCGGACGTTCCTCAGCGAGCAGCGCCTGGTCAAGGACGAGTTCGAGGTCGGCGAGCTGCAGGCGGCCGTCGACTCGACCGTGCGCGGCTTCGAGGACGTGGTCAAGGTCCTCGACAAGGCCGAGGCCACCTCCGAGCGCTATATCGAGGGCACGTTCTTCCTGCGCGCCCGCGTCGAGGGCAACCACGTCGGCTACGCCTCCATCTGCGCCGCCGGCCCGCACGCCACCACGCTCCACTGGGTGCGCAACGACGGCCCGGTCCGCTCCGGGGAGCTGCTGCTCCTGGACGCGGGCGTGGAGACCCCCACGCTCTACACCGCCGATGTGACCCGCACGATCCCCATCAACGGCCGCTTCACCCCGCTGCAGCGCAAGATCTACGACGCGGTGTACGAGGCGCAGGAAGCGGGCATCGCCGCGGTCAAGCCGGGCGGGAAGTACCTCGACTTCCACGACGCCGCCCAGCGGGTCCTGGCCGCGAAGCTGGTCGAGTGGGGGCTGATCGAGGGCCCGGTCGAGCGCGTTCTGGAGCTGGGCCTGCAGCGCCGCTGGACGCTCCACGGCACCGGCCACATGCTCGGCATGGACGTCCACGACTGCGCCACGGCCCGCCGGGAGGCGTACGCGGAGGGCACCCTGGAGCCCGGTATGTGCCTCACGGTCGAGCCCGGCCTGTACTTCCAGGCCGACGATCTGACCGTGCCCGAGGAGTACCGGGGCATCGGCGTCCGTATCGAGGACGACATTCTGGTCACGGAGGACGGCAGCCGAAACCTCTCGGCCGCCCTGCCGCGCACCTCGGATGACGTCGAGGCGTGGATGGCCGCGCTCCTTCAGGGCTCGCAGGGCTCGTAAGACGTCGGTCAGGGCTCGGGCAGCGGTCGGTCAGGGCTCGCGGGGCTGGTGACCAGCGGTATCGTCCGGTTCCATGGCGGAATCCCGGGTCAATTCGGCAGACGGCCTCGGCAGTGACCTCCACCTGGAGCTGTCCGGTACGGGCAGCCGCCGGGCGGCCCTGATGGGGGCGCTGCGCGAGGCCATCCGCAGTGGCCGGCTCGCCCCCGGCACCCGGCTGCCGTCCTACCGCTCCCTCGCCGTCGACCTCGGCCTGGCCCGGAACACCGTGGCCGACGCCTACGCCGAGCTGGTCGCCGAGGGCTGGCTGACCGCCCGCCAGGGCTCCGGCACCCGGGTCGCGCCCCGCGCCGCCCCGCCCCCGCCCCGGCGCGCCCGGGGACGAGGGCAGGGGCGGGGCCGCCCGGCCGTGGGTGTCGGCGTGCCGCCCGCCGCCGCGCCGACCGGAGGCGGGCCCGTACGGCGGGCCCGGAGAGCGCCCGCGCGTCCTCCCGAGCCCGTCCACAATCTGCTGCAGGGCCAGCCCGACGCCGCCTCCTTCCCCCGGGCCGCATGGCTGGCCTCCGGCCGCCGCGCCCTGACCGCCGCGCCCAACGAGGCCTTCGGCCCCGGCGACCCGCAGGGGCGCCCGGAGCTGCGCCGCGCGCTGGCCGAGTATCTGGCCCGTGTCCGCGGGGTGCGCACCGACGCCGACCGGATCGTCATCTGCTCCGGGTACGCCCACGCGCTGCGGCTGCTGGCCGGAACGCCGGCGCTGCGCGGCACGGCGGCCGTGGAGGCGTACGGCCTCGGCTTCCACCGCTCGCTGCTCACCGCAGCCGGGATCCGTACCGTGCCGCTGTCCCTGGACGCGGACGGCGCCCGCACCGAGGAGCTGGCCTCGCACCAGGGCGTACGGACCGTGCTGCTCACCCCCGCCCACCAGTTCCCCACCGGCGGGCCGCTGCACCCGCGGCGCCGGGCGGCCGCCGTCGACTGGGCCCGGGCCTGCGGCGGGCTGGTCCTGGAGGACGACTACGACGGCGAGTTCCGCTACGACCGCAAGCCCGTGGGCGCCGTCCAGGGCCTGGACCCGGACCATGTGCTGTACGTCGGATCGGTCAGCAAGAGCCTGTCCCCGGCCCTGCGGCTGGGCTGGATGGTGCTGCCCGACCACCTCGTGGACGAGGTCCTGGCCGCCAAGGGGGAACGGGAGGCGTGGGCGAGCGCGCTCGACCAGCTGACTCTCGCCGACTTCATCGAATCGGGCGGGTACGACCGGCACATCCGCCGGATGCGCCAGCGCTACCGCCGCCGCCGGGACCAGCTGGTCGCCATCCTCGCCGAACGCGCCCCGCACATCCGCGTCAGCGGTGTGGCGGCGGGGCTGCACGCGGTGCTCGAACTGCCGCCGGGCACCGAGCGGTCCGTCGTCCAGGCCGCCGCCTGGCAGGGCCTGGCCATCGAGGGCCTGGCCGACTACGCCCACCCGGACGCCGCCGGTCCGCCCCGCGAGGGCCTGGTCGTGGGCTACGCCACCCCGCCCGACCACTCCTTCACGGGCGCGCTGGACGCGCTGTGCCGTGGGCTCCCACCCGACCTCGGCGACTCCACCGCACCCACAACGACCGCACCCCCAACAAGCGCGCGGGACGACGGGGCTGTCACACCCCCGTCAGCGAGTCCTCGCGCCACTTGAGGATCTTGTCGAAGCTGACCACCACACCGCCGTGCCCCGGGCGGTCGCGGTAGCGGACCCGGTCGGTCAGCGCCTCGATCAAAAAGAGCCCTCGCCCATGCTCTGCCTGGGCGGGGGCCGGCTGTCTCGCGGGGGACCGGTCCTGGGGGGACTTGGCCCAGTCGCCCCGGTCGGGACGGGAGGGGCGGCGGGGAAATCCGGGACCGGAGTCGGTGACCTCGATGCGGCAGGTGTCGCCGTCGATATAGGCCGTGACTCTGTAGTCCCCGCCCGCGCCGTCCGCGCCACCGCCGTGCTCGACCGCATTCGCGCAGGCCTCGGAGAGGGCGACCGACAAGTCGTAAGAGATTTCGGGATCGACCCCTGCTGTCTCCATGGTGCCGAGGAGCAGGCGCCGGGCGAGCGGGACGCTCGCCGACTCACGCGGCAGATGGAGTGACCACCAGATGCTCATACTCCAGCCTCCCGGCCACGGCTCGACATACCGTTACGTATTGCCTGGGTCCATGGTCCGTAAGCGTCCGATTGACGTGACTCCGCTCATTCGGCGGAAGCGCGTATTCCGTATATCGGTGTATGGGGCTGTCCAGGTGTGCGTCGGTACGCCCCACCCGCCGTCGGGGAAACCCGGGCCCAGTGGGATGATGGCGCGGCCATGTCTGCCCCCCACGGTCGCGCCGGAGCCGATCTGCGGATACTGCGGGCCGCGGTTTTCACCGCGGTCTGCGTCGTGCTGTCCGCGGGCGGGCACATGCTCGCCTCCTGTACGGCGGTGCCGCTGTGGACGCTGGGCGTGGGCTGCGCGGTGCTGTTCACCGTGGTGGCCCCGCTGGCCGGGCGCGAGCGGTCGCTGCCGGGCATCGCGGCGCTCCTGGGCGTCGGCCAGCTCGCACTGCACGCGCTCTTCGCACTTGGGCAGAGCACCACCCAGCAGACTTCCATGGCCCCGGGCACGGGCGGCTCCGGGGGCGGGGTGACCGCCATGGCCGGAAGGCTGCTGTGCGGTGCGGGCCCCGTCCGGCTGGACGCCGCCACGGCGCACCGCATCGTCAGCCGCGCCGGGCTCGACCCCACCGCGGCGCACCAAGCGCCGTCCGGGCCGGTCGTCGAGGCCGCGCACCCGGGCGCCCTGCTGCCGTCGCCGCCGATGGTGCTGGGGCATCTGCTCGCCGCCCTCGCCGTCGGCTGGCTGCTGCGGCGCGGTGAGGTGGCCGTGTGGCGGGCGGTGCGGCTGTCGGCGGACGGGGCACGCGGGGTCGCGGAGGCCGCGCTCGTACGGGCGCTGCGCGCCGCGCTGCGGCTGGTACGCGCGCTGCGTGCCGGTCAGCACAAGCCGGATCCTGCTTCCGTACGCCGTCCGCGCACGCCCGGACGAGACGATGACGGTGCGGGCGCCGGGGCCAAGACGTTCGTACTCCAGCACAGTGTGATCAGGCGGGGCCCGCCGCGCTTCACCCTCGCGGCTTGACCGACGCGGCGCACTCCGGCGAGCCCGGGGCGTTCGCGCTGTCGCCGCACGCGCGCCACACACCCACCCACCCTGATTCATTCCTGTCCATGGAGTGTCTTGTCATGAACGCCATGCGTCTTCCCCGTCTACGCCGTCTTCCGATCATGGGCGGCATCGCAGCGGGAGCCCTGGTGGTGCTCGCGGCCACCCCCGCCTTCGCGCACGTCAGCGTGCAGCCGGGCCAGGCCGAGCAGGGCAGCTACAGCACCATCGCCTTCAAGGTGCCGAACGAGAAGGACGACGCCTCGACCGTCAAGCTCGAGGTGACCCTGCCCGCCGACCACCCGCTGGCCTCGGTGATGGCGCAGCCGGTGCCCGGCTGGGACGTGAAGCTCACCAAGACCAAGCTCGCCAAGCCGGTCGAGGTGCACGGCGAGAAGATCAGCGAGGCGGTCACCAAGGTCACCTGGACCGGCGGCAAGATCGAGCCGGGCACCTTCCAGCAGTTCCCGCTGTCGGTCGGCGAGCTGCCCGAGGACGCCGACCAGCTCGTCTTCAAGGCCCTCCAGACGTACGACGACAAGGAGGTCGTGCGCTGGATCGAGGCGCCCAAGGAGGGCGCGCCGGAGCCCGAGAACCCGGCGCCGGTGCTCAAGCTCGTCAAGCCGGCCGAGGGCTCCGACGGCCACGGCTCCGCCGCCTCGGGCGACACGGACAGCGCCGCCCAGAACGCGAAGGCCGAGAAGACGGAGGAGACCGCCTCCGACTCCAGCGGTGACAGCGGTGACAGCAGTGACACCACCGCCCGCGTGCTGGGCGTCGTGGGCATCGTCATCGGCATCGCCGGTGTCGCCTTCGGCGTCCTCGCCGGCCGCCGCCGCAACGCCTGAGCCCCCTAAAGGCCTCTACAGGCCGCTAAAGGCCCCTGAGGGGTGGCGGGCGCCATGCCCGCCACCCCCGTACCACCGATCCATCCGTCTTCTTCGGAGAACCACTCCATGCGCACCAAAACCCTGGGCGCGGCCCTCGTCACCGCCGCCGCGCTCACCCTCACCGCCTGCGGCAGTTCCGACGGCGACAGCGACAAGACAGAGCAGGCCGCCGAGGTCTCCGGCGGCAGCAAGCCCGGGCAGGCGATCGTCCTCGACCAGCCCAAGGCCAAGCCCGATCTGGTCCTGACCGACACCGACGGCAAGAAGTACGACCTGCTGAAGGAGACCAAGGGCAGGCCCACCCTGATCTACTTCGGCTACACGTACTGCCCTGACGTCTGCTCCCTGGTCATGAGCAACATCGGCATCGCGGAGAAGAAGCTCCCCAAGGCCGAGCGCGACAAGCTCCAGGTCGTCTTCGTCACCACCGACCCCGAGCGGGACACCCCCAAGAGGATGCGCTCCTGGCTGAACGGCCAGGGCGGTCAGGACTTCGTCGCCCTGACCGGCGATATCGAGACCATCCAGGCCGCGGCCCGGCCGCTGGGCATCCTCGTCGAGAAGCCGAAGAAGGAGAAGGACGGCAGCATCACCGTCAACCATGGCGCCGAGGTGCTGGCCTTCTCCCCCAAGGACGACAAGAACCACTGGCTCTACACCACGGAGACCACGGCCGGCCAGTACGTGAAGGACCTGCCCAAGATCATCGAGGGGCAGAACCCGTGACGCGGACCGTGACGCGGACCAGGGCGGGGTCGGCGACCGGCGTGCGGCGGCGGACGGCCGCCGCCGCGCTGGTCCTCGGCCTGTCCGCCGTCCTCACCGCCTGTGGCGGCGAGGACGGCGGCGACAGCCCGAAGCTGTCGGTCAGCGGCGCGTACGTACCCCAGCCCCCGACACCGGACATGGCCGCGGGCTATGTGACGGTGACCAACAAGGGCGGCGCCGACGACGAGTTGACCTCCGTCACCACTCCGCTGGCCGCCGAGGTCACCATGCACACCACCACCGGCACCCGGATGAAGCAGGTGCGATCGCTGAAGGTCCCGGCGGACGGCGAGCTCAGGCTGGCCACCGGCGGAGATCATCTGATGCTGACAAATCTGACCCACAAGCCAAAGGTCGGTGACAAGGTCAGTTTCACCCTGCACTTCGCCTCCTCCGACCCCGTCGAGATCAAGGTCCCGGTCGAGCCGACGACGTACCGCCCCAAGGACTGACGCCCGATGACCTCGCGCACCCCCTCCCTGACCAGGCCGACCAGGCCGGCCACCAGGCGACTGCTGTCGGTCTGCGGTGCCCTGCTCGCCGCGCTGCTGTGCGCGCTGAGCTTCGGCGCGTCCCCCGCGGCCGCGCATGCCGCGCTCACGGCGACCGACCCCGCCGACGGCGCGGTGGTCAAGACCGCGCCCGAGCAGGTGCGGCTCACCTTCTCGGAGGGGGTGCTGCTGTCCCGCGACTCGGTGCGCATCCTCGATCCGAAGAGCAACCGGGTGGACACCGGCAACCCCGCCCATGTGGGCGGCAAGTCGTCGACGGCCGCCGTCGCGCTGCGCCCCGGGCTGCCCAACGGCACGTACACGGTGGCCTGGAAGGTGGTCTCGGAGGACAGCCACCCGGTCGCCGGGGCGTTCACCTTCTCCATCGGGGCGCCGTCCAAGACGAAGGCGAAGGTCCCCTCGGACGCGGGCGCCGACGGCACGGTCGAGACGCTGTACGACATCGTGCGGTACGTCGCCTACGGCGGCTTCGCGGCGCTCGTCGGCGGCTGTGTCTTCGCCGGGCTGTGCCGCTCCTCGCGCGCGGTCCAGAAGCTCGCCGTCGGCGGCTGGGTGGCGCTCTTCTCCGCGACCCTGCTGCTGTTGCTGCTGCGCGGCCCGTACACCAACGGCGAGGGCATCGGCGGGATCTTCGACCTCGGCGGCCTGGGCGATGTGCTGTCCACCAAGCCGGGCGCGGCGCTGCTGTCGCGGCTGCTGCTGCTCGGCGCGGCGGCGCTCTTCCTGGCCGTTCTCTTCGGCTCGTACGCGCGCCGCGCCGCGGACGAGGACCCGGGGCGGCGCCAGGACCTGGCCTTCGGGCTCGCCTTCGGCGGCACCGTCCTCTCGGTGGGCATCGCCGCGACCTGGGCGATGGCCGAGCACGCCTCGGTCGGCATCCAGTCCAAGGTCGCGATGCCGGTCGACGTGGTCCACCTGCTCGCCGTGGGGGTCTGGCTGGGCGGCCTCGCGGCGCTCGTGGTCACGCTGCGCACGGGGGAGCCGATCGGGCGGTCGGCCGTACACCGCTTCTCGCGGCTGGCCTTCGGCTCGGTCGTCGTCCTCGTCCTCACCGGCGTCTACCAGTCGTGGCGGCAGGTCGGCTCCTGGGACGCGCTGACCGACACCGAGTACGGGCGCTGGCTGCTGGTCAAGGTCGGCCTCGTGGCGGTGCTCATCGCCATCGCCTCCGTCTCGCGCCGCTGGACGGGCCGCCTCGTGGACGCGCCTGCGGCCGGACCTGATGACAAGGATGACAAGGCCGGCAAGAAGGCCGACGAGAAGGCCACCGAAGAAACCGAAACGGCCACCGAGGAAGCGGAAGACGGGGACGAGACGGCGGAAGGGACGGCGGCCGACCCCGTGCGCACCGCCCAGCTCGCCCGTCAGAAGGCCGCGGTCGCCAAGGCCACCACCCTCCGCGCGCGCTACGGCGACCTCGCGCGCGGCTCGCTCTACCGCTCCGTGCTGGCCGAGACGGTCGTGGCCGTCGTGCTGCTCGCCGTCGCCACCCAGCTGAGCACGACCCAGCCCGGCCGGGCCGCGAGCGCCGTGGCGAGCGCGAAGGACAGCGGCACGGCCGCGGACACCAGCCCCACCGTCGATCCGATCAGCGTCGAGATCCCGTACAACACCGGGCCCAAGAGCGGCCGCGGCAAGGCGATCTTCATGCTGGACCCGGCCCTCCCCGGCGACAACCTGATCCATGTCTTCACCTTCGACCTGGCCGACCGCCCCGTGGACGCGGCCGAGGCGAAGGTGACCCTGACGCTCCCGAAGAAGAACATCGGCCCGCTGTCCGTGCCGCTGGAGCACGTCGCCACCGGCCACTGGAGCGCGAAGAGCTTCCAGCTGCCCATGGGCGGCACCTGGCGGCTCGCCCTGACCGTACGGACCTCCGACATCGACCAGGTGACGGAGACCAGGACCCTGAAGATCGGCCAATGAGCAAGACCCCGAACACCCAAGGCACCCCGAGCACGCAGCGCACCCCGAACACCCAAGGCACCCCGGACAGCACCCAGCGCACCGCGCGCACCCGGTCAGAACGGCCAGAACCCCCTTCCCCGATCTCCCGGCGCCGTCTACTGGGCACGGCCGGCGCCGTCGGCGCGGCCGGGCTCGTCGCGGGCGGCGCGGCAGGGGCGTACGCCGCAGAGTCGGTACGCAGCGACCCCGACCCGCTCAGCTCCGTCGGCTCGACCACCGTGCCCTTCCACGGTGAGCGCCAGGCGGGCATCACCACCCCCCTCCAGGCGCACGGCCACCTCGTCGCCCTCGACCTGGCGCCCGGCGCGGACCGCAAGGCGGTCGCCGCGCTGCTGCGCCGCTGGTCGAAGTCGGCCGAGGAGCTGACCGCGGGCAAGGCCCCGGCCGACGACACCGGTATCGCGCTGGACGCGGGCCCGGCGTCGCTGACCGTCACCTTCGGCTTCGGCCGCGCCTTCTTCGGCAAGGTGGGGCTGAAGGACCGGCTGCCCGAGGCGCTGGCCCCGCTGCCCGACTTCTCGGCGGACGTACTCGACCCGAAGCGCAGCGATGGCGACCTGTGGCTGCAGATCGGCGCGGACGACGGGCTGGTCGCCTTCCACGCGCTGCGCGCGCTGCAGCGCGAGGCCCGGGGGGTGGCCCGGGTGCGCTGGCAGATGAACGGCTTCAACCGGACGCCCGGCGCGACCTCCCGCCCCATGACGGCGCGCAACCTCATGGGGCAGGTCGACGGCACCAACAACCCCAAGCCCACGGACGACGACTTCGACCAGCGGATCTTCGTCCCGGCGAAGGGGAAGCCGGACTGGATGGCGGGCGGCTCGTACGCGGTGGTGCGGCGGATCCGGATGCTCCTGGACTCCTGGGACCATCTCTCCCTGGAGCGGCAGGAGCGGGTGATAGGCCGCCGCAAGTCGGATGGCGCCCCGCTGTCCGGCGGTACGGAGACCACTCCGGTCGAGCTGGCCAAGGTGAACGCGGACGGCTCGCTGGCCATCGCGGGCGACGCACACGTACGGGTCGCCGCGCCGGCCTCGAACCAGGGCGCGGCGATGCTGCGCCGCCCCTTCTCGTACCACGACGGCTTCCGCGAGGACGGCGCGCCGGACGCCGGGCTGCTGTTCGTCGCCTGGCAGGCGGATCCGCTGAAGGGCTTCGTCCCGGTGCAGCGGAAGCTGGACCGGGGGGACGGGCTGTCGCGGTTCCTGCGCCATGAGGCGAGCGCGCTCTTCGCGGTGCCGGGCGGCTGCGCCCCCGGAGAGTACGTCGGTCAGGCACTCTTGGAAGGGTGAACCGCAACGTCAGGGGCCGGACGCTGGGTATCGTGACGGTTCTCGTCCGTTCCAGGGAGTCAGCGTGATGTCGGCCAGTGTTTATACCTACCTCGGTCCCGAAGGCACCTTCACGGAGGCCGCGCTGCGGTCGCTGCCCGAAGCCGCCACGCGCGAGCTGATGCCCATGGTCTCGGTGCCGACGACGCTGGACGCCGTGCGGTCGGGGGCGGCGGCGGCCGCGCTGGTCCCCATCGAGAACTCGGTGGAGGGCGGCGTGACCATCACGCTCGACGAGCTGGCCACCGGCGAACCGCTGATGATCTACCGCGAGGTGCTGCTGCCGATCGCCTTCGCGCTGCTGGTGCGGCCGGGCACCCAGCTCGCCGATGTGAAGACGGTGACGGGCCATCCAGTGTCCCAGCCGCAGGTCAGGAAGTGGCTGGCGGCGAATCTGCCGGACGCCGTATGGGAGTCGGCCGCCTCGAACGGGGACGGGGCGCGGCTGGTGCAGGAGGGGCGCTACGACGCGGCGTTCGCCGGTGAGTTCGCGGCGGCGACGTACGGGCTCGAGCCCCTGGTGAGCGCCATCCACGACGCGGAGAACGCGACGACCCGCTTTGTCCTGGTCGGCCGCCCGGCGCGGCCCGCGGTCCGCACCGGCGCGGACAAGACGTCCGTGGCGATCTGGCTCGGCGACGACCACCCGGGTGCGCTGCTGGAGCTGCTGCAGGAGTTCGCGGCGCGCGGGGTCAACCTGGTGCGCATCGAGTCGCGCCCGACGGGTCAGGGCATCGGCCGTTACTTCTTCTCGGTGGATCTCGAGGGGCACATCACGGACCGGCGGGTAGCCTCCGCCCTGATGGGGCTCAAGCGGATCTGCCCGAACGTGCGGTTCCTGGGCTCCTACCCGCGGGCGGGGTTCGAGCCGACGGAGATGTCCCCGCTGCGGAACGGCACCTCGGACGAGGACTTCGCGGTGGCGGAGGAGTGGCTGGCCCGCTGCCAGGACGGCCGGGCCTGAGAGGACGGCCGGGCCTGAGGGGACAGCCGGGGCCTCGCCGGATGCCGGGCCTGATGGCAGGACCAGGGCCTGGGTGAGTTATCCACAGGCTTGAGGCGCGGGCTGGGGACAAGTCGACACATCAACCCGACGTAATCGACATATCACCCAGCTCGCCTCAACCCACCTACCATCACATCTATCACTCACGTCATCACTTATCTCTTGACCGACGCTCCGGTGTGAGCAAATCCCACCCGAAAGAGTGTGTGAACGAGGTTTGAGTGGGGAATCCCTCGCCGAGCACTTCGCGTACCAGATGATCAGCCCGACATCCACAGAACTCACACACAGCCTGTGGATAACTCAGGTCGGAACCACCCCCGCCTGTGGACAACGCGAGGCCAACTCCCCCTTCACATAAGGGAAGCCGAACACCCACACCCACCCCTTTGCCCCTTTTCAGGGAATGCGCGCGCTTTCATCGACAGGCATGCGGATGCACAGACGGGCGAATTTCCACGAATCCATACCGTTCCAAACAGGGCGAAGCATGATGAAAGGGAATATCGGGTCGAGCGCCGGATGTGCACACCGGTAACCTGGTGGGGTGATTGACCTTCGTCTGCTCCGTGAGGACCCCGACCGTGTGCGCGCCTCTCAGCGCGCCCGTGGAGAGGACGTCGCCATCGTCGACGCCCTGCTCTCCGCCGACGAGCGGCGCAGGTCGTCCAGCGTCCGCTTCGACGAGCTGCGCTCCGAGCAGAAGTCGCTCGGCAAGCTCATCCCCAAGGCCTCCGGCGACGAGAAGGCGGAGCTGCTGAAGAAGGCGGGCGAGCTGTCCGCCGCGGTGAAGGCCGCCGACGCCGAGCAGGACCAGGCCGCGGAGGAGACCCAGCGGCTGCTGCTCCAGCTCGGCAATCTGGTCCACCCGGACGTGCCCGTCGGCGGCGAGGACGACTTCGCCGTCCTGGAGACGGTCGGCACCCCGCGCGACTTCACGGCCGAGGGCTTCACCCCCAAGGACCACCTGGAGCTCGGCGAGCTGCTCGGCGCCATCGACACCGAGCGCGGCGCCAAGGTGTCCGGCTCGCGCTTCTACTATCTGACGGGCGTCGGCGCGCTGCTCGAGTTCGCGCTGGTCAACGCCGCGATCGCGCAGGCCACCGCGGCGGGCTTCATCCCCGTCCTCACCCCCGCCCTGGTCAAGCCCAAGGCCATGGAGGGCACCGGCTTCCTCGGCCAGGCCGCGGACGACGTCTACCACCTCGACAAGGACGACCTCTTCCTGGTCGGCACCTCCGAGGTGCCGCTGGCCGCGTACCACATGGACGAGATCCTGGACGCGTCGCAGCTGCCGCGCCGCTACGCCGGGTTCTCCTCCTGCTTCCGCCGCGAGGCCGGCTCGTACGGCAAGGACACCCGCGGCATCTTCCGGGTGCACCAGTTCGACAAGGTCGAGATGTTCGTCTACACGACGCCGGAGGAGGCGGAGGCCGAGCACCAGCGGCTGCTGGAGTGGGAGAAGCAGTGGCTGACCTCGCTCGAGCTGCCGTTCCGGGTGATCGACCTGGCCTCGGGCGACCTGGGCGCCTCGGCGACCCGGAAGTTCGACTGCGAGGCGTGGATCCCGACGCAGGGCAAGTACCGCGAGCTGACCTCGACGTCCAACACGACCGAGTTCCAGTCGCGCCGGCTGTCGATCCGGATGCGCGAGGACAAGCGGGTCCGCCCGCTGGCGACGCTGAACGGCACGCTGTGCGCGGTCACGCGGACCATCGTCGCCCTCCTGGAGAACCACCAGCAGGCCGACGGCTCGGTGCGGGTGCCCGAGGCGCTGCGCCCGTACCTGGGCGGGCGTGAGGTCCTGGAGCCGGTCGCCCGATGAGCGACAGCCCCTCGGTGCCCCTGCCCTATCGACTCATCGCCACCGACCTCGACGGCACCCTGCTCCGCGGCGACCACACGGTCTCCCAGCGCACCAGGGCGGCGCTCGCAGCGGCCACCGTGGCGGGCGCGGCGCATATCGTGGTCACCGGGCGGACGGTGCCGGTGGCCCGGGGCATCCTCGACGACCTGGACTACCACGGGCTCGCGGTGTGCGGGCAGGGCGCGCAGGTCTACCACGCGGGCGAGCACCGGCTGCTGACCTCCGTGACCCTGGACCGGCAGCTCGGCGCGCTCGCGCTGGAGAAGATCGAGTCGGAGATCGGCCCGCTCTTCCTGGCCGTGGCCCGCGACGGGCTCGACGGCAAGGTGCTCTTCGGGCCCGGCTACCGGGTGCATCCGGCGGAGCGGGCGGCCCGGTCGCTGGAGGACCGGGCCGCCCTGTGGTCCGCCCCCGTCAGCAAGATCTACATCCAGCACGCGCGGCTGGGCGACGACGAGCTGGCCGAGGCAGCCCGCACGGCCGCGGGCGGCCTGGTGGGCGTGACCGTGGCGGGCGAGGGCCTGGTGGAACTGTTGCCGCTGGGGCTGACCAAGGCGACGGGCCTGTCGCTGGCCGCCCGCCGCCTCGGCCTCACCGCCGAGGACACCATCGCCTTCGGCGATATGCCCAACGACATAGCGATGCTCCGCTGGGCGGCCCACGGCGTGGCCATGGCGGGCGCCCACGACGAACTCAAGGCCGTCGCCGACGAGGTCACCGCGTCCAACGAGGCGGACGGTATCGCCCTCGTCCTGGAGCGGCTGTTCAGCCCAGCGCCTTGACCGCCTGGTAGTACGTCCAGGCGGTGCTGTTGCAGGCGGTCTTCGACGCCCCGCTGTAGCCGTTGCACACCCGCTTCAGGTCCTCGTAGAAGGCGCTGTCGATACGGGCCTTGTTCGCGCTGAAGGTGCCCATGGCCTTGTAGTTGCGGTAGCCGAAGTCATGGCGGGCACAGGCGGTCTTGTAGGGGAAGCCGAAGGGGTTGTCGGGGGACTTGCTGCAGTAGTCCGTCGACCAGTCGAACTGGTAAGCGGACCAGGCGCCCTGGTTGTTGCGCGCCGCGAGCCAGGCGTTGTAGCTGCTCGCGCTGGTCTGGGTCCAGCTGGAGAGCACCTGCGGTTTGTCCGCGGGGGCGGCGTGGGCGGGCCCGGAGAGGGCCACGGTGGCGGCCGCGGCGACCGCGGTGGCGGCGAGGCTCGTGGCAAGACGACGCATCGGTTCCTCCGATGTCTCTGACAGCCCCTCATCAGGGCCGTAGGGAAGGGAGTTGGAACGGGTACGAGGAGTTGCGCTGGTGCACGCCAAGAGTTCGGCAGGTCCCTGACAATCGTCAAGATTTATTGAGTCGTCTGCTTGAACAGAGTTCAACCAACGGGAGTTGGGATCTTCCTCCAAGTACCCCTGCTGACCAGGGGTTTCGGCGGAAAGGTCAGGGAACGCGCCGCGCCGGGCCGCGCGGAGACGGTGGCAGCGGCCCCGCGCCCTTGACCCGGCGGATCGTCGGGGAGGTCTCCATGCCCCGCACCCCTGGAAGCGCGGCGACCCGCGTGGTCAGGTACTCGTACAGATGCTGGACGTCCCGGCACACCACGACCGCCAGCAGATTGTGCGGCCCGGTGGTCGCACAGACGAAGGCCGCCTCCGGGTGCTCCGCCACCGCCTCCCCGGCGGCGGCGAGGTGGGCCGGCAGCACCGACAGCCACAGCACGGCCGTGGAGCCATGGCCGAACATCCGGTGGTGGTAGTCGACGTCGAAGTAGAGGGTGCCGTCGGCGCGCAGCTCCGCCAGGCGGCGGCGTACCGTCGACTGCGACCAGCCCGTGGCGGCCGCCAGCTCGGCCAGCCCTGCCCGCCCGTCGCGCGCCAGCACGGCCAGAAGCTGACGGTCGCCGTCGTCCAGCCGGGCGCGGCCGTCCGGCGGGCGCTGGACGACCGGGACGACCAGCCGCTCGATCTGCCGGGGCGTCAGCGTGCCCGACTTGCTGACCAGCCCCTGCGGCCCGCCGAAGTACTCGTGCAGCACACAGTGCGCGGTCACGCCCACCACCCGTGGAGTACTCGGCAGTTTGCGCAGCAGCAGCGCGTCGCTGTCCTCGCCGGACGCCGCGCGCGTAATGCCGGAGATCTCGGTGCCGCCGGACATCAGGCTCACCCATGAGGTGTCGGAGCGGCGGGCCATCGCCTCGGCCACCGACACGGCCGCGTCCGGGGTGCACTGCACCCGCAGCAGCCAGACGACTTCGCCGAGCGCGGCGGGGTCGGTGAGCCCCAGCACCCGGATCGTCCCCGTCGTGCGCAGCCGGGTGTAGCGGCGCGCCACGGTCTGGTCGGAGACGCCGAGCACATCGGCGATCCGGCTGAACGGGGCCCGGCCGTCGAGCTGGAGGGCCTGGACGAGCTGCCGGTCCAGTTCGTCGAACGCGTCGGAATTCACCGCAGAAGGCTAGCCGTTGTCGGATAGCGCCACAGATGCGGCGTTGGCTGGAAGGGGCGGGGTCCGCTGACGGACTTTGGGATCACGGGGGGTACGGCGTCGGGCCGGGCCCCATTCTCTGTGGAACTCGGAGTTCGTCATGCGGAGCAAATGGTGGCCGCTCGCGGCCATCACCCTCGGCAATTTCATGCTGCTGATCGACGTCACGATCGTGAACACGGCGCTGCCGGAAGTGGCGCAGGGCCTGGACGCCTCCTTCACCTCACTGCAGTGGGTGATGGACATCTACGCGCTGGCGCTCGCCGCCCTGCTCATGGCCGCCGGATCGGCGGCCGACGTCTACGGCCGGCGGCGGCTGTATCTGTGGGGGCTCGCCGTCTTCGCGCTCTCCTCGCTGGCCTGCGGGCTCGCCCCGGACAGCGGGGTGCTGATCGCCGCCCGTGCGGTGCAGGGCGTCGGGGCTGCGGCGATGTTCGCCACCAACACCCCGCTGCTGATGGCCACCTACAGCGGGCGCGACCGCGGCGTCGCCTTCGGCGTATGGGGCGGAACCAGCGGGGCCGCCGCGGCCGTCGGCCCGATCCTGGGCGGGCTGCTCACCGAGTACGCCGACTGGCGGGCGATCTTCCTGGTCAACCTGCCGCTGACCGCGATCGCGGTGTGGATCACGATCCGTACGGTCGCCGAGTCGCGCGGCGCGCCCGGGGCGCGGATCGACTGGCCGGGCGCCGCCCTCTTCACGCTGTGCGCCGGCGCGCTGACGTACGGGCTGATACGGGGCGGCGAGGAGGGCTGGTCCGACAACGGCACGCTCGCATCGCTGGTGGTCTCCGCCCTCGCGCTGGTCGTCTTCGTCCTGGTGGAGCGCCAAAAGCGGCAGCCGCTGCTGGATCTGGCGCTGATGCGCCGCCCGACCTTCGTGGTGCTGATGGCGGCGGGCCTGCTGGTGCAGGCGGCGGCCTTCCCGTACCTCACCTACGCGGGGATGTGGCTGCAGTCGGTGCTCGGGCTCAGCCCGGTGCAGGCCGGGCTGGCGGTGACCCCGATGGCCGGGGTCGCGCTGGTCGTCGGCGCGGCGGGCGGACGGGTGCTGGAGCGGGTCGCTCCGGGGCGCGCGCTCGGCGGCGGGCTGCTGCTGGTGGGCGTGGGGGCGCTGGTCACCGCCGCGCGGCTGACGCCCGGCTCGGACTGGACGGCCTTTGTCCCCGGGCTGATGCTGGGCGGCCTCGGCATCGGTCTGATCATGCCCGTCCTGGTCTCGGCGGCGCTCGGCGCGGCGCCGCCGGAGCGCGCCGGGATGGCCAGCGGCGCGGTGAACACCTTCCGGCAGCTGGGGTACGCGCTCGGGATCGCGGTCCTGGGCACGGTGTTCGCCGCCCGGGTGCGGGACGTCGTCGAGGACAGCGGGACGATCCCGGGGCGCGCCGCCGGGCAGGCGGCCGAGGCGATCAGCGGCGGCCACGCCGACGCGGTGATCGCGGCGGCTCCGGCGGGACATACGGCGGCCGCCAAGGCGCTGGTGCACGAGTCCTTCGTGGCGGGGCTCGACCGCATCTGCGTGATATCCGGGATCACCGCGCTGGCGGCGGGCCTGCTGGTGCTGGCCGTCGTCCGCGGCGGCCCGTCCGCGGCGACCAGGTCCGACGCCCCCGCGAAGACCGCGCCCCCGGCCGAACCGGCCCGCACCTGAGGTCGTGCCGGGGCCACGCTCACGCGGCCCCGGCCACCGGATCGCCCCATCGGCACCGACGAGGATCGGAGGACGGCATGAGCGACACGGCGGTTGTCACCTTCTCGGCCGTGAACGACCGAGCTTCTGCTCGGCAGTTCACACCTCGTCGCGCTCCTCGGCTGCCGCTGGCTGCGGCATCGAGGTCGCATCCGCCCTGACGGGCGCGGGACCGGTGACAAAGCCCCACACCGGGAGGACCCCGGTGACGCCAGCCCGGTCGACGCCAACCACAACCGTGTCCCCGGACAAGCCGGTTCGTGCCTTCAAGGGCTCACAGACTGGCTCCGCCAGCCTAACGGGCGCTACGGCGCTCCACGTCGCCTTCCGCGGGATGCGATTCCTTCCGGGGTCTGTCGGCCCGTCGGGTCACTCCTCGCCCGCGAGGGTCAAGGTCCGCAGCTTCCGGCCCGCGTACCAGGTCGCGGCCACGGTCACCGCCAGCAGCAGCACCACCGCGGCGGGCAGGCCGACCTCGGAGGTGACCGCCCCGTTGTCGGCGACCTTCTGGGCGAGCGCGAGCGACCACTGCTGGACGCTGAGGTCGCGGGCCCCGCCCACCAGGCTGCCGAACAGGGACTCCCACACCAGGGCGTAGACAAGACCCACGATCACCGCGTGCCGGGTGATGGTGCCCAGCAGCAGGAACATCGCGCTGTAGGTGATCGAGGCGACGGTGGCGGCGAGGGCGTAGGCGACCGCCAGCTGCTGGCCGTTCCCGTTGAGGATGTAGCCCGCCAGCAGGGTGGGCAGCGCCGAGAAGACGACCGTGACGCCGGTCGCGACGATGAACTTGGTGAAGATGATCGTCGGCCGCTTGACGGGCTTGGCCAGCAGATAGACCACCGAACCGTCGTCGATCTCCGGGCCGATCGCGCCCGTACCGGCGATCACCCCGATCAGCGGGACCATCGTGGCGAGCGCGAAGCCGCCGAGCACGGCGTCGGCGGTCTGGTCGTCGGCGCCGGACAGCGCCCGTACGGCCACCGCGATGACCAGCAGCAGCCCGGGCAGGCTGAACAGGATCAGCGCGCGGCGGCGGCCGAGCAGGGCCCGGTAGGTGAGCCGGGCGACGGTGGGATGGTAAAGCAAGGGCATCGCTGTCATCGCTTTCAAGGCTCCTTTCCGGCCGCTCAGGCCGCGACGAGGTAGGAGAAGACGCTCTCCAGGGACTCGTCGGAAGGCGAGACCGTGAGGAGCCGGACGCCCAGATCGCGGGCGACACGGGGCAGCAGTTCGGTGAAGCGGGTGAAATCGACCGCCTGGATGTGCAGCCCGGCTTCGGGACCGCCGCTCGCGTCCACCTCGATACCCGCGGTGGAGTGGTCGGCGATGAGGGCGGCGGCGAGCGCGCGGTCGTCACTTGAGCGCACCAGATAGCGGTGCGGACGGTCGGTCATCAGGCGGCGGATCTTCCGGAAGTCCCCGGAGGCCGCGTGCCGCCCGGCGACGATCACCTCGATATGCGCGGCGAGCTGTTCGACCTCCTCCAGGATGTGCGAGGAGAACAGGACGGTACGGCCCTCGTCCCCCATCCGCCGCAGCAGCTCCATGAGTTGCATCCGCTGGCGTGGATCCATGCCGTTGAACGGCTCGTCGAGCAGCAGCACCGACGGCTCGTGGACCAGCGCGGAGGCCATCTTCACCCGCTGCCGCATGCCCTTGCTGTACGTGGCGATGCGGCGGGCGCCCGCGAAGTCCATCTCGACCGTCTCCAGCGCCTTGCGGGCGGCGGCGCGGGGGTCGGGCAGACCGTGCAGTTCGGCGTTGGCGATGACGAACTCGCGGCCGGTGAGGAAGTCGTACATCCCCTCGCGCTCGGGGACGATGCCGATCTGGCGGTAGGCCGCTTCATTGCGCCAGATGGTGGCCCCGTCCAGGGTGACGGAGCCGGTGGAGGGCGCCAGGAAACCGCCCATCATGCCGATGAGGGTGGACTTGCCCGCGCCGTTGGGGCCGAGGAGGCCGGTGACACCGGGGCCGATGCTCATGGTCACGTCGTTGACGGCGACGACGTTCCCGAACCAGCGGGAGACATTGTCGATGGCGATCGTGGTCACAGCCCGACCTTTCGGTAGCGGCGCAGGAGCAGGCCGTAGGAGCCGGCGATCAGGCCGAGGAGGACGAGGAGGAAGACGAGTCCGGCCCCGGTGCCGGGCCCGAATCCGCCGGGGTAGGCGGAGGAGGCGCCGAGGAAGGCCGTCTGGACTCCGTCGATGATGGTGACCGGCGAGAACAGGCCGATCCAGCTGACCGCGTCGGTGTTGTTCTGGTCCCATGCGATGGCCTGCAGGGTGGACACCGCGCCGTACGAGATGGACAGTACGGCGATGACGGCCGCCACACCGAAGCCGCGGCGCGGGGTGAGCGCGGCGATGACCAGGCTGATGCCGGCGAAGAGAAGCGAGAGCAGAAGCACGGAGACCAGTCCTTGCGCGAAAGCCTTCGTCTGATCGGCGAAGTCCAGCTTGGCGAGCAGGGCACCCACGTACAGGATCACCAGCGGAGCGCCGGTGAGGGCGAAGAGCGCGGAGGCCATGGCGGCGAACTTGGCCGTCACATAGTCCGCCGCTTCGATGGGGCGGGAGAAGTAGAGCGGGATCGTCTTGAAGCGCAGGTCCCTTGAGACGGACTGGGGGGCCTGGGCCGCGGTGTACAGGCCGATGACGGCCTGCATGATGATCGCGTACCTCGTGTACTCGACGGGAAGCTCGTTCGCCTTGGTCGTCACCGCCACCGCGACGATGATGAGCGCGGGCACGCACATCACGGCGGCCAGCAGCATCGGCGCGACCTTGGACTTGGCGGAGCGGCCGAGGCCGTAGGCGCCGCGCAGACTCTGGGAGAACAGCGAACGGCGGGCGTAGGCACGGCCCAGGCGCGGGCCCTCGTAATGGCGGTATCCGATGTTGTGAATGACATCGGCGCGCTGCTGGGTCGCGGACTCAGGCGGCATCGGCGGCACCTCCGCTTCCGTTCGATGTGCGGCTCCGCCGCGTGGCGTTCCTGTCTCCGTCGGGGGCGTCGTCGGACGCGTGGCCGTGCGTGTCGTTGGACGCGTGGCCGTCTGCGGCGTCGTCGTGCGCGTCGTCGTCGCGGAAGATCTCGGCGATGCGGTGGCGGCGCTGCTCCATACGGATCAGGCCGAGGCCGAGCCCGGCGATGGCGTCCCGGACCACGTCGTACGTCTCGTCACCCGCGACGTCCACCAGCAGCACATGGTCGGAGGCGGGCCCCCCGTCGCCGGAGCGGCCCGCGGGCCGGACCGTGAGACCGGCCTCGGCGAGGTGGGCGCGGAGCGCGGCCGTGCCGTCCGGGTGGGCGGCGGTGTCGGTCACCTCGACCGCGAGCGAGGCCGTGGCCTGCGTGAAGTCACGGGTGGAGCTGGAGCGCAGCAGCTTGCCGCCGTCGATGACCACGACGTGGTCGCAGGTGCGCTCCAGCTCGCCGAGCAGATGCGAGGTGACCAGGACCGAGATGCCGAAGTCGGTGTGGACCCGGCGGATCAGGCCGAGCATCTCGTCGCGGCCCGCCGGGTCGAGGCCGTTGGTGGGCTCGTCGAGCAGCACCAGCCGCGGGTCGTGGACCAGCGCCTGGGCGAGCTTGACGCGCTGCTTCATACCGGTGGAGTAGCCGCCCATGGGGCGGTACCGCTCCTCGTAGAGCCCCACATGGCGCAGGGTGTCGGCGGTCCGCTCGCGGGCGGCTGCGGGCGGCAGCCCGGACATGCGCGCCATATGGACGACGAACTCGGTCGCCGAGACATCGGGCGGCAGGCAGTCGTGCTCGGGCATATAGCCCACCCGCTCACGGATGGCGCTGCCGTCCTTGGCCACATCGAGGCCCAGGACGGTGGCGCGCCCCTCGCTGGCGGGGGACAGCCCCAGCAGGATCTTGATCAGGGTGGACTTACCGGCCCCGTTGGCACCTACCAGGCCGGTGACGCCCGGCGTGATGTCGACGGAGAGCCGGTCGAGCGCGGTGACCCGGGGGAACCGCTTGCTCAGGCTTTCGGTGGCGATCACAGTCACGTATTCGACCGTAGTGGCCTGCGCCACAGCGGGCGTCAGTCCAGACGGCTGGTTTTCCCTAGTTCTCGGGTCTGACGGTCCCGTAAGGGACAGCACTTTCGACAGGGTCGCCCCTCGCGGACGAGCACCGCTGGACGGCATGCTCCGTCCGCCGTGTGCGGGCATCGCCTCGCGCCTCCGGCGCAAAGCGGCGGTGAGATTTCTGTTATCGGGACCGGCCCTGGCCCGTCTCCGCTACGTGCGCAGCCTCACTCACAAGACAACAGCATCCGCCGGTGCCCTCGCGGTGGTCGCCCTCGTACTCGGCGCCCCGGCCGCGAGCGCCGCCGGGCCCCGGGACGTGACCGCCGACGTGCTGGCGGGCCGGAACGTGACACTCGCCGGCGACACGGTGGTGACCGTACCGGCCGGGACGACCACGTACGACGGCGTGTTCAGCGGCACCGGCACGCTCACCGTGCGCGGCACCGGCACACTGGTCCTCACCAGGGACAGCGACTTCACCCTGCCGAAGCCCCGGCAACGGCAGGTGGTGAGGACGCCGGGCGGCAACCATCCGTACGTCACCGTCACCAACCCGGACCCGCCGGCCGTGACCGTGGCGAAAGGCGCCACCCTTCAGTACGGCAACGGCGGCGCCACCGGACTGATCGGCCACTTTCCGTACAACACCCCGGCGTTCCGGCTCAACCAGGACAACATCCGGGTGGACGGCACCCTGCGGCTCTCCCTGAGGAGCGCCTACAACCTGGGCACCATCAGCGGCTCCGGGCTGGTCACCCAGCCGAGGTTCCTCTGGGGCACCTGGGACCTGTCGGGCACGCACCCCTTCTCCGGGGTGATCGACAACGGTACGCAGGTGAACGCGGGCCGGCCGGAGTACGCGACGTCGCTGCGGTCCGTCCGCAAGGTCCTCAACCAGGGCACCTGGACCGTGGACACTCCGCTGGGACAGACCGTCACCATGGGCATGGACTTCTACCAGCGTGAGTACGGCAGCGATATCAACGTCCAGTCCCGGCCGGGGAGCAAGGTCATCCTGACCGGCCAGTACAGCTGGTCGGACCAGGGCGGCGACTCCGACCCCTCGCTCAGTGACCCCGCCCTGAACTGGACGCCCGCGCGGAAGAACGTCAACAAGCGCGGCACCAACATCAAGGGCGCCAACGTCCAGTGGGGCGACGGCACCACGAACAAGATCTTCATGCCGGGCACCGCCGACACCGTCTACATCAATCTGCTGGCGGCCCGTTCCCGTTCCCTGCTCACCTTCGACTACAACGGCCCGGTGACGCTGGGCGCCCCCATCGGCGGGGGTCGCTTCCACGACACGCTCTCCGCGCCCGGCGCGGGCGACCTCGTCATCAAGGGGACGAAGGGCAACGACGTCACCTTCGCCGCCGTCCAGTACTACAACGGCTCAACGACCGTCGAGAAAGGCGCCGTACTGCGTCTCGGCAGTGGCAAGCGGGGCGGCGACGGCGGGCTCTACACCAAGGGCGACCTCTACAAGGTCGTCAACAACGGCTCTCTGGTGCTGAACAACACGGTCAAGTCCGCCACCCTGTCCCGGATCGGCGGAACCGGATCGCTCACCCAGGCGGGTGCCGCGACGACGACCCTGACGGGCAGCGCGGTGACGTACACGGGGACGACGACGGTCAAAAAGGGCACGCTGGCGCTGCGCTCCGGGGCGACCCTCGCCCGCAGCAAGGCGATCCGCCTCACTTCGGCGGGGGCGAAGCTGGACGTGGGCACGACGGGCCTGCGGGTGGCGACCTCGTTGTCCGGCAAGGGCACGGTGAAGGGCTCGGTGACCAACCAGGGCGAGGTCACCGGCGGCCTCGCCGTGACCGGCGACTACACGCAGAGCGCGAAGGGGCGACTGGCCTTGCGCGACCGGCCGTTGTCGGTGTCGGGCAAGGTCGGGCTGGCCGGAGAGCTCGACGTTTCGGGCGTCGGGGCCGAGCCGCCGCGGAAGATCCGCGTCTTGGACCACAAGGGCGGCGCCAAGACCACGGGCGCGTTCACCGGTCTCCGTGAGGGGGCCGAGGTGAAGCTCGGCGGCACCACGTACCGGATCAGCTACCGGGGCGGGGACGGCAACGACGTGGTACTGACCGCCACCGCCCCCGCCCGCGCGTCCGCGAGCGCCCATGCCGACGAGGGCTCCCCCGGTGCGGCGGCGAAGATCACGACGGAGAACGCGAGCTCCGCCGACGACAGCGGACCCGGCTGGTGGCCGTACGCGCTGGCCGTAGGGCTGCTGGCCGTCGGACTGCTGGCCGGCTTGGCGGTGCCGGTGGCGCGGCGCAGGGGCAGGCTCGGTGGACGACGGGGCGGACGGCACGCCGCGCACGGGTAACTCATGGAGTGATTGCGAAGAGGTGCGTGTCAGTCACCCAAGGTGTCGGTCACCTGTGTGAA
Source organism: Streptomyces sp. NBS 14/10 (assembly GCF_002224125.1). Taxonomy (GTDB): domain Bacteria; phylum Actinomycetota; class Actinomycetes; order Streptomycetales; family Streptomycetaceae; genus Streptomyces. The sequence continues at coordinate 83,802 of NZ_NCSM01000010.1, forward strand.
GATAGCCACCATGTTTGGGGGAGGGAACACCAGACCGCCTGGTCAAGTCGGTAAATCAAGCCTGGCCGACCTGGTACGCCAGGAGACCGCCGCGCAGATGTCGGAGCGGGAGAAATGGGCGGCGCTGCGCGGGGCTCGGCTGTACTTCCAGCGCCCGGAGAACCCGGGGTTCCTGGTCTCGGAGACAGCGGAGGCCGGCCCTCTCGTGCCGGTCTTCACCTCGATCGAGGGCCTTGCGCGTTTCGCGGGGGCGTGCGGATGGGCCTCCACGACGGCCGAGGACCTGGTGGGCCTGTTGCCCGAGGGCGTACGGGCGTTGGTGGACCCACTGGGCAAGCACCCGTTCCTGCTGGACGCGCAGACACTGCGCGAGGCAGAGGACGAGGGCGAGGACCAGGGCCGGGACGAGGGGGCTGACGATGGCGGATCCTGACGCGCGGAACGCAAACCGGGCCCCCAGCGAGGGTGGCCCGGACGGCAAGTACGGCGGCAACGAGGGCGCCGACGGCTACAAGATCGAGATCGCCGCGGTGAAGGCTCAGATCGGCCCGCTGGAGGAGTCGGTGGTCGGGGCCCGGGCGGTCAAGAACAACCAGGAGAAGCTGACGGCCTATCTCCAGCACTGCGGGGCGCCCGATCTCCTGGAGTCGGGCAAGGCGTTCGTCAAGGAGTGGGGGTTCGGCATGGGCGAGCTCGCGGACCATGCGGATGTGGTGGTGGAGCGGCTGTACGAGGCGGTGGCCGGGTACATGCTGGCGGACCTGATGCGGGTGAAGGACTTCTGGCCCTCGGACGCGAACATGGCCAAGCTGCCGAGCGGCGCGGCGGGCAAGTGGTCCTGGGAGCACGTGGGCGCGCCGGAGATGGAAGAGCGCCCGGGGAACAAGGCGTTGGCGAAGTTCGCGCGTCAGGCGCTGGCCGGGTACGAGGATGAGTCCTGATGGCGGATCCGGATGCGGTGCGGCCCCCGCAGATACGGATACCGGCGGGCGCGAAGCCCAAGGACCTGATCCCCGGCAATCCCGATGACGTCGATGACCTGGTGTTGGAGCTACGCGCGTATGCGGGCGCCTTCCAGGACGGCAAGGACAAGCTGCGGCTGGCGGACCTGAAGGATTGGCAGGGCAGGGGGGCGGGTGAGTTCAGGAAGGCCGTCGACCGGCTGCCGAGAGAACTGACCTCGGGCCACGACCAGTTCACGCACGTGGCGAGTGCGCTGGCGTCGTACGCCACCAAGCTGCGCTCCGTACAGAAGCGCTGCGAGCCGATCATCGAGGACGCGGACGCGGCGCGCGCGGCGTCCAAGGCGCACAACAAGAAGGTCGAGACCTACAACGACGCGGTGACGCGCGGCGACGAGCAGCTGCCGGAGAAGCCCGCGGAGACCGATCCGGGCATCTCCGCTATGGAGGACTGTGTCGGTCGGCTGGACAAGCTGGTCGCCGAGTTGCAGCTGGTCGTCGACGCGTCGAAGAAGAAGATCGACAAGGCGACGGAGAAGGCCCCGAACAAGCCGAGCAACTGGCAGAAGGCCGGGGAAAGCCTCAAGGACGGGCTGTGGAAGGCCCACTACGCCATCCTCGACCTTGGCAGCATCCCCGCCTCGCTCCTCGAAGGCGACGGCGCAGGGTTCTCGATGCTGCTGGCCGGCATGCTGGACGGCGCGGCGTACGCGGCGGAGCACCCGAAAGAGTTCGTGAAGGCGGCCACCAACTGGGACATGTGGTCCAAGGACCCGATCCGCGCGGCCGGCGAGATCACCCCGTCGCTGCTGCTCGCCGTGGCCACGGGCGGTTCGAGCGTGCTGCGCAAGGAGCTGAGGAACGTCGGCAAGTCCCCTGCCGAGCGGCTGGCGGCCCGTAAGAAGGAGCTGGGCCGGGACGGCGAGGCGTCCGACCGAGCGAACGACAAGGGCACGGACAAGTGCGGGGTCGAGAAGGACTGCGAAACCGACCCGGTTGACGTGGCGACCGGCGAGATGCTCATGTCGGCCACGGACGTGTCCCTGCCGGGGGCGCTGCCGCTGGTCCTGGAGCGTACCTTCGTCTCCGGTCACACCTGCGGAGGATGGTTCGGCCGCACCTGGTCCGCCACCCTCGACCAGCGGCTGGAGCTGGACGCGGAAGGGATCGTGTTCGTAGCGCCCGAGGGCATGGTGCTGCGCTACGGGGTCCCCCATCCCGAGGAGGACACCTACCCGGTGCGGGGTCCGCGCTGGCCGCTGCGCTGGGACGGCACGGCGGGCGGCACGATGCGGATCGAGATCCCCGAGCAGGGCCGCACTCTGCACTTCACACCCTTGGGGGGCGAAGGCAACGAGCTCCCCCTCCAGATGATCGAGGACCGCAACGGCCGGTCCATCACCTTCACCTATGACGCGGACGGCACCCCGCTGGAGGTGGTGCATTCCGGGGGCTATCGCATCGCGGTCGACACGGACCCGGAGTTGCTGCGCATCACCGCGCTGCGCCTGCTGGGCGTCGGAGACGCCGAGACGGGCACCACCCTGGTCTCCTTCGGCTACAACGGCGCGGGCGACCTGACCGAGGTCTTCAACTCCGCCGAAGAACCGATGCGGTTCACCTACGACGACCAGCACCGCATCACATCCTGGACCGACCGCAACGGCACCAGCTTCGGATACGTCTACGACCACCGAGGCCGCGTGCTGCGCACCATCGGCTCGGACAACATGATGACCGGCCGCTTCCATTACAACGAGGCGACCCGCACCACCATCTACACCGACTCGCTCGGCCACCAGATCACGTACGTCTTCAACGAGTCGTACCGAACGGTGGCCCGCACCGACGCCCTGGGCCACACCACCCGCACCGAATGGGACCCGGAGACGGGCCGCCTCCCGCTGTCGGTGACCGACCCGCTGGGCCACACCACGCGCTACGCGTACGACGACACCGGCAACCTCATACGTGTGGACCGCCCGGACGGTACGGCGGCCACGGCTACGTACAACGAGCACGGCCAGCCACTGGAAGTCAGGGAACCCGACGGCGCGGTGTGGCGCCACGCGTACGACGACCGAGGCAACCGCACCCGGACAACGGACCCCACAGGCGCGGAGACCCACTACACCTACGAAGACACAGGCAACCTGACCACCGTCACCGACCCACTCGGCCACACCACGAGTGTGGTGTGCAACGAGGCGGGCCTGCCGGTCGAGGTCACCGACGCCCTGGGCAACACGACCACCGTCCGCCGCGGCACCCACGGCCGTATCACCCGCATCACCGACCCTCTGGGCCATGCCACCCGCCAGGGCTGGACCATCGAAGGCAAGCCCTCCTGGCGCACCCGGCCTGACGGCTCTCGCGAGACCTGGACCTGGGACGCCGAGGGCAACCTCGTCGAACACACCGACCCGGCGGGGAACACCACCCGCCACACCCACACCCACTTCGACCTTCCCGCGACGCGCACGGACCCCGACGGGGCAACGTACGCCTTCGCCTACGACACCGAGCTACGCCTGACGGCGGTCACCAACCCCCAGGGCCGGACGTGGACGTACACCTATGACGGGGCGGGCCATCTCACCTCCGAAACAGACTTCAACGACCGCACCCTCAGGTACGCGCACGACGCGGCAGGCCGCCTGATATCCCGGGAGAACGGCGCAGGCGAAATCCTCACGTACACCCGAGACACGTTGGGCCGCACGATCGCGTCGCGAACGGCGGATGGCACGGAGACGACGTTTGCGTATGACGCGACGGGCCGCCTGACACAGGCGGCGAACCCGGATGCGGAGCTGCACCGCACATACGACGCCCAGGGCAGGGTCCTAACCGAGACCGTCAACGACAAGACCACCGCGTACGGCTACAACCAGGCGGGCAACCGCACCGGCCGGATCACCCCGAGCGGCCTGCGCTCGGAATGGGCATACGACGCGACGGGCCGCCCCACGACGCTCACCACGGCGGACAACGCGCTGCACTTCGCCTACGACGCGGCGGGCCGCGAGACAGCACGCACACTCGGCGACGACGTGGCGCTCACTCAGACCTGGGACGCCCTGGACCGCCTGACGACCCAGTCCCTCACCCACGGCGACACGTCGACGCTGCTGCAGCACCGGGAGTACGCCTACCGCCCGGACGACCACCTCACCGAAATCCGCGAGCTGACCTCCGGCACCCGCCGCTTCGACCTCGACCCGGTCGGCCGCGTCAGGGCGGTCCACGCCCACGGCTGGACCGAGACCTACACCTACGACAGCGCGGGCAACCTCACCCACGCCACCGCCCCCGACCACGAGGCCCCCGGCGACCGCCAGTTCACCGGCACGATCATCCACCGCGCCGGCCGCACCACCTACGAACACGACGCCCAAGGCCGGCTCGTCCGCCGCACCCGCAAACTCCTCAACGGCCAGACCCGCACCTGGACCTACACCTGGAACGCGGAAGACCGCCTCACCAAGGCCACCACCCCCACCGGCGAGGAGTGGACCTACACGTACGACCCCCTGGGCCGCCGCACCACCAAACAACGCCTCGCCGAGGACGGCACAGCCGCCGACCGAATCAACTTCACCTGGGACGGCACCCGCCTGGCCGAACAAACGGCAATGGACGGGGTGGTAACAACCTGGGACTACGCCCCAGGAACCCACCGCCCCATATCCCAAACCGAGCAGCACGCGTCGCGTGACGCTCTGAGGAAGACGCCCTCAAACCTCCATCTGACGGACACCACCCCCCAGTCGGAGTACGACGCCCGCTTCCACGCCATCATCACCGACCTGGTCGGCACCCCCACCGAACTGGTCACCCCCAACGGCACCCTCGCCTGGCAACACCGCACCACCCTCTGGGGCACCCCACTCCCCACCCCACCCAGCACGGTCGACTGCCCCCTCCGCTTCCCCGGCCAATACGCCGACCCCGAAACCGGCCTCCACTACAACTACTTCCGCCACTACGACCCCGAAACCGCCCGCTACACCTCACCAGACCCGCTTGGTCTCGAACCTGCACCTCACCATCACCTATATGTCGCTAATCCTATGGAATGGCTGGACCCGTTGGGGTTGCAGTCATGCTTCGGATCTTCGAAGACAGCAACTGAGCTCAGAAACAGTCCAGGTGCCGTAACAGGAGGATCGCGCCTTAGAGACGTTGACGGGGATTGGCTCAGGGGAAGTGCAGGAAATGCTGGAAGGATACCCGGCCAGGTCGCTCAAGCCCTTCAAGGAAGACATTTCGACAACTTTGGTCAGTTCCGAGAGGCATTCTGGACTGAGGTGTCCAAGGATCCTTCGCTCGCTTCGCAGTTCAGCCCTTCAAATCAGGCACTCATATCACAAGGGAAGGCGCCGTTTGCGGTAGATGAGCAGAGCGTCGGCGGGAATAAGAAATACGTCCTTCATCACGCGACTCCCATTCAGCGCGGCGGTGGGGTCTACGATCTTGACAACATCATCGTGACCACGCCGCGGTACCATAAGGAAGTACTGGACCCCGGATATCACCAGGGGTAGTTTAGCTTACCGGCCAACGCAGGCAGGATTTCACAAGGAGGCGAAATGACACGAGACGAGCTGGTGAATCTAGTCGAAAGAGTTATGGCTGGAGAAGGCACGGAAAGCGAGCACGACGCCCTCGTTCGCCTCCTTGAGGAGAACGTCCCACACCCTCGCGTACTGAACCTGATTTACTATTCGGATCCACCACTCACCGCACAAGAGGTTGTGGACAAGGCGCTTGCCTACCGACCTATCGAACTGTAAGACCGCTGACTTGCCAGCGGTGCGCAGCCAGCCTGACGGCTGCGGGTTGGGTAGCCCCGCAGGGTCGTCGCACCCCACGGACCTGGTGTGTGGTGCAGGTGGCGCACGGGGGGACCTGGGGGTTCGCGTCGGGGTGGACTTAACCATGGAGGCGGCGGCGCGAGTGGCCGCGCAGACAGACGTGGCGGGAAGCAGCATGGTGTCCGAGCCGGGATGGGAGCCGGCCAGAGCGCCTCCAGGCCGCCACCTGTCCGCCCGGCCTCTACGGCCGGACGAGACAGGGGCCTCTGCCGACGTCACTCCCACCGCGGTTCGTCGCAGACAGCGGGATGTTCCTTCGCCTCCTGCGGAGACTTGACGTTTCCGGCGTCGGTCATCCACTCCCGCCCACCTTCGGCCGGACGCAGGAACGCTACGCGGGGCCCCGGCATCCTGTGGTCGAAGATGAGATCGTCAACGTGACAGACGTCCTGGAGGACGCCGACGCGCCCCGTGGCAGCGTCGTACGCTTCCTGGCCCACCCTTGGGCCCTTGTACGGCGTCGGCCGGCTCATACGGGCAGCCCCCAACGGGCGGTACGGCCCGGCGTTTCGTGGGACGGGTGACGGCGGCGCAAGATCTCGTATGCCGTCGCCTGGCCGTAATCCCCGTCCTGCTTGGCCTTCTCGCGCAACGCGGTGTACCCCATGCACTTCCCGCAGACCCGAGTCCCAGCGGTCATGTCCCGCGCCATCACCGACCTCAACGCCGCCTCCCCCGTTCCAGATGCTTACGGATCGCCTTGGCCAAAGCCTCCGCACGCTGCTCCAACTCCTTGAGAGTCGGGCGCGGCCTGGAACCCTCCGGCGTCTCCTGCGGAGGTGTCCCCGCGCTCATCGCGCCATCCCCAACGCCCGCTCACGCTCGCACTCGACGACGTACAACCCCACAGGGTCGACGTCCCAGACAATCGGGAACCGCTCAGCAGCCGGGATGCGCGGGAGGGGGAGCGTGGGCGGGTCCTCGTACAGGACAGATGAGGGCGCGGAGGGCTCGACGGCGACGGGCATCGGAGGCGGCGGTGCGGGAGTGTGGACCGGGCGAGCTGCCATGTGTACGGCGCTATGCCGACCCTGGTCGGTCGCGAGGACGTGCCGCGCACGCCGCAGCAGTCCTCCGGTCGCGCTCACCATGCGGCGCTTCACCGACCTCCACCCCGCTCGCAGCAATTCGAGCGGCCGATGTGCGTCCTGTGACGCGGAGTCGATGATCTGTTCGGGGGGAACCATCATCAGGGGGCCTTCTTTCCTCTGGCACTCCTGCTCGTGACCAGTAGTCACCTTGCGTGGTCACAGCCTGTCGCCCCGCGCGTACGATCTGAAGTCATTGATGTCCCAACCGGCCCATCGGGAAAATGAGGTTGCTCGATGCCAGCTCGGCCACGCGCACTGACACCAGATCGCTCCGCCCGCCACCTGTTCGGTTCGGAGATGCGCCGATTGCGCGAAGCGGCAGGGATGTCCCTTGAGGCCCTGGCCGAGGTCACCAGGTTCAGCAAGAGTTCGCTGGCGCGCTTCGAGACGGCAGAATCCATGATTCCGCCGGAGCTGCCAGCCATGCTCGACGTGGCGTTCGGTACGGATGGCATCTTCGGAAAGCTGTACGCCCTCGCTCGCAAAGAGATCCACCCGGACAAGTTCCGACGACGCATGGAGCTGGAGGCCCGAGCTATCCGGATCAGGGAGTACTCACCTCAGATCGTTCCCGGCCTGCTACAGACTCCGGCGTACGCCGAAGCACAGTTCCGTGTACACCTGCCGGACGCCTCCGACGATGAGGTTGGGCAACTGCTCACGGCCCGGCTCAGCCGTCAGGACCTACTCGCGAAGGAACCCCAGCCTCACTACGCGGCGATCTTGGATGAAGGCGTTCTACGGCGTCGGTACGGCAACTGGGCCGTGATGAGGGAACAGCTCAGCCGGTTAACCGCGTTGGCGCTGACTCCTGCGTCTTTCGTGCAGGTGCTTCCCTTCGAGCACGGAGGCCATGCCCTTGCAGGCGGAGCGTTGTCCCTGCTGACGCTCGACGACGACTCTCCCGTAGCCTATGAAGAGGCCACGACAACTGGGACACTCGTCGAAGAAAAGGAAGAGGTCCGGGCCCGCATCCGGGCCTACGATCTGCTGAGCGCTTCGGCGCTGTCCCCCGAGCAGTCGGCGGGGTTCATCCGGTCCGTTTTGGAGGCACTTCCTGATGAGCGCAACCCCTGACCTCACCGGTGCTCGGTGGGCCAAGTCCTCGTTCTCCGGCAACGGAGGGGCTCAGTGCGTCGAGTGGGCGCCGAACATCGCCACCTCCGGACTGGTCCCCGTCCGGGACTCCAAGACCCCCGACGGCCCGGCGCTCATATTCGAGGCCGCCGCCTGGGCGTCATTCGTCGCCTTCGCCAAGACGCGCGTCATCTGACACCCGCCCGCAGAGGCAAGCCCCAAGGGCACTCAGCCGGCCATACCGGGCGCGCCCCATACCGGGAACCAGCGGCTCAGGTCCTCCTCGACCCGTAGGTCGTCGCCGAGCAGCCCGCGCACCTGGAGCTCGAGCGCGTTGTCGCGCTTCTCGCCGCGGGCGGGCAGCGGGGCGAAGGGGTAGAACGTGCCGCGCTTGTACAGATACACCAGCGCGAGCGGCCGAGCCTCCGCGTCCCGGAAGCCGACCAGGGAGCACAGCAGCTGCGGGCCGAAGCCGGCGTCCTGGAGCAGGGTGTTGACCGCGTGCAGATCGCTCACCAGGGCCGCCAGATCGTCCCGTGGCTGCCGGGCCAGCAGCCAGGTGTAGCCGTACTCGTCGCGGCTGAACTCGACGGGCACCCCGCCGCGTTCGGTGTCCGCGTCCAGCAGGGCCCGTACCTCCTCCTGGAGCCGGTCGAAGGCGCCGCCCTCGACGCTCGCGAAGCACACCGAGCCAAGACCCGTGGGGGTGAACCCCGCCCCCGCCTCCAGCGTCACCGCGGCCGATGGCAGCGCGAAGAGCTGGTCGAGATCGGGTCGTACGGGCTTGCTGCGGCCGAGGACGGCGTCCCAGAACCCCATGGTTCCTCAGCTCCTCTCCGCCCGGCCGAGCTGCGCGGAGATGCGGGACAGCTGGTCCAGCCGCTGCTCCAGCGTGGGGTGCGAGGACAGCAGCCGGCTCAGGCTCTGCCCGCTGAGCGCCGGGGCGAAGTAGAAGGCGTTGAACGGCTCCGCCCGGCGCAGGTCGCGGGTGGGTATTCGGGCTATCTGCCCGGTCACCTTGGTCAGCGCGGCAGCCAGCGCCGAGGGGCGGCCGGTCAGCAGGGCGCCGGCGCGGTCGGCGCTCAGCTCCCGGTAGCGGGAGAGCAGCCGGGTGAGCAGGAAGCTGATCGCGTAGACCACGGCGCTCACCAGCGGGATGATCAGCACCGCGATGGCGGTATTGGAGTCCCGGCTGTTACGGCTGCTCAGGCCGCCCCACAGGGCGACGCGGGTCATGATGCCCGCCAGGACGCCCAGGAACGAGGCTATGGTCATGACCGCCACATCCCGGTGAGCGACATGTGACAGCTCGTGCGCGAGCACGCCCTCCAGTTCCTCCGGATCCAGTCGGCGCAGCAGCCCTGTCGTCGCGCAGACCATCGAGTTGCGCTGGTTGCGGCCGGTCGCGAAGGCGTTGGGCACATCGGAGTCGGCGATGGCCACCTTCGGCTTGGGCATATCGGCGAGCGCGCACAGCCGGTCGACCGCGCCGTGCAGCTCGGGCGCCTGCTCGGGGGTGACCTCCCGGGCGCCCATGGAGAACGCCGCGATCCGGTCGCTGAACCAGAACTGCGCCACGAACAGCCCGCCCGCGATCAGCAGGATCAGCGGCCAGGCCCCGCGCAGCAGGGCCAGCAGCACGCCGACGAAGACCACGTAGAGCAGACCGATGAAGAACATCGTGGTCACCATGCGGGCGGTCAGCCCCCGGTCGGGGGCGTATCGGGTGCGTGGCATGGGTGCCTCCCAGCAACAGTGGTGGCCGGAATCTCTACACCCGATTCTGCTCCCTATAGCCGTCTTGTCGGAGTAAACCCGCCTCGCCCCGGCAAAACCGGTCACATAGGAGTGAAGGCTTTTGAACCATTTGCACTATTTGGAGTTGCGGGATCAGGATTGCGGCGCGCCCGGCAGCCGCCCCCGGCTACCCGTCGAGCTGCGCCAGACCGTCCGTGGCGATCTTCTCGAAGACCGCGAGATCCGCCGCGAAGACCGAATCGGGGATCGGCCAGTGCAGCACGATCTCGTCGATGCCCAGCCGTGCGTGCTCCCCGGCGAAGTCGACGAACGCGTCGACGGAGGAGAGCGGCCGCTTCGGATCGGGGGTGAAGCCGGTGAGCAGGACCTTGTCCAGCCCCGCCACGTCCCGCCCGGCCTCGGCGCACGCCTCGCCCAGCCGGTCGATCTGGCGCCCGATGGCGGCCACCGACTCGGCCGGCGTCCCCGTCTCGTAGATCTTCGGGTCGCCCGTGGTCACCCACGCCTGCCCGTGCCGCGCCGCGAGCCGCAGCCCGCGCGGGCCGGTGGCGGCGACGGCGAAGGGCAGCCGGGGCCGCTGGACGCAGCCGGGGATGTTGCGCACCTCACGCGCGCTGTAATGCCGGCCCTCATGGGTCACCGCGTCCTCGGTCAGCAGCCGGTCGAGCAGCGATACGAACTCACCGAAACGGTCGGCCCGCTCACGCGGCGTCCACGCCTCCTCGTCGCCGGTCAGCAGCGCCGTCGCGTCGAAACCGGAGCCGCCCGCCCCGATACCCAGGGTGATCCGGCCGCCGGAGATGTCGTCCAGGGAGATCAGCTCCTTGGCCAGCGTGACGGGGTGGCGGAAGTTCGGGGAGGTGACCAGGGTGCCGAGCCGCAGCCGGGACGTCGCCGCGGCCGCCGCCGTGAGGGTCGGGACCGCCCCGAACCAGGGTCCGTCACGGAAGCTGCGCCACGACAGGTGGTCATAGGTGTACGCGGCGTGGAAACCCAGCTCCTCGGCGCGCTGCCACACCTGGCGGCCGCCCTCGGACCAGCGGCGTACGGGAAGGATCACGGTGCTCAGTCGCATGCCATCGAGCCTAGGTCCTCTCCGGGCCATCCTCGAACAATCCCCGGACAGGACCTGGGCCAGCCTGAAGGCACTCGTGCGCGGCATATGCGGGAGGATGGTTGCCGTGACTCCAGCAACCGAGCAGTCCGAGACCCCGGCCGCAGGCAGATCCCACTCCACCAAACCCCGACCCCGGCTGATCGCCACCGACCTCGACGGCACCCTGTTGCGCAATGACAAAACGGTCTCGGACCGCACCGTCGCCGCCCTCGCCGCGGCGGAGCGGGCGGGTATCGAGGTGTTCTTCGTCACCGGCCGGCCGGCCCGCTGGATGGGCGTGGTCAGCGAACATGTGCACGGCCATGGCCTGGCCATCTGCGCCAACGGCGCGGCCGTCGTCGATCTGCACGACGGCGGCCGGCTGCTCGACGCGCGCCCGCTGCCCGTGGACCGGGCGCTGGCCATCGTGGAGGCGCTGCGCGGCGCGGCCCCCGGCACCTCCTTCGCGGTCGAGCGCACCGAGGGCATCGCATACGAACCGGACTACCCGCCCTTCCACCGCGACCCGAGCGCGATCATCGCCGCCGCCGAGAAGCTGCTGGACGAAGACGGCGAATGCGGCGGCACGCCGGTCCTCAAACTGCTCGCCCACCACCCCGCCATGGCGCCCGACGCCTTTTGGGAGCTGGGCCGCGCGGTGGCGGGGGCACACGGCGACTTCACCCGCTCCAGCCCGACCGCCCTGCTGGAGATCAGCGGGCTCGGGGTGAGCAAGGCCAGCACCCTGGCCCGGTGCTGCGCCCGCCGGGGCATCGCCCCCGAGGAGGTCGTGGCGTTCGGCGATATGCCCAACGACCTGGACATGCTGGCCTGGGCGGGCACCTCGTACGCGATGGCCAACGCCCACCCGCAGGTGCTGGCGTCGACCACCGGCCACACCGCGAGCAACGAGGAGGACGGCGTCGCTGCCGTCATCGAGCGGATCCTGGCGGAGATCCAGGAGGGCTGAGGCACTCGGGGGCGGCGGGGGGCAGGGGGCGGGCCGCCCCCCGGCCGGGTGGCCGGAGGACGGTTCCGCAACCTCGGAATCGGTGCGACCGAATCGGTTTACCAGAAGAAGACGACGTATCCGGCGCCACCGACGCCGCCCGCCGTGCCGGGCGAATTGGCCGCGCCACCCAGGCCGCCGTCGCCGCCTTCGCCCCGGATCCCGGGCGGATCGACGATGCCGTCGACCTCTTCGCCGCCCCCGTCTCCGGTCTGCCCGCTGTCACCGGTCCGGCTCACACCGCCCGTGGTGCACGAGCCCGTACCGCCGGCGCCACCCGCACCGTCGGCGCCGTTGGTGGCGCCCGCCCCGGCATTGCCGTGGAGGCCACCGACGCCGCCAGTGGCGCTGAGGAGAGTGGTGCTGCTGGGAGCGATCACGCTCGTGGTGCCGCCGTTGCCGCCATTGCCGCCGTTGACACCGACGGGCCCGGCAGTACCGGAGGTGCCGGCGGTGCCCAGGTTCACCGTGTAGCTCTGCAGGGCCTGGACCGGGATGACGCACCAGGTGAAGCCACCGGCGCCGCCGCCACCGCCGTTGCCGCCGACACCGGTACCGGTCGGGGTGGCGCCGCCACCGCCGCCACCACCGCCGCCACCGGCACCCCAGGCCTGGACGTGCACCGAGGTCACGCCCGGGGGAGGCGTGAAGTTCCCGCTCGCGGTGAACTCCCGCACCCCGTGCAGGACGGTGGGGTACTGCGGCGGTCTGGGCGGATTGGGGCGACCGTCCAGGGGGCTCTCGTCCGCGATGGCGGCGGGGGCCGCGGTCAGCAACTGGCTGCTCAGGGCCACCGCGCTCACTGCGGCGGCCAAGACGGCCCGGTAGCGCGTCCGGGATCGTTTGGAGGTTGCGCTCTGGCTGTTCACGTGATGACTTCCTTCCCCGCGTCGGGCCAACGACTGTCGCGGAGTGCGATGGGACGATAAGAGGGAAAAGCTGACAAGCTGACCAAGCGGCCCGCGAAGCTCATCCCACTGCCCGTTAAGGGAGTCCGCATGCTGACGCAGCGATAGTTGCCCCGCCCAGGTGAGGAGTTGCCCTGACCGGGCTAACTCCCGGTCGGCCAGGGCCTCATCCGGTCCGTCGAGGCCGCCGCGTAAACCCTCCGCCGGGAAAAGTCACCTGACGCTCGCCGCGGCCCCCACCGGGGAAGCAGCCGCCGCCAGGGCACGGCCCTCCCCGGCCTCGCGCTCCAGCATCCGCCGGAATGCGCCATCCTCTGCGGCGAGTTGGGCGTACGGACCGTGCTGCACGGCCCGGCCCCTGTCCAGCACGACGACCTCGTCGACCGCCTCCAGACCAGCCAGCCGATGGGTGATCAGCACGGTCGTACGCCCCCGTGTGGCGGACAGCAGATCGGCCGTCAGCGCGTCGGCCGTCGGCAGATCCAGGTGCTCGGCGGGCTCGTCGAGCACCAGCACCGGGAAGTCCGCGAGCAGCGCGCGGGCCAGGGCGAGCCGCTGGCGCTGCCCGCCGGACAGTCGCGCGCCCGACTCGCCGACCAGCGTGTCCAGGCCGTCGGGCAGCCCGTCCACCCACTCCAGCAGCCGGGCCGCGGCCAGCGCCTCGCGCAGTTCGCCGTCGCTCGCGCCGGTGCGGGCCAGGCGAAGGTTCTCGCGCAGCGAGCTGTCGAAGATATGCGCGTCCTGGGCGCACAGCCCCACCAACCGCCGTACCGCGTCGGGGTCCATGGCCGCGGTGTCGTGGCCCGCGAGGGTGTACGTGCCCGTCCGCGGGTCCAGGAAGCGGAGCAGTACGTGGGCGAGGGTGGTCTTGCCCGAGCCGGACGGGCCGACGACGGCGATCCGGCGGCCCGGGCGCAGCTCCAGGTCGAACCCGTTCAGGGCGGTTTCGGACCGGCCCGGATACCGGGCCGAGATCCCGCTCAGCACCAGTGGATACGCCCCTTGCGGGGTCTCCGTGGCCGCCGGGGCCGGCCCGGCCGAGCCCTGTTCCGGCGCCCCGTCCGCCCCGTCAGCCACGTGGCACACCCGCCGCGCGGCCCGCCGCACCCGCTGGCGGTGCTGCACGGCCAGCGGCAGCCCCGCGACCGCCTCGAACGCGGCGAGCGGCATGAGCACCACGACGGCCAGCCAGACCCCGTGGAGCCGGCCGTCGGCCACCGCCCGCACACCGACGAGCGCCGCGGCGGCCACGGTCAGCCCGCAGGCCAGCGCGGACAGTCCGGCGCCCACGCCAGTGGCGGCCGCGCCCCGCCGGGCGATCCGGGTGAGGTTGCCGTCGGCGCGGCGCACCTCGTCCAGCCGGCGCGGCAGCGCACCGGCGACGGTCAACTCGGCGGTGCCGGTGAGCAAATCGACGACCTGGGCCGACAGCGCGCCGCGCGCCGGAGCCAGCCGGCGCTCCGCATGGCGGGCCACCGCCCCGGAGACAAGGGGCGCCACGACCCCCGCCAGCAGAAGTCCGGCCGCCAGCACGGCGCCCGCCTCCGGCAGCAGCCAGCCGGTGAAGCCGACGGAGGCCACGCCCACGGCCAGCGCGGCGCCGACGGGCAGCAGCCAGCGCAGGAAGTAGTCCTGAAGGGCGTCCACGTCGGCGACCAGCCGGGAGAGCAGATCGCCGCGCCGGGTGTCCTTCAGCCCGACCGGCGCCAGCCGCTCCAGCCTGCGGTACACCGCGACCCGCAGCTCGGCCAGCACCCGCAGCACGGCGTCGTGCGAGACCAGGCGCTCGGCGTAGCGGAAGACGGCCCGGCCGATCCCGAACGCGCGGGTCGCGGTGACCGCGACCATCAGATAGAGCACGGGGGGCTGCTGTGACGCGCGGGAGATCAGCCATCCGGAGACGGCCATCAGCCCGACGGCGCTGCCCAGCGCGAGGGTCCCGAGCAGCAGCGCGAGCCCGAACCGCCCCCGCCAGGCCCGCCCCGACTCCCGCACCCAGGCCAGCGGCGAGCGGCGCTCCGATACGTGGTGCTCCTCGTACGCAGACGGGGAGTCGGGGGCTTCACGGTCGGTGCCCTGGTGCGCGCCGTCCGCCGGGACGGTGCTCGGGGCCGCCGCGACCGGGGGCGCGGCTGTGGGTCCTGGCAGCCGCACCACATGGTCGGCGAGGGGCAGCAGCGCCGGGCGGTGGACGACCAGGAGGACCGTACGGCCCTCGGCCAGCCGCCGTACCGCCTCGACGACCGCCGCCTCCGTCTCCCCGTCCAGGCCCGCGGTCGGCTCGTCGAGCAGCAGCACCGGCCGGTCGGCCAGGAACGCGCGCGCCAGCGCGATCCGCTGCCGCTGCCCCGCGGACAAGCCCGCGCCCATCTCGCCGAGGCGGGTGTCGGCCCCGTGCGGCAGCGCGTCGACGAAGCCGAGCGCGCCCGCATCCCGCAGCGCGGCCCGTACGGCGGTGTCATCGGCGTCCGGCCGCGCCAGCCGTACGTTCTCGGCGACCGTCCCGGCGAACAGATACGGGCGCTGGGGCACCCAGGCGACCTGGCCGCGCCAGCTGTCGAGGTCGAGCGACGCCAGGTCCCGGCCCGCGACCAGCACCCGGCCCGCGGCCGGCTCGGCGAATCCCAGCAGGGCGTTCAGCAGCGTGGTCTTGCCCGCCCCGCTGGGGCCGACGACGGCCACCGTCTCGCCCGGCGCGATCTCGAACGAGGTCTCGGCCAGGGACGGCTCGGCGCGGCCCGGGTGGCGGACCACCAGACCCGCCACGCTCAGCGCGGCGCCCCGGGCGTCCGGGGCGGGCTCGGCGCCGGTGGCCCTGGGCTCCCGTTCGAGGACCGCGAAGACCTCGTCCGCGGCGGTCAGCCCTTCCGCCGCCGCGTGGTACTGCGCGCCCACCTGCCGCAGCGGCAGATACGCCTCGGGGGCGAGGACGAGCACCACCAGCCCTGTATAGAGGTCCAGCTCGCCGTGGACCAGCCGCATACCGATGCCGACCGCGACGAGGGCGACCGACACGGTGGAGAGCAGTTCGAGCGCGAAGGAGGACAGGAAGGCCAGCCGCAGGGTGCGCAGCGTGGCCCGCCGGTAGTCGGCGGTGATGGCGCGGATCGACGCGGCCTGGGCCTTGGCGCGGCCGAAGACCTTGAGGGTGGGCAGTCCGGCGACGACGTCCAGGAAGTGTCCGGACAGCCGGGACAGCAGCCGCCACTGACGGTCCATCCGGGACTGGGTGGCCCAGCCGATGAGGATCATGAAGAGCGGGATCAGCGGCAGCGTGGCGGCGATGATCAGGGCCGAGACCCAGTCGGCGGTGACGATCCGGGCGAGCACCGCCACCGGTACCACCACGGCCAGGCCCAACTGCGGCAGATAGCGGGCGAAGTAGTCGTCCAGAGCGTCGATGCCCCGGGTGGCGAGAGTGGTGAGCTCGCCCGTACCGCCCGTACCGCCCGTGCCGCCCGTGCCGCCCGTGCCGCCCGCCGCGCCCGCACCGCCGGTACCGCCCGGCGCGCCCAGCCGATCGGGCCCGGGCCGGTCGGGTCCCGTCCGCTCAGGCCCCAGCCGTACCGCATGGGCGAGCAGCCGCAGCCGTAGCTCGGACTTGACGGCCGCCCCGGCCCGATGGGCGGCCAGTTCGGTCAGCCAGGCGACCGCGGCGCGGCCGACGGCGACGGCCGCCAGCAGCGCCAGCGGGCGCCCGAGCTCCCCGGTCGCCGCCCCGTGGACGAAGGCGGCGACCACCACCTCGGCGATCAGCATGGCCTGTGCCACCACAAGCCCCGCCGACACCAGCCCCAACGCCACGGACGCGGCGAGGAACAGACGGGTCGCCCGGGCCTGGCGCA
Source organism: Streptomyces sp. NBS 14/10 (assembly GCF_002224125.1). Lineage (GTDB taxonomy): Bacteria > Actinomycetota > Actinomycetes > Streptomycetales > Streptomycetaceae > Streptomyces. The sequence continues at coordinate 100,425 of NZ_NCSM01000010.1, forward strand.
GCAGCCGGGGGTCGATTGGTTTCACGTGAAACACACCACCCGCGGGGTCAGTGACCGGTCGGCTCGGGGATGTGCTGGGTGCCGATCCGCTTACGGAAAACCCAGTACGTCCATGCCTGGTAGGCCATGATCAGCGGGGTCATCACGCCCGCGATCCAGGTCATGATCTTCAGCGTGTACGGGCTGGAGGCCGAGTCCGCCACGGTCAGGCTCCACCTCGGGTCCAGCGAGGACGGCATGACGTCGGGGAAGAGCGCGAGGAAGAGCATCGCGACCGCCGCGGCGATGGCCACCCCGGACAGGGCGAACGCCCAGCCCTCCCGCCCGCGCCGGTTCATCACCAGCGCCGCGAGCAGCGCGACCGCCGAGACCAGCAGCGCGGCCAGCGAACGCCCGTTGCCGCTGTCGTGCTGCGTCCAGCCGAGGAAGGCCACCGCGAGCACGGCGGCGACCGGGCCGAGCCCCGCCGCGAACCGCCGCGCCCGGGTCCGGATCTCCCCCACCGTCTTGAGCGAGGCGAACACGGCGCCGTGGAAGGTGAACAGCACCAGGGTGAGCGCCCCGCCGAGCAGGGCGTACGGGTTGACCAGATCGAGGAGGTCGCCGGCGTAGTTCTTGTCCGGCCCGATCGGCACCCCGCGCACCATGTTGGCGAAGATCGCGCCCCAGAGGAACGCGGGCAGCAGCGAGCACCAGAAGATCACGTTCTCCCAGTTGCGCTGCCAGCGCTCCTCGGGGCGCTTGTGCCGGTACTCGAAGGCGACGCCGCGCAGGATCAGACAGACCAGAATCGCGAGCAGTGGCAGATAGAAGCCGCTGAAGAGCGTGGCGTACCAGTCGGGGAAGGCCGCGAAGGTCGCGCCGCCCGCCGTGATCAGCCAGACCTCGTTGCCGTCCCAGACCGGGCCGATGGTGTTGATGAGCACCCGGCGTTCCGTACGGTTCCGGGCCAGCGGCTTGGTCAGCACGCCGATGCCGAAGTCGAAGCCCTCGAGGAAGAAGTAGCCGGTCCACAGGACGGCGATCAGTACGAACCAGACGTCGTGAAGATGCAGTGACATGGCTTTCTCCGGTTAGTACGTTCAGTACGCGAAGGTCAGCGGCTTGTCGGCGTCGTCGTCGGCGGAGGCGTCGTGCTCCCCCGTCGCCCCCGCGCCCGGTCCGCCGGAGGGCAGCCGCAGCCGGGGGTCCTTGGCCGGTGGCTTCTCATCGGTGTCCGGCCCGGCCTTGGCGTACTTGGTCAGCAGCCGCACCTCCACGACCGCGAGCACGCCGTACAGCAGCGTGAAGACGCCCAGGGAGATGAGGACTTCGGTCCGGCTGACGCCGGGGGAGACCGCGTCGGCGGTCTTCATCAGCCCGTACACCACCCACGGCTGACGCCCCATCTCGGTGAAGATCCAGCCGAAGGAGTTGGCGATCAGCGGGAAGCCCATGGTCAGGATGCCGATCCGCCAGGACCACTTGGTCAGCAAGGGGCTCATCTCGCGCCCCTTGGTGAGCATGAGCCGCGGCACCTCGTCCTCCCCGGTGCGGAAGGCGGGCGACAGCCACTTCTTGCGCCGGGTCGTCCACAGCCCGATCAGCGCGGCGACGAACGAGGTCATCCCGAAGCCGATCATCAGCCGGAAGCCCCAGTAGGTCATGAAGATGCTGGGGATGTAGTCCTCGGGCTGCCCGCCGTAGGCGGCGGCCTCCCGCGCGGCCACGTCGTTGATGCCGGGGACGGAGTCGGTGAAGTTGCTGTGCGCGAGGAACGACAGCATCCCGGGGACCTCCAGCTCGACGCTGTTGTGCCCCTTGCTCACATCGCCGACGGCGAAGACCGAGAAGGGCGCGGGCGCCTGGGTGTCCCACAGCGCCTCCGCCGCGGCCATCTTCATCGGCTGCTGCTCGAACATCACCTTGCCGAGCTGGTCGCCGCTGATCGCGGTGCCCATACCCGCGATCACTGCGACGACCAGACCGACGCGCAGCGACGACCGCATCGCGCCGACCTGCTTCTTCTGCTTCTCGCCGAGCTCCTCGCCGCGGTCCTGGCGGCGCTTGGCCCGCCAGAGGTGGAAGGAGGAGATGCCCACCATGAAGGCGGCGCCGGTGAGGAAGGCGGCGGTGAGGGTGTGGAAGACCACGACCAGGGTGGTGTTCTGGGTCAGCACCGCCCAGATGTCGGTGAGCCGCGCCTTGCCGGTGGCCTTGTCGATGGCGTAGCCGGTCGGGTGCTGCATCCACGAGTTGGCGGCGAGGATGAAGTACGAGGACAGGACGGTGCCCAGCGCGACGATCCAGATGCAGGCACAGTGGATCTTCTTCGGCAGCTTGTCCCAGCCGAAGATCCACAGTCCGATGAAGGTGGACTCGAAGAAGAAGGCGAGCAGCGCCTCCATGGCGAGCGGGGCGCCGAAGACATCGCCGACGAACCGCGAGTAGTCCGACCAGTTCATGCCGAACTGGAACTCCTGGACGAGGCCGGTGACCACGCCCATCGCGATGTTGATCAGGAAGAGCTTGCCCCAGAACTTGGTCGCGTGGAAGTACTTCTCCTTGCCGGTGCGGATCCAGGCCGTCTCCAGACCGGCGGTCATGGCCGCGAGAGAAATCGTGAGCGGGACGAAGAGGAAGTGGTAGACGGTGGTGATGCCGAACTGCCATCGCGCCAGCGTCTCCGGCGCCAGAGCCAGATCCACGGGAATCTCTCCTTACGGTCTTGCCCGGTCGTGCCCACCGCAGGGGTCGCCTGCGGCCCCACAGGGGAGCTTGTGAACGTATTCACATTCACAAGCAAGGATACGCACACACATACGCCCCTTCTCACCGGGGGGGTGGAAGGGGCGTAAGCGGAACGTATCGGTAGGATCCGATCGGCATCTCTGCTGGTTACGGGGCGTTGGCTGCTCGCCGGCGACCCCGTGGCGCGTCACAACTCCTTGCGGAACTCCTCGGCGACGCGCAGGAAGACGTCGTTCGCCTCGTCCTCGCCTATCGTCACCCGCACCCCCTCGCCCGCGAACGGGCGCACCACCACGCCCGCCGCCTCGCACGCCGCCGCGAAGTCCACCGTGCGCTCCCCCAGCCGCAGCCAGACGAAGTTCGCCTGCGATGTGGGCACCGTCCACCCCTGCCCGGCCAGCGCCTCGCTCACCCGCGCCCGCTCCGCGACCAGCGCCTCCACCCGCTCGCGCAGCGCGTCCTCGCTGCGCAGCGAGGCCACCGCAGCGTCCTGCGCCAGCTGGCTGACCCCGAAGGGCACCGCCGTCTTGCGCAGCGCGGCCGCGACCGGCTCATGCGCGATCGCGAAGCCGACGCGCAGCCCCGCCAGACCGTACGCCTTGGAGAAGGTACGCAGCACGCACACATTGGGCCGCTCCCGGTACAGCTCGATGCCGTTCGGCACCCGCTCGTCCCGGATGAACTCGATATACGCCTCGTCCAGCACCACCAGCACATCGTTCGGCACCCGGTCCAGGAAGCGCGTAAGACCGTCCCGGCCCACCACCGTGCCCGTCGGGTTGTTGGGGTTGCAGACGAAAATCAGCCGGGTGCGCTCGGTGACCGCGTCCGCCATCGCGTCCAGGTCGTGCACCTCGCCGTCGGTCAGCGGCACCCGCACCGACGTCGCCCCGGAGATCTGCGAGATGATCGGATATGCCTCGAAGGACCGCCAGGCGTACATCACCTCGTCGCCCGGCCCGGCCGTCGACTGCACCAGCTGCTGGGCCACGCCGACCGAGCCGGTGCCGGTGGCCAGGTGCTCGGGCGGCACATCGAAGCGCTCGGCGAGCTCGGCCATCAGAGCCGTGCAGGCCATATCGGGGTAGCGGTTGAAGGAGGCGGCGGCGGCCGTCGCGGTCTCCAGCACCCCGGCGAGCGGGGGATAGGGGTTCTCGTTCGAGGACAGCTTGAAGGCCGTCGGCCCGTCCGCCGCGGCCGGCTTACCGGGCTTGTACGTCGGAATGCCGTCCAGCGCGGCACGCAGCTTGGGGCTCTTCTCAGTCACCGCGGCTCCTCCTCGACCGTCCCGTCCGTGCGCGGCGCCCGCGCACGTCGATACCTCACACTGTATGAGGCATCCTGGGCCCGGCGTATCGCGGCGGGCGGGCCCTGGGACACGGGCCGTGAGAGCCCCGTATCCGGGGGTGCGAGAATCCCGGCGCGCGGGGTGCGCGGACCGGGCACGCGATCCCGCGCCGCGGGCACACGGGGCCGGGCGCGAGCACACGGGGCCGGCCGACCGCGGCGCGGGATGCGTACAGCTGAGGGGGAGCGATTCCGCTTCTGCCGCGCGCCGGTGGCGAGCGCCCTGGCGCGCATCACCCATGCAGGTGAGTTGAGACCTCTTCGAGACAACGACCAATCGACAGGCGTGGATATGCCAGAGGCGACTACTGACCCACCCGAACCATCAACTGGCTTGATTTCCAAGGGAATTGGCCGAAGCGCTCATGCAGAAACGTGCCTTCGCAGAGCCGAGCGTACCCCCGCGCGAAGGGGCCGCCCTCGCCCTACTATCGGCTCGCCATGACAGCAGCAGGGAAGCACCAGGTGAGCCGGTCGACCGGCCGCCGGCTGACACGGGCGGGCATCCGGGACGTGGCCGCCGCAGCCGGGGTCTCGATCACGACCGTCTCCGACGCGCTCAACGGCAAGGGCCGGCTCCCGGACGCCACCCGCCGCCATGTCCGCGAGGTCGCCGACCGGCTGGGCTACCGCCCTTCCGCCGCGGCCCGCACCCTCCGTACCGGCAAGTCCGGCCTCATCGGCCTGACCGTGACCACCTACGGGGATGAACCTTTCACCTTCACCGAATTCGCGTACTTCGCGGAGATGGCGCGCGCCGCCACCTCCGCCGCGTTAGCCCGCGGCTACGCCCTCGTCATCCTGCCCGCCACCTCCCGCCACGACGTGTGGTCCAACGTCGCCCTCGACGGCACCGTCGTCATCGACCCCTCCGACCACGACCCCGTCGTCACCGAGCTGCTGCGCCAGGGCATCCCCGTGGTCAGCGACGGCCGCCCGGCCGGCACCCTCCCCGTCACCGCCTGGGTGGACAACGACCACGAGGCCGCCGTGCTCGGCCTGCTCGACCACCTCGCCGACTCCGGCGCCCGCCGCGTCGGACTGCTCACCGGCACCACCACCGACACCTACACCCGGCTGTCCACCACCGCGTATCTGCACTGGTGCGACCGGGTCGGACAGGAGCCGGTGTACGAGGAGTACCCGGCCCACGACCCCTGTGCCGGAGCCGTCGCCGCCGACCGCCTGCTGGCCCGCCCCGACCGCCCCGACGCCGTCTACGGCCTGTTCGACCCCAACGGCACCGATCTGCTGGCCGCCGCCCGCCGCCACGGTCTGCGCGTCCCCGACGATCTGCTGCTGGTGTGCTGCAGCGAATCCGCGATCTACCGCACCACCGAGCCGCCCGTCACCACCCTCTCCCTCAAGCCCCGCCGGATCGGCACCGCCGCCGTACAGCTTCTGATCGACGCCATCGAGGGACCGGGTGCCGAGCACCCCGTCGAGCGGGTGATACCCACCGAACTGATCGTGCGGACGTCCTCGCAACGGCGTCCGCCACGCACCACGGTGAGCGCGCCGCGCAGCCGTGCCGGAGGTTGACCTGAGGAAGACTTGAGGATGACGCGAGACGCACCCGAACCCGATCCGCTTTCCCTACCGGGCCAATCCGGGATAAAAGACCGCCGAACCGGGATTGCGCCCCGATTGACGGCCCCCTGGTGCGTCACAAGCCCGTACGGTCATTCCTATGATGGGCGGACGACACCGCGGACCGCCCTCGACCAGGCATGGTCTACACGGTGGCACGGCGGCGCGATGGTGGAGGGGTCGATGACTCAGGGGGCCGGTCTGGGAGCCACGGCACGGACCACGGCGGCAGTCCCGCCCGTATCCGCGTACGGAACATCCGCCGCGCCCGGCCCACTCCCGGGCGGCGCTGTCCCACCCGCCCCGAACCCGTACGGCGGGATGCCCTACGGCGCGGTCCCGCACGGCCGGGTCCCCCGCGATCCGGCCCAGCCCGCCCCGCCTCCGGCGCCCGCGGCGCACCCCGCGCCGCCCGCCGCGCCCGAGCGCCCCGCCGCGCCCGAGCGCCCTGCCGCGCCCGCCCGGCCGCCCGCGGAGTACACGCCCACCGAGCGCTCCCTGCCGGTCATGGGCCCCGGGCACACCCTCCCGGACACCCCGCTGGTGCCCCCGCAGGACCGCCCGACCGTCGAGCTCACCCCGGTCCCCGACCCCGAGCGCTCCCAAGAGCCCGAGGGCGACGGGCCCGGCCCGTTGTACGTGGTCGGCGATGTGCACGGCTACCTCGACGAGCTGCGCGAGGCGCTGGCCGCCCAAGGGCTGATCGACGCCAAGGGCAGCTGGTCCGCGGGCAACGCCCGGCTCTGGTTCCTCGGCGACTTCACCGACCGCGGCCCCGACGGCATCGGCGTGATCGACCTGGTCATGCAGCTCTCCGCCGAGGCCGCGGCCGCCGGCGGCTACTGCAAGGCCCTGATGGGCAACCACGAACTGCTGCTCATCGGCGCCAAACGCTTCGGCGACACCCCCGTCAACTCCGGCGCCGGCACCGCCTCATTCCAGGCCGCCTGGCTCCTCAACGGCGGCCAGCGCACCGACATGGAGCGGCTGGAGGACCACCACCTCCAGTGGATGTCGCGGCTCGACGCGATGTCCGAGCAGGACGGCCATCTGCTCGTCCACTCCGACACCACCGCCTACCTCGAATACGGCGACTCCATCGAGGCCGTCAACGACGCCGTGACCGAGGCGCTGCAGCGCAGCGACGCCGACGAGTGCTGGGATCTGTTCCGCAAGTTCACCAAGCGGTTCGCCTTCCGCGACGAGGACGCCGGTCCCGCGGCCGTCCGCGAACTGCTCGACACCTACGGCGGGCAGCGCATCGTCCACGGCCACAGCCCGATTCCGTATCTCCTCGGCGAGGTCGGCTCCGAGGACGACGAGGACGGCGGCGCGCCGATCGTCGAGGGCCCGCACGTCTACGCGGACAACCTCGCGGTCGCCATGGACGGCGGCGTCACAATGGCCGGAAAGCTGTTGGTCGTCCAACTCCCGCTGAATGTCTGAGGATTCCTAGGATTCATACCACGCCGCGCGGGGAAGATAGACAGTTTCACCGACGCGGAGCGAATTTCGGGAAACCTACTGTCACCCCGCGCCGGATCGGCTCTACCATCGGCTTATCCGTAGCAGGCTCTCCTCCGTTTCCGCCCCACTGCCCGGTGACAGCCGGCACCAAGGCCCTACGGAGCATCGGGGGATGCACATGAACACCGCTCCGCACCTGCTGATCGAGGACCGCCCGGAGTTCGAGCGGGTTCTCGATGAGGCGCTGCGCACCGCGGACCGCCGCGCGGATCTCAGCGGCGTCGGGCAGCGGCTCAGCACCGAGCAGCTGCGCACCATGGCGATGAACGCCGCGGCGGCCATAGCGGCATGCGCGGCCGACGAATACCACCACTATGTGACCGCCCGCGAGAAGCTGCGCCAACCGGCGCCGTCCGGCTGGCCCGACACCGTGGGCGACGAGTTCACCACTACGGATAGAGAACGGGACGGCACGGCGGGCGAGGTACCGGGCGTGGCGACGACCGTGGACGGGGCGACGGCCGCGGGCGGGGCGACGGCCGCGGGCGGGTTCGCCGCCACGGTGGGGGACGCGGCGTCAGGCGCGGGACTCGTCGCCGTGCTCTCCGTCCTGGCCCCGGTCCTGGCCGGCGCCGCGGCGGTCATCTTTCTCCTCGCCGGCTATCTGCTGCACCTGCTCAACCCCACACCATCGATAGCCCAGCCGATGGTCACCGCGGGCTGGCTGTTCGCCGCGCTCACCGCCGCGGGCCTGCTGATCGCCGCCGTCGGCCTTCTGCTCACCGCGATGCGCAACGGCACCGGCGCGATCCGGGGCAGCGCGCGCAGCGCGCAGCGGGAAGAGGTGGACCGGAGTAGAGAAGCCTGGCGGCTGGCGCTGCTGGAGCGGGGCGTGGTGCCCTTCCTGCGCGACGCGCTCGCCGACCCGGCGGCCGCCGACGGCGCCCACACCTCCCCGGCCCCGCCCCCCGCGTCCTCCCCGACGCGCCCCTCGTCGGCCTACGCCCCCAGCCGGTCCGAGGCCCCCGGCCGCACACCCCACCTCGGCTACAGCCGCCCCGGCTTCTCCACGGAGGGCGACGTCCCCAAGACCCGCCCCCGCTTCACCAGCCCGGACTTCACCAGCCCCGACTACGGCGGCCCGGAACACCAGCCCGACTAGGCCGGTCCCGCGTCTGCTGAACCTCAGGCGCTGACCAACTCGGCGTTCGCGCGCTCCGTGACCAGCGCCAACACGCGGCCCGCGACGGCAAGGTCCTCGGCCGGGATCCCGGCGTACAGCCGGGCGGAGATCTCGGCGGTCTCGGCGGAGGTGCTCTCGTACAGCTCGCGCCCGGCGTCCGTGAGCCGCACCCGGGACACCTCCGCCGGGTCCGCTTCCAGCAGCTTCGCGGCCGTCAGCTCCTCGATCACGCCGCGTACGACCGACTCGTCGGTCTTCAGCGAGCCGGTGACATCGCCGACAAGCTCGTCCCGGCCGATGGACTCGCCCGCGAGCACGACGGCCACGAGCGTCACACTCTGGTGGAACGTGGCGCCGTGGCGGGCCAGCACGCCCTCCACGAGGGCACGCCCGGCATAGTGCGCCAAGGCTATGGCCCGGCCGTTGACCGTGGGTGCGGTGGTGGTCATGGCTGCTCCTTGTCGTTCTCGGTGTGCGGATCAAGGGGTGCGTCAAGAGGTACGTCGAGAGGTACGTCCAGCAGGGTCGCCAGCTCGCGGTTGAACTGCCGTGTGCGCGCGCTGTCCTGCCCCCCGAGCGGCTCCAGCAACTGGTCCAGCAGACCCTGGACCACCGTGATCGCGCGGCGTGTGACATCGCGCCCCTGCTCGGTGAGCGACAGCTGCATGGCGCGCGGATCGCTCGGGTCCCGGGTGCGGGCGACGAGCCCGGCGGCCTCCAGGGCGCGGGCGAGCTTGGAGACGTACAACGGCTCGAGCCCTGTGTGGTCGGCGAGCCGACGCTGACTGGGCCGCAGCCCGGAGCGCGACATGCCGTAGAGCGATGCCATCAACGAGTACTGGGCATGGGTCAGGCCCAGCGGCGCGACCGCCCGGTCGACGGCCACCCGCCACTTCATCGACAAGCGCCAGACCAGGAACCCTGCCGTGGCGCTCTCAGCTGCTGAACTCACACCGAATACAATACATGGCCACTATGTACATGGCTACTATTTTCCCGCGTCCCAACCGCCCCGCCCAGTGATCGCAAGCACCCGGGCGAACGCATCGGCCCCAGGCCCCGGATCGGCCCCCTCCCCGAACCTCCCCGAGGCGCTGAGCGCCGACCCGAACGGCACCAGCCACTCCAGCGCGGCCTCGGCCAGCCCCGGCTCCGGCACGAAGTCCACCCCCAGGGCCTGGGCCAGGTCCCAGGCATGCACGCACACATCCCCCCAGCGGATCATCACGGCGGCGTCCCCGCTCAGCTCCCCGAACACCGGATGCCGCACCACCCGCTCCAACACCCCCTCCCCCTCCACCGCCCGCTCCACCCGCGCTGCCCACACCTCGACGGTGTCACCGGGCGCGGCGATAAGCTCCTCTCCCGTCAGGAGAGCGGTCGCCATGACATGCCCGCCGATCACATGGCCCACCAGATCGCGGATGCTCCACTCACTGCAGGGAGTGGGCAGCCCCCAGTCCTCCGCCTTCGCTTTGCTGAGGATTTCGGCGAACTGGGCGTTGACGACGCGGAGTGCGTGTCGGTTGTCCATCAAGGCTGCTCCAGGAGTCGGTGGTTCGGAATCTGTGGTTCAGGGTCGGTGATCTCGCGCCAGCGGAATGGTTCACTCCCCACCTTTTGAGCGAACTCGCCCTTAATCGTGGGTTGTTTGCGCACCGGGATGCATAACGTCCGTCATGGAGGTGATGCTTTCATGAGCACACAAAACATTCCGCCGACCCCGGCGGGCAAGCAGGACGCGATCGACATCAACGACTTCGTGTATGCGGCGACCGGAGCGCGCGTGCGGCGAATCACGCTGCCGGACGGGACCCACTGGTTCCCGGCTGTGGATGTGGCCAAAGACCTGGGCTACACGAACACCCGTCAGGCAATCACCTGGCACGTCCCCGAAGGTTGCGTAAGTCTCGGAGATCTTGCGCAAAGCGTCTATGGACTAGCCGCTTCGCGCAAAATTGCAGGTCACGGACTCAAGAAGTCGATGCAGATGGTGAATCTGCAAGGCCTCATCCGACTGGTCAACGGCTGCACCAAGCCGGAGTCCGAGCCCTTCAAGAACTGGGTGACCGAGGTCGTGGTCGCCATCCAGCGGCACGGCTCGTACACGCTCGAGAAAGCCGAAGTACAACCCACCACCCCGGACGCCCCCACCGCCTACGCCATGCCGAAGGAGGTCGCCGACACCATCGTCCGGCTCGAGGAGCACAACCTCGACATGGACGCTCAGATGCTCACCATGCAGCGCGAGGCCCAGGAGCTGCGCCGCGAAAGCGTCGAGATGATGCGGAAGTCCGTGGAGACGCAACGGGAAGCCCTCGAAGCACAGCGGGAAGCGCAGCGCGAGGCGGAGCGCGTTCAGCGCGAGATGATCGAGGCGATCCGCGAGTCCACCGCCGTCCAGCGGGAGTCGATCGCCGCCGGGCAGACCGCCGCTCATGCGCTGATGCAGTGCATGAGCGAGACCTTCGTCGCGATCAATCGGCTCGCGGACCGCTTCGGAAACCTCGCCGACAGCATTCCGCGCCACTGGCGGGACCTGCCCGAGCCGCCCAAGGTGGTGACACCGGCCTCGGTGATCGCCGATTGGCGCGAGCACAACCTCGTGGTAACCGCCGACATCTGGTGCGTAGCGGCGTACATCCTGCCCGCGATCATCGAACACGGCGAATGCCTGTATCCGCTGAACGCCATCGCGTCCGTCACCGGTCTCACCGAGCATCGCGTGCACGACGCCCTGCGCATGCTGCAGAAGCGCGGCTGTATCCGGCAGACCGGGGTGACTCCGGACGGCGCCCCGGTGTATGTCCTGAAGTAGTCCACCGCCAAACACGGCACAGGGGCCCGAAGTCGCAATCCGAATTTGCGGCTTCGGGCCCCCCGCACATTACCGCCGCTCAGCCCTCGATCGGCAGACATACGCGATTACCCACCCGCCGCCGCGAACCGCCCGCTTGACCTTGACACAGTGACAAGGGCTTCACTCCGGCCAAGGAGGTGGTCCCGATGACCGTGCAAGGTCAGGACACGGATACGACCCGTGCTCTCCAGGCGCTGGAGGACAGCCGCTCGCAGGTACGGCTGCGGGCGGCGCTGGCGGTCGGCACGGCCCCTGACCCGGGGTTCGTCGACAAGCTCATCGAGCGATGCGCGATCGAGCCCGAGTTCTACGTGCGCGAAATGCTCACGTGGGCGCTCACTCGCCACTCACCGTCACTGACAGTCCCATTGCTCCTCAAGGAACTCCGCTCGGAGCGTGCGCAGGGGCGGAGCCAGGCGCTGCACACGCTGTCCAAGATCGCGGATCCGCAGGCGTGGCCGGCGATCACACGGGAGCTTCTGTTCGACGCCGACGACGAGGTGGCGCGGGCCGCTTGGCGAGCAGCGGTCGTACTCGTACCCGCAGAGGAAAAGGCCGAGTTGGCCGCGGCGTTGGCGACCCAGCTCGGGCGCGGCGAGCGTGAGACGCAGCTGAGTCTCAGCCGGGCGCTGATCGCGCTCGGTGACGTAATCTTGTCAACTCTGTGCATCGCGATGACGGATCTCGACCCTCGCGTGCGCACGCACGCGGTCGCCACGGAACGGCTGTTGCGCAACCCGGACGCCGGATTCGAATTCGCGATCGAGGAGGCGAAGCGCGCTGTTGCCCTCGGCCCGACCAGCCAGAAGGGGTGATGGGCAGTGCTGATCGGTGATATGGCGCGACGGTCCGGAGTCAGCGCCCGCATGCTCAGGCATTACGAATCGCTCGGCCTGCTGCGGCCGACGGACCGTACCGGCGCCGGCTATCGCGAGTACTCCGACCAGGACATCCGGCGCATCTTCCATATCGAGAGCCTGCGGTCCTTGGGGCTGTCGCTGCGTGACGTCAGGCGTGCGCTCGATGATCCCGGCTTCATGCCCTCGGATCTCGTCGACGACCTCATCCGCCAGACGCGAGAACGCATCGCAGCTGAGACGGAGCTGCTCACGCGGCTCCGTCGGATCGGTGCCGCGGAACCCGACGGATGGGAAGACGTCCTCCGGACCGTCGCACTCCTCCAGGCGTTGGGTTCGGAGAGCGCTGGGAAGCGCCAGCGCGCGGCTCTGTCCTCGGTCGATGGGGTTCCGGTGCCGACGGAAGCACTGGTCGAGGCAGCCCTGAACGAGACGGACGCGAATGTCGCCGGAGCCCTTCGATGGGCTTTGGCGCAATCGGGCGATGGCGGATTGGCGCTGCTGGCCGAGGGCCTTGACTCACCCGTGGCCGAGGTGCGGAAACGTGCTGTCCAGTGCGTCGCTGAGATTCCGAGCCGTAAGGCCACCGCACTGCTGCGGGACGCCCTCACGCACCCCGACATCGTGGTCCGCAGGTATGCGGCCATGGCGCTCGGGGCACGTGGAGTGGCCGACGCGGTCCCGACGCTCATCGACATGGTCGTCGAGGACGCGAACGACGTCGATGCGGCCGATGCGCTGAGCGCGCTGGCGAGTCGTCCCGCGTTGGCGGATCAGATCGCCACCCGGCTCATGGAGAGCCTTGCCCACGGCGTCACGGAATCGGCGTCCGCACGTCGACGGCTGACACAGGCGCTCGCGGATATCCCGGGAACCACGGCGTCACGTGCCCTCGCGGATCTGTCACACGACGAAGACCGTGTCGTCGCGCTTACCGCGGCATACATTCTCACGATGCGCGACGCACGATGAGGGTGGTGGGGACCAGTTGCTGTTGGTCCCCACCGAGAAGGTCAGTCCGCAACAGGCAGGTAGACGCGGTGCCCCGCCTCTGCGAACTCCTTCGACTTCTCCGCCATCCCGGCCTCGGCCGCGTCCATGGCGCCCCCGTGCTCGCGCCGGATGTCCTGGCTGATCTTCATCGAGCAGAACTTCGGCCCGCACATGGAACAGAAGTGCGCCGTCTTCGCCGGTTCCGCCGGCAGCGTCTCGTCGTGGAAGGCGCGGGCCGTGTCCGGGTCGAGGGCCAGGTTGAACTGGTCCTCCCAGCGGAACTCGAAGCGGGCGTCGGACAGGGCGTCGTCCCACTCCTGGGCGCCGGGGTGGCCCTTGGCGAGATCGGCCGCGTGGGCGGCGATCTTGTACGTGATGACGCCGGTCTTGACGTCGTCGCGGTCCGGCAGGCCCAGGTGCTCCTTCGGCGTGACGTAGCAGAGCATCGCCGTGCCCCACCAGGCGATCATCGCCGCGCCGATGCCCGAGGTGATGTGGTCGTAGGCGGGGGCGATATCGGTGGTGAGCGGGCCGAGGGTGTAGAAGGGGGCCTCCTCGCAGATCTCCTGCTGGAGGTCGATGTTCTCCTTGATCTTGTGCATCGGGACATGGCCCGGGCCCTCGATCATCGTCTGGACGTCGTGCCGCTTGGCGATCCGGTTGAGTTCGCCGAGCGTGCGCAACTCCGCGAACTGCGCCTCGTCGTTGGCGTCGGCGATCGAGCCGGGGCGCAGTCCGTCGCCGAGCGAGTAGGTGACGTCGTACGCGGCGAGGATCTCGCAGAGCTCCTCGAAGTGGGTGTAGAGGAACGACTCCTTGTGGTGGGCCAGGCACCACGCCGCCATGATGGAACCGCCGCGCGAGACGATGCCGGTCTTGCGGCGGGCGGTCAGCGGGACGTACGGCAGTCGTACGCCCGCGTGCACCGTCATGTAGTCGACGCCCTGCTCGGCCTGTTCGATGACGGTGTCCTTGTAGATCTCCCAGGTCAGCTCCTCGGCCTTGCCGTCGACCTTCTCCAGCGCCTGGTAGAGCGGCACCGTGCCGATGGGGACGGGGGAGTTGCGCAGCACCCACTCGCGGGTGGTGTGGATATTGCGGCCGGTGGAGAGGTCCATGACCGTGTCGGCGCCCCAGCGGGTCGCCCAGGTCATCTTCTCGACCTCCTCCTCGATGGAGGAGGTGACGGCGGAGTTGCCGATGTTGGCGTTGACCTTCACCAGGAATCGCTTGCCGATGATCATCGGCTCGATCTCCGGGTGGTTGACGTTGGCCGGGAGGACCGCCCGGCCGGCCGCGATCTCCTCGCGGACCACCTCGGGGGAGACGTTCTCGCGGAGCGCCACGTACTCCATCTCCGCGGTGATCTCGCCCCGGCGGGCGTACGCGAGCTGGGTCACGGCGGCGCCGTCCCGGCCCCGGCGGGGCTGGCGGGGGCGGCCGGGGAAGACCGCGTCGAGGTTGCGCAGCCCGCCGCGCGGCGCGGTGTGCTTGATGCCGTCGTCCTCGGGGCGGACGGGGCGGCCCGCGTACTCTTCGGTGTCGCCGCGGGCGAGGATCCAGTTCTGCCGCAGCGGCGCGAGGCCGCGGCGGACATCTGTCTCGATCTGGGGGTCGGTGTACGGGCCGGAGGTGTCGTACAGCGTGACGTCCTGGCCATTGGTGAGGTGCACTCGGCGGACCGGGACCTGGAGGTCCGGTCGCGAGCCGGTGACATATCCCTTATGCCAGCCAAACTCGCGCATTTCGGGCGTACGTGCATCCTGCAGAGTCATTGAGACCCACTCCCTACGCCGGCATTACCCGGTAACAGGTTCAGCGGTCGGCGCAGCATGGGGCCCGGGACTCTTCCCCGGGCCGACACAATCAGCGCCCTCTCAGCCCGGTGCTCCGAGCTCCCGCGATTGCAAAGGTGTCACCCACGCTAACGGTTGTCCGGCGGCGCTGAACAGAGGGCCCTCGCTCTTGCGATGATCTGACGGTGACCTCGACATCGCAGGAGAGCCATGCGCCCGGACATTCGCACAGCCACAGCCACGGCCCGGCCACGCCTGTCTCCGCCCATCTGCGCAAGGTCATCGCGGCGGTCCTCATCCCCTTCGCCGCGGCCGTCGTCGCCGGGCTGATCGTGCTGTGGCCGGGCGGTACGCCCGACCACAAGGCCAATGAGCGCAGCGGGCTCGGCTTCGACCAGCAGACCGTGGCCGGGCGGGTGGTGAAGGTCGAGGAGGTCAACTGCGCCGACGTCAACGCCCAGCCGCAGCAGCCCACCGAGCCGGGTCAGGACGCAGCGAGCCAAGAGGGCGCGGCCGGCGGATCCGGCAAGGACACCATCTGCGAGAAGGCGACCATCGAGGTCACCTCAGGAAAGGACAAAGGCCGCACATTTGAAGAAATCGTCCAGCCGAACGCGTCCCGCAAGTACGACGCCGGTCAGAAGCTGAAGCTGGCGTACGCGCCCAAGGCGCCGAAGAATCTGCAGTACTCCGTCTCGGACGTCGACCGGGCGCTGCCCATGGCGCTGCTCGCCGGGCTGTTCGCGCTCGCGGTCGTGGCCGTCGGGCGGCTGCGCGGCGTCTTCGCGCTGGTGGCGCTCGCGGTCAGCTTCGGGGTGCTGACGCTGTTCATCCTCCCGGCGATCCTCGACGGCTCCAACCCGCTGGTCGTCGCGATCGTGGGGGGCAGCGCGATCATGCTCATCGCGCTGTACATGTGCCATGGGCTGACGGCGCGTACATCGGTCGCCGTGCTCGGCACGCTCATCTCACTGCTGCTGATCGGCCTGCTGGGCTCGCTGTTCATCGGCTGGGCGAGCCTGACGGGCAACACCGACGACCAGACGGGGCTGGTCCACGGCCTCTATCCGAATATCGAGATCCGCGGTCTGCTGCTGGCCGGGGTGATCATCGGGTCTTTGGGGGTGCTGGACGACGTGACCGTCACCCAGACCTCCGCGGTGTGGGAGCTCAGGGAGGCGGACCCCACGGCGGGCTGGCGCAAGCTGTACGCGGCCGCGATGCGCATCGGGCGGGACCATATCGCGTCCGTCGTGAACACCCTGGTCCTCGCGTACGCGGGCGCCTCGCTGCCGCTGCTGCTCCTGTTCTCGATCGCGGACAGCGGAGTGGGGGCGGTGGCGACGAGCGAGATCGTCGCGGAGGAGATCGTACGGACGCTCGTGGGCAGCATCGGCCTCGTCGCCTCGGTGCCGGTGACCACCGCGCTTGCCGCGCTCGTGGTCTCCGCGGACCGCGCGCCACAGGGCGGCGCGGAGCAGGGGGGCCACGGGGGCCGGGGCGGACGCGGACGGCGGCGCCGGGCGCGCGGGCGATAAGCCCTGGCAGGGGGCACCTCCCGGCGGTGGCCGGGGGACTGTACCGATATGCGGCTCCGCCGCGTGGCGAGCCCCGCAAAAGAGGCCGCGCGCTAGCCGGCGAACCGGTCCTCCGCGAGGATCCGGTCGAGCTCCGCGTCCAGGTCGCCGACCGGATCGCAGGCCGCCTGCTCCTGACCGAACGGAACCACCCGGTCCGTACGGTCCAGGAAGGCCACCAGCGGGGCGGCGCCGGCCCGGAACAGCGCCCGCTCGGCCCCCACTTGGAGCCTGATGAAGACGTCCGAAAGCCCCTCCGGTGAGGCGGGGGCGATGCGCACATCGCCCTCGCCCGAGGGTTTGCTCAATCCGTCCAATAGCAACTCCCGGGCGAAGGCCCAGCTGACGGGTGCGTCGCCGGGCAGATGGAAGGTGATCTCGACTGCGTACGGGTCGCTGCTGTCATAGGACAGCTCGACCGGGATCCGGAAGGAGAGGTCCTGGGAGACCAGGAAGGTCATCGTCACTTCTGCCTGGACTGTGTCGCGCATGTCACGCATCGTTCGCCGCCCCGAGTTGATTGCGAATGGCCAGGTTTGAACGGCCTGGCCTCTTGACGCCATGGTCCGCCTAGCTACAGCGGGCCATAAGAAGTGAATTTTCAGATATTGATAGGGATTGAGAGGGTGCTGATATCTCGGCCGACTCTGGAGCGTAGCGACTCGACTGCGGGGCGGAGTCGGTTTGCCTCATGTGAGGGACTGGAAATGGCCAGAGTTGCCGCGGCTGTTCGCGCGGCTGCGATCAAGGAAATCGGCGCGGGCGGGCGCATCCGCTCGCCGGGCCGGGCGGGGCGGCGCCGGCCTATGACGTGGGAGTTCGGAGCCGGTTCACCGGCCGCGGCCATGATTGCTTTCGTCAACAGGCACCCCCGGGGTGTGTTGCGAGGCAGACGCCCGGAACGGGAGACGTCGAGCACTCGAACTCTAACCGGAACGGTGCCGTCAAGCTGAGGTTTGGAACGCGCGTATCCCCCACGCGGCGTACCCGAGACCCGCGGTACACCCGCGGCGCGCGACGACGCGGCCCCGGTCCGTGGCGTACGTGAGGCCCGCGGCGACGTACCCGCGGCTCGCGGCGGCGCAGTCGCCGCGCGGGGTCACCAGTCGCCGCGGGACGACGAGGACGAGCTGAACTTCCGCACGAGGTAGATCAGACCGGCGACGAGCGCCACCAGCAGCAGGGCCTTGAAGACCAGACCGACGACGAAGCCGACCACGCTCATGATCAGCCCGCCGAACACGGCCAGCACGAGGATCGGCACCGCGACCCATGTCACCCACCACGGCAAGCCCTGAAATATGCCCTTCGTCGCCACGTCGGTCCCTGCTTTCTTCGCTGAGCGAGTCGGTCCGGGCCGACAGCTTCTACGCCGGCCCGTATCCCCCGCCTTCGATGCTAGGACGGCCGACAAGCGAACACAGGCCCCGCGTCCCCCGTCCTCCCCTGACCGAACCCCTACGGGACGCGGGGCGGGCGCATCAGCTCCCAGTCGGAGAATCGGCTCCCGAGCGGAGAGTCAGCTCTCCGGCGGGGAGAAGACGACCATGACCCGCAGGTCCTCCGTGATGTGGTGGAACTTGTGCGCCACACCGGCCGGTACGTACACCACGCTGCCGCGCGCCACCTGTGTGGTCTCCATCCCCACCGTGATCGACGCCCGCCCGCTCACCACCAGGTACACCTCGTCCTGGCCGTGCGGCTGCTGTGGATCGGTCTGGCCCGCGTCCAGCGCGTACAGCCCGACGGACATGTTCCGTTCGCGCAGGAACTGCAGATACGCGCCGTCGTTCGCGGCACGCTCCGCCTCCAGCTCGTCCAGCCGGAACGCCTTCATTCGCCTCTCCGCCCCTTGCTCCCCGGCCCTGCCCAGCGCGGGGCCTGTTCTGCGACGATCTCAACCATGAAGAATCTTCTCGTCAAGACGATCGCCAACGCCGGCGCCCTCTGGGTGGCCATCTGGCTCCTCAAGGACATCACGCTGAACGGCGAGAACGCCGGTCGCAAGGCGATCACGCTCATTCTTGTGGCGCTCGTGTTCGGCCTGGTGAACGTCGTGGTCAAACCAGTGGTCAAACTGCTGGCCTTTCCGCTGTTCATTCTCACCCTCGGGCTGATCACCCTGGTGATCAACGCCCTGATGCTGCTGCTGACCTCCTGGGTGGCCAACAAGTTCGACCTGGCCTTCCATGTCGAGGGCTTCGGGACGGCCGTCATAGGCGCGTTGATCATCTCCATCGTCGCCTGGGCCCTGCACGTCGTCCTGCCCGACGACAAGGACTGAGCGCAGTCCAGCATGATGGGACGCATGAGAGCCCCGTCGCCCTACCGCGTCTGCTTCGTCTGCACCGGCAACATATGCCGGTCGCCGATGGCCGAATCCGTCTTCCGCGCATACGCCGAGGAAGCCGGGCTCGACGGTCTTGTCGAGGTGGACAGCGCGGGCACCGGCCCCTGGCACGAGGGCGACGGGGCGGACCGGCGCACCATCTCCGCGCTCACGGCCCACGGCTATGAGCAGAACCACACCGCCCGGCAGTTCCAGTCCACGTGGTTCTCCGCCCTCGACCTGGTGATCGCCCTGGACAGCGGCCATCTGCGGGAGCTGCGCGCCCTCGCCCCGACGCCCGAGGACGCCGCGAAGGTGCGGCTGCTGCGCGCATACGACCCGGACACAGCCCCGGACGCCCTGGACGTGCCCGACCCGTACTTCGGCGGGCCGGACGACTTCGAGGCGTGCCTGGAGATGATCGAGGCGGCGAGCGAAGGGCTGCTGGACGCGGTGAGCAAGGCCCTCGCCGCCCGGGACACCCCCGCACCGGCCGCCCCAGCCGCCCCTGTTACTTCCGTCACACCTACCGCCCCTGAAGAGAGCGCATGACAAGCGAGCACACGGGCGACGGCACACGGGCCGTACGGGCCGGGCTGCCCGAGCCCGAGGCGTACGAGCCGACCCTGCCGGGCCCGGCCTTCGCCGCCCACTACCACCTGCCCGGCGACGCCGACGTCCATCAGGGCCCGTACACCTACGGCCGGGACGCCAACCCCACCTGGACCCGGCTGGAGCGGGCCATCAGCGAGCTGGAGTCGCCGGACGCCGACGCCGAGACGGTGGTCTTCGCCTCCGGCATGGGCGCGATCTCCGCGGTGCTGCTGTCCCAGCTGGGGCAGGGCGACGCGGCCGTCCTGCCCTCCGACGGGTATCAGCTCCTGGCCCCGCTCGGCGAGCGGCTGAGGCGCTACGGCATCGAGGTGCGCACCGCACCCACCGGCGGCGACGCCCAGCTGCCCCTCCTGGACGGCGCGCCGGACGCGGGCGGCAGACCCCCTGGCGGACCGCGGCCCGATAACGAACCGCGGCCCGTGAAGCTGCTGTGGATCGAGTCCCCGGCCAACCCGGGCCTGGACGTATGCGATATCCGCCGGCTGGCCGACGCCGCCCATGAGCGGGGCGCGCTGGTCGCCGTCGACAACACCCTGGCCACCCCGCTCGGCCAGCGCCCCCTCGAACTCGGCGCGGACTTCTCCGTCGCCAGCGGCACCAAGGCGCTCACCGGCCACGGCGATGTCCTGCTCGGCTATGTCACCTGCCGCGACCCGGGCCTGGCCGCCTCCGTACGCGCCTGGCGCAAGATGGCCGGCGGGATCCCAGGACCGATGGAGGCATGGCTCGCGCACCGCTCCCTGGCCACCCTCCAGCTGCGCGTCGACCGCCAGGCGCGGACCGCGCTCGCCCTGGCCGAGGCGCTGCGCGAGCGCCCCGAGGTCACCGGGCTGCGCCACCCCGGGCTGCCGACCGACCCCGCGCACCGCGTCGCGGCGGCGCAGATGCGCGGCGGGCGCTACGGCTGTGTGGTGTCCTTCGTCCTCCCCGGCCAGGAGCACGCCGATCGCTTCCTGGCCGCGCTGCGCCTGGTCGACGACGCGACCAGCTTCGGCGGCGTACGGTCCACGGCCGAGCGGCGCGGGCGGTGGGGCGGCGACGCCGTGCCGGACGGCTTCATCCGTTTCTCGGTGGGCGCCGAGGATCCGGACGACCTGATCGCGGATGTGCTGCGGGCACTTGATGAAGCCTCGATGAAGTAAGCGGCGCGGTGCGGGGGTGACGGCAGTGACGGAGGTGGCTGCGGCCGACCGCGCGCCCCTCGGAATCAGGCCATACCGGACGGGCGTCTCAAGCCTCCCCCCTCGTGGCTTGAGACGCCCCGGTTCCCTCATGGAGAACCGCTTGAACAAGGCTAGTTGACTCAGCGTCAGTGTCCAATCACAGTAGCGACATGGACCTATCGGCATATTTATAGTTGGCCTGCGGCGGGGGTGCGTCGAGCGGAGGGGAACCGCATGGATCTGGCCCTCTTACGCACATTTGTCACGGTTCATCGGGCCGGGTCGTTCACCCGTGCCGCCGTTCTGCTCGGGCTCTCCCAGCCCGCCGTCACCGGCCAGATCCGTACCCTCGAGCGCCAGCTGGGCCGCCCGCTGTTTCTGCGCACCGCGCGCGGGGTCGTCCCCACCAGCGTCGGCGAAGAGCTCGCCCACAAGGCCGCGCCCCACCTCGACGCGCTGCTGGAGATAGCCGAGGCCGGGCTCGACGACAGCTCCGCCAACCGCACCCTGCACCTCGCCGGCCCCCCGGAGTTCACCGCGCTGCGCGTCCTGCCCGCCCTCGCCCCGCTCATCAACCAGGGTCTTGCGGTGCGCTGCGCCTTCGGCAGCGCGGAGGAGCTGTTCGAAGGGCTGGCCGCCGGCCACCACGACCTGGCCGTCACCACCGCCCGGCCCCGCGGCCGGCTGCTGACCGCCGCCCCGCTGTGCGACGAGGAACATGTGCTGGTCGCCGCGCCGCGCTGGGCGGCCCGGCTCGGCGGCCCCGCGGTGTTACAGGTCAAGGGCGTCAGCGCGCTGGAGCGGCTGCCGGTCGTCGAGGTCCATGAGAGCCTGCCGCTGATCACCCGCTACTGGTCGGCCGTCTTCGACACCCCGCCGATCACCGCGGGCACCGTCATCGCCCCCGATCTGCGGGCGGTGCTCACCTGTGTCGTGGCGGGCGTCGGGCTCGGCGTGCTGCCGCGCTATCTGTGCATGGACGCGCTGGACGCGGGGGAGGTCGTCGCCCTGCTCAACCCGCCGGTGCCGCCGCTGCGCACCTACTTCCTGGTGATCCGGAACGGTGCGCTCGCCCTGCCGCATATCGCGCGGGCGCACGAGTGGCTGCTGCGCGCCGCTGTTGACTGGTGAGTAAAGGGTTTCACCGGGCGACGCATGCGGCAGATGTCCACCATGACCGAACGACCTGTGGTCAAGCGCACCGCCCGCGCCATCCTGCTCGACGGCGGCCCCGAGCCCCGGCTGGTCCTGATCAAGCGCACCAAGCCGGGCGAGGAGCCGTACTGGATCACGCCGGGCGGCGGAGTGGAGCCCGAGGACGCCACGGTCGTCGACGCGCTGCACCGCGAGGTCGACGAGGAGCTCGGCGCGAAGGTGACGGACGTGGTGCCCGCCTTCGTCGACACCGTCCCGCACCCCGACGAGTCCTCGCCCGGTGTGAAGGTGCAGCACTTCTTCGTATGCCGGCTGGGGTCCATGGACCTGTCGCGGCGGCACGGCCCGGAGGTCGACGAGCCCTGCGGGGAGTACGAGGTGGTGCGCGTCCCGTTCACCCGGGCGGGGATCGCCTCGGTGGGGGTGGTGCCGCCGTCGCTGCGCGCGTATCTCGACGCGAACATCGAAGGTGTGCTGGCGCTGCTCGCCGACGACCTGGGCTGACCCCGCCGCCCCAGCAAAGCGTCCAGTGACTACCGGAGCGACCACCCCGGAACCGACAGCCGTCGGCTACCGGAACCAGCCGCTGAACGGCTGCCCGGCCCCCTCCGGCGCCCGCTCCCGCGCCCTGGCCAGTACCCGCTCGGCCTCCTGCTGCCACTCCTCGGAGCGGGCGGGCCCAGAGCCATGGTCGGCCTCCGGCTCCGGCTCCCGGCCGGCCACGGGCGTGCGCCGGCCCTCGCGTACGTCGGCGGCGGCGCCGAAGAAGTCGCCGCCCTTGCGCTTGAAGTCGTCCGTACCCCAGTCGTCACGGTCCCGGTCGGCGACGCCGCCGCCGTCCAAACTCCCGTCCAACCTGCCGTCCAAGCCGCCATCCGTACCGCGGCCCACCGCGCCGGCCCTGGCGCCGACCCTGGCCGCGACCCGCCGCTGGGCGGGCGCCTTCTGGAGATGCGGGATGTGCTTGGCGCAGTGGATGTACGCCTCCTCGACCGTCACCTCGACCCACACCACGGCCCGCCGCCCCGGCACCGGGTCGACCGGCAGCCCGGGGTGGGTGGCACGCATCTCGGCGTCCTCCACCACCCGCGCCCGGCCGTTGATGTGCAGACCGATCCGGTCGCGCAGGAAGTCGATCATCAGGATGCCGAGGTGGGGGTTCTCCTCGATGTTCCCGAGGCTGGCCAGGACGCCGTTGCCCCGGTATTCGGGGTAGGCCAGGGTCTGGTCGTCGAACACCCGCAGAAAGCCGGGCGGCCCGGCCCGGAAGGTGCTGTCGCACTCGCCGTGCCGGTCGGCCGTCGCCAGGAAGAACATCTCCTGGCGGCCGACGAACTCCCGCATCCGCTCGTTGAGCCGGTCCAGCACCTGCTCGTCGTAGAAGCGGCCGGCGCGGTCGCCCGTGTCCAGGCGCCGCTGCAGCCGGTGTTCGCCGTCGCTGCCCGGACGTCTCGTACGGTCCGTATCAGCCGTGGGGGCGTCGGCCGGCGCGGTCCATGCCGTCGCCGCTCTCGCCGTCGTCTCCGTCGTCGCCCTCTCGTGCTCGACGTCGTCCACGCTCACTTGTCCCTCATCCTGCGATCGCTCGAGTCAGTGATGCACTGCTCTCCCGGCCCCCCACTCCCCTGCTCCTCACTGGTCACTACTGCGTCAAGGCCCCCCGCCGTGTTGCAGTTGCCCGCTATTCCCCCGCCGCGACGAGCTCTTCGAGCGAATCGTGCCGTATGCGGTGGGACGGGATCCCGATGCCCCGCAGGGTGTCCACACCGCTGCGGATCATCCCGGGCGGGCCGGACAGGTAGGCGTCGTACGTGTTCCACGGGCCGTACTGGCGGACGGCGTCCGGGAGCCGGCCGCTGAGCCCGTTCGTCGGAGTGTCGGAGACGACCGGGCGGACCGAGAGCCAGTGGTGGGCCTGCGCCAGCCGCAGCATGGTGTCGATGTCGTAGAGGTCGTGGTCACTGCGGGCGCCGTAGAAGACCTCGACCGGGCGGTTGCGGCCGTGCTCGGCGACATCCTCGACCAGGGCCTTGATCGGCGCGATGCCGGTGCCGCCGCCCAGGCAGAGCAGGCCGTTGTCGGTGGAGTGGTCGACCGTCATCGAGCCGGCCGGGGGGCCGAGGCGGATCACATCGCCGGGGCGGGCGCGGTGCACCAGCGCCGAGGACACCCAGCCGGCCGGAACCGCCTTGACGTGGAAGGACAGCAGACCGTCCGGGCGGGGCGCCGCGGCGAAGGAGTAGTGCCGCCACACCCGGGGCCACCAGGGGGTCTCCAGGGACGTGTACTGGCCGGCGAGGAAGGGGTACGGCTGGTCGGGGCGCACGGTGACGACCGCGATGTCCTGGGTGCGCAGCTCATGGCCGACGACCTCGGCCTGCCACCACGCGGGTGCGCGCAGCTCGTCCTCGGCCGCCGCGTCGATCATGATCTGCGAGATGGCGGTGTACGCCCGGACCCAGGCGCCCTCGGCCTCATCGCTCCAGGTCCCGGTCGCATAGCGGGTGAGCGCGCCGATCAGGCACTCGCCGACGGCCGGGTAGTGCTCCGGCTGGGTGCCGTACTTGCGGTGGCCGCGGCCGAGCCCCGAAAGGTACTCGGTGAGGATGTCCTGGTCGTCCACCAGCTTGGCCGCGGTCAGCAGGGCCCTGAAGAGCCGGTCGCGCTGGGCGTCCATCGCGGCGGGGAACAGCGGGCGCAGATAGGGGTGCTGGACGAAGAGCAGCGCGTAGAAGTACGAGGTGACCTTGTCCGATATGGGCTCGATCTCGGCCATCGTGCGGCGGATGAGGATCGCGTCGGGCGAGGCGGTGGGGTCCTCGGAGAACGAGCCCGCCGGCCGTACGTCCTGCGCGCCGGGCGCCTCGTCGGGGCGCCGGTGCTCCTCGTGCTCCCGTACGGCGGGCTGCCGGGCGTCCACGGGCGGGGCGTGGTCCCGCTGGGCCGGTCTCCGCCACTCGTCGGAGGGCGGCGGCGCCCCGGCCCCGGGCGGGGGTGGGGGCGGCGCGGTCTGTGCCGGGGGCGGCGCGACGTGCACGGGCGGCGCCGGAGGCGGGGGCGGGGGCGGAGGCGGGGTACGGCGGCCGGCGCCCGTGCCGACCGGCCGTATCGGGCTCACCGGGCGGCTTGGCGCCCGCCGACCGTCATCCTGGTCCGTGCCCGGGGAAGCGTCCTCGTCCCGCTTCTTGCTCGGGGGGGTGAACCAACCCCAGTCGCCACTGTTTCCGCCGGTACCGTCGTTGCCGGCCGACGACGTGGTGGTCGGAGCGTCCATGGTTGCCTCGCCTCGAACATCTTTCTGTCGGTCTTCGCACTTCCGAAGCCGGAATGTGCCCGCAATTCCCCGCTCTGTTCCACTGGTTGAGATGAGATTGGTCCGGACGGCCCGCCCCGCACTTCTCCATGGGCAGCATGCCATGCTTGTTCGCCGGACCGGACACATAGCCGGAACTCCAGGTAACGGCACCTGTGTTCCGTTAGGCTGGATTGCCCCGATGTGGCCCCGCGACACAGCCACCGCGCAGAACCCGGACCCGACCCTACCGGGCCCGGATGAATTAACAAGCCCCAAGTCCGGCGGCTTCGTTACACCTGGGAACCATCGTAATTACCGGTAGTTACCAGCCAATTCGTATGCCTCTCGCAGATCGCGGCCGGTATAGCCGCACGATGCGATTTCGCTCACATGGTGATCGGCGTTCACCGCGATCGAGACCGGCACCACGGCGAACAGCTCCGCGTCCGACATCGAATCGCCGTAAGCGACGCAGTCCTCCCTGCTCAGACCGAACGTCGCACAGAGTTCATCGGCGATGCGCACCTTCGCCGCCGGAGTGAGGATGCCCTCCGGCTCCACCGGCTCCCGAAACGGCACGGCCGGCCAGCGCGACCCCCGCGCCGCGTCCGCGCCCCATTCCAGCAGCCGCTCCACGAAGAAGCCGGGAGAGATCGAAATCACCGCACAGCGCTCGCCACGCCCCCGGATGTCCGCCCACACCTCGCGGATCCCCACCAGCCACGGCGCCCCCTCGAACGCCGCCGCCACATGCCGCTCCGTCAGCTCCCCCCACAGCGCACAGGCCCGCTGTGCGAACTGGGCGGTACTCAGCTGCCCATCCGCGAACGCCCGCTCCAGCTCGGCTATCTCCGGCTCAACCCCGAGCTGACGGGATATCTCGACGGCGGCGGCCGAGCCGTGGATGAGCGTCCCGTCCAGATCGAACAAATGCAGTCTGGTCATGGAAGCTGAGCCTAGGGGCCCTGAGTGGCGCTCCGTACGGCGGCGTACGACGGGAGTACGCGCGGATACTCCCGCCGTCAGACGCGGTACGGAGCGCCGCGGACGATCGTGGAGGGATGCCGAACCTTTCGCGGCCCGCCCGCAGGGCCCTTCTCGTCGTCCATGTCGTCGTCTCCGTCGGCTGGCTCGGGCTCACCCTCTGTCTGCTCGCGCTGGGCATCGCTGGGGCGGCCTCCGGATCGGCGGACACCGCCGAGGCCGCCTATCGCGCCATGAAGATCTTCGGCGACTGGCTGATCGCGCCGATCAGCCTGGCGTCCCTGCTGAGCGGGGTGGCGCTGTCGCTCGGGACGCCCTGGGGGCTGGCCCGGTACCGCTGGGTGTACATCAAGTTCTGGCTGACGGTGCCCGCGGCCGGCGCGTCCATCTTCGCGCTGCGGGCCGAGATCGCGTCGGCCGCGGGCGATGCCTCGGCGGGGCGGGCCGTACCGTCCACCGTCGATCTCGTCATCGCGCCCTCGGTGGCGCTGGGCGTCTATCTGTTCCTCACCGCCATCTCGGTCCTCAAGCCGTGGGGGCTGACGGCGCGCGGCCGTCGGTGGCAGGCCGGACGCCGTTCCTCCGGGGCCGGGGCCGGGGCCGGAGCCGGGGACAAGGCCGGGGCCGGGGCGCGGTCCGGCCGCCGAACGGCAAGCCGCACCCCGGCCCGCTCGCGGGCGTGACGAGCGGGCCGGGGTGCGCGTGGCGCCTCCGTTGAGAGTGGTGGGCGACGGGCGGGCGGGTCAGCGTACGGCTGTCGCGTCCTCCCTCGGCTCGTCGGCGGTGGAGAGCCCGCCCGCGGCGACGATCCGCCCGGTGCGTGCGGTGCGCCGTTCGAGGGTGGCCGAGAAGACGGCGGTGCCGAGGGCGGCCGCGGCCATCAGGGCGCCGACCCAGTTGGGCGCGGTGTAGCCCATTCCGGCGGAGATGACGATGCCGCCGAGCCAGGCGGCCAGGGCGTTGCCCAGATTGAAGGCGCCGATGTTGGCGGCCGAGGCGAGCGTCGGCGCGTCCGGCGCCTGGTCCATCACCCGCTTCTGGAGCGGGGCCACGGTCGCGAAGCCGAAGGCCCCGACCAGCACGATCGTAGCGGCGGCCGCGATCTTGTTGTGGGCGGTGAAGCTGAACGCCGCGAGGACGACGGCGAGTCCGCCGAGGGTGATGTACAGCATCCGCATCAGCGCCCGGTCGGCGTAGCGCCCGCCGATCAGGTTGCCGCCGACCAGGCCGAGGCCGAAGAGGACGAGCAGCCAGGTCACGGCGGAGCCGGAGTAGCCGGCCACGTCCACCATCATCGGCGTGATGTAGGTGATGGCGGCGAAGACCCCGCCGAAGCCGAGCACCGTCATGATCATCGCCAGCCACACCTGTGGATTGCGGAAGGCCGCGAGTTCCTGGCCGAGGCGGGCGGCGGCTGGGCCGGGCGTGCTGGGTACGAGGGCGGCGATACCGGCCAGGCCGAGCACGCCGAGGCCGGCGACGGCGAGGAAGGACGCGCGCCAGCCGAAGGTCTGGCCGATCCAGGTGCCCATGGGTACGCCGATGACGTTGGCGACGGTCAGGCCGGTGAACATGGTGGCGATGGCCTGGGCCCGCTTGTGCGGGGCGACCAGGTCCGCGGCGACCACCGCGCCGATGCCGAAGAAGGCGCCGTGCGCGAAGGAGGCGAGCACCCGCCCGGCGAGCAGCAGAAGGAAGGCGGGGGCGAACGCGGAGAGCAGATTGCCCGCGATGAACAGCCCCATCAGCGTCGTCAGCATCTGCTTACGGGTGAGCCGGGTGCCGAGCAGGGTCAGCAGCGGGGCGCCGACGACGACGCCGAGGGCGTAGCCGGTGGTCGCGTATCCGGCGGTAGGGATGGAGACATGGAACTCGTCCGCCACCTCGGGCAGCAGTCCCATGATCACGAATTCGGTGGTGCCGATACCGAAGGCGCCGATGGCGAGCGCCAGCAGGGCGAGGGGCATGTCGGGCGGTCCTCAGAACGAGTGGGCGAGTGGGCGATTGCATGGAAGCTTTGAACGCGTCGACAATAATTGCAGACGCGTTTTATTTGCAAGCGCCGACTTTTTCGTCGAGTGGACTACCCTGGGGGCACCACACCCAAGGAGGGGACCCATGCCGGATGCGCCGACCGACGCGCCGCCCCCGGAGACGCCGCTGCCCGGCGGGCGGGCCCTCGCCCAGGGCTGGTGCGCCCTGTCCTCCCTGCACGGCCGCATCGAGACCCACGTCGAGCGCGCGCTGCAGGCCCGGCACGAGCTGAGCGTCCGCGAGTTCTCGGTGCTCAACGTGCTCAGCGAGCAGCACGACGGCCCGGGCGGGCATCTCCAGATGCGCCAGCTCGCCGACGCCGTCGTCCTCAGCCAGAGCGCCACCACCCGCCTGGTCACCCGGCTGGAGGACCGCGGGCTGCTGTCCCGCTACATCTGCCCGGACGACCGCCGCGGCATCTACACCAACGTCACCCCGGCCGGCCGGGAACTGCTCGACCAGGCCCGCCCCACCAACGACGCCGCACTGCGCGACGCCCTCCAGGACGCCGCCGCGCGGCCCGAGCTGGCCCCGCTGGTCGCGGCCGTCGAAGGGCTGTGGGCCCCCGCGTAGGCTGCCCGCCATGAGCGACTTCGAGATCCGCCGGGCGACCGCCGACGACATACCCGCCATCGTGGCCATGCTGGCCGACGATCCGCTCGGCGCCCGGCGCGAGTCTCCGGACGACCTTGCCCCTTACCAGGCGGCGTTCGAGCGGATCGACCGCGACCCGGGCCAGCGTCTGGTCGTCGCCGTACGGGACGGCCGTACCGTCGGCACCCTCCAGCTCACCGTCATCCCCGGGCTGTCCCGGCGCGGCGCCACCCGTTCGATCATCGAGGCCGTCCGCATCCACGCCGACGAGCGCGGTGGCGGGCTCGGCACCCAGCTGATCCAGTGGGCCGTCGACGAGTCGCGCCGCGAGGGCTGCGTACTGGTGCAGCTCACCTCGGACGCGACCCGTACCGACGCCCACCGCTTCTACGAGCGCCTCGGCTTCGAGGCCTCGCACGTGGGATTCAAGCTCGCGCTCTAGGACTCAGAGCGCGCCGAGGTCGATCGCCTCGGCCATCCGCCGGTAGCCCGCGTCATTGGGGTGCTTGTGGTCCCCGCTGTCGTACGCCGGGTCGAGCGCCAGCGGATCCGACGGCGAGGCCATGACCTCGGTGAAGTCGACCACCGCATCAAACTCGCCTGAGGTGCGGATCCACTCGTTGATCGCGGCGCGCTTCGCCTCGGAACGCGCCGTGTGGTACTCGGCGCCCTTGAAAGGCAGGATCGTCGCGCCCACGACCCGCACCCCCCTGGCATGGGCCCGCGCGATCAGCTCGCGGTAGCCGGCGATCACCTGCTCCGCCGAGACCTGCGGATCGGGCTTGTAGGTGGGCAGATCCACCTCGCTGAACCCGATGTCGTTGAGCCCCTGCAGCAGGATCACCGACCTGACGCCCGGCTTGTCCAGCACATCGCGCCGGAACCGGGCGCCCGCCCGGTCCCCGTACCAGGGCGAGTCGTGCAGCAGCAGGTTCCCCCCGATACCGGAGTTGAGGACCGGGCGCGGAGTGCCGGCCGCCGCCAGGCGCTCCGCCAGCAGGTCCGGCCAGCGGCTGTTGGCGTCGTACGACGAGCCGAAGCCGTCGGTGATGGAGTCGCCGAAGGCGACCACGGAGCCGCGCCGTCCGGCGCCCCCGCCGGTCAGCTCCACGTCCGAGAGGTAGTACCAGGAGTGGGTGTACGCGGTGAACGCCACGCCCGTACGG
This sequence comes from Streptomyces sp. NBS 14/10, assembly GCF_002224125.1. Taxonomy (GTDB): domain Bacteria; phylum Actinomycetota; class Actinomycetes; order Streptomycetales; family Streptomycetaceae; genus Streptomyces. The sequence continues at coordinate 130,160 of NZ_NCSM01000010.1, forward strand.
TCCGCGCCGTGGTCGCCCTCCGCGCGGTAGCTCTTCGCATACGCCTGGGCGTGGAACGTGGACGGACCGGTCGGCTCCGCGAAGTACAGCGTCACCGTCAGCGATTCGAAGGGCGCCACGCGCACCGGCGCCGCGTCGCTGGCCGTCTCGCCGCCCGCCGGGATCGTCACCGCCCGCCGGTACCCGAAGGTCAGCCTGCGCACGCTCCCGGCCTCGACCGACGCGCCGCCCGCGGTCCGGGCGACGGTCGCGCCCGCGATGCGCAGCGGCTCGCTGCCGTACAGATTCGACAGCCTGATCCGGGCCGCGGTGCCACCGCCGGTCACCCGCACGACCTGGCGCACGGTCTGGTCGGCGAAGCCCTTGAGGGCCCAGTTCTCCTCGAAGCCCTCGCTGGGGCGCTGGACGGGCGCCGCCCACCCGGCCGACCAAACAGTCCCACGCTGGGCACTCGCGGTTCGGGCGGTGGCCGGGCCTGAGGCGGCCATGACCGCGGTCAGGGCGAGCAGGGACGCACCGACGCGCAGCGCTGAAGAGCGCATGGCGGATCTCCTTCGGACGTGGCGGACGCGGGGCCGCCGGACGTGTGTACGGAGATCAGCCTGTGGCGATGCGCGGGGCCCACCCAGCCCCCGCCGATGCGTACCACCGCCAGGGTCAGGCACGGCCGGTCTCAGGCACGGGCACTCTCAGGCACGGGCGCTCTCAGGCACGGGCACTCTCAGGCACGGGCCGGAGCCAGGGTGCGGCTCACGCCCCCGGGCGCCACCCCTGCGGGTCCACCCCGCCCGGCACCGCGCCATCGGCCTCGTACGGCTCCCGGGTGAAGACGAAGGTGCCCAGATCGAGGTGGACGTTGTCCGCCCCGCCGTACGGACCGCCGCCCGCGCCCCGCACCACGCGCAGCGTCTCCCCCGCGTAGTAGCCGTCGAGCCCGGTCCAGGTGCCGTCCGTCTCCGCCCGGAACCGCGAGCCGCGGCCCCGCCCGTTCAGCGGGCGCAGCTCGAGCCCCCGCTCGGGGCGCAGCTGCAGCACGAAGGGGGTGGGGCCCCAGTACCAGGGCCCGGTCATGGCCACCAGCTCCGGATCGGCCTCGGGCAGCGGGCGCCAGGGCGCGGGCATGGGGGGCTCGTGCTCGGCCGCGATCCGTACGAGATCGGCGGCGGCGGCGCCGACCATGGGCCCGGAGGTGGCGTTGGCCAGCGCGATCCCGGCCAGCCCGTCCTCCGGGCTCGCCCACAGGGCGGCCAGGAAGCCCGGCATGGAACCGGTGTGGCCGATGAGAACGCGGCCGTCGCGGCGGGTCAGCTGGATGCCGAGGCCATAGCCGGCGTCCCAGTCGTCGTCCTCGGGGGCAGCCGCCGGGGCCCGCATCTCGGCCAGCGTCCGGGGGTCCAGCACCCGTTCGTCCCCGTCCATCAGGAAGGCGGCGTACCGGGCCAGGTCGGCCGCCGTCGACCACAGCTGCCCGGCCGGGGCCATCCGGCCGGTGTCCACGGCGGGTTCGGGCAGCAGCACATCCGCCCAGGGGTGCACCGCCCAGCCCTCGGCGTGCGGGGACCGGGGCAGCGGCGAGGTGCGCGCCATCCCCAGCGGCTCCAGCACCTCACGCCGCAGCACCTCGTCCCAGGGCGCGCCGCGCAGCCGCTCGACGAGCGCGCCCAGCAGCGCGAAGCCGGGGTTGGAGTAGTGGTGGCGGCGGCCGGCGGGGTGGCGCAGCGGGCGCTCCCCGAAGATGTCGGCCGTCTCGGGGCGCAGTTCGCCGGGCGTACGCTCCCACCAGGGGCCGCGGGCCTCCGCCGCCAGGCCCGAGGTGTGCGAGAGCAGCTGGGCGATGGTCGCGTCCCCTGCCTCCGGTACGTCCAGGTGGCGGGAGAGCGGGTCGCCGAGATGCAGCAGCCCCTCGTCGCGCAGCCGCATCACCAGCACCGCCACAAAGGTCTTGGTGAGCGACCCGATGCGGTACTGGGTGTTGGCATCGGGCACCCGCCTGCCCACTTCCCCGCGCGTCCCCACCCACCACAGCTGCCCGTCCCGCACCACCGCGCCCACGAGGGACGGCGCGCGGCCCTCGGTCTGGGCGACGGCGACCCGGCGGAGCAGGGCACGGTGAGTGGCGGGCAGCGGCTGTGCGGTCTCATCCACGGGCGCGGTCATGCCCGCACCCTATGCGCCGCACCCCAGCTCCGACCGGTCGTTTTCCCCAGGCCAGTTGACCAGCCCTGGCACCGGCCCTGGCATTGACGTCGGCGTCAAGGTCTACCGTCGTGGCCATGCGGATCGGAGAGCTGGCCGAACGGGCGGGTACGACCACCCGCACGCTGCGCTACTACGAGACGCTCGGGCTGCTGCCCGCGCGCCGCGCGGGCAACGGATACCGGGCGTACGACGAGGACGACCTGCGGCTGCTGCGGCAGATACAGACGCTGCGGGACTTCGGCTTCGGCCTGGAGGAGACCCGGCCGTTCGTGGAGTGTCTGCGCGCCGGGCACCCCGCGGGCGACTCCTGCCCGGCCTCGCTCGCGGTGTACCGCCGCAAGCTGGCCGAGCTGGACGAGTGCATCGCGCATCTCAACGGCGTACGGCAGCAGGTCGGGGCGCAGCTCGCCGAGGCGGAGCGGGCGATGGCCTCACTGGAGGCCGCGGCGACGGCACCGGGGGGACCCGACCCGCGTTGCGAGCTGGGCCCGCATGACCCCGTTTGACGGAGACGAAGCGACGGAGAGGAGAGCAGGATGACGTCGACTCGGACCAGCGGAGTGGTCACGGTCACGGACGAGACCTTCCAGCGGGAGGTGCTGGAGTCCGGGCTGCCGGTGCTGGTGGAGTTCACGGCCTCGTGGTGCCCGCCGTGCCGGATGATCGCGCCGGTGCTGGCGGAGGTGGCGCGGGAGGAGGCGCACCGGCTCAAGGTGGTCGAGCTGGACGTGGACGCCAATCCGGGCACCACGACGGCGTACGGCGTGCTGTCCATGCCGACGCTGATGGTGTTCCGGGACGGTGAACCGGTGCGGTCGATGGTGGGCGCCCGTCCCAAGCGGCGGCTGCTGGAGGAACTGGCCGACGTGATGTAGCCGCTTTGGGGCACCGCCCCTGAGCGGTCAGGCCCTTGGCGGTCAGGTCTGGGCCATGTCCACGAAGCGCGAGTAGTGCCCCTGGAAGGCGACCGTGATCGTGGCCGTCGGGCCGTTACGGTGCTTGGCCACGATCAGGTCCGCCTCGCCCGCGCGCGGCGACTCCTTCTCGTACGCGTCCTCCCGGTGCAGCAGGATGACCATGTCGGCGTCCTGCTCGATGGAACCACTCTCACGCAGGTCCGAGACCATGGGCTTCTTGTCCGTGCGCTGCTCGGGGCCACGGTTCAGCTGTGAGAGCGCGATGACCGGGACTTCCAGCTCCTTGGCCAGCAGCTTGAGGTTTCGCGACATGTCCGAGACCTCCTGCTGGCGGCTCTCGGGGCGCCGCGCGCCGCCGGACTGCATCAGCTGGAGATAGTCGATGACCACCAGCTGCAGATCGCTGCGCTGCTTGAGACGGCGGCACTTGGCCCGGATCTCCATCATCGACAGGTTCGGGGAGTCGTCGATGTAGAGGGGGGCGGCGGACACATCGGGCATCCGGCGGGCCAGCCGCGTCCAGTCCTCGTCCGTCATGCTTCCGGACCGCATATGGTGCAGCGCCACCCGCGCCTCGGCGGACAGCAGACGCATGGCGATCTCATTGCGCCCCATCTCCAGGGAGAAGATGACGCTGGGCATGTTGTTCTTGATGGAGCAGGCGCGCGAGAAGTCCAAGGCGAGAGTCGACTTACCCATCGCGGGGCGGGCGGCGATGACGATCATCTGGCCGGGGTGCAGCCCGTTCGTCAGCGCGTCCAGGTCGGTGAAGCCGGTGGGCACGCCGGACATCTGGCCGCTGCGGGAGCCGATGGCCTCGATCTCGTCGAGCGCGCCCTCCATGATGTCGCCGAGCGGCAGATAGTCCTCGCTGGTGCGCTGCTCGGTGACGGCGTAGATCTCCGCCTGGGCGTTGTTGACGATCTCATCCACATCGCCGTCCGCCGCGTATCCCATCTGGGTGATGCGGGTGCCGGCCTCGACCAGGCGGCGCAGCACCGCGCGCTCATGGACGATCTCGGCGTAGTACTCGGCGTTGGCGGCGGTGGGGACCGACTGGACGAGGGTGTGGAGATACGAGGCGCCGCCGACGCGGGCGATCTCGCCGCGCTTGGTGAGCTCGGCGGCGACCGTGATCGGGTCGGCCGGCTCGCCCTTGGCGTAGAGGTCGAGGATGGCCTGGTAGACCGTCTCATGGGCGGGGCGGTAGAAGTCGTTGCCCTTGAGGACCTCGACGACATCGGCGATGGCGTCCTTGGACAGCAGCATGCCGCCCAGAACCGACTGCTCGGCGTCCAGGTCCTGTGGCGGAACGCGCTCGAAGCCCGCCCCCTCCCAGGCGCCCGACTCCCGGCCGCGCTCATGCTGTTCATCACGGCCACGGCCGCCTTCGCCGCGACGGAACCGGGGGGAAGGGAACCGGTCGACCGGGCCGGAGTCCGCCCAGGGGTCGTCCATGGGCTCGGGCATGCTCACCCCGCCACCTCCTCCCGTCCGCGATGCGGACCTCACCGCGCGTCTCTTTCTTACGCCACGGCTATGACAAACAGGGCGCCCAACTTCCGGTTCCGGCGCAGCGGGTTCGGTGGAATCCAGGCCGGAACAGGCGGCGGGCGCCGGACCACGGTAGGCCCCTCTCCCCCCTCAGCCAACTTGGTTATCCACAGGGTGTGTGGATGACGGGGGCCAGTCTGTGGAGAAGTCCCGCGATCCTGTGCACGGGTCGGGGGACAGTGCTGTGGACAAACACACAATCACCCCAGGCTTACGGCTCTGACCTGCAATTTCTTCATCCAGGGGCTGTGTAGGAGAAAAACTTCTCCACCTGGATCAAGATCACGACAAACGGCGCAGAGAAGATCGCCTCGTCACCTCACATGTAAGGGATGAGATTGGGTTGTGTCTCTTACCTGTGGAAGATTAGATTGCCCTCATGACTCTGGCCCCCGCGACCGAGCGGAAGACCGCCCGGCGACACGATCGCGAGATCGTCGCGCTCGCCCTCCCCGCCTTCGGCGCACTGGTGGCGGAACCCCTCTTCGTGATGGTCGACAGCGCCATCGTCGGCCACCTCGGCACCCCGCAGCTCGCCGGGCTCGGCGTCGCCGCCGCCCTTCTCACCACCGCCGTCAACATCTTCATCTTTCTCGCCTATGCCACCACGGCGGCCGTGGCCCGCCGCGTCGGCGCCGGCGATCTGCCCGGAGCGCTCCGCCAGGGTCTTGACGGCATCTGGCTCGCCCTCCTCCTCGGCGGCGCCGTCATCGCCGTCACCCTGCCCACCGCCCCCGAGCTCGTCGGCCTCTTCGGCGCCTCGGGCACCGCGACCCCCCATGCCATCACCTATCTGCGCATCAGCTCGCTCGGCATCCCCGCGATGCTGGTCGTGCTCGCCGCCACGGGTGTGCTCCGCGGCCTCCAGGACACCCGGACGCCGCTGTACGTCGCCATCGGCGGTTTCATGGCCAACGGCGCCCTGAACGCCGCCCTGGTCTACGGCGCCGGACTCGGCATCGCGGGCTCCGCCTGGGGCACCGTGATCGCCCAGTGCGCCATGGCCGCCGTCTATCTCGCCGTGGTCGTACGGGGCGCCAGGCGCCATGGCGCCACGCTGCGCCCGGACCTGGCCGGGATACGAGCCTGCGCCCAGGCGGGGGTGCCGCTGCTGGTCCGCACCCTGGCCCTGCGCGCCGTCACGCTGATCGTGACCGTGATGGCGGCCCGCCTCGGCGACGACGAGATCGCCGCCCATCAGGTCGTGCTGTCCCTGTGGACCCTGCTGGCGTTCGCCCTGGACGCCATCGCGATCGCCGGCCAGGCGATCATCGGGCGCTATCTGGGGGCGGGCGACGCCGAGGGCGCGCGCGCCGCCTGTCGCCGGATGGTCCAGTGGGGCATCGCCTCCGGGGTGGTGCTCGGGCTGCTGGTCATCGCGGCCCGTCCGCTGTTCATCCCGCTGTTCACCTCGGACCCGGCGGTACGGGACACCCTGCTGCCCGCCCTGCTGGTGACGGCCGTCATCCAGCCGGTGTCCGGGGTCGTCTTCGTCCTGGACGGGGTGCTGATGGGCGCGGGGGACGGTGCCTATCTGGCTGGGGCGATGATCATCACCCTGGCCGTCTTCGCCCCGGTCGCGCTGCTGGTGCCCTCGCTCGGCGGTGGCCTGACGGCCCTGTGGTGGACCATGGCACTGATGATGACGGTCCGGCTGGTCACCCTGTGGCTGCGCACCCGCTCGGGCCGCTGGATCGTCACCGGCGCGGTGCGCGGCTAGGCCGCCGGCCGCAGAGATCGTCGGAGAGACCGGGCAGATGACTGAGGGCCGCGACCCCGGCGTGGGTCGCGGCCCTCAGTCGTGCCGTACAGCGAGCTTCCGTCAGGCGGCGACGACCTCGACGCCCACCTTGGCGGCAACCTCGGCGTGCAGACGCACCGACACCTGGTGAGCGCCCAGGGTCTTGATCGGGGCGGCCACCTCGATCCGGCGCTTGTCCACCTCGGGGCCACCCGCGTCCTTGATCGCCGAAGCGATGTCGGCCGGGGTGACGGAGCCGAACAGACGGCCGGCGTCACCGGCGCGGGTCTTCAGGCGCACCTTGACGCCCTCGAGCCGCGACTTGACCTCGTTGGCCTGCTCGATCGTGGCGATCTCGCGAATGCGACGACCGCGGCGGATCTGCTCGACGTCCTTCTCGCCACCCTTGGTCCAGCGGATCGCCAGACCCCGGGGGACCAGGTAGTTACGGGCGTAACCGTCCTTGACGTCCACGACGTCGCCGGCGGTGCCGAGGCCGGAGACCTCGTGGGTGAGGATGATCTTCATGACTCGGTCACCCTTCCCTTATCGCGCGGTGGAGGTGTAGGGCAGCAGCGCCATCTCACGGCTGTTCTTCACGGCCGTGGCGACGTCACGCTGGTGCTGGGTGCAGTTGCCGGTGACCCGGCGGGCACGGATCTTGCCGCGGTCGGAAATGAACTTCCGCAGCAGGTTCGTGTCCTTGTAGTCGACGTAGGAGATCTTCTCCTTGCAGAACACGCAAACCTTCTTCTTAGGCTTGCGAGCAGGCGGCTTCGCCATTGTCTCTCTCCAGTGTGATCAAGAAGTTTGTGCTGGTCGCCCTGACCAGACCGGGCACCGTTTCACGTGAAACAGCGGTTTCACGTGAAACAGCGCATACGGGCCTAGAAGGGCGGCTCGTCCGAGTAGCCGCCGCCGGAGTTGCCGGAGCCGCCGCCCCAGCCACCGCCGCCACCGCCCTGCTGACCGCCGGCGGGGGCGCTGGTCGCCCACGGGTCGTCGGCCGGAGCACCGCCGCCGCCCTGCTGGCCGCCGCCAGGGCCGCCGCCCCAGCCACCGCCACCGCCGCCGCCCTGCTGGCCGCCGCCGTATCCACCCTGGCCGCCGCGGCCGGTGGTCTTGGTGACCTTCGCCGTGGCGTTGCGCAGGCTGGCGCCGACCTCTTCGACATCCAGCTCATAGACCGTGCGCTTGACCCCTTCGCGATCCTCGTAGGACCGCTGCTTCAGCCGGCCCTGCACGATGACGCGCATACCGCGCTGGAGCGACTCGGCGACGTTCTCCGCGGCCTGACGCCACACCGAGCACGTGAGGAAGAGGCTCTCGCCGTCCTTCCACTCGTTGGTCTGCCGGTCGAACGTACGGGGAGTGGACGCGACACGGAACTTCGCGACCGCCGCACCGGACGGGGTGAAGCGCAGCTCGGGGTCGTCGACGAGATTGCCGACGACCGTGATGACGGTCTCGCCTGCCATTGGGGGAACCTCTCGGCGGGTACTGCTGGGCTGCTTGCTACTCGTTGCGATTCGGCCCGATGGCCGCTGAACGCTTACGCGGTCAGTGGGTCTCGGGACGGAGGACCTTGGTCCGGAGGACCGACTCGTTCAGGTTCAGCTGGCGGTCGAGCTCCTTGACGACCGCGGGCTCGGCCTGCAGGTCGATGACCGAGTAGATGCCCTCGGGCTTCTTCTTGATCTCGTACGAGAGACGACGACGGCCCCAGGTGTCGACCTTCTCGACCTTGCCGTTGCCCTCACGGACGACGGAAAGGAAGTTCTCGATCAGCGGGGAGACAGCGCGCTCCTCGAGATCGGGGTCGAGGATGACCATCACCTCGTAGTGACGCATGTGGAACCCACCTCCTTTGGACTCAGCGGCCACGGTCGATCCGTGGCAGGAGGGTCGTGATGCGTACCGCTTCGGCGTCTGTGCAGACACCACCGCGGACGGTACAGACTACCCGCCGACCGCCGCCGGGTTGAAATCCGGCCGCCTGCCGCCGCAATCTGTACACATCGGGTGTGAGCGGCGTTACAGTTTTCGCCGCTTTGCCATATGCGCCTATACGGAGGTGCCCCATGGCACAGGCAGCACGACCGCACCACGGACTCCTCTCCTTCCTCGACACCGACGGCAAGTCCCATCCCGTCGAGAACTCCTTCGCCGCGGCGACCCTGCTGATCGGCGTGATCGCGTTCATCACCGCTCATTTCCCCCATCTCCACCTGGTCAGCTCGTGGATGGGCCTGGCCGGCATCATCACCGGGCTGTGGGGACAGTTGATCTCCGCGACCACCGGGGAGCGCTTCCTGCTGATCATCGGGCTCGGCGCGGCAGGCGTCGGTTTCTATCTCGGTATGGCACACGGCGGCCTCTTCGGCGGTGTGCTGGGCTGAGCTCAGGCCCGGTACCTTGCCCCCGGGCCCAAACGGGGCGCTCCCTTGTCGCAGTAGGCTTCGGCGCGAGAGCCGGAGCCCCGACCATGGGGACAAACCTGCCGAGGAGCGCCCCGCATGAGCCTGACCCTGAGGACGATCAGCCGAGAGCAGCATCTGGCGTACATCCAGAGCCTGCCCGCGGCCAGCCACATGCAGGTCCCGGCATGGGCGGACGTCAAGACGGAGTGGCGCTCGGAGAGCCTCGGCTGGTTCGACGCCGGCGGCCAGCTGGTCGGCGTCGGCCTCGTCCTCTACCGGCAGCTGCCCAAGATCAAGCGCTATCTCGCCTATCTGCCCGAGGGCCCGGTCATCAACTGGTACTCGCCGCACCTCGAGGACTGGCTGCGCCCGATGCTCGCGCACCTCAAGCAGCAGGGCGCCTTCTCGGTGAAGATGGGCCCGCCGGTCATCATCCGCCGCTGGGACGCCGCCGCGATCAAATCCGGCATCCAGAACCCGGATGTCAAGCGGCTGCGCGATATCGAGGCCACGTTCATCGAGCCGCGGGCCTTCGAGGTCTCCGACCGGCTGCGCCGCATGGGCTGGCAGCAGGGCGAGGACGGCGGGGCCGGCTTCGGTGACGTCCAGCCCCGGTACGTCTTCCAGGTGCCCCTGGAGAACCGCTCCCTGGAAGATGTCCACAAGGGCTTCAACCAGCTGTGGCGGCGCAACATCAAGAAGGCCGAGAAGGCCGGTGTCGAGGTCGTCCAGGGCCAGTACGAGCATCTGGCGGAGTGGCAGCGGCTCTACGAGATCACCGCGGAGCGCGACCACTTCCGCCCCCGCCCGCTCAGCTACTTCCAGCGCATGTGGCAGGCCCTCAACAGCGAGGACCCCAACCGGATGCGGCTGTACTTCGCCATTCACGAGGGCGAGGCCGTCGCCGCCGCCACCATGCTGATCGTCGGCGGCCATGTCTGGTACTCCTACGGCGCCTCCGCCAACCACAAGCGCGAGGTCCGGCCCTCGAACGCGATGCAGTGGCGCATGCTGCGCGACGCCTACGCGCTGGGCGCCACCGTCTATGACCTGCGGGGCATCAGCGACTCGCTGGACGAGAACGACCACCTGTTCGGCCTCATCCAGTTCAAGGTGGGCACCGGCGGTCAGGCGGCCGAATACCTCGGCGAGTGGGACTTCCCCCTCAACAAGCTGCTGCACAAGGCGCTGGACATCTACATGTCGCGACGCTGACTTTCCCGATTTCTCGACTCTCCACCTACGCTGCATACCTCCAATACACCGCGGCCACGAGAAAGGTTCCGGGACCGGCCAATGGCGCTCACCCTCTACGTCGACACCGCGCGCTGGCGGGCGCACCAGCACATGGTGATCCAGCAGTTCCCCGGCATAGTCCCGGTCTGCAAAGGCAACGGGTACGGCTTCGGCCATGAGCGGCTGGCCGAGGAAGCCAGCCGCATCGGCTCCGACATCCTCGCGGTCGGCACCACGTACGAGGCCGCCCGGATGAAGGATTACTTCAGCGGTGACCTGCTGGTGCTCACCCCCTTCCGCCGGGGCGAGGAACCCGTACCGCTGCCGGACCGGGTGATCCGCTCGGTCTCGTCGGTCGACGGGGTCTACGGCCTGGTGAACGCGCGCGTGGTCATCGAGGTCATGAGCAGCATGAAGCGCCATGGCGTCTCGGAGGCGGACCTTCCGAAGCTGCACGCCGCGATAGAGAACGTCCGGCTGGAGGGCTTCGCCATCCACCTCCCCCTGGACCGCACCGACGGGCTGGACGGGGTCGAGGAGGTCATCGCCTGGATGGACCGGCTGCGCGCCGCCCGGCTGCCGCTGCACACCATGTTCGTCAGCCACCTCAAGTCCGAGGAACTGGCCCGTCTGCAGCAGCAGTTCCCGCAGACCCGGTTCCGCGCCCGCATCGGCACCCGGCTGTGGCTCGGCGACCACGACTCGACCCAGTACCGGGGCGCGGTGCTCGACGTCACCCGGGTCGCCAAGGGCGACCGCTTCGGCTACCGCCAGCAGAAGACGGCCTCCGACGGCTATCTGGTGGTCGTGGCGGGCGGCACCTCCCACGGCGTCGGGCTGGAGGCCCCCAAGGCCCTGCACGGCATGATGCCGCGGGCCAAGGGCGTCGCCCGCGCCGGGCTCGCGACCGTCAACCGCAACCTCTCGCCGTTCGTGTGGGCGGGCAAGCAGCGGTGGTTCGCCGAGCCGCCGCATATGCAGGTGTCCATCCTGTTCGTACCGGGCGATGTAGCGCCCCCGCAGGTTGGCGACGAGCTGGTGGCCCACCTGCGGCACACCACGACCCAGTTCGACCGGCTGGTCGACCGCTGAGCCACCCGGCCACAGCCCCACACTCAGCACAGCCGCGAAGGGCCCGAAGCCACGCGACGATCGCGGCTTCGGGCCCTTCGCGGTTCTCGTCCCGTCCGGCGGGAGCTCACTCGCGTCTGACGCCCCACTCCACCCGCGCCGGCCCCTCGTACGCCGCCGCGTGCCGCGCCTCCCCCAGGACGAACGCGTCCGGGGCCCGGTCCAGCACGCCGCCCGACGGGTCGTCCGACCCGTCCCGGCGCACCACGTCCCGCTCGGGCACCAGCGCATCCCGCACGACCAGGGCGCACAGGTACAGCGTCCCCAGCACATGGGCGATCACCGCCAGCTGGTACCCCTCAGGCGGCAGCCCACGGTGCTGGTCACCGCTGCCCGTGTACGCGAGGTACATCCAGATCCCGAGGAAATACATCACCTCGCACGCCTGCCACACCAGGAAGTCGCGCCACCGCGGCCGGGCCAGGGCCGCCAGCGGGATCAGCCACAGCACGTACTGCGGCGAGTAGACCTTGTTGGTGATCACGAAGGCGGCGACGATCAGGAACGCGATCTGCGCCAGGCGCGGACGCCGCGGCGCGCACAGGACGAGCGCGGCGATGCCGGCGCAGGCCAGCACCATCAGCAGCGTGGCGTACACATTGACGTTGTCGAGCGGGTCCCCGGTGCGCTGGGAGACGACCAGCCAGATGGAGCCGAAGTCGACGGGCCGGTCCCGGCTGAAGGTGTAGAAGGTGAGCCAGCCCTCGCGGATGTGCAGCCCCCCGCGGCTGCTGATCATCACCGGCACGTTCACGACGAGCCAGGCCCCCAGCGCCCCGCCCAGCGCCGTCCCGAAGGCGCGCAGCCGGCCGGCCCGCAGGCACAGCACCAACAGCGCCCCGAGCAGCAGCACCGGATAGAACTTCGCGGCCGTCGCCAGCCCCAGCAGGATGCCCGCCGCCAGCGGACGGCTGCGCGACCACATCAGGATGCCGGCGGACGTGAGCGCGACCGCGAAGAGATCCCAGTTGACGGTCGCGGTGAGCGCGAAGGCGGGGGCGAGGGCGACCAGCAGGGCGTCCCAGGGGCGGCGGCGGTGCGTACGGGAGACACAGACGGCGACGACCGCAGCGCAGACCATGAGCATGCCCGCGTTGACCATCCAGTAGATCTGCTCCTGGTGCTGGAGGGATCCGCTGTGCGGGGTGAGCCGGGCGGCGACCTCCATGAAAAGGCCGGTGAGGACCGGGTACTCCAGGTAGTCCATTCCGTCCGCGGCGCCCGGTATACGGTCGAAGTACGGAACGACGTTCTCCGCGAAGCCGCGGCCCGCATACAGGTGCGGCATATCGGAGTAGCAGGCGTGGGTGTACTGGGCGGTGGCTTCGTAGAACCAGCCGCCGTTGTAACAGGGCACCTTCTGCACCATGCCGAGGGCAAACATCCCAATGGCGACGAGCGCGATGATCCGCACCGGCGTCCACCAGCTGACCCCGAGCAGCGCCCGGCGCCCGGCCGGCCCGCCGATCAGCTCGCTGCCGGCCGCCGCCACCGCGTCTTCGGCGGTCGGCCGTACGGGCTCGGCCCCCGGGTCCTTGCGCACGCTCGTCATGGCCCCATCCTGCCGTACGAGCCGGGCGAAGGCCGTGAGGCCCGCCCCCAGAGCCCTGGACGGCAAAGGGGTCCAGGAAAAGGCCGGGGGAGGGCCGGGGAGGGCCCTGGAGACCCCTGGGAAGGCCCGTGCGGGCCAAGACCCGGAGAACAACGGCGGCGGCCGCGCCGGAGCGAGTGACGCTCCGGCGCGGCCGCCGGTGGTGGTGGGGCGAGGGTCGCTCGCCGGAGGGGTCAGTCGCCTCCGCCGCCTCCGCCGAACCAGCCGCCGTTGTCGCTGCTCGGCGGTTCCGTGGTCGGAGTACTGGTGCTGCCGCCCGGGCCTCCGTTGCCTCCGTTGCCGTTGCCTCCGTTGCCGTTGCCTCCGTTGGCGTTGGCTCCGCCGTTGTCGTTACAGCCGAAGTCCAGCGGGTCACAGGTCTGCGTCGGGGACGGGCTGGTGGTCGGCGTCTCCGACGACGGCGTCTCCGACGGGGACTCGGAAGTCGTCTCGGACGGGGGCTTTGAGGTGGTCGTGGAGGGCGGCGGGGTCGGGCTCGCTCCGTCGCCGAAGACCTTCTTGCCGATCGGGCCGGGCTTCGGGAAGTTCACGACCTCCTTGCCCTTCATCGCCTCGCGCATGTAGTCGGCCCAGATCTCGGCCGGGAACGAGGCTCCGTGGATCGACGCCTCCGGTCGGCCGGTGCCCACGCCGCGCATGGAGAGGAATTTCTGCTTCTTGGCCTTGTCGTCCACCCGCCACATACCGATCGCGGTGGACAGCTGCGGGGTGTAGCCGGAGAACCAGGCCGACTTGTTCTCGTCGGTGGTACCGGTCTTGCCCGCGGCGGGACGGCCGATCTGCGCCGAGGTACCGGTGCCGTGCTCGACGACGTTCTTCAGGACGTCGGTGACGTTGTCGGCCACGTCCGCGTCGAACGCCGTCGTGAGCTTCGCCTCCTCCTCGTGGTTGTAGACCTCCTCGCCCTTGTGCTCGATCGTCTCGACCGAGTACGGATCGGCCTGCTTACCGCTGGCCGCGAAGGTCGCGTACGCACCGGCGAGCCGGATGGCGCTGGGGGCCGAGGTGCCCAGGGAGAACGTCGGAGTGATCGAGGCCATCTGGTCCTTGCTGAGACCCGCGGCGATCGCCGCCTGCTGCACCTTGTCGGTGCCGACGTCCATGCCGAGTTGGATGTATGGGGTGTTCACCGAGTACTGCATCGCGGTGCGCAGGGTGATCTTGCCCCGGTCCTCGTCACCGTCGTTCCGCTGGTGCCACTCCTTGCCGTCCTTGTCGTGCCAGACGGTCCCGTTGTAATCCCGCAGCGTCAGCTTGTTGTCGCCGTCGTAGACGCTGTTGGGGGAGACGGGGGTACGCATCGAGTCGGGTTGCTCGCGATCCCCCTCCTTGTCGCGCACGCCGTCTCTCATGGCGGCGGCCAGCACGAAGGGCTTGAAGGTGGAGCCCACCTGGACACCGGTGTAGTCGGCGTTGTTGGTGTAGTGCTCCAGGGCGTTCTTGCCGCCGTATATGGCGACGATCTTGCCCGTCTTGGGTTCCACCGAGGCCCCGCCGAACTGCACATACTTGTCGTACTTCGGCCGCAGCTTCGGGTTGATGTTCTCCTTGGACACCTTCTTCACGGCCGTCTCGAGCAGCTTCATCCTCTTGCGGTCGAAGGTGGTGTGGATCTGGTAGCCACCCTTGTCCAGCATGTTCTTGGTGATCTTGGTGTTCGCGACGATGTAGTTGTCGGCGAGCTGGGTGAGATAGCCGATCTGGCCTTCCTTGTTCGTGGCGATCTGCAGATCCCGGGGCATCGGGAACTTCGCGGCGATCGCCTTCTGCCGGTCGGCCTCCTTCATCTTCCCGACCTCGACCTCGCGCTTGAGGATCCACGCCCAGCGCGTCTTGGCCCGCTTGAGGTTCGCCTCCTTGCTCGCGGCGGGGCCGTAGCCGCCTGCCGGGTCATAGAGGTCGGGGCCGTTGAGGGTCGCGGCGAGGAAGGCGCTCTGGCTCGGCGTCAGATTCTTGCAGTCCGTGTTGTAGTACGCGCGGGCCGCCGCCTGGCAGCCGTAGGCGCCGCGCCCGTAGTACGCGGTGTTCAGATAGCCGGCGAGAATGTCGCCCTTCTCCATGGTCGAGCCGACCTTGACGGAGATGAACAGCTCCTTGACCTTGCGCGTGAGCGTCTGCGACTGGTCCAGGTAGGTGTTCTTCACGAACTGCTGGGTGATGGTGGAACCACTCTGTGTGGCCCCGCCCTTGGCCATGTTCACGACCGCGCGGGCGATACCCATCGGGTCGACGCCGGGGTCGTCGTAGAAACTGGCGTTCTCCGCGGAGATCACCGCGTTCTGCAGGTCCTTGTCTATGTCGTTCAGCGGCACGATCTGGCGGTTGAGGTCACCGCTACCGCCCGAGACCACCATCTGCGTGTTGTCGGACCAGTAGTAGACGTTCTTCTCGACCCTGGACGCGGCCTGTGCCGTGGGAACCTCCACCAGCCACAGCCCGATGCCCACGGCGCCGATGAGCATCACGAAGAAGAAGAGGAAGGTCCCGGTCACCAGCTTCCAGGACGGGACCCAGCGCCGGAAACCGTCCTTGCCCGCGCGCGGGTAGTCGATGAAGCGCTTCTTCGCGGGGCGCCCATCACCCCCCGCTCCACGGCCGCGACCGCCACCGCCGCCGGCACGCCGGCCGCCGCCGTGGCCACCGCGGCCCGCGCCCCCGGCATCGGGATCGGCTCCTCGTCTGCGGCCGGTGCCGCGCTGTGCGGCGCGCCGGGCTTCGGCCCGGCCGCCGTAAGGACGCTCCTCCCCGTGTGAGGCGGATTCCGACCCGGTGGCGCTATGCGGTTGGGCCGCGCGGCGGCCTGAAGGCTGCTGCGCGGCGCGCCGGGCCGCTGCTCGTCCACCGCTCTGTGGCTGCGGCGGCTTGCGACGGTGCTCGCTCATGGAACGACTACTCCTCGGGCAGGCGCTATCGCCTGAAAGCGGCAGGTGGCTTCCGGTCCCCCCGATGTGCGCTCCGGCCGCCACCGGCAACCGGGCACACTGCATCCAGGACGAGGACGCCTGCGGGCGTCGCTTGGTTCCCAGTGCTGTGCATGGCGAACAGAGTACGCACGGTCAAAACCAGCGAAGGCGTGATCTTCACTCCATAACAGTCAGTTCGCGTCCCACGAATTGGTGATGTGACGCCATTCACCATGGCTCCCCTTGTTCCCACCAGGATCACGGTTCTATCGTCTGGATGTATCGAGCCGATACATCAGCTCGGCATAAAGGACTGGGAGACAGGAGAGGCGGGAATGGGCAGACGCTCGGGCATCCTTGAGTTCGCCGTCCTCGGCCTGCTCCGCGAGTCCCCGATGCACGGTTATGAGCTGCGGAAACGCCTCAACACCTCGCTTGGGGTGTTCCGTGCGTTCAGTTACGGCAGCCTCTATCCATGCCTCAAGACGCTGGTCGCCAATGGCTGGTTGATCGAGGAGCCCGGCAGCGCGCCCGAGGATGCTCTCGCGGCGACGCTCGCCGGCCGCCGCGCGAAAATCGTCTACCGGTTGACGGCGGAGGGGAAAGAGCGCTTCGAGGAGTTGCTCGCCCACACCGGCCCGGACGCGTGGGAGGACGAGCACTTTGGCGTCCGCTTCGCCTTCTTCGGTCAGACGTCGCGGGATGTGCGGATGCGGGTCCTGGAGGGGCGGCGCAGCCGCCTCGAGGAGCGCCTGGAGAAGATGCGCGCTTCTTTGGCCCGTACCCGTGAGCGGCTCGATGATTACACCCTCGAGCTGCAGCGGCATGGCATGGAGTCGGTGGAGCGTGAAGTCCGCTGGCTGAACGAGCTGATTGAGAGCGAGCGGGCCGGGCGCGATCAGCGCGACGGCCCCGTGGGCCAGGACCGGTCTCAGGAGCAGGAGCTGGACCGGTCACCCGAGCTGGCCCCGCCAGGAGAGCAGGACCAGTCAGGAGATACGGGCGGCCTGCCCCGGCACCGGGGTGGTTCCCGGCCGGATCCGTCCGATGACACCGCCAAATGAGGCCCCGCATCCCGCAGGGCTTCGTCGAGTACACACAGGGAGCAACCGGAATGGGTTCGGTTCGTGTAGCCATCGTCGGCGTGGGCAACTGCGCCGCCTCGCTGGTGCAGGGCGTCGAGTTCTACAAGGACGCCGACCCGGATACCCGCGTGCCGGGTCTGATGCACGTCCAGTTCGGCGACTATCACGTGCGTGACGTGGAGTTCGTGGCCGCGTTCGACGTGGACGCGAAGAAGGTCGGCCTCGACCTCGCCGACGCGATCGGCGCCAGCGAGAACAACACCATCAAGATCTGCGACGTGCCCTCGACCGGTGTCACCGTCCAGCGCGGCCACACCCTCGACGGTCTGGGCAAGTACTACCGCCAGACGATCGACGAGTCCGAGGAGACCCCGGTCGACGTCGTCCAGATCCTCAAGGACAAGCAGGTCGACGTTCTGGTCTGCTACCTCCCGGTGGGTTCCGAGGACGCCGCGAAGTTCTACGCCCAGTGCGCCATCGACGCCAAGGTCGCCTTCGTCAACGCGCTTCCGGTCTTCATCGCCGGCACCAAGGAGTGGGCGGACAAGTTCACCGAGGCGGGCGTGCCGATCGTCGGAGACGACATCAAGTCGCAGGTCGGTGCCACGATCACGCACCGGGTGCTGACCAAGCTGTTCGAGGACCGCGGTGTGGTCCTGGACCGCACCATGCAGCTGAACGTCGGCGGCAACATGGACTTCAAGAACATGCTGGAGCGTGAGCGCCTGGAGTCCAAGAAGATCTCCAAGACGCAGGCCGTCACCTCCCAGATCACGGACCGCGAGCTGGGCGCCGACAACGTGCACATCGGCCCGTCCGACTTCGTGGCCTGGCTGGACGACCGCAAGTGGGCCTACGTCCGGCTCGAGGGCCGCGCGTTCGGCGATGTCCCGCTGAACCTGGAGTACAAGCTCGAGGTGTGGGACTCCCCGAACTCCGCGGGCGTCATCATCGACGCGGTGCGCGCCGCGAAGATCGCCAAGGACCGCGGCATCGGGGGCCCGATCCTCTCGGCCTCCTCGTACTTCATGAAGTCGCCGCCGGTGCAGTACTTCGACGACCAGGCGCGGGAGAGCGTCGAGAAGTTCATCAAGGGTGAAGTCGAGCGCTAAGCGAGACAAGGCGCTGTGCGTTAACACGGCTTGATCACGGGCCTCCGGGTAATCCACCCGGAGGCCCGTGTGGTGTGTGAGGCTGGCGCCATGCCCGTTGTGCGTGACCTCCGCGTACTGCTACAGCTGCGCGACTTCCGGCACCTTCTGGCCGTTCGCCTGCTGTCCCAGACGGCCGACGGCGTCTACCAGGTCGCGCTGGCCACCCATGTGGTCTTCTCCCCCGAGAAGGAGACCTCAGCCGCGGCGATCGCCTCCGCCATGGCGGTCCTCCTGCTCCCCTATTCCCTGCTGGGCCCCTTCGCCGGGGTCCTGCTGGACCGGTGGCGCCGCCGCCAGGTCCTTCTCCACGGCAACGCGCTGCGTTCCGCGCTGGCCGCCGGGACGGCCGTTCTGATCCTCGCGCAGGTCCCCGACTGGCTCTTCTACGTCTCCGCCTTGTCGGTCACGGGCGTCAACCGCTTCGTACTGGCCGGGCTCGCCGCCTCGCTGCCGCGCGTCGTCGACAGCCAGGAACGCTTGGTCATGGCCAACTCCCTGTCCCCGACCGCGGGAACGCTCGCGGCCACCCTTGGCGGCGCCCTGGCCCTCGTCGTGCGCATCGCGGTCCCGGACGGCGCGTCGTCGGACGCCGTTGTGGTCCTGATGGGCGCGGCGCTCTATCTCAGCGCCGCGATCGCTGCGCTACGGATGGCGCCCGGACTGCTGGGGCCCGACCCGTCGGCGCTCCAGCCGCGTCTGCGTGCGGCCCTGTTGAGCACCGTACGCGGCCTGGTCGCCGGTGTGCGCCATCTCCTGGAGCGCCGGGATCCCACGGTGGCTCTGGCGGGGATGACCGCGATGCGCTTCTGCTACGGCGCGCTGACGGTGATGGTGTTGATGCTCTGCCGATACGCATGGGCCAAGACCGAGTCGGAGGGCTTGGCGCTCCTGGGATTCGCCGTGGCCATCTCAGGCGCGGGCTTCTTCGCGGCGGCGGTGGTCACGCCCGGGGCGGTGGCCCGGCTGAGCCCCGCCTCCGACTCGGACGGCCGACTGCGCTGGATGGTGGTGTGCGCGGCGGCGGCGACCGTTTTGGTGCCGGGGCTGGGGCTGTTCTTCGAACCGGCTCCGATGCTCGCCGCCGCCTTCGTTCTCGGACTCGTCACCCAGGGCGCCAAGATCTCCACCGACACCGTGGTGCAGTCCTCGATCGCCGACGGCTTCCGCGGCCGGATCTTCTCCCTGTACGACGTCCTCTTCAATGCGGCCTTCGTCGGGGGAGCGGCGGTCGCCGCACTGACACTGCCCCCCGACGGACGCTCGGTCACCCTGGTGATCCTGGTGGCCGTGCTCTACGCGGCGACCGCCCTCGTCGCCATGTTTCACGTGAAACATGGCGAGCGCGAGGCGGGGCGGACCGATGTTTCACGTGAAACCTGATGCGCCAGCTCCGTAGACGCTTCAGCCCTGAGGCTGAGCCGCCCACCAGTCCTGGAGCGCCGTGACTGCGGCGTCCCGCTCCATGGGGCCGTGCTCCAGGCGCAGCTCCAGCAGATGCTTGTACGCCTTGCCGACCTGCGGGCCCGGCCCGATCCCGAGAATCTTCATGATCTCGTTGCCGTCCAGGTCCGGCCGGATGGCATCCAGCTGCTCCTGCTGCTGCAACCGCGCGATGCGCTCCTCCAGCCCGTCGTACGCGCGCGACAGAGCGCCGGCCTTCCTCTTATTACGCGTGGTGCAGTCCGAGCGGGTCAGCTTGTGCAGCCGCTCCAGGAGTGGCCCCGCGTCCCGTACATAGCGCCGTACCGCCGAGTCCGTCCATTCGCCGGTGCCATAGCCGTGGAAGCGCAAGTGCAGCTCGACCAAATGGGAGACGTCCTTCACCAGCTCATTGGAGTACTTGAGCTTGGTCATCCGCGACTTGGTCATCTTGGCGCCCACCACCTCATGGTGGTGGAAGGAGACCCGGCCGTCCTTCTCGAAGCGGCGCGTCTTGGGCTTCCCGATGTCATGCAGCAGGGCCGCCAGCCGCAGCACCAGATCGGGCCCGTCCTTCTCCAGGGCGATGGCCTGCTCCAGCACGGTCAGCGTGTGCTCGTACACATCCTTGTGACGGTGGTGCTCATCACGCTCCAGGCGCAGCGCCGGAAGCTCCGGGAGGACATGGTCGGCGAGCCCGGTGTCGACCAGGAGCCGCAGCCCCTTGACGGGGTGGGCGGCCAGGATCAGCTTGTTGAGCTCGTCACGTACCCGCTCCGCCGAGACGATCTCGATCCGCCCGGCCATCGCCTTCATCGCGGCGATCACCTCGGGCGCCACACCGAAGTCGAGCTGGGCCGCGAAGCGCGCGGCGCGCATCATCCGCAGCGGGTCGTCGGAGAAGGACTCCTCAGGGGTGCCGGGTGTACGCAGCACCTTCGCGGCGAGGTCTTCCAGGCCGTTGTACGGGTCGATGAATTCCTTCCGCGGGAGCGCGACGGCCATCGCGTTGACCGTGAAGTCCCGACGGACCAGGTCCTCGTCGATGGAGTCGCCGTACGAGACCTCGGGCTTCCTCGACGTACGGTCGTACG
Organism: Streptomyces sp. NBS 14/10; assembly: GCF_002224125.1. Lineage (GTDB taxonomy): Bacteria > Actinomycetota > Actinomycetes > Streptomycetales > Streptomycetaceae > Streptomyces. The sequence goes on from NZ_NCSM01000010.1 coordinate 150,625, forward strand.
CTTCTGACCGATAAGTCGTGATTTCGATCTGGAAGCTCTGACTCGCCCCGTTTCCGTTCCCGCCTTCCTTACGGCAGCCGACCGTGCCGAAGGCGATGCCGACCTCCCAGACCGCGTCGGCCCACGGACGGACGATCTTCAGCACGTCCTCCGGACGTGCGTCCGTGGTGAAATCCAGATCGTTACCAAGACGGCCCAGAAGCGCATCCCGTACCGATCCGCCGACCAGGGCAAGGCCGAACCCGGCCGCCTCGAAGCGGCGGGCGAGGTCGTCGGCTACGGGAGACACCCGCAGGAGCTCGCCCACGGCGCGGCGCTGCACCTGGCTGAGCTCGTTGTTCGACTGCGGGTAGTGGCTGTCAGTGTTGGCGTTCGGCACAACAGAACAGGGTACGTGGCCGCACGCCCCGGAGCCTCCTCGCCGACCCGACGCATCGAACCGGTGACGATCTTGTGGAGCCCTCCACAGCACTTCATCACAGCGGGCATCGTTACCATTTCGTGGACGTATTTTGTGGGACGACTGACGATCACTGACGACGAGGGACGGGCGAGCGCGTGGCCGAGCCGGCAGAGCTCCAGGGGACAACTTCCGCTCGCGCCCGTCGTTGGCTGCGGCGCACGGCAGCGCTGCTCACCGCTGCGCCCGTGCTCGTGGGTGTGCTGCAGATCCCGGCGGCTCCCGGTGCCCACGCCCAGACCGCCCTGGCCCGGACCGCGCCCACCCAGCAGACCGCCCCGGCTCAGGCCAAGGCCACCGGTTCGCGCACCGTCGATGTCGCCATCGACTCGCTCACTCCCACCACACCGTCCAGGAACGACACGCTCACCGTCAGCGGCACCGTCACCAACCACGGCAGCTCGACGATCAGCGCCTCCTCCGTCGGCCTCACGGTCGGCCCGACCATGAACGGCCGCAACGACATCGATACGGCCGCCAAGCGGAAGGGCTATGAGATCGGCCTCGACGGCACCGAGGTCTCCGACAAGTACAAGCGGAAGATCGGCAACCTCCGCGCCGGCATCAGCCGTGACTTCACCCTCTCCATACCGGTCAGGGAGCTCCACCTCGGCGGGAACGGCGTCTATCAGCTCGGTGTCACCCTCAGCGGCCAGACGCGGAGCCAGCCCTGGTCGCAGGTCATGGGCATCGAGCGGACCTTCCTGCCCTGGCAGCCGAGCGCCGCCACCAAGAAGAGCAAGCTCACCTTCCTGTGGCCGCTCATCTCCTCCACCCACCTGGCCGCCCGCACGGGTACGGGCGCCAATGAGCAGCAGACGCCGATCTTCCAGAACGACGACCTCACGGCGGAGCTCGCCCCCGGCGGACGGCTGCACCAGCTCGTGGCACTCGGCAAGAGCCTGCCGGTCACCTGGGTGGTCGACCCGGACCTGCTCGCCACGGTCGACGCGATGACCAAGCCGTACGAGGTCCAGAGCCAGACGGAGAACGAGACGACGGACGGCCGGGGCCAGGCCGTGGCCAAGCAGTGGCTCAACGACCTGCAGCAGGCCGTCGAGGGACACCAGGTGGTGGCCCTGCCCTTCGCCGATCCCGACCTCGCCTCGCTCGCGCACCGCGGCAAGAACTCGGGCGCCCTCAGCCACCTCCAGACCGCCACCGCGCTCGCCTCGACGACCGTGGACACCGTGCTCCATGTGAAGCCCCGTACGGACTTCGCCTGGCCGGTGAACGGCGCCATCGACTCCTCGATCGTGGACGTCGCCACCTCCGCCGGCGCGCACAACATCATCGCCCGCAGCGACAGCCTGCGCGAGACGGGCAGCCTGCCGTACACCCCCACAGCGGCCCGCCAGATCGGCGGAGGCAACACGGCGGTGGTCGCGGACGCACGGCTGTCCACCGCCTTCATGGGCGACATGACGCGGGCGGAGAACGCCACGCTGGCCGTCCAGAAGTTCCTCGCCCAGACCCAGATGATCACCCTGCAGGCGCCGGACAAGCAGCGCAGCATCGTCGTGGCTCCGCAGCGGATGCCCACCACCAGCCAGGCGCAGGCCATGGCGGCGGCCCTGAACGGCCTGTCCGGAAGCTGGACACAGCCGCTCAGTCTGGGGCAGGCCGCCAAGGCCCAGCCCGACCCGCTCGCCACCCACCGGGTACCCGCCGCCCGCTCGTACCCGGCCGCGCTGCGCCGCCAGGAGCTGCCCACCGACGGATTCGAGAAGATCCGGCTGACCCAGGCCGCCCTCGACAAGTTCGAGGGGATCCTCACCGCCAAGGACCGCGTGGTCACCCCGTTCGGCGCCGCGATCATGCGGGAGATCTCCACCTCGTGGCGCCAAGACCCGCGAGGCTCGACCGGCTTCCGCGACTCCGTCCAGGCCTATCTCCAGGACCTCACGGAGAAGGTGCGCCTCATCAACAAGACGGACATGACCCTGTCCGGGCGCAGCGCCACGATTCCGGTGACCGTCCAGAACAACCTGCTGCAACCCGTCGAGCTGCGGCTGGTCCTCCGGTCCCAGCAGGGCAACCGCCTGGAGGTCAGCGACCCCCAGGTGGTCACGGTCCAGGGTGGACACAGCCAGTCGGTGAAGTTCGGCACCACAGCCAACGCGAACGGACGCGCCTGGGTGACGGCCCAGCTGTACACCGTGGACGGCCAGGCATACGGCCCCGAGATGTCGTTCAAGGTGAATGTCACCGAAATCACGTCCACGGTCATTCTGGTGATCGCCGGCGGGGTGCTGCTGCTCGTTCTCGCCGGGATCCGGATCTACCTCCAGCGCAAGCGGTCCGCCGCCAGGAGTGATGAAGACGCTGCGGGGAACGGCGAGAAGCAGGACGGAGAGGCGGCGGACGACGAGCCGACCGAGCCCGGCGAGGGGGAGCGCCCGGGCACCCTGGTGCCCGGGCAGGCGAGTGACCCGGCACCGGACACCGGATCGCAAAGCGCTGGCCCCTCCGGCTCAGGTGAGAAAGTGGACCATTGAGCAATGGCGTGGCCGACCGGCCGCAGCGGACTATGAGGTGGGGTAGCGATGAACGCGCCGTATGACGGTGATCGCGGCCAGGGCGCGGGCAACGACCCCGCCGGCCGGGTACCGCCGCCGCAGAGCGGCCCGTACGCCCACCAGAGCCCTTACGGACCGGAGCCGCATCAGCAGGATCCGTATCTGGGGGACCCCCGCGACATCTCGTACAGCCAGCTGCCGTACGTACAGGACCCCTATATGCAGGATCCGTACGTCACCGGTTCGTTCACGCCCTACCCGTACACGGCGCAGGACCCCTACACCGCACGCCAGGACTCCTACGGCCACGATCCGCTGACGGACCCGCTCACGGATCCGCTGACAGATCCGCTGTACGACCAGGGCCAGGGCCAGGGCGCGTACCACCAGCCTCAGTCCGGCGGCTACCAGCAGCCCTACCAGCAGCAGCCCGCGCCCCCGCAGGGGCACGATCCGCGGCTCTGGTCGGCCGAGACCGCCGCCCCCGAGGGCGCCGCCCACCAGCAGTACGGCGGCGACATCGAGGCCACGCAGTACCTGGGCACCGGCCCGCAGGCCGGCTACGCCGCCGGGGAACAGCAGCAGCCGGACGCCTTCGCGCACCTCTTCCGCGACCAGCAGCCCTACGAGCCCCAGCGCCCCCAGCAGCAGCCCCCGGCCGGGTATCCGCCCGCGGGGTCCCCGCAGGGGCAGGCGCCGCTGCCCGGACCACCCGGCCCCGTTCCCGCCCAGCCGGCCGCCCCCGCGGGGGCGGCCGCGGCGGTGGCCGAGCCTGAGACGGCCGAGCCGGAGAAGAAGCGCTCGGGCGGCCGCGCGGGAAACCTGCTCAAGTCCAGCGCGGTGATGGCGGCCGGAACGCTGGTCTCCCGGCTCACCGGATTCGTCCGCCAGCTGGTGATCGTCGCCGCCATCGGCGCGGCCACCCTCGGCGACACCTACGCCGTCGCCTACCAGCTGCCCGCGATGATCTACTTCCTCACCGTGGGCGGCGGCCTCAACTCCGTCTTCGTCCCGCAGCTCGTCCGCTCCATGAAGGAGGACGAGGACGGCGGCGACGCCTACGCCAACCGTCTGCTGACCCTGGTGATGGTCGTCCTCGCGGTCCTCGTCGCGGTATCCGTGTTCGCGGCCCCCACCCTCGTCCGCATGCTCTCGCCGTCCATCGCGGGCAATCCCCAGGCCAACGAGGTGGCGGTCACCTTCGCCCGCTACTGCCTGCCCACCATCTTCTTCATGGGCGTGCACGTCGTGGTCGGTCAGATCCTCAACGCCCGCGGCAGCTTCGGCGCCATGATGTGGACCCCGGTCCTCAACAACATCGTCGTCATCGCCAGCTTCGCCATGTTCATCTGGGTGTTCGGCACCTTCAGCTCCTCCGAGTTGGGCGTCACCAACATCACCGACGAAGGGGTCCGGCTGCTGGGCGTGGGCACCCTCCTCGGCCTCACCGTCCAGGCACTGGCGATGTTCCCCTATCTCCGTGCGGCCGGCTTCCGCTTCCGGCCCCGCTTCGACTGGCGCGGCCACGGCCTGGGCAAGGCCGCCAAGCTCGCCAAGTGGACCGTATTGTTCGTACTCGCCAACCAGGCGGGCAACGTCGTGGTGACCCGGCTCGCCACCGCGGCCGGCGCCAAGGCCGACAACCAGGGCTACCCCGGCACCGGCCTCCTCGGCTACCAGAGCGCCCAGCTCATCTGGGGTATGCCGCAGGCGATCATCACCGTCTCCGTCATGGCCGCCCTGCTGCCCCGGATCTCCCGCGCGGCGCACGACGGGGACACCGGCGCGGTCCGCGACGACATCTCGCAGGGCCTGCGCACCTCCGCCGTCGCCATCGTCCCGCTCGCCCTCGGGTTCGTCGCGCTCGGCATCCCCATGTGCACCCTGATGTTCGGCTCCTCCGGCACCGAACAGGCCCGCTCCATGGGCTACATCCTCATGGCCTTCGGTCTCGGACTCATCCCGTTCTCGGTGCAGTACGTCGTCCTGCGCGGCTTCTACGCCTACGAAGACACCCGCACCCCCTTCTACAACACGGTGATCGTCGCCGCCGTGAACGCCGCCGCCTCCGCACTCTCCTACCTCGTCCTCCCCGCCCGCTGGGCCGTGGCGGGCATGGCCGCCTCCTACGGCCTGGCCTACGCCATCGGCGTGGGCGTGGCCTGGAAGCGCCTCCGCAAGCAGCTGGGCGGCGATCTGGACGGTCGGCACGTCGTCCGCACCTACACCCGTCTGGTGGGAGCCGGCATCCCAGCCGCCCTCATCGGCGGAGCGGCCGCCTACGTCATCACCGGGGCCGTGGGCTCCGGCGTGGCGGGATCTCTAGCGGCTCTGGCCGGTGGCGGTCTCGTTCTTATCGCGGTCTTCTACATTGCGGCGAAACGGATGCGCATTGAAGAGCTGACCGCCATGGTCGGTATGGTCCGCGGACGACTTGGTCGCTGATCGTTCAGCACAACCATCGTCTGCCACCGTGTGTCGTGCATAGCGGCGGACTGTGGGCACAATTGTCTTGGCTCGGAGTAGGCGCAACGGATGGGGAGGCAGGAACGACGGTGGCGGAACGGAGCACGGCTGCCGTCGACGTGGCCGACAACAGCGGAGATGAGCCGCTGACCGCCGAGGCGGGCAAGGCCACGTCCGACGGGGTGGGAACCGAAACGAAAGCCGAAAAGGAAGCACAGGCCGCGGGCACCGACACCAAGGGCGCCGCGGCCGATACGAGCGCCCCCGAGCTGCACAGCGGCCATAAGCTGGCCAGACGCTACCGCCTGGAGGAATGCGTCACCCGTCTGGACGGATTCAGCAGCTGGCGTGCCGTGGACGAGAAACTCCGCCGCGCTGTCGGAGTCCATGTGCTGCCCGCCGACCATCCGCGGGCCCGCCCGGTGCTGGCCGCCGCCCGTTCGGCGGCGCTGCTCGGTGATCCCCGATTCGTCCAAGTCCTCGACGCCGTCGAGGAGAACGACCTCGTCTACGTGGTCCACGAGTGGCTTCCCGACGCCACCGAACTCACCGCCGTACTCGCCTCCGGGCCGCTCGAGCCGCATGACGCCTACCAGCTCGTCAGCCAGGTGTCCCAGGCCATGGCCGCGGCCCACCGCGAAGGCCTCGCGCATCTGCGGCTGAACCCGGGCTCCGTGCTGCGCACCGAATCGGGCCAGTACCGCATTCGCGGCCTCGCCGTCATGGCCGCCCTGCGCGGCATCAGCTCCGACCACCCGCAGCGCACCGACACCGAAGCCATCGGCGCGCTGCTGTACGCCGCCCTGACCCAGCGCTGGCCGTACGAGAGGGACGCCTACGGCCTGTCCGGGCTGCCCAAGGGCGTCGGCCTGATCGCGCCCGACCAGGTCCGCGCGGGGGTCCACCGCGGCCTGTCCGAGCTGGCGATGCGCGCGCTCGTCAACGACGGCGCCACCGCCTCCCGGCAGGACCAGCCCTGCACCACCCCCGAAGAGCTCTCCAAGGCCGTCGCCGCCATGCCGCGGATCCGCCCGCCGGAGCCCACCTTCACTGCCCCGGACGCCTTCCAGCGCACCACGTACCAGCAGGGCGTCTACGGCCGGCCGCCGCACCACGGCCGGCCGTCCCTCGCCACCGGCCCGGCCGCCCCCGTACCGCCTCCGCCCCCGCTGCAGAGCCGCACCGGCAAGGCCCTCAAGTGGACCGTCTCGGCCCTGCTGATCGCGGCCCTCGGCCTCGGCAGCTGGCAGCTCGCGGACACCCTCCTCAAGGAGGAGAAGAAGTCCGGCCCGGGCAAGACCGCCGGGCAGAAGGACGACGGCAGGGCCAAGAAGCCCGCGTACAAAACCCTCGCCATCGAAAGCGCCACAGAGTTCTCACCGCTGAGCGCGCCGTTCGCCGCGGACGAGGTCGGCGCCGCCATCGACGGCAAGGCAGGCACCGCCTGGGTGACGAAGGAGTACAAGAACTACCCGAACTTCGGCAACCTGGGCGAGCGCAAGGACGGCAGCGGCATCATCGTCGATCTCGGCAGTGCCAAGAACGTCTCCAGTGTCGAGGTCGACTTCTACCGTGCGGGGCAGAAGGTGGAGATTCTCGCGGCCCAGGCATCCGCGACGGGCCCGACCTCGCTCAGCGACTTCTCCCACCGTGTCACCGCTCTGAAGGACGTCGACAAGACGCTGTCCACCACCCTCGACAAGCCGGTGCGGACGCGATACCTACTCATCCACATCACCACGCTGCCCACCAGCGCCCCGGATCGCTACCGTGGCGGCATCTCGGAGATCAAGATCAAGGGCTGACCCTCGACAGGCGGCCGGGCGGGGAGGGGCTCCAGGGTGGACAACGCCAGATTCGGCGACACGAGCGACGGCGAGCTCCTGAAGCGCCATGTCGCCGGCGACCCGGATGCCTTCGGTGAACTCGTGCGGCGCCACCGCGACAGGCTCTGGGCGGTGGCGCTGCGCACGCTGGGCGACCGTGAGGAGGCCGCCGACGCGGTCCAGGACGCGCTCGTATCCGCCTACCGGGCCGCTCACACCTTCCGCGGCCAGTCGGCCGTCACAACCTGGCTCCACCGCATCACGGTGAACGCCTGCCTGGACCGGGCGCGTAAGACCGCCTCCCGTCGCACCTCCCCCGTTGCCGAAACAGAGCGGCTCGAGCAGCTTCTGGAGCCTCACGAGTCGGCCGCCGCACCCGCGGAGCGCGGAGACCTCCACCGCGAGCTGATTCGCGCGCTCCGTACCCTGCCCCCCGAGCAGCGGGCGGCCCTCGTACTCGTCGATATGCAGGGCTACCCCGTGGCCGAAGCCGCGAGAATCCTGGAGGTCCCCACCGGCACGGTCAAAAGCCGCTGCGCCCGGGGACGCGCACGTCTGCTGCCCATGCTGACCCATCTCCGTCCGAACGGGAGGGGTAGCGACTCGCCGAGCGGGGCAAGGAACCGGACGCAGGGGACATCCGTCCCACCGACGGCAGGACCGAACGACACAGATGCCGTGAAGGGCGGAGGTGGCCGAGCGTGACATCGTCGACCGACACGGACGAGCACCCGGAGGTCACCGAGATCTCCGCACTCGCCGAGGGGCTGCTGCCCCCCGACCGCACCGCCGATGTGCGCGGCCACCTCGCCGCCTGTGAGCTGTGCGCCGACGTACAAGCCTCCCTAAACGAGATCCGGTCGCTGCTGGGTACCCTCCCGGGCCCGGTGCAGATGCCCGCCGATATCGCGGGGCGTATCGACGCGGCGCTTGCCGCGGAAGCCCTCCTCGATGCGACAACCCCGGATGACTGCGTCGATGTTTCACGTGAAACTTCGACACTCGACTCCTCGGCCGAAGTGGCTCCGAGCGTTTCACGTGAAACATCGGAGCCGACCCGCCCGCGGAAGACGAGCAGCGACTCGACACCCGCCCCGTCCGGCGCTGCCGAGCGACCGGCGGGGCGTCCGCGAGCCACCACCGGACCGGGCCGTACGAAGTCCCGGCCCGACACCCGGCGCCCACAGCCCCGGCGCTGGCCCAGGGCCGTCCTCGGCTCCGCCTGCGCGGCTGCCGTGATCGGCCTCGGCACCTTCCTCATGCAGTCGGGCTCCACCACCGGCAACGATGCGGGCAGCACACAGGCATCGGAGAGGCAGCCCTCGTCCACTACGGAGACGCTCTCAGCGGCGACCCTCCAGGCCCGGGTGCATGCCCTCCTCGCCGACCAGAAGCCCTCGACCGCCTCTGGCGATGTGCGGGCGCAGGACACCCCGGATATGCCGTTGCGTGCCGAGGACCCCCCGGTGCCCAGCTGTGTACAGGCCGGCACCGGCCGCTCGGAGACCCCACTTGCCGCACAGGAGGACACCTACGCCGGCAAGGAGGTCTATCTTGTGGTGCTGCCGCACGAAGCCGACAACAAGCTCGTCGACGCCTTCGTGATCGAATCGGCGTGCGTCGCACAGTCACCGTCGAATGCCGGGACCCGCCTCGTGGCCCGCACCTACCCGCGAGACTGAGGCGAGCGGCACACGGCACACGGAAGGCCGACTGACGCCACCCGGGAATGCGAGACCCGTAGGATCCGTTGGGTGGGGTGGCAGCGGTTTTCCGGGGGACTCCGGACATCCCCGCCCTCAGTCAGCACTCGGCACTCGGCAGAGACAAGGAAGACATCCGTGAGCGACGTCCGCAACGTGATCATCATCGGTTCCGGGCCTGCGGGCTATACGGCCGCGCTCTACACCGCCCGGGCTTCCTTGAAGCCGCTGGTCTTCGAAGGCTCCGTGACCGCCGGTGGTGCCCTGATGAACACCACCGATGTGGAGAACTTCCCCGGCTTCCGTGACGGGATCATGGGCCCCGACCTGATGGACAACATGCGGGCCCAGGCGGAGCGCTTCGGCGCCGAGCTGGTCCCGGACGATGTTGTCTCGGTCGACCTCACCGAGGACATCAAGACCGTCACCGACTCCGCCGGTACGGTCCACCGGGCCAAGACGGTCATCGTCACCACCGGCTCGCAGCACCGCAAGCTGGGCCTGGCCCATGAGGACGAGCTCTCCGGTCGTGGCGTCTCCTGGTGTGCCACCTGTGACGGGTTCTTCTTCAAGGACCAGGACATCGCCGTCATCGGTGGTGGCGACACCGCGATGGAGGAAGCGACCTTCCTCTCCCGCTTCGCCAAGTCGGTCACCGTGGTCCACCGCCGTGACACGTTGCGGGCCAGCAAGGCGATGCAGGAGCGCGCCTTCGCCGACCCCAAGATCTCCTTCATCTGGGACAGCGAGGTCACCGAGATCCGCGGGGACAACAAGCTCTCCGGGCTGACCCTGCGGGACGTCAAGACCGGCGAGACCTCCGAGCTGCCGGTCACCGGTCTGTTCATCGCCATCGGTCACGACCCGCGCACCGAGCTCTTCAAGGGCCAGCTCGACCTGGACGACGAGGGTTACCTGAAGGCCGCGTCGCCCTCGACCCGGACCAACCTGCCCGGTGTCTTCGCCGCGGGCGATGTCGTGGACCACACCTACCGTCAGGCGATCACCGCGGCCGGCACAGGCTGCTCCGCCGCACTCGATGCCGAGCGGTACCTCGCCGCTCTCGCCGATGGCGCGAACGCCACCGCCTGACCCCACCTACCCCCCTCTGCACCAAATCGATAAAGGAGATGAACCATGGCCGGTGCCACGGTGACCGTCACAGACGCCGACTTCGAGGAGACCGTCCTCAAGAGCGACAAGCCCGTGCTCGTCGACTTCTGGGCCGCGTGGTGCGGTCCGTGCCGCCAGATCGCTCCGTCTCTGGAGGCCATCGCGGCTGAGCACGGCGACAAGATCATCATCGCCAAGCTCAACATCGACGAGAACCCGGCGACCGCCGCGAAGTACGGTGTGATGTCGATCCCGACGCTGAACGTCTACCAGGGCGGCGAGGTCGCCAAGACCATCGTCGGCGCCAAGCCCAAGGCCGCCATCGAGCGCGACCTGGCCGACTTCATCGGCTGACCCCATCAGCCATCGCTCCACCACGAAGGGGCTGCCCCGCTTGGGGCAGCCCCTTCGTGTTTCACGTGAAACCACGGCCCGTACGCACCGGCCTCGTACGCACGGCCCTACAGCGGCCGGAGCGCCGGCTCCTTCTGAACCGCACCGAGCAGCCGGTCGAGCGCCAGCTCGACGTCCTCCTTCCAGGAGATCGTCGTCCGCAGCTCCAGCCTCAACCGCGGATACCGCGGATGCGGCCGCACCGTCTTGAAGCCCACGGCGAGCAAATGGTCCGCGGGCAGCACGCAGGCCGGTTCCTTCCAGGTGGCGTCCCCGAAGGCCTCGATCGCCTTGAACCCGCGCCGTATCAGATCCTTGGCCACCGTCTGCACCATCACTCGGCCCAGCCCCTGCCCCTGGTACCCGGGCATCAGCCAGGCCGTCATCAGCTGCACGGCGTCCGCCGCGACGGGGCTCGTCGGAAAGGCCGTGGATCGCGGCACATACGCCGGGGGCGCGTAGAGCACAAAGCCCACCGGCACATCGTCCACATAGACCACCCGGCCGCAGGAGCCCCACTCCAGCAGAACAGCCGAGATCCAGGCTTCCTTCTCCAGCTCCGGATGTCCGGCCCTTACCGCGGCTTCGCCGCTGACCGGGTCGAGCTCCCAGAAGACACAGGCGCGACAGCGCTTGGGGATGTCCGGGAGGTTGTCCAGTGTGAGCGGTACGAGCCGACGCCCCATGAAGCCAGTCCCTCACTTCCGTCGCCGGCCGCGCTCCGAGCGGCCGCCAGCGCACTACGCCCCCTGAGCAGACTGCCGACGAATCCGCCGACGGCCCCCAGGCCCAATCCCGTTGCCAGCAGCCCCGTGCGACTCACCGATCGCACGGCCTTGCCCTCCGCATAAGACGCCTCCACATGGATCCGCCCTACCTGATCGCATCGTATCCGTGCCGAGATTGCACCGATACCGCCCTGGAGCAAAGAGCGGGTCGTGTTCCGACCATGCCGGAATACGACCCGCCCCGCTCTGCCCGTAAGACCGGTGTCCTACTCTTCGTCTTCCGTTGCTTCCGAGAGCCGCTGCTCCAGAACCGGCCCCTCGCCCGGGGCGAGCGTGCCGAGGATGCGCTCCAGATCGTCCATCGAGGCGAACTCGACGACGATCTTTCCCTTCTTCTGACCGAGGTCCACCTTCACCCGGGTCTCAAAGCGGTCGGAGAGCCTGGAGGCGAGATCCGTGAGCGCGGGGGAGATCTTCGTGCCCGCGCGCGGCCCCTTCGTCTTCGTCTTGTTCCCCGACCGTGAGCCCATCAGGGTCACGATCTCTTCGACCGACCGCACCGAGAGCCCTTCGGCGACGATCCGATACGCCAGCCGGTCCTGCTCCTCCGGGTCATCGACACCGAGCAACGCACGAGCGTGGCCCGCGGAGAGCACGCCCGCCGCGACCCGGCTCTGCACCTTGGGAGACAGCTTCAGCAGCCGAAGCGTATTGGAGACCTGGGGGCGGGAACGCCCGATACGGTCCGCCAGCTCGTCATGCGTGCAGTCGAAGTCCTTCAGCAGCTGGTCGTAGGCGAACGCCTCTTCCAAGGGGTTGAGCTGTGCGCGATGCAGATTCTCCAGCAGCGCGTCCAGCAGAAGCTTCTCGTCCTCGGTCGCCCTGACGATCGCCGGAATCTTCTCCAGCCCCGCCTCCCGGCAGGCCCGCCAGCGGCGCTCGCCCATGATGAGCTCATAGCGCTCGGGAGCCAACTGCCTGACGACGATGGGCTGGAGAAGCCCGACCTCCTGGATCGAGGTGACCAGCTCGGCAAGAGCATCCTCGTCGAACACCTCACGCGGCTGCCGCGGATTGGGGGTGATGAAGTCCAGCGGCAGCTCGGCGAAGTGTGCTCCGGCCACCTCCTCCACGACGGGCGGCAGGACTTCCTCCTGCTGCTGTTGCGGCACGGCTTCCGTCTCCGGTGGAAGGCCATGGGACGGCAGCGAGGTCACCTTGGCCGCCGCCACGCCACGCTCCTGGGTCAGCACCGGGACCGCCGACGGCGAGGTGGAGACCGCCGTCGCCGTGACCGGTCCCGCCGCCTGCGCGGGCCCGGAGCCATCCGTCCCCTTCGGCGCGGGAGGGATCAGAGCCCCGAGCCCACGGCCCAGTCCTCTGCGTCGCTCACTCACTGAATCCCCTCCTGCATGCTGCCGTGCTGGTCGTGCGGGCTGATCTCTGGGACGGTATGTGCCCGCTGGGCGTCATAGTGGACGTTGGCCCCTCTGAGCGCGATCTCTCGGGCCGCTTCCAGATAGGACAGCGCTCCGCTGGACCCCGGGTCGTAGGTGAGGACTGTCTGCCCATAGCTGGGAGCCTCGGAGATGCGCACCGATCTGGGGATGCTCGTCCGCAGCACCTCATGACCGAAGTGGCTGCGGACCTCATCGGCGACCTGCGACGCCAGCCGGGTCCGGCCGTCGTACATCGTGAGCAGGATCGTCGAGACATGGAGCTTGGGGTTGAGATGCCCCCGCACCAGGTCGACATTGCGCAGCAGCTGCCCCAGCCCCTCCAGTGCGTAGTACTCGCACTGGATCGGGATCAGGACCTCGGCTCCGGCGACGAGCGCGTTGACCGTCAGCAGGCCCAGCGACGGGGGGCAGTCGATGAGGATGTAGTCCAGTGGCTGCTCATAGGCCAGGATGGCCCGCTCCAGCCGGCTCTCCCGCGCCACGAGCGAGACCAGTTCGATCTCCGCACCTGCCAGATCGATCGTGGCCGGGGCGCAGAACAGCCCCTCCACATCGGGAACGGGCTGCACCACATCGGACAGGGGCTTGCTGTCCACCAGCACGTCATAGATCGACGGCACCTCGGCGTGGTGATCGATCCCCAGCGCCGTCGAGGCATTGCCCTGCGGATCGAGGTCGATGACCAGCACCCGGCCGCCGTGGAGGGCCAGCGAAGCGGCCAGATTGACCGTGGTGGTGGTCTTGCCGACCCCGCCCTTCTGATTGGCGACCACGATCACCCGGGTCTGTTCCGGCCTGGGCAGTCCCTCGCCCGCGCGACCCAGGGCTTGGACCGCCAGTTCGGCGGCACGACCAATGGGGGTGTCGTCCATCGGGGGCGGTGTTTCACGTGAAACATCCTCCCCCACCGATTCAGTACGGGGGCCGGGGACCGGATCGGTCATCGGCCCCGCGATGTTGGCGTCGGACCGCAAGGATTCACTCTCCTCGACATCAGGCTCGCGATGAACAGAGCCTGCCATGCTTTTGGGGTTGTGAACCAGCGAGGCCCGTTCTCCTGTGGATGAATCCACATCCCGTCGGGGCCGACGGTCGCGCGGCAGTGCGGCCGCGCGCCCACGACTGATGATTCCATGCAACAAGGAGCGACGTTTCACGTGAAACACGATGCACGGACAGCCTCACCGATTCGTCACGACACTCCGCTATGCGTAGTTTTGGAAGCTTGTATGGAGTAGCCGAGCCCGCCCTATGGAGCAATGCCGGCTCCAGGGAAGATCCTGGACGGGCCTCGGCCCCTCAGCGGCGGCGCCGGGGACCCTTGCGGGCTGCCTTGGCGCGCTTGGCGGCGAAACGCACACCGCCGGGGCTCTCCCCGACCTCGACCCGCACCACGGTGGAGAGTGGATCGACGATCCCCTCCCCGACATGGAGGACCGAGGTCCCGACCACCCCGAGCTTGCTCAGCGCGGCGCGGGCGTGCTTCAGCTCCTCCTCCGCCGTGTCCCCCTTGAGCAGCAGCATCTCTCCGTACGGGCGCAGCAGCGGAACCCCCCAGCCGGCCAGCCGGTCCAGCGGGGCCACGGCGCGCGCCGTCACCACATGCATCGGGGGCAGCTTCCCCAGGACCTCCTCGGCCCGGCCCCGCACCACCGTCACATGCTCAAGGCCCAGCAGCTCGACCACTTCCTGGAGGAAGTTCGTACGGCGCAGCAGCGGCTCCAGCAGCGTGATCCGCAGATCCGGGCGGGTCAGGGCCAGCGGGATACCGGGCAGACCGGCCCCCGAGCCCACATCGCATACGGTGACGCCCTCGGGCACCACCTCGGAGAGCACCGCGCAGTTCAGCAGATGGCGCTCCCACAGCCGCGGCACCTCGCGAGGCCCGATCAGACCGCGGGTCACCCCGACGTCGGCGAGCAGTTCGGCGTACCGGACGGCCTCCAAGAAGCGCTCACCGAATACCTCCCGCGCCTCCTCGGGAGCCGGGGGGAGCTCCGCTGCTTCCGTCACGGGGACCGTCCTTCCATACCGAACACTGTGGTGAACGCTGATGCTGCGAGGGCTGACAGCTGATGCAAGGCTGACAAGATTCGGCCCCGTCTGCGAGCAGACGGGGCCGTGTGGATCATGAGGCTGGACCGGTTCAGACCGGAAGCACGACCACGCGACGCTGGGGCTCCTCGCCCTCCGATTCGCTGCGCAGTCCGGCGGCGGCCACCGCGTCGTGCACGACCTTCCGCTCGAACGGCGTCATCGGCTTCAGCTTCACCGGCTCACCGGTGCCCTTGGCCTCCTCCGCGGCCTTGGTGCCCAGCTCGGTGAGCTCGGCGCGCTTACGGGCCCGGTACCCGGCGATGTCGAGCATCAGCCGACTGCGATCGCCGGTCTCCCGGTGCACCGCGAGCCGGGTCAGCTCCTGGAGCGCCTCCAGCACCTCACCGTCCCGGCCCACCAGCTTCTGCAGGTCACGACTGGTCGAATCACTGATGATCGACACCGCGGCACGGTCGGCCTCGACGTCCATGTCGATGTCACCGTCGAGGTCCGCGATGTCCAGCAGCCCCTCGAGGTAGTCGGCCGCGATCTCCCCCTCCTGCTCGAGGCGGGTCAGGGTGTCGACACCCTCGGCAGCCGGGGTGGTGCCTTCCGTCACGGATGGACTCCTTCTTACTTCTTGGACGGGTGCTTGGGGCGCTGCTGGCCCTTGCGCTGCCCGGACTTGGCGGTGCGGGAGGAGCCGGAAGCCGAGCCGCCGGCCGGCTTACCGCCCTGCGTGCCCTTCTTCTGGGCCACGCTGGGCTGCTGCTTCTCCGAGCCCGACTCCTCCGAGTCGGACTTGTCCAGCGAGGTCTTGGCGACCTGCGGCTGGGACTGCGCCCTGGCGTGGCCCGTGGCGCCCGACTGCCGCCGCGACTTGCTCTGCCGCTTGGGCTGCTGCCGGTTCGCGCGAGCCGTCTCGGCCGCCTGCTTGGCCTCGACCTCGGCCGGCTCTTCCTTGATCTTCCCCTTCGCCAGCAGCCGCTCCTGGCGAGCCTTGTAGGCGACGCTGCCGGGGGTCGGGTTGCGGCGGATGACGAACATCTGCTGACCCATGGTCCACACGTTGGTGGTCAGCCAATAGACGAGGACACCGACGGGGAAGTTGATACCGAAGACGGCGAACATGACCGGGAAGACGTACATCAGCATCTTCTGCTGCTGCATGAACGGCGTCTTCACCGTCAGGTCGACGTTCTTGGTCATCAGCTGGCGCTGGGTGAAGAACTGCGACGCCGACATCAGGACGATCATGATGACCGTCACGACCCGGACATCCGTCAGCGAGGCGCCGAGGGACTCGACCTTCGAGGCGGACGACATGAACTTCACGGACAGCGGGGCGCCGAAAATATGCGCCTGACGGGCGCTGTCCAGCAGCGACTGGTCGATGAAACCGACCGTGCGGTTGTTCGCGATGTGGTTCAGGACCTGGTACAGCGAGATGAAGAACGGTGACTGCGCCAGAATCGGGAGACAGCTCGAGAGCGGGTTGGTGCCCGTCTCCTTGTAGAGCTTCATCATCTCTTCGGACTGGCGCTGCCGATCGCTCTTGTAGCGCTCCTGGATCGCCTTCATCTTCGGCTGGAGCGCCTGCATGTTCCGTGTCGCCTTGATCTGCTTCACGAAGAGCGGGATCAGGCAGATACGGATCAGTACCACCAGCGAAACGATGGACAGACCCCACGCCCAGCCACTGTCCTTGTCGAAGACGAGGCTGTAGAACGCGTGGAACTGGACGATGATCCAGGAAACTACGTCATAAAGAGGACCGAGGATCGTGTCCACGAATCAGGCTCCTTGGGCGTTGGGCTGGGTCTCGGGCTGTGGGGCAGGCTCCCCGGCGGAGTGCCCGCCGAGGCGGTTGCGCAGCCGCTGGTGCCAGACCGGGCGCTTCCGGGGAGGAACGTGGTCGACGCCACCGAGCGACCACGGGTTGCAGCGCAGGATGCGCCACGCCGTCAGCGCCGTGCCTTTCACCGCGCCGTGCCGGTCAATGGCCGTGTAGCCGTAGTGTGAGCACGACGGGTAGTACTTGCAGACCGGTCCCAGCATCGGGCTGATGGTCCACTGGTACAGCTTGATCAACCACAGCAGCGGGTACTTCATCGCGGCACCCCTCCCAGTAGCCGCCGCACTGCGGTGTCGAGGTCACGGGCCAGCTGGTCGTGGCCCGCTTCGCCCGCACCGGGCAGCGCCCGTACGACCACAAGGCTACCTGCGGGAAAAAGTTCGAGGCGGTCGCGCATGAGATGGCGCAGCCTCCGCTTCACCAGGTTGCGTACGACGGCACCGCCGACCGCCTTGCTTACGACGAAACCCGCACGCGCAGGGGGAGCACTCTCCCCAGGTGCGTGCGGGTCCGTTTCACCGCTGGCAAGGCCGCTGCGATAGTGCACGACGAGGAGTGGGCGTCCGGCCCGGCGCCCTCGGCGTACCGCGGCTGCAAAGTCCTCGCGCCGCCTCAGCCGTTTTTCGGTAGGCAGCACGTCATGGACCTTGGGTCAGGCTGCTCAGGCCGACAGACGGGCGCGACCCTTGCTACGGCGGGACGCGAGAATCGCGCGGCCGGCACGGGTACGCATACGCAGCCGGAAGCCGTGGGTCTTCGCGCGGCGGCGGTTGTTCGGCTGGAAGGTGCGCTTGCTCACTCGGGGGCTCCAGAAATGAATCGGGTGGTGGCGGGACATCGCCTGGCTGTCACCGTGCGCCCACGAGTAGCTCGCAATACGCCCGAGTGCACCGCTTCATAATCGCCGGACCTGAGGTCCGCGACCCTTGCCCATCGGAGGCAGGCGGCAGCAGCCATCGACAACTCGACCTGGTTACGGTACGCGCGATTACGCCATCCGGTCAAACCGGCGCCGCCCGGTGGCGCGGCCGGGTGGCGCCCCGCGAAAACGCGGACGCCCTTGTGCCCGGGGCAAGGGAACGCGGGGCGACATCGCATGGCACATTTGTACACACCCTGTGGACAACGACTTGAACCGCACACCCCGGCCTGACTACCGTGGCTGGGCTCCGGTTCCTTCCCGCCCGTCCCGAGAACCGCATATTCGTGGGACCTGTCGGCGTCCCCCCACCCAGCGAGTGAGAGAGCGTGCCCTGTGGCTGACGTACCCGCCGATCTTGCCGCAGTGTGGCCACGTGTGCTCGAGCGGCTGCTCGGAGAGGGCGCTGGCCAGGGCGGACAAGGCGTCGAGGCCAAGGACGAACATTGGATCAAGCGGTGCCAGCCGCTCGCCCTCGTCGCCGATACCGCGCTGCTGGCCGTGCCCAATGAATTCGCCAAGGGCGTGCTGGAGGGCCGGCTGGCCCCGATCGTCAGCGAAACGCTCAGCCGCGAGTGCGGCCGCCCGATCCGGATCGCGATCACCGTCGACGACTCCGCCGGCGAGCCGATGGTCCCGCAGCAGCCACAGCGCGACACCTACGAAAGTCGCGACACCCGCGAGAGTCGTGACTCTTACGAGAATCGTGACTCGTATGAGAGTCGCGACGCCTACGAGGGCTACGACAACCGCGACAGCTATGGCAGCCGGGACGGATACGGCCGTCCGGCGGGCGATGAGCTGCCGGCGGCCCGCCCCGCCTACCCCGGCTATGACCAGCACCGGCCCGAGCCCGGCGGCTGGCCGCGGCCTCGCGACGACTACGGCTGGCAGCAGCCCCGGCTCGGCGGCTTCCCCGAGGGCGACCCGTACGCCACCCAGCGTCCCCAGCCCGGCTATGACCAGCAGCTCTACGATCAGCAGCCGCACCCGGACTACCGGGGCGCGGGCGCGGAGCGGCCTGGCCCGGGTTCCGGCCCGGGGCCCGATCGGTCGCCCTACGAGCAGCCGCGCCGGGAGCTCCCCGACCCGCTGGATCGTTCCCGCGGCGGCCCGCCCGTGCTGCCCTCGCAGACCGGTGCCCCCGGCCCGCTCGCCGCACAGCCGGCTCCGGCGCCCGGCCCCGGTGAGCCGACCGCGCGCCTGAACCCGAAGTACCTCTTCGACACCTTCGTCATCGGCGCGTCGAACCGCTTCGCGCACGCCGCGGCGGTCGCCGTCGCCGAGGCGCCCGCCAAGGCCTACAACCCCTTGTTCATCTACGGGGAGTCCGGGCTCGGCAAGACCCACCTGCTGCATGCGATCGGGCACTACGCGCGCAGCCTCTACCCGGGCACGCGGGTGCGCTATGTGAGCTCCGAGGAGTTCACCAACGAGTTCATCAACTCCATCCGCGACGGCAAGGCGGACGCGTTCCGCAAGCGCTACCGCGATATGGACATCCTTCTGGTCGACGACATCCAGTTCCTCGCGAGCAAGGAGTCGACGCAGGAGGAGTTCTTCCACACCTTCAACACGCTCCACAACGCGAACAAGCAGATCGTGCTGTCCTCCGACCGGCCGCCCAAGCAACTGGTGACCCTGGAGGACCGGCTCCGCAACCGCTTCGAGTGGGGCCTGATCACCGATGTGCAGCCGCCGGAGCTGGAGACGCGGATCGCGATCCTGCGCAAGAAGGCGGTGCAGGAGCAGCTGAACGCGCCGCCGGAGGTGCTGGAGTTCATCGCGTCCCGTATCTCGCGCAATATCCGCGAGCTGGAGGGGGCGCTGATCCGGGTCACGGCCTTCGCCAGCCTGAACCGGCAGCCGGTGGACCTCGGCCTGACCGAGATCGTGCTGAAGGACCTGATCCCCGGCGGCGAGGACGCGTCCCCGGAGATCACCGCCACCGCGATCATGGCCGCGACCGCCGACTACTTCGGGCATACGGTCGACGATCTGTGCGGCGCCTCGCGCAGCCGGGTGCTGGTCACCGCGCGGCAGATCGCGATGTATCTGTGCCGTGAGCTGACCGATCTGTCGCTGCCCAAGATCGGGGCGCAGTTCGGCGGCCGGGACCATACGACCGTCATGCACGCCGACCGCAAGATCCGGGCGCTGATGGCCGAGCGGCGCTCCATCTACAACCAGGTCACCGAGCTGACCAACCGCATCAAGAACGGCTGACGCGGCACAGGGCGCGGCGCACGGCGCGGCTCTCGCGCCGGATGCCGCCCAGGGCGCTTGGGGAGGAACGACTCCCGCAAGCGCCCTTCGTCGTTCCCGGGCCCGATCCCGGGCCCGATCCCGGGCCCGATTCGTCGCTCCGGAGCCGCCCCGGCCGGGCTCCGCTCCGCCCGCCGGCCGCTCCGGCCCGCCCGTCCGCGCCCCGGCATCGCCTCCGCGACGCGGACGGCCTGTTCGATTCCATGCCCTCGGAGGCCGCTTCTCCACAGGTCAGCGGCCAATCCACCATCCACACCCTGGGGATGTCCCGGCTATCCAGACTGTGTCCACAGGGGCGGCCGCCGACGGGCGATCGGAGGAGGTCAGGGGGGTGTGGAATTGTGACAATCAACAGTCCACAGACTGTGGACGACGGAGTTACCCACAGGGCCGTCTCCGCGTTGTCCACCGCCCGCCCACAGCCGAGGCCCCGTCACCCACAGCTTCTCCACACCCTCATCCACTGTTCGGCAAGGAAACGGGCGTGGTCACCGAGACGAGTGAAAGGCGTCACACCGACGAGCCGGGTTGGGCTGTGGGGAAGGTGGGTAAAACTGGGGACACAGCTGGGGAGAACCGGGGCTCGCCTGTGCATCGGGTGTGCAGAACTCGGCGGCATCCACAGCAGAGCCTGTTTGTCCACTGCCGTCGCCCACAGGCCCGGTGGATAAAAAACTGATGCTGACCTGCGAGAAGGCAGTTGTCCACGGTTTCCACAGGCCCTACTACTACGACCACTTAGTTAGAGCGAGAAATTCGTTTCGAAGTGGGGCCTGTGCACAACCGGGCTCCGAGCCGCCCGACACCTCGGGCTCCGATTTGACCCCGAGCCGCACCGACTGTCGGCGGCGTACGTCAGACTGGTCTCCGGCGATTGCGCCGACGACGAAGGCCAGCAGGGCGAGCCAGCAACAGCAGGAGGCGGTTCCGGTGAAGATCCGGGTGGAGCGCGATGTACTCGCGGAGGCAGTGGCCTGGGCGGCCCGCAGCCTTCCGGCCCGTCCGCCGGTACCCGTCCTCGCGGGGTTGCTGCTGAAGGCGGAAGAGAGCACCCTCAGCCTCTCCGGCTTCGACTACGAGGTCTCGGCCCGGGTGTCGGTGGAAGCCGATGTGGAGGACGACGGCACGGTCCTGGTCTCCGGCCGCCTCCTCGCCGACATCTGCCGTGCCCTCCCCAACCGCCCTGTGGAGATCTCCACTGACGGTGTGCGGGTGACCGTCGTCTGCGGCTCGTCGCGATTCACACTCCACACCCTGCCTGTGGAGGAGTACCCCGCCCTGCCCCAGATGCCGACGGCGACCGGCACCGTGCCCGGCGATGTCTTCGCCTCCGCCGCCGCCCAGGTGGCCATCGCGGCCGGCCGTGACGACACCCTGCCGGTGCTCACCGGTGTGCGGATCGAGATCGAGGGCGACACGGTCACGCTGGCCTCCACCGACCGCTACCGCTTCGCGGTCCGCGAGTTCCTGTGGAAGCCCGAGACGCCCGACATCTCCGCGGTCGCGCTGGTGCCCGCCAAGACGCTCCTGGACACCGCCAAGTCGCTGACCAGCGGTGACACCGTGGCCCTCGCCCTGTCCGGCTCGGGCGCCGGGGAGGGCCTGATCGGCTTCGAGGGCGCCGGGCGCCGCACCACGACCCGGCTGCTCGAAGGCGACCTCCCCAAGTACCGCACGCTCTTCCCGACCGAGTTCAACTCCGTCGCGGTGATCGAGACCGCTCCGTTCGTGGAGGCGGTCAAGCGCGTCGCCCTGGTCGCCGAGCGCAACACCCCGGTCCGGCTCACCTTCGAGCAGGGCGTGCTGATCCTGGAGGCCGGGTCGAGCGACGACGCACAGGCTGTGGAGCGCGTCGACGCCCAGCTCGATGGCGACGACATCTCGATCGCCTTCAACCCGACCTTCCTGCTGGACGGGCTGAGCGCGATCGATTCCCCGGTCGCCCAGCTGTCGTTCACCACCTCGACCAAGCCCGCTCTGCTCAGTGGCAAGCCGGCCATGGACGCCGAGGCGGACGAGGCGTACAAGTACCTGATCATGCCGGTGCGGCTCAGCGGATGAGCGGGTGTGGCCCACAGTTGAGCGACAACCCCTGGGCGTAGGCTCGGACTCAGGTGCGAAACGCAATGACTACGGCATAAAGGATCACTGATGGAGCTCGGTCTCGTCGGTCTCGGCAAGATGGGCGGCAATATGCGCGAGCGCATTCGCCGCGCAGGTCACACCGTCATCGGGTACGACCGGAACCCGGACCTCGCCGACGTCCACAGCCTCGGCGACCTTGTGGACAAGCTCAAGGGACCGCGGGTGGTGTGGATCATGGTGCCGGCCGGTATCGCGACCCAGACCACCATCGAGGAGCTGGCCGAGGTGCTGTCGCCGGGCGACATCGTGGTCGACGGTGGCAACTCCCGCTGGACCGACGACGAGCGGCACGCCGAGCAGCTGAACGCCAAGGGCATCGGCTTTGTCGACTGCGGCGTCTCCGGCGGCGTCTGGGGCCTGGAGAACGGCTATGCGCTGATGTACGGCGGCGCGGCCGAGCATGTGGCGCGGGTCCAGCCGATCTTTGATGCGCTCAAGCCCGAGGGCGACTTCGGGGCGGTCCACGCCGGGCGCGTCGGTGCCGGCCATTTCGCGAAGATGGTCCACAACGGCATCGAGTACGCGATGATGCAGGCCTACGCCGAGGGCTGGGAGCTGCTGGAGGCCGTGGATTCGGTCACCGACGTCCGCGAGGTCTTCCGCTCCTGGCGCGAGGGCACCGTCATCCGCTCCTGGCTGCTGGACCTCGCGGTCAACGCCCTGGACGACGACGAGCACCTGGAGAAGCTGCGGGGCTACGCGGAGGACTCCGGCGAGGGCCGCTGGACCGTCGAGGCGGCCATCGACAACGCCGTGCCGCTGCCCGCCATCACGGCCTCGCTCTTCGCCCGGTTCGCGTCCCGCCAGGACGACTCCCCGCAGATGAAGATGATCGCCGCACTGCGCAACCAGTTCGGCGGCCACGCGGTCGAGAACAAGAAGTAACCAGCCCCCGTAAGGGAGCCGCCGGGGGAGGTCGGCGCGCCACCATGCATGTAACGCATCTGTCGCTCGCCGACTTCCGCTCATACGCCCGGGCCGAGGTCGCTCTCGGTCCGGGCGTCACGGCTTTTGTGGGCCCCAACGGTCAGGGGAAGACCAACCTCGTCGAGGCCGTCGGCTATGTGGCCACGCTCGGCAGCCATCGCGTCTCCGCCGACGCTCCGCTGGTGCGGATGGGCGCGGACCGGGCGATCGTGCGGGCCGCGATCGTCGAGGGCGACCGGCAGCAGCTGGTCGAGCTGGAGCTGAACCCCGGTAAGGCCAACCGCGCCAGAATCAATAGATCCTCGCAGGTCAGACCGCGTGATGTGCTTGGCATCCTGCGCACGGTGCTGTTCGCGCCCGAGGACCTGGCCCTGGTCAAGGGAGATCCCGGGGAGCGCCGGCGCTTCCTGGACGAGCTGGTCACCGCGCGCTCACCGCGTATGGCCGGGGTCCGCGCCGACTACGAGCGGGTACTCAAGCAGCGCAACACCCTGCTCAAGACCGCCGCGTTGGCCCGGCGCCACGGCGGCGGCCGCGGTTCCGGGGGCGACGGGGCGCTGTCCACTCTCGACGTATGGGACCAGCATCTGGCGCGCGCCGGTGCGGAATTGCTCGCCCAGCGCCTCGATCTGATCGCCGCGCTGCAGCCGCTGACCGACAAGGCGTATGAGCAACTGGCGCCGGGCGGCGGCCCGATCGGTTTTGACTACCGCAGCTCCATGGGCGACGGCCTGGCGGCCGCGAGCACCCGCGAGGAGCTGTACGAGCAGCTTTCGGCCGCGCTCACCGCCGCCCGTAAGCAGGAGATCGAGCGCGGGGTGACGCTGGTCGGCCCGCACCGCGACGATCTGATCCTGCGACTCGGGGAGCTTCCGGCGAAGGGCTATGCGAGCCATGGCGAGTCCTGGTCGTATGCGCTGGCCCTCCGCCTGGCCTCGTACGACCTGCTGCGCGCGGACATCTCATGGGCGCCGGGTGGAGCTTCCGCCGAGGCAGCCGAGGCAGCCGAGGCCGGCGGGGGCGGTGAGGCCGGGGCGGTCCGGCGGGCGGGCGAGCCCGTGCTGGTGCTGGACGACGTCTTCGCGGAGCTCGACGAGCGGCGCCGGGAACGGTTGGCCGAGCTGGTCGCGCCCGGCGAGCAGGTGCTGGTGACGGCGGCCGTGGAGGACGACGTCCCCGGGGTGCTGGCGGGCGCCCGCTTCGCGGTGTCCGAAGGGGAGGTGCGGCCCCTGTGACCGAGCAGCCCGCACAGCCGCCCACCCCCCCGGAGCCCTCGGGGGTCGACCTGGCGCGGGTGGCGCTGCGCGCCGCCAAGGAGCAGGCGCGCGCCCGTGGTGCGGCGGCGCAGCAGAAGAAGCAGGCGCGCCGAGGGGGCTTGCGCTCCGGCGCGCGCGCCGATGGGCGCGATCCGCTGCCGCTCGGTGCCGCGATCAACCGGCTGATCACCGAGCGGGGCTGGGAGGCCCCGGCCGCGGTGGGCGGGGTGATGGGCCGCTGGCCCCAGATGGTGGGGCCGGAGGTGGCGCAGCACTGCGAGCCGCAGCGGTACGACGAGGAGGCTCGGGTGCTGACGGTGCGGTGCGACTCGACGGCGTGGGCGACCCAGCTGCGGCTGCTGGCCCCGCAGCTGGTGGCCCGGCTCAACGCGGACCTCGGTCAGGGCACGGTCAAGCTGATCAAGGTCTTGGGCCCGGGCGGCCCGGCCCGCCGTTATGGATCGCTGCGCGCCCCCGGCTCCACGGGCCCAGGCGACACCTACGGCTGAGACAGTCCTCCGTGCGCCCCTCGATGCGCAGGTGGCGGGGCGGCCGTGAAGGGGGTGGCCGCTGGGGTGTCTGTCATGGTTGCCGGTGGTTGACGACCCGAAGCGCTGAGTGGCGGTGTGAGCCTCTTAAACCCCGTCCCCAGATATGGGGAGTCGGTGGCGACCGGTTCAGGGCGGCACATGCGTACTCAGGCACCGGCAAGCCCCCATTCTTGTCGGCGCTACCGGTAGACTGGGCGCGTACACCGTCGCCGCTTGCGCACCGAGCGCTCGCGGATACATGTTGAACGACGCAGCCGCTCCCGCCTGCCCCGGAGTCGGCTCGTGCTGTGCCAGAAAGGGCGCTTCGTGGCCGATTCCGGCAACCCCAACGAGAACATCCCGTCCGAGATCCCGTCCGAGGACGGCGACGAGGCTCTGGCCCCGCCGTCGTATGACGCCAGTGCGATCACCGTCCTGGAGGGCCTGGACGCGGTCCGCAAGCGACCCGGTATGTACATCGGTTCCACCGGTGAGCGCGGCCTCCACCACCTTGTCCAAGAGGTGGTGGACAACTCCGTGGACGAGGCCCTGGCCGGTCACGCGGACTCCATCGAGGTGACGATCCTGCCCGATGGCGGGGTCCGCGTGATCGACAACGGCCGCGGTATCCCGGTCGACCTGCACCCGGTGGAGAAGAAGCCGGCCCTCGAGGTCGTGCTGACCGTGCTGCACGCGGGCGGCAAGTTCGGAGGCGGCGGCTATGCCGTTTCCGGCGGTCTGCACGGCGTCGGCGTCTCCGTGGTCAACGCGCTGTCGACGAAGGTCTCGGTCGAGGTCAAGCGGGACGGCTACCGCTGGACCCAGGACTACAAGCTGGGCGTGCCCACCGCGCCGCTGGCCAAGAACGAGCAGGTCACGGAGACCGGTACGACGGTCACCTTCTGGGCCGACCCGGATGTCTTCGAGACGACCGAATACTCATTCGAGACGCTGTCGCGGCGCTTCCAGGAGATGGCGTTCCTGAACAAGGGCCTGTCCATCTCGCTGACGGACGAGCGCGCGGCCCATGTGGATGAGGAAGGCAAACCGCTCTCCGTGAAGTACTGCTACGAGGGCGGCATCGTCGACTTCGTGCAGTACCTGAACTCCCGCAAGGGGGAGCTGGTCCACCCCACGGTCATCGGTTTCGAGGCCGAGGACAAGGAGCGGATGCTCTCGGTCGAGATCGCGATGCAGTGGAACACCCAGTACACCGAGGGTGTCTACAGCTTCGCGAACACGATCCACACCCATGAGGGCGGCACCCACGAAGAGGGCTTCCGCGCCGCGCTGACGTACTTGATCAACAAGTACGCGCGGGACAAGAAGCTGCTCCGGGAAAAGGATGACAATCTCACCGGTGAGGACATCCGCGAGGGCCTGACCGCGATCATCTCGGTCAAGCTCGGCGAGCCGCAGTTCGAGGGCCAGACGAAGACGAAGCTGGGCAACACGGAGGCGAAGACCTTCGTCCAGAAGATCGTCCATGAGCACCTGGCCGACTGGCTGGACCGCAACCCCAACGAGGCGGCGGACATCATCCGCAAGTCCATCCAGGCGGCGACGGCACGGGTGGCGGCCCGCAAGGCCCGCGACCTGACCCGCCGCAAGGGACTGCTGGAGTCCGCGTCACTGCCGGGCAAGCTATCCGACTGCCAGTCCAACGACCCTGCCAAGTGCGAGATCTTCATCGTCGAGGGTGACTCCGCCGGCGGCTCGGCCAAGGCCGGCCGTAACCCGCAGTACCAGGCGATCCTGCCCATCCGAGGCAAGATCCTCAACGTCGAGAAGGCGCGGGTCGACAAGATCCTTCAGAACAACGAGGTCCAGGCGCTGATCTCGGCGTTCGGCACCGGTGTGCACGAGGACTTCGACATCAGCAAGCTCCGCTATCACAAGATCATCCTGATGGCAGACGCCGACGTCGACGGTCAGCACATCAACACCCTGCTGCTCACCTTCCTCTTCCGCTTTATGCGCCCGCTGGTCGAGGCGGGCCATGTCTTCCTGTCCCGCCCGCCGCTCTACAAGATCAAGTGGGGCCGGGACGACTTCGAGTACGCGTACTCGGACCGCGAGCGGGACGCGCTGATCCAGGCGGGCCGTGAGCAGGGCAAGCGCATCAAGGAGGACTCGGTCCAGCGCTTCAAGGGTCTGGGCGAGATGAACGCCGAGGAGCTGCGCGTGACCACCATGGACGTGGACCACCGCGTCCTGGGCCAGGTCACCCTGGACGACGCCGCACAGGCCGACGATCTGTTCTCGGTCCTGATGGGCGAGGACGTCGAGGCCCGGCGCTCGTTCATCCAGCGCAACGCCAAGGACGTCCGCTTCCTCGACATCTGAGTCGGCCCCGAGCAGCCGCAGACGACAGAAGGACTTTGACCAGCAATGGCCGACGAGAACACCCCGAACACGCCAGAAGACCAGACCCAGGGGGCCACCCTCCGCGTCGAGCCGGTGGGCCTCGAGACGGAGATGCAGCGCTCGTACCTCGACTACGCGATGAGCGTGATCGTGAGCCGCGCGCTGCCCGACGTCCGGGACGGCCTCAAGCCGGTGCACCGCCGTGTGCTGTATGCGATGTACGACGGCGGGTACCGCCCCGAGAAGGGCTTCTACAAGTGCGCCCGCGTCGTCGGCGACGTGATGGGCACCTACCACCCGCACGGCGACTCGTCCATCTACGACGCCCTGGTGCGGCTGGCCCAGCCGTGGTCCATGCGGATGCCGCTGGTCGACTCCAACGGCAACTTCGGCTCCCCGGGCAATGACCCGGCCGCGGCCATGCGCTACACCGAGTGCAAGATGGCCCCGCTGTCCATGGAGATGCTCCGGGACATCGACGAGGACACCGTCGACCTCCAGGACAACTACGACGGGCGCAACCAGGAGCCGACGGTCCTGCCGGCCCGCTTCCCGAACCTGCTGATCAACGGCTCGGCGGGGATCGCGGTCGGCATGGCCACCAACATCCCGCCGCACAACCTCCGCGAGGTGGCCGAGGGCGCCCAGTGGTTCCTGGCCAACCCCGAGGCCACGCCGGAGGAACTGCTCGACGCCCTGATCGACCGGATCAAGGGCCCGGACTTCCCCACCGGCGCCCTGGTCGTCGGCCGCAAGGGCATCGAGGAGGCGTACCGCACCGGTCGCGGCTCGATCACGATGCGCGCGGTCGTGGAGGTCGAGGAGATCCAGGGCCGCCAGTGCCTGGTGGTCACCGAGCTGCCGTACCAGGTCAACCCGGACAATCTTGCGCAGAAGATCGCCGACCTGGTGAAGGAAGCCAGGATCGGCGGCATCGCGGACGTCCGCGACGAGACGTCCTCGCGGACCGGCCAGCGCCTGGTCATCGTGTTGAAGCGGGACGCGGTCGCCAAGGTCGTCCTCAACAACCTGTACAAGCACACCGACCTTCAGACGAACTTCGGCGCGAACATGCTGGCGCTGGTCGACGGGGTGCCGCGCACCCTCTCGCTGGACGCCTTCATCCGCAACTGGGTCGCCCACCAGATCGAGGTCATCGTCCGCCGGACGCGCTTCAGGCTGCGCAAGGCGGAGGAGCGGGCCCACATCCTGCGCGGTCTGCTCAAGGCGCTGGACGCGATCGACGAGGTCATCGCGCTGATCCGGCGCAGTGACACGGTGGAGATCGCGCGTACGGGCCTGATGGACCTGCTGACGATCGACGAGATCCAGGCCAACGCGATCCTGGAGATGCAGCTGCGGCGGCTCGCCGCCCTGGAGCGTCAGAAGATCATCCAGGAGCACGACGAGCTTCAGGCCAAGATCAATCAGTACAACGCGATCCTGGCCTCGCCCGAGCGGCAGCGGCAGATCATCAGCGAGGAGCTGACCGCGATCGTCGAGAAGTACGGCGACGACCGGCGCTCCAAGCTGATCCCCTTCGACGGCGACATGTCCATCGAGGACCTGATCGCCGAGGAGGACATCGTCGTCACGATCAGCCGCGGCGGCTATGTGAAGCGTACGAAGACCGAGGACTACCGCTCGCAGAAGCGCGGCGGCAAGGGCGTGCGTGGCACCAAGCTCAAGCAGGACGACATCGTCGACCACTTCTTCGTCTCGACCACCCACCACTGGCTGCTGTTCTTCACCAACAAGGGCCGGGTCTACCGGGCGAAGGCGTACGAACTGCCGGACGCGGGCCGGGAGGCACGCGGCCAGCACGTCGCCAACCTGCTGGCGTTCCAGCCGGACGAGCAGATCGCTCAGATCCTGGCGATCCGGGACTACGACGCGGTGCCGTATCTGGTGCTGGCGACGAAGTCGGGCCTGGTGAAGAAGACCCCGCTCAAGGACTACGACTCGCCGCGGTCGGGTGGTGTGATCGCCATCAACCTCCGGGAGGCGGAGGACGGCCGGGAGGACGAGCTGATCGGGGCCGAGCTGGTTTCGGCCGAGGACGATCTGCTGCTGATCAGCAAGAAGGCACAGTCGATCAGGTTCACGGCCACGGATGAGTCGCTGCGGCCGATGGGACGGGCGACCTCCGGCGTCAAGGGCATGAGCTTCCGCGAGGGCGACGAGCTCTTGTCGATGAATGTCGTCCGGCCCGGTACGTTCGTGTTCACCGCCACCGACGGTGGGTACGCGAAGCGGACGAATGTCGACGAGTACCGTGTCCAGGGCCGTGGCGGCCTCGGTATCAAGGCCGCCAAGATCGTGGAGGACCGCGGTTCTCTCGTCGGGGCTCTGGTGGTCGAGGAAAGTGATGAGATCCTTGCCATCACGCTCAGCGGTGGCGTAATCCGTACCCGTGTGAACGAGGTCAGGGAGACGGGCCGTGACACCATGGGCGTCCAACTGATCAACCTGGGCAAGCGCGATGCCGTCGTCGGTATCGCCCGGAACGCCGAGGCCGGTCGTGAGGCTGAAGAGGTCGAGGACGAGTCCGAGACCGTGAGCGAAGCAGCCGAGGGGGCCGCGTCCGAGGCGGCCGAGGGCACAGCGCCCCCGGCCGACGAGACCGAGGAGTAGGTCGTGAGTGGAGCCACGGGTCCCGCGGCGGGCGGCGGCGCAATGGATACCGGCCATGGGCCGGTGCCGGGCGCCGCACCTGCCGGGAGCGGATCACCCGCTTCGGCAGGCGCCCGTGGCCCCTCCACCGACTCCCATGGGGGTACCGTGACGGACATCAGGCAGCCGCAGCCGCCGTACGAGGGCTATTCGGGCAGCCCGCTGCCCGGTGAGCGGCCGGGCCAGCCGCAGCCCGCGCAGCCGTACCACCCGCCGCAGGCGTATGCCCCGCCGAGCACCCCGCCGAGCACCGGCGGGGCCGCCAGGAGCGCCTCGGGGCACCAGCAGACCGCGGTGCGCCGCCCGCGCACCGAGTCGGGTGCCCGCCCGGCCCCGCGTACGCGCAAGGCGCGGCTGCGGGTCGCCAGGGCGGACCCGTGGTCGGTGATGAAGGTCAGCTTCCTGCTCGCGATCGCGCTGGGCATCTGCACCGTGGTCGCCGCGGCGGTGCTGTGGATGGTCATGGACGGGATGGGCGTCTTCAGCGCCGTGGGCGGGACGATCAGCGAGGCCACGGAGTCGAAGAAGGGCACCGGCTTCGACCTGGAGTCCTTCCTGTCGCTGCCGCGGGTGCTGGCCTTCACCGGGGTCATCGCAGCGATCAATGTGGTGCTGGCCACGGCGCTGGCCACCCTGGGGGCCTTCATCTACAACCTGTCGGCGGGCTTCGTCGGCGGTGTGGAGCTCACGCTGGCCGAGGACGAGTAGCGGCCGCCTGTAACCGATTTTGGGACAGGGCTGGTCGTGCGCTAATCTTTCGGTGCAGCGCGGGGCTATAGCTCAGACGGTTAGAGCGCTTCCCTGATAAGGAAGAGGCCACAGGTTCAAGTCCTGTTAGCCCCACCGGTGCGATCAGCCCGGACGGAGATCTTCTCTTCGTCCGGGCTGATTCCGTAACGGCGTCCGGGCAGTTGATGAACGGCTGTCGGCCGGTCAATGCCGGGCATAGGTCACCGAACGGTATCGGCCGGTGTGTATCATCGGGCGCCAGAGGTCCCCTACGTCAAGGAAAGAGACGAGGTAGCGCGGTGAAGAAGCTTCTCCTGGTCGCACTGGCCGCCATCGGCGGGCTCCTCGTGTACCGCCAGATCCAGGCGGATCGCGCCGAGCAGGATCTGTGGACGGAGGCGACCGACTCCGTGCCCGCAGGTTCGGGTGTGTGAGACCAACAACTCTGTACAGGGCCCCGACCGCTGGAGCGGTCGGGGCCCTGTCGGCTTTACTGGCGGCTGTCGCGGGACTCCTCGCGGCAACCGTCTTCTTTGTTCACTCTTGCAAATGAAATGCTTGCATAAGCAAAGTTGAACGGGCTGTGCGGCCGGTACGACGAGGAGTGACCCGCGATGGATGACCGCAGCAAGGTCAGGACCGGCCTCGCCGCGGTGGCCGCGCTGTGCGCGGTGGCCACGGCGCCAGGACCGGCCGGCCAGGCCTGGGCCGCACCCGCGGACGGGGCCGCCGGGGCGAGGCCGTACCGGACCGAGGGGACCTTGATCCACGGCACCGACGCCGCCGAGAGCGCCCCGCTGCTCAAGCCGGGGCTCGGCTACGTCGACGGCATCGCGGCGGGCCAGAAGCGGTACTACAGCGTCCGGCTGGACACCACGTCCGGCGCGTATGTCTCGGCGGTCGCGGCGCCCCGGCCGGGGGCGGGCGTCGTCTCGTACCAGGACCGGGTCAAGGTGACGCTGGAGAGCCCCGACGGCACCACCTGCGACAACTCCGACCGGAAGATCGAGGCGAACGGCGTGGCCTATCCGCTCGCCGACTACGCGGCACGCCAGGCCGCGTCGGGCTCGGTGGCCTCCTGCCGGAAGGCGGGCCGGTACGTCGTCACCGTGGAGCGCGGAGCCGGCTCCCAGGACCCCGACAGCTGGCCGCTGGAGCTCAGGCTGATGGTGGAGCCGCCGGTGAAGGGCGGGGACACCGGGCAGGCACCGGAGGGCAGTTGGCGCGCCACCCCGCCCGAGCTGCCCGAGGGCAAGGCGCGGTGGCGGCCGGGCGGCACGGGGTTCAACGACGCGCGCCCGCTGTCCACAGGGGTGTGGGCGGATCAGATCAGGCCGGGCGAGACCCACTTCTACCGGGTGCCGATCGACTGGGGACAGCGGCTCGACGCCACCGCCGAACTGCCCGCCGCGAAGACCGGAGAGACGGCCGGGGTCAACGACGCGCTGGGGCTTCGGGTCTTCAACCCGGCGCGCGGCCTGACGAAGAAGGGCTCCTTCGAGGCCTACGAGGGCCAGAAGGCGCAGGTGGAGGCGGACACGGTCCCCGTGGCGTACGGCAACCGCTCGGCGCGGGCCGACTACTCCGTGCGCAAGATGAGCTTCGCCGGGTGGTACTACCTGGCGGTCACGGTGAATCCGGACGTCACGCGGTTCTTC
Source organism: Streptomyces sp. NBS 14/10 (assembly GCF_002224125.1). Classification (GTDB taxonomy): domain Bacteria; phylum Actinomycetota; class Actinomycetes; order Streptomycetales; family Streptomycetaceae; genus Streptomyces. The sequence goes on from NZ_NCSM01000010.1 coordinate 182,654, forward strand.
AAGGACACGGTGCCGCTCACCCTGCGGGTGCGGATCTCGGGCACCGCGAAGGCCGGGCCGACGTACGACGGGGACGCGGTCCGGGCGGGCTTCGGCCTCACGGACGCCGACCGGCGGGGGGCCGCCCAGGGGCCGGCGACCGGGGACGACGCCGGGGCCGCGGTGGCCGACGACACGGACAAGGGCCCGCTGCGGCTGGTGGGCTATGTGAGCTACGCCGTCGGCGCGCTGCTGCTGCTCGGGCTCGGGGGGTGGACGCTGGCGGCCCGGCGCCGGGCCCCGGCCGCCGCGGCCCCGGCATCCGGGCCGGGCAGGCACCGGCGGTACGGGCCGCCGCCCGCCTGGTAGGCGGCGTTGGCGCGGTGGGCGGCGGCTGCTTGGGGCGGGTGGCGGCGGCTTGGCGGACGGCTCCCGCCTGGTGGGTGGCGGCCGTCTGGTGGGTGGCGCCTGACTGGTGGGTGGCCACGGCCTGTGGCCGTCGGGTCAGCCCGCGGTCAGTAACGCCCATGTGCCGACCGCGAAGCACACGGCCGCGGCGATCAGGATCGCGATCGTCGTCTTCCGGGACGGTCCGGGGCGGCGTCGGGCGGTGGGGGGAACCTGCGGCTGCGGAGCGGTGTATGGACGAGTAGGAGGGAATTCGTGCTGGGCCGCCAGGGCGGAAGCCGTGGCCGGAGTGGGAGTGGGGGTAGGCGTATGCGCGGGCGGGGTGCCTGGCTGTCGCCGCGGATCGGGCGTGGCCTGCGGCGGCTGTGCGGGCCGTACGGGCCGCGGAGGCGTCGTGGGCTGTGCGGGCGCCGGCTGGGAGGCCGGCGGCTGCGGAAGGCCGGAGTACGGCGTGTGGGGGGCGTGCGGGGGGTACGGGGTTTGGGGCTGCCCGGTCGGGAACTGCCCGCTGGGGTGCTGGCCGCTTGGGTTCTGCCTGCTCGGGTTCTGGCCGGTGTGCGGCTGCCCGGTGGGCGGCTGGGGGGCCGAGGGCGGTTGTGGGGCCGGGTGCTGCGGTATCCCGGTATGCGGCGTCTGGGGCTGGGGCGGCGGCAGTTGGAAGCTGCCGGTGTCCGACATCGACGGCTGCGAAACGGACGGCTGCGAAACGGACGATTCGGATGGTTGTGGCAGGGACGGCTCGGACGGCGGTGGCGTGCTGGGCCCCTGGGGGCCCGGTGGCTGGGGTGTCGGGCCGCTGTGCGCATGGGCCGTGCTGGTGCCGGTGCTGGTGTCAGCGTCGGCCTCGGTGTCCGCGCCCGCCCGTTGGATCGTCCGGAAGGGACCCTCGGACCCGAACCCCTCGGGGAGCGGCCCGAGATGGTCGAAGACCTCGATCACCTCGTCGTCGATGCCGGGCTCGGGCAGCATCTCCGTGGCCGCGAGAAGCGCCTTGCGCGCCCCTGTGGCCGTGCGGAACCGGTCCTCGGGATCGGGCTGCAGCAGATTCGCGATCACCTGCCACAGCGGCTCGGGCACCCCCGTAGGCGCGTTCGGCACGCCCTGCTCGAACAGCTTGATCAGGGCTTCCGCGTCCGGTTTGTGCCCGCTGAGCAGATACAGCGCCACCAGCCCGACCGCGAAGAGGTCGGCTGGGAAGTCCGGCTCCTCGCCCATCATCTGCTCGGGCGCGAAGTAACCGGGCGTCCCCATCACGTAGTTGGCCTCGGTGAGCCGGGGTTCCCCCTTCGTCAGCGCGATGCCGAAGTCGGACAGCCGCACATGCGGCCGGCCGGTCCCGGTGGCCTCCAGCAGGATGTTCGCGGGTTTGATGTCGCGGTGCACCACGCCTTCCGCGTGCACCGCCGCCAGGCCGGAGAGCAACTGGTCGATCAGCGTGCACACATAGCGCGGCGGCAGCGGGCCGTAGTCCCCGATGAGGTGGGCGAACGAGCCGCCGCCCACCAGGTCCATGGTGAACAGCACCTTGTCGTCGTCCGCCGCCCAGCTGGCCGGTGCCAGCACATAGGGGTGGTCGATGCGCAGCGCCTGTTCCCGTACGAACCGCAGCAGGGTGTGCGCATCGCGCTGCTGCAGCACCTTCGCCGCGACGTAGCGGCGGCGCCGGTGGTCCCAGACGCGCCACACAGCGCCCACGCCACCGCGCCCGATCGGGTCGACCAGCTCGTACCGGCCCGCGAAGACTTCACCCATCGCGCGGCCCCCGCCCCCTCATCGGCTCGTCAGCAGTCCGTCAGCCCATCAGTTCTGGTGCGCCTCGTAGTGGGCGACCGCCTCGGCGGTCCGCCCGGCGCCGTACACCCGGAGGAACTCTGCCAGCTCCGGGTGGGTGGGGGCGAGGGTGTCGGCGGCGTCGATGATGTCGCCCGCTGCGGATACCGAGCGCAGCAGCGACTGGATCTCGCGGACCACGCGCCGCACGGTGGGGGCGCCGGTGCTCGCCGTGGTCTGTGTGGTGTTCAGCACGGAGCCCCCCGCGGACTTCTTGATCTCCTCCATGCGCTCGGCGGCCTCGGCGGCGCTGACCCGGCCGTCCGCCGCCTGGCTCGACAGCTCCTGCAGGGCCTGCACCCGCTGGACGACGGCCGGGTTGCCGATCTTGGCTCGCTGGCCGCTCATCAGCTGCGAGAGCATGGGCGCGGACAGGCCGAGGACGGCGGCCAGGCGGGCCTGGTTGAGGCCGAGGTCGTCGATGAGCCGGCGGAAGAGCGCCCCCAGCGGTTCCCCGTACCAGCTGCGCTGCAGCTCCCGTGCGCGGGCGGTGGCATCCTGCTGTGCTGCGTCCATTCGCTCTCCCCTTCGCTTCGCTGCAGCGAATCTTGCGTGGCATCCTACGGAGGGCGGTACGCGCGAGCGATACCCGGTCGGGAAAGGTGGCCACAACCAGGTATCCTGATCGGCGACGGGGCCTTAGCTCAGTTGGTAGAGCGCCGTCTTTGCATGGCGGATGTCAGGAGTTCGACTCTCCTAGGCTCCACTTTCGTCACCGGCCAGGACACCAGAAGCGTGCCCTGGCCGGTTTTTCTTGCCGCCCAAGTCCCGCGAATCCCTTGGTGCGGTTGGCCCGCGCGGGCCCGCAGCGCCGTTCCGGGGCATTGTCCTCCCACATGTTGCCCGGTGTTGCCGCTCTCGCCGTTGTCGCGTGCAACACCTTTGAAATGCCTCACGCTGGCCTCAACTCGGGCAAGTGGTCCGGGAGTCGTCTGGTCGGCGCGATCGGCCGTGCGGGGAGACAAGATGCGTGAGCTGCGGCCCTTGGGTGAGGGTCTGAGCCAGGAATGCCGGGATTTCGCCTTGGCGCTGCGGGACCTGTTCAAAGGGCTGGACGTCTCGGTGCGCAGATATGCCGCGCGCAGGTATCGCGATCCGGGCACGCTCTCGCGCTATCTGAGCGGGACGCGCATCCCGCCGTGGGAGTTCGTGCAGGACCTGTTCACCGATCTCGCCGAGCGGCGGGGCAGCGCGGCGACCCCGGCCGCGATCGAGCTGGTGCGGGAGCTGCACCGGGCCGCGGTGCACACGAGCGGATCGCCCGGTCACGCCATGGAGATCCTCCAGCACCAGCTGGCGGACGCCGACCGGGAGGCCAGGACGTCGAGCGTGACGGAGGACGTGCTGGGGGAGGCGCTGCTCGACCGGCAGCACCGGATCGCCGATCTCGAGGTGCGGCTGAACCAGCTGGAAGCGGCGTGGGCGACGGAGCGCACCCGGGCGGACAAGCTGGAGCTGGGTCTTCCCGACCAAGCGGAGCTGATCAAGGAGCGGGACATGCTCCAGCGCGAGGTGAAGCGCCTCACCGAGGAGCTGGAGGATGTGCGGCTGCGCGGGTTACTGGCGGAGGACCGCTGCCAGATGCTGGAGCGGCAGCTGGCCATGGTGGAGTCCCAGCGCCCCGCCGCGGCCCCGGTGCCGGACGGGGTGCCCGACGCCCCCGTGGAGCCCGTGATGTCCAAGCCCTGCTCGGGGCCTCGTCCCAAGATCCTCGTGGTCGACGACCAGCACAACAACCTGCTGGCCATGGCAGCCGTGCTGGCCAAGCTGGACCAGGAGCTGGTGACCGCGTCCTCGGGGCAGGAAGCTCTCAAGGCCCTGCTCGACCACGACGACTTCGCGGTGATCCTGCTGGACGTGCAGATGCCGGAGATGGACGGCTATGAGACCGCGGCCCATATCCAGCGGCGGCCCCGCAACCGGGACATCCCGATCATCTTCATGACCGCGATGGGCGCCGACCCGGAGCATTCCTCCCGGGGATACGCGGCCGGTGCGGTGGACTACATCGCCAAGCCGTTCGACCCCTGGGCGCTGCGCGCCAAGGTCTCCGTCTTCACGGAGATCTTCCTGGAGCGGCGCCGGTACAGCGAGCGCGTCGCCGCCCACTGACCGCCGGTCGCCACCCACTGACCGTCGGGGGAGGCAGGCAGCGGGCGGGGAATGGCGAAGGGCGGGGACGCCGTGGTCTCCCGCCCTTCCGGGTGCGCTGCCCGGCGCCCGGCCCGGCTCAGCGGTCGTTCTCGTTCGCCTGCTTGCTCTGCGCCTCCGGGTCGAGTGCGGACTGGTCGCTGCCGTCCACCGACGTCAGCGGCTCGCGCCCGCTCAGCTCGGTCGCCGCCGGGGGCTCGACCAGCCAGTCGGGGTTGGCCTGCCTGTCCCACCACTTCCACGCGGTGAAGATCCCCGCGCCCACGAGGCCGACGAAGGCGGTGCGCTTGGCGATGCGCCCGGTGCGGTCCCTCCTGCGGCGGCGCCTGGCGAGCTTGTGGATGTCGGCCGCGGTCACATGGTCACGCAGGGCGGCGAGGGCCGCGGCGCTGCGGGTGACGGCCTCCTCGCACACCGGCCCGGCGGTGGCGCGCGCCTCGGCCACCGCGTGCTGGACGCGCGGCGCGGTGTATCGGGCGGCCTGGCGCGCCGCCTTGCGGGTGCGGGCGGCGGCCCGGGTGGCGGCGTCGTCGACCCCGCGCGGCAGGGTGCCGCGGGCCTGGGTCAGCCGAGGCGCGATATGCACGTGGTACTGACTGCCTGCGGTGTAGCGGGCCTGGTGCGCGGCGTGCGAGACCTTCGGCCCCAGCTGTACGCGAGCCGTGTGCGCGTAGCGCGTGGCGGCGTCCTTGGCCGTACCGGCGTAGGGCGCCACCACCTCTGCCGCGTGCAGGACGCCGCCCTTGGCGGTGCCGGTCGCGGCTCGCACGCTCTCCATGCGGGTCACGGGATCCTCCCCTTTCCGTTTCATGGAAGATTATGCCTATTTATAACGATCATGCCTGTGTGCAGGATGCCGGGCACGCGCGGCCGGGCATCCGGGGCACGTACGGGTTCCCGTTCGGGTCGGCATGAATCGTGTGTGCCGCGCGCCGCTTCGTGGGTACGCGTCGTCGCGGCGTCCGTGCGAGGATCAAGAGACCGCAATGAAAACTATGGAAGGTAGATCGTGGCTGAGCAGCTCTACGCCACCCTGAAGACGAACAATGGCGACATCGAGGTCCGGCTGCTGCCGAACCACGCCCCCAAGACGGTCAAGAACTTCGTGGAGCTCGCCGAGGGCACCCGTGAGTGGACCCACCCGGCGACGGGCAAGCGGGCCAAGGAGAAGCTGTACGACGGCACCGTCTTCCACCGCGTGATCAGCGGCTTCATGATCCAGGGCGGTGACCCGCTGGGCAACGGCACCGGTGGCCCCGGCTACGAGTTCGGCGACGAGTTCCACCCGGACCTGGCGTTCAACAAGCCGTACCTGCTGGCGATGGCCAACGCCGGCCCGGGCACCAACGGCTCGCAGTTCTTCATCACCGTGGCGCCGACCGCGTGGCTGACCGGTAAGCACACCATCTTCGGCGAGGTCGTCGACGAGGCGAGCAAGAAGGTCATCGACGCGATCGCGGGCACCTCGACCAACCCGCGCACCGACCGGCCGCTCAACGACGTCGTCATCGAGTCGGTCGTCGTGGAGACCCGCGAGGGCTGAAACCGAGGGCTGACCTCGAGGCCGTCATCGCCACGCGGCGGAGCCGCAGGTCGATACAGCCGGCTGCCGCCGCGTGGCGGGCCCGTGCCGGGCCTCGCCGGACCGGTGGCGGGAACTCCGCGCCCCGCCTGTCCGTCTTGACGGCAGGCAGGCGGGCACGTGGGCCCGGTGCGAGCATGGAGTGCAGGGCAAGGGGAGACGATGGAGGACCAGGCGGTCTGCTGCTATCGGCATCCGCAGCGGGAGACCGGCATAAGCTGTGTCCGCTGCGAGCGGCCGATCTGCCCGGAGTGCATGATCAGCGCCTCGGTGGGTTTCCAGTGCCCGGAGTGCGTGCGCGGTGGTGGACAGGGCTCCTCAGGCGGTCCTGGCCCGGCGGGGCACCCGGTGCGGGACGCCCGGCCGCGCACGATAGCGGGCGGCGCGCTCACCGCGGACCCGCGGCTGGTGACCAAGATCCTCATCGGCCTCAATCTCGCCGTGTGGTTCGTGGCGCTCGCGATCGGCGACCGGTTTGTGAACGCGCTGGATCTGGTGGGCCGGGCGTACGACCCCACCGCGGCCGATCTTGTGGGGGTCGCCGAGGGCCAGTGGTATCGGCTGGTCACCGCGGTGTTCCTGCACCAGCAGGCGTATCACATCGCTTTCAACATGCTTTCGCTGTGGTGGCTCGGCGGGCCGCTGGAGGCGGCGCTCGGCCGGGCGCGCTATCTCGCGGTGTATCTGCTGTCAGGGCTTGGCGGCAGCGCGCTGTCGTATCTGCTCGCCGCGCAGAACCAGCCCTCGCTCGGCGCCTCCGGGGCGATCTTCGGCCTGCTCGGCGCGACGGCGGTTCTGATGCGCCGCCTCAACTACGACATGCGGCCGGTCATCGCGCTGCTCGTGCTCAACCTGATCTTCACATTCGCCTGGTCCGGTATCGCCTGGCAGGCCCATGTCGGCGGCCTGGTCGTGGGCACGGCGGTGGCGTACGGGATGGTGCACGCGCCGCGCGAGAAGCGCGCGCTGGTGCAGCGGCTCACCTGCGGGCTGATGCTGCTCGCGATCGTCGCGGTGGTGTGGCTGCGGACGGTGCAGCTCACCGGCTGACCGGCCGGCACCGGCCGTACGCAAGAGGCCGTACGCAAGCGCCGCTGCCGCGGCCCCGACCGCATCGGGGATATCCACAGCACAGTTGTCCACAGCAAGCGCCTGATCTTGTGCAAGCTGTGGAGAACATCAGTGCGAGCCCGCACTCATCTGCGTTTCCCCAGGCAGAGACAGGTGTGAACGGTCGAACGGATGTGTTCGGCCGATCACACCGGCGTCAATGCGGCGGAAGTTATCCACAGATCTTCTGAGTTTTCCCCGGCTGTGGATAACTCTGTGGACGACCGGGGTGCGGAGGATCGGAGGGACGATCCTACTTCCACTGAGTGGAGACCACGAACCCGGCGGCGATGAAGCCGAAGCCGACCACGATGTTCCAGTTGCCCAGCGAGTCGACGGGCATATCCCCGGTCGTCACGTAGAACATCACGATCCAGGCGAGGCCGATGAGGAACATCGCCAGCATCAACGGAGCCACCCACCGGCGGCCGCTGTGCAGACTGATGTTAGTGGCCTGCTTCGCCGGCGGCGGCGTGAAGTCGTCCTTCTTGCGGATCCGTGACTTCGGCACGAGGAACTCTCCTGTCGATGCGCTGCGTGACCGCGCGGTATTGATACGGACGGCACCGGGTCGGGGCTGGGGCGGGGGACCAGACCCTTCACTCGGGGCGTCCGTTAGCGTAGTCCTTCCGCGGCGTCGTAAGGAGTAAGGATACGGTGGCCAATTCCGTGCGCAATTCCGCCGGCACCCCCAACCCGGGCCCCCGCCGCCCCGCCTTCCGCCCCGTCCGGCTGCTGACCGCCGCGGTTTTCGCGCTCGCCGGACTGATCTTCTGGACCAGCTTCGACACCGCGCAGGGCACCAATCTCCGCAGCGACGAGTCGATGCTGAGGCTGTCCGACCTCATCCAGGAGCGCAGCCGCAAGAACGCCGGGCTCGACGACAGCACCGCCCAGCTGCGCTCGCGGGTCGACGCCCTCGCCCGCCGCGACAACGGCGCCACGGACGCCGAGCGCCGCAGGCTTGCCGCGCTGGAACGAAACGCGGGCACCCAGAAGCTCACCGGTACGGGGCTCTCCGTCACCCTCACCGACGCCCCGCCGAACGCGACGGCGAAGATCCCCGGAGTGCCCGAGCCGCAACCCAACGACCTGGTCATCCACCAGCAGGACCTGCAGGCCGTGGTCAACGCGCTGTGGCAGGGCGGAGCGCGGGGGATCAAGGTCATGGACCAGCGGCTGATCTCGACCAGCGCGGTGCGCTGCGTCGGCAACACCCTGATCCTCCAGGGCCGGGTCTACTCCCCGCCGTACACCATCACCGCCGTCGGCGACCGGGGCAAGCTGCGCGGCGCGCTGGCCGCCTCCCCGGCCATCGAGAACTACCGCAGCTATGTCGAGGCGTACGGGCTCGGCTGGAAAGTCGCCCAGCACGACAGGGTGACTCTTCCCGGCTACTCCGGCACAGTGGACCTGCACTACGCCCAGCCTCGGTGAAACGCGTCATCGCGAGAACGCGACAGGCGCGGTGAACATGGACAGGTGTGCGGTCGATGAGGGTGCGACTGATCGTCAGGACGCTCAGTGAGATCTGCCTCACTGTGGGCACCCTGATCGTCCTCTTTGTCGTCTACATCCTGTACTGGACCGGCGTCCTCGCCGACCGCGCGATGGACGGGGAGATCGACCGGCTCCAGGACCGATGGGCGACCGGCCCGGTCGCGGGCGCCGAGGCGACGCCGCAACAGTCCGAGCCGGAGCCGTACCGGAACGGCGCGTCATTCGCGATCATGTACATCCCCCGCTTCGGCGCCGACTGGGCCAAGCCGGTCCTTCAGGGCACCGGGACCGACACCCTGAAGAAGGGGCTCGGCCACTACACCCGCACCGCCCGGCTCGGCGACCGGGGCAATTTCGCCGTCGCCGGGCACCGCCGCACCTACGGCGACCCGTTCAAGGACTTCCCCTCGCTGCGCCCCGGTGACGCCGTCGTGCTCAGCGACGGTAGGACCTGGTACACGTACCGCATCGACAAGCGGCCCTACCGCACGCTGCCCACCGACGTCGGGGTCATCGACCCGGTGCCGCGCGCGTCCGGGTTCCGGGGGCCGGGCCGCTATCTGACCCTCACGACCTGTGAGCCGGAGTGGGGGCACAGCCATCGGCTGATCGCCTGGGCACACCTGGACGCCACCCGTCCAGTGACCGAAGGCAAGCCGGAAGCTTTGCTCAGCTGACCCACCGGCCCCGGGCCCGGCCCCTTACTCTGGTGCTGCAGTCGACTTCTTCGTCGTGAGTAGGGATGGCATGTACGGCTGGATCTGGCGGCATCTGCCGGGCAACGCATGGGTGCGGGCGCTGATTTCGCTCGTACTGGTGCTGGCGATCGTCTTCGTGCTCTTCCAGTACGTCTTCCCGTGGGCGGAGCCCCTGCTGCCGTTCGGCGATGTGACGGTCGACGAGGGAATGGCGGGCCCCCGGTGAGCGCGCGCATCCTGGTCGTCGACAACTACGACAGCTTCGTCTTCAACCTGGTCCAGTACCTCTACCAACTCGGCGCCGAGTGCGAGGTGCTGCGCAACGACGAGGTGGCCCTCGGCCACGCCCAGGACGGCTTCGACGGCGTCCTGCTGTCCCCGGGCCCCGGCACCCCCGAGGAGGCGGGCGTCTGCGTCGACATGGTGCGGCACTGCGCGCGCACCGGCGTGCCGGTCTTCGGTGTCTGCCTGGGGATGCAGTCCATGGCCGTCGCGTACGGCGGGGTCGTCGGGCGCGCCCCCGAGCTGCTGCACGGCAAGACCTCGCGCGTGACGCACGAGGGCACCGGCGTCTTCAAGGGCCTTCCGTCGCCCTTCACCGCCACCCGCTACCACTCGCTGGCCGTCGAACGGGACACCGTCCCGGACGAGTTGGAGATCACGGCCTGGACGGAGACGGGCATCGCGATGGGGCTGCGCCACCGTCGACTGCCCGTGGAGGGCGTGCAGTTCCATCCCGAGTCGGTGCTCACCGAGTGGGGGCACCGGATGCTCGCCAACTGGCTCGAGGAGTGCGGCGACACGGGGGCGGTGGGGCGGTCGGCGGGCCTGGCCCCCGTGGTGGGGGCGGTCGGCGGTAAGGCCGGCGAGTGACCGCACTGCGCCCCGAGCGCGAGGGCGCGCCCCAAGGCGCCCAGGAGCCCGACCCATACGCGCCGTACGAGCCGAATGAGCCGCCCGGCGCCTACGGGGGCACGGACGCGTTCGCGGCGGCGGTGGAGCTGCTGGACGACCCCCTGACCGATCCGCTGCCCAGATCCTCGCCCGGACTCGTACCGGGGACCGTGACCGGGCCCGGCGCGGGGCCCGCCACCGGGCCCGCTACGAGGCCCACCGCCGGGCCTGCTGCCAGGTCCGTCGCAGGGCCTTCGGCGGAGCCCATGACGGGCCGTACCACCGGGCCCGTGACGGGGCCCATGGCCGAACCTCTGCCAGGGGCCGCCAGAACGCCCGCTGCCGGGCCTGTGGCGGGCCGGGCGGCGCCGTCCGTGCCTGGACCCGCCCCGGCCGCTGAGCGGCCCCCTGGAGGCCCCTCCAGGGCCCGCCATCGCCGCCCCGCCCCCGCGGCACCCGCCGGGCCCGCCACACCCGCCGACGCGGACGCGACGGCCATACTGCCGCGGGTGTCCGAGGCGGGGGCTCCGGCACAGGCGCCGACCGGGCAGACGCCGACCGGGCAAAGGCCAGGTGGGCAGACGCCGACCGGGCAAAGGCCAGGTGGGCAAACGCCGACCGGGCAGGCGCCAGGCAGGCGACGGGCGGCGCGCGACGACGAGACCGTGGCGCTGCGCGCGGTCCGGGCGGGGACGGCCGACGGGCCCCAGACCGCCGCCGCTTCCCCTCCGGGCGACGACGAGACGGTGCTGCTGCGGCAGATCGGGGCCGACCCCGCCGAGCCGGATGCCGCGGACGGCCCGCAGGAGCCGCCGCCCGGGGGCCGGGCCGCCCGCAGGCGCGCCGCTCAGGCGGCGGCCAGGCGCGGCGGCGGCAGACGGGGAGCCCGCGCGCGCGGCGGGGCGGGGGGCGCGGGCGACGATACGGGCACCGCCACCGCCAGCCCGGCCGGAAGCGGGCCGCAGACGGCGAAGCCCCGCACCCGTATGGAGGCCAAGCGCGCCGCCCGGGCGCGCAAGGACAGCCCGGCCGTCATCGCGAGCCGTGTCGTCGGTGAGCTGTTCATCACGGTCGGCGTGCTGATGCTGCTCTTCGTGACCTACCAGCTGTGGTACACCAACATCCTGGCCCATCGGCAGGCGAACGACGCCGCCAACAGCCTCCAGAAGAAGTGGGACCGTGAGGGCGGGGCGAACCGCGATCCCGGTACGTTCTCGCCCGGCGAGGGCTTCGCCCTCCTCTACATCCCCAAGCTGGACGTCAAGGCCCCGATCGCCGAAGGGATCAGCAAGCAGAAGGTCCTCGACCACGGCATGGTCGGCCACTACGGCAGCGGCAAGCTGAAGACCGCGATGCCGTGGGACAAGAAGGGCAACTTCGCGCTGGCCGGGCACCGCAACACCCATGGTGAGCCGTTCCGGTACATCAATAACCTGAAGCCCGGCGACAAGATCGTCGTGGAGACGCAGAACGCGTTCTTCACCTACGAGATGACCAGCATCCTGCCGCAGACCCAGCCCTCGAACACAGGAGTGATCGGTCCGGTGCCGCCCGGCTCGGGCTTTACGGAACCGGGCCGCTACATCACCCTGACGACCTGCACCCCCGAGTTCACCAGCAAATACCGCATGATCGTCTGGGGCAAGATGGTCGACGAGCGGCCTCGGAGCAAGGGCAAGCCGGACGCGTTGGTCCAGTGAGCGAGCGCGGCTGGGAAGGCCGGAACGACCAGGCAGTCAGAAAGACCGGGACGACCGGAAAAAGGGGTAGGACGCGGTGGCACGGACCGACCAAGACGAGCGGCCGGGCGAAGTGCCCGCCGCGCCCGCGCGGCAGGGCCGCCCCCGCCGGGGGCGGATAGCCGCGGCCGTCGGCATTCTGGGCGAGCTGCTGATCACCGTGGGGGTGCTCCTCGCGCTCTTCGTCGTCTACTCGCTGTGGTGGACGAACGTGCTGGCCGACCGCGAGGCGAAGAAGCAGGGCGACCGGGTGCGCCGGCAGTGGGCGCAGCAGGAGGGGCCCGGCGGGCCCGGTCGGCTCGACACCAAGGACGGCATCGGCTTTCTGCATGTGCCGGCCATGCACAACGGCGAGGTGCTGGTCAAGAAGGGCACGGCGACCGAGACGCTGAACGACGGCGTCGCCGGCTACTACACCAAGCCGGTGAAGTCGGCGATGCCGTGGGACAAGAAGGGCAACTTCACCCTGGCCGCGCACCGGGACGGGCACGGCGCCAAGTTCCACAACATCGACAAGCTGGACAAGGGCGACGCGATCGTCTTCGAGACCCGGGACGTCTGGTACATCTACAAGGTCTACGCGGAGCTGTCCGAGACCTCGAAGTACAACGTGCGGGTGCTCAGCCCGGTCCCCAAGGAGTCGGGGAAGACGAAGCCGGGCCGCTACATCACGCTCTCGACGTGCACGCCGGTCTATACCTCGCGCCACCGCTACATCGTGTGGGGCGAGCTGGAGCGTACGGAGAAGGTCGACGCGGACCGTACGCCGCCCAAGGAGCTGCGTTAACCGCCAGGCCCGACCACGGGGAAGCCCCGGCCGCCCGATTCCCGGGCGCCGGGGCTTCTTGCCGAGGCGACTGCTGCCGCGCGGAGCGCGCGTCCTAGGGCCCGCCGGTGGGGCCGCCGAACGGGATGGTGCCGCCGTCGCCGCCGCCGTCACCGCCCCCGTTGTTGCCCTGACCACTGTCGAAGGTGGTCAGGTTGACGACCTGGCCCTTGGGCACCTGCTGGCCCTCCGCCGGGTCGGAGAACAGCACCCTGGAGTCCTCGTTCTGCGATCCGGAGACGGTGCCGACGGTGAGGCCGGCGTCCTCGAGGGCCTTCTTGGCGTCCTTGAGCTTCTGGCCGCGCAGCTGGGGCACCGCGACGTTCTGCTGCTGCGCGGGGGCCTTGGCGACGGTCAGGGTGACGGTCGTGTTGGGCAGGACCTGCTCGTTGGGCTGGGGGTTCTGGCTGATGACCGTGCCCGCCTCGACGTCGGCGTTCTCGACCTCCGTGGACTGCACCTTCAGGCCCGCGCTCTCGAGCGTGGAGGTGGCGTCCGCGAGCTTCTTGGTGGTGACGTCAGGGACGGTGACCTTCGCCTGGGCCCGGGCGACGGTCAGGGTGATCTCGGTGCCCGGCGCGACCTTCTTGCCGCCCTTGGGGTCCTGGTCGATGACCTTGTCCGTGGTCTGGTCGGACTCCTCGGTCGTCTTGTTGACCTTGAAGCCCTTGGCCTCGAGCTGCTGCTTGGCGCTCTCGAACTGGATGTTGATGACGTCGGGGACTTCGACCTTCGCGGCGGGCTTGGGGCCCTTGGACATGGTCAGCTGGACCGTGCCGTAGCGCTCGATGGCCTTCTCGCCCTCCACGCTCTGTTTGCAGACCGTGTTCTTGTCCGCGTCGCAGAAGATGGGGCTGCCGGTCGCCTTGACCTTGAAGTCCGAGTTTTCGCCCTGTTGCCTGGCCTCGGAGAGGGTCAGGCCCTTCAGCGACGGCACATCGACGTTGTCGCTGTTCTTGCCGCCACTGAAGATCTCCTTGCCGATGAAGATCGCTCCGACCAGCACCAGGATGCCGGCCAGGACCAGCAGGATCGTCGAGAGATTGCTCTTCTTCTCGGGCCCGCGCCTGCGGTCGGGGCGCTCGTCGTACCCGAAGCCCCCGTCGTCGTCGCGCATCGGCGGCAGCATCGAGGTCTGCGCGCCGACGTCCTGCGACCGCAGCATGGTCGTGGGCTGGTCCTCGCCGCCGTAGCCGACCGCGCCCAGCGCGGCGGTGGCGGCGACGGGCTGGCCCTCCAGGGCCGCCTCGATGTCGGCGCGCATCTCGTCGGCGGACTGGTAGCGGTAGTCCGGGTCCTTGACCAGGGCCCGCAGCACGATCGCGTCCATCTCCGGGGTGATCTCCGGATCGAACGTGCTCGGCGGCTGCGGCTCCTCCCGTACGTGCTGATAGGCGACGGCGACCGGTGAGTCGCCGATGAACGGCGGGCGCACGGTCAGCAGCTCGTACAGCAGACAGCCGGTGGAGTAGAGGTCGCTGCGCGCGTCGACGGTCTCGCCCTTGGCCTGCTCGGGGGAGAGGTACTGGGCGGTGCCGATCACGGCGGCGGTCTGCGTCATGGTCATACCGGCGTCGCCCATGGCCCGGGCGATGCCGAAGTCCATGACCTTGACCTGGCCGTTCCTGGTGAGCATGACGTTCGCCGGCTTGATGTCGCGGTGGACGATGCCGTTGCGGTGCGAATACTCCAGAGCCTGGAGAATCCCGACGGTCATCTCCAGGGTCCGTTCGGGGAGCAGCTTTCTTCCGGAGTGCAGCAGCTCCCGCAGGGTGGATCCGTCGACGTACTCCATCACGATGTACGGGATCGAGACGCCGTCGACATAGTCTTCGCCGGTGTCGTAGACCGCGACGATCGCGGGATGGTTGAGCGAGGCGGCCGACTGGGCCTCTCGGCGGAACCGGGCTTGGAAGGACGGGTCGCGGGCCAGATCCACCCGGAGCGTCTTCACGGCGACAGTGCGGCCGAGGCGGGTGTCATGCGCGAGGTAGACCTCCGCCATGCCACCGCGGCCGAGCACAGAGCCCAGCTCGTACCGGCCGCCGAGGCGACGCGGCTCTTCCATAGCTACTCCAGCCCTCTTCCGTCATTCCCGGCCGCACCCGTAGGGGCCCGGCGGTGTGCTGCTCGGGCATACCGTACCCGGGACGCCGTGCCGGACCCGGCCTCGGTCGCTACTTGATACGTGACCGGTACGGCGACGTGCGGGATCGGCACCAGGACGTGACCGGGGTCACTTCTGGTCGGCGAGCACCGCCTTCATCACGTCCTTGGCGATCGGCGCGGCGAGCTTGCCGCCGGCGATGTCGTCGCGGACGGTGTCGGAGCCCTCGATGACGACCGCGACCGCGACCGGCGAGGAGCCGTCCTTGCCCTTGGCGTAGGAGATGAACCACGCGTAGGGGTTCTTGCTGTTGGCGACGCCGTGCTGGGCGGTACCGGTCTTGCCGCCCACCGTGACGCCCGGGATCCTGGCGGAGGTTCCGGTGCCGACCTGGACCACCGTCTCCATCATTTCCTGCAGCTTCTGGGCGTTGTCCTCGGAGAGCGGTGTGCTCATCTGCTCGGGCTGGGTCTGCTCGATGGTGTTCAGGTTCGGGGCGCGCAGCTTGTCGACCATGTACGGCTTCATGAGCTTGCCGTCGTTGGCGACCGCGGCGGCGACCATGGCCATCTGCAGCGGGGTGGCCCGGTTGTCGAACTGGCCGATGGAGGACAGGGCGTTGGACGGCCGGTCCATCTTCTCGGGGTAGACGCTGGCGTCGGCGCGGACGGGCGTGAACTGCTCCTTGTTGAAGCCGAACTTCTCGGCCTCCTCGCGCATCTTGTCCAAGCGGAGGTCGTCACCGACCTTGCCGAAGACGGTGTTGCAGGAGTAGCGCAGGGCGACGCGGAGGCTGGCGTTCTCGCAGGGGATGTTCCCCTCGTTCTTCAGGTTCTGGGTGGACAGCGGCAGTTTCCACGGCAGCGGCGACTTGGTGGGCTCGTCGATGTCGTCGTACAAGCCGTTCTCCAGCGCCGCGGCCGCCGTGACAACCTTGAAGGTGGAGCCCGGCGGGTAGGTCTGACGCAGCGCCCGGTTGAGCATCGGGTCGTCAGGGTTCTGCTTCTTGTCGAGCGCCTTCCAGGCGGCCGCGTCCTTCTTGCCCGCCCCGGCGATGGTGGAGGGGTCGTAGCTGGGGGTGCTGGCGAGCGCGAGGATCTTGCCGGTGCGCGGGTCGATCGCGGCGACGGCGCCCTTCTTGTCGCCCAGGCCCTTGAACGCGGCTTCCTGTGCCTTGGGGTTCAGGGTGGTGATGACGTCACCGCCCTTCTTCTCCTTACCGGTGAGCATGTCGACGGTCCGGTTGAAGAAGAGGCGGTCGTCGTCGCCGGTGAGGATGCCGTCCTCGAGGTTCTCGAGCTGGTTGGTGCCGTAGACCTGCGAGGCGTAGCCGGTGACCGGCGCCCACATCTCGCCGTTCTTATAGGTGCGCTTGTACTTGTAGTCGATGCCGTTGGTCTCGACGGAGCCCGTTATGGCGTCGCCGCCCTCGACGATGATGTTGCCGCGCGGCTGGCTGTAGCGGGCGATGTCGACACGGTGGTTGTTCTTGTGGTTCTTGAGCGAGTCGGCCTGGACGTACTGGATCCAGTTGTCCCGCAGCAGCAGGGCGAAGACGAGAAGGCCGCAGAAGATCGCGATTCGGCGCACGGGCTTGTTCACGGTCGGACCACCTGGGTCATCTCGGCGTCGGTGGACGGCGCGGGGGCCGGTGCCGGGCGGCGGGCGGTGTCGCTGATCCTGATGAGGATCGCGATGAGCGCCCAGTTGGCGAGCACGGACGAGCCGCCGTAGGCGACGAACGGCATGGTCATACCGGTCAGCGGGATCAGGCCCATCACACCGCCGGCGACGACGAAGACCTGGATGGCGAAGGCCGCGGACAGGCCGACGGCCAGCAGCTTGCCGAACGGGTCGCGGGCGGCGAGGGCGGTGCGCACGCCGCGCTCCACGATCAGGCCGTACAGCAGCAGGATCGCCATGGTGCCGGCCAGGCCCAGCTCCTCGCCCACGGTGGCGAGGATGAAGTCGGAGTTGGCGGCGAAGCCGATGAGGTCGGAGGCGCCCTGGCCGAGGCCGGTGCCGAAGACGCCACCGGAGCCGAAGGACATCAGCGCCTGGGCGATCTGGTCGGTGGTGGCCCAGCTCGGGGGGTGTTCCTGGTAGACGGCGAAGGGGTGCAGCCACGCCATCACACGGACCTTGACGTGCGGTTCGACGGACGCGACGCTCACGGCGCCGACCGCCGACATCAGCATGCCGAAGACGATCCAGCTGGTGCGCTCGGTGGCGACGTACAGCATGACGACGAACATGCCGAAGAACAGCAGCGAGGTGCCCAGGTCGGTCTCGAAGACCAGGATCAAGATGCTCATCGCCCAGACGACGAGGATCGGGCCGAGGTCGCGGCCGCGCGGCAGGTACAGGCCCATGAAGCGGCGGCTGGCCAGGGCGAGGGCGTCCCGCTTGACCATCAGGTAGCCGGAGAAGAACACCGCGATGATGATCTTCGCGAACTCGGCGGGCTGGATGGAGAAGCTGCCGACCCGGACCCAGATCCGGGCGCCGAAGACCGGCGGGAAGAAGACCGGGAGGATGAGCAGGATCAGCGCGCCGACCATGGAGATGTAGGTGTAGCGCTGGAGGATCCGGTGGTCCTTGAGGAAGATCAGGACGCCAACGAACAGCGCCACGGCCATCGCCGAGTAGATCAGCTGGTTGGGGGCCGCGGCAGAGAAGACCTGGCCGGCGTTCTCGGCGCGCTGGGCCAGTCGCCGGGACTGGTCGAGACGCCAGATGATCACCAGGCCGAGGCCGTTGAGCAGGGTGGCGATCGGCAGCAGCAGCGGGTCGGCGTACGGGGCGAACTTACGTACTACCAGGTGGCCGACCCCGGCGAGGAAGCCGAGGCCCAGGCCGTAGCTGAGCATGCCCGAGGGCAGCTCGTCGCTGAGGGCCAGGCCCGCGTTGGCGTACGCGAAGACCGGGACGATCACCGCGAAGACCAGCAGCGCCAGTTCGGTGTTACGCCTGCTCGGCGGACCGACCGTGCTGATGGTGGTCGTATTGCTGGTACTGCTCATGGATCGACGGCCCCCTACGGCTTCACTGCTGGGCACTGCTGCACTGTGGGACCAACTTCTGCTCTTCCTCGGAGAGGGTGGGGCCGGGCTTGGGCGTGGCGCTGGACGAGGGCTTCGACGAAGGCGTGGACGACGGCGACTTCGTGTCCTTGTCGTTCGTGTTCGGCTGCTGCTGCTGACCACCCGGCGCCGGCGGCGTCGTGGCCTCGCCCGCATTCGTCGTCAGGTCGTTGTCGGTCTGGGCCTTGCCGCCGGCGGAACCGCCCGCCTTGTCCTTGTTCTTGTCCTTGCCGTTGGTGAGGTCCTGCTGCTTCTCCTCGGCCTGGCGCTGCGCGTCCGACTTCTTGCAGGCGCTGGCGAGGGTGGCCAGGTCCTTGGTCTTGTCCTTGGCCTGGTTGAGGCTGTCGACCGCGATGGTGTCCTCGACCCGGCTGCGCTGGTCCACCGGGAGGTACTTGAGTTCGATCTCACGGTGGTCCTCATGGACCTTGTTGAGCTTGATCCAGGCGAGGTCCTGGCTGATGCCCTGGTAGATCGCCACATGGTCACCGTTGGCGCCCACGTAGTACTGCGTCTGCGTCCAGCGGTAACCGCCGTAGAGGCCGCCGCCGACCACCGCGAGGCCCAGCGCGATGTACAGCGACCGCTTGATCCACTTCTTGCGGCCGCCCTTCTTGTTGAAGTCGCCGTCCGCGTACGCCCCGTAGCTGCCCTCGGACGGGCCGCCGAGCGACGGGTCACCGCTCCCCGGCGGGCCGAAGCCCCCCTGGGCCTCCCCCGGCGCCACCCCCCGGTTGCGCCCGAGCTCCGCGGCGCGGCCCGCGGGGGTGTGCGCGGCGCCGCCGTCCCCGAGGGAGGTCTGGTTCTCAGCGACCGCGCCCACGATGACGGGGGTGTCGTTGAGCTGCCCGGCGAGGGTGTCGCTGCCGTCGACGTCGAGGACGTCGGCGACGATACAGGTGATGTTGTCGGGGCCGCCGCCGCGCAGGGCGAGCTGGATGAGCTCCTGAATGGTCTCGTGCGGGCCGTGGTAGCTGGCGAGGGTGTCCTCGAGGGTCTGGTGGCTGACCACGCCGGACAGGCCGTCGGAGCAGATCAGATACCGGTCCCCGGCCCGGACCTCCCGGATGGACAGATCGGGCTCGACATGGTCGCCGCTGCCCAGGGCGCGCATCAGCAGGGAGCGCTGCGGGTGGGTGCCCGCCTCCTCCTCGGTGATCCGGCCCTCGTCGACGAGGCGCTGCACCCAGGTGTGGTCCTGGGTGATCTGGGTGAGCACGCCGTCGCGCAGCAGATACGCGCGCGAGTCGCCGACGTGGACGAGGCCGAGCCGCTGGCCGGTCCACAGCAGGGCGGTGAGCGTGGTGCCCATGCCTTCCAGCTGCGGATCCTCCTCGACCATCATGCGCAACTGGTCATTGGCGCGCTGCACGGCGCTGCCCAGGGAGGTCAGGATGTCCGAGCCCGGGACGTCGTCGTCGAGCTGGACGAGAGTGGAGATCACTTCCGAGCTGGCGACCTCACCGGCGGCCTGGCCGCCCATGCCGTCGGCGATGGCGAGCAGCCGGGGGCCGGCGTAGCCGGAGTCCTCGTTGCCCTCCCGGATCATGCCTTTGTGCGATCCGGCGGCGAAACGCAGTGACAGACTCATGCGCACCTCGCCCGTCGGCTCCGGGTACAGCCCCTTGCCAACCACGCTGCCCACCCTCCGGTCGTCATGGTCGTACTACTTCCGCAGCTCGATGACGGTCTTGCCGATACGGATCGGCGCGCCCAGCGGAATCGGTGTCGGTGTGGTGAGTCGGGTCCGGTCGAGATACGTGCCGTTGGTGGACCCGAGGTCCTCGACGATCCACTGGCCGTCGCGGTCCGGGTAGATCCTGGCATGCCGGCTGGAGGCGTAGTCGTCGTCCAGCACGATGGTCGAGTCATGGGCCCGGCCGAGGCTGATCGTCTGCCCCTGGAGGGCGACCGTGGTGCCCGCGAGCGTGCCCTCGGAGACGACCAGCTTGGTGGGTGCGCCGCGGCGGCCGCGGCTCCCGCCCCGGCCGGCCGGCTGCTGGCGCTGGGGCGGAGGCGTCGCCTGCCGCTGCTGCTGCGGCCGGTCGGGGGCGCCGCGCCGCGCCGAACCGCGCTGGGTCACGCGGGTCCCGAACAGGTCGCTACGGATGACCTGGACGGCCACGATGACGAACAGCCACAGTACGGCGAGGAAACCCAACCGCATGACCGTGAGGGTCAGCTCTGACATTGCCCCCGCTTCACCCTTCGGCTTGCCGGTAAACGATGGTGGTGCTGCCCACGACGATGCGCGAGCCGTCGCGGAGCGTAGCGCGTGTGGTGTGCTGTCCGTCTACCACGATGCCGTTGGTCGAGCCCAGATCCTGGATGGTCGAGGGCGATCCGACCCGGATCTCGCAGTGTCGGCGCGAGACTCCGGGGTCGTCGATCCGCACGTCGGCGTCGGTGCTCCGGCCCAGGACCAGGGTGGGCCGGGAGATCTGGTGGCGGGTGCCGTTGATCTCGATCCACCGGCGGGTCTGCCCGTGCGACTGCGCACCGACGCCGGGACCGCCGGCGCGGGGCGCGGAGCGGGCGCCGGACGGCGGCGGCGCGGCGGGCATGGGGGGTGCGCCCGAGGGCTGCGGGGGGTAGCCGTAGCCGCCGGGGCGCTGCTGGGGCGCGGCGGGGCCGCGGCCCCCTTGCGGGCTCTGGGACTCGCTGGACGCCAGGGTACGGCTGCGCACGCGGTACAGGCCGGTGTCGAGGTCGTCGGCCTTCTGCAGATGGACCTTGATGGCGCCCATGAACGTGTAGCGCTGCTGCTTGGCGTAGTCGCGCACCATGCCCGCGAGCTCATCGCCGAGCTGGCCCGAGTACGGGCTCAGTCGCTCGTAGTCGGGCGCGCTCAGTTCGACGATGAAGTCGTTGGGGACGACGGTCCGGTCGCGGTTCCAGATGCTGGCGTTGTTGTCGCACTCACGCTGGAGCGCGCCCGCGATCTCGACGGGTTGGACCTCTGACTTGAACACCTTGGCGAAGGTGCCGTTCACGAGACCCTCGAGACGCTGCTCGAAGCGCTTCAGTACTCCCACGGGGCACCTCCTTCCTCAGTCGTGCTCAGTGTCGTCCTCATACTGCTTACTGATCGTATCCACGCGTCGGGAAATCGGGTGGTTCCCCTTCCTGGCCCTGCGGAGCAGTGTCACCTCTCACAGGGATCGTAGAGGTGCCTTCATGACAGTGTCCCGCAACCGGGTCGCTATCCGGTCGGGCGGGTGCTGGGGCGTCGGGAACGCGTGTGAATCCACCCTGGACGGCGTGCTAATGTTCTGGATGTCGGAAGGCGCACCGCACAGATCGGCTGAACCGGAAGGATCGGTTCGGGAAATCGGCGGTGATTCGGTCGACAGCACCCATGCGCGGGTGGCGGAATAGGCAGACGCGCTGGATTCAGGTTCCAGTGCCCGAAAGGGCGTGGGGGTTCAACTCCCCCCTCGCGCACCAGTCGGAGCGGGCCTCTCTTGTGTGACGAAAGTCGCGCCGGAGGGGCCCGCTTCGCGTTTGGGCGTGCTGTTTCCGGCGCGCTGTTTCGGGTGGGTGGGTTTCGGCGTACGGGTTTCGGTGCGCGGGTTTTGGCGTGTCTCTTCCCCTGTGCCGCAGGTCACGGCGGTTTCGATGAACCGGACGGGTGCGCAGCGCGTACCCCCGATGCGGGCCGCCCTGGGGCCCGCCGGGCGGTCGGGCCGGGGCCGGCGGGCGTTGGGGTGGCGGTGCGGTACCCGGTGCGGGTCAGGCGGCGAGGCGGGCGGTGACGGTCTTGGCCTTGGCGGCCGCCTCCTCGTGGGCCTTCGCCTTGGAGGCGTCGGAGAGGTCGACCAGGTCGGCCATGGCCGGGTTGGTACGGGCCAGGGTCAGCTCGGGGACGATGAACTCGACGTCCAGGGAGAGCATTTCGGTCAGCGTCTTGCCCAGGTAGGTGAGGACGAATTCAAAGCTCTCGCGCGGGGTGCCGGGGCCGTAGCCGCCGCCACGGCTGGCGACGACGACCGTCGGGGTGCCCGCCGTGGTGGACGGCTGGGCCATCGACGTACGGCCCGCGATGATCACGTGGTCCAGCCAGGCCTTGAGGGAGGAGGGGATCGTGAAGTTGTACATCGGGGCGCCGATCACAACCGCGTCGGCCCGCTCCAGCTCGGAGGCCAGGCTGTCCCGCAGGGCGAAGGCGGCCTCGAGCTCCGGCGTGCGCTGCTCGGCGGGGGTGAAACCCGCGGCGGCGGCGAGGCCGTCCAGGTGCGGCAGGGGCTCGGCGGCCAGGTCGCGGTAGATGACCGTGCCGTCGGGGTGCTGGGCCTCCCATTCCTTGCGGAAGGTGGCCGTGACGGCGCGGGAGGCGGAGGCGTCGGCAGGGAAGAGGGAGCTGTCGATGTGCAGAAGCGTGGGCATGAGGACCTTCCGAATAACGGGGCTCGGCGCCGGGGCGGCTTGGTGGCCGGCCCGGCAGTGAGAGCGAAAAATTTCTACGTAGCTATGAATAGCACAGGAGCTTACTTTTCCGCAGTGTGGGTTGAAGTGGCAGTACGCTGTGCTCCATGGCGGGTGGCGGCGGGCGCGCGGAGCACGACGAGAAGACGTGCATGAAGGTCGACGGGACGATGACCCGCGTCTTCGAGCTGCTCGGCAAGCGGTGGACCGGGCTCATCGTGACCGTCCTGATGACGCGGCCCGCGTACTTCGCCGAGCTGCGGCGGGCCATCCCGAAGATCAGCGAGCGCATGCTGACCGACCGGCTCACGGAACTGGTAGCGGCGGGGCTGGCGCTGCGGGAGGTCGACGCGGGGCCGCCGCTGCGGGTCAGCTACCGGCTGACGGAGAGCGGCAGGGCGCTGGAGCCCGCGCTGAGCGAGCTGGCTCGGTGGGCGGAGCGGTACATGGCCGAGGACGAGGAGTGCCGGTAGCCGGGCCTCACCTTCTGAGCGGGGTCTGAGCAGCTTCTGAGCAGGGCGTTCGCGGCGGTCGGCGAGGTTATCCACAGGCCGTGACGGGTTTTCGCGGCGGGCTGTACGGTCATGGCAGTCGAAGTCTTCGGGCCTGCGTCCGGGGCCGGTTGCCGGTCTGGTTGTCGGTCTCGTTGTCTTCGACGTCTGCGATATCCGCGACATGGCCGGTGGTTGTGCCGGCGAGGAAATGGGGGGCGCGTGTTGAACGGGGGGCGCGTGATGACGGACGGCGGCGAGCGCGGCGAGGAGGAGGTGCGGCGGCTGCCGCATGTCCCGGGGTTCGCCCAGTGGCCAGGGAGCGGCGCGGCCCGGCAGGAAGGGAAGGCGCTGCGGGAGCGGGTGCCCCGCTCGGCCCATCGCGAGCTGCCGCGGGGCGCCGGGCGGCCGGACGCGGTGGAGGCGGTCGAGCGGTCCAACGCCGGGCGGCTGCCGGAGCTCACCCCGATCCGGGTCGGGCGAATGGCCGCCTCCCCCTTCTCCTTTCTGCGTGGGGCGGCCGGGCTGATGGGCCACGATCTGGCGGCCACGCCGGTGACCGGCGTCGGCGCGCAGCTCTGCGGGGACGCCCACGGCGCCAACTTCGGTCTGTACGGGGACGCCCGCGGTGGCCTGGTCATCGATCTCAACGACTTCGACGAGACCATCCACGGCCCGTGGGAGTGGGATGTGAAGCGGCTCGCCGCCTCGCTGGTGCTGGCCGGGCGGGAGGCGGGGGCGGACGAGGACACCTGCCGGGCGGCGGCCCATGACACGGTGGGCTCCTACCGGCGCACGCTGCGGCTGCTGTCGAAGCTGCCCGCCGCCGACGCGTGGAACGCGATCGCGGACGAGGAGTTGGTCTCGCACGCGGACGCCAAGGACCTGGCCGGCACGTTGCAGCGAGTCTCGGAGAAGGCGCGGCGGAACACGAGCGCGCGGTTCGCCGCCAGGTCGACGGAGGCCGTGCCGGACGGGGAGAATCCGTCCGGGCGACCGGTGGCGCGGCGCTTCGTGGACGCGCCGCCGGTGCTGCGGCGGGTGCCGGACGCGGAGGCGGCGGCCGTGGCGTCGGCGCTGGGCGAGTATCTGGGGACGCTGCCGGAGGACCGGCTGCCGCTGCTGGCCCGTTATGCGGTGCACGATGTGGCGTTCCGGGTGGTGGGCACCGGAAGCGTGGGGACGCGGTCGTATGTGGTGCTGCTGCTCGACCACCGGGGTGAGCCGATGGTGCTGCAGATCAAGGAGGCGCGGCCGTCCGCGCTGCTGCCGTATGTGCGGCAGGCCGGCTTCGAGGTGCCTGCCGTCGCGCATGAGGGGCGGCGGGTGGTGCTCGGCCAGAAGCGGATGCAGGTGGTCAGCGACATCCTGCTGGGCTGGGCCACGGTCCAGGGGCGCCCCTATCAGGTGCGGCAGTTCCGCAACCGGAAAGGAAGCGTGGACCCGGTGGCGCTGGCGGCCGACCAGCTGGATGACTACGGGCGGATGACGGGCGCGCTGCTGGCGCGGGCGCATGCGCACAGCGTGGACCCGCGGCTGCTGTCGGGGTACTGCGGAAAGGGGGACGAGCTGGACGAGGCGGTCGCCGAGTTCGCGGTGGCGTACGCGGACCACACGGAGGAGGACCATGCGCGGCTTCTCGCCGCGGTGCGGAGCGGGCGGATAGCGGCCGAGTTGGGGGTGTGACTCCTCCCCGGCCCGATTGCTGCCGGACGTAGGGTGAGCGGGTGACGAACCCGGAAGCGCAGCAGCAGGCCCGGCAGCCGGTGCCGGAGGCAGAGCCCCAGGCTGAATCGCAGGAGCGATCACACACCCGGCCCGAAGCCCGATCAGAAGAGCCGTCGGAGTCGGTGGCGGGTGTGCCGTCGGACGCGGGCACGGACGCGCATGCCGAGGCGGCGGCGGAGGCGGAAGCCACCGCGCGGCTTGAGCGGGCCGTGCGGGGGGCGGAGCAGGCGCTGATCGAGTTCGAGATCGCGGTGGAGACCTTCCGCATCGAGGTGGAGAACTTCTCCCGGCTGCACCACCAGCGGCTCGGGCCGATGTACTCCCGCCTCGACGAGCTGGACGCGCTGATCGCCGAGGCGGTGGCGGCGCGCACAGGGGGCCCCGAGGACATCCGCAAGGCGCGGGAGGCGCGGGGGCTGGTGCTGCCGATGCCGCAGGTCGAGGAGTTGTTCCACGGCTGGCTCGACTCCGACGGGCTGTCGCCCGAGGGGGCGGCCATGCTCACCGAGCAGCCGGTGCAGCCGCCGCCGCGGGTGCGGCCGAGCGAGGAGGCGCGCCGCATCTACCGGGAGCTCGCCCGCAAGGCGCATCCGGACCTGGCGGAGGACGGAGCCGAGCGGGAGCGGCGCGGCGAGTTCATCGTGCGGGTCAACGGGGCGTACGCGGCCGGGGACGAGGAGCGGCTGAAGGCGCTGGCCGAGGAGTGGGAGGCCGGTCCGCCGCCGCCCGAGCGCCGGTGGAGCCGCAGCGAGGAGCTGTACGCCCGGCTGGAGTGGCTGGCCGAGCGGAAGGAGATGCTGGCCCAGGTCGCGGCCGAGCTGGAGTCCGGCGCGATCGGCGCGATGATCAAGATGGCGCCGGAGGACCCCGACGGGCTGCTCGACGAGATCGCCGAGCAACTGCTGACCAAGGTCGCCGAGAAGGAGAATCAGCTGGCGGAGCTCGTGCGGTAGTAGGTTTCCCTCAGCTGCCAGGTCGTGTGAGAGGTGTATGTGATGGGATTTGCCCCGCTTCCCGAGGTGGAGGTCGCGGCGGTGCCGGCCGATGGGTTCCTGCTGGATGTGCGGGAGGACGACGAGTGGGCCGCAGGGCACGCCGAGGACGCCCTGCATATCCCCATGGGGCAGATCGTGGCCCGGTTCGGTGAGCTGACCGAGGCGCTGGGCGATGGCGGACGGGTGCATGTGGTGTGCCGGGTCGGCGGGCGGTCGGCGCAGGTGACGCAGTATCTGGTCGCCCAGGGTCTGGACGCGGTGAATGTGGACGGCGGCATGCTCGCCTGGCAGGCGGCGGGCCGCCCGCTGGTGAGCGGGCAGACCGCCGCGGCCGACGGGGCCTTTGTGCTGTAGTCGGGCGCCCGCACAGGGGTCCGCTGTGTACTGGCCGGGTGTAACAGCGCCTAGCCGAGCGGGTGGGCGGCGAGTAGGTCGCCCAGTGCCTCTTCGTGGGCGGCGGCGGGGCCGAGGGACAGCTCCAGCTGTTTGGCCCAGGCGTGGTAGCGGTGCAGCGGGTAGTCGGTCGCCGCGCCGAAGCCGCCGTGCAGATGCTGTGCGGTCTGGACGACGCGGCGCACCCCCTCGGCGGCCCAGATCTTGGCCACGGCGACATCCCCCGCGACGGGCAGCGCCCCGGGCGCGGCCGGTGCGCCCTCGCGGTCCGTGGCCAGCCGCCAGGCGGCCTGCCAGAGCGTGGCCTCCATCGCGCGCAGATCGATATAGCGGTCGGCGGCCTGGACGGCGACCGCTTGGAAGGTGGCGAGCGGGAAGCCGAACTGCTCGCGCTTGCTGGTGTAGGAACTGGTCAGGGTGAGCACCGCTTCGCCGAGGCCCAGCGCGAGCGCGCAGATGCCGGTGGTGAGGAGATTGCGCAGCCACTCCCAGGCGCCGTCCGCCGTCAGCACCTCGGAGCCGTCCAGCCGTACGGAGTCCAGGCGGATCTCGGCGAGCCGCTCGCCGCTGGTGGAGATCTGCGGGCTGAGGGTGACACCGGTGAGGTCGCGGCGGACCAGTGCGAGAAGCGTCTGGCCCGCCTCGGTGTGGGCGGGGATGAGGATGCGGTCGGCGCTGTGGGCCCAGGGCACGGCGGTCTGAGCGCCGTCGAGGACCCAGGGGCCGCCGCCCGCGCCACCGGCGCCGCTGGCGCCCCTGTCTTGGCACGCCCGTACGGCGAGTTCGGCCGCGTCGTGGCCGGTGCGGCCGTGGGGCGCGACGGTGAGCACGAGCTCGCCCCGGCCGACGCCGGGCAGCACGGCGGCGCGCAGCTCCTCCCCGCCGTACCGCTGGACGGCGAGCGCGGCCGCGGTGGACTCCAGCAGCGGCACACGGGCCAGGACCCGGCCGGCCTCGCGCAGCACCAGGCACAGGGCGATGGGGTCCAGTCCGGCTCCGCCGTACCGCGGGTCCAGCAGGAGCCCGAGCAGATCGGCGTCGGCGGCCTTGCCCCACAGCCGGCGGTCGAGGTCGTCGGCGACGGCGCCGGGCGTGAGCGCGGGGCTGGGCACCCCGTCCGGCGAGGCGGAGGAGAAGACCGCCTTCGCCGCCTCGGCGGCCGCCTGCTGCTCCTCGGTGAAGGTGAAGTCCACTGTCCGTCCTCCCGCGCCATCGCTTGGTCTGACGGCCCGTCAAGATAGAACAGGTTCTACAAGAAGGGAACGCCCGCGCAAGCCCGCCCTTTCGGGAACGCCGATCACCCCGTCGGGCCGCGCTGCGGCGGTTCAGCGGTCGAAGTCCAGCTCCACGCGCTCGTCTACCGGGTGCGACTGACAGGACAGCACATAACCGGCCGCCACCTCGTCCGGCTCCAGCGCGAAGTTCCGGTCCATCCGTACCTCGCCCGAGACCAGGAACGCCCGGCAGGTCCCGCAGACCCCGCCCTTGCAGGCGTATGGCGCGTCCGGGCGGTTGCGCTCCACCGCCTCCAGCAGCGATTCGCCCTCCCGCACCGGCCAGGTGCCCGACCGGCCGTCCAGGGTCGCCGTCACCATGGAGCGGGACGGGGCAGCGGTCGGGCTCGGCCCCGCGGGGACGGCCTCGCTGTCCCCGGCGTCCACATGGAAGATCTCCTGGTGGATGCGGCGGCGGGCGACCCCGAGGGCGCGCAGCGCCCGCTCGGCGCCGCGCACCATCCCGTACGGCCCGCACAGGAACCAGCCGTCCACCGACTCCACCGGCAGCAGCGCCGGCAGCAGCCCGGTCAGCCGCTCCTCGTCGAGCCGTCCGGAGACCGGCCCGGCCTGCCGCTCCTCCCGGGAGAGGACGCTCACCAGCTGGAACCGGCCGGGCCAGCGGTCCTTCAGTTCGGCGACCTCCTCCAGGAACATCGTGGAGGCGGTGGTGCGGTCACCGCGGATCAGGGAGAAGCGGGCCTGGGGCTCGCGGGCGAGCAGCGTCGCGGCGATGGACAGAACGGGGGTGATGCCGCTGCCGCCGACCACGGCGGCGAAGTGGCCGGGCCTGGGGTCCAGTACGAACCGCCCGGCCGGGGCCATCACCTCCACGACCTCGCCGACCGCCAGCTCCTTGAGGGCATACGTCGAGAACTCGCCGCCCTCGACCAGCCGCACCCCGACCCGCAGGGCCGAGGGTCCCTCGGGCGCCGGCGCCGGTGTGCAGATCGAGTAGGTACGCCGTATCTGGGCGCCGTCGGCGAACCGCCGCACCGCGATGTGCTGCCCCGGAGAGAAGCGGAAGGTCTCGCGCAGCGCGGGCGGGACCTGGAGGGTGACGGCGACCGAGTCGTCGGTGAGCCGGTCGACCGCGATCACCCGCAGCGGATGGAAGGCGCCATGGCGGGGCACGGGCGCCGCCACGCCTTCGGCGGTCATCACAACTCCTTGAAGTGGTCGAAGGGTTCGCGGCAGGTCTCGCAGCGGCGCAGCGCCTTGCAGGAGGTGGAGGAGAAGCGGCTGAGCAGCTTGGTGTCGGTCGATCCGCAGTGCGGGCAGCGCACCGTCAGGTCGACGGCGACCGGCCCGCCCGCGGCGCGGGGGCCGGGCGGTGCGATGCCGGACTCGGCCAGCTTGCGGCGGCCTTCCGCGCTGATCTCGTCCGTCGACCAGGGCGGGGAGAGGACGGTGCGGACCGTCACCTCGGGTATGCCGTGGTCGTGCAGCACCTGCTCGACGTCCGCGGCCATCGACTCCAGCGCGGGACAGCCGGTGTAGGTGGGGGTCAGCTCGACCTCGACCCGGCCCGGCGCCATGACGCGCAGCGCGCGCAGCACACCGAGCTCGGCCAGGCTCACCATGGGCAGCTCCGGGTCCGGCACGGCGCCCGCCAGCTCGCGCAGCCGGGTCTCGAGCGGGGTCGCGGGCGCGGGCGTCACCATGACGCCCCCGGGTGGCTGCGGTGCAGATGCTGCATTTCGGCGAGCATCCGGCCGAACGGCTCGGTGTGGACGCCCTGCCGCCCGGCGCCGGCCGCCCAGGCGCCGCGCCGCGGGCCCTCGGGCACGGCCAGGGTGGCCCGGTCCAGCACGGCCGTGATCCGCGCCAGCCACTCGTCGTGCAGGGCGGTCCAGTCCACCTCGCACCCCTCGACCGGCTCGAACAGCTCGCCGGTGAACCGCCACAGCGCCTCCAGGCCGCGCCGTATCCGCTCATGGCTCTCGGCGGTGCCGTCGCCCAGCCGCAGGGTCCACTGCTCGGCGTGGTCGCGGTGGTAGGCGACCTCCTTGACCGCCTTGGCGGCCAGCGGGGCGAAGGGGCCGTCGCCGCGCGCCAGCCGGTCGTACAGCAGCTGCTGATAGGTGGAGAAGTACAGCTGGCGGGCGATGGTGTGGGCGAAGTCGCCGTTGGGCTGCTCGACGAGCTGGACATTGCGGAAGGCGCGCTCCTCCCGCAGATAGGCCAGCTCGTCCTCGTCGCCCGCCAGGGAGAGCAGCACCCGCGCCTGCCCGAGCAGGTCCAGGGCGATATTGGCGAGGGCGACCTCCTCCTCCAGCACCGGGGCGTGCCCCGCCCACTCCCCCAGCCGGTGGGAGAGCACCAGGGCGTCGTCGCCGAGGGCGAGTGCGGCGGCGGTCACAGGTGCCGCACCCCCTCGGGGATCTCGTAGAAGGTCGGATGGCGGTAGGGCTTGTCGGCGGCCGGCTCGAAGAACGGGTCCTTCTCGTCCGGCGAGGAGGCGGTGATCCGGTCGGACGGCACGACCCAGATGGAGATGCCCTCGGAGCGGCGCGTATACAGATCGCGGGCGCTGCGCAGGGCCATCTCGGCGTCCGGCGCGTGCAGGCTGCCGGCGTGGGTGTGGGACAGGCCGCGCCTGCCGCGCACGAACACTTCCCACAGGGGCCACTCACCGCTGGTGCCGCCGCTCATGCTCCGGCCTCTCCGTGCTTGGCCGCGTACGCCGCGGCCGCCTCGCGCACCCAGGCGCCTTCCTCATGGGCCCGCCGCCGCTGGGAGATGCGCTGGGTGTTGCACGGCCCGTTTCCCCGGAGCACTTCGCGGAACTCCTCCCAGTCGATCGGCCCGAAGTCGTAGTGGCCCCGGTCCTCGTTCCACCTCAGGTCGGGGTCGGGGAGGGTCAGGCCGAGCGCTTCGGCCTGCGGGACGCAGATGTCGACGAAACGCTGGCGGAGCTCGTCGTTCGAATGGCGCTTGATCTTCCAGGCCATGGACTGGGCGGAGTGGGCCGATGCCTCATCGGGCGGGCCGAACATCATCAGCGAGGGCCACCACCAGCGGTCCACGGCGTCCTGCGCCATCGCGCGCTGCGCCTCGGTGCCCCGGCTCAGGGTCAGCAGCAGCTCGAATCCCTGGCGCTGGTGGAAGGACTCCTCCTTGCAGATCCGGACCATCGCCCGTGCGTACGGCCCGTAGGAGCAGCGGCACAGCGGCACCTGGTTGGTGATCGCCGCGCCGTCCACCAGCCAGCCGATGGCGCCCACGTCGGCCCAGGTGAGGGTGGGGTAGTTGAAGATCGAGGAGTACTTCTGGCGGCCGGAGTGGAGCTTGTCGAGCAGCTCGTCGCGGCTGGTGCCCAGGGTCTCGGCGGCGCTGTAGAGATACAGGCCGTGTCCCGCCTCGTCCTGGACCTTGGCCATGAGGATGGCCTTGCGGCGCAGCGAGGGCGCCCGGCTGATCCAGTTGGCCTCCGGCTGCATGCCGATGATCTCGGAGTGTGCGTGCTGGGCCATCTGTCTCACCAGCGAGGCGCGGTATTCGTCGGGCATCCAGTCGCGGGGCTCGATGCGCTCGTCCGTGGCCAGGGCGGCGTCGAACACCGTCTGATACGCCTCCGCGTCAGCCGCCATCGTCGTCATGCGAAGCCCCTTCGCCGTCCCCGCCGGACTGTCGCCCGCGCCCGACCGACCGATCGTTCGGTTCAATGGTGTGCCGGAGGAACGTGGGGTGTCAAGCCTGTGGATAACTCCGGTGCGCTGTGCCCTGCGCGCGCTCATCGGTACCGTTCCGGGGCGTAAGGGCCGCGGGAAGCGCGGAAAGCGCGGATGGCGCACAGAGCGCAGTGTGCGGCGCGGCCGGGGACCACGGGATCGGGGCGGGAATGGTGGAGACGGGGCAGGTCATAGGGAAAGGAGAGAAAGGGGAGAGAGGGGAGCAGGGGGAGGAAGGGGAGCAAGAAGCGGGGGAGGCAAGAGCGGGGAGCCTGCTGTCGCTGCCCTCGCAGCTCGTCGTGGCCGTGGGCCTCGCGGTGACCGTGGCCGCCGTGGCCGTGCACCTCGGGATGGCCTTCCTGAACGTCTCCCCGGCCAACACGGTCAGTAAGCAGTACAGCGAGGCGATAGACGACTACATATATCCAGAATTCGAACGGAACTGGAAGCTTTTCGCCCCGAACCCCCTCCAGCAGAACATCGCCGTCCAGGTGCGCGCCGAGATCCGCACCCCCGAGGGCGGCACCGCGACCACCGGGTGGCGAGATCTGTCAGCCCAGGACGGCGCGGCCATCAGGCACAATCCGCTGCCCAGCCACAGCCAGCAGAACCAGCTGCGCCGCGCCTGGGACTTCTACCTTCTCTCGCATGACGCCCAGGAGCGGCCGAACGGGCTGCGCGGACAGCTCTCGGCGCAGTATCTGCGGAGGCTCGCGATACTCCGTCTGGGCCTGAAGCAGGACGGCGGCACGGTGCAGCGGATCCAGCTGCGTTCGCTCACCCGGCAGTTGGCCGCCCCGTCGTGGAGCGAGGAGAAGATCGACACCCGTCCCATCCGCCGGGAGCTGCCCTGGTGGCCGATTACCGACGCCGACCTGCCGGAGGCGAAGCGCCGGTGACGACCCCAGCCCTCCCGCTGCAGCCGCCGCTGCCCCCGCACCCTCCCCGCCCCTCCCTGCCCCCGGCGGCGCCCCGCGCCAAGGCCGCCGCCCGCGTCGAAGCAGCCGTCATCCGCGCCCACGGCCGCGTCACGGGATCGGCGCTCGGCCCGTACCAGACCGCCGTGGTGAGGATCGGCTTCTCCTTCACCTGGCTGCTGTTCCTGCTGCGCGAATGGCC
Source organism: Streptomyces sp. NBS 14/10 (assembly GCF_002224125.1). Lineage (GTDB taxonomy): Bacteria > Actinomycetota > Actinomycetes > Streptomycetales > Streptomycetaceae > Streptomyces. Next base: position 214,660 of record NZ_NCSM01000010.1, read on the forward strand.
CCACCGCCAGGAGCTGTACGGGCCCGAGGGCCCGTGGAGCTGGGAGATGGCCCATCAGCTCATGGAGGGCAACGGCGCCTTCAGCGCGCTCATGTGGTCCGACAGCGGCCTGTGGTTCGACACCGTCTACGCCCTCGCCGTCGTCTCCAGCGCGCTGCTCCTGCTCGGCTGGCGGACCCGCACCATGTCCGTGCTGTTCATGCTCGGCGTGATCTCCCTGCAGAACCGCAGCGTCTTCGTGGGGGACGGCGGCGACAACATCATCCACCTGGTGGCGATGTATCTGACGCTGACCCGGTGCGGGCGGGTGTGGTCCCTGGACGCCCGCCGCGCGGCGCGGCGCGGGCCCGGGGCGCCGGAGCCGCGCGACACCACCGGGATCGTGCTGTGGGCGCTGACCGGGTCGGCCCTGCTGTGGGCGCAGCTGTTCACCGAAGCCCGTCTCGACTGGTCGGACTACGGCCCGCTCCCCGGCGTCGGCTGGGCCATGGCGCTGTGGGGGGTGTGGGCGGTGCTCGGCGCCTGGTGGCTCGTCCGGCGCTACGCACCCGGCGAACCGCGCACCCTCCTGGACATCCTCGCCAACCTCGTGCACAACGGCGCGGTGCTGGTGATCATGGGCGAGGTCTGTCTGCTGTACGCCTCCGCCGGCTGGTACAAGGTCCAGGGCTCGCGCTGGCAGGACGGCACCGCGCTCTACTACCCGCTGCACCTGGACTACTTCTCGCCCTGGCCCGCGCTGGCCGATGTGCTGGCCGGCAGCGGCCTTGTGGTCATGGTGCTCACCTACGGCACGGTCATCGTGCAGGTCGCCTTTCCCTTCACGCTGCTGAACCGGCGGGTCAAGAACGTGATGCTCGTCCTGCTGGTGCTGGAGCACGTCGGGATCGCGGTGCTGCTGGGGCTGCCCTTCTTCTCCCTGGCCATGATCGCGGCGGATGCGATCTTCCTCCCGACGAACTTTCTGCGCTGGGTCGGGAGGCGGGCGGACAAGGTCCGCGACCGCGTCCGGGCGCAGACGGTCCGGCTGCCGCGCCAGCGGACGGAGGAGAGCGCCGAGGGCCGACCGTAGGCTGTGGGCATGGGTGACGACGAGGCCGTGACGGCCGTGCGGCGGTGGCATGAGGCCGCTGCGGGGACCGTGCTGCTGGATGGCTTCCATGCGCTGAAGCACGCGCTCCGGTTCGGCGCGGAGGTGCGGATCGCGGTCACGAGCGACAAGGCCGCCGCGCTCGCTCTCGCGGACGACCTGGCCGGGGACCTGACCGCGGTGATCGAGGAGCGTCTGGTCGAGGTGTCGGCCAGGACGCTGCGCGACCTTGTGCCGAGGGCCCATCCGACGCAGGTGGCCGCGCTGGCGGTCAGGCGCGATCGGCGGGGGAATCTGGACGAGCTGGCGGGGCCGTCCAGATCGGCGCCGGTCGTGGTGCTGGACAACCCGCGCAACCTGGGGAACGTGGGGGCCGTGGTGCGGCTCGCCGCCGGGTTCGGGGTCGCGGGGGTGGTCACCACCGGCGATATCGACCCCTGGCATCCGAACGCCGTCCGGTCGGGTGCGGGGCTGCACTTCGCCACCGCCGTGGAGCGGCTGGCGAGCGATGACCTTCCGCCGGGGCCGCTGTACGCCCTGGATCCGGAGGGGGAGGACATCCGGTCCGTGGCCATCCCCGATGACGCGCTGCTCGCGTTCGGATCCGAGCGGCACGGGATCTCGCCGGAGGTGCGCAAGCGGGCCACCAGGCTGGTGGCCCTCCCCATGCGGCCTCAGGTGTCCAGCTACAACCTGGCCACCAGCGTGGCCATGGCGCTGTTCCACTGGGGAGGGCCGGCTCAGACCCCGCCGGCCCAGCCCAGGTGAGCGGCTGAGCCGGCGACGCGGAGGGCACCGGAGGCGCCGCGGCGCTACAGCGGGCGGCGGACCTCGACCATGCGGAAGCGGGAGGCCACGAACGCCCCGTCGCACAAGGTGGCGTTGGCCGAAGGGTTGCCGCCCGAGCCGTGGAAGTCGGAGAAGGCCGCCGTCTGGTTGACGTAGATCCCACCGGTCAGATTCAGCGACAGCTGGGCGCACTCCTCCAGACACGCCTCCTCGATCAGCCGCTCGGCGTCCGGGGAGGTGGTGTACGCCCCGACGGTCATCGCGCCCTTGTCGCGGATGGTGCGGCGCAGCAGGTCGACCGTGTCCGCCGTGGAGTCCATGGCGACGGCGAAGGACACCGGGCCGAAGCATTCGGAGAGGTAGGGCGCTTCCGCGTCGGCCGCCTCCCAGAACTTCCGGGCGCCGTCGGCCTTGACGATCACGGGGGTGCGGACCGTGGCGTCGGGGAAGTCGGGGTGGGTCACCGAGCGGGAGGCGAGGGCGGCCGCGCCGAGGCCGGGGGCGGCCTCGAGCCGCTCCTTGACCCCGGGGTTCACGATCGCGCCGAGCAGGGCATTCGCCCGCGCGTCGTCGCCCAGCAGGCGCTCGACGGCCGCCGCCAGATCGGCGACCACCTCGTCGTACGACTTGGGGCCGGCGTCCGTGGCGATGCCGTCCCGGGGGATCAGCAGGTTCTGCGGGGTGGTGCACATCTGGCCGCAGTACAGGGACAGGGAGAAGGCCAGATTGTCCAGCATGCCCTGGTAGTCATCGGCGGAGTCGATCACGACCGTGTTGACGCCGGCCTTCTCGGTGAAGACCTGGGCCTGGCGGGCGTGGGTCTCCAGCCAGTCGCCGAAGGCGGTGGAGCCCGTGTAGTCGATGACGCGGATCTCGGGGCGCACGGCGAGCACCTTGGCCAGGCCCTCGTCCTGCTGCTCGGCGGCCAGGGCCACCAGATTGGGGTCGAAGCCCGCCTCCCGCAGCACCTCGCGCGCCACCCGGACGGTCAGGGCCAGCGGCAGCACGGCCCGGGGGTGCGGCTTGACCAAGACCGCGTTTCCCGTGGCCAGGGAGGCGAACAGGCCGGGGTAGCCGTTCCACGTCGGGAACGTGTTGCACCCGATGACCAGGGCGATGCCGCGGGGGACGGCCGTGAAGGTCTTGCGCAGCCGCAGCGGATCGCGCTTGCCCTGCGGCTTGGTCCACTCGGCCGCCGCGGGGGTGCGTGTCTGCTCCGCGAAGGCATAGGCCACCGCCTCCAGGCCGCGGTCCTGGGCATGCGGCCCGCCGGCCTGGAACGCCATCATGTACGCCTGACCGCTGGTGTGCATGACGGTATGGGCGAACTCATGGGAGCGGGCGCTGATCCGGGCCAGGATCTCCAGGCAGACCATGGCTCGCGCCTCGGGGCCCGCGTCCCGCCAGGCCGGCATCCCGGCCCGCATCGCCGGGAGCAGCACCTCGATGTCCGGGTGCGGATACTCCACCCCCAGCTCGATGCCGTACGGCGAGGTCTCGGTGGCGGTCCAGCCGTCCGTGCCGGGCTGGTCCAGCTCGAAGTGCCGGCCGCGGAGCTCGTCGAAGGCCGTCTGGCCCTCGGCGGGGCTCAGGCTCTCCCGCCCGCTCGCGTCGGCCCCTCCGTAAGCCTTTGGGTGCTCGGGGTGCGGCGACCAGTACGCACGGGTACGGATGGCCTCCAGAGCCTGGTCGAGGGTGGGGCGGTGCTGCTCGGTCAACTGCGCTGTGGTGAGTCCGGCGGTCACGACTGACCAACTCCTCGTCGAGCTGGGATTGAGCTGAGCGGGAGACGACGGCCTGGCCGTCAGAGTTAGAGTAACCGAACGATCGGTCGGGACAAGAGGGCCTGGCGCACCTGTGGATAACTTCGTCCGAGAGGATCAGCGGCATGACTGCGATCGACCGGAGGACCGAACCCGCCGGCACCGTCGCCGTGGTCGGCACCGGCACCATGGGCCAGGGAATCGCGCAGGTCGCGCTGGTCGCCGGACACCCCGTACGGCTCTATGACGCCGCTCCCGGCCGCGCCGCGCAGGCCGCCGACGCCATCGCCGCCCGCCTGGAGCGGCTGGTCGACAAGGGGCGGCTCGCCCCCGCCGCCCGGGACGCCGCCCTGGGCCGGCTCACCCCGGTCACCGGGCTCGCCGGGCTCGCGGACGCCGAGCTTGCGATCGAGGCGATCCTGGAGGACCTGGGCGCCAAGCAGCAGCTGTTCACCGCCCTCGAATCGGTCGTCTCCGACGACTGTCTGCTCGCCACCAACACCTCCTCCCTGTCCGTCACCGCCGTCGCGGGCGCCCTACGTCGCCCCGGCCGCCTCCTGGGCCTGCACTTCTTCAACCCCGCACCGCTGCTGCCGCTGGTCGAGTTGGTCCGCGGTTTCGCGACGGACCAGGCCGCCGCCGACCGGGCGTACGAGACCGTCGCGGCCTGGGGCAAGACCCCGGTGTGCTGCGCCGACACCCCCGGCTTCATCGTCAATCGGATCGCCCGCCCCTTCTACGCCGAGGCCCTTCGCGTCCACGAGGAGGGCGCCGCCGACCCGGCCACCGTCGATGCCGTGCTGCGCGGATGCGGCGGGTTCGCGATGGGCCCGTTCGAGCTGACCGACCTGATCGGACAGGACGTGAACGAGGCCGTCACCCGGTCGGTGTGGGACGCGATGTTCCACGATCCGAAGTTCACCCCGTCCCTCGCTCAGCGGCGGCTCGTCGACGCGGGCCTGTACGGGCGTAAAGCGGGCCGGGGCTGGTACGACTACGCCGAGGGCGCGCCGTCCCCCGAGCCGCACACCGCCGAGCCGTGCCGGGCCCCTTCGATGGTCGTGGTCCACATGGGACCGGGGCGTGGATCGGGGCCGGCAGGGGAGCTGCCGCGGCTGATCGAGGAGGCGGGGATCACGGTCACCTGGGAGGACCTGGCCGCCGACGCTCCGCCCGGAGGCTTCATCGCCCTGCCCGACGGCACCCGCCTGGCTCTCACCGACGGCTCGTCGGCCACCGTCGGTTCCCCCGTCCCGTGCATCCGGTTCGACCTGGCGCTGGACTACCGCACCGCCACCCGGATGGCCCTCGCCCCCGGGGAAACCGTCTCTCCCGAGGCCGTGCGGGCCGCGACCGGGCTCTTCCAGGCGCTCGGGAAGAAGGTCAGCGTCATCCAGGACGTCCCCGGCATGATCGTGGCCCGTACGGTCGCGATGCTCGCCGACTTCGCCATGGACGCCGCCGCGCGCCGGGTGGCGAGCCCGGAGGACATCGACACCGCGATGCGACTGGGCGTGAACTACCCTCTCGGGCCGCTGCGTTGGGGGAGCGAGCTCGGTGCGCGCTGGGTACGCGACGTAATGTTGAACCTTCACCAGGCCTATCCCACCGGCCGCTACGCCCCGTCCCAACCGCTGATGCGGCGCGCGGTCGCCGAAGAAGAACAGTTCTCATCATGACCATGCCGAAGCGCGACACCTACACCCCCGAATCGCTGCTCGCGGTCGCCGTGGAGGTGTTCAACGAGCGTGGCTACGACGGCACGTCCATGGAGCACCTTTCGCGCGCCGCCGGGATCTCCAAATCGTCCATCTACCACCACGTCAAAGGCAAGGAAGAGCTGCTGCGGCTGGCCATAAGCCGCGCCCTCGACGGGCTGTTCGGCATCCTCCAGGAGCCGGAGGCGCGCGACGGGCGGGCGGTCCAGCGGCTGGAGCATGTGACCCGGCGGACCACCGAGGTGCTGATGGCGGAGCTGCCGTACGTCACCCTGCTGCTGCGCGTGCGCGGGAACACGGACACCGAGCGGTGGGCCATGGCCCGGCGGCGGGGTTTCGACCATGAGGTCGCCGAACTGGTCAAACAGGCCGTGGCGGACGGGGACCTGCGGCCGGACGTGGACGCCCGGCTGGCGACCCGGCTGCTCTTCGGCATGATCAATTCGATCGTGGAGTGGTACCGGCCGGGCCGGGGCGGGGCCGCGACCGTGGATGAGGTGGCCGACGCGGTGGTCCGCACGGCCTTCGCGGGGCTGCGTGTCTGAGGCCTCGCCCGGGGGGCACCTCCCAGCGGTAGCTGGGGGAGAGCCGAGCCTCAGAAGAGATCGGAGTCGAGGTCGGTCTCCTCGAAGACCAGCAGCGTCCGCGTGCTCAGCACCTCGGGTATGGCCTGGATACGGGTGAGGACCAGCTCGCGCAGTGAGCGGTTGTCCTCGGTGTGGACCAGCAGCAGCACATCGAAGTCCCCGCTGACCAGGGCGATATGCGCGGCGCCCGGAAGCTGCCTGAGCTGTTCGCGGACCGTGCGCCACGAGTTCTGCACGATCTTCAACGTGATGTACGCCGACGCGCCCTGCCCGGCCCGCTCCTGGTCCACCCGGGCGCTGAAGCCGCGGATCACCCCGTCGTCGATGAGGCGGTTGATGCGGGCGTAGGCATTGGCGCGCGAGACGTGTACCCGCTCGGCCACGGAGCGTATCGAGGCGCGGCCATCCGCCCGGAGCATGCGCACGATGTCGCGGTCGATCGAGTCCAGTGGACGGGCGGGAGGCTTGTCGTCCGGATTGGCCATCTGTTCGCCCGGCATACCGCCCCGCCTCCCCTTCATGGACGTCCTGGCCACATCTCATGTCCTGCTGAACCGTTTGTCCACAGGCTGAGGCCGCCTGTAGCCAAAATGCGTCATCGACCGAACAATCGGTAGGGAGGGGCCTGCCCGCCCCATCAGCTCTCTGCCCGCAGGAGGTCGCGCCATGACGGTCCTTGAGCAGCCCGGTGCCTATCGGCCTACTCCCCCGCCCGCCTGGCAGCCGCGGGTCGACGCCGCGCCGCTGCTGCCCGATGCCGAGCCGTACCGCCTGCTGGGCACCGATGCCGCGGCCGATATCGACCCGGCCCTGCTGACCCGGCTCTACGGAGAGCTGGTGCGCGGCCGCCGGTACAACACGCAGGCCACCGCCCTGACCCGGCAGGGCCGGCTCGCCGTATACCCCTCCTCCACCGGGCAGGAGGCCTGCCAGGTCGCCGCCGGCCTTGTGCTGCGCGACCAGGACTGGCTCTTCCCCAGCTACCGCGACACCCTCGCCGCCGTCGTGCGCGGGCTCGACCCGGTGCATGCCCTCACCCTGCTGCGCGGCGACTGGCACTCCGGCTACGACCCGCGCGACCACCGGGTGGCCCCGCTGTGCACCCCGCTGGCCACCCAGCTGCCGCATGCGGTCGGCCTGGCGCACGCCGCCCGCCTCAAGGGCGACGACGTGGTGGCGCTGGCCCTGGTCGGCGACGGCGGGACCAGTGAGGGCGACTTCCATGAGGCGCTGAACTTCGCGGCGGTGTGGCGGGCCCCCGTCGTCTTCCTCATCCAGAACAACGGCTTCGCGATCTCCGTCCCGCTCGCCAAGCAGACCGCCGCCCCCTCGCTCGCCCATAAGGCCGTCGGATACGGCATGCCCGGCCGGCTCGTCGACGGAAACGACGCGGTGGCCGTGCACCAGGTCCTGGGCGAGGCCGTCCGCCGGGCGCGCGCGGGCGGCGGCCCCACCCTGGTGGAAGCCGTCACCTACCGCCTCGAGGCCCACACCAACGCCGACGACGCCACCCGCTACCGCTCCGACGCCGAGGTGGAGGCCTGGCGCGCCCACGACCCCATCACCCTGCTGGAGGAAGCGATGCGCGACCGCGGCCTGCTCGACGACCAGGCCGTACAGGCCGCGCGCGACGCCGCCGAGCGGATGGCCGCCGATCTGCGGACGCGGATGCACCAGGACCCGGCCCTGGACCCGATGGACCTCTTCGAGGATGTCTACGCCGAGAAGACCGGCCAGCTGCGCGAGCAGGCGGACGCGTTGCGGGCGGAGCTCGCCGCGGAGGAGGGCGAGCGATGACGACGACCGCGGTCAAGCCCGCCACCATGGCCCAGGCCCTGGGCCGCGCGCTGCGCGACGCGATGGCCGCCGACCCGGCCGTGCACGTCCTCGGCGAGGACGTCGGCACACTGGGCGGCGTCTTCCGGATCACCGACGGGCTCGCCAAGGAGTTCGGCGACGACCGCTGTACGGACACCCCGCTAGCGGAGGCGGGCATCCTCGGCACCGCCGTCGGCATGGCCATGTACGGGCTGCGGCCCGTCGTCGAGATGCAGTTCGACGCCTTCGCGTACCCGTCCTTCGAGCAGCTTGTCAGCCATGTCTCCCGGATGCGCAACCGCACCCGCGGCGCCCTGCCGATGCCCATCACCGTGCGGGTGCCCTACGGCGGCGGCATCGGCGGTGTGGAGCACCACAGCGACTCCTCCGAGGCGTACTACATGGCGACGCCCGGCCTCCATGTGGTCGCCCCGGCCACCGTCGCCGACGCGTACGGGCTGCTGCGCGCCGCCATCGCCTCCGACGACCCGGTCGTCTTCCTCGAACCCAAGCGGCTCTACTGGTCGAAGGCCGAATGGTCCCCCGACCACCCCGAGGAGGTCGCCCCGATCGGCCGCGCCGTGGTGCGCCGCCCGGCCACCGGCGGGCGGGCCGCCACCCTCATCTCGTACGGGCCCTCGGTGCCCGTCTGTCTGGAGGCCGCCGAAGCGGCCTCGGCCGAGGGCTGGGACCTGGAGGTCGTCGATCTGCGGTCGCTGGTGCCCTTCGACGACGAGACGGTGTGCGCCTCCGTCCGCCGGACCGGGCGCGCCGTCGTCGTCCACGAGTCCACGGGCTTCGGCGGCCCCGGCGGGGAGATCGCCGCCCGGATCACCGAGCGCTGCTTCCACCACCTGGAGGCGCCGGTGCTGCGCGTCGCCGGGTTCGACATCCCCTACCCGCCGCCGATGCTGGAGCGGCACCATCTGCCCGGCGTGGACCGGGTGCTGGACGCGGTGGCCCGGCTGCAGTGGGAGTCGGAGTGGACCGAGGGGAGGGCGGTGTGATGGCGGAGGTGCGCGAGTTCACCCTGCCCGATCTGGGTGAAGGGCTCACCGGGGCGGAGATCGTGCGCTGGCTGGTGGAGGTCGGCGAGGTCGTCGCGGTCGACCAGCCGGTCGTGGAGGTCGAGACCGCCAAGGCGCTGGTGGATGTGCCCTGCCCGTACGGCGGGGTGGTGACCGCCCGCTTCGGCGAGGAGGGCACCGAACTGCCGGTCGGCGCACCGCTGCTGACGGTCGCCGTGCCGACCGGGGAGGGCGGGACGCAGACCGTCGGGGGCGGGACGCAGACCGTCGGGGATGGGTCGTCGACCGCCGGGGGCGGGTCCTCGGCGGTCGACGGCAGGGCTCCGGCTGCCGAGGGCGGGTCCGGCAATGTGCTGGTCGGCTACGGCACCTCGGCCCCCTCCGCGCGGCGCCGCCGTGTCCGTCCGGCCCCGCCTGCCCCGGCCTCCGGCCCGGTTGGGGGAGTTGGCGGGGGTGCTGGTGAGGGCGTTGCTGAGGGCTTGGCCGGGGGCCTCGCGTCGACAGCGACCTCTGGCCCGGTTGCCGCGAGCAGCCCGGCCGCCGCGGCCAACCCGGTTGCCGCGCACCCCGTACCGCCCGCGCCGGGGTCCGGCCCGGAGGCCAACGGCGCGGCACGGCCGGCGCCCGGCCCCGTCTCCGTCATCTCGCCGCTCGTCCGGCGGCTGGCTCGCGAACACGGACTGGATCTGCACGAGCTGCGGGGCTCCGGGCCCGACGGGCTGATCCTGCGCGGGGACGTGGAAAGGGCCGCACAGGCCGCGCAGGCTGCACAAGCTGCCCCGGCCCCGGCCCCGGCCCCGGTCGCCGCAGGCACGCGCGAGGCCGATGGGACGCGCGTCGCGGTGCGGGGCGTACGCGGGGCCGAGAAGCTGGCCCGCAGCCGACGGGAGATCCCCGACGCGACGTGCTGGGTGGACGCCGACGCGACGGAACTGCTCGCCGCCCGCGCGGCCATGAACGCGGCGGGGCCCAAGATCTCCCTGCTCGCCCTTCTCGCCCGGATCTGCACGGCGGCCCTGGCCCGCCACCCCGAGCTGAACGCGACCGTAAGCGAAGGCGAGATCACGCGCCGCTCCGATGTCCACCTCGGTTTTGCCGCACAGACCGACCGGGGCCTGGTGGTCCCCGTGGTGCACGACGCGCACGCGCGGGACACGGCCGGGCTGTCCGCCGAGCTGACCCGCCTCACCGAGGCCGCCCGCTCCGGCACCCTCACCCCCGCCGAGCTGACCGGAGGCACCTTCACGCTCAACAACTACGGCGTCTTCGGCGTCGACGGCTCGACGCCGATCATCAACCACCCCGAGGCCGCGATGCTCGGCGTCGGCCGGATAGCGGCGAAGCCATGGGTGCACCAGGACCAGCTGGCCATACGGCAGGTGGTGCAGCTGTCGCTGACCTTCGACCACCGGGTCTGCGACGGCGGCATCGCGGGCGGCTTCCTGCGCTATGTGGCCGACTGCGTGGAACATCCGGCGGTTCTGCTGCGATCCGTGTAGGTCGTGGCGACGGAGGCGGTACTCGGCCGTCACCGGGACATACTCATGGGGTGACGTATGACGCTGTGATCCTGGCCGGAGGCGCCGCCCGGCGGCTGGGCGGCGCCGACAAGCCGGCGCTGCGGGTGGGCGCCCGGCCGCTGCTCGACCGGGTGCTCGACGCCTGCCGGGGCGCCGAGCGGACCGTCGTCGTCGGCCCGCGCAGACCGACCGCGCGGCCCGTGCACTGGATCCGCGAGGAGCCGCCGGGCGGCGGGCCGGTCGCGGCCGTCGACGCCGGACTGCGCCGGACCACGGCGCCCGTCGTCCTTCTGCTCTCCGCGGATCTGCCGTTCCTCACGGGCGAGACCGTCGGGGCGCTCGTCAACGGCCTCGGCGAGGCCGAAGGGGTGCTGCTCACCGACTCGGACGGCCGCGAGCAGCCGCTGGTCGCGGCGTACCGGGCCGAGCCGCTGCGCCGGGAGATCGCCCTGCTCGCGGCGGAGCACGGCGGCCTCGCCGGACTGCCCCTGCGGCTGCTCACCGCCGACTTGAAGCTCGGCCGTCTGCATCACCCCACTGCCTCCTTCGACTGCGACACCTGGGAGGACATCACCACTGCCCGCGCACGGATCAGGGAGCATGGACACGTGTTGGACGAATGGATCGCCGCAGTCAAGGCGGAGCTGGGCATCGACCTCGATGTCGACACCGCCGCCCTTCTCGACCTCGCCCGCGACGCCGCGCACGGCGTCGCCAGGCCCGCCGCGCCGCTGACCACCTTCCTCGTCGGCTACGCGGCCGCCCAGCAGGGCGGCGGCCCCGAGGCGCTGGCCGCCGCCACCGGCAAGGCGGCCGAGCTGGCCGCCCGGTGGGCCGAAGAGGCCGAGTCGACGGGATGACGGACCGGGAGCCCCGCGGCGGCGACGCGCTGGACCGCGAGTTCGACGAGGCCCTGGCGCTGGCCAAGGACCAGGGCACGTATCGGCACCGCCCTGAGACATGGCCCGAGCAGCCCGAGCCCTCCGGCCGACCAGAGCGCCCCGAGCCCCCCGAGTGGACCGACCCTTGGGACCCGACACCCCAGGACGCGGCGCCCCAGGCCCCGGCATCCCAGAGCCGGGGGGCGCTGCACGAACCGCCGTCCACCGACCGGACGCTCCCCGACCCGGCATCCCCCGACCCGGTGCTCCACGACCCGACAGCGACGGCGACAGCGACGGCGACAGGGACAGGGACAGGGACAGGGACAGGGACAGGGACAGGGACAGGGACAGGGACAGGGACAGCGACGGACCGGGCACGGGCACGGGCACCCCGGGGCCCCGGCCCCACCTCCCCGGCCCCCGCCCACCACCGGCCCGGCACCCCCTGGCCCGACGCCCGCGCGATCGCGGCCCGTGCCCCCCGGACGGCCGCGGCCCAGGCCGCCCCGCACGCCCGCCCGCTCGCCGACGCCCTCGGCCATGTCCTGGCCGCCCCCCTCACCGCCCTCACCGACCTGCCGTCCTTCGACACCTCCGCCATGGACGGCTGGGCCCTCGCCGGCCCCGGCCCCTGGCGGCTCCCCGCCGCCGGGCACTCGATCCTGGCCGGCCACGCCGAGGCCGATCCGCTCCCCGACGGCCACGCGATCCGTATCGCCACCGGCGCCCGCGTCCCGCCCGGCGCCACAGCCGTGCTGCGTACCGAACACGGCACCGCGCACGACACCGAACACGGCACCGCGGGCGACGGCTGGCTGTACGCGGCCCCCGCCCACCCCGTCAGCCCCGGCCAGGACATCCGCCCCCGCGGCCAGGAGTGCCGCAGCGGCGATCTGCTGCTCCCCGCGGGCGCCCTGATCACCCCCGTGATACTGGGTCTGGCCGCCGCGGCCGGGTACGACGAGCTGCCGACCGTGCCCCGGCCCCGCGTCGAAATCCTCGTCCTCGGCGATGAGCTGCTGCGGCAGGGCCTCCCCCACGACGGCCGCATCCGCGACGCGCTCGGCCCGATGCTCGCCCCCTGGCTGCGCGCGCTCGGCGCCGAGCCGCTGGCGACCCGCCGGCTGGCCGACGACGCGGAGTCGCTGTACGAGGCCGTGGCCGGATCGACCGCCGATGTCGTCCTGACCACCGGCGGCACGGCCGCGGGACCCGTCGACCACGTCCACCCCACCCTGCGCCGACTGGACGCCGAGCTGCTGGTCGACGGGGTGGCGGTGCGCCCCGGCCACCCGATGCTGCTGGCCCGTCTGGCCCCGGACAAGCACCTCGTGGGGCTGCCCGGCAATCCGCTGGCCGCGGTCTCCGGTCTGCTGACCCTCGCCGAGCCGCTGCTGCGGACGCTGACGGGCCGCCCGACGCCCACCCCCTGCCCGGCCCCGCTGACCGCCGCCGTCCACGGCCATCCGCGCGACACCCGCCTGGTCCCGGTGGTCTTCCAGGGCGACGAGGCGCGTCCGCTCCGCTTCAACGGCCCGGCCATGCTGCGCGGCGTCGCCGTCGCGGACGGCCTGGCCGTCATCCCGCCCGGCGGTGCGGACCGGGGCAGCGAGGTCGAGGTCCTTGACCTGCCCTGGTCCACCGCCTGGCCCGGAACGTGAGGACTGGCCCGGAACGTGAGGAGTAGCCTCCCCGCCATGTATGCGATCACCATCCCCGAACCCGGCGGCCCCGACGCCCTCGTGTGGGCGGAGGTCCCCGATCCCGTACCCGGCGAGGGCGAAGTCCTGGTCGATATCGCGGCCGCCGGCGTGAACCGCGCCGATCTGCTGCAGCGCCAGGGCCACTACCCGCCGCCCCCGGGCGCCCCCGACCACCCCGGCCTTGAGTGCTCGGGCCGGATCGCGGCGCTGGGCCCCGGCGCCGGCGGCTGGGCGGTGGGCGACGAGGTGTGCGCGCTGCTCGCGGGCGGCGGTTACGCCGAGAAGGTGGCCGTGCCCGCGGGGCAGCTGCTGCCCGTGCCCCCCGGCCTCGACCTGGTCACCGCGGCCGGCCTCCCCGAGGTGGCCGCGACCGTCTGGTCTAACGTCTTCATGCTCGCCCACCTCCGGCCGGGCGAGACCCTGCTGGTGCACGGCGGCTCCAGCGGCATCGGCACCATGGCGATCCAGCTCGCGAAGGCGGTCGGCGCGCGGGTCGCGGTCACGGCGGGCAGCGCGGAGAAGCTGGCGGCCTGCCGTGAGCTGGGCGCCGACGTCCTGATCGACTACCACGAGCAGGACTTCGTCGAGGAGGTGCGCACCGCCACCGAGGGCGCCGGAGCCGATGTGATCCTCGACATCGTCGGCGCGAAGTACCTCTCCCGGAACGTGGCGGCCCTCGCCACCAACGGACGGCTGGCGATCATCGGTCTGCAGGGCGGCGCGAAGGCCGAGCTGAACCTCGGCGCGCTGCTGGCCAAGCGCGGCGCCGTCATGGCCACCAGCCTGCGCGCCCGCCCCCTCGCGGAGAAGGCGGCGATCGTCGCGGCGGTACGCGAGCACGTCTGGCCCCTCGTCGAGAGCGGCCGGGTGCGCCCGATCGTCGACCGTACGATCCCGATGCGCGAAGCGGCCGAGGCGCACCGTGTGCTCGAGCAGAGCGGCCATATCGGCAAGGTGCTGCTGACGGTCTAATCCTGGGCGGTCCCGGGTGCCGTGCCCATGCCGTCGTGTGACGCTGAAACCGTCATGCGACGGCTCGGCACGGGAGGGTGACGACCGTGAGACCTGCGCTTCGTAGGCTGCGCACGCTGCCGGCGGTGCTGGTGATGGCCGGTGTGGCGCTGCCGGCCGTACCCCTCGTGGCGCGCGCCGACGACAACGACGAGCTGGCCGGGACCCGCGCCGGAGAGGGCCGGGCGCACCCCGGGCGTACCGATGAGCCCGATGCCGCACCGCCCGCCGCGTCGGTCGGGCCCGCCCCCTCGCGGCGGGCCGGCGAGGGCGCGGGGGAGCGGCAGCGCCAGCAGGGCCAGGGCCAGGGCCAGCGGACACCGACGCAGGGGCCGCAGGGCTCGTACGAGGACGCGTACGACCCCGCCGACGCCGCGCGGACCGACGCCGTGCCCACCGGGCGGACGCTGCGCGTGCTGCCGCTGGGCACCGGCCTGGCCCTGATGGGGCTCGGCCTGGGGCTGGCGTTCCTCGGGCTGAGGCTGCGCCGTCAGTGAGGAACGGCGCCCGATCCTGACCACCCTCCCCCTCCGTACGGGTGCTCGTGCGGAACAATGGGGGTTATGAACCAGCCGATGAACGAACGATCGCAGGAGAGCCCGCACGTCCTGGTCGTCGGCCCGGACGGCATGGCCCTCGGGAGCGCCACTTCTGGCGACGGCGGCGGTGACGACGAGTCGCGCGAGGTTCCCGTGACGGAGATGGTCGAACAGCCGGCCAAGGTCATGCGCATCGGCAGCATGATCAAGCAGCTTCTGGAGGAAGTCCGCGCGGCGCCTCTCGACGAGGCCAGCCGGGTCCGTCTCAAGGAGATCCACGCCAGCTCGGTGAAGGAACTGGAGGACGGTCTCGCGCCCGAGCTGATCGGCGAGTTGGAGCGCCTTTCCCTTCCCTTCACCGATGACGCGGTCCCGACCGAGGCCGAGCTGCGGATCGCCCAGGCCCAGCTGGTCGGCTGGCTCGAGGGCTTGTTCCACGGCATTCAGACGACGCTGTTCGCCCAGCAGATGGCGGCGCGCGCGCAACTGGAGCAGATGCGCCGGGCCCTGCCGCCGGGCCTCGGCGGCGAGGACGGGGAGGGCGGGCCGCAGCACGGCGGCGCGCGTTCGGGCCCGTACCTTTAGCCGTCAGCCGACCCCTTTTACCCACGGCTATACCTACAGCGGGCCGTTTTCGGGACTCATGAGCCCCGGAGACGGCCCGCAGCTGTTGTGCCCCGCGCCGCGAAATGGCCCATGGCCCCGCCCTCGGATTGTCCCCTGACAGTGGTCCGATCGCTTTTCTAGCCTGGGCCTGGTCGTTGATCAGCCCAGAACAGAGAACAGAGAGAGGTCCGCCACCATGCGCATCTTCGTCGCGGGAGCCACCGGCGCCGTCGGCCGTCGCCTCGTCCCGCTTCTCGTCGCGGCGGGACACGAGGTGACCGGCGGGACGCGCACCCCGGAGGGGGTGGAGCGGCTGCGCGCGCAGGGGGCCTCGGCCGTACGCCTCGACGTCTTCGACGCCGACAGCGTGCACCGGGCGGTCGCGGCAGCCGCCCCCGAGGCGGTCGTCCACCAGCTGACCGACCTGGCGCACGGCGACCGCGCCGCGAACGGGCGGATCCGCAGGGAGGGCACCCGTCACCTCGTCGACGCCGCCAAGCGCGCCGGGGTGACGCGTATCGTCGCCCAGTCGATCTCCTGGGCCTACGCGCCCGGCGACGCCCCGGCCGACGAGTCCACCCCGCTCGATATGGCGGCGGAGCCGCCGCGGGCCGGGATGGTCGGCAGTCTGCGGGCGCTGGAGGAGGCGGCGGCGGAGATCGAGACACATGCCGTACTGCGTTACGGGACCTTCTACGGCCCCGGGACCTGGTACGCGCGGGGCGGGCCGCTGGAGGCCGCGCTGCGCGGCGAGCAGGCGGCGGGGGACCGGGCGCCGGGGGACCGGGCGGCGGGGGATCCGGCGGCGGGGGATCCCGTGGCAAACGATCCGGTGGCGGCGCTGATCGGCCCGGTCGTGGCGGGCGACGCGGTCAGCTCGTTCGTCCATGTCGAGGACGCCGCCCGCGCCGCGGTGGCCGCGCTGGACTGGCCGAGCGGCACGGTCAACGTCGTGGACGACGAACCGGCCCCGGCCCGCGCGTGGCTGCCGGCGTTCGCGGCCGCGGTGGGCGCTCCGGCGCCCCCGCCCGCGCCCGCCGTGGACGGCGGCCGGGCGGGCTGGG
>NZ_NCSM01000010.1:230850-254229 GCF_002224125.1 Streptomyces sp. NBS 14/10
GGGGCCCGGCGGATGCCGGGCCCCTTCGAGCCAGAATCTGGGAGAAGGAAGCGGGCTCAGCCCGGCAGCCCCGTGGAGACCGTCAGCTCGATGGTGTCGGTCTTCGGGTCGTACGGCTCGTAGTTGCGGTACGTGTAGTTGAGGACGGTGCCCTTGCCCCACAGGTTCTCGTCCTCGGTGGTCACGCGGTACTTCCAGCCCGCGTCCCGGATGCACTTCTTCACCGAGTCGATGTAGAGGTTCTGGAAGTCGGGCACGTTGTAGGCGCCCTTCTGCTCGTACGACTCCGAGGCGTCCTTGCACTTCTCCGGGTCGATGACCTTGCTCTTGTCGCCCTCGCGGAACCCGGACGGAGTCGAGGACGCCGTGGCGGACTTGGTGTCCTTGCCGTCGTCGCGCGCCTGCCCCCCGTCGTCGGATCCGCCGCCGCTGAGGGCGATCACCAGGACCACGGCGATGACCGCGATCGCCGCGACGACCGCCGAGCCGATGATCACGCGCTTGTTGCCGTTGTCACCGCCCTGGCCGCCGCCCGAGGCCGGGGCCGAGGCGGGCGAGACGGTGTACGGCGGCGGGGTGTTGGCCCCGCCCTGCGCGTACGGCGCGGGGGTCGGGGCCGGGGTGGGCGCCGGGGTGTTGTAGCCCTGCTGGGCCACCGGCTGGGTGGGCGGCGGCGGGGTGGAGGGGCCGAACCCGCCGAATCCGCCGGAGTTCTGCGGCTGGTACGGGGTCTGGACGTTCCCCATGCCCGGGCCGGGGGGCTGCTGGCCCACCGGCGGGAAGACAGCCGCGCCCACGCCGGAGCCGCTGTGGGCCGGCGGGCCGCCGCTGATGATGATGGGGGAGGCGCCGGTCTGGCCGGTGTGCGAGACACGGGCGCATTCGTCGCGCATGGCCTCGGCGGTGGGGAACCGCTCGTTCGGGTTCTTCTTCAGGGCGCGGGCGACCAGCGCGTCCACCGCCGGGGGGATGGACTGGTTGATCGTGGAGGGAGCGACCGGCTCCTCCTGGACATGCGCGTACGCGATGGCGAGCGGCGAGTCCGCGTCGAACGGCAGCCGGCCCGTCAGCAGCTCGAAGAGCATGATGCCGACCGAGTACAGGTCGCTGCGGGCGTCCACGCCGCGGCCGAGGGCCTGCTCCGGCGAGAGGTACTGCGGGGTGCCGACGACCATGCCGGTCTGGGTCATGGAGGTCACGCCCGACTGCATGGCGCGGGCGATGCCGAAGTCCATGACTTTGACCACATTACGCTTGGTCATCATCACGTTACCGGGCTTGATGTCGCGGTGGACCAGCCCCATCTCGTGGCTGATCTCCAGCGCGGCCAGCACGTCGGCGGTGATTTTCAGCGCCTTTTCCGTGGGCATCGCGCCGAACTGCCGGGCGTCGGCGTCGAGGACGGCGCGCAGCGGCTGGCCCTCGACGTACTCCATGACGATGTACGGCATCACGGAGCCGTCGATCGTGTCCTCGCCGGTGTCGAAGACCGAGACGATGTTGGTGTGGGTCAGCTTGGCGACCGACTGGGCCTCGCGGCGGAAGCGCTCGCGGAAGGACTGTTCGCGGCCCAGTTCGGTGTGCAGGGTCTTGATCGCTACCTGGCGGTCGAGGACGCTGTCGTAGGCCAGGTGGACGGAGGCCATACCGCCCTCGCCGAGCAGGTCCCGCAGTTGATAGCGGCCGCCGGCGAGCGACATCCCTTCGTAGCGGCCTGGTGCGCCCTGCTGGCTCATTTCTTACGTCCCCCTCGGCGCACTCACTACCTTGACGCGCACGTTCTAACCCGTTGATCTTCTTGTAGTCGATACCCTGGCCCAGTCTGCCCCAGGCCGCGGACACGTCAAGCGACGTGCCCGTTCCGTGACCGGATGTGCAAGAACCCGTCACGCGATTTGCATGGCCTCACCTACAACAGGTTGGATGGCCGGTCCATCAGGAACCGGCGAGTGGCACGGACCCTGTAGCGTGCCCTAGCAGGAAACCGTACCGCCCGCGAGCGGGGCGATCACGAAGACCCCCACCCCAGATCAGACGGCGAGGACCGATGGCACAGACCCAGAGCGCCCAGGGGCCCTCCGAACCTGACGCCACCGGGTCCGGAATGTCGGACTCCCCGGAAGCGTGGGGTAACGGCGGACTGGTCGGCGATGGACGCTACCGACTCACCAGCCGGCTCGGCCGCGGTGGTATGGCCGAGGTGTTCGCCGCCGAGGACGTGCGGCTCGGCCGTACGGTCGCGGTGAAGCTGCTCCGCGCCGATCTGGCGGAGGACCCGGTCTCCAAGGCCCGCTTCACCCGCGAGGCCCAGTCGGTCGCCGGGCTCAACCACCACGCCGTCGTCGCGGTCTACGACTCCGGCGAGGACGTCGTCGGCCAGCCTGGATCCATTCAAAGCACTGTGCCGTACATCGTCATGGAGCTGGTCGAGGGCCGTACGATCCGCGATCTTCTGATCAGCGCCGA
Organism: Streptomyces sp. NBS 14/10; assembly: GCF_002224125.1. GTDB lineage: Bacteria > Actinomycetota > Actinomycetes > Streptomycetales > Streptomycetaceae > Streptomyces. The sequence goes on from NZ_NCSM01000010.1 coordinate 233,317, forward strand.
GGCGCCGCCGCCGGATCAGGCGCTGATCATCGTCTCGGGGGTGCTGGAGGCGCTGGCCTACAGCCATCAGCACGGCATCGTGCACCGTGACATCAAACCGGCGAACGTGATCATCACCCACAGCGGCGCCGTCAAGGTGATGGACTTCGGCATCGCCCGCGCCCTGCACGGGGCCGCCTCCACCATGACCCAGACCGGCATGGTCATGGGCACCCCGCAGTACCTCTCGCCGGAGCAGGCCCTCGGCAAGGCCGTCGACCACCGTTCCGATCTGTACGCCACCGGCTGTCTGCTCTATGAGCTGCTGGCGCTGCGCCCGCCGTTTGTCGGCGAGACCCCGCTGTCGGTGGTCTACCAGCATGTTCAGGACATGCCGGTGCCGCCGTCGGAGGTCTCGGGCGGTGTGGTGCCGCCGGAGCTCGACGGGCTCGTGATGCGCTCGCTCGCCAAGGACCCGGACGACCGGTTCCAGAGCGCCGAGGAGATGCGCGGCCTGGCGCAGTACGCCCTGCAGATGCTGATCGACGCGGGCGGCCACACCGGCACCTGGAACACCGGCCCGGTCACCCAGCACCTGGGCGGCTCCACGGGCGCCATGGGCATGGCCGGCACCACCGCTCTGCCCCACCCCGGGCACGGCAACACCACCCAGCAGCCGATCCTGGGGGGCCGGCGCGACGACGACGGCGGCTACGACGGCGGGTACGACAACGGCTCCGGTGGCCGCGGTGGCCGCGGCAAGCTGTGGCTGCTCGCCGTGCTCGCGGTGATCGCCATCGCGGCCGGGGTCGCGTTCGCGCTGGACCTGGGCGGTGACAAGGGGGACGGGAAGCAGCCGGGCAAGCCGGAGACGTCGAGCTCGCAGACCCACTCCAAGAAGCCGACCGAGGACCCGACGGAGGACCCGACGGAGACGTCCTCGCCCACGGAGACCTCCGGGGACACGGGCGGCGGCCTCCCCGGCACCGCGGGGCCGTCCTCGCCCACGTACACCGAGCCCACGACGGACACGCCGACGGACGAGCCGACGGACACGCCGACGGACACGCCCACGGACAACGAGACGACTCCGACCGACGATCCGACCACCCCGACGACGACTCCGCCCACGACGGACCCCACCACCGATCCCACCGACCCGGCCGACCCCGGGCTCGGCGGCTGACGGGTTCACTGGTCCTCCCTTTTTTGAGGCTCGGTTCTCCCCCAGCTACCGCTGGGAGGTGCCCCCCAGGGGCGCTACAGCCCCTGTCGACGGTCGACCGTGCTCGGCCCTTCGGCTCACTCGCCAGCGACCGCGGGACTCAGCCGCAGAAGGCGTCGCGGACCGCCTCGTACTCCCGCGTCCACCACACCGCCAGGGCCGCCGCCGCGGGGAACAGCGGATCGGCGCGCCGGTCGCCGTCCTGGTAGCGCCAGCGCAGCATCCAGAAGTCGTTGAGCCGTTCCCACCACACCCGGTGTACGGCTGCCGCCATCTCGGCGGCCCCGGCGCCCGTCGTACGTTGGTACGCCCGCGCGTACGGGCGCACCTTGTCCAGCTCCAGCGGGCCGCCGGGCCGTACGAAGAAGATCGCGGCGGCGCGGACCGCCTCCTCGGCGCGGGGCTGCACGCCGAGCCGGTCCCAGTCGACGATCGCGGCGGGTTCCGTATCGCGGTAGAGGAGATTCAGCGGGTGGAAGTCGCCATGGACCCAGCCGGTGGCCGGGATGGCGTCGGCCTCCGGGCGGCGGTGGGCGTGCCGCTCCAGCAGCGCGCGCCGTTCGACCAGGCGGTGCTCGGCGAGTTCGTCGAAGGGGTCACGCCGACGGCGGCCGCGGGTGAGGGTGAGCAGCCGGTCGATGAGCGCGAAGGTGTACTCGGGGTCGGCCGAGGCATCGGGGGGCTGGCGGTCGGCCGCGCGGGCCACCACGACCTGCTCCAGACAGGTGTGCACGCGTCCGAGCAGCCCGCCGAGCCGCGACGACTGGGCGGCGGTCAGCTCGCCGCCGACCCGGTGCCGTCCGTCGACCCAGGGGTGCAGGGCGTAGCAGCGGCCGCCGATGACCGCGACGGTTCGGCCGTCGGCGTCGGGGACGGCCGGGGCGACGGGCACCCCGAGCTCTTCCAGTTGCTTGGTCACGCGGTGCTGGTGGTCGATGGCGGCGCGGTCCCCGTCCAAGTGGTGCTTGAGGAAGAACCGACCGCGGGTGGTGGCCAGGCGGTAGCCGCGGTTGAGCAGTCCCTCGGCGACGCGCTCGCAGGACACCGCCTCGCCGGGGCCGTCGTAGCGGCGCAACAGCGCGCTCAGGGTTTCCCCGTCGGGAGCGGTCTTCTCGGCGGAGGTTACATGTGAGCGCGGCACGCGCCAGATGTTAGATGAACGGGCGTGGGCGGTACGGCGCGAGTTGACTCGGGGGTCCGCTCAGTGCTTCTGCGGCTGCGTCTTCCGCTCCCGCTCCTCGGTCCGGGCCCGCTCCTGATCCCGCGCTTGAGACTGGGTATGAGGGGGCGGCGGGGCGGGTGCCTGCGCCTGGGCCTGGAGCCGGGCCACGTACGCGGCGGCCTGCGAGCGGCGCTCCATGCCGAGCTTGGCCAGCAGCCCGGAGACATAGTTCTTGATCGTCTTCTCGGCCAGATGCAGCCGGTCGCCGATCGCGCGATTGGTCAGCCCCTCCCCGATCAGCAGGAGGATCCGGCGCTCCTGCACGGTGAGATCGGCGCTCCGGTCGTCGCCCAGTTCACCCGCGCCGGCGCCCACGCCCGCCTCGGCGTCCGTACGCATCCGCTCCAGCAGGCGGGCCGTGGCGGCCGGGTCGAGCAGGGAGCGGCCCGCGGCCACGTCCCGTACCGCCCTGAGCAGTTCGCCGCTGCCGACATCCTTGAGGACATAGCCGTACGCGCCCGCCATGATCGCGTCGATGAGGGCCGCGTCGTCGGCGAAGGAGGTGAGCATCACGCACTTGGTGTCCGGATGGTGGGCACGGATTTCCCGGCAGACCTCGACACCGCTGCCGTCCGGCAGCCGCAGATCCAGCAGGGCGACTTCAGGGTGCGCCGCGGGGATGCCGGCCAGGGCCTCGGCCACGGTGCCCGCCTCGCCGACCACGACCATGTCCGGCTCGCCCGAGAGGAGGTCATGAAGACCACGGCGTAGGATTTCATGGTCGTCGAGGAGGAAAATGCTGATTTTTCCTTCTTCGCGCACGAATCCAGTCTCACACACTGCGTCTTCTGAGGGTCTTCTTAAGTCTTTCAATGTCTTTCCGCGCCGTTGGCCGGGGAGATAACGTGCGGTTGTTCCGGCGGGCTGCGGGGCTGTGACCAGTAGTTGTTCCACTTCTGCGCGATTTACTTGGAAATCCAAGCAAAATTGCAGGTCAGAGGGGGTTTCGCAGAGATGCCAACCACTGGGTAACGTGCCCTTTGCAGGGCCAGCCGCCGGGAGACCTGTCACGCCCGGTCGGTCTTCGGCGCACCCACCCCGTGCGCTGTCGTCGAGCGAGCGAGCCGCAACTGGCCGCCGGCGGACCCCGGGGGCCGGACAGACGGAGGAGCACACGTGACCGTGGAGAGCACCGCAGCGCGCAAACCGCGCCGTAGCGGCGGAGCCAAGCGCACCAGCGCGAAGCGGCGGACGGCCGACCAGCCCGAGCTCGTCCAGCTGCTGACCCCCGAGGGTGAGCGGGTCGAGCACCCCGAGTACTCCCTGGACCCCACCCCTGATGAGCTGCGCGCCATGTACCGCGACATGGTGCTGACCCGCCGCTTCGACGGTGAGGCCACCACGCTGCAGCGCCAGGGCGAGCTGGGTCTTTGGGCCTCACTGCTGGGCCAGGAGGCCGCCCAGATCGGCTCCGGCCGGGCCCTTCAGGACGACGACTACGTCTTCCCCACTTACCGCGAGCACGGCGTCGCATGGTGCCGTGGCGTGGACCCGGTGAATCTGCTGGGCATGTTCCGCGGCGTGAACCACGGCGGCTGGGACCCCAACAGCAACAACTTCCACCTCTACACCATCGTCATCGGCTCGCAGACGCTGCACGCGACCGGCTATGCGATGGGCGTGGCCAAGGACGGCGCGGACTCCGCGGTCCTGGCCTACTTCGGGGACGGGGCCTCCAGCCAGGGCGACGTCGCCGAGGCGTTCACCTTCGCCGCGGTCTACAACGCCCCGGTGGTGTTCTTCTGCCAGAACAACCAGTGGGCCATCTCCGAGCCCACCGAGCGGCAGACCCGCGTCCCGCTCTACCAGCGCGCCCAGGGCTTCGGCTTCCCGGGCGTACGGGTCGACGGCAACGACGTACTGGCCTGCCTCGCGGTCACCAAGGCCGCGCTGGAGCGGGCCCGCACCGGCCAGGGCCCCATGCTCATCGAGGCGTTCACCTACCGGATGGGCGCCCACACCACCTCCGACGACCCGACCCGCTACCGCAGGGCCGAGGAGCGGGAGCTGTGGGAGACCAAGGACCCGATCTCGCGGCTGCGCACCTATATGACCGCCGAGGGCCTGGCGGACGACGCCTTCTTCGCCGATCTCGAGAAGGAGAGCGACGCGCTCGCCAAGCGGGTGCGCGACTCCGTACGGGCCATGCCCGACCCCGACGACATGGCGCTCTTCGAGCACATCTACGCCGACGGGCATCCGCTCGTCGACGAGGAGCGGGCTCAGTTCGCCGAGTACCAGGCTTCGTTCGTCTCCGCCGAGGAGGGCAACTGACATGGCAGCCCAGAAGATGTCGCTCTCCAAAGCGATCAACGCCTCGCTGCGCAAGGCGCTCGAGAACGACCCCAAGGTCGTGATCATGGGCGAGGACGTCGGCAAGCTCGGCGGGGTCTTCCGCATCACCGACGGCCTCCAGAAGGACTTCGGCGAGGACCGGGTGATCGACACACCGCTCGCCGAGTCCGGGATCGTCGGCACCGCGATCGGACTCGCGCTGCGCGGCTACCGCCCGGTGGCGGAGATCCAGTTCGACGGGTTCGTCTTCCCCGCGTACGACCAGATCGTCACGCAGCTCGCCAAGATGCACGCCCGGTCGCTGGGCAAGGTCAAGCTGCCGGTCGTCATCCGGATCCCGTACGGCGGCGGCATCGGCGCGGTCGAGCACCACAGCGAGTCGCCCGAGGCGCTGTTCGCGCATGTGGCCGGGTTGAAGGTGGTCTCGCCGTCCAACGCGTCCGACGCGTACTGGATGCTGCAGCAGGCCATCGACAGCGACGACCCGGTGATCTACTTCGAGCCCAAGCGCCGCTACCACGACAAGTCCGAGGTCGACACGGCCGCGATCCCCGACCCGCTGCACACCGCGCGGGTGGCCCGGGCCGGGACCGATCTGACGCTCGCGGCGTACGGCCCCATGGTCAAGGTCGCGCTCGACGCCGCCGGCGCGGCCGCCGAGGAGGGCAAGTCGCTCGAGGTCGTGGACCTGCGGTCGGTGTCGCCGATCGACTTCGACACCCTTCAGCGGTCCGTCGAGAAGACCGGCCGGCTGGTCGTCGTCCATGAGGCACCGGTCTTCCTGGGCACCGGCGCGGAGATCGCCGCGCGGATCACCGAGAGGTGCTTCTATCACCTTGAGGCCCCGGTGCTGCGGGTCGGCGGTTTCCACTCCCCGTACCCGCCGTCGCGGCTGGAGGACGAGTACCTCCCTGGCCTCGACCGGGTGCTCGACGCCGTAGACCGCGCGTTGGCGTACTGAAGGGCTTGAGGAGAGTCGTGACCATGACTGCAACCGATCAGCGCTTCCGTGAGTTCAAGATGCCCGATGTGGGCGAGGGACTCACCGAGGCGGAGATCCTCAAGTGGTACGTGGCGCCGGGCGACAGGGTCGCCGACGGCCAGGTGGTGTGTGAGGTCGAGACCGCGAAGGCCGCGGTCGAACTGCCGATCCCGTTCGACGGTGTGGTGCACGAGGTGCGCTTCGGCGAGGGCGCGACGGTGGATGTGGGCACCGCGATCATCTCGGTGGACACCCAGCCGGGTGCGGGGGACGCGGGTGCCGTTTCGGAGCCCGCCGCCGCCCCGGCGGAGCCTGCTGAGGTCGCCGAAGCTGCTGCCGAGCCGGAGGGCCGCCAGGCCAACCTGGTCGGCTACGGCGCGGCGCCCTCGTCCACCAAGCGCCGCCCGCGCAAGCCGCGGTCCGGTGCTGCTGAGACGGCGCCCGCCCAGGGCGTTCCGGCCCAGCCCGCGCCCGCTGCCGCCGCCCCGGCGGCTCCGGCCCCCGCTCCTGCCCCCGCCCCGGCCGTCGCGCCGTCGCAGGCCGAGCTGAACGGCCACGCCAAGGCCGCGCGCCCGCTGGCCAAGCCCCCGGTCCGCAAGCTCGCCAAGGACCTGGGCATCGACCTGGCGACGGTCACCCCGACCGGCCCCGACGGCACCATCACCCGCGAGGACGTCCACGCGGCCACGGCCCCCGCGCCCGCCGCCGTGGCCGAGCCCGTGGCGGAGCCCGCAGCGGCCGTGGCGGAGGCGGCCCCTGCCTCCGCCGTCGGCCGGGAGCGCCGGGTGCCGATCAAGGGCGTACGGAAGGCCACCGCCCAGGCGATGGTCAGCAGCGCCTTCACGGCCCCGCATGTGACCGAGTTCATCACCGTCGACGTCACGCGCACCATGAAGCTCGTCGCCGACCTCAAGCAGGACCCGGACATGGCCGGGCTGCGGGTGAACCCGCTGCTGCTGGTCGCCAAGGCCTTCCTGGTGGCCATCCGGCGCAACCCGGACATCAACGCGTCCTGGGACGAGGCCGCCCAGGAGATCGTCTACAAGGACTACGTCAATCTCGGCATCGCGGCCGCCACGCCCCGGGGGCTGATCGTCCCCAACATCAAGGACGCGGGCTCGCTCACCCTGCCCGAACTGGCGTCCGCCCTCGGCGAGCTGGTCTCCATCGCCCGCGAGGGCCGGACCAGTCCGGCGGCGATGTCCGGCGGCACGGTCACCATCACCAACGTCGGCGTCTTCGGCATCGACGCCGGCACCCCGATCCTCAACCCCGGCGAATCCGCGATCCTCGCCTTCGGCGCGGTCAAGCTCCAGCCGTGGGTCCACAAGGGCAAGGTCAAGCCGCGCCAGGTGACCACGCTCGCGCTCTCCTTCGACCACCGCATGGTCGACGGCGAGCTGGGCTCCAAGGTGCTCGCGGACATCGCGGCCGTCCTGGAGCAGCCCAAGCGCCTCATCACCTGGGGCTGAGCCCCGACCCCGTACGGCCCGGCCGCCTCCCGCAGCCGGGCCGTACGGCATGACGGCCACATTTCACATCCCGGACGGTCCATGCGACGCATACGTGTTGTATCTATGATGTGCGCATGCCTCCCGCCCCCGTCCCCGTCAGCCCGACCGCCAAACAGCCGCCCGCCGCCGAACGCGTCTACGCGCATGTCAAACAAGCCGTCCTCGACCGCCGCTACGAGGGCGGCACACTGCTGACCGAGGGCGATCTCGCCGAGGCCGTCGGCGTCTCGCGCACCCCCGTGCGCGAGGCCCTGCTCCGGCTCGAGGTCGAAGGGCTGCTCAAGCTCTACCCGAAGAAGGGCGCCCTGGTGCTGCCCGTGTCCGCGCAGGAGATCGCGGACGTCGTCGAGACCCGGCTGCTGGTCGAGCGGCACGCCGTCGCCAAGGTCGTCCCGGCCGGGCAGAGGCTGCTCGCCCGGCTCGAGGAGCTGCTGGAGGAGCAGAAGGAGCACGCGGCGGCCGGGGACCTGAACGCCTTCGCGGTCGCCGACCGGTGCTTCCACGCCGAGATCGTACGGGCCGCGGGCAACGGCATCCTGGCGCATCTGTACGACCAGCTGAGGGACCGCCAGCTGCGGATGGGCGTGGCCACCATGCACGCCGAGCCCGACCGCATCGCCAAGAACATCACCGAGCACACCGAGATCCTGACCGCCCTGCGCTCCGGAGACGCCACGGCCGCCGCCGGGCTGGTCGAGCGCCACATCAGCTGGGTGAACAACCTCGCCCGGGGTGAGGAGCGATGAGCGAGCTCCGGCTGCCCGGCGATCCGCCCGGAGGGCGGCGTGCCGCCGCCGTCTGGGGCATCGGGGTCGCCGTCTACTTCATGGCCATCACCTACCGCACCAGCCTGGGCGTGGCCGGCCTGGACGCCGCCGAGCGGTTCCACATCAACGCCTCGGCGCTGTCGACGTTCTCGATCCTCCAGGTGCTCGTGTACGCGGGCATGCAGATACCCGTCGGCCTGATGGTCGACCGGCTGGGCACCAGGAAGGTGCTCACGCTCGGCGTCGTGCTGTTCACCGCCGGTCAGCTCGGCTTCGCGTTCTCCCACACGTACGGCTTCGCGCTGGCCTCACGCGCGCTGCTGGGCTGCGGTGACGCCATGACGTTCATCAGCGTGCTGCGGCTCGGCTCGCGCTGGTTCCCGGCCCGCCGCGGGCCGATGATCGCGCAGGTCGCCGCGTTGTTCGGGATGGCGGGCAACCTGATCTCGACCCTGGTGATCGCGCAGGCGTTGCACACCCTCGGCTGGACCCCGACCTTCGCGGGCAGCGCGATCGGCGGTGCGCTCGTCCTCGTCCTGGTGCTGGCCTTCCTCAAGGACCACCCGGAGGGGTACGAGCCCGTCCCGGCCACCCACTCCGGCGCCGCCTTCGTCCGCCGCCAGATCGCCGCGGCCTGGCGCGAGCCGGGCACCCGCCTCGGCATGTGGGTGCACTTCACCACCCAGTTCCCCGCGATGGTCTTCCTGCTGCTGTGGGGGCTGCCCTTCCTGGTGGAGGCCGAGGGGCTGTCCCGCGCGTCCGCCGGCGAGCTGCTGACCCTCGTGGTGCTCTCCAACATGGCGGTCGGCCTGGTCTACGGACAGGTCATCGCCCGGCACCACACCGCCCGCGCGCCGCTCGCCCTCGGCACGGTCGGGGCCACCGCGCTGCTGTGGGGCGCCGTACTGGCCTGGCCCGGCGACCACGCGCCCATGTGGCTGCTGATCACGCTCTGCGTCGTGCTCGGTGCCTGCGGACCCGCCTCGATGATCGGCTTCGACTTCGCCCGCCCGGCGAACCCGCCGGAGCGTCTTGGCACCGCCTCGGGCATCGTCAACATGGGCGGCTTCACCGCCTCGATGACCACACTGCTGGCCATCGGCGTGCTGCTCGACGCGACCGGGGGCAACTACCGCGCCGCCTTCGCCTCGGTGTTCGTCCTCCAGGCCCTCGGCGTCACGCAGGTGCTGCGGCTGCGCGGGCGGGCGCACCGCCGGGAGCGCGAGCGCGTCGTCGCGAGCCGCGTCGAGGCGGTGCACGTACCGGCGTGAGCCCGCCTGTACCGGCGTGACCGCGCCTGTGCCGACGTGACCCCGTCCGTCCCGCCCGTCCCGTACCGTCCCGACGGCTCAGGCCGTGACCGCGAAGTTGGTCAGGATCGCTTCGGCAAGCTGCTGATCGCCCTCGATCTTCAGCTTGTCGACGACCGCCTCCGGCCGCACCCGCCCGCACGCCAGGCGCAGATACGTCTCCCAGTCCACCGTGATCGTCACGGTCGGCCCCAGCGAGACGCTGCCGTCGATGGTGGCCCGGCCCTCGGCGTTGACCCGGACCGTCCGCATGAACTCCTGCGCGCCGTGCACATCGAAGACCACCGCCGAGCCGGGCGCCGCGCCCGCGTCCTCGGCGACCACCTTCGGAAGCGCGGCCAGCAGGCGGTCCCGGGCGATGGTCGCGCCCGGCGAGTCCAGATTGCCCGGCTTCCCGAGCGCCCGCCGCAGGTCCTGCTCATGCACCCATACGTCGAAGGCGCGCGCGAGCAGGGCTTTCTCCAGTGCCATCTCGCCCCCGCCGGGCCAGCGCACCATGGCGTCCGGCTGGCGCTTCTCGTTCCGCAGCTGCCGGCTGCGGCGGATGATGGTGTAGTCCAGCTCGGAGGTCATCTCCGGCGCGGTGTGGCAGCGCCGTACGTCGACCTGGACCTCCATATAGCGCGCGTGCTCGCTGGTGACGTGGAACAGGTCGCGCGGCAGCGAGTGGATCGGGCGCGGATCGCCGAGCATCTCGGTCTCGAGGCCGATGACATGCGAGACCACGTCGCGCACCGACCATCCTGGGCACTCGGTGGCCCGGTTCCACTCCCCTTCGACGAGCGGATTCACCAACTCGAATATCGCTTCGACGGAATGGGTCCAGGCGTCGATGGAAGTCTGCAGGCTGGGATGGACGGTCACGGGACCCCTCGGGCGGTTCGTACGCGGGCTGGGTGCTTGTGTGTGCGTTTAAGTTACGCTGCGCACGAGCACCCCGGGAGTGCTTTCGCGTCTGATCGTAGGCCCGGATCCGCCGCTCGGTCGCTGAGAGCGGTGGTATGGTGCGCGCCCGCCCGCTACAGATCCGGATGAATCCGGACGGTCCGGTTGAAATCCCTGGGGCGTTGCCGGTGTTGCCTCAGCTCGCGATATGGCGGTAGCCGGTGACCCTTTCGGGCGCGGGCAGGGGGGCCAGCCGGACGGTGAGGCCCGTACCCGGGGCGTGGATGACCTTGCCGCCTCCGATGTAGAGGGCGACATGGCCGTCGCCGTTGGACAGGACCAGGTCGCCGGGGCGCAGTTCGGCCCGGGTGGTCGCCTTGCCGGCGTACCGCTGGGCCCAGGTGGTGCGGGGGAGCTTGACCCCGGCGGCCTGCCAGGCGCGCATGATCAGGCCGGAGCAGTCGTAGCCGCGGGGGCCGGTGCCGCCCCAGACGTACGGTTTGCCGAGCTGGGCGCGGGCGTAGCCGGCGGCCTTGGCGGCGCGGCCCGTGGCGTGCTGCTGTTCGGGGTGCTTCTTGGTGGGCTTCTTGACGTGCTTTTTGGCGTGCTTCTTGGCCTTGGTCTTGTCGGTCTTCTTTCCGCTGTCATCGGCGTCGTCGGCCGGCGCCGGTCGCTCGACGGCGTCCCCCGCGACCGTCCCGGGCAGGTTCAGGGTGTCGCCTGCGTAGATGAGGGTCGAGCTGCCCAACTTGTTCAGGTGCTGGAGCTTCTTGACGGTGGTGTGGTTCTTCTCGGCGAGGCCGTACAGCGTGTCGCCGGAGACCAGCACCACCGTCGTCGGCGCGGCGGGGCGGGTGGTGCCAGGCCGGGCGTCGGCGCCCCGGTCCGCCTTCGCCTCCTTCGGCCGCTCGGCCGGGGTCTTCGCGTCGGCCGGGGTTTTGGCCTCGGTCGGCGGAGCCAAGGTCGTCTGCCGAGAAGGCGCGGGCGACTGCGCGGAGGCCCGGTCGTCCGGTCCGTGCACGGCCAACAGCGCCCCCGCCAGGACCGCGAGGACGGTCAACACGGCCAGCGCGGCGGTGCGCACCGCCGCCCGTACCACCGTGACCAGCGGCCCTCGCCGCGCGGCGCGCGGCTTGGCGTGGGCGGCCGACGACGACGTGGTGCGGCGCTCGGCGGCCCGTATGTGCTCTCCCATCACAACCTCCTTCGCGGGGCCCCTGGCTCGGGGCATGGAAGGGAGGCTGCTGGGGCGCGAGGGTGTCCGGCAACGCATGGGCCGTCTGGGACAGTCCGGATCTGTCTGCGCAGCTCAGACCCCTTCGGACAGCCGCACCTCGCCTTTTGTCAGACGGAGTTGGGACCATCCCGGTATGCAATTCGACGACCCCTCCGAGATGCACCGAGAGTGCGCCGAACGGCTCGGCGAGCAGGCCGGCCGGCAGTTCGTGGCCATGGCCCGCCGCGGCTTTCGACTGGAATCCCCCACGGACGACGCCCCGGCCACCGGCCGCTGCCGGCTCGGCGGCCCCGCCCTCCTCGAACCGGGCACCCCCTGGCCCGAGATCGGCGGCATCCCGCTCTCCTTGCACGCCGTCCTCGACACCGACGCCCTCGCCCCCTGGCTCGGGGACCAACTGCCCACGCGGCCGGGCCTGCTCAACTTCTTCTATCTCGATCCCGACCTGCCGTACGAGAAGTACTCGAGGCTGGAGGACGAGCCTGAGGCGTGCCGCGTCATACCCGCCGATCCGGCGCGGGCGGTCGAGACCGCCGCCCCCGCACCGGCGCGGAGCTATCCGGCCACCCCCGTCCACGCGGTCGAGGTCACCATGCTCCCGGACTCCTGGGACGTCCAGGACCGCGATGTCGAGTACGACCGCGACGAGCACTGGGGCGCGTCCTCGCTCATCCTCGATGTGATGAGCGACCTCAACGGCAACACCTCCGGCAGCCACTGCGCCTTCGGCTGGCCCGACACCTCGTACGCGTTCTGGGTGACCCGCCGCGACGACGACGGCCCGGCGGTCCATCTGCTCCAGCTGCCGGAGGACTCGGACCTCGGTTGGGGCTGGGGCGACTCCGGGACGATGTACTTCACGATCCCCGCGAAGGCGTTCGGGGCGGGCGACTTCAGCAAGGCCCAGGCGGAGATGCGCTGCTGCTGAACCCCGTCCTGGACGGCCGCCGTCGTCGCCGAGATCCCGTCCGGTCGCCCCGACCGGACGGGATCTCGGCTTTCCGGGGCGTCTCCCACGCCCCCGACACGAGCCCGGACACCCACACTGACCTGCGCAGACGATCCGGGACGGGCCCGGACGCCCGAAACCGTTGCCGGACGTGCCGGACACCCCGAGGCTCTTGCCCATCGCCCCGCACCACCGGTCAGCGCCCCCGTCGAAGGCGCCACCCCGCGTGCTGCCGGGCCCGCCCTGCCGCTCACCGGTGTCGACGACCGCGGGCAGGCGCGACTGGATCCTCATTCCTTCAACGCAGGAGCATCAGCATGCGCATCACACGAGCCCGGCGCACCCGCACCCGCAACCTGGTGGTCGCGGCCCTCACCGGCAGCCTGCTCGCCGGCGGCGCGGCGGTCGCCGCCGGCGACGACCTCTTCACCACGGACGCCTCCGCGCAGCCTGTCGACACCATCGCCAACGCGGCGGCGGAAGTACCGGGGTCGGCCGGGCCGGCCGGGCCGGCTGGGTCGGCCACCGAGGCAGCGGGCTGCAGGACCTATACCTCGCACTGGGAGGTCCGCAATCACATGGTGAACATCAAGACCGCCGACATCAAGATCCGCATCACGCGGTGCCTGGACTCGTCCGGGGCCCTGACGCCGAGCAGCACCACCCGCATCTTCGCCACGACGACGACGGCCGGTGACCTCCTCTACGGAGTCACGGTCACACCGGAGACCGCTCCCGCCATCATCAAGGCGACAGACAGCCAGTACGTCCTGCAACAGGACGTCGAGCACAAGACCTGCCTGGGGACCAAGTACGGCCCGTGGTGCGACCACAACAACATCACGTTCACGATCACCATGACCAAGAAGAAGGGGCTCGAGTGGGAGGTGAGCTCCAAGGACACGAGCCGCGATGACGACATCGTGCCTGCCTGACCCGCGAGGGGCACCCGACGCCCACGGGCGTACGAGTGGCACTCTTGACGTCATGAGCAAGCGAGCCCGTGTCCGCGCCCCTGAGCTGCAAGGACGTACCTGGATCAACACCGGCGGCAAGGAACTGTCCCTCGCGGACTTCCGAGGCAGCATCGTGATCCTGGACTTCTGGACCTTCTGCTGTGTGAACTGCCTGCACGTCCTGGACGAGCTGCGTGAGCTGGAGGAGAAGCACCGCGACACCGTCGTGATCGTCGGTGTGCACTCGCCGAAGTTCGTCCACGAGGCCGAGCACCAGGCGGTCGTCGACGCCGTCGAGCGCTATGAGGTGCATCACCCCGTGCTCGACGACCCCGAGCTGGCCACCTGGAAGCAGTACGCCGTACGGGCCTGGCCGACGCTGGTCGTGGTCGACCCCGAGGGGTACGTGGTCGCCCAGCACGCGGGCGAGGGGCATGCGCACGCGCTCGAGACGCTGGTGGCCGAGCTGGAGGCCGAGCACGGCGCCAAGGGCACGCTGCGGCGCGGCGACGGCCCGTACGTGCCGCCGGAGCCGGTCGCCACCGAGCTGCGGTTCCCGGGCAAGGCGCTGCTGCTGCCCGGTGGCACCTTCCTGGTCTCGGACACCACACGGCACCAGCTGGTGGAGCTGGCGGCCGACGGTGAGAGCGTGCTGCGGCGGATCGGGGCCGGTGAGCGGGGGCTCGTCGACGGGCCCGCCGACCGGGTGCGGTTCAGCGAGCCGCAGGGTCTCGCGCTGCTGCCGGACGGCACGGTGATCGTCGCCGATACGGTCAACCACGCGCTGCGCGCCCTGGACCTGGCGACCGGCGAGGTGCGGACCGTCGCCGGGACCGGGCGGCAGTGGTGGCAGGGATCCCCGGCCGCCGGGCCCGCCCGTGAGGTCGACCTGTCCTCGCCCTGGGACGTGGCCTGGTTCGCCGACCGGCTGTGGATCGCCATGGCGGGCGTCCACCAGCTGTGGACGTACGACCCGGCGGACGGGACGGTGCGCGCGGCCGCCGGGACGACGAACGAGGGGCTGGTCGACGGGCCGGCCGCCGAGGCGTGGTTCGCCCAGCCGTCCGGGCTGGCCGCGGCCGAGGACCGGCTGTGGATCGCGGACTCCGAGACCTCGGCGGTGCGGTACGCCGAGCGCGACGGTCAGGGTGGCTTCGCGGTCCGTACGGCCGTGGGCACCGGGCTGTTCGACTTCGGCCACCGCGACGGCCCCGCCGACCAGGCGCTGTTCCAGCACCCCCTGGGCGTGACCGCGCTGCCCGACGGCTCGGTCGCGGTCTCGGACACCTACAACCACGCGCTGCGCCGCTTCGATCCGGCGTCCGGCGAGGTCAGCACCCTCGCCACGGATCTGCGCGAGCCGTCGGACGCCGTGCTGGTGGACGGCGACATCGTGGTCGTCGAGTCGGCGCGGCACCGGCTGACCCGGCTGCGGCTGCCCGAGGAGGCCGTACGCGTGGCGGCGGTGGCCCACCGCACCCAGCGGGCCGCCACCGAGATCGCCCCGGGGACGCTGCGGCTCGACGTCGTCTTCCAGGCCCCCGCCGGGCAGAAGCTCGACACCCGCTACGGCCCCTCCACCCGCCTGCTCGTCAGCTCCACCCCGCCCGAGCTGCTGGCGGGAGGCGAGGGGGCCGGTACGGACCTGAACCGCGAGCTGGTGCTGGCGGATGGCGTGACGGACGGTGTGCTGCACGTCTCCGCGATGGCGGCCTCCTGCGACGACGACCCGGCCAACGAGTACCCGGCCTGCCATGTGCACCAGCAGGACTGGGGCGTCCCGGTCCGGGTCACCGACGGCGGGGCGACCAGGCTGCCGCTGGTGCTGGCGGGGATGGACGAGGAGGGGTAGCGCCGTATCAGGGCGTGAGCACCAGACGCCCGCGCAGGCCGCCCACCGCCAAGCGGCGGTGGGCTTCCTGGGCCCGGTCGAGGGGCAGGGTGTCGGCCACCCGCAGGGTCAGCCGGCCGGCGGCGGCCAGCGCGGACAGCTGGCCCAGCGTCGTGCCGTCCGCCGCGATCCAGTGGTTGGCCGACCGAATGCCCCGCAGCCCGACGGGTGCGTCGGCGGCCACCGCGACGAACGCGCCCCTGTTCCGTACGGCGGCGAGCGCAGGCAGCCCGGCGCCCGCCGCGTCCAGGGCTCCCGCCACGCCGCCCGGGACGACCGCCCGCACCGCCGCCGCCAGGTCCGGTGCGTCCCGTGCGATGAACCACTCCGCGCCCAGCCTTCGTACCAGCTTCTCGTCCGCCGCGCCCGCGACGGCCACCACCCGCAGCCCGCGCAGCGCGGCCAGTTCGACCGCGAACCCGCCGACCGCGCCGGCCGCGCCCGTCACCAGCAGCGTCGCTCCGCTCGGCAGGTCCAGCGCGTCCAGCGACTGCCAGGCCGTCAGGCCGTTCAGCGGCAGCGTCGCCGCCGCTGCCGCCGGTACGCCCTCCGGCGCCGGGGCCACGGCCGTCGCGTCCAGGACGACGTACTCGGCGTAGCTGCCCAGCGAGACGTCCAGCAGATCCCGCAGCCCGATCACCGGGTCGCCCGGGGCGAACATCCGTACTCCGGGCCCGGTGGCATCCACCACGCCCGCGACGTCCCAGCCAAGACCGGTCTGCGCGCGCGGCGCCATCCGGCCGGCCGCGACCAGCGTCCCGGCGCGGGTCAGCAGGTCCACGGGGTTGACGGTCGCCGCCGCCACGCGGATCCGCACCTGCCCGGGGCCCGGCTCGGGCAGCGGCACCTCGGGGATCTCGATGGCCTCCGGTCCGCCGTAGGTCCGTACCACGGCGGCGCGCATCACGGTCCGCTCGGTCATTGTTCCCAGCTCCTCACTTCGGTCGGGGTTGACCATGTGTGCCCAACGTAGGGAGAGTTGCTCTCCGGAGGTAAGTACGTACCTGAAAGTGCCCAACCCACGCCGAGGAGAGTGACCGTGCCCACCCGGACCGCCGCCCAACGCCGGGCCGACGCCCGCGCCGCCTACGACGCCTTCATCGCCGAATGCCCCACCCGGCACCTCCTGGACCGCATCGCCGACAAATGGGTCAGCCTCGCCCTCGCCGCCCTGGCCGACGGCCCCATGCGCTACGGCGAGCTGTCGCGCCGACTGGCCGGAGTCAGCCAGAAGATGCTCACCCAGACCCTGCGCAATCTGGAGCGCGACGGTCTGGTCACGCGAACGGTCACGCCGTCCGTGCCGGTCCGGGTGGACTACGCCCTCACCCCGCTCGGCGAGAACCTGGCCGGGCTGATGCGGTCGGTCAAGGAGTGGGCGGAGACGCATATGGACGAGGTCCTGACCGCGCGGGCCGTCTACGACGGCGGCGCCGGGGCGCCTGGCGGCGGATGACGGCCGACACGCGCTGTCGCCGTCGGTTGACGGCGACAGCGGCCCTCCCCGCCTCTGGCCTACCGGTGCAGGGGCGGCCCTCGACGGTGGTCCATTCGTCGGCGCCGACCAACTCGCTGACGTTCGTGAGTCCCTTCCCATTGCTTGGCCTCATGCTCAGTCCCGAGTAGCGCCCTCTGGCCAGATCACGCGAGTACGGACGCCAGTACGCTCGGCGTAGGCCACGACGTCGGCCGTACCGCCGTATCCGCGGGCCGGCTGCCCGTCCCATACGGCGATCAGTTCATCCACTACGCCCACCAGGATCTCGCTACCGGCCATGTGCGCCTGGGAGTCCGATGCCGCCATGCCCGTGCGGTGGACTTCCACCGCTTGGCGCAGGAGCTCGTCATAGGACTGGTGGTGCTCCTCGGGAAGGCCGTCCCGGTACTGCTCTGCGGGCACGACGACCTCCAGTGTTCCCCCAGCCTCCAGGACCATCTCGGCGAGCCAGGCATCCGGGCCGTCGGCGATGCACGAGACACCGACCAGCACTTCCGGAGAGTGCCGCTTCACTTCCTCGCGCAAGGCCTCACGGACCAGTTGCTCCGTCTCGGCCGGCAGCCCGCGGTGGCCAGTGATCCCCACTCGCATATGTCGCTCTCCTTCCACAGTGCTTACAGGTAGATGCCGTGCAGCCGCTCGTCAAAGTCCCTGACGACCCGGGGCGGGGTCGGCGACGTGTAGCCGCGCCGGAGGCTGCGGGCACGCTCTATGACCCGGCCCGAGCGGTACCGCACCCCCATCTCAAGTGCCCGCGCAGCCAGTGCGAATGCCCCGTCCAGCCGTCCCTCGGCCATATGCGCCGCGGCCAGGTCAAGAGCAAGCAGCGCGCGTTGTTTCTCGTGCCCTGAAGCCAAGGCGGCGGTAGCGGCGTCCTGTGATGCGGAGACCCACTCTGGGATCCCCAGTCGCGCGCCACAGGTCAGTCTGGCCGCCGCCACCTTGCTGGGCGTGAAGCTGAAGACCCAGGGCCAGGGCGGCGGCTGCTCGTCCGGAACCGCCTCCGTATGGCGGGCGGCTTGCTCCAGCACGGCGTCGGCAGTGACTCGATCCCCAGCTACCGCGTGCGCGAGTGCTTCGACCGTGCCGAGCCATGCGGAGGCGATGGCCGGTGCATCCGCTCCCAGTTGGTGACGAGCCCGGTGGACGAGAGCGAGCCCCTGGGCAGCGTTCCCGGCGTCGGCCTCGAATCCGGCAAGACTGCCGAGCTGGTATGCGGTGAGCAGTCGATCGCCGGATGCGCGCGCGGCCTTGATGGCCGTGCCGTACCAGGTGCGTGCCGACCCGATGTCGTTCATGTCCCAGGCCAGCCACCCGGCGAGGGAGGCCGCTTCGCTGCCCACAGCCGCCAGGCAGGCCCGCTGCTCAGGGGATTCGGCTTCAGCGGTGACGGTCTGGGTGAGTCGCAGATGAGCCAGGACCGGCTCGGAAAGGTGCCGTGATGAGGTGGCGGCGTCCAGGCGGCGGAAGGCTGTGGTGGCAACGCGCAGTGTTGCGGCCTGTCGCGCGTCCGCAGGCTGAGCGTGAAGGACTGCCAGGGCCGGGGCGGCGGCGATGGCAGCGGTCCCCGCGAGGAAGTTGCGCCGGTGCACGTCGTGCTGTCCGTTCTCGGCGGCATGCGCCGCTGTGTGATCGGCGAGGCCGACCAGACGCGGGGGAAAGTGTAGGTGCGTGGCGGCTCTTGCCAGAATGGTCATGTCGTATGCGGCTGTGCCGCGTCCTTCGAGACGAGAAACGGCGGACTGGCTGATCCCGCAGGCATCGCCGAGCTGACGTTGGGAGACGCCTGCGTCACGGCGCGCCAGGCTGACGACCCGCCCGTAGTCGCCTTGGCGGGCGGCGTCCCGAATTACCTGCGAAGACCAGTTCATGTCCACCCCTGTTGGTACCTGAGTCTCACTGCCGCCCGCTGCCTCTATGCGCCTGCCGCATACGTGTATGCACCTCACGGGTCAACACTGGCCGACACAGCATGACGCACGGTTCTGTCTCCTCACTACCCGTAATCGGGAAGGGGGCGTGTGAGTCATGGGTACCGAAGTGTTGCCGTGGTCGCCGCCGAGCGGCCGTAGCGCGCAGTTGCAGCCCGCCGGCCGAGCGTGGGACGTCGTGCGCGTCTCGCGCTTCATTGGCAGACCGGCCCTGAAATCGCTCGGCGGAGCTACGGGCGCGGTCATCGAGAACCCTTTCGACGGGGTGCTGTACTGGCTGATCGAGCCGGGCGCGGCCGCCGAGTGGGACATGAGGCTGCTGCCGTCCGTCGAGGTGTGGGGAGCGACCGCCTACATCGAGGTGCCACCGGTGGCCCGTACGACCGGGGCCGGCGTCCACTGGCGCGTACCGCCCCGGCACGCCCGGCATCTCACTGACCCGACGGCTCTCCTCGCCGCGCTGAAGATCGCCACGAGCGCGGCGCTCGGCCCACGTGAAGGGGCCACCCGGTGACCGAGTGCTGCTATCGCTGCGACAAGCCCACCCGCGAACCGATCACCGTGCTGCGCGCGTCAGCCTCTGGGCCCGGCTGTCTGCGGCACCTGTGCCCGGAGTGCAACCGCCGCTGGCCGCACCCCGATCCCGACCTGTACGCCGTGCTCGTCACCCTGCAGCGCGAGAGGCAGACGAGGTGACCGTCCCCGTCGGCACCCGGCGGATGTCCCCGTACTGCGCGCTGTACACCGCCGAGCCCGACACCACGCCCGACGAGATCCACGCCTACTGCGAGGGACCGGGCGAAGTCCGGCTGACGCCGGTACCGCCCGCCACCCGCGGACTGCTCATCTTCACCGTCCGCTGTGACTGCGACTGCCACAAGGCGGACGCCACCTAGACCGGTGGGCCGCTGCTGATCCGGACCCGCCCCGTACCGGACGCCCGTCGCATGGGCCAGCGGCCCACCCCACAGACCCCTCGCCCCAGCCTTCCGCTTGCAGGCCAGTGGCCGGGACGAGGACCGCGAAACCGCGCGGGGACACCCCAACTCACAGGAGGACCAGTGCGATTACAACACACCGCCCGCCACGACCCGGGCGACCGAGACACCATGCCCGACACCGACGCCCCGACACCGGGCGGGCAGACGCCTGGCGACTCGGACGACGGGCGCCAGTACGCGAGGTAGCCCACGCCAGGCGCCATAGGCAGACCGCGGCCCCGCCCTTGGACAGCCCCCGCCGCAGGGCGGGGCCGCTCCCCACCACGCAGGAGCCCCATCATGACGGCACCCCCCAAGCCCGACCACTGGCACTGCTACCGCTGGAGCGGAGAACGCCGAACCTACGACGACGAATCGGCGCGTCGGCCACCCCACCTCAGCAGCCACAACATCCCGCCCCAGGAGTGGAAACAGATCGCAGCCGCTAGCCCCGCCTTCATGGCAAGTGACGTACCACCCCTGGAGGTAGCGCACTGGCTGCTACGCCCAGCCAGAACGATCAAGGCGACCTTCGAAGCGCCGGACAAGGCTTCTGCCTGGTACCGAGACCAGGTCACCGGCCTAACACCGTCCTTCATGACCGCCCACGACAAGAACCCCGCCCGACAAGCCGAACGCTTCGCCACCGCGGAAGACCGGCTCAGCTGGGGCGGAGACGTCGTCGGCGGGTGGTATCTGCGCGGTACCGGATTCGCCTCGGTCCAGGTGGTCGCGTGCAGCGCGAATCGGACCCGCCCGACGATCCCGTGCCCGATGCACTGATTCCCGCCTGGACCGCTGGCCGAGGGTGAAGAGCGGTACGGATCTGAGCCGCGGGCTGGCCCTTGCGGACGGGGTCACCGAGAGCGGCACGTCCAGGTTGCCGCTCGCCGACGACGGCCCGCTCGGCCTCGGTCAGCTCGCCCTGCGGCGGTCGGCGGATGTCCAGTCGGCGCACCGCGCGTCACCAGTCCTCGCGGCCGCCGGATCGACGGCAAGGTCCCGGGCCGCCGCCGGGCTGCTCGATCGGGCGCAACACCGACGCGGTCCACCTGGTGCTCCAGACCTCTGCACGGCGGCGGGCCCGGCGCCACTCCGAGTATCGAGGACACGCGGTTCGCGGCACCGCGCACCTCGGGGGCGTCGATGGGACGGCCTCGCCCGGAAAGCCGATGGCCCCGCCGCAGGGCAGCGGCGGGGCCATCGGTACGGGAAGCCGGGGGGAAGTCGGCTCCCCGGGTCTGTGGGCCGGCGAAGGCCGGCGGTCGTCAGTCGAGGGCGTTGGACAGGTC
>NZ_NCSM01000100.1 GCF_002224125.1 Streptomyces sp. NBS 14/10
CACCCATCGGCCCCACCAAGCCCGCGACCAGCTCGCGCCCCTCGACGACCCGAACATCATCCCACTGCCGACAGCGCGGATCGAACGCCGCCAAGCCGTGGCCGGACTCATCAACGAGTACCACCGAACAGCCTGACGACCCGACGACACCCCAGCTCACAGCTATGAACACTTTTTGAAGCGCTACGGGCCGTCGGCGGCCCGCGGCATCGGCAGACTGGCCAGCACCTGCCGCAGCCGGGGCACGTCCACACTCCCGTGGTTCAGTGCCTCGTACATCGCGCCGTGCCCGCGCCGGTGTTCGGCCAGCAGCGTCAGGTCGACCGGCGAGGTCACCGGACCGTCCGCGCACAGCAACGCGTCCACGAGGTCGAACAGTTCGTCCCCGCGCGCGGTCAGGCAGTCGAATAAGTCCTCCCGGAAGCGTGACGCTTGCGCGAACGCCTCCCTGGGACCGGTGTCAGGCAGCAGACTCACCCTCACGGCCTTCGTCTTGATCGGTGCACCTTGGTCGGAGCACATGATCAGACGAAGGCCGCTTCAATGTCCGGCGAATGCCCAGTTGAGTGATCCAGTTCGAGATGTCGTCCGACGCCGGGAGCCAGGCACGGGCACTGATGCCTCAGCCAGCGAGCAGAGCCTGCATCCACTGGTCTTCGCGTTGCTCGATGTATTCGGCGTCGTTTCGCCACGCGTCGCCATGGCCTTCAGCCCACAGCCTTGCCCAGGGCTGGGCTCCTTGGGCTGCCTGGTCGCGCAGGAAGTCGTGCATGGAACGCGTACGGCGCCCCAGCACAGGGACCAACCGACGACGCTCGGACTCAGCGAGACCGTAGGCGTCGGCGAAGACTCGCAGTCGGTCCGCCGCGTCCGGGCTCTGCCAGGCCGGATGCGCGGACAGCGGGATGAACCCGTGAATGGCGTATGCGACATCCCACAGGCGCGAGCCGGGACCTGCAGTGTCCCAGTCGATGAAGGCCCACCGTGCCTCGTCTGCGACCACGAGGTTCCAAGGGGCCAGGTCGTTATGGGCGATGATGTCACTGCCCTCAGCGGGGATCAGCGTCTGCCACTGCGCATCGGACGGCGGCGTGAAGTCCTGCACGGCGTCGTGGAAGTCCCGGATCAGCCGTGCAACGCGAGCCAGTTGTCGAGCGGGTTCCATCAGCGAGAACCGGTCGGGCCAGACCACATCTCCCGGTATGAAGGTCAGGACCTCACGCCCCTGATCGTCAATGCCGAGTGGGCGAGGCGCCGCGCCGAATTCCACCTCATGCAGGTGGGCAAGCAGGGCATGCACAGCGGGAGTCCATGGTCCGGCCGGACGGCGAACGGTGTTCCCGACGCGAACGACACCATCACTGACGTTGCCGCCGGACAAAGGCTCTTCATCATCGTGCCGCATCGAACCAGTGTGTCGCATCAGCCCGTCATGATCACCCCATAAAAAGGGAGCGTCAGAGTCGGGACGGAGGTTAAAGGACAAGCTCAGCGGGGGCTGCGACCGCAGAGCGCGATAATTCGGTCCGCTGCGGACGCTGTGTCTGGTATCTCGACCGGTGGCGCCAGGATTCCGGTGCCCTGCGCCGCTTCGATCATCGGGCGAGCGATGGGGATCAGCTCCTCGGCGACGTCGTCCTCGATCGGCTGAGGGATGCCGATACCGACCGCGACATCCCACGCGTGCACGGCGAGGTCCGTAGTCATCTGCCAGCCGTAGAGGGAGGCGTCGGATTCACCGAAGGACAGGTGCACCGTACGTTTGGTCGCTCCCTCCTCGGTCCACGCTCTTCGTGCGTTCGTCGAGGCCTCCGACCATGCGCGCACCGGATCCCGGCCCAGGACATCACCGGCGTATCGGTCGCCCACCTCGGCGAGAGTGGCGCCGTCGAGCAGGTGCGGTACCCAGAGCTGTTCGGAGACAATGTGGTTGACCACGTCGCGGACAGTCCACTCAGTGCACGGGGTCGGGTTGTCCCACTGGTCGGCCCGGACGAGACGGACCGTTCGATCGAACGCGGCCAGCGTGCGACCGTGGTTGCCTAGCAGGCTCACAGCACGTCTCCCCTCATACCGGGTCCGCGACCCAGCGCTGCCCCCGTCACCGCGACACCGCGAGGTTGAACCTTGTGTCGCCAAGAGCTCGCGCTATCGCGAAGTACAGCGACCCGATTTGTTCGGTCGCGGCGGCCGTGTCGATGCCGCCCAGGTCGATGATGCTGGCATCGGGCCAGCCCAGGTCGCCGAGCAGGCCGATGATCACCGTCTTCGCTGCGACATCGTCACCACTGACGAAGACGGTGGCCGCAGGGACCGACGTGAGCGGGTCGACCATGATGGCGAAGTTCATCGTGTTAAGGGCCTTCACCACGCGTGTCCGCGGGAACCGTGTCTGAACTCGGACGGCCACCCCGTCGCCAGTGTGCGCTGCGGAGGTCTGCGGGGTGACCGTCGCCGAGGGGTCGAGCAGGATCTTGTCGCCCAGCACTTCGTCCCCGATCTCGCTCAGGACGCCGAGCACGTCGTTGCCGGGCAGGGCGGTGACGATGAGATCGGAGGAGGTGACGGCGTTGCGGTGGTCGAACTGGTCGGGTCCCGTGGGTGTACGGGATCCGTAAAGCACACGGTGACCTCGTGATGTCAGGCGTGCGCCCAGCGTCGAGCCGACTCTGCCGGTTCCGAGGACGGCGATGTTCACAGTCTGCTCCTCTTCGCGCCTCGGTTAGGCCGACGTCGCGTACTCATTTGGCTTCCACCGTGGCGGCAAGTATCGGCAGGGACGGGAGCAGGTTGACCGCCGTCTCCCAGGACCGGTCGCCGAGAAGTTGGGAACGGAGGTAGGACAGGACCAGTGCACGGAGTGCGGCGACGCGGGCCGGATTCTCGTCCGAGGTCTCGGCCGCGTCGTAGCCGGAGATCCCGCCAAACAGGTGCCCGGCCCCCAGCATTGTGAGCAGCGTCTTGTTACCGCCCGGACTGTGCGTGTAGGCGTCCCACCGGTAGCTCAGGCGGCTGGAGAAGTTCGGGTTCAGATCCTCGTCGCCGGCCACGACCAGCGTGGTGCCGGTCATCGTCGCGAAGTTCAAGTACCGCAGCGACGGGTAGTGCTCGGCGGCCCACGGGCCGAAGTGCTCGTCGGCGACGCCGGGAGCCCCGATGACGACACCTGCTTTCAGTCGTGGGTCCGACAGATCCTTCTCCCGAGGGTCCTGTGGCTCCAGGACTTGCATGCCCATCAGTAGCGACACCGTGTGGCCGCCCAGCGAGTGACCGACTGCCGCGATTCTGCTGGTGTCGACGCGTTCCGGCAAGCCGGGGACGGCGCTGAGAACCTCCGGCAGGCGGTCCAGGATGACGTGCACGTCGAGGGCGCGATCGCGCCAGAAGAGAGGCGCGTCGGGCAGGGCTTGCTCGCGCAGTCCAAGCACGGTGGAGTCGAGGTGTGTCGGCTGGACGACGACGAACCCGTGGGCGGCCCAGAAGTCCACGAGTGGGCCATAACCACGCAGCGAGGACAGGAAGTTCGCGGCGCCGTGACCGTGGGAGAACACAACGACCGGGAGCCCGACGCCTGTCGCGGGCGCCGTGACCTTGACCTCTAGCTGGACGGGCCTGTTCGGGACGTCGAGGACGACGGGGCTCCAGCTCAGGATCGGCGTCGGATCACCGACCGGGAGACCGAATGCGTCGGCGTATGCAGTGTTCAAGACCATCTCCTATGCACGGTCCGCAGGTGGTGGCCGTCCGCGCGGACACATCGTCACACCGTCACCAACAAAAATCCTGCCACCGACAGCAAAATTACACAAGGAGGCATCTATGCTGCGTGAGGCATGTATGCTGCGGTTGGCAAGAATCGCACAGCGGCGAGCGACGGGGGAGAAGGCACGATGACGACAAAAGACGTTCCCGGATTGCGGGAGCGGAGCAAGGCGCGCCGTCGGCGCCACATCTTGCACACGGCCCTACGACTGTTCGTCGAGCATGGCTATGAGGGGACGACCATCGCCGACATCGCCGAGGCCGCCGACGTCGCCCCGCGGACGGTGACGGGCTACTTCCCCTCCAAGCTCGACTTCATCACCGAGTGGCCGGCCGAACGCGAGCAGCGACTCATCGCGCTCTACTACGACGATCCATCCGTCGACTTCGTCGAGCTCGTCGACAAGTGGTGGCGCGACCTGCGTGACCACCTCGACCACGAGGAGGCGACGCTGACCCGCGCGATGGCGCTTGCCAATCCCGGCGTCGTCGCCTTGGCCGAGGTCGAGGTGTCGCGCCGGATCGCCGGGGCCGAGTTCCCCTTTGACGGCACCGACCAGGAGGACCCGTTCGAGGTCGCCGGTCGTGCGGCGATCAGAGGCGTCAACCGAGCCTTCGAACGCGGCGTCGCCGAGGGCCGCATGACCGACCGCCTACACGAGGACCTGCTGAATCTGATCCGCAGCATCGCCGAGACGACCCACGTCGGCCACGGCGCACTCAAGCTCGACCGCTGAAACGCGGGCCACGCAGCCCGCTCCCGACCTCGCTCTCCCTGAAGGACCACAATGGAATACCGCAATCTCGGACGTACCGGGATTCGAGTAAGCTCCTACTCGCTCGGCGCCATGATGTTCGGGGCGATGGGCAACCCCGACCACGACGACGCGATCCGCATCATCCACCGGGCGCTCGACGCCGGCATCAACGTCATCGATACCGCCGACATGTACTCGCGCGGCGAGTCCGAGGAGATCGTTGGCAAGGCACTGAGAGAACGTCGCGACGATGTCGTGCTGGCCACGAAGGTCCACGGCCCGATGGGTGATGATCCAAACCAGCGGGGCAACTCGCGGCGCTGGATCATCACCGAGGTCGAGAACTCGCTGCGGCGTCTGGGTACCGACCGCATCGATCTCTACCAGATCCACCGGCCCGACCCCGACGTCGACGTCGAGGAAACCCTCTCGGCGATGACCGACCTGCTGCGCAGCGGCAAGGTCCGGGCCATCGGAACCTCCACGTTCCCCGCCTCGGAGATCGTCGAGGCCCAATGGGTCGCCGAACGCCGTGGGCTCGCCCGCTTCCGCACCGAACAGTCTCCCTACTCCATCCTCGACCGCGGCATCGAGCGCGAGGTACTACCCACCTGCCGCCGCTACGGGATGGGCGTGTTCGTCTGGAGCCCGCTCGCCGGCGGCATGCTCACCGGGCGCTACCGCAAGGGCCGGCAGAGCGACACTCACCGCACCACCTACGGGTTCGCGCACATGAGCAACGAGCGACGCCTCGACGCGGTCGAAGCCCTCGTCCCGCTCGCCGACCAGGCCGGTATTTCCCTGGCCCACATGGCGATGGCCTTCGTGCTCGCCCACCCCGATGTCACATCGGCGCTGGTCGGCCCACGCACGATGGACCACCTCGACGACCTGCTCGCCGGTACCGAGGTCGTCCTCGATGACGACCTCCTCGACGCCATCGACGCCATCGTCTCCCCGGGGGCCGACGTCAGTCCCCTGGCCATGGCCTACCAACCGCCCGCCATTACCACACCCTCGCAGCGTCGACGCCCACGTATCCAGCGTGCCGCCGTGACGATCTGACCCGCTCCCGGGCCACTACCGACGCCTGAGCGCTGTGTCCGCGCTCCCGTCACAACGCCCACAACCGTTCCCCTACTGTCTCATCCCGGAAGGCCCGTCCCTGTGACCGCTACTACCGTTCTGTCCGTCGCCCCGGTCATCGTTCCCACCTCCGATCGCGGCACCGAACTCCACGTTCGAGTCACCGCGCCCGCCGTCGGCGACGGGCTCTCGCTCATCGTGTTCTCTCATGGTTTCGGCTCGAGCATGTCCGCCTACGCCCCGCTCGTCGACCACTGGGCGGCCCACGGCTTCGTCGTCGTCCAGCCCACTCACCTCGACTCGCGCACCCTCGCGATCCCACAGGACGACCCGCGGGTACCCGACATGTGGCGCCACCGCATCAACGACCTCACTGCGATCCTCGACCATCTCGACCTCTTCGAGGCTGCACTGCCCGGCCTGGCCGGGCGCTTGGACCGCGACCGCATCGCAGTCGCCGGGCACTCCTGGGGCGCCACAACTGCCAGCGCCCTGCTCGGCGCCCGCATCGTCGACGCCGACGGGCGACCGGGACCGAATATGGGCGACCCTCGCGTACGCGCCGGCGTGCTGCTCGCCCTCGCCGGACACGGACAGGAGGACCTCACCCCCTGGGCCGCCGAACAGCTCCCCTCCATGAACCCCGACTTCGCGCTCATGTCGACGCCCGCACTCATCGTCTACGGCGACCACGACCACTCCCCGATGACCACCCGCGAACCCGACTGGTGGAGCGACGGTTACCACCAGAGCCCCCAGGAGAAGGCACTGCTCGTCCTGCACGGCGCCGAACACTCCCTGGGGGGTGTGTCGGGATACGGGGTGACCGAGACCACCGACGAGAACCCGGAGCACGTCGCACTCGTCAACCGAGCCGCGACCGCCTTCCTGCGCCACGCTCTGGGGCTCGGCGATGCCCCGTGGAAGGACATGCTTACGACCCTTACGGACGACTCGCCGCTGGGTCGGCTCACGACGAAGTGACCGAGGCGGTCACGCGGGACCCGCTGAATCCTTGAGTGAGCCCGAATCCGACAGAAGCGTCGCGCGGCCCGTCCAAGCTGATCGGACGCCTGGCGGGACCCTCCTCTGCGCGATACCCGGCCGCAGCCCGGGACACTCGGCGACCCGTCTCTGAGTCTCCTGCAACCTCGGCCTCGGGGAACATCGGTACAGCGGTTAACGCTAAGCCGGTGGTCGTGGCGTCTAGCACAAGTGGCAGGCCCGGCGGCGATGTTCGCCGGAAGATCCCTGAGCGGCTCTGGGCGCCGATAGCTCACGCTCATGCCAGTGGAGTTCCTGACCGACGAGCAGGCGGCGTCGTACGGCAAGTTCAACGAGGAGCCGACCCGGCCGGAGCTGGAGCGGTTCTTCTTCCTGGACGACGAGGACCGCAATCTGATCGCGAAGCGGCGCGGGGACCACAGCCGGCTCGGGTTCGCTCTCCAGATGTGCACCGTGCGCTGCATCGGCCGGTTCCTCCCGGACGACCCGCTGGACGTGCCGCGGGTCGTGGTCGAGCACCTTGTCGCGCAGCCGACGTGCCGCAGATGCCGCTGGGCCACCACATAGGGAGTCGGCGGCATCGGCCGCAGGGCCACGTGATCCCGCACCGCCCGGTGCCCGATGATCTCGCCGTGGGTGCCGTGCACCTTCGCCCGCCGCAGCGGCACCCAGGCCGAGAAGGCGGCATTCATCTCCTCGATCGAGGAGAAAGCCCGCCCGGTCAGCACATGGTCGCGGACGATCAATACCTGCCGCTCGACCCGGCCCTTTCCGGTGGGCCGGTAGGCGGCCAAGACGTCGATGTCGAAGTCGTAGTGCCCGGCGAACGCAACGGCTTCCGGGTGCAGCGGGACCGCCTCGCCCGGGGCGACGTGCCGGCGCACCACGGTCTTGGTGCGGTCGTAGACGATCGTCATCGGCACTCCGCCGAAGTGCGCGAACGCGGCCCGGTGGCAGTCGAAGAAGCTCGCCAGGTCCTGGCTGGTGGTGAAGCAGCAGAACGGATCGCGTGAGTACGACAGCGTCATGTGGAACGAGTAGACCTTGGGGATCCCGGCGTGAGCGAGGATTTTGCCCTCATCGCCCCAGTCCACTTGCGCCTGGGCGCCCGGGACCACCTCGAACCGCCGGTGCAGGCCGGCCAGTTCGCCAGGGCTGATGCCGAGCTCCTCGGCGATCCGGGGCCGGGCCTCCTGAAGGTAGATCTTGACCCGCTGTTAGTTGATGGTGACCCCGTACTCCGAGGCCAGGCGCTCGTGGATCACCGACGCCTTGAGCAAGATCTCCGACTTGAGCATCGCGTCGACGAGCGGGGCGACCTCATCGACCACCCGTCGATGCTGCCGCCCCTCGGCCGTCCGCTTCGGCGGCGCGACCGGGGCCTCGCCCGACAAGTACTTCGTGACCGTGCGGCGGTTCAGCCCGGTCTCCTTCGCGATCTCCCGCAGGCTCATCGCGCCGGATTCGTACAGACCGCGGAACCGCCTCAACTCCAACCAGCGATGCGGGTCCAAGACCATCTAGCCGCCCCTCTGTCACCCCGAAACCGACGACAGAAGACTCCCGGCACCCACCCGTCACCGCATCAGCGTTGGTGCACTTTCATCCGTACGAGGTGGTGCACGATCACGGGATGGCCCACGGGCTGGTGAGCGTTGCCAGCCGCCGCGCTCCGTCGCCGTATGAGCGTGACGTTGTCGCGTGACCCGGGCGGGCTCGGCCTTCCGCCGAGCCCGCCACGCAGGCTCCATACCGGAGCCGGACTCGTGTCACGCCGTCAGCGCTGCAGTGTCAGCAGACCCGGACGGTAGGGCAGGAGGCCGTAGTCGCCGCCGGAGTTGGGGCTGCGCCCCTGGTAGAGCAACTGCAGATTGCAGGGATCGACGGTCATGGTCTGATCGGGGCTGGTGCGGATCAGTTCGCCATGGCTGATGTCGTTGGTCC
>NZ_NCSM01000101.1 GCF_002224125.1 Streptomyces sp. NBS 14/10
ACGAATGGGAGGACCAGCCCGACCAAGAAGGTA
Source organism: Streptomyces sp. NBS 14/10 (assembly GCF_002224125.1). Taxonomy (GTDB): domain Bacteria; phylum Actinomycetota; class Actinomycetes; order Streptomycetales; family Streptomycetaceae; genus Streptomyces. The sequence continues at coordinate 34 of NZ_NCSM01000101.1, forward strand.
GAGCGGCCTGAGCTGCGTGGACGATTTATCGGCACCCGCAGAGCTGCTGCGCTACTACGGCATCCCCAAGCCGGTGCACCGGCACCGGGCGATGCCGGACGTGGAGGTGACCGCTGAGGTCTTCCGACGGCTGCTGGAGGAAGGGGCGGCCGCTGGCCACTGGTCAACGCTCCTGGAAGGCGACATCGGCCGCCGGGCTCCCGCCGCGCCCGCAGCCGTCGGCCGATGTCGCCTTCCAGGACGGGCTGTTCGGGCCGGATGGCGGATAGATGCCATGCGACGTGTGGGACGCTCCGCACCCGACGACGACGCGAACGTCATCCTCCTGCCCGCTACCACGGTCAGACGCCGCCAGATACTTGACGGACTGCTCAACGAGTACCACACCCTGCCACCCCGGCTGCCTCACCATCCACAGGAAACACCCAGCTCAGCAGCCTGATTGGAATATTGGCAGCCTCAGGCGCCATCAGGTCGTGGTGCGACGCCAAGTCGCAGGGTCACAGGCCAGCGTGCAGCAGCTTGTCGGGGGTGATCGGGAGGTCGCGGATCCGGAGGCCGGTTGCGTTGTGGATGGCGTTGGCCACCGCGGCGGCGGTGCCGACGATGCCGATTTCACCGATGCCCTTGGTGCCCATCGGATTCACGTGCGGGTCGTTCTCCTCGATCCATTCGGCCTCGAGGTCGCGGATGTCGGCGCAGGTGGCGACGTGGTACTCGGCGAGGTCGTGATTGACGTAGTGGCCGGTCACGGGGTCCATCGTGCTCTGCTCCCAAAGCGCCGTGGACAGGCCCATCGTCATGCCCCCGAGAAACTGCGAGCGCGCGGTACGGGGGTTGACGATACGACCGGCGGCGAAGACACCGAGCGCTCGCGGCACGGTGATCTCGCCCGTGTCGGGATCGACCTCGACCGCCACGAACTGGGCGCCGAACGCGTGCATGGCGTAATGCTCCGCGGCCTCGTTGTCGCCGGTGCTGCCTGCGGCAGAGGCGCCGGGGTCGGGGCGATGGCCGTGCCGGTCGCGCAGATTGCCGGCCGCGTCGTAGATCGCGGTCCCCCAGGTCGTGATGCCCGACGAGCCGCCCGCGACGGACGCGTGCGGCAGTGATGTGTCGCCGATCCGCAGGTCGATCTGCTCGAGCGGTACGGCCAGCGCCTCCGCTGCGACCTGCGCGAGCGCGGTCCACGTGCCCGTGCCGAGGTCGACGGCGCCGATGCGCACGCGGTAGCGGCCGTCGGGCATGACGTCGATGGCCGCCTCGGAGCCCGGCAGGCGGTGGACCGGATATGTGGAGGCGGCGACGCCGGTGCCGGCCAGCCCGCCGCCCGGGCCGGGCTTGCGCGACGGCGCGTGCTCGCGGTCGGCCCAGCCGAACCGCTCGGCACCAAGGCGCAAGCAGGCCACGAGGTTGCGGCTCGAGTAGGGCTTGCCGGTTTGGGGGTCCACGTCCGGCTCGTTGCGGACGCGGAGCTCGACCGGGTCCATTCCGAGCGCGATCGCCAGCTCGTCGATCGCGCACTCGCCGGCGTACATGCCAGGATTCTCGCCCGGCGCGCGCATCCAGGACGGGATCGGCACGTCCAGCGGCGCGAGCCGGTGCGAGGTCCGCCGTGCCCGCGAGGCATACATCACCCGGCTCGCGACGGCGGTCTGCTCGGCGAACTCCTTGACCCGCGAGGTCTGCTCCCAGACGTCGTGGACGAGCGCGAGCAGGTGCCCTTCCGCGTCGGCGGCGAGCCGCAGCCGCTGCACGGTCGGGGTGCGGTAGCCGGTCACGGAGAACAGCATCTGCCGAGTCAGCGGCAGCTTGATATCCCGGCCCGGGGTGGCGCGGGCGGCCAGACAGGCCAGGACGTCGTGCGCGTGCGGCGTGCCCTTGGAACCGAAGCCGCCGCCGATGTGCGGCGCGATCACACTCACCTGCTCGACCTCCAAGCCGAACAGGGGCGCGATCAGCTCCCGCACACCGTGGACGCTCTGCGTCGAGTCGTGCAGGGTGAGGTGCCGGGTTGCCACGTCCCAGCGGGCCACTGTGGTGTGCGGCTCCATCGGGTTGTTGTGGTACGCGGGCGTGGTGTAGGTGGCGTCGATGGTCGCGGCGGCGGATGCGAGGCCGGCCTCGACGTCGCCGTCCTCGGTGTCCGTGGGATAGGTCGGGTTGACCTGCTCGGGCGCGTAGAGGTCGGGGTGGTCGGTGCGCAGGACGACGTCGTGGTCCTGCTCGTCGTAGGAGACCTCGATCAACTCGGCCGCTTCGCGCGCTGCCTCCGCGCTGTCGGCGACGACCACGGCAGCGAACTGGCCGCGGAAGAACACCTCCGGCGACTGCAGGACCCAGAACTCCTTGTCCTCGTCGGAGGTGAGGCGCTCGGCGTTCTCGTGCGTGAGGATCGCGAGCACGCCGGGGACGACGGACGCGGCCTCCGTGTCGATCGCGGTGATCGTGCCGCGGGCCACGGTGGCCTGCACGGGGTGCGCATGGGCGGGAGCGGTGAACGGGTGTTCGGCGGCGTAGGGCGCGGTGCCGGTCACCTTCGCCGGACCGTCGCGCCGCTCGCGGTCGGTGCCGATTTCGCGCTGCTGGACGGTGGCCATCGGCTACCTCCGCTCGCTCAGGTCGCGCAGTACGGCGACGGTCGTGCGCAGCGCCAGCGGCACCTTGAACGCGTTGTCTTCGGTCGGTGTCGCCGCCTCGAGCTCCGCCTCGGCCGCGGCGCGGAACGCCTCCTCGGTGGCCGGGCCGCCGCGCAGCCGTGCCTCGGCCACCGACGCGCGCCACGGCTTGTGGGCGACTCCGCCGAGCGCGATCCGCACGTCCTCGATCGTGTCACCGGCGAGATCGAGCACGGCGGCGACGGAGACCAGCGCGAACGCGTAGGAGGCCCGGTCCCGGACCTTGCGGTAGGCCGAGCGCCCGGCCACAGGAGGCAGGTCGACCGCGGTGATCAGCTCGCCCTGGGCAAGCGTCGTGTCCCGCTCCGGGGCATCCCCGGGAAGCCGATAGAGATCGTGGATGGGGACGCCGCGGGTTCCCTGTGGCCCCTGCACCTGTACCACCGCGTCCAGCGCCATCATGGCCACGGCCATGTCGGACGGGTGGGTGGCGATGCAGTGGTCGGAGACGCCGAGAATGGCCAACTCGCGCGAGTAGCCGCCGATCGCCGAGCAGCCCGAGCCAGGCGCGCGCTTGTTGCACGGGGTGGTGCGATCTTGGAAGTACACGCAGCGTGTGCGCTGCAACAGGTTGCCGCCGGTGGTCGCCAGGTTGCGCAGCTGGCCGGAGGCGCCCGCCACCAGCGCCTCCGCGAGCACGGGATAGCGCTCGCGCACCGCAGGGTGCGCCGACAGGTCCGAGTTGCGCACGGTAGCGCCGATGCGCAGTCCCCCGTCGCGCTCCTCGACGAAGTCGAACGGCAGCCGGGTGACGTCCACCAGCAGCTCCGGAGCGGCGATCCCAAGCTTCATGTGGTCGACGAGGTTCGTGCCGCCGCCGAGGAACGCGGCACTGGGCCGGCCTGCGACGAGCGCCACCGCGGCCTGCGCGTCGCTCGCCCGCTCGAAGTCGAACGCCTTCACCGTGCCGCCCCCTGCTCGATCGCAGCGACGATGTTCACGTACGCTCCGCAGCGGCAGAGGTTGCCGCTCATCCGCTCGCGGATCTCCGCTGGCGTCCGCTCGGGCGCCGACCCGACGTCGGGCGTCACGTGGCTCGGCCAGCCGGCCTCCAGCTCCGTGAGCATCCCGACAGCCGAGCAGACCTGACCCGGGGTGCAGTACCCGCACTGAAACCCGTCGTGGTCCAGGAACGCACGCTGCATCGGATGGAGTGCATCCTCCGTGCCGAGCCCCGCGGCAGTGATGATCTCCGCGCCGTCATGCTGGACCGCGAAGGCCAGGCACGACGTGACGCGTCGGCCGTCGAGCAGAACCGTGCACGACCCGCACTGGCCGTGGTCGCAACCCTTCTTCGGCGCCGCCGTCCGCAAGTACTCGCGTAGCAGATCGAGCAAGGTCACACGAGTGTCCACCGTCGCAGTTCGCTTCTCGCCGTCAACCGTGATCGTGATCGTCGCTTCCATGGCGAAGGCTCCCATCGGCTCACCCGACCGCGCACCAGGAGCGGTCAGCCGTTGCGGCCCATCGGCGTGCAGAACGTGCCGCCCTGTCCGGCCCCTTCTCCTGCCGGTAGCAGTGGACGTGCTGCGCGTCCCCGCGGTGCCTCGTCCGGAGTACCCAGCCTGACAGCCAGGAAACCGTTGCCCGGCTCACGTCGAGGGCGAGCGCCACGGGCTGGTCCGCACCCCGGGGCCGACCGCTGCTTTGCGCGGCAGAAGGCCCGCTGGATCATGACGCGTGGACTACCGGCTACGCGAGAGCGTCGACTCCACCAACGAGGCCGACGACCGCTCGTCTCGGCGCGCGCCTCCGACCAGGGCGAATAACATTCACGGCAAGCGCAGCCCCACCGGCCGCCGCCGCACCCGGCGCGGGCGACCCGGCCACCCCCCGTGAGGACGCTCTTCCCCGGCTCCCGTCCGCCGCTCCCGTGCCATTGGCGCGGCTGGTGCAGGAGACGGCGAGTGCGCGGGCGGACTTCCGCGCGGCCCGGTACACCGCCCTCGAGCGCGCCTTGCCCGGCCTCCTCGCCGCAGCATCCGCGACAATTGATGGGGCTATTTGAATCTGGCTCTGTCCGCGGTTCCGTGATGAACCACTGAAGTGTGTGCACCTGGTTTCAGGGCTGTCAGTGGGCACGAGCACAATGCGGCCATGAGCTACGACTTGGCTGTCTGGCACGGCCCGAGACCCGCGGGCGACGCAGCGGCACTTGAGGTCTTCGAGGATCTGTACGGCAGGTTCACGGGAGGCGCGAGCGAGCCCCCGACTCCGCGTATCAGGCAGTACATCGAAGGGCTGGTGGCTCGATGGCCCGATTTGAGTGCCGACGATGAGGACGAGGACGCGAGTCCGTGGTCGGACGGCCCTTTGATCAACAATGCGAGCGGTCCACTGTTCTATTTCGGCATGGTCTTCAGCAAGTATCAGGAGGTCGCCTCGTTTGCCGCCGACCTGGCACGGACGTCGGGCCTGGTGTGCTTCGATCCTCAGGATCGGCGTCTGATCGCCTGACGGCATGCCTTCGCCGGCTCACGGCTGGGTGAGGATGCGGGTCCGGAGCAGTTCGAAAGAGGCCCGGCCATACATGGCGCGCTTGAGCGTTTTCACCCGGTTTACATGTCCCTCGACGACTCCGGAACTCCACGGCAGGGTGAGGCCGGCGGTGACGGCGTTGAGGTCCCGACAGAGGAAGCCGGCGAATCCGCTCATCGGCTTCGGAGCGTCCTGCTCGGCCTGGCGGATCCACTGCTGGAGCAGGTATCCGCGCCGGTGACGCACCAGATCGGCGAACGCGCGGGCCAGGTCGCAGGCCCGGGTGATGTCCGGGCAGGCGAGCCGGACCTGAAGCAGCCGCTCCTCCTGGCTGTCGGTGAGCGTGTCGCGCGGGCGCATGATCCACGAGGTGATCTTCCGAGGGCTGGGGATGTCGGCCCGGACGGGTTCGGCGGTGCCCGCGCGCAGGACGGCGAGGTGCTTGCGGACGACCTGGCGGCTGCCGAGGTAGCCGCGTTCGCGGATCTCCAGGAAGAGGCGGGTGCCGCTGACCTGGCCCTGCGCTTCGGTGAAGCGGGCGTTGAGATACGCCTTGAACGGCTCCAGGACGCCGTTGGGCCGACGGTCGCGGGCGGAGACCAGCAGCTGATCGAGGTCGGTGTCGCGGAAACGGCGCACAGTCTTGCGGTCGAGGTTCAGCCGCCGGGCGATGGCGCTGATCGTCCAGCCCTGCTCCAGCAGGCGGTGGATGTCCTCGTAGCGGTGGCGGGTCCGTTCGATGATCTGCGTGCGGGGCAGCTCGGCGGGCGGTAACAGCATCGGTTGCGGCTCCGGCACATTCGTCGCCGTCTCTGTCTCCTCCTCGGTGTGTTTGCGCAGGCAGTTGCGGTGCTGATGGCAGGTCTTCTCCACCGCGGCGGACAGGTTCTGGAGCAAATGCCATCGATCGGCGATTTCCAGGGCGCCCGGGGCGGCCTCCTTGACCGCCTTGGTGTAGGCAGTGGCCCGGTCGCGGCAGATGATCTCGGCACCGGGATGCCCGGCCAGCCAGGCCGCGAACGTCTCCGAGGTGCGGTCGGGCAGCACATCCACGACCCGGCCGGCCTCGACGTCGACCAGCACGGTGCCATAGGTACAGCCCTTGCGGAAGGCGAACTCATCCACCCCCAGTACCCGCGGAGCGCGGTCCGGCACCGCCGGCGCCTTCAGCAGCCGCAGCAGCCGGGTCCGGCCCGCGCCCAGCCGCAGACGGTGACACAGCCGCGCGGCCGGACGGCCACACAGCTCGACCGCGATCGACCGCAGCCGGCCCGTCAGCCCGCACGCTCGACCGGCGGCGCCGTTCGGTCAGCCCGCCAACCTGCTCGACAAACGTCCTGCGAGAACAGCTCCCACGGTCGCAGAAATACCTGCGAACCCGGAGCCGCACCACGACCCGGCGCGAGCCCAACGGCCACTCAGCCAGGGTGCGTTGGTACGAGCCGTGGACACGCCTCACCGGTTTCCGGCAGTCCGGGCACCGGCCCGGACGGCTGGTGGACACCGCCTCCACCACCATGCCGCCGGAGGAGTCACTGACGCGCTCCACTCGCACATCGATCCCGGGAAACAGCACGTCCTCGACCGTCTTGCTCGTCGCCATGGCAGGAAACACCCTGCTGAAACGATCCCCCGTTCCCGCATCTGACCTGGGGATTCACGGAACCGCGGACAGAGCCGATTTCACGGCTCTGTCCGCGGTTCCTTGCAAGCGTGGGTCAGCGACGGGAAGACACCGTCCGTCCCTCGGTGTCCGTGCTGTCGCGATCAATGCGCTCAGGGACGTAGGGACAGTGGTCGGCTGTCTTGTGATGATCGACGGCTCGGCCGGTTCACGCCTGGAACTCGGTGAGATCGATGGCGTGAACGCGCAGCGGGTAGCCGTACACCGGGTGTGTCGTCTCCCGCTCGGGCACCATGCCGAGCTTGCGGATGACGTTCTCGGAGGCGTTGTCCCCCACCTGGTTGATGCTGATGACGCGGTCCAGGCCGCGGTCCTGGAGCGCGAACTCCAGCGAGGCATGCGCGGCTTCGGACGCGTATCCCTGGCCCCAGAACTGTGAGCCGAGCCGCCAGCTGATCGCCACGGCGGGCATCACCTCCGGCAGGAACTCGGGCACGGACAGTCCCGTGAAGCCGATCAATTCGCCCGAGGCCAGCAGCTCGACGGCGAAGAGGCCGAAGCCCTCCTCGTCCCACTCCTCCTCCCACCGCTCGATGGCCTCCACCGTGTGGTCCAGGTCGCGCACCGAGCCGTCGTCGATCCAGCGCATAACCCGCGGGTCCGCGTTGATGTCCGCCATCGGCGCGAGGTCGTCGTCGTGCCAGCGGCGCAGGAGGAGACGGGATGTGCGGATCTCGGTCATGCGCCCATCCTGCCGAAGGCAAGCGCCTCACCGGTAATCCGGCGCTCGCCCGCGCTGCCGCTCCGGAACCACAAGGCGTCAAGCCGCCTGCACCGCACACCGTGACGGGGGAAACATCGGGCCGACAGCCGGGCAGACGACGTGCCACTTCGGCAGCGCGGTCGAGAGGTGAGACCGATTCGGCGGCAGCCTGCCGCAGCACAAAGATCATTCACGGAATCGCGGTCAGAGCCGATTTCACGAAGCCCCATCAGGGGAGTATCGGAGCGGAAATCAGCAGCACGTCCGGCGGGCTGCTCCAGACGGGGGACGCGCTGGCCCCGCGTCCAGGTACTCAGGGTCCGCGGAGGCCGCCCGGATCGATCCGGGCGGCCTTCGTCTGTCCGTTGGCGTGCACTGCTGGTCAGTCGTCGGCACCTTGAGGGAGACCGTCGTCCAGGACGATGCGGATGGTTTCACCTTGCCCGGCGACGCCAGCGAGTTCGGCTGCAATGCGGTTGTAGGAGGTCATGGCCAGCGCCCAATCGCCCTCCAGCGGGGTGGCGGTGGAGCGGGTGTTCCACAGCTCGATCAGCAGGGAGATGAGGGAACGTCCGGACAGGACCGTCTGGACGCGGCCCTCCTTGATGTCCTCGACAGCAGGCGGGGTGCGGAAGTGGCTGTGGTCGACGGCCAGGGCAGCGAGCCACTCCCAGGTATCCCGGTGCGCGACCAGTTCCGCGGAGGCCACGCCGGCGGCCTTCAGCAGCAGGACACCGTGGGCGACCCGCGGGTCCTCCACGCCAGCAGATGGCTGCGGTGCGGCAGCGGAAGGCTGTGCGGCGGAAGTACCGGTGCCCCGGTAAGCGGCCTCGATGGCGTTCTTGAGGGCGACGTCCTGGTCCCGGCTCCCGGCCTCGGGCTGCGGCTGATGCTCGGCGTTCTCCACGGTTCCCCCCTGCGAGTCGGTGTTGGACGAGACAAGCGGATGCACCGCAGCGGGGGCTGCGCCGCCGGCCTCCGCCCCGGGCTCCGGCGGCGCAGCCTCCTCAGGATGCGCCTGCGCGCCGTCGTCGAACTTCTCGCCCGACCCTTTGGACGGCGCGAGGGGGCGAAGGACGTCGACGAGGTCAAGCAGTTGCCGGAGCTCGCCCCGCGTCTCGTTCAGGTCGTTGATCATCCGGTCCTGGCGGCGGCGCACCTCCCGGTTCTCCTCGCGCAGTCCGGTGACGCCCCCCTGGATGAGTTCCAGGATCTTCAAGCGGCTCTGCGTGAGGTCCCCGTGCAGCGCGGTCAACCCGACCGTCGGGTCGTCGAGACGTTCGAGTTGCTTCCGTATCGCTTTCAGTTCCTTCATCGCGCCATCGAACGCGTCTTTCCACCTCACGTGACCCCCTGGTTACCCTAAGCGTGCAACCGCTCGTATCTCCCCACAAAAACCTCCCGTGACGCGATGGTTTCCAGCCCTTCCCTGACGGTCTGTCCCCGCTCCCCGGCGCGACGCTCATGAGACACCGTCGGCAGGGTTCCCTCCCGCCGGAGTCCGGAGATGGCCAGGCCCGAGCTGCCCGGTCACGCCGGTCGCAGCGATGGCCCCTGAGGTTCTCGGCCGCGCCACCGCCCTCCAGGCCTGGCCCTCGCGCAGGGCGCCGACCGGGACTGGCCGGGGTGGTGCTGTTGTCGCGTCCACCGGTGGTCGACTGCACGTAGGTTGAGGCTGCGGTGAGCTCGTCCGAGTTGTACTGCTCGGCGTACCTGGTGAGGACCGTACGCAGGTGTCGTTCGCCGGTGATGAGGAGGCGGTCGGTGCATTCTGCACGGGCTGTGCGTATCCATCGTTCGGCGAACGCGTTGGACCGGGGGCTCTGCGGCGGCGTCGGGATGACGGCTGTTCCGTTGCTGGCGAAGACGGCGTCGAACGCGGCGGTGAACTTGCTGTCCCGGTCGCGGATGAGGAACCGGAAGCAGCCAGCCCTCTCCTCGAGGTCCATGAGCAGATTGCGGGCGAGCTGGGTGACCCATGTGCCGGTCGGGTGGGCGGTGACGCCCAGGACGTGAACGCGCCGGGTCTTGATCTCCATGACGAAGAAAACATAGAGACGTCTGAGGAAGACGGTCTCCACGTGCATGAAATCGCAAGCCAGCAGCGTGTGAGCCTGTGAACGGAGGAAGGAGCGCCAGGTCTGCTGGGAGGCGCGCCGCGGTGCGGGTGGCAAGCCGGAGCGGCGCAGAACGCGCCGGATCGTGGCAGCGGCGACCCGATGACCAAGCCGTCGCCTCACCCTGGATCCCGACGTTGAAGGTGCCAGAAACCTCGTCCGTGCTGGTCACGACGCCGGAGTGCTGCAGCGGCCCGCCGCTCAACCAAGGCAGAAGTGGAACCACCGCGCCCGTTGCCGACTCGCCCTCCCCCACACCAGCATGGGTGGAGTGCTGCTGCGACTGCTCTACCTGGCCTTGACGAGCATGTTCACCCTGTTACGACTCACGCCGATAAGAGACCGCGCAAGGACGCCGAGATCCTGGCGTTACGCCACCAACTGGCCGTACTACAGCGGCAGACCGACAAACGGAAGCTCACCTGGCCAGACCGTGCACTGCTGGCCACCCTTCTACATCGCCTCCCCCAAATACGCCTTCGTCAACTACCGCTGATCGTCTCGCCTGACACGGTGCTGCGGTGGCACCGGGAGCTGCCGCACCGCCGCCACGCAGAGGCTTCCCGCCCCAAACGGCCGGGACGGCCCCGCACCGTACGATCTGTCCGTGCTCTTGTGCTACGGCTCACGCGGGAGAATCCCAGCTGGGGCTATCGGCGAATCCATGGCGAACTCGCCTCCCTCGGGATCAAGGTGGCCGCCACCACCGTGCGGAACATCCTCAAAGAGCACGGCATAGACCCAGCACCCGAGCGCGACCACACCACCTGGGCCGCCTTCCTGCGCTCCCAGGCCCAGGCAATCCCCGCCGCAGACTTCTTCGAAACCAAGACCCTGAGCGGAGCGACGCTGTACGTCCTCGCGGTGATCGAGCACGCCACCCGCCGCGTGCGGATCCTCGGCGCGACGGCACACCCCACCGCCGTCTGGGTCACCCAGCTCGCCCGCAACACGGTCATGGACCTCCAAGACGCAGGCATCAATGCGAAGTTCCTGACCCGGGACCGAGACGGACGGTACCCGGCATCCTTCGACACCGTCCTGCAAGCCGAGGGCATCAAAGTCGTCCAGACCGGCGTCCGCATACCGCGCATGAACGCGATCATGGAACGCTGGGTGCGCTCATGCCGAACCGAACTCCTCGACCGCACCCTCATCTGGAACCAGACCCATCTACTCCACGCGCTACGCGAATACGAGACGTTCTACAACGAGCACAGACCCCACCGCACTCTCGCAAGCGCCGCACCACTCCACCCGCTACCCGAACCGATCACGGAACCCGACCAGCTCACCCATCTCCACGTCCATCGACGCGACCACTTCAGCGGCCTCCTGCACGAGTACCGGCACACCGCGTGACCAGCACGGACGCAGT
>NZ_NCSM01000102.1 GCF_002224125.1 Streptomyces sp. NBS 14/10
GCCGGACGCTCGCCGAGCAGGGGGTGGCCGCCGCGACCCTGACCGGAGGGACCAGCGCCTGGGCGGACCGCGGCCATGAGCTGCACCGCCCCGAGACCGCCTCCCGCGCCACCTGGAGCATGGAGCGTCAGGTCCGCTTCACCGCCGGGGCCGTCGTGCTGACCGGCCTGGGCCTCGGTCTGCTGCACCCGGCCTGGCAACTGGTCTCGGCGGGTATCGCGGGAGGGCTGGTGTTCTCGGCGCTCACCAACACCTGTGGCATGGCCGCGCTCCTCGCCAGACTCCCCCACAACCGGCCCCGCCCCGCCGACCTCGACGCCACGCTGGCCGCCCTGCGGGGACGCTGAGCGCGGGAACACCCCCCGCGCCCGTCCGAGCGGCATCGGGCCGCTCGGCGGGACGCGGGGGGTGCGGTGTTTCAGAGCCGGCCCACGACCTTGGTCGGGGTGACTCGTACGATGATCCGCTCACCGTCGTCCTTGGAGGACGGGTTGAAGGTGGCGTACTCCTTGCCCGTGTACTTCAGCGACAGTTGGTTCAGCACTTCCTTGTCGCCGTCCGGGGCGAGGGTGGCGGTGCCGCGGATCTCGGCGTAGGCGTACGGGTTCTCCGGCGGGTTGACCATCAGGGTTATCCGCGGGTCACGGTGGAGGTTCTTGCCCTGCAGCCGGTCCACGGTCGTGGAGAACAACAGGTCGTCACCATCGCGGATGACCCAGACGACCGTCAGATGCGGGCGACCGTCCGGAGAGATGGTCGCCACGGTCACGAACGCACGCGATTCGTCGAGGTACTTCTTCAAGCCGTCCGAGAGGCTGGCCGCCACAGTCAGAGCCTTTCCGCAGGGGGCAGGGTCGCGACACCACAGGGGTGCCCGGTCGGAACGTACCACCCCACCCGACCGCGCGGTCGCGCGAAGGCATCGGCCCTGGCGGCGAACCGGCCGCCGGTCACCAGCCCTTGGTCACCCGGTGCTCCCTCAGCGATCCGCAGTTGCTCCCGTACGTCCAGGTGGACTGGTTGTCGATACCGCCGGCCCAGTCCACGCACTTCCCGCGCGCGTAGGTGTATACGGGCCCCGCGTAGGACCTGTACATACCGTTGTCCTCCTGCGGCTCGCCACCGTTCGCGTAGAGGTAGGCGAACATCGAGACCGGGGCGCCCGCGGTGTTCCGCACGGTCACCACGCAGTTGGCGCCCTTCGCGGAGTTGTACGTCAGGTAGACGGTGCCCTTCTGGCCGATCGGCGCCGAGTTCACCACCTTGTAGCCGCTGCCGCAGGCCCCGTTGTACGCGGCCCTGGTGGCGGCCGTGGCCTGCGGGGCCAGGGCCGCGGTGCCCGCGACGGCGGAGGCCAGCACCGCGGTGGCGGCCATATAGCGAGAAAGCTTCATGTATCCCCCTTATTACCCCTGGACGCTTTTTGCGTCATCTAGGTGACATGCGAGGGGGTTGAATGGTTGTAGGCGCCGACCGGGTCTTCGACCGGTTTGGCCATACCTGCGGTCATGGGCGTGGGAGCGCTCCCGTGACACTATTCCCTCACACCCCACGGGAACCCCATCGGAAACGGAGGATCGGGCATGAGATCCCCATTATTGACATGGCCGCGACGATTGATCGCGGCGGCGGCGCTGCTGGCGCTCACGGTCGCCCTGGGCGTGACACCCGCGACCGCCCGCCCGCACGCACCGACGGCAGCCGCGGCCAAGACGGTGTACATCCCGCCGAGTTGGGCGGCGACCGGCGAGGTGCCATGGGCCCAGAACCGGACCAAGGAGTCCAACAACTTCATCCTGCTGTGGGGAGAGAAGTCGGGCACCGACCCCAAGAACGCCTCGGGACAGTACCGGTTCGACCCCGATGACATCCTCAGCCAGCTGGAGCGGCTGTACACCTTCTATGTCAACTCGCTGCAGTTCACGCCGGAGACCGGCCTGCTGTCCCAGTACAAGATCGATGTGATCGTCACCCAGACCTGGAACAACAGCAACCTCAACGCCTGGGCCTCGGGCGGCCAGGCCGACGGCAGGGTCGGCGTGATCAACATCGCCCCGGGTGCGGCCCAGCCCGGCTCCTGGGGACTGGCCCATGAGCTGGGCCATGTGTTCCAGAACTACACGTTCATGAGCAAGGGCGGCGGCACCGGGCTGACCGACCCGTCGGCCGGGACGTTCTGGGAGACCGGCGCCGAGTACATGGCGATGCAGGTGTACCCGGACGGTGGCGCGGGCGATCTGACCCGGTTCCTGCGCACCGAGAACCTCGCCTACTCCTCCAGCCGCCACCACTACGGCAACTGGATGCTGGTGCAGTACCTGGTCGACCGTTACGGCGGGATGAAGACCTTCACCGACATCTGGAACCAGGCCAAGAACAACGAACACCCGCTGGAGGTCTACCGGCGGATCAACAACCTCATCCAGGCCCAGCTGAACACGCGGATCGCGGAGTACGCGCAGCGCCAGGTCACCTACGACTACTCCAACCGGTCCCACATCACGCCGTTCATCAACAACGTCTACGGCGCGGGCTTCATCAACGCCTACAACGGTGTCCCGGTGAACGCCGTCAACCAGTCCGCCGGCCACTACGCCATCCCGGACCCGCTCGCTCCGTCCGACTACGGCTACAACAAGATCAAGCTGGTGCCCAGCAGCGACGGGGCGCTGATCAAGCTGCACCTCAAGGGCCATGCCAACGCGGCCGCCGGGTCCGGCTGGTCCTACGGCTTTGTCGCGGTGAAGAACGGCACCCCGCGCTACGGTCCCGTCTCCACCAGCGCCGACGGCCAGCTCAGCTTCCAGACCCAGCCCGGCGAGAAGGAGGTGTACCTGGTGGTCACCGGCGCCCCGAGCACCGTGCACCACTACGCCTACCTCGACGGCTACACCAAGAACTACCGCTATCCGTACGAGTTCCGGATCAGCGGCGCCATCCCGTCCGGCTTTGAGCCGGGCTACCAGAAGCCGGCCGCCACCGGTGGCGGACACTGGCACTCCAACGGCGGTGGCTGGGTCGACAACCGCGCCAACGTCGCCGCCAGCGTCTACGTCGGCCCGCGCGCCGCGGTGTACGGCAGCTCCACCGTCACCGGCAACGCCCGTATCGAGGGCCTGTCCTGGGTGAACTCGGGCGCCACCGTCGGCGGCAACGTCGTGGTCAAGGACAACGCCATCGTCCAGGGCGGGGCCAATCTGTCGGGCAGCGTGGTCCTGGGTGGCGACGCCGAGATGGCCATCAGCTGCTCCTCGGGCACCTATCTGCTGTTCAACCCGGACCGGAACTGCGACGGCCGCGGCGGGGAGACGGACATCAACCCCGCGCACGGCACCTTCACCGACGACGAACTGGCCATCACCATCTCCTAGCGCCTCCTGACATGCGTCGAGGGCGGCCGCGCACTGTGCGCGACCGCCCTCGGCGGCGTGGTGTTGGCCGAGTCAGCCCTTACCGACTCGGCCTTTACCGGCTCAGCCCTTGTAGGCCATGCCCTTGCCCAGATCGTCGACATACGACGAGATCCAGGCCAGCGGGGCGTTCCAGTTGATGGTCACCTCGTTGGTGGAGAACGCCATGATGTCGTCGGTGTAGCACATCGCCGGGGCGCAGCCCTTGAGCTTCTTCTGGGCGACCGGGTCCTCAAGACCGGAGTTCGGGCCACCGGCCAGCGTGCCGGGCGAGGGGCTCGGCAGCTTGGCGTCGAGCTGGTGCGCCCAGAAGCGGTGGTGCTGGCGGTGCGAGTCCCGCTCGCCGTAGCCGGTGACATAGGACTGGTTGAGCGGGTTCCCGCCCAGCAGATAGTCCATGCCGCGCAGCACCGCGTCACGGTAGCGGGTCTTACCGGTCAGTTCGTGTGCCGTGGCGAGGACGACCATGTTGTTCAGCACCTGGCTGTTGGAACCCCATTCGTACTTGCCGCTCTTCGGCGCGTACGGCACGCCGTACGCCGACTTCGCGGAGAACGAGGCGTAGCGGTCGGCGGCCCGGATCACCGTCTTGCGCACCTCGGCGCGCTGCTTGGCGGTGAGCTTGTTGGGCACGGTGGCCAGGTCGAGCTGTCCGAGGCCCGCGGCCTGTGCCCAGGACAGGGCGCTGGTGCGCGGGAAGATCTGGTCGACGTCGCCGTACAGCGGAGAGTCGAGGACGGCCTTGCGGTAGGTGTTGTCACCGGTGGTGATGAACAGCTCGGACGCGGCCCAGTAGAACTCGTCGCTGACGTTGCTGTCGCCGTACGCGCCACCGCCCGTGGAGTCCTGGTCGCTGGCGAGCATGTTCGGATGTGCCTTGGCCGCGGCCCAGGCGGTCTTGGCCACGTGCAGGCTCCGGGCGGCGAACTGCGGGTCGTAGGGCTTGAAGAGGCGGGCGCTCTGGGCGGCGGTGGCCGCGAGGTTGAGCGTGGCGGCGGTGGACGGCGTGTGCAGCTCGCGCTGCTGCTTGTCCTGGTCCGGCCGCGTCGGGAAGCCGGTCCACTCCTTGTCGTGCACCTTATGGAAGGCCATACCGGCGAGCGGCTTGCCCTGAGGCACCTGCATGCGCATCAGGAAGTCCATCTCCCAGCGGGCCTCGTCGAGGATGTCCGGGATGCCGTTGCCGTGCTCGGGCACCCGGAGCTTGCCGTCGCCCAGCGGCTTGGCGTCGGCGCCCTTGGTGGTCTTGGTGCGTTCGAACTCCGACATCAGCTGGGCCAGGGAGATACCGCCGTTGACGACGTACTTGCCCTGGTCGCCGGCGTCGTACCAGCCACCGGAGACATTGCGGCGGTAGTCGCACACACCCTGCTGGCACGGGACGTCGGTGTCGCCCCGGTGCGGAGCGGCCTTGTCATGACCCGCGGGGCGGGCGTACTTGCCGCCGACGAGATCAGCGTCGATCTTGATGCCGCTGCGGTTCTGGTAGAAGTACTCCAGCGAGTCACGGCGCAGCGAGCTGTAGAGGTCGTCGCTGATGGAGAACGGCTCGCTCTGCTTCCCGTCGATGTTGACGGTGTACCCCTTGCCCTTGTCCGTGACCTTGCTGAAGTCGAAGGTCTGGACGTTCTGCCCGGAGCTCGGGTCGATGCCCGCGGGCGTGGTGGTGCCGCTGGCCCGCTTGGTGCCGTCGGCGGCCCGGAGGGTCCACGTCAGGGGCTTGGTGGCGTCGGTGACGACGGTGCCCTTCTTGGGGCCGTGGGTCAGATAGCCGACCTGGTTCACTCGCACCGGGGAGCCGGTGTTGAGCTTGGGGCCGGGCTTCTCGGCACCGGCCGCCTCGGCGCCGCGCGGGGCGCCGCGGTCCGCGGCCATTGCCGCGGGTGCCGCCAGGGCGCCCGCGGCGATGGCCGCGGCGACCGCCGCGCCCAGCATGCGCTGGCGGCGGCGGCCGGTCCGGTCGGTGGCGGGACGTACTCGGGGGGCAGCAGGCATCAAGGCTTCAGCTCTTCCGGAGGGGACAGGGGCAACACGGTGGCGCGATTTGGGGTCGCGGCCGCGAATTTCCATGCCTCAGAGCCTAGGAAGCCGCCCTGGCCTGCAGCTTCGTACGCTTAGCCGAAATCCGAGTACATCAGTCGGTCGAATTCCTCCTCATCCAATTGAGGTATTCCGGCCGGCTTGGACGGTAAAGGCCGCGGTGTGGACCTGGCCCTGGTGCTTGAAGTCCAGGAACAGGCGGTACGCGCCCGGGCTCGGTGCCGTCGCCATGAAGGAGATCTCGGGGCCGGGCTCCGTCCCGCCGTCTCCGGGCTCGCCACTGGGGTGGACGTGCAGATAGGCGAGGTCGCCGGAGCGCAGGGCGACCAGGTGGCCGTAGGCGCCGAGGTAGGGCTGGAGGTCCCGCACCGGCTTGCCGTCCTTGCTGACGGTCAGCGTCAGCTCGCTGCTCTTGCCCGGGGTCATGCCGCCGGCCAGCTTGACCTGGTACCCGTCGACGCGGGCCGTGGTGCCGCTCGCGGGCGGCTTCGCCGACTCGTACGCTCCGGGCACGGCCAGGTCGGTGCCGAGGGTGAGCCCTTCCCCGCCCTTGGGCGTGAAGTCGGTGAAGACCCGGTACGGGCCGGCCTCGGGCAGAGCCACGGACGTGGACCAGGTGCCGTCGGCCGCCCGGGTCGGGTGCAGATGGCGGAAGGTCGCCAGGTCGCGTGAGGCGACGATCAGGTGCAGTTCCTTGTCGTTCTCGCGGTCGTACGCGGTGAGCGGGCGTCCGGTCGCCTCCCGCACGATGGCGAAGCGCAGTTCGGCGCGCTTGCCCGGCTGGAGCCGCGGGGTCTTCAGATCGAGGGTGTAGCCCCCTTCGGATATCTGCAGGCCCCCGGGCGGGGAGAGCTCCTGGCCTCCGGCCTCATCTTCTCCGCCGTGCTCATCTCCTCCGCCGTGCTCGCTCCCCTCACCCCGCGCGCCGTCCGTATGCCCCTGGTGAGCCGCGCTCGCCGGCTCGGGCGAGATCTCGCCGACTCCGCTGCCCACGCCGTACGCGGTGCCGAAGGTGGCGGCGAGCGCGACGCGGCGGAGCCGCATATCGATACTTCACGTTACCCCCGGGGGGTATCAAGTCAACCCCGGATCACCCTTGTAGTCGATACGGGTGGGGGGTATACATAAAGGCGTCACCGATACCCTGCTGGGGTATCCACCGATCGATGACGGAGGACCACCCATGTCGGACTGCTGCACCCCCGGCGGAAGCTGCCACACCACGTCCACGACCAGCTACCGGGTCGAGGGCGTCGGCAGCGCCCACTGCCAGGGCGTCGTCGCCAAGGCCGTCGGTGCCCTGGACGACGTCAAGGACGTCACGGTCGAGATCGGCACCGGACTGGTGACCGTGACGACCGCCACCAAGCCCGATGCGGCGTTCGACCAGCTGCTCGCCAAGACCGTCGACGAGGCGGGCTACGGCTTCGCCGGCCGCGTGGCCGCCGCGAACGCCTGATCCGTCCCACCCCGGGCGGGGCCGCCCCAGCCGCGGCCCCGCCCCCGCCCCCTGCTGCCAGGAGCAGACATGACCACCACCACATCCGGTGCCGCCGAGGTCGAACTCGCCATCGGCGGTATGACCTGAAGAAGCTCAACCGCATGGACGGGGTCGAGGCCACCGTCAACTACGCCACCGAGAAGGCGAAGGTCTCCTTCCGGGACGACATCGCCGTCGAGGATCTGATCGCCACCGTCGAGGCCACCGGCTACACCGCGCGGGAACCCGGGCGCGACCCCGTGCGCACCGGTTCGGCGCCCGGCGAGGACACGGATGAGGCTTCGCTCGACGAACTGCGGCCGCTGCGCGAGCGGTTGACCACCGCAGTCGTGCTCGCCGTCCCCGTGATCGCGATGGCGATGGTCCCGGCCCTCCAGTTCGACTACTGGCAGTGGCTGTCCCTGACGCTGGCGGCCCCCGTGGTGACCTACGCCGCCTGGCCCTTCCACAAGGCGGCTTGGACCAACGCCCGGCACGGCGCCGCCACCATGGACACCCTGATCTCCGTCGGCACGGCCGCGGCGTTCCTGTGGTCGGTGTGGGCCCTGTTCTTCGGTACGGCCGGTACGCCCGGTATGACCCACCCCTTCGAGCTCACCATCGCCCGCTCCGACGGGGCCGGGAACATCTATCTGGAGGCCGCGGCCGGCGTCACCGCCTTCATCCTGGCCGGGCGCTACTTCGAGGCGCGGTCGAAGCGTAAGGCGGGCGCGGCGCTCAAGGCGCTCATGGAGCTCGGGGCCAAGGAGGTCACCGTGGAGCGCGGCGGCCGCGAAGAGCTCATCCCGGTCGGCGAGCTCAGGACCGGCGACCGGTTCCTGGTCCGCCCCGGGGAGAAGATCGCCACCGACGGTACGGTCGTCGAGGGGTCGTCCGCGGTCGACGCCTCCATGCTCACCGGGGAGTCGGTCCCCGTCGAGGTCGGCGAGGGCGACAGCGTCACCGGCGCCACGCTCAACGCCGGAGGCCGCCTGGTCGTCGAGGCCACCGGGACGCGCAGAACGGCAAGGCCGCAGCCCAGCGGCTCGCCGACAAGATCTCCGCGGTCTTCGTGCCGGTCGTCATCGCGCTCGCGCTCGGCACCCTGGGCTTCTGGCTCGGCAACGGCGCGGGCCTGACCGCCGCCTTTACCGCCGCCGTCGCCGTCCTCATCATCGCCTGCCCCTGCGCCCTGGG
>NZ_NCSM01000103.1 GCF_002224125.1 Streptomyces sp. NBS 14/10
TCGACCGTGACCGCCGGGCCGGCAGCACCCTCAAAGCCCCACAAAACCAAAGCTGTACGCCAACCGACCCGACAGCGCGCTGCCGGAGACGCCGGTCATCGCGTAACCCTCAAGGTCCTCGCCCGTGTGGCGCAGCAGGTTGATGTAGTCCTGGTGGGCCATGCCCACAAAGGCGCCGGTGCGGCTGCCCCGCAGGTCGGCGGGGTCGAGGCCGGCGTGTTCGAAGGTCTCCCAGGAGGTCTCCAGCAGCAGCCGCTGCTGCGGGTCCATCGCCAGCGCCTCACGCGGGCTGATCCCGAAGAACCCCGCGTCGAACTCCGCCGCGTCGTAGAGGAAACCGCCCACCCGCGCATACGAGGTGCCGGGGCGCTCCGGATCGGCGTCGTACAGCGCCGCGCCGCCCCAGCCCCGGTCCATCGGGAAGCCCGCGATCGCGTCCCTGCCCTGGGCCAGCAGCTGCCAGAACTCCTCCGCGGAGCGGACACCGCCGGGGAAGCGGCACGCCATCCCCACCACGGCGATCGGCTCGTCCGTCGCCATGGGCCGCGGATCGGCGGAGGACGGTCCACCGGCCGTTCCGGGGGCGCCGAACAGCTGCTCCCATGTGTGCTGGGCGAGCGCGGCCGGGTGGGGATAGTCGAACACCGCGGTGGCGGGCAGCCTGAGGCCGGTGGCGGCATTGAGCCGGTTGCGCAGCTCCACTGCGGTCAGCGAATCGAAGCCCAGCTCACGGAAGGCGCGCTCCGGCGGCACGGCCGCCGGGCCGGCGTGGCCGAGCACGGTTGCCGCGTGCGTACGGACCAGCTCGACCACCATGCGCCGCTGCTCGTCCGCGGGCAGCCCGGCCAGCCGCGCCCGGAGTGTTCCGGCGGCCTTGGCGGCGCCGCGGCCCGCGGCGTCCCAAGCCGTCCGGGCTTCGGGGATGCCGCTGATCAAAGGGTCGAGTCCGGTGGCGGGGACGTGGTCGACGAAGGCCCGCCAGTCGATGTCCGCGACGGTCAGACAGGTCTCGTCGTGCTCCAGCGCCTGCCCCAGCGCCGTCAGAGCCAGCCGGGGGTCCATGGCCGCCATGCCGTGGCGGCGCAACCGCCCGGCGTCCGCGGCGGCGTCCGCCATCCCGCCGCCGGCCCAGGCCCCCCACGCCACCGACAGGCCCGGCAGCCCGAGGCCGCGCCGATGTTGGATCAGCGCGTCCGCCTCGGCGTTCGCCGCGGCGTAGCCGCCCTGCCCCGCCGAGCCGAACGTCGCAGCCGCCGAAGAGAACACCACGAAAGCCGCGAGGTCGGCGTCTCGCGTCAACTCGTGCAGTTGCCACGCCCCGACCGCCTTGGCCTGCCGCGCCGCCTCCAGCCGCTCCGGAGTCAGCGTCGCCAGGACGGCGTCGTCCAGCGCGCCCGCCGCATGCACTACCGCCGTCAGCGGGGCGTCCTCCGGCACGCCGGCCAGGACCCGCGCCAGCGCGTCGCGATCGGCCACATCGCACGCCGCCACGGTCACCCGCGCCCCCAGCCCGGCCAGTTCGTCCCGGAGCCCGGCGGCGCCTTCGGCCGCCTCGCCGCGCCGGCTCAGCAACAGCAGATGCACCGGGCCGCAGCCGGCCAGCCATCGAGCCACCTGCGCGCCCAGCCCGCCCGTACCCCCGGTGATCAGCACCGTGCCGTGCGGCCGCCACTCGCGCCCCGGCTCCGCCACCGCCCCGGCCAGCGGGGCGCGCTCCAGGCGGCGTACGAACACCCCGGACGTCCGTACCGCGCACTCCCGCTCGGGCCCCGCCAACGCCCGCACCAGGCTCCGCGCCGCCCGCGCGTCCAGCGGGTCCGGAACGTCGACCAACCCGCCCCACACTTCCGGAGCCTCAAGGGCGGCCACCCGTCCCAGCCCCCACACCTGGCCCAGCCCGGGCGACACCACCGTATCCCCGCCGCCCACCGACACCGCGCCGCGAGTCACACACCACAGCCGAGCCGCCACCCCCACATCGCCCAGGGCCTGGAGCCACGCCAGGAGCAGCGCCCCCGCGCCCGGGCCGCCGTCGCCGCCCGCCAACAGCAACGCCACCCCGTCCACCTCGGGCTCGGGCCCCAACTCGGCCCGCAGCCGCTCCACCAGGGCCTCGCGCGCCACGTATCCCTCGGCCGCGTGGAGGGCCGCGCTGGCCCCGGACCGCTCCAACTCCTCGACGACGGGCGATCCGTCCACCCCGTCGGCGGCGACCACCAGCCAACGCCCCGTCGGCGCCCCCGGACCACCGTCGCCCGCCGGCCGCCACACCTCCCGATAGCGCCACCCGTCCAGCACGCCACGGTCGCGGCACCCCCGCCACCAAGCCCCGAGCGCGGGCACCAGTGTCCCCAGACCTGCCCCCTCGTCCACCCCCAGCAGCTCACCCACGCGCGGGACATCGCCCCGCTCCACCGCCTCCCACAGCGGCCCCTCGCCACCGCCCGCCGCGGAGCTGCCGGGGGCGGCCGCCTCAAGCCAGTAACGCTCCCGTTCGAAGGCATAGGTCGGCAGCTCGACCCCCCCGACCGCGCCGGGCGACCATCCCATCGCCCCTGGCCAGTCCACCTCCACCCCGGACACGAAGAGCCGCGCGAGGGCCGCGAGATACGTCTGGCTCTCGCCCCGGTCGGGGCGCAGGGCCACGGCCAGGACGGCATCTTCGGGGTCGGCTCCGGACTCTTCGGCAGCGGCTCCCGGCTCTTCGGCAGCGGCTCCCGGCTCTTCGACGGCGCAGACGTCCTGGACCAGGCCGCACAGTGTGCCGTCAGGGCCGAGCTCCAGAAACGTACGGACGCCCTGCTCGCGCAGCCACGCCACCCCATCGCCGAAACGCACCGCCGCGCGGACGTGCCGCACCCAGTACTCCGGCGTGCCGAACTCCTCGGCGGGCAGCGGGGAGCCGGTCACGTTCGACACGACGGGGATGCGCGCGGGGTGGTACGTCACGCGCTCCGCCTCCTGGCGGAACTCCTCCAGCATCGGGTCCATACGGGGCGAGTGGAAGGCGTGGCTCACCCGCAGCCGCCGCGTGCGGTGGCCGCTCTCCGCGCACCGCCCGGCCAGTTCCCGTACGGCGTCCTCGTCCCCGGACAGCACCACCGAACGGGGGCCGTTGACCGCGGCCAGGTCCACCCGGGCGACCTCGGGAGAGCCGGTTCCCGCCTCCGCCAGCAGTCGGCCCGCCTCCCGCTCCGAGATCTCCACCGCCACCATGGCCCCGCCCGCGGGGAGCGCCTGCATCAGCCTGCCCCGGGCGACGACGAGCCGCGCCGCGTCCGGCAGCGAGAGCACCCCGGCCACATGCGCGGCCACCAGCTCGCCCACCGAATGTCCGAGCAGAAACCGGGGCCTGATCCCCGAGGTCTCCACCAGCCGGTACAGCGCAACTTCCAGCGCGAACAGCGCGGGCTGCGCGAACTCAGTGCGCTCGCACACCTCGGATGCGGACGCGTCGTCATCCTGGAGGAGCAGCTTCCGTACGTCGGGGCCGCCCGCCGTCGCGAGCTCCGCGCATACGGCATCGAAGGCGGTGGCGAACGCGGGAAACGCCGCGTACAACTCACGCCCCATGCCGACGCGCTGCGCCCCCTGGCCCGTGAACAGCACCGCCACCACGGGTGCGTCCGTGTCGCCAGGCTCCGTCAGGCGCTCCACCAGTTGGGGCGCCGGAGTGCCGGCCGCCAGTGCGTCCAGGCCGCGTACGAGGTCATCGCGGTCCTCAGCCACGATCACGGCCCGGCGCTCGAACACCGCCCGTTCGCCGGCCAGCGCACGGGCCACATCCCGCAGCTCTTCCCGGTCCGCGACAAACTCCCGCAACCGCTGTGCCTGCCCTCGCAGCGCGCCCTCCGAACGCGCCGAGACCACCCACGGCAACACCGGCGATTCGTCCGTGGGCTCGCTCTCCGCCACGGCCTCGTCCGGGGCCTGCTCCAGGATGATGTGCGCGTTGGTGCCACTGACCCCGAAGGACGACACACCCGCCCGGCGCGGACGCCCATTCTCCGGCCACGACACCGACTCGCTCAGCAACCGCACCCGCCCGGCCGACCAATCGACATGAGGCGTGGGGGCGTCCACGTGCAGACTCCGGGGCAGCGTCCCGTGTGCGAGCGCCAGCACCATCTTGATCACGCCGGCGACCCCCGCCGCCGCCTGCGTATGCCCGATGTTCGACTTCACCGACCCCAGCCACAACGGCCGGTCTTCCGGG
>NZ_NCSM01000104.1 GCF_002224125.1 Streptomyces sp. NBS 14/10
ATCGACGACCCGGACACATTAGCCCGCCTCAATATACGTCGACGCGATCGCCTCGGCGGCATCCTCCACGAGTACCGGAATGCGGCTTGACCTGCATGGATGAGATTTCCGGCAAGGGCAGTGTCAGGACGCATGAGCAGCCGTACACGCCGCAGGGCGGGCAACGGCAGCCGGTGCAGCAGCGCCGCCAGGAACGCCCGATCGCTGGGCGTGAACCGGATCTTGTTCTTGCCGAGTTGGCGTTCCAACACGGTGATCTGGTGGCGCAGGGCGAGGACCTCCGCGTCCTTGTCCGGCCAGTCATCGGCAGCAGGCGCAGCATCGCGAACGTGTTTGTCACACCCAGGTAAGCCAGTCACAGCAGCAAGATCGGTCATCATGACGCGTGGACCACCGTCTACGCGAGAGCGCCGACTCGAGCGGCCGAGGCCGACGACCGCCAGTCCCGGTGCAGGCCTCCGACCAGGGTGGATGACATTCTCGGCAAGCGCAGAGTCGGCGGCCGGTACGGGCCTCGTCGTGGCAACGACCTTGGTCGTGACGACGTCCGCGCTCGCCTTCGCCACGCTCCAGGCCGTGTGGCAGGCAGTGCCGGAGTACCGGCGGTGCGCCCTGGCGATGCTGGGCCGGACCGAGAAAGCCGAAGCCGAGGCCCGTCGGGCGGACGGTGACCGAGCAGAACCACCGCTGGTTCAGGGCCAGCCCCGCGCCGTGGGCGGACCGGCTCAAGCTCGCCGCCAACGTGGTCGGCGAGACCGCGGTGCTGCGGGCGACGGCGGGAGGCCAGGTTCCGCGCTGCCTCGTACGACGTGTCGGGCCCGGGGCCCGGGGCCGGGGCGCAGGTCCGGGTACCCGGGGCGGCCGCTGTCCGCGGACAACTGGCATTGTCCACCATCCCTCCCTCCTCTGACCTGAGATGTGGCCACCGACGTCGAGTGGCCAATCCCTCCGGTGCGCACGGTGGTGCCCGGCGGGGTCGTCCCTCAGGTCCCGGTGCGTCAGGCACCACGTGACCAGCGGCCGTCCTCCCGCCTTCCCATCAGTGACCCGTCGGAGGAGATATCGTTGTCGGATTCCCGTATCCGCGCTGTGGCGCTGCGTAGCGCATGCAGCCTGATCAGCACTGCGCTCGCAGTGGTGGTGCCCTCGGCATCGGCGGCGTCGCCGAAGCCGCACCCGTGTCTGTTCCTGCCGCAGCCGCGGCCGCGTCGAACTGCGTGGAGGCCCCGTTCGTTGTGCATTTCTAGTCCGGCGGCTGCCGAGTGGAGGCGAAGTTCAGCTGCACCGGCAGTATCCCCACCCCGCTTCCGTCGTGGAGGGCAACCGGGGTCCGGTCCGGTGAGTTTCTATTTGTGTCCTCATGTCCGGTGTCGGGGAAGTAACTGAACAGGGTTGGGCACAGTGCAGGAGGTCTGGGCCGCCTGGGCTCAGGGCCACGACAGGGTCGTCGGAGCGGCGACTCCGGGGGGTGCGGATGTGGCAGAAGGTGTCGAACGAGGAACTGCCCGCGGAGGAGCAGTTGCCCTTCTGGGCCGAGTTGGTCTCCCGTGAGCTGGCACCGCTCACCCTCAGCAGCGCGAACCCCGCAGGGGGCTTCCCCGCGTGGGCCTCGGTGCTGGACCTCGGCTCCGTACGGGTGGCCGCGTTCAACAGCCCGCCCGCGTACCTGAAACGCACCTGGGCAGACATCCGGCGGTCCGACCCGAGCACCTACCAGCTGACCTTCGTCTCCGGCACCCCCCTGTGGATCAGCCAGCGGCGCCAGGACTCTGGGCTGGTGCTCGGCGACATGGTGCTCTTCGACTTATCACATCCGTTCGAAGGCGCGGTGCCCGACAGAGGCCGCCACACCCAGGTACTCATCATGCAACTGCCGCGCGAGGAACTGCCGCTTCGGCCGGACAAGGTCCACCAGCTCCTCGCCCAGCCCTTGTCGGCCCGCACCGGCATGGGGGCGATCCTCGCCCGGTTCCTGACCACACTGGACGCCTACGGCCCCGACTGCAACCCCCGCGACCTGAGCCGATTAGGCGCGATGGCGGTCGACCTGGCGGGCGCCTGCCTGGCCCAGCACCTCGGAGCCTACGACGACCTTCCGGCCGAGACCCGCCAGCAGGCCATGCTCGCCCGCGTCAACGCCTTCATCGACCACAACCTCGACGATCCGGACCTGGGACCGGCGGACATCGCGGCACACCACCACATCTCCGTACGCTCCCTGCACACCCTCTTCCGGCAGCACGGAGAGACCGTGGCGGCCTCGATACGCCGACGCCGCCTGGAACGCT
The DNA here is from genome assembly GCF_002224125.1 of Streptomyces sp. NBS 14/10. Lineage (GTDB taxonomy): Bacteria > Actinomycetota > Actinomycetes > Streptomycetales > Streptomycetaceae > Streptomyces. The sequence goes on from NZ_NCSM01000104.1 coordinate 2,289, forward strand.
GCCACGCCGACCTCACCGACCCCCGGCTCCGGCGGCGGTCGATCAGCGCCATCGCCGCCCGGTGGGGATTTGTACGCCCGGCGGACTTCAGCCGGGCGTTCCGCGCGGCCTACGGCGTGGCGCCCAGAGAGCTTCGGCAGGCGGCACTGCGCAGTCTGCCGGATACGCAGCGGGCTGCGCTGAGCGACAAGTAACACCGCACGCATCGCCAACTCGCAGCCGGCGGCGCGTGCCACGATGCGAGGAAACGGCAGGGGAACACGGGCCAGGCGCCGCACGAAGCCCCTGTTCGGCCTGTGCGATCGCAGCGACGTGATCGAGCCAATCGCGGGTGGCAGCGGCGCCGCGTCGGTGTCAACGCAAGGTGTGGAACGGCTACAACGTGATCCAGTGTCCCGCCTCTGCCTGGGTGGGCGGCGACGAGTCAGAAGCGGTTTTGTCGTGTGTGCGGGAGCTGAAAGGTGCCCCCCGTAGGGGGCCCGATGCTCCCACATCGAACGGGGGGCCTTGATGAGTGCTGCCGAGAGCGAGACCGATGCCGGTGCGGAACTGGCACTGCGCGTCTTCACCGGGGACGAGCGTTGGGGCTGGGAGTTCGTCCAGCCGCCCGCGCCCCCCGCGCACCGGGATGCCCACAACCCGCCCGCGTACACCGAGCCCTCCGGCGCCGAGGTCCGCGCCATGGAGGAGCGGGCCATGGCCGGGACGAGGAACAACGGTTCCGGCTGCCTCCTGCTGTTGGTAGGTGTTGTCGCCTTCATCGCTGGAGGAGCGGCCGTCGGCGCGGTCGTCGTCGCCGTCCTCGTCGTCGTACTGATCGCGAACTCCCCGAGCGCCAGGCTGAGGGCCGCCCGAAGCCGCCTGGAGGCCGCTCGCGCCCACGCCCGGCGTGACTACGAGCAGCGCTGGCGTGCCTGGCAGAGCCGAATCGACGCCCACCGCGCGGAACACCTGCGGCACAACGAGACGCTGGACACCTGGTTCCCGCTCTCCCTGGCATCCAGGCCCAGCCGGGTCGACGTCTTCGGCGGCACGGGCAACGGCTGGGCGAGCCTGCTCGCCACGGTCGGCGGGCCGCTCCTCGGCGGCGGTCAGTCGCTCGTCGTCCTCGACCTCACCCAGCAGGCCGTCGCACTCGAACTGGCCGGGCTCGCCGCACACCGCGACATCGCCGTCACGCACGTGCCCCTGCCCGGCGCCCTGCTCAACGTCGATCTTCGCGAGGAGTTCACTCCCGAACAACTGGCCGAGACAATGGCGGAAGCAGTGGGCACCATGCGCCCGCCCGGCGCCGACGCGGACCTCCACACCATCGACGTGGACGTGGTCCGGACCGTCGCGGAACGGCTCGAAGGACCGGTGACCTTCCCCCGCCTCGCCGCCGGCCTGCGCGTGCTGCTCCGCGTCTACGACGTCGACCCGGAAATACCGGGCGCGCTCAGTCCCTCCGAGGTCGAGTCGATCACCCGGGCCATCGACCTCCTGGGCCAGGGCGAGCGCGTCCAAAACGAGCTCCGCTACGTACGGGCGCAGACGGAACTGCTCACGCCGAGGAGGGAAGAGGCTGTGGTCCCCGGCGGCCGGGCAGCGGACTGGTGGCGGTCTGCGGGGCTGACGGTCGTCACGACCGAGGACTCGGTGCGCCGCCGCAAGGACCTCACGGACCGCTTCGTGTTCTTCCGGCTGCTCCACGTGCTGCGCACGCGTGCCATGCCGCACGGTTCGGGGACGCTCGTCGTCGCCGGCGCTGACCATCTCGGCCGCGACGCCCTGGAATCGATGGCCCGGGAGGCGAGGACGGCCGGGATCAGGCTCGTGTTCCTGCTCGAACACCTGCGGGAAGGCACCGTCCAGATGGCCGGTGGATCCGACAGTGCGACGGTGTTCATGCGCATGGGCAACGGCGAGGAGGCCAAGGCAGCCGCGCAGTTCATCGGGCAGGAACACAGATTCCTCGTGAACCAGCTGACCCGGCAGATCGGGGAGACCTTCACCGAGGGGCGTGGCAGCAGCTACAGCTTCCAGCGGGGCGTGTCGGACACCGGCGGCTTCAACCGGGGCGGCGGCATGTCCGGCAGAACCTGGGGGAGCTCACGCTCCGTCTCGACCTCCCTCTCCCGCAGCTGGCAGGACTCCACGAACACCTCCACCGCCCGTTCGACGACGAACGGCGAGAATCTCAGCCGCGTCTATGAGTTCGCGGTCGAGCCCACCCAGCTCCAGGCCCTCCCGGTGACCGGGCTGGTCCTCGTCGAAGCCGGTCCGAGCGGCCGTCGCGTCGTGTTCGGGGACTGCAACCCCGGGATCAACTTCCTGCCCCGGCTGTCCGCCCTGCCCCGCGTGAGCCTGACATGAGCGCAGGTGTCGGGGCTGGCCAGGGCCGGCCCTCCGCACTTGACGCGTACCGTTTCCACCGCCTGCTCACAGTGCCCCGGAGGCCGGAGGACCCCCGTACGGAGGACCGTACAGCCGCCCAGCTCACCGCCGCGGTGATGGCGGCCCACGCCGTGCTCTCCCACCACGGGTCAGGGCACCCGACAGGGCTTGCGGCAGCATGGATCCGCCCGGGCCGGCACCGGCCGCTGCACTTCCTGGTGGGCGGATCGCCCCACTTCCCGCCCGCCGGCGAAGACCCCGTCGGCGAAGACCCCGCCGGGGACGGCGCGCGACGCCCCTTGCGCTACCCGCCCGGGTCCACGGCCCGGGACGTCCCGCCGGGCGAGGCCGCCGCACTGCTGGAACGGATGCCGTTCTGGCTGCCCTGCCCCGGGTCCCACGACGCCCTGCGCCTGGGCGACGACGAGCGCGCCCTGCCTACCGAACGCCGCGGCTCGTTCGACGATGCCGTGGCCCACCTTCCGGACGCCTTCGCCTGGCTCGTCCTGGCCGAGCCCGTCCCGTACGAGCGACTGGAACAGGAGCGCGCGGCACTCGCCGTGCAGTTGCCGCGGCTGCGCCAGCGCGAGAACTCCGCCGCCGACCGGGTGGCGGCGGACCGGGCCGAGGCCCGCTACCGCGAGCTGACCCGGGCACTCGCCACCGGGGTATGGAATGTACGCGTACTGGTCGGTGCCGAGAGGCCCGAGTCGGCGCTCGCCTCGGCGGCCCTGCTGTGCGGCGCGGGTGACCTCGACGACCTGCCGTACGTCCTGGTACCGGCTCGGCACCCGGTACCGCTCGCCGAAGCGCTGACCGCGGTCACGCCGCAGCCGGCCTCCGGATCCGGACCACCGGGCAGCGTCCCCTTCGTCGCACCCGCGGAACTCGTAGCGGCACTGGCCCGCCCGCCCAAGAGGGAACTGCCTGGGATCCGTACGGTGGCGCCGAACTGTTTCGACGTCACCTCCGACGACACGGAGCAGGCCTCGGACGGCTTCTTCATCGGCGACATCCTCGACGAGGCCCTCTCGCCCGCCGACCAGCTCCACGTCTCGCGCTCCACCCTCAACCGGCACGCCTTCGTCTGCGGAGCGACCGGGTCCGGCAAGTCCCAGACGGTGCGGACCCTGCTCACCGCCCTGTCCACGCACGAACGGCCGATCCCCTGGCTTGCCGTCGAGCCGGCGAAGGCCGAGTACGCGCGTATCGCCGGACGCCTCGCCGCGGGCCGAGGACCTGGGCCTGCGCGGCGGGTGACCGTGATCAGGCCGGGCGACGTGGACGTGGCCCCCGCCTCCCTCAACCCGCTGGAGCCCGAGCCGGGCTTCCCGTTGCAGAGCCACGTGGACCTCGTACGGGCCCTCTTCCTCGCGGCGTTCGAGGGGCACGAGCCCTTCCCGCAAGTGCTGTCGCGGGCGCTGTCCCAGTGCTACACGGCCGCAGGGTGGGACCTCGTCACCGGCGAGCCGCGCCCGGCCCACAAACCGAAGTACGTGCTGAGCGAGCCTGACGAGCCCCGCACGGCGGTCTACCCGACCCTGGGCGAGCTCCAGGCGACCGCCCGGCAGGTCGTGGAGATGATCGGGTACGGCAAGGAAGTCACCGCGGACGTACGGGGCTTCGTCGACGTCCGCATGGGCTCGCTGCGCGAGGGCGCGCCGGGCCGGTTCTTCGAGGGCGGCCACCCCCTGGACATCGCCGGGCTGCTCGCCGGGAACGTGGTCCTGGAACTGGAAACGATCACGAATGACCAGGACAAGGCCTTCCTCATCGGCGCCGTACTCATCCGTCTGGTCGAACACCTGAGGGTCCACCACGGTGCCGGAGGAGTGCCGCTGCGCCACGTCCTCGTGGTGGAGGAGGCGCACCGGCTCCTGAAGAACGTCGAGGACGGCCCCGCGGCCGCGGCCGTCGAGCTCTTCGCCTCGCTCCTCGCCGAGATCCGGGCGTATGGCGAGGGCGTCGTCATCGTCGAGCAGATCCCCAGCAAGATCCTGCCCGACGTGATCAAGAACAGCGCGCTGAAGATCATGCACCGGCTCCCGGCGGAGGACGACCGCCGGACGGTCGGCGCCACGATGAACCTCCAACAGGAGCAGAGCGAGAACGTTGTCGCCCTGCCGCCCGGACGCGCGGCCGTGGCCGCCGACGGCATGGACCGGCCCGTCCTGACAGCGATCCCGCACAGGGAGCACGACGAGAGCGCGAAGGAGGCCTCGGCGGAGCCACCGCTGCTGGGCAGCCGCAGTCCGCTCTGCGGAGCCTCCTGCCGTCGCGAACCGTGCACGCTGCGTACGATGAACGACTCCCACCACCGTTCCGTGGAGCCGCTGCACCTGATCTGGACGGACGTGGCCGCCTCGGCCCAGGCAATGGGCAAGGCTGCCCCCGGCCCTGCCGACGCGGTCCGGGCCTCGCTGAAGGCGCTCCCCGAACGGCACCTGGAATGCACGCTCGTGTACGCGGTGGAACGAGCCGTCTCTGCGCGCGAGTCCCTGATGCGCGACGAGGTCGCCCCGGGGGACTTCGCGGAACGCCTGTACGCCGCGCTGTCCGCGGCACTGCTCGGCACTCCGGCCCCGACCAGGGACCCGCGCCGCTACACGTACGCCAACTACCGCTACCGGGACGTCCTGGAAGTCATTCAGCGGGCCCGGAAGGCCAATCCGGACGGGCCGCACAGCTACCCGGACCACACGGCCGAATGGGCGTCCCGCGGCCTGGTCCTGACCGGCACCTCCGGGGCTGACCACCGCCTCCAGATCCGTGCCCTGCCGGGGTACGGGCCGGAGAAGGTCCATGCCCGGGTCGGCGACGTGGACCGCAGCGGCCTGCGCGACGCGGTGATGGCGGTGACGGGCGGCACGACGGAGGAGCACGTCAGGCGGGCATTCGCCCTCGCCTGCGCGGAGGGGCCGCGGCTGCGAGCGGTGGTGGAGGAGACGGTGGCACGGGTGGCGCAGTTGTGCGCCCTGGGGAGGGAGGCCCGTTCATGAGTGAACTCGGTGCTACGCCCGGCGTGGCAGACGCTCCCCCACCCCCACCGCCTCCGGTCGACGCGAAGGCGCCCGGGGACGGCGACGTGCCGGCAGAGGCCGACGAGAACACCGGTGCGCAGGACGCCGCCCAGGAGGGTGCGGACGACGCAGCCGATGACGACGTCCCTTCTCCACGGAATGAAACGGACGAGCTGCCCCCGCCTGACTCCGACCAGTGGGAGGACGGCGACGCCGTCGCATACGAGACGGAAGCGGGGCAGTCCGTGGACGAGTCGCCGTCGGTGGACACCCCTGACGCGGCCAGCCCGGCCGCTCAAGCGGAGACCGATGCCGAGCCTCCCCGATCGGACCGCCCAGAACCCGAACCACAACCCGAGTCGGGGCCCGAACCGGAACCAGAGGTCGCGCCGGAGCCCGAACCCGAGCCCGAGCCCGAGTCGGAGCCCGAACCGGAACCAGAGGTCGCGCCGGAGCCCGAGCCCGAGTCGGAACCTGAGCCGGAGCCGGCACCTGACTCCGAACCCGAGCCTGAGCCTGAGCCGGAATCGGAATTGGAACCCGAGTCCGAGTCTGAGCCCGAACCCGAGCCGGAAGTCGGACCGGAATCTCAGGCCGAGCACGACCGCGCAGACCCGGCTGTGCCCGAGGACACGGCCATAGAGGAGGAGCAGCCGCCCGAGCAGCCCGGTCGGCGGGGGGCAGACGCACACACGCCGGACCCGGAGCGCCCGGCGCGGGAAGAGACGGGCCCTCATGCCTCCCCCGAGGTTGGGGCGGCGAGGAACGGCGGCAGTGAGGCGAACGCCAACGACGAGCTGGGCGACGCGATGGGCGGCTTGGCCGAGAGCACGGCGAAGGTGGTCGAGACAGGGGTCGACGCCACCGTGGACCTTGTCGAGCAAGGCGCGAACGCTGTGGACGAGGCAGCGGCTGGCGCATCTTTCGATGCCCGCGCTGATGCCCTCCGTGCCGGAGCGGACGGCGACCGGGCGCTGGACACGCGCTCGGACGCCGTACCGCCTCCTAACGACACGCCGTCGGATGGAGAGTGGGAGGACGGTGATCCTCCGGCGGAGTACGCGGGGGAGCGCGAGCAGACGGGGATCCTCAAGGGGCAGCCCACCAATCCGTGGCTCAACCTCAACTTTGTACGCAAGTCGGCGGACGCGGAAACGGACAGCGGGGGCGCCGGTGTGCCTCCGGACGATCCCGACGACCCGGGTTCTGCCGCTGCTGCAGATGACCCCGACCCCGACGACGGAGGCACACCTGGCGAGCACCCGTGGCGCCAGTTCTTCCGTCCCCAGCCTGCCGACGCGGACAAGGCCGACGCCCCTCCCGACCCCGGTGCGCCACCGAGGGAAGACAGTAACGGGGACGACGAGGACAGGCCTGATACCTACATGAAGGAGCTGAAGGTCGAAGGGCTCGAACTCAAGCCCGATGTCGAGCGCATGCGCGGGGCCAACATGGCCAGAGCCGTCGCGGCCCAAGAGGCGTACGAGGCGTCGCGGGCGGCTCAAGGCAGGGCGGGGCTGGACCAGGCGGCCGAAGGCCGGGAGGGGCCGGACCAGGAGCACGGCGAACGCCAGGGACCGAGCGCGCGAGACGCCGAAGCAGCGCGTGCGGTGGAGATCGCCACACAGGGATTTTCGAGTGTCCGCGACTTGGACCGGGCCGCCGTGAACCGCGTGCACAGTCTGCCCGAGGCGACACCCGAGGTCACACAGGCCCTGCAGAGGCGCCTGGAACAGCGTCGGGGTCTGGGCCTGGGGAAGGACATGGGGCCGAGGTAGGGGAAGGGCCAAACATGAACGGTGGGGGGCATGCGGTTCGGAACGACGGCGGCGCGGGTGGCGCAGATGTGCGCCTCGGAGAGGGAGACGCGTTGATGAGTGAACTCGGTGGCATCTCCGACGCGCCGCACTCGCCCCTGCCGCCTCCGGTCGCCGCGGAGGCGTCCGGGGACGGGGACGTTGCCCGATCCTGTTGCCCATTT
>NZ_NCSM01000105.1 GCF_002224125.1 Streptomyces sp. NBS 14/10
GCGTGACCAGCACGGACGCAGTTCTTGGCACCTACAACCTCACCGACGCCCGCCTTGCGCGGGACTTGTACGGGTGCCGCGGCGTTCGCCGTGCCGTCACCCCGGTGACGTGCATGAGCCTGTGCTCCATGCGGGCGGGCTCCTTCAGCTGCGCGTGCCTTCTCGCCCGTCAGGGGGCTGATGCGCTGCCGGATGGCAGCGAGCACACCTGACCGGCCCCGGCGGCCCGGCGTCAGCCAAGGACTGTGCCCGTGGATGCGGTCGGGCGACGTCGGCGTGAGAAAGCACCGAGGTCGATGGTCTGGCCGGTGTGTTTGCAGGTGTGCGTGAGCGCACTCCGGTCGTGGTCGTGCCCGCCTTCGACACCGTGGATCAGGGTGGTCATGAGGCGGCCCACCAGAGGGGCGTTCTTGAACTGATTGCCGCTGGTGCCGATGGCCACGTAGAAGCCGGCAAGTTCGGTTCGGTCGTATACGGGGGTCCAGTCGTCGGTCACGTCGTACACGCCTGCCACCCCTTTGGGCTTGTTGGGAACGCGCAGACCGGGCAGTCGGCGAGCCGCCCGCGTCACCTGCGTTCTGAACTGCGACACGGTCGGGAGGGGGCTCCCGTCGTCCGGATCGTCGAGCCATTCCAGCGGGTCGCACTCGGGTTCCATGCCGCCGACGAGCAGGAACTCCCTGCCCTCGGGCCGTATATACGTGCCGAGGTCCATATCGACCAGCACCGGTGCCTGACGGTCGCCGCCGACGTCGTGGTAGCCGACGGGGGCCGCTACATGGTGCACCTCCTGGCGAAGCGGCCGCAGACCGACCGTGAAGTCGCCGCTTACTCCGGCGAGCCGGTTCAGCTGTCCCGACCATGGGCCGGCCGAGTTGACGACCACCCCGGCGGACAGTTCGGTTCCTTCCTCGAGGCGCACCCCGCGCACGCGTCCCCCGCGCCGCATCACCGCGGTGACCTCGGTCTTCCAGCGGAAGGTGGCTCCGTGCCGCTGGGCGGCCGCAGCAAGGTTGCGCGCGGCGAGTTGCGGGTCGTCGACAAAGCCTCCGTCGGGTGTGTGGAGAGCACCGAGCCGAGCGGACGCGTCGGCGAAGAACTCGTCGTCATCCACGGGGCGGGGCGGGAAATACCGGCCGGTGTCCACGGCGGGCAACCGCTCGGACAGCTCCTGTGCATCCCATTCCTCGTACGGGACACCGACCTTGTCGAAGTGGCGCGTGAACAGGCTGCGGGGTGCGAAGTCCACGTCCAGCATGGTGACGCCGCAGCGGTTGAACGCTGCGAGGGGTTCACCGGCGGGTGCTTGGAGATGGTCGCGCCATGCTTCCCAGCAGTGACGGGACTCCCACGCAGCATTGACGCCCGCGATCGTGGGATAGGTGAAGCGGACCACGGCGCTCGAGGCGCTGGTGGAGCCGTTGCCTGCGCCGCCGAACTTGTCGACGACGACCACCCGCAGGCCGCTCCGCGCCAGTTCGAGAGCGATGGAGGATCCGATGACCCCGGCCCCGACGACGACTACGTCTGTGCTCTCAGTCACGTTTCAACTCACCTTCTTATCGCCGGACCAGACGGTTCCTGCGGCGGCGCGGCGGGTCACCGCTCCGCCGTTGTCCGCACCGTACGCGGGTAAGAGGCCATGTTCCGGCGACTGTTGTCGTCACCTTCCGTCGCCATACCCCACCGTTGTCGCGCATGTGCGCCGATGCTCAGCTGTGGGGGCCGAAGGCCGCTCAACGTTCCGGACGTGATCGTGGAGCGGGTCGGCCCTCTCTCATGCGCAGGATCAAGGTGACCGCGTCCTCCGAGCGGGTTCCGGGAGTGAGGAGTTCCTGCAGGAGGAGGCCGCGAATCGCGGCAACGGTGACGGTGGCCACCTCCCGCGCGTCCTTCGCCTCGAGCCCTTCGCGTTCCGCGAGTGAGGACAGCATCACGGTCAGGTCGCCGATCGACTCCACGAACTCACGGAAGTCCTCGGGGGCGTACGCGGCCAGTCCGACGACGTAGAAGAAGCCGCGGACACGCGACAGCTGCTCCGGCCGGGTGTAAGCACGCCAGATCGCCACGACGAAATCGTCGAAGGTGCCCTGCTGGGCGACCTCCAGAAGTGCCTCGTTGTCACGGGATCGCTGCGCCTTGAGCATGGCGGCCAAGACGCCCGGGAGCGACCCGAAGTGGTAGCGCAACAGGGCGTGGCTGGTCTCGATTCGGGCGGCGATCTCACGGAGCGACATCTCCGGCGGGGGCAGGGTCTCACCGAAGGCGTCGAGAAGCCGTACCAGGAGTCGCTCGCGCGCGCTGCCGTTGCGTTGCGAGGTTGACAGGATCACTCCCGCAGTTTATCCATTGGAAAAGAAGATTCGCAACGGCGGAGGATCGACGATGAGACCTGCTCATGTGGCCGGCGCGACGGTCATCGACGGATCAGGGCGCGATCCCAGCAACCTCGACATCACGATCGAGAACGGCCGCATCACCCGACTCGGGGCCTCCAGCGCGTACGGCGAGCGTCTCGATGCCGAGGGACTGACGATGACGCCCGGCCTGATCGACGCTCACGTCCATCTGGGCCTGTCGAGCCCGATCCAGCCGCACTTCTCGTTTCGGATAAGCGCCGCCGAGATCGCGGCGGACATCTTCGCCACGGCCGGCGCGGCGCTCGACGCCGGCTTCACCACCGTTCGCGACACCGGCGGGATCGACGGCGGTGTCGTCACCGCGATCGCGAAGGGCAAGGTCAGAGGGCCGCGCGTCCTGTCGTGCGGACCTGTTCAGTGCCAGATCGGTGGGCACGGCTACTACGGAGCCGAATGGGAACCCACCGAGCTGTGGAGCAGCCACCACATCGCGGGCCTGTGCGCCCTCTCCATGATGGCGGGCAACGCGGACGAGCTGCGGCACAACGTCCGCGAAGCCTTCCGTCGCGGAGCCTCCTTCCTGAAGCTCTGCGTGACCGGCGGAGTGGTGGGCGCACATGATCGACTGAGCGACACCCAGTTCACCGTCGAAGAGATCGCTGTCGCAGTTCAAGAAGCTGCGGCACGGAACACCTATGTGACAGTTCACGCCCACAACAACGAGGGCATACGCAATGCGGTCGAGGCCGGGGTGCGCTGTGTCGAGCACGGCACCAGCCTCGACGAATCCACAGCGACCCTGATGGCCGCTCGCGAGGTTGCCCTCGTGCCCACGTTCGCTGTCGTCGAGCAACTGCTGCACGACACCGCCGGAGCCGGTCTCGCCGAGTCGACCCGCGACCGAGCCAAGGGCGTACGCGAGCAGATGACGCAGGCGCTCGCTGTCGCCAAGCACGCGGGAGTACGGATCGGGCTGGGTTCCGATCTCATCGGTCCGGCCCAGGACCGTCGCGGCAAAGAACTCAGCCTGCGCGCAGCCCTCGAGACGCCGATGGAAGCGCTCGTGGCGGCGACCCGGACCAACGCCGAGATCCTCGGCCTGTCCGGCCAGGTGGGTGTCATCACTCCCGGCGCGCAGGCAGACCTCGTTCTGTGGAACGGCAACCCGCTCGAAGACCCAGAACTGTTCTCCGACCCCACCAACGCCGTCCTCGTGATCCAGGCCGGCCGAATCGTAAAGGACCTCAGATGAGCACCATGTGGCAGGGCTGCCTCCCCCACACCGACTACTTCGAGATGCGCTCCAGCGGTGGGCACGACTACGGCGTCTGGGTCACCACGCCACCGGGCTACGACCCTGCCGCGGCGCAAGCGCCTGTGGTGTACGTGCTCGACGGCAACTGGGCCGTGGGCATGACCGCCCCACTCATCGTCACGCAACTGGACCCCATGCAGTCGATTCAGCCCTACGTCCAAGTCAGCGTGGGTTACGCAGGCGAGGAAGCAGAGCACTGGTCGCGGTTGCGCAACCGCGACCTCGTGCCCCCCGGCGAACCCATCGCGCAGGAGTACATCGACGCGGTGGAGATGGGGATCGAAACGGGGACGATGACTCGCGAGCAAGCCGACGCTTACCTCGCTGAATTGAGCGACAGCCGCGGGGACATGTTCCTGGACTTCCTCACCGACGACCTGCACCCGCGGGTCGAACGCGACTACGGCACAGCCCCGAGCGGTCACGGCCTCTTCGGCTATTCCTACGGCGGACTCTTCAGTCTCTACGCCTGGCTCACCAAGAGCACCTTCTTCGAGAGCATCGGCGCGGGCAGCCCCGGCATTGTCAATGCAGACAGTCAGGTCTTCGCTCGTCTTCAAGCAATGGGTGACGCCCTGCCCGCCACCAAGCTGCACGTGACCTTCAACGACCGAGAGCTGCTCGGAGAGCTGGCGGTCTACCAGAATCTCGCGAAGAACGCGGCCACGTTCCTTCACCGCCTCACCTCACGCAGCGGATCCGTCACCAGCGCACTCATGCACGAAACGCACGTGACCGGGTTGCAGGCATCGTTCCTCAGCTACCTCAGGACCTGCCGCGCCCAGTGAGCCTGGATGCCGCAGCTCTCGTTCCGTCCCATGTGAGTCGACTTCACGGTGGTGGCCATCAGCACGGCGGTGACGAGTCCGGCGCCGAACTCGTCGGCGCCTCCGTGCACCGCCCACTGCGGTGAGACGGGCAGCAGAAGGGCGAAGCCTGAGAAGCAGAAGAGCACCAGCACCAGCAAGTGCGCCATGCCGGGGGCGGTGATCACGGACGACTTCGTGCGAGTCATGGGCAGCAGTGCTTTCTGCGCCGCCGCTGTGAGCCGGCGTAGGGGGCGGACGGGGTGATGCGGTTCACCCGCACCGCACGGCCGGGTGAGGGCGATTCTGTCCACGCCGTGCGCGGGGTGCGGGCGGGGCGGATGCCGGTCGCGTACGGCGAGGTGACGCCGAACGGCACGCCGCGGAGTGTGTGGTGCCGTCGAGGCACAGGGGCGTCCGGGCCACTGGGTGACGCTCCTGGCAGAACGCCAGGTAACCGGCGTCGGTGACTCAGGATGCCCGGGCCCATGCTCACGAATGTAGGGGATGGCAGGTCGCGGACCGCAGGCGCCCCGTGCGGCGTTCGGCTGGTCGCGGGCGGACCCGAGGGCGGCTCTGGTGACAGCCGGGATCGCGGTCACCACACCGCTTCCACCCCACGTGCCCGCTGGGGCGGGTGAAACCACCTCCCACCTGGTGATCCGGTTCGTCCGCGAAGACGTGGCAACGAGCATGCTGCCCGACGACGTATCGGAGAGCGATCAGTGGCACTGGCTTGATCGCATTGCTCGCCCGCTATCGGCGTCTCCTCACGGACAACCCACAGACATCTCGCCCCCGTCCTAGGTGACGCGAGAGGCGCCCGGGACGGACGGGACGTCTGCGCACAGGGTTTTGAGGAGAAGGCCATTGATCCGTGCCCGGCGAATATGTGTGACCGCCGTGGCGGTGCTGGCGGCCCTGGCGGGCTCGCCCGGACTGGCACGGGCTGAACAGCCTTACCAGCCAGGGCCGTTGAGGGCGACGGACGACAACCCACTTCCGCCGGGGTGGCGGATCGACGGGGAGGGCGGGGCGCGTGAGCTGGTCTGGCGTGCGCCGAAGGCCGTGCCCATGGGGGATGCGCGGGTCGAGTTCCGTACCGAGGACCGGCTGCTCGGGGTGCCGAAGCCGGCGCGGGACGGGCGGACCTTCCGGCTCGCCCTCGGCGAGACGCGGCCCAAGCAGCTGGCGGACCTTCAAGTGACGGCCGCGGGGCGCCGGCTGGACGCGGCGGCCGACAACACGCACAAGCCCGGCTCACGCGGGGCACGGATGCCCGCGCGGGCGCCGGCGAACGGCGTTGATCCGGGCAATCCCGGCTCGTACCGCACGGTCACCGGGTCGTACGACCTCGACCCGGTGCGCCTGCCCGGGTTCGACACCCCGGTGGAGATGACCGCCGAGGTGGTGGCGCCGAAGGGTGCCACCGGCAGCCGGCCGCTCGCGCTGTTCCTGCACGGCCGCCACGACACCTGCTACAAGCCGGGCTCCGAGGACGACGTGACCGGCGACTGGCCCTGTGCGGACGGCTACAAGCCGATCCCGAGCTACCTGGGCTATCTGCGTGACCAGCGACTGCTCGCCTCCCAGGGCTATGTGACGGTCTCGATCTCGGCGAACGGCATCAACGCCCAGGACTGGGAGGCCGAGGACGCCGGCGCGCAGGCGCGTTCCTCGCTGGTACGGCAGCACCTCGCCCGCTGGGCCGACTGGACCGCCCATCGCTCCTCCGCCCCGGCCGTCGTACGCGAGGCGGCGAAGACGGACCTCTCCCGTGTCCTGCTCGTCGGCCACTCGCGCGGTGGCGAGGGTGTCAACCGGGCCGCCATGGACAGCCTCTACCCGCCGCCGGCCGCCGAGGACGGCTACCGGGGCCCGGTGCGCTGGAAGGTGCGCGGGACCGTTCTCATCGGACCGACGATCTTCGGCCAGAATCCGGTCGCCGACGTGCCGTCCGTGACGCTGCTGCCGGGCTGCGACGGCGACGTGTCGGACCTGCAGGGCGAGGACTTCGTCGACGGGACGCGCGGAATCAGCCGGGGCACGGCACTGCACAGCGCGGTCTACATGGCCGGCGCCAACCACAACTACTTCAACAGCGAGTGGACCCCGGGCGAGGCCGTCGCACCGGCCAGGGACGACTTCGGGGCCGACCCGGAGCAGCCGGACCCGGTGTGCACGCCGGGTACCGCGACCCGGCTGACCGCCGCCCAGCAGCACAAGGCGGGCGCCACGTACATCGCCGCCGCGGCCCGGCTCTTCCTCGCCGGGGACGATCGGGTGCGTCCGCTGCTCGACGGTTCCGGCAAGCGGGCCCCGTCCGCGGACCCGGCCCGGGTGCTGACCCACGCGGTCGGCGGCCGGCGCAGCGGTGGTTTCCTGCCGGACGGCGGAGCGAAGGTGACCGGCGCCCGGCTGTGTTCGGCGATCGACCCCGACCCGGCCGTGGCCTGTCTGGACCCGGAGACCCCCGGATCGTCACCGCACTTCGCGGCGTGGGAGACGGAACAGGAGACCGGCCGCGGCGCGGTGGACCTGGAGTGGTCCGCGCCGGGCAGGGC
>NZ_NCSM01000106.1 GCF_002224125.1 Streptomyces sp. NBS 14/10
CCGCACGACCGGTGGCCAGCGCGTACCCGACATCGGCCAAGTCGAGTTCCGGGGCCGAAGCGAGGTACTGGCGCAGCCGTCGCGCCTGCGCTTGCAGTGCCTCCTCGGACTTCGCGGACACGAGCCACGGTTCAAGCAGCGGTGCTGGCGCTGAGGTGTCTTCACCGGTTGCCGGGGCTTCGGTCGGTGGCGCCTGTTCGAGGATCACGTGCGCATTGGTGCCGCTGACGCCGAAGGAGGACACCCCCGCACGTCGGAGGTGGCCGGTGTCGGGCCAGGGCGTGGCTTCGGTCAGCAGACGTACTCCGCCCGAGGACCAGTCCACATGCGGCGACGGTTCCTGGACGTGCAACGTCCGCGGCAACACCCCGTGCCGCATCGCCAGTACCATCTTGACGATCCCGCCCACCCCGGCCGCCGCCTGTGCGTGTCCGATGTTCGACTTCATCGAGCCGAGCAAAAGTGGCTGGTCCGCGGAGCGGTCCTGACCGTATGTCGCCAGAAGGGCCTGGGCTTCGATCGGGTCGCCCAGCGTCGTCCCCGTACCGTGCCCCTCCACTGCGTCAATGGCAGCCGGCGCCAGCTCGGCGTTGGCGAGGGCCTGGCGGATGACACGTTGTTGCGAGAGACCGTTGGGCGCGGTGAGTCCGTTGCTGGCGCCGTCCTGGTTGACCGCCGTTCCTCGCACCACGGCCAGGATGGGATGCCCGAGCCGCTGCGCGTCCGAGAGCCGCTCCACCAGCACCATTCCCGCACCCTCGCCCCAGCCGGTGCCATCGGCCGTGGCGGAGAACGCCTTGCACCGACCGTCCGGAGACAGCCCACGCTGCCGGGAGAACTCGATGAAGGCCGCCGGGGTGGACATGACGGTGACCCCGCCGGCCAGGGCCATCGAGCATTCCCCCGACCGCAGTGCCTGGCAGGCCAGATGCAGGGCGACCAGGGACGACGAACATGCCGTGTCCACGGTGACCGCAGGCCCTTCGAGGCCGAAGGTGTAGGCGACGCGTCCTGAGGCGATACTGCCCGCGCTTCCATGAACGAGGTATCCCTCGAACCCCTCGGGGGCGATCGGGAAGCGCTGCGCGTAGTCGTGGTAGGCCAGGCCGGCGAAGATCCCGGTCTGAGTGCCGCGTACCGAGGTGGGGTCGATGCCTGCTCGCTCGAAGGCTTCCCAGGCGACCTCGAGAAGAATTCGCTGCTGAGGGTCCATGGCCAGGGCCTCGCGCGGGCTGATGCCGAAAAATTCGGCGTCGAATTCACCCGCTTGGTGAATAAAACCCCCCTCCCTCGTGTACGACGTTCCGAATCGCTCGGGATCCGGGTCGTAGAGGTTGTCGAGGTCCCAGCCACGATCGGTCGGGAACCCGGAGATCGCGTCCTGCTCGGTTACGAGCAGATCCCACAGCTGTTCTGGGGTCTGTACGTCTCCTGGGTAGCGGCACGCCATGCCGATAATTGCGATGGGTTCGCCTGTGCCAACGGCCGTGAGCGGGACGTGGCTGACGGTCTCGCCTCGCGTACCCAGTAACTGCTGACACAAATGCTGTACGAGCGCGGCGGGGCTCGGGTAGTCGAACACGATGGTCGGTGCGAGGGTCAGCCCGGTGGCCTCGCAGAGGCGATTGCGGAACTGGACGGCAGTCAGCGAGGTGAAGCCCAGTTCCTTGAACGCGCGCTCGGCGTGGATGTTCTCGGGGCTCCCATGGCCGAGGACGCCGGCGATGTGTGTGCGAACGGCGTCGAGAAGAGTCTGCTGCTGCGCGTCCGGTGGTTGGTGGGAGAGCCGCTGACGAAGAGCAGCTGTGGCGGGCGGTTCGGCTGAGATGGGGTGAGGGGTGTGCTGCTGAGCTTGCGGTTCGGAGACATGAAGCCAGTAGTGGTGGTGTTGGA
>NZ_NCSM01000107.1:0-344 GCF_002224125.1 Streptomyces sp. NBS 14/10
ACCCCCGCTGCCGACTGAACTCGATAAACGGGCCGGGGGTCGGCATGACGGTCACGCCGCCCGCCAGGGCCAGCGAGCACTCGCCCCGTCGCAGCGCCTGCACCGCCAGATGCAACGCCACCAGCGACGACGAGCAGCCGGTGTCCATGGTGACGGCCGGTCCCTCCAGGCCGAATGTGTAGGACAGACGGCCGGACGTCACGCTGCCGGTCGTGCCGGTGAGAATGTAGCCTTCCGTTTCCGCGGTCCCCTGGTGCAGTCGCGGCCCGTAGTCCTGCGTCATCGCCCCGATGAAGACACCGGTCTGGCTGCCGCGCAGCGAAGCCGGGTCAATACCCGCCCGC
>NZ_NCSM01000107.1:460-3596 GCF_002224125.1 Streptomyces sp. NBS 14/10
CCCCACCCGGAAAACGACACCCCATCCCCACCACGGCGACCGGATCCTCAGCCCCAGACCCCAGAACTACCGGTGCCACCGGTACCAGTTCGGCCGCCGCCTCACGCACCCCCAGCACCTCGGCACGCACAAAGCGAGCCAGCGCCATCGGTGTCGGATGGTCGAACACCACCGTCGTCGGCAACCGCAGCCCCGTCACGGCGTTCAACCGGTTCCGCAGTTGGACGGCCGTCAGCGAGTCGAAGCCGAAGTCCCGGAATGCCTTGCCGGGGCTGATCGCGTCAAAGGTCCCGTGACCCAGGACTTCCGCGGCCCGGGCGCGTACCAGGTCCAGGACCATCGCGTGCTGCTCGGCCTCGGACAGGCCGGTGAGAGAAGTCCGCAGTGCGGAGTCCGGGGCCTGGGTAGCGACCGCGGCAGCGGGCCCGGCCGTGTCGCCGCCTTCCAGTGCCTCCTGGGCTTCCGGCAGTGCGGACAGCAGTGCACTCGGTCGTGCGACCGTGAACTGCGGTGCGAATCGCTGCCAGTCGATGTCGGCCACGACCACCGATGTCTCGTGGGCCAGGGCCGTGTCACCCAGGACGGCCACTGCCGTCTCCGGAGCCATGGCTCGCAGACCGCGGCTGCGCATCCACCCGGCGACGTCGCCGCCGGCCATTCCGCCGCCGTTCCACATGCCCCAGGCCATCGCCACAGCCGGCAGCCCCTTTGCCCGTCGGCTGTGTGCGAGGGCGTCCAGGTGTGCGTTGGCCGCGGCGTAGGCGGCCTGCCCGCTGCCACCCCAGATCCCGGCACCCGAGGAGAAGAGAATGAAGGCGTCCAGAGTGTCGGCGTCCTGGAAGAGGCCGTCCAGGTGTGTTGCTCCGACGACCTTGGCGGAGATCACCTCGGCAAGGTCCTCGATACGAGTGTCGGCAACAGGAATCGAGCTGACAGCCCCGGCCGCGTGGATGACAGCACGGATCGGTGATTCTTCCGAGGCCACTCGGTCTACGAGGTCGGCCAGCGCGGCACGGTCGGTGACATCACACGCCTCGATCGTCGTCCGTGCGCCAAGGGCGGCCAGCTCGGCCTCGAGCGCTTCCGAGTCGGCGGTGGAGCGGCCGCTCCGGCTGATCAGTACGAGATGTTCGGCACCGTTGGCGGCGAGCCAGCGCGCGACATGTGACCCGACCGCACCCGTGCCGCCGGTGATCAGGACGGTGCCGCGAGGCCGCCACGCGGTGGCGTGGCGTGCCTTCGGCGGCATGGCGCGCAGGAGGCGGCGCGCGAAGACACCAGCTCGGCGTACGGCCACCTGGTCCTCGCCGTTCAGCCCCGCGACGACGCGAGCCAGGTGGCGTACAGCCTGCTCATCCGGTGTTTCCGGGAGGTCGACAAGCCCGCCCCAGCGCTCGGGGTGCTCAAGCCCGGCCACCAAGCCCAGCCCCCACGCCTGGGCCTGCTCCGGAGATGTCTCCCCATCCGTGCCGGGGACACGTGCGGCTCCGCGCGTGGTGCACCAGAGCGGCGCGTCGATCCCCGCATCGCCCAGCGCTTGAAGCAGCGTCAGTGTGGCCGTGACACCGACCGCCAGCTCGGGGTGTTCCGGATGGCGGGCCTCATCGTGGGCGAGCAGCGAGAGCACTCCGCTCGGCTCGGGTATGTCCAGGGCCGCCAGGCACCGTGCGAGCCCGGCACGGTCAAGGTTCGCGTCAGCCGAAAGGCGGACCACGTCGGCGCCGGACCGGGTCAGCGCGTCCTCGACGCCGGCGAGCAACGCGTCATCGGGTCTCCCGGAGGGGGCCACAAGCAGCCAGGTGCCCGTGAGCCGGGTGGCGTCATCGGCGGCGACGGGGTGCCAGCCGATTCGGTAGCGCCAACCGTCCGATGCGGACAGCCGCCGGTTGTGCCGCCGCCACGGCGTGAGCAGCGAGATGACGTCGCCAACCTGCGCCGAGTCGGCCACCCCGAGGGCGTCTCCCAGGGCGATGTGGTCCCCGCTGTCCAGGGCCTGCCAGAACTGCCGTTCGGCATGGTCGTCGCTCTGTGCCTCACCTGTGCCAGGGTGCGCGGGTGTGGCGTGGAGCCAGTAGCGCTCACGCTGGAAGGCATACGTCGGCAGATCATCAACAGGGGTGGCGTCGGCAGGCAGCACCGCCGACCAGTCGACGGGCAGCCCGGCTGTGAACGCCTCCCCGAGCGACATCAACAGCCGCCGCTGTTCGTCTTCATCCCGGCGCAACGTCCCCAGCACCACCACATCGGGGCCACCGGAGGCCTGCTCGGCAGTCTGCTCCACTGCCGCGGTCAAGACGGGATGCCCGCTGACCTCGACGAACGCATCAAAGCCGTCGGCCAGCAAGCTCTGTACGGCGGTCTCGAACCGGACCGTCTGCCGGAGGTTGGTGTACCAGTACCCGGCATCCAGTCCGCTGCCGTCCACCAGGCCGCCGGTCACCGATGAGTAGAGCGGCACCTCACCCGCACCAGGCGCCACCGGGCCGAGCACATCCAGCAACTCGTCCCGTACCACCTCGACCTGCGGCGAATGCGACGCGTAATCCACCGGCACCCGCCGCGCCCGCACACCCCGCCCCTCACACAGCACCAAAAGCTCATCCAGCGCTTCCGACTCCCCCGCCACCACCACCGCTGACGAACTGTTCACCACCGCCACCGACAGTTCACTGCCCTTCAGCAATTCCCTGGCCTCGGCCTCGGATACGGCCAGCGAGACCATCCCCCCACCCTTCGCCAGCCGTCCGATCACCTGGCTGCGCAACGCCACCACCCGCGCCCCATCAGCCAACGACAGGACGCCGGCAACCACCGCAGCCGCGATCTCACCCTGCGAATGACCCACCACCGCACCAGGCACCACCCCACACGACCCCCACACCGCCGCCAACGACACCATCACCGCCCACAACACCGGCTGCACCACATCCACCCGATCCAACCAACCCCCATCATCCTGGGAAACCACCTCCAGGAGCGACCAATCAACAAACGGCGCCAACGCCGCCTCACACTCCACCATCCGCTCCCGAAACACCACCGACGACCCCAACAAACCCCCCGCCATCCCCAACCACTGCGACCCCTGCCCCGGAAACACCAACACCACCCGACCAGCCGACCCCACCACCCCACC
>NZ_NCSM01000107.1:3719-4082 GCF_002224125.1 Streptomyces sp. NBS 14/10
CGCAACCCCACCGCAGACTTCCCCGACACCACCCACGGCACCACACCAGCACCCACCCCAGGCCGTACCAACCCCTCATCAACCGGCGCCTGCTCCAAGATCACATGCGCGTTTGTGCCGCTGACGCCGAAGGCCGACACTCCCGCCCGACGGGGCTGCCCGGTCTCCGGCCAGTCACGCTGCTCGGTCAGCAGCTCCACCGCCCCCGCCGACCAATCCACATGAGACGACGGCTCATCGACATGCAGGGTCCGGGGCAGCGCACCATGCCGCAGCGCCATCACCATCTTGATGACACCGGCCACGCCCGCAGCCGCCTGCGCATGCCCGATGTTCGACTTCAGCGACCCCAGCCATAGCGGC
>NZ_NCSM01000108.1 GCF_002224125.1 Streptomyces sp. NBS 14/10
ACCACGGCACCAGCGACATCCTGATCACGACCGGCGTCCCGCCGCGCGGACCGGTGCGATGACCAGCGACCTGGGCTCCTTGTCCTTCGAGCCGTTGACCCCGACGTCGTATCTGGATCGTGCGGCGGCGGCGCACGGGGATCGCATCGCGGTGGTGGACGGGCGGTCCCGGTGGACCTATGCGGAGCTGCGTGATCGGTGTCAGCGGTTGGCGGGCGGGTTGGCCCCGTTGGCCGGGGGGCGTCCGGTGGCGGTGCTCGCGCCGAACACGCATGTGTCGCTGGAGGCGCACTACGGGGTGCCGTGGGCGGGGGTGCCGCTGGTCGCGGTGAACACCCGGCTGTCGGCGGGCGAGGTCGCCTACATCCTGGAGCACTCCAAGGCGTCCGTGCTGATCCAGGACCCGTCGTTCGACGCGTTGGTGGACGAGGCCCTCGCCCGGCTGGACGCCCCGCCGCACCGGATCAGGGCGGGGCGGGAATACGAGGATCTGCTGGCCGCGGCGGAGCCGCTGCATCTGACCCCGACCGACGAACGGGCGCTGCTGTCGATCAACTACACCTCGGGGACCACGGGCCGCCCGAAAGGCGTGATGTACCACCACCGGGGCGCGTTCCTCCAGGCCGTGGCGATGGTCGGACACACCGGACTCACGCCGTCGAGCGTGCACCTGTGGACGCTGCCGATGTTCCACTGCAACGGATGGACGTTCCCGTGGGCGGTGACCGCGGCGGCTGGGACGCACGTCTGCCTGCCCAAGGTGAATCCGGCGGAGATCTGGCGACTGCTCCGGGAGGAGGGCGTCACGCACCTCAACGGGGCGCCGACGGTGCTGTCGATGATCGCCTACGCCCAAGAGGCCGCACCCCTGGACCGTACGGTGCGGATCGCCACCGGTGGGGCGCCGCCGTCGCCGGCGATCCTGCGGCGGACGGCGGAGCTGGGGTTCGAGGTCACGCACCTGTACGGGCTGACCGAGACCTACGGCCCAGCGATGCTCTGCGACTGGCGCCCGGAGTGGAACGACCGCGACGCCGCGGCACAAGCGCGGCTCAAGGCGCGCCAGGGTGTCGGGAACATGATCTCGTGCGTGCCGCGGGTGATCGCGGACGACGGCACGGACGTCCCCGCGGACGGTGTCACCACGGGGCAGATCGCGTTGCGGGGCAACAACCTCATGCTCGGCTACCTCGACGACCCGGAGGCCACCCTGGAAGCGGTGCCGGACGGATGGTTCCGGACCGGGGACATCGGCATCCTGCACCCCGACGGGTACGTGGAGCTGCGTGACCGCTCGAAGGACGTGATCATCTCGGGTGGGGAGAACATCGCGTCGGTCGAGGTGGAGCAGGCGATCATGGATCATCCGGCGGTACTGGAGGCGGCGGTGATCGCGGTGCCGGACGAGCGCTGGGGTGAGGTCCCTGCCGCCTATGTGAGCCTGCGGGAAGGCGCTACGGCCACCGAGGCGGAGATCATCGAGCATGTGCGGGGCAGGCTGGCCCGGTTCAAAGCGCCGAAGACGGTCACATTCACCGAGCTGCCGAAGACCTCCACGGGGAAGATCCAGAAGTTCGTGTTGCGGGACAAGGCATGGGCCCTGAGCGAGAGCCGCATCCGGTGAACGACGGGACCGGACCGGTGGCACGCGAGGTCGTCGTCGGAGAGTGTCAAACCTCGTGCTTTCCACGCGGCCATAACGGTGGGTACGGCCTTGGGAGCTGTCGCGGTTCGATGGGCAGGCCGCATGGCTGACAGATGTCCTGCGAGCAGTCGACTCCGTGCTGTCAGCCAAGGCGCGTGACGGGGCCGCGGCTCAAGGCCGGTACGAACCGGTCCAGCGCCCCGGGCCGACCGATCAGGTGGCCCGAATGCGAGCAGAATGCTCGATCTGAAACAAACGTCTTGTGCAGGCGCGGAGCTATCCCGGCTTCTGGCGGAGCACAACGCGAAATTCCTGAGGCATGGTGCCGAATACGGAGGTGGTCTGTGATGGTCGCGGAACTGAGGTCGGCCGGCGGCAACGGCGGTCCTGTCCAGGCGGAGGAGCTCGCCGCGCTGGAGTCGGTCGAACAGCGGGTGCTGTGGTTGTCCACCGCGATCATCGACCACGCCAATCGGGTGCGGCCGAACCCTTCGGGGCTGAAGGTGGGCGGTCACCAGGCGTCCAGTGCCTCGATGACCTCGATCATGACGGCGCTGTGGTTTCACGCACTGACTGCCGAGGACCGGGTGTCGGTCAAGCCTCATGCCTCACCGGTGCTGCACGCCATCAACTACCTGCTGGGTGAGCTGGACGAGTCCTACCTGACCACGCTGCGTGCCTTCGGCGGTCTGCAGAGCTACCCCAGTCGTTCCAAGGACCCCGACCTGGTCGACTACTCCACCGGTTCGGTGGGTATCGGCGCCACCGCTCCCCTGTGGGGCGCTCTCGCCCGGCGCTACGTGGAGGGGCGCTTCGGCGGTGGCGGGAGGGGGCGCCAGTACTCCCTGCTCGGCGACGCCGAGCTGGACGAAGGCGCGATATGGGAAGCCATCCAGGATTCTATGGTGCCGGGTCTGGGCGAAGTGGTGTGGGTCGTCGACCTCAACCGGCAGTCTCTCGACCGAGTCATCCCCGGCATCGCCGCGGACAAGCTGCAGGGCATGTTCGCCGCGGCCGGCTGGCAGGTGATCTCCCTCAAGTACGGGCGTTTCCTGAAGGAGTTGTTCAAGCGGCCCGGTGGTGAGGCCCTGCGCGCTCGTATCGATGTCATGGGCAACCCCGAATACCAGCGCCTGCTGCGCTGCTCCGCCGACGAGCTGCGCGAGCGCTTGCCCGGCACCGGCTCGACCGCCGGGCCGATCGCCGACCTCATCGCCCCCCTGGACGACGCCTCGCTCCTGGCGGCGCTGCGCAACCTGGGCGGCCACGACATCGGCGCGCTGTTGGACGCGTTCGCCGGCGTCGACGACACCCGCCCGACCGTGATCTTCGCCTACACGGTCAAGGGCTACGGGCTCCCCACCGAGGGCCACCCGCAAAACCACTCCTCGCTCCTGACGGCCGACCAGATGAATGCACTGGCCGACCGCCTGGGAACCGATCTCGACCACCCGTGGACGCGTTTCGGCGAGGGTTCGGCGGAAGCGGCCCTGTGCGCGGCGGCCACCCAGCGGCTGCGCCGCCCCGAACAGGCGCTCCAAAAGCCCCCTGCGGTCCCCGCCGACCTAGGGCGCCCGGCCCCCACCGGCATCGGGAACACTCAGCAGGCTCTCGGCCGCGTCCTGCTGGATCTCACCCGGCGGGCGCCGGAGGCGGCCGCCCGGATCGTCACCGTCAGCCCGGACGTCAGCTCCTCCACCAACCTGGGCGGCTGGCTCAACAAGGTGGGCGTGTGGTCGCCCACCGAGCGCACCGACTGGTTCGCCGACGACGCCGAGACCATCCTGCACTGGCGCGAGCAGCCGGCCGGTCAGCACGTGGAGCTGGGCATCGCGGAGACCAACCTGGTCGGTCTCCTCGGCGAGCTGGGCGCCACCTGGAGCCGGTGGGGCCAGCCGCTGCTGCCGATCGGCGTCGTCTACGATCCCTTCGTCAACCGGGCACTGGAGCCTTGGTCGTTCGGCATCTATGCCGGTGGCCAGTCGATCCTGGTCGGCACCCCTTCCGGTGTCACCCTCGCCCCGGAAGGCGGTGCACATCAGTCGATCACCACCCCCTCGCTGGGCATTGAACAGCCCGGCTGCGTCACCTATGAGCCGACGTTCGCCATCGACACCGAATGGTGCCTGCTCGCCGCACTCGGCAACTTGGCCAGGCCAGGAGGCAGCTCGGCCTATCTGCGGCTGTCGACCCGACCCATCGACCAGTCGACAGCCGCCGTGCCCCGCGACCCGGCCGCTCGCGAACGCCGTCGCCGACATGTGACCGCCGGGGCCTACCGGCTGCGGCAGCACGAGAAGCCCGTGGTGACACTCGCCGCGATGGGCGCTTTGGTCCCGGAGGCCCTGGCCGCCGCCGACCGGCTCGCCGCCCTCGGGTATGGCGCCGACGTCGTCTGTGTGACCAGCCCGGACCTACTCTTCCGCGCGCTCCAGGCCCGTCGTGGCCTGTCGGACGACCCGGCCTGGATCCTCGACCAGGTCTTCCCCCTCGACCGGGCCACCCCGCTGGTCACCGTCCTGGACGGGCATCCCCACACCTTGGCTTTCCTGAGCACGATCCAGAACGTTCCCGTCAGCACCCTCGGCGTGACCCGGTTCGGCCAGTCCGGGGCGATCGAGGACGTCTACCGCTACCACCGCATCGACACAGACAGCATCGTCACCACCGCCCTCGACCTCATCGATTGAGCGAGAACCGGCAGCCTCTGCGTGCAGGGGATTCGCCCCCATACCCCGTCCGGCGGCACGCCCCTGTCTTGCCGAAACGACGTACCGCCGGACGGGCCCGGCACAGCCGGCCCGTACCACCAGCCCATGGGGCAACAGCTCCCCACCCACTCCGCCCGGCGGCACGGCGCGGCACCCGCCCTGACAAGCCGCGCCGTGCCGCCGGACGGCCGAAACCAGCCTGTCCACCCTTCCCACGGCGAGCAGAGCAGACGCTCCACCAGACGATTGGACATGTGATGAAGGCTCTGAGCGGAGTCGAACGAAAGTGGTCCGGGGCTCCGGCCGTTCCCCGACCAGCCGCACCGTCAGCCAGTCGTCCGTATCTGGCCGTGGGTGGCAGGATCGGCGAGGTCCTCTCCAAGCCGTCGGCAGGCGCCTCCATCGCCGATGAGCTCCAGCAGCGCACTGACGAAGAGTGCCTCCACTGATGCGCATCGTCCTCGTTGGGCCGCCGGGGGTTGGAAAGGGCACTCAGGCCATACGCCTGGCCGGGAAGCTGTCGGTCCCTCACATCTCCACGGGCGATTTGTTCCGGGCCAACATCAGCCGGCAGACCGAGCTCGGGAAACTCGCGAAAGTCTGCATGGACGCCGGCACCCTCGTCCCCGACGAGCTCACCATCGCGATGGCGAAGGACCGCATGCGACAGCCGGATGCCGAGAACGGCTTCCTGCTCGACGGTTTCCCACGCAATGTCTCGCAGGCCGAGGCGCTCGACGAACTGCTGAAGACCGAGGCCATCAAGCTGGACGCGGTCCTTGACCTCGAAGCCCCCGAGGCAGAGGTCATCAAGCGCATCGCCGGCCGACGCGTCTGCCGCAGCCGGTCGGCACACGTGTTCCACGTTTCGTACCGCCCGTCGAAGAAGCAGGGCGTGTGTGACATCTGCGGCGGTGAGCTGTACCAGCGCGACGACGACTCCGAGGAGACCGTCCGCAAGCGGCTCGAGGTCTACCACACGCAGACCGAGCCGGTCATCGAGTACTACAAGACGCGGGGCCTGGCGGTCACGATCTCCTCCCTGGGCCCGGTGGACGAGGTCACGCGCCGGGCGCTGGAAGCCCTCGAGCGCCAGGACGACGGCAAGTAGCCGCCGGCACGTCTTCCACCACCATCCACCACCACGATTGCGGCGGCGGGCGTATGCCCAGAGCGGAGTGCTCGGCCGCAACGGTGGGTGGCGGTGGCGACGGCTTTGCCGCGGTCTTCGTGCGAGAGGCAGTACCAGAACATGCCGTCGTCCTTGGCGAGCGAGGTCAGGCAGCGCTTCCTCGAATCCTCGGAGCGCGTTAGTCCGTCTCGCGGGCAGGTCGGGTGCGAACGTGGCGGTCGCGTCCGGCGCCATAACCGGCAGCGGCCATGACCAGGCTCAACGCGGTGAGGAGAAGGAGAGCACCAGTCCAGCTGCCGGTGGTGTCGTGGAGGACGCCCAGGAGAAGGGGTCCGGCCGCGGCGACGAGATAGCCGATGGACTGAGCCATCCCTGCCAGGGCTGTGGTCTCGCTGGGACCAGTGGCACGTTGGCTTTGGAAGCTCAGGGCGAGCACGAGACAGACACCGGCGCCCAACCCGAGAAGAGTGCACGCCGCGAGTGCGAGCGCTGGAAAGAGGAGCAGAAGCGCGAAGCCTGCGGCGACGATCGCTGAGCCCGCGGCCGCAGCGAAGCGCTGGTCGTGGCGGCCTCGAGTGATCAAAGGCAGCAACATGCTGGTGACCAGTGCGACGAGCTGGTAGTAGAACAGCATCCAGCCGGCAGCCGTGGTGGTCATGCCCTGCTGACTGAGGATGCTGGGCAGCCAGGCGACGGCGGTGTAGAAGGCAAGGGATTGCAGGCCCATGAAGAAGGACACCTGCCACGCCAGCCAGGATCGCCATGGGGTTCGAGCGTGTGTCCCACGAGACCGCACGTCGCCGTCCGGGCGGGACCCGCGTAGCCGAGGCAGCCACACGGCGAGAGCGGCGACGGCGACGACCACTCCCCAGGCCAGGGCGGAATGCCAGGTTCCGGGTAGGGCCTCGGCAAGCGGGACGGAGATGCCGGACGACAGAGCGGCGACCACTCCCATAGCGGTGACGTAGAGAGCGCTGACGGTATGAACACGCGAGCCGGGCACATGGGTGCGGATCACCGTGGGCAGCAGGACGTTGCCCACTGCGATCGCCACCGAGAGGATCACGGTTCCGGCGAACAAACAGGCAAGCGAGGGCAAGGACCGGATCACGGTGCCCGCTGCCAGCACTGCGAGGGCGGCTACGAGGAGGCGGGTGGTGCCGACCCGGTGCGAGGTGCGCCCGACAAAGGGCGAAGTCACAGCGAACACGAACAGCGGCAGGGTGCTCAGTACGCCACCCCCTGACGCAGTCAACCCGGTGTCGTGCTCGATGGCCGGCAGCAGTGTGCCCACACCCGTCAAGGTCACGCGTAGGTTGGCCGCCACCAAAAGGATCGCGATCAAGAGGCCGGCCGAAAGGGCGGGCGTGGTAACCGGCGTCTTCGGGGTGGTGATCCGGTCGGCCTTCGTAGCCGTGGTGAGGCCGGCGCGGGAGTTCCTCGAGGTGGTCACTTCCGCCGTTCCGTTCCGGTCTCGGCGAGCTTCACGATCTCGGTGGCGCAGTAGCGTGCACCGACCTCGTCTTGGGCAGCGATCGCCTCAACGAGACGCCTGTGCAGAAGGCTGTGCTCTGCGGCCGTCGCGCTGGGCCAGAGCGTGCCGCCGACCTGTTCGGTGACCGCGATGCTGAGGACGTCGTACACCTCGGTGAGAAGGGTGTTCCCGCTGGCACTCACCACGGCCTGGTGGAAGCGGGTATCGATCTCCGCGATGGCGGCCATCTCCGCTGAATCCGCTGTCGCCTCGGCCTCGTCGAGGAGGTGCCGCAGGCGATCCAGGTCGTCTTCGGTACGCCGCAACGCGGCCAAGCCCGAGGCGTACTCTTCCAGCACTGCGCGCAGTTCCAGCACGTCGCTCCACCTGGAGGTGTTGGCGCGTCTCATCAGTACCGAGTGCATTTCGCTCGATGTCCGGACGTACGTCCCGTCACCCTTCCGAGCCTCCAGCAGGCCCAGATGCACCAGCGCGCCGAGCGCCTCACGCACCGTTGTACGCCCGACACCCAGTCGCTTGACCAGCTCATGTTCGGGCGGAATCCGCATCCCCACAGGCCATGCCCCGGATGTGATCTGTTCGCGAAGGGTGTCCACCAGTTGCGCCGACAAGCTCGCGACGCGGCGCGGCGCATCAAGATCGTTCTTCATAAGGCGACCCTAACACCGAATGTCTGACATCTGTACGTGATGTAGGTCGCCACCCGCCCTTGGTTCTCCCGTCGTGCCCGCGCGGAACGTTACTGTACGTTAACCTTTTTCTCTTTCGTTCACGCCTTGACTGGCCCTATATGGGGACATACGTTGAATGTGATTTGCTCATAACATTAGTCATCAATAACAACGGAAGAGTCGGTACGGACGTCGTCGCCATGACTGACGGGCCACCCGCCGGGTCCCCGGTGGCCTGGCACCGCCACCCCGCGCCCCACACGTTCCTCTCCGGCCTCGTCGTCTCCCGTCCCACCGGGAACCCCCCCAGGACAGCACCATGACTCACAACCTGCCCGTGAAGTGCAGCAACCGCCTTGAGACAGTCTCATCCGCTCGGACAGATGTGGTCTTCCCTCTGCCTCCCGTTCCAGAAGGTCTTGCCGCCGTCCGCCGACGCGCCGCCCGCGCTATGCAACAGTGGCGCATCCCCTCGGACCTTGCGGACGACGCGCTTCTGGTCGTCTCCGAACTGATCACCAACGCGGTCGTTCATGCCCTTCCCCCTGCGTCGCTCTGCTTGTCCCGGCAGGGTGGCCGGACTGCGTGCGCTGTCCGCATCGAGGTCACGGACGCGGGCCCGGCGCTGCTGCGCCACCACGGCGGCAGTGCTCGGCAGCCCGAGGAGAGCGGCCGGGGGAGCGCCATCGTCGCCGCACTGTCCGCCCGCTCCGGAACCACGACCTATCAAGGCGGGACCATTCGATGGGCGGAAATCCAATAGCCCACGCCCTGACCGGGCCTCGGCGTCCACCCCGCCCGGCGGCGTGCGGTCGGCTCATCCTGCCGAGGACAGCGGAAGCGCCAGTCAATCCTGGGGTCCGAGTGGCGCCACAGTGATCATTCTGTCAGTCCTTGATCTCGCAGATGACCGCGCCCGAGGTGATGGACGCGCCGACCTCGGCGCCCAGGCCCTTGACGGTGCCTGAGCGGTGGGCGTTGATGGGCTGCTCCATCTTCATGGCTTCCAGGACCACGATGAGGTCGCCCTCGGCCACCGTGTCGCCCTCGGCCACGGCGACCTTGACGATGGTGCCCTGCATCGGGGAGACCAGGGCGTCGCCGGAGGCGGCGACCCCGGACTTCTTGACCGCCTTGCGCTTGGGCTTCCTCGAGCCGCCCCCGGGGGCGGTGGCCACGCCCAGAGAGGCGGGCAGCGAGACCTCCAGTCGTTTGCCGCCGACCTCGACGACGACGGTCTCGCGGCCGGTGGGCTCCTCGGCCTCGTCCGTGCCGGTCGGGGTGAACGGGGCGATGGTGTTGTGGAACTCGGTCTCGATCCAGCGGGTGTGGATGGTGAACGGCTCGCTGGTGAACGCCGGGTCCACCACCACCGCCCGGTGGAACGGGATCGCCGTGGCCATCCCCTCGACCTGGAACTCCGCCAGCGCGCGGGCCGCCCGCTGCAGCGCCTGGCTCCGCGTGGCACCGGTGACGATCAGCTTGGCCAGCAGCGAGTCCCACGCCGGACCGATCACACTGCCGGACTCCACCCCCGCGTCCAGCCGAACCCCCGGCCCGGCCGGCGGCACGAAGGACGTCACCGTGCCCGGAGCGGGCAGGAAGTTACGGCCCGGGTCCTCACCATTGATCCGGAACTCGAAGGAGTGCCCCCGCATCGGCGGGTCGTCGTAACCGATGACGTCCCCGTCGGCGATGCGGAACATCTCCCGCACCAGATCGATACCGGTGACCTGCTCGGTGACCGGGTGCTCGACCTGGAGGCGGGTGTTGACCTCCAGGAAGGAGATCGTGCCGTCGTCGCCGACCAGGAACTCCACCGTCCCCGCCCCGACATAGCCCGCCTCCTTGAGGATGGCCTTCGACGCCCGGTACAGCTCCGCGTTCTGCTCCTCGCTCAGGAACGGGGCAGGGGCCTCCTCGACGAGCTTTTGGTGGCGGCGCTGGAGGGAGCAGTCACGAGTGGAGACCACCACGACGTTGCCGTGGGTGTCGGCGAGGCACTGGGTCTCCACGTGGCGGGGTTTGTCGAGGTAGCGCTCGACGAAGCATTCGCCGCGGCCGAAGGCTGCGACGGCCTCGCGGACGGCGGAGTCGTAGAGTTCGGGGACTTCGTCGAGGGTGCGGGCGACCTTCAGACCGCGGCCGCCACCGCCGAAGGCGGCCTTGATGGCGATGGGCAGGCCGTGCTGTTCGGCGAAGGCCACGACGTCCTGGGCGCCGGAGACGGGGTCGGGGGTGCCGGCGACCAGGGGGGCGCCGGCACGCTGGGCGATGTGGCGGGCGGCGACCTTGTCGCCCAGGTCGCGGATGGCCTGGGGCGGGGGGCCGATCCAGGTGAGGCCGGCGTCGAGGACGGCCTGGGCGAAGTCGGCGTTCTCGGACAGGAAGCCGTATCCGGGGTGGATGGCGTCGGCGCCGGATTCGGCGGCGGCGGCCAGGACCTTGGTCTGGTCGAGGTAGCTGGCGGCGGGGGTGTCACCGCCCAGCGCGTAGGCTTCGTCGGCCGCGCGCACGTGTACCGCGTCCCGGTCCGGATCGGCGTAGACGGCTACGCTCGCGATACCTGCGTCCCGGCAGGCACGGGCAACACGGACAGCGATCTCACCACGGTTGGCGATGAGCACCTTCGTCAGCATGTCGGCTCCAGGGTGTGTTTCAGGGCGGTGTCGATGACCTCGTAGCCGGTGTCGCGCGGGACCCGGGCGATGACGTTGGCGCCGCGGCCGTGGCCGGCGAGCCCGGGCGCGACGCTACGGGTGTCCGGCACCGGCGCGGCACGGGCACGAGCCGTCCGCTGTTGCGGAGTCTTCATGGTCTCTCCGTTCGAATGGTCGACGGGGCGGGAGGACATGGGTTCCTCAGCGTGGCCAGTAGGAGCTGCGCCACGCCGCCGGGCCCGGCGGGGGCGGGGCGCTGCACCAGATGTTGCGGGTTTTGACCGTCCACTCGTCCAGTCGCTGCGGCGTCGCAGGGACGGCTGAGGCCGCCGCGGCGCGGGCCTGGATCACCGCGAGCGCAGCGGCCAGTTCTTCATGAGTGGGGTTGCCCCGTACGACCGTGAACACCATTGGTAGCCCTTTCCGGAGCCCGTGAGGTCAGAGGGGGATGTTGCCGTGCTTCTTCAGGGGGAGG
>NZ_NCSM01000109.1 GCF_002224125.1 Streptomyces sp. NBS 14/10
TTCCTGCGTGGTCTGGATGCTTTGGCGGCTGACGAAGCCCACACCGCCGTCATCACGGGCACCGCAAAGAAGACGGGTGATCTGGGCAAGGTGGTGTTCGTGTTCCCGGGGCAGGGCGGTCAATGGGCCGGGATGGGACTGCGACTGCTGGAGACCTCACCCGTCTTCGCCCAATCCATCCAAGCCTGCGAACAAGCCCTCACCCCCCACACCAACTGGACCCTCACCGACATCCTCCACCGCCCCCACACCGACCCCCTCTGGCAACGCGCCGACATCATCCAACCCGTCCTCTTCGCCCTCATGACCTCCCTCACCACCCTCTGGCAATCCCACGGCATCCACCCCGACGCCGTCATCGGCCACTCCCAAGGCGAAATCACCGCCGCCCACGCCAGCGGAGCCCTCAGCCTGGAAGACGCCGCAAAAATCGTCGCACTACGCAGCCAAGCCCTCCAAACCCTACGCGGTACAGGCGCCATGGCCTCCATCCCACTGCCGGCCGACCAAGTCACCGAACTGCTGCAAACCACCTGGCCGGACCGACTGTGGGTGGCCGCCGTCAACGCCCCCACCGCCACCGTGATCTCCGGCGACACACAAGCCCTCACACAAGCACTGGACCACTACAGAGACCAAGGCATCGACGCGAAACAGATCCCCGTCGACTACGCCTCCCACTGCCCCCACATCCAAACCGTGGAACACGAACTGTCAAACCTGCTACAGGACATCACCCCACGAGCCGCCACCACCCCCTTCTACTCCACCACCGACAACCAATGGACCGACACCACCACCCTCAACGCCCACTACTGGTACCGAAACCTCCGCCAACCCGTCCACCTCACCCAAGCCATCACCAACCTCACCCACCAAGGCCACCACACCTACATCGAAATCAGCCCCCACCCCACCCTCACCCCCGCCATCCAAGAAACCACCAACACCACCAACACACCCACCACCGTCATCAGCACACTCCGCCGCAACCACAACGACACCCACCAAATCCTCCACGCCCTCGCCCACGCCCACACCACCGGCCACCCCATCAACTGGAACACCACCCACCAACACCACACCCACACCCCCCAACACACCGACCTACCCACCTACCCCTTCCAACACCAACGCTACTGGCTCAACACACCCACCCACACAGGAGACGTGATGGCCGTCGGCCTGGACCCGGCGCATCACCCGCTGCTCGGCGC
>NZ_NCSM01000011.1:0-332288 GCF_002224125.1 Streptomyces sp. NBS 14/10
CACACTCGACATCCAGCCCTGAGCGACCCCTCAGCTCTTCGCAGCAAGAGCCTTGAGGGCGATGTTCAGCTCGAGGACGTTCACCCGGGGCTCGCCGATGAAGCCGAGGGTGCGGCCCTCGACATGGTCGTCGACCAGCTTCTGCACCCGGGCGACGGACAGGCCGTTCTTCTCGGCGACACGGTGGACCTGGAGGTCGGCGTAATCCGGGGAGATGTCCGGGTCCAGGCCCGAACCGGAAGAGGTCACGGCGTCGGCGGGCACATCGGACCGCTCGACCTTGTAGCCGGCCACCGAGTTGTCCTTGGCGACGGCGGCCTTGGCGTCCTTCACCCACTGGACGAGCTCTTCGTTGTCCGCGGAGCGGTTGGTGGCGCCGGAGAGGATGAGCTTGTACTGGGTGTTGACGCTGTTGCTGCCGAGGCCGTTCTGTGGGCGGCCCTGGAACCACTTCAGGTCGGCGTCCGGTGTCTCCTGCCCCTTCTTCAGCGGCAGGTTGTACGCCTGCCCGATCAGGGACGAGCCGACGACCTTGCCGTCCGCCTTGATCTCGGAGCCGTTCGCCTTGTCGTGGAACAGGCCCTGGGCGATGCCGGTGATGACCAGTGGATAGATGACGCCCGTCACCAGGGTCAGCATGAGAAGGGCCCGCAGGCCCGCGCCCAGCAACCGGGCGCTGTTCGTCAGGGAGTTGTTCATGTCCGTCAGCCGATCCCGGGAATGAGCGAGATGAGCAGGTCGATGATCTTGATGCCGATGAACGGCGCGACGAGCCCGCCGAGGCCGTAGATCGCCAGGTTGCGGCGGAGCATCTTGTCGGCGCTGACCGGGCGGTACTGCACACCGCGCAGGGCGAGCGGCACCAGCGCGATGATGATCAGCGCGTTGAAGATGACCGCGGACAGGATCGCGGAGTCGGGCGAGGACAGGCCCATGATGTTGAGCTTGTCCAGACCCGGGTAGACCGCCGCGAACAGGGCCGGGATGATCGCGAAGTACTTGGCGACGTCGTTGGCGATGGAGAACGTCGTCAAGGCGCCCCGGGTGATGAGGAGTTGCTTGCCGATCTCGACGATCTCGATGAGCTTGGTCGGGTTGGAGTCGAGGTCGACCATGTTGCCGGCCTCCTTGGCGGCCGACGTACCCGTGTTCATCGCGACGCCGACGTCCGCCTGGGCCAGCGCGGGCGCGTCGTTCGTACCGTCGCCGGTCATCGCGACCAGCTTGCCGCCCGCCTGCTCGCGTTTGATGAGGGCCATCTTGTCCTCGGGGGTGGCCTCGGCGAGGAAGTCGTCGACGCCCGCCTCCTCGGCGATGGCCTTGGCCGTCAGCGGGTTGTCGCCGGTGATCATGACGGTCTTGATGCCCATGCGGCGGAGTTCGTCGAACCGCTCGCGCATGCCCTCCTTGACGACGTCCTTGAGGTGGATGACGCCGAGGATCCGGGCGCCCCCTTCATCGTGGACCGCGACCAGCAGCGGCGTACCGCCCGCCTCGGAAATCCGGCCCGCGATCTGGTCCGCCTGGCCTGCCTGGCCTGCCTGGCCTGCCTGGCCTGCCTGGCCTGCCTGGTCAGCGTCCTGGGCGACCGTACCGCCTTGCTCCCGGACCCAGGCGATGACCGAGCCGGCCGCGCCCTTGCGGACCTTTCTGCCGTCGACGTCGACGCCCGACATACGGGTCTGGGCGGTGAAGGCGATCCACTCGGCGTCGGCCAGTTCGCCCTGGTGCCGCTCGCGCAGCCCGTACTTCTCCTTGGCGAGGACGACGATGGAACGGCCCTCGGGGGTCTCGTCGGCCAGCGACGAGAGCTGCGCGGCGTCCGCGACCTCGGCCTGGGTGGTGCCGCGCACCGGTACGAACTCCGCCGCCTGACGGTTGCCGAGCGTGATGGTGCCGGTCTTGTCGAGCAGCAGCGTGGAGACGTCACCGGCGGCCTCGACGGCCCGCCCGGACATGGCGAGCACATTGCGCTGGACCAGGCGGTCCATACCGGCGATGCCGATCGCGGAGAGCAGCGCGCCGATGGTGGTCGGGATCAGGCAGACCAGTAGGGCCACCAGGACGACCATGGTCAGATGCTTATGCGCGTAGTCGGCGAACGGCGGCAGCGTGGCGCAGGCGAGGAGGAACACGATCGTCAGGGACGCGAGCAGGATGTTCAGCGCGATCTCGTTGGGCGTCTTCTGCCGGGCGGCGCCCTCGACGAGGTTGATCATCCGGTCGATGAAGGTCTCGCCGGGCTTCGTCGTGATCTTGACGACGATGCGGTCGGAGAGCACCTTCGTCCCGCCGGTGACGGCGCTGCGGTCGCCGCCCGACTCGCGGATGACGGGCGCGGACTCGCCGGTGATGGCCGACTCGTCCACCGAGGCGACGCCCTCGACGACATCGCCGTCACCGGGGATGATGTCGCCCGCCTCGCAGACGACCAGGTCGCCGATCCTCAGCTCGGTGCCGGGCACGCGCTCCTCCGCGGAGCCGCTGAGCCGGCGTGCGACCGTATCGGTCTTCGCCTTGCGCAGGGTGTCGGCCTGCGCCTTGCCGCGGCCCTCCGCGACGGCCTCCGCGAGGTTCGCGAAGACCACGGTCAGCCACAGCCAGGCGCTGATTGCCCAGCCGAACCAGTCGGTCGGATCTTTGAACGCGAAGACCGTCGTCAGGACCGAGCCGACCAGCACCACGAACATCACGGGCGATTTGACCATCACCCGCGGGTCGAGCTTGCGGATGGCGTCCGGCAGCGACTTGACGAGCTGCCCGGGGTCGAACAGACCGGCGCCGACACGGCCCTCGGCGGGCCGGTGACCGGTGGGTACGTCGCTGTGCGGCGCCCGGGTCGGAGTGGCTGTGGACATCGGTCGTTCCTCGTGTTTCTTCATGTCCGTGGTCATGCCGCCATCCCCTCGGCGAGCGGCCCCAGCGCGAGCGCCGGGAAGTACGTCAGACCGGTGATGATCAGAATCGCCCCCACCAGCAGACCGGTGAACAGCGGCTTCTCGGTGCGCAGGGTGCCCGCGGTGGCCGGCACGGGCTTCTGCTCCGCCAGCGAGCCCGCCAGCGCCAGTACGAACACCATCGGCACGAACCGGCCGAGCAGCATCGCGATGCCGATCGTGGTGTTGAACCACTGCGTGTCCGCGTTCAGGCCGGCGAAGGCCGAACCGTTGTTGTTGGCACCGGAGGTGTAGGCGTAAAGGATCTCGGAGAACCCGTGGGCCCCGCTGTTCGTCATGGAGTTCTGCGGCGTCGGCAGGGCCATCGCCGCGGCCGTGAAGATCAGCACCAGGGCCGGGGTGATGAGGATGTAGCACGCGGCGAGCTTGATCTCACGGGTGCCGATCTTCTTGCCCAGGTACTCGGGCGTCCGGCCGACCATCAGGCCCGCGATGAACACCGCGATGATCGCCATGATCAGCATCCCGTAGAGGCCGGAGCCGACCCCACCGGGCGCGATCTCGCCCAGCTGCATGCCGAGCATGGTGATGCCGCCGCCCAGGCCCGTGAACGAGGAGTGGAAGGAGTCCACCGCACCGGTCGAGGTGAGCGTGGTCGCCACCGCGAAGATCGACGAGCCGCCGACCCCGAAGCGGACCTCCTTGCCCTCCATCGCCCCGCCCGCGAGCTCCAGCGCCGGGCCGTGGTGGGTGAACTCGGTCCACATCATCAGCGCCGTGAAGCCGACCCAGATGGTGGCCATGGTGGCGAGGATCGCGTACCCCTGCTTCACCGAGCCGACCATGACGCCGAACGTCCGGGTCAGCGAGAGCGGGATCACCAGGATCAGGAAGATCTCGAAGAGGTTGGTGAACGGGCTGGGGTTCTCGAACGGATGGGCGCTGTTGGCGTTGAAGATGCCGCCGCCGTTGGTGCCCACCTCCTTGATGGCCTCCGTCGAGGCGACCGCACCACCGTTCCACTGCTGGGAGCCGCCCATGAACTGGCCGACTTCATGGATGCCGGAGAAGTTCTGGAGCGCGCCGCACGCCACCAGGACGACCGCCGCGATCGCGGCGACCGGCACCAGGATGCGGATCGTGCCGCGCACCAGGTCGGTCCAGAAGTTGCCCAGCTCACCGGTGCGCGAGCGGGCGAAGCCCCGCACCAGCGCCACGGCCACCGCCATGCCCACCGCGGCCGACACGAAGTTCTGCACGGCCAGGCCTGCGGTCTGTACGACATGGCCCATGGCCTGTTCGCCGTAGTACGACTGCCAGTTGGTGTTGGTCACGAACGACGCGGCCGTGTTGAACGCCTGGTCCGGGTCGATGGAGGCGAAGCCGAGCGAACCGGGCAGCGAGCCCTGGAGCCGCTGCAGCAGATAGAGGAAGAGGACCGAGACGGCCGAGAAGGCGAGGATGCCGCGCAGATACGCGGGCCAGCGCATCTCGGTGTTCGGATTGGCACCGATGCCCTTGTAGATCCACTTCTCCACGCGCAGATGCTTGTCGGTGGAGTAGACCTTGGCCATGTAGTCGCCGAGGGGACGGTGGACGAGCGCCAGCGCCCCCATGAGGGCGAGGAGCTGGAGCACGCCGGCGAGGACGGGACTCATGACGGGGCTCAGAACCTCTCCGGGAAGATCAGGGCGAGGACGAGATAGCCCAGCAGGGCGACGGCCACGACGAGGCCGACGACGTTCTCGGCGGTCACAGCTTCGTCACCCCCTTGGCGACGAGAGCCACGAGCGTGAACAACGCGATCGTGGTGACGACGAAGGCCACGTCGGCCATCGCGAGCTCCTAGTGAGGTTCGGACGAAAATCTGATGATTCGATAACCCGATGCATCGAATGAGGAGAGCAAATCGCCTTTGTGGCCGGTTTCCGTCGCCGTTGACGGCTCCCTTACGGCGGCACGTACGGCTTTGACGCATCCCTTACGGGCTTGGAGGTCGTCAGGCGGCCGGAGCCGCGACCGGCGGATCTTCGGTGACCCACGCGGTGCGGCGCGCGGCCCTAGCGGGAGTACGCCGCGCGCCCCGCGAACGGTAAGGAGAGCACCATCGTCAGGCCGCCGCCGGGGGTGTCCTCCGGGACGAGCAGTTCCTCGACGTCCTGCCAGCGCTTGGCGTTACGGCCGCCGGGGACGTTGCTGTGCGAGCTCGTCCACGATCGCGACCCGGGCGCCACGAAGGCGACCACCACATCGGCGCCGCGCGACGCCCGGCGGCGGCCCTCGTCGAGCATGCGACAGGTCTTGCCCACGCCGGGGGCCGCCCCGAGATAGACCTTGAGCCGTCCGCGAGCCATCCCCTGAAGGGCCTGGCGGGTGCCCAGTGACTCCTGGGTGAGGCAACTACGGCCGTGGCAGTAGGCGATGACTTTCAGCCGTTGTGCGGCGTCTCACACCCTCGTCATCGATCGTCTATGGACAATCCACCTCGCCTCTCTAAGGTCCCTGAGCGCGGCCCCGTCGCCGTCCGGTGGCGGGCACACACGCCCTCAGGAGTGAGAGTGGAACGTCGTACCTTCCTGCGCGGAGCAGTCATCGGCACGTCGGCCGCGGCCTTCGGCGGCACCCTGATGCGCGGCGCCGCCTACGCGGCCCCCGCCCAGAACGGCCCCGGCCCCTACGGAGCGCTGGGCGCGGCCGACGCCAACGCCATCCAGTTGCCCACTGGTTTCACGAGCAGAGTCATCGCCCGTTCCGGAAAGGTCGTCTCCGGCACCTCCTACACCTGGCACAACGCCCCCGACGGCGGCGCCTGCTTCGCCGACGGCACGGGCTGGATCTACGTCTCCAACTCGGAGGTCAGCACTGGTGGCGGCGTCGGCGCCGTCAAGTTCGACTCCTCCGGCGCCATCACCGGCGCCCACCGCATCCTGTCCAATACACGGAACAACTGCGCGGGCGGCGCGACCCCTTGGCAGACCTGGCTCTCCTGTGAAGAGGTCAGCCGCGGCTACGTCTACGAGACCGACCCCTGGGGCGTGAAGGCCGCCACACGCCGCGACGCCATGGGCCAGTTCAAGCACGAGGCGGCAGCCGCCGACCCGGTGCGCAAGGCGATCTATCTGACCGAGGACGAGACTGACGGCTGCTTCTACCGGTTCCTGCCCACCACCTGGGGTGATCTGTCCTCCGGCACACTTCAGGTGCTGGTCGCCGGCACCGCCACCTCGGGGTCGTATCGCTGGACGAACGTACCCGACCCCGACGGCTCTCCCACCGCCACCCGCGACCAGGTCTCCAGCGCCAAGATCTTCAACGGTGGGGAGGGCTGCCACTACGCGGGCGACACCGTCTGGTTCACCACCAAGGGCGACAACCGCGTCTGGCAGCTCAACCTGAGCAACAGCACCTACGAGCTGGCCTACGACGACTCGCTGGTCAACCCCGGCTCCGCCCCGCTGACCGGCGTGGACAACGTCACCGGGTCCTCCTCCGGTGACCTGTTCGTCGCCGAGGACGGCGGCAACATGGAGATCTGCATCATCACACCGGACGACGTCGTGGCGCCGTTCCTGCGGATCAACGGCCAGTCCGGTTCGGAGATCACCGGCCCGGCCTTCTCCCCGGACGGCACCCGGCTGTACTTCTCCAGCCAGCGCGGCACGAGCGGCAGTTCCTCGGGCGGTATCACCTACGAGGTGACCGGGCCCTTCCGCCGCTGACGGACCGCGGCGTACGAGGGAGGGTGCGGGACCGGCCGTCAGGTCCCGCACCCTCCCCCATGTCGTCCCGACTCGGCCGCGGCTCACGAGGAGTTCTTGAACACACTCCAGCCGCCATCGACCACAAGCGAGGCGCCGGTCACGAACGAAGCGTCGTCACTGGCGAGAAAGGCGACCGCCGCGGCGACCTCCTCGGGCCGGCCCAGACGTCCCACGGCGGTCTCCCGAGCCGATGCCCGCCGGTCCGCTTCGCCGATGCCGTCCCATGCCTTGGTCAGGACCGGTCCCGGCAGCACACTGTTCACCCGGATCCGGCCGCCGTACTCGACCGCCAACTGTCGTGCCAGCCCGGTGAGTCCGGCCTTCGCCGCGGCGTACGCGGGCCGGCCGGGCAGTCCCACCAAGGCGTGCACCGAGGAGACGAGGACCACGCTGCCGCCCGTCGAGATCAGATCGTCCAGGCAGGCGCGCACACCGAGGAACGACCCGGTGAGGCTCACGGCGAGCTGTCGGTTCCACTCGGCCGCACTGGTCCGGTGGGCCGCCGCGACCTGGACGGCGTACGCATTGCTCACCAGCGCGTGCACGGGCCCGAACGCCTCGCGCGCCGACCGTACGGCCAGCGCCCAGGACGCCTCGTCAGAGACATCGCAGCGCTGGAAGTGCGCGCTGCCACCGGCGTCCCGGATGGCCGCGGCCACCCCCGCGCCCCCCTTCTCGTCGATGTCGGCGACGAGAACGCGGGCGCCTTCGGCGGCCAGCCGGTGGGCCGTGGCGGCGCCGATCCCGGAGGCCGCACCGGTGACCAGCGCACACCGGCCGGCGAGGCGGCCGGGGGACGAGGTGGGTCTGGGATCCACAAGGACTCCTGCGGGGGCGGCACCGACAACTCCTCGCATTAAAAATGAATTATTTGGGCGTGCCAAGAGGTCGAATCAGGCCGCGTGATATCTTCAGGGCCGCCGTGCGCCACTGCTGACCGAGGAGGTGAGACCGATCAACGCTGTGACAGGTCGGGCCTCCCTCTCCCGCATGGCCTAGGGAGTGCCCCCAGAAGGCATCCCGAAAGGCACGAAACGCTATGCGCTTCACCTCTGAGACGTCGTCCGACGGCGTCTGTGAACAGCTCTTCACCCTTGGCGAGATTCCCGGCGCGCTCTGGACTCCCGAGGGTGTCGTCGGCACCCGCCCCCTGATCCTGCTGGGACACGGTGGCGGTCAGCACAAGAAAGCCCCCGACATCCTGACCCTCGCACACCGCTTGGTGGCCGAGTGCGGTTTCGCGGCGGTGGCGGTCGATGTGCCCAGCCACGGCGACCGGCCGCAGCACGAGGAGTTCAGCCGGGTCGCGGCCGACAACCAGGCTCGCGTGGCGGCGGGGGAAGAGTTGGCTCCGCTGATCGCCCGCTTCCAGGCGCTCGTGGCCCGCCAGACCGTCCCGGAGTGGCGGGCCGTCCTGGACGCGGTCCAGCAACTGGAGCATGTCGGCACCGGACCGGTGGGCTACTGGGGCGTCTCGCTGGGGTGCGGGCTCGGCGTTCCGTTCGTCGCCGCCGAACCCCGGGTCCGCGCGGCGGTGTTGGGCCTGGGTGGCGCCCTGGCCTCGGCCGAGGACGCCGCGCGGATCACCGTCCCGGTCGAGTTTCTGGTGCAGTGGGACGATGAGCGAGTGCCGCGGGCACAGAGCCTGGCACTGTTCGACTCCTTGGCCTCTTCCGAGAAGACGCTGCACGCCAACCCCGGTAAACACGGCGAGGTCCCGGCCTTCGAACGGGACAGCACGCTGAGGTTCTTCTCCCGGTATCTGGTCTGACGCCAACACCGTTCACTCCGGCAACACGGCTTTCCGTAACTCCCGCTACCCTGGCACGGCTTGATCACAGATTCGCACGAGCGCCCTGAGCGCGCGGGGCGCATCCGGGCAACAGCACGGACGGGGGACGCACATGGGGAGTGACGCCGTATGGCCGGAATGAAGCTCTATTCGCTCGAATCCAACGATCCGCCGCAGCTCGGCCCCTACCGGCTGCTGCGGCGGATCGCCACCGGCGGTATGGGCCGTATCTATCTCGCCCGACAGGCGGCCCCCGGGACCGACGCCGGCCCGGCCGGACCCACCGGAACCGTGGTGGACCACGGGCTCGTCGCGGTCAAGACGCTCCTCGCCGAGGGCTTCGTGAGCAAGCCGGACCGGGAGCGGTTCGCCCGCGAGGTGGAGCTGGCGGGGCGGGTGGAAAGCGCGTACACCGCCACGGTGCTCGACGCCAACGCCAAGGCGGAGCGCCCGTGGCTCGCCATCGAGTTCATACCGGCGCCCAGTCTGGGCGAACTCGTCGTCAACGCCGGTACGCTGCCCGCCGACGCGGTGCGCTGGGTCGCGGCCGGGGCCGCGCGGGCGCTGGTCGAGCTGCACGGACGGGGGGTCGTCCACCGGGACATCAAACCCCTGAACGTTCTGCTGCCCCATGACGGCCCCCGACTCATCGACTTCGGCATCTCGCACGCCCACGACCACACCAGCTCGACGACGACCATCGGCACCTTCGCGTTCACATCGCCGGAGCAGGCGTGCGGCAAGAAGTCCACCGCCGCATCCGATATGTACTCCCTGGGCGCCACGCTCTTCTTCCTCGCGGTCGGCCGCTCGCCGTACGAGCAGACCGACCACTCCTTCGGCATCCTCGCCCTCGTCCAGCGCGGCGAGCTCGATACGGACGGGCTGCCGCCGGAGCTGGAACCGCTGATCCTGCCCTTGCTGCGGGTCGACCCCGAGAGCCGTCCCAGCCCGTCCGACGTACTGCGGGACGTCCTCGCCGACGTCGGCCAAGTGTCGGCGGAGCCGAGGCTGCCGCAGACGTGGACCGCGTTGATCGAGGAGTACGCGGAGCAGGGACGCCAACTGCGCGACGGCACAGTGGACTTCGCTGCGGCCGAAGCGCCGACTCAGGTCAGGCCCGAGGGCACTGCGGAGCGCGCGGACGAGGCGATCAGCGAGATGCGCGAGCAGTTGGAGGCCCTGCGCAAACAGCGGGACGCCTTGGTGCGGGCGCAGGCCGAGGAGCAGGCCGAGGCGGAGGCGCGGGAGCTCGCGCGCCAGGAAGAAGAGGAGCGCAGGCGCCGGGAACAAGCGCGGAAGGAAGAGGCGGAGCGCAGGGAGCGGGAGCGCAAGGAGCAGGAGCGGAAGGAACGGGAGCGGAAGGAGAAGGAACGCAAGGAGCGTGAGCGGAAAGAACGCGAGCGCAAGGAGAGGCAACGCAGTGAACGCGAACGCGAGCGAATAGCGCGCGAGAAGACCGAGACCGCCGCCAAGAACAAGAGCACCAGCACGACATGGACGCCCAAGGCTCCGCCCAAGCCCGCAGCGGCCAAGGGGCCCGCCAAGAGTTCGGGTTCCTCGGAGGGCGTGGGCGCTCTGCTCCTGGTCGCGCTCGTCATCGGCGCCCTGATCTGGCATCCCTGGGACAAGAAGGACGACGACACCCCGAAGAGCAGCCCCTCCTCAGGTGTCACCCTCTCCAGCAGCAGCGGCACCACCAGCGGCGACGACGGTTCCTCCGACGACGACAGCGACAGCGGCACCGACAGCTACAGCTCCTCCAGTTCCTCCAGCTCGTCGAGCGGCGGCCTCGACGACACCGAGACCGAACCCGAACCGGAGACCACATCCCCCGAGCCCGAGCCCGACCCCACCGAAGAGGCGTTCAAGGCCGTCTCGTACGGGGACTGCCTGGACGTCGTCGACACCGGCTACGGCGGCACCACCAAGTACGACTGGAGCGAGGAGGAGCCGAACACGACGTCCTGCGGCTACGGGACACGCGTGAAGGTCACCGGCACCACCGGCGACTGCCCGACCGGCGTGGGCAAGGCCACCTGGTCGTACTACTCCACCAGCAGTGGCGAGCGGACCGAGCTCTGCCTCACCGGCCAGTACCGCCAGGGTGACTGCCTGCTCGCCAAGCACGAGGGCAACACCATCAGCAGCATCGCCATGCTGTCGTCCCCGAACTGCACGGACCGCCGGGTTCCCGTCCCGTACAACGAGATCCTGGTCGTCACGGACATCTACCGGGCGACGGGCGCCGGCGCCGAGGTCTGCCGCCACGGACAGTACGACTCCAACACGTACTGGTCCACGGAGGTGGACGACGGCGCGACGCAGCTGTGCGTGAAGGCGTACGACTGAGGCGGCCGCGGTCCGGGGGCGGTGGCCTTAAGGACGCGGTGGCCTCAGGACGCGGTGGCGGCCGCGGCCGCGCGGCCCGTCTGGCGGCCGGAGAACAGACAGCCCCCAGGAAGGTGCCCTCCAGGGAGCGGTAGCCATGGACACCGCCGCCGCCGAACCCCGCGACTTCTCCGGCCGCGTACAGACCGGATATGGTCGTTCCGGTGCTGTCCAGGACGCGGCCGGAGAGGTCGGTCTGCAGGCCGCCGAGGGTTTTGCGGGTGAGGATGTTGAGGCGTACGGCGATGAGGGGGCCGGCGCCGGAGTCCAGGATCTTGTGCGCCGGGGCGGTGCGGCTGAGTGAGTCCCCGGGGTAGTTGAGTGCGTTGCGGATGCCCATGACCTGGACGTCCTTGGTGTACGGGTTGTCGATCTCCCGGTCCCGGGCGTCGATCTGCCGTTTGAGGTCGGCGAGGTCGATGAGGTTGTCGCCGGTGAGTCTGTTCATGCCCGCGACGAGTTCGGGCAGCGTGGTCGCGACGATGAAGTCGGCGCCCTTCTTTGAACTTCTCGATCGGCTCGGGCGTCTGCCAGATCCGCGACAGCAGCTTCCAGATGTTCTTCTCGGTGAGGTCCGGATTCTGCTCGGAGCCAGAGAGCGCGAACTCCTTGGCGATGATCTTCTGGGTGGTGACGAACCAGGAGTAGTCGTAGCCGGAGTCGGTGATGGACTTGAGGGTGTGCGGGGTGTCGTAGCCGGGGATGTCGGGCGTGTTGAAGCGTTTGCCGGTGGCGTCGAACCACATGGACGAGGGGCCGGGCAGGATACGGATGCCATGGCCGGGCCAGATCGGGTCGTAGTTCCGCAGGCCCTCGGTGTAGTGCCACATGCGGTCCGGATTGACGATCCGCCCGCCCGCCTTCTCGGTGATCGCGAGCATGCGGCCGTCCACATGCGCGGGCACGCCCGTGACCATGAACTTCGGCGGGGTGCCGAGGCGGTCCGGCCAGTTCTGCCGTACGAGGTCGTGGTTGGCGCCGATACCACCCGGGTGA
Source organism: Streptomyces sp. NBS 14/10 (assembly GCF_002224125.1). GTDB lineage: Bacteria > Actinomycetota > Actinomycetes > Streptomycetales > Streptomycetaceae > Streptomyces. Next base: position 11,838 of record NZ_NCSM01000011.1, read on the forward strand.
CGATCACGACAGGGGCGCGGAGTTCGAAGTCGCCGACCACGGTGCGGGAGCTGGGCTTGTCGCGTGCGGCGTCGCTCGGTTCCAGGATGGCGCCGCGTACGCCGGTGACGGCGCCGCCGGTCGTCACGATGCCGTCGACGCAGTGCCGGAACTTGAAGGTCACCTTGCCGCCCGCCACCGCGTCCCGCACCTTCTTCTCGAACGGCTCGACGACGGCCGGTCCGGTGCCCCAGGTGACATGGAAGCGGGGCACTGAGTTGCCGTGGCCGTCCGCGAGTCCGCCGCCGCGCTCGGCCCAGCCGACGATCGGGAACCAGCGCACACCCAGGCCGTACAGCCAGGACCGCTTCTCTCCGGCGGCGAAGTCCACATACGCCTCCGCCCACTTGTACGCCCAGTGGTCCTGGCCGGCCGGGTCGTCGATCCCGCGGTCGAAGCCGGCCGTGCCCAGCCAGTCCTGCCAGGCCAGTTCGCGGGAGTCCTTGATGCCCATGAGCCGCTGTTCCTCGGAGTCCACGAAGAACAGACCGCCGAAGGACCAGAACGCCTGCCCGCCCAGATTGCTCTCCGGCTCCTGGTCCAGGAGCAGCACCTTGCGCCCCGCCGCGGCCAGTTCGGCCGTGGCGACCAGCCCGGCCGGCCCGTGGCCCACCACGATCGCGTCCGCGTCCGCCGACGCCGCGGGGGCGGCGAAGGCCGGGACCGCCATCTGGGCGAGCGCGGCACCGGCGAGCACGCCACCCGCCACCGTCAGGGCGTGGCGGCGGCTGAGGCCGGCCGGGGACTCGGAACCGTGTCCGTGACGCGCTTCGGAGCTTTCTCTGCGGTTGTCCATGGCTGCCTTCCGGAAAAAGGGGGGCTGAAGGTGCGGCAGATACGAGCGGGACTACCGAGGCGGCAAGGTGTTACCGACGGCAGCCCAGCGGGTGTCCGGCCGCCAGAGTGCTGCGTTTCAGTTCCGCCGCCTCCCTCGTACGGGTGAACTTCCGGTGTGGCATGGCCGCCCCACCCGGGCCGTCCCACCAGGCATCCCGCGCAGAAATCGCGCTTCCACCTGCCCGGGAGCAACCGAAACGTGATCAACAAGGGCTGCGGAACGGCAGTTGTCATCTCATAGACTCCCGGCGGCAGTTGATCTTCCTCACGGCCATCCCCGGACCTTTCCCGATCTCCCCTCAGGAGAGCCATATGCTGGCTGACGCCGTCGACAACCGGCTGGCCCGAAACCCGATCGCGATCGTGGGACTGGCGGGGCTCTTCCCGCAGGCGACGAACGTACGGGAGTTCTGGAACAACATCGTGGCCGGCACCGACTGCATCGAGGATGTCCCCGCATCCCGGTTCAGCGTCGACGACTACTTCGACCCCGACCCCTTCGCCGAGGACAAGACCTACTGCCGGCGCGGCGGCTTCCTGCCCCCGTCCCGCTTCGACCCCCGCGAGTTCGGCATTCCGCCCAACACACTGGACGCCACCGGGCTGATCCAGCTGCTCAGCCTCCAGGTGGCCCAAGATGTGCTGCGGGACGCGGGGTGCGACGCCTCCACCTGGTACAACCCGGCGCGGACCGGGGTGGTGCTCGGAGTGTGCGGGGGCAGCTCCAGCATGATGCCGCTGGCGGCGCGGCTCCAGACGCCCGCGCTCAAGGAGGCGGTCCTCAGCTGCGGCCTGAGCGAGCGGGACGCCGAGGAGATCGCGCGCCGCTACACAGCGGCCTTCCCGTCGTGGACGGAGAACTCCTTCCCCGGCTTCCTGGGCAACGTCGTCTCCGGCCGGATCGCGAACCGTCTCAATCTCGGCGCGTTCAACGGCACTGTGGACGCCGCCTGCGCCAGCTCCCTCGCCGCGCTGCGGATGGCCGTCAGCGAGCTGGTCGGGCATCGCGCCGACCTCATGATCACCGGCGGGGCCGACGCGGACAACACCATCTTCTCCTTCATGTGCTTCAGCAAGACCCCGGCGCTGTCGCCGAGCGGCGAGATCCGCCCCTTCGACGAGGACGCCGACGGCACCCTCGTCGGGGAGGGCATCGGGATGCTGGCCCTCAAGCGGCTGGCCGACGCCGAGCGCGACGGCGACCGGGTCTACGCCGTCATCCGCGGCCTCGGCACCTCGAGCGACGGCCGGTCCCAGAGCATCTTCGCGCCCTGCGGAGACGGCCAGCTCACCGCGTTGCGCCGGGCCTACGAGGACGCCGACTGCCCGCCGTCCTCGGTCGGGCTGATCGAGGCCCACGGCACCGGCACCACCACGGGTGACGATGTGGAACTCGGCGCGCTCAACACCCTGATGGCAACGCCCGAGGACCGGCGGTACGCGGCGGTCGGCAGCGTGAAGTCCCAGATCGGGCACACCAAGGCGGCGGCCGGCGCGGCCGGGCTGATCAAGGCGGCGCTCGCCCTCCACCACAAGGTGCTGCCCGCCACCATCAACGTCCGTACCCCCAGCGCCGCGGCCCGGCAGGAGGACGCGGCGCTGTACGTCAACACCACCACCCGCCCGTGGATCCGCGACCCGCGCCGCTCGGTGCGCCGGGCGGGAGTGTCCGCGTTCGGCTTCGGCGGGGTCAATGTGCACGCCGTACTGGAGGAACACCAGCCCTCCAACGGCGCGACCGGCGCGACACGCACCCTCCACACCACCCCGCGAACCCACCTCTGGCACGCCCCGACCCCCGAGGCGCTGCGCGCACTGCTCGAACGCGGCGAACACCCCGGCGCCCCCGACGAGATACCCGCCGAACACGCCCGTTTGGGCTTCGTCGCCACCGACGACGCCTGTCCCGACCTGCTCGCCAAGGCCATCGCGCAGTTCGGCGCCCACCCGGGCCTTGCTCACTGGACCCACGCGGACGGCATCTGGTACCGCGCCACCGCGCGCCCCGCGGGTGGCAAGGTGGCGGCGCTCTTCGCCGGTCAGGGCAGTCAGTACGTCAACATGGGCCGCGAGGCGCTGCTCTCCGTACCCCCGGTGCGCGCCGCCTTCGACGCGGCCAACGCCCCGTACGCGGACGGGAATCATGAGCTGCTGTCCGACGTCGTCTTCCCGGCGCCCGGTCGGGACGGGAAGGACCTGCGGCGCGCCTCCGAGCGGCTGCGCCGCACCACCTACGCCCAGCCCGCCATCGGGGCGTTGTCGATGGGGCAGTTCCGCTATCTCTCCGAGCTGGGCTTCGCGCCGGACGGGGTGCTCGGCCACAGCTACGGCGAGCTGACCGCCCTGTGGGCCGCGGACAGCCTCGACGACACTGGTTTCCTCGCCACCACGGCGGCCCGCGCCAAGGCGATGGCCCCGCCCGCCGACACCCCCGGGCACGACTCGGGCGCCATGGCGAGCGTACGCACCTCGGAAGCCCAACTGGACGCCCTGCTCGGCGAGTTCCCCGAGCTGACGGTGTGCAACCGGAACGCGCCCGAGGTGGTGGTGGTCGGCGGTCCCACGGCCACCGTCGAGCGGTTCACCGCGGCCTGCGGCGAGCGCCGTATCCCGGCGCAGCGGCTGTCCGTCGAGGCGGCCTTCCATACCCCGCATGTCCAGCACGCCGTCGCCTCCTTCGCCCGCGAGATCGCCGACATCCCGCTCCGTACCCCGCGGGTTCCGGTGTACGCGAACACGCCGGGCGCGAGCTATGGCGACGGCCCCGAGGCGAACCGCGAGGTGCTGACCCGGCAGGTCGTCAATACCGTCGACTTCGAGGCCAGGCTGCGGGAGATGTACGCGGACGGCTTCCGGGTCTTCGTGGAGTTCGGGCCCAAGCGCACGCTCTCCCACCTCGTCGAGCAGACGCTCGGCGATCAGGGAGTGGACATCGTCTGGACGGACATCGGCACCGGCGGCGACAGCGCGCTCGCCCTGAAGCAGGCCGCCGTCCAACTGACCGTTCTGGGACTGCCGCTGAGCGGTATCGACCGGTACGACGAGCCGGTGCCGACGCGCCCCGTCGCATCCGCGGTGACCCGGGTCCTCGACGGCCCGCAGTTCGCCACGATGGCCCGCCAGAAGGAATACGAGCGGGTCCTCGGCACGCCGTACCGGGTGGCGGGGTCCGCCGGCCGGGATCCGGAACCCGTCGCCGAGCCACGGCCCGTGGCCGCCGCTCACGACGATCCGCTGGGGCGCGCCGCGGCCGAACACCTGACGATGCACACCCGCTACCTCGACGGGCAGCTGCGGACCGCCGACCAGCTGGTTGGCCTGTTGAACGAGGGCGTCGGCGGCGGCTCGCCCGAAGCCGTCCTCTCCGGGATCACCGCCATCCGGGACCACAGCCTGGCGCTCGGCGAGGCCCACGCCCGCGCCAGCGAGGTGCTGAGCGATCTGCTGCGTATGCCCACGGGCGCGACGCCGACGGGATACTCGCCCAACAGCACATCCAACGGACATGCGCTCGAAGCGCCGTCGTACCCCGGTCCGCTCCCCTCGGTGGACGCGCCCCCGCAGGTCCCGCCCCCGGCCCAGCCCCTCGAAGGCGTCGTACTCGTCGAGCCCGGCGAAGCAGGTGAACCCGGTGAAGCCGACACCTCGACCGGTAAATCCGCGCTCGAAATGCTCCGCGACACCGACTTCGACGCCGCGATCGACCCCGAGCTCCGCGCCGAGCTGGCCAACCTCGATCCCGTGGAGATCGAGCAGGTGATGCGCGAGGTGGTGGCCGAGAAGACCGGCTACTCGATCGACATGATCGATCCCGATATCGATCTGCAGACGGAGCTCGGCATCGACTCCCTCAAGCAGTTGGAGATCGCCTCCGAGCTCTGGCGCCGCTACCCGGTCTTCTCCCGAGAGGAGATCTTCCGCTTCACGGCGGCCCGCACGGTCAGGGACTTCGCCACGCTGATCCCCGAGGTGCTGAAGAATCCCACCACCAATCTCCGCGTCGCCGCCTCCGTACCGCTGGGCCGGGCGCATATCGGCTGGCGTGCTCTGCCCGAACCGGACGTCCTGCTCGGCGCCTATGCCGAGCAGCCCCGCGCCGTACTGGTCGACGACGGCGGGGAGTTGAGCCACTGGATCGCCGCGGCGCTCCGGTCGCGTGGCTGGTGGGTCGGCCGGCTCGCGCTGCCCGGGACGGTTATCGCGTCCGGCGAGGCCGAACCGGACACCTGGCAGCCGGCCGACTGGGGCGAGGAGAGCCTGGCGGAGCAGGTCGGCCTGCTCGGCGCCGCCGTGCCGCGCCTCGACCTGTGTCTGCTCCCCTTCAGCCGGGACCCGGGGACCGACCGCGACGACACCGTGCGCGACGACACCGTACGCCGCCTGGCCCACGCCGTCCTGGTCGCCAAGCATCTGCGTCAGCCGCTCGGCGGTGCGGCGGCCGACGGCACCCGCGCCGGGTTCGTCGCCGTCACCCGGCTCGACGGCGCGCTCGGCTACGGCGGCTCGGGCGGCGAGCCCGACCGGGCGCTGGCCGGCGGTGTCACCGGGCTGGTCAAGTCGCTGGCCCTGGAGGCGCCCGAGCTCTTCTGCCGAACGGTCGACCTGGCTCCCGAGCTGACCGAGGAGCAGGTCGGCGGCTGCCTCGCGGGCGAGATCGCCGACGCCGCCGTCGATCTGCACGAGGTGGCCCGCCACCCGGCCGGGCGCCGCACGCCGGTCCTGGTCGCCGAGCCGGTCCCGCTGGTCGCCGCGGCCGCACCGGACGACCGGGACGGGGCGATCGAGCCGCCCGCGGAGCTGACCGCCGACGACACCCTGCTGGTCACCGGCGGCGCGCGAGGCATCACCGCCTGGTGCGCCATCGCCCTCGCGCGGCAGGTGCGCTGCGGCTATCTGCTGCTCGGCAGCACACCGCTTGCGGACGAGCCGGACTGGGCAGCCGGACTCGACGGCCGGGACGAGCTGAAGGCCGCCGCCACCGACCAGCTGCGCGCCACCGACCAGCTGCGCGCCACCGACCAGGACCCGGAGGAGCAGGCCGCCGTCGAGCTGATCGCCCGGCAGGTCCGCGAGATCACCGCCGGGCGCGAGATCCGCGCCACCCTGGCCGCCCTGCGCGACGCGGGAGCCGAGGCCGAGTACATCGCCGTGGACCTGACCGACGCCGAGGCGGTGCGCACCGCGCTGCGCCCGCACGCCGACCGGGTCACCGGCGTCGTTCACGGGGCGGGCGTCCTCGCCGACCAGTTCCTCGCCGACAAGGATGCCGAGGGCGTCGGTCGGGTGGTCGGCACCAAGCTGACCGGCCTCGGCAACGTACTGGACGCGCTCGACGCCGAACGCCTCCGCCACCTCGTCGTCTTCACCTCCGTCTCGGGCATCTACGGAAACCTCCGACAGGCCGACTACGCCCTGGCCAACGAGGCGCTGAGCCGGTTCGTGTGCGCCTGGAAGGCCAGGCGTCCCGACCGCCATGCCACCGCCCTGGCCTGGGGGCCATGGGTCGGCGGTATGGCCACGCCCGGTGTCCAGAAGCTCTTTGTGCAGCACGGGGTGCCGCTGCTCGCCCGGGACACCGGCACCGGCTACTTCACCGAGCAGATGAGCCCCGAGCACGCCGCGGACCTGGTGACGGTCATCGGCCCGCTGGAGCCCATGTACCGGCGGAGCGAGACGCTGCCGGCCGGCGGCGTGGTCGTGGAGCGGCGGCTGGCGGAGCTCGCCGCCGAGCCGCTGCTCACCGACCACCGCATCCACGGCTGGCCGGTGCTGCCCCTGACGGCCGCGGTCGGCTGGGGCGTACGCGCGGTGGAGGCGATGCACGGCGGGCAGCCCGTGGTCGAGTGCCGCGACTTCCAGATCAGCAAGGGGCTGGTCTTCGACGGCTCGGCGGAGGACGACCGCTTCCTGCTGTCGGTCACGCCGCCCGAGAGGTCCGAGGCGTCCGCGGCCGGGGACTCCGCCGCCATCGCCGTACGGCTCCGCAGCGAGCGGGAGGGCGCCGCGCCGGTGCTCCGCTTCGGCGGGGACTTCCTCCTCGAGAAGCGGGCCACCCAGCCGGCGCCGGACATCGAGCTGTCGCCGTACGAGCTCCCCGACTTCGACCCGCAGACCCACGAGGCGTACGACGGCTTCCTCTTCCACGGGCCGACCCTGCGCGGTCTCGGGCCGATCCTGGAGGAGCAGCCTGGCAGGCTCGTCCTCGCCGTCCGGATGGCCGACCCGGCCTTCGGCCAGGGCGCCTTCGCCGGGGCCAGGTACAGCCCGGCGCTGGCCGATCTGCTGCTCCAGGCGGCGGCGCTGCTCGGCCGTCAGCGCCTCGGGCTGCTCTGTCTGCCGGTGTCGGTGGAGCGGGTCGAGCTCTTCGCGCCGCTGCCCGCGGACACGCCGTTCGTCCTCGTCGCCGAATCCGTCGAGGAGAGCCCCCTCCATCTGATCTGCACGGTCACGGCCTGCACCCCGGAGGGAAGGGTGCTCCAGCGGTGGGGCCGGATCGGCATGATCCTCACCTCGCCGGAGATGAAGGACAGCGGCATCTTCCTGCCCGCGGAGCGCGGGGGGCGAAATGGCTGACACCGACAGCGCCGCTGCCGTCGCCCCCAGCGGCGAATGGGGCTTCGAAGCCGCCGAGGAGCTGGGCTTCGAAGGTGAGCCGTTTCTCCTCCCCGTCCCGTCCGCCGCGCCGACTCCGCCTGCCCCACAAGCCGCTCCACGGAGCGTCGGCGACCTCAGCCATCTCGCGCGCGACATCGCCGAGCGGGTCGGCCGCGCGCACGCCGCGGTGCTGGAGGCCCACGAGGCCGTACAGCGGCACCTCCTCGCGCGCTGCGCACCAGGCACGCGGCCCCCGGCGGCGCCCGCGCCGCGCCGTCCCGTGGACCGCCCGGCGCGCGTCGAGCTGGTCCGGACGGTCCCGGCGGACGCGGCGTACAGTGTGGCGGGCCAGGCCGATCCGGCATGGATCCTCGACGCCGCCACGGCGGCGTTGCCCCTGCTCGGCGAACGCGGCCTGGCACCGGCCGGCACGGTCTACCGGCCCGGTCGCACCAACCTCGTCTGGCACCGGGAGCTGCCGGAGGCCGGGGCGGAGCTTCGGGTGCGGGCCGGCGCCGAGGCTATCCACCGCGACGAGCACGGCACACGCTTCACGTTCGACTGGCAGGTCCATGCCGAGGGGGACCTCCTGGTGGAGGCCACGGGCACCGCCGGCTTCCTGGTTCCCGACCACACGGCCGAGCCGCTGCCGGACGAGAACCGCTGGCCCGAGCGTCAAGTCCCGCGCTACCCACGGCAGTTCCGCCCGCTGGCGAACGCCCGGCGGTCCCGACTGACCTGGCAGGAGCTACGGGCCCTCGCCAGCGGATTCCTCGCGGAGGTCCTCGGCCCCGACTTCGAGGGCGAGGGCACCGGCCCGCGGCTGCCAGGACCGGCCCCGCGACTGATCGGCGCCATGACGGAGCTGTCCCGCGAGGGCGGCCGTTACGGGCAGGGCAAGGTGGCCGCCGACCTCACCTTCCACGGCTTCCACGGCGGAGGTCCGGCGCGCGGAGCGGACGCCACCCCGCTGCTGGCCGAGGCCGTCGTCGGCGTGCTCCAGGTGTACGCGCTGTCCTGCGGGCTGCATCTGTGCCTGCCCGATCCGCGCTTCCAGCCCTGGGCCGGTGGCCCGGCCACCATCGAGGTGATCGACCCGACCGCGCTCGGCACCGCCCTCCGCTGCGAGGTCGACGTGGCCGAGGTGGGGCTCGTACCGCGCCCGCATGCGATCGCCGACGCCGTTGTCCTCGCCGGCGACCGGCCGGTGGCCCGTCTGCACGGCATCGGCGTCGCCCTCCAGGAGCCGCCGGGCAGCGACCTCGGCGCCCTGACGATCTGGGAGGCGCGGGACTCCCCCGCCGCCCACGAGTCGTTGCGGCAGCGCGGCGCACGTCAGCGGATGCTGCTCGCCCACTCGGCCGAGGGCGACCTCTCGGCCCTCACCGGAGAACCCGAGGCGACCTCGGTGTCCTCGGCGTCCTCGGCGTCCCCGGTGACCGTACGGCCCCGGCTGCCGCGCGGCGATCTGCTGATGGTCGACCAGGCGCTCGACTACGACGCCGACCCTCTCGAATTCCGCCCGGGCGCCACCCTCACCAGCGAGTACGCCGTCCACCCCGACCCCTGGTTCTGTCGGGAGTACGGCTCCGGCGCCGTGCCCAACCTCCTGTACATGGAGTCCAGCCTCCAGGCCGCCGCCCAGCTGAGCGCCGTTCAGGGCATCCTCAACCAGCATCTCGACAGCACGTTCGTCTGCCGGAACCTGGAGGGCCGCGCCACCCTGCTCCGCCACGCCGACCCGCGCGGTCTCGCCCTGCGGCACCGCATCACGCTGGCCGACCACTCGAAGCTGCCGGGGGCGATCCTCCACCGCTACACCTACGAACTCGGCCTTCCCGACGGGCCGGTCTACTCGGGCGAGTCCGTCCACGGCTTCCTCACCAAGGAGGTCCTGGACAACCAGCAGGGGCTCGACGGCGGACGGTACGTACCGCCCTGGCTGGACCGCCTTCCGACGCGGCCCCCGGGGCTGCGCCGGCTCGATCTCTCCCAGGACACCCGGCTCGGCCGCGGGCGGTTCGCGCTGCTGCACGAGGCCGACCTGGTGCCGGACGGCGGAGAGCACGGCGCCGGATACCTCCTGTGGGAGCGGACGGTGCCCAAGGACGACTGGTTCATGGCGCACCACTTCCGCTTCGATCCGGTGATGCCCGGTTCGGTGGGTGTGGAGGCGCTGTTCCAGTCCGTCGCGGCGTACGCGCTGCACACCGGCCTCGCCGATGCCCTGCCGGACCCGGCCGCGCGGCCCGCGGCCCACGTCGAGCTGGCCTGGAAGTACCGAGGGCAGATCACGCCCGGTCACCGCCGGATGCGCGGCGAGGTTCATATCCGCCGGGTGGAGCCTTGTGGCGACGGTCTTCTCCTGGTCGCGGACGGCAGCGTATGGCGCGACGACCTGCGGATCTACCAGGTGGACAACATCGGCGTCGAGATCCTGCCGACCGGCGGGACGGCGGAAGGGCAGGTGCCGCGATGACGGTGCGATACGACCCGGACGGGGTGTACGCCGTCCTCGCCGACCTGGACGCCCCCTGCTACATCGTCCGGAACGGGGACCGGATCGGCGCCACCGCCGAACCTCCCGTCGCGGGCGGCCCGTTGACCCCGCTGGCCGTCGCCGGGCCGATGCCGTCCACCCAGCTCGGCGACTCCGGCTTCCGGCGCCGGCACGGCGTGTCCCATGCGTATCTCGCCGGTTCCATGGCTGCCGGTATCGCGTCCGAGGAGCTGGTGGCCGCGCTGGCCCGCGCCGGTTTCCTCGCCTCGTTCGGCGCCGCGGGCCTGTCACCCGAGCGGGTCGAGCGGGCCCTGACCCGGCTCGCTCACGAGAGCGGCGCTCCAGGTGGGTTGCCCTACGCCGTCAATCTCATCCACACACCGCACGCCCCGCGCCTGGAGCGGGCGGTTGTCGACCTCTTCCTGAGTCACCGGCTGCGCTGCGTCGAGGCCTCGGCGTTCGTCCAGCTCACCCCCGATCTGGTCCGCTACCGGGTGGCGGGTCTTCGCCCTGGCCCCGGGGGCGGGGCGTACGCCGAGAACCGGCTGATCGCCAAGGTGTCCCGCGCGGAGGTGGCCGAGCTGTTCCTGCGACCGGCCCCCGAGCCGATGGTCCGCGCCCTGTTCGACCGGGGCGAGATCACCGCCGAGCAGATGACGCTGGCGCGGCTGGTCCCGATGGTGGACGACCTGACCGTCGAGGCGGACTCCGCGGGGCACACCGACCGCCGCCCGCTGATCACCGCGCTGCCCGCGATGCTGCGGCTGCGGGACCGCATCGCCCGCGAGCTGGGCCTCGCGACGCCTCCCGTACGGGTCGGCGCGGCCGGCGGCATCGGCACTCCGGAGGCGGCCCTGGCCGCCTTCAGTCTCGGCGCCGCGTACGTCGTCACCGGCTCGGTCAACCAGGCCTGCCTGGAGGCGGGCACCTCACCGGCGGTCAAGGCGCTGCTCGCCGCGGCCGGGCCCGCCGACTATGCGATGGCCCCGGCCGCCGACATGTTCGAGGTGGGCGCCGAGGTCCAGGTCCTGCGCAGCGGCAGCCTCTTCGCCGGCCGGGCGCGCCGGTTGCACGAGCTCTACCGCACCCACGCCGGCCTGGACGAACTGCCCACCGCGGACCGCCGGCGCCTGGAGGCGAAGGTGTTCCAGCGCCCGCTGTCCGAGGTCTGGCGGGAGACCGCGGACTATCTCACCGAGCACCACCCCGAGCAACTCCTCCGCGCCGAACTCGACGCCAGGCACCGGATGGCCCTGGTCTTCCGGTGGTATCTCGGCCAGTCGTCCCGCTGGGCTGTCACCGGCGCCGAGCGCACCGGCGACTACCAGGTCTGGTGCGGTCCGGCGATGGGCGCGTTCAACGACTGGGCGGCGGGCTCCGTTCTGGCCGACCCCGGCCGACGCCATGTCGCCGACGTGGCGCGCCACCTGATGCACGGCGCCGCGTTCCACCGCCGCCTCGCCCACCTCCGCTTCAGCGGGGTACGGATCCCGGCCGCCTGCGCCACCTACCGGCTGCCGTCGGCCCCCTCGGCGGTGCCCGCCACGCCTTGACCTGGCGAGGGTTCTTCCTCGCGATCTGAGTAGGACCGCTCATGTTCTCCGGCTCCCTGGTGGCTTGAATGAGGGCTATGACCGAGGAGTCGTCTGAGTTCCGTATGAGGCGGAGGAGATGGATCGCCCCGTTGCTGTCCACTCTCGTCACCCTGCCCATGGCCCTGATCGCCACCGCTTTCGTCGGGCTGTCCCCCATGGCCTGCGATCCTTGCGACGGTGCCGAACTGGAGCGTTTCGAGGACAGCTTCGACGTCGCCATCAATGTCTATCTGGTGGGTCTGGCCCTGACGGCCGGCTTGCTGATCGCCGATTACGTCGCCACCTGGCAACGCCGGGACACGCCCCGGCTCATCCTGGCCGTCCTCGCTCCGATCTCCGTGTTCTGCGACTACCTCCTCTTCGCGGGTCTGCTTACTGAACCCACGTTCTGAATCTCAGCGGAACGCGGCGACATTGCGGGCGGCCCAGTCGGCGAAGGGGCGCGGGGCGCGGCCGAGAACCCGCTGGACGTCCGGGCTGACGCGCAGTTCGGCCGGGTTCGGGGAACCGAGGATGTCCAGAGTGTCGTCGGCGAGCTCCGCCGGCATGCTCTGGGCCATGGCGGCCTTGGCCTCGTCGCGGGTGAGCTCGTGAAACCTCACTGGCGAACCCAGCGCTGCGGCGATGGCCTCCGCCTGCCGGCGCGGAGTGATCACCTCCGGGCCGGTCAGCTCGTACACGCCGCCGGTGTGCCGGTCATCCAGCAGGCAGGCCGCCGCGACCGCGGCGATATCCGCCGGGTCGATGATCGGCACCCCGACGTCGCCGAAGGGCGCGGCGACGACCTGTTGCGCGCGGACGGACTCGGCCCACCACAGGGCGTTGGAGGCGAAGCCGCCCGGCCGCAGGATGGCCCACTCCAGGCCGGACTCCCGCAGTGTGTCCTCCAGCGCGCGCATCGCGATCCGCGTTGGGCCGAAGGGCCTGCTCACCACGCCCAGCGTGGAGAGCAGGACGACCCGGCGGACCCCGCTGTCCGCGGCTTCGCCGATGATGTCGGCAGGGCTGGCTCCGGTGGCGTGCAGGTCGCCGGACAGCAGCAGGAACAGCGCCTTCGCCCCGGCCAGCGCGGGCTTGAGGCCGGCCGGCTCGGCCAGGTCGGCCACCACATGGCGAACGCCGTTCGGCACCGCCGCCGTGTGCCGTGACACCGCCGTCACCTGCCGGCCCGCCTCGGCCAGCGCCTGCGTCAACGGTCGGCCGATGTTCCCGGTAGCCCCGGTCACCACGATCATGATCAGCTCCTTGTCAGGTGTCTTCTGTGGCCTTCACGCTAGGAGCATGGGCTAACTTTTGGTAAGGACATACCTTGAGGTAAGCTCATGACATGGTGGGAGGCGTGCAGCACAGACAGCCCGAGGCCGGGGAGCGGTATGACGTGTTTCACACCGACTGCCCCGCGCGCGATGTGGTCGACCATGTGACCAGCAGGTGGGGCGTCTGGGTGCTGATCTCCCTGCGGAGCAACGACCTCCGGTTCTACGAGCTGCGCGAGAGCATCCAGGGCATCAGCGAGAAGATGCTCGCCCAGACCCTGCGCGCGCTGGTCCAGGACGGCCTGGTCTGGCGCAAGGTCGAGCCGACGACGCCGCCCCAGGTCACCTACGGGCTGACCGAGTTCGGCCGGGACGTCGGCGAGCCCCTGACGGAGCTGTTCGACCGGATCACACGGCGGCTGTCGCCGCGCAGCGCGGGATAGGGCACCGTTCTCGTACAGCTACCGTCAGGTGGCGTGTGGCGCTGAGTAACTACTTGGTGTTGCGGTCGCGCCGCTGGAGGGCGGCGGCACCAGGCCGTGAGCGGTGAGGCGGTCGGCCAGGGCTACAGCCGGACCATGATCCGCTCAGCGGTTGCCGCTGATTTCCGTTCGGATACTCCCCGAGGGGCGATCAGTAGAAGCGGCGGATGAAAACGTCCGACTTGCCGTTGGTGTCGCCGGGCACGATGTCGTCGGCCGTGGAATGGAAGACCACGTCGCGCCCACCGGCGCTGACCGCGTCGGTCCCGGCCGAGGCGGGCTGGTTCGAGACGATCTCGTCGGTGCCCGTCTCCAGGTCGCGCAGCATGAGCGACGGTCCGCTCGTGTCGAGTGGGGCGTACAGCAGATAGCGGCCGGTGGGATCGATGGCCACGCCCCGCACGTTCGGCACGAGTTGGTCGGTGCCCGAGCTCTCGTCCTGGACGTAGGTGTCGGAGCCCGAGAGGTAGACGATCTTGCTGCCGTCCTTGCTGATCTGGACGAGGGTCGCCGCCTTGGACGGGCCCTCGATCGGGCCGGAGGAGGTGTCGTCGGTCCGGTCCCACACGAAGACGTCCCCCGCCTGGCCGTCCTGGTAGGCGACGAAGCGGCCGTCGCCGCTGATGGACGGCCGGGCCGAGACGGTGTGGTCGAACTCGGCCACGGTCTGCGTGGTGTCGGTGCGCCAGTCCCGTACCTCGATGCGCTGCCGGGACGGCGGTCGACTGAAGGTGGCGACCTGGGCGACGTAGCGGCCGTCCGCGCTCAGCGACGGCTGGCTGCAGCTGAGGCCCGGGCAGTTGATGCCGATCGTGCTTCCCGAGCTCACCTGGGACAGGAAGGACTTCGTGTCTCTCTGCAACAGCCCCCAAAAGGCGACGTATTGCCCGTCACCGCTGATCACCGGGCCCTGATTCGTTGGGGTGATGCTGCTCATCAGCGTGGTCTGGCTCGTCCGCTGGTCGCGGACGAACACCCTTTCCCATGTCACCGGGTTGGCGGGGGTGAGATTCTTCGCCAACGACGAGAAGGCGATACGCCGGCCGTCGGTCGTGATCGTGGCGCCGGCGGAGTCGCCGTCGCCCTGGGTGCCGTCGGTCGCGACACTGATCCGCTCGACCCCGGCTCCGCTGTCGCTCGCGACGCCCGGCACGGTCATGGGCTCAGCCGAAGCGGCTCCGGGCAGCACCGCCGTGACCGCGCAGACCACGACCGTGGCGCTTAAGGCGGCCCGCACACGTCTGGCGGCGCTCCGATTGATGTTTCCCCTCATTTTTTCCCCCCAAGGCGGGACATGGCCCTTCTCCCCGGCTCCCCACCGGAGGGCCACAAGCATGCAACCGCGATGGCGCTGTGAGGTCAATGCGTCCCGTGCCAGCCGAGCAGGGCAACCTCATGGCTGCCGGTACACAAGGGCGGCAGATGGCCCGCGCGGTCAGGTGCTGGAAGAAGTACCGGCCCGGCCCTCAGACACCCGCTGCCACCGCGGCGCCCAGCCCGAGCAGGACGACGCCGGTCGTCACACTGAGCCCCCGCAGGACAGTCGGCCGCGATACCAAGGCACGTCCTCGGCCGACGGCCCAGGTGAGCAACAGGTACCAAGAGGCACTGACGAGCGCCCACAGAGCCCCCAGGGCGACGGTCGACAGGAACACCGGGCCCTTCGCCGTCACGAATTGGGGCAGCACCGAGACGGCGAACACGCCGGCCTTCGGGTTGCCGAGGTTGGTGCTCAGGCCGGTGAGGTATCCGCCCGCGAAGCCGGTACGGAGCCCGCCCTCGCGGGGCGGACGGGTGGAGACGGTGGCGAGCGCGGTCCGCAGCGTGTTCACCCCGAGGATCATCAGCACGATGCCGCCTGCGATCCGGAGTCCCGCGTACGCGCGCGGGCTGGCCAGCAGGACGGCGGACAGCCCGGCCGCGGCGGCCGTGGACCAGAGCAGGAAGCCGGTGGCGTTGCCCGCGAGCGTGCCTCGGACTGTGCGTTGCCCGCCTTCCAGAACCTGCCGGATCATCATGGCTGTACTCGCGCCTGGCAGCATCGCCAGCAGCAATGTGGTGGCGATGAAAACGGGCACATGCGTAGGCATGGGGAAAGACCCCTTCCAGGGATCGCGGTCGATGGGTGCACCACCAGGCTTCCGCTCCCGCACTTATAAGAGAAGTTAAAAGGGAAGGGTGCAGCGTTAGGATTAGTGAATGGTGGTGGACCCGGGACAGCTCCGGCTTCTCGCGTTGATCGAGCGGCACGGCTCCTTGACGGCGGCGGCTCATGCCCTCCAGCTCACGCCTGCGGCGGTCACACAGCAGGTGGTCAAGGCCGAGCGCGACTGGCAGGTGCCCCTGGTCATCCGTGGTCCTCGCGGAGCGACGCTCACCGCGGCCGGTGCGCTGCTCGCCTCCCACGGTCGAACCGTGGAGGAGGCGTCGGACAAGGCCGAGGCGCAACTGGCCGCACTGCTCGGTCACCTCTCCCTACGGCTGCGGATCGGAACGTTCCAGGCGGCTGCCCTGCACCTGCTGCCACCCGCCCTGACGGCCCTGCGGCACCGCCATCCGGACGCCGACGTCTCCGTCGTGGACGTGGTGTCCGGACGCGGAGCGGACGAGATCAGCGCAGGGCGCCTGGACCTCGCCATCGTCGCGTCCTGGGGCACACCGCTCGCGCCGCCCCCGCACCTACGCGCCCACCCGCTCCTGCTGGACCCGATGGTGGTGGTTCTCCCCGACGACCACCCACTGGCCACCGGGCAGCCCGCGGACACCGAACTGCGCCTGAAACAACTGCGCGACGAATCGTGGGTTTCCATCCTGGCCGGCCACGCCGCCCGCGAGCAGTTCCACGACGCTGCCCGCGAGGCCGGCTTCACTCCCACCGTGCGGTTCGAGACCGAGTCCTACGACGTTGTCCAGGCCCTCGTCGGCACAGGCAGCGCTGTGGCTCTGGTATCGCGCCTGGCCCTGACCCATGCGCCCGGCACCACCCATCGCGAACTGGCCCACCCCAGGCCCTACCGCCAGCTCTACGCCCTGACCAGAACCGACGCCACCCTCACACCACTCGCAGACATGCTGATCGACCTCCTACGCGATGTGGCCCGCGACATCACCGCCACCTGGGAGGCTCCCCTGCAAGCAGAACAACGCTCATCGGACTCACCGCACGGAACCTGAAAAGCGCCCGGTCCTGAATCGCCGCGCTTCGCCAACATCCTGTCAGTGCCCCGCGTCCCGTGGACTGATCCGGCCCTCCTTGTCCGGAAGGCGGCCCAGCCATCACGGCGACGGTCCGTCCCCTCGCCACGGGTTGGCGCGGCGAGGAGACGGACCGTACGGATCAGATCGGGACGGTGGCGGTGGCCGGTCAGCCGAACTGGCCGGGCTGGTAGCCCCCGGCGGGCTGCTGGTTGATGACGTTGATGCGGTTGTAGGCGTTGATGACGGCGATGAGGGAAATCAGGGCGACAAGCTGCTCCTCGTCGTAGTGCTTGGCAGCGTTGGCCCACGCCTCGTCCGTGACACCACCGGCCGCGTCGGCGATACGGGTGCCCTGCTCCGCCAGCTCCAGTGCGGCGCGCTCGGCGTCGGTGAAGACCGTGGCCTCGCGCCAGGCCGCGATCAGGTTGAGGCGCAGCGAGGTCTCCCCGGCGAGGGCGGCCTCCTTGGTGTGCATGTCGGTGCAGAAGCCGCAGCCGTTGATCTGGCTTGCGCGGATCTTCACCAGTTCCTGCGTGGCGGCCGGCAACGTCGAGTCCGACACCGCCTTACCGGCCGAGTTGATGTGCTTCAGCACCTTGCCCGCGAGGGGGTTACCGAAGTAGTTGAGACGCGATTCCATGGTGATCTCCTAACCATGTTGCGGATACACACTACTGACCGGGCACCCCGGCAAAGTGCGACAGGGTTGGCGCGTGATGTGCGTCTCACCATGCAGCGGGCCCAGCTGCGCGCCCCGCGCCCCCCTGCGGGCTGAGCGATCGTAGCTGTCACACAAGGCGTGACCAGCCGGTCAACTGGTCATCCGTAACCCAACGTCGACGGAGCCCTGCTGTGACTGACCCGATCCAGCCGCCCAATCTGTCCACCGAGAAGGATTTCGCCGGGACATCCTTCTCTCCCATCTACACAACGACGGTCACCGTCAGCGGTGGGACAGCAGGTCATGGGCGGGCCTCGGGGAGGGCGCGATCGGACGACGGGGTCCTGGACCTCAGTCTGCGGATGCCCGCCGAACTGGGGGGTGACGGCCAGGGGACGAATCCGGAGCAGTTGTTCGCCGCCGGTTTCGCGGCCTGCTTCCACGGAGCGCTGAGCCTGGTGGCACGGCAGACCTCGCTCGACCCCTCCGCCATCTCCGTAGAGGCGACCGTGGCCTTTGGGCGGGATCCGGAAGACGGCGGCTATCTGCTGCGTGTCGATCTGGTGGTCTCATGGCCGGGCACCGATCGGGAGATCGCCGCTCCCCTGCTGGAGAAGGCCGACTCGCTGTGCCCCTACGCCAGGATGGCCTGGCGGGGAACGCCGACCACCATCACGCTGGCTTCCTAGGCTTTCGTCCGGGTAGCCGCCATGTGCTGTTGTCCGGCAGCGCATGGCGGCGCCTCACCGGCCCGGATCACTGCCGTATCGATTCACAGCGGAAACCACAGGTCGGCGTCGGCAGCCTCTTCTTTGCGGATGGCGAAGACGGCGATGTCGTTCTTCTGCGAGCTCTGTGGTGGCAATGCGGCGATGGCGGGGTGATCACCCGTGGCGAACGGCTCGCTCCGGCTCCCGGTGGGCGACTCGAAGTACTCGGCGTTGATGGCCTTGTACCGCGCCCACTGCTGCGGGAGGTCGTCTTCGTAGAAGATCGCTTCTACGGGGCAGACCGGCTCGCAGGCATGGCAGTCCACACACTCGGCAGGGTTGATGTAGAGCGTGCGATCGCCTTCGTAGATGCAGTCCACGGGGCATTCGATGACGCACGCTCTGTCCTTGATATCAACGCAGGGCTGCGCGATGACATACGTCACCCCATCCTCCTTCGTCCGGGCGAGAACCGACTGGTGAGCGTGGCGCGACAGGTGTTCTCTGGGAATACGACCAGGTACCCCTCGCTGGTGTGACAGCGGCGCAGGCACCCCACCCGTAGGTGGTCAGGCCCCCGGTTGTCACAAGACGAGGGGCGACTCGGTCTGATGGATGACTCGCACACCATGGCTCGCAGCTGCGACATCTGAGATGAGGAACATCGTGTCCCCCGAGAATACTTACGTGATCGTCGGAGGCGGTCTGGCCGCGGGCAAGGCGGCGGAGGCACTCCGGGAACACGGCCACAGCGGCCGGCTCATCATCGTCGGCGACGAGCGGGAGCGGCCGTACATCCGGCCACCGCTGTCCAAGGGCTATCTGCTGGGCAAGGAAGAGCGCGATTCGATCTTCGTACACCCCGCGGACTGGTACGCGGAGCACGAGGTCGAACTTCGCCTGGGCACCAGCGCGCGGGCGATCGACACGCGGGCCCAGCAGGTGGAGCTGGACAACGGGGACCGGGTGTCCTACGCCAAGCTGCTCCTGGCCACCGGTTCGTCTCCGCGTCGTCTGTCCATCCCCGGGGCGGACCTCGACAATGTTCTGTATCTGCGCCGGGTGGGGGACAGCGAACGGCTCAAGTCCGCCTTTGTCGAGGGGGCGAAGATCGTCGTCATCGGCGGCGGATGGATCGGGCTCGAGACCGCCGCGGCGGCCCGGATGGCCGGGGCGGAGGTGACGGTGCTCGAACACTCGGAGCTCCCCCTGCTGAAGGTGCTCGGACGCGAGGCCGCCGAAGTGTTCGCCGGCCTGCACACCGACCATGGCGTCGTGCTGCGCCCCAACGCGCAGGTGGAATCCCTCACCGGAACGCAGGGCCGGGTGGCCGGGGTCCGGCTCGCCGATGGCACCCACCTCGCCGCGGACGCGGTGGTCGTGGGCATCGGCATCACACCCAACGTCCAACTGGCCCAGGAGGCGGGCCTGGACGTACGCAACGGCATCGTCACCGATGAACATCTGCGGACCTCGGTGGCCGAGATCTACGCCGCGGGCGATGTCGCCAACGCCCACCACCCGCTGCTCGGCCGCCATCTGCGCGTGGAGCACTGGGCCAACGCACTGCACCAGCCGCGCACAGCGGCGCTGAGCATGCTCGGCAAGGACGCTGTGTACGACAGGCTGCCGTACTTCTACACGGACCAGTACGACCTGGGCATGGAGTACACGGGTTACACGGAACCCGGCGGCTATGATCGCGTCGTCTTCCGTGGTGAGCCGGCCGAGCGGCGGTTCATCGCCTTCTGGATGTCGGGGAACCGCGTACTGGCGGGGATGAGCGTCAACATATGGGACGTCATCGATCCGATCCGGTCCCTCATCACCTCCGGGGCCGACGTCGATGACGCGCTCCTCGCCGACCCGGACGTCCCGCTGGACCGCGTCGGATGACAACGTGTGGGTGTCACAGATACCCGAACAACCTGGTCGTAGTGGATGACAACCCCCGCGATCGGAGAAGACAGTGGCTTTGATTGAACGACGTCTTGCCACCACCGTGCTGGTGATCGGTACCGGAGGGGCGGGACTGCGAGCGGCGATCGAACTGGCCGAGTCCGGTGTCGACGTCCTCGCCGTCGGCAAACGCCCCAAGGAGGATGCCCATACGGCACTCGCCGCCGGAGGAATCAACGCGGCCCTGGCCACGATGGACCCCGAGGACAGCTGGCAGCAGCACGCCGCCGACACCCTCAAGGAGAGCTATCTGCTCGCCGACCCCCGCACCACCCAGATCGTCACCCAGGGCGCGGCCCGGGGCATCGACGACCTGGAGCGGTACGGCATGGCCTTCGCCAGGGAAGGGGACGGCCGGATCTCCCAGCGCTTCTTCGGTGCGCACAAGTTCCGGCGCACCGCCTTCGCCGGTGACTACACCGGTCTGGAAATCCAGCGCACTCTCATCAGACGCGCGGAGCAGCTCGATATCCCGGTGCTCGACGGCGTCTACATCACTCGGCTCCTGGTGCATGACGGTGCCGTCTTCGGCGCCTACGGCTTCGACCTCACCCATGGGACGCGGTATCTCATCCACGCCGACGCCGTCATTCTCGCGGCGGGTGGCCACACCCGCATCTGGCGGCGTACGTCCTCACGACGTGACGAGAACACCGGTGACTCGTTCCGTCTGGCCGTGGAGGCCGGAGCCCGGCTGCGCGACCCTGAGCTGGTTCAGTTCCATCCCTCCGGGATCATCGAGCCGGAGAACGCGGCAGGCACCCTGGTCAGCGAGGCCGCGCGCGGTGAGGGCGGTGTCCTGCGCAACGCGCTCGGGGAGCGGTTCATGACCCGCTACGACCCCGAGCGCATGGAGCTGTCCACCCGCGACCGGGTGGCCCTCGCCTCGTATACGGAGATCAAGGAGGGGCGCGGGACCCCCAACGGGGCGGTGTGGCTCGATGTCTCTCATCTGCCACGGCAGACGATCATGACGCGGCTCCCCCGGGTCTACCAGACCCTGCTGGACCTGCAGATGCTGGACATCACCCGCGAGCCCATCGAGATCGCACCCACCGCGCACTACTCGATGGGCGGCGTCTGGGTACGGCCCGAGGACCACAGCACGGACGTCCGCGGCCTGTACGCGATCGGTGAGGCATCGAGCGGGCTGCACGGTGCCAACCGCCTCGGTGGCAACAGTCTCATCGAGTTGCTGGTCTTCGGCCGGATCACGGGCCAGGCCGCCGCCGCCTATTCGGAGGCGCTGACCGCGCAGCCGCGGTCGGCGTCGGCGGTGGCCCGGGCCCGCGCCGAGATCGACGATCTGCTCGCGGCGGACGGGCCGGAGAACGTCCGGGCCCTGCAGCGCGCCATCCGTAACACCATGACCGAGCATGCGGGAGTCGTACGCGACGAAGAGGGGCTGCTCGCCGGGCTGGCGGAGCTCACCGCGATCGAGAAGAGGATGGAAGACGTCGGCGTCCACCCCGATATCGCCGGCTATCAGGATCTCGCGCACGCCTTCGATCTCAAGTCGGCCGCCCTGGCGGCCCGGGCCACGCTCGAAGCGGCGCTTGAGCGCCGTGAGACCCGCGGCTGCCACAACCGCGGCGACTACCCGGACCTCGACCCGTCTCTGCAGGTCAACCTTGTCTGGTCCCCGACGACGGGTGTCACCCACGAAAGCATTCCGCCCATCCCGGACGAGATCTCCGCGCTGATGGTGGATGTCTCGACCGAAGGAAAGCTCGTCGAGTGATGTAGTCACACATTGCGTGGCTGTCCGGTCTCTGCAGTGAAGGCGATATGACAACATCCGAAAGGTTTCCATGATGAAGGTTGTAGTGATCGGTGGTACCGGGCTCATCGGCTCGAAGCTGGTCGGCAAGCTCAACGAGCACGAGCACGGGCACGAGGCGGTCGCGGCCGCGCCCAACACCGGCGTCAACACGCTGACGGGCGAGGGCCTGGCCAAGGTCCTGGAGGGCGCGTCGGTCGTGGTCGACGTGTCGAACTCCCCCTCGTTCGAGGACGAGGCCGTGATGGACTTCTTCCGCACCTCGACCACCAACCTGCTGAAGGCGGAGGCCGAGGCCGGTGTGACACACCATGTGGCGCTGTCCGTGGTCGGCACCGAACGGCTGCAGGGGAGCGGGTACTTCCGCGCCAAGCAGGCCCAGGAGGAGCTGATCAAGGACTCGGGGATCCCGTACTCCATCGTCCACGCCACCCAGTTCTTCGAGTTCATGAAGGGCATCGCGGCCTCGGCCACCGAGGGCGACACCGTGCGGCTGGCTCCCATCAAGATCCAGCCCATCTACTCCGACGACGTGGCCGCCACCGTCGGCCGCACCGCGGTCGGCACCCCCGTCAACGGCGTGGTGGAGGTCGCCGGGCCCGACCAGTTCCAGCTGGACGAGCTCATCCGCAAGGGCCTTGCCGCCAAGGACGACCCCCGTACGGTCGTCACGGACCCGCACGCCCTGTACTTCGGTACCGAGCTGCAGGAGTCCACGCTCCTGCCCGGCCCTGACGCGCACATCGCCGAGACCCGGTTCGCCGACTGGCTCGCGCAGCAGCAGTAAGCCATGTCGGTGGCCGTCTCGCCCCCGCGCCGTTCCACACAGTGGGAACGGCGCGGGGGCGACGTCACCGTATGCTCTCGGAATGGATGCCCCTTTGTACGAGCAACCCACGGCACGCATCTCATCCCCCAGCGGCAAGTGGATTCTGCTGACCACGGTCCTGGGCTCGAGCATGGCTCTCCTGGATTCGACGGTCATCAACGTCGCGCTGCCGCACATCGGGGACGACCTCACCGCCGGCCTGACGGCCCTCCAGTGGACCGTCAACGCCTACATGCTGACCCTCGCGGCCCTGATCCTGCTGGGCGGATCCCTCGGAGACCGCTTCGGACGACGCCGGATCTTCGTCCTGGGTGTCATATGGTTCGCCGTGGCCTCGCTCCTGTGCGGCCTCGCTCCCAACATGGGCATGCTCATCACCGCTCGCGCCCTGCAGGGCGTCGGTGGCGCGCTGCTCACCCCGGGCTCGCTCGCACTTATCGAGGCATCGTTCCATCCGGATGACCGGGCCCGCGCGGTCGGCCTGTGGTCGGGATTCGGCGGCATCGGCGCGGCAGCCGGCCCGTTCCTGGGCGGCTGGCTGGTGGATGGCCCTGGCTGGCGTTGGATCTTCCTGCTGAACGTTCCGCTGGCTCTGGCATGTGTGTCCATCGCGCTGCGCCACGTACCGGAATCCATGGCCACTCCGCATCAGGCAGCCGCGGCGGGCTCCGAAACCGAGGCGGTACCGGGGGACACCGCACGCCGACACCATGGCTTCGACGTTTCAGGGGCCGCCCTTGGGGCGCTTGCGCTCGCCCTGGCGACCTACGCGCTGATCGAGGCCCGGAATGGAAGCGTCGTGGTGGCCCTCTCGGCGGCCGGCGGCGTGGCGGCGGGCTGCGCGTTTGTGTTCGTCGAACGCCATCGGCCTGATCCCATGATGCCGCTGACCATTTTCGCCTCCCGCCAATTCACCGCCATCAACCTGGTCACCCTGTGCCTGTACGCGAGTCTGGGTGGCTTCTTCTTCCTGACCGCCCTGCAACTTCAAATAGTCGTCGGATACTCCGCGCTTGAGGCGGGCACCGCCATGTTGCCGACCACCGTACTCATGCTGGTCTTCTCTTCCCGCTCGGGCGAAATCGCCCAACGGATCGGCCCGCGCGTCCCCCTCACCGTGGGTCCACTGCTGTGCGCGGCGGGAATGCTCATGATGCTCCGGGTCGGCCCCGACGCGTCGTACGTCGGCGATGTTCTCCCTGCCCTGCTGGTCATAGGCGCCGGTATGGTCAGTTTCGTCGCTCCGCTGACCGTGACCCTGCTGTCCTCGGTGGACAGCGGAAACGCCGGACTCGCAAGCGGGATCAACAACGCGGCCGCGCGGGCCGCCGGACTTGTCGCCGTTGCGGCGCTGCCGCTGCTCACCGGCATGGACTCGGACGCGTATCGCTCGGGCGAGGCGTTCAACGAGTCGTTTCGCCGGGCGATGCCGATCTGCGCGGCGATTCTGGGGATCGGGGCGCTGTTGGCCTTCGTCACGGTGCGAGGCTCGGCCCCGGACCGTCATCGACCTCAATGCCGCAGGCATGGGTGGATGACGACACCGCCCCTTGAGCCACGGTCCCATCACCGCCTCTGGCGATGAGTGACACAAGTCCGCTACCACGTTTTGTACTGGCCAAGACCCGCCATGAGGAGCAGAGACCGTGCCGGAGTCGAACTCTACGCAGCTGCGGCCCATGCCCACGGACTGGCAGCGTGCCCTCGCCGTGGTGGCCCACCCTGATGACCTGGAATATGGGTGCTCGGCCGCCATAGCTTCCTGGGTCGACGAGGGTCGTGAGATCGCCTATGTCCTCGCCACGCGTGGCGAAGCAGGCATCGACACCGTTGCGCCGGATGAGTGCGGACCGTTGCGGGAGCGCGAGCAGCGGGCCAGTGCCGCCGCCGTCGGCGTGTCCGTGGTGGAGTTTCTCGACCACCGGGACGGCACGATCGAGTACGGCGTCTCCCTGCGCCGCGACATTGCCGCTGCCGTTCGTCGCCACCGGCCCGAGCTGGTGATCACCCTCAACCATCACACCACATGGGACGGTGGTGTCTGGAACACCCCCGACCACGTGGCCGTGGGGCACGCCACGCTCGACGCGGTGGCGGACGCCGGCAACCGCTGGATCTTTCCGGAGCTGACCGAGCAGGGCTTGCAACCATGGAACGGCGTCCGCTGGGTCGCTGTCGCCAACTCCAAAAACCCCACCCACGCCGTGCCGGCGGGCCCCGGCCTGGAGCGGGCGGTGGCCTCGCTGCTCGAGCACCGCGCCTACATCGAGGCGTTGACCGACGAGGATCCCGAGGCGTATGTGCGTCGTTTCCTGACCGACAACACCCGCGAGCTGAGCGCGCGGTTCGGCGGGCAACCAGCCGTGGTCTTCGAGCTGTTCAACCGGTGACCATCGGCGAGCCTCAACACCGTGTGCCGGGTGTCAGCGCCTGCCGGCTCGGGCCAGCGCGTCCTCGGCCTGGGCGGCCAGAGTGCCGACCAGATCGGCCGCGGACGGCAGGTCGTTGATGAGGTCGATGGCCTGGCTGGCCCACTGCGGCAGTGCCGGGATCTCGCCTCGGGCCACGGCGTCTTCGTATGCCCGCTGGGCATGAGGGGCAGCTGCGAGTTCGTCCTCCCGGCCCCGCCATTCGTCGAGGAAGGGGTGGCCAAGGGTGCGTGCGGTGTACGGCGCCGGCCACGGCGAGGCGCGGGCGATGTCCAGCACCCTGCTGCGCTCGGTGTCCTCCCCGTGTCCCTCGACGATCGCCCTGGCGGTCGCGGTGTCGACCAGGGCCTCGGTCGTGGCTTGGAAGCGGGTGCCGAGCAGGGCCCCCGTGGCCCCCAGCGCCAGGGCCGCCGCCACCCTCGGCCATCGGCGATCCCGCCGGCCGCCAACACCGGCACCGGCGCCGCGAGATCCACCACGAGGGGTACGAACGGCAGTGTGGACCGACCGTGCCGGGCTCCGTGCCCACCGGCTTCGGTGCCCTGTGCCACGATCACATCGGCACCCAGATCCACCGCCCTGCGGGCCTCCTCCACATCGGTGACCTGGATGATCAGCGGCGCGCCCGCGCTGCGGACGCGCTCCACGAACGGACTGGGGTCGCCGAAGGACAGCATCACCGCCGTCGGGTTGTGCTCCAGCGTCCGCGCGATCACACCGTCGTCAATGGCCCATATCTGGAAGCCGATGCCCCAAGGTTTCCCCGCGCACTCATCGACCAGGACGGGCAACTCGCGGTCCAACCAGTCCTGATCCCCGTTCCCGCTGCCCAGCAGCCCGAGCCCGCCGCCAACGAATACCGCGAGCGCGAGGTTCCTGTCGCCCGGTACCGCCCCTCTGCCTCTCAGTGGAACTGTCCGGCCTGGTAGTCGCCGGCGGGCTGCTGGGTGATGATGTTGAGCCGGTTCACCGAGTTCATGAAGGAGACCAGGATGACCAGGGCGGTGAGCTGTTCCTGGTCGTAGTGGGCGGTGGCCTGCGCCCATGTCTCATCGCTGACCCCGTGGGCCGCGTCCGCGACGCGGGTGCCTTCCTCCGCCAGTGCCAGTGCGGCGCGTTCGGCCTCGGTGAAGACAGTGGCTTCCCGCCACGCCGCGACCAGGTTGAGCCGTACCGGGGTTTCGCCGGCGGCGGTGGCTTCCTTGGTGTGCATGTCGATGCAGACGGCGCAGCCGTTGATCTGGCTCACGCGCAGGGCCACCAGTTCCTGCGTCGTGGCGGGCAATGGCATGTCCTTGAGCTCCTTGCCCGCCGACATGAAGTACTTGAGGGCCTTCCCTGCGGCCGGGACGGTGAAGTAGTTCAGTCGCGCGTCCATGATGTGCTCTCCTCGGTGATCGTCAGCGGCTTACACCCCCTGAGACGAGGCAGCCCGACCCTCTGTGACACGCACGAATGTGACCTGGCTCTCGACGATCGGCCCTCGACACCGCGATCGCCTATCACCGTCGATGGCCGCTGGTGATCTCCCTGTACTCCTGGACGGTGGGCTTGGGAATCTGCGTCCCCTCCCCGTAGAAGCCCCGGCTGAGCCTGGCCCGCAACCGTCGAGTGCGGCTGGTGCTGCTCTCCGGGCCTCCCTGGACACCCGGGCCACCGGACTCGATGGGCTGGTACTGCTCATGCGCTGTCAGGATGTGCAGTCGCTCCCGGCTCAGTGGCTCGTGCACCTCCACGAACTCGCCGTGCGGCAAGCGCTTGATGATGCCGGTCTCACGTCCGTGCAGCACCTTGTCCCGGTCGCGGCGCTGAAGGCCGAGGGCCCACCGTTTCGTCACCGAATAGACGACGACGGGTACGAGGAAGAGGCCGATGCGAACTGCCCACGTCACGGAATTGACCGAGACATGGAACTGGGTCGCGATGATGTCGTTCCCGGCGCCGATCAGCGCCACCAGATAGACACTGATCCATGCTGCGCCGAGCGCCGTGCGCACTGGCCGGTTGCGTGGTCTGTCGAGGAGATGGTGTTCACGGTCGTCATCGGTGGCCCATGCCTCGATAAACGGGTACGCGCCCATGACGAGAAACAGACCGACGCCCGCCGACAGCGGGATCAGGTTGTCAACGGCCAGGGTATGGCCCCAGATACTGATCTCCCAGCCGGGCATGACCCGTATCAGCCCATCTGCTACACCCATGTACCAGTCCGGCTGTGACCCCGCCGAAACCTGATCGGGGCGGTAGGGGCCGTACTCCCAGACGGGGTTGATCTGCGCGATCGAGGCGATGATGAAGATTACCCCGGCGACCAGGAGAAAATACCCGGCCGCTTTTACCGCGTGCACCCGGAGCGGCATGCCGATGACGTTCCTGTTGGTGCGCCCCGACCCCGGGTACTGGGTGTGCTTGTGGCGGAACACAAGGATCAGATGCGCGACGATCAGCCCCACCATGAGGCCGGGGAGCACCAGAACATGGATGGTGTTGAAGCGTGCCACCAGGTCGTTCCCGGGGAACTCACCCCCGAAGAGGAACATTGACAGATAAGTGCCGACGATCGGCACGGAAAGGAGTGTTCCGTTCACGACCACCAGTCCGGTCCCGGACAGCAGATCGCCCGGGAGGTCGTATCCCGTCAAACCGGCGAACATGGCCAGGACCAGCAGCAGAAAGCCGAACACCCAGTTGAGCTCGCGCGGCCTGCGAAACGCGCCCGTGAAGAACACGCGCATCATATGCACGAATATCCCGGCGACGAATATCAGCGCCCCCCAGTGGTGGGCCTGCCGGATCAGCAGACCGCCGCGCACATCGAAGGAGATGTGCATGGTCGAATCAAATGCTTCCGACACCATCTGGCCCCGCAGGGGCTGGTAGCTGCCACGGTATTCCACCTGGTTCATCGCCGGGTGGAAGTAAAGGCTCAGATAGATGCCCGTGGCGATAACGATGAGGAAGCTGTAGAGACAGATCTCCCCCAACATGAAGGACCAGTGGTCCGGGAATGCCTTTCTCATACCGGTTCTGGTGAGATTGTGAACGCCCAGCCGCCCGCGGGTCCATTCGGCGACCTTTTCCCCTCTGCGCCCTCGCTGCGATTCGGTTGACTGGCCCGCGTTGGCCATGCTTCTACCACCATTCGTGATGCGTCGCGATGACCACCACATCGAGCTTGTCGACCGGCGTTGCCGCCTTCCAGCCGCCCCACGTGCCTCGATTCGGTGGCTGTTACATAAGACCGAGTAACCGGCGCATATGTGACATGGCTACGGAAGGCACCGCCCGCGCCATGTCACAAGATCCATGCCTGCCCTGTCACATGGGTTGAGGCGAGGGAGGATGCCGTATGGACCATGCCGGTGATGCAGTGCCCATCGCGGAGCTGCTTGATGAGCGCCGATATCTCCTGGATGTCGCTTATTGGATGCTGGGCAGCGGCGGCGCGGCGGAGAGTGTCATTGATGAGACCTACCGTCGGTGGTACGGGCTGTCGGACTCGGCGCGTGCGCGGATCGCGGTGCCCCGTTCCTGGCTCGCCAAGACCGCGGGTGGCATCTGCCTGGGCCGCCTGGCGCTGCCGGATCGCGGCGACGACACGGACCAGGGTGAGGGGGGCGGCCCATATGCGGGAGACGCCGATGGCGCACGGGCGAGCGCGGAGCTGGAACAGGAGATCAGCGGGGTTCTGCTGAATGCTCTGGATTCCCTGTCGCCGGCGGAGCGTGCGGCGTTCGTGCTCAACGATGTGTTCGGGATGACGCCCGATACGGTCGCCGACATCGTGGGGCGTACGGGGCCGGAGTGCGTCGAGCTCGCCGATCGTGCGCGTCGCCGTCTGCGGGCGCGGCGGTCGCATCCCACGACGCCGGAGCAGCATCACACGGTCGCCCGTGCCGTCCGGCAGGCCTGTGTGACCGAGGACGCCGGGCTGCTGGTGTCCTTGCTATGGCCCGATGCCACGGCGTTCTTCGACGGCGGTGGCAAGGTCCGTACGCTGGCCGGACCCGTGCACGGCGGCGAACAGGTCGCACACAGCCTGATGACACTGCTGGTCCGGCGCCCGCGCACCACCCTGACCGCCCAGTCCGTCAACGGCCGGACGGGGCTGGTGGCACGCTACGACGACCAGGTGGCCGCGGTCATCAGCCTCGACATCGCCGACCACCGCGTGGCACAGGTCTGGGTCGTACTCAACCCCGACAAACTCCGCTCCTGGAACCAACCCCCCAGCGCACGCCAGAGGCCGTCACAGGCATAGTGACGGCCTTGGGCCTGGGCTCACGACGGGGAGCCGAGTGGCGATACGGAGCGAGAGCGTGAATCGAGGAACGCGGCGATTTTGCTCGGGTTGAACAGCCACATCACCTTGTAGATGCCCTCCCGCGAGGCGGCCACCGTCAGAAACGTCCTGGGCTCGCCCTCGCGGTAGATCATCACTCCCGAACGCCCGTTGGCATGGACAGACCGGAGATCCAAGCCGCGCCAGAATCGCGGATACGCAGTCGCCAGGTTCGCCACCCGCGCACAGCCCAGAACGGGTACGCGCGCAGCGCCCCGCATCCCGTTGCCGTCGGACAGGCTGACGGCATCCGGGGTGAGGAGGGCTTCCAGCGAGCCGATATCGCCCCGCTGAGCTGCGCCGACGAAGGCGTCCAGGAGGCGTCGGTGTTCCTCCGCGTCCACGCTCTCCCGCTGTTCCGCGCACAGGTGCTGACGAGCGCGGCTTACGATCTTCCGCACATTGACGACGCTGAGCTGAAGCATGTCGGCGATCTCGGGATAGCCGTAATCAAACGCCTCACGCAGTACATACGCCGCGCGCTCCGCGGGGCTCAGCTTCTCCAGCACCAGCAGCAGAGCCAGCTCCAGCGCCTCCGCCCGCTGCGCGCCCACCTCCGGGTCCGCGCTCGTGTCAATGGGCTCGGGCAGCCACGGCCCGATGTAGGTTTCCCGGCGCACACGGGCCGACTGGGCGACGTTGATGGCCAACCGGGTCGTCACACTCGACAGAAAGGCCGCCGGGCTGACCACCGCGGAACGGTCGGTCTTCTGCCAGCGCAGCCACACCTCCTGGACCACGTCCTCAGCCTCGACCGCACTGCCGAGCACA
This sequence comes from Streptomyces sp. NBS 14/10, assembly GCF_002224125.1. Taxonomy (GTDB): domain Bacteria; phylum Actinomycetota; class Actinomycetes; order Streptomycetales; family Streptomycetaceae; genus Streptomyces. The sequence goes on from NZ_NCSM01000011.1 coordinate 41,820, forward strand.
CGGTAGGCGATACCGAAAAGACGTGGCCGGAGCTGCACAAAGACAGAAACAGCCTCGTCAAGGGCGCTTGTCGTGGTGCTGAGGGGGCTGTGGTCGGTGAAGGTCACGGCTTGCTCCAATCGCGTCTCCTGCATAGACCGGGGTCAACCCGGTCCTGTGACAGGACTGGGGCAAAATGACGCACGGACCGGCGAACACCGGAACGGCAGTGCCCAGCCGAATACGGATTGTTGTTTCGTGTCCACACACCGCCAGCGACCGCCATGCGGGCCGTGGCCTAGGGTGAGCCGTGTGGTCGGCCGGTTTCGTACCCGCACAGAAACGGAGAGCCACCCAGTGCGAATGAGCGGCGTCCGCGACGGCGCCGCCTGGGCGCTGCCGGCCGCGCTGGCCATTGATGCCATCGGCACCGGGCTCTATCTCCCGCTGTCCATGGTCTACTTCCTCGCCGTCACCGACCTGTCGGAAGCCGATGTCGGCCTGCTGCTGACCGCCGCCACCGCCTGCTCGCTCCTGCTGCCGCTGCTCGTCGGGCGGATCGTCGACCGCATCGGGCCACGGCCGGTGGTGATCGGGGGGCAGTTATTGCAGGCAGCCGGGTTCTTTCTGTACCTGGGGGTGGCCGGCCCGCAGTCGCTGTTTCTCGCGGCGCTGGTCGAGGCCGTAGGGCTGCGGGTGTACTGGTCGTCGATCTTCGCGCTGATCTCCGAGCAGGCGGACGGGGAGGCCAGGGACCAGTGGTTCGCCCGGGCGGGCATGATCCGGGCGGCCGGTACCGGCGCCGGCACAGTGCTCGCGGGTGGGCTGCTCGCGCTCGGCTCGCAGCACGCGTACCGGGGAATGGTGCTGGCGGATGCGGTCTCCTTCGTCATCGCGGCGGTGACCGTCGCGTTGTTCGTACGCGGTGCCCAGCGGCCGACCGGCGGGCCTGACCGCGAATCCTCGGACGCGATACGGAAGTTGCTGCGCAACCGGCCGTATCTGGCGTTGATCGGCGTGAACACGCTGTTCAACATCTGCACGGTCTTCCTCGCCGTGGCGATCCCGGTCTATGTGATCCGCGGGCTGCACGCGCCGGGCTGGACGGTCGGCGCCTTTCTCACGATCACCACAGCCGTCGTGGCCACCTGCACGGCCGAGGTCACCCGCCGCTCCCGACGACGCACCTCCCGGGGCGGCGCGATGGCCTGGGGCGGCCGGCTGTGGGCTGCCTGGTCCGTGGCCGCCGCCGTGGCGGTGCTGCTGCCGCCAGGACCGCTGCTGGTCGGCTATCTGACGCTGGTGATGCTGCTGTGGGCGGCGGCGGAGATGCTGCACGGCCCGGCCTCGAACGCGCTCTCCGCGGAGGCGGCGCCGGAAGGGATGCGAGGGACCTATCTGGCGGCGTTCCAGTATTCGTTCGCGACGGCGGACATGGTGACGCCCGGCCTGTTCGGTGTCCTGTACGGCGTAAACCGGGTGCTGCCGTGGGTGGTTGTGGCCTGCCTGGCGCTGACGGCGAGCGTGGCGATCCGGCCGCTGGAGCGGCGGCTGGCAAACGTGTCACATACGCATGGGGTATTCGGTCCTTCATAGCAGAGCGTGGCCGCAAGCAGAAGCGCCATTGCGTATCCAACACACGTAAAGGGGTGGTGGGCATGTCGTACCCAGAGCAGGTGTATTCGGGAAACAGCGGCGAGGTCAACGCCAACTTCCGGCCGGCGAGCACCGCGCCGAATGTCGGCACAGCCGGCCGCGATGCCATTCACTATCTGGTGACCACCGCCACCACACGAGGTGAATTCGGTCTCTACCGGGTCGAGATGAGCGCCAAAGCCGGTGGCCCCAAGACTCACTTCCACAAGTCCATCTCGGAGTCCTTCTTCATCCTCGACGGCACCGTTCGCCTCTTCAACGGCGCGGAGTGGATCGACGGGCAAAAAGGCGACTTTCTGCATGTGCCGCAGGGCGGGCTGCATGCCTTTCGCAACGACTCCGACGCACCGGCTGAAATGCTGCTGCTCTTCACTCCCGGCGCACCGCGTGAAGAGTATTTCGAGGGACTGTCGCAGCTCGCCGACGCCACGGACGAAGAGCGCGCCGAGTTCTTCGTGAGGCACGACTCGTACTTCGTGGAGTAACCGGCACCGGCAGGCGCTCTCGCGGATACAACCGCGTCGGCCCGGTCCTCGGCAGGCTTGGTACGCCGCCGGGCCGGGCCGACACACGGCACTCAGGTCTGCCCCAGGATCACCGCCCCTTTGCCTCGGCAGGCTCGTCACTGTCACGGGGGTTGCCCCGGGATACGAAGGCTTCCCGGGGGCGCTGCACCGAGGCCAGCGAGACGATGTCCCGCCCGTAGAGGGCGGCGGTGAGCCAGACGGTGAGGACGCGGACCTTGCGTTCCCACGTCGGCACGGCGACCACATGGTAGCCGCGGTGCATGAGCCAGGCCGGCAGGCCCTTGATGACGAGGCGCCGGTACTGGAAGATGCCCCGCCCCATACCCAGCGTGGCCACCACGCCCAGGCTGTGGTGGACGTAGTTCTTGGTCCTCCGCCCGTGCAACGTCGCCACGATGTTCTTCGCCAGGCGCTTGCCCTGCCGTACGGCGTGCTGGGCGTTGGGCACGGTATGTGCTCCCGGCCGTCCCACCGCGAGGTCCGGTACGGCAGCGTCGTCGCCCGCGGCCCATACGTCCGGCACCGCCTCCGTGTCCGTGCCCACGCGCAGGTCGGCCCGTACGACGAGCAGACCACGCTCATCGACCGGAAGGTCGGTGTGGTTGTGGACGATGGGGTTCGACGCGTTGCCGGCGGCCCAGACGATCAGGCCCGACGCGTACTCCTGCCCATTGGAGAGCACGACGTGGCCGTCCTCGGCCGAGACGAGCTGAGTGTTCAGATGCACCTTCGCCCCTCGCCGCTCCAAGGACCGGACCACCCACGCGCCGGGTTCGTCGGTCACCTCGGGTAGGATTCGGCCGCGCGCCTCGACCAGGTGGAAGTCGAGCTCATGGGCGTCGAGCTCGGGGTAGTGCTTCAGCAGCGCGGCCGCCAGGGACAGCAGTTCCCCGAAACCCTCCACACCGGAGAAGCCGCCGCCGACGAAGGTGACCGTGAGAAGTTTCCGGCGCTCGGGCCCGCGTGGCAGTGCGGCTGCCCGGTCGAAGGAGGTCAGCAGCCGGTCACGGACGGCGACGGCCTCTTCGACATGCTTCAGGCCAAACGCCTGCTCACTGAGCCCCGGTATCGGGAAGGTGCGGGTGACCGCCCCCGCTGTCACCACGAGCATGTCGTAGTGCAGCTGATAGTCCGGCCCGCGCTCCGGCCGGACGGTGACGGTCCGACCGCTGTTGCGGATCTCCGTCACCGTTCCCGCGATCACCCGGGTACGGCGCAGATGCCGTCGCAGTGACACGGCGGCGTGCCGGGCCTCCACGGACCCCGCCACGACCTCGGGCAGAAACGGCTGGTACGTCATATACGGACGCGGGTCGACAACGGTGACCCGCGCCTCCCCGCGGCGCAGCTTCTTCTCAAGGCCCCACGCTGTGTAGAAGCCCGCGTAACCGCCGCCGACGATCAGGATCTCACGCACGGTGTCCTCAGTTTTCTCTCGGTTCCACCCTTACTGACAGGTCAGAACCGTGTGCTGTGACACCTGCGTGCTCGCGTACGTGATCAGGACGGAGTGGCGCGGTACAGACCACGCCCAGCGCGCTGGACGCGCGAGGTCGCGACAAGCCGGTCGAGCGTGCTGCGCACGGCGTTGATGCTGCCGGCGTCGGTGTCCCGTCCGAGCGCGGCTGCGACGTCACGCGCACGGACATCGGCGCCACCGGTGCCCGCGAAGAAGTCCATGATCTGTTCGGTGAGCCTGCCGTACTGCCCGTCGGTCTTCCGATCGCTCCGCTCACCACGTCGCGCGGTGCGCGTCGGCTTCTTCTGCTTCTGCTGTCCTTCAGGCCGCTGCGGCCGGGCCTCGGGCTCCGCCCGTGCGACGCCGGCACCGTCCGGCGCCGGCGCGGGGCCGGACGGGGTGGGCTCAACCGCCTCGGTGACCTTTGCCCGCACCGGCTTCGGGACGGCCACACCCGCGGCGGCCTCGCCGGACGCAGGCGTCGCCGCCCGCATCAGGTCCTGCAGAGCGTTCAGGGTCGTCCGCACCGAGCCGAGATGCGCCACCACCGCGGCCAGCTCCCGCTCCAGGGCCTGCCGCTGGGCCTCCAGGCGACGCAGCTCCTCCTCCAGGTTCTCTGCGGTGATCTCAATGCTTTGTGCCGTGCGGGCTGCCGAAACCATGCGTTCCTCTCATCCCCAGACCCTTTACGCTGCCCATCCGCACGTCTCGAACCGTGTGCATGGTGTGTGGCAGCCCATCCGGGATACAGAGTAATACGGGCAGTGAACGTCGCCCATTCCTTTGACCGCACAGTGTCGATACAGCACAGTTTCGATGCAGCACAGTGTCGATCCAGCACAGTGTGAAATTATCGGGAAGCCAGCCAGTCCGCGTAGCGAGTGGGGGCCAGCCGGGCGTCCTCCTTGCCCGTGAGGACGTCCCCGCGGACCTGTGCGAACATGCCGGCGGTGTCGTCCGTCACGACGGTACGGCTGTCGGAACGGGCCGCGAGGGTGACCCTGCCGAGTTCGTCGAGCGGGAAGACTTCGGGGCCGGCGACGTTGCGGATCCCCTGCAGCGGCGCGCCCGCGGCGACTTCGGCGACCGCGTCGGCGACGTCCCCGGCGGCGATGGGCTGGATCGGAGTGGCGGGCAGACGGACGGTGTCCCCGTTGGTCGTCCAGGACATGGTCGCGTCCATGAACTCCATGAACTGGGTGGCGCGGACGATCGAGTAAGGGATCGACGCGGCGGCGAGCAGCTCTTCCTGCATGGCCTTGGCGCGGTAGTAGTCCAGTTCGGGCACTTGGTCCACGCCGACGATGGAGAGCACGACGAAGTGGCGGATGCCGGCCTTCTCCCCGGCAGTCAGCAGGTTCTCCATCGACTTCCGGAAGAAGACCGCCGATGCCTCGTCGAAGGTCGGGGAGTTCGTCAGATTGACGACGACGTCGGCATCGGCGACGGCCTCCGCCACCCCTTCGCCCGTGATGACGTCGACTCCCGTCGACTTCGAGTGGGGCACCGCCTCGTGACCGGCAGCGTTCAGCTTCTTCACGACCTGTGATCCGATCAGCCCGGTACCGCCGATGACTGCGATCTTCATGGCATGACCTCCCATCGAGGAGCTGCATCCGTTTCCTCGCGCATGTACCAACCGAAGCACGCGCACCGCAGGCTCGCACGTTCCATATCTCTCGAGAGCAACTTGGCTCAGTCTCCGCTTGGCACACTATTTCCTCGGCCATGTCACAGGGGGTGGGGCTGCCTCGTCTCAGGGGGTGTAAGCCGCTGACGATCACGAAGGAAAACACATCACGGTCAGCCGGGGCATTACCCTGGCCTGCCGGTGGTCCAGATGATCATCAAAGAAAGGGGATCCGGCGTGAGCAAGGTCGAGGAGTTCGAGGAGCTGCGGCCGCTGCTGTTCTCGATCGCGTACCGGATTCTCGGCAGTGTGAGCGAGGCCGAGGACGCGGTGCAGGAGACATGGCTGCGCTTTGACGGCTCGACGACCCGGCCCACCTCGGCCAAGGCCTTTCTGTCGACCACGGTGACACGGATCTCGATCGATGTACTGCGCTCCGCGCGGGTGCGGCGGGAGGAGTACGTCGGACCGTGGTTCCCCGAGCCGCTGCTGAGCGATCCGTACGAGGATCCGGCGCGGGCGGCGGAGCTGGCCGACTCGGTGTCGATGGCCGCGCTGCTGCTGTTGGAGCGGCTCAGCCCGCTGGAGCGGTCGGTGTTCGTGCTGCGCGAGGTGTTCGCCTTCGGGTTCGACGAGATCGCCGCGGCGGTGGGCCGTTCGGAGGCGGCGTGTCGGCAACTGCTGGTGCGGGCGCGGCGGCATATGGAGGCCGGACGGCCGCGGTTCGAGGCGGACCGGCGGGAGCGGCAGGAACTGGCGACGCGGTTCTTCGACGCTCTCAAGGACGGCGATGTGGGCGGGCTGCGGAATCTGCTGGCCGCCGACGCACAACTGGTCGGCGACGGCGGCGGCAAGGCCCCGCAGCTGGCCAAGGCCATCATGGGCGCGGAGAACGTGGCCCGGGTGCTGGGCACGGTCTTCCCCTTGATGATCCGGATCGATGTGACGTTCGAGCCGCACGAGGTCAACGGCCAGCCCGGTGCCATCTTCCGCGACCGGGACGGCAAGGTGCTCCACACCCTGGCCCTCGATGTGCTCGACGGGCGGATTCAGACCATCCGCACGGTGATCAACCCCGATAAGCTCGGCCACCTCGGGCCGGTCGCCGACGCCTGGGCCGTCGACCGCGAGGTGAAGCAGGCCCGTCGGCAGTCACACTGACCACGGCACCGCTTCGACGGCATCGCCCCTTCTCGGTGCGGGGTTTTCAGATCTGTGGGAACGGTTCGGTCAGTGCCGTGAGCACGTGGTCGGCCTGAGCGGCGCTCAACTCCTCGACCGTGTAGTGGCCGGTGGCCACCCCGACCCCGGTCGCGTGTGACGCGTGCGCGGCCTCGATGTCGCGAGGGGTGTCCCCGACCACGTACACCTCGTCGCGGGTCAGCTCGCGCCCGTGCAGCCGACCGGCTTTGGCCATCGCCATACGGGTGATCTCCGCCCGGTCCGGGGAGTCCGAGCCATAGGCGCCGAAGACGAAGTAGCGGCCGAGCTTGCCCGGTTCCATCTTGATCCTGGCCGCCCCTTCCATCGCGCCGGAGATGATCCCGAGGATGACCCCCGCGTCCGTGATCCGTCGCAGGGTTTCCTCGACGCCGTCCAGCACGCGGTACCCCTTGGAAGCCCAGATGTCCTCCGACAGATGCCACAGATACGCGGCGTACAGCCGGGCCAACTCGTCGTGACTGGGTTCCCGGCCGAGCACGGCATGGAACGTTTCCCGGCCGACCTGCGGATCCGTCTCCCCCGCCGAGGTGTGTTTTCCGATATCGGCGGCTACACCGTGCAACTGATCGAAGGCCCAGGCCCAGCTGCGTCTTCCCGAACCTCCGGTGTGGACCAGGGTTTCGTCGATATCGAAAAGCACTGCTACCGGTCCGGCCATGGCTCGTTCTCCTCCGGTTCTGCGATCGCTTGTGCTTCCTTCCAGAGTGTGCCCCGGGAGCCCGGCACCGAGCCGACCTGAGTTGAGGGTGGGTACGGGCAAGCCTAGGCTGGTGAAAGTGGGCGCATGAGAGGGCCCACGCGTGGCCAAGCCTCCAACCCAGGTGCATCGAGAGCACGGAAGGGCGGCGTGGCGATGACCGACCTGGACACGCTGTCGGTGAACACGATTCGCGGACTGTGCATGGACGCGGTCCAGAAGGCGAATTCGGGGCACCCAGGAACGCCGATGGGGATGGCACCCGTCGCGTACACCCTCTGGCAGCGGTTTCTGCGCTTCGATCCCGCCGATCCCATCTGGCCGAACCGCGACCGCTTCGTGCTCTCCGAGGGCCATGCCTCCACCCTGCTCTGGTCGCTGCTGTACCTGACCGGTGTCCGCACGGTCGACCCCGACTACGAGGTGCTGGGCCGTCCGTCGGTGACCCTCGACGATCTCAAGTCGTTCCGGCAGCTCGATTCGCGCTGCCCGGGCCATCCCGAGTACCGCTGGACCAGCGGCGTCGAGACGACCACCGGCCCGCTGGGGCAGGGTGTCGCCACCTCCGTCGGCATGGCGATCGCCGGCCAGTGGCTGGCGGCGCGGTTCAACCGCGGGGACTTCACGCTCTTCGACTTCGACGTGTACGCGCTCGCCGGGGACGGCTGCATGATGGAGGGCGTCTCCTCCGAGGCGGCCTCGCTGGCCGGACACCTGCAGCTGCCCAATCTGTGCTGGATCTACGACTCCAACCGGGTCACCATCGAGGGCCACACCGACATCACCTTCACCGAGGACGTGGCCGCGCGCTTTCTGGCCTACGGCTGGAACGTGACCACCGTCGCCGACGCCAACGACCTCGACCAGATCAGCCGCGCCTTCCACACCTTCCGCACCGAGACCGAGCGTCCGACCCTGGTCCTCGTGCACAGCCATATCGGCTACGGCTCGCCGGTCGAGGACTCGCCGGAGGCACACGGAGCGCCGTTCGGGCCGGAGGGGGTCAGAGCCACCAAGCGTGTTCTCGGCATTCCGCCGGACGCCGACTTCCACATCCCCGACGGTGTGCCCGACTGGTTCGCGCGTGGCATCGGCGCGCGGGGCGCGGAGTTGCGCAGCGGCTGGGAGAAGACGTTCGACGCCTACCGCGGCGCACACCCCGATCTCGCCGAGGAGCTGGAGCGGATCCAGCGTCGGCAGCTCCCGGACGGCTGGGAGGACGCGCTGCCCACCTTCCCGGCCGATCCCAAGGGTCTGGCGAGCCGCGATTCGTCGGGCCAGGTGCTGAACTCCGTGGCCACGGCGGTGCCCTGGGTCCTCGGCGGGTCCGCCGACCTGGCGCCGTCGACCAAGACCCGCCTCGTATTCGGCGGAGCGGGCGACTTCCAGCCCGACGACCGGTCCGGGAGCAATCTGCACCTCGGTGTCCGGGAACACGCGGCTGCCGCCGTCGCCAACGGCATGGCGCTGACGAAGCTCCGTCCGTACTGGTCCGGGTTCCTGATCTTCTCCGACTACGCCAAGGCGGCCATTCGCCTCTCCGCGCTGATGGAGATCCCCACCCTGCACATCTTCACCCATGACTCCATCGGGGTCGGCGAGGACGGACCCACGCACCAGCCCGTCGAGCAACTGGCAGGGTTGCGCGCGACGCCCGGGCTGCTCGTCTTCCGGCCCGCCGACGCGAACGAGGTCGTCGAAACGTGGCGCCTGGTCACCGCATTGCGCAGGGAGCCGGCCGCGATCGTCCTCTCCCGCCAGCCCCTCCCCACCCTCGACCGCGATCGGCTCGGGGCGGCCAGTGGTGTCGCGCGGGGTGCCTACGTCCTGGCGGACGCGTCCCCGGGCGAGCCCGAGCTGATCCTGCTCGCCACCGGCTCCGAGGTGTCGCTGGCCCTGGCCGCGCATGACGAACTCGCCACCGAGGGCATCGCGTCCCGGGTGGTGAGCATGCCGTGCTGGGAGCTGTTCGACCGCCAGCCGCGGGAGTACCGCGATCAGGTGCTGCCGCCCGCGGTGACGGCCAGGGTCGCGGTGGAGAAGGCCTCCACGCTCGGCTGGGACCGGTACGTCGGTAGCAACGGGGCCATCGTCGGTATGCACACCTTCGGCGCGTCCGCACCCCTCAGACAGCTGCTCAACAAGTTCGGATTCACCCCTGAGCGTGTCTCTCAGGTGGCGCGCGAGCTGGTGGCTCCGGGCTGAGGAGGTCCGTGAGATGTCCATCGACTCCCTGCGGCAGAAGCCGTCGTGGAAGGCGCTTGAACAACATCACTCCGAGATCGGAGCGGTCCATCTGCGTGACCTGTTCGCCCAGGACCCGGACCGCGGTGAGCGGCTGTGCGCGGAGGGGGTCGGGCTGTATCTCGACTACTCCAAGAACCGTGTCACCGACGAGACGATGCGGCTGCTCTGCGAGCTCGCCCGGGAGTGCGGTGTGGAAGAGCGCAGGGACTCGATGTTCCGCGGCGAGCACATCAACGTCTCGGAAGACCGGCCGGCGCTGCACGTGGCCCTCCGTATGCCACCAGGGAGTTCGCTCGTCGTCGACGGCGCCGACGTCGTCGCCCAGGTGCATTCCGTCCTGGACCGCATGGCCGAGTTCGCCCGGCGCATCCGGTCGGGCGAGTGGAAGGGGCACACCGGAAAGCCGATCAGAAACATCGTCAATGTCGGGATCGGCGGCTCCGACCTCGGTCCTGTCATGGCGTACGAGGCGCTGCGCCACTACACCCGGCGCGATCTGACCTTCCGTTTCGTGTCCAACGTCGACGCGACCGACTTCGTCGAGGCGACCCGCGACCTCTCCCCGGAGGAGACCCTGTTCATCGTCTCCTCCAAGACCTTCGGCACGCTGGAAACCCTCACCAACGCCCGGTCGGCGCGCGACTGGGTGGTGCGCGCCCTCGGCAGCGAGGAAGCCGTGGCCCGGCACTTCGTCGCGGTCTCGACCCATGCCCGGCACGTGGCGGAATTCGGCATCGACACGGCCAACATGTTCGAGTTCTGGGACTGGGTGGGCGGTCGTTATTCGATGGACTCCGCCATCGGTCTGTCCACCATGGTCGCGATCGGACCCGAGCAGTTCCACGACATGCTGGCGGGATTCCACGCCATGGACGAGCACTTCCGCACGGCCCCGCTCGAGGCGAACCTGCCCGGGCTCATGGGGCTCCTCGCCGTCTGGTACGCGGAGTTCTTCGGCGTCCAGACCATCGGTGTGATGCCGTACGAGCAGTATCTGAAGCGGTTCCCGGCATATCTGCAGCAACTGACCATGGAGTCGAACGGCAAGCATGTGACCCTGGGCGGCACACCGGTCGACTACGACACCGGCCCCGTCTACTGGGGAGAGCCGGGCACCAACGGCCAGCACAGCTTCTACCAGCTCATCCACCAGGGGACCCGGCTGATACCGCTCGATCTGATCGGCTTCGGCAAGAGCCTCAACCCGCTCGGCGACCACCACGACATCCTGTCGTCCAACATCTTCGCGCAGGCCGAAGCGCTCGCGTTCGGGAAGACCGAGCGGGAAGTCCGGGCGGAGGGCACGGCGCCCGAGGTCGTTCCGCACCGTGTCATGGAAGGCAATCGCCCCACCACTGTGCTGCTCGGCGAGGTCCTGACACCTCGGCTGCTCGGCACACTCGTCTCCCTCTACGAGCACAGCGTGTTCACCCAGGGGGTGATCTGGGACATCGACTCCTTCGACCAGTGGGGCGTGGAGCTCGGCAAGGTACTCGCGGCCCGGATCACCCCGGAACTCACCTCCGACGCCGAACCGGAGCTCGCCCACGACTCGTCGTCCAACGCCCTCATCCGCCGCTACCGCGCCCTCAAGCGCTAGGCCCGTCGCCAGGGCCCGTACGCCAGGGCCCGTCGCCAGGGCCGTCCCACAACGTCCCGCAGGAGAGCACCATGGCTACCGACACCCCCATGCAGCTCGGCATGATCGGGCTCGGCCGGATGGGCGCGAACCTCGTGCGCCGGCTGATGCGCGACGGCCACCGCTGTGTGGTCTACGACCTCGACGAAAGCGCCGTACGGGAGCTGGAAGGCGAGGGCGCCGTCGCCGCCCGCTCGCTCGGCGACCTGGTGGCGAAGCTGGAGCGGCCACGGGCCGCCTGGCTCATGCTGCCCGCCGCCGTCGTCCAGCCCACTCTCGATCAGCTGGCCGAACTCCTCGACCCGGACGACGCGGTCATCGACGGTGGCAACTCCTACTACCGCGATGACATCACCCGCGCCGCGCGGCTCGCCCCTCGCCGTATCCACTATCTGGACTGCGGGACCTCGGGCGGGGTCTGGGGGCTCGACCGCGGATACTGCCTCATGATCGGCGGTGAGCGGGAGCAGGTCGCCCGGCTCGACCCCATCTTCCGGACCATCGCGCCCGGCACCGGCTCCGCCGAGCCGACCCCGAGCAGACGGACCGACGGCACGGCGCCCCAGGGCTATCTCCACTGCGGCCCGAGCGGCGCCGGACACTTCGTGAAGATGGTTCACAACGGGGTCGAGTACGGAATGATGGCCTCGATCGCCGAAGGGCTCAGCATCATCGAGCACGCGGACGCCGGACTGCGCAAGCGCACCGCCGACGCGGAGACCACCCCGCTGCGCGAGCCGGAGGCCTATCAGTACGAGATCGACGTCGGCGAGGTGGCCGAGGTGTGGCGCCGCGGCTCGGTCGTGGGTTCCTGGCTCGTCGACCTCACCGCCGACGCCCTCGCCCGGTCCCCCAAGCTGGAGGATTTCGCCGGGCACGTCTCGGACTCCGGCGAAGGCCGTTGGACCGTACGGGCGGCGATCGACGAAGGCGTACCCACCCCTGTGATCGCCACGGCGCTCACCGACCGGTTCGAGTCCCGCGGTCTGGGCGAGTTCGGCGACCGGGTCCTGTCCGCCATGCGCAGTGAGTTCGGCGGACACGCCGAGAAGCGGAGCCGGCCATGACCACCCGCCCGGACAACCACGTCATCGTGCTCTTCGGCGCCTCCGGCGACCTCGCCAGGCGCAAACTCCTCCCCGGGCTGTACCACCTCGCCGCGGCGGGCCTCCTCCCGGACGGCTACCGCATCGTGGGCTCGTCCCGTGCCAAGTCCGCGCTGAGCGACGACGCCTTCCGCGCCCTGGCCCGTGACGCGATCACCACCTTCGGACGGTCCGAGCCGTCCGGGCCGGTGTGGCAGTCCTTCGCGGACTCGCTGTCGTACGGCGCGGCCGACGCCCAGGATCCCGGCCCGCTGCTCGCGGCCGTACGGGCGGCCGAGGACGCCCTCGGCGGGCAGCCGAGCAGGCTGTTCCATCTGGCCATTCCGCCCTCCGCGTTCGCATCCACGATCGGAATGCTCGGCGATACGAACCTGGCGGAGAACGGGAAAGTGATCGTGGAGAAGCCCTTCGGCACCGATCTCGCTTCAGCGCGGGCGCTCAACGAGACGATCCACGCCGTCTTCGACGAATCCCGGGTCTTCCGCATCGACCATTTCCTCGGCAAGGAATCGGTGGACAACATCCTCGCCTTCCGGTTCGCCAACGGCCTGTTCGAACCGATCTGGAACCGGGACCACATCAGCTACGTGCAGATCGACGTCCCCGAAACGCTCGGCCTCGAGGGCCGCGCCCACTTCTACGAAGGCACCGGGGCCTTCCGGGACATGATCGTCACCCATCTCATCCAGGTGCTCGGCATCGTGGCGATGGAACCACCGGTCTCGCTCGCCGCCCAGCCGCTCCAGGACGAGAAGGCCAAGGTCTTCGAGGCGCTGCGCCCCATCGAACCCGGGCAGGTCGTACGCGGCCAGTACGAGGGCTACCGCGACGAGGCGGGTGTCGCCCCCGATTCACAGACCGAGACGTTCACCGCGCTGCGGCTGGAGGTGGACAACTGGCGGTGGGCCGGCGTCCCGTTCCACCTGCGCTCCGGCAAGAACCTCGCCCAGGGCCGCGAGGTGATCACCCTGGGCCTGCGCGAGCCGCCCCTGCGGATGTTCCGTACCGACCTCGGCCAACAGGACACGTACCCGGGCAACAAGATAGTGATCGATTTCAAGGACCCCGGGTGGATCGCCGCCACCTTCCTCGCGAAGGAGCCCGGCCCCACCATGCGACTCGGACCGGCGACGATGACCTTCCGCTACGGCGGCTCCTTCTGCGAGAGGCACGGGCTCGAGGGCTACGAACGGTTGATTCTGGACGCCATGCTGGGCGACCGGTCGCTGTTCACCGGGTCCGACGGCATTGAGCACATCTGGGCCGCGTCGACCCCTCTCCTCGAGAACCCGCCGCCGCTACAGCCGTACGCCCCCGGCTCATGGGGCCCCGAACCGGCCATCGACGAACTGATCGCACCACACCAGTGGTATCTGCCGGACGCCAACAAGATCCAACCCGATTGAGTCGACCCTCGTACGGTGGCTGTCAGGGACGGACGAGGACGGTGCCGACCTTGCCGGGCCGTACCGCGTGTTCGACGGCGCCGGTCAGCTCGCCGAGGCCGTATTCGGCGGCCACGACGAACTGGTCCTTGAGCCCCAGCGCGATCTGCTGGGCGGTGGCGACGTCCGATGCCCGCCGCTCGGCGGAGGCTTCGGACAGCCACCGGCCGATGTTCTTGCCCTGCAGCGTCAGCGACTTGTTCAGCAGCGTCGACGCGTGCAGTGGGATCGGCTCCTCGGCGATCAGCCCATAGCCGACCAGCTTCCCGCCCGGCGTCAGCAGGTCCAGAAGGCTCTCGGCCAGCTTCCCGCCGATCGGGTCGAGGGCCACACTCACCGGCCGGCCGCCGGCCGCCTCGCGGACCGCGTCGGTCCAGCCCGGATGCTCGGTCGAGACGACGGGCACGTCCGGGAACCGCCTGCGCAGCTCGGCGGCGCCGCGGTCGCTGCGGACGACGTTGACGAGTCCGAAGTGGTGGAACTGGGACACGCCCGTCACCAGGCGCCCGACCGATGAGCCCGCGGCGGTCTGCACCAGAACACCGTCGTATCCGAAGGCCGGGTGCTCCTGTGCCGCACGGCGCAGCATCACCGTGGTCAGCGGGTTCGCCAGCAGTTGCGCGGCCACCTCGTCCGGCAGTTCGTCCGGTACGGCGACGACCACCTCGGTGTCCGCCACGATCCACTGGGACCATGCCCCCGGATACGGGAAAACGGTGACCCGGCCGCCGACCTCCACACCGGGCGCGACCGGTGTTCCCGGGCCGATCGCCGCCACCACGCCGGTGGCTTCCACACCGGCCGGAACCGGCTGTGCGGCCTTCCCCGGGTAGGCCTCGACGGCCTGGAGATCGCCGGCTTTTATTCCGCGATCGGGGCGGCGCGGCGGCCGAGCAGCCGGGGACCGTGTACCTCAGGCCACGGGTGGGAAGGGTGGGGTGCGTCCACATCGTCGTGGCCACCGGTCGGAGTCGTGGCCACCGGTCGGGAAAGGATGGTCCGTGCGAAGAATCACGCGAAGACTCGGTCTCTTGGCGGTGGCTGTGCCCGCCGCCGTTCTGCCCATCGTGATGCTGGTGTCCGGCGCCCAGGGGGCCGAGCGGAGCGAGGCGCACACCGCACCGGCCGGGGGAAGAGCGGGCGCCGCGCTGCCCGCTGGCACCCACTGGGTGGGCACCTGGGCGGCCATGCCCCAGCTGACCGAGCCGGGAAACATGCCGCCCGCGCCGTACACCCAGGACGGCACGGTCTTTGCCGACAGCACACTCCGGCAGACCGTGCATGTGTCGGTGGGCGGCAGCCATCTGCGGCTCCGCTTCTCCAATGCCTTCGGCGGCGCGCCGCTGCCCATCACCCGTGTCTCCGTGGCCCTTCCCGTGGACGGCAGGGCCGGGGTGAGCGCGATCAGACCGGGCACGTCCCGGCCGGTCACCTTCCACGGCCGTGCCTCGACGACCGTGCCGACGGGCGCACACGTGGTGTCCGACCCGCTGGACTTCAAGCTGGCGGCGGGCTCGAACCTCACCGTGACCGCCTATCTGGCGACGGGCCAGCAGTCCACCGCCATCACCTCGCACCCCGGTTCGCGCACCACCTCGTACATGCTGCGCGGCGACCACGTCGAGGCCACGGACCTGGCGGGGGCGGCCTCGGCCGACCACTGGTACTTCCTGAGCGGCGTGGAGACATGGTCGCCGGCGCGGACCCGGGCCACCGCCGTGCTGGGCGACTCGCTCACCGACGGGAGGGGTTCCACCACCAACCAGAACGACCGGTGGACGGACCGGCTGATGGCCCGTCTGCGTACGGACCGCAGAACGGCCGACACCGCGGTGCTCAACCAGGCGGCCGGCGGGAACCGGGTGCTCACGGACGGGTTGGGTCCGAACGGCCTCTCCCGTGTGGACCGTGACGTCCTGGTACAGCCCGGCGTCACCTCTCTGATCGTCTTCGAAGGCGTCAACGACATCGGGACCGCCCCTGCCACCCCCGACGCCCAGAAGGACGTCGCGGACCGGCTCATCGCCGCCTACGACCAGATCGTCATGCGCGCCCACGCGCAGGGGATCCGCGTCTACGGGGCCACCATCACACCGTTCGGCGGCAACCGTGACTACGACGACACGGCGGGCCACCGCGAGGCGACACGGCAGCGGGTCAATGACTGGATACGTACCAGCGGCCGCTTCGACGCGGTCGTGGACCTGGACAGGGCGGCCCGGGACACGGACGATCCACGGCGCCTCCGCCCGGACCTCGACGTGGGTGACCATCTGCACTTCAACCCCGAGGGCTACCGCGTGCTCGGCGATGCCTTCCCCCTGGACCTCTTTGTGAACCGGCCGTTGCCGCCAGGCTTCGGCTACAACTGATCCGGCGATCGGCGCCCCATCGCAAGGCGGCGGGGCCGACGCGTCGTCGGCCCCGCCCCGATGGCTTCGCGCCTGTTCAGTGATCCTTGCGGTGGCGGTGACAGAGCCAGACCGCGGGGGCGATCCAGCAGCTCACGAACCACACAAGGGCCGCGACCGTCACCCAGGCCGCGGTGACATCGGCCACCACGACGCGCAGGATCAGCAGCAGCGCCGACACCACCGTGCACAGCAGCAGCACCAGCCCGGCCACGGTGAAGCGGGCCGCGATATGCACCGTCTCCGGCTTCAGCCGACGCCCGGTGACGATCCGGTGCAAGGAGACCGGTGCGATGAGCGCGCCGGTGGCCGCCGCGCCCAGGAGCACGGTCACGACGTAGATGGTCCGATCAGCGTGCCCCAGGCTCTGGAAGCGTGGAGTGAAGGCGACCGTGAGCAGAAAGGCGAACAGGATCTGCATGCCGGTCTGCGTCACCCTCACTTCCTGCAGCAACTCGGCCCATTTGCGGTCGGCCTGCTCTTCCCGGGTCTCCTCGCGACCGGATGGTGCTGCGCGGCCGTCGCGCCTCGGCGCCTCGTCGTCGTCATGCATCACCATGCCTCCTTCGCGATGCGTTATCGCCCTTCCCCGAGGCGGGCCGCCGTTTCCAGCATCTGGGCGTGGACGAACGCCTGGGGCAGGTTGCCGCGCAGCTGTCGCTGGCCGACGTCGTACTCCTCGGCGAACAGGCCGGGGGCGCCACAGGCCGCGCGGGTGCGTTCGAACCAGCGGAACGCGTCGATGGAGTCGCCCTCGTGATGGGCGGCCAGTGCCATCATGAAGCCGCACAGCAGGAACGCCCCCTCCGTCTCGCCCAGCGGCGTGTCACCGTGGCGAAAGCGGTAGAGATAGCCGTCCTGAGCCAGCCGGTCCTCGATGAACCGGCGGGTTCGCGGACCACTGGGGTCTCCCGCGGGGAGGCAGCCGCGGGCGAGCGGAAGCAGCAGGCCGGCCTCCGCTCCTGCGTCGTCCTCGGCGCGGGTCCAGTGCCCCTCCGGGGCCAGACAGCGCCGGCGGGTCTCCCGCAGCACGGCACTGGCCAGGGTGTCCCACCGGGCCGCGGCGCGGCCCGGCAGCGCACGGGACAGGCAGCGCAGCCCGGCCACCACACAGAGCCGGGAGTGGGTCCACCACCGGTCCTCCAGCTCCCACAGCCCGGCGTCCGGTGTCGGCCAGCGGCGCTCGATGGCGTCCACCGCCACATCGACGGCGCGCCGGGCGTCGGGGGTGAGGCGGTCGAGGCGGGCGGCCGCCGCGTAGAGCTGCAGCAGCTCACCGTAGGTGTCGAGCTGGAACTGGGCACCGGCTCTGTTGCCGATCCGGTCGCTGCCGCCGGGATACCCGCGCAGTGGCAATGACCGGGCCCCGGGGACCTCGGCCCCGGTGACCGTGTAGACCGGGCGCAGCGCGTCGCCGTCGTCGAGCAGCCGTTCGGTCAGATAGCCGACAGCGGTGTCCAGCAGCGGGTGCGGGCCGTGTGCGGCCACGGCGAGTCCGGCGTAGCACTGGTCGCGGACCCAGGCGAAGCGGTAGTCGTAGTCGCGGCGGGCGCCGGCCCGCTCCGGGAGCGAGGTGGTGGCGGCGGCGACCATCCCGCCGGATTCGCTGGTCAGGCCGCGCAGTACGGCGTAGGCGTGGCGGGCGTCGCGGGGCGCGGCCAGGTCGGTGCAAGCGGGGACGGCGGCCGCCCAGCACTCTTCCGTGGCGCGCCACAGCCGTACCGGGTCCAGGGGCTGGGTGCACGGCCGCGCCGAGAGCTCGAGGACGAGGTCGTGCTCGGCGCCTTCCCGTACGGTCAGCTCGCCGTGCACGCCCCCTCCGGGGGTGGGGGTGGCGCCTTCGGCGCCGGTGAAGCGCAGCTGCAGCCCTCCGCCGGAGGCGTGCCACACACCGTCGTCCGCCCAGGCGCCGGTCATGTGGTGCGCGCCGAAACCGGGTCGGGCATCGACCCGCAGCCGCATCCGGGCGCTGCCCTTCACGGTCCGGATGCGGCGCAGCAGGACGAGCCGGTCCGGGGTGGCCGGCATAGCCAGCGCCTCGCGGCATTCGATCACGGCATCGCCGGTGATCCAGCGGCCCACGTGGATGAGCGTGCCGTCCTCGTACGCGCCGCCCCAGGCGTTCCAGTCGTCCCGCGGGCCCACGGTGTACTCCCCCGCGCCGCCGATCAGGGCGGAGAAGACGGCGTCACTGTGCCAGCGGGGCGCGCACAGCCACACCACCTCGCCACGGGGCCCCACCACGGCGCCGCGCTCCCCGTCCGCGAGGACGGCGTACTCCCGCAGCACCCATGGTGTCGGCGGGGCCGGGGCAGCGTCGTCCACCGTCATCCCTCCTCACTGCCCACCCCACCGCCAAGCGTCCGCACATGGCATTCATGGCACCTTGGCGCAGCGGCGGACAGCCGCCGCCGCTGCGTTGTGACAGGTCAGCTCGTACGCGTAGCCGTCAGCGGCCGAGCGCCTTGGCCAGTTGCTCCTTGGTCATATGGGAGCGGCCCTCGATACCGCGGTGCTTGGCCTCGTTGTACAGCTGGTCACGAGTGGGGCCCTTGGCCCCGCTGTGCGACCGCTGCCCGCCTCGCTCCGGCGCGGACTTCGGGTCCCGTACGGAGGTCTTGCTCGCGGTCTTGGACTCGCCCGATCGGGCACGTTCCTTGTTCACGGTACGGGCGGCGATCTCCTTGGCCCGGGGGGTGGGGGTACCCCGCTCTTCCTGGCTCTCCTTGATGTGCTCGTACTGCCGTTCCCGTTTGCGGCTGGATCCTGCAGGCATCGCTCAACCTCTCTGTCCCGCGTGTGTACCGCCTTCGGGGAACAGGGCCGGCCGGTGGGCAGGCGCCGGTCCCCCGGGTGGCGGACACGGCTTCCAACGTCGCCTTCAACCATATGCCGGGCGGCGCCGCCGGGTCAGCCGGGGGTGCCGGTCACCGAGGTTCCCGTCTTGGTGACGTGGTAGGTCACCGAGGCGCCGCTCCAGAAGTCGAAGGGCAGCGTCACCCGGGAGCCGTCCTTGACCGCGTTGAAGAACTCGGGGGTCAGTTTGATGGAGTCGCCCGTGTACGCCGAGAACGTGGTGTCCCACTGCTGATACGGGGTCCAGTCGGCCGGGCGGCCGCCGCCCTCAGCCGGCTGGCCGGCGACCGGGCGTACGGAGTCAACGCCACGCTGGAGGCCAGATTCTCCCGGGGCGTCCCCTGGCGGATCGATGTGATCACCTACGATCCCCCGGTGCTGTCGAACGCCACCGGGAGCACTGGCTCCTACGCCACCCCACCCAGTTCCGGGGCGACATGCTGGCGACGATGGAGGCCAGATACGACGACGGGAGCGATCGATCTAAAGGAGTGCTCATGCGGATCGCCCTCATCGGATGCGGGCGCATCGGGCGGGTCCACGCCGAGTCGATCGCCCTTCACCCGAAGGCCGAACTCGTCCGGGTGTGCGACCCCGTGGAAGCCGCCGCGCGGGAGGTCGCCGAGCGGTTCGGCGGCGTCCCCGGCCGCGAGGTGGACCCGGTGCTCGCCGACCCGGACGTCGACGCGGTGGTGATCGCCTCGCCGACCCCCACCCATGTGGACCTCCTGACCCACGCGGTCACCGCGGGCAAGGCCGTGATGTGCGAGAAGCCGATCGATCTCGATCTCGCCCAGGTCGATGCGTGCCGGGCCCGCATCGGCGACGCCGCGTCCCGGGTCATGGTCGGCTTCAACCGCCGGTTCGACCCCTCGTTCCGCGCGGTGCGCCGGCGCTTCGCGGCCGGCTGGAGCAGTTGGTGATCGTCAGCCGGGACCCCGCCCCCTCCCCGAGGGAGTACATCGCGAGTTCCGGCGGTCTGTTCCGGGACATGACCATCCACGACTTCGACATGGCGCGCTTCTTCCTCGGCGAGGTCGTCGAGGTCTCGGCGATGGGCAGCAACCTGGTCGCCGACTACATCGCGGAACTGGGCGACATCGACGGCGCGGTGGTGACGCTGCGCGGCGCGCTGTGCCACATCACCAACAGCCGCCGCTGCACCTTCGGTTACGACCAGCACCTGGAGGCCTTCGGTTCGCTCGGCATGCTCTCCGTGGACAATCTGCGCCCCGACGGTGTCCGTTCGTTCGGCGCGCACGGCACCGAAGGCGCCTCGACGTACCTGGACTTCTTCCTCGACCGTTACACACCGGCCTACCGCGCCGAACTCGATCACTTCATCGAGACCATTGGGAGCGGCACGGCGCCCGAGCCCGGCTTCGACGACGGCCGTGCCGCGCTCGTACTGGCCGACGCGGCCGAGGAGAGCGTGCGCACCGGCCGTGTCGTGCCCGTCGGAGGCGCCCGATGAAGCCGGTCCGCTGGGGAATGCTGTCGACCGCGGGAATCGGCCGGGTGGTGGCCGCCGCGCTGACGTCCTCGCCGCACGCTGACCTGGT
The DNA here is from genome assembly GCF_002224125.1 of Streptomyces sp. NBS 14/10. Lineage (GTDB taxonomy): Bacteria > Actinomycetota > Actinomycetes > Streptomycetales > Streptomycetaceae > Streptomyces. The sequence goes on from NZ_NCSM01000011.1 coordinate 62,258, forward strand.
CGCCGTCGGCGGGCGCGACGCGGAACGCGCTCGGCGCTACGCCGACGACATCGGCGCGGCGGTGAGCTTCGGCTCGTACGAGGAACTGCTCGCCTGCGACGACATCGAGGCGGTGTACGTGCCGCTGCCCATCTCGATGCACACCGAGTGGAACAGCGTCGGGGCATTGTCGTCCGCCCAGGACAAGGTGGCCTCCGACGCCCACTCCTTGATGGTCGTGGGCACCGCCTCCTTGCGGGTCAGCCGGAGCTGGACGGTCTTGTCTCCGTAGGCCACCCACTGGGAGGGGTTCCGGTGGTCCGCGCCGGAGTCCGAGCGGTCGTACTCGGCGGTGCCGGCGGGCACCGACACGATCGCGTCGAACTGCTTCTCGCGGTGGGCCGTCCAGGTGCCGGGACGCGGCGACGGGCTGCCGCTCGCGCTCGGGCCGGTGGTCTTCTCCGCCACCGACTTCCCTCCGTCGTCGCCCGCGGTGACCCCCGCCCAGACGGCGCCCCCGGCGGCCACCACGCCGACCAGGGCGAAGGCGAGCAGCTGTCCGGTGGTGTACCGGCGATTGGCGGCGTACGGGGGCTTGAGGGCGGGGCCGATGGTGTGGACATCAGCGGATGCGACCGCGGCGGGCGGCGCGCCGGCCCCGCCCGTCGGCCCCGCCTTCCCCGTGCTCTCCCCGAACTCCGCCAGCTGCCAGCCGTGCTGGGTCGCCACCAACGGTTCGGGGCCGTCCGGTGCGGGCCGTCCCTCGGCCACCGCCCGCAGCGTGGCCGCGGCGGACGACGCGTCGGGCCGCCGGCTCCTTGGCGAGGAGCCGCAGGATCAGGGGCCCGAGCGGCCCCGCCTGTTCGAGCCGGGGCGGTTCGGCGGCCAGGATCGCGGCGAGCGTGGACTCGAGCGTGTCCCGCCGGAAGGGGGTCCAGCCCTCGACGGCCGCGTACAGCACCACCCCCAGGGACCACAGGTCCGCCGCCGCGCCGGCGCCGCGGCCCGACATCCGCTCCGGGGCGATGAACTCGATCGATCCGACGAACTCCCCGCTGGCGGTGAGGGATTCCTCGCCCAGGATGTGTGCGATGCCGAAGTCGGTGAGCACGACCCGGCCGTCCTGTCCGAGCAGCACGTTCGCGGGTTTCACATCGCGGTGGATGACACGGACGGAGTGCGCGGCCGACAGGGCCTCCACGACGGCGAGACCGATCCGCGCGGACTCGGCGGGCGGCAGAGCCCCGTGCCGCAGCACCTTGTCCAGGGCCTCGCCGCGGACCAACTCCATGACGATCCAGGGCAACCCGTCCTCGACGACCACGTCGTGGATGGCGACCGCGGCGGGATGCTCGACGCGCGCGGCGGCGCGGGCCTCGCGGTAGAGGCGTTCGGCGGCCTGGTGGAAGGCGGGATCCTCGGGGTCGCCGGAGATCTTCGGCTGCTTGACGGCGACCTCACGGTCGACGAGCTCATCATGCGCCCGCCATACGGTGCCCATCCCGCCGGAGCCGATACGCTAGGCGATCCGGTAACGGCCGCCTATCAGCCACCCCTCGATTCCCGCGCGTCCCGCGCGTCCACCGCTGTCGCTGCCGTAGCTCATGCCCCATCAGTACCGTGTGGGTTCTTGCCTTGTCGACGCGGGGCCGACTTTCCCGGCGGTCAGTCGTCGCATACGCCGACCGGGTCAGTGCGCCAGCCGCCCCAGCAGCGAGGAGGCCGCCGCGATACCGGCCGCCGCGGCCAGCACCAGGACGAGGTAGTCGAGTGCGAGATGGTGCGGTGTGCCGAGCAGCAGTCCGCGCAACGCGTCGACCTGGTAGCTCAGCGGATTGGCGGTGCTGACGGCCTGGAGCCAGCCGGGCATGAGCGCGACCGGATACAGCGCGTTGGAGCCGAAGAACAGCGGCATGGTGATGGCCTGCCCGATGCCCATCAGCCGGTCGCGGGTCAACACGATCCCCGCGATGGTCATCGACAGACAGGAGAAGAAGGCCGAGCCCAGGATCACCGCGACGGCCACCCCGAGCAGCCGCAGCGGATTCCAGGTCAGCGCCACCCCGAGCAGCGCCGCGATAACGATCACCACGACCGCCTGGATCAGCGCCTTCACCCCGGCGGCGAAGGCCTTGCCGGTGATCAGGGCGGCGCGCGGGGTCGGGGTGACCAGCAGTTTGGTGAGGATCCCGGCGTCCCGCTCCCAGATGATCTGGATCCCGTAGAAGATGGCGATGAACATCGCGGACTGGGCGATGATGCCGGGCGCGAGATAGTCGATATACGGTGTGCCGCCGGTCGGTATGGCCTTGAGCCGGGTGAAGGTCTCACCGAAGATCAGCAGCCAGAGGGCAGGCTGGACGGCCCGGGTGTACAGCTCGGTGCGGTCGTGCCGCAGCTTCTGCAGCTCGACCACGCACATCGCGCCGACCCGCGCGGGCAGCATCCGCCAGCCGGTGCGGGGGCGCGGCGGCGTCAGCAGCGGATCGGGCCGTCCGGCGCGAGCCCGACCGTCTCAGCCGACCCGGGACGCGGTGCGACGGGTGCTTCGGACATCGCGGAAGTCTCCTCCCTGCTCATCGAGTCCCTGCTCATCGAGTCCCTGCTCATCGAGACCGCGGCCGGCGACGTCCCGGAAGACGTCCTCCAGGGTCGGCGCGGGATCGGCCTTCCCCTCCGCCCGGCGGCGGTCGGCCAGCTCGGAGCGCAGTTCCTCCGGCGTGCCGAGGACGTGGATCCGGCCGCGGTGCATCGGCGCGACCCGGTCGCAGTACTGGTCGGCCTCGTCCATGTAGTGCGTGGTGACCAGCACGGTCATGCCGGTGGCCGTCCGTACCGTGTTGATGTGCTCCCATACGCTGGTGCGGGCGATCGGGTCGAGGCCGATCGTCGGCTCGTCCAGCATCGTAGCCGGACCGCGCTGACCAGGGCCTGGGCCAGTTCGAGGCGGCGGACCAGGCCGCCGGAGTACGTCTTGGCGAGCCGGTCGGCCGCCGCGGTGAGATCGACCGCCTCCAGCGCCCGCGCCACGCGGGCGGCCCGCTCCCGGCGGGTGACATCGAAGACGCGGGCGAACAGCTCCACATTTCCCGGCCGGTGAGCCCGGCGTCGGCCGGCAGCTGCTGCGGTACGTAGCCCAGTAGTCTGCGGACCGCCATCCGCTCCTTCGCCGCGTCGTGCCCGACCGCCTTGGTCTCCCCGAACGCGTACCGCAGCCCCTCGCAGACGAGCGCGGGCTGAGCGGTGGTTTCCCGGACGTCGGTCATATCCCATCCACCTCCTCATGAAGGTTCTCGGCCAGTTTGCGCAGCGCCGGAACGGCGGCGGCCAGCGCCACCCGCTCGCTCTCGGACAGCCGCGCCACCTGCTCGCGGACCAGCGCGCCACGCCGTACCTGCCACTCCCGCAGCCGGGCCTGGGCGGCGGGGGTGGCCGTCAGCAGCGCGGAGCGCCGGTCCTCGGGGTCGGTCTCGCGGTGCAGATAGCCGGCCTTCACCAGCTGGTTGACCAGGGTGGAGACCGAGTTGCCCGCGAGGTAGAGCTCCTTGGCCGCGGCCGACACCCGGATCCGGGGGCTGGCCACGACCAGCCGCAACAGGTCCACCTGGGCACCGCGCAGCCGCGGCTCCGTCATTCCGGCCCGCAGCCGCCGCCGGATCAGCCGCTGGACTCCGGCCAGCACATCGGCGAACGAGTCGGGGAACTCCGCTGTGGCCATGCCCCTCACATTACCTCTCAATGAGAGGTAACTGGGCGAGCGGCGTTTCGTGCCCTTGTCGGCTCCTTGACAAGGAATATGGCCGACTCCACACTGACGTTGCGCGTGACGCAATCAGTTTCATCATATGCATCCGAGGTGGTCGTGAAGATTCCCGTATGCCGTCTCGCCGATCTGCCGCGAGGCGAGGCCTTCCGGTTCGAGAACACCCCTCCCCTAGCGGTGTTCCACACCGATGACGGTGAGGTCTACGCCATCGACGACACCTGCACCCACCAGGACGCCTCGCTGTCCGACGGCTGGCTGGAGGGGTGCGAGGTCGAGTGCCCGCTGCACGCCTCGAAGTTCGATCTGCGCACGGGCCGGGTGGACGCCCCTCCGGCCAAGCTCCCCGTCCGCACCCACCAGGTCGTTGTCGAGGGCGGCATGATCTACGTACAACTGTCCCTGGACGCGCCCAACCTCCCGCCGTGCGTAGCCCACCGCCTGGCCGGCGAGGGGGTGGCATGAGGACCGTGGCCATCGTCGGTGCGTCGCTCGCCGGACTGTCGGCCGCCCGCGCACTGCGCAACCAGGGCTACGACGGACGCCTCGTCATCCTCGGCGAGGAGGCCCATCGCCCCTACGACAGGCCGCCGCTGTCGAAGGAGTTCCTGGCCGGAGACATACCGGAGTCCGCCCTCGCGCTCGAGACGGACGACGAAGCCCTCGACGCCCACTGGATGCTCGGCACACGCGCCGTCGGCCTCGACCGGTCCGACCGCGCGATACGGCTGTCGGACGGCGGCACGGTCCACGCCGACGGGGTGGTGGTGGCCACCGGAGCGGCGGCCCGCACCCTGCCCGCGGGACACGGCCTCGCCGGTGTCCATGTGCTGCGTACCCTCGACGACGCCCGTGCGCTGCGCGAAGACCTTTCGCGCGGAGGCACCCTCGTGGTGGTCGGCGGTGGGTTCATCGGCGCCGAGGTCGCCTCGACGGCCCGGTCGCTGGGCCTCGAGGTCACCGTCGTCTCGGCCACACCGACCCCGCTCGCCGGTCCGCTCGGACCCGAGATGAGCGGGCTCGTCTCCACCCTCCACGCCGAGCACGGCGTCCGGTTGCTGTGCGGCACGGGCGTACGGGGGCTCAGTGGCCGGGACCGGGTGGAGGCGGTGCTGCTCGAGGACGGCCGCCGCCTCGCGGCCGACACCGTCGTCGTCGGAGTGGGCGCCCGCCCCTGCGTCGAATGGCTCGACGGCTCGGGCGTGGCGCTGGCGGACGGTGTGCGGTGTGACGCCGGCGGCGGTACGAGCGTTCCGGGGATCGTCGCGGTCGGCGACTGCGCGGCCTGGTACGACCCCACGCTCGGGGCACACCGCCGGGTCGAGCACTGGACCGGGGCGCTGGAGCGCGCGGCGGCCGCCGTGACCACCCTGCTCTCCGGCGGCGCCGCCACCCCCGAGCCCGTCCGCCCCCCGTACTTCTGGTCCGACCAGTACGGTGTCCGCCTCCAGTTCGCCGGATACGCCGCCGAGGCGGACCGGGTGACGATCGAGGAGGGCGCGGCCGACGACCGCAGCTTCCTGGCCGTCTCCTGGCGCGCGCACCGCCCGGTCGCGGTGCTCGGCGTGAACCGGGCCAAGCCGTTCATGCGCTGGCGCCGACGGCTGGCCACGGAGGCGGCGCAGCGGGCCGGATCCTTCTGAGGCACCGGCCTCCCCACGTGTCAGCCCCTTCCGCGACGTACCCCTCGAGGAGCACCGTGCCCACCACCAGCCTGCCCCCCAGCTTGATCCGCACGTTGTCGGGGGAGCACTACACCGATCCCGCGATCTTCGCGCTCGAGCAGGAGCGCGTCTTCGAGGCCATGTGGTTCTGCGTGGCCCGCTCCGCCGATCTGGCCAAGCCGGGTCAGTTCCGTACGCACCAGGTCGGGCGGGAGAGCGTGTTGATCTCCCGTTCGCGGGACGGCTCGGTCAAGGGGTTCTTGAACATCTGCCGCCACCGGGGCGCCAAGCTGTGTCTGGAGGAGTCGGGTGAGGTCAAGCGGGCCTTCCAGTGCCCTTACCACGCCTGGACCTACGGCCTGGACGGAAAGCTCGTCGCGGCCCCGAATCTGACGTCGATGCCGGATCTCGACCGGGTGGAGTACGGCCTGGTCCATGTGCATATCCGGGAGTGGCTGGGCCATGTGTGGGTGTCACTTGCCGACACTCCCCCGTCGTTCGAACAGGACGTGATCGGCGCGGTGATCGAGCGTCTGGGCGATGTGGCGGCGATCGACAACTACGGCATCGAGAACCTCGAGGTGGGTCGGCGGATCACCTATGACGTCAAGGCCAACTGGAAGCTCATCGTCGAGAACTTCATGGAGTGCTACCACTGCGCCACCATCCACCCGGAGCTTACGGAGGTGCTGCCGGAGTTCGCCGACGGGTACGCGGCTCAGTACTACGTCGGTCATGGCGCGGAGTTCGGCGAGGATGTCCAGGGGTTCACCGTCGACGGCGGTGTGGGGCTCGACCGGATCCCCGGCGTCGGAGAGGACCAGGACCGGCGCTACTACGCGATCACTGTCAGACCGCAGGTCTTCATCAACCTGGTGCCGGACCATGTGATCTTCCACCGGATGTATCCGATGGCGCCCGACCGCACGGTCGTGGAGTGCGACTGGCTCTATCTGCCGCATGTGGTGGAGAGCGGTCAGGACGTGGACCGTTCGGTCGAGCTGTTCCACCGGGTCAACCAGCAGGACTTCGACGCCTGCGAGCGCACCCAGCCAGCGATGAGCTCACGGGCCTACGCCAAGGGCGGCGTGCTGGTGCCCAGCGAACACCACATCGGCGAATTCCACACCTGGCTCCAGAACAAGCTGAGCGTCTGACACAAGCCACGGTCCGCCGGGTGACACCGGAGTTGTCCGCCGCTCACCCGGTGGGCGAACTCGCCGACCGCGGCGACTACGGACCGGGCCGGCAAGGGCGCCCCACCGAGCCGGGACGCGGGAGGCTCAGCCCAGGTAGCCCAGCCGGTGGCTGATCTCCTCCGCACCCCCGACAAGTGCCGGCGCGACCTCGCGCATCCGCTCCTCCGTGAAGCGGTACGCCGGCCCCGACGCGCTGATCGCGGCGACGACCTCGCCGTCCCGCGACCGGATGGGGGCCGCCATGGCGTGCAGCCCGACCTCGAGCTCTTCGAACGTCACCGCGTATCCGCGCTCCCGCGCCTCGGCGAGGTTCTTCTCCAGCTTCGTCTTGGCGGTGATGGTGTGCGGGGTCAGCTTCTTCATGCCGAACTCCCCCAGCAGCTGGGCGCGGTCCTTCGCGGGCAGGTGCGCCAGCAGGATCTTGCCGCTGGAGGTGGCGTGTGGCGGGGTGAGCTGCCCGACCCAGTTGTGTGCGCCGACCGCGCCGGGGCCGCGCACCTGGTAGAGATTGACCGCGTAGTGCTCCTGGAGCACACCGATGTTGACGGTCTCACCGATCTCCTCGGCGAGCCGTTCGCAGACGGGTCGGCTCTGCTGGGTGACATCGATACGGCCGGTGACCGCGCCGGCCAGGCGCACGATGCCAAAGCCCAGGCGGTATTTGCCACGCTCGGTGGCCTGCTCCACCAGACCGCGTGACTCCAGCGCTCCGAGCAGGCGGAACGCGGTCGACTTGTGCACGTCAATCTCGGCTGCGACTTCACTGACACCCGCCTCGCCACGCTGGGCCAGGATCTCCAAGACGCTCACGGCGCGATCGACGGACTGCACCCCTGTTGTTGCGGGGCCGGCTGTTTCGTTAGCTGCCGCGTGGTTGCTCATAGCGCAACTATATGCGCTGTGCTCCCGCGCGCCCTTGACAGCAATCAGGGGGCCCTGCACTGTGAGTTGCATAATGCGATGCACGTTGCATAAACAGCAACCGGAGGTTATGCGATGGCGGGACCGCGCGTGGTCATCATCGGAGCGGGCGTCGTAGGGGCCGCTCTGGCCGACGAACTCTCCACCCGGGGCTGGACGGACATCACGGTCGTGGACCAGGGCCCGCTGCCCGCCACCGGCGGATCCACGTCCCACGCCCCGGGCCTGGTGTTCCAGACCAATCCATCGAAGACCATGACCGAACTGGCCCGCTACACCGTGGAGAAGCTCTGCTCCCTCGAGGTTGCCGGGCAGCCCTGCTTCCTCCAGGTCGGCGGCCTCGAAATCGCCACCACCCCCGAGCGTCTGACGGAGCTGCGCCGCCGACACGGCTGGGCGACCTCCTGGGGCGTCGAGGCCCGGCTGATCGGCCCGGACGAGTGCGTCGAGCTGCATCCGCTGGTCGACCGCGAGCGTGTGCTCGGCGGGCTGCTCATCCCCACGGACGGCCTGGCCAAGGCCGTCCTCGCGGTCGAGGCGCAGCTGAAGGCCGCCCAGGAGCGCGGCGTGCGGACCCTCGGCCGCCATGAAGTCCTCGACATCCGCGAGGAGGACGGCCGCGTCAGCGCCGTGGTCACCGACCATGGCGAGATCCCCGCGGACATCGTCGTCTGCTGCGCCGGTATCTGGGGCCCCAAGGTCGCCCGTATGGTCGGGATGAACCTTCCGCTGACACCGCTGGCCCACCAACTCGCCTGGACCGGCCCCGTTCCGGCTCTCGCCGGGCAAGCGGAGGAAGCCGTCCGCCCGATCCTCCGCCACCAGGACGCCGACCTCTACTACCGCGACCGCTTCGACCAGCTCGGCGTCGGCTACTACGGCCACCGCCCGATGCCGGTGTCGCCCGACGACATCGCCTCCGTCGACTCCGCCGAACGGATGCCGTCCGTGCTCCGCTTCACCAAGGACGACTTCGCCGACGCCTGGAGCGAGACCCAGGCCCTCCTGCCCGCCACCAAGGACGCCAAGATCGAGGAAGGCATCAACGGCCTCTTCTCCTTCACCACCGACGGGCTTCCGCTGCTCGGTGAGTCACCCGACGTCAAGGGCTTCTGGGTCGCCGAGGCCGTATGGGTCACCCACTCCGCCGGCGTCGGCCGCGCGGTGGCCGAATGGCTGGTCGACGGCCACTGTTCGTCCTTCGACCTGCACGAATGCGATGTCAACCGCTTCGAGGCGCATCAGCTCGCCCCCGAGTACGTACTCGCGCGCGACTGCCAGAACTTCGTCGAGGTCTACGACATCCTGCACCCCCTGCAGCCCGCCGGCGCGCCCCGGCCCCTGCGCACCAGCCCGTTCCACCCCCGCCAGCAGGAACTCGGCGGCTACTTCCTGGAGGCCTCCGGCTGGGAGCGGCCCCAGTGGTACGCCACGAACGAGGTGCTGCTGAAGGGGCGGGACATCCCCACGCCGAACGACTGGGCCGCCCGCTACTGGTCACCCGTCGTCGGCGCCGAGGCCCAGGCCACCCGCGAGTCCGTCGCCCTGTACGACATGACGGCGCTCAAGCGGCTCGAGGTCACCGGCCGCGGGGCCGCCGGTTTCCTCCAGCGGATGACCACCGCCAACGTCGACAAGTCCGTCGGTTCGGTCACGTACACCCTGATGCTCGACCACGACGGCGGTATCCGCGGCGACATCACCGTCGCGCGGCTGGGCCGCGACCACTTCCAGGTCGGCGCCAACGGCAACCTGGACCTGGACTGGCTCACCCGCCACCTGCCCGAGGACGGATCCGTCGCCGTCCGCGACATCACCGGCGGCACCTGCTGCATCGGTCTGTGGGGCCCGAAGGCCCGCGAGGTGCTTCAGCCGCTGGCCGACAAGGACTTCTCCAACGCGGGGCTGCGCTACTTCCGCGCCCAGAAGGCCCATATCGGCTCCGTTCCCGTCACCGCCATGCGGCTGTCCTACGTCGGGGAGCTCGGCTGGGAGCTCTACACCACCGCCGATATGGGCCTGAAGCTCTGGGACACGCTGTGGGAGGCGGCCCGGCCGCACGGCGGGATCGCGGCCGGGCGGGGCGCGTTCAACAGCCTCCGCCTGGAGAAGGGCTACCGCTCCTTCGGCACCGATATGACCTATGAGCACGATCCTTACGAGGCCGGAGTCGGCTTCGCCGTCAAGATGGACAAGGGCGACTTCATCGGCCGCCCCGCACTGGAGCGGCGGGCGGCCGACGTCCGGCGCCGGCTGGCCTGCCTCACCATCGACGACCCGCACGCCCAGGTCATGGGCAAGGAGCCCGTCTACGACGGGGACCGCCCGGTCGGCTATGTCACCAGTGCCGCCTACGGCCACACGATCGGCAAGGGGATCGCGTACGCATGGCTGCCCGCCGACCTGGCCGCCGCGGGACGTTCCCTGTCCATCGGCTACTTCGACCAGCGCGTCCCCGCGGCCGTCGCCGAGGAGCCGCTGTTCGACCCGGGCATGCAGCGCCTGCGCGGCTGAGAAGGAGCCCGGCCCGTGACCGCAACCACCCTCGACGGCCGCGGCACCGCGGCCTGGCTGTGACCCGAGGATCGAGCACCCCAAGAATGTGTCCGGACGCGAAATCACTCGGGCGGAGCAGCGTATGCCCCGCCCGTGTTGCGGCGTCACTCCGGCGAGTGTTGGGTGGCGGCGAGGAGACTCGCCGATGGACATACCCGAGGGAATCACACACAGCCGTCGCCACTTTCTCGGCGCCGCCGCCGCGACCGTTGTGGCGGCCCAATTCGCCATGACCGGCGATACGCCGGCGCGGTCCGCGATCGGCACATCCTTTGGCCCGGTGAAGCAGATCAAGGCCGGGGACCTGAATGTGGGGTATGTCGAAGCCGGACCCGCGAACGGACCGCCGGTCGTACTGCTGCACGGCTGGCCCTATGACATTCACAGCTATGTCGAGGTCACGCCCCTGCTCGCGGCCAAGGGATACCGGGTGGTCGTCCCCTATCTGCGCGGCCATGGCACCACGCGATTCCTCTCCGGCAAAACACCCAGGGCGGCCCAGCAATCGGCATTCGCTCTCGACATCATCGCCCTGATGGACGCCCTCGAGATCGATCGGACCATCCTCGCCGGCTACGACTGGGGGTCGCGGACGGCCGACATCATCGCGGCGCTGTGGCCGGAGCGCTGCAAGGCGCTGATCTCCGTCACCGGCTATCTGATCGTCAATGTCGAAGCCAACAAGTTTCCGACGCCGCCGAAAAGCGAATGGGCATGGTGGTACCAGTATTACTTCGCCACGGAAAGAGGTGTGCGGGGCCTCAGGAAGTACCGCCACGATTTGGCGAAGCTGGTGTGGAAGTTCAACTCTCCGACCTGGAAATTCAGCGCGGCGACCTTCGACCGCACCGCAGCGGCTTTCGAAAACCCCGATTACGTGAGCATCGTGATCGACAACTATCGCTGGCGGCTCGGCCTGGCCAAGGGCGAGCCCCGGTACGCCGCCATCGAAGAGCGCCTTGCCGCGGCCCCGGTCATCAAGGTGCCGACGATCACCATTGACGGAGCGTACGATCCATTCACTCCCCCGGGAAACGGATCGGCCTATCGCAAGAAGTTCGTGGGTAAATACGCGCACCAGACCCTCAAGGTGGGACACAACGTTCCCCAGGAGGCCCCGCGAGCCTTCGCGGCGGCCGTCGTCGAGGTCGATGGATTCTGAGTCGCCGGCCGGTCGGCCGGTGGTTAGCCTGAAAGTCCTGCTGTGGTTGCCCGCACAGTCACCCGCGTCGGACGTGGGACGGCATACGCACAGAGGAGAATCTCATGACCGAGACCCGCCGGCGGACTCCGGCCACCCCCGCCGCTCTGGCCGACCCGCCGCGTAACCACGGCGTCGCCTTCACCCAGCAGGAGCGGGACGCCCTCGGCCTCACCGGACGGCTGCCGTCCGGGGTGCTCACCCTCGACCAGCAGGCTCGGCGCGCGTATCAGCAGATGCATGCGCAGGGCGGCGACCTGGCCAAGAATGTCTGTCTGGAGCAGCTGCACGACCGCAACGAGACCCTGTACTTCAAGGTTCTCTCCGACCATCTGGCGGAGCTGCTGCCCATTGTCTACGACCCCACCGTGGGCGAGGCGATCGAGAAGCGGCGGCCCAGGCGGTCGCGGACCAGGTCGACGCGACCGGGCCGGGCGCCTCTCTGCTGCCGCCCGTCGAAAACCTCCGCGAGTCCTCGGCGATCACCGCGACCGCCGTGGTCAAGGCGGCGCTCGACGAGGGAGTGGCCACCTCCAAGCCGACCGATGTCGCGGACGCCGTCCGGGATGCCATGTGGCAGCCCGCGTACACCGCCGGAGCGACGTGATGACCGCGCGCCGCTCCGGCGTCGGTCAGACCGAGAGGGCTGAGAAGGCCGAGAGGGCCGAGAAGGCCAGGGACGGCGAGGCCCCGAAGATCCTCGATGTCCCCGTCGGCCTGGCCGCGACCGGCACCCGGCGGGAGACCGACTCGATGGGCGCCATCGACGTGCCCGCCGATCGCTACTGGGGTGCGCAGACCCAACGGTCCTTGATCCACTTCTCCATCGGCGACGACCGGATGCCGACGGCGGTCTACCGCGCGTACGGCCACGTCAAGAAGGCCGCCGCCATCGTCAACGGGCGCGCCGGACGCCTGCCGGCCTGGCAGAGCGAGCTGATCCAGCGGGTGGCCGACGAGGTCATCGGGGGCAAACTGGACGAGCACTTCCCGCTGTATGTGTGGCAGACGGGCTCCGGAACGCAGTCGAATATGAACACCAACGAGGTGATCTCCAACCGCGCCATTCAGCTGGTCGGCGGGGAGCTGGGCAGCAAGTCCCCCATCCACCCCAACGACCACGTCAACATGGGGCAGTCCTCCAACGACACCTTCCCCACCGCCATGCACATCGCCGCGGTCAAGGAGATCCACGAGCATCTGCTGCCCAGTGTGCGGGCGCTGCACCACGCCATCGATACCAAGGCACGGCAGTGGCAGGACGTGGTGAAGATCGGCCGCACCCATCTGGAGGACGCGGTCCCGCTCACCGTGGGCCAGGAGTGGTCCGGCTACGCCCATCAGCTCAAGCAGGCGATCGAGAGGGTCACCGGATCCGCCGAGGGGCTGTACGAGCCGGCCATGGGCGGCACGGCGGTCGGGACCGGGCGGGGCGCCCCGCCCGGATTCGGCGAGCAGGTGGCCGCCGAGATCGCCTCCGCGACCGGTTTCCCGTTCACCACCGCCGCGAACAAGTTCGCGGCCCAGGGCGGTCTGGACGCCATGGTCGGCGCCTCCGCCGGGCTGAGCGCGCTGGCCGTGCCGTTGATGAAGATCGCCAACGATATCCGCTGGCTGGCCTCAGGACCCCGCTGCGGCCTGGCGGAACTGCACCTCCCGGCGAACGAGCCCGGCTCCTCGATCATGCCGGGAAAGGTCAATCCGACCCAGTGCGAGGCCATGGTCATGGTCTGCATCCAGGCGCTGTCCGAGGACACCGCCATCGCCTTCGCCGGATCACAGGGCAACTTCGAGCTCAACGCCATGCGTCCGGTCATCATCAGCAACTTTCTGCACTCGGCCACCATCCTCGCCGACGCCTGCACCAAGATGCGGGAGTACTGCATCGAGGACGCCGAGCTCAACCGGGACCGGATCGACAGCTATGTCGACCGGTCGCTCATGCTGGTCACCGCGCTCTCCCCGGTGATCGGCTACGACAGGGCCTCGGCGATCGCCCACAAGGCCGACGACGAGGGCACCACGTTGCGCGAGGCCGCGCTGGCGTCGGGCTACATCAGCGCGGAGGACTTCGACCACATCGTCAGGCCCACCGCCATGGTCGGCCAGGAGAAATCCCGGTCGGCGTAGCAGAATGGGTACGAGGTGGCATCGCGGCCCATCGCGGTGTCGCCCGGGCGACTCGCCGTTCCCATCGATGAGTTGGGAGGTTCGTCGTGAGCACATCCATCCGCGTATGGCCACGGCTGGTCTACGAGGAACTGGCTCCCATGGTCGCCTTCGTGAATCGATTGGTGCAGGTCGCGGGCAAGTACACCCTCGACGAGCCCTTCGAAGTCGGCTGGGGGAACATCGTCCTCGATGTCACACCCCGTGGGCTCAGGACACCGACGATCCGGAAGCGCGATGTGACCTTCACCGTGCACTACCGTCTGCTCGACGGGGATGTGGTCATCGAGGCGGACTCGGGCACACGGACCGTGCCGTTGTTCGACGAATCGCTGGCCGCGTTCTACGCGTCGTTCTGCCACGCCGTGGGCGAACTCGGCATTCGCCGCCCGGGCTCCTCGTTGATCTGCGAGATTCCCGGTGCCCCGGCGACCTTCGGAGACGATCGCGTCGAACGCCACTGGGATGACCGCACCGCCGGCCTGATCTGGAGCGCGCTGAACCTCGCCGCCGACGGGCTCGAGGCGTGGCAGGCGCCCTTCCAAGGCCACCGCCCCCGGGTCGGGGTGATGTGGGGCGGTTTCGACCTCTCCGCCACACGCCACCGCGCACGGCCCACCGCGCCACCGACGCACGGCCCGGCGTTCCTCAAGAACGCCCAGATCGAGGAGTACATGGCGGTGGGATTCGCCTTCGGCACCCCCGATGCGCCGGATGCGGGCATGTACGCCTACATCTGGCCCCAGCCGGACGGCCTCGAAGGCCGGTCCTGGGGGGTCGACGGCGCGGCCTGGAATCCCGACACCGGTCTGGTTCTGCTGCCGTGGGCCACGCTCAGGGACACGCCCAACCCGCACCAGTCCATCGTCGCGTTCGGTGACGCCGTCTACGACGCCGCCGTCGAGACGGCGGGCTGGCCGTCGGACCTCGTCGGGCCCCGCTGCGACGGTTGGTACATGAGCAGGACACCACCGTCCCCGGTCGAGGCCCAGCACCACTGACGTCCGCCGCTATCGGGCCGGTCCGTACCCTACGAGGTCTTCTCGGCCGGGGTGTCTGCGGAACCGCACATCGCCTGCCGGTACAGCGTCGAAAGCGCGTCGTCGATGGGGTGATGCTGCGGCTTCCCCGAGGAGTCCGGCTTGTTCCACCTCATGAGGTTGATCGCGACGGACATCTGGCGCTTGCCGTCGGCCCGGGTCATGGACATCGTTCCGGCTCCCCACACCGTGCCGGTGTTGCCCCAGAAGGTGGCGCCGTCCGGGGCGCTGACCTTGTGCAGACCGAAGCCGTAGTCGACCGTCGACCCGTCCAGGGCGACGACCGGGCCCGTACGCTGCATCTGCGCCAGCGACGACTGGTCGACGATCTCGCCGGCGAGCAGCTTGCCGAAGAAACGGTTGAGATCCTCCATGGTCGATATCAAAGAGGCCGTCAGCCACACCCAGGACATGTTGTAGACGCTGTAGTCGCGCGGCGGGTCGATCTGGCCGTACAGGGCCTCGTATATCCGTGGGCGCGGGCTCTCGATATGCGTGCCGGTCGGAAACTCGGTGTGCCGGAGCCCGGCGCGCTCGATGACATTCTCGGTGACGTAGTTCTCGGCCGGGGTGCCGGTCACCTGCTCAAGAAGTTGGCCCAGGAGCACGTAATTGGTGTTGGAGTACACCCCTTTAGGGCCTCCGGGCTCGCAGACGGGAGGCGCCGCGAGCCCCATCTCGATCAGCTCGGCCGGGTCGAACTGCCGGAACCGGTTGTCGTCCACCTTCTCGGGCGAGATGTCCGACAGAGAGGGGACACCACGGACGGACGAAAACGCGGAGGGAATGTAATCACAGATGCCGCTGGTGTGGTTGAGCAGCATCCGCACCGTGATCGCGCTGCCGCGCTCTCCCGGTACCAGCCGCGGCAGATAGCCGCCGATCGGCGCGTCGAGCTGGATCCGACCCCGCTCGACCTGCTGCATGATGGCAGCGGCGGTGAAGGTCTTGGTGATGCTGCCGACGCGATGGCGCATCTCGGGGCTGATGGGACGGCCGGTTTCGACATCGGCGACCCCGGAAGCGCCGCACCATGTCCGGCCGCCGTCGCGCACCTCGGCGAACACCCCCGGCATCCCCGCTCGATGGACACCGTCCAGGGCGGGCTGAAGCTCCGCGGGATCGAGATCGGTCGACGAGTTCGCGCGGTCGGCCGCCACGTCGTATGCCTCGTTGGGTTCGGTTATCAAGACATCCGTCCTTTCATGCTTAATGAGTACATCGGGGACTTTCCCCATTCAGGGCCCCGTTCAGGGCGCGGCGCAGGGCGGCGCCGAGCTCGGCGTTCTGCCGCTGGGAGACCTCGGCGGACAGGATCGCCTGCGATCCGTGGAAGGTGCCGGGCCACTGGTGCAGTTCGACCGACACGCCCGCCTGCAGCAGGCGCAGCGCGTACGCGATGTCCTCGTCGCGGTTGGGACACAGCTCCGCGGTGGCGACATAGGCCGGTGGCAGACCGGACAGATCGACGGCCCGCGCGGGGGCGGCGTACGGTGTCGCGACCTGGGAGCCCAGATACTGCCGCCACGCCGTGGTGGCCTTGTCGCGAGTGAACCAGGGCGTGTCCGTGAAGTTCCGCGCCGACCACGTCTCCTGCCGGTCGTCGAGCCCCGGCTGGTTGAGCAACTGGAAGCAGATCGCGGGCCCCCGCTCGTCACGCGCCCGCAGCGCCAGCGCGGCCGCGATCCCGCCACCGGCGCTGTGCCCTCCGACCGCGATCCGCTGCGGGTCGATGCCGAGTTGGCCCGCGTGCTCGGCCGTCCACTTCAGCACGGCGTAGGCGTCGTCCAGGGCGGCCGGGAAGCGATGTTCGGGGGCCAGCCGGTAGGCCACCGAGATCACCACCGCGCCGGAGCCGGAGGCGATCCGGGCGGCCCACGGGTGCTCTGTGTCCAGGCTTCCCATGACGAATCCGCCGCCGTGCAGCCAGACGATGGCGCCCTGCACCTGGTGCTCCTGGTGCGGCCGGTAGATCCGCACCGCCACGTCCGGATCGGCGGCCACCGTACGGTCCTCGATCTCCATGTCCGCGGTGTCCGGTGCCGGGATCGCGGCGGCCAACCCGGCGAGGCTCGTCCGCGCGGTGGACGGCTCGGTCAGATCGGTCCGGGGGAACAGCGGAATGAATGCTTCGAGTTCGGGATCCATGACGACCATCCTCACGGCCGTCCCGCAAGGGGTCATCCGCCATTCGTCGCGCATCCCGCCCCGATCACGCACCGACCGGCGCCCCCGCCCCTCTCCCCGTCCTTCTATCCTTCTGCCATGGAGGCACTGGCCGTACGGCTGTCGGGACTCGATCCGTACGTCGATGGCGCGATCCGCATCGTTGGGTTCTACGACACGCTGATGCGCCGACGGGTGGATCTCCCGGCGCTCGCCCGCGCCTCGGCGGGCCTGGCCGAATGCGTCGCCGGGATACGGCTGCACGGCACGGGACGGACGATCCGCGTCTCACCCCATGGCACGGAGGCGTCGCCCCCGCAGCAGCCCGCGTCCACCACGGCGCCGATCACCCTCGACGACGAGGAGATCGGCACGGTGTGGCTGGAACGCGCCGGCTCGCCGGGCCCACTCGACGAAGTCCTCCTCGACCGGCTCGCCATCGCCGCCGCCGCGGCCGTCGAGCGGTACGGCCCGGCCCGCACCACCATGGCCGACCCCGCCCTCGTCGAACTGGCGATCAGCGCAGGCAGCGACGAGGCGGCCAGAGCGCGGGCGCTGCGGCTCCTGGGGTTCGCCCCCGATCTGCCGGTCTACGTCGTCGCCGTACGCTCACGGCTCCCGCTCGACCGGCTCGGCGGCCTGATCTGCCCGGCCCGCCCGGTGAAGGCGGCGCCGCTCGCCGACGTGGGTGTCATCCTGGCCGCCACCGTGGACCCGGCCCGGTTTCCGGCGGACGTACGCGCGGGCATCGGCGCCGCCGGAAGCCCCGACCGTTCCTGGCGGCAGGCCCGCACCGCCCTCCGCTTCACCACCCCGCGCGAACCCGTGGTCCGCCACACCGATCTGGGCGCGCTGGCGCTGCTGGCCGAGGTACCCCGGGACGCCGCGCGCGACAACGCCGACGTGGCCGCGATCGGCCGTATCGCCGACAACGCGGATGACATGGAGGCGCTGGACGCCTACTGCGCCACCGGCTCCCTGCGCCGGGCCGCCGACCTGCTCCATCTGCACCACAGCAGCGTCGCCCGCCGGGTCGAACAGATCGCCAGAACCCTGGACATCGAGCTCACCGGGCCCACCGGACTGACCCGGGCCAGGCTCGCCCTCACCGTGTGGCGGCTGCACAACGACTGAGCCACCCACGATGTCGTTGCCCGGCCGGGAGCGTGTTCATGGTCTGGACTTGAGGTCAGGAGCCGTGCTCTTATGCCAACTACTCCTGATGACAACGTTGTACAGACTGAAGTACGGAGCCGCCACCCTTCCTCAGCCAAGGAGGATTCGTGCGCATCAGATCGTTCAGTCCGTTCAGTCCACCAAGACCGTTAAGGCGGTCCAGACCGCTGAGAAACCGAATCGCCCTGCTCATCGCGGTAGTACTGGGTGTCGCGGGACTGACCGCCGCACCCGCCGCGACGGCGGCGGACGATCCCCCCGAGGTCCATGGCCTCAAGGGCGAGTACTACACCCAGTCCGCCCCCGGCGCCTTCGACTTCCATGAGCTCAAGGCCACCGGATTCGATCCGCGGCTCGACTTCGACTCCCTGGAGTCCCGGCTGAGTTCGGCCACCGGCCGGTCGGACGACGTCAGCGTCCGCTGGACCGGCCGGATCGCACCGGAGAAGACCGGGACCACCACCTTCTCGATCAGCGGGGACAACGGCTTCCGCCTCTGGGTCGGCGGCAAGCTCGTCATCGACCACTGGGTCGACGACTGGGACCGCGAACAGACCAGCGCGCCCGTGGAGTTGACCGCGGGCACGGCGTACGACATCAAGGTCGAGTACTTCGAGCACTACGGAGGCTCCAACCTCCATGTGCGCTGGACACCGCCCGGCGGCACGAAGACCGCCATCCCGCAGTCCGCCTTGTCGCTGCCCGAGGGCTACGACTACAACGGCGCCATCGCCACCACGGTCATGAGGGACGGCCGGACGCTCAGGCTCGACTTCGCCCAGAAGCTCCAGACGCCCCCGGCCGAACTCGCCGACCACCTGACCGCCGTGATCGGCGGTGCCACCTGGCCACTCGGCGAGGCCCGGCTGAACCAGACCGACCCCACGTCGCTGCTGGTCGCGCTCAAAGAGCCCGTCGTCGGCAACAAGACCGGCACCGCACGCGGCACCGCCGATATCCGCTACGACGGAACGGGCGGTCTGACCGGCGAGGATGGCAACGTTGTCAGATCCTTCTGGAGCAGCGGGGCCAACCACTCCACGTACGAACTGCGCACCCGGTGGGCCGACGATGTCACCCCGGGCAACGCCCACCGCGAGTACCCCAGACCGCAGCTGACCCGTGGCGACTGGCAGAACCTCAACGGCACCTGGCAGTTCGCCGCGGCCAAGGCGGGCGAGCAGCCGCCGGTGGGCAGGAACCTCGCCGAGAAGATCCTCGTCCCGTACCCCGTCGAGTCCCAGCTGTCGGGCCTCGAACGGCACGAGGACCGCATGTGGTATCGGCGTACCTTCACCGTCCCTGCCGACTGGCACATCGGCTCCGGCAAGCGTCTGCGGCTGACCTTCGGCGCGGTCGACTGGCGGACGGAGGTCTATGTCAACGGCACCAAGGTCGCCGATCACGAGGGCGGCTACGACAAGTTCGGCGCCGACATCACCGACGCCCTCAAACCGGGCCGTACCCAGGAGCTGATCGTCGGCGTCTACGACCCGACCGACGCCACGAGCGGTGAGAACCCGCCCGTCGGCAAACAGCGCCTCGACCCCAGTGGCATCTGGTACACCCCCTCCTCCGGCATCTGGCAGACGGTCTGGCTGGAGCCGGTGGCGGCCGACCACGTCGATTCGCTCAAGCTCACCCCGGATGTGAGCGCGGGCACCCTGACGGTCGAGCCGCGGGGCGTACGGGACGGCCTTCCGGTCACGGCGACGGCGTACGAGGGCAAGCGGCCCGTGGCCACGGCCACCGGGCGCAGCGGCTCCCCACTCGCCCTGAAGATCCGCGACGCGCGCCTGTGGTCGCCGGACGATCCGTTCCTGTACGACCTCAAGGTGAGCGTCGGCTCCGACCGCGTCGGCAGCTACTTCGGTATGCGCTCCATCGCGGTCGAGAAGGTGAACGGCACCCCGCGCACCGTTCTCAACGGCAAGCCGGTGTTCATGATGGCCACCCTCGACCAGGGCTTCTGGCCGGACGGTCTGCACACCGCGCCGAGCGACGAGGCCCTGGCCTACGACCTGCGGATGCACAAGGCGATGGGCTTCAACGCGGTCCGCAAACACATCAAGGTCGAACCGGACCGCTGGTTCTACTGGGCGGACCGGCTGGGCCTGCTCGTCTGGCAGGACATGCCCGCGATGACCGCGGGGGTGAACCCGGACGCGGCGTCCCGCGCCGAGTACGAGCGCGAGATGAAGCAGATGATCGACGAGCACATCAGCAGCCCGTCGATCGTCATGTGGGTCACCTTCAACGAGGGCTGGGGCCAGTACGACATGGCGCGCATCGCCGACCAGGCCAAGGCGTGGGACCCGACCCGGCTGATCAACAGCATGTCGGGCCTCAACCTCGGTGCGGACGGCGGCACCGGCGACATCATGGACGAACACGGCTATCCGAGCCCCGCGCTGCCACCGCACCCGGACGGCGAACGCGCCCTGGTCAGCGGCGAGTACGGCGGTCTCGGCCTGGCCGTGCCCGGACACGCCTGGTCGGTCCAGCAGTCCTATGTCGACGTCGACCCGGCCACCTACACCGACGACTACCTCACCAAACTGGCCGAGGTGCACGCCCTGGCCTGCCGGGGCGGCAACGGCGCGGTGTACACGCAGATCACGGATGTCGAGGGCGAGCTCAACGGGTTGCTCACCTATGACCGTAAGGTCACCAAGCCCGATGTACGGCGGCTCAAGGCGGCCCACGAGGCGTTGATCGACGACGTGTCGCGGGCGACCCCCGCCAACTGCGCCTGACCCGAAGCCGCCCGGCGGACGTCTCCCTTCCCGCCGGGCGGCCTCGTCCGTCGTCCCGCCGGACGGCCTCGTCCGTGTCCTCGCGCGGCCTGTCCCTGAAACGTGTTCCCCGGTCGGCCCACCGGGAACACTCCGACCACCACGCCGCCCCGAGGAGGTTCCGCCACATGACCACCACTCCCGCAACGCCGGACCAACAACACGGGGCCGAGGACGAGTTGCTCAGCAAGGTGCTCGCATCGTTCCGGAACACGCCGGATCCCCGTCTCAAAGAGGTGATGCAGGCCCTGGTGCTCCATCTGCACGCCTTCATCCGCGAGGTCCGCCCGACCGAGGCCGAATGGCAGCAGGCCATCGACTTCCTCACCGCGGCCGGACACATCACCACCGCCCGCCGCCAGGAGTTCGTACTGCTGTCGGACGTCCTCGGCGCGTCCATGCAGACCATCAACGTCAACCACGAAGCCACCGCCGACGCCACCGAAGCCACGGTGGTCGGCCCCTTCTTCGTCGAGGGCTCCCCCGAGATCCCCCTGGGCGGCGACATGGCCGCCGGCGCCCCGGGAGAACCCTGCTGGGTCGAGGGCACCGTCACCGACACCGACGGCAACCCCGTCCCCGGCGCACGCCTGGAGGTGTGGGAAGCCGACGAGGACGGCCGCTACGACGTGCAGTACGACCACGGCCACCTCGCCGGCCGGGCCCACCTGTACGCCGACGACAAGGGCCGCTACGCCTTCTGGGGGCTCACTCCCACGCCGTATCCCATCCCCCACGACGGCCCCGTCGGAGCCCTGCTCGCCAAGACCGCGCGCTCGCCCCTGCGCGCTGCCCATCTGCACATCATGGCCACCGCACCGGGCCTGCGCACCCTCGTCACCCACATCTTCGTCGAGGGCGACAGCCTGCTGGACTCCGACGCCGTGTTCGGCGTCAAGGAATCCCTCGTCAAGCGATTCGAACGACAACCGGCCGGCACACCGGCTCCCGACGGACGGGACCTTTCCGGGGAGAGCTGGTCCCGCGTGCGGTTCGACATCGTGCTGCCTCCGCAGAGCACATGACGGGCTGGCGGGGGCGCTCCCGCTTTGCGATCCGCTCCTTGGGGGTCAATCCTGGTGGGGAGGCATGCCGACCGATCGTGTGGACCGAGCGCAGGGGCCGCGTAGGCTGCGGCGACCGCGGCCCGAGCAGGGAGCGGGTTCCGGATGAGACTTGTCGTCGACCTCAATCGGTGCCAGGGATTCGCGCAGTGCGTGTTCCTCGCCCCGGATGTGTTCGCCCTGAACGGCGAAGAGGCACTGCTGTTCTCGCCGCAGTTCGACGAGGCGCAGCGCGAGGTGGTGGAACGGGCCGCGGCGGCCTGTCCGGTCCAGGCCATCCTCGTCGACTACTCCGACGAGCCGACGAAGGGGGTGGAGCCCCGTGTCGGCTGAGAGCGAGGTTGAGGTCCTTCGGCGAGAGGGGCGTATCGTCGTCGTCGGTGCCTCGCTGGCCGGTCTGCGCGCGGCGGAGACCCTGCGTGACATGGGGTTCACCGGGTCCCTGACCATGATCGGCGATGAGCCGTACGAGCCGTACGATCGGCCACCGCTGTCCAAGCAGGTGCTGCTGGGGCGGGCGCATGCCGAGGACACCGCGCTGCCGCGGCGGCGCGATATCGACGCCGAGTGGCGGCTGGGCGTCGCCGCCGAGAGCCTGGACCGGGACGCCAAGCGGGTACGCCTGGCCAACGACGACACGGTCGCCTACGACCGCCTGCTGATCACCACCGGAACCAGGGCCCGCCCCTGGTTCCACCCCGAACAGGAGGCGCTGGACGGGGTGTTCGTGCTGCGCACCCGCCGCGACGCCGCCCGGCTGTACCGGAAGCTGGCCGCCGGCCCGTCCCGGGTGCTGGTGGTCGGCGCCGGTTTCACGGGGTCCGAGGTCGCCTCCGCCTGCCGGGAGCGGGGTCTGGAGGTCACCGTCGTAGAACGCGGCCCGACACCGCTGGTGGGCGCGCTCGGCGGAGTCGTCGGCGAGGTGGCGGCCCGGCTCCAGCGCGATCGCGGGGTGGACCTGCGCTGCGGGACCAGCCTGACCGCGCTGGAGGGCGACGAGGCCGGACGGCTCAGGCGCGGCCATCTGTCCGACGGTTCGGCCATCGACGTGGACGTGGCGGTGATCGCGCTCGGCGCCGTACGGAACACCGAATGGCTCGCCGGCTCCGGGGTGGCCGCCGGTCCCCGGGGGATCGCCTGCGACGCCGGTTGCCGGGTGTTCGACGTCAACGGCATCGTCACCGATGACATCTACGCCGCCGGTGATGTCGCGCGCAGCCCGCATCCGCTGTTCGACTACCAGTTCCTGGCGCTGGAACACTGGGGCAACGCGGTCGAACAGGCCGAGATCGCGGCCCACAACATGATCTGCGCGGCTCCCGACCGCAGTCCGCATCTGTGGCTGCCGACGTTCTGGTCGGTCCAGTTCGGCGTCAACATCAAGTCCGTGGGCGTCCCCACGATGGGCGATCAACTGGTCATCTCCCAAGGGACACTCGCCGAGAAGGCGTTCGTCGCGGTGTACGGGTACCGCGGCCGTGTCATCGCCGCGGCCTTCTTCGACCGGGCGAAGTGGCTGGGGTTCTACCGGGAGCGGATCGAGCGCGGCGCGCCGTTCCCGCCCGACTATCCCGTGGTCGACCGCCGGACCGAGGCGCCGCAGCCGGTCGATCCCGCCCTGCCCGACCCCCACCTCCCCACCCACCAGCCCACCGTCACGCTGACGGGTCACTCACCGAGCGAGCGGCGTATCGAATTCGTCCCGTCGCGGGCCTGATCCCGTCGCGGGCCTGACCGCGCCCGATCGCACCTGACCGCGTCTGACCGTGCCTGACCAGGCATGACCACGCCTGACCACCGGCCCCGGACCGCCCGAAGCCTCTAGGAGACACCATGACGACGCTCGGCAGCATGTCCGCACGCATCAACGACTACGCCAACCGGGCCGATCCGTACCCGCTCTACGCGGAGCTGCGCAAGCGGCCGGTCATCCAGGAGGACGACGGCACCTACCTGGTCAGCACCTACTACGAGGTGAGGAGCCTGGCCAACGACCCACGGCTCAGCAACGACACACGCAACCGCGCACCCGGCTGCGCCCGCAGCGGGGAATCGGAGGAGAACACCGGCCTGCCACCGAGCTTCATCTTCACCGACCCGCCCGAACACGACCGGCTGCGCAGTGCGGCGAACCGGCCGTTCGGCCCCCCGCACAGCCCCCGGTTCCTCCACGATCTGCAAGCGGACCTGGCCAAGGTCGTCACCGAACTGCTCGACGCCTTCGAGGGAAAGGACCAGGTCGACATCGTCGAGGACTTCTCCTACCCCCTCCCGGTCACGGCCATCTGCAAGGTCCTCGGCGTGCCGCGTGAGGACGAGCCGCGCTTCCACGGCTGGGCCGACGCCCTGGCGGCCGGGATCGATCCGCACCGCGCCGAGGGCGCCGAAAGCGGCCAGAGCCCCCAAGAAAAGTCGGCCAACGCACGCCAGGAGATGGGCGCCTACCTGGCCGATCTGATCGACGCCTCACGCCGCCGTCCCCGCCCCGGGATCCTCAGCGCCCTCGCCCCCCACACCGGCCCCGGCGGCAGCATGACGCCGAAGGATCTGGTGGCCACGGCGGTGCTGCTCCTGGTCGCCGGCCATGAAACCACCGTCAACCTGATCACGAACACCACGCTCACCCTGCTGCGCCACCCCGATGTCCTCCGGCGGTTCCGACACGACCCGGACCTGGCCACCCCCCTCATCGAGGAGGTACTGCGCTACGAGCCCCCGGTCCAGTTCGTCCCGTGGACCACCGCCCTGGCCGATATCGACATCGCCGACACCACCATCCCCAAGGGCTCCCCGGTGTGGCTCATGCTGGCCGCGGCCAACCGCGACCCGAGACGCTTCGAGGACCCCGACCGGTTCATGCCCGACCGCAAGGACAACGAACACCTCGGCTTCTACACCGGCATCCACTACTGCTTCGGCGCCCCGCTCGCCCGTATAGAGGCGCATCTCGCCCTGCCCGAACTGTTCCGCCGGGTCAAGAACTTCCGGCTGCTGGAGGACCCGCCACCGTACCGCGCCAACGCCGTGCTGCGCGGCCCCCGTCACCTTCCCGTGGCGATCGAGGGCGTCACCGCCTGAGCGCAGGCCCGACTCCCCTCGAAGCTCCTGTCCGCGCTGCGGCACCTGTGGCAGAGTTGGGCAGGGCTGTGCTCCGGGGGCCCGCGGAGCCGACTCCGACCAGGGCCTTCGTCGGGGTGAGGGGGATGTGTGGCACGGGTGATCGACGGCCGTTTCGAGTTGCTGGGGCGGCTCGGCGGTGGCGGCATGGGACTGGTGTGGAGAGCGCACGACCTGGCGCTGCACCGTGAAGTCGCGCTCAAGGAGGTCCGCCCGCCCGACCCGGGACTCGCCGAGTACGACCCCGAGGCCGCCCGCGCGCTGCGCGCCCGTGTCCTGCGGGAGGCCAGGGCGCTCGCGCGGATCGGCCACCCCAACGTGGTGACCATCCATCACATCGTGGACGGCGACGAACACACGTACCCATGGCTCGTCATGGAACTGATCGCCGGTGGTTCGCTCCAGGGCCGGCTCGACCGCGGTCTCCTCTCCCCCGCCGAGGCGGCCCGGCTCGGGCGGGGGATGCTGGCCGGACTGGAGGCGGCACACGCCGCGGGCATCCAGCACCGGGACATCAAGCCGGCCAACATCCTGCTGCGGCCCGACGGCAGCCCGGTCCTCACCGACTTCGGCATCGCGGCCGTCCAAGGGTCCACCGCCCTGACGGCCGCAGGCTCCGTCATCGGCACACCCGACTACATGGCGCCCGAGCGGGTGTCCGGCGAGGACGGCGGGCCGGAGGCCGACCTGTGGTCGCTGGCCATGACGCTCTACGTCACCGTCGAGGGGCGCAACCCGATGCGCCGCGGCAACGCGCTCGCCACGCTCGCGGCCGTCCTCGGTGAGGATGTGCCGCCGCCGGAGCATGCCGGAGCGCTGACCGCCGTACTGATGTCCGTACTGGTACGCGACCCGCAGGAGCGACCGGACGCCCGGACGCTGGACCGGTTGCTGACCGAGGCGGAGGCGGCGGCCGAATCCGCGCCGACGGCCGGGTCCGCGGCGGGGGCCGAATCCGCGTCAGCGGCCGGACAGGCGTCAGCGGCCGGGCTCGCGGCGGGGGCCGAGCCCGCGTCAGCGGCCGGACAGGCGTCAGCGGCCGGGCCCGCGGCAGGGGCCGAGCCCGCGTCAGCGGCCGGGCCCGCGGCAGGGGCCGAATCCGCACCGCCGACCGGGCCCGCGGCGGCAGCCGGGCCCGCGGCGGCCAAGGCTCCCGCCGACGGTCCCACCTCCTACCCGCTCGCCCCGCCCCACACGGCCGCACCGCAGCCGGCGCGGCCCGTGCCGCAGCAGGGCGAGCCGCCCGTGTATGTGTCCCCGCCGCCCCCGCCGATGCCGCAGGCACCACCAGTGCACCCGCCGCCGCCCCCGGCGGCCCGGTCACGGCGCGGCTGGGTGTACGGGTCGGCCCTCGGTGCAGTCGTACTCGCGGGCGCCCTCCTCTGGGCGCTGCTGCCCTCGGACGAAGGCTCCGACGGCGACAACACCTCCCAGAAGCCCGACACTTCCGGCACCCCCGGCAAGGCATCGGCCGACACCCCGAGCAGTGGCGCGAGCAACGGACCGAGCAGCGGCAAGAAGATCACCATCGGTATCAAGACCGACCAGCCCGGCATCGGCTTCAAGACGCCGGACGGCCGCTACACGGGCTTCGACGTGGACGTGGCCACGTACATCGCCAAGGCGCTCGGCCACGATCCCGCCGACATCGAGTGGAAGCAGACCCGCAGCAGCGAACGTGAGGCCATGCTGCAGCGCGGAGACGTCGACTTCGTCGTCGCCTCGTACGCCATGACCGACGCGCGGGAGAAGAGGATCGACTTCGCGGGCCCCTATCTGGAGGCCCACCAGGACGTCCTGATCAGCAGGGACAACACATCAGTCGGCACGGCCCAGGACCTCAACGGTCGGAAGGTCTGCGCGGTCACGGGGTCCGTCTCCGCGCTCAACGTCCGGACGAAGTTCGCACCGCAGGCGCAGGTCCGCGAACGCGACACCTACGCGCTCTGCCTCTCCGATCTGAGGAACGGAGCCGTGGATGCCATCACCGGCGATGACGCCATTCTCGCCGGCTACGCCGCCGAGCAACCGAACGGGTTCAAGCTGGGCGGCCTCGCGATGACCGAGGAGCGCTACGGCATCGGCGTCCCCAAGGGCAGCCCGCTCAAGGACAAAATCCAGCGGGCGCTGGACAAGATGACGGATGACGGGTCCTGGAACAGGGCGCTGAGCAAGAACCTCCCCCTCCTGCAGACGGACGCGCCGACCCGGTGACGGGCCACCAGTAGATCGGGGGAATCCTTTCGCGCGGCCCGCGCCTCTTATTCCCGCACCGACAAACGTCGGGCCGGGATGTGGAGGTTGTCGTGATCGTTGGTATCGGTATAGCCGTTGGTGTGGTGCTGCTCTGCACCTGCGTGTTCGTCATGAAGCGCAAGCGAGGTGGGCGTGGCTGACTCGGCTTGGCCCAGCGAACAACTGGTCGTCGCCGCGCAGCGCGGTGATGTCGACTCGATCGCCGCGCTGGTGTCGGGCTCACACCCGAATGTGCAGCGCTTCGCCCACTCGCTGTGCGCGACCCCGGAGGACGCGGAGGACGCGGCGCAGGAAGCCTTGATCATCCTGTATCGCAAGATCGGGATGCTACGAGCCTCCGGCGCGCTGGCGTCGTGGATGTTCCGCATCGTCCGCAACGAGTGTCTACGGCGCGCACGGACGATGATGCGGGGCCACCCGCCATTGCCGGACACTGCCGTGGACTCCGCCGAGGACGAGGCGCTGCGGCGCCTGGACGCGAGCCGGGTGGCGGCGGCGGTCGCCGCGCTGCCGCCCGATCAGCGCCGGGTGCTGATCATGCGAGACGTGCAGGGCCACAGCGGACGGATGGTGGCCGACGCACTGGGCCTCAGTACGGCGGCGATGAAATCGCGTCTGCACCGAGCCCGCGCGGCCGTTCGGCACACGCTCCGTGCCGCCACACCCGACTCACCTCCCGGAGGGAAACCATGACCGGAACGAAGGCCGACGATCCCGGCTTCGCAAGCGCCTCCCTGCCCCGCCACCTGGTGCGCGGCGCGGTGGGATTCGGCGCGCTGATCGGCTCGGTCGCGCTCATACCGGCCGTCGGGCCGGTCAGCCTGGTGCTGCTGCCGGCCGGTCTGTTCGCGTTGCGCGGGTGTCCGATGTGCTGGGCGGTCGGGCTGATGCAGACCATTTCCCGGGGCCGCCTGGAGCGCTCCTGCGAGGACGGCCAGTGCACACTGACCGTCGCGGACCGCGGGAAGCGCCACCGCGAATCGGTCGCCGCCCCCTAGCCAGGTGGTCCTCGCCAACCGGCCTGTCGTACGCGCCAATTATCCTGCCGGGATGTCTGACGAACGTTTGATTCTGAGCAGCGTGGCGCCCGGCGGCCCGGTCCACGGCCTTGCCGTCGTCGATGTGGACGGGGAGCCATTGGTGGTGTGCACCGGCTTCTACAAGCTGTGGACGTGGGCTCCGCTGCGGGACGAATGGCTGGAGCGGCCTTTGACGTCCGCCTTCGCCGCCGAGCACCCGGATGCCGAGAACGATCTCGACTCGGTTGCCGTGGCCGTTTCCGACGGGCGCGTGGTGCTGGCCGCCGGCGGTGATGAGCAGGGAGTGTCCATCTGGGACCTGTTCAGCGGCGAGTTGCTGCGCGGGAATACCGACAACGGGCCCTATGTCTCGTCCGTCGCCACGGTGAAGAACGAGGGACCACCGCTGTTCGTGGCAGGTAGTGGGATCCACTGGGACGGAGTTCAGCTGTGGGGACTCGGCGAGGAGCCGTCGATCGAGCTGGAGGCCGGTTCCGTCTGGGGTCTCGCCACCGCACGGATCGACGGCCGCTCGCTGGTCGCCGGGGGCGGGGAAGAGGGGGTGACGGTGTGGGACGTCGCGAATGGTGAGGAGGTCGCGTCGTGCTACGTGGACGACGAGCAGCGGTCATACGCTGTCGGTTTTTCCGAGGTCGACGGCCGTCCTGTTGTCGTGGCGGGCACGGACGCGGGGAAGGTGTACGTGTTCGACCTGGCCGCGGGCGAGGACGACGATCCGATCCACGAACCGGCCACCGGCCATGAGGGCGGGATCAACGCCTTGGACATCGCCATGGTCGGCGACCGGCCGGTCGCGGTGACCGGTGGCGAGGACGGGACGGTACGGATCTGGGACCTCGCCGATGGTCGCCCCGTCGGGCCGCCGCTGACCGGCCACGATGCGCGCGTCGAAGCCGTGGCGGTCACCACGTTGCGGGATCGCCCGGTCGCCCTGACCGCCGGCCGGGACGGCACCGTACGCGTCTGGGACCTGGCCCTCTGACGATCCCGCCCGTGCGGCGGCATGGCCTCGGACCCTCCCCGGGTATCGAGCCGACAGCCACTTACCCGCCGAGGTCGGCAGCGGCCTCGGCGTCGGGGCCCGAGCACACGGGTCCGGTGGTCATGCGGCGGCTCGCCTCGCCGAGGCCGTCGGCGAGGGCCCGTACCTGGTCGGGGGTGAGCACGTCGATGAGCAGTTCCCTGACCATGGCGACGTGGCCGGGCGCGGCCCGTTCCAGCAGGCCCATGCCGTTGTCGGTGAGCACGGCATAGACCGCGCGCTCATCACTCGGACAGGACCGCCGGCGCACCAGCCCGGCCTTCTCCAGCTGCCCGATCTGATAGGTCAGCCCGCTCTTGGAGTTCACCAGGGCGCAGGCCAGCTCGGCCATCCGCAGCTCCCGGTCCGGGGCGTCGCTGAGCCGGGCGAGGATCTCGTACTGCAGCCCGGACAGGCCGAAATCCCGCTTGAGCCGCTGCTCCAGCCGTCGGTAGAGCAGCGCGTGGGTGTTGGTGAACGCCTTCCAGGCGCGCATCTCGTCCTCATTCAGCCATCGCGTATGACCCATGTCACCACTCCCCCTGTTGTTCAAATTGGAACATCGCAATATCTTCGGTGTCGCGTTCAAATTTAAACCACTCAGACGCCACCGGAGACGCCATGACCACCAGCACCCCCGCCGCCACCGTGCGCACCCGGGTCCGCATCCCGCTGCGCTTCTCCGACGGCTACCAGGTGACCGCCGAAGCGATCACGTTCAACGGGCTGACCGACGGCGCCGAGCACATCGCCCTGATCCTGGGCAACCCCGACACCGCCGCCACCCCGCTGGTGCGTCTGCACTCCGAATGCCTCACCGGTGATGTCTTCGGCTCCGCCCGCTGCGACTGCGGGCCCCAGCTGCGCGAGGCCACTGAGCGCATCGCCACCACCGGGGGCGTTCTGCTCTATCTGCGCCAGGAGGGCCGCGGCATCGGCCTCTACAACAAGCTCGACGCCTACGCCCTCCAGGACCAGGGCCTGGACACCTACGAGGCCAACCTCGCCCTCGGCCTGCCCGAGGACGCCCGCGACTACACGGCCGCCGCCCAGATGCTCACCGCCCTCGGCATCACCGAGCTGAACCTGCTCACCAACAACCCCGACAAGGCACAACAGCTGGCCGATCTCGGCGTCACGGTCGCCCGGACCGTCCCCACCGGCGTCCACACCACGCCCAGCAACCTTCGCTATCTGCACGCCAAGGTCCAGCACACCCACCACACCATCGCCCTCGCCCCCGTACCGTGCCTGGCCGGCTGAGCCCCTTGGCGCCGGCGGCTAGTTCGGAGTTCTGACCACGAGCGCGCGCAGCGCCTTCACCAGCCGCGCCGCTTCCTCCTCGCCCAGCGGGGCAAGGAACTCGCGCTCCGCCGCCTCGCGGGCCTCCTCCGCATCGGCCCGCACCCGCATGCCCCGCTCCGTCAGCTCGACCACGTTGCGGCGGCGGTCCTCCTCGCTGCGGTGCCGCTCCACCAGGCCCTTGTTCTCCAGCGCGTCGATGAGCGCGACCATCGTCGTACGGTCCACGCCCAGCCGCCGCGCGGCCTCCAACTGTGACAGCGGGCGGCCCGCCGCCAGCACGGCGAGCACCGCCAACTCCCGGGCGTCCAGCCCGAACCGGGCCAGCGCGGGTCCGGCGTGCTCGGACAGCCGTAGTTGCGCGTGCTTGAGCAGGTAGCCGAGCCGAGCGCCGAGCAGTTCCTCGACCGCGGCACCGTCCTCGTTGTTCTCCGCCATTCCGACATCGTAGCCATCACCTGATAGTCAGCATCGCTGACGATCGTCTATCGTGACGGTCATGGTGATTGACGCACCCCTGTGTGCTCTCCGTTTCGGCGTCAAGACGACGCCCATGCACCTCGGCTACGACGAGATCCTTCGCGTCTGGGAGGAGGCCGACGAACTGCCCGAACTCGACGACGCATGGCTGTGGGACCATCTGATGCCGCTGGCCGGACCGCCCGGCGGCGCCGTTCTGGAGGGCTGGACGCTGCTGGCCGCGCTGGCCGCCCGTACCAGCCGACTCCGTCTCGGCCTGCTCGTCACAAGCAACAGGCTGCGCGCCCCCGCCCATCTGGGAAAGATCGCCACCACCGTGGACGTGATCTCCCAAGGGCGCCTGATCATGGGCCTGGGCGTCGGCGGCACCCGGCAGCCCGACGGCCCCAATCCGGCCGTCGCCGAGTACGCCGCCTACGGCCTCACGCTCCCGACTCCCGGCGAGGGCCTGGCACGCCTCACCGAGACGATCACTATCCTGCGCCGTATGTGGAGCGAGGAGGTCTTCGACCACGACGGCCCCTTCACCACCCTGCGCGCCACCCGCAACGGCCCCGGCCCGGTCCAGCCCGGCGGCCCGCCGTTGCTGCTCGGCGGCTGGGGCGATCGCACACTGCGCATCATCGCCGAGCACGCCGACATCTGGAACGTCCCCGGCCCGCCGCACAACGCCACCGACTGGATCGCCGAGCGCGCCCGCGTCCTGGACGCGCACTGCGAAGCGATCGGCCGCGATCCCGCCGAGATCACCCGCTCCGCGCAGATCATCGTCGACTACGCCGATCCCGCCGCGACCCGCGGCCGCGTCCACGCCCTCGCCGCCGCCGGTATCCGGCACATCGTGCTGGCGCTGCCCCGCCCCTATCCGGACAAGGCCGCCCGCTGGCTCGTGGACGAGATCATCACCCCCGTGCGGGAGAAAGGCGCCTGAGGTCAGGGGCGGGCACCCTGCCATTCCGCACCCTGCCACTCCAGGGCGATGATCACGGCGGCGGCGTCGTAGGGCCGCTGTACGTCGAGGCCGGTGTACTTCTCGAACGCGTTCAGCCGGTTCAGCACGGTGTTGCGGTGGCACTCCAGCAACCGGCCCGTATCGCCCAGGCTTCCGGTGTCCAGGTAGGCGGCGACGGTCTCCAGGATCTTCCGCCGTTCCAGATCCGTGCACTTCTCCAGGTACGGGAAGACGATCTGCCCCAGATCGCATCCGACCCCGGCCAGGAGGTGCCGGGTCACCGAGCGCCAGCGGTCCGACAGCGTGGCAACGCCCGAACTGTCCAACGGCAGGTCGATCATGATCTCTCTCGCGGCCGCGGCGGCGTCACGGACCCGCGCCAGCCCTCTGGCGACCGGCGCGACCGCCATATCGGCGAAGAGGTCCTTGACTCCTTGGGGGAGTCCACCCAGGGCCGACTCCGCCGTCGGCCACCGGAACAGGGAGTGGTGGCCCATGTCGTAGTCGAAGCAGACGTGGCCGTACCGAGGGGTGCTCCGGATCCTCCTGCGCACGACGACTCCGTCGTCCCGGGAGACGGCGGCCACATAGAAGTTGTCCGAGGTGGACACGCGCAGCGCGCCGGCGATCCGCTCGAGGGCGGCCTCGGTCGGCCTCGTGGTGCCGAACAGCCGGTCCAGGTAGTGCCGTTGGAGATCCGCATCGGCCTGCTCGATGGCCAGCTGTTCGGCGAGGTAGTGCTCCTGGACGTGTGCCGCGAACTCGTCCACCGTGGTCCACACCCGTCCGGCCTTGCGCACCAGCAGCGCCGGGTCCATCCCGGAGGCCGGGTCCGCCAAGTGTTCCCACAGCACGGTGAAGTCGAGCCGGACGGCGCGCAGCAGGCTGTCCAGCGGAACGGCCTGCCGGGCGCGCCGGGTGCCCAGCGGCTCGGCGATGGCCACCAGGGCGCTGTGGTTCCGTCCGAGCGCAGGCTGTCCAGGATCGCCGTGAACGACTCGACGCTCGACCGCCGCAAATCCTCCGCCATGAGTTCGGAATCGGCGTAAGAAGGGTCCGTCATGGTGCGTGCGAGGAACTGTTCCACCAACGCGCCCAAACGACCGCGCGTCCGCTCGATGAGATCGTCCCAGAGCCGTTCGTCCTGACCGGACACGCATGTCTCCTTCCTGCCGGTGCGGGCCCCGAAACATTACGGTGTCGGGCCGGGTGGCATGACATCGCCCCGTTGCGTCCGCCGGTTGTGCATACGCCAAATTTTTGGCTCTCCACCCAGTGCAATATTTCATTGTCGACCCACCCGGCCGCTGACACTCTTCCGCTTGCGCACCCTTCGGTGCCAGGCAAAGGAGGAGCTCGTGGCAGTGGATGACACAGATGATCGGTATCGGCGGCGCCATTGGCACGGGGCTCTTTCTGGGCGCCGGTGGACGACTCGCTTCGGCAGGCCCGGCCCTGGTATTCGTCTATGCCTTCTGCGGGGTCTTCGCCTTCTTCATTCTGCGGGCGCTCGGCGAACTGGTTCTGCACCGTCCGAATTCCGGTTGCTTCGTCTCCTACGCGCGGGAGTTCTTCGGCGAGAAGGCCGCCAACGTCACCGGCTGGGTGTATTCCGTCTCCTGGGCGCTCACCGCCATCGTGGACATCACCGCGGTCGCCACGTACTTCCATTACTGGCCCGCGCTCACCAGCGCCATGCGGCGGGCGATCGCGGATCGCGACTACGACACGATCAAGAGGCTCTGGAACGAGTTGGTGTTCCTCCTGGACGACATGTCCTTCTCGCACTACCTCGCCACGTCCAAGGCCTTCTCCGCCCTGCCCTTCGAGTACCGCGAGGCGTTCGGGCTCGTCGGCTTCGGCACCGGGGGCTGGGACACCAACTTCCCCGATTCGATGCTCGAGATCCTTCGGGTGGTCTACGGGGGCGCGGAGGACGACCAGCAGCGCATCCTCGGCGGCGCCCAGCGCCTTCCCCAACTCCTGTGGCAGCACGCCCCCGAACAACTCGCACACTGGCCCGCCGGGACCAGCCTCGCCTCCCTGCACGGCGGCTCGCCCCGCGGTGCGGTGCGACGACCGGACGGGCCGGGTGGGCCGGGTGGGCCGGGTGCCACCATCGAGGTGACGGACCGGTGGGGCAGGACGGCCACCTACCCCGCGGTCGTCGCCACATGCCAGTCATGGCTGCT
Organism: Streptomyces sp. NBS 14/10; assembly: GCF_002224125.1. Taxonomy (GTDB): domain Bacteria; phylum Actinomycetota; class Actinomycetes; order Streptomycetales; family Streptomycetaceae; genus Streptomyces. Next base: position 96,311 of record NZ_NCSM01000011.1, read on the forward strand.
GTCCGCCCGGATCGACACCGACGAATCGCTGTACAGCCACCCGTTGTGGACGGCGATCGAGCGGACGCACTACATGCAGTCGTCCAAGACGTTCGTCGTGGTCGACCGGCCCTTCTGGAAGGACATCGACCCGGACACCGGGCGGCATGTGCTCAGCACCACGCTCACGGACCGGCTGACGCGTGGTACCTATCTGCTGGACGACGGCCCCGACAAGCCGGCGCTGATCTGTCTGTCGTACACCTGGAACGACGATGCGCTGAAGTGGCTGCCGCTCAGTGTCGACGAGCGCGTACGGCTGATGCTGCACTCCCTCGAGCAGATCTATCCGAACGTCGACATCGCCTCGCACATCATCGGCGACCCCGTCACCATCTCCTGGGAGGACGACCCGGACTTCATGGGCGCCTTCAGCGACAACCTGCCCGGCCACTACCGCTACCTGGAACGCCTCTACACCCACTTCATGCAGGACCGCTTCGACCCCGCCCACCGCGGCATCTTCCTGGCGGGCGACGATGTGTCCTGGACCGGCGGCTGGGCCGAGGGAGCGGTCACGACCGGGCTGAACGCGGTGTGGGGCGTCATGACCCAGCTGGGCGGCAAGACCAGCGCGGCGAACCCCGGTCCGGGCGACCGCTTCGACGAGCTGAAGCCGGTCAGGCTGTCGTAACCGCCGCATACTGAACGGCGAAGCCGCCCGCCATCCATGACCATCCGTGAAACCTCATAGGTCACACACGTCACAGGCATCGGCGTTTCGGCCAAGCCCGACCGCGCCGGAACCCGTACGCCACTGCGACCAGGCGTTCGATGCCCCCGAAATTCCGGGCTCCGCGCTTCGTCCAAAATCGAGCGCGTTCGATTCGCCCCCTCGCTCGTTGAACCTGGCACCGCCGGACCACCCAGGTGCGGTGCCGACCTTCGAGGAGGACGCAGGTGACCGTGACGAACGCCTCGGCCGCAAGCTCCACCACACCGCCCCCTCCCCCGCCCGCCACCATCAGCTTCGAGGGGAAGCACGGCAAGAACCCGCTGGAAGAGGCCAGTTTCACAAAGATGTGCGCGCGGCTCCCCTCCGTGCTCTCGCACACCGCGCGCATCGCCTGGACCGTCGACCGCCCCGCCCTCGTGCTCCTCCTCGTCTGCCAGATCCTCACCGGTGCCGCGGCCGCCTTCACCCTCGGGTTCACCGCGCAGGCCATGACGCACATCCTCGGCACCGGCACGGTCTCCGAACGTCTGCACGCCGCCCTGCCCGCCCTCGTCGTCGTGGCGGCGGCCTCCGCTGTCGGCCGCATCGGCAGTGCCCTGTCCTCGTACGCCGACGGCCGGATCACCCCCCGTCTGATGACCGAGGCGGATGTCGCCCTCGTCTCCGCCGTGTGCCGGGTCGAGGCCTCGGCGTACTCGGAGCCGGGGTTCGCCGACCGCCAGGAGGCCGCCGAGATCGGCGTCACCCGCACCAGGCTGATGGTCCAGGACGCCCAGCGCTTCATGGCCGCCCTGGTCCGTATCGCCGCCGCCGGTGGCGTCATCACCGTCCTCCACTGGCTCATGCTCCCCCTGCTGCTCCTCGCCGTGCTCCCCGCCGGTCTGGGCGCCGTCCTGTCCGCCCGCGTCGACTACGAAACCCACTACGCCAACGTCGGCGACCGCAACGTACGCGGCATGATGCGCTGGTGGGCCACCTACTCCCGGTACGGCGACGAGGTGCGGGCCAACGGGATGACCGGCTATCTCGTCTACTGGTACCGCGCCTTGTCCGAGCGCATCGACCGGCGCACCGTGACCGCCGCACCCCGCACCCTCCGTATCGTCCTGGCGACCTCCGCCCTCGGCGGCCTGTTCCTCCTGGGCACCTGGGGCGCGCTCGCCTGGCTGGCCACCACCGGCCGGGTCGCCCTGCCCGTCGCGGCAACCGCGGTCGTCGCCGTCCAGACCGCGCTCGCCGCGCTCTCCCAGCTCGTCATCCACGGCGCCGCGATGTTCCACACCTCGCTCTACCTCGCCGACATGCGGTCGTTCCTCGACATGGCGGCCGACCGCGCCCCCAGGCGCGGGGAGCTGACCATCCCGGACCATGTGGCGGAGATCCGTCTCGACGAGGTCGTCTACCAGTACCCCGGCAAGGACGAACCCGCCGTCGACGGTGTCTCCCTCACCCTGCGCCGCGGCGAGATCCTGGCGATCGTGGGTGAGAACGGCTCGGGCAAGTCCACACTGACCAAGCTCATCACCGGAATTCTCCTCCCCGACAAGGGCCGCGTCCTGTGGGACGGAACCGATCTGTCCCAGGCCAAGCCCGACGCGGTCTGGGCGCGGACGTCGCTCGTCCCCCAGAACTTCGCCTGCTGGCCCCTGCGCACCCGCGAGAACATCACCCTCGGCCAGCCCAAGACCTACGACGACGCCCCGGTGTGGGCGGCCGTCGACGCCGTCGGCATGCGCGGGGCGATCGAGAAGCTGCCCAAGCGGCTGGACACCCTGCTCGCCCGCGAACTCTACGGCGGCGCCGAGCTGTCCGGCGGACAGTGGCAGCGGCTCGCCTGCGGTCGAGCTCTGTACCGCCAAACCCCGCTGCTGATCCTGGACGAACCGACATCGCAGATGGACCCGCGTGGCGAGCATCAGATCTTTCTGGAAGTCAAACGCATCGCCGCTGAGCGCATGACCATCGTGGTGACCCATCAGCTCGAGAACACCCGGCTCGCCGACAGGATCGTCGTGATGCGAGACGGCCGGATCATCGAGCAGGGCCGGTACGACGATCTCGTGACCGCCGACGGCCTCTTCGCCGAGCTCGTCGCCCTGGCCAAGGACCGGTAGACCGATGCGCCGCGCCGGGAGAACCCGTATGAACGCCCTGATCATCCACTGGAAGCGGATCACTCCTGTGGGTGACCACATTATGACGATTCAGGCGATACGGTCTTGCGGGAAGATCCGGACCAGCTGCCGGACCCCGCGGCCCGCCGCCGTTCCCTCGTCGTCACACGGGCCCGCCCGGCGCCCGGCACTACGTCAAGGGGGCCTCGTTGCTGCCTGAGGCATCACCATGCGCTCCGAACAGCGTCGCTCTCGATCGGCGGGACACGGCCGTCGCGCAGGCGGAAGCCGACGCGGCCAGAGTGACATTCCTCCGGGAGACGATCAGCCGTATCGGCACCACCCTGGACCTCGGCCACACGGCCCGCGTACTGGTCACCTCGGCCGTACCGCGGTTCGCCGACTTCGCCTCCGTCCATCTGCACGACCACGTAACCGCTCACGACGACGCCTCCGTTCCGCAGCAGCCGCTGGGCTCCGTCGTGATGCACCGCGTGGCGAGCGCGCACACCGACGACCCCGGCGCGGAAGAACTCCACGCGGAGCGGACCTTCGTCTACCAGGCCGACACGGCCATGGCCCGGTTTCTCGCGCTCGTCGAACCCATCCTCATCCCCCGGGTCGACCAGGACACCCTGCGCCAGCTGCCCCAGGAGCTCGACAGCCCGGCCGCCCGGTCGGTGCTCTCCGGCTCGTCCGTCATGCTGGTGCCGCTGACTGTACGGGGCCTGGTCCTCGGCTTCATGGTGTTCGGGCGGAAACCGGAGCGGCTCGCCTTCAGCCCGGTGGATCTGGCCGCCTGCCAGGAGATGGCCGAGCAGGCGGCCCTGTCTCTGGACAACGCCCGCCTCTACAGCCATGAGGCCAGAACGTCCGCCGTGCTGCAGCGCAGCCTTCTGCCCACGCGGCCACCCCGTCTGCCCAGCGTGGAGATCGCCTACCGCTACCACCCGTGCAGCCGCACCACACAGGTCGGTGGCGACTGGCTGGACGTGATCCCGCTGCCCCGCCACCGGGTCGGCCTCGTCATCGGTGATGTGGCGGGCCATGGACTGCACGCCGCCGTGGCGATGGGCCAACTGCGCACCGCCGTGCGGACCCTCGCCACCATGGACCTTCCGCCCGCACAACTGTTGGCCCACCTCGATCAGCTGGCGCAACACCTCGGCCACGTCCCCCTGACCACCTGTCTGTACGCCATCTACGACCCCATCGCGGGCCGAGCCGCCTTCGCCAGCGCCGGCCATCTGCCGCCGGTTCTGCTGCGTCCCGACGGCACGGACGAACTTCTCGAGATCCCCGTCGGCGCGCCGATCGGTGTGGGGAGCACCGCCTTCGACACGCTGGACGTGTCCATCGACTCCGGCAGCCTTCTCGTCCTCTACACCGACGGCCTGGTGGAGGCGCGCGGACACGACATCGAGGAAGGGCTCCTCGCCGTGCGCTGCGGCCTCACCGCGACCCACCCGTCGCTGGACGAGGCGTGCGAGTCCCTGCTCCGGCAGCAGCACCCCATCGGCGACCACGACGACATCGCCGTCCTCATGGCCCGCCTCCACAGCATCCCCGACGACAAGGTGGCCACCTGGCGCTTTTCGCCGCAGCCCCAACAGGTGAGCGTCGCCCGGCGCCGGGTGCGCGACACCCTCACCGCATGGGGCCTGGGCCCGCTCTGTGACACCACCGAACTCCTCGCCGGCGAACTACTCACCAACGCCATCCGCCACACCAGCCATCCGGTCGGCCTGCGGCTGGTCCACACCGACACACTCCTGTGTGAAGTCACCGGCGACCAGCAGATCACGCCCCTGCTCCCGCACACCCCCGGCACCCAGGCGTCCCACTGCGCCATCACCCTGCTCCAGAAGCTCGCCACGCGATGGGGCTGCTCCGACACCGCCACCGGCAGAACCGTCTGGTTCGAAAGCAACCTGCCCGCCCCGGCGTCAGACGGCATCAGGCTCGGGCGGAAGGGGCGGGTTCGATGACGGCCTTGACGAACCCATCGGGCCTACGGACCGCGTCCCGGAACGCGGCGGGGATCTCGTGCAGCGGGTAGCGATGTGTCAGGAGGTCCGAGGGATCCAGTTGGCCCGAGTCGACCAGCGCGATCGCGGTGCGCATGCCGCCCAGGATCGTGGGGAGATCGCGGAAGTGGGCATTGGCGATCCGGAACGCCCGCTCGTTCCAGTGCGCGAGGTCGACCGTCCGGGGCTCCCCTTGGTGGTACCCGACGATCGCGATCGTGCCACTGGTGCGGGTGACCTGGCCCGCGAGGGCGAGGGCGTCCTGGGCACCGGTGGCCTCGTACGTCACGTCCGCGCCACCGGCCTCGGTGTCCGCCGCGACGGCAGCGGCGAGCGATTCGGTGCGCAGGTCCACCACCCGTGTCGCGCCCTGCTCGGCGCAGCGGGCCAGGGCGGTGGGACGGCGGCCCGCCACGATGACCGATCGCGCGCCCTTGAGGACCGAGAGACGTTGGATGAGCAGGGCCATGAAGCCGGTTCCGATGATCACTACATCGGCCCCCAGCCTCGGAGCGGCGAGTTCGACGGCGTTGACGCAGCACGACAGCGGCTCCGCCACGGCCGGAAAGACGCGGCCGGGGCGGACGGGTATGGCGTGACGCGTCTCGGTGACCATGAATTCGGTGAATCCGCCGCCGGGCACCCACGCCACCACGTGATCGCCGACGCTCAGCGGACCTCCCTCGTCGCCCGGCGCGATCTCCTCGACCACCCCGGCGACTTCATGACCTATCTCGACCGGATAGCGGCCTGATCTGCCGAGCCACTGATCGGCCTCCGACGCACACAGACCGCACTGGGTGACCCGGATCAGGGCCTGGCCGGTACGGACCGGCTCAAGCCGCCTGCGAATGAGTTCGACCCGGCCGGGACCGGTCAACAGGGCCTGGGTGGTTGAGAGGGTCGACGCCTTCACGGGACGACCTGCCGCTCCTGTGCGCGTACGGGTGCCACCGCGCAGGTCACCGGGGCCAGCCCGGCGATGATCGCCGCCGCGACCGCCAGCAGACCGAGGGCGGTCGGCAGCCCGACCAGGGTCGACAGACCGCCGATGATCGGGGAGACCAGCAGCCAGCCGAGGTTTCCGGCGAAGCCGACATGGCCCATCACCCGGGCCGAGTCGGGCAGCGCCCCCGCGGCGGTGAACGCGCCGGGGAAGACCGCACTGATCCCGGCACCCGCGACGACGAGCGCCGCCAAGGTGACCCCGGGCTGTCCGAGCAGCAGGGCGGCGGTCAGCGCGGCCGCACAGCACAAGGTGCCGATCCGGATGAGGCGTACCCACCCGAGGCGATCGACCAGCCAGTCGTTGAACAGCCGGGTGACGACCGACCCCGCCGAGAAGGCCGCGTACCCGGCCGCGGCCATCGCCGCGTCCGCGCCCACATGGCGCAGATACACACCGCTCCACGACGCGGGGGCGTCCTCCACCAGAGCGGCGAGGAAGGTCATCAGCGCGAGCAGCGGCACGGTCAGCCGCCCCTTCGGACCGTGGCCCGCCGCTTCCGCCGGTCCGTCCACCGATCCGTCCGCCGCCGTGGCCTGGTCGCTCGGCGGTGTCCGCGTCGCATGTTCCACGTCCGGCTGGAGTCCGCAGGCCGCCACCGCCGACACGACGGCGAGCAGGACGGCCATGGACACGAACTGCGCCGTCAGCGGCATGTTGAGGGACGCCGTGGCGACTCCGGCCAGGCCGCCCGCGACGGCGCCGATGCTGCGGATGGCGTGCATGGAGTTGAGCACCGCGCGTCCGTACCGCTGCTGCACGGAGACCGCCTGGGCGTTCATCGCCACCGACGTACATCCGTCGGCGGCGCCGAGCAGCAGCAGCACGGCCATCAGCGACCACGCGGAATGCGCGGTCGGGACGAGGCCGAGCGGCAGGCACAGCACCACGGGGGCCAGCGCGCTCACCGTACGGCTGCCAAGGCGCCGTACCAGCAGCCCGCCCGCCTGGCTGCCGGCCAGCGCGCCGAGCCCCGGGCCCGCCAGCACCAGGCCCAACACACCTGCGGACAGGGTGAGTTCATCCTGTACGGCAGGGACTCGGGCGGCCCAGGAGGCGAAGATCGCACCATGGACGAAGAAGATCGCCGACACCGCTGTCCGTGCCCGCCGCAGCGGCGTCGGCATGCGGCCGCCTCCCTCACGCACCGGACCGCTCCGTTTCCCGCCTCGGCTCCGGCACCGCCCGCCCTCGGGGGACGGTGTGCCGCAGATGATCGGCGAGGCGGAGCGTCAGCGCGACTCCCGGCAGCACCGGGCCGGCCGAGTCGAGTGCGGGGAAGACCGCCGGGCCAGCGGCATACAGGTTCTGTGTGGCGTGGATCCGTCCGTCGGCGTCGGTGTGCGCATCGCGGGGGTCGTCGCCCATGCGCAGGGTGCCCATCTCATGGTGGCCGCAGCCCAGGGGTTCTCGCCGCTCCGCCGGTTCCAGCAGGGCCGCCGACCGACCGGCGGCGACGGATACGAACCGCCCCGAGCGCAACACCTCGACGGGGCCGTCACCGACCAGGGTTCGCACTGCGGCGTCGGCCGAGCGATCCATGGCATCCCAGGTCCGCCGATCCGCCGGCCCGGGCGACAGCCGTACATACGCGAGGCGGGCGCCGTACCGATCCCGCTCGTCGAGCAGACTCACCTCGCCGGTGCCGTCCGCTGCCATCTCCCCCACACTGGCGAGGGTGACGACGAGATGCCGCGGCGGGATACGGAGCATCCGATCCAACGCCTCCACGTCGTATCTGGGCGTTTCAGTGTAGAGCCGCCGGGCGGCCTCCTCGGGTAACGACCCGACTCCGTACGCGGTGATCTGGTGGTGGAAGCGCGTATCGGGCCCCGACGGACGCCGACACGCGCCACGCGTATGCAACGCGGCGGCGCCCCATTCCCGCCCGGGTCCCGGGTGGGGGTCGAAGGGGAAGGGGATGCGCACCGTGAGGTTGGAGCGCAGATGGGTGGTCAGGTGGTGCGCGCGGTGGGCGGTGTGCGGCAGGCCGTCGGCGCCGAGTACGAGCCGGGCGTTCTCTATGGTGCCCACCGCGAGGATGACCCGGGCGTGATCGGGCACCCGCAACCTCCCGCGGCTGGTGTCGATCGCCGTGATCCTGCCGCCACTCGCCTGGAGCCCGATGACATGGCAGTCGGTGAGCAGTTCCAGGTCGCCGGTGCCGTCGCCGAGCCGTTCGGTCAGCAGCGGCGCAGCACTGAAGCGCACCAGCCGCGGCGATCCCCCGATCCCGTCCTCGACGGCGTCGATCGCCAAGGGCATGTTCAGCCGTGACACACAGCTGTACTGGTGGCTGCTGCCGAGGTCAGGTGCGTACGGCGGATCGGGGAGTTCGTTCGGCCGGAGCAGTCCCGGCAGATGGTTCCCGGCCAGCGCACCGAGCAGCCGCCCCCGCAGTCGGCGGTTGAGCTCGCCGTCGAAGTGCGGTGCGGTGCGCGGCAGGCCCAGCAGGTTCGCCGCGGCGGGCAGATAACGGTCGCTGAGTTCGGCCCTCACGCGGGCCGGCCAGTGGTCCCGGATGCCGTCCTGGTCGAGCACCGGCCATACGCAGTAGGCGCCCCAGAACAAGGACCGTCCGCCGACCCCGTAGGCAAGGCCGTGGTACGGCAGAGGGGAACGCCACGGCACTCGCCAGCGGCCGTTCCCCGTGGGCGGGGCATCGGCCACCGCTTCGGGCAGGGACGGCGGAGGCACGGTCTCCGTGGCCAACGGGGCGTTCTGCACATGCTCGGTCCGCTCCAGCCGGCCGGACTCCAGCAGCAGCGTGGGCACGCTGCCTCCACCCCGGCCGAGCTGCCAGGCGAGAACCGAGCCGAATGTGCCCGCCCCGATGATGATGACTTCTGGTTCCTGACGTGGTGTCAGCCAGGCGCCGGGCGCGCTCACCGCCCCACCGCCGTGGGGGCGCCGCACAGGTCGAGATAGAGCGAAGCGTGGTCGCGGAACTCGCGTTCCGCGAGATATCGCGGCGCACAGTGGTCATGTGCGGCCCGTCCCAGTCTGTCGCGCAGCGCCTCGTCGCCGAGCAGCCGCCCGACCTGTCGGCCGAACGCCGCGAGATCGGTGGGGTCGTCCACCAGGAGGCCGGTCACACCGTGGGTCACCTGGGCACGGATGCCTCCGACCGCGCTCGCCACCAGCGGGCGCCCCTTCCACATCGCCTCGGCCACCGCCAGCCCGAACCCTTCTTCCAGACTCTTTTGGACGACGACCGTCGCGTACCGCTGCAATGCGTTGACGATCAGGGCGTTGGCCCGTAGTTCGGCGGTGTCGTCGGCGAGCCCCAGGCCGACGAGATGAACACGTCGGCGTACATCGGCCGGCAGCGCCGCGCGGTCCCGCAGGACCGCGTCGAACACGGCCATGTTCTCCGGGTCGTCCGCGACATCGGCCGGGTCGGGACCGGCCAGGATCAGATGCGCGCGGGTGGCGGGATCGATGTGGCGTATGAAGGAGGTCAGGGTGCCCGCCATGTCCTTCAGCGGGTCCCAGCGGGCCAGTTGCAGTACGGTCGGAGCGCCGGGTGGCACCGGCTCGTCCTGCCACACCGTGACGCGTCGGCCCGCGTATGCCGCGACCTCTTCCCCCAGGGGGGTGGGGCCGGGCGAGCCGAGCAGCCCGGCGGTTACCAGCAGGCCGCGTACCTCCGCCTCCCCCATGGGCCGGCACTTGTCCGACAGGTCGTCGATGGCCGGTGCGATGATCGCCACCCGCTGCGGGTCGAGGCCCGGCGGAACGTAGTCCGGCAGGGAGAACACGCAGCGCAGCGGCTCCTTCAGGAAGGGCCTCAGGAAGGTCCAGGCGGCGGTCACCTCAGGGCCCGGGAACGAGGTGCCGATATGGCTCCGCCAGGCCACCCGCATGCCCGCCCGCCGCAGCGCCGGCGCCATCCCGAGAGTCTGCGGATCATGCAGCAGTACGAGGTCGCCGGGGGCCATATGGGCAAGCGCCGTGGCGGCGGCCTCCCGTGTCGTGCGCTCGTACGCCGCGAACCCACCCTCGCCCAGCGGCCGTCCATGGCCGGGGCTGCCATGGAAGAGGTGATGCAACTGTTTGGTGATGCCGAAGAACTCCTCGTCCCCGTTCATGACCAGCCAGCGGGCGCGCATCCCCGCCTCCGCGTGCCGGGACATCGCGGAGCGCAGCAGCTCGGCGACCCCGCCGCCGACCGCTGTGGTGTTGATGTGCCAGATGGTGCGGCCGTCGAGGGCGTCAAGCGCCGCCCCGACCGCCCCGTCCTGGGTGGCCCGTGTGTCTCGTGGAGTCGGCACCGCCACGGTGGTGATCTCAGCCATCGATACACACCGCCGATCCGGCGAAGTCGAGGTCCACGGCGACGTCCCCTCGTCGATAGCGCCAGTGGTCGTCCTCCGCGGGCAGTGGTCTGTACGGTCCGGTGAGCCGCTTCTTGAGCGCGATGAGCCTGCGGGTCTCGTTCAGCACCGAGTCGGGGTCCGCCATCTGATCGGCGACGTTGCGCTCCGTGTCGCCGAGCGGCAGCCAGGGCTCACCGGTGGTGAATCCGCCCAGGTGTCCCCGTTGCCACGGCATGGGCGTACGGCTGGCGTCGCGCGGCCACGGCGCCGAGTCACGCAGCCGCGCGACCGGGACGACGGTGTCCTCCATCCCGATCTCGTCGCCCTGGAACAGCACGCATGCGCCCGGCAGGGTCAGCAGCATCGCCAGGGCGAGGCGGGTCTTACGGTCATCGCCGTCACACCATCTGGTGGGAAAGCGCGACAGGTCGTGGTTCGAGGCGAGCCATACGGGAGTGTCGCCGGGGCCCAGTGTCTCCAGCCAGGTCTCCGCGCACGAGCGCAGGGCGTCGGCGTCGAAGTCCGAGAAGAGAAGCTGGAAGTACTGCGGCAGTTGCAGTTCGTCGCCCTTGCCGTAGTAGGCCACCAGATCGGCCGGTTCGGGCACCCAGGTGGCTCCCATCAGCAGCCGCGGCGGGTCATACCGGTCGGCTACGGCCCGCCATCGCCGTAGGACATCGTGGACTTCAGGCTGATGAGCGCTGTGGACCGGCCGCTGCCCGCGGTTGAGGTCCCACATGTGGTCGCCTTTGCACGCGACGGGATTGTCACGCAGCTGACGGTCCTTCAATATCACATAGCAGGCGTCTATCCGGAAGCCCGCGACACCCTTGTCGAACCAGTAGGCGAGAATGTCATCAAACTCGGCCCGCACATCGTCGTTCCACCAATTCAGATCGGGCTGCTGCGGCAGATAGCTGTGCAGGTAGTAGGAGCCTTCGGCCTCGTCGTACGACCACGCGGGGATATGAAGTGAACTGACCCAGTTGTTGGGGCGATCGGCCCAGACATAGTAGGAGCGCCTGGTGCGCGGGGATGTGAACCATGGGTGGTCGATGCTGGTGTGGTTGGGCACCAGGTCGAGCAGCACCCGGATGCCTCGGCTTTCGGCCTCCGCGATGAGCCGGTCGAAATCCTCCATGGTGCCGAGCGATGGCTCGATGGCCCGATAGTGGGTGACGTCATAACCGTGGTCATGGTTGGAAGAAGCGGTCACCGGGGTGCACCAGATGGCGTCCACCCCGAGCCAGGAAAGGTAGTCCAGACGAGACACGATGCCGGGAATGTCGCCCACGCCATCGCCGTCGGAGTCCGCGAATGAGCGTACGTACAGCTGGTAGATCACCGCGTTCTGCCACCATTCCGGATCCCCCAACGTTCGACCTCCCAGGCGGTGTGTCATGCTCCTGCCACTTACCGCTTACCCCATGGCACACACCCGCCGAACACCGGTTTCGGCCAGATCTCCGGAGTCAGGACGTGGTGAATTGGGCGCGAATGGCGGCGGCGCCGGATTCGGTGAGCCAGTCGGCGAGGGTGCGCAGTCCGGGGTGAATGACGCGTAGTGCCTCGATATCGGCGTGCCAGCGGTGACCGGCCGCCCAGCGCTTTTTGGTCTCGGCGATTTCCGGGCCGAGCGCGGCGGCCTCGCCGTCGGTGAGCTGTTCGTACCGGATCGGAGCGCCGGTGGCCTCGGCGATCGCGGCAGCGGCCTCGACCGGGGTCGGCTCGTCGCCGGCCAGTTCCAGGGTGCGTCCGGCGAATCGGGCGGGGTCCGCGAACGCGAGGGCGGCGAACTCGGCGATGTCCTCCAGCGCGATGATCTGCATGGGCTCGTGCGGCGGGAAAAGGTGCCGGTGTACGCCGTGGGAAATGCCGTCGATCCGGCTCCCCCCGACGCCGAGATAGTTGGTCATAAACCGCACGGGGCGCAATACGGTGGGCAGCGCGATGTGGTCGCGCAGATACTCCTCGATCATCATTTTCCCCTCCGAACCCCGCGAAGCGGCCGATGCCGAGGCGACGGTGCTGAACACGATCTGCTCGATCCCCGCCGCGGCCGCGGCGTCGATCAGCCCCCTGCCGCGGGCCGCTTCGAGCTCCGTTTCGGGTCCGGTCGGTCCGTAGGACACGGGCGGTATGCCGAACACGGCGGAGGCGCCGTCGAGCGCGGCCCGCAGACTGGCCGGATCGTCGAAGTCGCCGCGCACGAGTTGGGCGCCCGCGGCGGCCAACTCGGCAGCGGCGGGGGCGGTCAGGTCGCGCACCAGGGCTCGTACCGGCCGCCCTCCGGCCAGCAACCTCCGGGCGGTGGCGCCGCCTTGCTTACCGGTGGCGCCGGTGACGAGGATCGGGGAGTCGGGGTTGGCCGGTGTCGTGGTGGTCATGGTGGCCTTTCCGGAGAAGGTGGAGGATGCTGAACGTCATCCGGGATGCTCCACCCGTTTCAGCCCCGCGGACAAGGATTTCGTGACATGACAGCAGCACGCGGCCGGGCCGGGTCGGACACGAAAGCAGTACCGGGTGCGGCACCCGCCGGGCGCGCGGATGCCCGCCGCAACCGAGCGCTCGTACTGAGCACGGCGATGCGCGTATTCGCCGAGGAGGGTCTTGAGGTGTCACTCGGCCGGATCGCGCAGCGCGCCGAGGTCGGCGCCGGAACCGTCTACCGGCACTTCCCGACCAAGGAGATCCTGATCGAGGCGGTGCTCGCCGAACACGTCGAGCGTTTGGTGGCCGCCGCCGATCGATGGGCCACACGCGCCGCGCCCGGTGACGCGCTGTTCGGGTTTCTGCTCGAAGTGGCCGAGAAGTCGATGGGCCGCCGCCACTTCTGCGATGCGCTCACCGCCGACCAGGGCTGGCCGCGCGCCGTGCTGGCCGCCGCGGGACAGCGGTTCCAGCAGGCGCTGGAGCGCCTGCTGCGCGACGCGAAACAGGCCGGTGCGATACGCCCCGACGTACGGGCCGACGATCTGTCGGCGCTGGCCATGGGCAGTGTCGCACTGCGTTCGGCACACCGGGACCCGGCACGCGGCACCTGGCTGGTGCGGATACTGCTCGACGGATTGCGTCCCCACCCCGTCACGAAAGCCGCCCCCTTCCGTGACCCGTCCGCCCTCCCCCGTCACGAAACCACCGCCCTGAAGTACTGCGTGGAATGCGGTGCGACGCTGCGTGTCCACGCCACCGGACGGCCACCCCGCTACTGCGGCCCGACCTGCCGCCAGCGCGCCCACCGGCGCCGTCCCGCCGTTTGACGCCGCCAGCACTCTGTGAGTTTCTGTGAGTTGCCGCCGGGCCGGCCGCCATGACCTGCCGGTTTCCGCCGGACGGGCCTCCCGGTTCCCATGGCGCACCCAGATTCGTGCACATCCGGCCCAGAAGAGCGGATCACTGTGAAGTGATGCGCGTGGCGACCGCGCGCACCACGCACACCATCGGCTCTGGAGTCATGATGATCGAAGTCTGCGGACTCACCAAGCGCTACGGGGAGGTCCTGGCCGTCGACGGCCTGACGTTCGCCGTCCGCCCAGGGGAAGTGACCGGGTTCCTCGGTCCCAACGGTGCCGGGAAGTCGACCACACTGCGGATGATCCTGGGTCTGGACGCCGCCAGTTCGGGGACCGCCACGGTCGGCGGGCGCCCGTATGCCGCGCAGCCGGCGCCGCTGAAGGCCGTCGGCGCGCTGTTGGACGCGGGCGCGGTGCTGCCCAGCCGTACGGCCTACCACCATCTGCTGGCGCTGGCGGCCGGCAGCGGGATTCCGCGTAGCCGGGTTGTGGCGGTGCTGGCGGAGGTCGGGCTGGAGAGCGTGGCTCGCCGCAGGACCGGGACGTTCTCGCTCGGCATGCGGCAGCGACTCGGCATCGCCGCGACGCTGCTGGGTGATCCTCCGGCGCTCGTGTTCGACGAACCGCTCAACGGTCTCGATCCGGAAGGGATCGTCTGGATCCGCGGGCTCATGCGGCGGATGGCCGCCGAGGGGCGCGCCGTGCTGATGTCCAGCCATCTGATGAGCGAGATGGAGCTCACCGCCGACCACCTCATCGTCATCGGCCGCGGTCGGCTGATCGCGGACACCCCCATGAAGACGTTCATCGACGCGCACTCCGGCCGTGAGGTCCTGGTCCGCAGCCCGCAGGCGGAATCGCTGCGCGGGATGCTGGCACCGGCGGAGGAGGTGCGCGCGGACGGCGTGGACGGCCTGGTGGTGACCGGTCTGGACGCGGCCGAGATCGGCGCGCTGGCCGCGGCCGGCGGGGTGGAGTTGCACGAGCTGACGCCCCGGCAGCCGTCTCTGGAGCAGGCCTTCATGGATCTGACCCGCGATGCCCTCGAATATCACGCGGAGAGCGTGAAGAACTCAGAGGGCTCAGAGAACGCAGAGATGGAGACGAGCCGATGAGCGGGAGTGCCGCGGACACCTGGACAGCCGTGGGGAGCGAGTTGACGCCGGACGCGCCGCGCGGGCGCCGGAAGCCTCCGGCACCGGCGGGCCGGGCGACGTTCCCGCACTGTCTGCGCGCCGAGTGGATCAAGATCCGTACCATGCGGTCGACCGGCTTCGTCATCCTCGGCACCCTGGCGTTCTGTGTGGGTCTGGCCTCCCTCAACGGCACATCCGCCGGGGGCGACTACGCGAGCATGACGGCCGCCGACCGGGCCGCCTTCGACCCGCTGGCCACCAGCCTGCGCGGTTATCTGGTGGCGCAGATCGCCCTCGGCCTGCTGGGCGGTCTGGTGATCACCTCCGAGTACGGTGCCCGCACGATCGTCAGCACGCTGACCGCCGTACCGCACCGGGCCCGGGTGCTGGCCGCCAAGGCCGCGGTCCTGATCGTGGTCGCGCTGCCGGTCGGGCTGCTGGTGTCCCTCAGCGGCTTTCTCGTCGGGCAGGCGGCGCTGGCGGGTTCGGACGCCCCGCACCTCGGTCTGTCCGATCCTCAGGCGCTGCGCGGGATGTGGGGCGGTGGGCTCTATCTGACGCTCGCCGCCCTGTTCGGGCTCGCGATCGGCACGGTGATCCGTAGTACGACGGCGACGGTGACGACCCTGTTCGGCACCATGCTGATCGTGCAGGCGTTCGCGCCGGCCCTGCCCGGTGCGGTCGGCGACTGGGTGGAGAAGTACTGGCCGTCCATCGCGGGCGGACAGATCATCACCGGCTACCGTGATCCGGCGCTGCTGGCTCCCTGGTCCGGGCTCGCCGTCATGGCGGGGTGTGTCGCGGTCCTGCTGACGGTGGCGTTCATCGTCTTCCGCAAACGCGACGCATAGCGGGCCGGGAGAATGAACCAGCGGAACGATCGGGTGGGGACGGGACGGATGACGGCTTCGGAACGGCTACTGGTGGTGGAGGACGAGCCGACGGTGCGCGAACTGCTGTCCGCGAGCCTGCGGCTGGCCGGATTCGCCGTGGCGCCGGTCGCGACCGGCACGCAGGCGCTGGCCGCGGTGCGCGAGCAGCGTCCCGACTTGATCGTGCTGGATGTGATGCTGCCCGACTTCGACGGCTTCGAGGTCGTCCGCAGGCTGCGCGGGCAGCATCCCACCGCGGCGGCGGGGCATCCGCCGGTGCTGTTCCTCACCGCCCGCGATGCGCCCGAGGACCGGATCAGCGGGCTCAGGGCGGGCGGTGACGACTATGTCACCAAGCCGTTCAACCTGGAGGAGCTGGTGCTGCGCATCCGGGCCATTCTGCGCCGCACCAGTGGCCGGCAGGCCGACGGCCGGTTGGTCGTCGGCAGTCTGGAGCTGGACCCCCACAGCCATCAGGTGACCCGGGACGGGCGCCCCGTGCGGCTCTCCCCGACCGAGTTCAGCCTGCTGCGCGTGCTGATGGAGAACGCCGGGCAGGTGCTGTCGAAGTCCCAGCTCCTGGAGCTGGTCTGGCAGTACGACTTCGGGGGCGACGACAGCATCGTCGCCTCCTACATCAGCTATCTGCGGCGCAAAGTGGACCTGGACGAGCCGAAGATGATCCATACGGTGCGCGGCACCGGCTATGTGCTCCGCAGGCCCCGGCAGTGAACAAGAGCCCCCGGCGCGACAGCCGCTTCTCGTTACGCGGCCGGTTCTCGCTGCGCGGCCGGTTCTCGCTGCGCGGCAGGTTCTCGCTGCGCGGCCGGCTGCTGGCGATCTCCCTGCTGCTGCTCGTGGTCGCCCTGCTCGGCAGCAATGCCCTGGTCGTCACCCTGCTCCAGCGGGATCTGGTGCATCAGCTGGACGACCGGCTCCGCGCCGCCGCCACGGTCACCGCACGCCTGGCCGATCCGTCCGGCGTGACGGGCGATCAGGCACCACAGCTGCGCGCCACCGTGGAGCAGCACCTGACCGGTGATGTCTATCTCGCCGATCTCGGCTCGAACGGCCGCGTGCGGCGGGTCATCCGGCCGGCCGCGCACAGCGCTCCCGCGCTGCCCCCGCTCGGCGCCGCGGCCGTCCGCGAACGCGGCCTCCGCCCCTTCGAGGCCCCGGCCGTCGACGGCGACGAGTCCTGGCGGGTGATCGCCGTACCGCTCGACGCGACGGGCGGAGCGCGCACGGGGCCGAAGGCGCGGGCCGCGGACGCCCACGGCATCGTCGTCGCAAGCTCGCTCGCCGAGGTCGACTCGACGATCACGCAGCTCGGCGCCCGGATGTTGGTGATCGACTCCCTGGTCCTGGCCCTGCTCGGCGTGGTCGGGTGGTTCGCCGTGCGCGGCGGGCTGCGTCCGCTGCGCCGTATCGAGACCACAGCGGCGGCCATCGCGGACGGCGACCTGTCCAGCCGGGTCCCTGAGCTGGCCGCCTCCCGTACCGAACTCGGCCGGCTGGCCGCGGCGCTCAACGGGATGCTGGACCGGATCGAGGCGAGTGACGCCGCGCGGGCCGCCGCCGCGGAGCTCATGCGCCGCTTTATCGCGGACGCCAGCCATGAGCTGCGTACCCCCCTCTTCGGCATCAAGGGGTTCACCGAGCTGTACCGGATGGGCGGCATGCCCGAACGCACCGATGTCGACGCCGCGATGAACCGCATCGAGCGGGAAGCGGCACGGCTGGTCCGGCTGGTCGAAGACCTGCTGCTGCTCGCCCGCCTCGACGAGCACGCCGCCGCCGCGGACCTCCCGCTCCGGCCCACCCCCATGGATCTGCGCACCCTGGCCGCCGACGCCCTGCACGACCTCCGCGCGCTCGATCCGCTCCGCCCCGTCACCCTCACCGGCCCCGGCGGCGGCCCGCCGGGGGGCGCGCCGGTGCTCGGCGACGAGGCGAGACTGCGGCAGGTGACCTCCAACCTCGTCGGCAACGCGGTGGCTCACACGCCGCCCGGCACCCCGGTCCGGATCGGTGTCGGCGCCGAGGACGGCCTGGCGGTTCTGGAGCTGCGGGACGAGGGTCCGGGGATGTCCCAGGAGCAGGCCGCCCGTGTCTTCGACCGCTTCTACCGCGCGGACAGCGCCCGTGGCCGCACCGAGAGCGGAGGCGCCGGTCTCGGTCTCGCGATCGTCGACTCCCTGGTGACGGCCCATCACGGTCGGGTGGAGGTCCATACGGCCCCGGGCGAGGGCGCCATCTTCCGCGTTCTCCTTCCCCTGCACGGCTGAGCGCCCGAAGCAGCGGCCCGTAGTACGAGTCACCGCGCAGTACGAGTCACCGCCGCCGGGCGAACCGGCCGACGGCGGCCGATCCGGACTCTCCGGCAACGTGTGGCGGCGCGCCGGAGTCCAGCCGGAGCTCCCGGCCCTGCCAGCGCTTTCTCAGCCACCGGTCGTGACTGGCCACGACGATCGCGCCGGGCCCGGTCCCCAGGGCCTCCTCCAACTCGTCGCACAGCCGCGGCGAGAGGTGGTTGGTGGGCTCGTCGAGCAGCAGCAGCGCGGGCGGGCACGCGACCAGCAGCGCCAGCGCGAGGCGGCGCCGCTGACCGACCGACAGCTGGCCGACCGCCTTGTCCAGGTCCGCCGTGTGCATCAGGCCCAGTGAGTCCAGCGGGACGGCCTGCGCCCGTTCGGCGCCGAGGAAGAGTTCGTAGGTGTCCCGGACCGTACGCTCCGGCCGGTCGAACACGGTGTCCTGGGCCAGCAGCCCCACCGTCAGCCCGCGCCGCCGCCGCACCTCGCCCTGTACGGCGAGCCGCCCGGCGAGCACACCCAACAGCGTGGACTTCCCCGCCCCGTTGCCGCCCGTGACGAGCAGCCGGTCCGTCGCCGCCACATCGAGACGCCCGACGGTCAGGCGGCCCGGGACCCGCGCGTCGCGCAGCGCCACCAGAGTGCCGTCCGCCGACTCCTCCGCGAGCGCGGGGTGCTGGAACCGCAGCGGCGGTGGCGGCGCGCCGACCTGTGTGCGCTCCAGCTCCTCCAGTCTGCGGATGGCGTTGCGCACCCGGCGGGAGATCTGGTTCTGCACCCGGCCGGCGCGGTGGCCGTAGCCCATCTTCTCGTTGTCCCTGCGCCCGCGGTTCGGGGCGAGGGCGTGCGCGGTGACACCGGCCGTGTGCCGCAGCGCCTCGAGTTCCTGCTGCTCCTCGGCGTGGCGCCGCTCCCAGCGTTCCCGCTCGGCGTGCTTCTCCGACAGGTAGGCGCTGTAGTTGCCGCCGTAGCGGACCGGGCCGTCCACGGCCGGGTCGAGGTCGATCAGGTCGGTGCAGACGGCGTCGAGAAAGGCCCGGTCATGGCTGGCCAGCAGCACAACGCCGGGCAGACCGCGTACCTGCTCCTCCAGGAAGGTGGCGGCGCCGTCGTCGAGGTGGTTGGTCGGCTCGTCCAGCAGCAGCGCCGAGGGCCGTCGAACCAGCAGGGCGGCCAGCGCGAGCCGGCCGCGCTGACCGCCGGAGAGCGACCCGAGGGCGCGGTCCTGCCCGACCGTAGCGAGGCCGACCGTCCCGAGGCCCGCCGCGCCGAGGCCGAGCCCGTCGAGGACGAGCGCGGCCCGCCGGTCGGCGTCCCATGCCTCGCGCTCCTCGGCCCGCTCCAGCCGCCCGCCGTACGCCTCCAGCAACGCCGCATAGCCGGGGGCGTCCTGCGGTGTGCGGGCGAGCTCGTCGGAGAGGTGTTCCAGCGCGACGAGGTCTTCGCGCGCCTCGCGCAGGGCGTCGTCCATGACGTCGGCGATGGTCGCCTTGGCGTCGAACGGCATCTCCTGCTGGAGGAAGCCCAGGTCGGCCGGGCGCTCGACCCGCCCGGCATCGGGTTCGTCCACTCCGGCGAGCAGGCGCAGCAAAGTCGACTTGCCGACACCGTTCTCCCCGATCAGGCCGATGCGGTGTCCGGGAGAGGCGACGAGGGAGACACCGTCGAGTACCCGTCTGCCGCCGAGGGTGCGGACGAGGTCATGGGCGAGCAGGGGTGATTGAGGCATGGTGGTCCGTCCCAGGTGATGGTTGTTCGGCCCGCGGGGTGGCACACCTCGACGCGGGCCCGGTCGGCGCGGGCCGACCCGCTACCGCTGGGGCGCTCCCGTCTCGGTGAGCCCGCCGTCGGCCAGCCGGAGCCACCGGTCGACGCCGATCTCCGCGAGGAACCGCTCGTCATGGCTGACCACCACGAAAGCCCCCTGGTAGGAGCCGAGGGCGCTCTCCAACTGGGCCGCGCTCACCAGGTCCAAGTTGTTCGTCGGCTCGTCCAGGAGCAGCAGCTGGGGTGCCGGTTCGGCGCACAGAACACAGGCCAGGGTGGCGCGGAGCAGTTCGCCGCCGGAGAGGACCGCGACCGGCAGATGTGCCCGGGCGCCGCGGAAGAGGAAGCGGGCGAGCAGGTTCATCCGCTCGGCCTGTGGCCGCTGAGGGGCGAAGGCCGCGAAGTTCTCCGCGACCGTACGGCCGCGGTCCAGCACGTCCAGCCGCTGCGAGAGATAGGCGATCCGCCCGTCGGCGCGCTTGATCTCCCCGCTGTCCATCGTCAGGTCGCCGTTGATCAGCCGGAGCAGTGTGCTCTTGCCCGCTCCGTTGGTCCCGGTGAGCGCGATGCGTTCGGGCCCACGGATCGTCAGGTCGATGCCCTTGCCGGCGAACACGGGCCGCTCGCCGTGGCGGACCTGCATGTCCTCGCCGAGGAAGAGGGTGCGCCCAGCGGGCACATCGGTGTCCGGCAGGTCCAGGGTGATGCGTTGTTCGTCGCGCAGCGCACGCCCCGCCTCGTCCACCCGGGACTTGGCCTCGCTGACCCGGGACGCGTGCATCTGCCCCGCCCGCCCCGCGGACTCCTGGGCTCCACGCTTCATGTTGCCGGCGAAGATACGTGGCAGTCCGGCGCTCTTGAGGTTGCGGGCGGCGTTACTGGCGCGGCGTTCGGCGCGTTCACGGGCCTGCTGCATCTCCCGCTTCTCCCGCTTGAGCTCCTGTTCGGCGTTGCGCAGGTTCTTCTCGGCGACGTCCTGCTCGGCCCGCACCGCCTCCTCGTACTCGGTGAAGTTGCCGCCGTAGAAACGCATTTCATCGCTGCCGAGTTCGGCGATGCGCTCCATGCGGTCGAGCAGGGCCCGGTCGTGGCTGACGAGCAGCAGACAGCCGTTGAAGTCCTCCAGCACGTCGTAGAGCTTGTGGCGCGCGTCGAGATCGAGGTTGTTGGTGGGCTCGTCGAGCAGCAGCACATCGGGCCGCTTGAGCAGCTGGGCCGCGAGCCCGAGGGAGACCACCTGACCGCCGCTGAGCGTGCCGAGCCGCCGGTCCAGGGTGAGGTCGGTTAGGCCCAGGCGGTCGAGCTGGGCGCGGGTGCGCTCCTCGATGTCCCAGTCGTCGCCGATGGTCGTGAAGTGTTTCTCGTCGACGTCGCCGGACTCGACGGCGTCGATGGCCCGGATCACCGCGGCCACGCCCAGCACCTCGGCCACCGTGAGTTCACCGGTGAGGGGGAGGCTCTGGGGCAGATAGCCGAGGAGGCCTTGCACCGAGACGGAGCCGGCGCCGGGCCGGAGCTCGCCGGCGATCAGCTTGAGCAGGGTGCTCTTGCCGGAGCCGTTCGGAGCGACCAGCCCCGTACGGCCGGTGCCCACGGTCAGGGACAGGTCCTGGAAGACGGGTGTGTCGTCGGGCCAGGTGAAGGAGACGTTCGAGCAGACGATGGCAGCATCGGACATGGGGTGACCTCGTGCGATGTGAGAGGGGGAGGGCAGAGACCTCTACCCCGGGCAGACAGGCAGACAGAAAAAGGGAACGACTGCGAGACCACATCAGCGGTGCTCCTGTGCACCAGCCGGTGGCCGCTCACATCCGGGGATCACCCGCAGATGTCGTCGTCACCCACCATGTCGACCGCTCCTCGATACACGAAACACAAATACATCGCTACACGAATACGTCCGCACCAGCTTAACAGCAGGCTCGCGGCGGCCCGAATCCTTTATCGGATCACCGGGTGCTGGTCCACCGGATGCGCAATCTTCCGCAAGAGCCGCCATAAGCCGCCGTAATAAGGGAGTTGTCCTTACCCTGACGTGGGCCTCGCCTGGTCGGCAGGTCCGTGGGTGACCGGGGGGCGGCTGATCGCCACCGGTCGATCAGCGAGGGGGATATGAAAATGAACCTGCGGCAATCGCGTCTCAGACGCTCGGCGCACTCCGCGGCGCTGGTCGCGGCCACATTCACGCTCGCCTCGGGCGTGGCCGTAACACTGCCGTCGGCCACCGCCCACGCGGCCGACGCCACCGAGGTGGTCATCCCGTCGCCCGATGCCTACGCGGATCGGGCCGAGACGCTGCTGTCCACCGGCGACACCGGTGTGCTGCACCAGGAGCAGGGCTCCAACAGCTACCTGTGGACCAACACCTACAACCGCCAAACGGCCCCCGTGAAGGCGCTGGACGGTGTGGAACGGGAGTCGATCTTCTCCAACCACGATCAGTCCAACCGGGTCGCCTACGCCACCACCGACGCGGACGGCGCGATCACGATCACTCTGCTCAACGTCGACCAGAACACCAAGTCCACCCTGCGGCTGCCGGACGGCTACGCGCACCCCCAGGCGTACGGCGGCTTCGTCCTCGCCACCCGGACTCTGGAGGACGGCACATACGAACTGCGAGTGCTGCGGGCCCGCGCCGGGAACACGCCCTTCGACGTGCAGGTGCAGCTGCCCGCGGACGCCACCGCCGAGTCCGAGCCGGTGGTGCTCGGCGGCGAGAGCACCTCGCTCCTCATCCGCTACCGCACCGGCTCCACCCACGGCTACGGCATCCTCAACGGCATCACCGGCGCGGTCGCGCCGCTGCCGGTCACCGGTGAGGCGAGCAGCTTCCGCCTCACGCGCGACACGGTGACATGGTTCAGCCGCCAGGACGAGCAGGGGGTGCGGGTGCTGCCGCGCGACGGCAGCACGACGACGCCGCGGGTCGTCCCGCTCACACCGCGGTCCTCCGACAGCGGGATCACCGCCTACACGGTGGGCCGGAACGTGCTGTGGCACGAGGGTGACCGCGGACCGCTGCGGCTGACGCCGATCGACGGGGCGGAGACCTCACGCGTCCTGCTCACCGATGTCGAACAAGGTCTGCAGGGGTCCAACAGCACGCTCACCGCCCTGGGGCGCGACGCGGACGGCACGCGGGCCATCCACCGGTTCACCGTGGACGGCAGCGGGCTGGTGTCCGATCTGCCGCTGCGCGTGGTGGCGCCGGTCACGGTGGCGTACGGCTCGATCCAGGCGCTCGGCCTGGACCGGGGCACCGTCCGCTACGTCAACGCGCTGCAGCAGACACAGCGGCTGCACGGCAAGGACATCGGCGCCTCGCTGGACCCCTCCGCCGGGGACGATCTGCCCGTCCACGGCGACTCCGCACCGGGGCGGTTCGCCGACGGCGGCGACGAGGGCCTGGCCCGGCTGGTGGCGGACCCGGACAACGGCGGCAAGGACGTACTGGTGACGGGTGACGACCCGGACCAGCCGGTCGACCGGCTGCCGCTGCCCGCCACGGACGGACGCATCCTGGACGTCTCCCCCGAGTACGTCCTCTACGAGTCGCAGGGCCCGTACAAGCGGCAGTACGTCATCGACATCGTCCGCGACCGGATCGTCAAGGAACAGGCTCCGCAGGCCGCGGCCCTGGACTACGCCACCCTCTGGACGCCGTCCCCGGACCGGCCCGGCACCGTGATCGCCACCGATCTGCGTACCGGGAAGCAGACCGACACCGTGACGCTCGGCGCCTCGTGCACACCCGAGGAGCTGCAGAGCAACGGCACACTTCTCTACTGGAGTTGCCCCGAACAGGGCAAGGCAGGTGTCCAGGACCCGGCCTCCGGGCTCACCTACTCCGCCCCGGCCGACGAAGTCCTCCTCGGTGACGGTTTCTTCGCCGGCCACAACGCTGTCGACGGCGCACTCACCCTGACCGGCCTCAACGAGGACGGCACCACCACCGATCTGGGCTCCGTCCTCGCGCTGAAGCCCAGTTCCGCCGCCGACAGCCGAGGCATCACCTGGGCGGTGGACCGCCGCGCGGGCAAGCTCGCCTATGTCGACCGGGCGGAAACCGTGCACGTCTTCGCGCCCCAGCACGGCGTCTCCGCGCTTTCCGTCCCGGACCGCAGCGTCCCCGCCACCTGGGACCGCGGCGAGGAGACCGCCGCCTGGAACGCCCAGTGGTGGCTGTCCAAGCCGGCCGCGTCCTGGAAGCTGACGCTGCACAACGACGACACCGACACCCAGGTGCGCACCTGGAGCGGCGAGTCGACCGCGAGCACTGTCAAGGTCTCCTGGGACGGCACCACCACCGACGGCGCCACCGCCCCCGAGGGCGCCTACACCTGGACCCTGACCGCCACTCCGGCGGACGGTCGGGGTGACCCCGTCACCGTGTCCGGGACACTCACGGTCACCGGTTGATGAGGCCGGGCGACTCACCCGGCGGGACAACCTGACGCCACGTCCCGAGGATCCGGTCGGCGGAGCGCGGTGAGCGCCGCGCTCCGCCTCGCCGCGCTCGGTGGCGGGATCGGCCGGTGGCGGGGTCAGCCGGTGGCGTCCGACAGTTCCTCGTACAGCCCTTCCAGCGCGATGCGATCGTCGTCCGTACCCGTGTGTGGCGCGCTGAACCAGCATGCGTAGTCGACGATCTCGGCAAGCCGCCAGTCGAGCGCGAACAGTTCGACCATCGCGGGGTCGGCGGCCAAACCGCCGCCCTCATCCGTATCGAGCAGATCAGCGTAGTCCCGCTCGCGCGGCGCGAGAGCCAGCGACTCCCAGTCGACCAGCTTGAGACCGCCGGCAACCACGACCTGATTGTCGTTGTGCGGCTCGCCATGGGTCGGCACCCAGACATCCCGGCGGGCGTCCGCGATGCCCGCCAGTTCCAGATAGCGGCTGGTCCAGCGCTTGATCGCGGCATGGTGTGCGGCCAGCGCGCCCCGGGCCCGCTCCGCCAGCGGGCCGGACGTCCAGGGCCGGGCGGTACGAGCCCGCAACTCATCCGCGAACTCCGGACCGACCCGCGGGGTCCAGTACGGTATGCCGTCCGGTGGCGTGGCGCGATGCAAGGTGGCCAGCGCCGCGATCACCTCGCGGACGTGCCGGGGCGCACTGGCCTCCGCCTCGGTCGGAGACCGGCCGTCCAGCCACGGCGTCACACTGAGCACACCGGGCCCGACATCGATGGTGAACCGCCCGGATGGCGCGGGCAACGGCGCACACACCATGTCCAAGCCACCGGCCGCCAGCGTGGCCGCGCCCGCGTAGGCGGCCTCCAGCGAGGCCGCGGTGTGCCGGGGCGCCAGCTGATCCAACGTCACGAACAGCGTCTGACCACCGGCGGCCACCCGCCAGTGGTGCGCGCCGAAGCCCCAGGGCAGGTAGTCGACTTCTGCGACCTCGGGCAGCCAGTGGCCGGCGACCGCGCTCGCGATCGCCTCATCATCGATAAAAGACGGACGGGTACGCACAAGATCCCATCCTAGGAAGCAGATGGACCACCGTCACACGAGTTTCCGCCGCCCACGTGGCACGTCAGGTCACCAGGCCTTGGCGGTAGGCATAGACCACCGCTTGGACGCGGTCGCGGAGATCGAGTTTGGTGAGGATGCGCGACACGAAGGTTTTCACGGTCTCGTGGCTTATCTGGAGGACCGCGGCGATCTCACTGTTGGAGAAGCCGTCCGCGATGAGGCGAAGGACCTCCAGTTCGCGCGGGGTCAGCGGGATATCGCGCGAAGTGTCCTCGGCGGGCCGGATCCGGGCGGCGTACGTGCCCACGAGCCGGCGCGTCACCTCGGGGTCCAGCAGCGCCGCGCCGGTGGCCACGGTCCTGATCCCGTGCAGCAGTTGGGACGGCGGGGCTTCCTTGAGCAGGAAGCCGCTCGCCCCCGCGCGCAGCGCCTCGTACACGTACTTGTCCAGGTTGAACGTCGTCACCACGAGCACCTTGACGGGATGTGGCACCCCGGCGCCGGCCAGCAGGCGGGTGGCCTCGATACCGTCGAGCACCGGCATGCGTACGTCCATCACCACGACCTCCGGGCGCAGCCGGCCGGCGAGGTCGACCGCGGCCTGCCCGTCCGCGCATTCGCCCACCACCTCGAGGTCGGGCTGGGCGTCGATGATCGTCACCAGCCCGGTGCGGACCAGCACCTGGTCATCGCAGACCAGGACCCGGATCGGCGCGGTCACGACGGGCTCCCCGCGGGGATCCGGGCCCGGACGACGAAGCCGCCGCCCGTTCGCGCGCCCGCGCTGAAGTCGCCGCCCAGGACGTCGACCCGTTCGCGCAGACCGGCCAGGCCCCGGCCACTCCCGCCGAGGGAGCCGGTCCGCGCGCCGGGCCGCGAGCCGGCCGGCGAGCCGGAGCCGTCCGTGCTGACCTCCACGGTGATGTCCTTTTCGCCGTGGTGCACCTGGACCGAGGTACGGATGCCGTGGGCGTGCTTGAGGGCGTTCGTCAGGGCCTCCTGAACGACCCGGTACGCCACGAGGTCGGCGCTGCCGGTCGACTCCGCGGGCGTGCCCTCCTCGGTGAACTCCACCGGCTGCCCGGCCCGGCGCGTCTGCTCCACGAGCGTGAGCAGCCTGCCGACGGGCGGTGTCCTGGCCGGTCCGGAGCCGTGGTCGGGGTTGATCAGGTCGAGCAGATGCCGCAGATCGGCGGTGGCCCGCCGGCCGGCATCGGTGACCGCGGTCAGGGCCTGGTCGAGGCGATCGGGCGCGGCGGTCAGATAGCGAGCCGCCTCGGCCTGTACGACCATCGCCGTCACATGATGGGTCACGACGTCGTGCAGCTCGCGGGCGATACGGGCGCGCTCGGCGGCGCGGGTGTCCTCGGCGACGCGGCGGCGGCGTTCGGCCTCTGCGGCCCGGGTGGAGCGCAGCCACCCCCCGATGCCCCAGGCGAGGGCCAGCGCCAGGTAATACGTCACGAACTCGCTCGGCGGCTCGCCCGAACCGAGTTGGTAGAGGGCGACCGCCAGTGGCACGTACGCCACGGAGAAGAGAAGCACGGTGGCGCGCCGATGCCGCTCCAGATGGGACCCGGCGGTCACCAGCGCGATGGGCATCGCGGTCCCCGCGAGCGAGTGGTAGCCACGGAGCTGGTCGACGGCGAAGCCGAGCGACACCAGAGAGAGACAGACGACCGGCCACCGCCGGCGCAGGGCGAGCGGCAGGCACTGGAGGGCGACTGCCACGATGGCCGACGCGTCGAAGGGGCGGGCCGCGAGGCCGCCGAGCTGCGTCCCATGGTTCTGGGACGCCGGCAGGAGCGACGCGGCGAGGATCAGCAGACCGAGCGGGAGATCCCGGACCGTGACATCCAACCGGTGCCACGTCTCCGGGATCCGCCGAGAACTGATCACCGGGCGAGTGTAGCGGTGGCGGCGACCTCGACGGCGCGCCGCCGACGGGGCATCAGATGGCCGCGGCGGCGGGCCAGCCACATGAACACGATCGTCACCAGCACACCGAACAGCACCGTGTACAGACTTCCCTCCGGGCCGAAGTCGCCACCGGTGATCGGCGCCGGGCCCGATGTCGCGGAGTCCAGCAGTCCCTTCGGGGTGCCGTTGCCGGACACCTCGGTGCTGAAGACGGCGGAGATGGCGAAGTTCCAGCCGAAGTGCAGTCCTATCGGCACCCACAGGTTGCGGGTGGCGGCGTACGCGGCGCCGAGCATGCCACCGGCCTCGATGGCGATGGCGATGGCGCCCCACAGGCTGGCGTGCGGGTTGAGCAGATGCGACAGCCCGAACAGCACACCGGTCAGCGCCAGCGCGATCCATGTGCCGATGCGCTCCTCGACAATCCTGAACAGGACACCGCGGAACATCAGTTCCTCCGTCACCGCGGCGGCGGCCATGAAGCCGAACAGGCCCACCGCGCCCGTCGGCGAGCCCAGGCCGTTGACCTTGTAGTACCCGAGGAAGGCGATGTTCGCGATGACGAACCCGGACATCACGAAGCCGATCAGCACCCCCCAGCCGATCGCGGCTCCGGCACCTTCCCGGGCCACTTCCGTGGACGGGCGGCGCTCGGTCCGCCGCACCACCCACCCGTAGACGAACACCGCGAGCACGGCTGTCGGGACGCCGATGGCCAGCTTGAGCCACGGGTTGCCCTCCACCGCGGCAAGGCCCTGGCCGCCGAGGAAGGCGACCGCCGCGACGGCCACCAGTTGCCAAACCAGCCTCATGAAGACTCCTTCGCCAGATCCGCGGCCGGAGCGCCGCGGCGGCACCGAACGCTACGGATCGGCCGGCCCGGAATCGTCACCACACGGTGGACACTTGCGCGTAGCTCGCACGGGGGACAGACCGGCGCCCTGCCCGCGTGAGGACGGACGCGGATCCAGTACCCGTCCGCCACCGCTCACCAGGCATACGCCTCGGGCGCGGGCTTCGCCCCGTTCGGTGCGGGCGGCGGGAAGGTCTCGTCCAGCTTGGCGAGGGTGTCGTGGTCGAGGGTGATCTCCAATGCGCGCAGGGTGCCGTCGAGCTGTTCGACGGTCCGCGGTCCGACGATCGGCCCGGTCACCCCTTCCTGGGCGAGCAGCCACGCCAGGCCGACGTGGGCCGGGTCCTCGCCGAGGTCGGCGCACAACTTCTCGTATGCCTCGACCGCTTCCCGCTGCTCGGCGAACGCGGCGGCCCACAGCCCCGAGCCGCTGCGGCCGGTCAGCCCCTCACGCTGCTTGCGCAGCACACCGCTGAGCACTCCGCCGTGCAGCGGCGACCACGGGATCACGCCCAGCCCGTAGTGGCGCGCGGCGGGCAGCACCTCCAGCTCGGCCCAGCGGCTCATGAGGTTGTAGATGGACTGCTCGCTGACCAGCCCGAGGAAGTGCCGCGACCGGGCGGCCTCCTGCGCCTGCGCGATATGCCAGCCGGCGAAGTTGGATGAGCCGAAGTAGAGCACCTTTCCCTGCTGGCGAAGGACGCTGAACGCCTCCCAGATCTCTTCCCACGGGGTGTCCCGGTCGATGTGGTGCATCTGGTACAGGTCGATGTAGTCGGTCTGCAGCCGCTTCAGTGACGCGTCGACCGCGCGCCGGATGTGCAGCGCGGACAGCCCTCTTTCGTTGGGCCAGTCCCCCGTCGGCAGGTAGACCTTGGTGGCGAGGACGGTCTTCTCGCGCCGGCCGCCGCCCTGGGCGAACCACCGGCCGAGGATCTGCTCGGTGAGGCCTTCACCTTGCTGCGCGCCGTACGAGTTGGCCGTGTCGAAGAAATTGATGCCGTGCTCATGCGCATGGTCCATGATCGCGCCGCTGTCCTCTTCGGACGTTCGCGACCCGAAGTTCATGGTGCCGAGGACGAGCCGGGACACCGAGAGGCCACTGCGGCCCAGGCGGGTGTACTCCACGTGCTCCAACCTTTCAGGAGATGTCACTAGTCGCGTCGCATTCGCGTCAAGCGGGACGCGATGAAGGTACGACTTGCAACACCAATGACGCAAGTCTCCAGTGAACCGTGACACTGCCGTATGCTTCCCCCATGAAGACGCAGAGGGAGTCGCCCCCCGCCCGCAGCCGACCGCTGCGCGCGGACGCCGAGCGGACGATGACGGCGATCCTGGAGGCGGCCGAGCGCACCCTCGGCCGCGACCCCGCGGCCACGATGGAGCAGATCGCCGAAGCCGCCGGCGTCGCCCGCACCACCGTGCACCGGCGCTTCGCCACCCGGGAGGCCCTGATCGACGCCCTGGCCGGGTGGGCCACCGAGCGGTTCGCCGCTGCGGTGGACGCCGCCCACCCGGACACGGCTCCGCCGCTGGTCGCCCTCTACCAGACGACCGCGAACGTCCTTGGTGTCAAGGTCAGTTGGGGATTCGCGATGAGCCAGGCATCCTCGGTCAACCCGGAGGTGGCGCGCGTCCACAGCGATGTACGGGACACCTGCGAGCGGTTGTTCCGCCGGGCCCAGGAGGCGGGTGTCCTGCGCGCCGACATCGACATCCCGTGGACCCGCCGCGTCTACTACGCCCTCATCCATGAGGCGGCGCAGAACAGGGCCGAGGAAGACACCGCCGCCCTCGCGACGCTCGTCGTGGACACCCTGCTCCGCGGCGCGGGCACCCCCCACCCCGACCGGCTGTGAGGACGGCTACCCCGTCACCCTCCTGCCACCGTCCGGCAGGTCATGAGCCTCACCGCTTCGGAACGGCCGTGTCGGACGAGTCGGACGAGTCGGGCGAGTCGAGGCTGGGTCCGCAGCGTCACCGTCGGCGACACGGGCGGATTCCTCACCCTGCGCGGTCCGTTCGGCGACCTGACGGGCCAGTACGGCGCCCAGAACCGTGACACCGAACGTACCGCCCAGGGAGCGGAAGAAGGTGACCGTGGTGCTGGCCGTGCCGATGTCCTTCAGCGGGACGGAGTTCTGCACGGCCAGCACGAAGTTCTGCATGGTCATACCGACGCCGAGGCCGATGCACAGCATCGCCGCGCCCATGAACACCAGGGACGTTCTGTGGTCGATGGTGCCAAGACCGGCGAACCCGGCCGTGAGCAGGACGGAGCCCACGATGACGAAGGGCTTGAGGTTCCCGGTCCTGCTGAGCAGCCGCCCCGCGAGGATGGAGGAGACCAGGATGCCGCCCATCATCGGAATGGTCAGCAGCCCCGCCCGGGTGGCCGGGTAACCGCGGCTGACCTGGAAGTACTGGCTGAGATAGACCGAGGCCGCGAACATGGCCGTACCCGCGGCGAGACTTCCCAGGATCGCGAGCACGGTGGTGCGCTGCCTGATGATCCGCAGCGGCACGATGGGCTCGGCGGCCCGTCCCTCCACCCACAGGGCGACGGACAGCAGCACCAGTGCCGCACCGACCATGGTGGCGGTCTGCCAGGATGCCCAGGCGAACGAGCTGTCGACGAACGAGATCCAGATGAGCAGCACGCTGACACCCGAAGCGATGAGGGCAGCGCCCAGGTAGTCGACCTTCACATCGTCGCGCCGGATGACCGGAAGGCGCAGGGTCCGCTGGAGCAGGACCAGTGCCGCGACGGCCACCGGGAGGCTGATGAAGAAACACCACCGCCAGCCCAGCCACGAGGTGTCGACGATGAGACCGCCGAGCAGCGGACCGCCGATGGTGGAGAGGGCCGTGACACTGCTGAGGTAGCCGCTGTACCGGCCGCGTTCGCGCGGCGGGATCATCGCGGCGATGGCGATCTGGACCAGCGACTGCACACCGCCGACCCCCACGCCCTGTAACGTACGCGCGGCGATGAGCTGCCCCGGTGACTGGCTCACCCCCGCCGCCACCGACCCCAGGGCGAAGACGGCGACGGCGATCTGGACCAGGTTCTTCTTGCTGAAGAGGTCTGCCAGCTTGCCCCAGATCGGGGTCGTGGCGGTGGTGCTGAGCAGCGTCGCGGTGACGACCCAGGTGTACTGCGTCTGTGTGCCGTGCAACGCGCCGATCATCCTCGGCAGCGCGGTGGAGACGACCGTGCTGCTGAGTGTCGCGACGAACAGCGCGCCGAGCAGGCCGCTGAGGGCCACCAGGACCTGCCGTTGGACCTTCGGTGGCCGTGTGTCCGCGGTGGCGGACTCGTTCACTGCGGCGGTGCTCATCGGGCGGGCTCCAGGTCCTCGGCGAGGGGGCCTTACGCAGCTGCTACTGCTCTCCTTCCGGTGTGCGCGTGGCGGGGTGGGGAGCGTGGTCGACGACGAGTTGCCGGTGTTTGCGCAGTTCACGGTGGCTGTTCCAGCCGAGCACTCCGACGACCTTGCCCTCATGGCCGTACGCGGCGACGAAGCTGCGGTCGTCCGGGCTGCCGTGCACGATCGTCACGTCCGCGCCGTTGGGGAAGAGGCCGTAGGCCTGGATACGGGCGTCGTACTGGTCGCTCCAGAAGTAGGGCACGGGGGCGAAGGGGCGTTGTTCGCCGAAGAGGTCCGCGGCCACGGCCATGCCCTGCTCGGTGGCGTTGAGGCGGTGTTCAATCCGCATCCGCACACCGAAGTGCGGGTTGTGCCAGGACGCGACGTCCCCGGCGGCGTAGATACCGGGGGCGGCCTGGCAGCGGGCGCCGCACTCCACTCCGTTGCCCAGGGGCAGTCCGGAGTCGGCCAGCCAGCCGGTCGCGGGTGTGGAGCCCACGGCGACCACGACCAGGTCCGCGTCGAGTTTCGTACCGTCGGCGAGTTCGACGGCGACCACGCGGCCGGCGGAGTCCAGGAACCGGGCCACGCCGACACCCAGGCGCAGTGCGACCGAGTGATCGCTGTGCAGCTGTCCGACGAGTGCCCCGATCCGGTCGCCGAACTGCCGGCGCATGGGCACCGGCAGCGGGTCGACCAGTGTGACGTCCAGCCCCATGGTGCGCGCCACCGCCGCCACTTCGGCCCCCAGGAACCCGGCGCCGACCACCACGACCTTCGGCCGGGCCAGCAGGTGGGTGCGGAGCGTGAGGGCGTCGTCGAGCGTACGCAGGACGTGTACGCCTGCCAGATCGTCGCCGGGCAGTCGGCGCGGGGTGACGCCGGTGGCGATGACCAGGGCGTCGTACGCGAGGCGGCCGCCGCCGTCCAGCAGGACCTTCCGCCCGACGATGTCCAGCCCGGTCGCGCGGCGGCCGAGTTGGAAGTCCGCGTCCAGCCTGCCGATGGCCTGATCGTCACGCAGCCGCACCCGCTCCGGCTGCCAGGCGCCGGACAGGACCTGTTTGGACAGCGGCGGCCGGTCGTACGGCAGATGCGGCTCGTCGCCGACGAGGGTGAGGCTCCCGTCGTATCCCTTGTTACGCAGGGCCTCGGCCGTGGCCAGTCCGGCGGCCGAGGCTCCTACGATCACCACATTCCTGAACATCGACTGCGTCGGCGGCATCGACTGCATCGACTGCATCGACCGCGTCACCAGGTCACCGGGAGCCGGTAGGCCCCGTAGACGAAACCGTCGTGTTTGAAGGGGATCTCCGCCAGGTCGGCGGCCAGGGCCAGGGTCGGGATCCGCCGCAGGAGGGTGGGGTAGACGACCTGGAGTTCCATCCGGGCCAGCGGCTGCCCCAGACACTGGTGGACCCCGAATCCGAAGGCCACATGGCGGCGGGCGTCGCGCCGGATGTCCAGCCGGTCGGGGTCGGGGAAGACGGACGGGTCCCGGTTGGCGATCTCGTTGACCGGGATGATGCCCTCGCCTGCCCGGATGACCTGACCGGCGATCTCGATGTCCGCCAGCGCCGCCCGGCGCTGCCCGCCGTGTGTGATGGTGAGGTAGCGCAGCAGTTCGTCGACCGCCGAGGCGATCAGCTTCGGGTCCTCGGTGTCCCGGAGGAGGGCCAGCTGGTCGGGGTGTTGGAGCAGGGCCAGCGTGCCGAGCGTGATCATGTTCGCGGTGGTCTCGTGCCCCGCGAACAGCATCAGCACCCCCATCTCGGTCGCGTCCTCCCGGGCCAGCTCACCGGCCTTGATCCGCTCGGCGAGCCCGGAGAGCAGGTCCTCACGAGGGTGGGCCAGCTTCTCCCCCAGCAGTCCGTCCAGGTACTCGGACAACCGCCCGCGGGCCGCCGCGCGCTCCTCAGCGGTCGTCTCCCGGTTGATGATGGTCCGGCTGTTGGCCTGGAAGAACTCATGGTCGTCGTAGGGCACGCCGAGCAGATTGGAGATCACCAGCGACGGCACCGGCAACGCCAGCGCCTCGACCAGATCGACCGGCTTGGGACCGGCGAGCATCGTGTCGATCAGATCGTCCGTGATCTTCTGGGTGGGTGGCCGCAGCGCCTCCACCCGCTTGATGGTGAACGCGGACGTCACCATCCGCCGCAGCCGGGCGTGTTCGGGATCGTCCATCAAGATGAAGCTGGTGCCGGTCGACCGCTTGCCCTCCTTCTTCAGGGCATCGATCACTTTCACCTCCCCGGGGGAGAGCTTCGGCGCACCGGGCCGGAAAGGGTCCACGCTGACCCTCGGGTCGGACATCAGCGCCCGGTGTTCCTCCCAACCGGTGACCAGCCAGGCGAGGGTCCCGTCCCACAGCCGGATCCGCACCAGCGGGCCCTCCGCCTGCCGCGCCCGCATCGCGGGGGCCGGATCGAGCGGACACCGCGCGGACCTGACGATGTCGTACTCCGGGGTGTCCAGCGGGGTTCCACTCGTCGTGTTGCCTGCCGCACTGGTCACTGCTTCTCCTCGATCGTGGGGGGTCGAGCTCGACATCGCCGAACACCAGGCAACACCTGTGGAGGCAATTAAGTCAACCCATTGATTTAATTCATGGCCGGATCCGGCCCGCCCCACGATCAGGAAGCGCGCCGAACAGTGCGGCCGGTCAGCCCTCGCGCGTGAACGGCGCCCGCCACAGGGCGACGATGGCATCGATCAGACCATTCGCCGCCCCCTGCCAACTCGCCCGGGCAGTCGGCGCGTTGTCCGCAAGAGCACGCTCCCGTTCCGCGGACATCTGCGCGATCAAGTGGCGCGTCATGGCCGCACGCTCGGCGTGCACCTCGGCCGGCAGATCGGGCAGACAGCCCTCCAACCCCTCCTGCAACCGCCGCATCGACGGCGACCCGGCCGCGAACTCCTCCACCGTGACGGCACGCAGCGCCGGATCCGCCGACACCTGGGCGATGAACCGCGCATACCAGCTGGGCGCGCCCAGAGCCTCCAAGTGCTCGGTCACCGGACGGACCGCGCAGGCCACCCAGTCCCGCAGATCAGCGGACTCCCCCATCGCGTCCAGCATGCGCACACGGCCGACCTCCACCCGCTCCGCATGCCGACGGGCGATGGCGCGCACCAGATCGACCTTCGTGCCGAAGTGATAGCTGACCGCGGCGTTGTTGCCCTGCCCGGCGGCCTCGCTGATCTGACGGTTGGCGACCGCATGCACCCCGCGCTCGGCGAACAGCCGCTCCGCCGCGTCCAGGAGTGCCACCCGCGTCGCGGTGACCTGCTCGTCCCGTCTCGTCCTGTCGGCCATCGCCACCACCACCTCGGGACATCGCGCCAGTCCGCGACGGCCCGTCCCCCAAGCCACCGCGGATCCTCGACCAGGCCGGCGAGGTCAAACGACGAAAGCGTACGCAATGACCCGACCGATTCAGGCCACCCTCCCGTCCAGCCTCTCCCACGGGCGCGACCGTGGCGCGATCTCTATCCGCTTCCGCCGCACGCATGCGATACCGTTAAATCAACCCGTTGATTTAAAGCGCATGCCTCCCTTCCCCCACCGCGAGGAGTGACATGACGAACGCCGTTGAACACCCCGACCAGAACGACCCCATCGTCCGCCTGCCACTGCCCACCGACGGACCGCTGGACCCGCCGCCCGAATGGGAACTGCTGCGCGCGCGGTGCCCGGTGGCCACCGTCGAACTCCCCAGCGGAGACACCGGCACCCTGCTGACCCGCTACGACCACGTCAAGGCCCTCCTGTCGGACCCCCGCTTCTCGCGCCCGGCCCCCGAGGACGACAGCGCGCGGATCGCCCCGGAAGGAGCCGGCGGCGTGTCCACCAACAGCGGTATGTCGCTCTCGCTCCAGTCCAGGGGCGAAGGCCACCAGAGGTGGCGGCGGCACATGGGCAAGTACTTCACCGCCAAGCGCGTCACCGCGCTGCGCCCCGGCATGGAGGCGATGGCCGAGGCCCTGATCGACGCCATGGTCGAAAGCGGTTCGCCCGCCGACCTCAAGGCGGCGCTCGGCTTTCCGCTGCCGGTCTATGTGATCTGCGACCTGCTCGGCGCGCCCGCCGAGGACCGGGACCGCTTCTCCTACTGGTCCGACGCGTTTCTGAACGTCAGCCGCTACACGGGGGCGGAGACCAGGACGGCCCACGAGGACTTCGTGACGTATATGTCCGAGCTGATCGCGGCCAAGCGCGCCGAACCCGGCGAAGACCTGATCAGCACGCTGATCGAGGAGAGCCGGGCGGAGGGCGAGGGGCTGACCGACCCCGAGCTCCGCGACACCGGTATGGCTCTGCTGGTCGCCGGGCACGAGACCACCGCGAACATGATCGGCAAGATGGTCGCCATGCTGCTGGCCGACCGCACTCGGTGGGACCGCCTGCTCGCCGACCCCTCCCTGATACGCACCGCGGTCGACGAGGTGCTGCGCGCGGACGCCAACCTGGGCGGCTACGGCGTCCGGCGCTATCTGACCGAGGACTACGAGGTGGACGGGGCGGTGCTGCCGGGAGGCACCACCGTCTTCTGCGGTCTGTCCGCCGCCAACCGCGACGAGCGGGCCTTCGCCGACCCGGACGGGATGGACCTCACCCGCAGCCCCAACCCCCATCTCACCTTCGGCGCCGGAGCCCACTCCTGCCTGGGCCAGTCCCTGGCCCGCACCGAACTCCAGGTCGTCCTGAAGGCCCTGCTGCACAAGCTGCCGAGCCTCGACCTGGCCGTACCGGTCGCGCGGCTGCGGCAGATCGAAGGACTCACCGTCGGTGGCCTGCGCGAGGTGCCGGTGCGATGGTGACCCGCCCCGCCGAAGCCTCCGTACCGACCGAGGACACGGCCGAAAGGCCGACCCAGAAGAAGGGAGCGACCATGAAGATCACCGTGGACGAGGACAAGTGCTGCGCCGCCGGGAGTTGCGTACTCGCCGCACCGGACGTCTTCGACCAGCGCGAGGAGGACGGCATCGTCGTCCTCCTCGACGCCGAACCCGCCGAGGACCAGCATGCGGCCGTACGGGACGCGGCCGCCGTGTGTCCCGCCGCCGCCATCGCTCTGAGCGACGTATGACGCGCTGAACGCCTCCGGGGCAGGGCATCTTCGGATGACTTCCGCGGGTGCCTTGCCCCCTCTTGTTTCAGGCCGCCTTGTTTCAGGCCGCCGGGGTGACCGGCACCGTGGCCATCTCGGCCGCCTGGCGCAGCGCCTCGACCATGCTGCCGGCCTCCGCCGTGCCCGTTCCGGCGATGTCGAACGCGGTGCCGTGGTCGACCGACGTACGGATGACGGGCAGGCCCACGGTGAGGTTGACGCCCGCCTCGATGCCCAGGACCTTGACCGGGCCGTGGCCCTGGTCGTGGTACATCGCCACGATCAGGTCGTAGTCGCCGCGCCCGGCCAGGAAGAAGGCGGTGTCGGCGGGGAGCGGACCCCGGGCGTCGACGCCCTCGGCGCGCAGCACCTCCAGGGCCGGGACGATCTTCTCCTCTTCCTCGCCGTACCCGAACAGCCCGTTCTCGCCCGCGTGCGGGTTGATACCGCAGACGCCGATGACGGGGTTCGGGGTGCCGGCGCGGACCATCGCCTCGTGGCCGCGGCGTACGGTGCGCTCGACGAGGCCCGGCTCGATCCGGTTGACCGCGTCGATCAGGCCGATATGTGTGGTGACGTGGATGACCTTCACCTTCTCGGTGGAGAGCATCATCGAGACCTCTTCGGTCCCGGTCAGGTGGGCGAGGAGTTCGGTGTGGCCGGGGTAGATGTGGCCCGCGGCGTGCAGGGCCTCCTTATTGAGCGGCGCGGTGCAGATGGCGTGCACCTCGCCCGCCACGGCGAGTGCGGCGGCCCGCTCGATGTACGCGTACGCGGCGCCGCCCGCGACCGGCGACAGCTCGCCCCAGGGCAGGTCGGCGGGGAGCAGGCCGAGGTCGACCACGTTGACGCGGCCGGGGGTGAACTCGGCGTCGCGCGGGTGATCGATGGCGGCGATCTCGCAGTCCAGGCCCAGGATGCGGGCGGCCTCGCGCAGCCGCTGTGCGTCGCCGATGACGACGGGGCGGCAGCGGGTCAGAACGGCGTCGTCGAGGAGGGCCGCGACGACGACCTCGGGGCCGATACCGGCACCGTCGCCCATGGTCACGGCGATGAGGGGCAGGGGGGTGGGCATAAGAGCAACTCCTAGGCGGGAGGCGGGCGGTGACAGGTGCGCGATATGCGCAACCGCGCCGGGCTCGGCGGCGCCCACGGGATCGAACCTCCTTGGGCACGTCCGGCGTGGGCGGCCCGGTTAGGATCATGACACAATTTGCGTGAAGCGCGCGAGACCTCTTGCGCGAATTACGCAGTCGTGCGAGCGTTCCCGTGGCGCCGACGGCCGTCACCCGCGGACCTCGTCGCCCTCGTGGACGCGGTGCGTACCGGCTTACACAGCTCATCGCGCCGCACTGGGCCGCAGCAGCGCATGGCCGGGAACCAGCGTGGCGACCGGTCGAGGCCGCGTAGCCGCACGGCACCATCCGCGATGCGCACATCACGCATGAAATCGCGTATGAATTCGCGCATGGGATCGCGTATGGGATCCCCGCGTGGGATCGCGCATCAGCAGCACGAGACCGCACCACCCGCACCACCCGCTTCGGAAGGACCCGCCGTGACCGTCGGCCTTGAACTCCCGCACGTCCCCGTCCCGCTGTCCCGTCTCGTGCTCGGCACGATGACGTTCGGCGACACCGCCGACCGCGCGACGGCCGCCGCGATGGTGGACGCTGCGCTCGATGCGGGCATCACCGGTGTGGACACCGCCAACGGCTACGCGGGCGGCGAGAGCGAGCGCATCCTCGCCGAGCTGCTGCCCGGCCGCCGCGACCGGGTGGTGCTCGCCACGAAGGCCGGCATCCCGCACCCCGACCAGGGCGAACACGCGCCGCTCTCCCCCGAGGGCCTGCGCGCCGCGCTCGACGGGAGCCTCAAGCGCCTGGGCACCGACCACGTCGACCTCTTCTATCTGCACCAGCCGGACCGCAGGACACCCATCGCCGACACCCTGGCGACCGTCGCCGAGTTCGTACGGGCGGGCAAGGTCCTCGCCCTCGGCGTCTCCAACTTCGCCGCCTGGCAGATCGCCGAGCTGAACCGCGTGGCCGACGTGGTCGGCTCCCCCCGCCCCGTCGTCGCCCAGCAACTCCACAACCTCCTCGCGCGCCGTATCGAGGAGGAATACACCGAGTACGCCGCGTACGCCGCCGTCACCGGGCTGCACACGATGGTCTACAACCCGCTCGGCGGCGGCCTGCTCACCGGCCGCCACAGTTTTGAGCAGGCCCCGGCGGGCGGGCGCTTCGGCGACTCCAAACTGGCCGCGATGTACCGCGAGCGGTACTGGAACGAGGATCTGTTCCGCGCCGTCACCGACCTCACCCGTATCGGCTCCGACGCGGGCCTGCCGCTGACCGACCTGGCCCTGCGCTGGCTGCTGTCGCGGCCCTCCACCGACGCGCTGCTGCTCGGCGGCTCCAAGGTCGAGCACCTGAAGGCCAATATCGCCGCCGCGGCCGCGGGCCCGCTGCCCGCGGACGTCCTGGCCGCCTGCGACGAGGTCGGCGCCCGGCTGCGCGGCCCGATGCCCGCCTACAACCGCTGACCTCGCAGCCCACCGCCGGACCTCGTCGCCCAGCACCGCACCTCGCAGCCCACTGCTGCACCTCGCCGCCCACCTCGCAATGGAGACACACATGGCCACCGGCCGCACGTCCGCCGAGTTCACCGCCGCGCTGCGCAATCGCGAGCAGCTCATCGGCTACTGGTCGCTGCTCGACTCGCCGATCGCCGCCGAGCGCCTTGCCCGTATCGGCTACGACTACCTGGCCTTCGACGCCCAGCACGGCCTCTTCGGCTACCAGGGCATGCTGAACAACCTCCTCGCCACCGACACCAAGGGCAGCACCGCCGTCGGCATGGTGCGCGTCGAGGCCAACGACCTCACGTACATCGGCAAGGCGCTCGACGCGGGGGCGAGCGCCGTGATCGTCCCGCTGATCGACAACGCCCAGGACGCCGCCGACGCCGTCGCCGCCGTCCGCTATCCGCCGCTGGGCCGCCGCTCGTACGGCCCGATGCGCGCCCAACTGCGTATCGGCCCGAACCCGGCCGATACGCACGATCAGACCGCCGTCCTCGCGATGATCGAGACGGCCGACGGCCTGGCCAACGTCGAGGAGATCTGCGCGACCCCCGGCCTGGACGGCGTCTACGTCGGCCCGTCCGATCTGCGTCTGGCCATCGGCGGTGCGACCTCCACCGACCCCGCCGTACAGGACGAGTTCGAGCAGGCCCTCACCCGCGTCCGCAAGGCGGCCGAGGCGGCGGGCATCGCGGCCGGGATCCACAACGCCGACGGCGCCGGCGCCGCCCGCCGCCTCGCCGAGGGGTTCACGTTCGCGACGGTCGCGGCCGATGTCGTGCATCTGCAGCAGATCGCCACGTCCCACCTTCAGGCGGCACGGGGCGGGGCGCGCTGATGCCGACCACGCTCATCACGACGCCCACCTTCGCCCGGCATTCGGCGCGCCCCTGGCAGCTCTTGGAGGACGCCGGGGCGGGTCCCCTGCGCCCGTACGAGGACGTGGCGCTGCCCACCGCCGAACTCCTCGAGTACGCGGCCGGCGCGGACGCGTTGATCGTCGGCATGGACCCGATCACCGCCGAGGTGATGGACGCCGCGCCCCGCCTCAAGGTGATCGCCAAGCACGGCGTCGGCATCGACACCATCGACGTGGCCGCCGCCCGCGCGCGTGCGATACCGGTGGTGTGCGCGCCGGGCAGCAACTCGCGTGCGGTGGCGGAGTACACCTTCGGCCTGCTGCTGTCCGCGACCCGCTCCCTCGCCGCCTCGCACACCGCGGTGGCGGCGGGCGGCTGGCCGAAGCTGTTCGGCCCCGAGCTGCACGGCAAGACGCTGGGCATCGTCGGCTTCGGCCGCATCGGCCGCCTGCTGGCCGGCTACGCCCGCGCCTTCGGGATGGAGTTGCTGGCCCACGACCCGTACGTCGCCGAGGCAGACGTCCGCGCGCACGGCGCCGAACCGGTCGCGCTCGACGCCCTGTTGGTGCGCGCCGATGCCGTCAGCCTGCACACCCCGCCCGACCCGTCCGGCACCCCGCTGCTCGACCGCGCCCGCCTGGCGGCGATGAAGCCGGGCGCGATCCTGGTCAACGCCGCACGCGGCGGGCTCGTCGACGAACGCGCGCTCGCCGACCTGCTCGGCTCCGGGCACCTCGGGGCCGCGGCCCTCGACGCGTTCAGCACCGAACCGCTGCCCGCCGACCACCCGCTGCGCACGGCCCCGCGCACCCTCCTCACCTCCCATATGGCCGCCTGCACACCCGAGGCCAACCAGGCCATGGGCGCGATGGTGGCCGAGGACGTCATCCGCGTACTGGCGGGCGAGGAGCCGCACCACCAGGGGCGCTGAGACACCACAGCAGGCAGCCGCCGCGCACTGAGACACCGCGACACGCGCGCACAAGGCCCCACACCACCCCCCGCTGTCCCCATTCCGGATACCGGCGACGGCGCCGGCAGATCCCCTAAGGACCTGATATGGCCACCACGACCGACGGCACCACCGCGGCGCCACCACCCGCGCAGGCCGACCCGTACGCGCTGCGCGCCGAAGACGCCCGCCCGGCCCCCGTGACCTTCGGTGGCCGAGTACGCCACCTCGGCCCCGGTCTCGTGCTGTCCGCCGCCGTCGTCGGCTCCGGTGAACTGATCACCACCACCTCGCTCGGCGCCAAGGCCGGGTTCGCGCTGCTGTGGCTGGTGATCGTCTCCACCGCGGTCAAGGTCTGGGTGCAGATGGAGCTGGCCCGCTGGACCATCCTCAACGGCCGCCCGGCGCTCGACGGCTTCCGTGACGTCGGCCCCCGGATCGGCCGGCTGAGCTGGATCAACTGGCTCTGGATCGGCATGGACTTCGCCAAGATGTTCCAGCGCGGCGGCATCATCGGCGGCACCGCGGCGGCCTGTTCGATCCTGCTGCCGATCAACGGGGCGGCGCTGAGCACGTCCTCCCTGACCATCTGGGCCATCATCGTCACCGGTGCCGCCATCCTCATCCTGCAGACGGGCAAGTACCCCGTCGTCGAGCGGGTCGAGGTCATCGGCATCACGCTCAAGACCATCATCACCTTCGGCCTGGCGCTCGCCCTGCCGTTCACCGCCTTCGGATACGGCCCCGAGCAGTTCGCCGACGGACTGAGCTTCCAGATCCCCGCGGGCACGGTCGGTATCGCACTCGCCATGTTCGGCATCACCGGTGTCGGCGCCGACGAGATGACGACGTACACGTACTGGTGCCTGGAGAAGGGCTACGCCCGCTGGACCGGCCCCGACGACGGCACCGAGGAGCGCGCCCAGCGGGCCGAGGGCTGGCTCAAGGTCATGCGGCTCGACGTGGCCGTCTCCTGGGTCATCTGTACCATCTGCACCCTGTCCTTCTATGTGATCGGCGCCTCGGTGCTCCACCCCCAGGGCCTGGTGCCCGAGGGCAACGGCATGATCACCACGCTGTCGCATATCTACACCGACACGCTCGGCCCCTGGGCCGAGTATCTGTTCCTGGCCGGCGCGATCGCCGTCCTCTTCTCGGTCACCGTCGCCTCGTCGGCCAGTGTCCCGCGCCTGTGGACCAACACCCTCGGTCTGCTCGGAGTGATCAACTGGAAGGACATGCGCGTACGCACGCGCACCATCCGCATCCTCACCTGCTGTCTCCCCCCGGTGTGGATGTGCATCTTCCTGTGGGTCCAGTCCCCGGTCCTGATGGTGCAGATCGGCGGCATCGGCGGAGGCATCTTCCTGCTCGCGGTCGTGGTCGCGGTCTGGCGGCTGCGCTACACCGGCGTCCCGCCCCGCTTCCGCGCCAACCCCTGGCTGACCGCCGCCCTCGTCATGAGCAGCGCGGCGATCCTGTTCCTCGGGGTGTACGGGGTGCTCGACACGCTCGAGCTCACGCCCGGCAGCTGATTCCGGCGCCCCCCTGACACCGCACACCACCCCGCCGCCCGCCCCGGCCCGGCCCCGACTCACGGGTCCGGCTCCGCCGGGGCGGGGGGCACCGACTTCCACCTCGACGAAGTCGCCACCAAGCGCGCCATGCTCGGCGCGCCGTCCACCGTGCCGCGCGCGGGCCGAACCATACCGAGCAGCGGCGCGTCCTATGGTTCGCACTTCTCGTCACGCCCTGGCTGCTCATCGGCGGCCCGGCCACGGTGACGGCCATCGCGTGGTGGGAGATCCATCGGCTGCGGACCCACCACGGGGTGACGCTGCGGGGCGGCGCCCGGCGGGATGACGTGCGGGTGAGGCCGAGGGAGTCCTCAAGCTCTTGGATGCGTATCTGCAGGGCGCGGCTGCGTTGCCGTCGCTCACAGACCGTCAGCGGTGGGCGGGCCGTGATGGCACATCGCACGCATCGGTAGGCACAGCAGGACCAACCCGGTCCACCAGCCGACGAGTTCGGCGCCCGTCATCAGCCGTCGCGCCACCGTCTCCCCACCTCCTGCCCGCCGGGTACCGGCCCACAGGCTCACATGCACGGCCCCGGCCGCCCCGTCACCGCGCCGCGGATTACCCCCGTCGGAGGTGCCGCGCGCGGGCGCGGGCCGCGCTCTGGACGCCGCACGCGAGCAAGGCGCGGTCATCATGTCGTGTCGCTGCCCCCGCTTCCGAAGGATCCGCTGGATCCGGGGTTCCAGTCGGGGCGGGTCTGGTCCTCGCGCGGCCTGCTCGGCGCGTTCCCGAGTTCGTGCGGGGTGGGCCGGTCCCTCTTCCCCGTGGCACGGGGCACCTCGCTCGGTTCGCGCATCTGCCGCTCCTCGCGCACCGGCCCCGACTCGGGCAGCGTTGGCTGCTCGGCGCGCTCGGGTGGTGCGGG
This sequence comes from Streptomyces sp. NBS 14/10, assembly GCF_002224125.1. Taxonomy (GTDB): domain Bacteria; phylum Actinomycetota; class Actinomycetes; order Streptomycetales; family Streptomycetaceae; genus Streptomyces. The sequence continues at coordinate 139,457 of NZ_NCSM01000011.1, forward strand.
CTCTCGACGTCGCACCCGGATGCCGAGTGGCACGGTCCACACCGGCGCGCCCGTGATGAGGAGACCGCACAGGACGATGACGACTGCCCCTGCCACCGACCCGGCAGCGGCCATCTGCTCATGTGCCGTGCCCGTCTGTGTCGTGTGCATCCGTCCCCAGTACCCGCCCGCCCGCATCGAATGCCCGGCGGCGACGGATCACCTGGGTCCGGGGCCGCCGTGGAGGTCAGGGGTCGGTGCCACGATGCGGGCATGCGACGGCTCCGGGGTCTCCTCGGTCGCCGGATCGCTGAGGCGGACGCTGCCGATGGGCTTCCCGTCTCCGTCGACGACCGGGGCCCGCCGGACCGCGTGTTCCCGCATCGCCTTGACGACCTGGTCGACGTCGTCGTCCGCGCCGACGGTCACCAGGTCCTCACGCACGGTACGGATCACAGCCGTCCGTTCGGGGTCCGCCCCGTCCGCGAGAGCCCCGACCACCAGGTCGCGGTCGGTGACCAAGCCCCTCAGCCGGTCGCGGTCCATCACCAGGACCGCGCCGACCCCCTGGTCCCGCATCAGCCGGGCCACGGATGCCACCGACTCCTGTGGTCCGACGGTCCTGGGAACGTCGGCCATGAGGTCGCGTACGCGCTGGGCCATGATGAGCCCCCTCCACGCTCGGGCGGCGCCGGTCGCCACGCTCGCCCGCCGGGTACCCCGCCACCGGCCACCTCATCCTCCGGGCGCACCCCGGCGGCGTTATGGGTCGGCGACAACGGGAACTCGGCGACCATGGAGCACGACGACAAAAGCGGCGGCCGCGACGTACGCACCGTGCGCGCCGGACGCCGCACCATCGAGGTCCACCGGCCGGACAAAGTGCTGTTCCCCCCGGACGAGGACGGTGGCGGCAAGGAGTACACGAAGGCAGACCTCGTCGCGTACTACCGGTCCGTCGCCGCCTCCATGCTGCCGCATCTGCGGGGCCGCCCGCTGATGCTGGAGCGGCATCCGGACGGCGTCAACGGGCCTTTGTTCATGCAGAACAACACCCCCGCGCACTATCCGGAGTGGATCACCCGGGTCGAGGTGCCGAAGGAGGACGGCACCGTCTGCCACACCGTCTGCGACGACTCCGCCACCCTCGCCTTCCTCGCCGACCAGGCATGTCTGACCCTGCACCGCTGGCTGGCGCGGCGCGAGCAGTTCGACCGTCCGGACCTGATGGTCTTCGACCTCGATCCCGCCGACACTTCCAGGGACGGTTTCGGCACGGTGCGCGAGGCCGCCCGATGGCTGGGCGAACTGCTCGGCGAGCTGCGGCTGCCATCGGTCCTGATGACCACGGGTTCGCGCGGACTGCACGTCGTCGTGCCCCTCAACGGACGTCACGGCTTCGACGAGGTACGCGCCTTCGCCCGGGACGCAGCGGAGTTGCTCGTCGCCGAGCACCCCGACCGGCTGACCACAGCCGCCCGCAAGCAGGACCGCGGAGACCGGCTCTACCTCGACATACAGCGCAACGCCTACGCGCAGACCGCCGTCGCCCCCTTCACGGTACGGGCCCGGCCCGGCGCCCCCGTCGCCGTGCCGATCACCTGGGAGCAGCTCGACGACCCGGGCCCCCGCCGCTGGACCATCGCCAACGCCGCCGACCAGGCCCGCGCCCGCCCCTGGTCCGGGATCACCGGCCGTGGCCGGGCCCTGGGCCCGGCCCGGCGTCGGCTCGGCGCCCTGCGCGGCTCGTGACGCTCATGACCGTTCGGCCGGAAGTCCTCAGCGGCTCGGCATGGCGGCGTTGATCGCGTCACGTGTGCGGTCCACGAGGGACGCGAACGGGCCCACGCTCCACTGGGCCGCGGGTGACCCCGCCGCCGAGGGGTGCGGGTGGGTCGGTGCGATCTTCTCGGCCGCGCGCAGCATGGTGCCCATGCGCCGGAGCTGGTCCTCCGTACGCCCTTCGTGCACCGCGGGGAACTCCTCGTTCTCCTCGTGCTCGGCATGGTCCACCACGGCTCGTTCGAACTCCGCCAGGCGGGTGTCGAACTCGGCGCTGGTGACATCCATCTTCTCCAGCGAGGCGAGCACCTTGTTCGCTTCTTCCTCCTCATGGTTGCGGGCATCGGCCTCCTGCTTCCCGGCGGTCTCCCGCGCGACCGGCCGTACGATCATTTCCTCGGCCGTCTCGTGCACCGCCAGCAGGGCCCTCAACTCATCGAACGCCTGTTGCTTGTGGTCGCCCTCCGCGCCCTTCACATCCGCGAAGAGATCCCGTATCCGGGCGTGCTGTTCCAACAAGATCCCGACCACGTCCCCCTCCGGCATCTGGGCTGCGAGCCTGCGTTCCATCTTCGCGTCGCTCATGGCGGCTTCCCTCCTCGTGGGGCTTCTGTCTCAGCCCGGCGAGTCACCCGACCGCCAGGGTCGGAAACAGATCAACATCGTCTTCCTCTCACGTGGATTTCTCAGCAGTCCACGACGGAGTCGTCATACACACGAGCGCCGGGGAGCTGGTACCGGGCGGCGACCAGAGCAGTGTCCACATCCCGAGTCCCGGTCGAGATGCACAGGGTGTAAGCCACGTCGTCCATGCGCTGCCGAATTTCGGGGCCACCCGCTTCCGCATGCAGTGCTTGAAGGGTTTCGTACTGCTGGATGAGATTACGCAACACCACTGGGTGTGCCATCAGCATGGCAGTCCGACCTTTCAGATGTGAGTCTGATTTGAGTGCGCGATGGCCGCGGGCGGTCAGCGGCGTCTTCGCCGGTTCCGTGTCCCCGCGATTTCCGGTCCATAACCGGATGCGACGAAGTCCGCCAATCGCACGCGGGTGGTGTCGCGCGCCTGACGCCGGCCCTGCCGGACGCGTTCCCGGTCCGGGACCTCGGCCGGGATCGTTGCTGCCGGGCTGTGGGTCAGTCGGCGCCGGCCTCTTCGATCAGGACGCGGACGGTGTGCAGACCGGGATTGGCCGCGTCGGGGAGGTTCATCCCGGCCTTCACTCCGGTGCACAGATAGTCCAGGACCGGCTGCCTCAGCACCTCGCCGGGCAATACGGCCGGTATACCCGGTGGATAGGGAGTGATCATCTCGGCTGCCACCCGGCCCTCCGCACGGTCCGGGGGGATGTCCTCGACGGAACCGAAGTAGGCGTCTCGTGGCAGGCAGCACTGTTCCATCCGCAATTCGCACGGTGTCGGCACGGCTACCTCTGGGGCGGGCCGCAGATCGTCCGCGTGGGCGGCGAGGTCGCGCAGCGCCGTGAGCAGGGCGCCGGTCGTCGAGGCGTCGTCCGCGTGGGTCAGCTGGGTGCTGATCCGCCGGTGGTCGGCAAGGTGGACGTTGACGTCATGGTGTTCCCGAAGCCAGTCGGCCGCCCGGTAGCCGCTCATGGCGAGGCCGGTGAGGTCGATGACGACCGGCAGCGGATCGAAGTCGGTGGCCAGGCCGGGACCCACGTAATCGCTACGGCCGTCCACATGCAACCCGTCGACGGCCTCGATCTCCGCGCGTACCGCATGCGCCCGGCGCAGTGCCGCGCCGATCATAGAGATCGGCGCGGGACTTCAGCAGGGTGGGGTCGACAAGGTCGCCTTGCAGATGAAACACCGAGCCTTGTTCCAGGCCGCTGCCCATCTTGTGGATGCTGGTCACGCAGACGTCGGCGCCCGCGTCCATCGCCCAGGCCGGCAGGTCTGAGCAGAACGGCAAGTGTGCTCCCCATGCCTCGTCGACGATCAACGGACCACCGGCTCGGTGGCATACCTCCGCGATCCTTTCCAGATCGGCGCAGGCGCCGTACGGTGTCGGGCTGGTCACGAGAGCTCCCATGGCCTCCGGGTGTTCCGCGAACGCCCTCTCGAAGGCTTCGGCCGAAGGAGGATGGGCGATATGGCGTGCACCATCCCATCGCGGCTCCACCCAGACGGGGCGAACACCGGAGATGACCAAGCCGGAGATCACTGACTTGTGCGCGTCACGGCCTACCAGCAGTGTCTCGTGAGGACCGGCGGCCGAAAGCATCGCGGCCTTGACCGAGAGCGAGCTGCCACACGTGGAGAAGAATGTGTGATCGGCGTGGACCGCCTCCGCCATCAGCTCCTCCGCCCGCTCCAGCACACGGCCCGACCTCAGCCGGTCGTCCAGGCCGCCAAAGGCGAGCACGTCGGCGCGGAACACCTCATCGCCCAGAACCTCGCGGGCCTCCGGGGCGACGCCCCTGCCCTGTTTGTGTCCGGGCGGAGTGAACGGGAAGGCCCCACGCCCGTGATACCGGGCAAGGGCCTCCAGAACGGGAGCCTCCGTTTGGTCCATGGGCCACGGGTGCCCCGCCGGCCGGGGGAAAAACGGCCCACCGGGCGACCGAAGAGGGGCGACGGACCGCCGTGTGAAGAACCGAGCAGCGCCGGCGGATTCGTCAGGAATCACCATGGCGATCAGGGGCACCCGGCGAAGTGCGGTCGGCGGGCGGAGCCCCGCCGACCGCACCACCACATCTCACGAAAGTGGAGAGACGACCATGACCCACACCGCCGAAACCGGCGAGGCCACCGGCACCAAGGACAAGGACTACAACCTCATCTGGTACGTCGAGGCGTGCCTGAGCAACGCACTGCGGATGGAGACCTACATCCAGGACGCGGAACGCGAGAAGGACACCGATGTCGCGGAACTGTTCCGCAAGGCCCAGGCCGACAGTCGCAAGGGTGCTGAGCTGGGCAAACAGCTGCTGAGGAGTCGGCTCGGCAGCTGACCCGCTTCCCGCTACCCGCTACCAGAGGGCACCGGGCCCGGGCCTTGGCCGGCCCGAGGACCTGGTCCGTGCTCTCGCGCCGTCGGCCGCGGCGATGGTCTCACTCCGTGCCTTCCCCGTCGCCCTCGGCCTGACGCGCCGCCCCTTGCTCGTGCTCCTCGATCCGCTTCAGCGGGTGTACCGCCGGGCCCTGCAGCACATGGCCGTCGACGGCGAACCGCGAGCCGTGACAGGGGCACTCCCAGGTCCGCTCGGCGTCGTTGAACCGCACCAGACAGCCCAGGTGGGTGCAGCGGGCGGACAGCGCGTGCAACTCGCCCCGCTCATCGCGGTGGACGGCCCGTTGCCGCCCGCCGAGGCGGACGACCGCCCCGCCACCGGGCGGGATGTCCCGTACCGCGTCGGCGCCGTCGGCAGACAGCCGGTCGGCGATGAAGTGGCGCGCGGCGGTGGCCTGGAACCTCAGCAGCGCGGGCGCCTCCCGTACCGGATGCAGCCGCCGCGGATCGTACAGGCCCTGCCACGGCAAGGGCCGTCCCGTGAGCCGCGCGGCCAGCAGCCGACCGGTCAGTACGCCGCCGGTCAGGCCCCACCCGGCGAACCCCGTGGCCACGAAGGCATGACGGGAGGCGGGGTGCAGCGGGCCCACGTAGGGCACATGATCGGTGGTCCAGTTGTCCTGCGCCGCCCAGCGCAAGGCGGGTTCGGCGCCGGGGAAACGACCCTGCGTCCAGTCGATCAGCCGCGCGTAGCGCCGTTCGACGTCACCGGCGCCGGGGGTGAACTTCTCCCCGGTGACAATGAGCAACCGCCGTCCCGGCCGGTACGGCGCGGTGCGCACCGAGCGGGTGCCGTCCTCGGGGGTGAGATACATGCCGTGCGGGGCGCGGTCGGAGGGGAGCACCGCGGCGATGACCAGTTCCCGTTTCACTTCCAGACGGGGGAAGAGCAGGGCTCGGTCGAAGATGGGATAGGCCGTGGCCACCACCACGTCGCGGGCCCGCAACCGCGCTCCGCGATCGGTGGTCAGACGGCACGGATGGCCCTCGCTGAGACCCGTCACGCGTGAGTGCTCGAAGACCAGACCGCCTCGCGCGACCAGATCCTCCACCAGTGCCAGCAGGTACTTGCGCGGGTGGAACTGCGCCTGCCCCGCGACCTCCACCGCCCCCGCGACCGGGAAGGGCAGGTCGGTCCCGGTCGTGAACGAGGCTTTCAGCCCGGCTGCCGAGGCGGCCTCCGCCTCGGCCCGTACCTTCTCCACGGTCTCCTCGCCCTCGGCGTAGGTGACGGCGGGGCGCTCCTCAAGATCGCAGTCGATCCCGAGCTCGGCGGCCACCTGCCGCACCCGGTCCACGGCGTCGGTCTGCGACGTGGCGTAGCGCCGGGCCGCCTCCTCCCCTCGTGCGGTGCGGATGTCCTGGTACGCCAGGCCCTGGAGGGCGGAGAGCTTGGCCGTGGTGTGGCCCGTGGCCCCGGCGGCCAGCCGGCCCGCCTCCACCAGCGCCACCCGGCGTCCGGCGCGCGCCAGCTCCCAGGCCGTGCAGATACCCGCGACACCGCCGCCGACCACGGCGACCTCGACATCCGGAGTGGCGCCCTCCCAGCCGGGCTCAAGCGCCGGGAAGGACGGTCCCGGCGCCGACGACATCCAGTACGACGAGGGTGCGTACGCGGTGGGAAGAATCGTCATCGCCGGCTCCTCTCCCGTCCTCATCCCGGGCTGTTGCCAGTCTTGATGCGGTCCCGAGTGCCCACATGTGGGCCGATTACCGCTCCGGAGGGGAGTGTGTGGTGGATGTCCTGGCCCGCAGACCGCCGGTTCTTCGAAAACCTGATCAGAGGTCGATGGAGTTGTAGCCGCAGGTGAGGTATCGGCCGTACCCGAACCGTTCCTCGAGGTCGTCATCCGGGTCGACATCGTCATCGACCGTAATGGCCTCTCGCCATGCCGATTTGTTCCCCTGGATCTGCCGGACATAGACGCCTTTCCCGTCAGGAAGTACCGGCTGCTTCAACTCGGGGAGCGCGAGGCGTGCCCAGTCGATCGTCACCTCGATGTCGTCGGCTTCCTCTTCCACGATCGCCTGGAAGACGTTATGGAGGTAGAACTCGATCCATTCACCGGGCTCGTAATCGTCCATCTCCTCTTCGTACTCGCTTCCGGGTTCGGGCTCTCCCCCGTGCGGCCGCCCGCCGCTCCCGAAGCTGATCATGGTGAGTTCGGGGACCTTGACCTGGAGGAATGGGTAGAGGTCCACCTCCATCGCCAACTGCCCTGCCTGGTAGACCCTGACGAGGAAGTCGTCCCTCGCCCCGGCCCAGTTACCGAGCCGGATGTACTCGACCGCGGCCTGCTGGATCGCGGGAAGGCTGTGACTGACCTCGATGTCCTCCCATCCACCGCCGCCCTGGTGAAATGATCCTTCGAACACGTAGAAGCTGTACACGCCGTCTCCCCGTATCGTTGTAGCCCGCCCCTGGGCCGACGCCCCGGCCTCCGATGAGGCGGATTGGGGCGTGGCACGTGTCTACCAGATCGAACTGACAAGCGGCGGCTCAGCGGCCGTGGCGGAAGTGTCGGTCCGCGTCGGTCAGGGTCTGGCCCAGCAGGTCGACGATGTGGTCGAGTTCTTCCTGGGTGGCGATCAGGGGCGGAGCGATCTGTACGACTGGGTCGCCGCGGTCGTCCGCGCGGGCCAGGAGTCCGAGGTCGCGCATGCGGGCGGGGAGGAACTGCTTGATCAGTTCGTCCTTGCGATCGGCGTCGAAGCGCTCGCCGTCCGGTCCGGCGACGAGTTCGAGGGCCCAGAAGAAGCCGTCGCCGCGTACGTCGCCGACGATGCTCAGCTCGGTCAGTTCGGTGAGCCGCTTGTGGAGGTGCCCGGTCAGGGACCGGACGTTGTTCAGGACACCGTCTCGTTCGAAGATGTCGAGGTTGGTCAGGGCGGTGGCGGCGGCGACCGGATGGCCGGCGAAGGTCAGGCCGTGCAGGAGTGTCACGCCGTCGTCGTAGAAGGGCTCGGACACCTTGTCGGAGACCAGGACGGCGCCGAGCGTGGCGTAGGACGAGGTGAGCCCCTTGGCCGTGGTGATCATGTCGGGGACGGCGCCGTACTTGGACACCGCGAAGTACTCGCCGATACGGCCGAAGCCGGTGATGACCTCGTCGGCGACCAGGAGGAATCCGTACCGGTCCGCCATCGCGCGCAGCCCTGCCCAGTAGCCCGCCGGGGGTGTGAAGCAGCCACCGGCGTTCTGCACGGGTTCGGCGATCAGCATGGCCACGTTCTCCGGGCCGGCCGCCAGCACCGCCGCCTCGGTCTCGGCCAGCAGCCGCTGGGTGAAGGCGTCCTCGTCGGCGTCGGTGGTGCGGTAGCGGTTGGTGTTGGGCACATGGGTGACCTCGATGGCCGGTGCGCCGAAGGGTTCCTTGAGCGCCGGAATGCCCGTCAGCGCGAGGGCGCCCATGGTCTGGCCGTGGTAGGCGGTGTGACGGGCAATGGCCTTGGTGCGCTGCGGTTGGCCCTGCGCCACGTGGTACATGCGGGCGAGCTTCCACGCGGACTCCACGGACTCCGAACCGCCGGAGGTGAAGAACACGCGGTTGATGCCGTCGGGGGCCAGCGCGGCGAGTCGTTCGGACAACTCGATGGCGGCGGGGTGCGCGATGTTCCACAGGGTGCTGAACGGCAGGCGGTTCAGCTGCTCTTCGGCCGTCTTGGCGAACTCGGGTCCGTAGGAGTAGCCGAGCTGGGCGCAGAACAGGGCGGACAGCCCGTCGATATAGCGTTTCCCGGCCGCGTCGTGGACGTAGACGCCTTCGGCCCGGTCGGGCAGGAACACTCCCTGCCCGTTGCGCAGGTTCGCGTGCCGGCCGAAGTGCAGGAGCAGATGGTCGCGGGCGGCTGCCTGCAACTGGGCGGCCCTGAGGGCGGTGGCGGACTGATCGGGCATGCGGCTCTCCCAAGAGGTTGGCGGGCGCACCGCGGACGGCGGCGGTGTCTTCAGCTCTCGTCGGCGCGTGTCAGGTCACGCACCGCCGAGTCCAGATGCGCGTTGACGGCGTCCAGCAGGGCCTGTTCGTCCTCGCCCTGGAGCAGGGCCACCAGCTGCTGGTGTTCGGCGACGAGCAGGTGCTGCTCCGGGTAGAAGTCCATCAGGCTGCCCAGACAGATCCGAGTCTCGGCGAGGAGCGTGGTGAACATCCTGCTGAGTCTCGGGCTCTCGGCGGCGTCGACGAGAGCGCTGTGGAAGGCCAGGTCCTGCTCGGCGACGAGACGGCTGTCACCCTGTCCGGCCAGGGAGCGCATCTCGTCGACGACGGCCGCGAGCCGGTCCAGGTGGGCCTGGGACTTGCTCCGGTGCAGCTGGGTGGCCGCTTCGCGCTCAATGGCACGCCGGGCGGTGTAGATGTCCCTGATGTCGGCGGCGTCCAGCTCGACGACGAACACGCCCCGGTTGGGGATGTTGGTCAGCAGCCCCTCCTGCACCAGGCGCTGGAGCGCTTCCCGTACGGGCCCGCGGCTGACGCCCAGCCGGGTCGCCAGCTGCGGCTCGATCATCCTGCTGCCCGGCGCGAACGCGCCGGAGACGATCTGACCCCGCAGCCGGTCGGCGATGATCTCGGAAGTGGTCCGCGGGTTGACGGGGGTGAGCTCCTCGAGTCCCGGCTGCGACACGTTCCCTGATCCCTTTCGCGGCTGTGCTGGCTGCGGCGTCCCGCCACCTCTGACCGGCATGGCGGTACTCATGACACGGACCGGTCCCGCACGGGTGTGGCGATGTACTTGTACTCCAAGAACTCCTCGATGCCCACACGCCCGCCTTCCCGGCCCAGGCCCGACTGCTTGACCCCGCCGAAGGGCGCGGCCGGATTGGAGACCAGGCCCGTGTTGAGGCCGACCATACCCACCTCCAGCCGCTCGCCGATGTCCAGGGCGCGGTCGACGTCCTGGGTGAAGATATAGCCGACGAGCCCCCACTCGGTGTCATTGGCCAGGCGTACGGCCTCGTCCTCGTCGTCGAAGGCGATGACCGGGGCCACGGGTCCGAAGATCTCGGTGGTCAGCATGGCGCTGTCCGTGCTGACCTGGGCCAGTACGGTCGGCGGGTAGAAATGGCCGGCGTCCTGCGGCGCGTCACCGGCGGCGACGACCTTGGCGCCCTTGGCGACCGCGTCCTCGACGAGCGAGGTGACCTTCTGCTTGCTGGCGGCGTCGATGAGGGGGCCGACCTGGACTCCGTCGCGGGTGCCCGGGCCCACGCTGAGGGCGGCCATACGCGTGGCGAGGCGCTTGGCGAACTCGTCCGCGATGGAATGGTGGACGAACAGGCGGTTGGCCGCCGTGCACGCCTCACCCATGTTGCGCATCTTCGCCACCATGGCGCCTTCGACGGCCACGTCGATATCGGCGTCCTCGAAGACGATGAAGGGGGCGTTGCCGCCCAGCTCCATGGAGGTCCGGATCACCGTGTCCGCGCACTGGGCGAGCAGCAGCCGGCCCACGGCGGTGGAGCCGGTGAAGGACAGTTTGCGGATGCGGCCGCCGCGCAGGGCCGGTTCGACCACATCCTGGGCGCGGGTGGTGGTGACGACGTTGAGCACACCGTCGGGCAGCCCGGCCTCCTGGAGGATCCCGGCCAGCGCGAGGCTGGACAGCGGGGTCTGGGGCGCCGGCTTGAGGACCATCGTGCAGCCGGCGGCCACCGCGGGCCCGATCTTGCGGGTGCCCATCGCCAGCGGGAAGTTCCACGGCGTGATCAGCATGCAGGGGCCGACCGGCTGCCGCATGACCAGGACGCGGTTGCGGCCGTCGGGTGTGGTCGTCATGCCGCCGTCGATACGCACGGCCTCTTCGGAGAACCAGCGGAAGAACTCGGCGGCGTACGCCACCTCGCCGCGCGCCTCGGCGAGCGGCTTGCCCATCTCCAGGGTCATCAGCATGGCAAGCTCGTCGGTGCGCTCCATGAGCAGCTCGTAGGCGCGGCGCAGGATCTCGCTGCGTGCCCGCGGCGCGGTGCGGGCCCAGGATGCCTGGGCGGCCACCGCGGCCTCGACGGCGCGGGCGCTGTCGGCGGCGCCACCGTCGGCGACCTCGCACAGCTGTGTCTCGGTGGCGGGGTTCTCCACACCGAAGGTACGGCCGTCGGCCGCCGGTACCCACTGGCCCGCGATGAACAGCTGCCGCGGAACGTTCGCGATGACGTCCGTCTTGATGTCGGCCATGTCGTGTCTCCAAACCTCAGGTACGCGAAGGGGATGGGGCGTCGTCCAGGAGTTGCGCCAGATGTGTGGCGCCGGGGCGGTCGTCTCCGACCAGGTGCTCGATCTGCATCTGGCAGCTGAATCCGTCGGCCAGGACCGGTGTGCCGGGGTCGGCGGCTTCCAGCCGCGGGCGCAGGGCCTGGTCGGCCACGGCGAGCGACACGTCGTAGTGATCGTGTTCAAAGCCGAAGTTGCCGGCCACCCCGCAGCAGCCGGTGGCCTCGGTGATCTTCTCGATGCCCAGGTCGCGCAGCAGATGGCGTTGCTGTCCGGCGCCGAACACCGCGTACTGGTGGCAGTGGGTCTGCAGAACCACCTCGTCGGGTACGTGACCGGGGCGCCACCCCGCGGCCACGCGCTCGGCGAGCGCCCCGGTGAAGGTGCGCACCCGGGCGGCGACACGGCGTGCCGCGTCGCTGTCCACCAGCTCCGGCAGGTCCTTGGCGAGGGTGGCGGCGCAGCTGGGTTCGGTGACCACGATGGGTCCACCCTCTGGTGTGTCGAGTGCGGCGGCGGTGCGTGCCAGTACGCGGCGGGCGATGCCGAGCTGGCCGGTGGTGATCCAGGTCAGGCCGCAGCAGATGTCGCCGCGTGCCCGGGTGGGCAGCCCGGCCTCGGCGAGGACCCGGGACGCGGCTCCCGCCAGCTCGGGGCGGAATGCCCGGGTGAAGGAGTCGACCACGAGCACCGCGGACGTGGCTTCTTCGGCCGGCCCGGCGGCCAGACCGCGCCGCCATGCGCGCCACCCGTGGAAGGCGGGCAGGCTCCGCTTGGTGGTGACCCCGCCCAGGCGGGCGATCCAGGGGCCGAGGCGGCTGCCCATCACCGCGTTGACCAGCTTGGGCATACGTCCGGCGAGCGCCGCCCACAGCGGCAGCCAGCCGAGCGAGTAGTGCGAGCGGGGGCGGGGGCGCCACCGGTAGTGGTGGTGCAGAAACTCCGACTTGTAGGTCGCCATGTCGACGCCGACCGGGCAGTCGCTGGAGCATGCCTTGCACGACAGACACAGATCGAGCGCTTCGCGCGTCTCGCGGGAGCGCCACCCGCCGGGCAGTGCGCCGCGCAGCATCTCCTGGAGGGTCCGCGCCCGGCCGCGGGTGGAGTGCTGTTCATCGCCGGTGGCCCGGTAGCTGGGGCACATGACACCGCCGCTGTGGCTGCGGCAGCGGCCCACTCCGACACAGCGGTTCGCGGCTCCCGCGATGCCGTCCGGGTCTTCGAGCAGGGCGAACACCGTCGAGGGGGTGGTGGTGCGGCCGGTGTCGAGAGCGAGGTCCGCGTCCAGTGGGCGGGGGTCGACGAGGATGCCCGGGTTGAGCAGTCCGTCAGGGTCCCAGGCGTGTTTGAACGCCGCGAAGGCTTCCAGCATCGGCCGGTCGTACATCACCGACAGCAACTCGCCGCGGGCCCGGCCGTCGCCGTGTTCGCCCGAGAGGGTTCCTCCGTGCCGTACGACGAGCCGGGCGGCGTCGGTGAGGAAGGCGCGCATGGCGGCCCGGCCGTCGTCGGTGTCGGGGCGGAAGTCGATCCGTACGTGGACGCAGCCCGCGCCGAAGTGTCCGTACAGCACACCGGTGAGCCGGTGGTCGGCCATGAGGGCGCGGAAGTCGCGCAGATAGCCGGCCAGCCGGTCGGGGGCGACGGCCGCGTCCTCCCAGCCGGGCCACGACGCGCTGCCGTCGGTCAGCCGGGCGGCAAGCCCCGCGCCGTCCTCACGCACCCGCCACAGGGAGGCCCGCTCGGAGCGGTCGGTGATCAGACGGCCGGACACCATCCGGCCCGCCGCCTTCAGCTCGTCCAGGAGGTGTTCGGCCTCCGCGGCGACCTGCTGTGGCTCCTCCCCGTCGAGGTCGACGTACAGCCATGCCCGGCCTTCGGGCAGTCCGGTCACCGAGGCGGCGCCCCGGCGGTGTCGCATCGTGGCCACGATCGCCTCGTCCAGTCCTTCGACGGCGGCCGGGGAGAACTTCAGGATGAGCGGCACATCCTCGGCCGCGTCGACGACATCGTCGTAGCCGAGCGCCACCAGCAGCGCGGCCGGTGGCTTGGGCATCAGCCGTACGGTGGCGGACACCACCGTGGCGCAGGTCCCCTCGGTGCCGGCGAGGACACGTACGACGTCGAAACCGTGCTCCGGCAGCAGATGCTGCAGTTGGTAGCCGGAGACCTGGCGCGGAATCCGGCCGAGCGTCAGCCGGATCGCCGCCAGGTTGGCCTCGACGATGGCGCGCAGGCCGGCCGTCAGCTCCGCCACCCGCTCCCGGCCCGCCTCGTCCACGGCGCGCAGTCCGTCCCGGTCGGCGATGGCGCGGGTGCCGTCGGCCAGGACCAGGTCGAGGGCGACCAGGTGCTCGCCGGTACGGCCGTAGCGCACGGAGTGGTTGCCGCACGCGTCATTTCCGATCATGCCGCCGATGGTGCAGCGGCTGTGCGAGGACGGATCGGGGCCGAAGACCAGCCCGTACGGGGCGGCGGCGTCCTGGAGGTCGTCGAGGACGATTCCGGCCTCGACACGCGCGGTCCGCCCGTCCGCGTCGATGTCCAGGACGCGCCGCAGGTGGCGGGACAGGTCCAGGACGAGACCGGCGCCGACGGCGTTGCCGGCCATGCTGGTGCCCGCGCCGCGGGAGGTGACCGGCACGCCGAGCCGGTGGCAGACCTTGTGCGCGCCGACGACCTCGTCGGCGTCGGCGGGGAACGCCACGGCCAGGGGCGGCACACGGTAGTTCGACGCGTCGTACGCGTACTGTGCGCGCCTGCCGCCGGAGGTGTCGACCCGCAGGGACGGCACCTCCCGGCGCAGGGCCTCCGCCAGGTCCGCAGTGGTGGCCGGAGAGGGGGTGGTGCCGGTCATGACGTGGCGGCCGTGCCCGCCTCGACGGCGGCCCGCCAGGCGCGCAGTCCCTCGTCGACGGCGGTCTCGTCGATGACCAGCGCCGGGATCATGCGTACGACACTGTTCCAGGGGCCGCACAGCAACAGCAGCAGCCCCTCGGCTGCGGCGGCCTGCTGCACCCGGGCGGCGGTGTCCGGGTCGGGGGATCCGTCGGCGGTGACGAACTCGCTGCCGAGCATCAGGCCCAGTCCGCGGACGTCGGCGATGCCCGGTGTGGTGCGGGCGACCTCTTCCAGGCCGGCGCGCAGCCGCCGCCCCATGGCGTCGGCGTTCTCCACCAGCTTCTCGTCCCGGATCACGTCGAGGGTGGCGACCGCGGCCGCGCACGCCACGGCGTTGCCACCGTAGGTGCCGCCCTGCGAGCCGGGGTACGCCTTGCTCATCAGCTCCTGCGAGGCGGCGATGCCGGACAGCGGGAATCCGCTGGCCAGCCCCTTGGCGATGGTGATGATGTCCGGGCGGACGTCGTCGGCGTGGTCGTGGCCCCAGTAGCGGCCGGTGCGGCCGAAACCGGTCTGGATCTCGTCCACCACGAGCACGATGCCGTGGCGGTCGGCGCGCTCGCGCAGCCCGCTCAGGAAGGCCGGGTCGGCGGGGATGTAGCCGCCTTCGCCGAGCACGGGCTCGACGACGAAGGCCGCGGTGTCCTGGGGCGCGGTGACGGTCTGCAGCAGGTAGTCGAGCTCGGTGAGCGCGAAGCGGGTCGCCGTCTCCTGGTCCCATCCGTAGCGGAAGGCGGTGGGGAACGGGGCGACGGCGACGCCCGACATCAGCGGGGAGAACCCGGTGCGGAAGCGGGTGCCGGACGTGGTCATGGTGGCGGCCGCGACGGTGCGCCCGTGGAAACCGCCGTGGAAGACCACGATGTTGGGGCGGCCGGTGGCCTGCCGGGCCAGCCGCAGCGCCGCTTCGACGGCCTCACTGCCGGAGTTGGAGAAGAACAGGCTGTCCAGGCCGGCGGGCAGCACATCCCCGAGCCGTTCGACGAGCCGCTGCAGCGGCTGGTGCATCACGGTCGTGTACTGGCCGTGGATGAGCTTGCCCACCTGCTCCTGGGCCGCGGCGACGACGCGCGGGTGGCAGTGCCCCGTGCTGGTGACGCCGATACCGGCGGTGAAGTCGAGGTAGCGGCGGCCGTCGGTGCCGTAGAGATAGACGCCTTCGCCGCGTTCGGCGGTGACGGGGGTGGCTTGGCGCAGCTGCGGGGACAGGCTGGTCATGGCGAGGCGACTCCTTGTGTGGGGGTGGGACTCCAGGTTTCCGGGGGTAGTCGCAGCATGGCCACGCCTACACGCAACTGTCAACAGTAGGATTGTCGACGATTTCCCGCAGGAGTAATAGACGACCGGTCGTAAACTGACTCCATGGGACGGACCAGTGATGCTCGCGAGAGAATTCTGAGCGCCGCTCGGTCGCTCATCGAGACGCATGGTTACTCGGCGCTGGGCGTGGCCGAGATCTGCCGGACGGCCGGTGTGCCCAAGGGGAGCTTCTACTACTTCTTCGATTCGAAGGAGTCCCTGGCGCTGGCCGTCATCGATGAGCACTGGGCCGGTCAGAAGCGCACCTGGACAACCGCACTCAGCAGCGACGCCCAACGCCGTGACGCCCAACCGCTGCTGCGGCTGCGCCGGCTCTTCGAGGAGACGGAGGTCGGCCTCCGTACCGCCCAGCAGAGTTGCGGCACCGTCTCGGGGTGTCTGTTCGGGAACCTCACCCTGGAGATGAGCAACCAGACCGAGGCCATCCGCACCCGGCTGCAGGAGATCTTCGAGGCGCAGGTCGAGATGGTCGACTCGGTCATCGCCGAGGCTCTTGAGCGGCAGGAGGTCGAGGTGGCCGACACCCGGGAAGCGGCGCGGGCGGTGGTTGCCCAGCTCGAGGGTCAGGTGTTGTTCGCCAAGCTCTACAACAGCACCCAGCAACTGGGTCCCTTGTGGGCGAACTGCCTTGCCCTGCTCGGCGCTCATGCGCCGCGCGAGACCGTGGCCGGCGTCTAACGCTCGCCGACGCCGTTCGGAAAGCCGATCCGTAGTACGGCAGCGGCCGCGGCGGCTGCCAGGACCACGACGGCGGCCAGGATCAGCGCCTGGTGATAGCCGTGGCGGAGCAGGGGCGCGACGGCCAGCGGACCGAGGATCTGCCCGACGGAGTAGCCGGCGGTCAGCAGCGCGACCGAGCGGGGAAACCGCAGATGGGCCCCCGTGGCGAGGGCGAGGTTGCTGACGCCGATGAAGGTGGCGCCGAACAGGACCGCGGAGCCGAGGGCAGCCGCCACACCGCCGACAAGTGCCGGCAGCGCGATGCCGACCGCCTGCACGACCAGCGCGACGAGCAACAGATCAGGGCGGGACCAGCGGCGTCCGAGCCATGCCCACAGCGCCGACGACGGTACGGCCGCCAGCCCGACCAGCACCCAGGCGCCGCCGCCGACCCACCCCGGAGAGCTCTGCTCGATCGCGGCGACGAGGAAGGTTCCGGCGACGATGTAGCCGATGCCTTCGAGGCCGTAGGAGGCGAACAGCACACCGAACCAGCGGTGCGTACGGATCCTTGGCCCATCGACCGCCGCCCTGCCCCGTTCCCCGGTGGCCGCGGGGGTCTCGGGGGCCGGCTCGGGGCGCAGGTTCCATGAGGCGAGCGTGAGGACGGTGGCGAGGGCCGCCGAGGCCCACCAGGCGGCCCGCCAGTCGGCGATGGAACGCAGGGCGAGGACGAGAAGGCCGGACAGGGCGATACCGGCGCCCACGCCGCCGAAGGCCCATCCGGGCAGGTGGGCGGGGTGCTCACGCAGATGGCTGTGGAGGGAGCTGACGGCGATGACGAAGATCAGTGCGCTGGCGACACCGGCCAGCAGGCGCAGCACGATCCACACCGCCGTGCTGTGGGTGGCGGGCATCGCGGCCAGGCTGCCGGTCAGCACGATCAGGGAAGCGCGCAGCAGGACGGGCGAGCGGACCAGTGCGGGGGCCAGGATGCCGGCGAGCGCGCCGATGAGGTAGCCGATGTTGTTGGCGGTGGCCAGATCGGCTCCCGAGCCCGCGGACAGTCCGGCCTGGGCGTGCATCAGGGGGAGGATCGGGGTGTAGACGAACCGGCCGACCCCCATGCCCGCGGCGAGCGCCGCGGCGGCTTGGGCAACGTGGCCCCAGGGCGAGAAGCGCGGAGCGCTTCCTCGGGCCGAGGGAGCGCGCGGCGGTCGTACGCTCTTGCCGGTCGCGGCCAGTTCCCTCGCGCGGACCGCCCCGGCGGCCCGCCGCCCGCCGGGCTCGGCCACGGCCGCCGCGGTCATTTCACCTCGGGTCTCCATGCCGCCATCATCCGTATGTCATCCGGCGCGACGCCACGACCGGCCGTCTCCCTCCTGGGAGGCACGGCCTCTCACCGACGTACCATGGCGGGCGTGGAGCTGCGCCAACTTCGCTACTTCGTCGCCGTAGCCGAGGAGCTGAACTTCGGCCGGGCCGCCCAGCGGCTCCTGATCGCCGGACCGTCCCTGTCCCAGCAGATCAAGGCGCTCGAACGCGACCTGGGGGTCCGCCTGTTCGACCGCGACCGCCGTTCGGTGTCCCTCACCCCGGCCGGCTCGGCCCTGCTCCCGCACACCCGCGCCCTGCTGGAACGCGCCGACGACCTGCAGCGGCGTGCGCGGCGGCTATCGGGCTCCGAACCGGTTCGGCTCGGCTACGTCAACTGGCTCCCCACGGACCTGATCGCCCGCACATCCGCCGTGGCCCAGGTCCACATCGACGCGTGGGTCGCCCCCTCGCACAGCCAGGCCGCCCGGGTCGCCGACGGGAGCCTGGACCTCGCCGTGTGCTGGGTACGCACCGAGGACCTGGAGAAGCGCAACCTGCGCGCCCGGCTCATCGGCGCCGACCGGCTCCATGCCGTCGCCGCCGGCACTGACACCAGCGAGGTGACCGCCGAGGACACCGTCGTCCTCCTGGACGACGACATCACCTCCTGGTCGTCCTGGAACGTCTACGCCGAACAACTGGCCAAGGACACCGGGGCCCGCACGCTGCACATCTCCGACGGCGGCATCACCGGCCCCGCCTTCTTCGACCACGTCCGCCGCAGCAGCCGCCCGGTCATCAACTCGCCCAAGGGGCAGACCACCCCGCTCCCGCCCGACCTCGTCCAACGCCCCGTCGTCACGCCGCGGATCCACTGGACCTGGTCCCTGGTGTGGCGCCGCGACGAAGTCCGCACCGCGGTCCTCGCCGTCGTCGACGCCCTCTGTGACGGTGTCGGCGACCTCGGGATCGACGGCGAGGGCGTCTGGCTGCCCGACGGCGACCCGTATCGGCGCCAGTAACCTCCACCGTCAGTAACCTCCACCGCCGCACCGACCTGCGCTGGGAGTCTGTGCCTATCAGGCACGAGGAAGCAGGTCCCGGCCCAACCCCTCCTGACCTTTGACTTCCCCTGGTCAGCCGCCTACGTTCGCAATAGTCGACCGGTCGGCTAGTTCCCTTTGGCTCCATCCCAGAGAAGGTCATCATGAGTACTCAGAAGGTCGCAGTCATCACCGGCGGTTCGCAGGGCATAGGCGCCGGTCTCGTCGACGCCTACCGCAAGCTCGGCTACGCCGTCGTCGCCACCTCGCGCACCATCGCCCCGTCCCACGACGCGGGCGTCCTGACCGTCCCCGGCGATATCGCCGACCCCGCCACCGCCGAACGTGTCATCGCCTCCGCCATCGAGCGGTTCGGCCGCGTCGACACCCTGGTCAACAACGCCGGCATTTTCGTCGCCAAGCCCTTCACCGACTACACCCGGGACGACTACGCCGCCGTGATCGGTGTGAACCTCGACGGTTTCTTCCGCATCACCCAGCTGGCCATCGAACAGATGCTCTCCCAGGGCGGCGGGCACATCGTCAACATCACCACCAGCCTGGTCGACAACGCCGACGCCCGCGTCCCCTCCGTACTGGCCTCACTGACCAAGGGCGGCCTCCAGTCCGCCACCAAGTCCCTCGCCATCGAATACGCCACCCGCGGCATCCGCACCAACGCCGTCTCACCCGGCACCATCAGGACCCCCATGCACCCCGAGGAGGCCCATGAGGTCCTTGCCGGCCTGCACCCGGTCGGCCGGATGGGTGAGCAGAGCGACATCGTGGACGCGGTGGTCTATTTGGAGAACGCCCCGTTCGTCACCGGTGAAATCCTCCATGTCGACGGCGGTATGAGCGCGGGTCACTGAAGGAGAACAAGGAGAACACCGATGCCCGACACGACAGACATCGAAGCGATCCTGCATGACGTCCTCGACCGGTGGAAGGCAGGGGTCGACAACCACGAGCCGGAGCGGATCGCATCCCTCTTCACCGAGGACGCGATCTTCCAGGGGCTGCGTCCGTACAGCGTGGGAAGGCGGGGCGTCGCCGACTACTACGCATCCCAGCCCGCGGGCTTGTCGGCCGCCTACCGCATCCTGGAGAGCAGGCGCCTCTCCGAGGACACCGCGCTCGGCTACCTGACCGTCGACTTCTCGTTCACCGACCGGCCCACGGTCAGCATCAACCTGCTCGTACTGCTGAAGCGCTCGGACGCCGATTGGCTCATCAGCCACTACCAGGTATCCCGCCTCGGCTAGCACCGCGGTCGCCGATCTCTGCTCCGGGCCACTTCACGCACCAACGCACCTTGGGGACGGTGCCGTTGGGTTTGGGCAGGGTCGAAATCCGGCTCCGGGTGCGGCGATGCGTCCACCCGGACCCGGCACCCTTTCCCCGTTCACGGGCTGTGCCCCAGCAGCCCTCTGATCCGGTACGAAGGCAGAACACAGTATGCGTAACACCACTCTGGGCACCCGCGGACCGCAGGTCGGCGTCATCGGCCTGGGCACCATGGGAATGAGTTTCCTCTACGACATGGCCGCCCCACGTGACGAAGCGACATCCATCTCCGTCATACACCAAGCCCTCGACCTGGCGTGACTTTGATCGACACCGCTGACGTCTACGGTCCCTACACCAACGAGGAACTCGTCGGCCGGGCCCTGACCGGCCGGCGCGACAGTGCGGTGCTGGCCACGAAGGTCGGCCGGGTGGTCGTCGACCCCACCGGCGGCCCCGACAACCTCCCGGTCCTCGCCGGCGACGGCCGTCCCGAGCACATCCGTGCCTCCATCGACGCCAGCCTGCGCCGCTTGGGCACCGACCATGTCGACCTCTACCAGCTCCACCGCGCCGACCCCCAGGTCCCCATCGAGGAAACCTGGGGTGCCATGGCCGAAGCCGTCGCCGCAGGCAAGGCCCGCCACCTGGGCCTGTCCGAGGTCACCGCCGAGCAGATCCAGCGCGCTCAGGCCGTGCACCCGGTCACCACCGTGCAGTCCGAGTTCTCCCTGTGGACCCGCGACGTCCAGGCCGAGGTCCTGCCGTACTGCCGGCAGCACGGTATCGGCCTCCTGCCGTACTCACCTCTGGGCCGCGGCTTCCTCGCCGGCCGATTCGCCTCCTTCGACCAACTGCCGCGCAACGACCACCGGCGACGTCTACCGCGCTTCCAGCAGGACAACCTGCGGGCCAACCTCGCCATCGCCACCAAGGTTCGCGAGGTCGCCGACCGGATCGAAGCCACCCCCGCACAGGTCTCCCTCTCCCCTTTACGAGCCCGCGAGGCGGTGGCAAGGTCGATGAAGTGGTCGGAGCGAAAACGATCGGAATTGTTTTTCGAATGTCATCGATATTCCGTGTTCCACACAGCGGAGGCAAGACAGCGTTCACGCCCGCACTCGCCCCTTAACCCCTCTACTGAGAAGCCAACATGCGCGCAACCATGATCTACGCACCCGGTGACATCCGGGTGGAGAACCTTCCCGACCCCAAGATCGTCAACTCCACCGACGCCGTCATACGCACCGTCGCGGCCTGCGTCTGCGGCTCGGACCTGTGGGACTACCGCGGCATCAACCCGGTCACCGAGCCGCACCCGATCGGCCATGAGTACGTCGGCATCGTCGAGGAGGTCGGCAGCGACGTATCGACCGTCAAGCCCGGGCAGTTCGTCATCGGCTCCTTCTTCGCCTCCGACAACACCTGCCCGATCTGCCGGGCCGGCTACCACACCTCCTGCCCGCACCGGGAGTTCGTGGGCGGCTGCCAGGCCGAGTACGTACGCATCCCGCTGACCGACGGCACCCTGGTCGCCACGCCCGAGCAGTCGGCGGACGGCCTGGTCCCGAGCCTGCTGGCCCTGTCCGACGTGAGGGCACCGGCTGGTACGCCGCCAAGGCGGCCGAGGTCCGGCTCGGGTCCACCGCGGTCGTCGTCGGCGACGGCGCGGTCGGTCTGTCCGGCGTCATCGCCGCCAAGGAGCTCGGTGCCGAGCGCATCATCGCCATGAGCCGACACGAGTCCCGGCAGAAGCTGGCCCTGGAGTTCGGCGCGACCGACATCGTCACCGAGCGCGGCGAGGCAGGCGTCGCCCGTGTGAAGGAACTGACCGGCGGCATCGGCGCCGACTCGGTCCTGGAGTGCGTGGGCACCCCGGAGTCGATGCAGCAGGTGCTGCTCTCCACCCGCCCCGGCGGCAACGTGGGCTTCGTCGGCGTCCCGCACGGTGTGGCGATCGACGGCGAGCAGCTCTTCTACTCCCACGTCGGCCTGCGCGGCGGCCCGGCCCCGGTACGCGGCTATCTGCCCGATCTGATCCAGCGGGTCTTCGACGGCCGTATCAATCCCGGCAAGGTCTTCGACCTCACCCTGCCCCTGGACGAGGTCGCTGAGGGCTACAAGGCCATGGACGAGCGCCGCGCCATCAAGGCTCTGCTGCGTCCCTGACCTTCCCCGAGAGGGCGCAGCAGTACGGCGGTTCGGTGGAGGTGATGCGCCAACCCCGGGTGAATGGCCTCATCCTTGAACACACGGACGGCGACACTCCGGTCCGTAAGGCCCCAAGGTTTCGGAGACATCATGAGCACCATTGCCATCATCGGCGCCGGCCCCGGTCTCGGCGCCGCCGTCGCGCGCCGCTTCGGCCGCGAGGACTACGGCATCGCCCTCATCTCCCGCGACCAGGACCGGCTCGACGCGCTGGCCGCCGAGCTCGGCGAGGAGTGCGAGGAGTGCGAGGAGGGCGAGCAGGGCGTGACCGCGCGGGGCTTCGCCGCCGACGTACGCGACCCGAACGCCCTCACCGCCGCCCTGGACGCGGCGGCCGCGGCCCTCGGCCCCATCGAGGTCCTGCAGTACAGCCCGGTCCCGCACAAGGACTTCATGCGTCCGGTCCTCGAGACGACCGCCGACGATGTCGTCGGCCCGGTCGAGTTCTCCGTCTACGGCCCCGTCACCGCCGTTCGGAACGTGCTGCCGGGCATGCGCGCCCTGGGGCGCGGCACCGTCCTGTTCGTCAACGGCGGTACCGCCGTCGTGCCCCACCCCGACCGCGCGGGCACGTCGATCGCGTTCGCGGCGGAGAGCGCGTACGGCCGACTGCTGCACGACACGCTCGCGGCCGAGGGCATCCACGTGGCGCAGCTGATCATCCCTGGCGCGATCATCCCCGGTCACGACAAGAAGGACCCGGCCATTCTGGCGGACACCCTGTGGAACCTGCACCAGGAGCGGAACGGTTTCCGGCACTTCGCCGACGACCTGGACTCCTGAGCCTCAGACCAGGTTCGTCCAGGGCTCCGGCGGCGTCGAGGCGAAGAAGCGCAGGAGCCCGAGAAGTCGACTGGTCGGCGGTGCGGTCCAGTGGCGCTCGCCGGGCTTGGGGACGGGATGCAGCAGACGGCCGAGGGCCCAGGTGAGGTGGAACCAGAGCACACGCGCCTCCCACGAGCCGACTTCCGCCGGAGTTCCCTCGCCGCTTCCTTGCCGATATCCCTCGAGCATGGCGGGAATGCCGGTCAACGGGGTCTTGGCGAACTCGATCGCCGGGTCGGCCCACTGGGCGTCCCCCCAGTCCACGATGCCGGTGAGAGCAGGCGCGCTCCGGGAGACGAGCAGGTTCTGCGGGGCGATGTCGCCGTGCACCAGGACCCGGGGCTTGTCCGTGGGCAGGTACGCCGAGAGCCGGTCGAACCAGTCAGTGAGCCAGCGCGAAGCCTCGATGTCGATCCAGCCTTTTACGAAGAGGCGGTCCACCAGGGCTCGGGGGTCTCCGCCGCCATCGTCTTCGGGGACGGCCGACAGACCGGGTTCCGCGCTCGCGGAGAGCCGATGGAGCGTGGCAAGTTCCCGCCCCGCCTGCTGGAAGACGGTATTCGCCTCCGCGCGGGGCAGTTGGGCCTGCGCGAGATCAGTTCCCGGTGCCCGGACAAGGACCATGTACGGCATATCGGCCATGGACCGGGTGTCATCGAACGTGACGACATCGGGAGTGCGCACGCCGGCTCGCCGTACGGCAGGGATGACCAGGGCTTCCTTGACCAGGTCGGCCACGAAACGCTCGGCCCGCGGGATACGCAGCACCAGATCGTCCCCGAGATGGAAAACATGGTTCGCTCCACCCGGAGGGGCCGCCCGCACCTCCTCGATATCGACACCGTGCCGGGCGGCGATGGCGGCCAGTGTCTCGCGACTCGGCTCGTAGTCATCCATGGTCGAGCATGCTGACATGACCGGGCGGGTGCGCTCCGCCCCTTTTCCGGAGCCGGAGCCGGTGCCGGAACCGGAGCCGGACCCTGGAACGTGTTGTCCGAATGCCGCCAGCATCCGGCCGGGACGGACGCGATGCTCGGATACGAACCAGGGGTGGCCCGCAGCGAGGCGATCGCCGGGTTCGACATCCACCCGCGCCGTCCCAGGAAAGACCCTTCATGAACCAGCTCACCCCCGCCGCCGACACCACCGCCCTGTTCTCCCCTGCCGAGGCGGGCGGTGCGGCACCGAGCATCCTTCCCACCGCGGGGCTCGCGGCGCTCTCCAAGCTCAACTGGGAAGAGCTGTATGCGCAGCTGAACGAGGAGGGCGTGGCGGTCACCCCGCCACTCCTCTCACCCGCTCAGTGTCAGGAGATCATCGACTCGTTCGACAAACCCGGCCTGTTCCGCTCCACTGTGGTCATGCAGCGGTACCAGTTCGGCCGCGGCGTCTACAAGTACTACACCGACCCGGCCACCGTCCCGCTGATCCAGACCCTGCGCGAGCGGCTGTATCCGCCGATGGCGTGGATGGCCAACCGGTGGGCGCCGCAGTTGAACGAACGTACCTTCCCCACCGCGCTGGAAAAGCTGCTGGCCGAATGCGCGGACAACGGACAGCACCGCTCGACCCCGCTGCTCCTGCGGTACGGCCCCGGCGACTACGCCTGCCTCCACCAGGACATCTACGGCGACATCGTCTTCCCGCTGCAGATCGCCATCATGCTCAACCAGCCCGGCGAGGACTTCACCGGCGGCGAGAACGTCTTCGTCGAACAACGGCCCCGGTTCCAGTCGCGGGCGATCGTCGTCAAGCCCCGGCTCGGCCAGGGAATGATCTTCCCCGTACGGCACCGCCCGGTCCGCGGCAAGAGCGGCTTCCGCCGCCACCCGATGCGCCACGGCACCAACGCCGTCGAGACCGGACACCGCAACACCCTCGGCATCATCTTCCACAACGCCCGCTGATCCCCCCGCCCGCATCGGAACGCCGGAACGCCACGCGCTCGCAGCAAGGACCCTCACCATGAGCCAGACCACCCGACCCGCCAGCCCGGTCGTCGACAGCATCGCCCAGTGCGACTGGGCAGCGCTGACCGACGAGTTGGGCGAGTACGGCAGCGCCCTGACGGACCGGCTGCTCACTGCCGCCGAATGCCGCGAGATCGCCGCGCTGTACCACGAGCCCGGCCACTTCCGTACGACCGTCGACATGGCGCGTCACCGCTTCGGCTCCGGCCAGTACCGCTATTTCACCCATGACCTGCCCAAGGTCGTACGGGAGTTGCGCGAGGCGTTCTACCCCCAGCTCCTTCCCATCGCCCGCGACTGGGCGGCCAAGCTCGGCCGTCCCGCCCCGTGGCCGGACACGCTTCAGGAGTGGGTGGCCATGTGCCACGAGGCCGGGCAGTCCAAGTCCGCGCAGATCCTGCTGCGGTACGGCCCCGGTGACTGGAACGCGCTGCACCGGGACGTGTTCGGCGAGATGGTCTTCCCGCTTCAGGTGGTCATCGGCCTGGACGCGCCCGGAGTGGATTTCACCGGCGGGGAGTTCCTGATGACCGAGCAGCGGCCCCGCGCCCAGTCGAGAGGTTCGTCCACCACTCTGCTCCAGGGACACGGGCTGGTGTTCACCACCCGCGACCGGCCGGTCGCCACCAAGCGGGGGTGGGCCAAGGGGCCGATGCGGCACGGTGTGAGCACCGTCCGCTCCGGCCATCGGCACACCCTCGGCCTCGTCTTCCACGACGCGGCATGAGACCACGGCGAGCGCAAGCGGGTACCGAAAACGAAATTCCGGCAAAGCCGGGAACAAGTCCCGCAGTCCGCCTAAATCCAGATCACTGGGTTCTGCTGAACTCCGCGCGGCATAAGATGGTTTGAGGAAGTAAAAGAGACCAAAGATTTGCGCGGCCCTTCGCCTATCTTTGGCCCATGGAGATCATGCCGCGCGACCTCGTCGCCCCTCGTGTTGCCAATCCGCTGTGTCAGCTCTCTTTGGAGCAGCTACGGAGGCGTACGAGCCTGAAATGGCGGACGTACCCGGAGGACGTGCTGCCACTGTGGGTCGCCGAAATGGATGTTCCCCTGGCCGAGCCCGTCGCCCAGGCGATCCTGGACGCGGTGGCGCTGGGCGATACCGGCTACCCGACCGGGCGGGGGTACGCCGAGGCGCTGGCCAAGTTCGCCGGCGAGCGGTGGGACTGGGACGGGCTCGCGCTGGAGCGTACGGCCATCGTGCCGGATGTGATGCTGGGCATCGTCGAGATGCTGAAACTGGTGTCCGGACCGGGTGATCCGGTGATCGTCAACTCTCCGGTGTACCCGCCGTTCTACCAGCTCCTCGAGAACCTGGGCCGGCCGATCATCGAGGCTCCGCTCGGCGCGGACGACCGGCTCGACCCAGCCGTACTGGAGGGCGCCTTCGACCGCGCCCGCGAGGGCGGTGGCCGACCCGTGTATCTGCTGTGCAGCCCGCACAATCCGACCGGCACCGTGCACACCGCCGACGAGTTGGCGGACGTGGCGGCACTGGCGCGGACGGGTGGCGTACGGGTCGTCGTCGACGAGATACACGCCCCGATCGTGGCGGCGGGCACGACATTCGTCCCGTACCTGAGCGTGCCCGGCTCGGCGAGCGGGCTGTCGCTGATGTCGGCGTCCAAGGCGTGGAACCTGGCCGGGCTCAAGGCCGCCCTGGCCATCGCCGGCCCCGCTGCGGCCGACGATCTCGACCGCCTTCCCGAAGCGATCGGGCACCCCAGCCATATCGGGATCATCGCCCACACCGCCGCGCTGCGGGACGGTGGCGACTGGCTCGACTCCCTGCTCGCCGGCGTCGACGACAACCGCCGGCTGCTGGCCGACCTGCTGGCCGAACATCTGCCCGCCGTGCGCTACGCCCCGGGCCAGGCCACCTACCTGGCCTGGCTGGACTGCCGCGGCCTGGGTCTGCGCGACGACCCGGCCGCCGTGTTCCTGGAGCGCGGCCGCGTCGCCCTGAGCTCCGGCATCCCCTTCGGCACCGGCGGCGCCGGCTTCGTCCGGCTGAACCTGGCCGCCTCACCCGAACTGCTCACCGAGGCGGTACGGCGGATGGCCGCCGCGCTCGACTGACCGGGAGCCTCAGGCGGTGATGGCCGTGCCGAGGACGGTCATCACGGCCACCGACCGGGTCTCGCACAGGTGCTTGAGGGCCGCGGCGAAGGAATAGCAGTCGAAAAGCGCTGAATGCTCCTTCCCTTCCGCGGGCTTGGGAAGGTCGAGCACCTGCCACAGGCGGCCGACGTTGGCTTTTTCCGTCTCCGGTGCGACGGTGTTCAGCCAGGGGCGGATATTCAGGAAATGCGCACCGAGGAACCCGTTCTTGACCTCTTCCCCTCTGGCTCGCGCCCAGCCCACGTTCTCCCCGAGAACGACCATGTCGTTACCGTAGGAAAGCACCGACTGCCCCCGGCAGAATCCGAGGAAGTCACCGAGTGCTTCCGCCGCGGATCCACCTTCCCGGTCCACCGTCTCCTGGTCGATTCCGGTCAACTCGGTGAAGTAGGACGACAGCCGCGGATTGACCACAGGCCGTACCAGTGCCTCGTACTCCTCGACGACGGAAAAGTCCTCACGCAGGCGCAACGCACCGATCTGCACAATCTCACGAAGCTGTCCCGGCGCCCCCCAGTCCTGCTCAAGCGCCCCCTGCCATGTCGTGAATTCAAGGTCGAACACAACGAACGTGGACACAACGGGTCTCCCTCTCGTACAAGTCGACGCAAGGCTATCGCCGCTCCGGCCTCGGCTCACCGCGTCGTGAGATCCGGTCGTGGCGCCCGCCCCGACAGCTCAAGCACCTCATCGACCGACCACTGGTCGTAGACGTGCTCGCCGTACTTGGCGGCGACGACGCGGCCATCGCTCGCGATCAGGAAGTCGGCGGGAAGGCCGAGCCGGCCGCCGTGCGGCCTGCCCGCCGGTCCGCGCTCCCGCCTGCGGACAATCGCCCACGCGCTGCGCAGGATCGCCCGGAGGATCGGCCCCCAGGCGCGGGGGCTCAGCAGCGAGCGGGGCGCCGACTCCACGCCGAACTCGGCGTACAGCCGCTTGTCGGGATCGGCGATGACGGCGAACGGCAGCTCGGCCGTGTGCTCCAGCAGTTCCTCGGCGGGCGAGTGGAAGACCACGACCTCGCGAACGCCGGCCGCCTCGATCTCATCGTGCCGCCGGACCACGGAGCGCAGATGCAGATTGCAGACCGGGCAGCCGGCGAAGCGCCGGAACTGCAGATGCACCAGCCGGTCGGGGGCAGGGACGGCGACCGACGGGCCGGTGACGGAAGCGAGGACACGGGGGCTGACGGCCGAGCCAGGCTCCAACGGCTCTCTGTTCATGGGCATTCGGGGATCCCCTCGTAAGCGTACGGCATACGCCTACGATCGTAAGCGTATGCCGTACGCTGTCAAGCGCCATGCCACGTCCCCGTTCACTCACACACGATCAGTTGGCCTCGGCCGCCCTCGCCGTCATCGACCGCGACGGGCTGGCCGGGCTCTCCATGCGCGCGGTCGCCAAGGAACTCGGTATGAGCACGATGGGGCTCTACCGGTACGTGGACGAGCGCGACGAACTCGAACGGCTCGTCGTCGAGTTCGTGCTCGGCGCCGTCGACACCGAACCGCCACCGCCGGAGGCACCCTGGGGCGAGCGCATCGAGGTCATGGTGCGGCGGCTGCGCGACACCTTGAGCGCCCATCCCACGGTCGTCCCGCTGACCGTCGCCCATCGGCACCGATCCCCGGGCGTGCTCCGCTGGTCGGAGACGGTGCTCGCCATCCTCATCGAGGCGGGCTTCGAAGGCGAACGACGGGTTGTCGCGCTGCGCGGCCTGCTCGCCTATGTGATCGGGGCCCTCCAGCTGGCCCACCTCGGCCCACTGTCCGGCGACGGCACGGTCGCCATCTCCGCGCTGCGACCGACGGAGTTTCCACATATGGCCGAGACCGCGCGCGAGGCGCGGAACGTCGGCGCCGACCAGGAGTTCTTCGGTGGGCTGGCCGCGCTGCTGCGCGGCCTGAACACATGACGCCGGGGTACGACGCCGTCCGGTCAGGTGGTGGCGGGTCCTGGCGGCAGGTGGACCGTCATGATCAGGTGGCAGGCTTCGGCACCTGAGCCGCGGTACGTATGAGGCGCGTCGCCGTCGAAGGTGGCGGTCTGTCCGGCTTCGACGGTGTGCTCGGCGCCGTCGACGACCAGCGCCATCCGGCCGTAGGTGACGCTGATGGTTTCCACGACCCCGGCCTGGTGGGGATGGCTGGGGCATTCCTCGCCCGGTTCCAGCCGCCACCGCCACACCTCGACGGGGGCCGGGCCCGAGGCCGTCAGCATGAGCCGGGCCTCGCTCCCCCGCGGTCCGGTCCGCAGCGGTGCGACGGCGTCGGCGGCCACGACGCGAACACGACCTTCGGCCGGCCCTTGCATCAGGGCGGACACCGAAATGCCGAGCGTGTCGGCGAGTCTGACCAGGGTGGCCAGGTTGGGGTTGCCCTGGGCCTTCTCCAGCCCGACCAGGGCTCCCTTGCTGACCTGGGCGCGCCGGCTGAGTTCATCCAGGGACAGGCCCGCACGGGCGCGGGCCGCCCGCACGTTGTTCGCGACCGTCCGAGTAAGGCCCATGTGCTGCGTACCGTGATGATCGCGGCCCCGGCCAGTCTCGCCGTCGAGCTGCTGCTGTGGCCGTTGCTCGGCGCCTCGTTCAGCGCCGACACCCTCGGCTGGGGCGCCGCGTCGGGCATCGCCTCGGCCGCCGCGTTCGCCCTGCTCTACCGCACTCTGGCGATCGGCCCGATGAACGTGCTGTCGCCCGTGACCGCGCTGGTGTCCGCCGCGCTGCCCGTCGGTGTGGGATTGCTGCAGGGCGAGCACCTGGGCGCTGCCGGACTGGTGGGGCTGCCGCTCGCACTGGTGGCGGTGGTGCTGGTCAGCGCCGGACACGGCGCGGGCTCGGCGCGCCCCTCACGTACGGCGCTGCTGCTGGCCTTGGGCGCGGGCGCCGCCATCGCCCTTCAGCTGATCTTTTTGCACCAGGCGCCGTCCGACAGCGGGGTGGCCCCGCTGATCGTGGGCCGGGCGGTGTCCTCCGCTGTCACCCTGGTGGCGGCAGGGATGATGCACCGCAGGCTGGGCCCCGAGCGACCCGCGTACGCGATGTCGGCCGCCGCGGGTGTGCTGGACTCCGTGGCGAATCTGCTGTTCCTGTTTGGCCGCCCGCAGCGGGGACCTCACCGTGGTCGCCGTGATCACCGCCCTCTACCCGGCCGGTACGGTCCTGCTGGCCCGCGGTGTGCTCGCCGAGCGCATCCACCGCGGCCAGGTCATCGGCCTGGGCACCGCCGCCGTCGCCGTCAGCCTCCTCGCCATGACCTGAGCAGGTCCGCGCGCGTACGTACGAGCTTCCCGTGTTCTCCTCAGACGTCCAGCGCGCATGAGGCCGACGGTGGCGTGGCGGTGTCGCTGAGCAGGCCCTCGACCTCGCTGTGGGCGGTGTCCACGATGGACCGTACGCAGGCCGCGGCATCCGCCGGGCGCCCCTCGGCGACGGCCTGCGCGACTTCCTGGTGGCGCCGGACCGCCGCCTCGTCGACCCGCTCCGGCATCAGGCTCAGCTCGCGGCGGGCGGTCAGCAACTCCTCCGTGACCTCGGCGAGCTGGGCGAACATCCCGTTGCCCGACGCGCTGAGCAGCGCCCGGTGGAACGCGGCGTCCGCCGCGACGAACCCGGCCGTGTCCGCCTCGGCGGCCGCGGTCGCCATCGCCCGGGCGTGCACCAAGAGCGCCTTGCAGGTTTCGTCGTCGCCCGACGCCGCGGCGAGCGCGGCCGCGGACGGCTCGACGGCGGCGCGCAGTTCCGCCAGTTCGCGCAGCTGGGCCCCGCGGTGCGGTGAGTTCAGCCGCCAGCGGATGACCTGGGGGTCGTACAGGTTCCACTCGGTCATCGGCCGTACGGTGATGCCGACGCGGGGGCGGGAGGTGACGACCCGCTTGGACTCCAGCACTCGGACCGCCTCCCGGGCGACGGTCCGTGAGACGCCATAGCGCTCCTGGACGTCCTCCAGGCGCAGCACCTCGCCGGCGCGGGTCTCCTCCGCGGCGAGGGACAGGCCGATCTGGTCCACCACCTGTCCGTGCAGCCCTTGCAGTTCCACGCGCTCCCCGTTTCCGTCCTGCTCTACCGCCCTCGACCGTCCCGGGGTTTCAGCGGGCCTGTGCGAGGCGGCCGAGGAGCGTGGTCACCCGCTCGCCCGCCGCCTGGGCGCCGCCCGAGGTGAGCGCCGAGCCCATGCCGCAGGCGATGGCCCCGGCCGCGATCCACTCCGGTGCGTTGTCTATTGTCACACCACCAGTGGGGATCACGGGGGCCTGGGGTAGCGCGGCCCGTACGTCGCGCAGCCAGGTGGGCGATGCGCCGGAGGCCGGGAAGAGCTTGAGCGCGTCCGCCCCCTCCTCCAGGGCGCGGACCATTTCGGTCGGGGTGGCGACGCCGGGGAAGACCGGCACGCCGTACCGGTGTCCGGTGCGGATCACCTCCGGGTGCAGGCTCGGCGACACCAGGAACCGGGCGCCCGCCTCCACCGCGGCCCGCGCGGCGGGGGCGTCGATGACCGTGCCGGCGCCGACCAGGGCATCCGGCCGTTCCGCGGTCAACTCGGCGACGGCGCTCAGCGCGCGCGGCGTGGTCAGCGCCACCTCCACGGCGTTCAGCCCGGCGTCGAGCACGGCCACGGCCGCGGCCAGGGCCTCCCGCGGCCCGGCCGCCCGGACGATCCCGAACACCCGCTGAGCGGTGACGGCCCGGACGATGTCCCATCGATACATGAGTGCTCCTGGTGTGGTGCTGTGTGTTTGGTGAGTGCCGGGCATCAGCGGTGGACGGTCTCCGCGGCGCCCGTGAACGACGACAGCGCGCGATCCAGGCCCCGGCGATCGGGAAGGCCGTCGGTGTCGGTGGTGCACTGCACCACGAGCGCGGCGACCGCGGCCGCCACCGCCAGACAGCGGTCGTACGGTGCGCCGCTCAGGACCCCGGAGAGAAACCCGGCGGCGAACGCGTCGCCCGCCCCCACCGGGTCGGCGGCCGGTACCCGGAACGCGTCCTGTCGCCATGTGCCGTCCGCCGTACCGCAGGTGGCCGACTTGTCGCGGTGCTTCACCACGGCCGTGGTGACACCCGCGGCGAGCAGCCCGTGGGCCGTCGCGCCCAGCAGATCCAGCTCGTCCTCGCCCGCCAGAGTTACGTCCGCCTGCTCAAGCAGCGGCCCCACGACCGTGCGCCAGCGCTCGGGGGTGCCCAGTTTCAGCCGTACGTTCGGGTCGAAGGAAACCGTCGCGCCGGCCGCGCGGGCCAGCTCCAGCAGCCGCAGCGTCGCCGCGTGGGCGGAGTCCGAGAGCATGGGGGTGATCCCCGTGATGTGCACCAGCCGGGCGCCCGCCACCATCTCGGCGGTCAGCTCGCCGGCGGTGAGCCGGGACGCCGCCGAGCCGGCCCGGTGGTACTGCACATCGATCGCCCGCGCCGGATGGCTGTCCCGCAGCAGCAGCCCGGTGGGCGCGGAGGGATCCACGACGGCGTACGACGTGTCGATGGCGTCCGCGCGCAGCTGAGCCAGCACGGACCGGCCGGAGGGGTCGTCGCCGACGCGGCCGAGCCAGCGCGTGTGGTGTCCGAGCCTGGCGAGCCCGGTCGCCACGTTGGACTCCGCGCCCGCCACGGAGCGCCGGAACACCGTCGCCCGCTCCAGCGGCACCCCGGGCTCCGCCACCATCAGAAGCATCGCCTCGCCGCACGTCACGACCTCGGGCGCCACCGGCCGCCCGGGTGCGGCGCTCATCAGAACGCCTGCCGCGGCGGGGCGGAATCGGTGGAGCCGACCAGGAAGTCGAGATCGGCGCCGGTGTCGGCCTGGGTGACATGCCGGGTGTAGAGGTACGTCCAGCCGCGGTCGGCGGGCGGCTTCGGCGGTTGCCACTCGGCCCGCCGCTCGTCCAGTTCGGCGTCCTCGACCAGCATGTCCAGGCGCCGCCCCGGTACGTCGAGCCGGACCTGATCCCCCGTACGTATCAGCGCCAGCGGCCCGCCGACCGCCGCCTCCGGGGCGACGTGCAGCACACAGGCGCCGAAGGCCGTACCGGACATGCGCGCGTCGGATATCCGCACCATGTCCCGGACCCCGGCGTCGAGGAGCTTCTTGGGCAGCGGCAAGTTGCCCACCTCCGGCATCCCGGGGTAGCCGCGCGGGCCGAGGTTGCGTACGACGAGGACGGTGTCGGCGGTGACATCGAGGTCGTCGTCCTCGGCGACGGCCAGATACTCGTCCACGGAGTCGAAGACCAGGGCGGGGCCGGTGTGCCGGAGCAGTGCCGGGTCGGCCGCGGACTGCTTGACGACCGCGCCGTCGGGCGCGAGGTTGCCACGGACCACGGCGGTGCCGGTGCCGGCGGGCTGCACCGGATTGTCGAGCGGGCGGATCACCTCACGGTCGTACACCTCGGCGCCCGCGCAGTTGCCGACGAGGCTCCGGCCGGTCACGGTGACGGTGTCGCGGTGCAGCCGGTCCCGCAGATCGTTGATGAGCGCGGGCAGCCCGCCGGCGTATGCGAACTCCTCCATCAGGAAGCGGCCGGACGGCATCAGGTCCACCAGCAGCGGCAGTTCGGCGCCGAGCCGGTCGAAGTCGTCGAGCGCGAGCGGTACGCCGAGCCGGCCGGCCATGGCGAGGAGGTGCACGACGGCGTTGGTGGAGCCGCCGATCGCCGCGTTGACCCGAATGGCGTTCTCGAACGCCTCGCGGGTCATGATCCGGCCGGGAGTGAGGTCGCTGCCCGCGAGTTCGACGGCGCGGGCGCCGGTGGCCTCGGCGAGTGTGCCGCGGCGGGCGTCCACGGCGGGCAGACCGGAGGCGCCCGGCAGCATCATGCCCAGCGCCTCGGCGAGACAGGCCATCGTCGAAGCGGTGCCCATGGTCATGCAGTGGCCCGCCGAGCGGTTCAGCGACGACTCGAACTCGGTGAACTCCTCCTGGGTGATCGTGCCCGCCCGCAACTCCTCGGTCATCCGCCAGATGTCCGTACCCGAGCCGACGTTGCGGCCGCGGAAGCGCCCGTTGAGCATCGGGCCGCCGGTGAAGACGATCGCCGGCACCCCGGCGCTGGCGGCGCCCATCAGCGCGGCGGGGGTGGTCTTGTCGCAGCCGGTCAGGAGGACGACGGCGTCCAGCGGATTGGCCCGGATCTGCTCCTCGATCTCCATGGCGGCGAGGTTGCGGTAGAGCATCGAGGTCGGGCGGAGGAACGGCTCGCCCAGCGACATCGCGGGAAACTCCAGCGGGAAGCCGCCCGCCTGCAGCACACCGCGTTTCACGGCGTCGGCGAGGATCTGCAAGTGGCCGTTGCACGGCGTCAGTTCGGAGTAGGTGTTGCAGATGCCGATGACGGGGCGGCCGTCGAAGTTATGACCGCCGCGGCCCATGGCGCGCAGATGGTGCCGTGAGATGAAGCCGTTCTTCCCCCCGTCGCCGAACCAGGCGCGGCTACGGAGGGGGGCGGCGCTGCCGGCATTGGCGGCGACGGTGGCGGCGGTGGCGCTGTCGGTGCTGTCGGCGGTGTCCGCGGTGGCGGTGGGCGAGGGGTTGAGCGCGGCCATGCGCGATGTCCTTTCCGTGCGCTGAGGTGGCCGTGACCAAGCTGTGTCCCATCCACCTCTTCAATGGTGCTATCAAATCACGATACCTTCCGTCACCGTCCAGAGGATCAATGTCGAAACTCCTGGGAGAGAGCCGCATGGAAGCTAAAGTGATGAAAACGGTCACCTGGCGGCTGATGCCGTTCCTGGTGCTGCTCTATTTGGTCGCCTATGTCGACCGGTCGAACGTCGGGTTCGCCAAGCTGACACTCCAAGACGAACTGGGGCTGTCCAGCGCCGCGTTCACCCTCGGCCAAGTCGCGTTCTTCGTCGCGTACGCGATCTTCGAAGTGCCCAGCAACATCCTTCTCGAGCGGTTCGGAGCGCGCCGCTGGTTCACCAGGATCATGGTCAGCTGGGGCCTGGTCACCGTCCTCACGGCCCTGGTCTCCAC
This sequence comes from Streptomyces sp. NBS 14/10, assembly GCF_002224125.1. Lineage (GTDB taxonomy): Bacteria > Actinomycetota > Actinomycetes > Streptomycetales > Streptomycetaceae > Streptomyces. Next base: position 174,083 of record NZ_NCSM01000011.1, read on the forward strand.
CGCCTGGCAGTTCTACGCCGCCCGTTTTCTGCTCGGCGTGGCCGAAGCGGGGTTCTACCCCGGCGTCCTCTACTACCTGACCAAGTGGTACCCGTACCGCTACCGGGCGCGGATGACCGGCTGGTTCATGATGGCGTCCCCGCTCGCCTTCATCATCGGCAATCCGCTCATGGGCGCGCTCGGCGACCTGGACGGCACGCTCGGCCTGGAAGGCTGGCAGTGGATCTTCGTTGCCACCGGGCTCCCCGCCATACTGCTCGCCGTCGTCACTCTCCGTATCCTCCCGGACGGCCCGGACGGGGTGCGCTGGCTGACCGCGGACGAGAAGGGCTGGATCGCCGATGAACTCGCCCGAGAGTCGGACGCGCTGGGCCCGGCCCACGAGAACCCGCTGAGCGCACTGCGCGACAAGCGCGTCGTGTGGATGGCGCTGTACTTCCTGTGCTTCCCCCTCGGCGCCTACGGCCTCAGCTTCTGGCTGCCGACCATCGTCGACGGCTTCGGTGGCCTGTCCTCCACGGCCACCGGGTTCATCACCGCCATCCCCTATGTCTTCGTCGCCCTCGGCCTGTACGCCGTGCCCAAGCTCGCCGACCGCAGCGGCTCCCGCTACCCGTGGATCGCCGCCACCACGGCCGTGGGCGCCCTGGGCCTGGCCGCCACCGCGCTGGTGGACAACCACGTGCTGCAGATGGCGCTCATCAGCGTGGCCGCGGTGGGCATCTTCGCCGGACAGCCGGTGCTCTGGTCGCTGCCTTCCCGGTTCCTCACGGGCGTTCAGGCCGCCTCGGGCATCGCCATGATCAACGCCGTGGGCAACCTGGGCGGCGGATTCGGCCCCATGGGGATCGGGGTGATCGTGGACCGCACCTCGTCCCCTGTCACCGGTCTGTGGTTCCTGGTCGCCGCGATGGCCGTGGCCACCGTCGCCACCTTCGGCATCAAGCGGGTGATCGAGGGCCGGCCCGACATCGCGGACGCGCAGCAGCGGGACACCGAACTCGGGCGCTCCACGGTCTGAGCCACCCCGGCCGCCCAGCCACCAACTGAACCCTCCGCCGGCTCACCCGGCGCCGAGGCCGCCGAAGCGACTGCGGCCGACGCGCCGGTGGCGGAGGGGCACCCCGCCGTCGACACCAGCACCGTACTCCTGGACGAACTCCGGGAACACGCCAAGCGCTCCGGGCCCGCGGCGGCATGCACGGCCGTCAGGAGTCGGCAGCGGACACATGGCGAGCCAACTCGTCGGCCAGGCGTTGCATGACCGTGCGGTTGGCGCGCCGCATCGTGGGTCGTACGACCGGGGACAGCAGCCGGTCGGCGAGAGGGGCGCGTTCCCAGGCGTACGTGAACGAGATGTGGCTGCCGCCGGTTGGCAGCGGTTCGATGGTGTAGGTGCCGTGGGCCACGCGCCGGCCGGCCGCGCTGACGTTGCGTTCGACGATGCGCCGCGGCGCTTCGGCCTCGACGACCTCGATGGCGACATCGGTCTTGGTACCGCCCAGCGCCGCGGTGACCGTGGCGCACGATCCGATGCCGCGGTCGGGGCCGCTGTAGCGGTAGTCGGTCAGGTAGTGGTTGGTGAATCGCTCGTGGTGAGCCATGACATCGAGGAAGTCGTAGACCTGCTCGGGCGTCTGCGGTACGTCGATCGACACGGTGACGGGGATCATGTACCAGACGGTACACGCCCCATGTACCGATTGGTACACTCGCGATGTGGTGAATACGAACGACGCGCATTCCGAGGGCGAGACCGGGCAGGGCACGGACGGGGACCGGGACCGGGACCGGGACCGGCGTACACAACTGGTGGAGGCGGCGGTCGACCACGTCGCGGCGCACGGCATCGCGGACCTGAGCCTGCGCCGCCTGGGCGCCGCGATCGGCGTCAGTCACCGCATGCTGATCCACTACTTCGGCTCCAAGGAACAGCTGCTCATCGAGATCGTCCGGACGTCGGAGCGGCGCCAGCGCGATCTGCTGTCCCAGCTGCGCCTGGAGCCCGGTCTCTCGCCCGCCGATGTCGCGCGGCGGCTGTGGCGGCAGCTGACCGACCCTCGGCTGGCCGGTCAGGAACGGCTCTTCTTCGAGGTCTGCGGGCAGGCGCTGCGGGGCCGCCCGGAGGCGGCCCCGGTCCTCGAAGGGCTCGTGACGGACTGGCTGGAACCGCTTGTGGCCGCCGAGACCGGCGCAGGGGCGGGCCCCGCCGTGGCCCGGAACCGCGCCAGGCTGGGGCTCGCCACCGTCCGCGGTCTGCTGCTCGATCTGCTCGCCACCGGTGACCGCGCCGGTGTCGACGCGGCGATGGAGGAGTTCCTGCGGCTGTTCTACGGCTCGGAGTGAAAGCCGCTGACCACGCGCAGCAGCCGAACCGGGCCAAGGGAACACCGGATGTCACACCGGCCGCGTGTCCTCCTGAAGGCGGGAGAACAGCGGCTGTGCTGCGGGCAGCCGCCCCTCGACCGGTGTCAGCTGTCCGGTGATCCGCGTGGCGGCATCGGGGATGAAGGGGCGTAGTTCATCCGCCAGTACGCGACATGCGGTGACCAGTGTGACGAGGACGGTGTCGAGCCGCTTCGCAGCTTCGCTGTCGCCCTGCCGCTCCGCCCGGGCCAGTTCCCATGGCCGGGTGGCATCGATACATCGGTTGGCTTCCTCCACGATGTTCCAGACGGCGCGAGTGGCGCGCCGGAAGTCGAAGTCGGCCAAGGCGGCGTCGACGAGACCGGGCACCTTCCGGCAGACGTCCGCCGGCGCCAACCCACTGGCGGGGGCGGAGACGGGGACGGTTCCGCCGCGAAAGCGGTGGACCATGGTCACGATGCGATGGACGAGGTTGCCCAGTCCCCCGGCGAAATCCGCATCCGCGCGGGCGGTCAGACGGTCGGGGCTGAAGTCGGCGTCCCCGACCCGGGGCACATCGCGCAGAAGCCACCAGCGCACCGCGTCGGTGCCATAGGTCGCGGCAAGTGCGGCCGGGTCGACGGTGGTTCCGGCGGACTTGCTGATCTTGCGGCCGTCGACGGTGAGGTAGTCGTGGACCAGGATGTCGCTGGGCAGCGGAAGTCCGGCCGACAGCAGCATGGCCGGCCAGTACACGGCGTGGAAGCGCACCACTCCCTTGCCGACCAGGTGGACACGGCGCTCGCTGGTGGCCCACCACTGGTCGTAGGCGGTGTCATCGGTGCCGTAGCCAAGGCTGGTGACGTAGTTGCCCAGGGCGTCCCACCACACATAGACGACCTGGCTCGGGTCTTCGGGCACGGGGATGCCCCAGCCCCGGGCGCGGCTGTGGGAGCGGGAGACGGAGAAGTCGTGCAGGCCGCCGTCGATGAGGGCCAGGACCTCGTTACGGCGGGCGACCGGCTCGATGCGCAGGTCGCCGCTGGAGATCAGCTGATGGAGGCGGTCGGCGTAACGGGACAGCCGGAAGAACCAGTTCTCCTCCGCGACGAGCTGAGGTTCGGTGCCGTGTTCGCCACACCGTCCATCGACCAGTTCGTCAGGGGTGTAGAACTGCTCGCAGCCCACGCAGTACAGGCCCTCGTACTCCTTGCGATAGAGGTCGCCCGACGCGGCGCACCGGCGCCACAGCCGTTCGACTCCGACGCGGTGGCGCGGATCGCTGCTGGTGCGGATGAAGTCGTCGAACGAGAGCGCCAGTGGACCGCGGAGTGCGGCGAACGCGTCGGCGTTACGGTCGACGAACGACTGCACATCGACGCCGGCCGCTTCGGCGGCCAGGACGTTCTTCAGAGAGTTGTCGTCGGTTCCGCTGAGCAGCCGGACCTGCTCACCTCGCCGGCGGTGATGCCGGGCCAACGTGTCCGCTTGGACGAGTTCCAGGGCGAAACCCAGGTGCGGGCGCGCGTTGACGTACGGAATGGTCGTGGTGATGTAGCGGCGTGGTGCGGTCATCGGTCCTCCTACCGGGTAGCGAGGCCTGGTCGCACAACAGTCGAGGCCCCGTCCCGGGGCCTCGGATTCGGTACGCGTCCGTGCTCAGCAGCCCCGTGGAGGGGGCATCATCCGGTGCTGAGGCGAAGGCGTGATCATGCGCCCGAGGATAGCAACGGAGCGTCGTCGCAGCACGCCGTTTACGCCCCTCAGTGACGCGGCGCTGAACGTCAGGCGCTGTCGGAGCCGGTTGCTAGCGTCGTCTCCGGTGAACGGACGTGACGGAGGCCCCGCGTGAGCCCCGAGCGGCGCACGGCACACCGCGCGGCCCTCGACCATGTGCTCGCCCTCATCGCGGAGGCCCGCGACGGCGCGGCCCGTTACGAGATATGGCGGGACGAGGAGTTCGACACCGGCGGACAGCGACCCGTCCCGCCGCCCGAGGGCCTGCACTGGATCGTCGCCGGCGCGGAGACGGTGGAGCCGAGCCCCCCGTACATGGACCTGCTGGACCGTGTGCGCAGGCAGCCGGCGGCGGCCCCCCGGGCGAGGTGCGGCTGGACTTCGCCCGCGACGAACTGCTGCCGCAGGCCCCGGTCTGGACACCGATCCCGAGGGGTGACGGCGGCACCCCCATCGCCGTACGGACCGCGAGCCGGGAGCTCTCGCTGGCGTGGAAAGTGCTGTGGCTGCACGCGGACTGCGAGACCGAGGGCCAGGCGCAGGGCAAGGACCTGTACGACGCGGTGCTGCTCGCCGAGGCGCACGGGACCAGGCCCTGGAACCGGTTTTCGCCGCCACCTCCCCCTAGCGGCCGGAGCGTCCAGCACACGCTCTCTGTGAGTTTCTGTGAACTGTCGGCTGACCGACTACCGCGACCTGCCTCGTTGCATCGGACGGGACTCCCCATTCGCATGACGCACCCAGACTCGTGCAGATCTGTCCCAGAACCGCGGATCACTGTGAAGGCTCAGGCGATCTCGACCGCATAAGGGTCCAGAGAGAAGGCAGAGCGCTTCATGCATGACAGCAGCGTGGGCAGCGTCGACACCAGCAGCGAACAGCCCAGCACCGGAGTGCCCGGCAGCGAGCGACACACGAGTTGGAACAGGCGGCTCGTCGGCCAGGTGGCCATCCTGATTCTGGTGAACGCCATGGTGGACACGGTCGTCACGGCGCCGCTCCTCGTCCTCCCCGAGATGCTCGACCACTTCGGCACCGATCAGTCGGCGTGGATCGACGCCAGTTCACTGCTCGCGGGAGCGATGTGGGCGCCACTGCTCGGAAAGAGCGCCGATATCCACGGCAAGCGCAGAGTGCTGGTCATGACGTTGCTCACCGCCTTGGCGGGCGCCCTGGTGTGCCTTGTCGCGCCCAGCCTCTGGGTGCTCATCCTCGGGCGCCTGCTGCAGGGAGCGGCCGTGGGGGCCGTCTTCCTCACGGTCGCCCTCATCCGGGACATCTGCGCACCGGACATGGCGATGATCGCCACCGGCATCGTGACCTCGGGCTCCGCGCTACTCAGCATCGGGATGCCCGTTCTCTTCGAGATAACGGCCGCGGAGTTCGGCTGGCGGAGTGTGTTCGTCGCGTCGGCGGTGTTCGCGGCCATCGCGACCGTTCTCGTACACAGGCTCCTCCCCGCGTCCACGCTCAGGACACCGGGCAAGGTCGACATCGCGGGGGCCCTGCTGCTCGGCGGAGGTCTGGCGGCGGCGCTCAGCTATATCAGCCTCGGGTCGGACTTCGGCTGGTTCGCCGTGGGGCCACTCGCCCTCCTCGTGGCCGGCGCCGCGGCACTGGCCAGGTGGTTCCTGGTGGCGAGCCGGGTTCCCGAGCCCGTGATCGACATCAGGAACCTGGGCAGGCCATTGGTGCTCACGCTCCTCGTGGTCGTCTTCGGAACCGGCGCGTACCAGAGCATGCTCACGCTCTTCGGCCTCATCGCCAAGGTCTCGGCGGATCAGCACCTCGGGTACGGACTTGCCGCCCCGGGGGCGCTGGGCCTGCTGTACGGCGTACCGGCGATCGGAATCGTGCTCGGCGGCACCCTGGCCGGGGCGCTGGGAACACGCTTCGGGCCGGCCGTGACCCTCGCCGGCGGGGTAGCGCTCGGGACGGTGGGCACCGTCGGGATGTTCCTCGGGGACTCCGTGCTGCCTCTCGCGGTCGTGTGTTCCTTCCTGCTGAGCCTCACCGCGGGAACGCTCGTGACATCCGGCTTCAACCTGGCGGCGACGCTCGCGCCCCCGGAGCGACAGGGCGTCGTGTCCAGCATGGTGATGGTCATGGTCGCGACCGGGGCGGTGATTCTGAAGTTCGTGGGTTCGGCCGTGCTCAAGTCCACCGACATGGTCGTCGACGGCGAAACGGTGAACTCGGCCGCTGGGGTTCACGGTTACATCGCGATGGCGACCGGCGCGTTCGTGGCCGCCGGCGTGGTGGCCGTCATCCTGCTGCGAACCCGCCGCAGCGCAGCGGAAGATAAGATTCACACAATTACGGCCATGAACGAGAGTTGAACAATGACGTCGATGGACGACATCCTGAGGGAAATCACCGACCTTCGGGAGGTTATGACGAACCGTTTCCGGCAGGTTGAGGCGCTGACGAATCTCTACGCGATCGTTCCCGTCAAGCACGCGATGCCACAACCCACAAAGTGGACGGCCTCGCCCGACCTCCTGCTGTTCCTGGTCTCGCAGATCCAGAAACGGCGTCCGGTCTCCATCCTGGATATAGGAAGCGGCGCCACAACGGTCTGGATGGCAAACGCGCTTCGCCATTTCGAAATCCCCGGGAAGATCGTCTCGGTCGACCACGATGAAAACTTCGGCGCCGAGACAGCCGCCACGTTGCGGCATCAGGGACTGGACGCGTACGCACAGGTGCGTATCGCCCCGCTGGTCGAGGTGGACATCAGGGGAGAGCGCCGGCACTGGTACGACCCGAAGCGGCTGGACGATGTCGAGAGCTGCGACATGGTGGTGGTCGACGGACCTCCGGGGTTCATGTATCCGCTTTCCAGGTACCCGGCACTTCCCCTGCTGGAATCGAAGGTGAGCAGCGAGGCAAGGATAATCATGGACGATGCGAGTCGTCCCGACGAGCGGGAGATAGTCGAGCGCTGGTGCCGCGAGTATCCGGATTGGTCCTCCGAATTCATCGACCATGAGAAGGGGACGGCTGTTCTCACGCGACACTGAAGTGCCCGGTCCCGGCGGGGCGGAATACCGGCGATCGGCATCCCGCCCCAGCCTGGTCAGAGGAAGCTGACGCCCTGGGCGAGGGCGAGTTCGCTGGAGTAGTTGATGGTGTTCGTGGCCGCGCGCATATAGGCCTTCCAGGCGTCGGAGCCGGACTCCCGGCCGCCGCCGGTGTCCTTTTCGCCGCCGAAGGCCCCGCCGATTTCGGCTCCTGAGGTGCCGATGTTGACGTTGGCGATGCCGCAGTCGGAACCGGCGGCGGACAGGAAGATCTCGGCTTCCCGCTGGTCGCGGGTGAAGATGCTGGACGACAGGCCCTGGGGGACGTCGTTGTGCAGCGCGATCGCCTCGTCGAGGGTGTCATAGGTGAGTACGTACAGGATCGGTGCGAAGGTCTCCTCCCGTACGACATCGGTCTGTTCGTCGACGCGGACGAGGACCGGCTCGGTGTAGGCCGCCGAGGGCGCGGCCTCCGTCAGGCGCCGGTTTCCGCCGACCAGGAGCTTGCCGCCCTGGGCCTGGACGCGGGTGAGGGCGCCCAGCATGGCATCGAGGGCCGCGGTGGAGATGAGCGGGCCGACGAGCGTGGTGCCGTCGAACGGATTGCCGATGGGGAGCTTGTGGTAGGCGGCGGTCAGCCGCTCGATGAGGGTGTCGGCGATATCACGGTGGACGATGAGGCGGCGCAGCGTCGTACAGCGCTGGCCCGCGGTGCCGGCCGCGGCGAAGACGATGCCCTGGATGGCGAGGTCCAGGTCGGCGGAGGGCGCGACGATCGCCGCGTTGTTGCCGCCGAGTTCCAGCAGGCTGCGGCCGAAGCGGGCCGCGACGCGGGGGCCGACCTCGCGGCCCATGCGGGTGGAGCCGGTGGCGCTGACGAGCGCCACGCGCGGGTCGTCGACCAGCTTCTCGCCGATGGCACGGTCGCCGAGCACGAGGCGGTGTACGTCGCGCGGCGCGCCGACCTCCTCGGCGGCCCGGGCGAGCAGGTGGTCGCAGGCCAGGGAGATCAGTGGGGTGAGTTCCGAGGGCTTCCAGACCACGGTGTCGCCGCAGACGAGCGCGATGGCGGTGTTCCAGGACCATACGGCGGCGGGGAAGTTGAAGGCGGAGATGACACCGACCACGCCGAGGGGGTGCCAGGTCTCGGCCAGGCGGTGGCCGGGGCGTTCGGAGGCGATCGTACGGCCGTAGAGCTGGCGGGACAGGCCGACGGCGAAGTCGCAGATGTCGATCATTTCCTGGATCTCGCCGAGCGCCTCGGAGCCGATCTTGCCTGCCTCGATGGTGACGAGGTCGCCCAGGTCGCTCTTGTGCTCGCGCAGCAACTCGCCGAGTCGGCGGACAAGTTCACCGCGGCGCGGAGCGGGCGTGGTGCGCCAGGTGAGGAAGGCCGTACGGGCGGCGGCGATGGCCTCTTCGGTGTCGGCGTCGGTGGCGGCCGTCAGCCCGAGAAGGTTCTCGCCGGTGATGGGGGTGCGGGCGTGGAAGTCGTCGCCCTCGGGCACGTCGACGCCGATGTTCTGGAGACTGGTACGGGCGCGGGCGCGCAGGTCGTCCGTGGTGGGCAGGGCTGTGCTGGTCATGGCGGTCCTTGGGGGTGTGAGGGGTCGGGTGTCAGTCGAGGGCGCCCGTGAGGTCCAGCTCGCGGGCGACCTGTGCGAGGGAGCGGTTCTGCTGCTGCTCGTAGAGGGCGAACGGATCCAGCACGTCGTGGCCGATCGCGCCGGAGAGCCAGGCGTCGTCGTAGGCGGTGCCTTCGTGCTCGTTGTTGCGGGTGCCCTCGCCGCTGAGGTTGGACTGGAAGATGCCGGCGGCGGAGCGGGGCAGGAAGTCCTCGTAGACGATCGGCTCGGCGCACACCCAGCCCTGCCGCACCAGTTCGCTGACGCTGGTGGGGGGCCGGCTGCCGTCGCGTGGCCGGTCCGGGTCGAGCCGGTAGGTGAAGTAGGCCAGTCCCGCAGCGGCGAGTTCCCGTTCGCTGCCGGGCAGGTGCCGCTCCCATACGGCGTGCGCGATATCGCCGCGCGCTGCCGAGGGGTTCTGGGACACCTGCTCGTCGATGTGGCCCAGGAGCTCGTCGTAGAGGGCGCGGCCCTTGCGGGTGAGGGCGATGCCGCGGGCCTCGACCTCACCGAAGCGGACTCGTAGGGCGCCGCTGACGACGCTGCCGTCCGGGGTGCGCATCGCGCGGGGTTCGGCCAGCGCGCGGAAGGAGGTCTGCCGCAGCAGGACGTCGGGGCCCTGCCACTTCGGCGGGCCCTGAATGGTGTCGATCATCTCGATGCCGCGCTCGGTCATCCGCCGGTACAACTCGTCGATGTCCAGGACGCGCGGGGTGAGGTGGTTGATGTGGGTGCTGCGGACGCCGCCGATGTCCGCGGCGACGGCGGAGATCCGCTCCAGGGTCGCGTACCACGCCTGGTCGACGGGCTCGGGCGACAGCTCGAAGGCGTGCACGGCGAGTCGCAGAAAGCGCTGGGCCTCCGCCTCGGGCAGCTCCCGCTCCGCCGTCGCGCGGTCGGCCAGTGCGAGCAGTTCGGCGGGGAAGAGTTCGCGGTCCGCGAGGAAGGCTTCCAGCCGTGAGCGCAGGTCGGCGTCGAAGAAGCGGGGGTCGGCCGGGGTGAGCATGGAGGTGAACACCCGGAAGGGGTTGCGCCCCAGTTCCTCGCCGTCGACCGGCCGGAAGGCGGTGGAGATGACGGGGACGGCGCTGGCGGCGGCCTCCCGCAGATCGTAGAAGCCGACCGAGTGCATGCCCAGGGCGGAGAAGATACGGGCGACCTGCCGCAGTTCCTGCGGCGTGCCGACGCGGATGGCTCCGTGCCGCTCGGCGGTCACCCGGCTGATGGACCCCAGGCGTTCGGCGTCGGCTCCCCGCGCGCGCAGGACGTCCTCGTTGACCTCGCGCGAGACGTCCACGAGCGTGGTGTAGGCGGGAACCTCCTGCCCGTACATCTCCGACAGCCGCGCCGCGAATGCGGCGCGCAGCCGCCACTGAGTGATCGTTGACATGGTTCGGCCTTTCGGTCGGGTTCACACCACGTGGGCTTCGGGGCGGATATCGGCGCCGTCGCGGAACCGGTCGGCGCTGAGCGGGGAGATGTCGGTGAACGGCTCGCGCTCCAGGTACAGGTCGCGCATGACCTCGCCGATCGCGGGCGCCTGAAGGAAGCCGTGGCCGGAGAACCCGGCGGCGTAGAGGAAGTTGGGCAGTTCGGCGGAGCGGCCGATCAGCGCGTTGTGGTCCGGCGTGTTCTCGTACAGGCCGGCCCATCCGCTGACGGTCTCCATATCGGCCAGGGCCGGGGCGCGGCGGCGGGCGACGGTGCGGAACAGCTCCAGCCACTCCGGGGTCCAGGTGGTGTCGAAGCCGTCTTCCTGGTCGGGGTCGGCCAGCCCGAACAGCAGCCCGTCGTCGCTGTTGTGGAAGTAGCCGGACGAGGCGAAGTCGATGGTGAACGGGATACGCGGGGCGGGCGGCGCGAGGGGCGCGGTGAACGCCAACTGCCGCCTCACGGGCCGGATCGGGAGGTTGATCCCGACCATCTCGCCGATCTGCGCCGACCAGGCTCCCGCCGTGCAGATGACGGTGGAGCAGGCGATGCTGCCGCGGCTGGTGTGCACCCCGGCGACGCGGTCCCCCGCCGTGTGGACACCGGAGACGGCGGTGTGGGTGGCGAAGACGACACCGGCCCGGGCCGCGGCCCGCGCGTACCCCTGGACGACCAGTCCGGGGCGGGCGTGCCCGTCGGCCGGGGAGTACGCGGCGGCCAGGAGGCCGTCGGTGCTGATGTAAGGACACAGGCACCGGGCCTCGGAGGGGCTGATCATACGGCTCGGCACGTCGAGGCTGTTCTGGAGCTCGACGCCGGTCTCGAAGTCGCTCACCTGCTGTTCGCTGTCGAGCAGGAAGAGGTAGCCGACGGTGTCGAGCCCGATGTCGGCGCCGGGGCGGTGGGGAAACTCCTGGTAGGCACGTAGGCTGCGGCTGCCGAGCTCGATATTGAGCGGATCGGAGAACTGGGCGCGTACGCCTCCGATCGGCTTGCCCGAGCTGCCGCAGCAGAGGTCGCCGCGCTCGACGACGACGATGTTCCGCACCCCGGCCTCGGCGAGGTGGAACGCGGTGCTCGCACCCATGACGCCGGCACCGATGATCACAACATCGGCGGAGGTCGAAACGGTGCGGAAGGCGGAGAAGGACAACGGGCCACTCCCTTCCAGAGGCCACCCCGTCGGACGAGACGGGTCGGACGGAGACGGGTCCGTGTCCAGGGGGCGGCAGGGCTGTCAGTACAGAGCGATGCCGAGCACAATCTCCGCGTCATCGTGCAGCAACCCGACCGTTGACGTCCATCAAGGGTTGGACGACGCCGCCGCCAGGCGGTTCGAGGCTCGTTCTAGGATCTTCGGCATGGCGAAGCGCGCGGTACATCGGCGGGCCCGGAAGATCCTGGGCGAGGACCCCGTGGCCCTGGTCTGGTGCGAGATCCACAAGCCCATCCCCACACCGCCGAAGGACGTGCACCGCGCCGCGGGCAAGAAGCGGCTCAAGCCGGGCCATCACTGGCTGCTGTACGTCGGGGGCGTGGTGTTCTTCTTCGTCGTCATCCCGCTGATGCTGATCGACAAGCTGGGTGACGGACCCGGCCGCCCCGCTGCCTCCCGCCGCGACCGTACCCGCGACCGTACGCGCGATCGTCAACAGGATCCGACCAACGGCATCTTCGACGGCGACTGGAACCTGACCGCGGGCCAGTTGCTGCTGCGCTGGTACGGGCACTCCCCCAACCGGAAACGCCTGGTCATGCTGGCCCACGAGCGTGTCTGCGTCGCCACGTCCCCGCGCCGTCGGCTGTCGCCCACCAAGGCCGATGACTTCCGGACCGTCGCGGAGTTTCCCCTCGATCAGGTCCGTGTCGAAGGCGAGGCGGGCCAGCCGCGCGGATTCGCCACTTTCCGGCTCCGTTTCACCGACGGCTCCTGGCTGGAGGTGGGGCGGCTGGGCGAGCCTGAGGACGCCGACCACTTCCTTCGCACCATCAGCGGCTGAGGAGCTGAGGCCCCCTTCCGGGTGGGTGCCACATTGGACACACCGCGTGCCGCTGCACCATTATGTGCATATGAGCGCACGCATGCATCAATCGGCGGATGCCGGTGAATGACGAGCAGGCGACCCCGACCAGGTCGCATACGCATCCCAGCGGCGCGGCGCAGTTCTCCGCGGCCGCCCATGTCTTCTCGCTGCTCTCCGATCCGACCCGGCTGCATCTGGTGTGGTCCCTCGCCCGGGGCGAGGCCGATGTCAACACCCTCACCGAGGCCAGCGGGGCGGCCCGCCCCGCGGTGAGCCAGCATCTGGCCAAGCTGCGGCTCGCCGGGCTGGTCCAGGTGCGCAAGGAGGGGCGCCGCTCGGTGTACTCACTGCACGACGGCCATCTGCGCCGACTGGTCATCGAGGCCGTCAACCACGCCGATCACATGGTCACCGGGGCCCCGCCGCACGACTGAGCCCCGGGAGGGTCGTTCAGGCGCCACGGCGTACGGCGACGACCTTGGGCTCGGTCATGGCCTCCACCGCGTACCGCACACCCTCACGGCCGACGCCCGACCGCTTGGGCCCGCCGAAGGGCATGGCGTCGATCCGGAAGTCGCTGCTGTCGTTGATCATCACCGCGCCCACCCGGAGCCGTGCCGCGATGTCCAGGGCGGTGTCCAGCGCGGTGGTGAAGACACCGGCCTGGAGGCCGTAGCGGGTGTCGTTGGCGCGGGCGACGGCCTCGTCCACCGTATCGATCGGCTCGACCACCAGCACCGGACCGAAGATCTCCTCGGTCATCACCTTCGCGTCCGCCGGGACGTCCGTGAGCACGGTCGGCCAGTGGAATGCGCCGTCCCGGCGGCCTCCGGTGTGCACCACGGCGCCGCGCTCGCGCGCCTCCCGTACCCACTCCGCCACGCGCCGCGCCTCGCGTTCGCTGATCAGCGGGCCGATGTCCGTACGGGGATCGGCCTTGCGGCCCACCCGCAACTTCCCGGTGGCCGCGATCACGTCCCGGAGGAACGGGGCGGCGATGCCCGCGGCCACGAAGACGCGCTGCACCGACAGGCAGTTCTGCCCCGCCACGCCGAAGGCGCCCGCCACCACGGACTGCGCGGCCGCCCGGGTGTCCGCGTCGTCGAGGACGAGGACGGCGTTGTTTCCGCCCAGCTCCATGAGGGTTTTCTTGGCTCCGGCGGCGCTCGCCACCGCGTTTCCGGTCCGGTGGCCGCCGGTGAAGGACACCAGGTCCACCAGTGGGTGGCTGACCAGGGCGTGGCCCGCGCCACTGCCCGTGCCGGGGACGACCGCGAGCCGTCCGGCGGGCACCCCGGCGTCCAGCAGGATCTCGGCGAACGCCAGCGCGGTGAGCGGTGTGGCCTCGGCCGGTTTGAGGACGACGCCGTTCCCGCCGGCCAGGGCCGGGCCCACCTTGTGCGCGACCAGGTTGAGCGGGTCGTTGAAGGGGGTGATGGCGGCGACCACCCCGACCGGTTCCCGGGTGTACCAGCCCAGTCGGCCCTCGCCGCGGGAGGTGTCGGAGAACGGCAGGGTCTCACCGGTGAGGCGGTCGGTCTGCCGGGCCGAGAGCCTCAGGGTCTCCGCGGCGCGGGACACCTCGCCGTTGGCCTCCCGTAGTGTTTTGCAGCCCTCCCGGGAGATCACTTCGGCCAGCCGCTCCCGGTGGCGCAGGACCAGTGCGGCGGCCTCCTCCAGCGCCTCGCGCCGCCTCCAGGCGGGCCAGCTCGCCCCGGAGGCGACGGCGGTGGCCACGTCGGTGACGGCCTGGCCGACCTCGGTGGGGCTGGTGTCCGTGACATGGCCGAGGAGGCGGCCGTCTTCCGGATCGTGTACGGGCATGGTGGACGCGCCGTCCACCCATCTCCCGGACCACACCGCCCCGGCGGGCGGCCGCCAGGTCAGCGGGGTGGCGGGCGCGGTCTCGACTGTCGTCATCGGCTCGCTCTCTTCGGTCGGGCGGCGCGTCACGCGCTCGGGTGGTGGCAGGAGACGGAGCGGCCGGTGGGGCCCGTGTGCGGCGTGGGCGCCTGGGTGCCACATCGCTCGTCGGCCAGCGGGCAGCGGGGGTGGAAGCGGCACCCGGCGGGCGGGCTGAGCGGGCTGGGCGGCTCACCGCGCAGGGCGCCGAACTCGCCCTCCCCGTCGGAGGCCTCCGGCAGCGAGGCGGTCAGCAGCGCCCGGGTGTAGGGGTGGGCGGGACGTTCGAACAGCTCCTCCCGGGAGGCCACTTCGACGATCTCGCCGAGATACATGACCGCCACCCGGTCGCAGATGTGCCGTACGACGCGCAGATCGTGGGAGATCATCAGCAGGGTCAGATCCAGTTCGTCCTTGAGCTCGACGAGGAGGTTGAGGATCTGGGCGCGGACCGAGGCGTCGAGCGCGGAGGTCGGCTCGTCACAGATCAGCAGGCGCGGGCGGAGCAGCAGGGCGCGGGCCACCACGAGCCGCTGGAGCTGGCCGCCGGAGCATTCGCCGGGGCGCCGGCCGAGGAACGAGGCGTCGAGCCCCACCTGGTCGAGGACCTGGAGAATGCGCTGATGGCGCTCTTCCCGGGTGCCCAGGCCGTGCTGGGCGAGCGGTGCGTCGAGGCTGGTGCCCAGTCGCATCCGCGGGTCCAGTGCGGCGAACGGGTCCTGGAAGACCAGTTGCATCGAGCGGCGCAGCGCCTTGCGGTCGCGCCCCCTGGTCCGGGCGACATGGACACCGTCGAAGAGCACGCGCCCGGAGTCGACCGGGGTCAGCCCGAGCATGGCCCTGGCCAGAGTGCTCTTGCCGCAGCCCGACTCACCCACCAGGCCCAGGACCTCTCCGGGGGCGATGGTGAACGACACATGGTCGACCGAGTGGACGGAGCTCTTGCCGCTGAACATCCCGCCCCGCACCGGGAAGTGTTTGACCAGGCCCTCCACGGTGACGAGCGGCTGTCGCGCCGTCGGGTCGGGGGCGCGGTCCGCTTTCGCGAGCGTGGTCATACGCCCACCGCCTCGCCGCGGAGCTCGGTGCCGGGCTGGGAGGCCCAGCAGCGGCAGCGGTGTTCACCACCGCAGGTGTGCAGTGGCGGCTCCGCGCCCGAACACCGGCCGGCGATGCCCAGGTCCTGGGAGAGCGGACATCGGGGCTGGAACCGGCATCCGTGGTCCAGGGCGCGGGACTGGGTGGCGCTGCCCGGGATGGCGAAGAGTCTGCCCTTCTCGGACCGGAGCAGTGATGCCTTCAACAGGGCGCGGGTGTAGGGGTGTTCGGGTGCGTCGAAGACTTCCCGTACCGATCCCTCCTCCACCACGCGCCCCGCGTACATGACGGCCACCCGGTCGGCGATCGAGGTGACGATGGTGAGGTCGTGCGTGATGAGCAGCACGGCCATACCGGACTCGCGCTGCTTACGGCGGAGCAGCCGCAGGATCTGGGCCTGGACGGTGGCGTCGAGGGCGGTGGTCGGCTCGTCGGCGATCATCATGGCGGGGTCGGCGGCGAGGGCCGCCGCGATCATCACACGCTGGGCCATGCCGCCGGAGAGCTGGTGTGCGTACGCCGAGGCTCTCCGCTCGGGTTCCGGGATGCCGACGTCGCGCAGGAGTTCCACGACCCGTGCCTTGGCCTGGCGGCGGCTGAGCCCTCGGTGCAGTCGCAGCGGCTCGGCGACCTGGCTCCCCACCGTGCAGGTGGGGTCGAGCATGGCCTTGGGCTGTTGGAAGAGCATGGCCAGCCGGTGGCCGCGGATACGGTTCATCCGCTTCGGCGGCAGGGTGGCCAGGTCCTCCTCGCCGAGGGTGATCCGGCCGCCGGTGACCCGGGCGCCTGGCGGCAGCAGTCCGATGGCGCTCAGCGCCGTCATGGTCTTACCGGAGCCCGACTCGCCGACCAGCGCGACGATCTCGCCGCGCCGGACGGTGAGGTCGAGCCCGTCGACCGCGGGGGTGGCGGAAGCGTGGCGGGGCTCGGAGAACTCCACCCGCAGGCCCCGGATCTCCAGCGCGGTGTCGCCGGTGGCCACGGGGGTCGGCGGGGGACGGTAAGGCAGGCGCATGTCCGGGGTCCTTTCAGCGTCGTACCGCGCGAAGGCGGTTGCGCACGGTCACGATGGCTTCTTCGAAGTGCTGGGCGAGCGCGGCCAGTGCGGCGTCGACGTCGTCGCCCGCGATGAGCCGTGCCAGTTCCCGGTGTTCGTCGAGGAGGTCCAGCCGTGCGGGGTCGGCGTCGGCCTGGAGGTTGAGGCACAGCCGAGTCTCGGCGATCACGGTGTCGAACATGCGGGTCAGGCGGGGGCTGCCGGCCGCCTCGATCACCAGGGAGTGGAACCGCGCGTCGAAGTCGGCCACCTTCGACCAGTCGCCCTTCCGGGTGGCGCGGGCGAGTTCGTCCACCGTCTCGTCGAGGGCGGCGAGCAGGCCGGGCGGTCTGGGCGAGGTGATGACCCGGCGGAAGGCCGCGGCCTCGAGGGCCTCCCTGGCGAAATAGATGTCGAGGACGTCGGCCTCGCCGAGCAGCGGTACGAAAACACCGCGATGGGGCTCGCTCAGCAGCAGTCCCTCGTGGACGAGGCGGGCGAGGGCTTCGCGTACCGGGCCGCGGCTGACTCCCAGGGATTCGGCGAGCTCGGCCTCGCCCAGCTGGGAGCCGGGCGGGAAGGTGCCGGTGAGCAGCCGGGACCGGATCTGCTCCACGACCTGTGAGGCGAGCGTCGTACGGTGGACCGAGGTCGTACGGCGGGCCGAGGTCGCGCGGCTGACCGAGGGAGCCGAGGCTGCCGACGGCGTGGGGTCAGGTGGCATCCGTCCTCCTCTTGCGCTTCAGTTCCATGCCGTGGCCGATCAGGGTGACGCTCAGCGCCGTCACGAAGATCGCGGCGCCGGGGGCGATCACGAGCAGCGGGAGGCGTTGCATATACGGCTGGGCGTCCAGCAGCATGGCGCCCCAGTCGGAGTCGGGGGGCTGTACGCCAAGACCCAGGTACGACAGTCCGCCGACGGTGATCAGCTTGTGGCCGAACCGCAGGAAGCCCAGGGAGAGCACGGGCCGCAGCGCGTTGGGGATGACATGGCGGAAGACGATGAACGCCTTGGAGCAGCCCAGCGCCTCGGCGGCCTCGATGTACTCCCGGCTGTTGATCTCCAGGGCGAGGCCGCGCATCAGCCGGGCGAAGGGGGTCCACCCGACGATGGTCAGGGCCGCGATCAGCATGCCGTATCCGGTGCCGAAGGCGGCGATCAGGAACAGGGCGACGATCACGTCGGGGATGGAGATCAGCAGATCGGTGGTGCGCATGACCACCTCGTCCACGATCCCGCCGCGCCGCGCGCTGAAGGCTCCGATCACCGTGCCGATCACGGCGGAGAGCAGCAGGGTGACCGCTGCGATGGACACCGAGAAGCGCCCGCCGTACATCAGCCTGCTGAGGATGTCCCGGCCCAACTGGTCGGTGCCGAGCAGATGGTGGGCGCCGGGCCCGGCCAGCCGCTGTCCGAGGTCCTGGTGGGCCGGGTCGTACGGTGCGATCCACGGGGTGAGCAGCAGGACGGTCAGCACCAGGGCCAGGACGACGGCGCCGACGCGCAGCGTCCAGTGCCGGCCGGTGACCGCGCGCAGACCGGTGACGGTCAGGTGTGCGAGGCGCCGGGGTGCGGTGGAGGGCACGGGGTCACGGGAAAGAGAGCTAGACAGCGCCATCGCGTACCCTCACGGCCGGGTTGATCAGTGCGTACAGCAGGTCGGTCACGGTGGTGATCAGGACCGCCAGCGCCACGGTGCACAGGATTCCGCCCTGGATCAGCGGGACATCGTGGTTGACCACGGCGCTGTAGACGAGCCGGCCCATGCCGGGGATGGCGAAGATGACCTCCACGACCACCGATCCGCCGAGCAGCCCCGCGAACCACAGGGAGAACAGCGTCATCACCGGCAGCAGGGCATTGCGCAGCCCGTGCCGCAGCAGGGCCTGGCCTCCGCTCAGTCCCCGGCTGCGGGCGGCGGTCATGTACGGCGATGCCAGGACATCGCTCATCGCCGCTCTGGTGACCTGGGTGAAGTAGGCCATGGGCCGCAGCGCGAGAGTGAGGGCGGGCAGGATGATGGAGGTCGGATCGCGCCATCCGGCCGACGGCAGCCAGCCGAGGTAGCGGGAGAAGACCAGCACCAGGATGGGGGCCAGCCAGTATTCGGGGACGGCGACGAAGCTCTGCGTCAGCAGGGTCACTCCGTTGTCGACCCGTTTCCCCGGCCGCATCGCGGCGAGCGTACCCAGGGGCAGGGCCGCGAGGAAGGCCAGCCCGATGGCGATGACGGCCAGGGTGCCGGACACGCCGATGGCGGTGCCCAGCAGCTGGTCGACCGGGGTGCGGCTGGTGAAGGACATCCCGAAGTCCCCGCGCACCGCCCGGCCGAGCCAGCTCAGATACTGCACGAGGATCGGCCGGTCGAGCCCGAGCTCGGAGCGCAGGGCCGCGATCGCCGAGGGGTCGAGGGCCTGATCGGAGACTCTGGACCGCAGGATCGTCCGGACGGGGTCGCCGCCCGAGGCGTACGGGATGGCAAAGGTGGCGGCTGATACGGCGAGCAGGGTGATCAGCAGCACCATAAGCCGCCGCACAATGAATCTGACCATCGTTCACTCCTCCTTTCCGGGCTCTTCCGGCAGGTGGGTGGCGGGCTACTTGATGATGTCGAGGGCCCGGTAGTAGGCCCCGGCGAACGGCAGGAACCAGGGCGGCCCGAAGTGTCCGGGGACACGCGGGAACTTCATGCCGCGCCAGATGTTCGCCTCGGGCCTGCCGTCCATGACATCGGCCATCTGCCGGCCCATGTGGGTGGCCATCTGCACCCCGTGGCCCGAGTAGCCGACGGAGTAGAACAGGCCGTCCCGCTCCCCGGAGTGCACCATCTGGTCGAGGCTGATGTCGACGAGACCGCCCCACAGATAGTCGATGCGCACACCGTCGAGCTGCGGGAACACCGAGAGCATCCCCTTGCGCAGAATCTGTCCGCTCTTCCGGTCGGACTGGGGATTGGACATGGCGAACCGCGCCCGGCCGCCGAAGAGCAGCCGGTTGTCGGGGGTGATGCGGAAGTAGTAGAGGATGTTCTTGGAGTCGGAGGCCATCCGGCGGGTGGGCATCAGCTCGTCGACCACCTCCTGCCGAAGCGGTTCGGTGACGATGATGAAACTGCCGACGGGAATGATCCGGTTGCGCAGCCAGCGGAACGGGGACCCGGTGTAGCCGCTCGTGGCGACCAGCACCTGATCGGCGCGGAGGGTGCCGACCGGGGTGGTCAGATCGTGCGCCGTACCGCTGACCCGGCGGGCCCTGGTGACCGGGGCCTTCTCCAGGATCCGCACCCCCTGGGCGGCGGCGGCCTCGGCCAGACCGCGGACGAACTTGCCCACGTGCAGACCGGCGCCCTGAGGGTCCGCCATCGCGCCGTGGTAGTGGTCGGATCCGACCTCGGACCTGATGTCCTTCTTGGGGATCAGCTGTGTGTGGTAGCCGATCAGGTCGGCGAGTGCGTCATGGGTACGGGCCAGCCGCTCGTAGTGAGCGGGCTTGGCGGCCAGGTTGAGCTTTCCGGTGCGGGTGAAGTCGCAGTCGATCTCCTCCTCCACCACCAGCTTCTCGACCGTGTCGATGGCCTCGTTGTAGGCCAGGTAGGCCGCCTTGGCGGTCGGGATGCCATAGCGCTCCACGGCGGTGAGGAAGCCGATGGCCAGCCCCGTGGTGCACATGCCGCCATTGCGTCCCGACGCGCCCCAGCCCACGGTCTCCTGCTCCAGTACGGTGACCTGGGCGCCCTTGCGGGCCAGGTGCAGCGCGGCGGACAGACCGGTCAGCCCGGCGCCCACGATCGCCACATCGGTGCGGCCACCGATCTCCACCGCACTGCGGTCGGGGCCGGCCGGGGACGTGTCCAGCCAGTACGGGACGGTTTTCACGGGGCTCACAGCCCGAGCAGCGCGGGCAGTTCGGACAGGGCCGACACCTCGTGGTAGCCGTAGTACGGCACGCTGGGCTCATAGCGCCGGTTGACGTACACCTTGTTGGCGATCCGCAGATCGTGGGCCGGGATGAGGTCGTAGCGCAGGCTCGAGGAGACGTGCAGGATCTCATCGGGGGCGCAGCCCAGCTGCTCCAGCATGTACTCGAACGCCTGGAAGCGCGGCTTGTACGCACGGGCCTGCTCGGCCGTGTACACGGCGTGGAACGGGGCGCCCAGCTTCTCGACGTTGCCGCCGATCTGGTCGTTCGCGGCGTTGGAGAGGATGACCAGCGGATAGCTCTCGGCGAGGGTGCGCAGCGCGTCCGGCACATCGGGGTGCGGACCCCAGGTGGGCACGGCGGCGACGATGGCCGCGCCGTCGGTGTCGCGGTACTCGATGTTCCACAGGGCGCAGGCTCGCTGAAGCGCGTGCCTGATGACGTCGGGGTAGAGCTGGTAGGCGCCCAGCACCTCGTCGATCCGGTACGCCTCGAAGTCGTCGAGGAAGTCCTCCATCCGGTCGGCCGCGACGCGATCGGCGAACAGCTCACGGGTGAGGGCGGACATCCCGAAGGCGGTGAGGGTGCCGTAGCAGTCGAAGGTGATGTACTTGGGCCGGAAGTCGATCACAACGAGCTCCTTGGGGTGTGGCGGGGTCACTTCGAGGTGAGGCGGGGTCACTTCGGGACGAGACACTTCGGGGTCAAGTCGACTTCGTGCCGAGTACTTCAGGCCGAGACACTTCGGGCCGAGCACTTCAGGCCGAGTCACTTCGTGGCGAGGGAGAGGTTCGCGGTGAGGGTGTAGTACGGGTGGACGGCGAAGCCCTTGAGGCCGGAGGCGACGGCGACGGACTCGGTCTCGTGGACGAGGAAGACATCCACGGCACGGGACTGGAGCTCCGCGGCGACCTTGGCGTAGTCGGCGTAGCGGGCTTCGGGGTCCTTCGCGGAAGCGGCCTTCTTGATGAGGGCGTCGGTCTTCGGATCGCAGTAGTGCGAGAGGTTGTAGCTGCCCTTGCAGGTGTAGTCCGCGGTCAGATAGCCCAGCGGGTCGGGCATGTCGCCGAGGTGGTTGCGGGAGAGCAGGGCCGCATCGAAGTCGCCGGAGAGCAGGTCGGGTTCCACCGAGGCGTAGTCGCCGGTGCGGATGCTCGCCTTCACGCCGATGGCCTTGAGCTCCTGCTGGATGATGGCGGCGAGGTCGGAGAAGCCCGATCCCTCGTTGTAGGCGATCAGGGACACCTTGATCGACTCGGGTTTCACCCCGGCGGCGGAGAGCAGGGCCTTGGCCTTGGCCGGATCGGCCTGCACGGGGGCCGCTCCGCCGGGCGTCCAGGGCTCTTTGGGACCGAACGGGCCGACGGCCTGTTGCCCCGCTCCCTGGTAGACGGCGTCGGTGATCGCCTTGGTGTCGATCGCCGCCTGGAACGCCTGCCGCACCTTCTCATTGTCGAAGGGTGCTTTTTTGTTGTTGAGCACGAGTTCCGTGGTTCGCGGAAGCTGTTCGGTCAGCACCTCGACGGAGTTGTTCCCCTTGAGGTCCTGGACGCTCGGGACGGAGAGCTTTCTGGCGATCTGGGCTTCCCCGGTCTGTATCTGGGTGGCGCGCTTGGCGCCGTCCGCGATGAACCGCACCTCGGCGGAGGCCAGTTTCACCGGACCGTTCCAGTACTTCGGGTTGCGCTTGAGCTGGATTGCCTGTTGGGGGATTTCCTTGGTGATACGGAATGGACCGGTGCACGTTCCTTGCGGATCGGTCGACGATCCGGTGTACGCCTTCGGGGCGAGGATTCCGGTGTTGGGGGCCGCGAGGCGGTAGGGCAGCAGGGCGTCGGGGGCGGGGGTGGTGATCCGTACGGTAGAACCGTCCACCGCCGTGACTCCGGCGATCGTCTCGAGCGAGAAGCCGGGGGCCGGTGTCTTCGCGGCGAGCGCGTGTTTCAGGGCTCCGGCCACCGCTTTGGCGTCGAGCGGGGTGCCGTCCTGGAACGTCACTCCCTGGCGGAGTGTGAAGTCCCAGGTGGTAGGGCCGGTTTGGTTCCAGGAGGTGGCGAGCATCGGCTTGATCGCGCCGCCTGTCTGGTACTTCACCAGGGTCTCCAGGCAGCCCGCCTTGCTGAGGACGAAGGAGTCGTCGGTCTCCAGGGCCCAGTTGGCGACCGGTGCGAACGGTTCGTCGACGACGATGGACTGAGCGCCTGTGGCGCCGCTGCCGCTGGGGGTCTGGCCGCCCATTCCGCAGGACGTGAGCGTCAGGGTCGTTGCTGTCAGTACAAGTGCCAAGCGCGGTTTGTTCACGGGTCTCACTGATCCGATCGGGAGCTACTGAGACTTCCCAGCCGTTCGGGGAGTCGGCGCGGCCAAGGTTGGCCGGAATCGGGGAGGTGGCGCTTGGTTGACGAAGGTAAGTGGCGATGACGGCGCTGTCGATATGTTGTCGATGATATTTTGTAAACAATCTATTGCCGTCATGTCACCTGTTCGCCAGGGCGGAATGGGCGACCGGCAGCCGATTTCCCGGAAAACGGCATACCGAATCAATCCAGGACCGTGACGCCAATTGGTCTGGACGAATACCTGATTGGGCGGCCCCGGCGGCGTCAGCCGGGGCCTGATGTCATGTCATGTGGTGGGCGAGCGCCAGATGCGGATCGTCCATATCCGGCCCGAGAGCCGGGTCGGTGTGCACCAGGGCGGCGGTCAGCCGGGGCACCGCGTGAATCAGCGCATGCTCGACGTCGACCGACACGGCGTGCGACTCCCGTACGCTCAGCGCTCCGTCCACCTCGACCGTGGCCTCGGCGCGCAACTTGTGCCCGATCCAGCGCATCCGGAGCTCCTTCACCTCGCGCACCCCGGCGACCTCGCGCACCGCGGCCTCGCCCTTGTCGACGAGGGCCGGGTCGACGGAGTCCATCAGACGGCGGAAGACCTCGCGTGCCGCGTCCTTGAGGACGAGCAGGATCGCGGCCGTGATGAGCAGCCCGACGATCGGGTCGGCGAGCTGCCAGCCGAGCGCGGCCCCGCCGGCGCCCAGCAGCACGGCAAGGGAGGTGAAGCCGTCGGTACGGGCATGCAGTCCATCGGCGACCAGCGCCGCCGAGCCGATCTTCCGCCCGACCCGGATCCGGTAGCGGGCCACCCATTCGTTGCCGATGAAGCCGACGACCGCCGCGATCGAGACGATGCCCAGATGGGAGATGTCGCGCGGATTCATCAGCCGGTCGATGGCCTCATAGGCGGCCAGGGCCGCCGAGGCGGCGATGGTCAGGACGATGAAGATCCCGGCCAGATCCTCGGCCCGTCCGTAGCCGTAGGTGAACGTACGGTTCGCCACGCGCCGCCCGAGGACGAAGGCCACGCCCAGCGGAAGCGCGGTCATGGCGTCGGCGAAGTTGTGGATGGTGTCGCCCAGCAGCGCCACCGAGCCGGAGATGAGGACGACGACGGTCTGGAAGACCGCGGTGGCGCCCAGGATCGCCAGGGACAGCCAGAGGGCGCGCATGCCCTCGGCGGACGACTCCATCGCGGAGTCGACCTTGTCCGCCGCCTCGTGCGAATGCGGCTTCACCATGTGGGTGACCTGGTGCTTCCAGCGGGACCAGCGGCTCTTGCCGTGCGCATGGCCGTGGTCGTGGCCGTGGTCGCCGTCGTGGTCGTGGTCGTGGTCGTGCCCATGGCCATGAGCTGATGCGTGGCCCTTGGGGTGGGCTTGTGCCGGGGCCGGGGGATGAGGGTGTTCGTGGGCCTTCATACGTGGCTCACCTCTCAGGAATGTCGCCGCGGAAGAGTGGCGTCAGGGCGCCCTCCTTCTATTATGTGCATACGCGTGCACCAATGCACTTGTGGGATCGCACAATGATTTTGCGACTACCGCGAGAGCCGGTAGGCGTCCCCGTGGGTGACGACGCGGCCGGCGGTGGGCGGTGCGAAGTGGGTGCCCAGGACGAGGGTGTCCGTATCGGCAAGTGAGCGGAGCAGCTTGCGGCGGGAGGCCTCGGACTGTTCGGGGTCGATGTCGACACAGGCGCCGATGGCGGGGTGGGCGAGCTGTACGGGGTGATGGATGCAGTCGCCGGTGATCAGCGCCGCCCGGCCGCGGCTGGTCAGCTCAAGGGCGACATGGCCGGGGGTGTGGCCGGGCGTAGGGAGCAGGCGCAGGCCCGGGACGATATCGACGCCCTCGGCGGGGACGTCGACGAGGTCGAGCAGTCCTGCCTCCTCAACCGGGATCACGGAGTCGCGGAACATCTGTCGGCGCGCCTCCTCCATGTCGTACGCGGCCCAGAACTCCCTCTCGGCACGGGAGGTCAGATAGCGGGCGTGGCGGAAGGTGGGAACCCACTCGCCGTCCACCTCCCGCGTGTTCCAGCCGACATGGTCGGCGTGCAGGTGGGTGAGGATCACCAGGTCGACCGAGTCCGGCGGGAATCCGGCGGCGGCCAGGTGCCGAAGGTAGTCGGTGTTCAGGTTGTGCCAGGCCGGGTTGGCCCGCTCCTTTCCGTTGCCGATGCCGGTGTCCACCAGGATGCGCAGCCCGCCGGCGGTGAACGCGAAGCTGTGGCTGTCGATGCGCAGGATGCCCTGGTCGTCGGCGAAGTGAGGACGCAGCCAGCCCTGCCCGGCAACGACGTCCGGGGTGGCGCCGGGCAGCAACCACGGCCCGGTGGCGGGCGGCAGGGCGACCTCGTCGATGCGGTGGACGGTGATGTCACCCACGGCCCAGGAGGGGATGGCGGTCGGGCCGGTGGCGGGTGAAGCGCTCATGATCGGTCGTTCCCTTGCCTCGAAACACTAAACGCAATGAGTTTGCTTTAAGTGGACCGTAGGCCCTACGGTGCGACTAACGCAAACCCTTAGCTTTTGGTGTCGGGGGTTTGCTCCGTCGCTCCAGCTCCGAGGAGAGAACGCCCATGTCCGCCACAGAACTCACCACGCCGGAAGCGGCCCGCTGGGCCGCCCGCGCCGGGCTCCCGCTGCCCGCCGATCGCCACGCCGCGGTCGCGGCCGTCGCCGATCACATCCACTCCGTCGTCGCGGTCCTGCGGGAACTGGACTTCGGGGACACCCCGCCCGCCGCCACCTACCACGCGGGAGAGGAGCAGCACGGTGCAGCCGTATGAACTGTCCCTGACCGCGGCCGCCGAGGCGATCCGGACACGGCAGCTGTCCCCCGTCGAGCTGGCGGACTCCGTCCTTCAGCGCATCGCGCAGGTGGAGCCGCGCCTCCAGGCGTACGTCACCGTCACCGCCGAGCACACCCGCCAGGCCGCGCGTAAAGCCGAACACGACATCACGGCCGGCCGGTATCGCGGTCCGCTGCACGGCATCCCCATGGGCCTGAAGGACCTGATCGACGTCGCCGGTACGGCGACATCGGCCAGTTCCCGGGTCAGGGCCGACCACCGCGCACAGGCCGACAGCACCGTCGCCGCACGCCTGTCGGCGGCCGGAGCCGTGCGGGTCGGCAAGACGCACACCCATGAGTTCGCCTACGGGCTGACCACCCCGCAGACCCACAACGCCTGGGATCCGGACCGGGTCGCCGGCGGCTCCAGCGGCGGATCCGCCGTCGCCGTCGCCGCGGGCACCGCCACCTTCGCCCTGGGCACCGACACCGGCGGATCCATCAGGGTGCCCGCCGCGCTCAACGGTGTGGTCGGCCTCAAGCCGACCTACGGCCTCGTCCCCCGCCACGGCGTCACGTCCCTGTCCTGGTCACTGGACCACGTCGGCCCGATCACCCGCACCGTCGAGGACGCGGCCCTGGTCCTGACCGCCCTGGCCGGGCACGACCCCCGCGACCCCGCCTCCCTGACCACACCACCCGCCACGGACTACCGGCCGGCCGCGGGCACGGACCTGAGGGGGCTGCGGGTCGGCGTGCCGCGCACCTACTACTTCGACCACATCGACCCCGAGGTCGAAGCCGCCGTCCGGCACGCCATCGACCAGCTTCAGGCCCTCGGCGCACGCCTCGTCGAGGTCGAGATCCCCATGACCCGCTATATCCAGGCCACCCAGTGGGGGCTGATGGTCCCCGAGGCCACCGCCTACCACGAGAGCACCCTGCGTACGGTCCCCGAGCTCTACCAGGCGGACGTCCGCATCCTGCTCGAGGCCGGCGCGCTGATGCCCGCCGGGGACTATCTGCGCGCCCAACGCGCCCGCGCCCTCATGCGACAGGAATGGGCCCGCATGCTGCGGGAGGTCGATGTGATCGCCGCCCCCACCGTCCCGGCGACCGCGGTGAAGGCCGGCCGGGAGACGATCACCTGGGCCGACGGCACGGTCGAGGGCGTGTCCGACGCCTACGTACGCCTGTCGTCCCCCGCCAACATCACCGGCATACCGTCCCTGTCCGTCCCCGTCGGCCACGACACGGCGGGCCTGCCGATCGGCATGCAGCTCCTCGGACGACCCCTCGGCGAGCGCGCGCTCCTGCGGGTCGGCCACGCCTACGAGCAGACCCAGCCGGCCCGCGAGCGCGCGTACGCGGCGTAAACCAGGCTCTCCTGTGTTCCCCTGTGTTCTCCTGGAGCGGATCACTAGACGCAATGATTTTGCTTTAAGGTGACTTCTATGAGCAGGCAGATGGTGCGCCCCGGCGGGCGTAGTGCCCGGGTCCAGGCATCGGTGCACGCCGCCGTACGCGAACTCGCCTCCGAGGTGGGCCGGGACGCCCTGACGGTACCGATGGTCGCCCAACGTGCGGGCGTCACACCGTCGACGATCTACCGCCGCTGGGGAGATCTGCAGGAGCTGTTGTCGGACGTGGCGGTCGAGCGGCTACGGCCCGAAACCGCGCCCGGGGACCACGGCGCCCTGCCATCCGACCTGACGGCCTGGGCCGAACAGTTCCTCGACGAGATGTCCTCCCCCGCCGGCCGCGCCTACATCCGCGACGCCCTGCTCGGCGACCCGGACGGCGGCAACGCCGGCCAGTGCTCCGCCTACGCCGCCGAACAGATCGACGTCATCCTCGCCCGCGCAAGCGAACGCGGAGAGAAGACACCCGACGTCGAGACGGTCATCGACCGCGTCGTCGGCCCCCTGATGTACCGCATCCTCTTCCGCCCGGACGGACTCGACGCCGGGTACGCCCGCCGGCTCGTGACAGGAGTCCTCGGCCCGACGACCGGCCACTGACCAGGAGTTCCCGGCTCCGACAGAAGTGGGGTCGGCTCATCGGCTGCTCGCGGTCGCGGCGATGGCGGGCAGGATCGCGAGGGCGAGGACACCACCCGTGAGGGCGAGGATGGGGTAGCTGGCGGTGGCGACGACGACGCCGGAGGACAAGCATGAGCCGTTCGGCAGCCCGGTCCAAGGCCCCGGCGACCCGGGCCCGGCGCGCCGCGAAGCGGATGCTGACCAGGGCGTCGCTGAGTGCCACGAACCCGTCGTCGCCGGTGGCGTGCGCGACCGCCACCTCGTCGTCGCGTTCGAGCACCCCGAGGGCGTAGAGCCGGTAGACCACGCCCGCCCCACGCATCCCCAGCGGCGCGAGTTCCGCGGCGCGCAGCGCGCCCATGCTCGACGCTCCATGGACCCTCACCCCGCGGTCGATGAGGTGCAGCAACTCCTTGTGGCGGACGGACGGGCTCTGGAAGAAGGTGCCGTCGACGACAGCGACGGTGTCCCCGGGCCGCGGCGCCAGGCGGAGCAGGTCCCCGTGTTGTACGGGCGGATGGATATGGGCCGCCGGAAGGAGCCGTCGGATACGGTCGGGCGGGATCGTCGGTCCCGCGAAGACGTGCACGGCGGGTTCCGGAGCGGACTCAGGCACGGGCGCAGGCGCGGGTTCCAGCGCGGGCTCAGGCATGCGAGAGCTCACGGGCGACGGCGTCGCGGGCGTAGAAGTCGAGGCCGGGTGCGAGAACCTTGACGACGGCCGGCCCGGCCGCGGGCCGCCCGAGTTCGACCAGCACCGGCTCGGTGCCGGTGAGAACGGTGACGTCCGCCGCGACGGTGCGCAACTCCTCGGCGAGATCATGGCCCGTCTCCCGGCGCCGGAAGGGCACGGTCCGCAAGGACGGCACCGGCCGGGGGGCGCCCTTCGCCGGGTCCGCCTGGAGCGCGTAGAGCCGGTCGCTGAGGTCGTCCCTGGAACCGCTGATCACGGTGAGCCGTCCCTGGGCGGCCTCGGTGAGCGCCCGGGCGAGCGCCACCTCGGGCGCGCCGTGGCAGCCGGATCCGGGCACGACGACCGGCAGATCGGGCGACCAGACGCTCACGTGGTAGCACGGAACGCCGCTACCGCCCTCGCCGGGCGACCAGGTCGCGTCGAACGCGGTGACCGAGACACCCGCCGCGCCGAAGCGGTCGAGCAGTTCCGCGCAGTCGGGGTCGTCCACGGAGGACAGGTCGAGACGGGGGCGTTCGGCCCTGGGCAGCGTGGTCAACCGCGCCACGGCGTCCCGTTCGATCACCTCGTACAGCGCGTGCAGGGCCGCCTCCGCCGTTGAATTCCCGCTGGCCAGGCCGTTGGTGGAGGGCGCGAAAGGGTGGTGGGTCCACTCCCGGCGCACCCGGCCGTCGAGGCGGACCCAGTCAGCGGGCACCATGGTCGGCCGGCCGGTGACCAGGGTGCGCCCGGGCACCCATTCGAAGACCAGGTCCGGGCCGGCCAAGGACAGCAGCGAACGGCGGGTGGCCTGCAAGCCCTCCGGACGGTAGGTGAGCAGACCGCGCTCCCGTATCTCCCGCCAGGTTCGCCGCTGACCGGCCGGGACCCGCTCGGCGTGGTGGAGCTCGATGGCCTCCATCACCGCGGAGACCCTGGCCAGGATCGGTGTGAGGCCCTTCCCTTGCGAGACCGACAGGCTGCGGGACCGGGGGCGGATCGCCTGGAACACCGGGATGCCGATCACATCGAGCCCGGTCACGTCCGCGACTCGGGTGATCCCGTACGCCCTCAGGAGCGGGGCGACCAGCTGCCAGGTCTCCTCCGGTGGAACGGAGCGGTGCGTGCCACGCCGATAGCGCTTGGCGAGCTGTCCAGCCATCGACGTCCCTTCTGACCCACCAGATTGCCAAACGCTACAGTGCGGCCGATCTCGCCGATCCCGCGGTGTCTTGAGCACGCCTCCAGGAACGGGAGTGCGTTGGCATGATGGCGATGCCGCTCGGCACCGTGGCATGCCGAGACCGAGAGGGTGATCACCATGCGGCCGATTGACCAGGAAGCCGTCGCGAGCCTGGCGGCGGAGCTCGACGCCCGGGCGCTGCCCTGGGCCGTGCCGGCCAACTCCGGGGCGAACCGCGAAGAGACGGCGACGGCGCGCGTGCTGTCCGCCCTCGACCGCCGGATCACCGCAGCCTGCCTGACCCCGCGGCACCTGCGGCTGGACTCTCCGGAAGGGACCGGCCTGGACGGCCTGCTGCGCGCCCCCGGCACCGCCGACCTGCCCACGGAGGACCTGGTCAGCCCGCGGTTGCTCGCCACCCGGCTGGCTGCGGGCGACCGGCTCCGGATCACCGATGTGTGTCTGCTGTGGCCCGCCCTGCGCGACTGGTGCGCCCGGCGGGGGCATCCAGCGCTGACCGTGGCGCGAGCCCACGGGACGGAAGTCACCCTGAGGTTGGAGGCATCGAAGGAGCGGCCGGCCGGTCCGCCGGCCGCCACCGGATCCGGATTCGCGGCCCTGATGCGGCAGCGCTCCGGGCGGGCGGAGGCGCCCGTCCACGACGGCGAGGGCTTCGGCCACCCCGATCCGCTCGCCGCGCTCGTCGGTGACGCCGACGCCTTTCTGAGCGACACCTGGGGCCGGACCACCCGGCTGGTCCGCTCGGCCGAACGTCCCGTCGCCACCGTCCCCTTCGGCCTGGACGACATCGAGTTCCTCATCGACCACGGGCTCCATCCCACCCTGGTCCGCCCCCTCCTGGCCGGCGAGCCCCGCGACGTCCCACTGTCGGCCACGGACGGCACGGCCGACCCCGCGGAGCTTGCGAAGGGCCTCGTGGCCGGGACCACCATCGCGCTGAACCACATGCACTGGCTGCTCCCGCAGGCGGCGGAGCTCTGCGCGGCCCTCCAGCGGCGGCTGCGCCAGCAGACCCAGGCGAACATCTACATCACGCCGCCCAACGCCCAGGGGCTGCCGGTACACAGCGATCCCCACGACACGCTCATCCTGCAACTGGTGGGCGCCAAACAGTGGTTCATCGAGGATCCGGAGTCCGGTCCGGCCGCCTTCACGATGTTCCCGGGCGACTTCCTCTATCTCCCGGCGGGCACGCCCCACGAGGCCCGGTGCGACGACTCCGCCGCCATGCATCTGACCGTCGGTGTCCGGCGGCGCGGCGCGGCGGACCTTCAGGTGGCGGCCATGAAGCGGATGGCCAGGCACGCCCTGGCAGCGGCCCGCCCGGGACCCGAAGTGCCCTTCCTCACCGATCCGCGGGAGGTCCTGCGCCACGAGGCGGACCTCATCCCCACCTTCGCCGGGCTGCGCGCCGCGCTGCTCGAGGTACTGGCGGAACAGGACCGGGCCTTTCCGGCCACCGTGCCGGTATCAGCACGCGGTTGCGTCAGCGAGGTTCTGGACGGCCGGAACGGTACGCCCGTTCGTACCCCGCTCGCCGCCGAGATCGACGGCGGCCGACTGTCGGTGGACGGCCGGCAGTTGGGGCTGGGAGCCGAAGCGCTGCGGGTACTGGAAGCCGGCCCCGACGCGACGGCCGAAACGGCCTCAGGCACAGCCCTGCTGACCGCGCTGCGTGTGCTTCGTCGCACTCCCCTTGTGGCCGGAATCGACCCACCATACGCTTCGGCGGACAGGACATGATCGCTTCGGGAGGTCCCCATGGAGCTCGACCAGGACGAACTGTACGAAATCTTCGCCAGCCCAGAGGAGATCGAGGAAGCGCCGACAGACTTGCACGCCACTCGCATCGCCGACAGCGACTTCGCGGACTGAGGCCTGCCTTACGCTGCCCGCTCCGGCGGGCGGCCTGGCAACTTCCGACGGAGGATGACGGTGGTTTG
Source organism: Streptomyces sp. NBS 14/10 (assembly GCF_002224125.1). GTDB lineage: Bacteria > Actinomycetota > Actinomycetes > Streptomycetales > Streptomycetaceae > Streptomyces. Next base: position 205,217 of record NZ_NCSM01000011.1, read on the forward strand.
CCTCACCCGGTCACGAAGGTCGTCATACTCCGAGCGGGAAGCTGACCCGTGAAGGAGCCGTTCGACACGCTCATCGCCCCCAGAGACGCGACGTTCCTGCTCGCGTCCGTCAGCCAGGACGACACGCTGGACGAGGTGTTGTTCACCAGGGTGAACGGCTGGCTCACCGACGAGGTCCCCTTGTTGATGGCGATGATGACCACCTTGGAGTTACCACCCTTGTACGCCGAGACGTAGAGGTTCGACTGGGGATTCGAGGTCGCGTCGATCCGTACATATCCCGGGCGGACGAACTTCGAGAAATGCGCCATGGTGGCGCCGCGCTTGCTGATTCGTCCGTCTTCCCTCATGGGGCCGTAGCTACGCCGGATGTACCACCACACGTACGCCTGGAACTCGGCATCCACCAGGGCATGGTGGATGTGCTCCCCCACGTCGAGCGCTTGGGGCCAGAGGTCCGCCGAATCGCTGCTGTTGGGATAGTAGACCTCGGTCATCCAGAGCTCTTTACCCCTGCCCTTGTCCTTGAAGAGCGGGTAGGGGAAGTTCTGGTACGGCGTGCCGTAGAGGTGAGCCCCGAGAATATCCAGGTTGGCGAGCGCTGTCGGGTCGTTGAGAATCGGATCCGAGAAGCTCTTCACATACTGGAAGGACTCCGGCGCGATCACCTTGGTCTCGATCGAGCCGGCGTTCTCGCGCAGAAAGCGGATCATCTCGGCCGGAGTCCACCACGTCCAGTCATGCGCGTAATCGGGCTCGTTCTGCACCGAGATGGCGTACAGGTTCACCCCGTTGTCCTTCATAAACTTGCAGAAGTCGTTCAGGTGCTGCGCATAAGCGCCGTACATGTCGTACCGGAGCCGCTTCGCGTTGGTTTGATCGCCGTGGACGAAGGTCTCGACCATCTGGGCGGGGGGATTCCACGGCGACGCGATGACGGTCGCCCCGTACTCGATCGCACGCTTCGCCGTCGCCACCTCGCGGCTCCAGTCCGCCCGGTTCTCGTGGACGGGGATTCTCAGCACGGAAAACCCGAGCTGTCCCTCGCCGTTGCCGAATGCCGTGTCCCTCTGGGCGGCGGTCAGATCACTGATCCAGACCGTGTGGTTCATGCCGCCGAAGCCCCGGATCGTCTGCCGTACCGCCGACGGATCGACGATCACATTGGCAGCCGCCGCCGCGGATGCCCCCACGGCCGGCGTCGCGGCCACGAGGACCGGTAGGGCACTTATCGTCGCCAGAACCGACCTTCGACTTGGGAATTCCGGCCCCCGGCCTGCGGATTCATTCCGAGGTGGCGTCATGTGCTTCCCTTCCTCAACGGCTTGGGAGCGCTCCCATTCATGGCAACACTGGCAAGCTAACGGCGCTACCCGGCACCGTCAACCCGTCGCGTGGCCTCGTGCCGATGGCTGAGAAAAACGCTTGGACGCCGCGGGTTCCGTCACGGGACACTGCCATTTCGTGCCTGTCCGTAGTCGCACACTGGCGTTGCCGCGAGCTTCGTGGCTGCCACACGACAACCCAGGGGTGGGATGAAATCGCCTGAACCGCACGCGGTCCCGCCGGGCAGGGGCTCGGTGCTCCTCGCGCTTCGTTACTACGGCCGGGAGTTGTCCCGGCTCCGGCGGGTGTCGGTGCCCGCGATGCTCCTGCCGGCTCTGGGCAACATCGGCATCAACTACATCGCGCCACTGATCGTCGCGAAGCTCGTCGCCCGAATCGCCGGCGACAGCGATGTCTCGATCGGCTCGACACTGCCCTACGTTCTCGGCTTCGTCGGCGTCCTGCTGCTGGCGGAGTTGCTGTGGCGCATCGGCGTACATTGTCTGAACCGCGTGGACGCGTACGGCATCGAGCATCTGTACGTGGTCGGCATGGACGAGTTGTTCGCCAAGGACGCGGCGTTCTTCCATGACAACTTCGCCGGGTCGCTGACCAAGCGGGTCCTGAGCTTCGCCTCCCGCTTCGAGCAGTTCATCGACACGCTGGCGTTCTCGGTCATGGGCAGCCTCGTACCGCTGGTGTTCGCGTCGGTGGTGCTCTGGAGTTACGACCCGCTGCTCGTTGTCGGGCTCTTGGCGATGATCGCACTGACGGCGCTGTGTGTGGCGCCCCTCATCCGCCGCCGCCAGAAGCTCGTTGATCAGCGCGAGGAGGCGATCGCCCGGGTGGCGGGGCACGTCGCCGACAACCTGATGAACATGGACACCGTCCGGGCGTTCGCCGCCGAGGAGCGGGAGGCCGCCGAGCACCGGTCCCGCGTCGCGGAGTCACGGCGGCTCTCACTCAGGTCATGGGACTACGGCAATCTGCGCGTCGACACCCTGGTAGCGCCGATGTCCGTGCTGACCAACACGCTGGGCCTGTTGCTCGCGGTCGCACTCGGCGGGGGCAGCCACGGTGTGGAGGCGGTCGTGGTCGCCTTCACCTACTACTCCAACGCGACGCGGATCATGTTTGAGTTCAACCAGATCTACCGCCGTCTGGAGAGCTCGATGACGGAGGCCGCACAGTTCACCGAACTGCTGCTGACCTCGCCGACCGTACTCGACCCGGAGTCGCCGGAGCCGCTGCTGTCCCAGTCCGCCGACGTGCGCTTCGAGAAGGTGACCTTCGCCCACACGGGCGCGGAGACACTTTTCGACGGCCTCGACCTGGTTGTGCCCAGCGGGACGAAGATCGGTCTCGTCGGCCGGTCCGGCGGGGGCAAGACCACGCTCACCCAACTCCTGCTGCGGATGACGGACATCGACGCCGGCCGGATCCTGATCGGGGGCCAGGACATCAGCAAGCTGCGCCAGGCCGACCTGCGCAGCCTGATCGCCTACGTGCCGCAGGATCCGGCGATGTTCCACCGCACCCTGCGGGACAACATCGCGTTCGCCCGGCCGGACGCCACCGACTCCGATATCCGCCGCGCGGCCGAGGCGGCGCATGTCACGGAGTTCGCCGATGCGCTGCCGGACGGCTTCGACACCATGGTCGGCGAGCGGGGCGTCAAGCTGTCCGGCGGACAGCGCCAGCGGGTCGCTCTTGCCAGGGCGATCCTGCGCGACGCGCCGATCCTGCTGCTCGACGAGGCGACCAGCGCCCTGGACTCCGAGAGCGAGGTCCTCGTCCAGGAGGCGCTGTGGCGGCTCATGGAGAAGCGTACGGCGCTTGTGGTGGCCCACCGGCTGAGCACGGTGGCCGCCATGGACCAGGTCGTCGTCCTCGACCGCGGACGGATCGTCGAACAGGGCACACACCAGGAACTGCTCGCGTCGGAGGGCACCTACGCGAAGCTGTGGCAGCACCAGGTGGGCGGCTTCCTCGACGACAGCCCGGCATCGGCCGACCTGCGCTGAGCCTCGCGTGTCAGCTGGCCTGATGCGTACGCCACTCGCCGAGATCCCGTGAACCGGTCAATAAAGTACGTCGACAGGCGGACCGCGGGGGTGAGGAGGAACACTGCTGTGGAGGCACGGGCGGCGCACGCCGGGTGGCTGGACGAGTTGCTGCACGAGGTGCGGCGGCAGATGGCCCGGAGGACCGGGGCGGATCCGCGGGCGGTTCTCGACTGGCTGAGTCGGCAGATCGACGCCGATGTCGCGCTGGTCGGGAGTGCGGGCGCGGTGGAGACGGCCACCGCGCGCTTCCCACGGCAGATCCTGCCCTCGCTCGAACCCACGCTCGCGCGGCTGGCCGGCGGACAGATGGCCGCTGCCGCCACCGAGGCCGGCGCCCTCCAGGTGCGTTTGGAGGCACTGGGCCCCCGCGCGCCACGCCCGGTCCTGGTGGTGGCCGGCACCTCGGCGCCCACCCCCGACGCGGCTTCGCTGGTCTCGCACGCCGGGAGCGTCATCGCGCTCCTGGACCGGGCGCAGGACGCCGACACCACCTTCCGCGGCTATCAGCGCAAGGCGCGGCAGCTGCGGTTCGCCGTGTTCAGCGCCCTGCTGGCGGGGGATCTCACGCTCGCCCGCCGGATGACAACCGGCGCCGTCCCCGCGCTGCTGGACGCCGAACGGCTGCGCGTCTATCTGCTGCAATGCACCCCCGAGGACCGTGACCGGCTGGCGCAGATCCACCAGGACGGATCGGGCTATCACGGTACGGGGCTGATGGTGCACTGCCCGGCCTTCAAGGAACACCTCATCTGCCTCGTCGCCGAGAATGCCGACAAGGACGACGTGACCGACGAGCACGACGGGACCGACGAAACCGCCGGGGCCGAGGCGGCAGACGGGACCGACGGGGCCGACACCGACCCCGAGACGGCCCACGGTCAGGGGGCGGTGCTGCGCCGTCTGGTCCGGGAGAATCCGCACTACGCGCTGGGCATCAGCAGCCCGTACCCGCTGGGCGCCACCGCCGAGGCGTACGGGCAGGCCCTCCACGCCCTTGCCGCGGCGCGCCAAACGCCCGAGCGGGTGGGCGCCTACCTCGGCCGGACACCGCTGGTGCCACTGCTGCCCCACGAAGACGCGGCCACCTGGGCCCGCGCCTTCCTCCGACCCCTGGCGTCCACTCCGCGGGCCACCCTCGACATCACCCGGCTCGCCGTCACCTTCCCCAGATCCGCCGTGGCCCGGCTGCTGGACATCAGCCGCAACACCGTCTCCCACCACCTCAGACGGGTGGAGACGACCCTCGGTCTAGACCTGGGCGACGTCCGCACCCGGGCCGCCCTCGACCTGGCCTTCTGTCTGTCCCCGGGGCCGCAGCCGGACAACGGCTCAGGCGGCTCCGTCAGCTCCGCCGGTGCGTACGGGCGGCCGACACCCACCCTGGACGAGCTGCTGCGCACCGAGCCCGCTCACGCATGGGCACGGGAATTCCTCCGCCCGCTCCAGGACACCCGTGGCCGCGATCTGCACACCACCCTGTCCGCCTGGATCGACGCGAACACGGACGCCCAGCGGACCGCTCGCCACCTGGGTCTCAGCCGGAACACCGTCAGGGCCCATCTGCGCGCCGCCGAACACCTGCTCAGCCGCGATCTGCTCACCACCGGTTCCGGAATCCACGACCTGGTGCACGCCCTGCACATCACCAGCCTGCCCCCGGTGGGCTGACTGCGCACCGTGCACATCTCGTGGCCACATGGTGCGCACCGTGCACCGTTGTCCGCCCCGCTGATCCCCTTTAGCGTCACTTCTGCCGCACAGCGCGGGAACGAGGCCCCGGCTCCCACCGTGACGACGGTCTGCATCACCACGTGGGGAGTGATCCAGGCCGTCGCCATACGCTGTCTCACAGCCCCGACAGCCTCTTTCCCGCGCTGGGCGCGTGACGTAGGAAGACGGTTCGGGAACACAGGGGTGACGGTCTCGTCACGCCCGTACTGCCACCCTTCATCGGGGGTGTCGACAGGACACCGAGTCCCTGTCGGCACCGACATGCCGTGGGAGGGTTCCGTCCGATGCCACCGCCAAAGGCTCTCGCGCCGCGGCCAAGGACGGCGAAGACGACACCTGTCGCAACGAAGGAACGGCCGGACGTACACGGCCCCGCGGGACCCCACTTCCCGCCGTCCAACGCGGCGGTGACGGCCGCCTTGGTCGGCGGACCCGGGCCGGGCGGCGGACACGGGCCCACACCGCTTCCGCCTTTATCGGCTCTCTCGGCGCCGTTGCCGCCCGCTGGGCAGGACATGGTCGGCAATGGCGCGATCGCGGCGGCTCGATCGGCACCAGTGGTCACGCCGGAGGCGGCGCCGGCCGCCGCGACCGCCGGCGCCGCGCCCGAGGTACAGGCACGGCCCGGCCCGAGCGCCGATCCGAAGTTCGCGACGCTGAAGAAGGACGTACAGCGCAAGAAGCGATCGGTGGCAAGCTCCCACCCGCCCCCGAAGGCGGAAGCCGGGGCCGCGCAGGATGCCGCCCGGCCGCCCAAGGACGATGAAGAGGCGCAGGGCAAGGCCGCCAACGCCGAGAAGATGAACGAGGCCAAGCCGAAGGACTTCGACAAGGACGGGTTCATCAGGGCGGTCGAGAAGGCGATCGCCGAGAAGGCGCCGAAGAACCTCGACGAGGCGGACAAGTTCGCCGACTCCGGCAAGGCCGACGAGGTGCGGGCCGAGGTGCGCGGCAAGGTCGGCGAGGGCAGGGCGGAGTCGGCCGAGCAGATCGCGACGACGACCGCGGCGCCGCCGGACACCTCGGCGGCGGTGCCGAAGAAGGTCGTCCCGATGGCCCCGGACCGGCCACCCGGGACCCCGGGCACGCCGAATCCGGCGAACGCCGTACCGGACAAACTGCCCCCGTCGGCCACCGACTTGTCCGCCGGCCCCGCAAGGGTCGACCGGCAGATGGCGGACGCGCAGGTCACCGAGGCGCAGTTGCAGAAGTCCAACGAGCCGGCGTTCAAGAACGCCCTGGGCGAGAAGAAGGCCGCCGAGCGGCACTCCGAGGTGGCCCCCGGCCGGATGCGCGGGCACGAGAAGAAGGAGCTGCGCGCCGCCACCGCCCAGGCCCAGCGGCTCGGCGCCGCCGCCATGGGCGCGATGGGCGCCCAGCGGCTGCGGACCGGGCAGCAGGTCGGTGCGGGCAAGACCGGCGCCAAGGGCCGGGACGAGGAGAAGCGGGCCCAGGTCACGGCGGTCCTGCAAGGGGTCTTCGACACGATGAAGAAGGACGTCGAGGGCATTCTCGACGGCCTCGACAAGCTCGTCGACGACCAGTTCGGCAGAGAAGAGAAGGCGGCGCGGGAGGCGTTCACCGCCGAGCACAAGCGGAAGATGGAGGAGTACAAGGACCGGCGGTACTCGGGCGTGCTCGGCAAGGGGCGCTGGCTCAAGGACTTGTTCGCCGGGCTGCCCGCCGGGGCCGACAAGATCTTCGAGGAGGCGCGCGACAACTACGTCCGCCGGATGCGGCAGGTGATCTCCGATGTCGCCGACACCATCGGTACGGAGCTGAACCGGGCGAAGCGCCGTATCGCGCAGGGCCGGACCGAGTTGCAGGCCGCGGTACGGGCGCTCCCGGCCGATCTGCGGTCCATCGGGCAGCAGGCGGCGGCCGAGTTCAGCGACAAGTTCGACGAGCTCACACAGTCCGTGGACGACAAGGGCAGCCAGCTCGTCGACACGCTCGCCACCAAGTACACCGATGCGCTCAAGTCCGTGGACGACGAGATCGCCGCGGAGAAGGAGAAGAACAAGGGCCTGGTGGCCAAGGCCGTGGACGCGGTCAAGTCCGTGATCAACACCATCCTGGAGCTGAAGCGGCTGCTGCTGTCGGTCCTCGCCAAGGCCGCGTCGGCGGTCATGCTGATCCTCAAGGACCCGATCGGCTTCCTGCGCAACCTGGTCTCGGCGGTCGGCGCCGGTCTGCGGCAGTTCCTGCAGAACATCGGCCGGCATCTGCAACAGGGCATTCTGTCGTGGCTGTTGGGCAAGACGGCCGAGGCGGGTATCGAGCTGCCGTCGAAGTTCGACGTCCAGGGTGTGCTGCGGATGCTCGCCAGTGTGCTCGGGCTGACCTGGCAGAACATCCGCGCCCGGATCGTCCGCAAGGTCCCGAAGATGGAACCGGCGGTCGCGGCGGCCGAGACCGCGGTGCCGCTGGTCGCGGAGGTCCGCAAACGGGGCGTGGCGGGGATGTGGGACGACCTCAAGACGCGCGTGGGCGACCTGAAGAAGGACCTGCTGGACAAGGTCATCGCGTACGTCACGCCAACCATCGTCGTCGCCGGGATCATGTGGGTGATCTCGCTGCTCAACCCCGCGTCCGCGTTCGTCCGGGCGGTGAAGCTGATCATCGACATCGTGCGCTTCATCGTCACCCAGGCACGCCAGATCATCGAGTTCGTGGGCGCCGTGCTCGACGCCGTCATCGCGATTGCCCGGGGCGGCAGCGGCGGCGTACCCGACCTCATCGAAAGCGCGCTGGCCCGCTCCATCCCGGTGCTGCTGGGCGTCCTCGCCGCGATCCTGGGGGTGGGCGGGATCGCCGCCCGCGTCAAACAGATCGTCCAGGCGATGTCCAAGCCGGTGGACCGGGCGGTGGACTGGGTGATCGACAAGATCGTGGGCCTGGTGAAGAAGCTCTGGTCCAAGATCAAGTCCGCCTTCGACCGGAAGAAGCCCAAGCCGAAGCCGAAGCCCAAGCGCCGGCCGGACCGGAAGCGGCCGGGCAGCCCGCGTCGCCGCAGGCGCCCGGACCAGCGGCGCAGGCCCGACCGGCGGAGGCCGAAGCGGAAGCGGGACCCGAAGAAGAAGCGTCCCGACAAACGGCCCGACAAACGGTCCGACGCCGACAAGAAGCGCGCCCTCGACGCCGCCGTGCGCGACGCGACGCACCTGCTCAACGAGGAAGCCGCCACGGTCAAGTCGGTGCGGCGCGGCCTCGGCCCGATCAAGCGGCAGCACGGCCTCACCCGGATCCAGCTCAAGAAGATCGCCGAGGGCAAGTACCGCATCAGAGTGACCATCAACCCGAGCGAGGACACGCCGGTCGAGACCCTGTCGGAGGACGAGTTCCCGTACCGGATCGCCAGAGCGCAGGGCCGTATGGACGTCAACAGGTACGGACCGACGGTCGCGCAGTTGCACGAGGTCAGGCCCGCCGGGCAGAGCGACGACCCCTTCATCGGCTTCGTCGTCAACATGGCGGCCATCCCCTCCGAGATCGAGAGCAACCCCACGGTGGCCTCGCGGTATCTGAGTACGGCGTGGGACGTCCCCGGGGGTGGGTCCGAGGACATGGCGGCGGCCAGGACCGCCGTCGTCATCGGTGTCAACGTCTTCGAGGGCCTCGACCCCGAGAAGAACAAGAGCCAGCTGAGCGCGGCCATCGGCATGGTCAATCCGCCGAAGAAGCTCGTCGCGGCGGTCTTCGGCTTCGTCTGGACGCCCCGGTGGGTCCGCGTCCAGGGCGGGAAGGAGCAGGGCAACGCCTCCCTGGCCGAGGTCCGCGCCAAGTACCGGGGCCTCACCTCGGACGGCAAGCGGGCACTCGCCGAGAAGAACGAGTCCGGTCTGCGCGACAAGAAGGCGCTTCCCTACGGCGTCTTCCGCCAGCAGGTGCTCGGCTCCTCGTACACGAAGAAGGCGGTGGACATCCTCAGCAAGGCCAACAAGCAGGTCCACATCGTCAGCCAGGACGCCGATACCAGTGTCTCGACCACCAAGGGGATGGGCGTCCTGGCCGCCTACACCAAGGTGCTGGGCGAGATGCGGGAGCACCCGCTGCTCACCATCGGGGGCTACACCTTCGAGAAGTTCGACTGGAAGAAGGACGCCGACCCCCGCACCGTCCAGCTGACGACGCTCTCCAACCAGGTGGACCGGGCGATCCGGGAGGCCATCGACAAGCGGTACACGCAGATGCTCTACCCGACCGAGCCGAACATGCTCATCAAGGCGTGGGACAAGGAAGGCTCCCCGGGCATCTTCCAGGATCCCCGCACCCAGGGCCTGCTCGGGGCCCAGGGTGAGCTGTACCCCATCGGCGGTGCCGAGGGCCGAAAACTCAAGCTCAAACTGATGGAGCTGTTCGGCGACGGCTTCTCCATCGTGTACGCGCCCCTGGCCAGCACCACGACGAGCCCGGCCCCGGGCGACGACAAACGCGCTCTCTCCGTGACCCCCCAGAAGGTCGTCGGCGCCGAGCGCGGCGAAGGTCTCGATCCGAAGCTGAGCGCGGAGGAGATCGCCCGCCGCAGCCACCGGGCCTACGCGCTGGTGCTGCAGTCGCAGTCCATGGCCAGCGCCACACGGCTCGCCCAGGAGTTCATCCTGTCCACCCCGAAGCCGCAGGGCGTGAGCAGGAAAGCGTGGGCGAAGCTCCAGGGCCAGCTCCAGGACATCGTCTTCGTCCATGTCGAAGAAGTCGTCAAGCTGATGGCCGACGACCCTCGGCGGACCGTGCACAGCGTGGTGATCAGGGCACGCGCGAAGAAGCTCAGAGCGGATGCCAAGCACCTGGCCCAGACCCTGGAGGAGGCGGGCACGCCGCAGGCCGGGCAGGTGGTCGAGCAGGCCAGGAAGGTGACGCGCCGGATCATCACCGCGCTGACCGCCGACGCGCTCAAGAGTGTCTGGGGCGAGCTCGCCCCGCTGCTGAGGAGCATCATGGAAGCCGAGCGGAGCGGAGAGGGGCCGGAGTGACCGAGGACGCGCTGCGGCGGCTGCGCGCCGAGTCGTCACGCGACGACTACGCGTCGATGGCAAGCCTGGCCAGGGCCCTCTACGCGCACGGACTCGGGCCCCACGAGGTGGTACGGGAGTGCTACGGCGTCGGCTTCCCCGAGGAGTTCTTCGTGCTCGCCGACGCGGGCCCGCACTCCCTGGACCTCATGGTGGACTTCCCCCTGCTGCCCTGGCGCCTGACCGTACCCCCCGATCGCGGTGGCCCGCCGGAGCGGCCCGACCCGATGGCGGACATCACGCGCAAGCTCTTCGCCCGCGACCCGGACCTGGTCCCCCTGTTCGTCGGCGTCAACGTCAACCTCGAGCACGGCGGCCGGGTGCACTGCTACAGCCTCGCCGAGCTGAGGGCGGGCCGGATGACCGTATTCGGGATCTGGAAGGACGTCGAACCGCACAACGAGGTCGAACGCTGCGGCGATTCCCTGCTCGCCGTCCTGCGCGAGCACCACACGCAGTACGTCGACTGGCTGGAGAGCGAGTCATGGGACCCCGCGAACGTGCGGACCGACCCGGTCGACGAGGAGACCGTGACCGAGATCCGCGAACTGGTCCCGATGATCGAGGGGTTCCAGCGCCTGGCCGCATCACGCGGGGGCAGCTGAAGCGCCGGGGACCGGCATCGCCCGCAGCGCGGCACGGGCCACGGCCGCGTTCCCCGACTGGTCCTGACCTGCCAGGAGCGAGGACCCCACCGTGGCCGGAGGGTGCGTTGCGCGGGCCACCGTCGCATTGCTCACGGGCGCCGGAGCAGGAGTCGGCGCCGGGCTCGGGGCCGGACTCGGGGCCGGCGCGTGGCGGGTGGCCGTCGCCGTGTCCTGGGTGCGGGCCGGGGGGACCGGGGCCAGGAGGCGGTGCAGGGAGAGTGGGGGTTCGGTGGGCAGCATCGGTGTCACCCCTGGGATGCGTCGTCGAGCAGATGGGCGTGTGGGCCGAGTTCCGCCGGGCGGAGCAGCCGGGCCTCGCGTTGGAACTGGCGTGCCACACCCCGTACGACATGGCCCATGGCAATCGTAGGGCCGCCCCCGTCCGCCGCCGCCAGGGCCGCCGCGCGGGCCGCCGCGGTGATGGCGGCGCCCGTCATGTCCAGGCGGGCCAGGGCGTCCAGGTCCACATCGGGGGCGAGCGGGGCCTGTTCGGGGAAGGCGAGGCGCCACAGTCTGCGGCGTTCGGCGGCGGCCGGGCGGGGGAAGTGGACGACGAAGTGGAAGCGCCGGGTGAACGCCGGGTCGATGTTTTCCTTGAGGTTACTGGTGAGGATCACCAGGCCGTCGCTGGCCTCCAGGCGTTGCAGCAGATAGCCGACTTCCAGGTTGGCGTACCGGTCGGTGCCGTGCTTCACCTCGCCGCGCTTGCCGAACAGGGCGTCAGCCTCGTCGAAGAGCAGCACCGCGTGGCTCTCCTCGGCCTGCCGGAACGCGGTCTCCATGTTCTTCTCCGTCTCCCCCACCCATTTGGAGACGACCTGGGCGAGGTCCACCTTGAGCAGTTCCAGGCCCAGCATGCCGGCGACGATCTCGGCTGACATGGTCTTGCCGGTGCCGGGCTCCCCGGTGAAGAGCGCCTTGACCCCGCCGTGTCCCGCGCGGCGGGCGAAGCCCCAGCTCTCGGCGATCCGGGGCCAGGCGCGGAAGGCGGAGGCGATCTCCAGGATCTGGCGGAACTGGACGTCGGGCAGGACCAGGTCGTCGGCGGTGCGCCGGGGGACGATCGAGTGGACGGCGCTGCCGCTGCGGCCGCGGGTGACGGTGGCGATGGCGGGTTCGACATGGTCGGCGACCGGCTGCGGGTGTCCGTTGCCGGCCAGGCGGGCTCCGGCGTCGGCGACCGAGGCGACGGCGCGCAGTTCGCCGCCGCTCATCCGGTACCGGACGGCGAGGTCTTCGAGGAGGGTTCCGTCGAGGTCCGGGAGCGCGGCCGACCACATCGCCCGGCGGTCGGTGAAACCGGGGACGGGGACGGTGAGTTCGGCGTACGCACGGGTGGCGAGCAGGCCCGCCGGGCGCCAGGGCTTCAGACCGGTCAGGCACACCGGCACCCGCGAGCGCGGCAGCGCGGCGGACACCGCGGCGGCGCGCTGCCGCTGTGGCTCCCCGTGCAGATCGTCGGTGGGGATCCACAGCACCGCGCCCAGCGCGGCGGCCGTCCGCAGCTCGGCCTGGGGATCGGCCTCGGGATCGGCGGTCAGGGTCCGCAGCGGCGCTCCCGCGGCGCGGGCCAGCGCCTGTACGGCGTCGAGCTGACCGTCGGGCGGGCAGCCCCACAGCCCGGCCAGGTCGATGTCACCGGAGCCCAGCGCCCGGCCCAGCCGGGTGAGCCGGTCCGAGGAGAGATACGGGGACAGGACGCGCGGCTCCGGCGGCGCGACCTCGCCGGGGTCGTGGCCCAGCAGGCCGACGTCGCCGCCCCAGCCCAGCAGGAAGTCCAGCACCCCGGGGCCGATGACCAGCTCCTGGGCGAGCCCGACCGCGGCCTCGCCGTGCGCGCGCAGCAGACCGTACCGGCGCAGCGGCCCGGCCGGGCCGAGGGCGCGGCGCAGGGCGAGACGGGCCGCCGCGCCGTGCGCGCCCACGCTCACCAGCAGTTCCACGCTCGGCAGCCGCCGGTTCAGGTTGTCCACGATGTAGGCGTAGATCCGTTCGTAGCCGCGGTCCAGTTCGACCGCCGCGGTCAGCAGCAGCGCGTCCTGTTCGGCGCGGGTGAGGCCGAAGCGGGTGGCGAGCGCGTCCAGCGGCAGGGTGGTGCCCTCGGCGGACGCGCGCCGCCTCAGGTCCCGTTCGGCTTCCGGCTCCGTCGGCCGGGGCACGTACGGCTCGGCCATGGTGTCGGTGAAGGCGTGCACCTCGCCGAGCAGCACGTCGACCTGTTCGTCGGTCACGCAGTACGGCGTGAGATCCGGCCGGGTGAGCCGGGCGGCGAGCCCGGCCTGGCGCTCGACGGCGGCCCTGAGGGCTTGGTGCAGACCCGCCAGCCTCAGTCGCAGATGCTCGACCGCCGGTTCGCCCATGGCGCTCACCCGGCCGAGAAGGTCAGGGTCCGGCCGCCCAGCCAGACCACGTCGGGCACATCGGCGAGCAGACCGCCGCGCAGGAGGTCCGCGTGGCGCCGGCCCATCGGGACGCGTACCCGGACGGCCTCCGGCTCGTAGCGCACCGTGGCCTCCAGGTCGGCGAAGCGGGTCAGGGCCAGCAGCGGATCCGGGGTCTCGCGGTCGCGCCAGAGCGTCCAGGCGATGGTGGCCAGGCCGAGCGCCGCGGCCAGGGTGACGGTGCGCTCCAGGCCGCCGTCGGGCGCCAGTGGTGCCGCCCGGCGCTCGGTGACCAGCGCGGTGACCAGGTCCGCGAACCGCTGGGCGTGGACCGGGAGTTCCGCGGCGAGGCGCAGGTCCGGGACCGTGCCCTCGGCGGTCCACAGCGGTGTGCGCCAGGGCAGCCGCGCCACCGGATCGCCGCGCAGCGGCCGTACGCCGGTCAGGAACGGCACACCCGCCGCGGCCAGTTCGCGCAGGGTGCCGGGGGGCGGGGGGCCGTCGCAGAGCAGTACGGGCGGCCGCCCGCACATCTGCCAGTACGGCAGCAGCCCGGCGGCGTGCGCGGCCCAGGCGATCGGGAACATCCCGTGGGCGTCGAAGAGAAGCAGCCCCTGGTCCGTCCCCGTGATCAGGAGCGGGTCGGCGGGGTCGTGGCCACGGCACACCGACAGCGCCAGGACGCCGTCGAGGACCGGGAGCGCGGGGCGCACCTGGCGGGCGAAGGCGGCCAGCCGCTCCTCGGCGACGGGTGGTTGGAGGCCGGCGAAGGCGGCCGCGGCCTCGCTGTCCCGGTCGGCGCGGCGCCGGCCACGTGCGGTCACGCCCAGCGCCTTGTAGCCCAGGGCCGCCGCGAACAGCGGTGCCTGATCGGCCAGTTCGACCCCGGCCAGGGCGGGGCCGATGGCGTCGAGGTACCCGATGCGCGCCAGTGGCCCGGCGAGCAGGAAGGGCAGCGCGGACCACACCCGTACCTCGCCGGTGGCGCGCACCGCGTTGGTCGTACGGACCTCGTCGGTGGTACGCGGCTCCCCCGGCGCCTCCCCCGGCGGCTCATCCGCGGCGTGGTCGTACGGGCCGCCAGGGCCCGGGGACCGCGCCAGCCGTACCGCCTCCTCGCGGTCCGCCGACGCCAGGAAGTCGGCGAGCAGCCGGGGCAGATCCGCCGCCTCGGCGTCCGCGACCGCGGCGCGCAGCCGCTGGGGCAGCGCCTCACCGGGCCGGGACGGGTCGGCTGCCCGGCCGGGTGGGCCGGCGGGCGGAGCGGCGGCCGCGAGGGCGCGCCCGACGAGTTCGGCGAGCAGCCGTGCGGCCAGGGCCACCGTGTCGTCGACGCCGAGAAGGGCGAGCAGATACGCCCGCACCGACTCGTCCGGCAACAGTGCCAGCAGCGCGTCCAGTTCCCCGCGCTCGGCGAGTTCGGCGAGGAGCGCGGCGGCGCCCGGGACGGTCCACGGGTCCGGCGCCGCCGCGAAGGACTCCTCCAACGACATGGCGTCGGCGCCGGGCGCGTCGACCGGCAGCTCCACCATGGGCACCGGCGCGAAGTCCACCTCGACGGGCGGCCCGCCGCCCGCAGGCCACCCGGGCCCTCCGGGCCGGCCCGGCCGGACGGTGACGGTCAGCGGCTCGGTGATCTCCACATCCGGTCCGTCTCCCGCCAGCCGCTCGGCGAAGTGGTCGGCCAGCAACTCGGGCAGGGCATCGACCACCTGGCGGACCAGGCCCCGTGGATCGGGACCCCAGCTCCACCCACCGCGCCGGACGACCGTCACGGTGCACCGGTGCACCGTGATGTCACCGGTCTCACCAGTCTCGCCGACGGACGGCGCGGTGGGCGCGGTCATGCCACCGTCGCCTTCTCCAGGTGGCCCGCCCAGCCCGCCGCGAGCACCAGCACCCCGTGCACACTGCCCTTGACGAGGGTCACCGGCAGCTTCACCTGGGGCTGCTGGGCGGGGATCTCCCCGGTGAGCACATGGGTGTCCTGCTCGTCGGAGACCAGGGCGAGTACGGGGGTGGGACGGGCCACGGCGACCTTCACTATGACGGTGAGCCCGTCCTCGGTCAGCGCGATGCCCTCGGTCCACGACGCGAGGCGCACCAGCGCCGGTTTGGGTTTGCCGTCGGACGCCACCTCGACCCCGAAGTCCAACGGCGCGGTGAGGGCCGCCGGTTCATCGTCCACGGACGCCACGGCGAGGTCCCTGGCGTTCAGCGGAAGGGTCGCGATACGGCCTGTGCCCAGGGAGACGCGCAGCGGCAGCGCGCGTCCCACCAGGGCGGCCACATCGAGCGGGGCACCGGCACCGGTCAGGGCCAGCGCGCCCACGACATGGCCGGTGTCGATCGCGTACACCACGGAAAGAGCCATCGTCAGCCACCGCCGTTCGTTGCCGCGACCGTCGCCAGGACGAGGAAGTCGACCGCCCCGGGCTGTTCGACGACCTTGGCCAGGGCCGCCAGGGGGTCGTACAGCCGCATCCGGCAGCGGACCCGCCGGTCGCCGTCCACGGTGGCCTCCACCGGGCTGTACAGGGCCGTGTCCGCCAGCGGCGGGGTGCGCGGGGTCAGCTGGACATGGATCACCACGCGGCCGTCGGCGACCTGTTCCGGGGTGACGCCGGACGGCAGCGGCAGCAGCATCCCGTCGGTGGCCGTCCCGGAGGCCACCAGCGTGCTGCCGGCCGGCATCCGGCCGCTGAAGCTGCCCGCGATCGCCAGGTTGCCGTTGGCGGCCACGGTCATCAGCGGAGCGACCGCGCCACCACCCTGGTAGAGACCGAAGACCAGGCTCGGCTGGTCACCGCCGGACAGTACGAGCGCGGGCTTGCCCTCCTCGGCCGCCGGGGCCGTTCGCAGGGTCAGCGCGCCCGACCGGGCCACGACAGTGTCCGCGCGCACGCCCGCGAAGCGCACCGCGACCCCGCGCGCCGTGGTCTCGACGCCGCTGAAGTGGCCGTCGGTCCAGCGGATGTAGCCCAGCAGGATCAGCCAGCGGGCGGGCGGATCGGCCGGCGGATCGCCGATCGCGGGCGGCTGCTGCTCCTCGACCAGCCGCTCGTCGCCCAGCCGCCCGAAGAGGATCTGGTACGACTCCTCCACACGGGTCTTCGTGGCGCTCCCGGAGCAGGAGACCGGCCCGGGTCGCTGGGCGGGTTCCCGGTCGGCGGCGGTGAGGAAGACCGGGTAGGGCTCGCCGGTCGGCTGGTCCGCGCCGTTGACCTCCTCGAAGTCGCTCTCGCGCAGCACGGCCGGGTCGGTGACGACCACCTCGCGGCCGGTCCCGTCGAGCGCGACCCCCGCCGCGACGCTCACCTCGACATGGCGGACACCCGTCAGCGGGTCGGTGCGGTTCTCGGTGGCCAGGCCGAGCCCTTCCACGATGCCCCACTCGTGCAGATGACGCGCGTGCCGGGCGGACTGGCCGCGGGCGTGCTCCACCGCGGCCGTCAGGTCCGCGGCGGCCAGCACCTGGCCCTCGTGGAAGGCGGGGCGCAGCGGGCCCGTCATGGCGTCTCACCGGACTTCCGGGTACGGGGCGACCGGGCGCGCTTGGCCGGGGGCGCCGGGGGCTTGGCGGGCTCGTCCGCCTGGTCCGACGCCTCGGGGGCCTCAGCTGGTGCCTCGTCCGGTGCGCCTTCGAGGTCCGCGAGGCGGGGCCCGAGCCGTTCCGGCAGTTGCTCCGCCAGGTGGGTCACCTGCGTCTGCGCGCTGCTCATCTGGGCCCGCAGCCCCTCCAGGGCGGCGGTGAGGTCGGAGACTTGCGTCCTGAGCCTGGCCAGTTCCTGCATGCTGTCGGTGACTTCGCTGGGGGTCGTATAGACCTGTTCGTGCAGCGCCTTGGGCGGCGTCTCGCCGGGTGCGGGGGTCAGCAGCAGGGACAGCATCTCCTCCAGGTCCCCGGTGCGCGGCCAGTCGCCGAGCAGTCCTTCGGCGTACGGGCGCGCCACCGGGCCCTCCGTCGGGAGCGTCGGCTTCTGGTACGCGGGGAGGGGTTGGCAGCACACGCGCTCGGCGAGCTCGCGCAGCCGGTAGAGCTTGGGCAGCCACTCGCCGTACGCAGAGCCGCCCGGCAGCACCTGTTCCCGGGTGGCGGAGCAGACCCGTACGACATCGCAGCCGTCCAGCTCCAGATGCGCGAGCAGAACGTCGGTGTCGGCGCTGTCGCCGCAGGGCGGGTTCAGGGTGGCGCATGCGGCGTCGGTCAGGAACCGGCGCACCGCGGTGCCCAGTGCCGCGGCCGCCTCCGCGAGCTGCTGCACCTCGGCGACGGTCGCCTTCTCGGTGCTGTCCGGCGGCGGGGGCGGCAGCAGCGGCGGTACATCACAGCCGGCGGCGACCTCCGTGCGCAGCGCGCAGTCGGCGAGGTCGGCGGCCTGGTCGAGCCGGCCGAGCAGCCACTCCCGGATCAGGCCGATGTCCGCGCGGAACTCCACCCGCAGCGCGTGGCCGAGCGGTGTGCCCTGGGCCAGCATGCGCACTTCCAGCGGGGCATCCGGGTCGCCGCCTTCCGGTACGACGCGGGCCGCGGTCTCGGTGACGGCGGCGCGGGCGATGGTGCGGCGCAGCGGGTCCGGCCACACCGCTTCCAGGTCGGCGCCCCTGAGCCGTTCGCACGCGGTGCCCAGGACGCCGCGGGCCTCCCGGACGGTGGCGAGGTCCGGGTAGTCCCGCCCCAGCTGCTCCCGCCCGGCTTGGTCGTAGGTGTCGAACCGGGCGACGGCGGCGGCCAGTGCGCGTACGTGCTCGGTCATCTCACGGGCCGTCGGCGGGGGCGGCGGCCCCTCTCCGCCCGCGTTCGCGCGCAGCCATGCGAAGGCGGCGGCGTACCGCCGCGCGTCGGCGGCGTCGAAGCGGAAGGTACGGCCGGTGCCGAGCGAGGCGACGAGGAGGGCGTCGACGTACATGCCGAGCCGCCGGTCGCGGATGCGGGCCCGGTCGGCCCGCGCGAGGTCGCCGATGCTCGCCAGGAGCCGGGTGCCGGGGTTGTGGCGGTGGTCCTCGACATCGTCGGGCCCGACGACGAAGCGGAACCCCTCCTGGATCCTGGAGGGCACGCATCCCGGCGAGGGGCAGGGCTCCTCCGTCGCGTACGGGGCCACCGGCTCGACGGGAGACTCCTGGTAGCGCACGTACAGCCCGTAACGCCGCCCCCCTTCGTCGTCGCAGTCCTCCCCGCAGTCCACGCCGAGCGCGCTGATGCGCCGCTCCCGCACCAGCGCCCGTACGTCGACCCGTTCGGTGCAGGGCACCACGATGTCGTTTCCGGCGCAGTCCAGCGCGTGTCCGGGGTGGACCGCCACCGTTCCGCCGCCGCACGGGTCGCAGCTGACGGTGAGGCCGCAGATGACTCCCGGCCCGTACAGGGACCGGTTGTGCAGTCGGTTCTTCGCCGTCGTGTACTCGACCAGCAG
The DNA here is from genome assembly GCF_002224125.1 of Streptomyces sp. NBS 14/10. Classification (GTDB taxonomy): domain Bacteria; phylum Actinomycetota; class Actinomycetes; order Streptomycetales; family Streptomycetaceae; genus Streptomyces. The sequence goes on from NZ_NCSM01000011.1 coordinate 223,797, forward strand.
GCTGAGGTCGTCCTCGGTCAGCAGTTGTCCTGCGAAGAAGCGAGGACGTACGAAGGCGGAGGTCGAGGTGGCGTCGCCACCGCAGCCGCATCCGCAGTCTGTTCGCATGATCAGCGCTCCTTCACAAAGAACCAGCTCTCGAACACGTCCCCGCCCGCCCCGGTGCCTGATGTCCAGGGACCGATGCCCGAGGGCGGGAGGTGGCAGCCGCCGTGCGCCGCCGCCGGGGTGGCCTCGGCGTCGATGGTCGGTACGCGTCCGCCGACATGGGTGCCGTCGACCGGGCGGCAGCAGCGGTCGAGGATGAACGCGGCACGGACGGTGATCATTAAGCGGTCGCCGTCCTGCAGCGTCTCGCGCGTGGTCTGGCGATAGCGGAAGCCCTGAGTGAACTCGCCGCAGTCGTCGGATTCGGCGTCCGGTTCGGCGAACGCGCCGCCCATGTACCAGGTGGAGGCGTTGCGGCCGCTGCCGCCCTCGATCACCTGGAGCTCCACCACACCGGGCCGCAGCGTGTCGGACCGCACGTCGGCGGAGAACCGCACGACGAGCCCGCCGTCCTCGTCCTGGGTGCCGAGGAGGGCCTTGGCCTCGTCGATGGTGTAGGTGTGTCCGTGGATCCAGTTGATACCGGTGATCACCGTGGGCAGGTGGCGGCCGAACGGACGGCGTACGTTCATATGGATCTGGTCGCGGCGCACCGGCTCGTACCAGTCCACGCAGTCGATCCTGGCCAGCCACAGCACCTTGTGCTCGCACGGCGAGCAGCAGGTGTCACAGCGCTCGTCCACCGGTGGCTCGCAGCCGGTGACCCGTACCTTGTGGCACTCCTCCGTCCAGCCGAACTCGCAGTCGGAGGTGTCCGCGCAGCCGTCGTTGTAGACGGCGCGGGTGGGCTCGACGGGCCGCTCGGCGTACTCGACGCCGATCCAGACGGTGTCGGTGTCCCGTTCGTCGGGGGGCAGCGCCTTCCACAGGTCGATCACGCAGCCGCCCCGCACCACGACCTCATCGCCGTCGCAGTCCACGGCGAGACCGGGCGTGATCGCCACCTTGGCCCTGCGCCGGGTGCGCTCCGGCTGGGCACCGTCCTCTGCCACGCTCTCCTCGGGCGGCGCGGTGGTGTCCGGCGGGCAGTCGTCCTCGTCCCGCGGCGCCGGTTCCACATGCAGACCGCACACCACGCCATAGCCGAGCAGACAGCGCATCCGCAGTCTCAACTTCTCGCGGTGGTACTCCTGTTCGCGCTGGAAGTCCCGGGCGCCCAGCATCTGGCCGTGGAAGTACCGCAGCCGGCGCAGCGGTGGCGCGTCGAACTCTTCGGTCCTCGATGTCTCTGTCTCCGTCATCGCCCGTCCTCTCACGACACTCGCGTATGCACACCGACGGCGGAGACCACTCCGACGCCCACCCCTCGCCGCAACCCCCTCGGCCCCGGCCTGAGCACCCCGTCGCGGTTCAGCCGCACGGGCCGCGCGCCGCCCAGTACGGGCGCGGGCAGTGGGACGAACGCGGTGTCCACGCCGACCGTGGACCGCGAACCGACCACGAACCCCGCGCCACCGGTCCGCACCGACCCCACCGTGTGCGCGGGCGCCTGCCGCTCCACCAGCCGCAGCAGCGCCGTCCGGTCCGCCGAGCCGGCGGGCAGAAGCACCCGGAACCGGTGTGCGTGCGCGGTGTACGGATCGCTGTCCGGCGCGCCGAACGCGCGCAGCGGCGCCGCGCCCAGCGCCGAGCCGCCGACCCGGAACCGGCTCGCCGACCGGCCGAACAGCCGCACCGCGCCGAGCCCTTCTCCTGCTCCAGAGCCCCCGACGGCTTTGTGCAGCTGCGCCCAGCGGCGGTCGGCCGCCAGTTCGTCGATGACCGGGGCCACCCCGAACACGATCCGTACCGCCTCCCGCAGCGCCCACGGCGTGCCCCGGCGCCGGTACAGCTCGGGGGCCGCGGCCAGCAGCGCGCGCCGGGTGGCGGCGTCCCAGCCCGCCTCGTACGACAGGCCGAGCAGCCCGGCCAGCCACGGCAGCACCCGGTCCGGGACGCCCGCCGGGTCCAGGAGCGCCGGATACCGCTCGATCACCCGGTCGAGCTGCGCGAGCGTCGCGTCGAACAGCGACAGGAAGCGCTCGGTGAAGTCGTCGGCCGCGGGGTCCTGACGGAAGGCGGGCGGCAGCAGATCGGCGCTGGTGGCCCGGGGGAAGTCCAGCCGGATCCGGCGGACGGCCGGGGTCGCACCGCCGTCGCCCGACAGCCGCAGCCGCAGCCGCAGAAAGCGGCCGGGCGGCTGGTCGACGAGGAAGTCCGTGGCGCCCGGAGCCGACACCTGCCAGTCGCTGTCCTCGTACCGGCCGTCCTCGCTCACCACGATCCCGACGGCGACCGCCGTCCCGGCGGGCACATCGGCGTCCACGCGTACGCGGTGCCAGCGGCACCGCGAAATGCCGCTGTCGATCAGGGTGGTGACATACGACCCGCTGGTCACATACGCGTCGGTGGCCGGTGGCGCGGCGTCCCGGGCCTGGCCCTGCCAGGTGAAGCAGGTGGTCTGGGGGCCGTCGGGGCCCTTCTCGCTCAGGCAGAACCCGTCCTCGCCGGCCGAGGTGAGGGTGGACGGTGGCAGGGCCGCGGCCAGTTCGTCCACCGTGACGGGTCGGAACGGGCCGCGGCGGGTGCCCCGGTGGATCCTGAGCCGTCCGCCGTCGTCGGTGAGCAGCCACACGGTCCGCTCCGGTCCGGTTCGCAGGCCGATGACCTCGCCCCGCGCGCCGGTACGGAGCACACCGCGGAAGCCGCCCGCCGCGTCGTACCGCCGCAGGTTCGTACTGCCCTGACAGGCCACCAGAACCTCGTCGTCAGGGCCCAGGACGGCCCACCGCGGCCGCTCGGCCCGGATCACACCGGCGAGTTGTGCGCCCTCGCGGCGCCACACCAGGACCCGGTCGGACTCCACCACGGCCAGTCGGTGGCCGCGGGCGGCGACGGAGACCGGCTCGCGCAGCGGGGCGGGGTCGCAGCCGGGCGGCCAGACGGGCGTGAAGGCGCCGCTGCAGACATCGCGGCGCAGCAGCCGCCGCTCGCCGGGGACGAGCAGGTACCAGGCGCACGGCCCGCACCCCGGCGCGAGCCGTGGGTCGGGGAACCACGGCAACAGGCTTCCCCTGGTGGGTCCTTCCGGCGCGTCGCCGCGGTAGGCGAGCCGGAGGCCGGCCGGGTCGTCGAAGCCGACGATGCCGATGGTGCCGTCAGCACCCGGCTCGGTCGACTCGTCCCACCCGACGTACGCGTCGAGGAGACGGAAGGTCGCGGGGTGCGGTGCACAGGTCATGACGGGTCACCTACCGGGATCAGCAGCGGGCGCTCCGGCCAGACGAGGGTGTGGGGCGGGAGGGCGTGGTCGGTGCAGGGCGGCCGGCGCACTCCATCGACGGTGAGCGAGAGCCGGGTGACGGCCAGCACCCCGTCGACCGCCAGGAGCCGCCGGACCAGAGCCGTGTGCCGCAGCGCGCCGCCGAACGGCCAGCCCGCGCCGTCCTCCCCGCCGTGCAGCGGATCCAGATAGGTGCGCACCGCGTCGCCCGCCCGGGCCAGGACCGCGGCCCGGTCGAGGTCCGGGTCGAGCGTGACCCAGGACTCCACCGCGACGCGGTGGTACGGAGCGGGGGCGGCGACCACCGTGACCCCGGCGGGGGCGGCTTCGCGCGACAGGAAGTCGGCGACGGCCCGCAGGGTGGCGGCGGTGGGGACCGGCGGTTCGCCGGGGTCGTCGCCCGACGACACCGCGGGCACGACGAGGACTCCCACGACGCCGGGGATCGGCGCCCCGGCGAAGTCCGGGTGCAGGCCCGGCACGCCCCGGGCGCGGGCCACCGAAGCGCCGGGCGCCCGGGTGGCGAGCAGGCCGTAGTCGGCCGGGGCCACGGCCCGGCCGCGGGCCCGCAGTTCGCCGACGCCGCGGCGCATCGCCTCGGCGTCGGGCTCGGCGTCCGTTCCGCCGGAGGCCGGGAAGGGGTTGCCGACGCCGGTGACGTACGGCAGCGCGGTCACCACCGCGCCCACCGCACCCGCCCGTACGGCGCCGGCGCTGCCGCCGCCCACGCGATAGCGCACGGCGCGGACGTTACGGAAGCCCGGGGGGACGGCCGCGCCGTTGACACCGTCCCCGAAGGTCACCTCGCCGCTGTCGTAGTCCACCGTGAACACCCGGTCGTCGGCGCCGTACCCGGCCAGGCTCTCCACCTCACGCCAGCGGGACGAGGTGCCTGCCGAGGTGCCGAACACGTCGCCGCCCGTGTCGTCGTCTACCTCGATGACCACCGATCCGGCGAGGATGGGCACCTGGCTGAGTTTCATACGGCGCCGCCCGCTCGCCGCCGGGTCCTGGACGGGCTGCAGCGGCTCGTCCCGGATGGTGCGGGCGGCGGTGGCGGCGACCACGTTCAGCCGCAGTCCGGACAGCACCGGCCCCGGTCCGGCGAACGCGCCGTGCGCGATCCGCACGCGCAGCCAGCGCAGCCGGGGCCGGGTGCCGGACGGGGTGCCCGGCTCCCAGGAGCGCGGCACCCTCAGCTCGACGGTCCCGCCGGCGCTGAGCCCGGCCGTGGAGTCCCGGATCAGCTCGGCGGGTACGAGCCGGGTGCCGTCCAGCACGTCCCAGCGCAGCAGCGGCGCGGGCGGCAGCGGGAGGGGCAGTGCGCCGCCCGAGGCCGTGGGCGCGGGGGGAGCGGCCACGACCACGATCCCCAGCGACAGCCGCGGGTAGGGGCCGGCCGGCCCGGCGAGCCCGATCCACAGCCCGTTGCCGGGCTCCGGGTCCCGGCCGAAGGGCGCGAAGGGACGGCTGGGCCCGGACGGGCCAAGCGGCAGCGGCTCCAGCGTTCCGGCCTCCTGTACGGCGAGGTCGCCGAGGGTGGCCGGGGTGGCGTACAGGTCCTGGTCCGTCTCGTAGACGACCTGCCCCGCCGGGGTCGACGCCGCGCTCTGGAACCCGGCCGGGACGAGCACGGAGGAGCCGTCCGGCGGGTTGACGGTGAACTCCAGGAGCGCTGCCGCCGCCCCGGCCGGGCGGCGTCGCACGCCCGCGATCGCCAGGTGTTCGGCCAGCGCCTTCTCCGGCAGCCGGTTGACGCGGCCGAGCACGGGTTCGGCCTGGGTGCCGAAGAGGCGGACGAGCGCGACGCCGGCGTCCTGGCGGTCGGGGTCGGTCCAGTCCGGGGTGTAGCCCGCGATCCGGCCGCGTACCTCGGCGCGGACCGCCTCACGGGTGGCGTCGACCAGTTCGGGCCCGCCTCCGGTCGGTCCGGGGCCGGGCACGATCCGCCCGTCGGCTCTCTCCTGTTCCCGGGCGTCCCGCTCCCACCACACGTCGCCGGTCATGTCAGCCCCTCCCCCGGTTCGACGGCGGGCACGATCCGGGTGCGGACCGTCCGCAGGACGGGCAGCGCCCCGGACCCGAGCGGCACCTCGTCGCACGCCTCGAAAGCCCCATCCGAGGCCACCCCGTCCAGGCCGATCGCCACCGCGGCGATGTCCCCGAGGTCCCCCAGCGCCCGCTGCGCGGCCCGCAGCAGGGCCGAGGGCCGCAGCGGCTGTCCGAACGGCCAGCCGTCCTGGTCCTCACCGCCCACAAGCGGGTCGAGGAAGCGCCGCAGCGCCGCGGTGACCACGGTGGACACGCGGCTGCGGTCGGCCGGGTCGCCCGACAGGTCGACGCGCAGCGCCACTTCGCGATAGCGGGGCGGGCGGACGAAGACCTCGGAGGTGAGCAGCCGCGCCTGTGCCAGTCGGGCGGCGACCGCACACACCGTGCCCGGGTCGGGGAGCGGCGCGGCGACGAAGTCCTCGCGGTCGAGGTCGTCCCGGGGCGCCGCCGGGACGATATGGACGCTCACCGCGCCGGGCACCGTGGCACACGGGAAGCCGGGGTGTTCGCCGAGGGCCGGGTACGCGCGGGCGACGGCGACGCCCGGGGTCGTACGGGCCAGGGTGACGTGGTCGGCGGCGGTGACCGCGCGGGTCACCTCCCCCAGGGACGCGGCCGCGCGGCGGCGCGCCTCGGTGATCGTCTCCGGGTCCGCGCCGCCTTCGGCCCGTACGAGGTTGGCGGCCGAGACCGCTGTCGGCGGGGCCGGAAGGTCCGGGGCCACCGTCCAGTTGCCGGTCATACCGCCGTTGCCGCCCCGGCCGCCGCCGGTTACGTACGCGATCCGCGCGTCCGGGTCGGGGCGGGGGATGCGCCCGGTGAGTCCGTCGCCGAAGACCACCGCGCCCTCGGTCCGGTCGAGCACGAAGATCCGGTCGGCGGGCGCGCCGAAGGTGAAGTCCGGCGCCGGCTGCCACTGCTGACCCGCCAGTTGCACGGTCGCCTCCAGGAGGCGGTCGGCGGCGTCCGGGAGGACGAGATGCTGGCCGGGCAGTTTGAGCCATGCGTCGATCTGTTCGTGGAGGTCGGTCCCGCTTGCGGTGCGGCGCCTGAGGTGGTGTGCGGCCGAGACGTTGACGGCGAGTTGGAGGAGGCGGGGCGGTGCCGCGTAGGTGGCGGCCGGGGTGGACACCAGGATCCCGGTGTCCCGTGTGGTCCAGCCGGCCGGGGGGTGCAGCCGGACGACACCGGACCGTCTGAGCCCGGCCGTGCCGTCCTCCACTTTCTCGAATTTCCCGAACTCGCCGGAGACATCCGTGCCCGGCCGGAACCAGGACCAGGTCAGCTCCGCGGGAGGCGGCACATCGGCGACCGCTCCGGGCAGCCACGACGGCGCGGACGCGGCGGGCGCGTCCAGTTCGACGAGCAGGCAGAGCGGGCCGGGCGCCGGGTGTGCTCCGGTGAGCGGCAGGGTGAACCGGACCTGTGCCGGGGCGCCGTCGGCCGCCAGCAGCGCGACCCCGCGGCGGGCCCGCAGGTCCGCCGTACGGTCGCGGTCGGTCCACACGGTGACCTCGCCGTCCTCGGCGAGCGGGAAGACGGCCACGTCGTCCGCGAGGGTGAAGACGATCTGCCCCGTGGGGTCCCGGGTCAGCTCCGTCCCGGCGGGGACGACCGGGACGGCGGTGTCGCCCCGCTGGCCGGGCTGCTGGGCGTCGATGCGCAGCACGGTGGCGGCGGGGCGGGCGGGGCGCGGCGGTTCGAGGCCGAGCAGCCGCAGCACGGCGACGACGAGCGCGTCCGGCACCTGGTCGAGCCAGTACAGCCGCTGCTCGAGGAGGTGGGCGAGGAGTTCGAGGAGGGTGATGCCGGGGTCGACGGGCGCGTGCAGGGTCCAGGTGCCGTCCGATTCGGCGGGGATCCGCCGGCGGATGGCGGCCATCATGTCGGCCCAGGTGAGGTCGTCCAGCTTCGGCGCGGGCAGTGTCATGATGCGCCCCCGGTCAGGCCCGTCAGGCCCGTGATGCCGGTGTAGAACGGGAACACCAGGTTGGCCTTGGTGTTGCTGCGCCGGATGCGGTAGACGACCGAGACGGTGATCCGCGACTCGTCGGCCGGGTCGGCCTCGGCGCGTACCTCCTCCAGTTCCACCCGCGGCTCGTGGTCACGGACCGCGGTGGCGATCGACTGCTCCAGGTCGCGCAGGTTCTGCACACTGCCGGGCGCGAACACCAGCTCGTGGGCGCGGGTGCCCAGGTCGGGCCGCATGACCCGCTCGCCGACGCCGGTGAGCAGCAGCGCCCGCAGACAGTGCTCGATGCTCTCCTCGCCGACGGCGTACCCGAGCCGCCCGGACGCGTCGGGCAGGATCGGGAACCGCCAGCCGGTCCCCAGAAACTCCTCGCTCATGCCGTCCTCGCCTTCTTGGCCAGCACGGCGGGGGTCAGCGGCGGGGTCGGCGGGCCGGTCGGCCCGGCGGCGGAGGGGTGGGTGTGCGTATTGAACGCCTGGAGCAGCGCGTTGCCGAGTACGAGCGGTTCGGTGGCGCCACCGCCGAGGTCGATGGAGGAGGAATCAAGCGTCACCTTGGGCGCCTTGAGGGTGATGTCGCCCTGCGCGGTCACGGTGACGCTGCCGCCCTCGGCCGCGGTGATCCGGATCGCCTTGCCCTGGTCGTCCAGTTCCACCACATGTCCGGCGGCGGAGGTGATCTTCACGGCGGCCTTGGACTGGGTGTCGTCCAGCAGCACTTCATGGCCGTGCCGGGTGCGGATGAGTTTCTGGTCGCGGCCTTCGGTACGGGCGGTCGGCGGTTTGTCCTCGCCGTTGTAGAGGCCGCCCAGGACGATCGGGTACCGCATGTCCCCGTGGACGAACGCGACCAGCACCTCGTCGCCCTTCTCGGGGACGAACACCGAGCCGTAGCCACCTCCGGCGTACAGCTGGCTGACCCGGACCCAGTCCGTGACCGTGGTGTCGTCGAACCACGGGAACTTCAGCTTGACCTTGCCTTCGTCATCGCCCTCGTTCTCCACGACGAGCGCCTCGACGACGCCGTAGTAGCGCTTGTCGGTGGAGCGGGCGCGTGGTGTGCCCTTCATCGTCACCGGCCCCCCTGGTGGATCCGCCGTGCGGTGAACTGGGTGAAGAAACCACTGGTGTTGAGGGTGTGCTCGACCCGTTTGACGAAGTACGTGCCCGAGAAGCGGCGGCCGAGGCCGTAGATCTCCAGGTTGTCGCCGGGCCGCAGCTCGGGCAGGCCCGCCACCTTCCCGGTCGCGGTGATGAACTCGTAGGCCCGCTCGCGCAGCAGGCTGATCGCCAGTTCACGGGCCTCCTGGTCGCTGCCGACCGGCGCGTCGACCACGACCTCCTGGCGGCCCTGCAGGGTGGACTCGGCGACCTGCGGCCCGCTCTGCCCGTCGGCCGTGTTCTGCCCGGCCGGCAGGTTCTCGGCGGTCGCGGTGAACGCGATGGCCGCTTTGGTACGAGGGTCCCAGCCGCGTACGGTGACCTTGCTGACCTGCTGGGACACCGTCAGCGTCGGGGTGAACTCCATCAGGTTGGGGACCAGCCCCTCGGGCTGGTCGGTGGGGCCGGTGCTCAGCCCCGGTGCGTACACCAGCCGGTACACCCGGATCGGGCGGCCGTCGCGGCCGTCGGTCGGCTTGATGAAGTACAGCGTGTCCTCGCCGTCCTTCGGGTCCGGCAGGATGTAGCAGTCAAAGTCGAGCCGCTTGGCCCGCTCCAGCAGGAACGTGGCGTCGTCCTGGTTCTTCTGCACCACCAGGTCGTGCGTGGGGCCTTCCCTGGTGACCTCGATGCGCAGATGGTTGCGCTGGGCGATCTGCTCGGCGATGCGCCAGTCGGGCAGATTGCGGTAGATCTTGGTCTCGTTCTCGGTGGGCTTGCGGTCCTTGAGCCGCAGCAGCCCGTCCACCCCGCTGACCTGGACGGTGGGCGAGGCCGCGTCGGTGAACTTCGGGCTGAGCGTGGAGATGGTCCCGGTGGCCACGGTGAGCAGCCGGTCTGCGTAGCCGAGCCGGACCGAGACCCGGCCGCCGAGCCGGAAGCTCGCCGAATCGCTGTGCTTGAACCGCAGACCCACGTCGTCCCAGTTGTTCAGGGTGAGGTCGAAGCCGGACATCTCGTCGATGTCCCGGTTCACCTTGATGTCGATGATGTCGTTCTTGGTGGACGGGTCCATCTCCAGGCCCTCGATGCGCACATCGAACTCGGGCGCGTACCGGTCGGGCGAGGCGACCTCGGGTGCGGGGGTGCTCATGGCGCGCTCCTCAGGCCAGCCGGGGCACGGTCAGCACCCGGCCGGGTCGCAGCTCCCGGGGATCGCTGATGCCGTTGGCCCGCGCCAGCTCCCGCCAGGCGTCGGGCCGCCGGTACAGCGCGGCGGAGATGGAGCTGAGCGTGTCGCCGCGGCGCACCACATAGCTCTTCTCCACGGTGGGCGAGGAGCGCGGGGTCTCGGCGACCTGCGTGGCGGCCGGGCGGAACTCCTTGAGCGAGAGGTCCAGCATGGCCCGCAGCGGCACCCCGTCCGGGCGGAACAGCTGGTAGTTGACGTCCAGCTTCTCCACCACACCGGTGAAGACCTCCTCGTCCCAGACGAACCGGACGACCGGCGGGGCGTGTTCGCGGCTGTCGGGCCGCAGCAAGTTGCGCACCGCGTTGACGTAGGCCTTCCGTACGTTCTCCAGGGTGTCGGAGGTGTCCACCAGCGCCTGGACCGTCAGGGTCTCCGTGCCGCCGCGGACGTACTGCAGGGGCGGTGTCTCCAGGCCGGGGATGGTGATCTCGGCGAATGTGTTGCTCTTGCTCAGCTTGTAGTCGGTGGGGTTGAACCGCAGCGGGATCCGCCGCTGTCGCTCGTCGGCGATCACCGGCCGGACGATCTCCAGCCGGGCCCGGGCCGAGCCCTGGCGGGCGAAGGACACCGGCGTCACACTCATGACGCCTCCCCGTCCCCGAAGCGCCGTTCGCTCTCGGTGTGTCTGGCGCGCGCGCACTGGTCCTCGTACAACTTCGCCCATGCCTGGATGTGCTTGTTGAACAGACGGGTGAACACGGCGCCGTCGTCGCCGTCCACCTGGAACCGGACCTCGAGCTGGTGAATGGTCACCTTCGGCACGCCGGTCACCTCCCTTGGCTCAGGCGCGGCAAGGCGTTCGCCGCGGCGTCCTGCAAGACCTTCGTCAGCCCCTCGTGCGCGATCTCCAGCGACTCGATGGCGATCGCGTTCTGCTCCGCGTGCAGATCCGGGCCGCTCCACTTGGCGGCGAGCCCGCCGTGGAAGGCCCACGCCGCACCGGGCACCCCGTCCGAGCCCAGCACGATCACCGCGCCGTCGCGGCGGGCGCCCAGCGAGTCGGCGAGCCCGGCCTGGTACCAGGCCCACAGCCCCGGGTCGCGCACCACCCCGCGTTTGAGCGTGATCCGGTTCCACGAGTGGCGCAGCGGCAGTTGGTGGACCGAGTCGTTGCGGCCGCCCTCCGCGTAACTCGTCACCTCCAGTTGCGCGCCGAGCCCGGTGACCTCCTGGAACGCGCCGGAGGCGGCCAGTGGCAGCAGCAGCGCCTGCGCGGGCGGCAGATACGCGTCGCCGGGGTCGAGGGTGACCAGGAAGCGGTATTTGGGCAGTGGATCCAGGGTCATGCCTCGATCACCTCCAGACCTCGGTCCTGGCCGAGTACGAGACGCAGCCGGATGAACTCCATCGGGACGGCCGGGGCGACCTCGATCTCGCAGACCAGCTGCCCCGGGTCCTGTTCCGGCGGGTTGTTCGTGTCGTCGCACACCACGCGGAACGCCTGCTCGGGCCGGTCGCCGGCGAGCGCCCCGGCCCGGTAGGCCGACAGCAGTACGGAGGTCAGCGCCCGTACCAACGTCAGCCTCAGCTCGGGCGAGTTGACGTCGAACACCAGCGGGCTCGCCACCCGCCGGATGGCGCGCACCAGCAGATGCACCAGTCGGCGGTGCGCGATGTAGCGGGTGCCCGGGTCGGCGGACAGGGTGCGTCCGCCCCACACCATCAGCCCCCGCCCGCGGGTGCAGCGGATCAGGTCGAGCCCCGCGTCGAACAGCCGGACCTGCTGCGGCTCGGGGTACTCGGCCGCGAGGTCGACCGCCTCCAGGATCACGGCGCCCGCGGGCGTGTGGTGCGCCCCGCGCTCGCCGTCGAGTCGGGCGATGACGCCCAGGACGTGCCCGGACGCCGGGACGGTCCGCAGGGCCTGTCCGTCGGGGGTGCGCAGCGGCGGATGGTAGACGGCGGCGCAGCCGAGCAGCCCGCTGTCGCCGGTGGCCGCAAGCGAACCCGCCCAGTCGACCGCCTCGTCCACGGAGGACAGCCGGGGCGGTACGTCCAGGACGGCGAGGCGGTCGTGCAGGGGCGCCACGCTCCGCAGCAGTTCCAGCACCGTCTCGGTGTGTTCGGTGCCGGACAGGTCCGCGCCCAGGTCCGGCAGCGCCACCAGGGCCGGTTCCGGCAGTTCGGCCTGGAGCGTCACGGCGTCCGCGTACTCGCGGCGGGTGGGCGGCGCGTCGGCGCCGCCCGTGAGCGTCAGGTCCCAGGACATCGAGATCGGGCCGGGCCGCCCCGGTGGCGGTGGCGGCCCGTCCGGGATCAGCCGGATGTAGCGGGATGCGGTCAGCCGGTCGGCCACATCGGCGAGCGGCAGCCCGGCGAAGGTCTCCGGCGCCTCGCCGGGCATCGTGACCCGTACGCCCACGCCGGCCGGCCCGGCCACCGTGCTGGCCCGGTAACGGATCGCGACGCGCCCGCCGTTGGCCCAGGCTCCGGGGCTGGTGGCGACCACCTGGTAGTCCGTGGCGGCCAGGCCGCCGAGCGGACCGGCCGGCCACCGGGCCCGGGCCGTGCTGGCCGGCCCGGACACCCGGAGCACCCAGGCGGTGCGGCCGCCGTTCTCGAAGAAGCCGCGCAGCGCGTACGGGGTGGCGAAGGCGCCGTCCGGCGGGCCGAAGGCGCCCACGACGTCGTTCCAGCTCTCCACCCGCACCGGAGTGGCGACCGGGCCCCGGCGCAGCCGGCCCAGGAACGCCGCCACGTCCGTACGCAGCGGCTCGGTGTCCGAACCGCGTGGCCGGTACGTCAGGGATACTCCGGGGAGCGCTTCGCCGACCATGTCAGACGTCGATCTCCAGCTTCTCGACCGCCAGGACCAGGGTCTCCATGGCGATCTCGTTCTTGGTGGCGCTGAGCGTCGGACCGGTGTACTTGGTCGGCCAGCCGCGGTCGAAGTTCCAGCGCATGGCTTCCTGGCGGTTCTCGTCCAGCAGCACGATCGAGCCGGAGGTGCGCCGCACCTTGCCGTTGAGCGCTTCGACGACCCAGTTCCAGAAACCGACGTGGCCGGTGATGCCGCGTTTGAAGGTGAGGTTGGTGAACTTCTTCAGCCCCGGGATCTTGCGGACGGTGATGTCCTCGCTCCCGGTGCGGTACTCGATCGGCGGAACCTCCAGCTCAAGCCCGCTCACCTCGGTGAAGGACCCGCTCACCGCGACCCCGTCGTCGCTGACGTTGGTCACGATGATCTGGAAGTTATAGGACGCGTACGGATCGTCCCTGGTAACGGGCGGCATGGTGGCCTCTCCTCGGGCGCTCAGGCGAGTTGGGTCTCGCGGGTCTTCTGCTGGATCCGGAAGATCACGAACTCCGCCGGGAAGACCGGCGCGACACCGATGACACAGATGAGCCGGCCGCCTGCGAGGTCGTCCTCGGTCATCGTGGTGCGGTCGCAGGCGACGAAGAACGCCTCGTCGGGGGTGGTGCCGGCGAGCGCGCCGCTGCGCCAGACCGTGGTGAGGAAGTTGGTGACCGTCTGGCGGACCAGTGCCCACAGCGCCTCGTCGTTCGGCTCGAACACCACCCACTGGGTGCCCTCGTCGATCGACTCCTCGAGATAGAGGAACAGCCGCCGGACATTGATGTACTTCCACGAGCTGTCCGAGGAGAGCGTGCGGGCGCCCCATACCCGGTGGCCCATCCCGGGGAAGAACCGCAGCGCGTTGATGCCCTTGGGGTTGAGCAGGTCCTGATGGCGCTTGGTGATGTCCTGGGCGATGCCGTCGGTGAGCCGGATGCCGCGGATGACGGCGTTGGCGGGCGCCTTGTGCACCCCGCGCTCCACGTCCACGCGCGCGTAGATCCCGGCCATATGGCCCGAGGGCGGCACCTCGACGTCGCGGTTGGTCGACGGGTCGCGGGTGACCAGCCACGGGTGGTAGAGCGCCGCGTACTTGGTGTCGAACGGCTCACGGAACGCCTGGACGCCCTCGATGTCCAGACCGTCCTGCGGGTCGAGGATCGCGAACCGGTCCCGCAGCAGCTCGCAGTGGGTGACCAGGGCCGATTCGACCGTCCCCGACCACACTCCCGGCACCGCGCAGACGGCCACCTCGTCGATGTCCTCCAGCGCGGCGATCCCGGTCCGCTTGCCGCTGCCGCCGTCCTCGCCGACGAAGTCGGCCACGCTCAGACCTCCGTAGGCGTCGTCCCCGTCCGCCAGCGTCAGCCAGGACCCGACCGCGGGCACGGGGAACTTCGCCGGGTCGGTGGACAGCGCCCCCAGCGCCACCGCCCGCACCAGCTGCGAGCGGCCGGCCAGGGTGGTCACCAGGTTCGCCGGTGCGTCGCCGGTGAGCCGGAGGTTGGGGTGGCTCTCCGTCACCACGGCGCCGGACGGGTCGGCGAACCGGGCGTCGACCTGCGCCTCGACCAGGTGCAGCCGATCGGTTTCGAACAGCGTCCCGGGCACGTCCGCGTCGAAGGTGACGAGGTCCGCGGCGATCGCCACGACGGTGCGGATGGTCAGATGGGTGCCGTCGTCGAGCTGGACGACCGCGCCCTCGTACAGCCGGCTCGCGCCACCGACCCGCAGCGTCGGCCCCGCCGAGGTGTTGCCCCGGCGCACCCGGCGCACCACCAGCCCCCTGCGCCACGCCTCATGTGCCGCGCCGGACGGCAGGGTCAGCGTGACCTTCCCGTCCGCCGGCTGACCGACCTGGACCTTGAACCGGCCGGTGCCGATCTGCACCCAGACATCGGGCGGCAGATCGTCGGGGTCGAGCCCGGCGACCGCGGCGACCTCGACCGTCTCGCTGTCCGCGGCGGCGTCCGCGGCGAGCTGTGTGACGAAGAGCGCGCCCTCCTGCGGATCCGGCAGCACCGGCAGCGCGGCCGAGGCCATTGGCTGGATCCGCACCTGGACCGCGCCGCCCCATGAGCCGGGGCTCACGGCGGTGAACTCCAGCGTCTCCTCCGCGCTGCGCGCCCCGATCTGCACATAGTCGCCGCGGCCCGCTCTGACCTCGGCGGTCAGCCCGGCGTCCAGTTCGACACGGTGGGCGGTCGCGTCGTAGGCGGCCACAGCGGCGGTGTGGATCACCTGCTGGTCGTCGCCGCGGAAGAGCTGGATCTGCTGTCCGACGCCGGAGAACCCGATCAGATGGCCGAGTTCCAGGCGGGTCGCGCCCTTGGCGGCGTCACGGGCGACCGGGCTCACCAGGCCATGGCCCAGCACCCCCGAGGCCGGCGTCGCCTGCCTGCTCGCGACCCGCTTGACGTACAGCCGCTGACCGCCGTTGTCGAAGAAGCCCTTGACCGCCAGCGGGAACAGCCACCAGCGGCCGCCTTCCTTGGGGTCGTTCGCCCAGGTGTCCCGGATCAGGGCGTCCGGCTCGGGGAGGAACCCGCCGAACGTGTTCTGGAACTCCAGGAAGTTGGTGACCAGCTTGGGCTTACCGGTGTACGGACCGCGCACGGTGACCCCGGCCATGCCGGCCGTACTGGTGCTCACCCCCGCGATCGGCCGTGGGCCCGCATCGATCTCCTCGATGTAGACCCCGGGGCTCAGATACTCCGCCATGGACGGCTCCTCACTGCTCGCGGATCTCTATGACGTGCCGGCGCTCGATGTCCTGGGGCAGCCGCACGACCAGCGATCCGGACCGGCCCGGCCGTTCGGTGGCCTCCAGGCGGAACGTCTCCTCGACGGCGTGCTCGTCGGCCTTCTCGCCCTCCCACCGCAGGGCCAGCCGGAAGGCGCCCGCGGCGTCGGACAGGGTGCGCTCATGCCATGGCGTCAGATCCCGGCTGGTCCGCCCCCGGGCCTCGACCAGCACATTGGCGATCGGTGTTCGGGTGGTCGCGTCGACCACGGCGCCATGCACCGTGCGCAGCCCCGGCGGGTAGGGGAAGGAGACGCTCGGCAGCAGCCGGACCAGACGCGGTTCGGTCACCACCGCCGGCGGGTGAGCGTCGTCATACGGGTACACCAGGAACTCGACGCCCACGAGATCGGCCGAGTACGGCTGCTCGTCGGCCGGGTACAGCGGCTGGTAGCCGGCGGCCGCGAAGCGGGCGCGGTGGCGCCGCGGCCGGGCCGCCCACGGCTCACCGCATCTGCCGAGACCCGGATAGGCGAGGGCGGCGCTGGGCGTGCGCACCGGCACATCGTCCAGCGGCAGCCAGGCGCCGTCGCCGTCGCCCTCGTCGTCGAATCGGTCCAGCTGGACCGCCACCCCCGCGCTGCGCACCCGCCGCGCGTAGTCGTCGAACGGGATGAACCAGGCCGGGCTGTAGAGCGTCGAACCGGACAGCGGCATGAAGCGGCTCATGGCATCGCCGCCCCGCTGATGGCCCGGCTGTGCACCGGGCGGACCGCCGTCTCGGTGGCGGAGTCCAGGTTGACTACGCGCACCTCGTAGTTCAGCGACAGCCGGTACGGCTTCTGGATCGCGTACCAGACCCAGGACTTCTGGTCCAAGGTGAGCGGGGTCAGGCTGAGGTGCAGCGAGTCGGTGCTCGCCGCCAGGCTGCCGGACAGCTGGATGCCATCCAGGATCGCGTCGTCGTAGAACGTCTGCAGGGCCCGCCCGAGCATCCGGTGCTGGGTCGCCTGGTCACCGCCCCAGGGCGTGACCAGGTACCGCAACAGCAGAGCCATCGGCGGCTTGCGGACGTGTCGCGGGTCGGGGGGCTGGGAGCGCACCGGCGGCCGATTGCGCGATGTCGGGTCCTCGGCGATCTCATAGAGGAACACGGTCAGTTTCGGCGGGGGTGTCTGTACCGTCTCGGAGAGATCGTTGAGTTCCGCGATCGGCGGTTCCACCTGGCTGAGCCCGCGCAGGGCCTGGGTCAAGGTCTCCACGATGACCGTCGAGACGTCGGCGATGACGCCGAAGTCACCCATTCACGTCCTCCCCCCGGTTCCGGCTCCGCGCTCGAAAGCGCGCATCGGGAGCATGCCGGTCCCGGCGTGGCCGGATCGCGATTCGCGCATCACACGAGCGTCACCGACCCGTTTCGCAACCGGCTGAGACCGGCGATGACGTAACCTGACACGCGCCGACAACGTTGAGGTGACACCGACAAGGCATATTTCCATTTATGGAAATCCCCTCAGACCGGACCGGTGTTCTGATCCTCCGGGTGTGGGTGGAAGACGGCAGGCCGGACGGCTTCCGTGCCCGCATCGTCCGCACGGGCGGCGCGCACCACGCGCCCCCCACCGCGGTGAGCGCGGTCGACGACGTACTCAGCGCCGTGCAGACATGGCTCGACCAGTTGCTCGAGCCGGACGGGTGACGATGCCGCGACGTTCCGGTGATGCCCGGCCATATAACGTCGTTTTACCGAAAGGTCGGATACACGATCATGTTTTGCTCGTAACATGGCTCCCGGGCATCCCGCTTGTCGGCAGGGGATGGGTCGCTGGAGCCGATATCGCCCCGGGGGGCCGATGAGCGCAGAAGGCCACGTCATCACGTTGAGACTGCTGAAAGGCTTCGCGCTATTGGTCGATCATAAGCGCGTTCCGGTTTCTTCCAGCGCCCAACGCCTCCTCGCGTTCCTGGCCCTGCAGGACATGCCGCGGACCCGTACCTATGTGGCCGGCACGCTGTGGCCGGACGTCACGGCATCCCGCGCGAACGCCAACCTCCGGTCCTCCTTGTGGCGCGCGACACGCACGGGACATCAGGTCATCGACGCGTCCACACAGGAATTGGCGATCCGCAAACACATCGACGTGGACCTCCACACGGCGGCGCGGCACGCACACCGGCTGCTCGACATGTCGCACCCCTGCGACGACATCCTCACCGCCCAGACGCGGGCGGACCTCTCGGCCGATCTGTTACCCGAGTGGTCGGAGAACGAGTGGGTGCTGATCGAGCAGGAGCAGTACCACGAACTCAGGCTGTACGCCCTGGAGGCGATGACCGAACGGCTGACCGCGGCGGGCCGCCACGGCGAAGCCGTCGCCGCCGGGCTCGCCGCCGTCCGCGCGGAGCCCCTGCGGGAAAGCGCTCATCGCGTCCTCATGAACGCACATCTCGCCGCCGGCAACAGAGGCGCGGCGCTGCTGCAGTACGAACAATGCGGCCGCGTCCTGCGGGAGGAACTGGGCCTGGAGCCCTCCCAGACGCTGCGCAACCTGGTCTCGCCGCACACCGAGGCGGGCGCCCTCAAGACGCCGGCGCGTCGGGTCGTCCGCCACCCGGCGAGCGATACCCTGAGGGACGCCACGGACGAAGCCGAGCGCGTCACCTTCTCCCAGGCCGAGCCGCGCCCCCTCCCAAGATCCAGACGCGCCGGCACCGGCCCGCCCATGCCGTCGCGTCCTCAATAGACAGCCACTCGGGTGGCAAAAAGCGACCTCTCCGAGCAACACCCGTCAAGTCGGGCGAAGAATTGATGCCTATAGTATTGCGGGTGTTGTCGCGAATAAACTGCAGAATTAAGTTCGCCGCGTGGCGTCAGCCACGGGCGATCCTGTGGGCCACGGCGGGCGTGGTGACCCTCGGATTCCTCATCGCGCTGGAGATCGCCGCGCGCCGCTACACCGGCGAACCAGGGCCGATCACCAATCAGGCGCGAGAGGTCATTTTCGCCCCCAAACCCGGGCCGCTGTACGGCGGTATGGCGTTGATGATGGTGGTGCTCACCTGGCGGCAACGGTTCATCGCGCTTGGTGCCGCGATCGGCATCGACATCGTCTTCGTACTGGTGCGGTGGGCGATCGGCGCCAACGTACCCGCTGACCACTTCTTCGGCAACGGCGCGCTGTGGGTGATGCTGGGCGTCGGGGTCATCGCTGTCACGCGCCGCACCGGCCGGGAACGGGCCCTGCTGCTGAAGGGCGTCGGGCTCGGCCTGCTGCTGGTGGCCGGCCGCAAGACCGGCGACACCTGGCTCCTGATCACGGCGAAGACCCGCCCGAACGTGCTCGACGAGTACGTGGCAACCGCCGATCACGCACTGGGCAACCCGTCGTGGCTGGCAGGCCGGATTCTCAGGGCCACCGAGCCGATCGGCACCCACCTTCTCGACTGGGTCTACGGTGAGCTCGCGGTGGCCGCGATCGTCGTCGCGCTGTACCAGCTGCGCAACGTGGCGGTCGAGCGCCGCTTCCCGAAGCACCACCTGGTGCGCACGTTTCTGGTGATCGGCCTCGTCGGGCCGGCCTTCTACATGATCTTCCCGGTGGTCGGACCGATCTTCACCTTTGGCCCGGGCACCTCCGGCACCGGCGGCCTGCAATGGGCGGTGGCCAACCTGTGGCCGAACACGCTGCCACCGATCAAACCCCCGCACCCGGTGCCGTACGACGGGATCACCCCCCGCAACTGCATGCCCAGCCTGCACACGGCGTGGGCTGTCGCGATCTTCATTCATTCCCGCAAGGGCCCACGGCTGCTGCGCTTCGCCGGCGCGTTCTGGCTCGTTGCCACGCTCGGCGCGACGCTGGGCTTCGGCTACCACTACGGCGTGGATCTCATCGCCGGCGTGGTGTTCACGCTCACGATCGAGGCGGCCTTGCGCTCGCTCGACCGTGGCTGGGACCGGTCAGGACTCCAGCTGGTCGCTTACGGCACTACGGTCTTCGCCGCGCTGCTGGTGTCGTATCGCTATCTGCCGATGGAGATGGCCACGCATCCATGGGTGTTCGGACCACTTCTCATTCTGGCGCTGGCCTCAGTGATCTACGGCTATGTACGGACCACCGGACGGTGGGAACCGAAGGCCGCACCAGCGCCGCGACCGGAACCGCAACCCGAACTGGTCTGAGTCACGATCGCGCGCCGGCCGTCATCGCCTGCCGGACGTCGGCCCACAGCTGCGACATCAGGCCCTGGGAGACCGCGCCCCAGCGCCGGCGCGCCCGGACCGTGCACCCGGTCACCGAGATTGCCCGTGGCGTGGGGGATCACCCGGCGGTGTGGTGATGGCGGTGCGGTAGAACTCGGCTGCGGTGACGGCGGCGGGGACACCGAGTTCGGCGGCGACCGCGGTGATCGCGGTGGCGCCGACGGCGAGGTCGGCTCGGCCGTCGGTGGTGTAATGCGGTGCGATGAACGCCTCGTAGTGGGCTCGGACTTCGTCCTCGGTGTGTCGGCCGAGGAACGTCAGCATGTGCCGCACCGTGGTGTCGGGATCGTTGTGGACCACTTGCAGGGCGCGCCGGTGCGCTCGTACGACGGCCTGGACCGCGGGGTCGTTTGGGTCGGTGTGGGTGGGGTCGACGGCCACGCCCACGGTGGGGATCTGGAAGTGGCCGCCGATCCAGGCCGGTATCTGCCAGCCGTGCTCGGCGGCGACCGCTTCGGGTGCCATGGTGCTGCCGACCAGGGCTGCATCGATGCTGCCGTCCTGCAGCCGGCGCAGGTCCATGCCGTAGTCGCCGGGCCGGCGGACGATGGTCCGGATGTCGCGGTCCGGGTCGAGGCCGGTTTGACGCAGCACGATCCGGGTGAAGCACCCGGGCGCGGTGTGGGGGGCGGGTACCGCCAGCCGCCGGCCGGCCAGGTCGGCCAGGGAGGTCAGGTCGGGGCGGGCGAGGAACCAGAACAGCGGGCGGTGGGTGTTGACATTGAGCACGATCCAGGGGATGCCATCGGTCAGTCGGGACAGCAGTGCCCGGCCGAGCCCGATGGTGGCGCCGTGGCGCAGCCGCTCCTCGTCCCAGGAGCATCCGTCGCGCAGCGCGACGTGGACGTCCTCGTCGGCGTAGTAGTCCTCCTGGTCGGCGATGTAGGCGACCAGTTCCTCATGCAGGCCCCGCCCGACGTAGGCGAGATCGATCGTGTACATGAACGTCTCCCTTGATCGTGTCACCGCCATGAGCCCGTGGCCCCGTGGCCCCGTGTGCCGAGAACGGCGGGGCGTCAGTACATGGACATCCCGCCGTTGACCACGGCCGTGGTGCCGGTCATGAAGGCGTTGTCCTCGCCGGCGTAGAAGGCGACCGCTTGGGCGACGTCGGAGGGGTGTGCCAGACGGCCCAGCGGGGTGGCTGCCACCTGCTGCCGCATGTGCGCATCGTCGAACACATGCGCGATGCGGGTGTCCGCCACCGGGCCGGGCGCGACAATGTTGACCGTGATGCCCTGCGGGCCCAGTTCCTGGGCGAGGTACCGGGCGAACTGCTCCAGGGCGGCCTTGGACGTGCCCAGTGCGATCATGCCCTCCCGGGGCCGGCGGCTGAGGCCGGTACCGAGGTAGATGATGCGTCCCCAGCCCCGTTCAGTCATGGCGGGCAGGACGGCTTTGGTGACCGCGAACGCCGCACGCATCTCGTCGTTGAGCTTGCCGCCCAGTTCTTCCCATGTCATGTCCTGGAACGCCTTGACCGCGTACGGGATGAGCGCGTTGTGCACGAGCACGTCAATGCCGCCCCAGGCCGCCCGGACCTGCTCGATCATGCTCTCGACGGCCACTGCCTCACGCACGTCGGCCTGCACGGCCCTGGCCTGGCCGCCCGCGGCCTCGATACCGGCCACAACCTCCTCGGCCGCCTTGCTGTTGCGGAGGTAGTTGATCACCACGCGCATCCCCCGCTCGGCCAGAAGGCCCGCGGTGGTCGCACCGATTCCGCTGCTTGCCCCTGTCACCAATGCCACCCTGTTGGTTACCCCGGTCACGGGCCCACCTCCTGCTCATCACCGCCTCTACAGTTCCCAGGGTGGCTCCGCATCCCTGCGCCGCCAAAGCACTCCTTCCGCCTCGCCCCGGCGGCACCGCTTCCGAGGAGCGGACTGGGAGGTTTTGTCTCTCAGCAGGGAGCAAACCGGTCGTGGTCCAGGTTCTGGTCGAAGGCGTACGGTGGCCCCGGGGCGATCCGCGCACCGCCCGGAGGCATCCGATGAATCACAAGCGCCCTGGAACGGGCCCGCTCACCGTGACGGTGTTCGTCTTCCCGGGGGTGCGGCTACTCGATGTGACCGGTCCCATCGAGGTGTTCGCTTCGGCGAACGAGTTCGGCGGGCGCTATCGGGTGCGGACCGCGTCCGAGGACGGGGCGGAGGTGATCACCTCTGCCGGGACCCGCCTCAGCGCCGACCTGCGTGTCGACGAGGTACGTGAGCCGTGTGACGTGTTGGTGATCCCGGGCGGTCCGGAATGGGAAACGCTGATCAAGGACGACGCGCTCTTGGATGTCGTCCGGCGACTGCACGAGAAGGCCCGCTGCACGACATCGGTGTGTACGGGAGCGTTTCTGCTGGCAGCGGCCGGGCTCTTGGACGGGCGTCGCGCCACCACACACTGGCGGCAGTCACAGCAACTGGCCCTGCGTTTCCCGTCCGTGCGGGTCGAACCGGACGCGATCTTCGTGCGGGACGGGCGGATGATGACCTCGGCAGGTGTCAGCGCCGGCATCGACCTGTCCTTGGCGCTCGTCGAAGATCACTACGGTGCGGAGATCGCCCGAGCGGTTGCCAAGGACATGGTCGTCTTCATGCAACGACCCGGGGGCCAGTCCCAGTTCAGCGTCCGCTCCCAGGTCCCGCACTCCCACCGGGAGACGCTCCGCCGGGTGCTGGACGAGGTCGCTGAGAACCCCGGGGCCAACCACACGGTGTCGGCCATGGCACGCAGGGCAGGCATCAGCGTCCGTCACGTGACCCGGCTCTTCTACGAAGAGGTGGGAACCACTCCGGCCCGGTACGTGGAGCAGATCCGATTGGAAGCTGCCCGGGTGCTGTTGGAGACGGGTGATGACGCCATGGCGGTGGTGGCGCGGCGTACGGGGTTCGGCTCACCCGAGTCGATGCGCAGAGCGTTTGTGCGACACCTGGGTGTGACACCTGGTGCGTACCGGGCCAGTTTCCGCACGACCGGCGTGGGCGAGGAGGATTCGGTCAGCGGAAAGCGGATGCCACGAGATCCTTCTGCTCGCCGGCATGCCGCCGCGCAGAGCCCACGGCCGGGGCCGGTGCCGGCGGTCGGCTGATGCATCCGATGGGACGGTTCGCCAGCCGCTGCACGTGTGGCCCCACAAAGGACCAGGCTCCTTGGTTCTCCGGCTCCTCTTGCACCCACCGCACCTCGGCGTCGGCGGGGAAGCGGGCGAGTTCCGCACTGAGCTCTTGCTCCGGGAACGGGTAGAGACGCTCCACGCGGACGATCGCGGTGTCCGACAGGCCTGAGCTTCGCCGGTAGGCGTCCAGGTCGTAGAAGACCTTGCCCGAGCACACCAGCACACGCCCGGTCCGGGCGGCATCGGCCGTCTCATCCGGCAGGACCGCACGGAACCCGCCCGTGGTGAGGTCCGCCAGCGTGGAGGTGGCTGCCTTCAACCGCAGCATCGACTTCGGAGTGAACACGACCAGTGGCCTTCTGTGCCCGCGCCCGCCGAGCGCCTGCTGCCTGAGCAAGTGAAAGTAGTTGCCGGGCAAGGAGGGCATGGCGACGCTCATGTTCCCCTGCGCGCAGAGTTGGAGGAATCGCTCGATCCTGCCGGAGGAGTGGTCCGGTCCCTGCCCTTCCAAGCCGTGCGGCAGCAGCATCGTCACCCCCGAGCGCTGCCCCCACTTCTGTTCGGATGACGCGATGTACTCGTCGACGACGGTCTGGGCGCCGTTGGCGAAGTCGCCGAACTGGGCCTCCCACAGCACCAGAGCGTCCGGCCGGGCCAGGGAGTAGCCGTACTCGAAGGCCAGTGCCGCCAGCTCGGACAGCATCGAGTCGTAGGGGGTGAAGTCCGCGGCGGTCGCGCCGAGGGAGCTCAGCGGTGTGTACTCCACGCCGGTGCGCCTGTCGGTGAGCACAGCGTGCCGTTGCCCGAACGTGCCGCGGCGGGAATCCTGCCCGGCCAGCCGTACCGGAACGCCGTCCACCAGCAGGGAGCCGATGGCGAGAGTTTCCGCGGTGGCCCAGTCGATCGTTCCCGCATCCAGCATCGCGGCACGTCTGCGCAGCTGCGGCAGCACGCGCGGGTGCACGGTGAGGTCCTGCGGCAGACTGGTCTGGGACGCCATGACGTACCGGGCGGTCGCCTCCGTGATCGCGGTGGTTGCTTGCGGGGCGGCCGCTCCCTCGGCGTCCGCGGGGATGACGCGCTCCGGGGAGCGGTCGGGCACCGGCAACGCCTGGGTCTCGGCGAAGGCACGCTCCAGGCGTTCCCGGTAGTCCCGCAGGGCGCCTTCCACCTGCCGTTCGCCGATGTCTCCCCGGCGGACCAGCGCCTCGGCGTACTGCTTGCGCACCGAAGGTCTGGCGTCGATGCGGTCGTACATCGCCGGCTGCGTGATGGATGGATCATCGACCTCGCTGTGGCCGTGGCGCCGGTAGCAGATCAGATCGATGACGACGTCCTTGTGGAACGCCTGACGGTAGTCGAAGGCAAACCGAGCGACGCGGACGGCGGCCTCGGGGTCGTCTCCGTTGACATGGAAGATCGGGGCTTCGATGATCCGTGCCACATCGGTGGCGTAGGTGCTCGTACGGCCGTGGGCGGGGGCGGTCGTGAAGCCGAGCTGGTTGTTGATGACGATGTGGACCGTTCCACCGGTGTGGTAGCCGGGCAGCTGTGACATGTTCAGCGTCTCGCCGACCACGCCTTGACCGGCGAACGCGGCATCCCCGTGGACGACGACGGGCAGGACGGGGAAGGTGTCGCCACCGTCCGCGGCCACCTCCTGCTTGGCGCGGACCACTCCCTCTGCCACCGGCCCCACGATCTCCAGATGCGAGGGGTTCGCCACGACGGAGACGGCGATGGTGCCGCCGCCCAGTGCGTGATAGGTCCCTTCCGCACCGAGGTGGTACTTCACATCCCCTGATCCCTGTACCGACCGGATGTCCACCGCGTCCTCGAACTCATGGAAGATCTCCGCGTAGGACTTGCCGACGATGTTGGCCAGAACATTGAGCCGGCCGCGGTGTGCCATACCGATGACGGCTTCCCTCGTCCCGTTCCTGACGGAGCGGTGCAGCAGGGCACCCAGCAGTACGATCGCGGACTCGCCGCCTTCGAGTGAATACCGCTTCTGACCCACATATTTGACGTGCAGGAACGTCTCGAATGCCTCTGCCGCGCCCAGCCGGTAGAGGATCTGCAATTGTTCGGCGCGGTCCGGCGGGAGGTGGGGCGATTCGATCCGCTGCTGGACCCAGCGACGTTCTTCGGAGCTTTGGATGTGCATGTACTGGGTGCCGACGGTCCGGCAGTAGGACTCCCGCAGGACCTGCAGAACGTCGCGAAGAGTCATGGTGGCCTGCCCGGCGAAGCCGTCGACGACGAACGTCCTTCCCAGGTCCTCGTCGCCGAGCCCGAATGCCGTGATGTCGAACTCCGGGTGTGCGCCTCCCTGCTCCGCTGCTGTGAGCGGGTCGGTATCGGCCATCAGGTGTCCGCGCACGCGATACGCGTGGATGAGCGCCGCGACGCGGACCGCCTTGGCCGCCGCCTCGTCCGCATGGTCACTCGCGGTGGTCGTGCCGTTGCGCACCCGCCGGTCCGGCACAGGGGCGGAGGAGGCGAAGAGGTCCCTCCACGTCCCGTCGACCGAGCCCGGGTCATGCAGGTACCGCTCGTATTGTTCGCCCACAAACCATTCGTTGAGGCCGAATTCCAGCCCATACGGCACCGGCTGTCCGGCGCGGGATTGCGACGCCACCGTGCGGATCGCCTTCTTTCCTCATTGCATACGACCGATAGCGGACGCGGTTGGCCCGGCCGGTCATCTTTGTCCGGTCCAACGGCCTCGCTTCCGCGTCACACCATCGACGCTACGGCAGTGAGGGAGATGAGAAAAACCCATTAATATGCCATAACTGCGGCATATGAGGACATGGCGCGTTCAGTCCTCCTCGTACGCCGAGACCCACATGTTCCTGGCGGCATGGCGCAGGGAGTGGCCTGCCACCACCACCCAGGCGATGACGAGCAGCCCATAGAACACCACGGCCATCCAGACGAACGCCTCCGAACCGGTCCGCTCCGCAAGGGCGCCGGTGGCCGTCACGCAGGCGCCGACCGGGAAGATGAAAGACCACCAGGTGGGCGCGAAAGGCAGCCCGGTCCTGATCGTCCGTACCGTGAGCCCCGTGGCCAGCGCCAGCCACAGCATGGCGAAGCCCCACACCACGATCCCGACCAGCAGCGCGAACACCGCGGTGCCCCGTGCGTAGGGCGCGGGCAGCGCGCTGGGCGCCACCGCGGCCAGCGCACCGAGCGCCGTCACCGACTGACCCAACGCCCCCAGCCCGATCCACACCGTAGGAACCACCGGTCCAGTGGGGGCCTCATGGTGCACCAGGCGGCCGTAAATCATGGCCAGCACCAGCAGCGCCGCGACCAGGCCGAGCCCGAGCATCGCGTAGCAGCCCAGCAGCAGGGCGAGCCGCAACTGCCCCGCCGGCGCATGAGGGACGAGCAGCGCGCCCGTCGCCGCCGAGACCATCGGCGGCACCACGGGCATCAGCCAGCCCCCGAACGCCGCGTCCGGCGCGAAGCGGTGCCGGGTGACCATCAAATAGGGCACCGCGCAGGCCGTACCAAGACCGAGCACGGTACCGAGCGACCACAGCACCCAGTCCACGGCCAGCGCCGCCTCGAGCCCGATCAGCCGACGGCCGAGCAGCAGCGCCCCGGAGCCCACCGTGAGCAGCGCCATCGGCGGCGCGCCGAAGAACTGGGCTGTCACCGGATCACCGGCGTGCAACCGCAGCGCCCGCTGTTGGAGGTAACCGACAGCGAGCAGGACGAGCAGAAGCGCGGCGCCCAGCCAGACCACCATGGCGGCAGTCCGCAGCCCGTGGAAGGTCCATGGCAGGGTGACCGCCGCGTTGGCGACGATGCCGGTGCCCATCACGGCCGCGAACCAACTGGGGCCGAGGAGTGGACGGCGCTGTCTGTCTGCCGTAGGCGCCACAGGGCCGGCGAACGGGGAACAATTCATTCCGCAAACGCTATGTTCGGTTGGGGCAGCACTGTCGATCATGTCCTGATGTGAGCGCCGCATGGCACACACCGAGTGACCGTCATTCCTCTACCGGCTGGGTCGGCTCGCCATCCGGCGGCGGCTCTTCGTGATGTTGTGGACAGCCGTCCTGGCAGCCGTCGCGATCGGCGGCTCCACCGTGTCCGGTGCCGGGTCCAGGCGGTGATCTTCGCGTACGACACGGGACTGGTCCGGCCCGCGTAAGAAACCCCCACCCTCCGCTACCGCATCTGGCGCCGCACCAGTTCGTGCAGCTTTCCGCCCGGGACGGCCATCAGCTCGGCCGGGGCGCCCTGCTCCACGATCCGGCCGCCCTCCATGACCAGGACGCGGTCGGCGTCCATGACGGTGGACAGCCGGTGTGCGATCACCAGTCGGCTGGCGTTGAGGCGGCGGGTGCTGTCGATGACGATGCGCTGGGTTTCGTTGTCCAGGGCGCTGGTGGCCTCGTCGAAGAAGAGGATGCGCGGACGGCGGATCAGAGCCTGGGCGATCATCAAGCGTTGCCGCTGGCCACCGGAGATGGCGCCGCTGCCGGAAATCATGGTCTGGAGCCCCATGGGCATCTGGCCGATGTCCTCGGCCAGACCCGCCAGTTCGGCGGCCGCCATGGCCTCCTCAGCGGTGAACGGCTCGGCGCCGCGGATGCAGTCGAGCACCGTTCCGCCGAGGGGCTGGGCGTTCTGCAGGACCACTCCGCACTGGCGGCGCACCGCCGCCTGGTCGAGGGCGGCGAGGTCCTGGCCGTCGTAGAGGACACTGCCGGACACCGGTCGTTCGAAGCCGATGAGCAGCCGGAGCAGCGTGGACTTTCCGCAGCCGCTCGGGCCGACGACGGCCACGAATTCACCCGGGCGGATCTCCAGTGAGACATCGTCGAGCACCAGCGGTCCGTCGTCGCCGTAGCGGAAGGTGAGGTTTCTGGCCCTGAGGTCACCGGAGAGCACGCCGGGCGGGGCGCTGCCGCCGCGCACTTCCGGCGGTTCGTCCAGGATCGGCTTGACCTGCTCGAACAGAGGGAGGACGGCGACTACCGAGACCAGGGCGTTGGTGAGCTGGGTGAGCGAGGTGAGCAGCATGGTCACGGAAGTGTTGAAGGTCAGGAACGCGCCCGCCGACATGCTCCCCCGCGCCGGACCGGCCAGCAGCATGAACACGATGAGCGAGACCAGCGGAAGGTAGACCGCGTCCAGCACCTGGGTGAGGTTCTTGATGCGCCCTGTGCGCTGATGCAGATCGCGGGAGTGTGCGAAGCCACGGGCCCAGGCCGCGTACGCGAAGTTCTCGGCCGCGGCGACGCGCAGTTTGGGAAGGCCGCGCAGGAGCTGGAACGCCTGGTTGTTGAGCTTGTTCTCGCTCTCCACCAGCCGCCGCTGCCAGCGCACCTGCCACAGCCCCATGCCCAGGAAGACCCCGGAGACCACCAGCAGCATGGCGACCACCGCGAGCGCCAGGGAGGCGTTGTAGTACAGCAGCAGGGCGAGGTTCATCGCGCCCACGGTGCCGGCCTGGAACACCGTCGGCGCGATCCCGGACAGCACCCGGCGCATGGCGCTGATGCCCAGCGCGGCGCTGGCCAGCTCTCCGGTGGAGCGCCGGGCGAAGAAGGTGGTGGGCAGCCGCAGCAGCCGGTCCCATACGGCGGGCTGGAGGGTGCTCTCCAGCCGTCCCTCGAGCCGCAGCAGGGTGAGGTTCTGCAGCAGCATGAAGGCGGCCGCGACGACGCTGGAGACGATCAGGGCCAGGGCGATCTGGACGATGGGGCTCTTCTCGGCGCGCGGCACGAATCCGCCGAGCACCTGTCCGGTGGCCAGCGGCACCAGCGCGCCGAGCGCCACCGTCACCAGCCCGCTGATCAGGAGGTTGCGGACGTCGCCGACGGCGCCCCGGGCGCTGAAGCGCATCAGCCGCCACATCGTCATCGGCTTGTCGGGCAGTGGGCGGTAGAACATCAGGGCCCGTGGTTCGAACTCCTCCGCGTTGCCCGCGCCGACGCGGATCCGCATGCCGGAGACGGGGTTGAGCGCCTCGTACCCGCCGCGCCGCCACAGCAGCGCCACCGGGGCCCCGGACTTGGCGCGGTAGCCGACCAGCGGTCCGGTGTCCTCCCGCCACCAGCGGCCCTCAAGACGGACGGCGCGGGTGCGGATCCGGGCGTGTGCGGCGATGCGCTCCACCGGGTCCGTACGGTCGTCGGCGGCGCGGCCCCTCGGCGGTGCGGGCAGGGTGATCCCGGCGGCCTGCGCCACCGCGCGGCACACCGCGTGCACGGCGTCGTCGGTGTTCTCCTCCGACGGCCGACGGTCGCGCCGCGGCCCTCCGATGGAGGCGATCAGCGCCTGGTCGGCGCGGGAGCGCATGGCCTCACCGGCCCGGATCCCGGCCGCCGTGCGGTCCGCGTGGGCCCGCTCCATGGTCTCGATCCAGCGGTCCACGGCGGTGCCGAGCCGGTACTGCTGGTTGACCATCCGCTGCCACAGCGCGCCGTCGATCAGCAGATCACCGGCGGCCTGGGCGCTGTACTCGGCGCCGTAGCGGACACTGCCGGGCGGCACCGGGAGCCAGAGCAGGTCCTCGTCGGCCGCGTCCGCGTCGGGCGCGGCCCCGCCGTCCAGCAGGGCCTGGAAGAGCACGCCGAGGCTGCGGCTCACCCCGAGCGCCACGGCGTGTTCCAGCGGGGTGGGCGGGGTCTCCTGGAACACGCCACCGCCACCGTAGGTGTCGTACGTGCCGTACGGATCGCCGGCGTGGCCCGTGCCGTACGACGTGTCGTACGCCTCGTACGCCTCGTACGCCTCCGGCCGGTACAGCTCGCGCAGCGGGATGCGGCGCACCTGGCAGTCCTGCGAGGGGCGGCCCAGCAGGGTGTGGAGCGGTCCGTCGACCGGGCCAGGGAGCGCCGCGCCCGTCTCCAGCCGGCCGAGGAAGTGCCAGTGACCCTCTTCGGCGGCGTCGACCGCGAACAGGTCCAGGGCGCCGCCGGCCACCAGCCAGAGCACCTGCGGGCCCTCCAGCGGAAGCCTGCGCAGCCCGGCACAGTCGACGGGCGTGCCGAGGGCGCCGAGCGCCTGGATCACCGCATCGCCGCCGTCCGCGGCCACCGGCGCGGCCGGGTGAACGGACGCCATGTCAGTGCTCCTTCATCAGCTCGGCGTACGGGCCTCCGGCGGCGGCAAGGTCCTCGTGACGTCCGCGTTCGACGACCGTGCCGCGGTTCAGGACCAGGATCTCGTCGCTGTCCCGCACGGTGCTGAGCCGATGGGCGATCACCACGCACGCACAGCCGCGGCGGCGCAGATTGTCCATGACGATCTGCTCGGTCCGCGCGTCCAGGGCGCTGGTGACCTCGTCGAGCACCATCACGCTGGGGCGGCGGACCAAGGCGCGGGCGATCTCCAGCCGCTGCCGCTGGCCGCCGGAGAAGTTACGGCCGTCCTGCTCCACCCGGCAGTGGATGCCCTCCGGGCGCCGTGCGATCACGTCGTCGTAGAGCGCGGCGTCGCGCAGGGCGTCCACCACCGCGTCGTCCGGGATGGACGGATCCCACAGCGCCACGTTGTCCCGTACCGTTCCCTCGAACAGGAAGACGTCCTGGTCGACGAAGGACACCGAGGCGGCCAGCGCCCCGCGGGGGATGTCCTCAAGACGCTGTCCGTCGATCCGGATGACCCCCTCCCAGGGGGTGTAGAGACCGGAGACGAGCCGGGAGACGGTGGACTTGCCGCTGCCGGAGCCGCCGACCAGCGCCACCTGCCGGCCGGGGCCGACGGACAGCGAGAAGTCGCGCAGCAGTGGTTGGTCCAGCGGGCTGTAGCCGAAGGTGATGTTCTCCAGCGTCACCTGCCCGGTCAGCCGGCGGGTGTCCTCGCGCGGCTCGTCGCGGGTGTAGAGGGAGTCCGCCGGGAAGTTCTCCACGTCCTTGAGCCGGGCCACATCGGCGGAGAAGTCCTGGATGCGGCCGGCCACGCCGTTGAGCCGGGTGATGGGCGCGGTGAAGCGGGCCACCAGCGCCTGGAAGGCCACCAGCAGACCGATCGAGATATGGCCCTCGACGGCCCGCAGCCCGCCGATCCAGAGGATGAGGGCGCTGTTGAGCGTGGCGAGGGTGGGGGCGACCACGGCCAGTGCGGCGCTCGGCACACCGAGGCGCTGCTGCTCCTCCAGGGTGATGGCGTGCTGACCTGCCCAGCGGCGGAAGTAGCCGGTCTCCCCGCCGGTGGCCTTCACGGTCTCGATGAGCTGGAGACCGGTGTACGACGTGGTGGTCAGCCGCGCGATGTCGGCCCGCAACTTCTGGGTCCTGGTGGCCCGCAGCCGTATCACCACCCGCATCGCCACCACGTTGAGCAGCGCCAACCCGACGCCGACCAGGGTGAGTTGAGGGTCGTACGTCCACAGCAGGAAGGCGTAGAGGACCACCACGACCCCGTCGACGGCCGCGGCGGCCAGATCGCGGGCCAGCGTCTCGGCGACGGTGTCGTTGGAGCGCAGCCGCTGGACCAGGTCCGCCGGGCTGCGCTGGGCGAAGAACGTGACGGGCAGCCGCAGCAGATGCCGCAGAAAACGCGCGCTGCTGAGGGTGGAGGAGATGATGCGGCCGCGCAGCAGATTCGCCTGCTGGACACCGGTCAGTACGGCCGTGAGGACCACCGCCACGGCCATGGACGCGAACAGCGGCCCCAGCGTCGAGTCCTGGCCGCCGATCAGGAAGGTGTCGATAAAGGTGCGGCTGAGCGCCGGCACCGCGGCCCCCACCGCCACCAGCAGCAGACTGGCCAGCAGCGAGGCCAGCAGGGTGCCCGTGGTGCCCCGCATACGCGAGGGCAGGGCGCCCAGCACACCGGGGCGGCGACCACCCCGGCGGAAGGAGTCCTCGGGTTCAAGGACCAGGACCACTCCGGTGAAGCTGGTGCCGAACTCCTCGACGGGGACGAAACGGCGCCCCTTGTCAGGGTCGTTGATGTAGACGCCGCGCTTGCCGAACCGCCGTCCCATGCCGTCGTAGACGACGTAGTGGTTGAAGTTCCAGAACAGGATCGCCGGGGCCCTGACCTCCTCCGCAAGGGCCTCGGGCTCCATCTGCATGCCCTTGGCGCGCAGACCGTAACTCCGGGCGGCCTTGAGCAGATTGCTGGCACGCGAACCGTCCCGGGACACGCCGCAGGCGATCCGCAGCTCCTCCAGCGGCACATGGCGTCCGTAGTGTCCGAGCACCATGGCGAGCGACGCCGCACCGCACTCCAGGGCCTCCATCTGAAGCACGGTGGGGGTGCGTACCGTCCGGCGCCCGGGCTTCCTCGGCCCGGACCTCCCGGATCCGCCGCGCGGGGCGCGCCGCCGTCCGCGGGCCGGCTGGGGGCGGCGCGCCCCGCTGCTTCCGGCGGGTGCGGGCCGGGGCGGTCCGCCCTCGTTCGTCGCGGTCACGGGAGAAGCCAATCGATGGGGTGCTGGGCGGCCAGGTGAATGGTGCCGCTGGCCAGGGTCATGGAGCCGAGGGCGTACGGCGGGCCCTCGGGGGACGACCAGCGGTAGCCGGAGCGGGTGGCGGAGGTGCGGTGGAGGCGCACCTGGACCGCGACCGGCGGGCCGTGTTTCGAGAACTCCTCGCCAAGTTGCTCGGCTCCGAGGGAGGAGCCGATCTGCTGGCGCGACAGGGCGGCCCGGCCCACGGTCTGGACCTCGCCGCGCAGCACACCGTAGGTCTGCGTCGGCACGGACTGCACACTGAGGTCGACCGCCGCCCCCGGCCGCACCGAGGCCGCCCGGTCAGCCGGTACGTACAGGGTCGCGACCAGCGGGTCACCGGAGCGGCGGACACGTTCCACGGAGGCGACGTTCGCACCGGTGGCGAGTACGGAGCCGATCGAGACCGAGAGGGTGGTGAGCCGGCCCGCGGCGATGGTGCGCACCACCGTGGTGCTGTGGGTGGTGCGCACCTTCAGCAGCGGTGCGCCCGCCCGGAGGGTGCTGCCCTCCTTCGCGAGGACGGAGGTCACCTGGCCGGCGATGGGACTCTGCAGCACATAGCTGCCCTGCCCGTGGGTGAGGATGCCGGTGGTCTCCAGGGTGTTCGACACGGTGCCCGTGACGGCCCATACGGCGGCGCCGGCCATCACCACCAGCGTGACCGCCAGCGCCAGCCACCCCTGGGGGCGGGCGTAGCGCACCGGCAGATCGATGTCCTCTGCCGACTGCAGCTTGGCAAGGGCCTGCTGGCGGAACTGCACGAAAGTCTTTCCTCAACCGCGAGAGAAGTGGCCGGATGCCCGGGGATACGACGCGTGTGATGCACCGCGCGTGTGGATGTGGGGATGGACGTGGGGGCGTACGTCGCTGCGACGGCGTCCGTGGACGCGGCCGCGGACCGCCGAATGCCCCGGACCAGGCGGGCCCGGGGCACAGGGAAAGCGGGGTACCGGCCTCAGAGGCTGCCGACAACTCCACCGACGATGCCGGTGGTGTTCAGGCCGGTGACACCGTCAACCGTGCTGGTGGCGAGGCCGACGGTGCCGACGGCGCCGGTGAGGGAGTCCACGGTGCCGAGAGCATCGCCCACCACGCCGAGCCCGCCCGCCACGTTGTCCAGCTCGGCGTCGGAGATCTCCTGGGTGGCGACCTTGGGCGCGTTGTTCATTGTTGCGTCTCCCTTGGATGACTGTCTCGTTGTGCTTCCGACCGCGCATGGGTGCCGACGGGGGATCGGCTCCCGCGGCATGGTCACGGGATCCCGTAAGACCCGGGATTTCGTGGATGCCTGAGCGTGGAAGGGATGTAACCACGGGGCACACGGCACCGCGAATCAGCCAACCTCCGGAACCGGGCATTCCGCGACTTTCCGATCAGGCGACATGTGCTTTCGGGCACGTCATCGGCGCCTTTCCCTCACAGGAAGGTCACTCTTAACGCAAGACACCACGCCCCTTTCGCGAGGTGATGCACGTCATTTCGGCCACGACCGTCATACCCGGCGCGGGGGTTGGCGCGACGGCCGGGGGTCTACGCGGGTCGTCTGTGTAACAGCTGTGCCCATCACTTGAAGACCGGGCGAACGACGACCACAGCCGGGCTCGAGTGGCATGGGACTACGACATGTACGACTTCAGATCGCCCGGCCGCGACGGAAGCGCCGTACGCCTGACCATGCGCCGCGGCGACGCACCTGCCGGGGTGTGGGAGGGCTCTTGCGGGACCGTAGGGGCGCTCTCCGCGGGGCGTGCGTCGGCTTCACTCCATGGCGGCCGACGCTGAACACCAACGCGGGGACCTGCCCGTCGCCTTCATCAGCCTCACCCAAGCCGACGGGATCCGCCCGGTCGCCGACTGGGTGACCGGCTGCCTGACCGCGTGGCGAGCCGGGAGCGCCGGGTGACCCCCGCGACCGGCTCGCCACCGACGCACACCGTGGTTGCCGTCCACCCGCCCGCGGGTGCCACGGCGCTACGAGCCACCGGCGTCGAAGGCGGCGATGGCGATGGCGATGGCGAGCAGAACGGCGCTTGGGGCAACGGGGTCCGCACCACCGCCCGTATCCGCGCCGAACACAACGGCCGCGCCACCAGGCTCCCGCTCCTGCACAGCGACGGCCCCTTCCACCTGCGGCGACTACGGTCATCCGGCGGGCGGGCGCGGGTCAGCGTGATCGGGGCGATGAGCGCGCCGCTGGGAGGCGACCGCCTGGCGCTCGACATCACCGCGCGCAAGCGGGCCGAACTGGAGGTGACCACGGCCGCCGCCACCATCGCCCTGCGCGGCTCCACCACCGACCCGGCCGACTACGACGTACGGCTCACGGCGGACGAGAACGCGTCCTTGCCCTGGCTTCCCCAGCCGCTGATCAGCACACGCGGCAGCACCCCGCACCAGACCTACACCGTCGACCTCGCCGCCTCCTCGCGGCTGCTGCTACGCGAGGAACAGTTGCTCGGCCGTACGGCGGAGCCACCCGGACACCTCACCACCCGCCTCACCGTACGGCGCGCCGGCCGGCTCATCCTCGACCAGCACACCAGCTACGGAGTCCCCGCACTCGCCTGGGACGGCCCCGCCGTCCTGGGCGGCCACCGGGCCTGCGGCCAACTCCTCGTCGTCACACCCGAGCCCCACTCCATCGAGGAGCCGGTCCACTTTCGAGTGCCCGCTATGCGCTGTGGTCGGCGAGGGTCTTGAGGTCGGTGACGGTGTAGGCGAGGTCGAAGTGGAATCCCTTGCCGGTGCGCCGGACGGGCAGGTCGGCGAGTTCTTCGCCGTGGGCGGGGAGGAAGGCGAGGTCGGCGGTGCCGGCCCAGGCATCGCTGACGGCACTGTCGTCCAGGACGGATATGACCAGTTCGTGGACGGCGGGCTGATCGTGTTGCCCGGCGGCCAGGCGAGGGAAGTGGCGGAGGTTGATCACGGGGCGGTTCATCAGGGTGGCGGGGTCGGGGACCGGCTGTTCCAGGGTGATCCTGGCTTCCGCGATGCGCTGCCCCGAGGAGGAGGCGGTGGCGCCGAATTGTCCACCCGGGCCGAGGACGGGGGTGCCGGGTCCGCCGACGGAGTAGGCGCGCGTCTGGTGGACGGCGCCGAGCTTCTTGGGGAAGCCCTGGACCCAGCCGCGAGCCATGGCGGCGTCGTTGTCGACATAGATGTAGGGGCACCAGGCCACCGGGGTGCCGTTGTAGTGAGCGTCCAGGGTGACCAGGAACTCCCGGTACTGCGAGCGTGCGGGGTCCAGGTACTCCAGGCCCGTGGAGGAGTACTGCCAGTCGATGAACATCGCGACGCCGCGGCCGGCGGAGTCCGGATCGGGGGCCAGCCCCTCGGGCAGGGTCGCCGCGGCGGCGGCCGGGTCGGTGAAGAACTCCACACCCACCACCGTGCCGGCGTAGTGCCACGGCGGGGCGGGCGCCAGGTTCGCGATGCCGCGAGGAGACAGGGGGACGGTGTAACCCTTCATGACACGAGTTCCTTCGAGGAGAGGCCAGATCGAAACGATACGTATCGTTGCAGTTGTAGGGACCGTAGCACGCCTTGCCCCCTAAATGAAACGTTACGTATCGTTTCACTCATGACACTCGTCTTCTCTTCAGGCTCGTCGACCAGTGGGCCGCGCTCTGCCGCAAAAATCCTCAACGCGGCGCGAGACGTCCTGTCGGCACAGGGTTACCCGGCGCTGACCATCGAGGCCGTCGCGGCGGCCGCGGGCGTCGGCAAAACGACCATCTACCGCTGGTGGCCCAGCAAGGAAGCGCTCGTCGCCGACGCGCTTGCCGAGATCTTCCGCGCCGATGAAATCCCCGACCTCGGCGACACCCACGCCGAACTGCGCCAGGCCGTCGACATGACCATCCACAACTACACCAACGAGGACATGGCCACCGCACTGCCCGCCCTCGCCGCCAGCCTCCTCCACCACCCCGAGCTCATGACCCGATTCCGGGAGACATTCCTGCACCGCAAGCGCGAGAACATCGCCGCCGCCCTGCACCGCGGAATCCAACGCGGCGACCTGCCCGACGACCTCGACACCGACCTCGTCCAGGACATATGGGCCGGCACGATCCTCTACCGACGCCTCATGACCGGCTCATCCCTCGACACCGACCTCGCCGACCACCTGATCCAACTCACCACGAAAGCTCCCCCGCTGCTCTCCCCCCGCGAATCGGGAGAGCGCCCCGTTGCGAACCCGGGAAACGGGCTGCGTACGGGAGCGTCCTGAGCGATCCAGAATGTACAGAGCGGGTGCGCGGATCATCGGTTCATGATGGGGTGAAAGGCTCACTATGTTCTCCGGCACTCCCGGAGCGGAGAATTCCCCCAGAGAGGAACGGTTTGTCAGTGCCCGGGCAGTTCAGCTCCACCTTGCGGCGTCTTCGGTCCCAGCGGGGGCTGTCGCTGCGCCAGTTTGCACAGATCGTGCACTACAGCCCGGGGTGGCTCAGCAGGATTGAACGGGGCCAAGCCGCGCCCACGCTGGCCCTGGCCCGAAGTTGCGACGACGCCCTGTCAGCGGAGGGCGAACTGCTGAAGCTCGCTCGGCTGGAGGCCCAAAGCCAATTGCGCCCGGCCCAGTTGCCTTCCGCGGTCGCGGGCTTCGTCGGCCGCACACATGCGTTAGGCGAGCTCGACGCCGCCATCGCGAAGGCCGAGCACACTGGTACGGCGCTGACGGTGGCGATCGACGGCCCTCCCGGCGCGGGCAAATCAGCGCTGACCATCCAGTGGGCGCACCGTGTAGCCGGCCGGTTCCCCGGAGGGGTGCTGTTCGCCGATCTCCAAGGGCACTCTCACCACGGCCGCCCGGCTGAACCGTTGCAGGTACTCGAGGACTTTCTGGCCGCCCTGGGGACGGAGTCCGTTCCCGACGAGCTTGAAGCGCGGTCGGCCCTGTTCCGCACGGTGGTGTCCGACCGGCACGTCCTGGTCGTGCTGGACAACGCCATCGACTCCCAGCAGGTGAAGCCACTGCTGGTGGGCTCCGCCTCCTGCGCTGTGCTCGTGACCAGTCGGCGGCGCCTGACCGGGCTGGGCATCACCGCTGGAGCCCGGCGTCTGTCCCTGGCGCCGATGGGTCCCCATGAGTCGATCGAACTGCTCCGCGGTGTCATCGGAGAGAAGCGGGTGGATGCCGAGGAGGACGTGGCCCGGGCGGTGGCGCTCCGGTGCGCGCATCTCCCGTTGGCCCTGCGGATCACAGCGGAGCGCCTGGCGACGCATCCCCGCTGGCCGCTGTCCCATGTGGCCGACGAGCTGTCCGGCAAGGACCGGCTTGACGTCCTGGTTGACCGCGACAACGACGACCTGGCCGTGCGCAAGGTGTTCGACCTGTCCTACGAAGCGCTGGACGGGGAGACAGCGCGGATGTTCCGGCTGCTGGGCCTGTACCCAGGGCCGCCCATCAGCGCGGCCGCCGCGGCGGCCTTGACCGGACACTCGCTGGCCCTCACCCGGGATCTGCTCGACGGACTGATAGGCGTCCACCTGGTGGAGGAGACCGGGCTGGACCGGTACTGGATGCACGATCTGCTGCGGGAGTACGCGGCCGATCGGGCCGCGGCTGAGGAATCGTACGCCGAGCGGCTCGCGGCAGCCCGGCGGCTGACGTCCTGGTACACGCTCAGCGTGGATGCCGCCAACATGGCGTTGACGCCGCAACGGGAAGTCCCGCCACTTGATCCGCCTCCCGCCGGAGTCACCCCACTGACCTTCACCAGCGATACCGCGGCGGAAGAAGCACGGGCCTGGCTGGATGAGGAGGCGAAGGACTCCGCTGTCCCGATGGGCCGGCTCGCCGCCCGCTACCGGCTTCCAGGGGCGTGGCACATCCCGGGGCGGCTGTGGAACTGGTTGCTCATGCGGAAGCCGTGGAGCATGTGGATCTCCAGCCACACGATCGGGCTGGAGGCGGCCACGACATACGGTGGCCCCGGCGATCAGGCCTGGGTCGAGATGAATCTGGCGGAGGCATACCGTCAGTCCGGGCACTACGACCGTGCGCAACAGCACGTCACACAGGCCCTGACGCTACGCCGCCGCATCGGCGACCGGCAGGGTCAGGCATGGTGTCTGGATGCCTTGGGGTTCATCGCCGCCGACCGAAAGGACACGCCGCTGGCACACTCATACTTCAGCCGGGCTCTGGACACCTTCCGGCAGACCGGGGACGCACACGGGGAGGCCGTGGCACGGTGCAGCCTCGCTGAAGCCGACGGTCTGCTGGGGAACATGACAGCGTCGCAGGCCGGGTTCAAGGAGGGGTTGGCTCTGCATCGCCGGATGGGCGACCTCGTCGGGGAGGGGATGTTCTGGGATCGGCGCGCTCATCTGCATCAGCAGCAGGGTGACCTGGTGCAGGCGGTGCAATGCCTACGTCGAAGCGCCGAGTGTCATTCCCGGGGCGGCAACGACTGGGGGCAGGCCGCCGCGCACGACCTCCGCGCTCAGCTCTTTGGGAAGCTGTCCCGGTGGGAGGAGGCGCGGCAGGCGTGCGAGCGGGCGTGGAAGCTTTACGACCAGCTTGGCGATCCCCGAGCCGCGTGGCTGCGAGACCGGCTGGCCGAACGGCCTCAGTCCGGAGAGCCTTCGGTCACCGACTCGCTTCGTGCATGAGGCAGCCGGCAGTGTCGTGGGCGACCTCCTCGCCCCGGTTCAGCCCTTGCCCGGTCAGGACCCCATGTGCACATAGGGGGCCCACAGCCATGGGCTGCGCGGATAGCGCTCGCGCAGGTCGTGGGTCACGCGGTGCAGCGCCTCCGCGGGGGGAACACCCTCCGCCAAGAGGCCGTACAAGGTCGTGGTGAACTCAGTGGCGTCGCCGTCGGCGACCTCCCACAGGGTGCCGATCACCTGGGTGAAGCCCGCGAGCTGGAACGACGAGGCGACATGGTGGGCTTCGTCGGCGAGTTCGAAGGAGCCGGCAGCGGATCCGCACGAGGCGAGGAAGACGAGTTCGGCGTCGAGGGACAGTGTCGAGATGTCCGGCAGCGACAGTGAACCGTCCTGCAGCACGAGTTCGTTGGCGGTTCTGCCGAGGAAACCGGCCCGCGTGTGGCAGGCGAAGTGCGCCCAGGTGTGTTCCGGGAGCTCGCGGAGCACGGCTTGTTTGGTGGCGTACTCGCCGGTCAGGACGGTACTTCGGGGGAACAGCTCGGCGAGCGCCTGCGCGTCCACCGCCGCGTGCCGCAGGGGCGCTGCCCCGGGCGCTTCCGGTGTGGCGACCACCAGCAGGCGCGGATCACGGCAGAGGCGGGAGCGGCCGGACTCGTTGTGCGCGGCATCCTTCGGGCGCAGTGCGTTGAGTGTGGTGGTGTACGACGACATCACGTAGTCGGCGATTCCGTGTGCGGCACCGCCGCTGTACTGCCCGGCCGCGTGCAGGGGCAGGAAACTCAGGATGCCGGTGGGGCACCACCACAGCCGGGGAGGGGAGGCGCTGCCGGGTGTGAGATCCAGTGCTCGGACGACGGGTTCGACGACCGCTTCCCACAGCCAGGTGAGCGTGTCCAGGGCGACCGTGCCCGCCTCCCACCGCTTCTCGGCGGGCGCGTG
Source organism: Streptomyces sp. NBS 14/10 (assembly GCF_002224125.1). Classification (GTDB taxonomy): domain Bacteria; phylum Actinomycetota; class Actinomycetes; order Streptomycetales; family Streptomycetaceae; genus Streptomyces. Next base: position 263,452 of record NZ_NCSM01000011.1, read on the forward strand.
CGGGTTGTGCAGCACGCCGACCGCCGAGCTGAAGGCCCTGAACCGGTCCGCTACGGACGTCAGGTCGGCTCGGGGCAACGGCACGCATGTCGCCGTGCCCTCGGAGAGGACGATCGCGTCGCTGCGTACGGTCGTGACGTTGACGACCACCACCGGGCCGTGCTCGGTCAGTGTGCCGAGGTCGGGCACACCCGGCCGGAGAAAGCTCTCGAAGCCGGGCAGTCCGCGGATCTCGTCGCGCACGCGCTCCCAGGAGCGGACTGTGAGCCGGTGCTCGTCCCTCGTGGGGCCGGCCGCATGGGTCGGAGCGTGGTCGGTGCTCGCACCGAGGGATGTCATGGCCTCGCCGAGCGAGCCGAACTCCTCGGCCAGCTCCGGTGCTTGCCGGCGCAGATCCGACAGGTCGCGACGGGTCTCGGTGAGCTGTCCGAGCAGAATGCACCGCCCCCGTTCAAGGAGGTCCAATGCCCGGTGGGGATCGCCCAATTGCAGGGCGCATGCCGCGGCCTGCGACGCGAGCAGGAACTCGTCGGCGATGAGCAGCTCGCGGTCGGACCGGTCGAGCCGGTGCCCGGCCAGGCGTGGCAGGAGGTCCACCGCTGCCTCGTAATCCGCCGCCGCGCCTGCCCAGTCGCCGATGGTGGCTGCGAGACCGCCCGCCGTATTGGCGGCGTCGATACGTTCCGGAAGGGAGAAGTGCGTGGTCCGGTAGACCCGGCGCCTCAGTTCAAGCACCTCAGCGGTCGAATCCCCCGCCCCCTCGTCACGGCGTGCCAGCACATGGGAGAGCGTCCACAGCGCGCGTACGTGCAGTACGTCGTCCGTGCTCGTCGTGGCCATGGCCTCGCGCGCCACGGCTTCGGCCTCGGCCAGAAGCGGCGATTGCCCGTCGTACCGGTGGACGTCCAGCAGCGCGCCGACCAGGTTGGTGCCCCAGAGCGGCCGGTCCGGGTGATCGGCAGGTCCGGTCCGGATCGCCTCGCGCAGCAGCTCGGCGGCTTCTCTGGCGTCCTCCGCGGACGCGCGGTCCCGTGCTCGGCCCAGCAGCGCCGCCGCCAGGTAGGACAGTGAGACGGAGCGGTCTTGGCTGCCTGGGGCGCGCAGCGCCAGAGACTTACGGCAGAGGTCCACGATCGCGTCGAGTTCGCGTTCGTGCGCCGCGAAGGGCTCGGCGAAGAGGTCGGCGAAGATACGGGGACTGCTCTCGCGCGCACTGCGGGCCAGGTCCATGAAGGGGGCGAACTGCCGGGCGTGGTACAGCCTCGCTTCCGCCAGCCGCGCCATGGCCTCCGGGGTCGTGCGCCACGCCTCGGGGCCGGACGCCGCCTCCTCCAGTGCGTCCATGGCCTCCAGCAGGGCCGTGCTGTCCCGCGAGACCTCGTAGACCGAGACCAGGCAGGCGCCCAGCTCCAACAGGGACTGGGACCGGTCGAAGGAGCCTTCGCGGGCGAACCGAACGGCGGAACGGCAGACGGGAAGGAGTTCGTCGAGGAGCCTTCTGTCCTGCGTGCTGATGTACGCGGCGGTGAGGGCTCCCGCGCATCTGCCCAGGAGCAGACCGCGCTCGGCATCGTCGAGTGAGGGGTCTTCCAGATAGTGCCGGACCAGCCTCAGGGCTTCGTCCACTGCCGCCCTGTCCTGGGTGAGTTGGAACTGGACTCGGTGGGAGTCGATGAGGTTGAGCTGTGCGCGGCGCGCCTCGGCATGGTCGACGGGGAGCTCCGCGGACACCGATTCGAGGAGTTGTCTGCCCTGCGCCACGGCCTCGCTGTCCTCGCCCAGTTCGCCCCGCAGCGTCAGCGCGTGGCCCAGTTCGACGCGGACAGGGATGTGCTCGGGGCGGTGCGCTCCGGCGTGCTCGGCCGCGGCCCGCAGCACCGCCACCGCATGGTCGGCGTCGGAGACATCGCCCGTGACCTGGGCCGACTCCTTGTAGGACAGCCCGGTGTTCAGCAGTAGCGTCACATAGGCCGGATCGCTCGGATCCAGCGTCCGTACGGCCGCGTGGTTGAGGCGGGCCGATTCCCGCATGGCCTGCACGTCGCGCAGCAGGAGCGCTTTCTCCCGAAGCACGTTGCCGAGACAGGACAAGGTGTTGAGCCCCTCCGGGGCCATCCGATGTGCCCTGCGCGCCCACCGTTCGGCCTCGGCGATGTCGTCGCGCGCACCCTCGTCGCCCCTGCCGCGGGCGTCGTGCCCGCCTCTCCCGTTCCCGTCATTGTGTACCCGCGCCTTGAGGGCATTGGCGAGACTGACCATCCGGCTCACGGCATCGGGCCCCGTCCCGTCCGTACCGTCGAGCGCGGCGCGCAGGACCTCCACTGCCTCGTCCAGTACGGCGACATCGCCCGTTGCGGCGTGTGTCATTCGCAGACACAGCCCGAGGTCCGTCCGGTGTGCGCGCCGCTCACCGTCGCTCGATCCCTGGTGTCCGACAAGGGCCCGCAGCACGCCGGCCCGTGCGCGGAGCAGGGCGGGCTGGTCCTGGGCGATGTGCTGCGGTACGACGGTGGTGAGGGACTTGAGGATGCCGTGGGCGCGGGCGTCGGCGCGATCGCATTCCTCGGTCACGCGCTCGACACACCCGGCGGCCTGTTGGACCCACTCGACGGACGGGGTGCGCAGATGGCCCTCGATGAGAGCCGCCGCCAATCGGAGCCGGACCTGTACCCGTGTCTCCGGGTCCGCGGCCTTCTCCTGGACACGGTCCCACGCCGCCGCGCCCAGGGAGAGCAGCCGCGGATCTCTTCCCGTACGGCTGCCCGCACCGTTGCGGTAGGCGTTCAGCAGGTTTCCCCCCAGCGGGCCGAGCAGCGCTACGGCCTGTTCGTCGGCGACCGGGGCGAGGGAGTCGATCGTGCGCGAGGCCAAGCTGACGGCCTCCTCCAGCGTGCCGGGATCCTCGTCCCTCGTATACCGCTGCAGGAGGACTTCCACCCGGTTGATCTGCAGCATCTCTTCTTCGAGCGGCCGCGGTGTGGCGGATTCCCGGGCGAGTACGGCACCGATCGCATCCGGCACCGCGTCCGGCGTCCGCCCCCAAAGGGGACGGAAGAGCCCCAGGGCGTGGCGGAAGTCCGGGCCGTCGTAGGTCTGCTGGGCCACACAGCGGAACCAGTGGAACCAGCCCAGGGCGCGGGCGGCCTCGTCGCTCCAGGACGTGGGCAGGGACTCGGCGAGGAGCCCCGCAGCCGCCTCTGCCTCCGGCCCGAGCACCTGCCGTGGATCGGCGGTGGACGCGAACCGTTCGACCCGTGCCTGCAGCGCGCTGAGCGGTGAAATGCTCATCTTCCCCATCCATCCCCCACGGTGGCCACCCAGCGCGGCGCGTACCATCATGCGGGACGCTGACGCGTCTTCTCCAGCAGCGACAAGGAGCAGCATGGAACGTCGGGGAGATGTCGCGGCATGGTGTGAAGCACTCCCCCTCCTGCGTCGTCTCGCCGCGGCGCAGGGCCGCGCGGACGAGGTCGCGGAGCTGGTACGCCGTCTGCGCACGGACATCAGCGCTGTGGCACAACTCGACGAGCTGGGACGACAATTCGGTATCCCTGCCGTCGGGCCCAGGTCGATGGTCGGGGTGCCCGGGGTGGCTCCAGGGGTCCCAGTCGACGGGTTGTTCGGCTGTCCCGCGGGTCGGTGCGACCGCGACTGGGTACGGGCGCCGGGTGTGGCGACGCCCGAATGCCACATTTTCGAGGAGCCGTTGACGCGGGCGACGCCGGAGCGGCGCACCCGGTGACCTCCTTCCTCAACGAGCTGGCCAAGCAGCTGGCCGGCAAGTGGGTTTCCCTCCTCGTCGTTCCCGGGGCCCTCTTCGTCGCCGCCGTCACCGTGGGCTGGCGCATACGTTTCGGGAAGTGGCCCGGCGACGAGCGGTTCGTGGCCGAACTCAAGCAGGGCACTGCCTCGGGCGGGCAACTGGCCGCCGCCGTGCTGGGTGCCCTGCTGCTGTCGGTCTGTGCGGGGCTGCTTGCACATGGCGCGGGGAGGGCCGTCCACTGGCTGTGGCTCGGCCAATGGCCCGGACGTACCGGCGAGGCCCTGACCGGTCGGCGCCGTCGCCGCTGGGAAGGTGCCCAAGACCGCTATGAACAGGCGTACCGCCAGGGGCAGCCGGACGAGGTCCTGGCCCACCTGGCTTACCGGCGCAATCGCATCGCGCTGGCGCCTCCGACGAGACCGACTCACATGGGCGACAACATAGCGGCGCTCAGCATCCGCGTCCGGCTCGAGTACGGCCTCGACCTCGAATTCGGCTGGCCGCGGCTGTGGCTGGTACTGCCGGAGGAGACCCGAGCGGTTCTGGACGAGGGGAAGGACGCGTTCAACAGAGCGGCCACGCTGGCCGGTTGGGGCGTTCTCTATGCCCTCGCGGGGGCCGTGTGGTGGCCGCTGGGGTTGGCGGGGCTCGGCACGATCTTCACGGCCATTGTCCGAGGCCGTTCGGCCATCATGAACCTGGCCCAACTGATGGAGTCCGCGGTCGACCTCCATGGCGCGGACCTCGCCACTTCGCTGGGCATTCCGGTCCCGGACGGTCGCGTCACACCGGAGATCGGCCGCGAGGTCACCCGCGTGGTACGCAAGGGTGCGTGAAGGGCCAACGGCTCAGTACGACCACGTACGGATTTTCGATTGCCCGTAACCGCATTCATGCACGGAATATCGGGCATTCCCGCTTCTTCGGGTCGATCCGGAACCGGCGGAATATTAGAATGCCGCCTTCCGGTAATTGTCGCGCTGAGCGCACCGGAACTACGCCGTCATGAAAATGCCAACTTCCTTGACCTCCTTGCCCGAGCAGACACCGCGATGCAAACATCACCTCGCGGACCGGCGCAGGTTCCAGTCGCAGGGCCCCAATGGCCGAGGAACGGATTATTCCTATGAAGATCACGCCGCAAGTCGACCAGAAAATGGGTGCCACGGTCACCGAGTTCGACGTGGAAACGCTGTCGACATCCGACCTGCTCCACCTCAAGGATGCGATCTATCAGGAGAAGTTACTGATCCTGAAGGACCAGCACCTCAGTCCGCAGCAGTTCATCGCGCTCGGAAAGGCACTCGGTACGATCGAGGTCTATTACGAGCCGATGTACCACCATCCCGACCACGAAGAGATATTCGTGTCCTCCAGCACCCCGGAGTCGACACAGCAGGTGGGGGTCCCCAAGACCGGTGCGTTCTGGCATGCGGACTACTCGTTCATGCCCAGGCCGTTCGGCATCACGATGACCTACCCACAAGTGGTCCCCAAGACGAACCGGGGAACGCACTACATCGATATGGGAAAGGTGTTCGCCGGCCTGCCCGAAGAACTGCGTTCGGTGGCGAGAACGACCAAGGGACTGCACAGCGCGAGGCGCTATTTCAAGATCCGGCCGTCCGATGTCTACCGCCCCATCTGTGAACTCGTGGACGAAATCGAGAAGAAGACCCCGCCGGTGATCCACCCCACGGTCTTCGTCCACCCGGTCACCGGGGAAGAGGTGCTGTATGTCAGCGAGGCCCTGACCTGCGAGCTGCACGACCAGCAGGGCCGGGTGCTCGAGGACGACTCGCTGCACCGACTGCTCGAGGCCAGTGGTCAGCTCGACACGACGTTCGGCAACGAGCACATTCACACCCAGACGTTCACCGAAGGCGACCTGCTCATCTGGGACAACCGCAGCCTCGTCCACCGCGCGCTGCACAGCCCCACACCGGAGCCCAGCACCTCGTACCGGGTGACCGTCCACGACGACCATCCCTTCTTCGGGACGACGACATGACGGCCGGCCCCCTCGCTCGGCCGGCCGCCGGAACCGCCACGGCACACCCCGACGACCCGGCACTGCGTGAACGGGTGCTGCGTCCCTACCGCACGAACTGCCGGTATCTCGGCCCCGCGGAGGTACGCCTGGAGAACGAGGCCGTCAGCGCCTCCGGTGCGTTCCGCATTGGCGAGTCCTGCTACATCGACGACACCGGCCACTTCAACGCGGTCGAGTTCAACATCTGCTTCAACCAGATCGCCTACTACCTGATCGCCAAGTGCGTCCAGAACCGGCTGCCTCCCGTCTTCGCTGCCTGGACCCTCGACGACTACTGGCAGCGCCAGCTCTCCGACATTCTGATCACCCGGTACACCAGCAGATTCCACCGCGCGATCCGGGGACAGGAGTTCCGCGGCGAGCTGAGCTTCACCGACTTCAAGCTGCGCTCCGGTGAGAACGGCAAGGCGCCGTTGGCCCTCATCGAGAGCGAGTGCCGGTTCTGGGACGAGGGCGGCGGACGGTGCACGGGTGAGATCCAGATCGCGCTGACCAACCTGCCGCAGGGTGCGCCGCGATGACCGAACCGGCGAACGCGGTGGATCTGCTGCTCTCACTCCCCCGGGCGCGCCGCAGGCAGACGCTGGCGGGCCTGGTCGATGCCGAGGTCAGAGAGGTCCTGCGGCTTCCGGAAGACGCCGAGACGGGCGCAGACGTCAGCTTCTTCGACCTGGGCATGACCTCGCTCCGGCTGACCGAGCTTCGTCAGCGTCTGACCCGGATGCTGGACCGGAGGATCGAGATCGAGGCGCTGTTCGAGCACCCGACGTCCCAGGGCCTGACCGATCATCTCGCGGACACCGTGCTCTCCGACGTGTTCCCCAGCGCCGTTCACGCACCCGCACCACAGAACGCTCAGGAGCTGCCGCCGATGGTCCAGGAGATTCTGCGGAACCTCTACAGCTGAGACCTGCGGAGCGGCCGTGCACCCCATACCAGGAGCGACATGACGACACCTGCCCCTGACGGAGATCTGCTCCAGCGGCTGCTGCTGGAGAAGTACGAACCGATCGCCATCGTGGGCATCGGTCTGCGGCTGCCGGGCGGCAACGACACACGGGAGTCACTGGCGGAGTTCCTGCGCTCCGGGCGGGACGGCACCGGCCCCATTCCCTCCGACCGCTGGGACGTCGCCGCGTTCGAGAGCGACGACCCGGCCGCGAAGGGCACGATCCGTACCCGGGGCGGCGGCTTCCTCGAGGGCATCGACCGGTTCGACCCCGCGTTCTTCGGTATATCGCCGAAAGAAGCCGACTACGTGGATCCGCAGCAGCGGCTGCTGCTGGAGACGGCGTGGGAAGCGCTGGAGGACTCGGGGCTCGACGCGCACGCGCTGCGCGGCGGCGACGGCGGTGTCTACGTGGGGATCAGCTCCGCGGACTACATGATCGCCGCGGAGACCCTGCCGTACGAGGCGATCAACGGCTATCTGGGCACCGGGACCGCCCACAGCGCCGCCTCGGGACGACTGTCGTACGTCCTCGGCTGGCACGGCCCCTGCGCGAGCTTCGACACGGCCTGCTCATCGTCGCTGGTGGCGCTGCACACGGCCGTGCAGGACCTGCGGCAGCGGCAGTGCGATATCGCCCTGTGCGCCGGGGTCAACCTGGTCCACCACCCGCAGGCGCACATCGTGACGACCGATGCCAACATGCTGGCTCCGGACGGACGTTGCAAGACCTTCGACGACCGCGCGGACGGATACGCCCGCAGCGAAGGGTGCGGTGTGCTGGCGCTCAAGCGGCTGTCCGACGCCCAGCGGGACGGCGACCGGATCCTGGCCCTGGTACGCGGCTCGGCGATCCGCCAGGACGGCGAGGGCGCCGGTCTCACGGTGCCCAATGGAAGCTCCCAGCAGCGGGTGATGCGCGCGGCGCTGCTCAACTCGGCGGTGCGGCCGGAGGACATCCAGTACGTCGAGGCGCACGGCACGGGCACCGCGCTGGGCGATCCCATTGAGTTATCGGCGATCGGCAAGGTCTTCGCCGAGTCGCACAGCCCCGGCGCCCCGGTCTTCGTCGCCTCGGGCAAGACCAACCTGGGCCACGCCGAGGCCGCGGCCGGTGTGAGCGGCATCATCAAGGTGGCGTTGCAGCTGGGCGAGGAGCTCATCTACCCGCATCTGAACATGGACATCCCCTCCACCCATGTCGCATGGGACGAGCTCCCCGTCGCGGTGCCCCGCGAGCCCGTATCCTGGCCGGCCGGTACCCGCAGGGCGCTGGTGAACTCCTTCGGCTTCGCCGGCACCATCGCGTCCGCGGTCATCGAGCAGGCCCCCGCCGTTGCCCCCACGTCCGACCTGGTACGGGAGGAGAGCGCCCGGCCACGGTCCGGCGCGGCCGTGTTCACCCTGTCGGCCCGGACCCGCAAGGCGCTGGGACTCCAGGTGGAGCGGTACCGGCGCTATCTCGCCGACCATCCGGACACCGACGTCGCGGAGTTGTGCCATGCGAGCAATGTCCTGCGGGCGCATCACGCCTCGCGTATCGCCGGAGTCGTCGGCGGCCCGGCGGACCTGGAGGCGCTGCTGGCCCGGCAGCTCCGCGCGACCGATGACACCGACACCGCACAGCAGCGCAAGGTGGCCTTCCTGTTCAGCGGTCAGGGCTCCCAGTACCCCGGCATGGCGGCCGGGCTCTACCGGAGCCACCGGGTCTTCCGCGACACCGTCGACGTATGCGACCGGCTCTTCGCGGAACACCTGGACGGGCCGCCCGTCCGCGATGTGATGTTCGGTGAAGGCCATGCCACCCAACTGCTGGACCAGACCCGGTACACCCAGCCGGCGCTGTTCACCCTGGAATACGCCCTGGCAGAGCTGTGGAAGTCGTGGGGCATCTGTCCGGACACCGTGATCGGGCACAGCATCGGTGAGGTGGCCGCGGCCACCGTGGCGGGCGTCTTCCCGCTTCCGGACGCGATCGGGCTGGTGGCGGCGCGGGCCCGGCTCATGCAGTCGGTGTCGGCACCGGGCGGGATGATGGCGGTACGGGCATCGGGTGCGGACATCGCTCCGTTGCTCGACCAGTACCCCGGTCTGTCGCTCGCCGCGCTCAACGCTCCCGACCAGTGCGTGGTGTCGGGTGGCACGGAGCCGCTGGAGGCGATGGCAGCCGAGCTGACCGAGCGTGGTCTGCGTACCAAGCGGCTCCCGGTGTCCCATGCCTTTCACTCACCGCTGATGGACGAGGTGGTGGAGGAGTTCCGCGACCTCATCGCCAAGGTGCGGTTCCAGGAGCCCGAGATCACCCTGATTTCCAATCTGAGCGGCGAAATCGCCGACGTGGACGAGGTGTGCTCCGCCGCCTACTGGGCGCGGCTGATCCGTGAACCCGTCGACTTCGCCGGTGGCATCCGGACACTGACCGGCCTCGGACCGCACGCCATGGTGGAGATCGGGCCGGGCCGATCCCTGATCAACTCCGGGCGCGCGTGTGTGCCGGCCTCCCGCCACCTGTGGGTGGCGTCCTTGGGATCCGCGGCGGAGCAGGACCGCTCGCCGTACGAAGCCGCCGCCCAGCTCTACACGGCGGGGCTGCCCCTGTCGTGGCGGGGTTTCCACGAGGGCCGGCCGAAGCCGCGGCTCACCCTGCCGACCTACTCTTTCGACCGCAAGCGGTACTGGCTGCCGTACTTCGGCAAAGACATGAATGCCAGTGCCCATCACCCGCTGCTCGGCGCCGAGACCACGACGGAGAAGCAACGCTCCTCCTCTGTACGGGAGTTCGCCAACCGGATCAGCGCCGACCGGCCGGACTACCTGGTGGATCACATGGTCGTCGGCCAAGTGGTGTTCCCGGCGGCTGGGTTCATCGAACTGCTCATCGCCGCGGTGGACGCCGTGCACGGACACACCCGGTTTCCGATCGACGACATGCGCATCCATGAGCCACTGCTGCTGTCGGACGGCGCCATCAGTCTGCGCACCCGGCTCAGGACCACGGAGGACGGCGGCGAGCTCATCGAGATCCTCAGCGTCAGCGACGACGCGGGCATCGAGAGGCTGCACGTCACCGCGGCCATCGGCAAGGAGGGCCAGGACGCCGTACCGCTCGAAGACGGCTCCGACCTGCTGGAAGAGCTGGCCGGGGCCGAGGCGGAGGACGAACAGCGAGACGAGCGGATCGCCGAGCTGTACGCGGACTTCGCGGATTCCGGTATGGACTACGGCCCGCGCTTCCAGCTCATCGAGTCCTTCACCCGCCGCGGCGACAACCTCGTGACGGCAGAGATCACCGGTCCGGCGGGGGTGACCGCCGAACACCTCCCCCCGGCGATCCTCGACTCCGCGCTGCAGACCCTGGCCACCATCATCCAGCCCGGCCTTCCCGTCCGGCTGCGGTCTTTCCACCTCCTCAGCCGGCCCCGTGGCGCGACGCTGCGCAGCGTGGTCCGGCTGCTCCCCGCGCAGCCGTCCACGGATGTGGACTTCGTCGCCGATGTGGTGCTCTACGACGGCCGACGCGTCGTCTGCGTACTGAACGGACTGGAACTGCGGCGGATGTCCTCGGTCGGTGTCGCCCGGCGGCGGATGTTCTATCAGACCCGGTGGATCGAAGCGCCCGCCTCGGACGCGCCCGTCCCAGGGCGTCGTATCGCGCTGCTGCACAGTGGTCTGGAAGGGGACGTGTCGCTGGCCGAAGAGGCGGAGCGCACCGGCACCTCGCTCGCCTTCGCTTCCGACCTGGACCGGCTCCCCGATCTGCTCGCACAAGGGCCGACCGACCTGTGCTGGTTCTGGCAGCCGGGCACGCAACCCCCCGCGGTGCCCGGCCTCGGTGTTGATGGGTTGCGTGCCGAATGCGAGCGGCAGTACACCGAGCTGCTGGAGCTGGTGCGCCTCCTGGAGAGCTGCGGATTCGGGCCGGATCAGCGGCTGTGGCTGGTGACCAGAGGCGGCCAGTGGTTTCCCCAGGACGAGGCCGATGACGGCAGCCGGCTGTCCGCCTCCAGCGTCTGGGGCTTCGGTGCGGTGTTGCTGAGCGAGTATCCGAACCACCGGGTGACTCTCCTCGATCTGCCGGTGGGCGAGAGCGACCCGGCCGCCGTGCTCGGGGAGTTGCTGAGCAGCGATCCCGACGAGTTCCAGATCGCCTACCGCGATGGTCGGCGCCATGTCCGCCGGCTGGTCCCGAGCGGCCCCGAGGAGCGGATCGGGACCGAGGAGCCGATCGCGACCGAACCCGAGCAGTCGCCGGTCGACGGTGACCACACCTACCTCATCACCGGCGGGCTCGGTGGCCTGGGCCTGCTGACGGCTCGGACGCTGGTGGACCGCGGCGCGCGCCACCTGGCGCTGGTCAGCAGGCGAGCCCCCGACGACCAGGGGTTGCAGAAGGTCAGGCAGACCCTCGGCGAGCAGGTCAGTGTGCGGGTGTACGCCGCGGATATCGCGGAACCCGCGGCCGTCGACGCCTTGTTCAAGAGTCTCGCGAAGGAAGGACCGGCGCTGGGCGGTGTCGTCCACGCGGCGGGTGTGCTCTCCGACCGGCCCGTGAACTCACAGGACTGGGACAACATCGACAAGGTTTTCTGTTCCAAGGTCTACGGAAGCTGGCTGTTGCACCAGGCGACAGCCGACCTCCCCGAGGTCAGGTTCTTCATCGGATACGGATCCAGCTCCGCCGTACTGGGCCAGGCGGGCCAGTGCAACTACGCCGCAGGCAATGCCTTTCTGGACGCGCTCATGCACTGGCGCCGCGCGCTCGGCCTGCCCGGTACCGCGATCGACTGGGGTCCATGGGCGGAGGTCGGTATGGCCGCGGCCCTGGACGAGGCGCACAAGCAGTCGTTCGAGCGGCAGGGAATGGTGTTCATCCAGCCCCGGGACGGAGCCCGCGCTTTGGCCACGTTGCTGGACAGTCCCGTTCCGCAGATCGTGGTCGGCGAATGCGACTGGACCACGTACGCCGCGACACGGCCGTTGTCCAACGCCCTGTACGAAGGGCTCGCACGCCCGAGGGACAACACTGTACGCACGCTCGACGTCGATCAACTGGTCGGGCTGCCCGAGGACGCACGACGGCAGGCGCTCGCCGACCTGGTCCGCGGGACCGTGGCCAAAGTGCTGCGCTTCGACGCCACGGGCGACATCCCGGCCGACACTCCCTTCACCCACCTGGGGCTGGACTCACTGGCCGCGGTGGACGTCAAGAACGGCCTGGAGGCGGCGCTGCGCACCTCCCTGTCGGCTTCGATCACCATGGACTACCCGACAACGGACCTTCTCGTGGAGCACCTTGACGCACTGCTCCGGCCGGGCGACGGCGAGACGGACGGCCCGGGTGACCCGGGCGACCCGGGCGGCGGACTGGATTCACTGGACGCCGAGGCCGAACTGGCGGCGCTGAAGGACCTCGGATGAGGGCGTACATCGAATCGCTGGAGAAGCTGTCCAGAACCCAGTTGATGCTGCTCCTCGCACGGCAGCACCAGGCCGAGACCGAGGGTTTGGCGGTCGTGGGGATGAGCTGCCGGCTGCCCGGTGGCATCGACACCCCCGCCGATCTGTGGGCGATGGTCGACGAGGGCAGGATGCTGGCCACCGAGCAGGCCGGTGTCCCCACCGACAGCCTGGGCCGACCGCGCTGGAACCTCGCGGGGCCGGACATCGCGCCGTACGCCGCCGCGCTCCGCCAGGGCGGGTACCTCACCGATATCGACCTCTTCGACGCCGAGCGCTTCGGCATCTCCGAGGAGGAGGCCCGCTGCCTCGACCCGCAGCAGCGGCTGCTGCTCACCGAAACATCCCGGGCGTTGGAGGACGCGGGCCTCACCGACCCGGGCGGTCGACGCGTCGGCGTCTTCGTCTCCGTCACCACGCCCGAGTACGGCCTGGCGGGGATCCGTAACGGCGTCACCGCCGACCGGATGTCCGCGCCGATGGCCACCGGCACGGTGGTCAGCGGCGCCGCCGGGCGGATCTCCGTCGGCCTCGGGCTGAACGGTCCGGCGCTGACGGTCGACACCGCCTGCTCCTCCACCCTCGTCGCGGTGCACCTCGCGGGCGCCGCGTTGCGCCGCAAGGAATGCGATGTGGCCATCGTGGGAGTGAGCCATCTGCTGCTGTCACCGGTCACCACCGCGGTGTTCGCCAAGGCGGGCATGCTGTCCGCCACCGGGCGCTGCCGGCCCTTCACCGCGCGCGCCGACGGATACGTCCGCGCCGAGGGCAGCGTGGTGCTGGTACTGAAGCGCGAGCAGGACGCCCGTGCCGACGAGGACACTCCGTACGCCCTGATCCGGTCGAGCGCGATCCATCAGCACGGCCGACGGGCCACGATGTCCGCCCCGTCCTCCGCGGGACAGCAGCGGGCCATCCGGGACTGCCTGACCGCGGCCGGGGTCGACGCGGCGCAGGTCGGCTACGTCGAGGCGCACGGCAGCGCCGACAAGGTCGCCGACGCCGTCGAGATCGATGCGATAGCCACCGCGTACGAACGCAACTCCACGGACGGCCCGCCGCTCTACGTCGGCAGCGGAAAGGCCAACATCGGCTACCTGGAGACCGCCTCGGGGGCCGTGGGACTGGTCAGGGCGATTCTCGCGCTGCGCCACCGCACCGTGCCCGCGCAACCCGACTTCACCGACCCCGATCCGGCCGTCTTCGGCCGGCCGACGTCGGTGACGGTGCCGACGAAGGCCCTGCCGTGGCCCTCGGAGGAGCACCGGCTGGCAGGTGTCAACGCGTTCGGTTTCACCGGGGTCAACGCACACGTCCTCATCGAAGCCGCCGCCACCGTACGGCCCGGTCCCCTTCCTGGTTCGGCGCCATTGGCCGGTGGCCACCACTGGCTCGACTCCTACACCTGGCACTGACAGCTACTCCTGGCACTGACCGTTACCCCTGGCGAGCGAGGCACCGGATGAGCAGAACGCAGCCCAGCACAAGGCCCGGAACACTTCAGGACAGCCTGGCCCGTCACGCGGCCGAACGGCCCGATCGCCCCGCGCTGGTCTGCGGATCGGTCCAGGTCACCTACCGGGAACTGGACCGAAGGAGCGACCGGACCGCTCAGGCGCTGACCGCCTCCGGCGTCCGGCGCGGCAGCCGGATCGCGCACTTCGCCGCCGACTCGGAGAGATTTCACGAGATCGTGCTCGCGTGTGCCAAGACCGGTGCGGTCCTCGTCCCGATCGACTGGCGGCTGACCACTGCCGAGGTCACCCACATCCTGCGTGATTCCGGTACCGAGCTGTTGTTCTTCGGACCGGCCCTGGCCCCGCTGGTGCAGGAGGCCGTACCGGCCCTGCCGAAGCTTCAGCACACCGTCCCGCTGGACGCGGCCGGTTTCGAGGCATGGGCTGACGGCCGGCCCGCCGACACCGGATTCACCGCACCCGCCGAAGCAGACGCAGACACCGACACCGACCTCGTACAGATCTATACGAGCGGTACGACCGGGGCGCCCAAAGGCGTCGTGCTGGCCCAGCGCAGCTTCTTCGCCATCGCCGGCATGCTCGCCGAACACGGCCTTGAGTGGATCGACTGGCGCGCGGACGACCGGAGCCTGGTGTGCGTTCCCGGCTTCCACATCGGCGGCCTGTGGTGGGCGATGCAGGGACTCAACGCCGGTGTCACCAACGTCCTGCTCCCCGCGTTCGACAGCCTGCGCGCGGTCGACCTCATCAGGGAAGCCGGTATCACCACCGCCTGCATGGTGCCCGCGATGATGCGCATGATCCTGGACGAGCCGAACGTCGGCAAACCGGACTTCGCCTCGCTGCGCAAGGTGGTCTACGGAGGGTCCCCGATCTCGGACACGCTGCTCCGCCGCGGCCTGGACATCTTCGACTGCGAACTGGCCCAGATCTACGGGCTCACCGAGACCGGAAACACCGCGGTCTGTCTGCCTCCCTCGGAGCACCGGCCGGGCAGTCCCCGGCTCGCCGCGGCCGGACTTCCCTATCCCGGCGTACGGATGAGGATCGTGGACTCCCAGGGCGACGATGTGCCGACGGGAGAGATCGGCCAGGTGTGGCTGCACACGCCGGCCCGGATGGCCGGATACTGGAATCTGCCCGATGCGACGGCGCGCACCCTCGTCGACGGCTGGATCGTCACCGGGGACGCGGGCTACCGGGACGAGGACGGCTACCTCTACATCCGCGACCGGATCACCGACACCATCATCGTCGGCGGGGAGAACGTGTACCCGGCCGAGGTGGAGAACGCCCTGTGCCGCCACTCGGCCATCGCCGAGGCCGCGGTGGTGGGCGCCCCCAACTCCGCGTCGGGCGAGGAGGTGCGCGGGTACATCGTGCTGCGCCAGGGCCATGACGTACCGGCCGCACAGGAGCTGACACGGTTCCTGAGCGGCCAGCTCGCCCGTTTCAAGATTCCCGCCACGTACCAGGTCATCGACCTGGTCCCGCGTAATCCCAGCGGCAAGATCCTGCGCAGAAAGCTGCGCGAGCAACTGTGGGCGGACAGCGACCGCAAGGTCAACTGACCTTGAGAGGAGAACATCCGATGATGGGCATGGGCATCCGAGGTGTTCGTACGGCGATCAAGCTCGCCACGTTCCGGACCATGATGGCGGGGGCCGCGCTGTCCGGGGATCCCGCCGCGAAACTGCTGGGGAGACGGCAGCCCGCGGATCCGTTCCCGCTGTACGAACAGATCCGGGAGCACGGCGATGTCTACCGCAGCAAACTCGGGATCTTCTGCACCGTCTCACACGCCCAGTGTCGAGCGGTCCTGAAGGACCCCCGGTTCGGTATGCCGGTTCCCCCGTCGCCCCCGGCCTGGGAGATGCGCCAAGGCGACGCGGATACGCTGATCCACCCCATCGAGCGGTCGCTGCTGGCGGTGAATCCCCCCGAGCACACCCGGCTGCGCAGACTTGTCGCGCCCTGGTTCACCGCCAGTGCCCTCCGCACCCGCGCCGCCAGGGTCGAGAAGATCGTCCACAGCCATCTGGACCGCGTCTCCGGCGGCCAGGACTTCGATCTGGTCCGTGACTTCACCGCGCAGGTGCCCACCGCCGTCATCGGTGACATGCTCGGCATCGAGATCGAGAACTACGAGCGGTTCGGCCGGTGGGGCATGGCACTGGCCACCACCATCGACGGCGTACGCACCATGGGCGAGCGCCGCATGGTGCGCTCGGTGCTGGCGGAGATGACGTCGTTCTTCACCCAGCTGATCGAAGAGAACCGCCGCACGCCCCGCGACAACGCGATCAGCGGCCTGGTCGGCGCCGAGGTCGACGGCCGGCCGGTCACCGACGAGGAGCTGATCGGGCTGATCGGGCTGCTGCTGGCGGCCGGTCTCGAGACCACCGTCAACCTCATCTCCAACAGCGTGCGCTTTCTGCTGGAGCACCCCGAACAGAAAAAACTCTTCCTCGACAACCCCGACACCGCGCCCGATGTGGTGGAAGAGGCTCTGCGCTACGACCCCCCGGCGATGTTCACCGTACGGATGGCCCTCGAGGACGTCGAACTCGACAACCGGCGGATTCCGCGCGGCGGTTGGCTCGTACAACTGCTGGGGGGCGCCAACCGCGACCCGAAAGTGTTCACCGACCCTCATCGCTTCGATGTCACCCGGGGCAACGTCCGGGAGCACATCGCGTTCTCCGCCGGCGCCCATCACTGCGTCGGCTCAGGGCTGGCGAGGCTGGAGGCGGAGATCGCGCTGCGCGAGCTGTTCGCACGCTTCCCGGACATGCGGATCGCCGGTGATGTCACGATGCGGACCGCCCGCAGTGCACGGGGTCCCCGGTCCATTCCGATCAGCGTCGCCTAGGCCGTCCGTCGGGCCCGATCCGTGCCATCGGGCCCGATCCGTAGATCCGTACCAAAGGAGCCAGAAGAACCATGCGTGCCGAAGATGTGCGCCGCCACTACGCCACCCCGATCGGCGCCCCCGCCTACCCGCCGATGCTGCCCAAATACATCGATCGCGAGTACCTCAACATCTTCTATCGAACGGATCCGGACGCCGTCAGAGCCGTGACACCGGAGCCGCTGGAGGTCGAGGACCCCATCGTGCGGTTCGAGGTGATGAAGATGAACGAGGTGACCGGGTACGGCCCCTACACCGAGGCCGGACAGGCCATCTCGGTCAGCTACCAGGGTGAACCCGGTGAGTATCTGCGCGCGATGTACCTGGACAGCTTCCCCGCCGCCGCCGGGGGACGCGAGGTCGGCGCCTATCCCAAGGTCCTGGGCTCACCGTCGCTCTACCTGGACAACGCCGCGCTCGTCGGCACCCTCGACTACGGCTCGATCCGGGTGGCCACCGCCACCATGGGCTACAAACACCACGCCATGGACCCCGACGACGCCCGTGCGCAGATCAGCACCCCCACCTACATGCTCAAGTTCGTCCCGGACTACGACGCGTCGATGCGGGCCTGCGAGCTGGTGCGCACGGAGATCACCGACATCGAGGTCAAGCAGGCGTGGACCGCGCCGGCCAGGCTGCAACTGTTCGAGCACGTCCTCGCTCCCCTGGCCGACCTGCCCGTTCTGGAGATCATCTCCGCGAGCCACATCGTCACGGACCTGACGCTCGGTCCGATGAAACCGGTACACGACTACCTCGATCGCTGACCTGGACACACTCCTACTCGCGCAGACACCAGTCAACGAAACCCCCAATGCTGGGGTCCACCCGCCCCTCCTCGTCCGCCACCGCCGCCGTACAGAAGAACCGGACCTCGCCGAACTCCAAATCCATCGTCTGCAACAGATTCCGCAACCCCAGCCGCTCACACAGCCAGTCCCGGGTTGTATCGCTGTCGTCCGGGCGGTCGGGCAGGAGCGCCGGCTGCCCGGTCAGCAGGTCCCTCTTGCTGACGGCGACGGCGAGACGGGCCTTGTCGAGGCGGGTGCCCATCGTGCGTACGGTCTGCACCGAGCGCGAGAACACGTCCTCCGGGTCGACCGTGGAGGCCAGCGTGCGGTCCACCTTCGGGCCTGCCGGGTCGAGGCGGGTCCAGAACGCGTCGACGGCCATCGGGTCGAGGACGAACACGAAGACACGGGCCTCCCGGATATAGCGCAGCGCGTCGGTCTCCTCCCGGTTGACGAACCGCTCGCCGGCCGTGTCGAAGACATGCACCAGCCGCTCGGCGCGGCCGCTGCCTCGTACGAACGAATGGGCTCGGGGCAGTGTCTTCTGGGTGGGGCGGGTGTGGCCCTGGATCTCCAGGACCTCGTTCAGCACCCGCTGGTTGGCGGTCGACTCGGGGTCCGCGAGCCGGATCACAGGACCGCCGTTCTCCGCGGTGTTCTCCAGTGACTTCACCATCGCCGCCATCAGCTGTGTCTTGCCCGCGGCCCGGCCGCCGATCAGCGGAAGGATCAGCTCGGGCATGTGTCCGGCGTCCGGGTTCATCGGCTTGCCGCAGTGTTCGTGCACGCAGTAGCCGCTCAGCCGGGCGTCCCTGCTCATCAGCATCAGCAGGGTCGGTATCCGCTCGTCGCAGGCGCACCGGCGCCGGAAGAGACCGAAGGTGCCGGGGCGGATGTCGGCGTGGCGGCGGCGGCAGGTCGCGCGGGGGCAGTCGTAGGCCGGATAGGGGACGCGTTCGAAGCAGCTGGGGCACAGCATGCCCCGGGGCAGCCCGCGCAGGATCATCACCGCGCGGTCGGCGGCCCGCAGGGTGAATGCGGTCAGCCGGGCGCCGGCCGTCAGCAGGGCCACGCCGAGCGCGTGCAGGCCGAGGAGCAGGCCCAGCACGGGTACCGCGACTGCTGCGCCGACGCCGAGGCCCAGATAGAGGGTCAGGCCGTAGGGGACCGAGGCGGATCGGTGCATGGAGGGTGCGGTGAACTGGTCGGCGGTCACCCGGCGGTAGGCGTCGGTGACCGTACGGACGTACAGCCGCCGCCCCTGCGCGAGCAGTTGCCGCAGATCGCGGGTGGCGGGTCCGAAGAAGTAGTTGCGGTGGGCCCGTTCGTCGGCGGGGCGGTACGGCGGGATGGTCACGAACTCGGGGGTGCGCAGGCGCAGCACGCCGTTGAGCAACTGGCAGTAGCGCCACAGCAGTTCACTGACCAGGGCGGCGCCGCGCAGGGCCGCGATCGCCGGGACGAAGAGCAGGTAGAGCAGGAGCAGCGCCAGGTAGAGGGCGGGGACGATGATGAAGGTCAGGATGTCGCTCATCGCAGGCTCACCCCTCTTCCGGTCGGGGGCCGTCCGAGGGCCGCCGATGGTTGCGCTTGCGTCTCCACTTCTTCACGCGGCCCAGACGGTCTTCCGCGTACTGCTCATAGTCGTCGGCCAGCCGTGTGTTGTAGGGGCGGAGCGCGCGGGACAGGCGGTCCAGGTCCTCGGACCGCCAGTAGCGGGCCGCGTGCTGGCGCAGCGCACGGACGATCTCCACATGTGCCAGCGGCAGCGGGACCCGTTCGTAGTTGATCGCGATCACCCCGGTGACCTGGCTGAACAGCACCTCGTCGACACGGTCCGAGGTCGCCGCGGCCCCATAGACGCCGCGCAGATAGCCGTCGGCGAGGGAGAAGCCGAACTCCCCGATCTCGGTGCGCAGCCGGGCCGGGTCGGCGGGCACCCGGAGCATGGCGGGGAGCAGCCGGTAGTACTTCAGGGCGCGGGGGGCCGCCCAGGCGTCGATCTGCGGGATCCGGAACGCGCGGGCGAGCGCCGTGGCCTCGGTGGCCTCGCGCAGGGCCGTGTCCAGCTGGAGCGTGGTCCGTACGCACTCCCGGGTGACCGGGCGCAGCCAGGCGTCGCGTCCGGGCGCGGTGAGTGTGTCGCACAGCACCAGGCAGGCCCGTACCCCCTCCTCGTCCCGGACCTCCTGTTTCACCGCGCGGTCGAACCACTCGCCGACCGCCTCGTCCGCCGGACGGTCCGCCCCTTGGCCCGACGGCAGCCGGCGGGCGATCTCGGTCGCCTCCTCGTACGTCCAGGCCGGCGACGGCTGCCGCCACAGCCCCCGCAGCAGCTCCGCGTCCGGGGAGGCCTGGCCGCGCACCTCCAGGATCCTGAACAGCAGGTCGACCGTGCGGGTGGGCTGACGCTCGGCCTGCGCCAGCCAGTAGTGCTCAAGGAGCCCGGGCCGCTCGCCGAGGTCCCGCTCGCTCAGCAACGTGGCCGGGAACTGGGCGAACAGCTGCTCCTGACCGCCCCGCTCGTCCAGCACCTCCTGCACCGCGGTCGCCAGCTGGGCCCTGAACTCCGGGAGGGTGTGCACGAGGTGGGCGACCTCCTCCCGCAGGTCGGGGCCCGCGCCGGAGGCGCCGAGCAGGGCGCGGGCCAGGTCCAGGCTCTGGGCCGTGAGCAGCTTCGGCGGCGGGGCGAGCCGAGCGCCCACCGCCCACAGCAGCAGCCGTACCTGCTGGCGGCTGTTGGCGGCTTCGCCGAGCATCCGCTGCCACAGGGCGGTGGCCCGCTCCCGCTCGGCGGGGCGCGTGATCGGCACCGGTCCTGGCGCGTTCTCCACGACGGTCACATAGGCGCGGATCCGGGACTGGTGGAGCTTGCCCTCCAGCTCATGGTGGAGCGCTGTGTCACCGCCCGCCTCGGCGGCCGCGCTCAACACCGCGAGCTGGTCGTCGTCCAGGTCCCGGTGGGCGTGGTGGATGTCCGCCGCCACCGCGGCCCGGCGCGGCCCGAGATGACCGGCCCTGGGCAGCCAGTCGATCACCGCGCGGAGGTCGGCGTCGGTCAGCTCCGTGCCGCCCGCCGCCGCGGCCGCCGCCACCGGGGCGTGCCAGTCGCCCAGCGCCCGCTCCTGGCCGTGTGTGTACTCGGCCGTCCACGACCACACCGAGCGGATCGCCCCGACCCCGATCCGGGTGAGCAGCCGTACCAGATGGTGGGTGGGCACCACCTCGGGGAAGCGGCCCGCGGAGAAGTCGAAGACGGTGTACGACTCCTCGTCGTCGGGGCCGAAGTCGGGCTGCGCGCCGGGCACCGTGCCGATCAGGTGCAGTCGGCTGCGGGTGGGGCGGAAGAGGTAGGTGGCGAAGGAGAGGGTGCGGGCCAGCGGGGGTGGCAGAAGGTAGCAGACGGTCGCGAACCAGTGGGCGATCCGGTCTGTCGTAGCGTCGATGACCACAACCGAGCCGTCCTCCGCGAGCGCCGCGAACACCGCCGCCAGCAGGGCCGGCAGCTGCTCGGCGTGCGGGTGCGCGCGGAGGAAGGCGCGCGCCGAGCGGGGGGACAGCGGGCCGCGTGGCAGGGGCGCGGGCAGCTCCGGAATCTCGGTCGTATCGGCGACGCGTACGGTCCACACCGGGGAGTCCCACAGCTCGATCGCGAGCGGACCACCACTGTCCGGCGTGAACTCGCTCTCGGTGTACAGGGCGTGGGCGAAGTAGTTGCCGAAGCGGCGTGCCGAGTCCCGGCCGGCGTACCGCACGCACAGCGTGGTGGCGCCGCCCCGCGGGTCCGGGATGTGGCAGAGGTTCACCGGGCAGCGGGCCAGCAGCTCGGGGGTGTCCGACTCGACCAGCGAGCGCGGTGGTTCGTACCCGGCAAGGCCCTCCACCCGGAGCCGGGTCTCGGCCGAGACCTGCTCGCTGACCGCGTTGAACTGGAAGCCCGCGGAATGGCTGAGCCCGTGCTCGCAGGAGGTGTAGTAGAGCTGCTGGAAGCTCATCGGCCGCGGCCCGCCTTCGGCACCGACCCGAACTCGCTCAGCAGCCACAGCAGCGGATCCGCCACCCGGTAGGGCTGGATTCCGGTGTCGGCGACCCGGGCCTCGGGGGTGGCGCTGCGGCCCAGTGCGGAGACGCCGAAGTAGCGGTAGCGGGCGAAGGTGTTCTCCAGGGACTGGTCGATGGGCACCCCGTCCCACTCCCTGAGCAGCTGACGCACCTCCTCGTGGACGCTGAGGCTGTCGCCGACGTCGAAACGGCCGAGCGCGGGTGCGTGCGACCGCAGCGGGCTGCCGTTCTCCATCAGATGCCAGAAGGCGTCCATCTTGGAGAAGACGACCGCGATCGGGGTGTCGACCTTCGCCGCCTTGCCACCCTGCGCGGCCAGCAGCATGCTGCTCACCCGGCTCAGCACGTTGATCGGCGGGTCGATGCCGTCCTCGCCCGGCAGCGCCGTACCGGGCGCCGCGCTGTCCCGGGCGCCCGGCATCTGCAGCGGGTCGAGCAGCAGGATGATGCCGTCCGCGTTGGTCAGATACCGGGTGTTCAGCTCCACGCTCTCCCGGCTGTTGAAGTCCTCGCCCGCCGTGTCGAAGAACGACAGCACGCTGTGCTGCGGCCGCTCCCCGAACAGCCGCTTGCGGCGCAGCCCGAACCTGAACACCAGCGGTTCCACCCGGTTGGCGTTGGTCGTCGCGGTCTGCGTGGGCGGAAACATCTGCCGGTCGCGGTAGAGCCGGTCCTCGTACTCCGAGCTGTAGCGGCGCATGGTGGTGTCGTCCAGGCCCATCAGCGAAGCGCCGAAGGCCTCGCCGATCTTGTTGCGCATCTCGTGCAGCAGCACGGTCATGTAGATCGTCTTGCCGGACGATCGCGCGCCCACCATCGCGATCAGCCGGTTCTCCACCATCCCGAACTGCACCGGCAGTTCGACATGGCAGACCGGGCAGACGCGGTACGTCGTCTCGCCGTCGCAGTCCGGGCACACCGCCGTCGACTTGCGGCCGTCGGCGGCGAAGTCCGGGCCCACGTCGTGGCTGGGGCGCCTGCCGAAGCGTTCGTCGAGGACCGGGTCGCGGCGGCGCTGACACTGCTTGCGGGTGCGGCTGAGCCGACTGTTGCAGCGGAAGCGGATCTCGCTCGGGGCGAAGGTCTCGTAGCAGTAGGGGCAGGTGAGTCGTTTGGCCATTCAGGTCACTCGCAGCCGGTGCAGCGCCGTGGGGCGGATGTCGATGTCGCGGTCTTGTTCTGAGTCGGGGCCGGAGTCGGGGCCGTCCACCGGGAAGCAGACGAGCCAGGAGGGGCCTTTGGTGCTGGGGAGGGGGAACTCCACGATGAGGGGGGCGCCGGCCGGGAGGCGCTGGGCGGGGACCTCGTGGAGGACGGTGCCCTCGGCCGTGCTGGTGGGGCGGTAGCGGCCGAGGCCATGGACGATCCGCAGGGCGGGGAGGTCACAGCCGGTCCGGGCGGTGAAGGTGACGGTCGCGACGCGGGCGCCGGTCAGGCGGCGGCGCAGGGAGGGTTCGTACTCGACGATGGGGGGTTCGGCCGGGATACGCAGGGAGGCGGCGCCCTCGGTGTCGACGGCGGGGTCGGGGACCAGGGCCTCGACGGTGAGCGTGACCGCGCCTCGGCCGACGGGGAGGTCCAGGCCGCCGTCGTGTTCGTAGACCCGGCGCTGACAGCGGATGTCGCCGTCGCGAGGGCCGTCGCCGGCCGTGGTCACGTCCTCGCGGCGCCAGCGGACGCGAGCGGTGAGGGCGGAGTCGGGCCAGGCCCAGAGGACGAGGAGGTGGTCGTCTCGGCGGATGGCCTGGAGTTGGGTCACCGGGACGGAGCGGACGGTGGAGGCCTGGGCCGGTTCTGGCCGCGGCGTTTCGGGTTCTGGTTCGGGTTCTGGTTCTGGTGTGGGGATGGGTGCTACTTCTGGTTCGGGTGTGGGGATGGGTGGGGTGGTCGCGGTGGGTGGTTCACTGTCGGGCGGTGGGGGTTGCTCGCGCCCGCGCGGCGGGGTCGGCACGGCCCCGGGCCCCTTGGGGGCGTTGTCGGGTGGGGCGTTCTGTGGTTCGGGATCCGCCACGGGAATGGACCAGGGTTGCGGTTCCGGGTCCTCCAGGGGAGAGGGAAAGTGGGTCCTCGCGGGTGCCGGGCCGGTGGCTATGCGGAGGAGGCCGAAGTCCTCCAGGAGCAGGAGGCCGTGTACGACGGCCAGTTCTGGGGTCCGGCAGCGCATCGTCAGGCCCTGGGCATCGGCGAGGTTTTCGATGTCCGTGCGGTGGGCGGGCGTTGTGTACAGGTCGCCGGAGAGGAGTACGGCGTCCGGGGCTGCCTCGGTCAGTTCCTGGGCTATCGCCGTGAGGGCGTGGTCGTCGGCCAGCTGTGCGGTGCGCGTGGTGACGATGCGTACCGTCAGATCCGGGGTGATGGCGAGGACCGTCAGGTCCACTGTGGTCGCGGCCTGGTCGACCACCAGCACCGTGCGGTGTACGCCCTCGTCGATCGCACCGTAGTGCAGGGCGACCGCGACCGGTTCCGGGACGATTCTGTTGACGCGGAGGCCGGCGTCCTCGGCGGCGCGGCGGAGGTCGGCCTCGGCCTCGCGGCCGGCGGCGGCCGGCAGGCCGAGCACCGCCTCCTCACCCGTGGCCACCGCCTCCTCGCCCGTGACTTCGGCAAGGAGCATGGTCAGTGCGGTGGCGGGGTCGGCGACTCCGTCCGTTCCGGCCAGGTCCGTCGCCGTTACGGTCGGGCGCCCTTCCGGGTCGAGTCGGCCGATGCGGGCGATGCGGTGGCCGATGGCGATGCCGAGCATGTGTTCAGCCGTTCCCTTCCTCGGTCCTGACCCACGGTGTGCCGTCGTCGTCGATGCCGAGCCGGATCCGGCTGCCCGGGGTCGGGCGGTGGGCCAGGAAGTGGGTGACCACGGCCGCCCGCAGCCGCTCCAGTTCGTTGCGGATCTGCCGGCCGCCGTACGCCTGGTGCTCCGGGTCGCTCATCCGCTCGGTGATCCAGGGGTGCAGGGTGCCCGTATCGGGGACCAGCTCGGCCTGGTGGCGTTCGCGGACGGACTCGGTGAGCTGGCCCAGCAGCCGGTCGGCGATCTTCACGATGTGCGCGCGGCGCAGCATGTCGAAGACGACCACGCCCGGCTTGAGGCGACCGTAGATCTCCGGCCGGCCTATGGCCCGGAACTTTTCCTCCACAGCCTGGGTGAAGTGTGCCTCCAGGGCGGAGTACGGCACTTCTTCGTCGCCTTCGGACAGGAGATCCTGGACCGCCTCCGCGCCCGTGTTGGAGGTGAAGATGATCAGGCACTGGGAGAAGTACGCGGTCTGGCCGCGGCCGTCGGTGAGGCGGCCGTCCTCCAGGATCTGGAGGAACTTGTCCAGTACCCGGGGGTGCGCCTTCTCGATCTCGTCGAAGAGCAGGACGCTGAACGGCCGTTCCTGGACTCGGCGGGTCAGCTCGCCGCCCTGCTCATGGCCGATGAAGCCGGGCGGCGCGCCCGCGAGCCGTTCGGCCGCGTGTTCCTGCTGGTACTCGCTCATGTCGAAGCGGGCGTACGCGCTCTGGTCGCCGAACATCAACTCGGCGACGGCCTTCGCGAGTTCGGTTTTGCCGACTCCGGTCGGGCCGACGAAGAAGAACGCGCCCCGGGGGCGGGCGGTGCCGGAGCCGCCGAAGTCGATGCCCACGAAGGCTGCCTGGAGCGCGGCGGCCACCGCGTCGACGGCCTTGGCCTGGCCGACCACTCGGGTGCCCAGTACGTCGGCCGCGCGGGCGACGGTCTCCCGGTCCAGCTGGGTCCACGGGTCGACGCTCACGTTGAGCCGGTGCAGTTCCAGGAGCTTGTCCGGTTTCTGCAGGGGCGCGTCGCGCAGCCACGAGGTCCGGGCGAGCGCTTCGATGTCCCAGCCGGACATGCCGTCGGTCGCCCCGACCAGGGCCTCGATGTCGTGGCGGGCGGCGTCCGGGGCGCCGTTGAAGTCGCCGCGCAGCCAGGTCAGCCACAGGCGGCGCTCGCTCGGGTCCGGTGGGCCGATGTGCAGGGTGGCGATCCGGGGGTCCTCCAGATGGAACCAGCCGGGCAACCGGCCGACGTCGCCCACCGCGCACAGGACGGCGTTACGGGCGTGCGGGCGGCGGCCCGCCAGGGTCGGGCGGGGCGTCACGGCGTCCGTCATCGCGGCGCGCAGCCGGAGGTAGCCGGGGTTCGATTCCGGCTGGCCGGGCGGGAGGTGGTGGTCGACGTCCTGGAAGACGAAGGCCGTGGCCGCGTCGGGGGAGGCGGCGATTCGGTGCACGGTGGCGAGGACGTCGTCGAAGGCGCGCGGGGGGCCGGCCCGGCGAGGGGAGAGCAGGCTCGACCGGTCCCGCTCGCGTTCGCCGCCGCGCCGGCTGCGCAGGTTGTCCTGCTGCCCTGCGTCTCGTTGTCGGGCGTCTGCCTGCCGGTCGCCCGCTTGCCGGTCGCCTGTCTGCCGGTCGCCCGCTTGCCGGTCGCCCGCGGGGGTGTCCCGGCCACCGCTTCTGGTGGCCGTGTGCGGCCGGTCCGCCTCCAGCTGGGCGAAGCGCTCCGCGTGGCCCGGCAGCGGGAAGGTGAGCCCGGCCACCGGGTCCCACCAGCCCACCACATCGGCGCCGCGCACTTCCAGCACCCCGGCGACCAGCTCCCGGAAGGTGGCGGGCCGGTCCTCGAACCACCAGCGGTCCCGGATCTGCCCGTTGAGGATCACCTGGCGGCCGCGCCGCAGCTCCCAGCCGAGCGACACCGCCCACAGGGGCATCATGCCGTCGGCGGTGACCGGCCCCGTACCGTCCTCGTCCTTGGTGAAGTCGACCGTGCTCATGGGTTCGTCCACGTCCGGGAGGTGCCGCGGGGCAGCTGTTGGCCGCCCGTGCCCGGCGGCGGTTTGCCGTCCCAGGTCAGCTCGCCCGGTACGAAGCCGTCGTCGCCGCCCAGCGCCTCGTGCACCCGCTCCAGCAGCGCCTCGGTGGTGTCGCACACCGCCTCGCCCTGTGGGGCGTACAGCTTCACGTCCGGCTCGCCGTCCACGTGGTAGACGAGGACGGGGGTGCCGTCGTCCTCGGTGGCGACCGTGGTCTCGTACGTCGCCCCGGTCGGCCGCGTGAAGTGCAGCCGGAAGGAGCCCCCCTGGTCCTCACCGCCCTCGAAGGCGAACCCCTCGCCGGTCATGGCGTCCCGCAGCGCCTCCACCAGGTCCCGGCGCCGCTGGTAGGCCAGCTCCAGCTCGTCCAGCCGGTCCTCGGCGCCGGGGAGCCGGCCTTCCAGATCGGCGACCGCGTCCAGGGCCTCGGTCGCCGAGCGCGCGGTCAGCGCCTCGGTGACGGCGCGCAGGGCGTCCCCGATCTCGTCGGCGAGGCCGGGGTCGCCGAGTTCGGCGGCGGTGTCCAGCACGCCCTCGGCCGCCGGGCGTACGACGTCGAACCGCTCGGCGGCCTCCGCGAGGGCCAGCTCCAGGGCCGCCTCCGCCGCCTCGGAGCGCTCGCGCTCCGCGGCCTCGGCTGCCTCGGCGCGCTCGCGCCGCGCCGTCTCGGCCGCCTCGCGCTCCTGTTCCGCGCGGGCCTGCCGTACGGTGGCTTCCCGCGCCTCCGAGACCGTCGCCGCATGCCGGGCAAGGGCGTGTTCGACCGTGCCGAGCAGGGCTTCGAAACGGACCTGCCGCTCCGGGCCGACAGCCGCGCGCAGCTGGTCGAGCAGGTCGGTGCAGCGCCGATGGCCGTCCGCGTCGAGGGCGGCGCCGTCCGGGCCGGTGGCGGAGAGTCGGCGCTCCAGGCCGGCCAGGACATCGGCGCTGTCATCCGTATGGTCCCCGGCCGCGGTCGGGCGCAGGTTCACGACCCGGCCGCGCAGCTCCTCCACCGCGTCCCCGAGCTGTTCCCCACGGGCGGCCCGCCCCCGCAGCTCGGCCAACTCCCCCTCCAGTGAACCGATCTCGGCCCGGGCCCCGGACCGCTGGGCCTCGGCGATCAGCTCCCGCACCTCATCGAGACCGCGCTCGTCGGCCCGGGACTGCTCCGCCCGCGCCTGGGCCAGCCGGGCGTCGCGCTCGGCTGTCCGGCGAGCCGCCACCTCGGCTTCTTTACGGGCGACTTCGGCCCGGCGCCGCTCCGCCTCGGCGCGGGCGCGCTCCCGGCGGGCGGCCGCCTCCTGGGCCAGCCGGGCCCGCTCGGCGGCCCGCCTGCGTTCCCTGGCCCGGCGCTGCTCGGCCCGGCGCCGGCGCTCCGCCGCCTCCCGCTGGGCGTACGCGGCGCCGACGCGCACGCTGCTGTACTTGGGTGATCCGCTCATCGTTCCCTCCGTGCCTCGGTGTGCAGCACGAACCCCCGCGCCGCGAGCTGCTTCTCAAGCCCTTCCCGGAATCCGGGGGTCGGCGGAACCCCGGCCCAGGAGAGCGATCCGTCGGCGTCCACCGACAGTTCGATCCCGGCGGTCGTATCCGGCTCGGCCAGGGCCCGTGTGTAGCGGTCGGTGAGCGGGATCAGCCGCTGGTTCTCCGAGCCGCGCCAGCGCAGGCTGCCGTGGAGCGGCGCCCGGTACGGCCCGTCGACCAGCAGGTCCAGCCGGTCCAGCAGGGCGAGCCGGTCCGGGTCGCCGCGCCGCAGGGCCTCGTGGCGGAAGCCGGAGTACGCCATGGCGCCGAAGTCCGGGCGCCGCTCCCGTACCGCGTCGAGCAGTTCGGCCAGCGCCCCGGCCTGGCTGAACGGCTCACCGCCGGAGAACGTGACGCCCTCGATGCCGTCCAACCGGCACAGCCAGTCGGCGAGTTCGGCGACCGAGCGGCTGGTGCCGCCCTCGAAGGGCAGGGTCTCCGCGGCCACACAGCCGTGGCAGCGCAGCGGGCAGCCCTGTACCCAGATGACCGCACGGGTGCCGGGGCCGAGGACCGTGCAGCGGTCCAGCGTCCGGGCGACGGAGAGGTGGGTCGTCATTCTTCCTCCTGTGGCCGGCCCGGGTAGCTGTCGGCACCACGCTCGGCCTGGTCGCACCACGGACACCACGGCCGTTCCACGGTGTGGAGGTGGCGGGCGTTCACCGCGCACGCCTTCAGCCGGCCGGGGGCCAGCTCGGCCGCGAGCGCCTGGGCCCACTCGGCCGCCGTCGGGCGCGGGCGCGCGGGTCCGAACGCCGTCCGGAACAGCTCCGCGAGCCGTCTCGGCAGCAGATCGGCGGGCGGCACGGAGCGGGGCAGCAGTACCGACGTACGGTCGACGATCCGGCAGCGGCCGTGCGCCACGTTGTCGTCGTACGACAGATAGTCGCCGCCGTCCGCCGGGTGCCCGGCGAAGGGGTGCAGGCCGGCCATGAGGAGCTGGTGGACCAGGACGGCCAGGGCGAATTCGTCGGACGCGGTGTCCGGTGGCGTACCGGCCGGGGCGCCGATCCGCTCGGGGGCGGTGTAGCCGGGGGTGCGCATGCGGCCCGCGAAGACCTCGCGACCGTCCGTGAACTGCCAGGAGTCGACGTCCGCCATACCGACCCGGCCGGTCTCGTCGACCCAGAGGTTGTCGGGCTTGAGGTCGCCCACCACATAGCCCTCGGCGTGCAGTTCGCCCAGCAGCCGGGCGAGGGCGAGGGCGGCGTGGAGGGCGGTCGCCCAGGTCGCCCGGGGCAGGAAGGCGGTGCGGGTGGAGACGGTGAGGAGGTGGCTGAACGGCTGGTAGGCGTGGCGCATATCGGTCATCACATAGCCGTCGACGCGGTCGGAGCCGGTGCCGCCGCCCGTGCGTACCGGGACCAGTGGCCAGGCCAGCCGGACGGGTGTGCCGGAGAGCAGGCCGACGGTGCGGGGTTCGCGGCGCTGGCGCACCAGGCGGGCCACGCGGCGCCGGTACGCCTCGGGGTCGGGCGGGTCCGGGACGAGTTTCGCGACGAGGGGGCGGCCGTCGTCGACG
This sequence comes from Streptomyces sp. NBS 14/10, assembly GCF_002224125.1. GTDB lineage: Bacteria > Actinomycetota > Actinomycetes > Streptomycetales > Streptomycetaceae > Streptomyces. The sequence goes on from NZ_NCSM01000011.1 coordinate 292,764, forward strand.
CCGTACACGAACCCTTCCGCGCCGCTGCCGATCTGCTCGGTGAGCCGCCATATGTGTCCGCTGCCGGACACCACTGTCAGTCCCACGGTCACCCCCCTTCTACGAGAGCGCACAGGACGGTCAGATCGTCACCGGTCCGGCCGGCCTCCGGCCCGGAGAGCCGATGTCGAAGGGGCTCGGCGTCTCCGTGGTTCTGGCGGAGCGTGGCGGCGAGGCCGAGGAAGAAGCGCTCGGTCGGTAAGGGGCCCACTTCTGGGCCGAGTTGGCGGACGGAGGGGTGGTCGAGGGTGAGGGCGGCGCAGCCGTCGGTGGCCAGGACCACTCCGCCGAGTTCCGGCTCCCAGACGACGAAGGTGCGGAGGCGGAGGGCCGCACCGGGTGAGGAGAGGAAGACGGGTGGACCGGTGGGCGGGGGGAGGACCAGGTGGCAGCGGTCGTCGCGGGTCAGCAGGGTGCCGAAGCCGTCGCCGATCGAGACGAAGGCCACCCAGGGCGGGGCCACGACCGCCGCGGTGAGGGTGGCCGCCAGGGCGCCGGGGTCCGCTGCGCCGGAGTCTGCTGAACCCGGCTCCGTGCCCAACACCCCGAACACCGCCCGCAGATACTCCTCGACCACCCTCTGCCCGCGCCCCGCGATCCGCCGGGTCCACGCCTCCGGCGACTCCCCTGCGTCCGGGATGTCCTCCGTCAGCAGGCGGCAGGCCGCGTCGACCGCTATATGGGCGCCCAGGGCGCTGCGGTCGCGGCTGCTCGCGCCGTCGGACACCGCCAGGACCGCCGTATCGCCCAGGTCGATCGCCTTGAACGCGTCCTGGCAGCCCTGCCCGGCGGCGAGATGAGCGGTGCCCTGGACGGAGGCGCCCGCGACGATCACCGGAGGTCCCTCTCCAGCCTCTCCATGCGCGCGAGCCGGGCGGCGCGGTCGTCGAAGTCCTGGTGGATGAGGTCCGCGGCCTGGTCCGGGCTGCTGTCGTCGGTGCTCTGGAAGAGCAGGTCGAGGATCCGGCCGAAGTCCAGGTTCTCCAACGGGGACGTGGCCTTCGGCGCCAGTACCCGGAGCATCGGCAGGTCGGCGCCGCGTACCCCGATCACCTGGAAGATCCACTCCCCCTGCTCCTCGCCCTCGCGCACCCGCCCCGCCGTGCCCGCCAGGGCCGTCGCGTCAAGGGGGCGGCCCTGGGCGTCGCTCGGCGCGCCGTCCGTCAGGACCCACAGGAAGGGGCGCCGGACCGGTACCCGTTGCCGCTGCAGGGTGCGGTAGCGGGCGCGGGCCAGTTCGAGGGCCGTTTCCACGGCTTCCGTCAGCCGGGTCAGGCCCTCGGCGCGCAGCGTGGGCGGGTGCATGCTGTCCACCGGGACGAAGAGCCGGTCGGCGTCGGCTTCCTCGACCGGGACCAGGCGGCCCGGGCCGGGGTCGTGGACACGCACCGCCGAGTCGAAGGTGATGAGGCAGACCTCCACCCGGGTGCGCAGCCGCTCCTGTCCGCGGACCCCGTCGAACCAGCGGGTCAACGCGCCGTTCAGCTCGTCGATCCGCGGGTGCTCCTCGGGGCGGCCCATGGACGCGGAGGTGTCGAGGAGCAGGACGACGGGCTGCCGTTCCTCGAACCCGGCCCCGAACTCCATACTGTGGACGCTCATCCGACCGCCGCCTCGGTGCCGTCGGCGGTCCCATCGGCGGTCCCGTCGGCATGGGCCACCAGCCGCTGCCGTTCGGGATCGTGGCGCACGCTGACGGCCGTACCCGGTGGCAGGCCGGGCGGCTCGGGCACCATGCGCAGCAGGACACCGTCGACGAGTACGTACGTATCCGGGGCGGGCCAGGTCACCGTGCGACCTGCGCAGCCGTGCGCCCACTCAACCATCCCCCTGGTCATACGGCCACGGTATGTGACGTCGGCACCCACATGCGTGATCCTTACGTGAATTGACACCGCCTCGAGATCAACGGCTTCGGTGGCGCGGGCCGCCCCGGTGGGAGGCTCCCCCGTGGCACCCCACCGGGGCGACCCGCCCTTCCAGTCAAACGGATCGGCCGGGCGCCGACTGGTCGCGCCCCGGGCGGGTCCTGGCCGGGATGCGCTCCACCTCGCGGGCCGCCTCCGGCGTGGGCACCACGAAGTGCACCTCCCAGCGCGCCCCGCGCGCCAGTTCCGCCTCGACGGCGCTCCACACGGCCGCCGCGCTCACCCGGTACGGAAGCCCGCCGCGCCCCGAGCCGAGCAGCGGGAAGCACACCGAGCGCAGCGGCGGGGTGTGCCGGTCGCGCTCCTCGGCCAGCAGCGCGATCGCGCGCGAGGTGGCGCGGGTGACATCGGCGGGCAGCACGTCGTAGTCGTTGGTGCCGGCCCGCGGCACGGCCACCGCCGCGTGGTAGATCCGCCGTACGCCGTACTCGGCCATGGCCCCCGAACCGGTCGCCGCCACCGTGCCCGGAACCACCGGCCGCCCCGAAGTGCCGTGCCGCGCGGCCCAGGTGCGCAGCTCGTCGTGGACCGGGTCGTCCAGCAGGTCGCCGGTCACCCCGCGCACGGAGGCGGCCCGGCGCAGCGAGGCGGAGACCGAGGACTTGTACGGCTCGGGCAGCGCGAAGTAGGTGTTGACCGGGGAGACCACCACGTCCACGTCCCGCAGCAGATCGACGGGGTGGATATGGAGGGTGAGGCGTACGGTCCGATCGCCCGCCAGGACGTCCACGAACCGGTGGGTGTCACCCTCCCAGTCGCCCTCGCCCGGCTCGTCGCCGCCGTCCTTCAGCGATTCCGCCAGTTCCACGATGTGCTCGGCCACCTGCCCGAGCACCATCACCTCGTGGTGCTTGCGGAAGCGCTCCTCGCTCACCCGGTACACCTCGGCCGCGCGGGCCCGGCGGGAGGACGCCGGCCAGTCCCGGGTGCCCTGGGCCAGGCCCAGCGTGTACTCGGCGGCGGTCCGCAGCGTGCCCGCGTCAAGCCGCTCAACCGCGCGGCGGAGCAGCGCCTCCATGGCGATCTCGCGGGTGCGCGCGGTCGCCAAAGAGGCCGCGGCCGACTCCAGGGCGGGCAGTTCCCGACCGCGCAGCCTGAGCAGCCCCGCCCGCCGGACCTCCTGTAGTTCGCCGAGAATTGACGCATGGTCGAGAGACGGTGGTGCCATGCGGACAACGATGGCACCACGTGTCACACAGGGACAAGCGAGCGTAGGGCAGGGTGCCGGGCTCAGCGGTGCAGCGGCTCCCTGATCGCCGAACGGAGCGGTTCGAGCAGCTGGTTGGCCTCCTTGATGCCGTCCGGCGAGCCGAGGTCGGGGATGCTGCGGTACGGGAGTGGATCGAGCGCCCCGCCCGCGCAGTCGGCGAGGCGGTCGCCGAAGAGCACGAGGGCGCGCTGTGACGGGTTGCGCTTCGAGCCCCAGATCATCCCCATGGCCTCGGGCGCCTGGGCCCGGATCTCCCGCGCCCAGAGGCGCGTGCGCCCGTAGTGCTCCGCTCCCTCGTTCTCCAGCAGACGGTTGTCCTGGCAGACGGCGGCGAGGGCCGCTCCGGAACACAGCGAGACCAGTTTCAGCTCGCACCGGGTCCGCACCACGTTCAGCGACCTGCCCCGGACCTGGGCCCAGAGGATGAGCCGCATGCCGATCTCAAGGTCGTAGTCGACCGAGCGCAGCAAGGTCTCGGCGAGCGCGGTTTCCGCGTCCGTCGCGGCGTACAGACAGGGGTACGGGTCCTCCGGCGTGCCGTCGAAGCGACCCGCGTCGGCGTTCGGGTTGAACGGCTTGAACTCCTCGGCCGCGAACCGGGACTTGTGCAACCGCCACAGCTGGGTACCGGCGGGCAGCACCTCCCAGTGCGGGCGGAAGCGGTACGCGGAGGGCGACACGGTTTCTCCGTGCATCAGTCCCCCTCCACCAACGCGACGGCCGCGCCGACCAGCTCACGGTCCGGCCGGACGCCGAGGAGCGCGACGGGCGGCCCGCCGCCCAGCCACGCGTTGCCGCTCAGCCACCAGTCGGCGGCTCCCCATGGGTCCGCGTCGGCGAGCAGCACCCGGTTGACCTCCAGGACGACTTCGTACGGCGCTCCGCCGCCGGGCTCGAACTGGAACTCCGGGTAGCGGTCGCCGAGGTCGGGGTCGGCCAGCCGGATCAGCTCCGGTGGCGGCGCCGAACCGAGGTACCGGCCGCGGACCTCGGCGGCCGAGAGGGCGGGCGTGCGGAGCAGTCGGTGCTCGACGGCGGCGATGATGGCCGCGGTGTCGGGCGGCGCGGGTGGCGCGGCGGGGAGCGCGGGGGTCGATGCCGGGCCGGCCGTGAGCCGGGTCAGCAGTTCCCGCGTCCGCAGGACGACCGGGAGGCTGACGGGTGCCGTGGCGACGAGCCGGACGGAGTCCACTGCCTCGCGGACCGGATGGTCGAACGGCAGCGGCAGCAGGCAGAGGCGTACGGCCTGGAAGGCCCGGCGTACGGCCCTGGAGTCGTCCGGCGGGGTGTCGGCGAGCGCGCGCAGCCGGGTGAGCAGGAGTTGGTACTGCTCATCGGTCAGCTGGGCGCGGATGCTGTCGAGGTGTTCGCCGATGAGGCCGAGCACCCTCGTCCCGCTGTCCTCACCCGGGGTCATACGGTCTCCTTTCCCTGGCCGGGGTGGCCTTGATGGATGAACGCGGCCCAGAGGGCGGGCCGCTGGAGGTCGGGGCGGCGGATGTCGTGCCGTAACGTGTCGCTCAGACAGCCCGGGTCCTTGCGCTCCGGGTCGAGCATCCACAGCTGCGCGGCCCGCAGCGCGTCCACCGGACTGAGCCCGGCCCGCAGACCGTGGTGGAACACCGCCATCAGCAGGATCGTCGCGCTGTCCTGGGCGGTCCACCGCGACCCCACGACATCACGTGCGCCGCCCGAGACGAACGCCGTGGTGAGGGTCAGGGCCTCGTCGTGGTCGCGGGTGCTCAGATCGGTCTGGCAGGCGCTCAGGACGATCAGCGGGCCGTCCGGCGCCGCCTGTTCGGCGGGCTGTGGCCGGTCGAGGAGCCGGGTCACGGTGAGCCGGCCGACCTCCTCGCCGGGGTCGGTGGGGGCGAGGTGCAGGGCCGACTCCGTCGGCCGTACCCCCGCCAGCCCGTGTGTGGCCAGATGGACCATCGAGTGGTCCTGGGCGAGCAGAGCCAGCAGCTGGTCGGGCGTGCCGGTCGGCACCGAGTCGGGCGGGAGGGTGCCGAAGTCGCCGTACAGCCGCGCCCCCGGATAGAAGGCGTTGCGCAGCTCCAGGACCTCCTGCTCGGCATACGTCAGCGTGATGCTCGGGTCGGCCACCATGGCCGGGGCCGCGATCGGATCGCGTGGCGCGCGTTTCACCGTACGCAGGAACTGGCTGCCGGACGCCGCGTAGCTGATCACCAGCGCCTGGCAGAGGTGGTCGTACGGGGCGTCAGCGGGGAAGCGGGCCGCGTGCCAGGGGACGATCCCGAGGCGGCCGCAGGGGACCAGGACGACCCGGGGCGTACGGCGGTCGGCCGCGTCGGTCGCGTCGTCAGGGAGATGTTCCTCCAGCCCGGCGAGGACATGGACGAAGACCTCGTACGCCCAGTCGCACAGCTCGGACAGGGCCACCTCCCAGGCCCGTTCCGTCTCAGCGCTGTGTTTCATGGAGCGGGCGGCGGCCGCGTCCAGGTATCGCTCCAGAGGGGCGCTGCCCGCTTCCGACAGCATGGGCAGCGCGCCCACGCCGATGCCGATCTCGGGGCCTATGGCCAGCAACATGCCCGGGGCCTCGCCGTCGCCCTCGCTGCCGGGGACCAGATAGATCAGCGCGTCCGCACCGGCCGCGCCCACGCCGTCCGCCAGCTCGCGCGGGGTGGGGGTGTCGAGCAGTCCGCCCCGCTCCCGGTAGCCCAGGGCTTCCAGGGCCTGCCGGCGCAGGGTGCTGGGGAGCTCGGCGGGCAGCTCCGTACTGTCGGCGGCGCCGGACCCCCGCCAGGCGGCGGCGAGTTCGGGATGGCCGCGCTCGTCCAGCAGGTCAGGTACGGCCCGGGAGGTGGCCGCCGACTGCAGCACCAGCGCCCTGCCCAGCTCCAGGGCGGCGACCGCGTCGGCCACCCTTCCGTGCGCGGCGGCCCACAGGGCGGCCCGTACCCCGAGCGAGGCGCCGTTGCGGGCGGTCGTCAGGCGGTGTTCGGCGCCGTGCTGGAGGAGGACGTCGGCGGCGAGGGCGGTCAGGGCCTCGTTCGCCGCGTCGGTGGCCGCGTCCGCGTCGGAGGCGTTCTGCTCCCGGTGCCAGCGGGCGCGGTAGGACTCGGCGAGCGACCACAGGGACTCGGCCGCGACGCGCGGGGCCCGGCCTTGCCGGACGTGCTCGCGGAGCCGTTCCAGCGTGGTGATGGTGGCCTCGAGGTCCGCCGGGTCCTTGGTGAGGCCGTAGCGCATGCCGAGGCGGTTCGCGGCGGTGTGCAGCTGGTCGGCGGGGGCGTCCGGTGGTGGTACGTCCCGGTCCGGGATGACCGTCGTCGTGTCGTCGGTGAGGTACGAACGCAGGGTCGCGAGGTCGGGAACCAGGGCCTCCAGCTCCTCGTACCCGATCGGGAGGCTGCTGTTCCGCGCGGCGGTCCTGCCCTCCTCGAAGTCCGCGAGGCCGCGCAGCAGCAGATCCCTGTCCATGGTGTGCCGGCCGAGCATGAGGCGGGCCATGGCGCGGGCGATGAGGACTATGAAGCGGATGTCGTGGTCTTCGGGGACGGTGTCGGCCAGGGCCTCGGCCTTGGGCAGAAGGTCGCGGAGCCCCTTCACGTCCTCGGCCTGCGCGGCGGTACGGACGTCGGTGATCAGGCCCATCACATCCGCCATGATCGCGAGGCCGTCGGCCATGGGGATCGAGGTTTCCGACTTGCGCCGCAGGTAGTCGGTGACCGTCTGGATGTGCGCGAGACCGAGCGCCTGGTCCTGAAGAGTGCCGCCGGCGCCGTCGCTCACGTTGAGCAGCAGGGCCATCAGCCCGCCGAGAGCGTCCTTGTCCGCCATGCCGTCCGGCAGCCCGTCCAGTGCGTCGCGCAACCGCCCGAGCTGCTGGTTGAGGGCAGCGGGGTCGCCGCCGCCGACGTGGTTCACGAAGTCCACGGACGTGGTGTTGACGGCCTGCCACGCGGCGATGAGCCGGCGGATATCGTCGGGGGTACGGGGCATGGCCGAGGCGCCGGCGGGGGCCTCGGCAGAGGGGGCCGGGGCGTCGGCCTTGTGGGAGGGGTCCCGGGTGGCGCGCGTGTCACCCGTGTTGTCCGAGCCGGTGCCGGGCGCCGTGCCCGTGCCGCTCGTCGGGCCCGCGCCCCCGGTCATCGTCGTCAGCAAGTCCGTCATCTTCTGCCGCAGGTGAGCGTTGCCCGGAAAACCATCGTCGGGCATGAGACTCGTGAACAGGTCGGCGATCCCGCCGGCCGACGGACTGGCATAGAGGTCGCGCACCTGCCGCAGCTGCCCCAAGGTCTCCGGCGGCAGCGGAAGCTCGGCCGCTTCGGTCACCAGCTCCTGCAGCTCGGCCGCGAAGGCGGCTATCCCGTTCGGCCCCTCCCGCATGATCATGTCGAACATGGCGGTCGCGTCCGGCTCCGGCGAGAGCCCGCCCAGCATCTCCTGCAGCGGCATCGCGTGCGTCAGCAGGAACAGCGCGGCCCACCGCCGGTCCTCGGTGGAGGTCGCCGCCCCGATACTCGTCGCCGGGTCCCGTACGTTCCGCAGCAGACCGTGCGCCCGTTCCCGGTCCTCGGGCGTCCCGCCCCCGACGCCGTGGCGCAGGGTGAGGGCACCGCCGAGCCATAGGGTCACCGAGCTGCGCAGCTCCGGATCGTGGTCCAACAGTCGGGTGAGCGCGTCGAGTTCGGTGACCGCGTCGTCATGGGCGCGCGATGGCTTGGCGACCGTGCCCGGCGTCGGCAGCAACGCCTTCGCCCGCCCGATGGCCTCGCCGGCCCACGCCCGCAACGCCTGAACGCCACCGCTCTCCCCCTCGTCCCCCACCGGCACTCCTCACCTCTCGAGGACATCAACAGACCGGTCTTCATGATGACGAGATGTCCGTCACAACGAAGCCCGATCACCGAACCTTTCCGTCCAACGCCCGATCAACACCCCGAACGCGCCCGGAACGCGTCCGGATCGGTTCGGGGGCGGTACGCGTCGGGCTCGGGCGGGCTCGAACGGGACACTCCTGAAGCTCCCAGATCAGCACGCATCCCGCGCCGCAGCTCCCGCAGCCGTTCCCACAGTGCGTCGATCTCCCCCTGGGCGGCGTCGAGCGAGTCGCCCGGGCGGGGGACGCCGTCGTCCAGGCGCCGGAGCCGGCCGTAGACGGTACCGAGCGCGTGGGTGACCTCGCCGGCCAGGGCGAGTACGGGGTCGGGCAGCCGCATCTGCGCCTCCGCGTACACGTCCCGGTGCAGATCCCGGGCCTCGCTGAGGCCTTGCCGTGCCGCGCGAGGATCCTCCGCCCGGATCAGGGCGTGCAACTGGTCGGTGAGGGCGGCCAGATACTGCCGCAGGGAGGTGTTGAGGGCGACGTAACAGGTACGCCGCGCCTCGGCTTCGCGCGCCCGCGCGCGCACTCGCTCGGCCCGCTCCTGCTCACGCTGTCGGCTGCGCTCGGCCGCGCACTGGGTCAGCAGGGCCGACAGCAAGGTCCCGACCACCCCGACCACCGCCACGATCGGCGCACCCGCACCCGTGACGTCCAACGCTCTCACCCCCGTATCGCCGTGTGCCTCCATCGAACCGGCACCGGACGCCTCCGGGGAACTCCACGACCGAGGACCGCCCGACCTTCGCCCGGGCCGCGCCCAGAGGAACGGCCAAGGGCCCGGATCACTGCACAGACTTGCGCGATTTTTCGGGCACGCTCATGGCGCTGCTGACCGCGGTGTGGAGGTCGTCCTCTTCCGTTTCCGGGCGGAGCGGCGGGAGCGGGGTCGCGTTGGCGGGGTTGAGTGAGTCGAAGAGCAGGACGGTGAAGCGAGCGCGTGTGGCGGGTGTGGTGCCGGGGAGCGCGAGGGCGGCGATGCCCATGACGAGGAAGCGCGGGATGTCGTCCGCGGTGAGGTCGGCTCGGATCTCGCCCTGCTCCTGTGCGCGCTCCAGGAGGGGGCGGAGGGAGTCGCTGAAGCGCTGGAGGGCGTCCACGGCGACGTCCGCGAAGTTGCCGGCGAAGGTGACCAGTCCCCGCTCCTCGGTGATCAGGTCGAGCAGCCGGGTGGCGATGTCCAGGATGGACTGTCGCGGGTGTCGGGCGGCGGAGGCGTCGGTGATCAGCGGGAGGAGGTCGGTTTCGAGGATGTCGTCGAGGACGGCACGGACGATGGCCTCCCGGTTGGGAAAGTGCCGGTAGAGCGTGGCGATGCCCACGCCGGCCTCGGCGGCGATCCGCTCCAACGAGCCCTCACCTGCGCCGAGGACGTTACGTCCGGCCGCAATGATGCGCTCCGCACTTGAGCGGGCGTCAATCCTGCGGCGCCGGTGTGTGCCGGATGCGGCGTTCGTCATCTCTCGCTCCTCCCAGTTCCGCACCGCAGGCTACCCAACTGACCGCACGGCGGTAGGACTCTATCGGTTCGATAGTTGACTATCGATCTGATAGTACTCTCTCACCCCGAGGCGCGTATGCCCAACGGGGCCGCACCGGAGAGAGGAGAAGGGTGTGTCTGTGCTGCTGTACCGGCTGGGGCGGTTCGCCTACGCCAGGCCCTGGTACGTCATCGCGGGTTGGCTGGCGGTGGTGTCAGCCGTGGTGGCCCTGCTCACGGTCAACCCCGTCAAGCTGAGCAACGAGGTGCGCATCGACGGCACCCCGGCCCAGGAGGTCATCGACGATCTGGCGAAGTCCCTGCCCGAGGCGTCCGGCGGACAGGGCATGGTGGTGTTTCGCGCGCAGAACGGGACGCGGGTCGACGGCAGGGACAGCCGCGCCGCCCTCATCGCCGCGGTGGACGCGGTCTACCGCCACGAGCACGTCATCGACGCGCGCAAGGTACTCGCCGATGAGCTGTCCAAGGGCGAGAAGAGTCCCCTGATACCGGCCCAGGCCGCGGTGGCCGAGGCCGCCGGGCAGCCGACAGGGGGCAAGGCGCCGACTCCCCTGCGGGCCGACGGCCGACCGGTGGCAGGGGTCGTCGTCTCGGCCGACGGATCCACCGCCCTGATGCAGTTCCAGTTCGACCAGCAGACCTACGAGCTGCCCTCCGGGACGATCGACAGCACCGTCCAGGCCGCCGAGCGACAGGCCGAGCGCGGCCACCTCGATGTCCTGCCGTCGGCCTCGATGATGGAGATACCCGAGATCGTGGGCGTCGGCGAGATCGTCGGTGTCGCCGTGGCGGCCATCGTCCTGCTGGTCGCCCTGGGGTCGGTCGTGGCGGCCGGCCTGCCGCTGGTCATCGCTCTCATCGGCGTCACGGTGGGCGTCGGCGGCGCCTTCACCCTCTCCACCGTCTTCGAGATCCACTCCCTCACCGCCGTACTGGCCCTGATGCTGGGCCTCGCCGTCGGCATCGACTACGCCCTGTTCATCGTCAACCGGCAGCGGCGGCTGATCCTGGACCACGGCCTGGACGCGGGCGAGGCGGCCGGGCGGGCCGTCGGCACCGCGGGCAGCGCGGTCTTCTTCGCCGGCAGCACGGTCATCATCGCCCTGATGGGACTGCTGGTGGTCGGCATCACCCTGCTCAGCACCATGGCCATCGCCGCCGCAGCCACGATCGCCATCGCCGTCCTGCTCGCCCTCACCCTGCTGCCCGCGCTCCTGGGCCTGGTACGGGAGCGCATCTGTTCGACCAGGACCTGGCACGCGGCGCGGCAGCGGGCCACCACGGCCACACCGACGCGGGGAACCCGCTGGGGAGCGGGGCTGGTACACCGCAAGTACCTCGCCCTCGCGGGGTCGTTGCTCGTGCCCCTGGTACTGGCCCTGCCGGCCGTCGACATGAAGATGGGCCTGCCGTCCGGCGACAGCTACAACCCCGACACCGCACAACGCCAGAGCTACGAGCAGGTCAGCGACGTCTTCGGCGCCGGCTACAACGGCCCCCTCATGGTCGTGGCACGCTCCTCCGGCGATGACCGGCCCCTCACCCCCGCGGCGCTCGCCGCCACCGCCACCGATCTGAAGGACACCAAGGGCGCCGCGTCGGTCGCGCTGGCGGGGATGGACAGCGGTGGCACCACGGCCGTCCTCAGCCTCGTTCCCGACGACGGACCGAACGACGACGGCACCAAGGACCTCGTCAACGCCGTGCGGGACAAGAGCCGGGAGATGAGCGAGAAACATGGCGTCACGGTCGGCATCACCGGCTTCACCGCCCTCGCCATCGATGTGTCCGACCGGCTCGCCGATGTCCTTCCCCTCTACGTCGCCACCGTTCTCGGACTCTCGCTGATCGTCCTGCTCCTGGTCTTCCGCTCCGTCGTCGTCCCGGTGATGGCCACACTCGGCTTCCTGCTCAGCATCGCCGCCACTTTCGGCGTCACCACGGCCGTCTTCCAGTGGGGCTGGGGACAAGTGCTGTTCGGAATCGACGCCACCGCGCCGGTGGTGAGCCTGCTGCCCATCATCGTCACCGGTGTGCTCTACGGACTGGCCATGGACTACCAGATGTTCCTGGTCACCTCCATGCGCGAGGCCCGTATGCACGGCGCCGACCCGCTCCGAGCGACCGTCTCCGGCTTCGCCCAGGCCGGCGCCGTCGTGGTCGCCGCAGCCACGATCATGGTCTCCGTCTTCGCCGGATTCATCTTCAACGCCCAACCCATGATCAAACAGGCGGGATTCGCCCTGGCCGCGGGCATCCTCATCGACGCGTTCATCATCCGACTGACATTCATCCCGGCCACCATGGCATTCGCACGGGAGAAGGCCTGGTGGATCCCCGCCTGGCTGAACCGTCTCCTGCCCGATCTCGACGTCGAAGGCGACAAACTCGCCCAAGAGATCCCGCTGCCCTCCCCTGCCGCTCCCCGGCAACCCGAAACGCCGTGAGCGCCGGCTTCCCTGGCCAAGTGTCCGATCCGGGCGAGCTCAGGCGCCTTCATCGCCCGGCGGGCACGGCCTCCGCATCGCCGCGCGGGGTCCGCTCCTCCGCGTCTGCCAGCCAGAGGAAGACCGGCGGCAGGCCGAGCTCGATCGCCGTCAGTGCGATCTGGAACCACTGCGGCCAGCCGTGTACGGCGAGCGAGAGCAGCCGGCCCACGCCGCCCAGCAGAAAGACGCCGGCCAGCCACCGCACCGCGCGACGTCTGTATCGGCGCCGTCCTCGGCGCCCTCCGGCCGCTGCTCACCGAGGACCCCGCCCCCGACTGGCCGCCACCAGCCCACGGGTCGAAGATCGGTACTGGACGGCATACGAAGTCCGCGGGCTAGAATCGTTCAAATCTGTTCACAGGGGGGCCGTGTCCGACATGCTCGTTGCGCAGCGGCATGAGCTACTGGTCAGGGAGCTGGAAGCAGCCGAGGGGCTGAAGGTCACCGAACTCGCCGCGCGCCTGAACGTGTCGCGCGCCACCATCCGGCGGGATCTGCTCGAGCTGGAGGCCGAAGGGCGGGTGACCCGGGTCCGCGGAGGTGCCGTGCTCGCGACACCCCGCACCGCCGGGCAGCCCTCCGAGCCGCGGCCGGTGGGCGCGCCGGCCGGCCCTCTCCGCGCCGATGCCAAGCCGGCCTCGGCCCATACGCTCGGACTACTGGTCCCGTCGGCGCACTACTACTACCCCCGAGTCGTCGCCGGCGTGCAGGCCGTGGCCGCCGAGCACGGCGTCCGCGTGGTCATCGGCCTGAGCAACTACACATACCCGAATGACACCCAGCAGATCGAGGAGCTGGTCGCGTCCGGCGCCACCGGGCTGCTGGTGGCCTCGGCCACGGGGCACGTCCTGCCCAAGGAACCGTTCGAACGGCTTCGGGCCGGCGGGCTGCCATTCGTGCTGATGGAACGACGGCCGTACGACCGGTATGTGCCGGGCGAGTTCGTGGCCACCGATCACCAGCAGGGCGCGTTCGGCGCGGTCGGGCACTTCATGAAACTGGGGCACGAGCGGGTGGGGCTGTTCACCAACGGCAGCCCCACCGCGCCCCTGCTCCGCGAGGGATACGAAGCGGCCGTCCGGCATCTGGGCCTCGCCTCCGGCGCACCGGTCCTGGACAGCGGACGCCCCACGCTGGGCCCCACGGAGGCCACCCGCCTCTATGACCGGTTCATCAAGGAGTGCCTGGCCAACGGCGCCCGGGCCGCGCTGGTGCACTCCGATCACGACGCGATCGAGCTGATCCGGCGGATGCGCTCCCAGGGCCTGCGTACGCCGGACGACATCGCACTGATCGCCTACGACGACGAGATCGCCTCCCTGGCCGACGTGCCCCTGACCGCGGTGGCGCCGCCCAAGCACGAGATCGGCGCCCAGGCCGCACGGCTGCTCCTGGAACGCCTCGACGCGCCCGACCCGTCAGCCGTACCCGTCCGCCAGTTGCTCATCCAGCCCCGGCTGATCGTCAGGTCCTCCTGCGGGGCCGCTGTCCCGCCCGCGTCTCTTGACACTTGATGCCGCCGAGCGCAGCATTATGCAGCAATCTGTAGCTCAGTGATTCGAATGCGTCACAGTGATTCACGGTCCCGCGAATTGTCATGAACCTGCCTAGAGAGAGGTACGGAAGATGGAAAAGGGACAGGAACGTGAGCGACGGCCAGGTGGTGTGCGCCGCCGAACCGTACTGCTGGGCGCCGCGGCCGGTGCCGGAACGGTGGCGCTCGGAGCCGCCGTCGCCCCCGCGCGGGCGCAGGCCGCACCGTTCGTCCGGGGCGCTGACATCAGCTGGATGCCGCAGATGGAGGCAAAGGGCTACTACTGGAACAACAGCGCCGGAGTGCGCCAGGATCTGTTCACCATCCTCAAGGGGTACGGCATCACCACGGTCTCCCTGCGGACCTGGGTCAACCCCTCCAGCGATCCGGCCAACGGGCACTGCAGCATCGAGGAGACCGCGCAGCTGGCCCAGCGGGCCAAGAACGCCGGTATGCAGGTCCTCATCGGATTCCACTTCGGCGACACCTGGAACTCGGCCGGTGTGCAGAATCCGCCGGCCGCCTGGGCCGCCATGGACTACAGCCAGATGCTCGACGCCATGTACGACTACGTCTACCACTCGTGCAACGTCATCAAGTACTACGGCGTCACCCCCGCCTGGGTGAAGATCGGCAACGAGACCAACTCCGGAATCTGCAAACCGGTCGGCAGTCTCAGCCGCCCGGCTCAGATGACGGGCCTGCTGAACGCCGCGTACGACATGTCCAAGAAGGTCTTCCCGAGCACCCCGGTGCTGGTGCATCTGGCCCAGCCGCAGAACCTGAGCGGCGTCCAGAACTTTCTGAACGCCTACCGGGACAACGGCGGGAAGTGGGACATCACCGGCCTGTCCTCGTATGCGCAGGGCGGCAACGTGCCCGGCGTACTGGCCAATATGCAGACCATCCAGTCCGGCTACGGCAAGCCGGTCATGCAGGTGGAGTACGGCGGGCCGGTGGGCAAACCCACCCAGGTGCGCGATTCACTGCGGGCGTTCATCACCGGACTGCAGGGCTTCGGTGGCCTCGGCACCTTCTTCTGGGAACCCGAGGGCTACCCCTCGTTCAACAGCTACAACAACTCGGCCTGGGACGACAGCAGTCGGCGCCCGACGGCGGCCATGGACGGCTTCCTGTCAACTACCCTTCGCTAAAGCGAAGGGCTTGCACAGCGGGCGTCACTGGCGGTGGCGCTGCGCTTGCGTCCAGCCTCGCCCCTGGGATTGCGGGGTGAGGCGGGGGCCGTTGACGGGGCCCCGCGTCGCCACAACAGCCGCGCGCGGGCGCGGATGTTGCGGGAGCCGTTCCGGTCTGCGTGATCAACGAATCCGCAGGACCGGCAGGCGAACCAGGCTTGACTCACCCGGTTCGCCTTGTCGATGTGGCCGCATTCGGCGCAGGTGCGGGAGGTGTACGCCGGATCGACGCGCACCACCGGCACCCCGGCCTTGCGGGCCTTGTACTCGATGAAGCCGCCCAGCTGGGCGAAGGCCCAGGAGTGCACAGTGGCCCGTTGGGGCTTGCCAAGCCGTACCCGCTCGCGGATGCCCGTCAGATCTTCCAGGGCGATCCCGCGACCGGTGCGTTCTGCCTCGGCCACCACATGCTTCGCGATCTTGTGATTGATATCCCTGGCCCGCCGGGCCTCTTTGCGGCGCCGCTTCTTCAGCCGACGCCTGGCCGATGGCGTGCCCTTCCTTTGCAGCTTGGTGCGCAGCGTCCGCTCACGCGCCCGGGTGCGGTTGAGACAGCGCCCCGCCAGGATCTCGCCGTCGGAAGTGGTGGCGATGTTGACGATGCCCAGGTCGATGCCCAGGAAGTCCGCTGGCTCGGTGTTCAGCGACTGTTCGGGCACCTCGCAGGTCGCCATCAGGAACCACATGCCGTCCCGGCACACCAGGTCCGACTCGCCCCGGCGGCGCAGGGCCAGGGTGGCAAGCTGCTCCACGGAGGCGGTGAACCTCACATCCTTGACCCGGCCAGCCAGTGTCCAGATCGAGACCCGCCGCTGGGCGATCTGCCAGGACAGCATCCGGTCGTCATACGGCTGGGCACCCTCGGGGCGGAAGGTGATCGGCTTCCCGGTGGCCTTGCGGTAACGCTTCGAGCCCTGCCTGCCGAAGTTCCCGGCCTTCAGGTTCGCCCTCAAGGTGGCGTACGCATCGCATGTCTTCTTGATGGCATGCTGGGCGGCCTGCGCCCCGAGCCCCCACCGAGCGCGGACCTGCGCATAGGAAAGCTTCCGCAATGCGAAATTCCGAGCGACGCCACGGTCGTAGGCGAGCGAACTGACCCAGTTGGCCGCCTCGTTGCAGGCGGCCAGGGTCGCCTGCAGAGCCGACGCCTGCTCGGGCGTCGGCAGCAGCTTCACTTGGACCACCAGCTTCATGACCGCGACTCTACGTGGCCAGGCGTACAAACACTTCACCTCCGAACGCCAGTCCACTCGCACGTGCGACCCCATCGCACACACATTCGCCCTCACCGGCTCCGCCGGACTGCGATGTCGGTCCTCCGCACGCAGAAAAGACGACGTGTCGGTCTGCCCTACAGCGGGCAGGCGCCGGATCTCGGCGCCTTCGAAGCCTCCTGAACCTCTCACGACGGACCTCGTCGAGCCGGGCACCGCGGCCGCGGTGCCCGGCTCGACGTCAGGTGTCCGGCTTCCGAGCCGGAGCCTCAGCCGTTGACCAGGGTGCGGTCCAGGAGGGGGAGCAGGCGGTCCCAGTGGCACTGCAGCCCGGAGGCGCTGAAAGCGTCGGTGTCGGACATGGTGAAGCCGTGGACGGTGCCGGGGTAGATCTCGGAGGTGTAGCTGACACCCGCGGCGTCCAGGGCCTGGTTGAGCTCGCCGAGGGCCTCGGGTGTCATGTCGCCTTCGGCGTGGCCGAGGTGGACCTGGGCGGTGAGCTTGGAGAAGAGGTCGGGCCCGGCGGCGCCCACCGGACCGTGGAATGCGGCGACGGCGGCCACCTGGCCGGGGTGGGCCGCGGCGGTGCGCATCGCCAGGAGGCCGCCTATGCAGTAGCCGGTCACCGCGACCGGTCCGGCGGCGACCTCGGGCTGGGTGGTGAGGAAGCTGAGATAGGCGTCGGCGTCGCTCAGGACACGTTCGGCGGTGTGCGCCTCGATCAAGGGCATCAGCTGGGCGAAGACCGCGGGCCGGACTTCTTCTCGGATGTGCTCGGGAAGTTCGATGATCGGTGCCGGACCGTGCCGGTAGAAGAAGTTGGGGACGAGCACGTAGTACCCGTGCCCGGCCAGTTCGCGGGCCATCTCCCGCAGCACGGGCCGGATGCCGAAGCCGTCCGCGTACATCAGCACCCCAGGGTGCCGCCCGCCGCCGTCGGGGAAAGCGGCGAAGGCGTCGGCCTGACCGTCAGGGGTGGGAATCTGCAGTGTCTTGGTGGGAATGACGGATCTTCCTTCCGAGAGTTCGCACGACTAACGTTAGTGGGACTAACGAGGTCGGCGCGAGCGAACGTACATCGTTAGTCGGACTAACGCAATCGATAGGATCGGCGCCATGACCAGAGCCGAAGCCCCGGACCTGCTCGACGACGGCGCGCCCAGGACGCCCGACAGACTGCGTCGACGGGCGAGCCGCCTGCTGTCACAGCTGTCCACGCGCTCGGACCGGCTGGTCAACGAAGGGCTGGCCCAGGCCGACGCCCGCAAGTGGCACTACGCCGTACTCGCCTCACTGCAGGATCACGGGCCCGCCAGCCAGGCCACGCTGAGCAGACGCACCGGCATCTACCGCAGCGACATGGTGGGCGTGCTCAACGAACTGGCCGAGCGCCACCTCGTCGAGCGGGCCCCGGACCCCGACGACCAGCGCCGCAACATCATCACGATCTCCCCGCGGGGCCGCCGTCACCTACGCCGCCTCGACAAGGTCCTGGACGACCTCCACGACGAACTGCTCGCGCCGCTGAGTCCTGCCGAACGCGACCAGTTCGTGCAGTTGCTCACCCGCTTGCTGGACCACCACACCCGGACCTCCTGACCCCGTGTGGTGGCATCTCGGGCGGCATCTCCGCCACCGCGTGCTCACGCTCGCTCAGCGGCGCAATTTCATACGTCGCATGACAGTGCCCGCAGGAACGGTGCCCGTCCTGGCTCTTGACGGGAAGTGAGGCTCCCGCCAGAGTGCATTCATGCGTATTACTAATGCGCATTAATAGATCGGTGAACGAGGGGACGCCAGGGGTGGATCAGCCGAAGAAGCGGGCGAAACCGGGACGGAACCCGGCGGCCGCGAGCCGTACCTCACGGCCGCGGCAGGCCGAGGTGGCCGGGCTCGCCGGGGTGTCCCAGGCGACGGTGTCACTGGTCCTGTCGGCGCGCGGCGACGGCAGAGCGGCGGCGATCTCCGAGGAGACACGGCAGCGCGTCCTCGACGCGGCCCGCAGTCTCGGCTACGTGCCGGACCCGGCGGCCCGGCGGCTGGCGGCGGCCCGCAACAACCTGCTCGGCGTCTTCAGCTTCACCGCCACTTTCCCGACCGATGTACAGCACTCGTACTACCCGTTCCTGGTGGGCGTGGAGCAGGAAGCAGCCGCCCAGGGCTACGACCTGGTGCTGTTCACGGGGTCGAGCACCGGTGGCGCGAGCGCCGTCGGTCCGGAGGCGCTGAGCCGGGTGCGGCTGGCCGACGGGTGCCTCTTCCTCGGCCGGCACGTACCGCGTGCCGAACTGAAGCGGCTCGTCGCCGACGGGTTTCCGGTGGTGCATCTGGGCCGCCGCGAGGAGTTGGAGGGGCTGGCCTGGGTCGGCGCCGACTATGTCAGCGCCAGCCGTGAAGTCGTGGGGCACCTGGCTGAGTTGGGGCACCGACGGATCGTGCTCGTACGGGAGGACGACGACGCGCCCCCGTCCACGGACCGTCAGCAGGGCTTCCTCGACGGCCTGGCGACGGCGGGCATCGCGGGCGGGCCCGGTGCGGTGCTGCGCTGCGCCGATCCGATGCGTGAGCTGACGGCACAGCGGGTGCGGGCCCTGGTCGCGGACGGGGTGACCGCGTTCGTGGCCGAGGAGACGGACACGGGGGCGGCGTGGCGGGCGCTGATCACCGCCGTCCGGGAGGCCGGACTCAGCTGCCCGGGCGACGTCTCGCTGGGGCTGCTCGGGAGCCCGCCCGCCGACCTCGCCGCCCGGCCCGTGCCGATGGGGTTCGACATCCCCCGGCACCGGCTGGGCGCCGCGGCCGTCCGGCTGCTCGCCGCGCTCGTGGCGGGCGAGGAGGCGCGGGAGCCGTTGGTGGCCTGCGAGTTCCGCGCCGGCGAGACGGCGGGCCCGCCCATCCAGCCACCGTAGCGACCCGACTCCAGGGCAGCGGAACGAAGTTCAGGCGCGAGCACAAGGAGCACTGTGGTACCTCAGCCAGACATCCTGATCGTCGGTGGCGGCCTCGGCGGGGTCGCCGCCGCGCTCGCCGCCTGCCGGGCGGGCCGGCGCGTCGTGCTGACCGAGGAGACCGACTGGATCGGTGGACAGTTGACGGCGCAGGCGGTGCCGCCGGACGAGCACCCGTGGGTGGAGCGGTTCGGCACGACGGCGACGTACCGGGCCTTACGCGAAGGCATCCGGGCCTACTACCGGCAGTGGTATCCGCTGCGGGGCGAAGCGCTCGGGCTCACCGAGCTCAACCCGGGCGCCGGGCGGGTCAGCAAACTGTGCCATGAACCGCGCGTCGCGCTCGCGGTCCTGGAGGCGATGCTCGCACCGCACCGGGCGTCCGGGCTGCTGACCGTGCTGACCGAGCACCGGGCCGTCTCCGCCGAGCACGACAACGATGCCATCACGGCCGTCACCGTACGGGACCTGCGCGGCGGCACCCTGCACACCTTCGCCGCGCCCTACGTCATCGACGCCACCGAGACCGGTGAGCTGCTCGACCTGGCCGGTGTGGAGCATGCGAACGGGGCCGAAGGGCACGCCGAGTTCGAAGAGCCGCACGCCCCCGCCCAGGCGGAGCCCGACAACCAACAGGGCATCACGGTGTGCTTCGCGCTCTCGCACCACGAGGGCGAGGACCACACGATCGACCGGCCCGAGGACTACGACTTCTGGCGCGCGTACCGCCCCGACTTCTGGCCCGGGCCGCTGCTCGGGTTCCAGGCTCCCGACCCGCGCACCCTGGAGCCCGTCCCCCGCTCGTTCGTCCCCAACCCCGAGCTGGATCCGCTGGCCGTCAGCGCGGACCAGAGCGCGGACGCCGGGGACAAGGAGCTGTGGGGTTTCCGCCGGATCCTGGCCCGCAAGCTGCACCGGCCCGGAGCCTTCGACTCGGACATCACGCTGGTCAACTGGCCGCTGAACGACTACTGGCTGAAGCCCTACATCGGCCGGCAGGCCGAGGCGCTGCGCGAGGCACGGCAGTTGTCGCTGTCCGTCCTGTACTGGCTGCAGACCGAGGCACCGCGGGCGGACGGCGGCACCGGGTTCCAGGGCTTGCGCATCCGCCCCGATGTGACGGGCACTGCGGACGGTCTCGCCAAGGCGGCGTACGTACGCGAGTCGCGGCGCATCAAGGCGGTGACGACCGTCGTCGAGCAGGACGTCGCCATCGACGTCGTGGGACCGTACGGCACCAAGCACTACCGGGACTCGGTCGGCGTCGGGGGCTACCGCATCGATCTGCACCCCTCGACCGGCGGCGACACCTACATCGACATCGGATCGGTGCCGTTCGAGATCCCGCTGGGGGCACTGGTGCCGCGCCGGGTGCGGAATCTGCTGCCCGCCGGCAAGAACATCGGCACGACGCACATCACCAACGGCTGCTACCGCCTGCACCCCGTGGAATGGAACGTCGGCGAGGTCGCGGGCGCGCTTGCCGCGCACTGCCTGGCCGAGGACGTGGAGCCGCACCAGGTGCAGGCGGAGGACAAGCGGTTCGAGGTGTTCGGGCGGGTGCTGGACCGGGCGGGCGTGCAAAGGCGCTGGCCCGACGTCCGCGGTTACTGACCGGCCCCTTCAGCGAAACGGACCCTTTCAGCGACACCGGCCCCATTCAGCACCCCCCTTCAGCACCCATACGTACGTCAACGCACAAGGAGGTGCCTGACATGCCCCCTGACCGTCGCGTCCGCGTCGGAATCGACGTGGGCGGCACGTTCACGGACGCCGTGGCCGTCGATGCCGCAACACTCGAACTGGTGGGCCAGGTGAAAGTGCCCACCAGCCACCACCATGAGGACGGTGTCGCGCACGGCATCGTCCAGGCGCTCGACCGTCTCCTCGAACAGGTCGGGCGCACCCCGGCTGAGGTCACGTTCCTGGCGCATGGCACGACCCAGGCCACGAACGCGCTCCTGGAAGGCGATGTGGCGACGGTCGGGCTCATCGGGATCGGCACGGGTGCGGGTGCCGTGTTCACCCGGCGCCTCGCCACGTTCGGGAAGCTCGAACTCGCCCCGGGCAAGCGGCTTCCGCTGGTGTACGCGCATGCGGCGGACCCGTTCGACGGCGATGCGGTACGGGCCGCCGTGACCCGCGTACAGGAGGAGGGCGCTGAAGTCCTCGTCGCCACCGAGCCGTTCGGGGTGGACCGGCCCGAAGGGGAGCAGGCCGTGCTCGACGCGGCGCGGCCCAGGGGGTTGCCGGTCGCCGCGGCACACGAGATCACGTCGCTGTACGGGCTGCACAAGCGGACCCGTACCGCCGTGGTGAACGCGGCGATCCTGCCGCGCATGCTGGCCACGGCCGATCTCGTCGACTCCTCGATCACCAAGGCCGGGGTCACGGCACCACTGATGGTGATGCGGTGCGACGGCGGTGTCATGTCGCTGGACGAGATGCGGCGCCGCCCGCTGCTGACGGTTCTGTCGGGGCCGGCGGCGGGTGTGGCGGGCGCGCTGATGCGGGAGCGGATCAGCGAGGGAGTGTTCCTGGAGACGGGTGGCACATCGACGGACATCAGCGTGGTGCGACACGGCAAGGTGGCCGTGCGGCACGCGACGATCCTCGGTAAGGCGTCGTATCTCAACGCCCTGGATGTGCGCACCGTCGGCGTCGGTGGCGGGTCCATGGTGCGTGTCTCCGGCGGGAAAGTCACGGGCGTCGGTCCGCGCAGCGCGCATATCGCCGGGCTTCGCTACGCCTGTTTCGCCTCGCTCGACGAGCTGCGGGACGCGAAGGTCACCACGGTGCGGCCGATGGACGGCGACCCCGACGACTATCTGGTCCTGGACGCGGCGGGCGGCCGGTTCGCCGTGACGATGACATGCGCGGCGAATGCGCTCGGTCTGGTCCCCGAGGGCGACTTCGCGCGCTGCGACCCGGAGGTGGCACGGGCGGCGCTCGCCGAGCCGGCCGCCATGCTCGGCGTGGACGTGGCGGGCGCGGCGCGGGCCGTGCTGGACGCGGGGACCGCTCAGGTGCGGACGGTCGTGGACGCGATGATCCGCGACTACCGGCTCGACCGGGAGACCGCCGTCCTGGTGGGCGGGGGCGGCGGAGCGGCGGCGGTGACCCCGCACCTGGCCCGGGCCGCCGGTCTGGAAGGACGCATCGCCCGGCACAACGAGGTCATCAGCCCGATCGGGGTGGCGCTCGCGCTGGTCCGCGAACAGGTGGAGCGGATCATCCCCGGCGCCACCCAGGAGCAGATCCTCGCCGTGCGCGCCGAGGCCGAGCGCGCGGTCGTCGCGCAGGGCGCCGCGGCCGACGGCGTCGAGGTCGAGGTGACGGTCGACCCGCAGACCAGCACCGTACGAGCCGTCGCCACCGGCGCGACCGAACTGCGCACACAGGACCGGGCGCACCGCGCCGATGACGCCGAGCGGCTGCGCGTGGCCGCTGCCAGCCTCAAGGCGCAGGAGACGCGGGTGCAGATCCTGGCCGGCACGGACGCGTACACGGTGTACGGCACGGAGGTGCGCCGCCGGCTGCGCGCACTGCGGCGACCGGTGCGGGTCGTGGACGCGGACGGGGTGGTGCGGCTCGGGGTGTCCGACGCGCGGGTGGAGACGACGACCGTGGGCGCGGCGGGCGAGACGCTTGCCTCGCTGGTGCGGGACGCCACCTCGTACGGCGACGGCGGGGTGCGGGCGCCCGCGGTGCGGCTGCTGGTGGGCGGGCGGATCGCGGATCTGTCCGGGGTGCTGGAACCCGGGGCGCTGCTCGCGCTGGCCCGCAGCGAGTTGCGTACGCGCGCGGCCGACGAGCCGGTGGTCGCGGTCGTGGAGTCCCGCGCATGAGTGGCGACCAGGACAAGGATCACAGCCTCGACCACGACCTGGACC
This sequence comes from Streptomyces sp. NBS 14/10, assembly GCF_002224125.1. Lineage (GTDB taxonomy): Bacteria > Actinomycetota > Actinomycetes > Streptomycetales > Streptomycetaceae > Streptomyces. The sequence goes on from NZ_NCSM01000011.1 coordinate 315,568, forward strand.
TCGCCGTGCGGCTTCTCGCGGGGACGCCCACGCACGAGGGTCGCGATCCCCTGCTTCTGCGCCGATGGGCCGAGGCGGCCGAGGAGTTCGGGCGCCGGATGACCCCCGATCCGGCGCCGGTCCGAGTGGTCGAGCGGGACGGCGGGCTCGCCGCCGGGCTGCTGGCCCGGTACCGGTCGCGGCCGCCGGTGGTCGAGGTGTACGTCGACACTCTCGACCGCGCCGAACGGCTCATCGCCCAGCGGGGCTGGCGGCACTGGTTCCCCGAGGGGTCGGTGCGGGCCGCGGCCCTCGCCCACGAGCAGGCGCACGCCTGGCTCCATCACGCGCACGTCCGGGCCGAGTTCAAGCGGGCGCTCGGCCACACCGCGCTGCGGCTCGGGCGGCGCCGCCTGTACGCGCACGTCGCGGGCGCCGACGAACTCGCCGCGCACGCCTACGCCCGCGCCGCCTGCGGCCTGGGCCGCAGCCCCCTGCTGCTCACTGAGGCGCTGGCCGCCGCATGTTCCGAAAACCAGAGGTGTCCGAAAGCGAGAAGTAATCGATGGGTGTCGTGATTCTGCTCCTCATGGCGGCGGGCGTCGCCGCCATGCTCACCCGCAGGCTGCCCACCGCGTTCGCGTTGGTGCTGCTCGCCGTGGCGATCGCGTTCGCCGCGGGCGCACCGCTGACCGGAAAGAACAGCGTGTTCGACACGGTGCTCCAGGAGGGCGCGCCCGCGCTGGCGGCCACGATGATCGCGATCCTGATCGGTTCGTGGCTCGGCAAGCTCCTGGAAGAAACCGGCATCGCGGCCACGCTGGTCCGCAAGATCGTCGAATTCGGCGGCGACCGGCCGGTGTTCGTGGGCCTCGGCGTCCTCGCGGTGTCGGCCCTCGTGGGCACGGTGACGGGGTCCGCGCCCGCGGCGATGCTCGCCGGGCTCATCGGGATCCCGGCCATGATCGCGGTGGGCATCCCGAAGGTGACGGCCGCCGGCACGATCCTCATGGGCATCGCGGTGGGCATCCCGTTCGAGCTGCCGATCTGGCAGTTCTTCTCCACGGCGTTGGAATTGCCCGTGGACACCGTGCGCGGCTTCATGCTGAAGCTGTTCCCGTTCGCGCTGGTGGCGGCGGTCGCATACGTCCTGGTGGAGTCGCGGCGGCGGGGCGTGGAGCACACGTGGTCGCTCACCTCGGTACGGGGAGAGTCGAAGCCACGCAGCCGCCGGCAGCTGCTCGGGGACGCCCCGTGGTACGCGCTTCTCACACCGGTGGTGCCGCTCGTCCTGGCCCTCGGCTTCGAACTGGCCATCATCCCTTCACTGCTGGCGGGGGTGTTGTACGCGCTGGTGACGACCACGCCGCCACGCGAGATGAACCGCCGCCTGCTGCGCACTCTGTACGGCGGCTTCGAGGTGGCGGCGGCTCCGATCACGCTCTTCGTGGCGATCGGCATCCTGCTCGCCGCAGTGAAGCTGCCCGGCGCCGTCGACGCGCTGGAGCCGCTGGTCAAGGCGGTCAGCCCGCAGAACGCGGTGCTGTTCGTGCTGGTCTTCACGCTCCTGGTGCCGCTGTGTCTGTACCGCGGCCCGCTGAATGTCTTCGGCCTCGGCGCCGGCATCGCGGGCGTCCTCATCGCCACGGGTATCTACCCGGCCACCGCCGTCCTCGGCATGGCCACCTCGTACAACCAGGTCTTCGGTGTCGCCGACCCGACCAGCACCCAGACGGTGTGGAGCGCCCAGTACGCGGGCGTCTCACCGCAGCAGGTGATGGTGCGGACACTGCCGTACGTATGGGCCGTGGCGCTCGGCGGCCTGTGCGTCACCGCCGCGACCCAGCTGTGACGCCCTTCCCACAACAACCGACTTCAGGAGCGAGCCGACCATGCAAGAGCCACAGTCCGGCCCGGACCGTCGTATGTTCCTCCGCGCGACCGCCGCCACTGGCGCCGCGATCACCCTCGGCAGCCTGTCGACGCAGTCCGCGTCGGCCGCGCCCGGCGGCTTCCCCGACTACACCTACGTACGGACGCTGCTGACACCGTCGCAGCTGAAGTACAACCCCACGGGCGAGATCATCTTCCCGACCGTGCGCGGCGTCTACGACAAGTTGGCGTCACCGCTCGGCCGCTACTACCTCTACTACGCGCCGCACGACGCGCCCGGCGGCATCTGCCTCGCCTACGGAAACTCGCTGGAGGGCCCGTTCACGGAGTACCCGGCGAACCCGATCGTGTCGAACAAGTGGGACCCGCACTACTCGGTCAGCCATGTCTCCTCGCCGCATGTGCTGTGGAAGGAGGACATCAAGGAGTTCTGGCTGTACTTCCACGGCGAGAACACCACGACACGGCTCGCCCGCTCGAAGGACGGGATCCACTTCACCTACGACAAGGTGGTCCTGAACACGTCCATGATGCCCGCCGGCACCACCGAGACGTCGTACGCCAGGGTCTTCCGGTACGACCTGCCCGCTCGCGGCGCCCGCTACGTGATGCTGTTCATGACCAACAACACCACCGACCACCGGGACATCGGCTGGGGCTGGTCCGCGGATGGCCGCGACTGGACCTTCGCCCAGACGCCGCTGGTGCGCCACTCGGACGTCGGCGCGATCAACGTCGGCGGCCCCCACCTGCTCACGCGCAACGGCTCCGCGTACGTGGTCTACAACAAGGACAAGACGAGCGGCGGCGACATCATGATCACCGAGGTGGGCAAGGACTTCTCGCTCCGCAAGCACCTCGGCGTCTTCTACAACTCCCGCTCATCGGCACCCGAGAACGGCCGGGCCGCGGCCCCCTCCTTCGGCACGGACGGCGGAGTGCCGTACATGATCTACGAGGCGGGGGAACGGCTCAAGGGCGCGATCGCGGTGGCGCGGGGATAGCCCGGACCCACCTCATGGCTGTGCGCTGTCCCACGGGGTCCACCGGACAGCGCACAGCCTCGACGGCGATCCGTGCGTCATCCCGGCTGTCCGCAACGTAGACTCGACGGCCGTGGCGGACACCCAGTACGAAGACCTGTTGCGGCTGGTGCTCACCTCCGGGACGGCCAAAGCCGACCGGACGGGCACCGGCACCCGAAGTGTCTTCGGGCACCAACTGCGCTATGACCTCTCGCAGGGGTTCCCGCTGATCACCACCAAAAAGGTGCACCTCAGATCCATCGTGTACGAACTGCTGTGGTTCCTGCGAGGCGACTCGAACGTCGGCTGGCTACAGGAACACAACATCACCATCTGGGACGAATGGGCCGACGCCAACGGCGAGCTCGGCCCGGTCTACGGCGTACAGTGGCGCTCTTGGCCCGCCCCGGACGGCAGGCACATCGACCAGATCAGTGAAGTTCTCGACACTCTGCGCCGGGACCCGGACTCCCGCCGGATGATCGTCTCCACCTGGAACGTCGCCGAACTGGCCAACATGGCTCTCGCGCCATGTCACGCCCTCTTCCAGTTCTACGTCGCCGACGGCAAGCTCTCCTGCCAGCTGTACCAGCGCAGCGCGGACCTGTTCCTCGGCGTCCCGTTCAACATCGCCAGCTATGCCCTGCTGACGCACATGGTGGCGCAGCAGGTCGGCCTCGAACCGGGTGACTTCTTCTGGACCGGTGGCGACTGCCACATCTATGACAATCATGTCGAGCAGGTGACCGAGCAGCTCTCGCGCACCCCGTTCGAGTTCCCGGGACTGCGTCTGCGTCAAGCCGACTCGCTCTTCGCATACGCCTACGCCGATGTGGAAGTGCTCGACTACCGACACCACCCAGCCATCAAAGCCCCGGTCGCGGTGTGAACGTCGGGCTGGTCCGGACAGCCTGTCGATGTGGCACACGGAGGAGAGGCGGTGGCCGCGGCCGCGGCAGCCGATGGGGAAGGCCCACGGTTCGAGGTCGGACCGGTCGAACTGGAATTCTCCGTGGAGATGCGCAGGGAGGGCCGGGGCAGGGCAGGGATCACCGCGTGCCTATCTGCCACTGCAGGACTTCGTGGACACCCTGGCCGACCACCACCCCAGCGACGGCCACGACGATATGGCCATCTTCGCCCTCCGTACCCCGCGCTCCGCACCCCGCACAACCGACGCCGAGTAGGCCAAGCGTCGCCGCGGCTACTCGAACCGCGCCGTATCGCCCGCCCCTCGGCGCACGATCTCGGCTTCGCCGCTGGAGAAGTCGATGACCGTGGTCGGCTCGGTGCCGCAGTCTCCCGAGTCGACCACGGCGTCCACCACGTGGTCGAGCCGGTCCTTGATCTCCCAGCCCTGCGTCATCGGCTCGTCCTCGCCGGGCAGGAGCAACGTACTGGACAGCAGTGGCTCACCGAGGTCCGCGAGCAAGGCCTGGGCAACGACATGGTCGGGGATCCGGACGCCAACCGTCTTCTTCTTCGGGTGCGGCAACTGGCGCGGTACCTCCTTCGTCGCGGGGAGGATGAAGGTGTAGCTGCCGGGCGTCGCCGCTTTGATCGCGCGGAACACGTCTTTGTCGATGTGCACGAACTGACCCAGTTGCGCGAAGTTCTGGCACACCAAGGTGAAGTGGTGACGGTCGTCGAGGTTCCGGATCGACCGGATCCGGCCGATGCCCTCACGATTGCCCATCAGGCATCCCAGCGCGAAACAGGAGTCCGTCGGATACGCGACAAGCGCGCCGGAACGGATCCTGTCAGCCACATTGCCGATGGTGCGCTGCTGAGGGTTCTCAGGATGCACGTCGAAATACTTCGCCATCCGCCGAGCCTACGTCACCAGCTCGCGCAGCTTCCGCGCAGCATCCCGACCGCGACCCGGTCACCGACGGCGTGCGCGGTGACATCCGCGCCGACCGCGGACACGATGCCGGTGATCTCGTGGCCCAGCAGCATGGGAAACGTCGAGAATCCCCAGTCGTTGCGGGCCATGTGCACATCGGAGTGGCAGATTCCGACGTAGGCGACGTCACCCGTGGACGACACCTTCGTGGTGCTCGGGGTCACCCCCGTCGCCTTCACCGATCTCGGCTATTTCTTCGCGCCCTGTGTCGCAGCGGTGATCGTGTACTTCGGGCACCGGCTGCGCCATGACGACGAAGTGGACGAGGCCAGGCTGTTCGACGTCTCCGACGCGGCGGCGCTCGGACTCTTCAGCGTCACCGGCACGACCAAGGCGCTCACCCACGGCTTCAACATTCCCGCCGCGGTCACGCTCGGCTGCGCCAGCGCCGTCGGCGGTGGCGTGCTCGCCCAGCTCCTCGCCCTCGAACAGCCGACGCTGCTCCGCTGGAACCGCGATCTGTACGCGCTGCCCGCCCTCGCCGGCGCGACCCTGGCCGCTCTGCTGTACAAGACCGAAGTGCTGAACGCCGCCACCGCCATCGGCACCTCGCTGTTCGCCTTCGGACTACGGCTCCTCGCCCTGCGCTACAACTGGCGAACCCCGCGCTCCCACTTCTGGCGCAATCCGTTCGCAGGCATGCGGCAACAGCCATCGGCATCGTCCATAGACGACGACACGGTCAGGCTGCACTCCCGCAAGGGCGATACGAGCACGCAGCCCCTCTCGGCAACCGAAACGGTCAGACTGCCGCACATCGACGCGGAGGCGCCCGCCCGTCCCGGGACCGTGTCCTGCCCCTGGCAGAGGCCCCGGGCCCCGCCCCGGACCCACGGCTCGTCCTCCGTCGGTCCTCGCAACAAGACCAGAAGGAACGGGACCAGCCCCCACAGAGTCAGTAGACCGTGTGGGGGCCGCAGCCGGACCGTTATGACTCACCCTTGGACATCAGCCGCCACTCGTGGTCGTCAGTGGTAGAGCACTTGTAGATGCCCAGACGTGCGTCGTTGCCGCCGAAGTCGGGCTTCTCGCCCCACACTTCCAGGCACCGCTGATCGCTGGCGTAGTTGTGGATCCAGAACGTCCGGTTGCCGCCCAGGTTCTCGACCCACCACAGCTGGTTGTCATCGAGCGTGCGGTTGCAGTAGGTCTGGTTGAGCCCGGTCCTGCTCGGCTGGCTGCCGCGGCCGGGCAGGTCCAGGCACAGGCCGCTCTTCCTGTTCTTGATCACGACAAGATTGCGACCGTCGGGTCCCTTGTTCTTCTGTGCCAGGACGAAGTCCCAGACCTGGTTGTCCGCGTCCCAGTCGTTCAGGCAGTCGTGCTGCAGGGCCGGGCCGTCGAGCTTGCCCTTGCCCAAGCCGGGCAGGTCCGCGCACCGGCCGGTCGAGACGTTCTTGAGCTGGAAGTTCGTACGCTGGTCCGGGGCGATCACATAGGACTTTCCGGCCGGCACCACCTTCTTTGCCCGAGGCTTCGGCTGCTCGCTGCTCGGATCGGGCTCAGGCTGCGACTTCGGCTGCTCGCTGCTCGGCTCGGACCGGGGCTTGGCCTCCGGCGAAGGGGACTCGCTCTTCTTGGTGGGGATCGGGGCGGGCGACTGGGCGGTGTACGTACCGGGGCCCTTCTCCTCGTCCTTCGGGACCGTCATACCCGAGGTGGGCTCAGGCGCCGCCTCGGTCTTGTCATCGTCGTCATCGGCCCCGAAGGCCAGGAACGGCAGGGATATCAACAGCGCGCCCGCGATGGCGGCCGCGGCAAGCAGCGCCTTGGTAGGACGGCCCGAAGGGGGCTCGTCCTCCTCGGCCCCGGTGTCGGCGCCTGGGGGGTAATCGCCCTCGGCGGACGCCATGCCGTCGGCGGATCCGTGGCCGTCCGCGTGGCCGTCGGCCTCGGCGGGCGGTACGTCCGGGGCCGCCGGAGTGTCCGGCGCCCCGGCCGCGGACGCCGCCGTGGCCCCGGTGGACTCCGCGGTGGCCCCGGCCGCGCCCGGCGTCACGGACGGGGCGGACTCAACGGACTCACCAGCCGACGCGGACTCCTTCAGCGAGACCTTCGGCTGCTCGGCGGTGTCCGTCTCGGCTGCGGCGCCCACGGCACCGGCAGCACCGGGCTCCGTACGCTCCGCACCCAGCGGTGTCAGCGCGGAGGGATCCGGCGTACCGGCGGTACCCGACAGGGTGACGGCGCGGCGCACAGCGGGCCCCTTGGGGTTCGTTGGTTCCTGACTTGGCATCATGTCTCCTTGTATCCGTTCGTGTTATCCATGCGTGGCAGCCGGCCGGTGGCGGCGCAGGGCCTCGTCCAGCCGGTCGAGTGCGGCGCGGTCGTGGTCATCGAGCCGCGCGTCCTGCGGTACCGCCCCGGCGGCGGACGGGGAGGACGCGGTGGTGGGTACTTCTCGCAGCAGCACCAGCGGGGCGCCGTCGGTCTCGCGGACATCGAGCACCCTGAGTAGCGTCCCGGGGGCGAAGACGACCTCGTCCCCGCCGGGTGCGGAGCCGGGGCGGCCGGTCAGCTGGCGCGTGCGGCGCCCGGTGACCGACCAGATGGCGTACTGCGCGCCGACGGGGCGCGGCGCACCGGCCGCCAGCGGCAGCGCGCACACCGGCGCCGGGTCGCGCAGCAGCGTTCCGGGGACCAGCCCGCCGTCCGCCTCGTGGGTACGGCTGAACGCCGGGCCCCGGTACGACGGCAGGCGCCGCAGCGCGGAGGCCACACAGGCGGCGTACGGCAGCAGCCGCTCGTCGCCCGTACGCATGCCGCGGGCGAGCGCGGCATGGCTCAGCGGCGCCGCCGGGGTGTCCGGGGCATCGGGGGCGTCGGGGCCGTACGAGGTGTCCAGGTACGCGTGGAGCGCGATCAGGTCGATGCGCGCCGCCTCCTGTTCCGGCCCGCGCAGCGCGGGCATCCGGGTGAGGGCTCGGGTGACCGCGGCGCTGTGCCGCTCCCACACCGCGTCCGCGAGCGCCCGGAAGGCGGTCCGCTCGGCCTCCGTGCTGACATGCCCCGGCAGGAACGGAACCGGTGGCAACGGCCGGAGGGGCACGGACGGCGTACAAGCGGCCGGGGGCTCGGGAGTCGCGGGACTCGTGGGACTCGTGGGTCCGGGCGCCGTGGCCGACTGGGGCGTCTGCGTGGACTGCGACACCGTGGTGGACAGGGGGGCCGCCGGGGGTACGGGGGCCGCCGGTGGCTCGACAAGCGCCGGTGGCTCCGAGGACCCCGGGCTCGCCGGCGGGGTCCGCGTGGCCGGGGTCGCGGGGGTGTTCCGCGTCGCCTGGGGGGCCCGGCCCTGAGATGGGCGCGACACCGGGGTACCCGGTTGGGCGGGCCGACGGGTCAGGGGGGATGCCGACGGGGCGCTGTCCCCGTCTCCGGCACCGTCGGGCGGGCTCTGCGACCGGAGCAGGGCCAGCATGGCGTCCAGTTCCATCGGGGGTGGGGGCGTGCCGCTCCCCGGCCGCAAGGGGCCTCCCGCTCCCGGGGGTTCGGGCCGCTCGGGGTCCCGTGCGCGGCCGGAGCCCGGCGGCCTGCTCGGGCCCGGGCCGCCCGTTCGCGGCCTGGAGGACTCCGGCCCGGGCCCTGCCCCTGCCCCGGATGCGGCGGACGCGGCAGGCTCGCCGGGCACGGCGGAGGTGTCGCGCGCGGCCGGGGCCGCGACCGGGGCCGACGCCGTGCTGACCATCGACGATCGCGTCGGTGGGAGCACGGGACGCGGATCCTCGGTGGTTTCCGGCAGCGTGGCTTCCTGCGGCGTGGCTTCGGGGAGCGTTCCCAGGGACATCGGATCGCGCTCGTGGTCCGGCTCAGGCTCCGCCTCCGCCTCCGCGGCCGGGGCGGACGCGACCGGCGCCGGGCCGGGCTCCGTCGGCGCCTGGGCGGACTCGGCCGGGGCGGGACGCCGCGCCTCGGGCCTGGCGGGCGCGAGGCCGGCCCCGAAGCGGAGCGTGCGCAGGCCGTGTTCCGCGGCTGTGCGGCGCAGTTCGCGGCCACCGTCCGCGCACGTGCCGAGCACGAACAGCCTGGCCCTGCCGCACACGTCGGCGCCGAGTCCGCCGAGCAGTTTGGCCAGCACGGGGTACAGCGTCGCGTCGATCGGCCGCCCGGGATGGCCCAGTTCGATCGCGGGTCCTTCGGGGTCCACCGCGCGGGTGGTGGCCGGTGGCGGCTCGCTCTCGGTGTCGGTGATCCACAGGCCCGCGCGGGTGACCGTGACCCGCCACCGATCGGAGAGGCGTATGGCGCCGTGTTCCGCGCTGCCACGGCCCGGAACGGGCGGACTCCAGCGCAACAGACGGGGGCTCGGGGCAATCTCGCCCTCGCGCGCCGGGGCGCACACCACGGCGTCCACAAACGACTGCCAGCGAGGCGCGCCATCGGCGCCGACGAGCACGGACCGCACCGTGCCGGGCTCGGTCGGGCTGCCATAGGACATCAGCGGCATACCGGTGCGGACGACGAGTTCGACGCCGAGCGAGTCGGCGACCGACTGGCTGGTGCGCAGGATGTCCCGGGGGCCGCCGGGGGCGAGCCGGACGCGCGGCCTGACGGCCTCGGGGAGAGCGGTGAGGAGTTCGGTGAGGTCGCCCGCCGGGACGTCCTCGTCCTGTGGCGCGCCCAGCAGCACGGTGGGGCCGCGCGGGTCGGCCGGTACGGCGTAGCAGAGGTCGTCGGGGCGGGGCGGGTTCGCGTCCCGGGACCGGACCAGTACGCCCGCCGGGATCTGCTCGACGGCGTATCCGCCGGAGGTGCCGGCCGGCAGGTGTTCGACCGCGGGCTGCCACGCGGGGGCCGGCTGGCGCGAGCCGATCCGCACCGGTTCCGCCCCCGGCGCGAAGCGCCACCATCCGCCACGCTCGCCACCGCCGCACTCGCCGCCCCGGCCCGAGCGCCGCTCCGGTACGAACAGACCGCCGCCGGGCACCACGAGGGCGACGCCGTCGGGGGCGATCACCTCGATCTCCCAGGCGTCGGCGATCCGGCGGGCCACGGCGGGCTCGTCGGGCCGGTCGTCGCCCGCGGCCGACAGGACCAGCCGGACCACTCCGACGCCGTCCGAGCGGAGCGAGTCGAGCACCCTGCCGAGCCGCGGCCACAGCTCACCGGCTGACGATGCGTCGGCCCCGGCGACCACCGTCACGGTGTGCTCCGGGTCGGCGGAGAGGGCCCGGGCCAGGTCGGCGACATCGGAGGTGGACAGCGTGTCGTCCGCCGGGGAGCGGAGCAGCATGACGCCGTCGTACTCCTCGACGAGCAGCGCCCCGCCCCGGCCGCGGCCCTCGGGACGCTCCAGCGTGTCCAGCGTGGTGACGGGCGCGGACGGCGCGGGGTCGGTGGCGGGCCCGGTACGGGCTCGGGCGCCCCGCCCGCTGAACCAGCGCGCTCTGGCGCCCCCGGGACGGCTCACGCCTGTCCTCCTCGTTCTCCTCGTTCTTCGCGGGCACCGGCCGATGTGGCTTCGGCCTGAACCGCTTCCGCCCGTTCGACCCCATCCGTCTGCTCGAACCCCAGCGTGCCGGTCCGGTGGAGGTAGCGCGGCGAGGTGTAGATCGGGACCACCGCCGGGCCGTAGCCGGTGGCGGCGAGCCGGATGACGCGGTCCACATCGTCGGTGGGCTCGGGCCTCCCCCGCGCGCCCGGCGATGGCACGCAGTCCTCGTTGGCCTGCCATTCGACGACCTCGCCGTCGTCGTCGGAGCGCCACTGGCCGACCACCGCGAACTCGGGCGGCGCGGGGTCAACCGTGGCGGCAGTGGTGGCCGGGGTGGTGGCCTCGCCGTTGGACTCACTCATCGTGTCCTCGCTTGCTGTCGCACTGTTCTCTTGCTGGGCGAGCGGCCCTGACAACTCGCCCACCGACTCGGCCAGGGTGACCGACCGGCGCACCACAGGACTGGCCGGCGAAGCCTTCCGGCGGCGCTTGGCGGTGTCGTCCGCCTCGGTCAACGGCTGTCGCCCTCACCGGAGTCCGGCAGCTGTACGTCGGTGACGCGCTTGCTGCGGGGCGCCGCAGTACCGCCCCCCGGTGCGGTGCCCTCGCGGGCCACCGTCGTCGGCCACTCGACCTGGGACTCCTCCGCCCCGGCCTCCTCCGCGGGCGCCTCGGCCGCGGCGGCCATGATGTCCGCCAGACCGTCCGTGGTCATCACCATGCTGACCGGGGCGGAGCTGTTGATGCACAGGCTGTGCCCCTCCGGAAGCCGCTCCAGGAACGCGGGCACCCGCACCCGCTCGAACCCCAGCCGTCCGGCCGCGTGCAGATAGCGGGGCGAGGTGTAGATGGGGACCACCGCCGTGCCGTCCGGCGCCGACGCGCTCACCGGTTCGCCGTTCGCCGTCACCAGCACCGCGACCTCCGCCTTGGCCAGCGCGGCGGTGACATCCTCCGCCGGACCGTAGCCGGTGGTGGCAAGCTGGATGGCGGCGTCCACGTCGTCCTCGGGCTCGGGCCAGCCGAGCGCTTCCGGGGAGGGCTGGTAGCTCTCGTTGTCCTGCCACTCCACGATCTCGGCGTCGTCGTCGGAGCGCCACTGGCCCACCACGGCCCAGTCCGGCGGCGGGCCTTCGCCCTGCCACGCGGGGTCGGTCAGGTACAGCCAGTGGTTCGGCGCCAGTTTGGCGGCCTTGACGAACTCCTCCGGCGGCTCCGGAACTTCGGTGTCGTCGGACACCCCGGGCACCGTGCCGTCGGGGGACGTCCCGGGTGCCGGGGAATCGGCTGCCGACTCGAACTCCGCGAAACCGGCCGACGGTTCGGCCGATTCGGATGGGGTGATCGCGGCGGAAGCGCCCTTGTCGCTCATGCTGTCCTCGCTTACTGGGCCGACTGGCTCACTGCTGGCAATGCTCGGCGTGGTCGATGATGTGGGCGCACCCCTGCGGGGTTGCCCGGTGTGCCCGCTCCGTCCCCCGAGGCGCGTCACGCCCGTCCCACCCGGCTCACCCGCAACTCGCTCACCGTACCGACCGGGAGCGCAAGGAGCAGCCCACCCGGCTCGGCCGCCCCGACCGGTTCGGACCGAGGGGCGTCACCGCGCTGGCCAAGCGGATCGCCCCGTACCGGATGGGTATGGGCAGCGAGGTCGCCGAACCGCTGTCGGCGAGCGTGGAGTTGACCACCCTGCTGGGGATCAGCGACCTGCGTCGGCACGACCCGGCCACGCTGTGGCAGCGCAACACCGGCTCCGCCCGGCTGCGGGTGCCGATCGCGGTGTGCGCCGACGGCACCCCGCTGGACCTGGACATCAAGGAGTCCGCCCAGGGCGGTACGGGGCCGCACGGCATGCTCATCGGCGCCACCGGCTCCGGCAAGAGCGAGCTGCTGCGCACCCTGGTGCTGGCGCTCGCGCTGTCCAACTCCTCCGAAACGCTCAACTTCGTCCTGGTCGACTTCAAGGGCGGCGCCACCTTCCTCGGCCTGGACGAACTGCCGCACACCTCCGCGGTGATCACCAACCTGGCGGGCGAGGCGGCGCTGGTCTCCCGGATGCAGGACGCCCTGCACGGCGAGCTGATGCGGCGGCAGGAACTGCTGCGGGCGGCGGGCAACTACACCTCCGCGCTGGACTACGAGAAGGCGCGGGCATCCGGCACCCCGCTGACGCCGCTGCCCAGCCTGTTCATCGTGGTCGACGAGTTCAGCGAACTGCTCGCCGCACACCGCGAGTTCATGGACCTGTTCGTGATGATCGGGCGGCTCGGGCGAAGCCTGGGCGTGCATCTGCTGCTCGCCTCGCAGCGGCTCGACGAGGGCCGGATGCACCAGCTGGAGAGCCACCTGTCGTACCGCATCGGGCTGCGCACCTTCTCCGCCATGGAGAGCCGCGGCGTGCTCGGCGTGCCCGACGCCTACCAGCTGCCGCCGCGGCCCGGCAGCGGCTATCTGAAGTCCGGTGTGGAGGCGCTGACCCGGTTCCGCGCGGCGTATGTCTCCGGCCCGTACCAGGAGCGGCGGGCCGGCGCGAACCAGGCCCGGGTGGCCAGCCAGACCATGCCGTGGACCTCCGGTTATGTGGTGCCGCGCCAGATGCCCGACCTGCCCGAGCCGGAACCTGAGGAGGGGTTGGAGGAGACGGGGGACACGCTGCTGTCCGTCGCGGTGGAGCGGCTGCTCGCCGCGGGGCCGCCCGCCCACCAGGTGTGGCTGCCGCCGCTGGACCTGCCCGCGACCCTCGACCAGGTGCTGCCGCCGCTGACCCCCGACCCCGACCTGGGGCTGACCACCGTCGGCTGGCAGGGGCGGGGGCGGCTGGCCGTGCCGATCGGCATCGTGGACAAGCCCTTCGAGCAGTTGCGGGACCTGCTGACGATCGATCTGTCGGGCGTCGGCGGGCACGTGGCCATCGCGGGCGGCCCGCAGAGCGGCAAGTCCACCCTGGTACGCACCATCCTCACCGCGCTCGCGCTCACCCACACCCCGCGCGAGGTGTCTTTCTTCTGCCTGGACTTCGGCGGCGGCGCGCTGGCGGGCCTGGCGGAGCTGCCGCATACGGCCGGAGTGGCGGCGCGGCTGGACACCGAGCGGGTGGGCCGGACGATCGCGGAGGTCAACTCGCTGCTGGCCGCGCGTGAGCGGTACTTCCTCGACCACGGCATCGACTCCACGGCCACCTACCGGCGCCGCCGGGCCGCCGGGGAGTTCGCGGACCAGCCCTACGGGGACGTGTTCCTGGTCATCGACGGCTGGTCGACGGTGCGGCAGGACTTCGACCAGCACATCCAGACGTTCAACTCGATGGCCGCCCGCGGCCTCAACTACGGCGTCCACCTGATCGTCACCACCGCCCGCTGGGTGGAGTTGTCCGCGGGCGTGCGCGACCAGGCCGGCACCCATCTGGAGCTGCGGATGGGCGACGCGATGGACTCCGAGATCAACAGCCGCCGCGCGGCCACCGTGCCGCGGCTGCCCGGCCGTGGTCTGACCCGGGACGGCATGCTGCACTACCTCTCCGCGCTGCCCCGCATCGACGGCGTGGAGAGCGCGGAGGACCTCGCGGACGGGGTCGCCGGCCTGGTCGCGGCAGTCAAGGAGAGCTGGCCGGGGCCGCGGACCCCGCAGGTGCGGATGTTTCCGACCAAGCTGCCGGTCTCCCAGCTCCCGCCGCCCGAGGGCGACCTGCAGATGCCGATCGGCCTGGAGGAGAGCGCACTGTCCACGGTGTGACACGACTTCAGCGAGACCCCGCACATGATCGTCGTCGGCGACACGGAGAGCGGCAAGACCAACATGCTGCGGCTGGCGGCCAAAGCGATCATGGAACGGTATACGCCCGCCGAGGCGCGGATCATGGTCGTGGACTACCGCCGCACCCTGGTGGAGGCCATCCCCGACGCGTACCGCCTCGGCCACGCGGTCTCCGTCGACGCGCTGCGCGACATGATCGGCGGGGCGGCCCCGGCGGTCAAGGAGCGGGTACCGGGTCCGGACATCGCCCCGGGCCGGATGAAGCTGTGCGACTGGTGGACGGGCCCGCGGTTGTTCATTCTGGTCGACGACTACGACATGGTGGGCGGCGACTCGATGAACGCGCCGTTCGAGCCGCTGCTGGCGCACCTCGCGCTCGGCTACGAGGTCGGGCTGCACCTGGTCGTGGCCCGCTCCGCGGCGGGTGCCTCGCGCGGCCTCAACGACCGCCTGCTGCGGCGGATGCTGGAGGTCAACACCCCCGGTCTGCTGCTGTCCTGCCCGCCGACGGAGGGCTATCTCTTCGGCAACATCAAGGGCCGGGTGCTGGCGGCGGGGCGGGCCACGCGCATCGCCCGTCACAAGACGACACAGGTGCAGACGGCGCTCGTGGACGACGGGTCGGCCAAATGACGCGCCGGTGCGGGAAAACCGCCCGCTCCCCCCGGGGATATTCACCTTCCCGCAAGGTCGCGGCCACCCGCCCGGAATATACGGGCGGGGCGGCTGCCCGAATTACCGTGGGGGCTGCCCGGATTACCGCGGAGGCTGCCCGATTCCCTTTGCGGGACCGCCCGAAAAAGAGTCGCCGACGAGTCGGCGATGACCGGAAAAAGCGCGGCGGGCCGTCCATGCGGGCGGGGTGGTTGCCCATATCGGCGAGGAGGCTGCCCGCATGCGTATGAGGGTCCGCCCGAAACGGGCTGGAACCCCGGAGGAACGGGCACAGGGGCCGCACGGGCCCTTGGGGCCGTACGCGTACGGCCCCAAGGGCCCGTGCGGGCAGCGGTCCTCACGAACCCCCGGTCGCCGCGGGCTCGGTGGGCTGCGTGGGCTCCGCGGGCTCCACCGTCTGCCGGTCCCGCGCGTCCCCCGGGCGCCAGCGCCGGGCCCGGCCGCGGGGGATCACCACGGCACCGGCGGCCACCAGCAGCAGCAGGCCGCCGCCCGCGCCCGCGACGATCAGGGCGCGATGGCGGGGCTGGGGGGAGGCGGCCGGGGGGACGTGCGCGGCCGCCGGCTTCGGAGTGGCGCCCTGCTTGTCGGTGAGCAGCGAACTCACCGCCGCGTACGGGTCCACCCGTGGCGTGTCCGACGGATACGCCGCCACCGTGAGCTGCCGTGCGACCTCGGCCGCGGACATCTCCGGGTACCGGGCCCGTACCAGCGCCGCCGCCCCCGCGACATGCGCCGCGGCGAACGAGGAGCCCGAACCGATGTAGTGGCCCGAGCCCTTGGGCCCGACGCTGACCACCGCGTCACCCGGCGCCGCCAGGTCAGCGCCGTCCAACGCGGGCGCGCTGTCGGGGCGTTTGCCGTCCGGGCCGTAGTCGATGACCGAGAGCACGCCGGGCGCGGACGCGGGCCAGTACCAGGGCGCGGGCTCGGCCGGCTGGCCGGTGTTGCGGTCCCTGGGGAGGAAGTCCGGGCCGACCGGGGCGACCACCAGCGCGTCGTGCTCGGCCGCGTACGCCGCGGCCTTGGTCAGCTCGGCCTTCCCCGTCGCCAGCACCCGCCCGACGTAGATGACGTCGGCGCCCTTGTCGACCGCGGTACGGATGCCCGCCGCGAGGGTCGCGACGGTGGTCCCGCCGCGCGGCTGCGCCCCGCGCACCGCCAGGATCCGCGCCCCGGGCGCGACCCCCGCCACCCCCACGCCCTTGCCGGGCGCCGCCGCGATCAGGCCCGCGGCGAAACTGCCGTGGCCCACGCAGTCCTCGCCCGCGTCGCCGACCGCGGTGACCCGGCCGGACAGCGCCGGGATGTCCGTACCGACGCCGGAGTCGACCACGGCGACGGTCACCCCGGCGCCCTGGGACAGCTCCCAGGCCCGGCCGAGCCCGAGCGTGGACCGGGACCAGGTCGCGTCCTCGGCCTTCTTGGTGGACGCCTTCGCGCACGGGTCGTCGGACGCCAGCACGGTGGCGACGGCGGGCAGTTCCACCGAGCCCGAGTCCGGGTCCGCGATGGCGGGGGTGGCCGTGGCGAGCGGAGCCGTGGCCAGCGCGGCGGCGGCGACCGCCCGCGCCACCGGATGACGGTGAGTAAGAACACGTCGCATGGCTCGCATGTTACGTGTCCCGGGGACGACTTACCGCAAGGTGGTCGATTTACCCATATAAAGATGTTCAACTTGATAATTCAGTTCACCTGGATAGCACGTTCTGTCTGGCCGGGAAGCCGGCCCAGGCACCACAACATGGAGGTCCCTGCGTGTCACGGCAGTTGCTCACGGTCGGCCCGGACCAGACGGAGAACTTCCGGACGATCGGCGAGGCCCTGGCGAAGGCGCGTACGGGAGCGGTCATCCGCGTCAAGCCCGGCCGCTACCGCGAGAACCTGACGGTCAGGACCCGGCTCACCATCGTCGCCGACGGCGACCGCGGCAGCGTGGAGATCTGCCCGCCACGCGGCACCGCCGTGGTGCTCGTCGCGGACGCCGTGATGCTCACCGACCTGACGCTGCGCGGCGGCAGCGAGGACCTGCCGGTGGTGGACGCGCCGCGCGGCC
>NZ_NCSM01000011.1:332444-334461 GCF_002224125.1 Streptomyces sp. NBS 14/10
TGCGACATCTCCGGCACCGAGAAGCCCGCCGTCGCCCTGGAGGGCCGGTGCGCCACGCATGTGGCGCGCACCCATGTGCACGACACCTCCGTCGGCGTCTACGTCACCAGCGCCGCCCGCCCGGTGCTGGAAGAGGTCACCGTCAGCGACACCACAGGCCCCGGCATCGTGCTCGCCCAGGGCGCCGACCCGGAGCTGCTGCGCTGCGGCACCGCGCGGACCAAGGGCAACGGCCTCGCGGTCACCGAGCGTTCCCGGGGCACGTTCCAGGACTGCGCCTTCGACAGCGCGGCCGCCTCCGCGATCCGCGTCGTCGACTCCAGCGCCCCGCTGCTCTCCGACACCACGGTGCGCGACTGTGCCGACGCGACGGCGGCCGTCCTGCTGGCCGAGGGCGCCTCGGCCGAGTTCGACCGCCTGGAGGTGGTGGACGCGGCCGACGTCGCCGTCTCCATCCGCACCGGGGCCAACCCCCTGCTGCGCAACGCCCGTCTCCTCGCGCCCGGCGGCCACGGCGTGGAGGTCACCGAGGACGGCCGCGGGCGCCTGGAGGACTGTACGGTCGAGCGCTCCGCAGGGGCGGGCATCCGCGCCGCGGGCGGCGGCGCCCCCGAGATCACCGGCACCGTGCTGCGCTCGACGGCCCAGGCCGCCGTCTGGATCGGCGCAGGAAGCCGGTCCACCCTGCGGGACTGCCAGATCCACGCGGGCACCGCAGCGGGGCTCCATGTGGAGAGCGGCGCCGAACTCTCCGCCACCCGCACCCAGGTGACCGAGGCCGGGGCCCACGGCGTGCTCGTCGCCAACGGCGGCCGGGCCGCGCTCGACGCCTGCCAGATCAGCGGCAGCGTCGGCGACGGCATCCGCGTCGACAGCTCCGAGCAGGTCACCCTCACCGACTGCGCCGTACGCGACAACCGCGGCGCGGGCCTGAAGCAGACCCGCGCGACCGAACGCCTCACCGTCCAGGGCCTGAACAGCAGCGGGAACGCCACCCCCGACGCCTGGGGCGAGACCGCCGGGGACCTGGCCCAGGGGGGCAAGGCCACCACCCGCCCCGGCGAGAAGAAACCCGAAGGGCCGCTGGCGGAGCTGGAGTCGCTGATCGGCCTCGCCGACGTCAAGCACCAGGTACGCACCCTGGTCAACCTCAATCAGCTCGCGCAGCGCCGGGCCAGCCTCGGCATGCCCGTCCCGCCGATGAGCCGCCACCTGGTCTTCTCCGGTCCGCCCGGCACCGGCAAGACCACCGTGGCCCGGCTCTACGGCGGCATCCTCGCCGAACTCGGGGTGCTGCGCTCCGGGCATCTGGTGGAGGTCTCCCGCGCCGACCTGGTCGCCCAGGTCATCGGCGGTACGGCCATCAAGACCACCGAGGCGTTCAACGAGGCCATCGACGGCGTGCTGTTCATCGACGAGGCGTACACGCTGCTGTCCGACGGCAAGGGCTCCGGCGCCGACTTCGGCAAGGAGGCCATCGACACGCTGCTGAAGCTGATGGAGGACCACCGCGACGAGGTCGTCGTCATCGCCGCCGGATACACCGACGAGATGGGCTCGTTCCTCGCCTCCAACCCGGGCATGGCCTCCCGCTTCACCCGCACCATCGAGTTCGCCAACTACTCGGTGGAGGAGCTGGTGACCATCACCGAGAGCATGTGCGCGGCGCACCGCTACGAGCTGGCCCCGAGCACCCAGGACGCTCTCGCCCGGCACTACGAGCGGATACCGCGCGACGCCACGTTCGGCAACGGCCGCGCGGCCCGCCAGGTCTTCGAGGAAATGATCGACCGGCAGGCGTTCCGGCTCGGCTCCATGGCCAACCCCGCCGAGGCCGACCTCTCCCTGCTGCTGCCCGAGGACATCGCGGACGAGTCGGCGGCCGCGGCGGGCGCGGGCGGCGGCCGCGGCTCCGAGGAACTGCTCGCCGAACTCGACGCCATGATCGGCCTGGAGGCCGTCAAGCGCGAGGTCACCGACCTGGTCAACCTGCTGTCGGCCACCAGGCAGCGGCAGG
>NZ_NCSM01000011.1:334584-511281 GCF_002224125.1 Streptomyces sp. NBS 14/10
GCCGGCTCCGACTTCGGCCGCGAGGCCGTCGACACGCTGCTGAAGCTGATGGAGGACCACCGCGACGAGGTCGTCGTCATCGTCGCGGGCTACACCGAGGAGATGGCCCGCTTCCTCGCCTCCAACCCGGGCCTGGCCTCGCGCTTCTCCCGCACCGTGGACTTCGAGCACTACTCCACGGACGAACTGGTCGAGATCATGAGTCGCCACGCCACGGCTTCCGGCTACGATTGCGCACCCGAGACGGTCGAAGCGCTGCTGAAGTACGTGGCCGGGCTGCCGCGCGACCGCTCGTTCGGCAACGCCCGTACGGCCCGCCAGATTCTGGAGGCGATGATGACCCGGCAGGCCCGGCGGATCGGCCCAATGGCCGCACCGGGCCTGGACGACCTACGGCTGCTGCTGCCGGAGGACCTCCCGACGGATACGCGGCAAGCGGCGGGCTGACGGCGGGGGCCGCCCCGGTCGGGCGAGCGGGCCATTGGATACGCTGGGCCGACAAATGGGCCTTGACCAGGAGAGATCCAGGGAGCCTGGAATGCCCAAATGGGATGCGGCGGGCCACGCTGGACATGGGAGGCACGGTGTCAGGGTCGATAGGGTCCATCGGAGCGACCGGGCCCACCGAGGACGCGGAGGCGTTCGCGGAGCTGTTGCGGGAGCTCAAGGAACGCTCGGGGCTGAGCTACGGGGCGCTTGCCAAGCGGCTGGGCATGAGCACCTCGACGCTGCACCGTTACTGCAACGGCAGCGCGGTGCCGACCGACTACGCGCCGGTCGAACGGCTCGCCCGGGTCTGCCGGGCGACCCGCGAGGAGCAGGTCGAGCTGCACCGGAGGTGGATTCTGGCGGATGCGGCGCGAGCACGCAGGAGGCCGGGTCCGAACGGAACAGAGCCGGAGGGAACGGGGCCGAGCGGGGCGGCGCCGGAGGGAACGGCGCCGAGCGGGGCGACGCCGGACGGAATGGCGCCGGGCGGGGCTGGACCGGAGGGAACAGCCCCGGCATCCACCGGCAGCGAACTCCGCGAACCAGGTGAACGCGATGAGCCAGACATCGGCAGCACCGCCCCGTCCGCCCCCGAGCGCCCCCGCCGACGCCACACCACGCTCATCGCCCCCGTCGCCGCGGCCGCCGCTCTGGGAGCCGTCGCGCTCGCCGCGCTTCTGCCGTCCTTCAGAGGCGACGACGACGGCTACCAGAGGGCCGGGGACATCACCGTGAGCACCCTCGCCGGCCCGGAGGACGACGGAACCCCGGCCGACACAATCCCAGCCGCCACCGACTCCGCTTCCCCCTCCCAGCCCGCGAAGAAGGGCAAACCCTCGGCGTCGGCGTCCGCCGCCCACAACAGCGGGGTCACCACCGAGCAGGCCGAGGCGGCACCGGTCAAGGTCACCACCCGGCCCTACGTCTACAAGAACCCGTGCAACCAGCACTTCCTCGTCGACAGCGAGCCCGCACAGGTCGGCCCGCCCGTCACCGAGCAGGACGCGCCCCGCTGGGCCGCCGCGTACGGCGCGGTCCCCTCGGGTGACCAGCGCGTCGCCCTCGCCGTACAGGGCACCGGGAAGGACACGGTCGTCCTGGAGGCGCTGCATGTACGCATCGTCACGAAGGACGCCCCGCTCGCCTGGAAGGACTACTCGATGGGCGTCGTCTGCCCCGGCGGCGGCGCCGCCGTCAAGAGCGAGTCCTTCGACATCGACCTCGACGACGGCAGCCCCCAGGTCACCGTCAAGAACGGCCAGCGCGAATTCCCGTACAAGGTCAGCGAGTCCGACCCGGAGGTCTTCTACGTCACCGCCCGCACCAACGCGCACGATGTCCGCTGGGACCTCTCCCTGGACTGGTCCAGCGGCGACCGCCACGGCACCGTGCACATCGACAACAACGGCACCCCGTTCCGCACCAGCGCCCGCCGGCCCGGCTACAACTACCAGCCGGGCAGCAGCGAGTGGGTCAAACGAGGAGGCTAGGACCTGTCGTCAGAGGGCGCGGCCGGAACGGTCATCCGGTGAGTGCCGGGCGGGGCCTCGTACAGGGCGCCGGCCGGGTCCGCCCCGGCGTCATCGGCCGGTGCCTCCCCCACGACCACGACGTTCCAGGGCAGTTCGCTCTCGGTCTCGATGACTGTCTCGCCGCCCGAACGCCGCACGGTGAAGACCGCGGCCGCAGAGCCCGACCTTGCGGGGATGGTGGTGACGGTCACGGAGCCGTCGGCCCCACCCGGGTACACATGGAGCGTCACACCGTCCGCCCAATCCGATTGCGGGCCGTCGTCCACCGCGCCGAAGGGGATCACCGAGCCCGGCCGGGCCAGCAGCGGCAGCGTATGGAAACCATGCCGCTCGCGCCTCCAGCCCGGACCGCTGACCCGCTCGCCGGTGAGCACATTGGTCCAGCTGCCCTCCGGTACGTAGTACTCGACCGTGCCGTCTTCGCTGAAGACGGGGGCCACCAGCAGATCGGCGCCGAGCATGTACTGCCGGTCGAGCGCGTGGGTGCCCGGGTCCTCGGGGAATTCCAGCAGCATGGCCCGCATCATCGGGGTGCCGGACTCCTTGGCCTCGACCGCCGCGTGGAAGAGATACGGCATCAGCCGGTGCTTCAGCCGGGTGAAGTCACGGGTGACCTCGACCGCCTCCTCGCCGTAGTCCCACGGCACCCGGTAGGACTTGCTGCCGTGCAGCCGACTGTGCGAGGAGAGCAGGCCGAACTGCACCCAGCGCTTGAAGACGGCCGGCGGCGGGGTGCCCTCGAATCCACCGATGTCGTGGCTCCAGAAGCCGAAGCCCGACAGGCCGAGGGACAGGCCGCCGCGCAGCGACTCGGCCATCGCCTCGAACGTCGACTCGCAGTCGCCGCCCCAGTGGACCGGCATGCGCTGGCCGCCGGCGGTGGCGGAACGGGCGAAGAGCACCGCCTCGCCCTCGCCGCGCTCTTCGACCAGCAGGTCGAAGACCGTCTCGTTGTAGAGCTGGGTGTAGTAGTTGTGCATCCGCTCCGGGTCCGAGCCGTCGAACCAGACGACGTCTTCAGTCGGCACCCGCTCACCGAAATCGGTCTTGAAGGCGTCCACTCCCTGGCCGAGGAGGTGTCGCAGCTTACCGGCGTACCACTCACGCGCGGCGGGATTGGTGAAGTCCACCATGCCCATCCCGGCCTGCCACTTGTCCCATTGCCAGACGTCGCCGTTCGACCGCTTCAGCAGGTAGCCGGCTGCCATGCCCTCGGCGAACAGAGGGGACTTCTGCGCGATGTACGGATTGATCCAGACGCAGACACGCAGCCCCCGCTCCTTCAGCCGGGACAACATCCCTTCGGGGTCCGGGAAGACCTCCGGGTCCCAGACGAAGTCGGACCACTGGTACTCCCGCATCCAGAAGCAGTCGAAGTGGAAGACGCTGAGCGGGATGTCCCGCTCGGCCATGCCCGAAACGAAACGGGCCACCGTCTCCTCGTCGTAGGAGGTGGTGAAGGAGGTCGACAGCCACAGCCCGAACGACCAGTCCGGTGGCAGCGCGGGTCGGCCGGTCAGGCCCGTATAGCGGCGCAGAATGTCCTTCGGGGCCGGTCCGGCGATGACGAAGAACTCGAGGGACTGGTCCTCCACGCTGAACTGGACCCGGCCGACGTTCTCCGAGCCGATCTCGTAGGAGACGTTGCCCGGGTGGTTGACGAAAACACCGTAACCACGGTTGCTCAGGTGGAACGGCACATTCTTGTATGCCTGTTCACTGCTGGTGCCACCGTCGGCCTGCCAGATGTCGACGCTCTGGCCGTTCCTGGTGAACGGAGTGAAGCGCTCGCCGAGGCCGTACACGGTCTCGCCGACACCGAGCGACATCTTCGCCAGCATGTGGTGGCGGTCGTCGGCGTCGGTGACAAAGCCCAGGTCGCGGGGGCCGAGCGAGGTGATGACCTTGCCGTCGGAGACGAAGGTGAGGTTGCAGGAGCCCTCGGTATCGGCTTTGAGGGACAGCGCGCCCGAAACGAGCTCGACCGTCGAGCCGTCGCGGACGGTCTTCGCATGCCCACCGTCCGGGTCGGGGTCAAGGGTGAACGCCGGGGTTCGGGGGCGCGTGCCGCCGTGGTGCCACAGCCGTACGCCGATGACGCCCTCGGCGGGTGACCACGCCTCCACGGTCACCAGCGGGCCGTTGAGCGTGTCGCCGCGGTGCCGGATGCGGGTGACCGGCGCGTAGAGGGTGAAACGGTCGTCGGCGACGTCCACGTCGGCGACGGAGGTGGCATAGCGGGCCGTCACCCCTGGCCGAAGCTGCCAATAGCCGTCGGTGAACTTCATCTCAGTGCTCCTGCGCGGACGCGCGGTTGACGGTGATCAGCTCGCGGAACCAGTGGTAGCTGTCCTTGGGCGTACGTTCCTGGGTCTCGTAGTCGACCCGTACGATCCCGAAACGCTGACCGTAGCCCCGGGCCCACTCGAAGTTGTCCAGGAGCGACCAGCAGTAGTAGCCGCGGACGTCCACTCCCGCGTCGATGGCGGCGGACACGGCCGCCACATGGTCGCGCAGATACGCCACCCGGTCGGTGTCCCGCACGGCTCCGTCCGGCGAGACGGTGTCGGCCTCGGCGGAACCGTTCTCCGTGATGTAGACGGGCGGCAGGTTCGGGTACCGCGCGGCCAGGTCCACCAGCAACTCGGTGAAGGCCGCGGGGACGACGGGCCAGCCCATGGTGGTGTGCCGGGTGCCGTACGGGTCGCTCTCGGCGACTCGGATGTCCATCGCGGTACGCCTGGACGCATGGGCCTCCGCGTACGGTGCGTCGGAGACGGTCAGCGGGCGGTAGAAGTTCAGCCCCACGAAATCCAGCGGTGTGCCGATGGTGTCCAGGTCACCGTCGCGGCGGTACGAGCCGTCGGCCAGCTCGCCCCACGTTTCGGACTCACCGGTGGGATACCGGCTGTTGAACAGAGGCTCCGTCCATACCTCGTTGTGCAGCGTCTCGGCGCGGCGCAGCGCGGCCAGGTCGGCCGGAGAGGAACTGGCCGCGTGAATACGGTCGAGATTCAGGGTGATGCCGACCTGGGAGGCGCCGGCCTCACGCAGCACCCGCACCGCGTTGCCATGAGCGAGCAGCAGATGGTGCGCGGCGGCCAGCGCTCCGGTGCCTTCGCGGGCGCCGGGAGCGTGCCGTCCTTCGCCGTATCCCACGAAGGCGGAGCAGAAGGGCTCGTTGAGGGTGATCCACCGGCCCACCCGGTCGCCCAGTCGCTCCACCACCAGCCGGGTGTACTCGGCGAAGGCTTCGGCGGTCTCCCGGACGCGCCAGCCGCCCCGGTCCTCCAGGGCCTGCGGCAGGTCCCAGTGGTAGAGCGTGACGGCCGGGGAGACACCGGCTTCGAGGAGCGCGTCGGTGAGCCGGTCGTAGAAGTCCAGCCCCTGCGCATTGGCCGGTCCGGTGCCCCGCGGCTGGATCCGCGGCCAGGCCACGGAGAAGCGGTAGGAGTCGACACCGAGTCGGCGCAGCAGTTCGACGTCCTCCCGGTAGCGGTGGTAGTGGTCGCATGCGATGTCACCGGTGGCACCACCCTGGGTGCGGCCCGGAGTGTGGCTGAAGGTGTCCCAGATCGACGGTCCGCGGCCGTCCTCGTCGTGCGCGCCCTCGATCTGGTAGCTCGCGGTCGCGGTCCCGAAGACGAAGCCG
Organism: Streptomyces sp. NBS 14/10; assembly: GCF_002224125.1. Classification (GTDB taxonomy): domain Bacteria; phylum Actinomycetota; class Actinomycetes; order Streptomycetales; family Streptomycetaceae; genus Streptomyces. The sequence continues at coordinate 340,258 of NZ_NCSM01000011.1, forward strand.
GGTGGGAGGACGGGAAACCGCGCGGTGTCCGGTGCGTGAGGTGAGGTGCTGCTCATGCTTGTATTGCGGACCTTCCGGGTCTTGAGAGGTGTGCTAGGAGGTGTGCGTGGAGTGCTCGGCTACTTGACCGAGCCGCCGGTGATTCCCGCGGCGACGTACTTCTGGGCCAGTATCAGCAGGATCGCCGCCGGGACGGCGGAGACGACGGCCGTGGCCATGACCGCGCCCCAGTCGCTGACGTGGGCGCCGATGTACTCGTACATGCTGAGGGTGATCGGTTTGACGTCGTCCGTCGTGTTGAGCGTCAGCGCGAACATGAAGTCGGACCAGGCGAAGAGGAAGGTGAAGAGCCCGGCCGTGATGAGCGAGTTACGGCTGATGGGGAGCACGATGCGGACGAAGGCGGTGAAGCGGTTCGCCCCGTCGACCATCGCCGCTTCCACGATCTCTTTCGGGATCGACACCATGAACGCCCTCAGCAGCACGATGGAGAACGGCAGTCCGAGCGAGGCGTCGGCCAGGATCAGCCCGGGGAGCGAGTTGACCAGGTGCAGATCGACATAGGCGCTGTAGAGCGCGTTGGCGATCACGATGCCGGGCACCATCTGGGTGATCAGGGTGCCGAACACGATCGACCGGCCGCCCCTGAGGCCGAGCTGGGCCAGGCCGTAGGCGGCGGGCGCCGCCATCGCGAGACAGACCACGACCGCGCCGAGCGCGACGACCAGGCTGGTCACGAGCGAGCCGCCCTGGCTGTCCAGCGCCCGCTCGAAGTTCGACCAGCCGGGCGAGGTGGGGAACCAGCTGGTCGAGGCGAGACTTTCGCCCGGCTGAAGGGCGATGTTGAGCATCCAGTACAGGGGGAAGAGCAGAATGGCCAGAACGACCAGCGCGATGACGGTGTTGCTGCCCCGTCGCACAGTGCGGGCGGACATGGCGATCACTTCCCCTGACCGAAGTCGGACCGGTTGGCCCGGAGATAGAACACGGCGAACACCGCGCTGATGAGGATGAGGACGTTGCCGACCACCGCGCCCTGCCCGAAGTCCAGCTGCTGGAAGGACAGTTGGTAGGTGGCGGTGCCCAGAGTCTGTGTGGAGTCGGCCGGCCCGCCGCCGGTCAGCGCGAGGATCAGGTCCAGGATCTTGATCGTCGACATGAAGCCGAGGACCAGGACCACCGTGATCACCGGACGCAACTGCGGGAGCGTGATGCTGCGGAACGTACGCCACGGACCGGCGCCGTCGAGCGAGGCGGCCTCGTACATCTCACGCGGGATCTCCTGGAGCCCGCCGTAGAGGATCACCATGTTGAACGGGATGCCGACCCAGATGTTGACCAGGATCGCCGACAGCAGCGCGACGCTCGGACTGCTCAGCCAGGGCACCGGCTCCGAGGTGAGGTGCAGGTTCATCAGCAGGGTGTTGAGCACCCCGGTGTCCTGGTCGAGGAGTTTCCGCCAGACGACCGACGAGACGACCATCGGGATGAGCCACGGAAGCAGCAGCACCGCGCGGGCGAAGCCGGACAGCCGGAACCGGCGGGAGAAGAACACGGCCAGCGCCAGGCCCAGCACGAACTGGCCGAGCAGTGAGCCCAGCGTGAAGAGGGCCGTGTGCCAGAGCGACTTGGTGAACAGCTCATTGCCGAACACCGCGGTCCAGTTGTCGAGGCCGTTGAACGGTGCCTCGCCGGTGAAGAAGGTACGCGGTGTGTAGTGCTGGAAGCTCATGACGACGTTGCGTACGAGCGGATACCCGAAGAAGGCCAGCATGTAGAGCACGGCGGGCGCCACGAAGAGCCAGCGTGTCAGCGCGGCGCGGGACGCTCGCCGGCCCGGGACCGCGGGGCTCGCCGCCGCGGACTTGGCGGGCACGGCAGTGGTGGTACTCATGGAAGGCTCCTCACTCTCCGCCGGCCGTGGCCTGCGACTGGGCACGCTTCAGCGCCGCTTCGGGCGAGGAGCTGCCGGTCAGAACAGACTGGAAGGCGCCCGCCAGGGCGCTGGAGACGGCCGGCCAGCGGGCGCCGACCTTGGCGGTACGGGAACGGGCGGTGGCGACCGTGTCGGCGAAGCCCGCGAGCTTCGGGTTGTCGGCCTTGTACTCGGCGGCGGCGGAGGCCCTGGTGGGGATGTTGTTCACGCCCGCACCCCAGCCCACCTGGTTCTTGCGTTCGTTGAGGCAGTTGAGGATCTTGGCGGCGGTGGCCTGGCGCCCGGTGTCGCCGGTACGGGGCAGGGTCATCACGGTTCCGCCCATCGGCGCCACCGGGGCCTTGCCGGCCACGGGCACCGGGATGGTGGTGACCGCCCAGTGCAGGGACTTGTGCTGGCTGAGCACGGGGACCTGCCAAGGGCCGTTGACCATCATGGCCGTCCGGCCCGCGATGAACTGATCGTTGACGTCCTGCTGGTTCCAGGTGACCACGGCGCTTGACGCGGACCGGTCTTTGACCAGGTCCTTCCACAGCTGGACGGCTTTTTCGCCCTCGCCGTTGTCGATATGGGCCTCGTCGCCGCCCGCGGACCAGAAGAAGGGAAGGAACTGGTACACCCCGTCGGCGTCGGGTGTCGCGCTGAAAGCCATCCCGAACGTCTTGCCCCGGGTGAGCTTCTTGGCCGCCACCTTCAGCTCGTCCCAGGTGGTGGGCGGTGTCACCCCCGCCTCCTTCAGCACGTCCGTGTTGTAGAACAGCGCCAGGGTGTTGACCGAGCGGGCGATGCCGTACGCGGTGCCCTTGAAACTCCCCATGCTCACGGCCCCCGGCGAAAGCCCGTCCACACTCACGCCCGCTGTCTTCAGCGGGACCAGGCCACCGGTGTCGGCGAACTGCGGCAGCTCCGATCCGTCCAGTTCCAGGATGTCGGTCATCGAATGCGACGACGCCATCCGCAGCGCCTTGGTCGCCACCTGGGCGGCGGGAACACTGGTCTGCTCGACCTTCACCCCGAGGGGCCCCGCACACCGGTCGAAGAACTTCTGCTGTTGGTCGTGCTCATGCTGGTCCGTGGCGGAGTTCAGCACCGTGATGGTGTTGGGGTCGGCGTCCTGCGCGCATCCGGTGAGGCCGGCCGAGGCCACAAGGAGGGTCAGGAGCAGGACCGGCGCCGGCGGGCGGCGGCGAAACAATGGCATGTGCGTGTCTCTCGGTTCGGGCTGCGGCTCTGCAAGGAGACAGGGGGCGTACGAGGTCGGTGTTCCGCAGTGGCCAGTGTGCCGGAACATCGCGTCGAATCGATTCGACGAAGTGGACTGGAGTGATGTTAAGGGCAGGTATCCGATGGCGACAAGAGTCTCAGGAGAACAAAACGGCCACGGCTGCGCCGGGCCGGCCCACGGGATCGGGGTCCGGCGAGGCAGGCGCGCAGGGAAGGCTTGCGGAGTTCAGGCCCGTGGGGCGGTGAGCGGCGCGGTGAGCGGCGCGTCTCCCGGCAGCATGGCCGGGGCGATCAGCAGATGACCGACGGCGTCGGCGAGCAGCCGGGGACCGGCCTCCGCATCCCCCGCGGCGGTCTCGTGCAGCGCCGTGGCCGCGGCCACGGCGAGCCGGGTCACCTCGCCCGCCAGCGTTTCCACCGGCAGTTCGACACGAGGCAGCCGACGGCCGGCCGGGTCTCCGGGCAGGGCGCCGATCACCACGACGGTCAGATCCTCGGGTATACGGAGCCCGGCATCGGCCACGGACGTCAGGATGTGGTGATGTGCGGAGGGGTGCTGCACGATCAGCGCGGTCGGCCGTCCGCCCGCCCCGCCGTCCGCGCGCTCCGCGAGCAGCACCCGGAGCCGGCGGGCCAGCCCGGCCGGATCGTCCACCGCATGGGCCACCGTGACGGCGGCGCCGGTGCTCCGGGCACCACGGGTCGCACCGGCGATACCCCGGAGCGCATAACTGCGCCTGGCCACCACTTCCGCCTTGGTGGGTGCGAGGTAGACCATCTCGCGGTGTCCCGCGGCGGCCAGCTCGGACACCACCAGGGCGGCGGCCTCCTCCCAGTCCAGGTCGGTCCACGGCAGGGCGTCCTCGTCGGCCGGCCGCCCGATGAGCGCGGCGGGAAAGGCCAGCTCCCGCACCACATCGATCCGGGCGTCCTCCATGTCGACGGCCATCAGCACCGCCGCGTCGGCAAGGCCGCTCAGCGCCACCCGGCGCAGCCCCTCGGCCTTGTCCTGGGACGTGGTGAGCAGCAGGTCGTAGCCGAGTCTCACGGCCGCGTCGCTGATCTCGATCGCGAACGGGCCGTCCACCGCGTTCCGTCGGCCGGCCGGGCGGGGCAGAGCGAGGGCGATCACATGGGTGCGGCTGGAGCGCAGGGTCCGGGCGCTGGCCCGCGGGTGATACCCGAGCGCGTCCACGGCCTCCTGCACACGTCGGCGCGTCTCATCGGAAATGGGCCGGGAGCCGTTGAACACGTAGGAGACGGTGCTCGGCGCGACCCCTGCGTGCTGGGCGACATCCCTGATGGTTGGCAACCTCGACCCCTCGGTGATGCGGGCACGACGACGAAAGGCCCGAGCGGCAAACCCCATCATATATGCGACGCCTCACCTGCATATATGCGACGGCTGCCGATACCGCGAGGTCAGACCACGGAGATCAGACCACAGAGAGCCGCAGATCTGTCACATACCAGCGGCCTTCCCTGACGCCGGCCTCGATCCTGACAACGACTTCGTCCTCCTTCACTCCGGTGGAGTTCGACAGGACGATGGCCTTCAGCGTCTGACCGTCCACGGTGATCTGCTCACCGTCGACCGTCGCCTTCTTGTCCGTGACCGGGACCTCGGCGACCTGCACCGTCGGGGGACTCTTCGGCTGGTCGGGGGTGAACGCGGTGTGCACGCGGTGGACTTGTTCCTTCATCTCCTTTGCCTCCTCCCCGTTGCCCGAGCACATCTCCGCGGTGTTGGGCGTCGGGGGAGCCCCGTCCATGCCCGGGTTCGCCATGGCCAGGCATGCCTCCTTGGCACGGTCCTGGACGACCGCGGTGACCCACGTGGCCACCGCCCCCCGCGCTGAGGACTGATCGCCGGCGCCGGACTGCCCCTTCTGGGACGGGGTGGCGTCGGCGGTCGAGGCCGAGCCCTTGGTGTCCGTCGTCTTCGACGAGTCCGACTTCGACGAGTCCGTCTTGGTCGAGTCCGCCGAACACCCCGTGAGGGCGGGCACCGCGGCCATCACACAGATGCCGGCGATCCAGCTGACAGCAGTCTTCTTCGACCTGACCATTTTCACTGCGCTCATGCTTCCTTGACCTGGGGATGTCGGGCTCATATCCGCGATCGGGCTGCCGTATCCCCTCTCACCTGCACTTATTGCTTCGGTGCTGTTCGGTGACGCTCATATTCCACAACATTGACGCTGTGGTTCAAGCGCGCGCCGCGCCACCCTCCTCAGGCTGCGCCGAGACCCGGAGTAACGGGGGTTGCCCAGAGTAACGGGGGTTGCTCTGGATCCGTCGCATACCTGGCCTGACAGCCGCCACCACAAGGAATACCTGATGAAGCACGTCTCTCCGCCGAGATCCACAGTGGGCCCCTTCCCCCGCGAAGAGGCAGTTCGTCTCCATGACGGTGCCCGCTTCACTGCCCGCCATCGGCGGTGACAGCGATCCAGGCCCCGCCGCGCAACCTGGGCGAGCCGTACTCCGGCCGCCCGTCAGTACATCGGGGGGTACCTCGGCAGCCGTTCGCGGTGTGCCAGGAGGTGAGCGAACAGCATGAACTCAAGTCACGAACAGACCAGGCGATACGCCATACTCGGCCCGGTCGAGGTCCTGCACGGTGAGACGCCGCTGGATCTGGGGCCACGGCAGCGCCGGGTACTGCTCACGCGCTTGCTGATCGAGGACGGTCGGCCCATCTCGCTGCCACGGCTGTGCCGGGATCTGTGGCAGGGAGACCAGCCGGCTGCGGCGGCCTCCTCCGTACGCGCACACATCAGCAGGCTGCGCTCGGTACTCGACCCGGTGCGCCAGGGCCGGTCCACCGTGCTGGTGAACGGACCGGCCGGCTACGCCCTGAAGGTGCCCCGTGAGGCCCAGGACACCGTACTCTTCGAGCAGTCCCTGGCCAGGGCCCGCGAGTTGCTGCGAAGCAATCAGTTCGCCTCGGCTCATGCGGCGTTGGAAACCGCGCTCGGGCTGTGGCGTGGCGATGCCCTCGGTGAGTCCGCCAAGTATGCCTTCGCGGCGCGTGAGGCGGCACGGCTCGCCGCCGCCCACCACGATGCCAGAGAGCTGCAGGCCGCCATCCTCATCGAACTGGGCGACCTGGAGCGGGCGGTCGGCATCGCCGAAGATCTCGTCGTCAAGACCCCGCTCCGCGAGGCGTCCTGGGCGCTGCTGATGCGCTCGCTGTACAAGATGGGCCGATCGGTCGAGGCGCTGCATCAGTACGGACGGTTCCGCACCATGCTGGCCAAGAAACTCGGTCTGGACCCCAGCCCCGGGCTGAACGACCTGCACACCGCCATCCTGCGGCATGACACCGCCGTCCTCGGCAGCCCCCGTCACTCCCGCTCCGCCACCACCCTGTCCCCTGGTCCTGGCGTCACCGCGGAACCGCTGGCGGGCCGGACGGCGGAGACCGCCCATCTGACCGCCGTCCTCCAGACCGCGGCGGCGGGCCGCACCCAGTGGGTCGTACTCTCCGGTGAGCCGGGGTCCGGAAAGACCCGGCTGCTGGACGAGATGTCGGCGCAGGCGGAGGGGAAGTCGTCGCCTATCTGCGTCTCCCACTCGTACCGGAAGGTTCGACACCTTCCGGTACGGCGCCTGGGATGGTGGAGTCCAGGGAGAACATCCCGCGCGAGCCGTCAGTCCCCGCTCCAGGGCCGTCCATCATCTTCCGATCCACCTCCATGCGTTCGATGCATGTCTGGCCGTACTGCTTCTTGAAGGCCCGGATGAAGTGGCTGGTGTCCACGGACTGCGGACTGCCGGTGGGCAGCGAGTCCCGAGACACCCAGCCGACCGGACGGGTGGTAAGAGCAAGCCGGGCCGCTACCGGTTGCCAACGGCTGTTGTAGTTCAGTAACCGTCCCGCCGGGCAGTGCGAAAGGAAGGAATTCAGGTGGCGCTGAGGTTGGTCGTGCGACGGGCGTGGGCTTCGATCAGGGCGAGCGTGACGTCGGGCTGCTCGATGTGAGGCAGGTGACCGGCCTTGGGGATGACTTCGAGGTGGGCGTCGGCAAAGGCCGCGGCGTAGGCGGCGCCGTAGGCCGGTGTGACCACGCGGTCGCTCTCCCCCCACAGCAGCAGTACCGGTATGTCCACACGGCCCAGGCGGCGCAGCAGTTTCGCATCGTGCATGTACGGCTCGCCCGCGAGGACGCGCATGGTGGCCATGTTGGCCTGCCGGGTGGCGCGTTGGCCGGCCGGTATGGCGGCGGGGTCCACGTAGTAGCGGTCCGGGTCGTACCAGGAATGCTCCGCCACACCGCGGGCGTCGAGCGCGAAGAAGTTCGTGATCGGCTCGTCCGCGATGCGCACGCCCACCGCGTCGATCAGGACGAGGCCGCTGATAACACCCGCCGTGTCACGCACCGCCATCTCGGCCGCGATCCAGCCGCCGAGCGAGGAGCCGATGACCAGGACGTCGCGCAGCCCGCGGTCGTGCAGGAGCCGCAGGTAGGCCATGGCCAGATCGTCCACACCGGTCAGCCAGCCGGGGCGAGGTGTCCCCTCCCAGCCGGGATGCACAGGTGTGAGGGTGTGCGCGGTGGACGAGAGATGTGCGGCGATGCCGGCGACCGTGGCGGGCCCACCGCCTCCGTGCAGAACGAGCACCGGGCGGCCGGTGCCCGCCTCGGACAGGGCGAGATCGAGGTCGTCGTACGAGGCGTCAGGAGCAAGGGAATTGATGTCCGTTGTCATGCCCCACACCCTAACTAAACTTCTTTAATTAAGCTAGTTTCATTGCGGGTAGACTTACAGCATGGATGCTGATCTGCAGGTTTTGGGGCGCGCGGTCAAACAGGCGCAGTACCGGCAGCACCGAGCGCTGGACAGTGCGCTGAGCGAGGTCGGTACGACGTTGGCGCAGTGGGACGCGTTGCGCGCCGTCAGCCGCCGGCCCGGAGCGTCGGCGCGCGAGCTGGCCGCCGTGACGTTCCAGAGCGAGCAGGCGTTCGGAGCGCTCGTGGGCCGTCTGGCCACCCAGGGACTGGTGGAGCGCAGGCCGGGCCACGGACGCCGCGTCGAACATCACCTCACGCCCGCCGGCGCACAGACTCTGGCCGCGGGCCACCGGGTCAGCGACAAGGTCCTGGAGGAGTGTTTCTCGCCTCTCCCGTCCGCGGACCGGGCAACCCTGCTCGGCCTGCTACGACAGCTCAACGACGGCGGCCCTGATCAACTCGACCTCCAAGACCGATAGTTGCCGTCGAGGGCAGCGGCGGGCCGGCGGGTCAGCGGGTCAGCGGGTCAGCGGGTCAGCGGGCGTCGATGATCATGAGGGCGGTGTGCAGCGAGGTCCGTGACTCGGCAGACTCCAGTGAGACGTCAAGGATGCGTTCGATGGTCCGCAGGCGACTGTAGAGGGTGGGGCGGCTCAGGCCGGTCAGCCGGGCGGTGTGCGTCTTGGAGCCCGCGCAGTCGAGGTGGGTGCGCAGCAGGGTCAGGAGGTTGTCGCCCGTGCGGGCGTCGTGGTCGAGGAGGCGGCCCAGTTCGGTCTCGGCGAACGCCTGGACGCGGTGGTCGTTGCGGAGGAGGGCGACGAGCCCGCGCAGGCGTACGTCGGTCGAGCGGTAGAGGCGGTTGGTCTCCGGCATGGTCAGCCCCACGTCGGCCACGTGTTCCGCCTCGGTGATGCCCTGGGCTGCCGCGATGAGGCTCGGGGAGGCGGGTGCGGTGCCGGCGGCCCAGCCGTCCGTGCCGCCTCGTCCGGTCAGCCGCTCGCGCAGCCCGCCGCATACGGCGCTCAGCGCGCTGTCGGCGCCCTTGGGGGGACACGACATGATCGCCGAGACGGTTCCTTCCCGGCGGATGGAGACGATCGCGCTCTGCCCGGCGGCGGCGACCGCCTGACGCACGGCGGTCAGCAGGCGGCGGTCGACTTCGCCCTGGGTCAGTGCGTCGGTGTCGGGCCGCCCGGGGACCCGTACGGACAGCGGTACGTACTGGGCGCTCGGGGTGAGGCCGAGGGCGCTCGCCCGTGCCAGGGCCTCGGCGCCGTCGTTGATCCGGCCACCCCGCAGATCGTCCAGGAGGCCGCCGTGCGCGTGGACGACGAGGGCGTCGCGCTCCTGCTGGATCATCCGGTGCAGTTGCAGGGACTGCGCGGCGCGTTCGAGCACCATACGTGCGCGGGAGGCGTTCGGCGTGCGGGTGGGCAGGACGAGTCGGCCCCAGCGTTCGGAGCCGACGCCCACCGGGACGGCCGACCAGGCCGAGCCGGTGGCGAAACCGGCGGTGGATCCGGTGATGGATCCGCTGGTGGGGGTGTCCGCCGAGGCGTGGAGGCGTGATCGTTCGGCCCACTGGTACAGAAGTTGCGCCGTCGGAGTGTCCACCGCGGAGAAGGCCAGCACATGCCGGCTGAGATCTTCCAGTACCAGGGGGGCGCCCAGGGTCTGTGCCGCGCGGGTCACGATGTCCGTGGTGGAGGCGCGGGCGATGTTGAGCGAGGTGAAGACCTCGTGGGTGGTCCGGGCGAATTCCACCTCGTCGTACTGGTCCGCCACGATCAGCCGGTGTACCTGCTGGGTGACCTCGATGAAGCGGATCGTGGCGGACAGGACCGCCACCGGGAGACGGAGCGAGTCGGCCAGGGTCCCCAGATAGTCGGGCGCCGCCTTGAGGTGGGTGCCCAGTTCGATGACGAGTCCCGCCACGTCCTGCTCGGCCAGCATGGTCAGGTAGGCGGACGCCTGGCGGGCACCGCCGGACAGGGGCAGACCGGTGGTCAGGACGAGTTCACCGCCCTCGAGCAGATCGGTGAGGTCGGTGAGATCGCTGATGTGGACCCAGCGGACCGGTCGGTCGAGGTGATCCCGGCCGCCGATGACACGCGGGCGGCCCGCGGCCATGACGGGCAGCGCGAGGACTTCCCGGATCGTCAGCTGCATGGCCGAAGTGTAAACAGCTGGTCGGATATTTTTACAGTCTGTCGGCCCGGGCTCTGGCAGCCTCACCAACACCGAGCAGACCGAGCGAGGGCGAGGAATCAGTGGCGACCAGCGATCTTTCACGTATCGGCCATTGGGCGAACAACAAGGCTTTCCCCGGTACGAGCGGCCGTACCGCCGCCGTGACCAATCCCGCGACCGGTGCGGTGACGGGCGAGGTGGCCCTGGCCCATGTGGAGGACTGCCACGCGGTGATCGACGCGGCCGCGGCCGCCTTCCCCGCCTGGCGTGACACCTCGCTGGCCAAGCGCACCGCGATCATGTTCCGGTTCCGGGAACTGCTCAACGAGCGCAAGGGCGAGCTCGCCGAGATCATCACCAGTGAGCACGGCAAGGTCCTGTCCGACGCGCTGGGCGAGGTCACCCGCGGCCAGGAGGTCGTGGAGTTCGCCTGCGGCATCCCGCATCTGCTCAAGGGCGGGTTCAGCGAGAACGCCTCGACCGGGGTGGACGTGACCTCGATCCGGCAGCCGCTCGGAGTGGTCGGCATCATCTCGCCGTTCAACTTCCCCGCCATGGTGCCCATGTGGTTCTTCCCCGTGGCCATCGCGGCCGGCAACACCGTGGTGCTCAAGCCGAGCGAGAAGGATCCCTCGGCCGCCCTGTGGCTGGCCGAGCTGTGGGCCGAGGCCGGACTGCCCGCCGGGGTGTTCAACGTACTGCAGGGTGACAAGGTCGCGGTCGACGAGCTGCTGTCCCACCGGGCCGTCAAGGCCATCAGCTTCGTGGGCTCCACACCGGTCGCCCAGTACGTGTACGCCGCGGGAACCGCCGAGGGCAAGCGGGTCCAGGCGCTGGGCGGGGCGAAGAACCACGCCGTCGTGCTGCCCGACGCCGATCTGGACCTCGCCGCCGACGCCATGGTCAACGCCGGATTCGGGTCGGCCGGGGAGCGCTGCATGGCGATCTCCGCCGTCGTGGCGGTCGGATCCATCGCCGACGAACTGGTCGCGAAGATCGCCGAACGCACCCGTCTCGTCAAGACCGGCGACGGCACCCGGGACAGTGACATGGGGCCGCTGGTGACGGCCGCACACCGGGACCGGGTCGCCTCCTACATCGACGGGGCCGAGCGGGAGGGCGCGGCCATCGTCGTGGACGGACGGCAGGTCGTGGCCGACGGCGGCCAGGACGGATTCTGGCTCGGCCCCACCCTCGTCGACCGCGTCACCACCACCATGAGCTGCTACACCGACGAGATCTTCGGACCGGTCCTGTCCGTCCTGCGGGTCGGCTCCTACGACGAGGCCCTGGAGCTGATCAACGCCAACCCGTACGGCAACGGCACGGCGATCTTCACCAATGACGGCGGGGCCGCGCGCCGCTTCCACAACGAGGTCGAGGTCGGCATGGTCGGCATCAACGTGCCGATTCCCGTGCCAATGGCCTACTACAGCTTCGGCGGCTGGAAGAGCTCCCTGTTCGGGGACACCCATGCGCACGGCACCGAGGGCGTGCACTTCTTCACCCGCGGCAAGGTCGTCACCACCCGCTGGCGCGGCCCCGACCAGGGCGGCCTCAACCTCGGCTTCCCGCAGACCGTCTGAGACCGCCTGAGCCCGCCCGAAGGAGAATGAAGGAGACACCCGTCATGACTCTCGTCCACCCCGAGCTGAACCCGCAGGCCGTCGCCCGGACCTACGAGCTCGACCGCCGCCATGTCTTCCACTCCTGGTCCGCCCAGGCCGAGATCACCCCCATGGTGATCACCCGCGCCGAGGGTTCCTACATCTGGGACGGCGAAGGCAACCGGCTGCTCGACTTCTCCTCCCAGCTGGTGAACACCAACATCGGCCACCAGCACCCCTACGTCGTGGAAGCGATCGCCGACCAGGCCCGCACCCTGGCCACCGTCGCCCCGCAGCACGCCAACGACCAGCGCTCCGAGGCGGCCCGCCTGATCTGCGAACGCGCCCCCGGCGATCTGAACCGGGTGTTCTTCACCAACGGCGGCGCCGACGCCAACGAACACGCCGTGCGCATGGCCCGGCTCACCACCGGCCGGCCCAAGGTACTGAGCCGCTACCGCTCGTACCACGGCGGAACGCAGACCGCGATCAACCTGACCGGGGACCCGCGCCGCTGGCCCAACGACGAGGGGACCTCCGGCGTGGTCCACTTCTTCGGCCCGTACCTCTACCGCAGCCACTTCGACGCGACAACCGAAGAGGAGGAGTGCCGGCGGGCGCTCGCACACCTCGAGCAGGTCATCGAACTCGAGGGGCCGCAGACCATCGCCGCGATCCTGCTGGAGGCCGTCCCCGGGACGGCCGGCATCATGCTGCCGCCGCCGGGCTATCTCGCGGGCGTGAGGGCGCTGTGCGACCAGTACGGCATCGTGTTCATCGTCGACGAGGTGATGACCGGCTTCGGCCGTACCGGCGCGTGGTTCGTCTGCGACGACGAAGGCGTGGTCCCCGACCTGCTGACCTTCGCCAAGGGCGTCAACTCCGGGTACGTCCCGCTGGGCGGTGTCGTCATCTCGGACCGGATCGCCGAGCACTTCGCACACCGTCCCTACCCCGGTGGGCTCACCTACTCCGGGCACCCGCTGGCGTGTGCGGCGGCCGTCGCCGCGATCACCGTCATGGAACGCGACGGCATCATCGACAACGCCCGCCGCATCGGCACCGACGTGTTCGGCCCCGAACTCGTACGGCTCGCCGCACAGCACCCCAGCGTCGGCGAAGTCCGCGGACGCGGTGTCTTCTGGGCCATCGAGCTCGTCACCGACCGGGACACCCGCCAACCTGTCGCGCCGACCGGGGGCAGCAGCCCGGTGATGGCCGAGGCCGTCCGCGCTTCGAAGGAACTCGGGCTGCTGCCGTTCACCAACTCGAACCGTATCCACCTCGTACCGCCGTGCACCATCGGCGAATCCGAGGCCCGCGAGGGGCTGCACATCATCGACCAGGTGCTGAGCCGGGTCGACAGGCTGGTGGCCCAGGACTGAAACATCAGCGGTGCAGCACCATCAGGTCCGGCCCGCTCGAGGAACCGGGCGATGTCGCGCAGGACTTGCGAGCCGAGCTCGCCGTCGACGAGGCGGTGGTCGAACGACATGGTCAGGGGCGTGGTGTCGCGCAGCCGTATGCGGCCCTTGTGTTCCCACGGCGTTCGCCGCACCTGGCCGAAGCAGAGGATCGCGGCTTCGCCGGGGTTGAGGATCGGCGTTCCGCCGTCGATGCCGAACACACCGATGTTGGTGATCGTGAACGTCCCGTTTCTCATCCGATCGGGTGGCGTCCTGCCGGCGCGGGCCTGATCGATGAGATCGGTGAGCGCCATGGCGATCTCCCGGAGGGAGAGCCGCTGGGGCCGCGGCGATGTTGGGGACGATGAGCCCCCCTGGGCGTCGCCGCGGCGATGCCCAGATTGACGTCGGCGTACTGGACGATCTCACCCGTCGCGGCATCCCACTTCGCGTTGATCTCGGGATGCCGCGCGAGGGCGGTCAACGCGGCCTTGATGACCAGACACAGCGGTGTCAGGCGCACACCCCCGAACGCCTTGTCGGCGCGCGCCCTCGCCAGCAGTTTGAGGGACCGCGTCATATCGACGGTGACCCATTCCGTGACGTGCGGAGCGGTGAAGGCGCTGGTGACCATGGCCTCCGCGGTGTGCTTGCGCACTCCGCGGATCGGCCTGCGCACCACGTCTTCGCGCGGGGCATCGGGGGCGTTCGGCGCGGTTTCCCGCTGCTCGGCGAGGCGGTGCACATCCTCGCGGGTGATGCGCCCCGACGGGCCGCTGGCGGTGGCGAGGCCCAGGTCGACTCCCAGGTCGCGGGCGAGCTTGCGCACCGGCGGGGTGGCCAGGGATGTGCGGGTGGCGGATGCGGCGGGTGTGGCGGCCGGTGGTTCGGGCTTTCTCTTGCGCGGGCGGCGCGCTGTCCGCGCGTGTGCCGGACCGTAGCCGACCAGGACGGGCTCGCGGGCGGGGGCGGACGGCTCCTCGACCTCGAACGCGATGATCGGCGCGCCGACGGCCACCGCCTCGCCGGCGGCGCAGAGGACTTCGGTGACGGTCCCGGCGTACGGGCTGGGCAGCTCCACCGCTGCCTTCGCCGTCTCGATCTCCACGATGATGTCGTTGACGCCGACCGGGTCGCCGGGTCCCACGCGCCACTCGAGGATTTCGCCTGGGGTCGTCGGATGTGCTGTGTCCGGACATGCGATACGTGTGCGCCTCGATGAACCCGGGCACCCCACCGCCGCGGACCCGCTCGGCCATGCGCCGGGTGGCGGCGTGGACGGCCAGTACGTCGTTGCCGTCCACGGACACCGCGTCCAGCCCGAATCCCCGCGCGCGTTCCCTCAGCGGGCCGGCGTACTGCTTGCTCGCGGGTGTCGAGATCGCCCATCCGTTGTTCTGGCAGAAGAACACGATGGGGGCCGATGTCACCGCGGCCCAGTTCAGCGCCTCGTTGGCGTCCCCCTGGCTGGACGCTCCGTCACCGAAGCAGGTGAACACGACGCTGTCGGTGGCGTCGTATCGTACGCCCATCGCATAGCCGACGGCGTGCAGTGTCTGCGTCGCCGGCACGAGGCTGTAGATGTGGAAGCGATAGCGCTCGGGGTGCGGTTCGTACTCATGACGACCCCCAGGTCCGCGCGCGGTCCACGGCGGTGTGCGACCTGTCGTCGGAGAGACGGACCACCTTGACGACCTCGGGTGACCGGTTCAGGAACTTGACGAGCTGCTGCAACTTGATCTCGTCTGCCGTGTCCACCTCGATGGTGATCCTCCGCAGCCCGTCGACGGGCGCGGCGACGTCCATGGTGATCACGTCGAACTGGCGGTGCGCCAAGATCGATGCGACCCGGGCGACCGCCAAGGGCGCGGCGACGACATCGAGTCGCAGCACGGCACCACCGGGGTGCGGGCCTGGTTTCACGGCTTCGGAGGGGGCAGCGCGGGTTGCTGATTGTGTCGCGGCTGACATGAGGGACACCGTGGCAAGGGCGCGATGGCGTCCACAACGAAAGTGCGCACAGCGATGCGAAGCACGCTCCTCTCGAGCAGTCCGTCCGGGGCGAAAGTGAGCGTTGCGGTAAGTGCTGCTTACACTTGGGGCATGTCGGCACCCGTACATCTCGACTCGGTCGATCTGCAGATCCTGGAGTTGCTGCGAGCCGACGGGCGGCGCACCGTGCGCGATATCGCACGTCTGGTGAAGCTCTCGCCGGCGCCGGTCCGCCGGCGCATCACACGCCTCGAGGAGTCGGGGGTCATCACCGGCTACACGATCACCACGGATCAGGCCAGGCTCGGTCAGGGCCTTCAGGCGGTCACCGAGCTGCGTTTCACGGGCGACACGGACATCCATGACATCGTGGAGTTCGCGTCGACCCTGCCCGAGGTCGACGAGGTGCTGACGCTCACCGGCGATGTGGACGCCCTGGTCAGGTTGCATGTGGACAACGTCGATGACCTGCAGAAAGTGGTCAATCGTCTGCGTCGTAAGGGGGTCGGTGTGCTGCAGACGAAGACACTGATCGTCATCGCCTCCTGGCAGCGTGGCGCACCCGTGCCCTGAGGCCGCCCGGACTCGGCGGTGTATATGTGATCAGTCGGGCCAGGAACAGCAGCCACGGTCGGAGGAGCGATGTCAGGTGCGTGTTGCGCCCCCGCCTCGGGGGGCGACCGGGACGGCCGGGAGATCCCCGAGCCCTCCGCCGTTCGGCTCCAGGCCCCGGAGCGGGACCGGGCGCAGGGGCTGCGCGCCATGCTGCGCATCCCTGGGGGGACGTTTTCGATGGGGGGCGATGACGCCGACGCGTTTCCCGAGGACGGTGAGGGCCCGGTCCGGGCGGTGCGGCTGTCGCCGTTCCTCATCGACGCCACAGCCGTCACCAACAGGCAGTTCGCGGCGTTTGTGCGCGCCAGCGGCTACCGGACCGATGCCGAGCGCTACGGCTGGTCCTACGTGTTCTACGCACTCGTCCACCCCGGGGCCCGGCACCTGGTGCGCGACAAGGTGGCGCAGGCGCCCTGGTGGCTCGCGGTGGAGGGGGCGTGCTGGCAGGCCCCGTACGGGCCGGGGTCGTCATGGATCGAGTTGTCGAACCACCCCGTCGTCCATGTCTCCTGGCGCGACGCGTCCGCGTATGCGGCCTGGGCGGGCAAGCGCCTGCCCACGGAGGCGGAGTGGGAGCGGGCGGCGCGTGGCGGTCTGGAGCGCTCCCGCTTCCCCTGGGGGGACGAACTGCTGCCCCGCGGGCAGCACCGCTGCAATATCTGGCAGGGGCGATTCCCTCAGGTCAACACGGGCGAGGACGGATATCTGGGCACCGCGCCGGTCAAGACCTACCGGCCCAACAACTTCGGCCTGTACAACACCTCGGGCAATGTGTGGGAATGGTGCTCCGACTGGTGGAGCACCACATGGCATACGGCCGACCGCCCGGAGACCCGCCAGGATCCGGCCGGGCCTCCCGCCGGGGAGGCGAAGGTGATCCGCGGCGGCTCGTATCTGTGCCATGCGTCGTACTGCAACCGCTACCGCGTCGCCGCGCGCACGTCCAACACACCGGACAGCAGCACCGGCCACATGGGGTTCCGTTGCGCGGCTGACCTGCCCCGGACGGGTCGGTAGCCGAACCGCCGCCGCAGCGGGCCGGCTGGGGTAGCGATGGTTGACACCACAACAGGAGCGGGCGAAACTTACTGCCCAGACTACTGGTAAGACCAGTTAACCTGAGCCGTCCTTGGTCAAAGGAGCGTCCTGGATGACCATCGCCTCCCCGCATCCGCCGTCCGAGAGCGGCACTTTCCAAGGCAAGATCGGCACCACCTACGAGGAGTCGACTCCCTGGTGGCCGGAGCCGCAGACGCTCCCCGAGGACACGCCGAATGTCCTGGTCATCGTGCTCGACGATGTCGGCTTCTCGGACCTGGGCTGTTTCGGCTCGGACATCGACACCCCGGCCATGGACGCCCTCGCCACCGACGGCCTTCGCTACGCGAACTTCCACACCACCACACTGTGTTCGCCCACCCGTGCCTCCCTGCTGACCGGCCGCAACCACCACTCCGTCGGCATGCGCATGCTGTCCAACTTCGACACCGGCTTCCCCAGCGGCCGCGGCCGGATCACCAAGGCCGCCGCGACCCTGCCCGAGGTGCTGCGCGACAGCGGCTTCAACACCATGGCCGTGGGCAAGTGGCATCTGGCGCCGATGGAGCAGACCACCGCCTCCGGGCCGTACACCCAGTGGCCGCTGTCCCGCGGGTTCGAGCGCTACTACGGATTCCTCGAGGCCGAGACGGACAGCTTCTATCCGGAGCTGTTCTACGACAACCACGCCGTGGACCCGCCGAAGAGCCCGGAAGAGGGCTATCACCTCAGCGAGGACCTGGCCGACCGGGCGATCCAGTTCATGACGGACCAGACGTCGGTGACCCCGGACAAGCCCTTCTTCATGTATCTGGCGTTCGGCGCGGCACACGCCCCGCACCAGGCTCCCCAGGAGTACCTGGAGAAGTACCGGGGCCGGTTCGACCACGGCTGGGACGCCGAGCGCGCCACCCGCCACGCCCGCCAGATCGAACGGGGCATCCTGCCGCCCGGCACCGAACTGGCGCCGCGCAACCCAGGGGTCGTTCCCTTCGACGAGCTGTCGGACGACGAGAAGAAGCTGTCCGTACGCCTCCAGGAGGCCTACGCGGCGATGCTCGACCACACCGACCACCAGATCGGCCGGGTGATGGAGTTCCTGGAGCGGATAGGGCGGCTGGAGAACACCATCACCATCCTGCTCTCGGACAACGGGGCCAGTCAGGAAGGCGGGCAGAAGGGTTCGCTCAACCCCACCGCGTTCCAGAACGGCATCGCCGAGGACCTGGCGGAGATGGTCGCGCGGATCGACGACATCGGCACCACCCGCGCCCATGCCAACTACCCCTGGGGCTGGGCACAGGCGGGAAACACGCCGTTCAAGCGCTACAAGCAGAACACCCATGAAGGCGGCGTCCGCTGCCCGCTCATTGTGCGGTGGCCGCGGGGGCTGCCGCGCACCGGCGAGATCAGGCAGCAGTTCCACCATGTCACGGACATCGTCCCGACCCTTTTCGAACTGCTGGGTGTGCAGTCCCCCGCGGTGTACAACGGCATTCCGCAACTGCCGATCCACGGTGTGAGCATGGCCTACACCTTCGGCTCGCCGACCGCGCCGACACGCAAAGAAGCCCAGTACTTCGAGATGTTCGGACACCGCGCGATCTGGCACGACGGCTGGAAGGCCGTCTCCTTCCACCAGCGCGGTACGTCGTTCGACGCGGACCAGTGGGAGCTCTACCACCACGACACCGACTTCTCGGAGTGCGACGACCTGGCGCAGCAGCGGCCCGAGCAGCTGCAGAAGATGATTTCCCGCTTCTGGGTGGAGGCGGGAAAGTACGATGTGCTGCCCCTGGACGACCAAGGGTTCGCCTACCGGGCGAAGATTCCGCGCCCCGGCTCCCCGCGGATGCGCACCACCTTCACCTACTACCCCGGTATGGCCCATCTGCCCATCGCCGCGGTCCCACCGGTGATGAACCGCGGACACCGCATCACCGCGTTCGTCGACCGGGCCGCCGCGTCGGACGAGGGTGTCCTGGTGTCCCTGGGCAATATCAGCAGCGGATACGTCCTGTACGTCAAGGACAACCGGCTGATCTACGAGTACAACTTCCTCGGCACCCGGTACACGGTGACCTCCACGGAAGAACTCCCGCTCGGCCCGGCGGAGCTGACCTTCGAATTCGTCAAGACCGGTGATATGCGGGGCACCGGACATCTGTACGTGTCGGGACGGCCGGTCGGCTCCGAGCCCATTCCGCGGGTGCTCCCACACTTTCTGGGCTGGCAGGGCCTCGACATCGGCCGGGACACCCTGTCGCCCTCTTCTTCCAGCTACGAGGGCGAATTCGCGTTCACCGGAGGGTTCGAGAAGGTGGTGTTCACGGTCGCTCCGGACGAAGAGGACACGGAGCCCTTCGAGCGGATCGACTGACTCCCGCCGCCATACGACTGGGAGCGACGCGGAGCCCTTCGGGGCCCGCGTCGCTCCCAGTTGGTCAGGCCGGTCAGGTGGGCGGTGTGAAACGCCCGTCGATCGCCGTCCAGCCACCGTCCACGAAGAGCTGGCTCCCCGTGACGAAGGACGACGCGTCCGACGCCAGGTAGACGACGGCGCCGGCCAACTCGTCGGGCCGGGACCAGCGGCCCAGGGCGCTCTTGGTCGCGTAGGCCTCCGACCACTCCGGCACGGTCTTGATCTGCGTAGTCAGCGGGGTGTCCACGATGCCCGGGGCGATGGTGTTCACCCGCACCCCCGACGGGCCCAGTTCGGCCGCCGCGGTGCGTACCAGCTGGACCAGGCCCGCCTTCGTGGCCGCGTACACCCCCTGCCCCGGCTCGACGGCCACCGCGCGGATCGAGCTGAAGCCGATGATGCTTCCCCTGCCGCGTTCGGCCATGCCACGGCCGAACGCGCGCACCAGGTCGAAGGACGCGCGCAGATTGAGCGCCACGACCCGCTCGAATTCCTCCGTTGTGTAATCGAGCAGGCGCTTGCGCACGTTCGTCGCGGCGGTGAAAACAAGCACGTCGACGGGGCCGAGCTCCTCGGCGGCGCGCGTCACCGCCTCGCCGTCGAGCACATCGAGGGCGTACGGGACAAGGCCCGGCCCCATCGACGCCGACGCCGTGGCCGCCGTCAGATCGCGGTCCGCGCACACCACCGAGGCGCCGTGCGCGGCCAGCGCCAGGGCGCTCTCGCGGCCGATCCCGCTGCCCGCGCCCACCACGACGGCCTTGCGGCCGTCGAGCCTGAACAGGCGGGAGTAGGCGTCCACCGCATCGGTGCGGTCCTTAGCTTGCATGGTCCTCACGGCTTCTTTGTCGTCGGAGTTGTCGTCGAAGCTGTCGTCTGAGCTGTCGTCTGAGCTGTCGTCGGGCGGATCACTGCCATACGGGTGACGGTGAGCTCTTCGATGGCGAACCTCGGGCCCTCCCGTCCGGCCCCGGAGTCCTTCACACCGCCGTACGGCATGACGTCGGAACGGAAACCGGGCACCTCGTTGACCACCACTCCGCCCACCTCCAGGCGGTCGACAGCGGCGAACGCGGTGTCGAGGGCGCTGGTGTAGACGCTCGCGTGCAGTCCGTAGCGCGAGTCGTTGACCAGGTCGAAGGCCGTCTCCAGATCGGGGACGGACCGTACCGCGACCACGGGGCCGAAGACTTCCTCGCCCCAGACGGGGAGGGCGCGGTCCACGTCGAGCAGCACGGTGGGCTCGATCACCCCGTCGGTGACCTTGCCCCCGGCCACCAGCGACGCCCCAGCCGCCACCGCCTCGTCCAGCCATCCGCGGACCCGCTCGGTCGACCGCTGGTCGATGAGTGCCGAAACCCTCGTGTCCGGATCGCGCGGATCGCCCACGACCACCTGGGCCACCCGCTCCGCCAGGCGGGCCAGGAACTCCTCGCGCACCGCGTCCACCACGATGACCCGCTGCACGCTGATGCACGCCTGGCCCGACGCGTAGTACCCGCCGCGCACCACCGCGTCGGCGGCGGCGTCGAGGTCGGCGTCGGCGGCGACCACCAGGGCGGCGTTGGAACCGAGTTCCAGCAGCACCTTGGTGGGGGCCGCGTCCCGGGCGATCCGGTGGCCCACGGCGGCGGAACCGGTGAAGGACACCGCCCCGATCCGGCGGTCGCAGGTCAGCGCGGCGCCCACCTCGGCGCCCCCGGTCACCAGCTGCACCGCGGCCTGCGGCGCGCCGGCGGCGCGCAGGGCCTCGCGCAGGAGGTGCACCAGCCACAGGGTGGCCAGCGGCGTCTGCGGGGCGGGCTTGACGACGACCGGGCAGCCGGCGGCCAGCGACGGCGCGACCTTGTGCGCGGCGAGCAGCAGCGGGTAGTTGAAGCCCGCGATGCCCACCACCACGCCGATCGGCTTACGGGTCCAGAAGCCGAGCAGCCCCTCCCCCGTCGGCAGCAGGTCCAGCGGCACCGTCTCGCCGTGCAGCCGGGCCACTTCCTCGGCCGCCGTCAGCAGGGTCAGCAGGGTGCGGTCCACCTCGACACGGCAGTCGACCAGCGGTTTGCCGGTCTCCAGGACCAGGAGCCGTTCGAAGTCCGCGCGCTTGGAGGTGATCGCCTCGTGCGTGGCGAGCAGCGCCGCCCTGCGGGTGTGCGAGGGGAGCCGGCCGACCTGTTCACGGACCGCGACGGCCGCGTCCACCGCGCGGCGCGCGAGGTCGGCGTCCCCGATCGGGGCCCGCGCGACGAGCGTCCCGTCGTAGGGGAAGCGGACATCCTCGGCGGCGGGCGCCGCCACCCAGTGGTCGCCGATGGGCAACCCCGTCGGGAACTGGGGGAACTCCAACACCTGGGCGCTTTCGCCACCGGCGGGTTCGACGTGGGTAGTCACGGTCAGTACTCCCGGTTGAGGTCGGCCGCCGACGCTCCGGACAGTGCCTTGCCCAGAGTCGGTACGGCGGCGATCAGCCTGCGTGTGTAGGAATGCTGCGGCTCCTCGTACACCTGCTCCGTGGGCCCGGTCTCCACGATCTGTCCGCCGTTCATGACCGCGACCCGGTCGCACACATGGCGGACCACGGACAGGTCGTGGGAGACGAAGACCAGCGTGAGGGACAGCTCCTCGACGAGGTCGGCGATGAGGTTGAGCACCTGGGCCCGTACGGACACATCCAGGGCGCTCACCGGCTCGTCGGCCACGATGATCTTCGGGCGGGGGGCGAGGGCGCGCGCGATCGAGATGCGCTGCCGCTGGCCGCCGGAGAACTGGTGCGGATACCGGTCCGCCGCGTCGGCCCGCAGGCCGACGGCCTCGAGCAACTCGGCCACCCGCTCCCGGCGGTTCGGGTGCCCCTGTGCGACCAGCGGCTCGGCCACGATGTCACCGACACGCATCCGCGGGTCCAGCGAACTCATCGGGTCCTGGAACACGAGTTGCAGCCGTTCGCGGACGAACCCGAGCTGTCTTTCCCTGAGCCCGGTGATGTCCCGGCCGTCGATCGCGACGCTACCGCTGGTGGGGCGGTCGAGCCCGGCCAGAATCCGCAGCAGGGTCGACTTGCCGCACCCCGACTCTCCCACGATGCCGAACCGTTGCCCCTGGGGGACGTCGAAGCTGACGCCACGCAGGGCGTGCACCGGCGGGCTGGGGTGGCGCAGCGAGGTACGAGGACGGTGGTAGACGCGTGTGATGTCGCGGACGCTGATGGCGGTCGGCTGCTCAGCCACGGCCGGCCTCCTGGTTCATCGGTGTGCCCTTCGCCTGTGCGCCACTCTCGGCTGCCGGACTCGTAGCCGCGGTTGCCGGGCTCTCGGATGCCGGGTGGAAGCAGGCGTAGCCGGAGTCCGGCCCGGTCGGGACCCATTCCGGCCTGGTGGCGCACACCTCGGTCGCGTGGGCGCATCTGTTTCTGAAGACACATCCGGCGGGGAACTGGCCCGCCGGCGGCACCGATCCGGGGATCGTGGCCAGTCGGCCGCGGTCGTCGACCACGGTCAGGTCCGATGCGCCGATCAGGCCCTGGGTGTAGCGGTGCCGAGGGCGGGTGAACACCTCCTGGACCGGTCCGGACTCGACCAGCCGCCCGCCGTACATGACCATGACCCGCTCGCAGGCGGTGGCCACCACGGCCAGGTCGTGGGTGATGAACAGCATGGCCGACCTGCGGTCCTGGACACCTCGCACGATCAGGTCGAGCACCCGGGCCTGCACCGTGACATCGAGCGCGGTGGTGGGTTCGTCGCAGACCAGGAGCGCGGGGTCGTTCGCGAGGGCGATGGCCAGCACCACCCGCTGCCGCTGGCCTCCGGAGAACTGGTGCGGGTAGGCCTGCGCGGCGGCCGCGGGGTCCGGGAGCCCCACCTGGGCGAGCAGTTCCACGGCGGCGGCTCGCGCGGAGGCCCGGTCGGGCCTGGTCCGGTGGATCAGCAGCACCTCGGCGATCTGCCGCCCGATCCGCATCGTGGGGTTCAGAGCGGTCATGGGCTCCTGGAAGACCATGGCGATCTCCTTGCCCCGCACCCGGGACATCCGCGCCTCGTCGGCACCGACCAGGTCGTGGCCGACTCCGGCGAGCCGCACCGAACCCGTGGCCTGGAGCCCTTCGGGGAGCAGGCCCATGACGCTCAGCGCGGTCAGCGACTTGCCCGACCCCGACTCGCCGATCAGGCCGACCCGCTCGCCGGCCCGGATGGTGAAGTCGACGTCTTCGACGAGCTTGCGGCCGCCCACCGTGACGTCGAGGTTCCGCACGGCCAGGACGTCATCCGGGGAACCCGGCCCGGGGACCGGTGCCGTATCAGGTGCCGCGGTCATCGGCGGTCCTCCAGCTTGGGGTCGAAACGGTCGCGCAGGCCGTCACCGAGCAGGTTGAAGCCGAGCACCGCCACCGCGATCGCGATGCCCGGGAACACGGCGAGCCGGGGGGCGGACGACAGCATCTCCTGGCTCTCCTGCAGCATCCGGCCCCAGGACGGGGTCGGGGGCGGGGTGCCGAAGCCCAGGAAGGACAGTGCGGCTTCGGCGAGTACTGCGATGGCGAAGCCGACCGACGCCTGCACGATGACGAGACTGCTGACGTTGGGCAGAACATGCCGCACGGCGATCGCGAACGGGCCGCGGCCCGCCGCACGCGCGGCGGTGACGTACTCGGTCTTCATGACCTGCAGCGTGCCGCCGCGGATCAGCCGGGCGAAATTGGGGATGGACGCGATGCCGATGGCGACCATCGCGACCAGCGTGCTGGCGCCGTACACGGCGGCGAACATGATGGCCAGCAGGAGCGCCGGGAAGGCGAGAAGCAGGTCGTTGGCGCGCATCAGCAGTTCGCCGAGCCAGCGGGGCGCCATTCCGGCGGCGATACCGAGGGGCACCCCGACCAGGGCGGCGACCCCCACCGCCACGAAGCCCACGAACAGCGTGGTGCGCGAGCCCACCAGGATCTGGCTGAACACATCGCGGCCGAATTTGTCCGTGCCGAACCAGTACTCCAGCGACGGTTTCTCCAGCCGCGCCGAGGCGTTCACCAGGGTCGGGTCGTGCGGTGTCCATACGAAGGACAGCAGCGCCATGCCGAACACGAGCGCGACGATGAGACCGCCCACCAGCAGGCTGCCCGTCACCGGGCGGCGCCGACGGCGAACGTCGGGCACAGCGGACGCGGCAGCCTTGGTGTCCGGAGCGGACTTGGTGTCCGGAGCGCTCATGACGCACCCGCCCCCCTGAGCCGCGGGTCGATCACCAGATAGATGATGTCCACCAGGAAGTTCACCAGCAGCACCGCCATTGCGATGATCATGACCACGTCCTGCACCATGATGAGGTCCCGGTTGGAGACGCTGTCCAGCAGCAGGCTCCCGAGCCCGGGGATGACGAAGACCCGTTCAATGACCACGGCGCCCACCAGCAGCGTGGCGAGATGCAACGCCAGGACGGTGACCACGGGTACCGCCGCGTTCCGCAGGCCGTGCCGCAGCAGCGCCCGCGTCGGGCGGAGTCCTTTGGCACGGGCGGTGCGCAGATAGTCCTCCCGGAGGACATCGAGCACGGCGCTGCGGACATAGCGGGTGAGCATGGCCCCCTGCACCAGTCCGAGGGACAGCGCGGGCAGCACCAACTGCTTGAGGAACATGACCGGATCCTGCGCCGGGGGTGTCCAGCCGTTCGCCGGCAGCCACCCGAGCCCCACCGCGAACACGGTGACCAGGAGGATGCCCGCGAGGAAGGCCGGGACGGCCACGCCGACCTGCGACAGGGCCGAGAGAATGAGCCCGGACGGCTTGCGGTGCCGCACCGCCATGAGCGTGCCCATGGGGATCGCCAGGATGCAGGCGAGCGCCATCCCGGCGCCGACGAGCCACATGGTGACCTGGAGGCGGTCGGCGATCTGCGGGCCGATCGCCGTCTGTGAGATATAGGAGTTGCCCGGGTCGAAGGTCACCAGTCCCTTGACCCAGCTGAAGTACTGGACCACGAGCGGCCGGTCGAGCCCGAACTGCTCGCGCAGTTGCGCCACCGCCGAGTCCGACGCGCTGACACCGAGGGCGACGCGGGCCGGGTCCCCTGGCAACACCGCCATGAACGCGAACACCAATACGGAGCTCACGACGAGGCTGGCCAGGAGGATCCCGATCCGCTGCGCCAGACGGACGATCATCGGTTGAGTCCGCCTTTCACAACCGGCCCTTTCACGACCGGCCCAGGCCGGTGAGATCCAGCGACTCGGAGACGTTGTCCACGGGCAGGCCGGTGATGTCCTTGTCCGCCACCATCAGGTTCGGCAGCAGGAACAGCCAGTCGGCCGCGGCGTCCTTGGACAGCAGCCGGGCGGCCTCCCGCATGGCGGTGATCTGCTCCTTCTGGGTGCCCCGGTCCGCCTTCTTCAGCAACGCGCGGAATTCGGGGTTGTCGTAGTGGGTGTAGTAGCTCTTGTCCCCGAACACCGTCTGCATATCGCGGGGTTCCAGGTGACTGATGATGGACATGTCGTAGTCACCGTTCTTGAACACGGTGCTCAGCCAGGCGGCGGGGAACTCCAGCTGATCGAGCTTGACGTTGAACCCGGCCTGTTCGAGCTGGCTCTTGACCACGGTGCCGCACGCGGTGGCATAGGGCAGCGTCGGAATCCGCAGCCGCAGCGTACTGCCGGCCTCACCGGACTCCTTGAGGAGCTTCTTCGCCTTGTCGCGGTCGTACGGATACTGGTTCGAGAGGTCCTGGTACCACGGGTCGGTCGGCGGGACCATGCTGCCGATGAGCTTGCCGCGCCCTGCCCAGCAGGTGTCCAGCAGGGCCTTGTGGTCGATGGCGTAGCGGACCGCCTGGCGGGCCTTCAGATTCTTCAGCGGGCCGGAGCCGTTGTTGAGGGAGAGGAGCACCTCGCCGTTGGTCGTGCCCTCGATGACCTTGTATGTCGAGTTGTTCGCGAACCGGTCCAGGGAATCCGGGGTCTGCATCGTGCCGATCACGTTGATGGTGCCCGTGAGCAGCGCGTTGTTCATGGCCGTCGGGTCCTTGAAGTACTTGAGGGTGACCGACGCGAAATGCGGTTCGCTCCCCCAGTAGCCATCACGGCGGGCCAGTGTGATCGAGTCGCCGCGGGTCCACTTCTTGACCTCGTACGGGCCGGTGCCCACCGGCGCGGTGGCCAGCTTGCTCACACCGGTCCGGCTGAACATCACGCCGACGCGGGTGGTCATCCGGTACAGCCAGTCGTTGCTCGGCTCCTTCAGGGTGACCTTGAGTTCGGTCGGTGACACCGCCTGCACCGTGTCGACGACGTCCATCTGGGCCTTCTGCGCGATCGTCCAGTCGGACTTGACGCGTTCGATGGAGAACTTCGCGTCCTCGGCGGTGAACGGTGCGCCACTGCTGAACTTGGCGTCCTTCACCAACTGGAACGTGTACGTCTTACGGTCCTTGGACAGGCTCCACGACTTGGCCAGTTGGGGCTGAATCTTCCCCGACTGGTCCACCTTCACCAGGTTCTCGTAGACGTTGTAGAGCAGCGCCTGGGGAATGGCGGCACCCGCGGTCTTGGTGATGTCGAGGTTGGCCGGCTCGGCGTTGAGGCCGATCTTCAGGGCGTCGTCGGTCTTCCCGGACTTACCGCCGCCACCTCCGTCCGTCGTGGACCCGGCCGAGCAGGCAGCCAGCAGTAGGGATGCGAGCGTGGCCGCGACCACCCCGGTGTGTCGCGTCAGCTGCTTGTTGTCTTTCATAGGTGCTACCCCTGGCTTTCCATGGTGTGCAGGACAGCGGATGACACATCCGCTGTGGTGGCGTTTCCGCCGAGGTCGGCCGTGTGGTGCCGGGCGTCCCGCAAGGTGCCCGCCACCGCGTCACGGATGCGGCCGGCCGCGCCGGTGTGTCCGAGATCGTCGAGCAGCAGCGCCCCGGAGAGCATGCATGCCACCGGATTCGCCACGCCCTTCCCGGCGATGTCGGGTGCGGAGCCGTGGACGGGTTCGTAGACACCCGGCACGTCGGCGCCCGGAAGGACGTTGGCGCTGGGCGCCATGCCCATACCGCCGGCGAGCACCGCGGCCAGGTCGGACAGGATGTCGCCGAACAGATTGCTGGTGAGCAGCACGTCGAGGGAGCGCGGAGCCTGGATCATACGGGCGGCCATGGCGTCGACCAACACGGTTTCCAGCCGGACCGCCGGGTACTGCTCGCCGACCTCGCGCACCACCCGGTCCCACAGCGGATAGCCGTAGCGCATCGCGTTGGACTTGGTCACCAGGCACAGCCGCCCCGATCGCCGGCCGGCCAGGGCGAAGGCGTGGTGCGCCGCCCGCTCGATGACGCGACGGGAGTGCACCGCGACCTCGATGCCGAGATCGTGTCCGCTGCCGGCGTGCGCCACCCCGCCGGCGCCGACGTACTCGCCCTCGGTGTTCTCTCGGACGATGACCAGGTCCACGCCATCGGTGTCGCGCACCTTGGTGGGGACGCCGGGGAACGCGCGCACCGGGCGGATGTTCACGGCGAGGTCGAGCTGCTGCCGCAGGCCGATGATCAGGCCCCAGACCAGTTCGTGATCCGGCACATCGGGGCGTCCGACGGCGCCGAACAACACGGCGTCCGTCTGCTTGACGAGGTCGGCCGCATCGGCCGGCATCGCCGCGCCCTGCCGGAGGAACCGCTCGCCACCCCAGTCGAACGAGGTCACGTCGAGCCGGTGGCCGTCGGCCTCCAGCGCGGCCCGGAGTACGGGCACTGTCGCCGCGACGACCTCGGGGCCGATTCCGTCACCCGGTATGACGGCGAGCCGCACGACCTTGGTCTCCCTCGTCATCAACGCCACCTTCCCCTCTCACTGGCCTGACCAGTAAGCTCACTTGCCAGGTACCGTGACGACTGAGGCTGTACTTGTCAAGGGTTCGTATGCGACGGGTATCGCGAGGGGGCACCGCCCAGCGGCAGCTGGGGGATAGGGAGAGTGCAAGTGCTCACCGAACAGGGCCTGGCCACCATGCCGGCCGTCGAGATGGTGGCCGGATTCGCCGACCGCACGCTGTCGCCCGTGCAGGTCCACGACGCCGTCCAGGCGGTGATCGAGGCGCGCGAGAGTGTGCTCAACGCGTTCTGGGTGCGGGATCCGGACGAGTCCCGCAAAGCGGCCCTGGCCAGCGAGGCGCGGTGGGCGGCGGGTGAACCGCTCGGGCCCATCGACGGCGTGCCCGTGACACTGAAGGAGAACGTCGCCCGCAGGGGCGTCCCCATGCCCTCGGGCAACGCGGGGACCGAGCCCGTCGTCCCCGAGGCGGACGCCCCCATCACCGCGCGGGTCGTCGAATCCGGTGGGGTGGTCCTCGGGTCGACCGTGATGCCGGACTGGGGCATGCTCTCCTCGGGGGTCTCCAGCCGGCACGGCATCACCCGCAGCCCCTGGAATCCCGCCTGGACCACGGGCGGTTCCAGCTCCGGCGCGGGGGCCGCGGCCGCGGGGGGATACGGTCCGCTCCACGTCGGCACCGACATCGGGGGGTCGATCCGGCTGCCGGGCACCTGGCTGGGGCTCGCCACGCTCAAGCCCAGCTTCGGAAGGATCCCGCTGGACGCCCCGTACCTGGGGCGCGCCGCAGGCCCCATGGCGCGCACCGTGGCGGACGCGGCCCTGTTCATGAGTGTCCTGAGCCGGCCGGATCCCCGGGACTGGTCGAGTCTGCCGCCGCAGGACATCGACTGGTCGGCGCCGGCCGGCGAGGTGCGCGGACTGCGGGTGGGGGTGCATCTGGACGCCGGCTGCGGGGAGCCCTGCGACGCCGAGATCCGTGCCGCGGTGAACCGCGCCGCAGCGCTCTTCGAGGCGGCGGGAGCCGTCGTGGAGCCGGTAGAGCCGTTCATGAGCCAGGACCTCCTGGACGATCTGGATCTGTTCTGGCGGGTGCGGTCCTGGAACGACTTCCGCGCCCTGCCGGCGGACGCCAAGCTGCGCGTCCACCCCAGCATCATCCGCTGGGTCCAGGGGGGCGCGGATGTGCCGGGCACCCGGGTGCTCCAGTGCTACCAGCAGATCATGCGCATCCAGGAGCGGACCGTGGCGGCGACGCTCCCGTACGATCTGGTGCTTTCGCCGGTGGCGCCGGTGGCGGCGTTCCCCGCCGAGCAGCCGATGCCGTACCTGGAAGACGCGAAGACCATGGCCCACATCGGCTTCACCGCGCCGTACAACATGTCGGGCCAGCCCGCCGCGACCGTCAACTGCGGTCTGACGGCGGACGGTCGGCCCATCGGGGTGCAGCTCGCGGGCCGCCGATTCGACGATCTCGGTGTCCTGCGGGCGGCGGCGTGGTACGAACGGAACCGGCCTGCCGAGGCGGTCCCGCACTGGCCGGACAGCGCCCCCGGGGAGACGACCGGGGGAACCACCGGGGAGAAGACGACAACGCTCGAAGGGGAGACGCCGTGAGTGACGGGGCACAGTTCCAGCAGGTCGCGCCGGTACGGCTCTACCAGCGCATCGTCGAGCAGATCGAGCAGGCGATCACCCGCGGCGACCTCAAGCCCGGTCAGCGCCTGCCGAGCGAACGAGAGCTGGTGACGCAGTTCGGGGCGAGCCGGCCCACCGTACGCGAGGCCCTGCGCGTACTGGAGAGCAACGGCCTGATCCGCTCGCGCCCGGGTGACCCGAACGGCCCGGAAATCCTGCCGTTCTCCTCGGCGGGCCTGACCAAGGAGATGACCCGGCTCGTTCAGTTCGACAATGTGTCGATGGCCGAGTTGATCTCGTTCCGCATGATCCTCGACGGCTCGGCGAGCATGCTGGCGGCCCGGCTGCGGTCCGAGGAAGAGCTGTCCGCCATGGAGCGGACGATCGCCGTCATGGCGGACGCGATCGAGAAGGGGTACGACGAGTTCAGCAAGGCGGACGTCGCGTTCCATGAGGCGGTGGCCGTGGCCAGCCGCAACTCCCTCATCGAGGTCTGCAACCAGGTGGTCCGGGGCGCCGTCCTCTCGCTGATCTCGGACAAGGTCGCCCATGCGCACAACCGCAAGGCGCTCATGCGCGAATCGCTCCAGCACCACCAGGAGGTGCTGGAGGCGATCCGGGCACGGGACGGCGCGGCGGCGGCGCGCATCTCGCGGCGCAAACTCCTCGACTACTACGCCGGCTACGTCCCCGAGAGCGAGCAGGGCCCGCTGCTCGCCCTCGTGGACGACGACGAGGAGGCCTGAACCTCCACCGTGACCGTGGTCAGACGTTGCGCCGGTACTGGCCGCCGACCTCGAAGAACGCCTCGGTGATCTGCTGGAGCGAGCAGACCCGCGCGGCGTCCATGAGGACGGCGAAGACGTTGCGGCCGCTCACCGCCGCGTCCTTGAGGGCCACCAGGGCGGCGTGGGCCTGGTCGCGGTGGCGGGCCTGGAAGTCGCCCACGCGCTCCAGCTGGGACTCCTTCTCCTTCTCGGTGGCGCGCGCCAGCTCGATGGTGCCGGGCTCGGCGGTGTCCGCATGCGGGTTGCGGAACGTGTTGACTCCGATGATCGGCAGGGTGCCGTCGTGTTTGCGCTGCTCGTACAGCATCGACTCGTCCTGGATCCGGCCGCGCTGGTAGCCGGTCTCCATGGCGCCGAGCACACCGCCGCGCTCGCTGATCCGCTCGAACTCGGCGAGCACGGCGGCCTCGACCAGGTCGGTGAGTTCATCGATGATGAACGAGCCCTGCAAGGGGTTCTCGTTCATCGCCAGGCCCCATTCCCGGTTGATGATCAGCTGGATGGCCAGGGCCCGGCGGACCGACTCCTCGGTGGGGGTGGTCACCGCCTCGTCATAGGCGTTGGTGTGCAGGCTGTTGCAGTTGTCGTAGATGGCGATGAGCGCCTGCAGGGTGGTGCGGATGTCGTTGAAGTCCATCTCCTGGGCGTGCAGGGAGCGTCCTGAGGTCTGGACGTGGTACTTCAGCTTCTGGCTGCGCTCATTCGCCCCGTACTTCTCCTTCATCGCCACCGCCCAGATGCGGCGGGCGACCCGGCCGAGCACGGAGTATTCGGGGTCCATGCCGTTGGAGAAGAAGAAGGACAGGTTCGGGGCGAAGTCGTCGATGTCCATACCGCGCGCCAGGTATGCCTCGACATACGTGAAGCCGTTGGCCAGGGTGAAGGCCAGCTGGCTGATGGGGTTCGCCCCCGCTTCGGCGATGTGGTAGCCGGAGATGGACACCGAGTAGAAGTTGCGGACCTTGTGCGCGATGAACCACTCCTGGATGTCGGCCATCATCCGCAGGGAGAACTCGGTGGAGAACAGGCAGGTGTTCTGGCCCTGGTCCTCCTTGAGGATGTCGGCCTGCACCGTGCCGCGCACACTCGCCAGCGCATGTCCGCGCAGTTCGGCGGCTTCCTCGGGTGACGGGTCGCGCCCCTCGGCAGTGCGGAATCTTTCCGTCTGCTGGTCGATGGCGGTGTTCAGGAAGAACGCCAGGATGGTCGGCGCGGGTCCGTTGATCGTCATGGAGACTGAGGTCGTCGGCGCGACCAGGTCGAAGCCGTCGTAGAGGGCCTTCATGTCCTCCAGCGTGGCCACCGACACCCCCGAGGTGCCGACCTTGCCGTAGATGTCGGGGCGTTCGCCGGGGTCACGGCCGTAGAGGGTGACCGAGTCGAAGGCGGTGGACAGCCGGGTGGCGGGCTGGCCCTCGGAGAGCAGCTTGAAGCGCCGGTTGGTACGGAACGGATCACCCTCGCCGGCGAACATCCGCGCCGGGTCCTCCCCGTCGCGTTTGAACGGGAACACCCCGGCCGTGAAGGGGAAGTAGCCGGGCAGGTTCTCCCGGCGCCAGAACCGCACCAGCTCCCCGTGGTCGGTGAACCGGGGCAGGGCGACGCGGGGGACCTTGTTGCCGGACAGGGACTCGCGGGTCAGCTTGGTGCGGATCTCCCGGTCGCGGACCTTCACGACCTGCTCGTCACCGGAGTAGGCGGCCACGACGGCCGGCCAGCTCCCGATCTGCTCCGTGACGTCGTGCGGAAGTTGCTTACGGGCGTCCGCCAGCAGCGACTGCACGCTCCCGGCGTCGGAGCCGGCCTCGACGAGCTCGCCCCTGACCGCGTCCAGGCGCTGCACCCTGCGGGCCGCCCCGGCCAGCCGCTCGGTCTCCTCGTGATACCGGCGGACCGTCTCGGTGATCTCGGCGAGATAGCGCACCCGGTCCGTGGGCACCACTTGCCGGATGCCCGAGGAGTGGCGTACGTCGACCGGCGGCAGCGCGCCCTCGGACAGCGACAGGCCCCGCTCGGCCAGGGCGGTCCTCAGGTACTGGTAGAGCGCCGTGACACCGTCGTCGTTGAACGTGGCCGCCGAGGTGCCGTACACCGGCATGTCCTCGGGCCGCATACCGAACGCCTCGCGGTTGCGGACCAGTTGGCGCCCCACATCACGCAGTGCGTCCTTGGCGCCGCGGCGTTCGAACTTGTTGATGGCCACCACATCGGCGAAGTCGAGCATGTCGATCTTCTCCAGCTGCGAGGCGGCGCCGAACTCCGGCGTCATCACATACAGCGAGGTGTCGACGAACGGCACGATCGCCGCGTCCCCCTGTCCGATGCCCGGCGTCTCCACGACCACCAGATCGAACCCGGCCGCCTTGACCACGTCGATCACGTCGGACAGCTGCTCGGGGAGCTCGCGGCTGCCGCGGGTGGCCAGGCTCCGGAAGAAGACCCGGTGGCCGTCCAGGGAGTTCATCCGGATCCGGTCGCCGAGCAGCGCACCGCCGCCACGGCGGCGGGTCGGGTCGACCGCGATCACCGCGATGCGCAACTTGTCATGCTGGTCGACACGGAACCGGCGCACCAACTCGTCGGTCAGTGACGACTTCCCCGAGCCGCCGGTGCCGGTGATGCCGAGCACCGGCGTGACCCGTGCCGCCGCGGCGGCACGCACCTGGTCCAGCAGCTCCGGGGGCAGCTTGCCGAGCTCGGCACCGGTGATGGCGCGGGCGATCGCGAACCGGTCGCCGGCGAGTACGGCGGCGGCGTCGGCCGGTTTGCCGTCCCAGAGGTCGAAATCGCAGTCCCGCACCACCGAGTTGACCATCCCGGCGAGACCCAGCCGCTGGCCGTCCTCGGGAGAGAAGATCGTCACCCCGCGTCCGCGCAGTCGGGCGATCTCCTCGGGGACGATGACACCGCCTCCGCCGCCCACCACGCGGACGTGGTCGGCTCCCCGCTCGCGCAGCGATGTGGCCAGGTACTCGAAGTACTCGACGTGTCCGCCCTGGTAGGAGGAGACCGCGACGCCGTGTGCGTCCTCCTCCAGCGCCGCGTCCACGACCTCGCGCACGGAGCGGTTGTGCCCGAGATGGATCACCTCGGCCCCCTGGGACTGGAAGATCCGCCGCATGATGTTGATCGACGCATCGTGCCCGTCGAACAGCGCCGAAGCCGTAACCAGGCGGACAGGGTGCACGGGACGGTGCAGATCGCTCATGAGGGCCTTCCCAGACAGCTGAGGGGACGCTGACCAACAAGATACTAGGACGTCCTAGTAAATTACTGAAGGTGAGATCGGTGTGAAGAGAAGCACAGCTGGCGAACCCTCCCGGCTCACAGCGCGGCGACGAGCCGCCTCAGCATCTCGTGCGCCGGCAGCAGCGACGGGCCGTACCAGGTGATCAGCCGGCCGCTGACCAGGCGGGTCGGTGTGCGGTGGAAGGCCTCGGGACCGTCGCTCTCGGTGAACACATACGGCTCGTCGGGCAGCAGGACGACACCCACGTCCGGTCGGTCGACCTCATCCAGCGCCATATGCGGATAGCGGTCCGCATGCCGGGCAAACGCATTGGCGATACCGGCCCGGCGCAGCAGGTCGCCGGTGAAGGTGGACCTCCCGATCACCATCCAGGGGTCCCGCCAGATCGGGACCGCCGCGGTGACCGCGACCTCGGGAAGGGGGCCCGACCAGAGCTCCCGCGCCGCGTCGAGCCAGTCGGGGACCGGGACTTGAAGCGCCTCGGCGAACAGCCGCCCGAGCGAGTCCAGGGCCTGTGGGACGGTCTCGATGACGGTCACCCACACCGGCACTCCGGCGGCGCGCAGCCGGGTGACGTCGAGTTCGCGGTTCTCCTCCTTGTTCGCGATCACCAGATCCGGCCGCAGCCGGGCGATCGCCTTCCGGTCGGGGTTCTTGGTGCCCCGCACCCGTACCACGTCCAGATCACCGGGATGGGTGCACCACTGCGTCGCCCCGACCAGCACCTCGGGATGGCCGGCGGCGACCGCCTCCGTGAGCGACGGCACCAGCGACACCACCCGGCGTGGCGGACGGGCCAGGTGCACAGCGGTGCCCATGTCGTCGTACAGCGGTGGCATGGCCGCTCCCCTCGCTTTGGCTCGTCTTCCCCACGATTTGCAGGCTTTTCCAAAAAAACGTACCCCCCGGCTTTCTGCTACCGAATGTTCCCAAAAAGGAAACGGGGTTGAACCCCAATGGATTGACTGTTGTAACCTCTGCTTTCTCGTCCGGTCATCTTGTCGCCGAGAGGAATACACGTGGGTTTATCCCCCGGAATCAGGCCCTCTTCCGTCCGCGCCGCGGGGAAGGCACGTGCCGTCCTCTACGTCGTCCACAACCGGGTCTCCCTGCGGACGCTGCGCCGGGTGCACCGGCTGCTGGCGGACGACGGACGCCTGTCCTTCGCCGCGACGCTGGCCCCGGACCACTTCGGGCAGGGCTGCGAGGCGGAGGTGGGCCGCTGGGGCCTGCCCCTGGTGCCGTTCGACGCCGCGACCGCCGAGCCCTGGGACCT
This sequence comes from Streptomyces sp. NBS 14/10, assembly GCF_002224125.1. Classification (GTDB taxonomy): domain Bacteria; phylum Actinomycetota; class Actinomycetes; order Streptomycetales; family Streptomycetaceae; genus Streptomyces. The sequence continues at coordinate 375,170 of NZ_NCSM01000011.1, forward strand.
GGCGGTCTTCGGCAACCACGGCGGAGCCCACCTGTTCACCCGGGCCGGTGCCCGGGTGTTCGTGCCGCACGGGGTGGGCGCGGGCAAACAGGCGTTGGGCCAGGACTTCACCTACGGCCCGGATTTCGTCCTGCGCTCGGGCGAGCCGATCTACACCGCCATGTTCGAAGCGAGCGAAGAGGGGCGGGAGCGGGCCGAGGACATCACCCCTCGGCTCGCCGGGCGCATACGGGTCGTCGGGGATCTGGAGACCGACGAATTCCTCGCCGTCCTCGCGCGCCGCGCCACCGCCCGCGCCCTGCTGGGCGTCGGCCCCGAGGACCTTCTCGTACTGCTCTCGGCCACCTGGGGCGATGCCGGGATGCTCGCGTGGCACGGCCCCACCCTGCTGAAGAGCGCCCGTCGGCTGCCCGGACACGTCCGGGTCGTCCTCAAACCACACCCCCACAACTGGGACCCGCGCGGACGCCCCCGTCCCCACCTCGCCCGCGCTCTCGCCGCCGCCCCGGAGACGGTCTGCCTCGTCCCGCCGTGGCAGTCCTGGATGGGCGCGTACGCCGCCGCCGACCTCGCGGTGTACGACTTCGGCTCGCTCGCCCTGCGCTTCGCCCTGCGGCCCAGGCCGATGGTCGCCGTCCCCGCCGAACCGGGTGCCGTCACCCCCGGTTCCCCGGTGGACGCGCTGCGCGCCATGACGCCCGTACTGGCCGCGCCCTCGCTGCCGCGGGCCCTCGAACTCGCCCTGGAGACGGGGGCGCCGCCGGGGCTCGCCGACCTCGCGCCCCGGTTCGTCAGCCACCCCGGTCAGGCCGCGCCCCGCACCCGCGGCGCGCTGTACGAGCTGCTCGACCTGGCCGTACCGGGCCCGTGGGAGGGAGGGCGGGAGGAGGGGGCGACGAAGGAAAGGCAGCTGGAGGCGAGCGGATGAGGGCCGTCGTCGTCGGCATCGCCAACCAGCAGACCCGGCTGCCCGTGGCGGGCTTCCCCCACCCCTACAGCCCCGCGCGTCATCTGCCCGGCGGGATCGAGGACACGGTCGGCGGGGTGGGCTTCAACGTGGCCGCGGGCCTCGCGCGGTTGGGCGCCACCGTCGAGCTGATCACGCCGTTGGCCAACGACGCCCCCGGGCAGGCGGTGCTGGCCGCCGCACACCGCCTGGGCATCGGTACCAGCCTGTGCACCCGGTCCCTGGAACGCACCCCGCGGTCCGTCGTCCTCGTGGACGCCGCGGGCCGTCGCCAGGTCAACACCGACCTCGGCGGGGCCCTGGCCGTCTCCTTCGACCCGGCCGCGTTCCGCGCCACCGCCGCAGGTGCGGACGTATGCGTCCTGGGCAACCTCGACTTCTCCCGCCCGCTGCTGCCCGTCGCCCAGCGGCTCGGCGTACCGGTGGTGGTGGACCTGCAGGACGTACGCGGCCCCGACCACCCCTACGATCAGGACTTCCTCGCCGCCGACACCCTCGTCATGAGCCACGAGCGCCTGTCGGACCAGGACTTGCCCGGCTTCCTGTGTGCGCTGCGCTCCCGCTCCCGCGCCTCGCTGCTCGTCCTCACCCTCGGCGCCGACGGCAGCCTGGCCCTTGCGCCCGACGACGCCGACTGCCGGCACACCCCGGCCGTGGACATCGGCCCGGTTCCCGACACCACCGGGGCGGGCGACGCCTTCACCGCCGCCCTCGCCCACGCACTCCACGGCCTGCGCCTGCCCGCCCGGAAAGCCGTCCGCGCCGCCACCGCCCACGCGGCCTGCCACCTCTCCCCCGGCGAGCGGCGGCGATGACGGGGCTGCGCGTACTGGTGGCGGCCCAGGCGGTGTCGCTGGCCGGCTCGGGGATCAACGCCGCAGCGGTGGCCTATCTGGTGACCGTACGCTCCGGTGTCCCCGCCCTCGGCCTGGTGCAGGGGATCCCGCTGATGGCCACCGTCGCGTGCGCGCCCTGGATCGGCGTCCTGGTGGACCGTTACGACGCCCGCCGCGGCCTGGTCGTCTCCTCGACGGTGCTGGCGGTCCTCACCGCCCTGATGCTCCACTACGGAGCCTGGTGGTACGCCCTGGTCCTGGCCCTCCGCACGCCGTGGGAGGTCGCCCTCTCCGGGTCCCTGACCCGCCTCCTGCCGGCCGCCGCCGCCCGCGCCGGTGTGCCCGTGGCCAAGGCCAGCGGGACGATGTCGCTCACCGGCCGGCTGGCCACCGCCGCCGGGGTCGCCGCCGGCCCCTTCCTCGCCGGGACGCTGGGGCCGGCCGTCTTCGTGGCCGACGCGGTCACCTTCGCCGTCACCGCCGTCGCCTTCCAGACCTTGCGCCTGCCGGCCCCGGCCACCGCCGCGCGTACCGGAGCCGGCGTGACCCGCCAGTTCCGCGAGGGCCTGCGCTATCTGCACGGGCGGCCGCTGGCCCTCTACACGGCCGCGCTGTACACCGTCGCGGGCATCGCCTGGGGGGCCAAGGACACCCTGTACGTCGCCTATGTCGACGAACGCCTGGGCCTGTCGGCGGAAGTGTGGGCCGGCCCTTACGGAGCCGCGGCCCTCGTCGGGGAGACCGCCGCCGCGGCCCTGATCGCCTCCGGCCGCCTGGGCCGGCCCGAGCGGATTCCCGCCGTGGCCACAGGAGCGGTGCTGCTGCTGGGCGGCTGCCTGCTGACGGCCGCCGCGACGACCTCGCCACCGGTGGCCTTCGCCGCCAAGGTGCTGGAGGGAGCGGCGACGAACGTGGTCGGGGTGCTGGCCGTGACCTTCGTGTCACTGCTGGCGGCCGAGCAGCTGCGCGGCCGGATGAAGACCCTGCTGACCACGGCCAACCGCGTCTCCCTGGGCGGCGCGAAAGGGGCTCTGCCTCCCCTCGCCGGAGGGCTGGGCGTCCAGAGCGCCTACGCCGCGGCGGGGGCGGTGGTCCTGGCCGGTGTCGCCCTGGCCGCTCTCCTCCTGCCCCGCCGCCCCGCTCAGCCCGGGGGCGACGTCGGTGGCCATACCCACAGGTCTCAGAGGGCCACCGGAAACTCGGCCTGAAGCCACCGCTGCTCGACACCGTCCGCCGCCGTGCGCAGCATGGCGATGGCCTGGTCAAGCAGCGGGTTCGGGTCCGCGGCGCGGCGGACCGCGGAGACTCTTCGCACATGGGAGGGGTCGGCGAGGCGGATCACATGGACATCCGAGGACTCGATCATGGCCAACTCCGGAATGATCGCGATGCCCAGGCCCTTGCGGACGAGCTCGAACGGCAGGTTGTAGTCGTTGGTGCGGAAGAGCACATCGGGGTGGAAACCGGAGGCCGCGCAGATCCGGAACAGGGAGCGGGCAGCGTCCGTGTCCTCCAGGAAGCAGATCCAGCGCTCATCGGCCAGCTCGCTGATCTGCACGCGCTTGCGGTGCGCCAGCCGGTGGCCGGTGGGCAGCAGCAGATACAGCGGCTCTTCCAGGAGCGGCGTCAGGTCCAGGTCGCTCTGCCAGCTGCTGTGCGGCACCGTTCCGTATTCGAAGACGACGGCGAGGTCCAGCCGTCCGTCGAGGACGGCGGGCACCGTGACCGGTGGATCGCCTTCCTGGTAGCGGATGTCCACGTCGGGGCGGTCCCGTAGGAAGGCGGCGAGCAGCGCGGGGACGAGTTTGAAACCGGCCGACCAGAAGCTGCCCAGGTGAAGCCGGCCGCGCTGAGCCGAGGCGAACGAGCGCATCTCGTCCTCCGCCGCCGTCAGATCCGCCAGCAACCGGGTGGCGCGGCGCGCCAGTTGGATGCCCGCCGGTGTGGGCCGCACGCTGCGCGGAGTGCGCTCGAAGAGCTTGACGCCCACCGCGCGCTCGATGGATGAGATCTGCTGGGAAACGGCCGATGGCGTGAATCCCAGTTTTCTGGCAGCCGTCCGGAGGGAGCCGGTGGCCACGACCTCGCGAAGGGCCATGAGCTGCGTCGGGGTCAGCATCGCCCGAACTTAACGCCTGGTGCGCCATGAGCACCATGGTCTGTTCCTCGAGCTTCTTCCGGCGGCTCCGCCCCGAACACGTCCGACGTGGCGGGGAGGGATCGACGGGGGCCCCGAGCATCAGCTCAGCTGAACAACAGGGTCGGTAATGCTCATCCTGAACGATCTTGCGTCGGTGGTGGGCGTCCCGCACATTGTGGGGAGCCAAATCCAGCCAACCCGATGAGAGAGGGGCCCTCATGGCCGTTCGACGTGCGCTGATGTCTCTCGTCCTGGTAGGGCTCGCGGCCACGACGGCGTGCGGCCCGACGAGCGGTGAGTCGAAGTCCACCGCCCCGAAGCAGAAGGTGGACCAGCGGCTGCACGATCTGCTGCCCGCGAAGATCAAGAAGTCCGGCAAGCTGGCCGTCGCACAGGGCAACAACTATCCGCCGCTGGTCTTCCTCGACAGCGACAACAAAACGGTCATCGGCATGGAGCCGGACCTGATGAAGGCCATCGGCGAGCTGCTGGGCGTCAAGGTCGAATTCTCCCAGACCAGCTTCGACAGCCTGATCGCCGGCGTCCACGCCCACCGCTACGACCTCGCCATTCAGGCCATGCTGGACAAGCCCGAGCGGCGTGAGCACATCACCTTCGTCGACTACTTCAAAACCAGCAGCTCGATTCTGGTGCAGGCGCAGGACGCCACGAAGATAGGCTCGCTCGGCGATCTGTGCGGCAAGTCCGCCGCCGTGGAGCAGGGCACCGCCCAGGTCGACGACGCCAAGGCCCAGTCCGACAAGTGCCGGAAGGCGGGCAAGCCGGCGGTGAAGCCCCTGGTCTTCCCCGACACGGTCGGCTGTATCCAGGCCCTGTCCACCTCGCGGGCGGACGCCTTCGTCGGCGGCACCCCCACCGTCGTCTACCACGCGGGGAAGTCCGCCGGGAAGCTGAAGAAGGTGGGCGAGCCCTACCGGTACCTGCCGTACGGAATCCTGGTCGACAAGCAGGACACGTCGCTGGTCAAGGCCGTCCAGGGCGCCCTGGACGAGCTGATGCGCAACGGCACCTACCGAAAGATCCTCCAGGCCTGGAAGCTGTCCTCCGGCGCCCTCGACCGCGCCACCGTCAACGGCGGTGCCTCATGAGCGGACGGTCGCCGCAGTCCACCACCGAGGTGCTGAAACAGGACGGTGGTACGGCGGCGCGCCCGGCCGACCAGGGCATGCCGATCCGGGCCGTTCCGCTGCGCCACCCCGGCCGATGGTGCGCGTCCGCCGTGATGGCCTTTCTGGTGGTCTTCCTGGTCCAGGGGTGGGCGACCAATCCGCGCATGCAGTGGGGCGTGGTGGGGGAATACCTCTTCGCTCCCGCGGTGCTCGAGGGACTGCGGACCACCGCCGTGCTGACGGTGCTCGCCATGGTCATCGGGATCGTGGGCGGCATCGTCCTGGCGATCCTGCGGATGTCGTCCAATCCGCTGCTGTCGGCGCTCAGCGGTTTCTACATCTGGGTCTTCCGCGGCACCCCGCTCCTCGTCCAGCTGCTGTTCTGGTACTTCCTGTCCGCCGTTGTTCCCACGGTGGGGCTCGGCATCCCGTGGGGCCCGACCTTCATCGAGGCCGACACCAACCAGCTCATCACCCAGATGACGGCGGCCGTACTCGGACTCGGGCTGCATGAGGCCGCGTACATGGCCGAAATCGTACGCGCCGGTATCGCCTCGGTGGACGACGGGCAGACCGAGGCGGCGCACGCACTCGGAATGACGCGGCGCCAGACGATGCGGCGGATCGTCCTGCCGCAGGCGATGCGGGTCATCATTCCGCCCACCGGCAACCAGGCGGTTTCGATGCTCAAGACCACCTCGTTGGTGTTCGCGATCGCCGTGCCCGAACTGCTCACCTCCGTCCAGGGCATCTACTCCCGCAACTTCGCGCAGATTCCGCTGCTCACGGTCGCCTGTATCTGGTATCTCGTCGCCACCACCGTGCTCACGGTGGCCCAGCGCTACCTCGAGCGCGTCTTCCGGAAGGACGGCTCGTCATGACCGCGGTGGTGAGGGCCGAGGGGGTACGCAAGAACTTCGGGCCCGTGGAGGTGTTGAAGGGCGTCGATCTTCAGGTGGCCCAGGGCGAGGTGCTCTGTCTGGTGGGGCCGTCCGGATCGGGCAAATCGACCCTCCTGCGCTGTGTCAACCATCTGGAGCGGGTGGACGCGGGCCGTCTGTACGTACGCGACAGGCTGATCGGGTACGAGGAGCGCGGAGGGAGGATCCACGAACTCTCCGACAAGGCGGTGGCCGAGCAGCGCCGTGGCATCGGGATGGTCTTCCAGCAGTTCAATCTCTTCCGCCACATGACCGCGCTGCAGAACGTCATGGAAGCGCCGGTACGGGTCGCCAGGGAACGCAAGGAGATCGCCAGGGCACGGGCGCTGAGGCTGCTGACCCGGGTCGGCCTGGCGGACAAGTGCGAGAGCTACCCCTCCCAGTTGTCCGGAGGCCAGCAGCAGCGGGTGGCCATCGCCCGGGCACTGGCCATGGAACCAGAGCTGATGCTCTTCGACGAGCCCACCTCCGCCCTCGATCCCGAGTTGGTGGGCGAGGTCCTCGATGTGATGCGGGCGCTCGCCCGGGACGGTATGACCATGATCGTCGTCACCCATGAGATGGGTTTCGCGCGAGAGGTGTGCGACTCGCTGGCCTTCATGGACGGCGGGGTCGTGGTGGAGTCGGGTCCGCCCGACGCCGTCATCGGCTCACCGCGCCACGAACGCACCCAGGCGTTTCTCCGCAAGGTCCGCTGAACCCGTTCGCCGACCCATCGCTGACACCTGGTCAGCTCTGATCAACCCTTAAGGAACCCACGTGTCCCGTGTCATCGTCCTCGGTGCCGGTGTGATCGGCGCTTCCGTCGCCTATCACCTGGCACTGGCCGGCGCCGACGTCACCGTGATCGAAGCGGGCGGCCCCGCCGCGGGAACGTCCAGCGCGACCTTCGCCATGGACGTCACCCACCTCAAAACCCCCGTCAGCTACTACGAGTTCAACCGTCGCAGCGCCGCCCTCCACGCCGAACTGACCGCGGAACTGGGCGGCGCCTCATGGCGCCATGCGGCCCCCACGGTGCAGTGGGCCGACACGGCGGCCGAACAGCGGTCGCTCCGGGACCGGGCCACCCGGCTGCGCTCCTGGGGTCACCCGTGCCGGATCGCGGACCCGGCAGAACTGCGCGAACTGGCACCCACCGTGGACCCCGGTGCCTGCTCCGCGGAGGAAATCGTCGTCCACGACGGCACCGCCTGGTACGACGCCCCTCTGTTCGTGCGGTCACTGCTCGACCGGGCCGCCCTGCTCGGGGCGGACATCCACTACGGTCTGCGGGCCACCGGTCTGTCGCTCGACGGTGACCGGGTGCGGGGTGTGCGGACCGAGTCGCGTTGCTGGGAGGCCGACTGGGTGGTGAACTGCGCGGGCCCGGACGCGGACCGGATCGCCGGCTTCGCGGGCATGCGCCTTCCGATGGACCGCGTGCCGGGCCTGGTCGGTGAGACCACCCCGGTGCCCGAGGCTCGGCTGGAGGCGATTCTCACCACGCCCGAGGTGGATCTGCGGCCCGCACCGGGCGACCGTATCTGCTCGATCTCGTGGTCCATTGACGCCTTGCTGCCCCAAGAGCCCGCTCCGGGTGACCGGCTCACGCCCCAGGAGCGCCTGCACCGTCATGGCCAGCGCCTGCTTCCCGCGCTCCGCTCCACACGGCTGGCCGGCGCGCGGATCGGCGTCCGCCCCGTCCCCACCGATGGTCTCCCCCTGGTCGGCACCAGCCCGGCGGCCCCGGGACTCTACAGCGTGGTGACCCACAGCGGCGTCAATCTGGCCCCGCTGCTCGGGCGGTTGGTGGCCGACGAGATCAGCCATGGACGACCACGTGCGGAGCTCGCCCCGTACCGGGTGACACGCGACGTGGCAGCCACCGTGCAGGATGACAGCCTGCACCGGATGAGCGGTGAGAGAGCCGCCCTCCACTGAGGTGGTGGGCCCTACGACGCCAAGCCTTGTGTGTCGCGCCACTCGCGGGGAGCCATCCCGTAGGTGGCCCGAAAGGCCCGGCTGAAATGCGCGGCGCTGCTGAAACCCCATCGGTGCGCCACTGCGGAGATCGTGGTGCCGTTCGCGCGGGACGCCAGGTCGCGTCGGCACTCCTCCAGGCGACGCCGCTGGATCCACCGCCCGACCGTGGCGTCTTCGCTCTCGAACAGCTTGTGCAGATAGCGCAGGGATATGCGGTGGGCTCGGGCGATGGCCTGCGGGGTGAGATCGGGGTCTGCGAGATGGCGGTCGATGAACGCCTGGATCCGCAGCAGCAGTGCCCGGTTCCCGGCGGGCGTGTCCGCGTTCGACCGGCCGAGCACCTCTCCGGCCAGCACACCGAGCAGGTCCACGACGTTACGGGCCATCCGCTCGCTGGTGTGTGGCGAGTAGGTTCCCGCGCCGTCCACGAGCCCGGCCAGGAAGGGGGAGAGCAGACCACCGAGGGGGGTGTCGGGGCCGAGCGGGGACGCCGTGACATGGGTCATATCGGACTCGCTCAGGCCCAGAACGTCTCTCGGTATGACGAGGGACTTCGTCCGGAAGGACTGGGGAAGGTTCAGCCGGACGGGGCGCGCCATGTCGTAGACGAAGATTTCTCCCGGTCCGAGGACCACCTCACGGCCGTCCTGCTCCAGCCGGGCCACTCCCCTGTCCAGCAGTTTGACGACCACGTACTCGTCTTCACGGCCCTGTGTGACCAGCCGGCGGGTGCGCAGGGCGGACAGGCAGTCGCCGTCCACGGTGACGGCCTGGAGCCGGCCGAGCGGTGCCGTACGGATCGTGCCGGAGTACACCTCGTCGGGGACGGTCATGTCCACGGCGCCGAACGTTTGGGACAGGGCTTCACGCCAGTACGACCGTCTGCGGGGGACGGGCAGCGATTCGGTGGTGTGGAAGCTGCCGGGGGCGCTTCGTTCCTGGACCAGCACGTCGGGCGACATCAGATCCGTCCGTCCCCTTCTTCGATCGGTGAGCCTTCCTCATCACCGTGCCAGCGGCGGCGGGGCGGCACATCGCGTGAATCCGCTAGATCACGGGTACGGGACCGGGACGGGCGGGACCCGCCCTCACTTGCCGACCCCCCTGGTGGCGCCGGCGGCGACATAGCGCTGGGCGACGACGAGGAGTACGGCGGCGGGGACGGACGCCATGACTGACGTGGCCATGACGGCGTTCCACTGGTTCGTATGGGCCCCCATGTACTGGTAGATGCCCAGGGTGACCGGCTGAACGGTATCCGTGGTGGTCAGTGTGAGAGCGAAGAGGAAGTCGCTCCAGGTGAAGAGGAAGGTGAAGACGGCGGCGGTGATCAATGCGTTGGTGCTCACCGGGAGCACCACGGAGGCGAAGACCCGCAGCCTGCCGGCGCCGTCCACGCGCGCGGCCTCGATGATCTCCCGGGGAATGCTCCGCATGAACGAACGCATGATGATGATCGCGAAGGGGACCCCGGCGGTGGAGTCGGCGAGGATCAGCCCGGGGTAAGAGTTCAGGAGTCCCAGGTCGTTGTAGGCGCCGTAGAGCGCGTTGGCCACGGCGATGCCCGGCACCATCTGTGTGATCAGGATGCCGAACATCATGAGGTTGGTTCCGCGGAGCGGGAAATGGGCCAGCGCGTAGGCCGCCGGCGCGGCGAGCCCGAGGCTGAGCGCCACGCTGCCGAGGCTGACGACGAGGCTGGTGACGAGGTTGCCTCCCTGGTCGCGCAGTGCGGTGAGGTATCCGCTGAGGTCCGGATGGGAGGGAAACCATCCTCCCTGGAGTGTGTTGCCCGCCGGCTGGAGGGAGGCGTTCACCATCCAGTAGACGGGAAACAGCATCACCGCGAGCAGGACGATCCCGACGAGGGTGGACAGCCGGCCACGGCCCGGCGCGCGCTTCATGGAATCGCCTCTCAGACGTTACGGGCGCGACGGCCGGCGCGCAGGTAGACGAGGGCGAAGGCGAGCGAGATGACGATGAGCACATTGCTCATCGCGGCACCGCGCCCGAACTCGAACTGCTGAAAGGACAGTTCGTAGGACTGCGTGGCGATGGTCTCCGTGGCGTTGGCCGGTCCTCCGCCCGTCACCACGAGGATGATGTCCAGCACCTTGACCGTGTAGACCACGCCAAGCACCAGCACGACGCTCACCACGGGCCGCAGCAGTGGCCAGGTGATGTGGCGGAACAACGCCACCGGGCCGGCGCCGTCCAGCTTCGCCGCCTCGTACAGGTGCGCGGGGATGTCCTGGAGGCCGCCGTACAGGATGGCGGTGTTGAAGGGGATTCCGACCCAGATGTTGATCAGGATCACCGACACGAGCGCCTGTGAGGTGCCGGTGAGCCAGGGGATGCCGGACGACGAGAGATGGAGGCCGCGCAGCACCGCGTTGACGACTCCCGTGTCGGGGTCGAGCATCCACTTCCATGTCGTTCCGGAGACGACCAGCGGCAACAGCCACGGCAGCAGCAGGAGCGATCGCAGAACGCCGCCGAGCGGGAAGCGGCGCTGGAAGAACAGCGCGAAGGCCAGGCCGAGCACGAACTGCCCGAGGATCGAGCCGGCGGTGAACAGGACCGTGGTCAGCAGGGCCTTGGAGAACAGGTCCGACGACAGGATCGCCGAGTAGTTCCGCAACCCCACGAACGGCGCGGAACCCGTGTAGAACGTCGTGGTCGTGTACTGCTGGAAGCTCATCACGACGTTTCTGAAGATCGGATAGCCGAAGAACAGCAGCAGGTATGCCGCGGCGGGCACGATGAACATCCACTGGGCCAGGCGCTCCCACCAGCGCGCCCGGGCCGCGGCCCGCTCCGCCGCGGCGATGGCGCCGCCGTCCTGCCCGGTGCGGGACTTCGGCGGGGCCTGGGGCAGGTCAGTTGCCGGTCGCGAACCGCTGCGCATGCCTGAGGGCTTCCTCCGGTGTCTGTTCGCCCGTCAGTGCGGACTGGATCGCGGTGTATATCCCGGTCGCCGCCTTGGGCCACCTGACGCCGAGCTCGCTGGTGCGAGAGCGCGCCGTTTCCACGCTCGTGGCGAAGGGAGCCATCGACGGAACCTGCTCCGCGCGCCGGGCGGCCACCGCGGTGCGCGAGGGCACGGTGAAGTGCTGCTTGGCCAGGGTGAGCATGTTCGAGGAGTTGTTCAGGCAGGCGAGGACCTGGGCGGCCTTCTCCTGCCGGGCCTCGGAAGAACTCTGCGGGACCGTCCACACCTCACCGCCGAGCGGGGTGACCGGGCTCTGCCCCGCCCGGGGGACGGGGATGGGGGCAACCCCCCAGCGCAGGTTCTTGTCCTTGTTCAGGGCGGGGATCCGCCAGGGGCCATTGACCATCATGGCCGTCCTTCCGGCGATGAACTGGTCGTGGACATCGGCCTGTGTCCAGTTCAGCACCGACTTCGACATGGATCCGCTCTTCACCAGGTCGACCCACAGCTGGAGTGCCCGCGCGGCCTGCGGGGTGTCCAGCCGCCTCTCGTCCCCGCCGTTGGACCACAGGAAGGGCAGGAACTGCCAGGTGCCCTCAAAGGTGGCGTTCGCGTCGACCGCCATGCCATAGCGCCCGGGACGGGTCAGCTCGGCCGCCGCCTTCTTCAGTTCGCCCCAGGTCCTCGGTACGGCGACACCGGCCTTGGCGAGCATGTCCTTGTTGTAGAAGAGGGCGACGGTGCTGACGTAGGGGGCCAGTCCGTACACCTTTCCCCCGTATGTGCCCGCCGACAGGATGCCCTTGGCGAAGCCGCTGGAGTCGATGGAGAACCGGTCCAAGGGGGTCAGCGCGCCGGTCTGTGCGATCTGCTGGAGGTCGGGGTTGTCCAGCATCAGCAGGTCGGGAAGGGTCCGCGACGACGCCTGCCGCAGGACCTTGGGGACGAGCGACGCGGGCGGAACACTCGTCTGCTCGACCTTCACACCGGCGGTCCTGCCACAGGCGGTGAGCATCTCGCCCCATTGGGTGTGCTCGGGTTCGTCGGTGTAGTAGTCGAGCGCGGTGATGGAGGTCACCTTGCCGCCACCGGATCCGGCGCCGGTGCCGCCACCGCACCCGGTGGCGGCCACCACCAGAGTGATGGCCCCGGTCAGGAGGGCGGCGATCCGCCGCGCCGGCGGTCTGGCCGGTGAGATCATGCTGGTGCCTTTTGCCGAGTGAGGTCAGTGGGCGAAGCCGGTGTCGCGAGGGTGGACGGACTCCAGGGCGCCGCCGAGATGACCCATACCGGCATCTTTCGCTCGAACGCATGTTACAGGGCGGCTCTGACCGGCCGATGACATGGATCATTCGGCCCGGTGGTCACGGCCCTGTTCGGCGGCTTCCTGGATCATCGCCACCACGGCGTCGGGCTGCGACAGCACAACGGCGTGTGAGCCGTCCAGCGCGTATTCGGTGGCCGCCATGCGTTGCGCCATGAACCGCTGAGCGGTGGGGTTGAGTATCCGGTCGGCGGTCGCGATGGCGTACCAGGACGGCTTGGAGGCCCAGGCCGGCGGGCCCGACCTGCTGGTCAGCGCGGCGCAGGCGATCGGGCGTTGCGCGACGGACAGCACCTCCTTGACGCCGGACGGCAGGTCGGCGGCGTACACCTGCGGGAACTGTTCCTTACGGATGTAGAGCTCGCGGTCCGGGTCGCCGGAAATCGGGGCGGGGAGGGCGGCGGTGAAGGTCGCGTCGGCCCCCGGCGCGGGGGCGAAGCGGTTCACGATGTCCAGGACACACTCGCCCGCGTCGAGGCCGAACGCGGCGACGTAGCACAAGGCCACGACATTGTCGGCGTCGGTGGCGGCATGTGTGATGACCGCGCCACCGTAGTCGTGGCCGACCAGGACGACAGGGACATCGATCTCCCGCACCACGCTCCTGATGTAGGCGGCGTCCTGCACCAGACCACGCAGCGGGTTCGCCGGGGCACGCACGGTCAGCCCGGCGGTGTGAAGCCGGCTGATGACCCCCGCCCACGACGAGGCATCGGTGAACGCCCCATGCACAAGCACGATGGTCGGCGGTACGGGGAGGGATCTGCGCATGCCGGTGGCCTCCGACTGACTGTGGGGATACGCCAGCCAAGCGCGCTCAGGTGGGGCAGCGCATCGCGTGAACGTACCAACAGGTCCGCTCGGCCAGGTCCGCTCAGCCAGGTCCGCTCAGCTGTCGGGCAAGGTCATCACCAGGTTCGCGAGTTGAACCCGCGAGTTGATCGACAGCTTGTGGAAGACGGACGTCAAGTGAGTGTTGACCGTATGCGGGGAGACGACGAGCAGGTCGGCGGCCGACCGGTTGGTGTGACCCGCGGCGACAAGGCGTGCGACCTTCTTCTCCGAGGCCGTGAGGGCCCCCCATCCATGGACGGGGCGGACGGGGCGCTGCTTGGCCGCCGTCCCGGGGCTGCCCGCACCTGCCCCCTCCAGAGCGTGCTGTACGCATGCCGCCGCGGCGTGGGCGCCCGACTCGGCGAACGTGCCACGGGCGTGCGTCAGCGCGGCCACAGCCTCACGCTTCCGGCCCGCCGCCAGGAGTGCCTGTCCGAGATCGGCGTATGCGGCGGCCCGGACCAGCGGGCGAGGGCTTGCCTTCAGCAGCTCCGCGGAGCGTTCGAGCATGGCGAGATCGTTTTTCACGAGCCCGAGGGCCTGCGCCGCGATGCCCGTGGCGGTCGGCACGGCGGCGTTGCGTCTCGCATGGGCTGCGGCCTGTGCGGCAAGGTCCTCGGCGAGCTCGTGGTCCGCGCCGCGCAGGGCCATGCGTATCGCGGAATCGACCCAGTCGCGCAAGAGCCGCCACCGCATGAAGGCACCTTGCTGCCGCACTTGGCGAATCCTGTCGACGGCAAGCCCGACGTCCCCGTCGGCCTCGGCATGGACCGCTTCCAGGAAGCGCACCGCGGCCGTGTTGCCCGGGTTCGGTTTGGCCGCCAGCCTTTCCCGCGCTGCGACCAGGTGCTCCCGCGCCGCTTCCCGGTCGCCGCGCAGCAGGGCGATCCGGGAACAGATCACGCGACCGTTCACCTGCTGGACGGGTATCTGCACCTCGTCTTCCAGGCGCTCCATGGTCATGAAGTCGGCCTCGGCGTCGTCGAGCCGGCCGAGGCCCAGATCGTGCAGGCCCTGTGCCCACAGCATCATGGCCTGACGCATCGCCCCGGCGCGCGCCGCCGCTTGCGAGAGCAGCCGTTCGCCGGCCTCGAAGTCGTCCATGTGCAGATGCGCGACGATCTCTTCGGGAAGGAAGGCGGAGTCGATGGCGCTCAGCGCGGCAAAGCGCCCCAGCGCGACCGCGTTCTCACCCGCGTTCTGCGCGATCTCGCCGAGCCCGGACAGGGCCAGGACGTGTGCCTCCCGGTCACCGGCCGCGGTGGCGGCACGCAGCGCGGTCTCTCCGGCCTCACGCGCGGCGACGAGATCATGATCCCGGGACAAGGCCAGGGCGTGCAGGGCGGCCAGCCTCGCCCCGATCTCCGGGGCGGCGCCCCCCATGGCGAGGGCGGTTTCGGTCCGGCGACGCAATTCGCCGGCGAGATCCATGTTCCACAGCGCCCCGCCGAGGGCGGCCTGCAGCCGGCTGAACTCCTCCAGCGGCGGCCGGCCGGCCAGCAGCCGGTCGCCTGCCGACAGCGCCTCGCGGTTCCGGCCGGCCCGTGTCAGGGAGAGGATCGCCCGCTCACCCACGGTGAACCTCAGCAGCAGTGCTGGAGGCACCAGTTCCAGAGCGCGTGTCATCAGGTCGGCCGCGAGGCCCGGCGTGACCGACAGTACGTCGTCGGCCGCTCGCTGCAGCAGCGCCACGGCTTCCTCGTCTCCGAGCAGGGCTCCCCTGAGGATGTGCGGCACCGCGTCGATCGGCTGGTGGCCCGCGGAGACAAGGTGGCGGGCAGCCTCTCGGTGCAGAGCCTTCCGGGCTGACGGCGGGATGTCGACGTAGACCGCCTGGCGCAGCAGATCATGCCGGAAGGCCAGCTGATCGCCGTCGTCGTCCAGGAGTCCGGCGCGCACGGCTTCCTCGAGCGCCTCGATCAATGTGGCGGCCGGCCGACCGCAGAGCGCGGCGGCGTCATGGAAACCGAAACTGCGTCCCAGCACCGCTCCCATCTGGAGGAAGCGCAGCGTGCCGGGGAGCAGGGACCTGAGCCTGCCCCGCACACCCACCACGAGCCCGGGGGGCACAAGCTCGGCGGGGGGTACCAGCTCGTCCGATGCCTCGGCGGTCCGCAGGCCCGCAAGCATCTCGACCGCCAGAAACGGGTTCCCGCCGGCTCCCTCGAGCAAGTCCCGTACCTGCTCGTCAACCGCTGCCCCGAGTGTGTCGCCGACCAGTTGATCGATGGCCGCGCCGGACAGTGGCCCCAAGGGCACGGTGACCGTCGGGAGGTTGCCGGTCGCGGCCGCGACGACCTCTTCCGCTGGGCCCGCGGGCTCCCGTCGCGCGGTCAGCAGCCACAGCACCGGCGAGGTGCGCAGGCGTGCCGGAAGCTGCTTCAGGGCGAACCGGCTCAGCGGATCGGCCCACTGCACGTCGTCCAGGCCGATCAGCACCGGCACGCTGCCCGCTCTGGCTTCGATCGCCTCCGCCAGGCGCTCCACCAGCCAGATGCGCTGATCATGATTGCGGGCGAGATCGGCAAAGGCATCGCCGGACAGCAGCGGCTGATCGCCGTGCAGGACGCAGGCCGCCAACGACGAGAGCGGCACGATGTGATGAAGCTCATCGGCCTTGCCGACGCCGACTGAGAATCCCGCCGCCCTGGCCTCGGAGACGGCCTCGGCGAGCAGCGTGCTCTTACCGATGCCCGGTTCCCCCTGGATCAGGGCCAACCCGCCGCTTCCGGTGCGGGCCACCGAGGCGATCAGCGCCTGAAGCTCTTCGAGCTCGGCCTCCCGGCCACGCAGACCACTACGGGTCAGCGATCCGCCTGCCCTCGCCACTCACGTACCTTTCCTGTCCGTACTCCCCGGCCGAGGCCGGGGCCGCTCATGGGGTCGTGTGTCAGTGAGTGGCCGGAAGAACGATGGAGTGCCTGGGACGGGTTCAGTAGCAGCATAACGGGTCACACCTCCCCCGCCGCCGGGCACCCGTGGCTGCCTCGAACTGCTTGACGCCGCTCATCACATACCCACCAACTGCTCCGTGATCTCTTTCAAACGCAGCGCGTCCGCCACATCGAACGCCTTGCCGCGGGTGTTCACCGACTTCTTCTTCCAATACGCGGCGAAAAGCTCGGCGGGCGGACTGTCGAGCAGTTCAACCATGGGCTTGATCGCCTTGTCCACCGACGTCGCCGCCACAGCGAACATGGCCTTGGTCATGACCTTCATGGGAAACGGCAACGAGTTCGGCATTCCCGTGGAGACCACACCCGGGTTGTATCCGACGTACGTCACGGAGCCTTTGTCGTAGGTCTCGGCGAAACCCACGCCCAGGAGGTCGTTGGCCCGGAAGGACTGCAGCGTGGCCTTGTTGCCGTTGTAGCCGCGCTCCAGCTGCAGGTCATCCCAGTGGATCTTGCCGAGACGCACGCCAGGAGTGCCCACATTCATGATCACCGGCCGCTTGGTGCACTCCAGCGCGTCCCGCAAGCCGTAGCTCAATACGAACCGGCTCAGATAGGAAAGGGCGAAGCTGTGCTCGAACCCCTCCGCCGTCACCGAACGCTTACCGAAGAGTTTGTAACGCTGAGCGCACAGGACGAGTTTGTCCACGGACGCGTACGTGTTCTCGATCTCTTCCACCAGACGCCTGGTGGCCGACATCGACGTCAGGTCGACCGCGAGGAAATGGGCCCGGTCCGCTGCCGAGATCTTGCGGGCCTCCTCGATTAACGCCTCCCCTTTCTGCCGGGTGCTCCCGATGGCCACGACCCTGGCGCCCTCACTCAAATAGTGCAGGGCGATCCCACGTCCGATGCCATCCGTGCCACCGGTGATGACGACGGTCTGCATGCCTTGCCTCTCCCCTTCCGGACCATGGACCCAAGCCACAAGCCATCCGATGACGACCGAAGATATGGCACTCAATGACAAACGTCAACGGCTGTCAGTAGACACCTTGTGCCATGATTTTCTGACACAATGGTCTCCCCCATCGGTCGCGGTACAAGGAGTTGGCCACAGGTGAAGCTGGGAGCCGAGGCGGGCGAACCCGGACTGCGGGAACGGAAGAAGCAACTCACCCGCGACTCGCTGATCCGCTCCGCGATCAGCCTGTTCACGGAACAGGGTTACGAGAAGACGACGGTGGACGAGATCGTCACCGCCGTCAACGTGTCACCGCGCACGTTCTTCCGTTATTTCGCCGGCAAAGAGGACGTCGCCCTCGCCCCCGTGACCGAGATCGACGAGCGCGTCCTGGAACTGCTCGCCCAACGCCCCCCGAGCGAAGGCCCGCTGGATGCGCTGCGCGGATCGGTGCGGGAGACCTGGGCAGACGTCAAAGAGCAGACCGAGCGGATCAGCGGAGTCACCGCACTCGCCCGGATCCTGCGCATCGTCGAGACCGCTCCGGGCCTGAGCGCCGCGCACGCTCAGCGCACCATGGCGTTCGAGGAACGCCTCGGCCGGGAAATCGCCCGAAGGGAGGGTGTCGACTACGACACCGATCCCCGTCCCAAGCTGGTGGTGGCCGTCTTCACCGCGGTGACACGAGTGGCCAGTCGCTGCTGGGGCCTTGACGAGGATGCCGATCTCGACGCGGTCGCGCAGACGATCGAGGACCACTTCGACCTGCTCCTGCCGACACTCGAGGGCCCGTGGGTCCCACAGGTTCCGCACTGAGGCCTGTAGTGCGTAGGCACCAGGACAGGTGAGTGGCTGGTCCGGGGGCACCAGGGGAAGACGGCGGCCAGGGACGATGCCCGGAAGGGGCGTTGGAGGGAAGGGTTGGAGGCGCGTGAATCCCGCGCGTTTCCCCCTTGCCCAGCGGTAGCGGCGCACGCGTCAAGCAGGTCCGCGCGCTCGCTCGCAACCAACGATGAACAGGACGTCCATGTCCGAAGCTGTGGTTTCCCCGGTCCGCGTCGAGAGGCTGTCTATCGGCGCCCTCGGCATCCTGGCACTCTCCCTCGGCACCCTGCAGTCAGTGGTGGAGCCCGCGCTCCCGCTGCTGCAACGTGAGATGGGGGTCAGTCCTGCCGAAGGGGCTTTGATCGGCAACACGTTACTCGTCACCGGCGCGGTGGTCGCACCCGTCGCGGGCAAACTCGGCGACCGCTACGGCGGAAAGCGGGTGCTGGTCCGGCTGATGGCCGTGGTCTCGGCCGGTGGTCTGTTGGCCGCCCTGGCGCCGAATCTGACGGTGTTGTTGCTCGGTCAGGTATTGCAGGGCGTCATGGTGGGTGCGCTGCCCCTCTCGTTCATCCTGGTGCGCAAACACCTCCCGGCAGGAGAGTCACAGCTGGCTCTCGGGGTGGTCATGGCGCTGTTCACGGGCGGCGGCATGGTCGGAACGCTGTTTGCCGGGCCGATCGCGGAAGGACTGTCCTGGCATTGGATGTTCGCGCTGCCGACGATCGCGATCATCGCGATGACGTCGGTCGTGGCTCGGCTGATGCCACATGATCCGCCGGTCCAGTCGGACAACAGGATCGACTGGCCTGGTATGGCTCTGCTGAGCGGCACGTTGCTCGCGTTCATGCTCGGGCTCGTGAAGGTGACGGGCGCCGGACTGCCGCCACTCGCGGTCGGTGCCATCGCGGTGGCCGTGGCCGCCCTCGCGACCGGATGGGTCGCCGTCGAGCGCCGCGCGGCCTCGCCGATGGTCGATCTGCGCATGCTGGCAAAGCCCGCCATGTGGCATTCGTGCGTGCTCACCCTCGTCATCACCACCAGTTTCGGGATGGTGGCCTTTCTGCTCCCGCAGCTGTTCGCGGTATCGGCCGACGGGTACGGCTTCGGAGCCGACACCACCGACATCGGGCTGTTCCTGCTGCCCGGCGCCATCGCCGGGGCGGTGAGCGATTCGGTCGGCGGGATCGCGGCGCGGCGTTTCGGTCTGCGTGCCGTGCTCGTCGTGGGCGCCGTCGTCACGGTGGCCACGATGATCGCCGTGGTGTCGCTGCACACCGCGGAGTGGCAGCTCGTCCTCGCGAAGGTGCTGGCCGCCATCGGCGCGGGCATCGGTACCACGGCGTTGCTCACCCGAACCGCCATCGCCGTCGAGACCAGGGACACCGGCATCGCCACCAGCCTGCTCGTGGTGACACGCGTGATCGGCGTCGCCGTGGGCTCCCAGGTCGCCGGCGCGATCCTCGACGCCGGGGCCGACTCGATGACGGGCCAGCCGGCCGAATCGGCCTTCGTCACAGGTTTCGCCCTCGCCGGCCTCGTCGCCGCACTGTCACTGCTCGTTGTCCGTATCACCAAGAAAGGAACCCAGGCATGACTCCCGCGAAGCGCACCGTTCTGATCTCCGGGGCCAGTATCTCCGGGCCCGCCCTTGCGTACTGGCTGCACCGGTCCGGATGCGCGGTCACCGTGGTGGAGAAGGCAGGCGCACTGCGCGCCGGTGGCTACCCGATCGATGTCCGCGGTACCGCGATAGAGGTGGTCCGGCGGATGGGGATACTGCCGCAGCTGCAGGACGCGCACATCGACTCGCGTCGCTGTACCTTCCTCACCGCCGATGGCAGTGAAGTGGCCTCGCTCAGCCCGGACGCCGTTGCCGGTGGTGTCGAGGGACAGGACGTCGAGGTGCGGCGTGGGGATCTGGCCGCGAGCCTCTACGGAAAAGTCCGCGACGACGTGGAATTCCTGTTCAATGACTCCATCGACACCCTCGACCAGTCCGCACAAGGGGTCGACGTGACTTTCCACAGTGGGCAACGGCGCACGTTCGACCTGGTGGTCGGCGCCGACGGGATGCACTCACACACCCGGGAGTCCGTGTTCGGCCCCGAGACACAGTTCCACCGCTACCTCGGCTACTGCTTCGCCATTTTCACCATGCCGAACACCTTCGGGCTCTCCCGCGAGCTCATGATGTGGAACACCCCGGGGAGAGCCGCGGCCCTCTACGCCGTCGGGGACAACGACGAGCTGCACGCCTTCCTGAACTTTCACCAGCCGGAACCGCCGCTCGATGCCCTCCGGAACCCCGACGCCCAGCGGGACCTGGTCGCCACGGTCTTCGCCGACGCGGGATGGGAGGTCCCTGGCATGGTCAACGCCATGCGCGACGCGGATGACCTGTTCTTCGACACGGCCGGTCAGATCCGCATGCCCCACTGGTCCAGCGGCCGCGTCGCGCTCGTCGGCGACGCCGCGTACGCACCCTCGTTCCTCACCGGTCAAGGCTCAAGCCTTGCGCTCGTCGGTGCCTACATGCTCGCCAACGCCCTGGCCACGCACCGGGACCACACCGCGGCCTTCGCCGCCTACGAACGCGACGTCCGCGAGTTCGTAGCCATGAATCAGGCGCTGGTCGACAACGGCGCGGCCACGCTCTTCCCCACCACGGTGCGGGCCCTGGAGCAACGCAACACCATGCTGCGTGGCCTCGTCACCATGCCCTCCGCGACACCACGACCCGCCCACTCAGCTCTTACGCTGCCCGAATTCGCCCCGACACCGTGACCTGATACGGCACCGACCGCCTGTGGGACTACGACAGGTGGTCGGTGCCGCCGTCGGGGGCGGCGTGGGCCAGGCCCGTACGGTAGGCGATGACGACGAGTTGCGCCCGGTCGCGGGCCTCCAGTTTCGTCATGGCGCGCTGCACATGGGCGCGGACGGTGAAGGGGCTGAGGAACATCCGCTCGGCGATCTCCTGGTTGGACAGGCCGGTCGCGACCAGGGCCACCATCTCGCGTTCGCGCGGGGTGAGCACGGCGAGCTGTTCGGGGTGGCGCGACGGGGCATCGTCCGGGGTGGCCAGGAAACGGGCGACCAAGGAGCGCGTCGCGGCGGGGGACAGAAGAGTGTCACCGTCGGCGATCGTACGCACGGCATCCAGCAGGTCCTCGGCCCCGATGCCCTTGCCGATGAAGCCGCCGGCCCCCGCGCGCAGCGCCTGGGCGACGTACTCGTCGGTCTCGTACGTGGTGAGGATCAGGATGCGGCTGGCACGCAGTTCCGGGTCCGCGCAGATCTCCGACGTGGCGGTGAGACCGTCCACCTCGGGCATCCGGATGTCCATGATCACCACATCCGGGCGCAGCTCCCGGGTGAGTCTCACCGCCTCCCTGCCGTCGGCGGCCTCGCCGACCACGGTGATGTCGTCGGCACTGTCCAGAAGCATCCGGAAGGCACCGCGCAGCAGGGCCTGATCGTCGGCGAGCAGCACCCGGAGCGTCACGGCGCACCCCCGGCCTCTCCGTCGCCCGTCCGTCCGTCGGCCGCCGCTCCGTCGCCTGTCGCTCCGTCGGCCATCTGCCCCTCGTTGGTTGTCGCTCCGTCAGTCTTCCGCGTCGTGTCCTTGGCGGGCGGGAGGGGCAGCTCGGTGGAGACGAGGAAGCCGCCCTCCGGGCGCCTGCCCGCGGAGAGGTGTCCCCCGACCGCGGTGGCACGTTCACGCATCCCGATCAGACCGTAACCGGGCGGACGGTCCGCCGCCGCGGACGCGGTCGGTGCCGTACGGGCGCCTCCTCCGTCGTCGGCGACGGTGATGGTCACGCGATCGCGGTTCCAGGCGAGGCGTACCCGGGCACTACCGGTACCGGCGTGCTTGGTCACGTTGGTCAGGGCCTCCTGGACGATGCGGTAGGCGGTGAGGTCCACCCCCGGCGGCAGCGGCCTGGCCGTGCCCTCCTGGTGCACCGACACCTCCAGACCCGCGCGGCGGAAGGACTCGAGGAGCGTGGGAAGCCGGGCCAGCCCGGGCGCCGGTTCGCCGGTCGCGGCCGCGTCCCCGGACTGACGCAGCAGACCGACGGTGGCCCGCAGTTCGTCGAGCGCGTGGCCGGTGGTCTCGACGAGTTCCTTCAGGCTTTTGCGGGTCTGCTCCGGGCGGGCGTCGAAGAGGTGGGCGGCGACCGTGGCCTGCGCGTTGGCCAGGGTGATCTGATGGGCCACGAGGTCGTGCAACTCCCGGGCGATGCGCACCCGTTCCTCGGACACTCTCCGGCGCGCCTCGCTGTCCCGGCTCTGCTCGGCCCGCCGGGCCCGCTCCTCGACGGCCGCCAGGTAGGCCCGTCGGTTCTGCGCCGAGTGCCCGAGTACGCCGGCCACCAGCGGGAACGCCGCCACCGCTCCCACCCTGCTCGCGTCCTTCCACGAGAGGGCCCCGAACAAGGGGGCGGAGGCGACCAGCAGCGCCGCGGAGGTGAGCGACACCGCGCTCGCCGCGTGCCGTTCGGTGCGCGCGGTGAGCGAGTAGGCGGTGATCACGGCGGGGGCCACGATGAGCGGGCTCAGCAGGAGACCCAAAGGCGGCACCAGCATGCCGCTCGCGGTCGTGACCGCCATGGCGGCCAGGGGCGCCCGGTGCCGCACCGGCAGCACGGCACAGGACACCACGGCGATGAAGTAGGCGGCGGCAGGCGGCGGTGACAGCGTCCTGCCGTCGTCCCCCAGCACGCCGCCGAGCAGACAGAGCGCGAACGCCGTCGCCGTGACCGCTGCCTCCCGCCACCACGCGCCGCGCGGTCGCGGGCCACCACCACCCGTATTCGTCATGGCCGGATCAGTGCCGGTGCCGGCCGACGGGGAGCCGCGGCACCGCCGCGTCCAACTCGGCCGCGGGGGCCGGGACATGCCTGCTCAGTTCCTCGCCCTCGATATCCACATTCGGCAGCACACGGTTCAGGATAGGGGGCAGCCACCAGGCCCGGTGGCCGAGCAGTGCCAGGACCGCGGGTGCGATCGCCATCCGGACCACGAAGGCGTCGAAGGCGACGGCGGCGGCCAGGCCGACGCCCATCGTCTGGATGGTCGGGCTGCTCATCCCGATGAATCCGGCGAACACGCTGATCATGATGATCGCCGCCGCGGCCACCACACGTCCGCTGTGCCGGAAACCGCTGACGATTGCCTCGCCGGGGGACGCGCCATGGACGTACGCCTCCCGCATCCGGGTGAGGAGGAAGACCTCGTAATCCATGGCGAGGCCGAACACTATGCCGATGATGAGAATCGGCATCAGCGACATGACCGGTCCGGTCTGTTCGATGCCGATCAGGTCTGCCGCCCAGCCCCACTGGAAGACGGCGACGAGGACGCCGAAGGCGGCACCCACCGACAGCAGGAAGCCGAGCGCGGCCTTGACCGGGACCAGGACCGAGCGGAAGACCACCATCAGCAGGAGCACCGCCAGGCCGATGACCACGGTCAGATAGGGGATGAGGGCGTCGGACATGGCTTCGGAGATGTCGATGTTCATCGCGGTGGTGCCGGTCACCAGGATGTCGGCGCCCGTGTCGGCCTCGACGCCGGAGACCGCGCTCCGGATCGCGTGCACCAGGTCCTTGGTCTCGCCGCTGTTCGGCGCGGTCCGCGGGACGGCGGTGAGGACGGCCGTGTCCTTGCCTCGGCTGAGCACCGGATCACCGACCGACGCGACCCCGTCCACTCCCCGTACGGTCTTGGCGACCAGGTCCGTGGTGGCCCGGGTGTCCCCAGACCCCGAAGACGCCGATGTGTCCACGACCACGGTCAACGGGCCGTTGAAGCCGGGGCCGAAGCCTTCTGACAGCAGGTCGTACGCGCGGCGCTCGGTGGTCTCCACCGACTTGGACTCGTCTCCGGGCAGCCCGAGTTCGAGGCTCAGCGCCGGTACGGCGACGGCGCCGAGACCGAGTCCGGCGATCAGCAGCACGGCCGCCGGCCGGCGCAGCACGAACCGCGCCCAGCGGGTGCCGAGCCCGGGCCGGCCGGCCGCGGTGGGCACCGGGTGCGGGCGCTCGCTTCCCAGGCGCTCGTGTCCCGGGCGCTCGCTTCCCGGCCGGGTGGCCTTGCGGACGGCGCGGGACAGCACCCGTCGACCGAAGAAGCCGAACAGCGCGGGGACCAGGGTCAGTGCGACGAGTACGGCAAGGGCCACGGCCCCCGCGCCGCCCATGCCCATCTTGGTGAGTTCGGGGATTCCGACGACCCCCAGCCCGACCAGGGCGATGAAGACGGTCGCGCCGGCGAAGACGACGGCGGATCCGGCCGTGCCCACCGCCCGCCCGGCGGCCTCCTCCGGCTCGCTGCCCTGGGCGCGTTCGTCGCGGAAGCGGGAGGTGATGAAGAGTGCGTAGTCGATGCCGACCGCAAGCCCCAGCATCAGCGCCAGGATGGCGACGGTGGACGTCAGGCCCAGCGGCACGGCCAGCGCGGAGACCAGGCCGAAGGCGATGGCCACGCCCACGAAGGCGGTCAGCAGCGACAATCCGGCCGCGACCAGCGACCCGAGGGCGAGGACCAGCACCACCGCCGCCACCGCCACGCCGATGATCTCCGTCGTACCGCCCGGTTCCTCTTCCGAGTCCAGGGCCGAGCCGCCGATCTCCACGGTCAGCCCCGCGTCCCGGGCCTGACTCGCGGCGTCCTCGAGGGCGCTCTTCGTCGGCTCGGCCAAGTCGACGGCGTCCGCGGTGTAGGTGATCGTGGAGTAGGCGATGGTGCCGTCCTCGCTGACCGCGCCGGTCTCATAGGGGTCGGTGGTCGACGCGACCTGAGCACCCCCGTCCAGCGAGCCGAGCGTGTCCTCGACGGCCGCCTTGTTCTCCCTGGCCGTCACCCGCTGCCCGTCCGGGGCCCGGAACACCAAGCGGGCCTCGGCGCCTTGGGAGTTGCTCTGAGGGAAGCGCTCGTCCAGCAGGTCGAACGCCTTCTGCGACTCGGTGCCGGGCATGGAGAGGTCCTCGTCCTTCCCCTCCGGCGCCACGGCGGCGGCGACGACGGCCAGCACCAGGACACCCAGCCACACACCACCCACGAGCCGGCGGCGCCGGAAGGCCCACCGTCCGATCCGGTAAAGAAATGTCGCCACCTGTTGATCACTCCAGACACCGCTAGGCAAGGGGGAAACGCGCGGGATTCGCGCGCCTCCAACCCTTCCCTCCGGCGCCCCGCCGGACATCGTCTCTGGCCGCCGTCTTCCCCTGGTGCACCCGGACCAGCCACTCCCCTGTCCTGGTGCCTACGCACTACAGGCCGACTCGGGCCGGGGCAGTTGGCCTGGAGCGGTCAGCGCACCGTCAGGCGCCGCAGGCGCGACACCGCCGCATGCGCCGAACCGTCGACCTCGAGGCTGACGTAGCGGGCCGTCTCGGCGGCGGTCAGCCGGCGCACGCGGCCCCGGCCGGTGAGGGTCCCGGCGTCCCGGTAGGTGATGCCGTCCGTGCTGAAGCCGGCTTTCGCGCCCGGCGCCGCGCCCGCCGTCCACTCGGTCTCCACCAGGCGGACCGGGCGGGCCGCGCCGAGGTCCACGACCATGCGGCCGCGCGTGCCCGGCTGCCACGCCGTGCCGGCGTCGCCGTCCACCGCCGCCGCGGGGTCGGACATGCCCTCCGGCAGCGGACTCGTGGGGAAGACGGTCCTGCCGAGGGCCAGATCGTCGTACGGGTGGGCGGCCGCGCCGGCCAGGACGACGGTGATCGTCCGGCCCGCTCTGACGACGGCGACCCTGCTGCGCCCCTGGGCCCGGACGCGCAGGGTGCAGGAGGCCCCGGACAGGCGCACGGTCGCGCCGTCGACGACCTCGGCCCGCAGGCCCGACGGCAGGCGTCGGCTCGTGAGCGGGGTGAGCGTGAAGCGCGGGGCAAGCACGACCGCCGTGGCGGCGGGCAGCGCGGCCTCGAAGAACGTGCCGTCGGCGGTCAGCGTCTGCGTACCCTCGAAGACCACCGTGTCCGTGCCGGTGCTCGGGATCGTGATCCGCGTCCTGACGGGCTCGCCGGAGAGGTTGAACAGGGTCAGGTGCCCGTCCGTCAGCGTCGTGCGCACCTCGGTGGCCTCCGCCGTGGGGGCGGTCCCCCGGGCGGTCGCGCGCAGGTTCCCGGCCGACGCGGCGGGGAAGCCCTCGACGAGGAGAGGTGCCGCCGGGCCGTCGCCGAGGACGATCGTGTCGTCGTAGACGCCGATCGGGTTCCGGCCGTCACGTACCACGAGTCCGGCGCGTCCCTCGACGTCGAGCCAGCCGCCGCGGCTGCTCACCGCCGGCCTCGGCCCGGTCGCCAGGTCCCTCCAGTCCCGGCCGTCCATGGAACCCTGGATGCGGTAGGCGCGGCCGGCCGCCGATTCCCAGCGCAGGGTGACCCGGTCGATCCGGCGCTCGGCGCCGAGGTCGACGGCCAGCCAGCTGTCGGCGCGCGGACGGTCGGCCCTCGACACCGCCCAGCGGGTGGCCGCGTCGCCGTCGACCGCGAGCGGCGCGCCCTTCCCGGCGTCGGCCGACGAGGCGGTGGCGGGCCCGCCGCGCGCGAGGTCCGCGCCCTGGGCGCCGTCGCGCACTTCGAAGGCGTACAGGGAGTACCCGTAGGCCGGGTCGGGCCGTACGCCGAGCATGCGGACGTGGCGCACCGTCGTGGGTGTGAAGCCGAGGTCGTCGACGCGTCCGGCGGGTGTGCCGGTGGAGGTGTCGCGGGCGCGGACGGTCGCCTCGCCCTCCTCGAAGCGGTAGGTGCGCGCACCGTCGAGCCCCGGCATGCCGGGCATCGTCAGGTTGTGCACCTCGAGGTGGCCCTCCGCGTCGGCGGTGCCGCTGCTCGCGTAGACGACGGCGCCCGTCGGGAGCGTCGCGAACCCGGCCCAGCCGCCGTCGAGGCGCAGGAGCGTCGCGCTGCCGTCGAAGCCGTCGCGCAGCGACTCGTACACGCGCACGGTACGGCCCTGGACCTTCGCGGCGGTGGCGGGCAGGAACATCGGGGTCGCGCCGCTGAGCCGGAACAGCCAGTCGTCGTGGCCCGGCTGCCAGGCGAACTTCACGAACCCGGGCTTCGTCACGGCACCGGCCCACGCGGCCCGCGACTGGTGCGACACCAGTCCGGGGCCGGTCCCGAAGTCCGTGACACCGGAGGCCCGCGCGAACAGTTCCTCGCGCGACAGCGCCTCGACGGGCCGCCCGGACGCCGCCGCCCACACGTGCAGCAGGTAGCTGATCGCGATCTCGGCTCGTGCCTCCGGCTCGTACTTCGGCTCCCCCGAGAACTTCGCCATCCGGTGCTCGGGCGGGTACTGCTGGTACGCCTCCAGCCGCGCCGCCAGCTCCTGCTCCGCGCGTGCCGCGGCCTGGTCGCGCATCACCTGGGAGAGGAAGGCGAGTGGGATGACGTCCCTGCCGTAGAGGTGTTCGCGGTCGTTGACCATCGGCATCAGCGGTTCGCCCGCGTCGCTCATGACGCCCAGCAGCGTGCGCCACAGCGGCTGGGCGTTCGGCTGCCGCTCGAGGACCTGCGGGAGGGGGCGTCCGGCGGCCAGGAAGTGCGCGGCGTTGCGGCCGGAGGTGCGCCACAGCTCCTCTTGGTAGTGCGGGCCGAAGGAGCCGTGGTTCTCGACGATGAAGGTGTCGTACAGGTTGCGGGCGGTGTTCTCGGAGACGGCGACGCCGTCCACGCGGGCGGGGTTGGCGAGGTCGGCGGGCGGCAGCCCCGCCTCGTTGCGCGACCAGATGCCGTACCAGGTGGCCCAGTCGGCGGCGCGGCGGTCGTCGTGGGCCCATGCGAGCGCCGGTGCGAGGGTCTGCGCGTACAGGCCCATCTCTTCCAGCTTGGTGTCGCCGATGTGTCCGCCGCTCAGGCCGTTCGGTGTCCAGTCGCCCGAGGCGGGGTCGTCGCCGCTGCCCAAGGACACGGTGTAGGCGGCCTGTTCGCGGGCGATGGTCTCGACGTTCTGCCGCGTCGCGGTGTCGAGGTCGTTCCACAGCAGCCGGGCGGCGAGGACGAAGTACGACTGGAAGGTGGTGTCGAAGAAGAGCGTGCGGCCCCATTCGCTGCCGCCGGTGAGCCGGTTCGACGCGGCGAAATGACGGATGGTGGCGAGCGTGCGCCGCGTGAGGGTTTCCCGGTCGATGCCCGCGCGCGCCGCGTCGTAGGTGCCGTGGGTGAGCAGGACCGCGTTGCCGAGGACCACGGCGAACCCGAAGTCCTTGGCCCGGTAGTGGCCCTGGGCCTCGTCCCACTGCGTCTCGGACCACCGGGTGTGGTCCAGGAGCACCCGCAGATAGGTGGCCGCGACGGCGTCGGGCGGTGTGTCCGTACGGCCGTGCGCCGCGTGGGCGTACGCCGCGTGGGCGCTCACGGCTCCGGTGAGCGGGGGCAGGGCGGCCAGCGCGCCCGTGAGACCGGCGAGGTGCAGAAAGCGGCGGCGGTCGAGTGGCTGGGACTGGTGCGACACGGAACGACACCTCGGAGACTAGACAACGTTGTCAGAGCAGGGATGCCGCATATTCTTCGACGGTCCAGGTCCGCGCGTCAACGGGTGTGACGTCAGCACTCGTCGACCGGTGGGGGCGGGGCCGCCCACCGGCCGCGCCGGGGGTCGTGCGCAATGGCGTCAGACGGCGACGAGTTCCAGACCGAAGTAACCGCCACCCACGGGGTACGTCTTCGACCGGCGCCACCCCGAGGCCGCGAAGAGGGCGTCGAATTCGTCCAGATCGCGTTCCATGCCGTTCGTCGTGGCGAGCATGGCCATGTCCGACAGGGTGGCCAGGTCTGGCCGGCCGATCTCGCCGACGACCATCTCGACGACCAGCGCGCGTCCCCCCTCGTTCATGGCGGACCTGCAGCGGCGCAGGATGGTCGTGCATTTGGCGTCGTCCCAGTCGTGCAGGATCGTCTTCACCAGGTAGAGGTCCGCCGGGGGAACCTCCACGAAGAAATCGCCCGCCACCGCGGAGAAGCGGCCCGACAGACCGCGCTTCTCGGCCTCGCCGCGTGCGCTCTCGACGGCGTGGGGCAAGTCGAGGACCTGCCCCGTCAGCTGGGGGTCGGCCTCCATCAGCGCCAGGACGAAATCGCCATTCGAACCGCCGACATCGACAACGGTGGACACCCCGGCGGTGGAGACGGCGGCCACGGCGCCCTGTGTCACCAGGCCGGACAGGTCCCCCATCGCCTGAGCGAAGAGAGCCGCTTCCGCAGCGTTCTCCGGCTTCGCGTAGTACTCGAAAATGTCCATCCCCAGCGCCTTCTCGGTCTGGTTCCCCCCTTCCCGCACAGCCTCGGGGAAGAGCGCCCAGGACTGCCAGAGCGCCTGGCCGGTCTGGGCCAGCACCAGGGAGCGCATGGAGCCGGGGACCTCTGAACGCAGCAGCCGGCCTCGACCGGTGAGACCGAAACGGTAGTCCCCCTCATGGCTCAACATGCCCATCGACGAGGCCGCGCGCATCAGACGGTACGTGGCCTGCGGATGACTGCCCTCGCGCTCGGCCACCTCCTCGGCCGTCATGGCCCCGCCGGAGAGGTGATCGGCTATGCGCAGCGCCGCCAAGCCCCTCAGGACCTGGGCCCGGACCAAGCCGATCAGCAGGTCGAAGACAGCGGCAGCATCGGCTGCGGGGTCGCTCGACGCGACGTCAGTGCCGCCATTCACGTCAGACATAAAGGCCAAACCCTTCAGACTCTCCATGGGGCGGACAGCGCGACATCGTCCGCGTCACTCACCTTAGGGAGATCGCCACGGCGTGCGCTTGTACCTCAGTGTCACTCTGATGGAACGTGAGTGCCGGGAGGCGTACGCCGTGGTGGAATGAGGCCGCGAGGGTGTAGGCCGTTGGCAAGGCGAGGCGTTGAAATGAGCGACATTGGACACACCGAGCCGCGGATCGGCGGACCAGGGAGGAACTTCTACGTTGATGTAACGGCTCCGAGTACCGCGCGGGACGGCTTCGACGTCTTCCGGCGCGAATGGGAGTCGCAGATCGGAGAGGCGCTCCCCCTGCCGCCTCTGGAACCGCTCGGATCGGATGGTTTCCGGGTCAGTGTCCGCGCGTCCAAGGTGCACGACACGGTGATCGCGGGCCTCTACGGTGAGTCGATGGCCGGCGGTACCCGGGGCGCCTCCCACCACCTCGACGACCGAGTCCTGGTGCATGTGATGGAGCGTGGCGCATGGCGCTTCGTCCGTCCGCGCAACCGGGGTGAGACCTCCATACCGGCGGGGCAGTTCATCGTGCGGCACAACGGCCCTCCGGCGCGGTTCGAGGTGGAACCGCGCACGACGGCGAAAATACTGATCCTGCCGGCCTCACAACTCAGGCCGCTGATCCGGGACCGGGCAACCGTCGGGCCGGCCGACTTACCCGAACTACGTCTGCTCACGGCGTACGCCAAAATCGTCGAGGCGAACCTCGACGATCTCACCGCTGTCGGTGTGCGAGCCGCCCGCAACTCTCTGATCGAACTGGTCAAAGGGGTGCTGATGCAGGCGTTCGACGACACCGAGCCCCTGCTGGCCCCCGCGTTGGCCCAAGCGGCCAGGGACATCGTGGACAGCCGCCTCACCGATCCCGATCTCTCCCCCGCGGCCCTGGCCCGCGAACTCAAGGTCTCCGTACGGACGCTGCACCGGGCCTTCGCCGAGGCCGAGGAATCGGTGACCGCGTATATCCGACGCAGGCGGCTGGAGCAGGCCCGGCTCGAACTGGCGGCGCCGGCCGGCCGGCCGAGCGTTTCAGAGCTCGCCGCGCATTGGCACTTCGCCGACAGCAGCCACTTCATCCGTGCCTTCAAGAAGGAGTACGGCCGGACACCCGCCGAATACGCACGCTCGAGTCAGGATCTGTCCCTGGGGCGCAGTACCGGGCGAGCGCGTCGGCCGTTGTCCAGGTGAGGCGCCAGTTCGGCGGCTGTGGGGGCCTCGAAGACGGTCTGCAGGTCAAGGCTGGTCCCAAACCGCGCGCGGACGCGGTTGACCAGGAGCATGGCGAGCAGTGAGTGCCCGCCCAGCTCGAAGAAACTGTCGTCCCGGCTGACAGCGGGTACCCCCAGGATATCGGCGAAGAGCTTGCACAGGGCTTCTTCCCGGGCGCTGCGGGGGTGTTGTGAGGTCGAGGCGGCCGCGTGGCCGGGGGCGGGCAGCGCGGCACGGTCCAGCTTGGCGTTGATGGTCAGCGGCAGTGCCTCCAGCTGCACGAAGGCCGACGGCACCATGTACGTGGGCAGGCGCTCGGCGAGCCGGTCGGCGAGCGCGGCCGTGTCCAGTGCGGCGTCGGTGTCCGATGTCACGTAGGCGACGAGTCGTTTGTCGCCCGGCCGGTCCTCGCGCAGTGTCACCACGGCACTCCGTACTCCGGGCAGGGCCGTCAGGGTGGCTTCGATCTCTCCCGGCTCGATCCGGAAGCCGCGGAGCTTGACCTGGTCGTCGGCACGGCCCAGGTAGAGCAGGTCGCCGTCGGCCGTCCAGCGGACCATGTCACCGCTCCGGTACATCCGTTCCCCGGCCGCGCCGAACGGGCACGCGACGAAGCGGGTGGCCGTGAGTCCCGCGCGTCCGACGTATCCCCGGGTCACGCCCGGGCCCGCGAGATACAGCTCGCCGTCCACGCCGGGCGGCACCGGCCGCAGGGCATCGTCCAGGACGTATGCCTGGGTGCCGGCGATGGGTCCGCCGATGGTGACGGAGCGGCCCGGGGCCAGGAATGCGCCGGTGGATCCCACGGTGACCTCGGTCGGCCCGTAGAGATTGAACAACGGGTTGTCGACGGACCAGAGGTCAGCCACCACCTGCGGGACCACCTCGGACCCGGTGACGATCGTCGTTCCGGCCGGCACGGCGGCCGAGGGCAGCACGGACAGCAGCGTCGGCGAGATCCACACATGCGTCGCGCCGTGGGCGGGCGTACTGCCGTGCTCGGCCTCGGCGAGTGCCTCGGGCCGGATGAACCGGAGCCTCGCGCCGGTGAGCAGGGCCATGCCGATCTCCCACACGGACGCGTCGAAGCCGATCGAGGCCAACTGAAGCACCACGCTCTGCGGGCCGACTCCCAAGGCGGATGTGTGTGTGCTGATCAGCCTGGCGATCCCGGTGTGCGGGACCGCGACGCCCTTGGGCATCCCCGTGGAACCGGAGGTGTAGATCACGTACGCCGTGGAGGCGATCCGCAGCGGACCGAGCCGGTCGTCGTCGCTCACCTCGGTGTCGGGGAAGCCCGCCAGGTCGAGACCGCCCAGCACGGTGGTTTCGATGTCCGCGTCACCGAGCCGCGCGGGGTCGTCCACCAGCGCCATCGTGGCCGCGGTGTCCGCCAGCATGAAGGCCATGCGCGCCGGGGGATACGCCGGGTCGATCGGCAGGTACACCCCGCCCGCGGTGAGCACCGCCAGCATGGCCACCAGGAGGCCGGGGCCGCGCTCCGCCGACACGGCGACGGGGACCTCGGGCCCCACTCCGCGCCCGATCAGACAGCGGGCCAGCCGGTTGACGCTCGCGCTCAGCTCGGCGTACGTGAGTCCCCCGGCGCCGTCCTCGACGGCGATGGCGCCCGGCCGCTGCCGCACCTGCTGCTCGAACAGGCCGGGGATGGTCGCCGGCTCGACCTCGGTGCCATGGCCCCATTCGGCGAGGATCCGCTTCCTCTCGTCGGGGAGGAGCACCTGGTAGGTGCTGAGCCGGGCGTCGGGGGCGGCCGTTGCCTGTTCCAGCAGCTGGACCAGCCGCCGGGCCAGGCTGAGCGCGGTCGCGGGGTCGTAGAGGTCCGTCGCGTATCCGAGGCTCAGCCTGAGCTCGGAGCCCCCGGAGCCGCGGCGCTCGCTGAACTCGAATTCGAGGTCGAACTTCGCGACGTCCAGGGGCGCCGGGCCGGGCTCGCAGCGAAGGCCGGGCAACTCGAGGGCGGCGCTGGTGGCATCGGTCCAGACAAGTGCGGTCTGGAAGAGGGGGTTGCGTGACGGGGAGCGTGTCGGCTGGAGCTCTTCCACGAGCCGGTCGAAGGGAAACTGCTGGTGTTCGAAGGCGGCCAGATCGGTCGCGCGGACCCGGGCGAGCAGATCGGAGAAGGCCGGGTCGCCGCTGGTGTCGGTGCGCAGGACCACGGTGTTGAGGAAATAGCCGACGAGGTCGTGCAGGGCGTGGTCGGGGCGTGCCGCGACGACGGCGCCCAGCGGGATATCGGTGCCGGCGCCCAGCTGGGTGAAGAGGGCGGCCAGGGCGGCCTGGGCCACCATGAAGGGGGTGACCCCGTGGGTCCGGGCCAGCTGTCGCAGCCGCTGGTCCAGTGCCTGGTCGACCGGCAGTTCGACCAGGCCGCCGCGGCGGGAGGCGCGGGCCGGGCGGGGCCGGTCGGCGGGCAGCGTCAGCTCCTCGGGCAGACCGGCCAGGGCCGTACGCCAGTAGTCGAGCTGGTGGCTCTGCGCACCGGCCGGATCGCCGGCGTCCCCGAGCGCGTCCTCGTACCAGAGCGCGTAGTCCGCGTACTGGACGGGCAGCGGCTCCCAGCCGGGGGCCTCACCCCGGGTACGGGCCGCGTAGGCACGGGCCAGATCGGCGGTCAGCGGTCGCATGGACCAGGCGTCGATGGCGATGTGGTGGACGGTCAGGACGAGGGTGGAGTCCTGTGGGCCGGTGGCGATCAGTTCGGCGTGCAGCGGAAGGTCGGTGGACAGGTCGATGACATGGGCGCAGGCTCGGGCGATGGCCTGCTCCGCCTGCTCGGCCGTGGTGTCGGTGAACCGCGGCCGCGGCCGGGCCCGGTCGGCGGGAACGACGATCTGAACGGGCGCCCCGTCGCGTTCGGCATAGAGCGTACGCAGCGCCTCATGCCGCGCCGTGAGGTCGGCCAGTGCCGCGGTCAGTGCGTCGCGGTCCACCGGCCCCTGGATCCGGGTGACCATCGGGACATTGTGCGTCGCGTCGAGGCCGTGCAGCTGATGCAGGAACCACAGGCCACGCTGGACGGGGGCCAACGGCAGCACCTCGGGGCGCGGCACGACCGCCACCACCCCCGGTGGTGTCCGGTCGGCCGACTCCTCGGCGAGGCGCGGGGCCAGTTGGGCGACGGTCGGCGCTTCGAACAGGGTGCGCACCTTCAGCCGGACGCCGAACCGGACCCGGATGCGGTTGATCAGGCGGATGGCGAGCAGGGAATGACCGCCCAGGTCGAAGAAGCTGTCGTCGGGGCCGACCCGGGTCATGCCCAGCACCTCGGCGAACATCGCGCCCAGCGTCCGTTCTGGCTCGCCCAGGGCCGCCGCCCCATCGGGGCCGGGGACGTGCGCCGGGGACGTCGGAAGGGCCTTGCGGTCCAGCTTGCCGTTCGGCGTGAGCGGCAGGGCGTCGAGGGCGATGACGGCGGACGGGACCATGTACTCGGGAAGCGCCGACCGGACGTGATCGCGGAGCTCGGTGGCGTTCGGCACCCGGCCCGGCGCGGGCACCACATACGCCAGCAGCCGCTGTTCACGGGCCACCACGACGGTGCGGGCCACCGACTCGTGCAGGCCCAGGACCGCCTCGATCTCGCCGGGCTCGATCCGGAAGCCGTGCACCTTGACCTGGTCGTCCACCCGGCCCAGGAACTCCAGCACGCCGTCCCGGGTCCGTCGGCCCAGGTCACCGGTGCGGTACATACGGGCGCCCGAGCCGTCGCCGTACGGGTCGGCCACGAACCGCCCCGCGGTCAGGCCGGGGCCGGCCAGATAGCCATGGGCCAGCTGTGCGCCCGCGAGGTAGAGCTCCCCCACCGCGCCCGGGGGCACCGGCCGCAGGGCCGTGTCCAGGACGTAGACCCGGGTGTTCCAGACCGGGCGGCCGATGGGGACCGGTTCCACGCCGGGGATGACCTGGGCGGCCGTCACATCGACCGATGCCTCGGTCGGGCCGTAGAGGTTGTGCAGCTCGGCGGTCGGCAGGACCTGGTGGAAGCGTCCGGCGAGCGACGCGGGCAGGGCCTCGCCGCTGCAGATGACGCGCCGCAGAGTGGTGCACCCGACCGCTGACGGCTCTGCCTCGAGCGCGTCCAGAAACGCTTCGAGCATCGACGGCACGAAGTGCGCCGTGGTGATCCCCTCGGACTCGATGAGCTCGGAGAGATAGGCCGGGTCGCGGTGGCCGTCGGGCTCGGCCACGACCAGCGTGGCCCCGGTGATCAGCGGCAGGAAGAACTCCCACACCGACACGTCGAAGCTCGCGGAGGTCTTCTGGAGCACGCGGTCGGCGGCGCTCAGCCCGTACTCGTCCCGCATCCACAGCAGTCGGTTGACTATGCCCGCGTGCGGCACGACCACACCCTTGGGGCGGCCGGTGGAGCCCGATGTGTAGATCACGTACGCCGGCAGGCTCGGAGCGTACGCCTTCGGCAACTCACCGGGCGGGCCGTCCGGCGCCGCCCCGTCCAGGATGAGGACCGGACGGGCGTCGTCCAGCATGAAGGCGGTCCGCTCGGCCGGATACCGGGTGTCCAGCGGCAGATAGGCCGCCCCGGTACGGTGCACCGCGAGCAGCGTCGCCACCAGTTCCACCGAGCGCGGCAGCGCGACCGCCACCGTCTCCCCCGGCCCCGCGCCTTTCCCGGCGAGCACCCGCGCCAGCCGCTCCACCCGTGCGTCCAGGTCCGCGTACGTCAGCCGCTCATCCCGGAAGACCAGCGCGGTCGCGTCGGGTGTCCGCGCCACCTGCGCCCGGAACAGCTCCGGAAGGGTGGTGGACGGCACCTCGTGGGCCGTGTCGTTCCACCCG
This sequence comes from Streptomyces sp. NBS 14/10, assembly GCF_002224125.1. GTDB lineage: Bacteria > Actinomycetota > Actinomycetes > Streptomycetales > Streptomycetaceae > Streptomyces. The sequence goes on from NZ_NCSM01000011.1 coordinate 410,670, forward strand.
TCCACGGCCCACGCGCGCTCGTCCGCGACCAGCACGTCCAGTCGGCCCACCGGCTGTTCCGGGTCCGCCGCCACTTGCTCAAGCAGGCGGACCAGTCGCTGTGCGAGCGATTCGGCCGTGTGCGGGTCGAAGAGATCGCGACGGTAGGCGATCCGGCCGTGAAGGCGGCCGTCGGGCCCCTGTTCGGCGAGATCGAAGGCGAGATCGAAGGCGAGGTCGAACCGGAGGTCGTACGCGTCCCGGAGGTCGTACGCGTCCCGGAGGTCGTACGCGTCCCGGAGGTCGTACGCGTCCGCCGCGAGTGGGCCCACCATCACCTGGCAGAGCGGATGCTGTGCTGGATCGAACGGCAGGTCCTGGTGCTCGTGGGCGGTCAGGAGCGTGGCATGGACCTGGGTGAGAAGGTCGTCGAAGCCGATGTCCCCGGAGAGGTCGATGCGCAGTACCAGGGTGTTCGCGAAGCGGCCGATCAGGTCCCGCGGCTCTCCGTGGGGTCGGCCGGAGACCGGTATGCCGAGCGGGATGTCGTCGCCCGCGCCGACCCGGTGCAGCAGGGCGGCGACGGCTGCCTGCGCCACCGTCGACATGCTGATGCCTCGGCCGAGGGCCGATTCGCGCAGCGCCCGCGCCGCTTCCGCGCCGACCGTGAAGTCCACGGTGGCGGCCTGTCGGCCGGGCACCTGCCCCCGAGGCCGGTCGACGGGCAACCTCAGCTCCTCGGGCAGGCCGACCAACTGATCTGCCCAGTAGTCGCGTTGCCGATCTCCCAGCCGCTCGAGCCGGTTGGCCGTCTCGGTCACGTGATCGGCGTAACGGGGCGCAGGGCCCCACTGTGGCGCCCTGCCACCCGTGCGCGCCGTGTAGGCGGTGTCGAAATCCCTGAGCAGCGGGCGTACGGACCAGGCGTCGATGGCGATGTGGTGGACGGTCAGGACGAGGGTGGAGTCCTGTGGGCCGGTGGCGATGAGTTCGGCGTGCAGCGGAAGGTCGGTGGACAGGTCGATGACGTGGGCGCAGGCTCGGGCGATGGCCTGCTCCGCCTGCTCGGCCGTGGTGTCGGTGAACCGCGGCCGCGGCCGGGCCCGGTCGGCGGGAACGACGATCTGAACGGGCGCCCCGTCGCGTTCGGCATAGAGCGTACGCAGCGCCTCATGCCGCGCCGTGAGGTCCGTCAGCGCGGCGGTGAGCGCCTCCTGGTCCACCACGCCCGGGATCCGGGTCACCATCGGGACATTGTGCTTCCCATCGGGGCCGTGCAGCTGATACCGGGACCACGGGCCACGCTGCGCCGGGGACAAAGGCAGCACTTCAGGGCGAGATGCCGTTGACGCCGCGGGACCATGTGAGGACTTCTTTTCGGGCATTACCATCGACCTGCCAATCTTCGCTCACACTATGGCGTCAACCACTGGGGTCCGCAGCTTAATTGTGCTCCGTGGCACGTCGGCCGAGGATGCCGTCTGTGATGTTTACGGAATCGCGGGGCACTCGAAAGGGATATATCGCAAATGAATGATTTCGAACCTCGCCTGATAGAGGCGCTGCAACCGGTGCGCCACTTCTTCCTGGCGCAGGCGATCGAGTTCGGCCTGACCTCCGGGCTGCTGGACGAACTGGCTGCCGACCGGACGACAGCCGACCGATCACCGGCGAATGTGGCGAAACGGTTGAGCATGGACCCCGACCGCCTCCTCGGCCTCCTGCGCTACTTCGCGGCCGAGGGCATCGTGCGCGATCCCGAGACCTCCCCGCGGCTGACGCACAAGGGGGAGGAGGCGCGTCGGTTCCGGCCGTGGTACGAGCTGCTGATCGGCGGGTATTCCGCGACCCTTGGGGAACTGCCGGCCGTCATGGCCGACCCGAGGGCGTATGCGGGACGTAACGGCGGCATGGTGGGCCTGGGCAGCTGCGGGATCAGCCGCCACGATGCCATACCTCTGGTACGGCGCCTGCTGGCGCTGCTGCCGGAAGAGCCCGCGGTCGTGGTCGATCTCGGCTGCGGGGACGGCTCGTTCCTGCTCGAAATCCGCGCGGACGGGGGCCGGGGAATCGGCATCGACCCGGACGCGAGCAGTATCGCGCGCGCCCGTGCGCTCTCCCGTGAACAAGGACGCGGGGCGGAGATGACGTTCGATGTGTCCACGGCTCAGGATTTCCTGTCCCGCAAACTCGATCTGCCGCACCGCTCGGTCTGCTTCATCACGGCGTTTTCCCTTCAGGAAGTACTGGAACAGCGCGACCGCGGGGCAGTGGTCGACCTTGTGCGCTCCGCGCTCGAGCAGGCGCCGGAGTCCTATCTGATTGTTGTGGAGGTCGACCATCGGCCTACCGACCCCGCTGTCATGAGGCATGGCCTGGGGCTGGCCTACTACAATCCCTATTACCTGTTGCACCAGGTGACGGAGCAGCGGCTCGAGACCACCGAATTCTGGCGGGACCTCTTCGCCGAAGCGGGTGGCTCGGTCGTCGAATGTCTGACCACTGACCCGGAGGTCGACTCGACCGGCCTTGAACTCGGCTTCCTTGTCCGGAAGGCCGGTTAGGTCCGCTGCCGGACTTCCCAAGCGGCCATGGCCCGGTCGAGCAGTGCGAGACCTTCCTGGATCATCCGGGGTGCCAGGCCGGTGGGAAAGCGAATGAATCCCGGGATCACCGGAGCGTAGTTCTCCGATGTCGTGAGCACGAGCCGGTATTCGTCGAGAGCGAAGTCGGCGAAAGCCTCGACATCGGCCATCCCGAGGTCCATCCAGAGCTGGGTGCCACCGTTCGGCAGCGGGGCGTCAAGGAGGTGATGACCGGCCGCGCCGCACCGTACGGCGTCGCGGCCGGCCCGAACCCCGTCGACCAGCGCGGCATTTCCATGGCCGATGACCACCGCCGCGAGCTGCTGCGCCCGACTGTTGATCGAAACGGCCTCCCACTCCAGACGGGGGACGATTCGGCCGACCGTCTCTTCATGCCCGGTGATCCAGCCGATCCGGTCGCCGGGCCGTCCGTAGTTTTTCGACATGGAGTTCACCACGACCAGGTCGGGCCTGCCGACCGCCAGATCGACGGGAGCAGCGCAGAATTCCCGCCCGAAGGAGAAGGAATCGTAGACGGCGTCGTAGACCACCAGGACGTCGTGCGCGTCCGCGAACTTGCTCAGGAAACGCGGATACCCGGCCGCCGCCGTGGCTCCTGTGGGGTTGTGCGGGAAATTGACGTACAGGACCGTGGGCTCGCCGCACATGGGGGCGAGCACGTCCCAGTCCTCCGCCGACCCCGTGAGCGCAGCCGTCTCGACCGCCAGCCCTGCCGCCAGCATCGCGTCGTGCACTCCGCGGAACACCGGAGCCTGGCAGACCGCCTTCCGGTATCCCCTGGCGACGCCGTCCCGGAACACAAGCCCCAGAGCGTGCATTCCGCCGGCACTGACGACGATGTTCGACGGATGTACGGCCGCGCTTCCGGACATCTCGCGCTCGCGCCGGGCTATGGCCTCGCGCAGGACCGGCAGCCCCTGCGAAGGCGCGTAGAAGTACGGAGCGTCGTCGGAATCCGGAGAAGCCGTACGGGATTCCGGCCGCTTCCCCTCCGGCCAGCAGGGAACGTTCTCCACAAGAACCGACCATGGTTCGTCGGGCCGCGACTCGGCGATCGCCAGCCGGCGCTGCAGGGCGGACACAGCCGGTGTTGCGAGGTTCTTTTCGATGAACTCCGATCGCATCAGCGGTACGTCTCCAGTGTTCCGGTTCTGCGGATGTCGAGGGAGACGCAGTGGAACGATCCGCCCAGGGTGCGCGCGTGGGTGAGGCGCATCGGAAGGACGTTGATCCCGTGCTTCTCCAGAGCGCGGAGAAGCGCGGGCTGGCGCTCGTCCGCCACCACCAGATCCTCCCTGATGACCAGGAGGTTCATGCCGACCCAGGGGGAACCGTAGGGGTACTCCCCCGCATACTCGGTCTCGGTCATTTCGGGGCACCAGAGATGGTCCCAGCCGCGGAGGTAGTCCGGCATGTTGTTGTCGTTGACGCGCTCAGGATTGAGGAGTACGAGTCCGGGCCGGAGCGGGACGATGGTGGTGTCGATATGGGTTCCGGTGTAGATGTCACGGCAGGGATGAACCGTGTAGGTGTCCCCCAGCGCCGACTGGAGCCATTTCCAGCCCAGTTCGTTTCCGCTGTCCGACACCAGATACAGCAGATCGGTCCCGCAGCGCATCACGTTGGCCGCGTCGAATGCCGGTTCCAGGTTTCCGAGCCGCCGTCCGGGCTCCGCGTCCATGTCGTACATGTCGTCGCCGAGCCGTGGCTTCGGCGCCGATATCCAGCGCGCTCCGCTTTCAAAGAACTCCAGCAGCATGTTCTTGTAGGCGAAGGGTTCCAGGAATCTCGACCGAAGAACCATGGGGGTCTCGATGACGGTTCTGCCCACGGTCAGAAAGACATCGCGCGGGCAGTAGTCGTAGAAGCCGTCGGTCTGCCAGTCCGGGGTGGCGAGCTTCGCCGCGTGATCGCGGGCCTCGGGCCGCCGGACCTTCACGCCGATTTTCGTGAGCTCATCGCAGAGCATGGACAACTCATGCTCGGTCTCCTCGACAATATGGCGCGCATACGGACCGGAAGGGATTTTGTCTACCGTGCCGTATTCCGGGTACTCCAGAGTGAACAGGCCCTTGTCGGGGATCGGTACGCGGGCGCCGGTCGCGGTGCCGATGATGACTTCTTCGAGCGGATCCCACTCGTTGTGCACATCGACCAGACTAAACGGATTTGTCACGGCAAACCCCTCCCCGTCGCCCGCATACGCCGTCATGACTGCGGGCAATCTAGGAGATTCCGCGGCCCGGCGACAAGCCTTGCACATTTGATCTCGGCCCTGAAATCATGGCCGAATTATTTTGGGCGGTGGCAAGCGGGGGCAGGGCATGGCGTCGGCTGAAGCGGGTGAGACGACCGCGGGTTTGCGTCCGCTGCGCAGGAACTGGCGGTTTCAGCTGCTGTGGGGAGGTGCCGCGGCATCGCTGCTCGGCTCCCGCATGTCCACCACCGCGTATCCGCTCCTGTTGCTGGCGATGACCGGATCGACGTTCGCCGCCGGAGCGTTCAGCGGAGTGCAGCTTCTGACGCAGGTGCTCTTCGGGATCCACGCGGGCACTGTCGCGGACCGTCACGACCGCAGGGTGGTCCTCATCGTGGCCGACGGGCTGCGCTTCCTGGCGTCCCTGACCGTCCCCCTCGCCCTCGCGATGGACCGGCTGACCCTCACCCACATCCTGCTGGTCGCGGTGGTGGTCGGCGCCACCATGGCGTACGCGTTTCCGGTCCGGACGCTCGCGATTCGCTCGGTCGTGCCCAAGGCGCAGCTGCGGCAGGCACTCGCCCAGGACGGCTTGCGGACCAACGGTACGGGGCTACTGGGGCCGCCGCTGGCGGGATTCCTCTTCGGGATCGGCCGTTCGGCTCCGTTCATCGGCGCGACTGTCGGCTCGCTGCTCTCGTTCGGCGCGGCCTGCGCGGTCCCGTTCGACGGCAAGGCGGAGACGAGCGGGGGGAAGGCGCGCGGCGGAGCCCTGGAGGGAATCCTCTTCCTGGCCCGGAGCCCGCTGCTGCGGGCCACGGTGGGCATCACCTTCGCGCTCTATCTGGTCTGTTCCGCCACGGTGCTGTCGTGCCTGGTGCTCCTGCAGCGCGAGGGGGTCGGCAGCGCCGGCATCGGCCTCGCCCTGTCCGGCGAGGCGGTGGGCGGGATCGTCGGGGTGCTCTTCGTCAGCCGGCTGCACCGGCTGATGGGCCCCGGGAAGCTGCTGATCGCCGCGTCCTGGCTCTATGTGCCGCCGCTCCTGGTGCTGCCGCTGTCCAGCAGCCCGGTCCTGGTCTTCTTCGTACTCGCGGTGATGCTGCTCAGCGACCCGTCGCTCGATGTGATGACCGATGTGCTGATCTTCCAACAGGTCCCCGACGAGCTGAGGGGCCGGGTCATGGCCGCGACCTTCATGCTCTTCACCCTGGGAATGCCCGCCGGGACGCTCGGCAGCGGCCTGCTGCTCGACTTCCTGTCGCCCGGCGCCATGTTCACACTGCTCGCGGCGGTACTGGCGGTCGCTCTGGTACCCCTCACCCTCAACCGCACACTGTGGGAGTCCGGATGGCCGGCCTGATTCCGCTGTCCTTCGCCCAGCAGCGCCTGTGGCTCATCGACCGGCTGGAAGGGCCCAGCCCGGTCTACAACGTCCCCTTGGCGCTGCGATTCTCCGGGGCCGTGAACCATGCCGCCCTGGAGGCCGCCCTGCGGGATGTGGTGGTCCGCCACGAGAGTCTGCGCACGGTGTTCACCGAGACGGAGGGGGTGGCGCACCAGGACATCCTCGATCCGGAGGCGCTGAGCGTGCCGTACGAGGTGGGTGAGACGGATGAGGCGGCGCTCGCCCATGACCTCGAGGAGTTCGGGGCGCGCCCCTTCGACCTGGCGCGCGAGCTGCCCGTCCGCGCTCGGCTGTTGCTACTGGCACCGGAGGAATCGGTACTGGCGCTGGTGATTCACCACACCGCCTGCGACGGCTGGTCCATCGGCCCGCTCTTCCGTGACCTCGGGACCGCGTACCGGGCGCGGTGCCGGGCGGACGGCCGCGCACCGCAGTGGGAACCGCTGCCGGTCCAGTACGCGGACTACTCCCTCTGGCAGCGGGAGATGCTGGGGGACGAGGACGACCCGGACAGCGAGGTGTCCCGCCAGTCCGCCTTCTGGTCCGCCGAACTCATCGGCCTGCCCGAGCAGTTGTCGCTGCCCGCCGACCGGGCCCGTCCGGCCGTGAGCGACTTCCGTGGTGGGGCCGTACCGATCGAGGTGGGCGCCGAGGCCCACCGCGGACTGACCCGGTTGGCACGGGACGCGCGGGCCAGCTCCTTCATGGTGGTCCAGGCCGCGCTGGCGCTGCTGCTGACCAGGCTCGGGGCCGGCACCGACATCCCGATCGGCACCGTGACGGCGGGCCGCGACGAGGTGGCGCTGGAGGAACTGGTCGGCTTCTTCGCCAACACTCTGGTCCTGCGCACCGACACCTCCGGCAACCCCACCTTCCGGGAGTTGCTGGAGCGGGTGCGGAGCAGGACCCTGAAGGCGTACGCACACGGCGAGCTTCCGTTCGAACGAGTCGTGGAACTCATCAGCCCCGAGCGGTCCCTGGCCAGGCATCCGCTCTTCCAGGTGATGCTGGTCTTCGAACCCGAGGGTGATGCCGTCCCCGAACTGCCGGGGTTGCGCGTCGGCCTCGAAGAGGTGGACACGCGAAGCGCCAAGTTCGATCTGACCGTCAGTCTGAGGGAGCGATTCGGCGGCGACGGTGAACCGGTCGGCCTGTCAGGGGAACTCCGTTATCGCACCGATCTGTTCGACCATGGGACGGCCGAGCGTATGGCCGCCCGTCTGGTACGGATCCTGGCCGCCGCCGCACGGAATCCGGAGCTTCCCGTCGGACGCGTCGATATCCTCGACGCCGCCGAGCGGCACCATGTGCTGACCGAGTGGAACGACACCGGCCTGGACGCACCCGCCCCGAGCCTGCCCGCGCTCTTCTCGGCCCAGGCCGCCCGGACGCCGGCCGCACCGGCCGTGTCCGACGGCGGCCTGGTGCTCACGTACGCGGAGCTGGACGCGCGGGCCAACCGGCTGGCACAGCTGCTGGCCGCCCGCGGAATCGGCCCGGAGAAGCTGGTCGCGGTCGCCCTGCCCCGTTCGGCGCAGGCCGTTATCGCGCTGCTGGCCGTCCTCAAGGCAGGGGGCGGCTACCTTCCGCTGGACCCCGGCTATCCGGTGGAACGGCTCGGCGCCATGCTCCGTGACGCCCGGCCGGAGCTGGTCCTCACCACGGCACCGGCCGACCCGACGACCGAGCCCGCCATCCCCCGGCTGTGCCTCGACAGCTCGCCGGTCCAGACCGAGCTGGAGAGCCGGCCCGCCACCGATCCGGCCGTGCGGACACATCCCGGTCATCCGGTCTATGTCATTTACACCTCAGGATCGACAGGCCGTCCCAAGGGTGTCATCGTCACCCACGGAGCTCTGGCCGACTACCTGGCCTGGGCGCGCCGGGCCTACCCGGCGACCGCCGGTACGGTTCTGCTCCATACGTCGCTCTCGTTCGATCTGACGGTCACCGCCCTGTGGACGCCGCTGACGGTCGGCGGCTGCCTGGTCACGGCTTCGATCCCGGAGCCGGCCGAGATGGCGGAGCCGGCCGGTATGGAGTTCACCTTCGTGAAGGCCACACCGAGTCATCTGCCGCTGCTGGCCGAGGCATCCGGCATCTGCTCGCCCACCGGTCAGCTGCTGCTCGCAGGCGAAGCCCTCACCGCCGAGGCGCTTCACAGATGGCGCCGCCGGCACCCGGACATGACCGTGCACAACGTGTACGGACCGACGGAGACCACGGTCAGCTGCGCCGACTTCCCCGTGGAGCCCGGTGCCGAGCTCCCGCCCGGAACGGTGCCCATCGGCCGTCCCCTGGCCAACACCCGGATCTACGTGCTGGATTCCGCGCTGGCCCCGGTGCCGCCCGGTGTCGTGGGCGAACTGTACGTCGCGGGCTCGGGCCTGGCCCGGGGATATCTGGGCCGGCCGGGCCTGTCGGCCGAGCGGTTCGTCGCGTGCCCTTTCGGAGCCCCGGGCGAGCGGATGTACCGCACCGGCGATCTCGCACGGTGGCGGCCGACCGGGGTGCTGGAGTTCATGGGGCGGGCCGATCAGCAGGTCAAGGTCCGCGGCTTCCGTATCGAACCCGGCGAGATCGAGACCGTACTGGCCGCCGACCCGGTCGTGGGACAGGTCTCGGTGGTGGCTCGGGAGGACAGGTGGGGAGACCAGCGGCTGGTCGCGTACGTGGTGCCCGCCGAGGGCGGGACACCCGAGAGCGTGGACGGCTCGGCCGTACGCGAGCGGGCGCGGCGACTGCTGCCGGAGTACATGGTGCCCGCCGTCGTGGTGCCGCTCCCGGCGCTGCCGCTGACGCCGAACGGCAAGCTCGACCGTGCCGCCCTGCCCGCGCCGCGGCCCAGCGCCGGGAAGTCGTGCCGGGGACCGGGCACGCCGGTCGAAGAGGTCTTGTGCGAGCTGTTCGCGGAAGCTCTCGGCGCCGAGGGGATCGGCGCCGACGAGGGGTTCTTCGAACTGGGCGGCCACTCGCTGCTCGCCGCCCGGCTGGTCGGCCGGATCGCGGCCCGGCTGGGCGTGGAGGTGCGGCTGCGGGACCTGTTCGAGGCGCCTACGGTCGCCGAACTCGCCAGCCGTCTGGGCCGGGTCGGCGAGCGCGACGGGGCGGCCTTCGACGTCCTTCTGCGGCTTGGGGCGGGCGGTTCGGGCACCCCGCTGTTCTGTGTGCATCCGGGTGGTGGCATCAGCTGGTGCTACACCGGGCTGATCCGCCATCTGCCACCGGATCTGCCGGTGTACGGACTACAGTCCCGGGCGTTGTCGCCCGAGGCGACGCGCCCCGCGACCATCGAGGAGATGGCGCGCGACTACCGCGAGCAGATCGTCTCAGTGCAGCCCGTCGGCCCGTACCGGCTGCTCGGCTGGTCCTTCGGCGGCCTCGTCGCGCATGCCGTCGCCGTACAGCTCCAAGAGGCGGGCGAAGAGGTGCGGTTCCTCGGCATGCTGGACAGCTATCCGGAGTTCCATGACGACGGCGACCGGCTTCCCCGGTGGGGGGAGGACGGCGCGGTGGAACTTCTCCACGAGGCGATCGGTGGACTCGACGGGCTCGCGGCGGACGAGATGCCGCGGGTGCTGGCCGCCCTGAGGCATCATCGTGCGCTGTGGCGGGGTTACCTACCCCTGCGTTACCGGGGAGATCTCCTCTTCTTCACCGCCGCCCTGGACCGGCCCGAGCTCCGGGACGCGGTCAGGGAGTGGACCCCTTTCATCGAGGGGACGATCGAGGAGATCTCCGTCGAGTGCGCTCATCCGGCGATGCTGTCCCCCGGACCGTCGACCGTGATCGGAAGAGCGCTGGCAGCCGCGCTCTCCCCCTGACCTGCCCGGCCCACGAGGTCCACAGATCCGTCGCCGCGCAGTCGGGCCCGGGCGCCGGTGCGGTACATCCGCCCGCCGGGCGGCCCGTACGGATCGGCCACAAAGCGCTCCGCGGTGCGGGCCGGTCGTCCCGGGTAGCCACGGGCAGGCCCCGGACCGGGCAGGTACAGCTCGCCGACGACGCCGGGCGGCACCCGCCGCCCGGCTCCGTCCAGTACGTAGGCCGGAGGCCGGTCGGCACTCGGGTAGGTGTCCGAGACTTGCCCGGCCGAGACCTGCCCGGCCGAACGGCGGGACGTGACGGTCACGCGGCCGCCCCGCAGCAACTGCCCCCACCATTCCCATACGGTGAAGTCGAAGTCGTCGCCGAACCCGGGACAGGCATCGGCACCGGTCCCGGTGATCACACGCAGCACGTCCTGGTGGGAGAGGACGGCCCCCAGGGGTTCGCCATGCGCGCTCGCGGCCCGGACCACGCAGGCGGCGCCGGTGGGCTGTGGAGCCGGTGTGCGGAGGTCCGGCGGGGTGGCCGGTCCTGGTTCGCCGATGACCAGTGTGGGCAGGTCGGCGGGGAGGAACCAGGCATGGGCACGATCCGTGACGGTCAGGACGGGCGGGCAGTCGGTCGGCAGCAGTTCCAGACGCTCGTCCGGCGTGCCGGGGTCGAGCGGAAGACAGCAGCCTCCGGCTCTGAGTACGGCGAGCGTCGCGATCACCAGGTGGGCCGAGCGCGGCAGCGCCACCGCCACGGTCAGCTCCGGCCCCACCCCCGCCTCCCGCAGCATCAGCGCCATCTGGTCCACCCGCTCACCGAGTTCGGCGTACGTGAGCTCGGTGGCGCCGTACACCACCGCGATCCGGTCGGGTGTGCGCCGGACCTGGGCGTCGAAGAGGGAGATGACGGTCTGCCCGTCGACGGTCTGCCCGTCGGCGATCGGCGGTGGCGAGCACTCCGCGCCGGTCGGCGGTGCCGCGAGCGGGCGGGTGGCGGAGAGGGGCAGGTCGGACAGGCGGGTGTCCGGAGCTGCCGCCACGCTGTGCAGCAGCGTGCGCCACAAGGAGGTGATCCGCTCAGCGGTGTCCGCGTCGAAGAGTTCGGTGCGGTACGAGAGCACGCCCTGGAGCCCGGAGCCGGTCTCCCAGAGCTGCATGCCGAGGTCGAACTGTGAGGTGCTGACGTCGAACGGTACGGGCTCCACCGTGAGTCCGGTCAGTTCGGCCGTCTCCGGGGCGTTGTTCTGCAGTACGAAGAGCACCTGGGCCAGCGGATTGTGCCATGGGCTCCGGTCCGGGTTCAGCTCCTCGACGATCTTCTCGAACGGCACGTCCTGGTGCGCATAGCCGTCCAGCGCCACTCGCCGTACCTGGTCCAGCAAGGATCGGAAGGTGGGATTCCCGGAAAGGTCGGCGCGCAGCGCCAGGGTGTTGACGAAGAAGCCCACGAGACGGTCGAGTTCGGTACGGCCCCGGGCAGCGGTCGGCACGGCCACCACGATGTCGTCCTGACCGCTGAGCCTGCCCATCAGGCAGTGGAAGGCCGCGAGCAGGGTGATGAACACCGTGGCGCTGCCGGCCTGGCTGACGGCGCGGATCCCGTCCAGAACATCTGCCGGGACGCGGAATTCCACCACCCGTCCCGCCGAACTGCCGGCAGCCTCGCGAGGCCGGTCGAAGGGCAGCTCGATGGCCGTCGGCGCGCTGGCCAGCCTTTCCTTCCAGTAGTCCAGTTGGTGTGCGAGAACCCCCTCCCGCAGCCAGTCGCGCTGCCACACCGCGTAGTCGGCGTAGCTCACCGGCAGCTCGGCCAGGCCCGCCCGCTCCTGGTGACCCCCGGCCGCGTAGAGGGCGGCCAGGTCCTCGAAGAAGACGCTGCCGGACCAGCCGTCGGTGACCAGGTGGTGCATGGTCAGCAGCAGGATGTGCTCGTCGGCGGCCAGACGCAGCAGCTCCGTCCGCATGAGCGGTCCCCGGACCAGGTCGAAGGGGCGCATGGCCTCCTCGCCGACCAGCCGCTCGGCCTCGCGCGTCCGCTCTTGCTCCCCCAGCCCGCTGAGGTCGGTGAGACCCAGCTCCCAGGACGGCGCGGGCCGGATCACCTGCCACGGCTCGCCGTCATCGGAACCGAAGACCGTACGCAGCACCTCGTGGCGTTCGGCCATCGCCTCCAGACTCCGCCGCAGCGCCTCCCGGTCGAGGGCGCCGCGCAGCCGCAGCGGAGAGGCGATGTTGTAGGCCGGGCTGCCCGGCTCCAACTGGTCGATGAACCACAGGCGTCGCTGGGCGAACGACAGCGGGAGCCGCTGTCCAACAACCCGGGGCAGGGGCACGATCGGCGGCGTCGTCGGTGTGCCGGACCGCAGCGACGCCTCGGCCCGTTCGGCGAGGCCCGCGATCGTCGGGCTCTCGTAGATCGCGCGAACCGGGAGCTCGGCGCCCAGATCGGTGCGGATCCGGGCGAGCACCTGGGTGGCCAGGAGTGAATGGCCGCCGATGGAGAAAAAGTTGTCGTGCACGCCGATGCCGCCGAGCCCGATGACAGCGCTCCAGATGCCCCCGATGATCTCCTCGGTCGGGGTGCGTGGCTCCGCGCCGCCGCCGACCTGGGCGGAGAGCTCCTGTTCGGGGCTCGGCAGCCCTCGGCGGTTGAGCTTTCCGTTGGAGTTGAGCGGCATGCTCTCCAGCAGCACGATCGCTGAAGGGATCATGAAGCCCGGCAGCCGCCCACGCAGGTGATCGCGCAGCCGGGCCCGGGTCTCCCGCTCCCATGTGGGCCGTGTTTCGCCCGAAGTCGGCCACCGTCCGGCGGCGACCGACGCATAGGCCACCAGATGCCGGTCCCCAGGGGCCTTGTCGTGCACGATGACCAGGACGTCCTCGACATCCGGGTGGCCGCGCAGGGCTTCCCCGACCTCCCCCAGCTCGACCCGGAAGCCACGGACCTTCACCTGGTGGTCGGACCGGCCGACGATCTCGATCGTGCCGTCGGGGCGGTACCGGGTCAGATCACCGCTGCGGTAGAGCCGTGCCCCGGGGACCCCGCTGAACGGGTCCGGAACGAAACGGGTCGCGGTCAGATCCGTCCGGCCGAAGTAGCCGCGGCCGACCCCGTCTCCCCCGACATAGAGCTCACCCGCGACTCCGGGCGGGACCGGCTGCAGTGCGCTGTTGAGGATGTAGATCCGGCTGCCCGGCAGCGGGCGGCCGACCGGGAGTGCGCCGTCGGGGTCGTCGCCGGGGTGGCCCTCGGCGAAGTGGGTGTTGTCGATGGTGGACTCGGTGAGACCGTAGGTCCCGGCCATCACGGTCCCCGGGTGGCACAGCCGCCGCGCGCGCTCGAAGTCGCGTACGTACCAGACATCGCCACCCGCCATGAGGAAGTCCAGGAACTCCAGCGACTCCCCGCTCGCCTCGACATGGTCCAGGAACACCCGCAGCAGCGGCGGTACGAACTCCGCGCTGTTGACGTCTTCCTGGATCATCAGGTCCAGCAGCTCCGGTGGCGACAGCGAGACCTCGCGCGGGCACACCACCAGCGTGGCGCCGGTGAACAGCGCGCGCATGGTGTCGCCCATGAACATGTCGAAGGAGAAGCTCGCCATCTGCACATGAGCCCTCAGTCGCCGGCTCAGGTCGTAGCGCTTCTCGAACGAGTGGAAGTAGTTGACGAAGTTCGCGTGCGTGAGCATCGCGCACTTGGGGGTTCCGGTCGAGCCCGAGGTGTAGAGCATGCCCGCGAGATTCGACGGGAGCACGCCGCTGACCGGCGGGAGCGTCGGCTGTGACCGTATCTCCGCGTCGTCCCTGTCCACCAGGAGGACGGGTACGGCGTCGGCTCCGGTCAGGGCCGCTGCCGTGGTGGCGTCGGAGATCAGCAGCGAGGCCCTGGAGTCCGACAGCATGAACGCCAGGCGCTCCGCCGGGTAGTCCGGGTCCAGCGGGATGAAGGTGCCCCCCGCCTTGAACACCGCGAGAAGGGCGACCAGAGTCGCGGCCGAGCGCTCCAGGCAGATGCCGACGCCGGTTTCGGGCCCGACCCCTCGGGAGCGCAGGGCGTGCGCCATCTGGTTGGCGCGCTCGTCCAGTTGCCGGTAGGTGAGGCGCTGATCCCGCCACACCACCGCGAGGGCTTCCGGCGTACGGCGGACCTGCTCCTCGAAGAGGGTGTGCAGACACCGGGGCTCACCGCGCTCCGAGCCGGTCTCGTTCCAGCCGGTCAGGATCTGCTCGCGTTCCGCCGGGAGGAGCAGGCGCAGCGCGCTGACCGGCCGGTCGGGGTTGGCCAGGGCGTCTTCGAGCAGCTGCCGCAGGTGTCCGGCCATGCGCCGGATCGTGGCGGGCTCGAACAGGTCGGTGCTGTATTCCAGCTCGCAGACCAGCCGCTCCCCCAGATGCCTTACCCCCAGGGTGAGATCGAACCTGGCCGAGGTGCGCGGCAGGTCGATGCGCTCCACCGCGAGCCGGGCGAATTCCGGTGCTTCCTCTGCTTCCTCTGCTTCCTCGCGCCCTTCCGACGCGCGGAACAGCACCTGGAACAGTGGGGTGGAACTCGGATCACGTTCCGGCTGAAGGATTCTGATCAGCTCTTCGAATGGCACGTCGCCGTGCACCCGGGCTTCCCGCACCGCCGCGTCCACCCGGCGGACGACCTCGCCGAATCCGGGCTCGAGCCGGGCGCCGGAAAGGTCGCTGCGGAGCACCACCGTGTTGGCGAAGTGCCCGATCGCGCTGTCCGGTTCGCCCTGCGGCCGGTTGGGCAGAATCGTGCCCACCGCAATGTCCCGCTGGTCGCAGTAGCGAGCAAGCAGGGTCTTGAACGCCGCGAGGACCGTGGTTGCCACGGTGGTCCCCCGGCTGTCGCTGAAGCCGGTCAGCCGGGCCGTCAACTCCCGGCCGAGCTCAAAGCTTTGGGCTGCCCCGCGTCCGCTCCGTACGGCGGGCCGCCGTTTGTCGCAGGGCAGCCGCAGCATCGCGGGCACGCCGTCGAGCCGCTTGCGCCAGTACTCCAGCGAGGCGGCGTACGACCGGCCGCGCTGCTCGCGGGCGTAGTCGGCGTACCGCGGGGAGGGCGTGGGCAGCACGGGGGGCCTGCCGTCCAGGAACGCCGCGTAGACCTGCCCGAGCTCGCGAAGCAGCACCTCCATGGACGCGCTGTCAAGGACGATCTGGTGCGCGGTGACGGCCAGCGCGTGGTCCGCGCCGGACAGGCGCACCAGCCGCAACCGGATCAGCGGCCCCGACGCAAGATCGAAGGGGGCGTCGGCCTCCTCGCTCAACAGCCGCTCCGTCTCGGATTCCCGCCGGTCTTCCGGGAGCGCGCCGAGATCGGTGAACGACAGCGGAAGGTCCGCGCTCTCGGCCTGTACGCACACCGGTACGCCGGCCCTGTCGGGGAAGCGGGCCCGGAGCGTGTCGTGGCGCCGCGCGATCTCGCCGAAGGCCCGACGCAGCGCCTCGATATCCAGGTCCCCCCGGATGCGCAGGGCGACAGCGACGCTGTAGACCGAGTTGCCCGGCCGCAGTCTGTCGAGGAACCAGAGCTGCTCCTGTCCGAAGGACAGCGGCAGATCGTGCGGGGCTGAGTCGGCCATAACCTCACCAGGAACCGATGGAGCACTGCCAAGGCGATGAGATTAGCGGATCATCAGCCAGCCGGATCACGACATCAGCTGGGTAGTGGATGTCGGCGCCGGTTGTCACAGGCGTGGTCTAGCCTCCGAAATATGGACCTGGACCTGGCGGGACGACGGGCGATGGTGACGGGGAGCAGCGGAGGCATCGGCGCCGCAGTGGCCCAGCGGCTGGTCGATGAGGGGTGCGCCGTATTGGTGCACGGTCGCGATCCTGACCGTGTCGGCGGGGTCGCGGCACGGCTTCGTGCCGCTGGCGGGGTGGTGGACGTCGTGCTGGGGGACCTTGCTGATGATGATGCCGCCGGGACGGTGGCCGAGCAGGCCTTCGAGTGGGGCGTGGAGATACTGGTCAACAACGCCGGCCCGTTCGCCGAGCACGACTGGGAAACGGCGGAGCCGGCGGCGTGGTTGAACGCGATCAACGGGAATGTCGTATCCGCCGTGCGGATGATCCAGGCCCTGGTGCCTCGGATGCGCGAGCGCGGGTGGGGGCGGGTGGTCAATGTGGGAAGCCGGGCCGCGACGACTCCGTTGCCGAACATGGTCGAGTATTCGGCGGCGAAGGCGGCGGTGGTCAACATGACGACCAGCCTGGCCCAGCATCTGGCCGGATCCGGCATCACCGCGAACACGGTGAGCCCCGGTGTCATCGTTACGGACGGCATGCGGCAGATGTTCGAAGCCGGAGCGGCTGCACGGGGCTGGCCAGGGCAATGGACGGAGTTGGAGCCGCTGGTGGTGGCCGAGTACGCCCCGAACCCGACGGGCAGGCTCGGCACCGCGGAAGATATCGCGGCAGCGGTCGCGTTTCTCGCCAGCCCGCTGGCCGGCTACATCAACGGCATCAACCTGCGCGTCGACGGGGGCATCACGTCGGTGCCGTAGTGGCCTCGTCGGGCAACTTCTCGCCCCCGTGACGTGTGCCTTCGCTGTACCGCGACCGCGCACGCTCCGCCGGGGTACGACGACGCGGGGCCTCCCTCCTTGGCGAGAGGCCCCGTGCCGTTCGGTGCTGTTCGCGGTCTACTCGACGTTGATCTCGAACGTGCTGGTCGTGTTGCGGATGTCCTGGGCGTTGCCGCTCATCCGCAGGTTGCGGAAGGTGGCTTCGCCGACGGCGGGGCCCTGACCGGGTTCCGGGAGTTCGTTGGCCCAGATGCCGAACCCGGACTTGGCGTCGAGCGCGTCTCCGCTCTTCTTGGAGTTGGTGATGGAGATATCGGTGAAGATCGTGTCCTTCACCGGGAACTGCGGCTGACCGCCGACGTAGTTGGTCTGGAACATCACGCCTCCGTAGGTGGAGTCGTCGATGTCGACGTCGTTGACGCGGATGCCCTGGAAGACCTTGGAGGCGGAGAACGCCCAGATGGCCGGGAAGACCTGCGAGCCCCAGAAATGGCCGCCCGTCCTCTCCAGGGAGACGTTCTCGATCGTCGTGGGGTCGGTCCCGAAGCCGTTCATCGGGTAGCCGAAGTCCAGCGAGGAGATCGTGATGCCGGAGTAGACCAGGGTGTCGGCGACGCGGATGTTACGGAAGGTGTTGTTGTAGCCGCCGTAGACGGCGATTCCGGCGGCCCGCCAGGTGAGTGTGGACGTCAGGTTCTCGTAGAGGTTGTTCTTCTCGTCGGCTCCGCCCGCGTCGATCGCCGAGAAGAGGGCGAAGCTGTCGTCGCCCGTGGCCCGGGCGTCGTTGTTGACGACGTGGTTGTCCGTGGAGCCGTTCGTCATGTTGATGCCGTCGGCGAACATGTCCCGGATGCGGGAGTTCTGGATGGTCATGTAGTCGGTGTTGGCGCCCCAGTAGAGGCACACCATGTGCTCGACCCAGATGTTGTCGATGGTGATGTCGGAGACGCCTGCGAAGTCGAACACCTTGCCCGGGCCGTCGATGCGGGACGTGTAGTTGCCGAAGTAGGCGAATCCGGCGAACGTCGAGCCCTTGGCGGTGGCGTCGGCCCGGAAGCCGATGTCGGTGTTCTCCTGCGAGGAGGGCGCGTGGAAGCGGGTGAACCACGGTCCGGCTCCGACGACCTTGACCGCCTTGCCGTAGACCTGGAACTTGCTGGAGGTCTCGTAGTCTCCGGCGGGCAGGTAGACGCCGACGAGCTTGCCCGTCGTGTCCATGCGCACCTTGTCGAGCGCGTTCTGCACGTCCTGGTGCGAGAAGCCGGCCGGGACCGCGTAGCCGGCCGGGTCCGGGTTCGAGGCCGCGGTCGCCTGCTCGGTGTTGATGAAGTCGATGGCGTAGGTGGAGGTGTTGGCCGCGTCCTTCTGGAGCCGGATCTTGGAACCGGCCGGAACGGTCCTGCCGAGCAGCAGGTTCGCCTCGTCGTAGATGTGGCGGGGCGCACCGGAGCCGGGCGAGTTGCCGGGTGCGGTCTCGTTCCCGTACAGCCAGGCGTACTTCGAGGTCAGATCGATCGCTTTGAGGAACTGGCCGTCCACGTAGACGTTCAGCGTGGTGTTGGTGCCGTCGGGGATGGAGAAGCGGGTCACCAGGGTGTTGGTGGCCGCGCGGGTGGTCCACTCGACGTACTGGCCGGTCGCGCCGAGGGTGACCGCCTTGCGGCCGCCGGCCTCGCCGGCGATGTCGCCGATGGTCCGGTTCGGGCCGACGACCTTGGCTCCGCCGCCGACCGTGCCGTCCTCGGCCTCGTACATGTCGTACGGCATGTCCGCGCCGCGGCCGACGAACAGGGGCTCCGTGGTGGTGTTGTTGGCCCGTTTGACCGGCAGTTCGTTGGCGTCGTCGGCGATGACGGTCTTGACGGTGTACTTGCCGTTGACGGCCGTCCACGAACCGAGGCTGACGGGTGCGGTCGTCTGACCGGCCGCGATGGCGCCGCTGTAGGAGCCGGTCAGGGTCTTGACGGTGGCGCCCTTGGAGTCCTGGATCGTCAGCGTCACGTCGTGGGCCCCCGAGGCCGAGGCCGTCGTGCCCTGGTTCTTGATCGCGACGGTGAATTTGACGTCGTCACCGGCCGACGCGCTGGACGGGGCCCATGAGACCGGTGCGGCGACCAGGTCGGAGCTGGAGACCGGCTTGACGACAAGGGCGTCGGAGCGGGTGAAGACGTTGTTCGCCTCGTTCTGTTCGATGACCTTGTTCGACGGGTCCACCGCGGCGCCGACCGCGTAACTGCCCGCGTCCCGGGTGCCGATGCTCGCGGTGACCGTCTTCGACTCGCCGGCCGCGAGGGCCGGGACGTCCGCCGTGGCGGCCTTCGTACCGCCGAGCGTAAAGTTCAGGTCGGTGGCCTTCGACGCCTTGGTGCCGCTGTTGGTGACGGTGGCCGAGAGGCTGACGGCGTCCGTCTCCAGCGGGGCGGCGGGCGTGTTCGTGATGCCGGTGACCTTGAGGTCCGGGTTGGCGGCCGGGGTGCCGATCACCTGGAATTCGGCGACCTGCGCGCCCGGGGCGCCGGAGTTGGCGGTGAACCTCAGCTGGATGTCCGCGGCCGCGCCGGAGACCGGGATGGTCACGGTGTTGCCACTGGACGGGTTGAAGGTGTAGTCCTTCGCCGCCACGAGGCCGGTGAAGGCCGTCGCGTCCTGGTCGCGGCCGAGCACCTGGATGTTCTGGGTGCGCGTGGACCAAGCCGCGTCCGGGTTGAGCTTGACGACGACCTGGCCGAGGTCGGCGTTGGCGCCCAGCTTGGTGGTGAGGGTGGCCGGGTAGGCGCCGCCCGCGCTCTCCCAGTAGGTGCTGGTCTGGCCGTCGTTGGCGTTGGCTGCGACGTAGGTGAAGGTGTACGAGGATGCCTCGATGGGCTTGCCCTGGCCGAGGTCGGAGTCGGACCCGGAACCGGGCCGGGTGACGCTGTTGCTCGCCACCGACACGTTCCCGGCAGCGTCCTTCGCCTTCACGTAGTAGGTGACCGTCGCCGCGGCCGACGGGGTGTCGGTGTACGTCGTGACGTCGCCCACCACGGACTTGACGAGTTCGCCACCCGCGAAGATGTCGTAGCCGGTGACCTTGACGTTGTCGGTCGACGCCTGCCAGGTGAGTTTCACGTCGTTGCCGGACTGCGTGTAGGCGAGGTTGCCGGGCGCCGTGGGGGCCTGGGTGTCGCCGCTCGTCCCCTTGCGGGTGACGCTGTTGCTGTTGGGCGAGACGTTGCCCGCGGCGTCCTTGGCCCGGACGTAGTACGTGATGTCGCTGTCGGCCGGCTGGATGTCCGTGTACGTCAGGACGTTCCCGGCGACGCTCGCCCGCAGCTGTCCGCCCGCGTAGACGTCGTAGCCGGTCACGCCGGTGTCGTCGGTGGCCGCGTTCCAGGTCAGCTTGATCTGGCCGGTGGCCGGCTCGGTGTAGCTCAGGTTCGTCGGCGCGGTGGGTGCCTGGGTGTCACCGGTGGCCGGTCCGTAGACCTCGAGCTCGGACAACTGACCTGCGGGCCAGCCGGTGTTGGCGGTGATCAGCGCGCGCACATAGCGCGTCGTGGTGGTGTCGAAGCCGATGGTCGCCGACTGGTCGTCGCCGCTGTCGTCCTCGAAGGTATATGCCTTCGAGGACGTCAGGTCGGTGAAGTTCTGGTTGTCCGTCGAGCCCTGGATCTTGAGCGTCTGACTGCGGCTCGGCCAGCCGCTGGGCAGCCGCAGGGTCACCTGGTTCACCTTGACCGACGATCCGAGGTCGACCTGGAGCCACTGGGGAAAGGCGTTGTTCTTGCTCTCCCAGTAGGTGGCCCGGTTGCCGTCACCGGCGTTGGCCGCCCCGTAGACGTCGGCGTGCCCGCTCTCGGTGAACGTCTTGCCCAGGGCGAGGTTGGGGGTCGCGGCGGCGGCCGTGTGGACCTGCATCTCGCCGAGCTGGGCGGTGGAGGCGACCGAGTTCTTACTGAAGTCGGCGCGCACGTACCGGGCGAGGGTCGCGGGGAAGGAGATCTTGACCGTGTTGCCGTTGCCGGGGCTGAAGACGTACTGCGCCGACGACTTGAGCGTGGCGAAGCTCTTGCCGTCGGCACTGCCCTGGAGGGCCAGCGTCTGCTTGCGGGTCTGCCAGTCGGCGGGCAGGCGCAGTACGACCTGGCGGACGCGCTCGGTCCGGCCGAGGTCGGTCTGCACCCACTGGGCGGACTTCTTTCCGGCCTGCCAGTAGGTGTCGGCGTCGCCGTCGGCGACATTGGCGGCCGAGTGGGCGCCGAGGGCGCTGCCGGACTTGGCCGGGGCGTCCGCGGCGGCGCCCGGACCGCCGGCCGCCTGCGCGCCGACGGTGGGCAGGCCTAGCACCATGACAGTGGAGGCGAGGGCAGCGGTTGCCGCGCGCCGTCTCCAGGATCTCGGGTTGGGTCGAATCATGCGGAGTCACTCCCTGCGGAGGTTCGCGCGCGCCGGAGGGGCGGCGGGGACGGCTCTTTCCTGGGCAGAGCGGTGGTGCGGTACGTCACCGTCACGGTGTCCACGTCGAAGAGCGAGCCCGATCCGCCACGGAACGTCAGATACAGCGGGCTCGCCCCGGCGTTCACGTCGGTGGCCACCGTCGTGAAGGTCTCCCAGCCGCCCGTGCCCGGGACGGTGACCGAGCCCAGGACCGGTCCCGTGGCGGAGCCGGCCCGTATGTCGATCGTGCCGCCCGCGCCGGCCGAGGAGACACGGGCGCTGAAGCGCGCGGCCCCGGCGGTCGGCACCGTGGAGTAGCCCGCCCAGTCGCCGTTGTCGATATAGCCCAGGGTCTGCCCGCCGCTCGCCGGGGCGTGGCTCGCGATCTGCACGCCCGAGCCGGATTCGGAGCCGGTGCCGAACTCCGGCGGGGAGCCGGCGTCGCCGCCGTAACGGATCCAGCTGGGCTTGGCGGCGGGCAGCTTGGGGAGTCCGGTGTTACGGAACGAGTTGTTCGCCGGTCCGCCCGCGCAGTCGTACTTGGCACCCGACGGGCCGCTGGGGAAGGTGTACTCGGTGTAGGTCTCGGTGGTGGTGTTCGTCCCCGTGCAGTACGGCCAGCCGAAGTTGCCCGGGCCGGTGGTCCGGTCGAACTCGACCTGGCCGCTGGGGCCGCGGTTGCTGTCCGTGGAGCCCGCGTCCGGGCCGTAGTCGCCGAGGTAGACGGTGCCGGTGGGCTTGTCGACGGACGTCCGGAACGGGTTGCGGAAGCCCATCGCGTAGATCTCCGGGCGGGTGTTCGCGGTGCCGGGCGCGAAGAGGTTGCCGGACGGGATGGTGTAGCCGCCGGCCGCGGTGGGCTTGATCCGCAGCAGCTTGCCGCGCAGGTCGTTGGTGTTGCCGGCGGACCGCTGGGCGTCGAACTGGGGGTTTCTGTCGGTGCGTTCGTCGAGCGGGGCGTAGCCGCTGGATTCGAAGGGGTTGGTGTCGTCCCCGGTGGTCAGGTAGAGGCTGCCGTCCTTGTCGAAGTCGATGTCGCCGCCGACGTGGCAGCACTGCCCGCGGTCGTTGGCCACCTCCAGGGCCACCTTCTCGCTGCCCGGGTCGAGGGTGCCGTCGGACTTGAGCGTGAAGCGGGAGAGTTTGAGATGGCCCTTCGAGCGCTCGAAGTCGGCGGCGGTGCCGGTGGTCGGGGCGTCACCCGCCGGCGTGGCGAGCTTGGGCGAGTAGTACACCCACACGTATCGGTTGGTGGCGAAGCCCGGGTCGGCGGCGATGCCCTGCAGCCCCTCCTCGTCGTGGGTGTAGACGTCGAGCTTGCCCGCCACCTTGGTGTTGCCGACGGCGTCGGTGATGCGGACCGTGCCGTCGCGGGCGGTGTGCAGCACCGATCGGTCCGGCAGCACCGTCAGGGACATCGGCTCGCCCAACTCGCCCGGGCCGGTGGCGAGCTGGACCTGCTGGTAGTCGCTCGGTGGTATCGCCGCGGGGGCCGACCGCGGGGCGGGGGCGGCCGAGGCCGGGACCGCCGCGGCGGTGACACCGCCGAGCAGCAAGGCCAGCACGCAGGTGAAGGGGCGTAAGACGTGGCGTACGGCATGCGGGCGTGGGGGCATGGAGCTTCCTGACCTGCTGATGGAATGTCAGGCATGGGGCTCTGCGGAGGAATTGCGTGATCCTGCCAACAAATTTCAGCAGGGATCGATATTTTGCAGGGTGTAGGCATGTTTCAGATTTGTCAAGCACGCATCACAATGCTGTTACCGGCGGCATGATCAGACAGCGGCGGAGTCTCCGGCTGTGTGGACCGGATCGCCGGCGCCACCCGCTATCGCCAGGGCGATCCAGCCCCGAAGGGGGGCGTGCCACCGGCCGAAGGGTGGGCGTGCGCGGCGTGCAGGATCGTGGCGGCGCCGCGGATCGCGGCGGTGTGCGGTGCGGGGACCGCCCGCAGCGGCGCGTGCAGGCCGCCGATGAGCCGGCGGGTGAGGTCGGGGCGCAGTGCGCCGCCGCCGGCCAGGAGGGCGCCCCGGCTCAGGGCTTCGGCGGTGAAGGACGTACGGTCCTGTCGGAGCATTGAGGTGATCATGGCGGTGATGGCCTCGCTGATCTCCGCCGTGGTGCCGGCGCCGGAGAGGTCGGTGGTGCCCAGGGCGGTGCGGCGGGCGTCGAAGACGAGGCCGTCGACGAGGAGGACCACTTCGGTGAGGTGGGCGCCGACGTCCACCACGAGCAGCGGCAGGGTGAGGTCGGCGGCCGCGGCCAGGGCGATGGCGCGTGCGGTGGGGACGGTCAGAACCGCGCGCGGGCGCAGCACCTCCACGGCGGTGCGGGCACGTTCCCGGTAGCCGGGGCCGTCCAGCACGGGCGTGGTGACCACCACCAGCGGGCGGGTGAGGCGGGGCAGACGGTGGCCGAGCAGCCGGTCGAGCATCCGGGCCGTTCCCGGTACGTCGACGATGGCGCCGCGCCGGATCGGGTGGACGGCCCCGGGGAAGGTGACGGTGGGTACGTCGAGGATCAGTCCGCGGCCGGCCATCCAGGCGCGGGTACGGGCGCTGCCCAGGTCGAGGGCGAGGCCGCAGCACTGCCGGCACAGCGGCCAGGGCTGGTGCCGGTGCCGGTGCCGGTACCAGGCGGGGGCATCGGCCCTGCGGCGGATGTCGGTCATCGTCCGGCCTCCCGTACCTGCTGGCACCGTGCGCAGTAACGGGCCTGCGGAACGATCATCAGGCGTTCGCGTTCGACGGGGCGCCGGCACAGGTGGCAGCTGCCGTAGCGGCCCTCGGCGATGCGTTGCAGCGCCGCCTCCACGTCGGCGAGGACCATGCACGCGGAGGCGGCGAGTTTCCCCCGCACTTCGGCCTGTGCCGCGGAGCGGCACAGGAGCGGGTCCGCGGCGTGGGGCGCCGCGGCTATCTGCCGCAGCTGCTCCTGGCGGAACAGGCGCTGTTCGCGCAGGTTCTCCCGCAGCGCGGCGAGGTCCTCGGGCGACAGGTGCGGCGACAGATGCGCGGCACGGTTGCCGATGGTCTGGTGGTTCACCACTTCACCCCTTTGAGCAGGGCGGAGACGAAGGCGGGTGGGACGGGGCCGGTCAGACGGCGGCGCGGCGCTGGCAGGCGACGCAGTGCCGGGTGTAGGGGAGGATCTCCAGACGTTCGGCGGGGACGGGTTTGGCACAGCCCTGGCAGGTGCCGTAGGAGCCGTCGTCGACGCGGGCGAACGCCTCGTCGATCTCGGTGAGGACCCGCCGGATCGCCTCCGCCTGCGCGGACATCAGATGGTCGTCCGTGCTCTGTCCGGTCTCGTCGAGGGCGCGCAGCTGGGCCAGGCGGCTGTTGCGGGCGTGTTCAAGGCGCTGGCGGGCTTCGTGAGCGGTCAGCCGGCCGGGGCGGGGATCGCTCTGGGTGGTGTCGAGCGGCACGATGATGTCCTTCCCGGAAGCGTGGAAACGCAGAAACGCAGATACGCGCAAGCGCGGAAGCGTGGAAACGTGGAAGCGTAGAAGGGCGCTGCGCGCGGCAGCGGCCGCCCGGTTCCGCCGGCCGCGGTCTCCACGACCGCGGCACGGGCCGAGCCGGGCGGCTCGGTCACCTTCGACTCTGCTCGACCCGGCGCCGGAAGCCCATCGGGCGCGGACCCCATTTGCCCGGGACAGCGGTGACCACGAGGCGATGGCGGGGAACGGCGGATGGGTACCCGGTGGCCTCGGATATGGGTGGTGTGCCCCATCGACCGCGCGCGGTGCGGGAGGCAGGCTGGGGCGGGATCGGTCGCGACCAGTCGCGGCAGCTCCGCCAGGGGTGCGATGACCGACAGCGGATATCCGACAGCGGATGACCGACAGTAGAGGTGATCACAGTCGGGTCGCAGAAGGAGGAGTTTCCGCGGTGTCGCTGTTCTGGCGGATCTTCGGGCTCAACGCCCTGGTGCTCGGCACCGCCACGGCCCTGCTGCTGTGGGCGCCGGTGACCGTCTCCGTGCCGGTGGTGCTGACCGAGGCGGTCATCCTGGTCGGCGGTCTCGCCGTCATGCTGGTCGCCAACGGCACCCTGCTGCGCTGGGGCCTGGCCCCGCTGGACCGGCTGACCAGGCTGATGACCACCGTCGACCTGCTGCGCCCCGGCCAGCGGCTGCCGGTGCCCGGCGCCGGTGGCGGCAGCGAGGTGACCGAGCTGATCCGCACCTTCAACGCCATGCTCGACCGGCTGGAGCACGAACGCGCCACGTCCAGCGCCCGGGTGCTGCTGGCCCAGGAGGCGGAACGCCGCCGGATCGCCCAAGAGCTGCACGACGAGGTCGGACAGAGCATGACCGCGATCCTGCTGGTGCTCAAGCGCGCCGCGGACGACGCCCCCCAGCCGCTGCGCGAGGACCTCCAGCAGGCGCAGGAGATCACCCGGGAGAGCCTGGACGAGGTCCGCCGCCTAGTGCGCCGCCTGCGACCCGGTGTCCTGGACGACCTGGGCCTGATCAGTGCGCTGACCTCGCTCACGCAGGACTTCGCCACCCACACCGGGCTGCGGGTCGTACGCCGCCTCGACGCCGATCTGCCCGCCCTCGACCAGGAGAGCGAGCTCGTCCTGTACCGGGTGGCGCAGGAGAGCCTGACCAATGTGGCCCGCCATGCGGACGCGCATCGGGCCGAGGTGAGCCTGTACCGCGCGGGTGAGGCGGTGGTGCTGGAGGTCGCCGACGACGGCCGCGGTATCGAGGCCGCCTGCGAAGGCGCCGGGATCCGCGGTATGCGCGAACGGGCCCTGCTCGCCGGGGCCACCCTGGACATCACCTCGACACCCGGCACCGGCACCCGGATCCGCCTGATCACCCCCGTCCCCAGGAAGCAGTCCTGACCATGCACGATCCGACCTCGTCCGAACCCACCACGGCCCCGGCACCCGCTCCCACAGCCGCCGCTTCCACGGCCGCGACGCCGATCCGCATCCTGCTCGCCGACGACCACGCCCTGGTACGCCGCGGTGTGCGGCTGATCCTCGACCGGGAACCCGATCTGGAGGTCGTCGCCGAGGCCGGGGACGGCGCCGAGGCCATCGAGGCGGCCCGGAACGAGGAGATCGACCTGGCCATCCTCGACATCGCCATGCCGCGCCTGACCGGTTTGCAGGCCGCCCGTGAGCTGGTGGTGCTCAAACCGGGCCTGCGCATCCTGATGCTGACGATGCACGACAACGAGCAGTACCTCTTCCAGGCGCTCAAGGCCGGGGCCTGCGGCTATGTGCTGAAATCCGTCGCCGACCGCGATCTGATCACCGCCTGCCGGGCCGCGATGCGCAACGAGCCGTTCCTCTACCCCGGCGCCGTCACCGCCCTCATCCGCAATTACCTGGACCGCGTCCGGCACGGCGAGGAAAACCCCGACCAGTTCCTCACCCCTCGCGAGGAGGAAGTCCTCAAACTCGTCGCCGAGGGGCACTCCTCCAAGGAGATCGCCGAGATCCTGTTCATCAGCGTCAAGACCGTGCACCGCCACCGGGCCAACCTCCTGCACAAACTCGGTCTGCACGACCGGCTGGAGCTGACCCGCTACGCCATCCGCGCGGGTCTCGTCGAACCCTGACACCCGCCCTTCCGACACCGGGGCACCCCGTGTCGAGCACCCAGCAGGAAGTCGAACGCCCAGCAGGAAAGGGACGGTGCATGCGCCCAGCAACCCGCACCGTCCCGACGACCGGTCGTCACGGGCTCAGCCAGGTCCTCCGGCTCCGCCGGCTCGCGGGGACGCTCGTCGCGCTCCTCACCGTCCTGCTGGCGCTGGTGCCCGCGGATACCGCGCGCGCCGCTTTTGGGCCGGTGCCCGCCCCCGCCCCGGCGGCCACGCACGCCGAACGCCCGCACGCCGAGCACCCGGACACCGGACCCCGCGCGGACGACCCGGTTGCCGCCGGCTGCGCGGCCCAGGCCCGCGTCCGGCACGACCGCCCTTGCGACCGTCCGTACCCCCCGGATCACCACGCCACCGACCCCCGCGGTACGGATACCGGCCCGGCCGTCGGTATCCGCGATTCGGCGCCTTCCGCGTGCGCACCCCTCACTTCCGGCCGATCGCACCACCTGCGCGGCCGGGCGCCTCCGGCGCCTTCCGGTACCTGACGCACCCCATCACCCTTTTCTCCGTCGCGGCCGCGCGAGCCGCCGCCGCGACGTGCCTGCCGGAGGCTCGTGTTGAAACGCCGGAACAACCAGAACAAGCGGAACAGCAGCCGGAACAAGCGCAACAGCCGGAACACGCGGCACAAGTCCCTGCGCGCGCGTGCGCTGATCGCCCTCGCCGTGATCGCCGGATCGCTGGCCATCGCCCTCACCGTGCCGGTCCGCCTCGGCCTCGACCTGCGTGGCGGCACCCAGATCATGCTGGAAACCCGCTCCACCCCCACCACCGAAGCCGACGCCGCGGCGACCGACCGCACCGTGGAGGTGCTCCGCGGCCGTATCGACGCGCTCGGCGTGGCCGAGCCGACCGTCGTCCGCTCCGGAGACCACCGCATCCTCGTCGAGCTGCCCGGTGTGCATGACCCCAAGAAGGCCGCCGATGTGCTGGGCCGCACCGCGCAGCTCACCGTCCACGCGGTCCTCGGCCCGGCCGGGACCTCCGACGGCGCCACCGCCACGCCGCCCGCTGATCCGGCCGATCCGGCCGATCCGGCCAAGGAACGTGTGCTGCCGGACGAGTCCGGACAGCCCCTGCGGCTGCGAGCCGCCGACCTGACCGGACGGGACGTAGAAGGCGCCGACGCCCGATTCGACCAGCAGGGCGGTGCCGGATGGCATGTCACCGTCGACTTCACCAAGACCGGTCAGGACCGGTGGAAGCAGGTCACCGCGCGGGCCGCGTGCCATTCGGCCGGCGATCCGCAGCGCCGGGTCGCCATCGTTCTCGACAACAAGATCATCTCTTCGCCGCAGGTCGACCCCTCCGTGGCATGCGAGGCCGGTATCCCGGGCGGCACCACCCGGATCACCGGCTCCTTCGACGACACCGAAGCCCGCGAACTGGCCCTGCTCATCTCCGGCGGCGCCCTGCCCGTACCCGTCGAGACCGTCGAACAGCGCACCGTCGGCGCCACGCTCGGCGACGCGGCCATCGAGGCCGCGGCCTGGGCCGCCGCCATCGGCACCGCGCTGACCGCGCTGTTCATCATCGCCGTCTACCGGCTCATGGGTCTGCTCGCGACCGCGGCCCTGGTCTGCTACGGCCTCATCTCGTACGCCGCCCTGGCCGCGCTCGGCGCCACCCTGACCCTGCCGGGCCTCGCCGGGTTCGTCCTGGCGATCGGCATGGCCGTGGACGCCAACGTCCTGGTCTTCGAACGGGCCCGCGAAGAGTACGCGGCCCGCAGCCGCCCCACCCCGCGCTCGGCCCTGACGGCCGGGTTCCGCGGTGCCCTCAGCGCGATCGCCGACTCCAACATCACCACGCTGATCGCCGCGGGCCTCCTGTTCGGCTTCGCCTCCGGTCCGGTACGCGGCTTCGGTATCACCCTCGGCATCGGCGTCCTCGCCTCGATGGTCAGCGCCCTGGTGATCAGCCGGGTGCTCGCCGAATACGCGGTCAACCGCCCCACGGCCAACCGCCGCCCTCGTATCACCGGCATCGCGAGCACCGGATGGGTACGCGACCGGCTGCTGCGCCGCGATCCGTTCCTGATGCGCCGTCCGCGCCGCTGGCTGGCCGCCTCCGCCGTCCTCCTCGCCGTGGCCGCCTCGGGCATCCTCGCCCGCGGCCTGGACTTCGGCATCGAGTTCACCGGCGGCCGGCTGATCGAGTACGCGACCAACACCCCCGTCGACCCCGACCGGGTCCGCACCGCACTCACCGACGCAGGATTCCCCCGCGCGGTCGTGCAGTCCTCCGGCGACACCGGGCTCACGGTGCGCGCCGAGCAACTGACCAACGCCGAAGAGACCACCGTCACCGAAACCATCGGCGGCCTCGGCAGCGGGGCGAAGAAGATCCGCGACGAGCTGATCGGCCCCAGCATGGGCGACGAACTGCGCCGCAACGCCCTCATCGCCCTCTCCCTCGCGCTGGGCGCCCAACTGCTGTATCTCGCGGTCCGGTTTCGCTGGATCTTCGGGACCGCGGCCGTCGCCGCGCTCGTCCACGACGTCGTGGTCCTCATCGGTGTCTTCGCCTGGCTCGGCAAGCCGATCGACGGGATCTTCCTGGCCGCCCTGCTGACCGTCATCGGCTACTCGGTCAACGACTCCGTCGTCGTCTTCGACCGCGTCCGCGAACTGCTGGCCCGCGACCGCATCACACCGCTTCCCCGCCTGACGAACCAGGCGATCCTGCAAACCCTGCCCCGGACCGTCAACACCGGTATGGGCGCGGCACTCATCCTCACCGCGCTCGCCGTCCTCGCCGACGACACCCTCACCGACTTCGCCCTCGCCCTGCTCATCGGCCTGGCGGTCGGCACCTACTCCTCCGTCTTCATCGCCGCCTCACTCACCATCGAGCTGCGTCCGCACCGGAGTGCGCCGCCTCGCCGCCGCGCCAGGTGATTACCTTTCATTGAGAGGCATCCCGGGGCATGGCCGCAGAGGACTTCCCCGACTCGTCCGCCGATGTGCTGGGCGGCGCCCAGCGGCCGGCCATGGCCTGCCCCGGGATCCGGGTTTCGGACCGCCAGGGGGCTCAGGCGTGACCTTCGCTCTCCTCGAGGGCGCTGATGGCGGTTGCGGTGAGGCTGTGCGTGATGTGGTCGCGCATGAGCTGGGCGGCCTCGACGGCCTGGCGGTTGACGATGAGCTCGACCAGTTGGTGGTGTTCATCGAGGTCGCGGGTGCGGGGCTCGTCTCCGGGCGGCAGTTCGAGGCCGAGGCGAGGGGATGACGATGCCGACCACGGGCCGGCCGACGCCGATCGTGCTCGCCAGCACCGTCACCGCGGTCGGCCACATTCCCCTGGCCGCCCTCTCCCTGATCGTCGGTATCGACCGCCTGCTCAACGAGGGCCGGGTCTTCATCAACGTCCTGGGCAACGCCGTCGCCACCATCGTGATCGGAAAATGGGAGAACGACTTCGACGCCGCCCAGGCCCACGCGGTCCTTCACCCCGGCAGCACACCGCCGCCGTCCGCTGACGCCGACACGGCCAAGGTCGGCGCCGACACCTGACCAGCCCCCAGGACCCAGGCCCCAGGCCTGGAGGACGACGCCGGGGAGCTCCCTGGGCGCCCGCCCGTCGTACGGCCGACGGAGCCGACGGTCAGAGGAGTCCGAGGAGCTTGTCGGTGAACTCGGCGGTGGTCGCGGCACCGCCCAGGTCGCGGGTGCGGACATCGGTCTTGGCGAGGACCGAGGCGATCGCGTCCGTGATGTCCTTCGCGGCGGCGGGGTGGCCGAGGTGATCGAGCATCATGGCCGCCGACCAGATCGCGCCCAGAGGGTTGGCAATGCCCTGGCCCGCGATGTCGGGGGCGGAGCCGTGCACCGGCTCGAACATCGAGGGGAACTCCCGCTCGGGGTTATCTGCGGACACCGGCCTGCCGCCCTCCGCCATCGGCAATTCCCGCAGCGGAGTGGAGGCCAAGGTTTCGAGTGTCCGCCGCGGCTCGTTCTCCAGTACTGCGCCGTCCTGAACGACCCGGTCGGACTGCGAAGGCGGCTTCGACGGCCACCCAGCGGATATGGAGGCGGCCGATCTCCCCGGTGATCGACCTAGTTGGCCCGGTGAGCCCTGGTTGCGTGCGGCGCTCTCGGCCAGCGCTGTGGTCGCTGTAGTCCCGGCCGGTGGTGGCGGTCGTCCGCGGGTCGCCTCGTCGCGCGCGCTCACCGCGCGGTGACGCCCGTGGTGGCGACGTCTGGTCTGTGTCGCCTGGTCACGGCCAGGAGTTCAGCAGCGGGGCCGGCCAGGGGGCGTTCCGATGCCCATACGGCGCGCAGGACACGGTGCAGTTTGATGCCCTCGACCTCGACCGCTATCAGGCGGCGGTCGGCGAGGTCGGTTCGCACGGCGAGTTCGCTGATCACTGCAGGGCCGGTCCCGGCTATCACGGCGTTTCGTACGGCCGTCGCCGACCCCAGCTCCAGCAGGGGCCGAGGCTCGGCCGCCCCCGCCCGGCGCAGCGCCTGGTCCAGGGTTTCGCGTGTGCCCGATCCTTGTTCACGGAGAACCAGCGGCGCGGCGGCAAGCTCGGCGACGCCCAGCGGGCGACGGCGGCGCGCCCAGGGGTGCCCCGGCGCCACCACTACGAGCAGCCGGTCATAAGCGACCCGCCGAGCGGGCAATCCGGCTGGGGCCTGCGGTGACTCGATGAAACCGACATCCACCGCTCCACTGCGCAGCAGCTCGGGGACGTGCTCGCTGTTGGTCACCTGGAGGCCCACGTACAGCTCCGGCCGCATCCGACGCAGTTCGCCGAGCCAACCCGGCACCAAGTACTCGGCCACAGTCATGCTCGCCGCGACCCGCAGCTCGGCGTCCCGCTTGGTGCGCAACGCCTCCGCGCCGGTGAGCAGGCCGTCCAAGTCCTGGAGAACCTGCTGGGCCCAGCCCGCCACGGCCCGACCCGCATCGGTGAGCTGTGATCCGCGCCGCGTCCGCTCCACCAGCACCAGGCCGAGCCTGCGCTCCAGTGTGGACAGCCGTTTGCTGGCCGACGGCTGCGCATGACCGAGCTGCGCCGCGGCCCTGCTCAGACTCCCCACGTCTCCGACAAGGACGAGCAGGCGCAGCGATTCCAGATCCGGCAACTGGCTCATAGCTCCAGGGTATGGCTCAGCTCCGACCAGCAGTCATACCGCTTGGCTATGACCTTCTCGTGATCTCCGTACGACAACCCCGGCTGTGGTCGCACCGCTGGGTGTCGGCGAAGAGGCCAGGCTGGTGCACTGGCCACGTAGCCAGCCGCTCTGTCATGCCGTCGGGGTATGACGTGCCCATTTGTTGGCCGGTACCGCGCTCCGCGCAGCACGATGACGATCAGGTCATGATCAAACCAGGACACGTTGTCGGGCGTTCCACAGACGCTGCCGGGCCAGTTCGTTCACTGCTCCCGGGGCTGCTCGTGGCGGCTGTCGGCACGGCTGCCGCGTTCTCTCTCAACAAGCTGGTGCCCGCGGTAAGCGCGCTTACCGTCGCGGTGGTGCTCGGGGTCGCCGTGGGAGGCCGCCTTCCGGCGAAGACCCGGGAAGGTCTGGGCTGGGCGACGAAGAAGTTTCTGCGGCTCGGCGTCGTTCTGCTCGGCCTCCAGCTGGGGCTCGGCGAGGTCTTCGGGCTCGGCGCGGGCAAGGTGCTGGCGGTCGTGGTCACCGTGCTCGTGGCCTTCTTCGGAACACTCCTGCTCGGTCGGCTGATCCGAGTGCCGAAGGGGCTCGCGCTGATGGTGGCGACAGGATTCTCCATCTGCGGGGCGTCGGCGATCGCGGCGATGGACAGTGTCGCCGAAACCGACAAAGAGGACGTGGCGACCGCTGTCACTCTCGTGACCCTTTACGGAAGCGCCGCGATTGTGCTCGTACCGTTCCTCGGCCAGGCGCTGGGAATGAGTCCCCAGCAGGTCGGGTTCTGGGCAGGGCTTTCCGTTCATGAAGTCGCCCAGGTGGTTGCGGCCGCGTCACCGGCAGGCGCCGGGGCGGTTGCCATCGCTGTCGTCATCAAGCTGACCAGGGTCGTCCTGCTCGCCCCGATGGTCGCCGGCGTCAGCATCGTTGAGCGCCGACAAGGCGGGGCGTCGACCGGGAAACGCCCGGCGATCGTTCCGCTGTTCGTCCTCGGTTTCCTGGTGATGATGCTGGTTCGCAGCAGCGGTGTCGTGCCGTCGCCCGCGCTGTCCGTGGCCAAAGTCGTCACCACGCTGCTCTTCACCGCCGCGCTGTTCGGTCTGGGCAGCGGCGTCAAGATCGGTGCACTGCTTCGCGCGGGAAGGCGAGGTCTTGCCCTGGGGGCTTTGTCCACGCTTCTCGTCGCGGTTGTCGGCTACGGCGCGCTGACCGTCGTCGGTGTCTGAGATCAGAGTCGGCGCGCGGCGGCCACTCGCCGTCCGGAGCCTCCGCATGTCTCCTGGGACACCGACGTTCCCATCGCTCTGCCGACAGCTCACATGTTGATCATGTGGCCGGCCAGGCCGTGTACGGCTTCCTTGACGGCCTCGCTGAGGGTGGGGTGGGCGTGCACATTGCGGGCGACCTCATGCACGGTGAGATCCCACTGTTGAGCCAGAGTCAGCTCCGGCAACAGCTCGGTGACATCCGGACCGATCATATGGCCGCCGATGAGCTCGCCATGCGTGGCATCGCTGATGAGTTTGACAAAGCCGGTCGTGTCACCGAGACCGTGGGACTTGCCGTTCGCGGTGAACGGGAACTTGGCGACCCTGACGTCGTAGCCGAGATCGCGGGCCTGGTCCTCGGTGTAGCCGAAGCTGGCGATCTGGGGCTGGCAGAAGGTGGCCCGCGGGATCATCGCGTAGTCGAGTTCCATGGTCTCGGCGCCGGCGATCGTCTCGGCGGCGATGACGCCCATGGCCTCGGCGGTGTGCGCGAGCATCAGCTTGGCGGTGACGTCGCCAATGGCGTAGAAGTGCGGGACGGAGGTGCGACAGCGGCCATCGACGTCGATCGCGCCGCGCTCGGTGAGCTTCACGCCCGTGTTCTCCAGGCCGTATCCGGTGATGTTCGGTGCGAAGCCGATGGCTTGGAGTACCTTGTCGGCCTCGAGTATCTGTTGCGCACCGTCCTTGCCCGTGACGGTGACGCGGACCTGAGCGCCGGACTCATCGATGGCGTCGACGCGAGTGGAGGTCAGGACGTCGATGCCCAGCTTGCGGTATTGGCGGGCCAGTTCGGCCGAGACCTCCGCGTCCTCCAGGGGTGCCATGCGGTCGAGGAATTCGACGATCGTGACCTTCACTCCGTAGTGGTGCAGCACGTAGGCGAACTCGATACCGATGGCGCCGGCGCCGGCGATGATGATCGACTGCGGGAGGTCATCGGCGAGGATCTGTTCCTCGAAGGTCACCACGCGTGCGCTGCGTGTGGTGCCGGGCAGCAGTTTGGGGGTGGCGCCGGTGGCGATGACGCAGTGCTCGAAGCCGATGGTCCGGGTGTTACCGTCGGGGCCGGTGACCTGGAGGGTGTGTGGGTCGAGGAAGGTGCCGCGGCCGTCCACTTCGGTGATCTTGTTCTTCTTCATCAGGTAGTGGACGCCTCTGACCCGGCCATCGGCGACCTTGCGGCTCCGGCGGAAGGCCTCGCCGTAGTCGAAGGAGACGTGGCCGTCGACCTTGATGCCGAAGGTCTTCGCCTCACGGGTGAAGATGTGGGCCAGCTCCGCATTGCGCAGCAGTGCCTTGGTCGGGATGCAGCCCACGTTCAGGCAGACGCCACCCCAGTACTTCTCCTCGACGACTGCGACGCGCTGACCCAGTTGGGCGGCGCGGACGGCGGCGACGTAGCCACCGGGCCCGGCTCCGAGTACGACAACATCGAATCGCTCGTCCTGCTCGACCACGGATTGTTCCTCTTCCATCGGTTCAACTGCAGTTCGGTTATGGACTGCCCACCCTGTCGGATTGTATGGGCGGGGCCGTGGCTCAATGCCTTCTCAGTTGGCGCGCCCAGGGGCAGGAGCGGTTACTGGGCCGCGGCTGCCAGCGCGCAGTGCGGCCGCGATCATGGTGGTCTCCGCCAGTTCCTCCTGGGTCGCGCCCTCGGCGTGCGCGGCCTTGGTGTGCGCCCCGATGCAGTAGACGCACTGCGTCGTCAGTGCCACGGCCACGGCCATGAGCTCGGTGTACTTGCGCGGGATGACCTTCCCGGCTCCGGACAGGACCTCCTGGTCGAAGGCCATGAGGGCATTGAACGCCGCCGGGGCGCCGGCGCGGAGGTTCTTGGCGTACTGATGGTCGTTGTGGTCGTGGTAGGTCACGCGTGCTCCTGTGGGGTGGGGACGGGACGGTGTCCCCGGGCGCCGCCGCCCGGGGACTGTGTGCGAGGCGGGGCGGGAGCAGGTCAGTTGCGTCCGGCCATGACGCCGCCGTCGATGTCCCAGACGGCGCCGGTGACCCAGTCGGTCTGGTCCGACAGGAGGAAGGTGACGGTGGCGGCGATGTCGTCGGGCGTGCCGGTCCGGCCGAGGGGGTGGAAGTCGTTGAAGCCGTCGAGGGTGGAGTCGACGTCCGCCTTGGGGATGAACTCCTCGTAGATGGGGGTGCGTACGACGGCGGGGGCGACCGCGTTGACCCGGATGCCGTGCGAGGCGAGTTCCATCGCGAGGTGTTGGGTGAGGGAGTGCAGCCCGGCCTTGGCCATCGAGTACGCCGACGAGGGCGTGGCGGCGATGGCCTGGTGTGCCCACATCGAGCCGATATTGACGATCGACCCCTTCGCGCCACGCTCGGTCATGTTGGCCACGACGGTCTGGGTGAGGAAGAAGAAGGCCCGGTTGATGGCCTGGTAGCGGTCGTAGTCCGCGGGGGTGTGCTCCAGGAAGGGCTTCGGGGCGAAGACACCGGCCGCGTTGACGAGGAGGGTGGTGTCGGCGTGGTCCTCGGTGAGGACGGTGCGCAGGCGGTCGAGGGCCGCGGGGTCGGTCAGGTCGGCCGCGAGGCCGACGGCGTTGCCGTGGGTGGACAGGGCGGCTGCCGCCTCGTCGGCGTTGGCCTGGGTGCGGCCGGTGACGACGGCGGTGCCGCCGGCGTCGAGGACGTGGCGGGCGACGGCGTAGCCCATGCCGCTGGTGCCGCCGATGACGACGACCTTCTGGCCGGAGAAGTCGAGGGGGGTGCTGGACATGTGGTGCTCCTGTTTCAGGCGGGTTGCCCGGACGAGGGGAAGGGGGTGTCCGGTGTGGTGGTCAGGCGTGGGGGTTGATTACGAGATAGCCGTCGACGCGGCTGAGTCGGTCCGAGGCGGGGTCGGCCGGGAGCGCGTGGCCGAGGTGGCAACGACGGTCAACGGGGGCCTCCCGCCGCAGTAGCCTCGGCTTCGTCATCGCCACCCGCCACCCGCCACCGCCACCGGTGACAGCGTCCCGGCGGCCGGACCGCGCCACCGCGGCGAGGCGCGTGAGGCCCGTGTCGAGGGTTCAGACGGTGTCGTAGAGGCGGACCTCGGGTGCCGCCTTCAGCAGCGGGGAGAGGCCACCGACCACATCGCGGGTGAACAGGTCGCTCTCCAGGTACGCCTTCGCGTCGGCCACGGTCCGGAAGCCGTGGAGGACCTGGACGTCCTCGTCGCGGACGAGGAGTTCCTTGCTGGTGGCGCCAGGGACGGTGGCCAGGAACGGCTGCTTGTACTTCTCGTACACATCCGCGGCTGCGACGCGGTTGGCCGGGTCCACCTGCAGGGTGATCTCAAGATATGCCATGGTTATGCCTCACTCGGTCGGCGCGGATTGAGCGGCGCGATTGGCACCGCGACGTGCCTGCCAAATTAGGCGTTCTTCATGAGGGTCGGTAGAGGGTCCTGTTGAATCAAGCTATAAGTGGTGCGTATGGCTAGTGGCGGGCGGCCGCGAGGCTGTCAGCAAGGCGGAGCAGGTCCACGCTGAGCGGGGAATCGGCGCTCCAGACCGCTTCGAAGGAGATCTGCACCTCGCGACCCTCGTCCATCAGGGGCCGGTGGGGCACGTCGGGCGAGGTGAGCTTGGAGCGGGGGACCATGGCCGAGCCCAGACCCAGTTTGGTCCAGTCCTCCAGGACCCGGTAGCTGGCGGCTTCGCCGGGATAGGTGCGCAGGGGCATCTCGTGTGTCTGGAAGAGCTGTGTGGTGAAGGTGGTCAGGCCGCAGGTGTCCGGCACGAGGATGAAACACTCCTTGCTGACTTCTTCGAGTTCGAGCGGAGTCGCCTCTGTCGCCTCCGTCCCCTCTGCGGAATCGGGGCTGACGACGACGATCGGCTCGACGTCGATGACCCGGTGCTCAAAGCGGGGCATCGCGGTGACGGCCGGGATCAGAATGATGTCGAGCCGGCCGGCCAGCAGACATTCCCGCAGGTCCTGCATGTTCGCCTCGCTCAGCACGAGATCGCGGGGTACGGGAAGGTCGCGCACCTTGCTGAACGCCCGGGCGACCAGATGCGAGCCGATCAGGGGCGAGAGTCCCATGCGGATCTTCTGCTCTGCGGGTTCGGTCAGCCGCCTGGCCTCCGCCGCGACCGCGTCGAGCGCAACCAGGGCGCGCTCGATCAGCGGGAGGATCCGGGTGCCGAAGGCGGTCTGGGTGACCCCGCGCGGAGACCGGTCGAACAACTTCTCACCAAGGCGCTCCTCCAGTTTGGCGATCCCGTTGGACAGGGCGGGCTGGGTAACGCCGTAAGCCCGTGCGGCGGCACTGAACGACTTGGTCTCGGCGACCGCCTGCGCGTAGCGGAGACCTTCGAGATTCAGGCGATCTGTCATAGCCATGCGCTATCTCTCCATTCATCGATGTCCCCTACCGGGCCTGTTTCCCTCCACCTACGGTGGAGTCTCTGCTGATTCAGCATAACCAGCAGCTATATGCATCGTCGTGTTCGGAATGGAAGAGCACCATGTCAGACACCGCAGTGGCCATGGTCGTGGCCGAGCCCCGAGGCCCTGTTCACCCTTCCGTGGCCGAGACGCCCTCGCCGACGGGCAGGTGGGTTCGTGTGTCCGTCACGGCGAGCGGCGTGTGCAACGCCGATATCGGAACGGCCGCGGCCACCGGCGCCGGTACGTCCTTCCCGGTGACCCCGGGGCACGAGGTCGCCGGTGTCATCGCCGAGCTGGGCGACCAGGTGGAGGGCTGGGCGGTCGGGGACCGCGTGGCCGTCGGCTGGTTCGGCGGCAGCTGCGGGCACTGCGCGTACTGCCGGGCGGGCGACGTCGTCCACTGCCCCGAACGCAAGGTGCCCGGCCTGTCGTACCCGGGCGGCTGGGCCCAGAGCATCACCGTGCCCGCCGACGCGCTCGCGCGCATCCCCGACGAGCTCAACCTGTTCGACGCCGCCCCGTTCGGCTGCGCGGGCGTGACGACCTTCAACGCCGTACGTAAGGCCGGCACGCGCGCGGACGGACGCGTCGCCGTGTTCGGGATCGGCGGACTGGGCCACCTCGCCGTTCAGTTCGCGGCGAAGCTCGGCTACGAGACCATCGCCATCGCCCGGGGCGGCGACCGCGAGAAGCTTGCCCGCGACCTCGGCGCACACCACTACATCGACAGCGACGCCCAGGCACCCGGAACCGCCCTGAAGGACCTCGGCGGCGCCGACCTCATCGTCTACACCGCCTCCTCCACCACCCCCGTGGACGAACTGCTCACCGGGCTGAACGTGCGCGGGCAGCTCACCCTCGTCGGCGTCGACGCGGGATCCGTGACCGTTCCGGCGGCCCAGCTCGTCATGAACGGCCACACCCTCACCGGACACCTGACCGGCAGCGCGGGCGAGACGGAAGAGGCGATGCGGTTCGCCGTCACGAACGGCGTACGGCCCATGATCGAGCGCATGCCGCTTGAGCAGGCCGGCGAAGCCGTGACCCGGCTGCGCTCCGGGGCTCCCCGCTTCCGCATCGTCCTGGACACCGGGCGCCCGGCAACCGACGGCCAGTAACCACAACCTTCCGGCCGCTCCGCGCCGCCGCCATGGCCCGGAGTGGCCGCCTCTCCTGCGTTGATGCCACCGACTCGGCACACCACAGAAGCCGGACGCCGAAACACCACCGGCAACGGCGGGGTCCGGCCTGATCAAAAAGGAAGCCACACATGTCCCACCAGGACAGCCACAACGTGATCGTGGTCGGCGCCGGCGCCTCCGGACTGGCCGCGGCCACCGCTCTGCACGCCGCCGGTCTCAACACGGTCTGTCTGGAGGCTCGCGACCGCATCGGCGGACGCCTGCTATCTGCCCCCACATCGCACCCCGAGCGGGCCCTCGACCTGGGCGCCACATGGTTCTGGGACGGCGAGGAGCGCGTGCGGACCCTGGCCGTACGCAGTGGCATCGAGATCTTCGACCAGCACCTCGCCGGCGACACCGTCCTGCAGGAGACCACCGGCACACGCCGCTTTGCAGGCAACCTGATCGACGCGCCCTCCCGCCGTTTCGCCGCCGGATCCCAGAGCCTCGCCACCGTCCTCGCCGCCACCCTGCCCACCGATTCCCTGCGGCTGAACACGCCCGTCACCGCCATCCGCCCGCACGGCCAGGGCGGCCTTGCCGTGCTCACCCCGGCCGGAACCCTGCACGCCGAGCACATCATCCTGGCCGTCCCCCCGGCCCTGACGCTGGAGCGCATCGACTTCGGCGACGCGCTTCCCGCCGACCTCGTACGCCTCGCCCGGTCCACCCCGGTCTGGATGGGGGCCGTCGCCAAGGTCGTCGCCCAGTACCCCTCCGCCTTCTGGCGGGAGGCCGGGCTGGCCGGTGCGGCGGTCAGCAGGACCGGCCCACTCCAGGAGATCCACGACATGTCGGGGCCCGACGGCCGACCTGCCGCGCTCTTCGGGTTCGCGCACGCGCGCACCGTCGGCCCGGGCTTCGAAGAGGCCGTCACCGCACAGCTCGCGCGGCTCTTCGGCCCGGCCGCGGCCACCCCCGATGTCCTGTACGTGCAGAACTGGAGCACCGAGCGGTGGACGTCCCCGTCCACCGTGCAGCGCCTTTCCGACTACTCGCTCTTCGGCCACCCCCTCTATCAGCGGCCGGCGCTGGACGGCCGTCTGCACTGGGCGTCGACCGAGACGGCGACCGACCACGCCGGACACATCGAAGGCGCCCTCGCTGCCGGAGAGCGAGCAGCGCAGGCCGTACTGGCGGCGCTCGGCGCCCCGAACACCTTGGTCCGGCCCGAAGTGGCATGCAACTGAGCGGTGCGAGCAACATGGCGGCGGCCGATCGACCCCGGAACCCCCTCGACGACGCGTTCGGCCACTACTGCGCCGGCAGGCCGTCCTGCGACCAGGTCCGGCCGCAAGGCCCGTACACCACCGTCGCCTTCGGAAACCCGCACACCGCCACCCCGAGTGGCGCGACCGTCCGACGGCCGACAGGTGAGGCCTCACCCCCGCCGGTTACTTCAAGGAGGAGTCATGTACGAACTGGAAGCGCTGCTGCGTGAATACGACCGCGCCCGCGGCTACACCGACGAGCTGTGGCAGGACCTGACTCCGGACGAGGTGATCTGGCGTCCGCGCGAGGACTTCAGTGCCATCGGATGGCATCTCGGCCACCAGGCCCACGTCGCCCACTTCATGATCCGCAATCTCACCGCGGCCGAGCCCAGTCCCGATCCCGCTCTGGACTCCCTGATGGACTCCGCGTTGCCGGAACAGTTCCGGGGCGCGCTGCCGACGGTGCGTCGGCTCACCGCCTTCAGGGAGACCGTCGCCGAGCGGGTGCACGCCCGCATCGGCGACATCGCGGCCGGGAAGGTGAGTGCCCCCACACAGATGACCATTGTCGGGACACAGCTGCTGACCGCGCTCATCAATCATGAGTACCAGCACGACCAGTGGATCGGCGAAGTCCGTTCCGAGCACCTCGGGCATGCACTGCCTACCGATCCGGACTCCGACCATGTCCGCCGTATCGACGGCTACCTCGTCCTGCACCCCTACGTGTGACGCGCGGCGTGCGACCGGCGGCCTGGCCGTGACCGGGTGTGACGTGAGGTGGTGTCAGTTCTCATGCCGTCCCCTTCTGCCCCCGCCCCTCGTGTCCGCCGGCGCAGCCGCCTCGACCAATTGATATCCCAGAAGGAGTGCCGGCACGTGACCGCATCACAGGACATACGCGCGGAGCCATGGCAGACCGGGGCGCAGGTGCGCGCCGCGCAGAAGCGCGCGGTACGGACCCTGGCCGCGGCACAGATCGTCGGCGGGGTCGGTGTCGGCGTATCGGTGTCGATCGGTTCGTTGCTGGCCGAGTCGGTCGCCCAGAGCGAGACCTACGCCGGATTGGCTCGCACGGCCACGACGGCGGGCGCCGCCGCGGTCGGTGTGCCTCTTGCCCTCCTCGCGCAACGGCGAGGGCGCCGGTTCTCCCTGAGCGCCGGATGGCTCGCGGCCGCTCTCGGCGGAGTCCTGCTCGTGGGCTCGGCGGTAAGCAGATCAATACCCCTGCTCATCGTGGGGATGCTGCTCTTCGGCATCGGGAACGCGACGAACCAGCAGAGCCGCTACGCGGCCGCCGACCTGGCCGCGCCGCACCGCCGGGCCCAGGCTCTGTCCATCGTGGTGTGGTCGACGACCATCGGTTCGGTGATCGGGCCCAACCTCGCCGATCCCGGTGCCGGCGTGGCATCGGTTCTGCACCTCCCTCGGCTGGCCGGCGCGTTCGTCCTGGCCACCGTCTGCATGGCGCTGGCATCGGTACTGCTGTGGGTCTGGCTCCGCCCTGACCCGCTCCTGCTGGCCCGGCAGCACCAGGACGCTGACAAGCAACCGGAAAGCGGCTCGAGTTCCCGGGCGGCACAAGTCGAGGCCGCAAAAGAGGCGGGGCAGTCGCAGACCGGCACGCTGCGCGCGGGCCTGCGTCATCTTCGCCACGCCCCGCGGGCGGCCTTCGCGTTCGTGACCATTGTGGTGGCGCACACGGTCATGGGGGCCATCATGACGATGACTCCCGTCAGCATGTCCGAGGACGGCGCGAACCTCACCATCGTCGGCGTCACCATAAGCGGCCATCTGCTGGGCATGTACGCGTTCTCGCCCATCGTCGGCTGGCTCGCCGACCGGATCGGTCATCTGCCGACCGCGGTGGCCGGGCAGGCCATTTTCATCGCGTCCGCGCTGCTGTCGGGGCTGAGCCACGGCTCGGTCGGCATAGTGATGGCGGGACTGTTCCTCTTGGGGCTGGGCTGGTCGTTCAGCCTGGTGGCCGGCTCAGCGATGCTCGGCGAGGCCACGCCCGCGGCTCTCCGGCCCGGAGTGCAGGGCACCACGGACACCGCGATGAACGTCGTCGCAGCGGTGGGCGCCGGCCTGGCCGGGCCCCTCATGGACTGGATTGGCTTCGGCGGGCTGAACGCCGTCGCCGCGGCCTTCGTCCTGCCCGTAATCGTCTTCTGGATCTTCCTCTGCCGTCGGCCGGTCTGATACCGCAACCGCGTCTGGGACGACACTTGGTACGGGTGCTTGGGCGCCGACGTCGTCGGGGGTGGCGATGCGTTCGATCCGCGGGTGGGCGAGCCGGGCGTAGTCGCCGCCGGAGATGACGGCGGAGCGGTCGAGGCGGGCGGCGTTGAAGTAGAGCTGTGGCCGGGTGACGATCTCGGGGTCGGCGACGAGTTCGAGATCGGGATCGAACGCGAAGGGGAGGACCGTGCCGGGGACGGCGTGGGCCAGTCGTTCGGCGGTCGCCGCGTCGCTGAATCCGACGTAGCGGGCGTCGAACAGCCGGCGGACGGCGTCCATGAGCCGATAGGGGGTCTGAGTGGTGTCGAACAGGTTGATCAGACGCTGGTAGGTGTCGGGGTGGGGCACGTGCTGTCCTCTTCCACGGTTTTGGCGGTTTTGGCGGTTTCGGCGGTGGCGGTGCGATGGGTGCGTTCGATGGCCTGGCCCCAGTACGTTCCGGCGATCATGAGCACGGCGCCGAGGGAGGCCCACACGGTGAGCCGTTCGCCGCCGAAACTGATCCCGATCGCGACGGCCCAGATCGGTTCGGTGCCCAGCAGCAGGCTGGCCCGGCTGGCAGAGGTACGTTGCACGGCCCAGGTCTGGGCGAGGAAGGCGAACACGCTGCAGAACAGGGCGAGATAGATCAGCTGCGACCATGTGGTGGCGCTGCTGTGGGCAAGGTCGGGCATATGCATGAGGGCGGGCACCAGGAACAACGCCGAGCCGACGACGGTCTGCGCGGTCGTCAGGTGGAGCGGGTCCATGGGGTGGCGGGCGGTGAGCCGTCCGACGAGCGCTACGTGCCCGGCCCGTACCACCGCGGCGGCGAGCACCAGGGCGTCGCCGAGCCGTAGCGCGTGCAGTCCGCCGCTGGAGGTGAGCAGTCCGACGGCCAGCACGCACAGACCGGCGGCGACGAAGAACGTCCAGGGCAGCCTGCGGCTGCTCGCGGTCCGATCCAGGAACGGCGTCAGCACAATGGTCAGGCTGATGATCAACCCGGCGTTCGCGGCGCTGGTGTACGCGACCCCGTAGGTCTCCAGTACCAGAATGGCTGCCTGCGTAACCCCCAGCAGCGACCCGGCTCGGACCTCCGCGCGGGTCCAGCGGCGCGCCCGGCGGCAGGAGGCGACCAAAGCTCCGCACGCGAGCGCGGAGATCGCGTACCGGGCGAACAGCACGGTGGTAACCGGGAGCGCGCCGGTGGCCGTCTTGGCCGCCAGGTAGCTGGAACCCCAGACCAGCGCGATCAGGAACAGCACTACATCGGTACGACGTGCAACGGGCATATGCCCACGCTGCACCATCATGATGTTGAAGACAATCACCAGCTTCTAAAGCAAAGCTGTAGCAGCCCTACACTGTCGGCATGGATGAGCGGCAACTTCAGATCCTGCGGGAACTTGGAGAGCTGGGCAGTGTCAGTGCGGTCGCCAAGGCACTGCATGTGACGCCTTCCGCCATCTCCCAGCAGTTGCGCCTGTTGCAGCGCTCGATCCCCGTCCCGCTCACCGAGCGCGCCGGGCGCCGGGTGGTGCTGACCGAAGCCGGGCAAGCCCTGGCCCGCGCGGCCATCGAGGTGGAGACGGCCCTGGCCCGGGCGCGACACACCATC
Source organism: Streptomyces sp. NBS 14/10 (assembly GCF_002224125.1). Taxonomy (GTDB): domain Bacteria; phylum Actinomycetota; class Actinomycetes; order Streptomycetales; family Streptomycetaceae; genus Streptomyces. The sequence goes on from NZ_NCSM01000011.1 coordinate 454,299, forward strand.
GCCGACTTCGCCGAACAGCCCGACGGCGACGTCTCGCTGGCGGCGTTCCACAGCGCGGCCTCCGTGTTCTTCCCCCTGCTGCTGCGCAGCCTCGCCGGGCCGGGGCACCCACGACTGGCTCTCGCCGACGAAGATGTCGCCCAGGACCGCTTCCCCGCCCTCACCCGTGAGTACGACCTCGTTCTCGCCCACCGCCTCGACCACGGCCCGCCCTGGCCACGCACCGTCACCGCCGGCACCCTGCTGCGAGAGCCGCTCGATGTCGCCCTGCCGGCCGGCCACCCGCTGGCCTCCAAGTCGCTGCTCATGCCACATGACGTGGCCGACCAGCCCTGGATCACCGTCCACGACGGCTTCCCACTCATGTCCACCATCGAAGCCATCGCCAGTGTCGCCAACCGCCGCCTCGACATCGCCCACCGCATCAACGAATTCGCCGTGGTCGCCGAGGCCGTAGCGGCCGGCGGCGGCCTGGCGCTGATGCCACGCTGGACAGCCCGCGAGCACCCGAACCTCGTCCTGCGGCCGCTGGGCGCAGTCCACGCCCGACGCCACATCGACGTCCTCCACCGACCGGAACGCACCGCACGACGGGCCGTACGAACCGTCCTCGCCGAGTTGCACCGCGCCGCCGCAGAGATCCAAAGCCAGGACACCCACGCGTCTGAGCGCGCTTGACCGTGGCGGCGGCCAGAAAGACACAGCGTGCGGGGAGCGCACCTGGAACGAGCGTCAATTACAAGTTGACGCCGACCCATCGTCAACTTACGATTGACGCATGAGCCCACTCGACATCAGCCTCGCTGACCTGATCGCCCGTCTCGATGAGGAACTTTTCGACGCCGACGAACTGGCCCGCATCAGTGAGGCGCGACTTCGTGCCCAGACCCTGTCCGACCTCGGTGACCAGCTCATCGACCACTACGTCAGCAAGGCCAAGCGGACCGGCGCCTCGTGGACCGAGATCGGCGACGCCATCGGGGTGTCCAAACAGGCCGCCCAGCAACGCCACAAGCCCGCCGCATTTGACCGGTTCACCAACCTGAACCGGCACAGCATCGTGCTGGCACAGGAGGCCGCCCGAACCCACAAGCACGACTTCATCGGCACCGAACACATCCTGCTCGGCCTGCTCGGCGAACCGCAGGGCCTGGCGTACGAGGTGCTGATGGCGAAAACCGAGTCGGAGCAACGCATCCGCGGCGCGATCGCGGAAGCGATGCCGCCGGCCGGACAGAAGGCGCTGCGAGGTCATATCCCGTTCCGGCCGGAGTGCAAGGAGGCCATCGAGCAGGCACACCGCGCGTCGGCCGATCTCGGCCACGACTGGGTCGGCACGGAGCACACGCTGCTGGGCCTGATCCGCGCCGAGGAGAGCCCCGCCGCGCAGATCCTGCGCAACCTCGGCTTCACGTCAGACGAGTTGCACGAGACGGTCAAGACCGAGATCGCCAAACGACTCGCCGTGCGCGACAAGGAGTAACGAAACGAGCCGCCGCCGCGCAGGACCGAACCGATATCCCGCCGCAGGTCAGGCAGCGCGCCTGCTCGCCCGTGATCAGCTCTGTTCGGTCAGGCGATGGGGTCGCCGACGGCCCCGCCGGTGGCCATACGGATTGCGTGGGCGAAGCGCACGGCAGCGGCCTTCACCTCGGTCAGTTCCGTGGAGTCGGCGCCGGTTCCGACACCGGCGCCGGCGAGGAAGGCGACGCCGATCTGCTCGTCCAGCACCCGCACCACCGCGGCGGTGGCCGCGGCGTGCAGCCGCACCTCCAGATCACCTGCCGGGCGCCCCAGCCGGTCACCGATGATCACGCGCATCTGCTGTTCGGTCTGATCGCAGGCCATCAGCCAGGCCGTGCGCAGCGCCGGTTCGGTGTCGGCGAGCCGGATCATCTTCATCGCCAGCATTTCATCGGCCAGATCGACCGGCCGCGTCTCGTACTGGAGCCGGACCAGTTCCCCCGCCAGGTGGTCTTCGAGGGACCTGTCCTTCGGCCAGCTGTGCAGCACGCTCATCAAGGTGACGACGCCCTGCATGACGATCGGCTCAGCGCATGCTTCCTTGCTGCGGAAGTGACGCCAGATGGTGCGCGTGGACAGCCCCACCGCATCGGCGATCTGGTCGCCGCTGGTCGCGGCCACGCCCTGCTTCCAGAACAGGCGTGCCGCCTCCCGGGAGATCTCCAGCCGCAGCCGCGTACGCCGCCGCTCGCTCATCCCTCCCACAGGGCGATTCTCCGTCGCCATAACATTCATCAACCCTTCTCCTTCTCCGTCCACAAGCGGCATGACGTCGCCAAGTGAGCCGATGCGCGGCGGTGCGCGGCGGCGGTGGTGTTACCAGCTGAGGGCGTTGTCCATCGACTGCTGCCAGTACGTGACGCCCAGGGAGTCATCCACGTAGACGCCCTCGGCGGGCAGAGACGGGTGAGCGACCCAGGAGGTGTTCTCCCCGGCGCGGTCCTGGAAGGTGATGGCGAGGGACTTCACGGTGTGGCCGTTCGTGCCACTGCCGTCGGTGGCCGACAGGTTCACGGCCGCGTAGCCGGACTCGTCCGGCGCGAGCGTGACGACGGCCTGCGGCTTGGAGTCCTCGTTGACCCGCGGCACCGACTGGGCCTCGCCGAAGCGGGCAGCCGGGTAGCCGTAGAGGTCGCAGGGGGCGCTGCCGGTGTTGGTGACCGTGAGCAGCATGTGGTTCACCGGGCGATTCACCGGGGACGCAACCGTCTTGATGCTGGAACTCTTGCAGGCGACGACCTTGTTGCCACTCGCGCCGGCACCGCCGGGCTTCGCACCCTTACCGGAGGATGAGCCGGACAAGGAGCCGGTCGAGGAGCCACCTGCCGACGGGCCCTCGTCGGACTCACCCGATCCGTCGCCGCACGCGGTCAGGGAGAGAGCGGCGATCGCGACGGCCGCGGTGGCGGTCAGCAGGCGGGTACGGGTGTCCCGGACACTGGACATGTGGGTGGTGGGCCCTTCCGTGGTGCATGGGGGGTGCTGGATGACCGGAGTCTGTTCGGTGATCCATCCCAGCCGCTACGAAGGACCGGCAATTGGATACGCTGGGACGGAAAGCGGGCCTTGACCAGCAGCGATCCAGGCAGCCTGGAATGCGGGAATGGGACGCGCCGGGCCACGTGGGACGTGGCGAGGAACGGTGTCAGGGTCGATTGAGCTGGTCGTGGAGCGGATTACGCGGTGCTCAGCGCCTCGGTAGGTGCCAGGCGGGCGGCACGTACGGAGGGGTACACCCCAGCCAGGACGCCGATGGCTGTCGCCCCGCCCGTGCCCATGGCGATGGCGGTCAGCGGGATCACCGGCGGCCAGCCCTGATACGTCACGTAGGCGACCGTGGCCAGAGCGCCCATGACTGTTCCTGCCACACCGCCGAGCAACGAGAGCACCACGGATTCGGTCATGAACTGGCCTCGAATCTGCCTGCGGTTGGCTCCCAGCGCACGCCTGAGACCGATCTCGCTGCGCCGTTCGAGGACGGAGATGTACATGGTGTTGGCGACTCCGATGCCGCCAACCAGCAGTGCCACCCCCGACAGCCCCAGGAAGAGAGCCGAGAACGTGCTGTCCGCCGCACGCTTGGCGGCCAAAGCATCGGATGGCCGACTGACCTGTACCAGCCCGGGGAGCTGCGGGTACACGGTGGCGGGGAGGACGTCGGCCACGGCCTCCATGGCGTCTTCATCGGCCCGCACATAGACGACGGTGGGGTGTCCGTCGAAGGCCAGCTCCTGTTTCGCCGTCTGCCAGCCCACCAGTACGGAGCGGTCGAGGTCCTCGGCAAGTGGTACCGGGTCGAGGATGCCGATGACGCTGAACCACGTCTGATCGATGATGACCTGCGGGGCCTGCTGACCCGGAACGATACGGGGAATACCGAGCCGGGCGGCGGCCTGGTGGCCGAGCACGACAGTGGGCAGCCGGTCAGTGGACAGGCTCAGGAAGCGGCCCGATCTCACCCGGCCGTTCACGGTGGGAAGCAGGTCGTTCCGGCTGGCGAGAACGCTGAGCCCGAGTCCGTCATTGGGGTCTGTCCGGTCGGAGCGCCGGACGATCGCATGTGTGTTGGCGACGGCGCTCGTGCGGCTCACCGGGCCGATCCTGGCAGCCATCTTCGCGGCTTCCGGTGGCAGCAGCACAGGGGGCTTCTGGTTGGGCTGTGGCTGGGCCCATAGCAGGACAGCCATCCCCTGGCGGACTCGGCTGCCGGCCAGAACCGTCCCTTCCAGCCTCCGCACAAGGCGACCGCGGTCGTCGACCCGCTGGCCGTCGACCCTCTGGCTGCCGACCCGGAGCTGAGCAAGGCTACGGCCACGGATGGCGGCTCGGGGACGGAGCGGATCGACCCCCGGGCCGTGGGCCCGTTCAGGCTGTCCGAGGAGGACAGTGAACGGCTGAAGGTCATCGCTAACCGGGTGGTCATCTGCTTGCGCTCGTTCGACGGCGTCCAAGCCCACGTTCAGACGATGCCCAGTGGGCGGCCGAGAGTGGTGGTGCCGACCCCGGGCGGTGTGCCCGCCCTCGGTGACCAGCGCTGCCCCACCAGCGTGCTCGCCGATCCGACACCGCAGGAAGCCAAAGCCCTGGCGTCGCTCACCACGCTCGTCAGCTCATGCCTCACCCGCCGGCAAACGGACGGTGTGACCCTGGCCCTCGACGGCAGCTGGGATCCACGAACCCGCCACGCGCCCCTGGCCGCGACAGTCTCCTCATGCCTGACGACAAGCCGCAGTCAGCAACTGGCGCCGTACGTCGCACCCGCCGCCCTGATGTACGTCGGCAGCCCCGGACGTACGGCAACGACATTCTTCGACCTCTCCCCCGCGAACAGGCTCCGCATCACCGGCTGGTCCGCGGCCGTGCTCGTGATGACCGTGGCCGTGACCACCTTGGCGGGCATCCGCCTGGTGAAGCCGCTCAGAGCACTCACCGACGCGGCCAAGCGCATGGAAGTCGGCGAGTTGTCCACACGTGTGCCGGTACGGGGCGGCGATGAGATCGCGAGGCTGTCGACCGCCTTCAACGCGATGTCGCAACGCCGCGAACAACTGGAAGGAGTACGCCGGGACATGACCAACGACATCGCACATGAGCTGCGCACCCCGGTGAGCAACATCCGGGGCTGGCTCGAGGCGGTCGAGGACGGCATCGCACGTCCCGACCCCGATCTGGTGACCTCCCTGCTGGGGCAGTCGCGCCAACTGCAGCACATCATCGACGACCTCCGGGATCTATCGGCGGCCGAGGCCGGCGAGCTTCGTCTGGCTCCGGAGCCCGTACAGGTCTCCGAACTGCTGTCGGCCACCGCCATGGCCAACCAGGCCACCGCCGCGGCAGCAGGTGTCACCGTCACCGTGGCGGCCACCCCCACCGTGGCGGACAGCGAAGCCATCCTGGTCATGGCTGATCCCGTACGGGCCCGGCAGATGGTGGGCAACCTCGTGTCGAACGCCATTCGCCACACACCTGCGGGAGGATCCGTCACCCTGAGCGCCCGTGCCGATCCCGAGACCGTTGAGATCGACGTGGCGGACACCGGAACCGGGATCTCAGCCGATGAGTTGCCGCATGTCTTCGACCGGTTCTGGCGCGCGGAGAAGTCCCGCGGCAGGCAGAGCGGCGGAAGCGGCCTCGGGCTGGCCATCGTGCGCCGCCTGACCGAAGCGCACGAGGGAACCGTCACCGCGGTCAGCACTCCGAACGTCGGATCAACCTTCACGCTCCGCCTGCCGCGCCACTCAAGCGCCACAGAACCCGGACCGCGAGACCTCGGCCACGATCTGCCATGACCAGCCATGACGAGTCATGGCCAGCGTTACGGCCGGGGCTTGTTCGCGGGCTTGTCCGCGAAGACCCACCGGTTGCCCGCCAGCGCGTCGCCCGGCTCGGGCAGCGGGCCGCGTCCGTGCCGGCGGGTGAAGTCGAAGGGTGTGTGGACCGATGTGGACCAGCCCTTGCCCGCCAGATCACCTGCGGAGTCGGGCCGCGGCTCGCCATCGAACAGGTTGAGCAGATCGATGCCGATCTGGTGTTTCGTCGAGGTGTAGAGCGGGCTGTCGCTGAACTCCAGTAAGTCCTTCTCGAGCTTGGCCTCGTACGCCAGGGCGCTTCCCCCCGTGCTCAACCGGTCCACCGTGTCGATGAGGTACGTCTCGGCGGCGCCTGGCAGGTAGAACAGCAACCCCTCGGCCAGCCAGACGCTCGGTGCGGCCGCGTCGAAGCCGGCGTCGGTCAGCGCTCCGACCCAGTCGGCGCGCAGATCGATCGGGATCGGTACGCGCGCTGCCTTCGGGGTGGCCGACAGTCCGCCGAGCACCTTGTGCTTGAACGCCAGCACGCCTTCCCGGTCGACCTCGAAGACCACGCAGCCGCAGGGCCAGTCGAGACGGAACGCCCGCGAATCCAACCCCGCTCCGAGCAGGACCACTTGGCGGGCGCCCCCCGCGTGCACCGACCGGAGGAGAAAATCGTCGAGGACCCTAGTCCGCAGACCGAAGTAGCGCGCGAACCGCCCCCACAGCGGGTTCGCGTCCCCGTCCGGAACCTGTTGTATGCGGACCGGCCAGCCCGCTGACGCCGGTGCGGCGAGCACGAAGTGCTCTGCGTAGACGTCCCGTGCCAGGCTGTCGTGGCGGTGGGTCTCGATCGCCCGTGCCGCGGCGACCATGAGAGCGGTCAGACCGACACCCCCTTCCACACCTTCCACACCGGTGTTCCGATGCGCTGTGCCGACCATGTGTCCTCCCTTGGCGCGAGCGTGCGGTGTCCGTGGCTGCCCGCCAGATGGCGCCCGCCAGGTGGCGGCCCATCAGACAGGCAGCGGTGTTGAAACGCCTCGCTCATCGCCCCCTCCCTGCGGAACCAGCACGGGTTTGACCACGCGGCCCGCGTCGCAGTCGCGTTCGGCCTCGTTGATGTCGGCGAGCGGGTACGTACGGATCAGCTGGTCGAAAGGGAACCACCCGGCCTGCCACAGCCCGGTCAGCCGCGGAATCAGCAGTCCCGGCACCGCGTCCCCCTCGCAGATGTGGGAGATCCTGCGGCCCCGGTCCAGTGCCCCCGGTTCGAGCGGCAGCGCGGTGTGGAGCCGGGCCACCAGGCCGAGGTGGCCGGTCGGGCGCAGGGCCCGGAGCGCGTCGTTGATCAGCTGGGCGGAGCCCGTGGTGTCCAGCGCGTACTGCGCGCCGCCGTCGGTCAGTCGCTGAATGCGGTCGGGCAGGTCGGCCGATGCCGCGTGCAGCGGGATCGCGCGAAGCCGCTCGGCGAGGGCCAGCCGTTCGGGGTGCCGGTCGACGGCCACGGTCACTGCCCCGGCGGCGGTGGCCGCCATCACCGCGGCCAGGCCCACCGCTCCCGCGCCGAAGACCGCGATGGTGTCGCCGGGGCCGACGCCGAAGGAGTTGAAGACAGCTCCGGCGCCGGTGAGGAAGCCGCAGCCGAGCGGGCCGAGCAGTTCGACGGGCAGCGAGGGATCGACCCGGACGGCGTTGCGGGCCGGGACCATCGCGTACTCGGCGAAGGAGGACTGGCCGAACCACCGGGGAGCCAATTCGTCCCCGGCCGCGTCGGTGAACCGCGCCGCGTTCTCCTTGCGCCCTCCGAAGAGGTTGAGCGAGGCGAAGGAGTCACAGTAGGCGGGGGCCGCGCCCATGCAGTTCCGGCAGCGTCCGCAGGAGTCGAAGCTCAGCACGACATGGTCGCCGACGCTCAGGCCGGTGTCCGGGCCACCCGTCTCCACCACGACCCCGGCCCCCTCGTGGCCGAGCACCGCCGGCAGCGGTGAGCGGCCCGCCGAACGCCGGACCGCGAGATCGGTCCGGCACATCCCACAGCCCGCGATCCTGACCAGGATCTCGCCGTCGGCCGGTCCCGCGTTCAGGATCACCTCCTCGACGGCGAAGCGGCTCTGGTACGAGCGCAGCACCGCCGCGCCGAACCTCATCGTCACGCCTCCTCCGGACGGTGCACGACGAACGGCCTGAGGTTCCCGTAGAGCCCCCACGGCCCGCCCGCGACGCCGACACCGCTCTCCTTGATGCCGGCGAAGGGCTGGGCGAGGGACAGTTCGGCGTGGTGGTTGATCCACGCCGTCCCGCACTCCAGCCGGTCGGCCACCGCCTCGGCCCGGTCGAGGTCGGTCCCCCATACCGAGCCGCCCAGCCCGAAGCCGGTGCCGTTGGCCGCCTCGAGGGCTTCGTCGAGGCTCCCGTACGGCAGCACGGGCAGGACCGGACCGAACTGCTCCTCCGTCACCACTGGGCAGTCGGAGGGGACATCGGCCAGGATCGTCGGGGCGAAGAAGTAGCCCGGTCGGTCCAGCCGGTGGCCACCGGCCACGGCTCTGGCACCGGCTGCCAGGGCCTGGGTCGTGTAGCGCTCGACCCGGGCCAGTTGGGGGGCGTTGTTGACCGGCCCCAGCTGCGACCCCGGGTCGAGCCCGGCTCCGACGACGGCGGTCTTCGCGCGCTCTGCCAGGGCCTCGACCACCTGGGCGTAGAGCCGGGCCGGGGCGTAGACGCGCTTGACCGCCATGCAGACCTGCCCGCAGTTGCGGAACGCCGCCCAGAACAACCGGTCCGCGATCCGCTCCACATCCACGTCCTCCAGCAGAATAGCGGCGTCGTTACCGCCCAGCTCCAGGGTGACCCGGGCGAGCGAGGCCGCCGCGCCCTCCGCGACGGCCCGTCCGGTGCGCATCGAACCGGTGAAGGTCACGTGGCGGATCCCCGGATGGGACGCGAGGCGGGCGCCGAGGGGTTCGCGACCGGTGACGATCGTCAGTACGTCCTCGGGGAGCGCGGCGGAGATGACGGACCCCAGCAACCGTGTGGCGAGGGGCGTGAACGGGGAGGGCTTGAGCACCATCGTATTGCCTGCGGCGAGCGCGGGCGCGAACTTCGCCGACGCGAGCTGGAGGGGAAAATTCCACGGGACGATCGCGGCGACGGGCCCGAGCGGTCGCCAGCGGATCTCGCCGCGTACCGGCCGACCGTCCCTGATCGGCTGGGGCCCGGGGTCCAGCTCGGCGAAGTAGCGCAGGCGGGCCGCCGTACGGGCGATCTCCGCGTACGACTCGGCCAGGGGTTTGCCCTGTTCACGGGTGAGCAGCGGAGCGAGGTCGGCCCCGGCCTCCTCCACGGCGTCGGCTGCCACGAGCAACGCGGCGGTGCGGGCGACGGGATCGGCCCGCCAGCCGCGCCAGGCCTCGTGGGCCCGCTCGACGACGGCGTCCAACTCGTCCGGGTGCTGATCGGGAGCCTCGTCGAAGGCCTCGCCCACTGCCGGATCGAGAACGGCGAACCGCTCGTCGCGGGTCCCGGGCGCGCGACGGGGCGAATGTATCGGCATGCCGGCGGTCAGCTCGCGGCGGCGACGGCAGCCGCGTGTTCCCGGGCGTGCCGGTCCATCTCCGCCCGGAAGGCGGCCACCAGCTGCGGCTGAATCCTTCCGGTGGTGCGGTCGCCCCCCTGGCAGACCGCCCCGCGCACCCCCACGATGTCCGTGCCGATGCGGGTCAGCGCGCCGAGGTCTCCCACCTTGACGCTGCCCGCGAGGGCGGCGAGCAGATCGGCCTCGTGGGCCAGCCGGACGAACTCCGCGCAGACGTCGGGCGGAACGTGGTCGAACAGCCGTGTCCCGTCCTTGATCGCGGTGTCGAGCATGGCCGCGTCGGAGCCGGAGCGGCGGGCGATGTCGGGCAGCGCGAGCGGGTTGACGCAGCCGATCCGGCCGGCGTCGGCGTAACCCGAGGCGACGACGAACGCGTCCGGCCGATAGTCCTTCACCGCCCGGACGACCCCTCGCATGACCTCGATGGCCTGTTCGGGCGTCGTGCACCCGTAGAGGCCGACCTTGATATACGTGGCTCCGGAGACAGTTGCACCGAGCGCCGCCTGGGCCACCGTGCCGGGCTTGTACGGGACGTCTCCCACGGTGGCGGACACCGGCTTGTCCGCCGGGACCGTATCGCGGATCTCCCTGATGACCCACGGGAAGTTCGCGCCCAGCGAGCCCTCGTCAGGCTTCTTGACATCGACGATGTCGAGGTGCTCCGCCGCCTTCGCGCAGTCGAGAGCCTCCTCGACGCTGTCCGGGGAGATGAGAAGCAACAACGTGGATTCCTTCCACCGCATATCCACCTGCCGAAGGGCAGGTGTGCGGAGTCGTCTGGATCACGTGCGGTCTGCTCATCATTGCCGCGGCCCGTGGCCAACGGCAGGGCGCGCGGAGTCCGAACGGGTCGTTGCATGACGTGTACGCGCCCCTGAGCACGCCGTCCACGCCGGTCCGAAACCTACGGCCTGATGGGGATGTGGGGAGCAGCGTCCAGGCCGATGCGATCCGCCACCATCTGCTGGAAATGAGCGCACTGGGTGAAGTCCTCGTGATCGCAGTCGAGGGCGCATTCGATGAGGTCGAGGGACGCCTGCGCAGCTGCGATACGGGAGCGAAGCGCCTCGGCCTCCTCGTACAGGATGTCCCGTCGCTGCGTCGGATCGGCGGCAGCGGCCAGAGAGCGGATGGTGTCGAGGGAGAGCCCTGCCTCCTTGGCGCGCAGGATGACGGCGACACGCGTGAGGTCGGTGATGCCGTAGCGGCGCCGACCGGCGGCATCGCGTGCGGGGGTGAGGATCCCCATCGACTCCCAGTGCCGCAGGACGTGCGTGGCCAGCCCGAAGCGTTGGGCGATGGCACCGATGCTCATGGGCTCGCGCCCGCCGTCGGCAGTCATCCCGTGCTCGCTTGACTTCATGCCGACATTAAGTCGCAGCCTTGGGGCTCATGAACAGGGAAACAGATCAGAAACCCCAGTCGACGGACGACCTCATCGCGCTGCTCGACGCCGCCGACCGTCTACCGGGTGCGAAGGACCTGAGAGCACTGTCCTACGACTTGCTCGGCGCCGCCGCCGGCGAGTGGGTGGTCGACGTGGGGTGCGGCGCCGGCCGGGCCGTGGCGGAACTGGCCGAGCAGGGCGTGAAGGCCGTCGGTGTGGACCCGAGCGAGCGGATGATCGCCGTCGCCCGCGGCCGGTGGCCCGAGGGGGACTACCGGATCGCGGGGGCATACGAGTTGCCGCTGCAGGACGCCTCAGTGGACGGTTACCGGGCCGACAAGGTGTTCCATGAACTGAGCGAGCCGGAGCGGGCGTTGGCGGAAGCACGCAGAGTTCTTGTGCCCGGAGGGCGGATCGTGCTGGTCGGGCAGGACTGGGACACCTTCGTCATCGACTCCGCCGATCCGGCCCTTACCCGCACCATCGTGCACGCCCGCGCCGACCTGACCGCCGGCCCGCGTGCCGCTCGCCGATACCGCAACCTGCTGCTGGACGCCTGCTTCGACGATGTGACGGTCGAGGTGCACACGGGCGTTTTCACCGGGCCGACGATGTTGCCCCTGCTCACCGGCCTGGCCGAAGGAGCTTGCTCCGTCGGCGCCGTCACGCGCGGCCAAGCGGACAGCTGGATCGCTGAGCAGCGTGAGCGCGCCGAGGCCGACCGGGTCTTCCTGGCGCTGCCGATATTCGTGGCAGCGGCGACCGCACCGCGATGAAGTGGTAGTTGGCTACTACCCGGTGCCGGGGCCGACCGGGCGGGCCGACCCCGGCCCGGCACCGGCCCCGGCACCGGGCAGGAGCCGTGACGGTCAGGCCTGGTACGCGACCAGCGCCATCATGCCGGCCTCCCCGTGGTACGCGTTGTGGCAGTGCAGCATCCACTGGCCGGGGTTGTCGGCGTCGAAGACGACGGACAGCTTCTTCTTGGGCAGCACGATGGCGGTGTCCTTACGCGGGCCGCTGTTTCCGAGCTGGTAGGTGTGACCGTGCAGGTGCATCGGGTGCCACATCTCCGTGGTGTTGACGAAGTCCAGCCGGACCCGCTGCCCTTCCTCGATCGTGAGCGGATGCGCGGCCGGGTCGTCCATGTCGAAGGCCTTGCCGTTGATGGCCCAGTTGTACTTGTCCATGCCGCCGGTCAGCTCGACACGGTGCACCCGGTCCACCTTCTTGGACGGCAGGCGGACATCGCCGGCCGCGCGCAGCTGGGACGCCGTCAGGATCCTGCCGTTCAGTTCCTTCGGGCGGACGGTCGCCTTCGGCGCGCTGCCGGACCCTGTACGCACCAGGGCCATGCCGGTGGCGTTCTTGCCCTCGGCCAGCGCGACGAGCGGGAAGACGCCGTCGCCGACGGTGACCAGGACGTCGTACCGCTCCCCCATGCCGATCAGCAGGGCGTCGACCTGCTGGTGCTCGACGGGGAACCCGTCGGTGTGGGTGATGGTCAGCTTATGGCCGCCGAGCGCCACCCGGTACGCGGTGTCACCGCCCGCGTTGATGATCCGCAGTCGGACCCGCTTGCCGGGCTTGCCCTGGTAGACGTCCGGGTCGGCCGGCACTCGGCCGTTGACCAGGTGGTACGGATACTTCACGTCGCCGGCGTCGCCGCCGAGCAGCTCGCTCTCGGCGCCCATCAGCATGAACTTCATCGACGTTCCGCCGGACCCGGGCGAGGCGGACGGGGACGCGGAGTCCTCCGCCATGTCCATGCTCCCCTTGCCGTGCATGTCGTGGCCCTCCATGCCGCCGGAGCCGGAGTCACCGCCCATGTCCATGCCGCCCATACCTTGACGCAGTTCGGCGAGGACATCGTCGGGGGTGCCGGTGACTCCGTCGACCCAGTCGTCCAGGACGACGACCCATTCGTCGTCGTACGACAACGGCTCCCGGGGGTCCTCGACGATCAGCGGCGCGTACAGGCCGCGGTCGAGCTGCACGCCGACGTGGGGGTGGAAGAAGTACGTGCCGGGGGCGTCGGCGATGAAACGGTACGTGAAGTTGGCGCCCGCCCGTACGGCCTGCTGGGTCACCGGGGGCACGCCGTCCATGTCGTTGCGCATGGCGAGGCCGTGCCAGTGGATGGACGTGGTCGTCTTGTTCGGCAGTTGGTTGGAGAGTTCGGCCGCCAAGGTGTCGCCGGCGGACAGGCGGATTCCCTTGCCGGGGGCCTGACCGCTGAAGGCCCAGCTCTTGGCCATGATCCTGCCGCCGAGGTCGAGTACGGCGGGCGCGGCGGTCAGGGTCACCTTCTGCGTCCTGCCGGTGCCCTTCCGCTTCTTCTCGGTCGCGGCGACCGCCGAGCCGGAGGGGCTGATCAGGGCGGACGTGCTGGTGGAGCCGCTACTGCAGGCGGCGAGCGCGCCGGCGCCCGCGACGCCGAGCCCCGCGAGCAGGACGGAGCGACGGTTGATGCTGTTCATCGGTGTCCTCGATCTCAGTGTGCACATAAGGAGTTGGCGTGCTGGAACGGCTCCTCGGCATGACAAAGGCGGCACGAGAAAGCCGTGGGCACGGCCTAAATGCGCAGCTGAGAAAGTACGGACAGGTCCGGGGGCGCCCGGTCCACCGTCCCGGCGGCCGTCGGCCCCGCGGTGACACCTCCGTGCGCGGGGAGATCCCACGACGCAAGTGTCTGTTGCGGTGCCGCGAGCTTCACGGCCTCGAGGCTCGCGGTCGAGCAGTGCTGCATGGCCATACCGGAGCAGGCCTGGCCATCGGCACTGTTTGTCGCGGGGGCGGTCGCCATCGGCACGGCGGACTGTGCGGTTGCGCTTCCGTACGCGTGCCCGGACATGGCCGTCGCCGGTGCGGCATGGTTGCCCGCCATCACCATGCCGGGCGTCATCACGTGCGTGGCGGACGAGGGCGTCGGTCCGATCGCCAGGACGGCCGTCTCGTGGTGGATCAGTACGGCGAGTGCCGCGAGCAGAGCGATGACGGCAGCGCGCGCCCAGCGGACGGCAGCGCGCGAGGCGCTGGTCCGCGGGGCCCAAGCTCCTTGTGCTGTCATCGCTGCCCTCTGGGTTTCCGGTGAGACGGTGCCGTCAATATACCCGGTGGGGGTAAGCGGCACGTCAGCACGGTCGCCCACACCGGGGTACGGCGAGCTCGGCCTCCGGGTCTGCGGCCACTCTTGGTCAGTGCACGTGCGGGCCGCCGGTCGACTGCGGCTTGCCTCGCGGTACGAGGCCCAGGGCCACGACGGCGCTGGCGGCCGCCGCCACCGCACACACGATGAACGCGTCGGCGAAGCCACCCACCGAGCCTCGCTCGAACCCGGAAGCCGCGACCGTGGAGACGACGGCGGCGCCGATCGAACCACCCACCTCGTGGAAGGTGTTGACGACTCCGGAGGCGAGCCCCGCCTCCCGGTGTTCCACCATGGCCAGTGCGGTCGTCGTGGCGGTGACGAACACAGCGCCGACGCCGAGCGAGGCGATCACGAAGCCCGGCAGGAGCCCGGTGTACACACTGCCGGTCTCCGACAGCCGGGTCAGCGGGACGGTTCCGGCGGCGGCGACGAGCATGCCCGCGACAGCGGTCGGGCGGCTGCCGATCCGGCCGACGAGCCGGGAACCGAGATGTGCCCCGATACCGGTGGCGACCGCGACAGGCAGGAACACCAACCCGGTGCGCAGCGGGCCGAAGCCCCGAATGCGCTGCAAGTACACGGACCCGAGGAAGAAGAACGCGATCAGCAGGGCGGTGGCGATCAGCATCAGGAAGGCCCCGGCGAGCACGGGCCGCCGGGTGAACATCCGCAGGTCCATCAGCGGAGCCCGGCCGGCCCGCTCGACCGCCGCGAAAGCCGCGTACGCGAGCACCGCGCCGACCAGCGGCAGCAGGCTCGAGGCGGCCGCCCAGCCGGCGTCCCCCGCCTTGACCAGGCCGTAGATCAGAGCGGCGGTGCCCGTGGTGACCAGCAGCGCGCCGGGGACGTCGAGCCGTGCGGGCTGCGGGGCTCGAGCCGGGACGAAGGCGGGCAAGGCCACCAACAGGATCAGCCCGACCGGCACGTTGATGAAGAACACCCATTCCCAGCCAGGCCCGTCGGTCAAGGCTCCGCCGAGGAGGACACCGGCCGCCGAGCCGGTGCCGCCAATGGCCGCCCAGACACCGAGCGCCTTGTTGCGTTCGGCGCCATGGAAGGTGGTGGTGACGATGGAGAGCGCGGCCGGGGAGAGCAGGGCCGCGCCGACGCCCTGGCCGACCCGGCCGCCGAGCAGTGTCGGGGCGTTCTCGGCCAGGCCGGTGACCAGCGAGGCGGCGGTGAACAGCGCGAGTCCGGCGAGGAGCGTACGGCGGGCGCCGAGGGCGTCGGCGAGTCGGCCGCCGAGCAGCATCAACCCGCCGAAGCAGAGGGTGTAGGCGGTGACCACCCAGGTCACCGCCTCCCGGCCGAGGTCGAGGTCGGCCGCCATGTCGGGCAGGGCGACGTTCACGACGGTGACGTCGAGAATCAGCATGAACTGGGCGAGACAGATCAGCGCGAGGGCTGCCCAGCGGCGCGGGTCGGTGGGCGGGTGGTGGTTGTGTTCGGCTGTATGCGGTGCACCGGCTGCGGAGTGGGTCATGACGGGTCCTTCTGGTGCGTGGTCAGGGTCGTGGGTCGTGTCCGCGCCGTGCACGGTCCCGCTCGACCGTCCGCGGACATCTGAACCATACTGTTCAGTTCACATGAACTCAACCGTACAGTTCAGATGGATGCTAGGGTCGAAGCCATGAGCGTGGACAGCGTCAAACGACCGCCGAGCGGCCCTCGGGCAGAGCTCAAGCGGCAGGCCATCGTCCGGGCCGCCCGCGAGCTGTTCCTGCGGGAGGGCTTCGGCGTGGGAATGGACACCATCGCCGCCGAGGCAGGCGTGTCGAAGGTGACCGTCTACAACCACTTCGGCAGCAAGGAAACCCTGTTCACGGCGGTCATCACCAGCGCACTCGACGAGTCGCTAGCCGGTGAGTCCTCAGCCGCACTCGAGGGCCTGGCGGAAGCCGAGGACCTGCGGACAGCCCTCGTCGAGGCGGCCCGCACCTGGGTCCACGCCGTCCGCACCAATCACGAGGTCACCGCTCTACGCAATCTCGTCGCCGCCGAGCTCCACCGCTTCCCCGAACTGGGCGAGGCATGGAAACACCACGCCACGGAGAGCCACCACCCCGCCGTCGCCGGCGCCCTGCGTTCCCTCGCCGAGCAGGGCCGGCTGGAGATCCCCGACCTCCAGGTGGCGATCATCCAGTTCTACGGGCTCCTGGTCTTCCCGCACATGGTCTTCAGCTCCTACGGCACACACATCGACGATGACCTGACGGACCGTCTCGTCAGCAACAGCATCGACATGTTCCTGGATCACTACAGCCCACGGGACACATAGCGTCTCTAATCGGCTTGGGTTTCCTGGGTGGTCCCGGGTGTTCGGGACCGCTCGGGAGGGTGACTCGGCCACGGTTGTCCCCGGGTGGGGGTGGTGTGGGCGTGGCGGTGGAAGCCTGCCCCGAGTCTGGCCCCGTCCGGCCGGTGTGGCCGGGCGGGGGTGCCGATGGTGGTCGGTCCCTGCTGCCGTGGACACCGCCGGCTGCGGTGGGTCGGGTGCGTGGGGGTCCGCCCCGCCGGACGCTTGCCACCCGGCCGCGCCCTGGTTGGGGTGCGGTTGCCGGGTGGGGCGGGGACCATGCGCCGCTTCCCGGGCACAGGGCGTTTTGCTGTGGGGCCGCTCTTGGTGCGGTCCCGGGTCTGCTGCTGGACCGTGCTGGTGCGGTCCAGGGCCTCGACCACGCTGCGGATGACGAAGGTTTTGCTGGCGCGGTCGAGGCTGGTCTTGTGCTGGTGGGTCAGGCCACGGGCGCCGATCCTCTGCCAGGCGGCGTGGTCCCGGCCGGTGCTGTAGCCGCACGCATCGCCTGGGCAGGTGGCCCAGGCCCAGCCCGCCGCCCGATTGTTGGGGGCTTTGTGATGGTGGAAGGCGGTCAGGCAGTACGGGCAGTACTTCGAGGTGCCCCGGGGTGGGACGATGACGACCGCGATGCCGTGGGCGGCGGCCCGGTGGCGCAGGTGGGTGACGATCGCGCCGCGCACGGTCTGCGACAGGCGCGTGTTGAGTGTGCGGCCCTTGCCGCGCGCCTGGATGTCGCGCAGGTCTTCGAGGTAGATGACCCGGGCTCCGGCGGCTACCGCGTGGTCGGTCATGAAGCGGGCCGCCGCCCGGGTCAGCGCCGCGTTCAGCCGGGTTCGGCGCCTTGCGACGCGTTCCCGCTCGGCCTCAAGGACGGTGAGTTTCGCCACCAGCCAGGGGTTCGGGCGCATCCCGCGTTCCTGGCGGGATGCGATCAGGGTGCGCAGTTGGTCGATGCGGGCGCTGATGTGCTCTGCGTGGACGCGGAGCCGGTCGGCCTTGGCCAGCACCCCTCCCGCACGGAAGTACACCGGGTGCCCGTCGGTCAACACACGGGGCTGAGCCTCGCCGGTGAGGTGGAGGGCGCCGCCGGTAAGCATGGTGTTCAGGCCCCAGTCGAATGCCACCGCCGTGCGGTGTCCGGCCCGCTCCGGCTTCGCCACGACGAACGCGTAGGGCACATCGAGAAGCAGTCGGCCCTGGCGGACGCGCAGGGTGGGGGCGCACAGCACCGCTGTAGCGGGCACATGCGGCGGCAGCCGGAACCGGATACGCACCGCACGCCAGTCGGCCCGGCAGGCGGGCGCGGGCTTCACCGGCAGCCGCACCGTCAACACCCCATAGCGCACGGGGTCTTCGGGGCAGCGTTCGAGAGTGGCGAGCTGCTTGTCGACCGCCGCCAGCACCACCTGCCCACCCGCCCTGGGCGCCGACTCGCACTCGGTCACATCCGCCAGCAGTCGCCGGTGGCGGTCCTGGAAAGCGGCGATCTGCCGGGTCCGGGCCAGCAGCACACTGGTCGCCACCACCGGGCCGTCGGGCAGCGCGGCGCGCAGCGCCTCCCACTCCGCCTCGGTGCGCCGGGCGGGATCGGCGGGCCAGGTCGCCAGGAGCGCGGCGGTGATCTCGGCGCGCCACCAGGCCGAACGCAGCACCCGCCCCGCCTGCTCCTGCACGATCCGCACCACCCGGTCCGGCACATACACACCCTCCGCAACGGTCACCGACCAGCCCAGCCGCCGCAACGCCATCCACCCCTGCGACGGCAGCGACGTACCCGACCGGTCGACGCCGGAGGCGAGGTGGGCCAGGTCGGCCCCGTTCCAGTGCTCCTGAACCACCCCTGCCGCCAGTGACCCAACGAGAGCGGTCAGCCACCTGGCCCGCTCCACCAAAACCGCCTCACCAAGCTGCTCCCCAGTCGTCGCATCCACACCCCGTAGGGCGCGGGCGCAGGCCGCCGCGACCTGCTGCACCTCCCCCTCACCCACCACAACCCTGCACCGCAACCCGCCCACCCCCTCACGCGCCTCGCCCCGCTACGACATGACGGTCACATCAACGACCAAACCTCCGTACGGGTTACGCACGCCCATCCACCCCACCCACGACACCCAGGAAAACCAAGCCCATGTGGTCCGTCCTCGCCACCGGGCCACCACCTCCATGAGGTCGGCGAGCAGTTCGGACAGGGGCACCGGATCTCCGCGATCAGCACGGCGACGGCCGAGCCGAGATCCGGGCACTGACAACGACCGTCGGCAGCCGCATTGCTAGGGTGCGTCAATGGGCTGGAATATAGAGGTAGTTGCCGTCCGGCAGGACGAGCTGTACGAAGCGGTGCCGGACGTGTTCATCGAGACGAGCACCACGATGTGTTTCGAGGACGCGACGTCAGGCAGGCGAGTACCGAATCTGTGCGCAACGAAGGTCGGCGACTGGGTGGTCGTCATCGATGCGGGCTGCAGACTGTCGGGGGACTACGACTACCTGGATGAGGCATCAGCCTCGACAGACCTGCATCTTGTACGGATCGCCGACAAGCCGATCGCACTGAACTACCGCAACGGTCAGTAGGTGTTGGAAGCGACCGGCAGCGACGCGGTTCCGGAGCTGACGCCTGACGACGACGGAGAGTCGTGGGCGCTGCACGCGCCATTCAAGAGAACCGGCGTAAATTTCGGGGAAGAAGACCCATTGGGTCTATGGAACGCAAAATTCACGCTCTTCACCGTCTGACTGGTTCGACCCGTTGGTCGGCCGGCGATCCTGAATTCGCAGTCAGCCGCTGGAACCGCGGACCACGAGCTCGGGTTTCAGGACGACATCACCGCTGCCGCCGTCGAGAAGCGCGAGGGATGCCTCGACCATGCGCTCGGCGGTCGAGCCCAGGGTGGTGAGTCCCGGCGCGGCGGTGTCGGAGATGTACGTGCCGTCGAAGCTCGTGATCGCGTACTCAGCGGGCACGCGTTTACCGGCGTGCTGAAGCGCCGTCAGCAGGCCGAGCGCGACAGTGTCAGCGGTGCAGATGATCGCATCCGTGTCGCCGGGGTTCGCGAGCAGGTGCTTCGCCGCGTCGATGCCGCTCGCCACGGTGAAGTTCGGCATTTCCAGAACCCGGTCGTCCGGCCCGGCGAGCGCGCGGAACGCGGTTGTGCGCTCGATGCTCGACGAGGAGTCCTCCTGGGCGTCGACCATCAGGATGCTGCGGCGGCCTCGCGCCCGCAGGTGATCCACGAGCAGACGGACCCCCGCCGCGTTGTCGAGCCGTACCGACGGCGCTTCGACGCCTCGTGCGCGGCGGTCGACCTGCACGACAAGGTTGGACCGCGCGAGCTCCGTGATCGCCTCGCCACTTCGCTCGAACGCCGCAGGCACCACGAGTACCGCGTCCACCAGCACCCGATCCATGGTGCCGAGCTGGCGCTGCTCGGTCTCCGGGCTCTCGCCCGTGTCGATCGTCACCAGCCGCTTGCCCTGAAGATCCAGGCGGCGCGAGTACGCCGACACCAGCTCCGCGAAGTACGCGTTCGCGATCGCGGGAACGACAAGCGCCAACGAATCCGTCGACTGAATCCGCAGCGCCCGCGCCGCCGCGTTCACCCGGTAGCCCAGTTCCTCGCATGCGTTCCGCACCCGCAGCGCCAGCTCCGGATCGACGTTGCGCTGAACACCGGAGAGCACACGGCTCGCCGTCGGCACTGAGACCCCCGCGCGCAACGCCACGTCCTTCAAGCCGATGCGCGCGCCCATCTTGATCTCCCCTGGCTCCTGGCCGTCGATGCTATCAGGGCGTTCCCGGCGACCCGTTGACGCGGCGGGGACCAGCGTGCTTAGGTTCGGAAATGGTTTTCCCGACGATGAGAGTACCGCGTGACCGCCCGCCGTACGCCCCAGGGGGCGGCGGACGGGTGCTTGTCGTCGGATCGGTCAACCTCGGCCTCGGCGGCGCGTTCCCCAGCGCGCTCGCCGCCTCTCCCACCTGCGGATTAACCGACGGATCAGCGGCCCACCCCGCCGCTTAGCGGTCGGCCTCACCCCCGTACACGCGTCCGCCGCAACCGCGCACGCCACACGCCGCACGCGGACCCGCGCCGACCCCGGACGCGGGCGACGCGCTCAACGAACGCGAACCCACGACTTCCCCAAACGTTCGACCACCCGCTCCTCCCCACATCGCCATACATCGAAAGGCGCCCTTCCATGAGCAATGAGGCTCAGCAAGGTCGTAGAGGCACAACCGTCGAATCGAACGGCGTCAACCCCGTTCCCGACGCCGAACGACGCGGAAAGCCCAGCGGCCTGTTCGCCGTGTGGTTTGCCTGGAACATCTCGATCCTCGGCATCAGTTACGGCATCTTCGTCTTCGGCCTCGGTCTGAACGTCTGGCAGACGATCGTCGCCGGGACCATCGGCTACCTCGCCTCGTCCGCGCTCGTCGGCATCCTCGCGGTCGGCGGGCCCCGCACGGGACTGCCGACCCTCGCCCAGACGCGCTTCGCGTTCGGCATCAAGGGCAACAGGATCCCCGCGTTCTTCGCCTACCTGTCCAATATGGGCTGGAAGGTGACGATTATCACCCTTGCCTCGACCACCGGTGCGAACCTGTTCGCGAAACTGTGGCCGTCGGTGTTCGCCGATGCGGACGGGTCGAGCGCCACGTTCACGATCGTGCTGTGGTTCGTGCTCGTGCTCGCCGTGACAATGACGGTCTCCGTCCTCGGCCATGAGTTCATCATGAAGGTCGAGGTCTGGATCTCGTGGGTGACCGGCATCATGACGGTCGCGTTCCTCGGATTCATGGTGCCTGAGATCGAGTGGTCGCACCTCGGTGACACCCCTGCGGGCGGACCGCTGGTGTTCATCGGCGGCATCATCATGGCGATGACCCTCGTCGGCCTCGGCTTCCTCAACTACGGCGGCGACTTCGCCCGTTACCTCCCGCGCGATACCCCGGCGCGCGGCGTGATCAGCTGGACGGTCGCCGGGCTCAGCCTGCCGGTCGTCATCCTCCTCGCCGTGGGCGCGCTTCTCGTCGGCGGGGATTCGAAGCTCGGTGCCGCCACAGCGTCCGACCCGATCGGCGCGCTCACCGCGCTCCTGCCGATGTGGTTCTTCGTTCCCTTCTCCATCATCATCGTCATCTCGCTCGTTTCGGCCGCCATCACCGGCATGTACAGCTCCGGCCTCGCGCTCATGGCGGTCGGCGTACGGCTGCGCCGCTCCGTGACGACCTCGATCAACGCGGTCATCATCGCGGCGGGCGCCTTCTACCTGCTGTTCATCTCCACCTCGTTCCTCGCGACGTTCCAGTCGTTCCTGTCGCTCATCGCCGTGATGATGGGCACCATGGGCGGCATCCAGATCGTCGACTTCGTCCGGCAGCGCCGCATGGGCTGGAACACCGATATGGCGAACCCGCGTGGCTACGGCGGCCGCGACGCGCGCTGGACGGCGATTCTGAGTCTGATCACCGGAACCGTCGTCGGTCTCGGCCTCGTGACGAGCTCCGACCCGAACTTCGGGAAGATCACGGGATTCCTCCTCACCGAGAGCGGCCGCACCGGCGTGTTCGGGTCGAGCGGGCTCGGCATCGTCATCGCCCTGGCGCTCGGCGCCGCGCTCTACGCGATCCTCACGTTCGGACTCCGGCTGGACCCGAAGCCCGACTACTCGCTCGTGACCGCGGGAGACGCCGCTCGCGGGAAGGGCGGGCACGGGGAGGGCGGGCGTGAGGTTCCGACTCCCGACGCGGCCGGCAGGCATGCGGCCGAGCGCACCGAACGCTGACCGACCCGTGGCGGCGAGGCCCACGCGGGTCTCGCCGCCACTCGAGGAGCTGACCGCTCGAGGAGCTGACCCCCTTGTCCGCACATGAGACCGCGCTGCGGCGATTCCGGAACCCGGACCCGTGGCATGCGCCCGCCGCCTACTGGTTCTGGCATCGGCTGCCCGACAAGGACACGATCCGCGCCCAGGTGCGACAGATGCACGACGCCGGGATCCGGAGCTTCCAGGTGCAGGCGCGGCTGTCGTACCCGATCGAGGGTTACCTGGACGACGACTACCTCGCCGCGTGCCGTACGGCCGTCGAGACGGCCGCCGAGCTCGACATGATCGTCGGCATCTATGACGACTACAACTGGCAGACCGGTCACGCGGCGGGCCGGGCCGTGGCCGACCACGACGAACTGCGCGAACGGCACCTGTTCTGGGTGCGGATCCCCGCGGGCGCGAGCGACGGCTCGCTCAGCGGGATCCGCTCGGCTACGGAGAACCTCGGCCCGGCCGCGATGAACTGGCACTACGAGGGCGGCGCCGTCGCCTGGGCCGACTGGCGGGTCGAGTACGCGCTCGTCGTGGAAGGGGAGCAGGGCGCGGTCGCCGAGCGGCCCGAGCTCGTCGACGGCGTGGACGGCACCGCCGACGGGTGTCGTGTCCGCCTCGTCGACCCCGTGCCCGACGGCGCGGAGGCGATCGTGTTCGTCTCCGCCCGCTGCGCGACCTCCCGGCTCGTGAACCCCGTCGACCCGGTCGCGGTCGATCGCTTCATCGAGGCCGGCTACCAGCCGTTCGCCGACGCCCTGGGCGACTTCTTCGGTTCCACCGTCGCCTACATGTTCTTCGACCAGCCGCACGCCGTGTACTACGACTGGGCGGAGCGCACCGGAGACCTGCGTTCGGCGATGCCGTTCCACGAGAGCCTGGCCGTCTCGATCCGGGAGCGCTGGGGCGGGCAGACGCCGCACGTGCTCGCCGCCGTACTCGACGGGGACGACCCGGAGCGGCTGAGCCTTCGCGCCCAGTTCTACGAGCACTTCAGCGGCTACGCGATGGAGACGTTCCTCGGCAAGCTGCGCACCTGGAGCCACGCCCACGGCCTGCGTCAGACCGGCCATGAAGTCCTCGGGCACGTCGGCGGCTGGGCGCTCGACACCGCGTTCTCGAACTGGGATCTGCGCGTGAACTTCGGGCTCGACCACTTCGGCGTGGACGGTTACCGCGACCTCACCGCGGTGGACTCGCAGGACGCCCTGGTGCAGCTCAGCCCCGTGTTCGGCGACTCCGTCGCCCGCCACCACGGCCGCGGCGGGACGATGGTCGAGCAGTACTTCCTCACCCCGCCCGAAGGCGGAACCCCGTGGTCCGGCCACTGGGGGCTGACCCTGCAGGAGCTGCGCACAACGGCGATCAACCACCATCTGCAGGGCATGCGGCAGATGATCTTCCACGGCTTCTATCAGACCCACGGCCATGGAGACGATCACGAGTCGCTGCGGAATCCGCGCTTCGACTTTCCCCCGGGCATCAATTTCGAGCCGTGGTTCGCCGAGCATCACCTGCGGTTCGCGCTCGAGAGCGCGCGGCTGAGCGAGTTCCTCGAGCCGGTGTCACCGCAGAGCGACGTGGCGGTCCTGTACCCGTTGCGTACGGTGTGGACCGCGGGTCAGCTCGGCGAGCAGGCGTCGGCGGTCGGCGAATGGGCCCGCGCGCTCACCGAGGCCCGGGTGGGCTTCCACCTCGTGGACGAACGCGATCTCGACGCCGCCGCTGTGGAGGAAGGCGCGGTGCGCTTCGGGGACCACCGGTACCGGGCGCTCGTACTCCCCGCCGTCACGACACTGCGCTCGGCCGCATCGCTGCGCCGGCTTCGCCGCCTGGCCGAATCGGGGGTACGGGTGCTCGCGAGCGGTGCGACGCCCGCTGTCTACCAGGAGGGCCCGCAGACCGCCGCCGAGGACTGGGCAGGCCTCGCCCCGGCCGTGGAGGCGTTCGCCACGGTCCCCGAGGAGGCGGTCCTGCGCGGGCTCGTCGCGCGGCGTGGGCAGACCGAGCCGACGCTGCGCGTGCCCGCGGGCTCGCCGGTGCGCTGGCGCGGCGGCCCGGACGCGGCCGACGGCTTCCGCTTCGCGTGCTTCGCCGAGACCGAGGGCACGGTGGAGCTCCTGCTGCCCGACGGGCCCTGGCGTATCGAGGAGTGGGACGCCGCCGACGGCACCGTGCGCACCCTCCAAGCAGACGCCCTCGAAGCAGCCGAGGGCCCGGTCGTACTGCGGCTGGAGCAGAACACAGTGCGTTTGCTGCGTGTGTGCCGGGGTGCGGAGGCCGCTTCCGGTCGGGCGGACGCCGCGGAAGATTCCGAGGCCGCGTGGTCGGCGCCCGAGGCGCTTGAGTCCGGCTGGCTGCTCGAGATCGCCGAGGACGCGTACGACGAGGCGGGCACCCGCCGCGACATCGCGGTGACGTACGGCTGGGAGCGCCAGGGCCTTCCGGCGTTCGCGGGCACCGCCGACTATGTGCGGCAGATCGAACTCGACGCGCCGGTCCCTCTGGAGCTGACGCTCCCGGCTGTCGCCGGAGCTGTGACCGTGTCCGTGAACGGCGTGCGGGTGGGGGCGCGCGCCTGGGCGCCGTACCGCGTCACGATCCCCGCTGACGCCCTGCGGCCCGGGGCGAACGAACTCCGCCTCCGGGTCGCGCCGTCGGCGGCCAACCGCTACTACGCCGGGACCGGGCTCCGCGCCGAGCCCGAGCCGTGCGGACTGCTGGCGCCCCCGCTGCTGAGCCGCGCGCTCGCGACTTTGGACCACGGTGCGCCC
Source organism: Streptomyces sp. NBS 14/10 (assembly GCF_002224125.1). Classification (GTDB taxonomy): domain Bacteria; phylum Actinomycetota; class Actinomycetes; order Streptomycetales; family Streptomycetaceae; genus Streptomyces. The sequence continues at coordinate 479,147 of NZ_NCSM01000011.1, forward strand.
TCGGACGGTTTCGACTCCGGCCCCCGCGACTCCGGCCCCCGCTCATCCTCGATCACGGAAGGCTGATCCACCTTGCTCAAAGGACTCGACCCGCTGCTGACCCCGGACCTGCTGTACGCGCTCGCGCAGATGGGGCATGGAGACACGATCGCGCTCGTCGACAGGAACTTCCCCGCGCACTCCGTGCACGACCGGGTGATTCGGCTGGATGGCACCGACGTCGTCTCGGCGGGCCGGGCGGTGCTGGGACTGCTGCCGCTCGACACGTTCATCCCCGAGCCCATCGCGAGGATGGCGGTCGTCGGCGACGCCGCCGCCGAGCCGCCGGTACAGACGGACTTCGTCGCCGCCGCGGAGGAGGCGTCGGGCCGCCCGCTGGCAGTGGAGGCGGTCGAACGCCACGCGTTCTATGCGCGTGCCCGCTCCGCGTTTGCGGTGGTCATCACGGGCGAGGACAGACCGTACGGGTGCTTCCTGCTCACCAAGGGCGTGCTGCCGGAGTTCTCTCCGGACCGCTGACGCCTGCCGCCGAGCCGTCCCCCTCGCACAGCACCACCTCCAGGGTGCGCGGTCCGTGCACCCCCTCGACCCGGTCCAGCTCGATGTCGCTGGTGGCGGACGGACCGGAGATCCAGGTGAGTGGTCGCGTCGGGTCGAGCCGTTCGAGGGCCCGGGGGACGGAGGACACGACCTGGTCGGGGACGCGGACGACGCATATGTGGTGGTCGGGAACGAGGGTGAGGCGGCGACGGCCCTGGTCGGGTGAGCCGTCGAGGACGATGGTGCCCGTCTCGGCGATCGCCACGGCACAGGCCGTCACGACGCTGTCGACCCGGTCGAGTTCGGCCGCCGTGGTCGCGGCGCGGTCATGGATCCGCGTCGCGTCCACCGCCTTGATCCAGTACGCGGGCAGTTCGGGAGGCACGGCGACGGTCTGCGCGCCGCGCTCGGCGAGCAGGCGCATGACGACCTCCGACAGTGCCTCATCGGTGCATCGGTGGACGATCGCCCGATAGTCCGCGAGGTTCTCCGCGAGCAGCTCGACCGTCTCCTCGGTCGTGCGTGCGCCGTGTTCGCGCAGATAGCCGCGGTCGATGTCCGTCCCGTACGTGGCCGGTCCCCCGGCCGGGCCGCCGAGCGCGCGCCGCACCCGGCCCAGGATCACGTCCCTGCTGCTCATTTATCTGCGTCCTTTCCGCCGTCCGTCCGCCGCCACCAGTCGCGGAACGGTTCGGCCGGCACGGTCGGCAGGTCTCATGTTGCCGTCCATACTTTGCCGGGGCCCGGGATGAGCAGGGATTCTCTATGATTCATGCCATGACCGATGGAACTCGACAGGATGCGCTGACCGATCGCGTATACGAAAGCGTCAAGGCGATGATCATGGACCATGAGATCGCACCTGGTGCCCGCGTAAGCATCGAGGGACTGGCCCGTCAGCTCAACGTGTCGGCGACCCCGGTGCGAGAGGCGCTCGCCCGGCTCGAGTCGGAGCGGCTCGTGGTCAAGCGGCCCAACGCCGGCTATCGCGCCACCGACCTGCTCGACCGGGACGCCCTGCTCGACCTGTTCGAGATGCGGCTGTTGCTCGAACCCCGGGCCGCTTCGCTGGCCGCGGAGAACGCGAGCGACGACGAACTGCGTCAACTGCGGTCCGTCGTCGAGGAGATGCGCCGCCAGCCCGACCTGGGCGAGAAGTACGCGGACTATCGCCGATTCGCCGCGCTCGACCAGGAGTTCCACGATGTGCTGGCCCAGGCCGCGGGGCGGCCGCTGCTCGCCGACGCGGTGAACCGCCTCCACGCCCATCTGCACATGCTGCGGCTGAACAGCGCGCCCGGATCTGTCGAGGCCACCGTCGCCGAGCACGAGCACATCCTGAACGCTCTCGTGCAGCGCAACCCGGAGAAGGCGGCCGAGGCGATGGCCACACATCTGCGCTCCAGCCGGGTACGCCACCGCCCGCAGCCCCCGGCGCGCAGCCGGACCGCGTCGCGCTGAGCGGCAGAGCCGCGTTGTGCGGCTCGCCCGGCACGCCGCCCCGCGAGTTCGGGCGTCCTGTCAGGATTCGCCGGTGTTCCGCAGGCGCGACCTCGACGCCTCCAAGTGGTCGTGCATGGCGCGCGCCGCGGCCTCCGGGTCCTTGGCGCGGATGGCGTCGAGCATCGCCTGGTGCTCGACGACGGCCTCACCGGCGATGCTGTGCCGGAAGTAGAGGCGGTAGCTGTGGGTGTGCGCCCGGAACCGGCGCAGCGTGTCGGCGATGAGCGGGCTGCGGCTCGCCTCGGCGATCGCGTTGTGGAAGGCGGCGTCGAGCTCCGCGAAGCCGCGATACGCCTCGTAGGTGTCGCCGCGCAGCGGCGGTCTCATCCGCTCAAGCATGTGGTGCATGCCGTCCAGTTCAGCTGAGGTCGCGTACCGTGCCGCGCGTTCAGCGGCGGGCGGCTCGAGGAGCAGGCGGATGTCGTAGAGGTCGTCCAGGCCGGTCCGGTCGAGCAGGGGGGCGACCAGGTAGCCGGCGTTCGGCCGGCGCACGACGAGGCCCTCGGACTCGCATCGGGCGAGAGCTTCGCGGACCGGCGTCTGGGACACCTCGAGTTGGCGGGCGAGCCCGGCGATCGACAGCTTCGTACCAGGCTCCAGATCGTGATCCATGAGCAGGGTCATCAGCGCCTGGAAGACCGACTCACGAACGTTGATCTTGACCGATCCCCGGGAACCCGAGCTGTTCATCGCGACTGCGACCGTCAGCGGCATGGGCTCACTCATCGACCCTCCACATCGTCGATCACCGAATCTACGCGCTTGACGCCGCTCCATCAGGAAGACGGCTTCGATCGTTCTGAAATCTTCGCGACGCCTGTTGACGCACGATCGGAACACCTGCATCCTCAATCAAATCCTATAGTATCCGATCCGGGATCAAGATCCTCTCGATGCGGAGGGTGACCCTCGTGACCATTCCCGACTGGTTCGATGAAGCGGCCTTCGGGCTCTTCGTCCACTGGGACCACGCCAGTCAGCAAGGCGTGGAAATCGGCTGGCCGCTGGTCGGCCATTCGATCCTGCCGGGCCGTACCGAGCCTGAAGCCGACGTCACGGTCGCGCAGTACCAGTCGACCGCCGCGACCTTCGATCCGCAGCACTGGGATCCGCGGGCGGTCGCCCGCCTCGCCCGCGCCGCGGGTGCGCGCTATGTCGTCTTCACCGTCCGGCACCACGCCGGCTACTCGATGTACCACACCGAACATTCCGACTTCTCCATCGCGGCGTCACCGTACGGACGCGACATCACCCGCGAGTTCTTCGACGCGCTGCGCGCCGAGGGCCTGCGGGTCGGCGTCTACTACTCGCTGCTGGACTGGAACCATCCGGACTACCCCGCGTTCACCGACGCCGACCGCCCCTACCCGCACGACCGGTACCGCCGGCCGTCGCCGGAGCAGTGGGCGCGCTACATCGACTATGTCAAGGGACAGCTCACCGAACTGCTCACCCGGTACGGGACGATCGACCTGCTCTGGTTCGACGGGGAGTGGGAACGCACCGCGGAGGAGTGGCATGCCGCCGAGCTGCGCGAGCTGATCAAGTCGCTGCAACCGGAAGTGATCATCAACGACCGGCTGCCGGGCCAGGGCGACTACGCCACTCCCGAGCAGGGCATGCCGCGCCGTCCGCCGGGCGGACCGTGGGAGCTGTGCCTCACCATGAGCGACAGCTGGGCGTACCGGCCCGACGACCTGGACTACAAGAGCCCGCGCCTGCTCGCCGGCTACCTCAGCGAGGTCGTCTCACGCGGCGGCAACCTCCTGCTCAATATCGGGCCGCGCGGCGACGGAAGGCTTGTGCCGACCGAGGTGGCCGTACTCAAGCGGCTCGGCGCCTGGCTCGCCAGCCACGGCGAGAGCCTCTTCGGCGCCGGCCCTGCGTCCGAACGCCTCGACTTCCACGGCCCCGCCACCCAGCACGGGGACACCATCTACCTGCACCTGCTGTTGCAGCCGCAGGACCTCCTCGTCGTACGCAACGTGCCCATCGGCTCGGTGACCGGCGTACGCATGCTCGGCACCGAGCAGCCCCTGGAGTACTCCGTCAACGAGGAAGTGCACAAGGCCAACGGCGCCGAGGACGAGCCCCTTGGCGAGCTCTTCATCACCGTGCCGCCACCGACCGGCGCCCTCATCGACGTGATTGCCATCGAACTGTCCAACTCCCGGAAAGACGAGTCACGTGCGGCCCTTTAACACTTCCAAGGCGGCCAGGCGTGCCGTAGTCCTGCTCGCGGCCGCGAGCGTCCTCTCGGCGTGCGGCACCGGTCCGGGCGCGTCATCCGGCGACGGCAAGTCGCTGCGTGTGCAGATCCCCGCCGGGCCGATGGCCGATCGGATGCAACAGGTCGGCAAGGACTTCGAGAAGGCCAACCCCGGCACCAAGGTCACCTTCGAGAGCGTCGACTCCAACAGCTCCCGCGGCCCGAACGTGGCCCTGCTCAGCTCGACCGCCACCCCGGACATCGGCTACCTCCAGCGCAGTACCGGCGTCTGGTCGGCGCTGCTGAAGAACAAGCAGCTCACCCCGATTGACGATGTGTGGAATGGTGCTGGTCTGGCGGACAAGTACTCCAAGAGCCAGACCGCCTACTACACGACCAACGGGCATCACTACGGCGTTCTCTACGAGGAACTGCTGATCGCCCCGATCTACTACAACAAGGCGGCGTTCGCCAAGGCCGGCATCCCCGACCCGGCCGATCACCAGGTCGCCTCCGTCGCCGAGTTCGAGTCCATGGCGGCCAAGTTGAAGTCCGCGGGGTACGAGGGCCTCGGCGTCGGCGGGTCGAGCCCGTACGACCTGGGGCACACGCTCGACGCGCTGCTGCCCACCGCGGTGTCGAAGAGCGATTACCAGGCCATGCTCACGAACTTCAAGCCGGGTTCGCCGACGGACGTCAAGTACACCGACCCGGGCTTCGTGAAGGCACTGCGGACCATCCAGGGCTGGCAGAAGAAGGGCATCTACCAGAAGGGGATGCTCGGCATGGACACCACCCAGGCCCAGGCGCTGTTCACCAGCGGCAGGCTCGCGATGCTGCAGGGCGGCAACTACAGCTACGCGGACCTGAAGGCGGCCAAGCCGTCGTTCGACATGGGCTGGTTCCTGCTGCCGCCGCTCACGGAGGGCCGTAAGACGCCGTTCAACGCCTTCAACGGCGACACCCTCGTCATCCCGGCCAAGGCGGCGAACCCGGGGCTGGCCAAGAAGTTCCTCAAGTTCTTCATGACCGACAAGTACCAGGTCAATGTGGTCGCGGCCGGCGGCTCCCTGCCGGTGTTCACCTCGATCGAGCCGTCGAGGCTGTCGAACCTGGGCGACCTGGTGCAGCAGCAGTTCGAGGCGTCCAAGTCCGTCGGACTGGTCAACATCTGGGACTCGACGGTGCCGTCCACGCTCGGGCAGTCGTTCGCGGTGCCGGTGCTGCAGAAGCTCGTGTCCGGCAAGCTGACCCCGCAGCAGGCGGCCCAGCAGTTCCAGAGCGCACTGCAGGACCTGCAGTCCGGCAAGGTCTCCGGGGCGACGGACTGATGGCCGCCCAGAAGATCCCCCCGGTTGCCGCCATCGCCTCCGGCACCGCCACCGCCCGCAGGCCACGCCGCAGTGCACAGAAGTTCCCGATTCTGATCCTCGCACCGGCGCTGGTGCTGATGACCCTGCTCATCGCCTACCCGGTCGCGGAGTCGGTGCACATCAGCCTCGGCTCGTGGGACGGCGTCGGATCCGTCACCTACCGCGGGCTGGCCAACTACCGGCGGCTCATCAACGACTCGCTGGTCCGGCAGTCGATCGTGACCAGCCTGGTGTTCTTCGTCGGCACCGTGGTCTGCACCGTGGTGATCGCGACGTTGCTCGCCAACGCGATCAACCGGAAGGTCCCCGGCGCCCGCTTCTTCAAGACCATCTGGTTCCTGCCGGTGATCGTCCCGGTCAGCGTCGCGGGCGTCTTCTGGTCCAACTCGTTCCAGCCCTCCACCGGCGTGGTGAACACCGTGCTCGGCTCACTCGGACTCGGCGACGCACACGCCTGGCTCGCATCGCCGACGACCGCGCTGATGGTGACGATCTTCGTCGCGGTGTGGACGCAGACCGGGTACGCGATGCTGATCCTGCTGGGCGCGATGGACACCATCTCCCCCGAGGTCCACGAGGCGGCCACGCTCGATGGCGTGTCCGAGGCCGGACGGCTCTTCCGGATCACACTGCCGAACATCGTGCCGATGCTCGGCACGGTCACGACCCTGATGTCGGTGTTCGCCTTCAACGCCTTCGGCATCATCTACGCGATGACCCGGGGCGGCCCCGGCAACGCCACGAGCATCCTGCCGGTGCTGGTCTACAAGCAGTCGTTCATCGACCAGGACTACGGCTACGGCTCGGCCACCGCCGTCGTGACGACGCTGATCGTCAGTGTCATCGGCGTCGTGGTCCTGCAACTGTTCCGCCAGCAGCGGCTGGACGCGCGATGACGGCCCCGACGACACCGGCCCGGCTCGCGAAGACCCGTACGGCCGACACGGCGGCAGACGCACACCGACACCGACGGCAGCGACCACACCGACGGCTCCGGCGACGCGGCCCGCTGTGGTACCTCGGGTACCTGCTGCTGCTCGTCTGGACATTGATCACCGTCGTCCCGTTCCTGTCGATGCTGTTGCTGTCACTGCATCCGACGGCCGACATCTACGCCCATCCGCTGGGCCTCAGCGGTCGCTGGATGCTGTCGAACTACTCCACCGCCTGGCGCGGCGCAGTCGGCGGGGCACCTCTGCCGACGTACATCGGCAACAGCCTGCTGATCACGCTGTGCAGCCTCGCCATCGGCGTGACCTGCGGCAGCCTCGCCGGCTACGGCCTGGCCCGGGCGACCCGGGCACTGTCGGGCGCGGTCAGCCGCATCATGGTGCTCGCGCTGAGCATCCCGCTGATCGTCGCGCTGATCCCGACGTTCGAAATCCTCGGCAGGTACCGCCTGCTCAACAGCGTGCTCGGCATCTCGCTGGTGTACGCGGCGTTCATGACGCCGACCATCGCCCTGATCATGCGGTCGGTGTTCGCGGCCGTACCGCGCGAACTGCTCGAGGCGGCCAAGATCGACGGGTGCGGGGAGTTCGCCGCGCTGCTGCGCGTCGTCCTCCCGATCAGCAAGGGCGGCTTCATCTCGGTCTCGATGCTCGGGCTGATCTTCGTCTGGAGCGAGGTGCAGTTCGGCGTGGTCCTGCTGACCCGCCCGCAGAATCGCTCGCTGTCGGTCGGGCTGCTGTCCTTCCAGGGACAGTTCGTCAGCGATCAGGGAGCCTTCTTCGCCGGCCTCACCATCGCGACGTTTCCCATCGTCATCCTCTTCCTCATCTTCCAGCGCTACGTCACGAACGGCATCACGCTGGGCGCCCTCAAGTGAGCCGCGACCCCCAAGTGAGCCGTACCGTGCCCCGACCCAGGAAGCCCACGACATGACCCGAATCGAACGCATCGACGTCCAGCTGGTGGATCTCGAGCCGGCGGCCGTACGCGTCGACGCGATGCAGTCCTTCGTCAAGCAGGAGACGGTCCTCGTCACAGCCCACACGTCCGACGGGCTGTCCGGCATCGGGTACTCCTACACCATCGGGACCGGCGGGCGGGCCGTCGTGTCGCTCATCCGGGACCACTTGGCCCCGGCGCTGCTGGGGCGGGACGCCCGGCCCATCGAGGCGCTGTGGCGGCACATGCTCGACCAGACCCGGGCGACGACCGTCGGGGCGATCACCTCGCTGGCGTTCGCCGCCGTCGACACCGCGCTGTGGGACCTGCGCGGTCGCCGTACCGGCGAGTCGCTGTGGCGGATGGCGGGCGGCGCCCACGAGCGGCTGCCCGTCTACGACACCGAGGGCGGCTGGCTGCACCTGCCGATCGACGAAGTCGTGGAAGGCGCGCGGCGGTCGGCCGCGGCCGGGCTGCGCGGCGTGAAGATCAAGGTGGGCAGGCCGTCGCCGGCCGAGGACGCCGAGCGGCTCGCGGCCGTCCGCGCGGCCGTGGGCCCGGAGCTGGAGGTGATGGTCGACGCGAACCAGGCCTTCACGGCCGCCGAGGCGATCCGCCGCGCCCGCACGTACGAGCCGCTTGACATCGCCTGGTTCGAGGAGCCTCTGCCGGCCGACGACCTGGCCGGGCACCGCCGGCTGTCCGCCTCCACCAGCGTGCCGGTGGCCGTCGGCGAGTCGCTGTACTCCGTCCAGCGGTTCGGCGCCTACCTGGCCGCGGGCGCGGCCGGGATCGTCCAGGTGGACGTCGCCCGCGTCGGCGGGATCACCCCCTGGCTGAAGGTCGCGCACGCCGCCGAGGCCTGCAACGTCGCGGTGAGCCCACACTTCCTCATGGAGCTGCACGTCAGCCTTGCCGCGGCCGTGCCGAACGGGATCTTCGTCGAGCACATACCGCAACTCCAGGCGATCACGCACAGCACGCTCGCCATCGAGGACGGCTGTGTGACCCCTCCCGACGTACCCGGCATCGGAATCGACTGGAACCCCGACGCCCTCGACGACCACCGGGTCGCCTGAACGATTGAAGGAGCAAGGAGCCTTGATGCGTGTCGACGCGCACCACCATGTGTGGGACCTGTCGGTCCGGGACCAGCCATGGACCCGCGACCTGCCCGCCCTGCGCCGCGACTTCACCATGACCGACCTGGCACCGCAGCTCGACGCGCACGGCATCGACGCGACCGTGGTCGTCGAGACGGTGAATTCGGCGGACGAGACCATGGAGCTGCTGCGGCTGTACGCGCGCGACATCCGCGTCGCCGGTGTCGTCGGCTGGGCCGAACTCACCGCCCCCGACCTGGCCGGCACCCTGGACCGGCTGCGCGCGGCGGAGGGCGGCACCGGCCTGGTCGGTCTACGGCACCAGGTTCAGCTCGAACCGCCCGGCGCGGCGGCGGGAGACTGGCTGCTACGCCCGGACGTCGCGGCCGGCCTGGACGTCCTGGGCGACCGCGGGCTGGTCTTCGACCTGATCGTCACCGCCGCACAGCTGCCGTCGGCGACCGAGGCGGTACGGCGCCACGCCGGCACGTCCTTCGTCCTCGACCACGCGGGCAAGCCACCCATCGCGGCGGGCGCGATCGAGCCGTGGGCGACGCACATCGCCGAACTGGCGGCCCTGCCGAACGTCGCGGTGAAGTTCTCCGGCCTGCTCACCGAGGCCGGCGACGGGCAGCGCGACGCCGAACACCTGCTCCCGTACGCCCGTCCGCTGCTGGAGGAGTTCGGCGCCCGGCGCCTGATGTTCGGCTCGGACTGGCCGGTGTGCACCCTGGCCGCCGACTACGGGCACACCTTGTCGATCACTGCGGCGCTGCTGGAGACGCTCGACGACGCGGCCCGGGCCGCCGTGTACGGGGGCACCGCGAGCCACTGGTACGGGCTCGCGGTCGGCAGCGGGGCCGCCGCGTGAACCGCCGGCGGATCGGACGGACCGGCGTCCACGTGACCGAGCTCGGCTTCGGCAGCGCGCCGATCGGAAACCTGTACGCCGCCGTCGACGACGAGCAGGCACTGGCCACCGTCGACGCGGCCTGGCAGGCCGGCGTCCGGTACTTCGACACGGCGCCGCACTACGGGCTCGGCCTGGCCGAGCGGCGACTCGGCCAGGCGCTGGCGTCCAGGCCCCGCGCCGAGTACGTGATCTCGACGAAGGTCGGGCGGCTCCTCGTCCCCAACGACGATCCGCGTGGCACGGATCTCGACTCGGGGTTCGCGGTACCGGACACGCTGCGGCGGCGGCTCGACTACTCCCCTGCCGGGGTCAGGCGCAGCCTCGAAGACAGCCTGACCCGGCTGGGCGTCGACCACGTCGACATCGTCCTCGTACACGACCCCGACCTGCACGTCCCACAGGTGATCGCCGAAACGGTGCCTGAGCTGCTGCGGATGCGCGACGAGGGCCTGGTCTCGGCGGTCGGCGTCGGCATGAACTACTGGCAGCCGCTCGCGGAGATCGTGGACCGCTGCGACGTGGACGCCGTGATGCTCGCCGGACGCTGGACCCTGCTCGACCGTTCCGGCGAGCCGCTGCTGCACCGCTGCGCCGAGCGCGGCGTGTCGGTGCTCGCGGCAGCACCGTTCAACTCCGGCATTCTCGCGCGGACCGAGCCGGGCGAGGGCGACACCTTCGACTACGCGCCGGTGACCGAGCCGGTGCTGCGCCGCGCCCGCGAGCTCGCCGCGCTCTGCGGGGCGGCCGGCATCGAGTTGGCGCACGCCGCGCTCCGCTTCCCGCTGCGGCGGCCGGAGGTGGCGTCGGTGGTCGCCGGTATGGCCTCCCCCGACCAGGTGCGCCTCGCCGCGCGGCGGGTCGACGAGCCCATCCCTGATGCGCTGTGGCCGCGCATACGGCCCGCGGCACCGCTGCCCGAGGGCGCGTTCAGCCGGCCGCCGTCGCGGTGAGCACGGCGTGCCGCGGTACCGGGGCGGGCTGTCCCCCGGTACCGCCGCGTCACTCCTCGTCACGCAGCCGAGCCGCCAGGGAGATCAGCGGCTCGGTCTCCTCGGTGTGGCCCAAGGCGGTCAGGTGGGAGACCGCCGCATCGATGCGGGTGAGGGCGGGGGCGGGTCGTTCCAGGTAGATGCCCTCCACGGCGCCCGCGAGGCGGACGCACTCGGCCCACTCACCGGCGCGGTCGTCGTCCCCTCCCGGCTCGCCGAGCAGAGCGAGGGCCTTCTCCAGGGCGGCCAGGGCGCCCTGGTACTCACCGGCGTAGGCGTTGACCCGTCCGTGTTCGTAGGCCAGAGCGGTGTCCAGGGAGCGGCCGCGGGCCTCGTATTCGGCGGCGCGGGCTTCGTCGGCGATCCGGCCGGCGTCGGCCAGGAAGGCGAGGGCGTCGGCCAGGCCGTCGGGGCCCTGCCGTTCGGCCTGGAGACGGGCGAGTTCGCGCAGGCAGTTGCTGAGCTGCTCGTAGCGCGGAGCCCGGGCGTGGGCGGCGAGTGCCTGGTCAGCGGCCTCGCGGGCCCGGCCGAACTCGCCGGACTCACCGAGGAGTACGGCCGTCTCCGCGGCGATCATGGCGTGGCTCCCCGGGTCGTCGTCCCAGTCGGCCGACTCGGCCGCGAGGGCGACGAACTCCGCCGTGGCGGCCTTGAGGTCCTGGCCCGCGTGCAGTGCGCGGGCACGGGTCAGGCGCAGTTGAGCGACGAGCCGGTCGTCCTGCTCTCCGGCGGCGACGTCCGGTTCGGCCAGCAGGGAGTCGAGCAGCGCGATGCAGTCCTCGACGCGGCCCAGGTCGAGGGTGAGCTGGGCCGCGTTGCCGTAGGCGCAGAACCCGTCCGTCCGGCGGCCGCGGCGAAGGTCCAGCTCTCCGGAGCGCGTCAGGTGCCGCAGGGCCTCGTCGGGGCGGCCCAGGTGCATACAGGCCTCGGCCAGATCACCGTGGAGGCGGGCGGTGTCGACCGCGTCGGCCGGCCAGTCGGCGGCCAGTCGCAGGCCTTCGGTCAGGTCTGCGTGCGCGGCCTGCGCGGCCTGGAGGCCGAGTTGGAGCCGGCCGCGCATTCCCAGCGTACGGGGCAGGTGCCAGGCGGGGCCTTGCGCCTTCAGCCGGTCGAGGAGGGCGTCGATCTCGGTGACGGCGGCGGGCAGGTCGCCGGCGATGGCGTACGTGCTGGCCCGCAGCAGCAGGGCGCCGGAGATCTGTCCGGCGAGGTCGTGCCGGGTGGCGAACGCGTGCAGCTCGTCCACCTCGGCGAGGACCGGCGCGACGTGCTCCTCGCTCCCCGACGTCTGGACGCGCAGGCCGAGCGTGGTCGCCCGCAGCCGCAGCAGGCGGGCCTCCTGGTACGGGGCGAGGCCGGGCGTCTCCTCGTGCAGGCGGACCATGGACGCGTGGGCGGCGGTCAGCGCGGCGGCCTTCGCCTCGGCTCCGTCGGCGCCCTGTGCGGGGGTCTCGACGGTGGCGAGCAGGGCGCAGGCGCGGGCGAGCGCCGCGTCTCCCGGCTCCCCGGCGTCGTCGTACAGGGCCGCGGCCTCCTCGTGCAGGGCGGCGGCGTCGGCGAACTCCTCCTTCTCGCCCGCCCGGCTCGCCTCGTCGGCCAGCAGGTCCGCGCGCAGTCGTACGAGCGGGCCCACGGCAGGGTCGTCGGGGTGGGTGTAGTCGCGGGCGGCGACGAGCGTGCGCAGCCGCGCCCAGCAGGCCAGCGCGTCCGGGTGCCCCTGCTCGTCCAACGTCCGTGCCCGGAGGATGAGTTCGGGCAGCGAGTCGGGAACGGCGGCGGCCGTACGGGCGGCGGGCGCGACAACCGGGGCGGCCGGGGCCACGTCGTCGAGGCTGCGGATGCGCAAGCTCAGTTCCAGCGCGTCCAGGAGCGGGGCACGGTCGAGGCGGGCCCTGCGGCGGTCGGTGTGGGCCGTGGTTCCGTTACGGGCGTCGAAGCGGGCGGCCAGGTCGTCGGCGCGGCCGCGCACCTCGACGCCCAGGCCGGCCACCGTCCAGGTGCGGCCCGCGTACCCGGCGGCGGGCAGTTCGCCGTGGCCGAGGGACTCGACGCGCTGGAGGAGGACCTCCACACCGGTGAGGAAGCTGAGCAGGTCCAGCGGCGAGTCGACCTCGTCGAACAGGCTCCGGTTCTCGGCGAGCAGTTCCAGGCCGCGTGCCTCGTTGCCGGTGAGCGCGCAGAACTCCAGGTGTCGGCCGACTTCCTGGGACGTCGAGGGGTTGCGGCGGCAGCCGCGGTAGCCGGCGAGGTGCAGTTCGCGCGCCCGGTCGGTGCGGCCGGTGCGCAGCAGGGGCAACAGCGCGTACGAGACGGAGCGGGCCGGCTCCTCCTTGCAGGATTCCTTCCCGGCCAGGACGGGCTCCCAGGTGCGCAGCGCCCGCTCGTCGTCACCCGCCCCGAGGTGGTACAGGGCGCGCTCGCAGGTCTCGCAGGCCTCGCAGTCGCTGAGCCCGGTGCGGGTGCGGCCCGCCCACAGCTCGTACGCGAGGGTGGTGTCCTCGCCGACATGGGCGGCGAGCTGGTACGCCTGTCCGTAGTAGGGCTGAAGGCCGAGGCCGGCCTTTTCGTACCGGTCACGCATCTCCGACAGCCACTGGTGCAGGCTGGTCAGCGGGATCTCGGGCAGCGCGAGCAGGGCGTTGGCCACCCACTTGAACCGCCAGAACAGCATGTGGCGCAGGCGCTCGTCGAAGACGTCGGGCTGCTCGTCGAAGAGGGTGAGCAGGCGCGCGAAGACGACGGGCGACTTCCGGGGTTCTGAGCCGTACGTGTACGCCTCCTGGAGCTCGAGGAGCGCGTCGACGAGCGGGTCGGGCTCCGCGAACTGCTCGGCGGCGTCGACGAGTTCCTCTGCGATGACGGTCCGGGTGCGGCCGTAGGCGCGCCGGTCGTTCTCCTGGAGCGCCCGGTACAGCTCGTCTGTGTTCTGCGGATGGGGTGCGGGTGCGGTCGGCATCGTCAGCTGTCCTTGCGGAGGGCGTGGGCGAGCAGGTCGAGGAAGGAGCGGTTGATGAGGCTCGATTCGGCGGGCCTCAGAGGGCGCCGGGACAGCATCGCGGCCTGTCCGTAGAGGGCTTCGGCGCTGGTGCGGGCCAGCTCGGGCTCGTCGATGGTGACGGCGGTGCGAACCAGCGGGTTGAGCTGGTTGAGGATCAGCTGGGCCCGCGGGGCCTCCTGGCTCAGAGCGCCGAGGATGTCGCCCCACAGGCCACCCTCCTGCTCACGGGCGAGCCGGGAGCGGGTGCGCTCGTGCCGCGCCTCGCGGCTGTCGACGAGGAGGGCGGGGGCGGAGGCGGGCTGGAAGGTGCGCAGCGCGACATCGCAGTCGAAGACGGCGAGGGCGTCGCGGGCCACGGCGAGGTAGGCCGCGGCGGCCAGTTCCGTCTCCCGGTCCACGGGGTCGAGGTGGGCGGTCAGGGTCGCCGGGTCGAGGTCGGCGACGACGGCCTCGGGCCTGATCTCGGGCAGCCGGTGGACCAGTTCACGGTCGTAGGTGTAGCCGCCGTTGACGACGCCGAGCCCGGCGGCCGAGGCGATGGCCGCGACCTGCCGGAACTCCTCCACGCTCGATGTCACGAGCACGGTGCGGTGGGTGCGCGCGAACTCGTCGAGGGTGGCGTGCCCGTCCGTGGTCTCGAACGGCAGCCAGGGCAGCAGCATCCGCAGGATTTCGTCGTCGTGCACCGCGAGCGACTTCACGGCCAGGTGGTGAGCCTGGAGGAAGCGGGCGAGCAGGTCCGGGTCGCTGGCGGCGGCCCGGGCGATCCACGCGCGCAGCCGCTCGGCGAGGGCGTCGCGGACGGCGGCGAGCGTGTCGTCCTCGTACAGGGACTCGCGGGACGCCGTCGGGCGCAGGCTCTCGGCGTCGATGACGCAGCGGACGAAGAAGGCCCACTCGGGCAGAATCTCCTCGGCCTGCTCGGACAGCAGCATGCCCTTGACGTGCACGCGGTGGCCGTGGCGGCGCCCGGCCGGCACCGCCTCGGGCAGCACGCACGCGATGCCCTTCAGGCCTACGGCCGGCAGGTCCAGCTCGATGGTGTCCAGCGGCGTGAAGCCGAAGACCTCCTCGCCGTACGCGGCCAGCGCACGGGAGCGGGCTCCCGGCGTGGGGTACGTACGCGCCCAGGGTGCGGGTTCGGGGTTGATGGACACGCCCGGGCCGCCCGGGCCGCCCGGGCCGCCCGTGCCGTCGTCGAAGGTCACCGGGTGGCGCAGCAGGGAGCCGAAGTACCGGGCCAGCGCATGCGCCTGCGCCGGGCGGGTCCACTCGCCGGCGTCGGCGCGCGGCGTCAGCGTGACGGTGGTGCCGGGGCGGGGGCGGGCGGAGGCGGGCAGGGTGCGGACGGTGTAGCTGCCGTCGCCGCGTCCCCGCCACTCCACGGCGGGGGCGTCGGGGGTGCGGGCGGAGCGGCTCAGGACGTGGATCTCGTCCGCGACCAGGAAGCAGGAGAGCAGGCCGATTCCGAACTGGCCGATGAAGTCGGCGCGTTGCTCGGCGATCCGCTCGGCGCGCTTGCTGCTGCGGCCGATCGTGGCGAGGAAGGTGTGCACATCGGCTTCGGTGAGACCGACGCCGTCGTCCTCGACACGCACCACCGAACCGTCGGCGTACAGGCGGATACCGAAGGCGTGGGCGGGTGCGGCCGGTCCGGCCGGTCCGAGGGGCGCGGCCGGTTCGAGGCTTTGCCGGGCGGTCAGCGCGTCCACCGCGTTCTGCATCAGTTCACGCAGGTAGACGCGCGGGCTGGAGTAGAGGTGGTGGGAGAGGAGGTCGACGAGGCCGCGCAGATCCACCTGGAAGGTGCGGTCGGCGCCGGCCGGGTGGACGGCGGTGTCAGGCAGGGTCATCGGGCAGTCCGGAGTGGGAGGGGCGACGGATGGCGGGCAGGCGGCACCGGGGCCGGCGGGTGCTCAGGCACGGCGGTGGTGGCGGGCGAACTGCTTCTCGGGCTCCGCGAAGTAGGTCCATGGCCACTTGGTGTACGCACCGTCCAGCGATTGGAAGACGCGCCGGACCGTATGGCGCTCACCGGCCAGCGACAGGGCCATGGCGAACATGTTGAAGTCGTGCTGCCAGCCCGGGCGCACCGCGTAGGCGGGGTTCAGGATGCTGTGGTCGGCCGCCTCCCGCAACTCGGCCTGGATTTCGGGGGTTTCGAGGCAGTCCTCATGATCCGACTCGACCCAGTCCTCGATATGCGCCATGGCGATCACACAGCCGAGGCGGTGCCCCTGCGGGGCGCGGGCGAGCGCGTCGCGGGCGAACGCCAGGGCCTCGCCGGGCTCGCCGCCCCAGCGGGGCTGCAACTGCGACACCCACTCGAGGTGGCTCTCCAGGTCCAGTGGATCGCGGCCCAGGGCGGCGTCGAGCCGGGTCTCATTGACGGCGGGGCCCAGCGACATGCCACGGCCGGAGGTGAGGAGACGGCGCCACGGCGTGACCCATTCCGGCCGCAACTCGGCGGCCTCGAGCAGCTGCTCCTCGGCGATGCGGAGCCGCTCACGGAAGACCCGCCACTGGTCCTGCGTGACGTTCACGGCACGCGCGGCGGTGCGGGCCTCCCAGCCCCAGCTGATGTGGCGCGTCCCGGATATCAGCAGGGCGGTCGCCCGGTGTTCCTTGTCCTCCTCGCAGGCCCGGCCGATCCAGTCCTGCACACCGTCCAACTCCGCCAGCTCGCCCAGGACCTGGTGGTCGCGGCCGAGATCGAAGGGGACCAGCGCCGCCTTGACCGCCTCCCAGTCACCCGCGTCGGCGGCCTCCACCAGCGCGAGCACCCGCGCGTCCCCCAGCGCGCGCAATGTGTACGTCCCGTTTTTCTGCCTGCGTGGGACGGGAAGGGCGTGCGGATCCGCCGCCGGTCTCTCCGCACCCCTGCCGAACAGCTTGCCGAACATGCCGCGCCCTCCCCTGGTACCGCGTCATCGTCTGAGGCAGCATAAACGGCCCCACCGACACCACTTCCACAGGGTTTTCACCGGCACTTCACAGGCCTAGTCCCGCATGACCTCGGGTTCGTGCCGGCGCAGCAGGCGGGTCACCACGAAGCCGCAGGCCAGCCCGATGGCCAGGAGCACAGCGAGGTCGATGCCCCACTGGGTGACGGTGTGGGCCCACAGCGGGTCGACATCGTCCGGCTTGTCGAGATCCCAGGGCGGCATGGTGTGCGCGAGGTCGAGTGTGGTCCCGGCGCCGGCCACCGCCCAGCGGGCGGGCATCAGCCAGCCGATCTGTTCGATGCCCGGGGAGTCGAACAGCTTGAAGAGGACCCCAGTGAAGACGACCTGGACGACGGCGAACATCACGAGCAGCGGCATGGTCTTCTCCGGGGTCCGCACCAGCGCGGAGATGACCAGACCGAACATCATGGTGGTGAAGCCCAGCGCGCTGATGACCACGCAGACCTCGACGGCCGTGGGCATGAGCAGCCCCTGAGCGGGCAGTTGACGGACGGAGAAGCCGATGGCGCAGATGACGACACCCTGCATCGCGGTGATCAGGCCGAGGACGATCACCTTCGACATCAGATACGCGGATCGGGACAGCCCCGTGGCTCTCTCCCGTTCGTAGATCACCCGTTCTTTGATCAATTCACGTACGGAGTTGGCCGCGCCGGAGAAGCACATGCCGACGACCAGCACCAGCAGAATGGTTCCGGACTCCTGGTTGTAGCGGAAACGGCTGTCGGGCGGTGGCGCGGCGAGTCCGTATGTCGCCGGAATCAGACAGCTCACTCCGCCCAGCACGGCCGGGAGCAGCAGCATAAGCGCCATGAAGCCCTTGTCGGAGGCGATGACCGACACATAGCGGCGCATCAGCGTCCACAACTGGACCATCCAGCCCTGTGGTTTGGGCCGCGGAGCTCGCGCGGGCGGCTGCGTCGCAGGGGCGCCCGGATGCTGCGGCGGGACGGCCGAGTCGATCTCGGCGGCGCACCGCTCGTACTGCCGGGATGCCCGCCAGCGCCCGCCCCAGTCGTCGCGATGGTCCTCGAAGGCGGAGAAGACATCGGCCCAGCTGTCGTGGCCGAAGAAGTCCAGGGCCTCGCCCGGGGGGCCGAAGTACGCCACGGAGCCACCGGGCGCCATGACCAACACCCGGTCGCACAGGGACAGTTCGGCGACCGAGTGCGTCACCACCAGCACGGTGCGGCCGTCGTCGGCGAGCTCCCGCAGCAACTTCATGACATTGCGGTCCAGGCCCGGGTCCAGACCGGAGGTGGGCTCGTCGAGGAAGAGCAGGGAGGGCTTGGTCAGCAGTTCCAGGGCAACGGACACCCGCTTGCGCTGACCGCCGGAGAGCGAGGAGACCTTCTTGCCCCGGTGAACGTCGAGTCTGAGCTCCTGCAGCACCTCGTCGATACGGGCCTTGCGCTCGGCCGCCTTGGTGTCACCGGGGAAGCGGAGCCTGGCGGCGTACTTCAGAGCGGTGTCGACGGTCAGTTCCTTGTGCAGGATGTCATCCTGCGGAACGAGGCCGATACGGTGGCGCAACTCGGCGAACTGGGCGTAGAGATCGCGGTGGTCGTAGAGCACCTGACCACCGTCCGCGGGCCGGTAGCCGGTGAGTGCGCGCAGCAGGGTGGACTTCCCGGAGCCCGACGGCCCGATCACCGCGACCAGCGACTTCTCGGGGACGCCGAAGGAGACGTCGTCCAGGATGGTCTTGCCACGCCCGACGGTCACTGTCAGGTTGCGGGCGGTGAAGGAGACCTCGCCGGTGTCGACGAACTCCTCCAGCCGGTCTCCGGCGAGCCGGAAGGTGGAGTGGCCGACACCGACGATGTCGTACGGGCCGATGAACCGGCGGTCCACGGGCTGCCCATTGACATAGGTGCCGTTGTGGCTGCCGAGGTCGACGATCTCGAAGCGGCCATCGGGCAGGGGCCGGAACTCCGCGTGGTAGCGGGAGACATGCGGGCCCTCCACCACGAGTTCGTTGTCCTGCGCGCGTCCGATACGCAGCCGTTGCCCCAGGACGAGGGGGTAGACGCCCGAGGGGTCCCGGTCGATGGAAAGAGCCGCGGCGGCTCCACGGGGACCGTCTGTGGGCCCTTCGGGCCGGTGACCGCCCCGGGCGTCACCCGCGTCTCCGGGCGCCCGGGGAACCGCGGCACGGGCGAGGTCGGATTCAGCGTGCTGAGGGAGGGGCCGGAACAGGCCGTCGCCACCGGCCGCCGCCACCCCCATGGGGGCTCCCGGAACCTCCCCCGCCCGGGGACCGGGCACCACCGGGGGCGTGGCGGCGGCCGGTGGCGTGCCTCGATCCGTGGCACCTTGGACCTTGGGACGGGCCTCGTCCTGGGGCAGCCCCGCGCGTATCGGAACGTCAGCGCGCGCCTGATCGTCACTCACCGCCGCCGAGGCTCCGGTGAAGTCCAGCCGCAAACCGGTGGAGACCTCTCCCAGCCGGACGATCGAACCGTGGCCGATTTCCATCCGCTGAATACGACGCCCTTCGGCGAACGTGCCATTCGCGCTGCCGAGATCTTCGATGACCCACGTCCCGCCCTCGCAACGGATCACGAGGTGCCGCCGGGAGACTCGGCGGTCGATGAACGAGATGTCGGCCTGCTGGTCGCGCCCGATGGTGTAGCTCCGGGACGCGTCCAGGGTCCAGGTGCGCCTATTGGCATGCAGTACAAGTTCCGGCATGTCGGCCCCAAGTCGATCGTGTACACCGAGGCCGTCTGCACAAGGACAGACGACGGCTCGGACGGTTCCTGCGGTTCCGGCGTGCGCCCGGACGTCCCGGGTGCGGATCGGTGTCATACGGTCCGCGCCATGGGCGGCGTCGGCTCCGCACAGGTCGGGTTCCGCCGACGCGTGGTGAGCCGACTCCCCGGAAACCGAACTGTACATTTCTCGACGAACGCAACGGGCCGTGCCCGGACGATCGATGGCGTCGTCCGCATGCGGTCAAAGTGTTCGTCGGGCATCAGGCGGTGTGTCCTCGTGGAGTCGGAACCGAAGTCGGTCAGCCGGTGTGCGGCCCTGACCGGGGCACATCGGCGCGTACGGTCATGGCCGGTATGGAAGAGGGCGCGGGACATGCGGAGGTTGCGCGTCATGGCGCGGAGGGCACGTCAAAGCCGCCCAGGGCATCAGCCCTGGGCGGCTCTCTGCGGGGCGGCGACGGTCAGGCGTCGGCCTGGAGTTGGGCGAGTTCGGCTTCGAGGTGGGCCATGGCCTCGCCGCCGGCCATCAGGTCGGTGATCTGCTCGCGGGTGCGTTCGCCCTTGCGGAAGTCGTCGGCCTTCTGACCGCGGATGAGTACGGCGAAGTGGTCGCCGACCATCATCGCGTGGCGGACGTTGTGGGTGACGAGGATGACCGCGACGCCCTTGGCGCGGGCCTGCATGACGATGCGCAGGACGTGCGCGACGCCCTGCACAAGGTTCCCGCCCCCGGCACCTCCCAGCGCTGCTCGATGTGTGGGGTCACCACACCGGGCAGCCGGGAGTCCCAGGCCGTGTTCGTGTGCAAGAACCCCGGCGGGTTCGAGGGTCTGGACGCGGAAGGCTATGTGCCAGCCGAGCGCGTCTTTGACCAGCCGGGCCCCGGTGATCCGGTTGTCGGTATTGGCGTGCTTTCCCGTAGGGAGGTCTTTGGTCCAGCGGAACCGGACCCGGCCGAGCTTGGGGATGTTGACCATGCCCCAGCGGCGGTGCACCCGGGTGATGTGCAGGTCCCGGCCCTGAGGGATGTCCACGGACATCACGGTGCGGAAGCGGGCTTTGAAGTCCGGGGGCCCGTGCGGCCTTCCCAGCAGTTCTTCCATGCCTGGAAGTACGTCTTGAGTACAGCCTGGGCGGCCTGGGCGGGGAGCGCGGCGAGCCAGTCGATCTCCTTGCGGGCCTGGCGGATCGCCGCGTCCGCCGCCGCGAGGGAACGCTTATCCCTGGGCAGCATCGTCCACCAGTCGTGCAGCAGATTCCACAAGGTCCGGCCCGCGTGTGCCTGACCGTCCATGAGCTGGACCTGCGCAGGTCGTCAGTGCCAGCCGAGCGCGGTGCCCGAACTGCCGCTTCTCGCATGCACGTTCCGTGGTCATGTGACTACGATACATTTGGTTTATGTCGCCGCGCTGGAAGCCGAATCCCGATGTACGCACCGGACGCCACGTGGTCCACAACCTGCACGTTCCATTTGGTTTTCGTCACCAAGTACCGACGGCGGGCATTCACCAGCGACATGCTGACCAGGTGCGAGGAGATCATGCGTGAGGTGTGCGGGGACTTCGAAGCGGAGCTCAAACAGTTCAACGGCGAGGAAGACCACGTACACCTGCTCGTGCACTACCCACCCAAGGTCCAGCTCTCCAAGCTGGTCAACTCCCTCAAAGGCGTCTCGTCGCGCTACCTGCGCAAGGAGTACGACGCTCACGTACGCCGCCACCTGTGGGGCGGACACTTCTGGTCCGGCTCCTACTTCGCCGGATCATGCGGCGGGGCACCACTGACCGTCGTACGCCAGTACATCGAGAACCAGCACCGCCCCGTGTAGCCGACCGAGGCCACCAGTGCCGACCCGTGCTCACGTGCGGGTCAGAGCAATGTCGGGATGCGCTTCACCACCGCCCTGAAGGGCGGCGCACTGCGCAAGATCAAAGGTAGACGCCACCGACAGCGACCGCTGGCCGGGGCGGGACCACACCGTCCGGACAGACGCATACCGCGTGCGCCCAGCCATCGCTGTTCCACTGTGCGCTGGAGGGAGGGCCCTCGGTGCGGTGACGCTTCTGCGGCATCGGCCACCCCGCGCTTCGACACCGACGATCTCGCTCTCGCCGAGGAGATCGGGACACGGGCCGCAATCTGCCTGGACAACGCCCGACGGTACGTCCGTGAACGCGACACCGAGCTGGTCTTGCAGCGCAGCCTCTTGCCGAGACATATGCCCGAGCTCGCCGCGGCCGAGATGGCGAGCCGATACATCCCGGCGAGCCACAGCGCCGGCATGGGCGGCGACTGGTTCGACGTGATACCGCTGTCCGGCGCTCGCGTCGCGCTCGTCGTCGGTGACGTCGTCGGGCACGAGCTGCACGCCTCCGCCACCATGACCCGGCTGCGCACCGCCGTGCGCACACTGGCCGACATCGACCTGCAACCCGACGAACTCCTCACCCACCTCGACGACGTCGTCCTTCGGCTCAGCACCGAAGGCAGACCCGTACACGAGGCCGTGGGTGCACCGGATTCCGACGACACCGCAGGAGAGGTGGGAACAACCTGCCTCTACGCGGCCTACGATCCCATCGCCGGCCGCTGCACCCTCGCGAGCGCCGGCCACCTTCCACCCGCCGTCGTCACACCGGATCATCACGCCCAGATCGTCGACACTCCCTTGGGCCCTTCCCTCGGCCTGGGGAACCTGCCTTTCGAATCAGTGGACGTGCACGTGCCGGAAGGCAGTCTCCTGGCCCTCTACACGGACGGCCTCATCCGCGAGCACGACAGCGACCCGGAGAGCGGACTCCAGGAGCTGCTGCGAGCAAGAAGGCGGCCGCGGCCTGTTCATCGTCGCCCAGCTCGCCGAACGCTGGGGCACCCGACACGGCCATCATGGCAAGACGATCTGGGCGGAACTGATCACGGGCCCCGCCGCGGCTTATCAGGCCGCGTAGTTCACGGCTCCCGTCAGTCCGGTCGGGCGACGAGGACTTCCACACCTTTGCTCTGCAGCGAGTCGAGGTCCGGCTCCGGGATGTCGGCATCGACGATGACCAGGTCGAAGGCGGTAACCGGTGCGAGTTGGTACAGCCCACGTCGTCGGAACTTGGTGTGGTCGACCAGGAGGACCCTACGGTCGCATGCCTCCATCAAGGCTCGTTTGACCGCCACTGTCTCCTGGGACTGGTGGTAGCAGTGACCGCGGGTGATGGCGGTCGTGGAGGCGAACAGGACGTCGGCGTGCAGGGTGCTGACCGCGTCGACGGTCCGGATGCCGAGGAAGGCGTCGTAGGCCGGGTAGTACAAGCCGCCCAGTGATATCAGATCGATTCCGGCGCTGCCGGCCAGAAGCTGGGTGACGGGCACGAAGTTGGTGATGACGGTCAGCGGTGCCCGCTGCGGGAGCAGTCCGACGAGGGCGAGGGCGGACGTGCTGTCGTCGATCACGATGGACTGACCTGGTTTGACGAAGGTCAGCGCGGCACGCGCGAGCATGCTCTTCTGTGCCACCATGGCTTGGGTGCGATGCCGGACGTCACCGTGGAATGCCGTCGATGGCTGTGCGGTTGCCCCGCCACGCACCTTTCTGAGCCATCCCTTGGCCTGTAGGTAGTCCAGGTCGCGACGGATGGTCATCGGGGTGACGCCGAACTCGTCGGCAAGCTGCTCGATGCGGACGAAGCCTTCGTCGACGACGCGTGTTTTGATCCGCTCCCGCCTGTCGCTCGGCCCCCGACCGCCTTCGTCGGCGGCCGGGTGTTCGTTTGCCTCCATGAGACTCCCTGTTCGATTGATGTGAAGAGAACATCCTCGCGCGCACCGGACTCCGCCTGCCGACTGCGGGACTTCCACCTGGAGAGAAGCTGTGACAGCCGGGCATGCCGTGTGTTCCCCCTGGGAAGTGAGGTATGCCGCTGTTCAGCCACGCAAGGTAATCGAACACTTCAGGTGATCGAATTCCCAGCAACTCATGTTCGTTTCCGGCCGCCTGTTGACTCTCCCGATGACCGTCACGTTACTTGTGCGCTACGTCTTTGTGCGTTGTGACATAGCTACCGGTTCGCGGCGGCCCAGGATCAAGGAGTGGAACATGAGGAGAACGGCCAATGGTGCTCTCATCGGCGTCATCGCCCTGAGTGTCCTCACCGCATGCGCCGAGGAACCGACCAAGGCCACCCAGGGGAAGGACGCGACGGGCAAGGTCGCGTTCCTGATGCCCGACCTCGCCTCCACCCGCTACGAACAGTACGACGCCCCGCTGTTCAAGAAGCGCATGGCCGAGCTGTGCTCGGGCTGCAAGGTGATCTACCAGAATGCCAACAGCGACGCCTCGCTTCAGCAGCAGCAGGCGAACTCCGCGATGACTCAGGGCGCGAAGGTGATAGTCCTCGACCCGGTCGACTCGACCGCGGCGGCGACGATCGTACAGACGGCGCAGTCCCAGGGTGTCAAGGTGGTCGCCTACGACCGGCCCATTGTCGCGAAGCCGGCGGACTTCTACGTCTCGTTCGACAACGAGGCGATCGGCGCGTCGATCGGGCAGTCGCTGATCGATCACCTGAAGACGACCAAGGCCAAGGGTGGCCTGCTCGAGGTCAACGGGTCTCCCACCGACGCCGCCGCCGGGCTGATCAAGAAGGGCATCCACAAGGCCGTCGACGACAGCGGGTTCAAGCTGCTCGCCGAGTACGACGCGCCGAAGTGGTCGCCGGAGAAGGCACAGCAGTGGGTGAGCGGCCAGATCGCACAGTACAAGGGCCGGATCGCCGGCGTGGTGGCGGCCAACGACGGCACCGGCGGGGGCACGATCGCCGCGTTCAAGGCGGCGGCTGAACAGGTCCCGCCGGTCACGGGCAACGACGCCGAACTGGCGGCGGTGCAGCGCATCATCTCCGGGGACCAGTACAACACCATCTCCAAGCCGATCAAGACCGTCGCCGAGGCCGCCGCGAACGTCGCCCACGAGCTGATGCAGGGGAAGAAGCCCAAGGCCGACACCACGCTGTTCGACACGCCTTCCCAGCTGTTCCAGCCGACCGTCGTGACGCAGGAGAACCTCAAGAAGGTCATCTTCGGCCCCGACGGAGTGCTCAAGACCAAGGACGTGTGCACCAAGCAGTACGCCGCCGACTGCCGCCGACTGGGCATCAACTAGCGGTTTTCGCCTTGGAGGAGAGCGGGCCATGAGTACGGGCACAGCGGTTCCCCGCGAGACCACGGACACCGCGTTGTCACTGCGGGGCATCTGCAAGCACTTCGGCGCGGTCGCCGCGCTCACCGACATCGACCTCGATGTCGCGGCCGGCGAGGTGGTGGCCATCGTCGGGGACAACGGGGCCGGCAAGTCCACGCTCGTGAAAGTCCTTTCCGGAGTCTACGCGGCCGACGCGGGGAAGATCTTCTTTCACGGCGACGAGGTCTCCCTGGGCTCGCCCGCAGAGGCCCACGCCATGGGGATAGCCACGGTCTTCCAGGACCTGGCGCTGTGCGAGAACCTCGACGTCAAGGCGAACCTGTTCCTGGGCCAGGAACTCCGGCCGTGGATGCTGGACGAGGTCGCCATGGAGAAGCGCTCGTGGGAGCTGCTGCACGAGCTGTCGGCGAAGATCCCGACACTCGACGTACCGGTGGCCGCTCTCTCGGGCGGTCAGCGGCAGACGGTCGCCATCGCGCGGTCACTGCTCAGCAGCCCCAAGGTCGTCCTGCTCGACGAACCGACGGCGGCCCTGGGCGTCGCACAGACGGCCGAGGTGCTGAACCTGGTCGAGCGGCTCAAGGACAACGGACTCGGCGTGGTGATGATCAGCCACAACATGGAGGACGTCCGGGCGGTCGCCGACCGTGTCGCCGTCCTCAGGCTGGGCCGCAACAACGGCGTGTTCGACGCCAGGGACGTCTCGTCCGAGGAGATCGTCGCCGCGATCACCGGCGCGGCCGACAACGTGGTGTCACGGCGGGCCGCCCGCCACACGCTCGCCCAGCGGGAAGAGAAGGAACAGCTGTGAGTACTGCTGAGGACAATCGGGTGGCGCCGCCCGCCGATCTGCGAGACGAGCGTCTCGCGACCCCGCGGGACATCGCCGACCACGTTCGGGCGGGAGTGCGCCGGGTCCGGGACGGAGACCTGGGCGCGCTGCCCGTCATCGCGGGCATCGTGGTGATCTGGACCATCTTCCAGCTGCTTAACCCCACGTTCCTGTCCAGCACCAACCTGGTGAACCTGTCCTTCGACATGGTTCCGATCGGCGTCATCGCGCTGGGGATCGTGTGCGTCCTGCTGGTCGGCCAGATCGACCTCTCCGTGGGATCGGTCAGCGGCCTGTCGGGGGCGATCACCGCCGTCGTGATGGTCCGGTTCGAGCAGCCGACCTGGCTGGCCGTCCTCGCGGCCCTCGCCGCGAGTTGCCTGATCGGGTGGCTCTACGGTCAGGGGTTCAACCGCGTCGGGGTGCCCAGCTTCGTGGTCACCCTGGCCGGTCTGCTGGCCTTCCTCGGGGTGCAACTGCTGGTGCTGCAGGGTGAGAACGCGATCAACCTCCCCTTCGACTCCACCCTCGTCAAGTTCGCGCAGCTGTGGTTCGTCCCCGACTGGCTGGCCTACACGCTGGCGGTGGCGGCGGGGGCGGGGTACTCCGCCGCCGGCTGGGTGCGCGCCCGTACGCGGCGCCGCGCGGGACTCTCGGCGCAGTCGCCGCGGTGGCTCATCGCGAAGTCGGTACTGCTGCTGGCCGCGCTGCTGTTCATGGTCTCCTACCTGTGCCGCACCCGTGGCGTCGCCTGGATGTTCGTCCTCTTCGTCGCCCTGGTGCTGGCGCTGCACTATGTGCTCACCCGGACCAAGTACGGGCGGTCCGTCTACGCGGTCGGCGGCAATGCAGAGGCCGCCCGCAGGGCGGGGATCAATGTGCGGGGCGTGTACACGTCGGTGTTCGTCATCTGTTCCAGCCTGGCCGCGCTCGGCGGAGTCCTGGCCGCGTCGCGGCTCGCCGCGGCGAACCAGAGCGCGGGCGGCGGGGACGTCAATCTCAACGCCATCGCCGCGGCGGTGATCGGCGGCACGAGCCTGTTCGGCGGCCGCGGCTCGGCCTTCGCCGCCCTGCTCGGCACCCTCGTCATTCAGTCAATCTCCAGCGGTCTCACCCTGCTCAACCTGGACTCGTCCTACCGGTTCGTGATCACCGGCTTGGTCCTGTTCCTGGCCGTGGGCCTGGATGCCGTAGCCCGCCGGTCGCGGCAGGCACACGGCCGGGGGTAGAAGGCCGCCTCAGCTGATAGGCGCATTGATGGGACGTCGTCATGGGCTCAGATGTCGTAGACGCACGTCGCATCGACGTGCCCACCCCGTGTCGGCCACGTAGCGGATGACAGCGACACGGTCGCCGTAGGATCCAGCCCCAAAGCTTGAGCACAATTTACACACATCCTCTCTACATACTGGGCTCCGATGGTCTAGATTGACCGTGCTTCAGCTGTTCGGGCACGAGGCGACCCGTAATGATCTAGACGACCACTAATGATCTATAGGTCCGGCGCTACGGAAATTCTTGGAGCCCGAGAGGGGGGCTTGGGTGCGGGGAGCACCCAAGATTTCGAAGGGTTCCTGCGCACGTTCTTCACGTAGCTCTGAAACAGCTGGGATGCCATGCGCGGGGGGTGGGGGCCTCCCGTGGGAAGGACCGGCGCGGCGGGGGCGGGGGCCCCCGAGGGGAGGGACAGTGCGGGGGGCGGGGGCCTCCCGGCGCGATGAACAGTGTGAGGCGACCACGTCGAACCACTGGGGACCTGGGGGGTTCTGTGCGGCAGGGGGGATTAGTCAGCCCGTTTTCGTCAGAGCGCGGGCGTCTGGCGAACGGGGCAATCAGTCGGCCCGCGAATGACTGGGAGCAGCGGTACCGACGTACCGTGATCACCAGCGATACCGTGGCCACCGCCATCGTGGTGGCGGCCATCGGCAACTTCTTCGGGGCCCGGGACGCGGCCAACTGGCACGAGAAGTGGGGGATTCTCGCATTCGGCACCGAACTGCTGGTGCTGGGGGCGCTCGCGGTGAGCCGGTCGTGGGCTCCGGCCGTACTCGGCCAGGGCGCCGAGGAATTCCGCCGGCTCGGACGCTCACTGTTCACGGCGACCGTCGTACTGGCACTCGGCGGGATCGCCCTCACCTCGCGCAACATCAAGCTCTGGATCTTCGTAGCGATCCCCGCGATCGCGCTCATCACCATGACCGCGCGGTATCTGCTGCGCCTCTGGCTGCACAAACAGCGAAAGGAAGGGCGGTGCCTGCGACCGGTGCTCGCTGCCGGGAGCCCGGCCACCGTGCGCGACCTGATCACCCGAACCCGCAAGTTCCCGCACCTCGGCTGGCGGGTGGACGCGGTGTGCACGACGGACGGTCTCGGGCTCGACGGTGACCGACTGGACGGAGTGCCGGTCGTCGGCCGGCTGACGGACGTCGCGGGCCATGTCCGCCGCGACGGCTACCGTGTCGTCGCGGTCACACCGGACCCGCACTGGTCACCGGACCGGTTGCAGCGGCTGGCTTGGAACCTCGAAGGCAGCGACGCCGAGATGGTCGTGGCCCCCGTGCTGATGGAAGTGGCCGGCCCGCGGCTGCACGTCGACGCGGTGCTCGGGATCCCGCTGCTGCGGGTCAGCATGCCGGCCTTCACCGGGGGGCGCCGGGCGGTCAAAGGGGTCGTCGACCGGATGGGCGCAGCGATCCTGCTGATCCTGTTCGCGCCGCTGATGGTGTTCGTCGGGCTGCTCGTGCTGGCGGACAGTCGGGGTGGGGCGTTCTACCGCCAGCGCAGGGTCGGCAAGGACGGCCGCGAGTTCACCATTCTCAAGTTCCGCACCATGGTCGCCGGGGCTGACGGGGCACGTGCCGCGCTGGCCGACCGCAACGAGGGGGCCGGCCTGCTGTTCAAGGTCCGCCGGGATCCGCGGGTGACCCGGGTGGGAGCAGTGCTGCGCCGGTACTCGATCGACGAGCTCCCGCAGCTTTTCAATGTGCTCACCGGATCGATGTCGCTCGTCGGTCCGCGGCCTCCGTTACCGGAGGAGTCCGCCGCGTACGACCCGGACATCCGGCGGCGGCTGCTGGTCAAGCCCGGGCTCACCGGCCTGTGGCAGATCAGCGGACGCAGCGACCTGTCGTGGGAGGAGGCGGTCCGGCTGGACCTTCGGTACGTGGAGGACTGGTCGCTCGCCCTGGACACGGTGATCTTGTGGAAGACGCTGCGTGCGGTGCTCTACGGGCAGGGGGCCTACTGATGCACGGGGGTCGGCAATTCAACGGTCGCGCCGACGCGCGGACCGCAGGCCAAAAGGGCCTGCTTGGGGGGAGGAACGAGTCATGAGAGTCAGCGTTTTCGGGCTCGGCTACGTGGGCTGCGTATCGGCCGCGTGCCTGGCCGGCATGGGTCACGAGGTCATCGGGGTGGACGTCAACCAGGTGAAGGTCGACCTGGTCAACGACGGCAAGGCCCCGGTGGTCGAGGAGCGGATCGGCGAGCTCATCGCCGAGGTCGTGCGGACCGGGGCGTTACGCGCCACCGGCGACGTCCGCGAGGCGATCATGGGCAGCGAGGTGTCGCTGGTCTGCGTGGGCACGCCGTCGGAGCCCAACGGCAGTCTGTGCACCACGTACTTGGAGCGGGTCACCGAGCAGATCGGCGCCGCGCTGGCCGAGCGGGCCGAGCAGGGGGGCCGGCACACCGTCGTGTTCCGCAGCACCATGCTCCCGGGCACCTGCCTGAACCTGCTGGTGCCGATTCTGGAGAAGTACGTCGGCGGCACGGCCGGGGTGGACATCGGGGTCGCGGTCAACCCGGAGTTCCTGCGCGAGGGCACAAGCGTGCGGGACTTCTTCGATCCGCCCAAGACCGTCATCGGCGAGCTCGACCCGGCGAGCGGCGATGCGGTGATGGCGCTGTACGACGGCCTGCCCGGCGAGGTGTTCCGGGTGCCGGTCCCGACGGCCGAGGCGATCAAGTACGCGGACAACGCGTTCCACGGCCTCAAGATCGGCTTCGCGAACGAGCTGGGCGCGGTGTGCCAGGCGCTCGGGGTGGACTCGCACCAGGTGATGGACGTGTTCCTGGCCGACCGCAAGCTGAACATCAGCCCCGCCTACCTGCGGCCCGGCTTCGCCTTCGGTGGCTCCTGCCTGCCCAAGGACTTACGCAGCCTGGTGCACGCGGCACAGCGGGCCGACGTCTCGGTGCCCATCCTCGCCCATGTGCTGCCCTCCAACTCCGACCATCTGCAGCGCGCGGTGGAGCTGGTCGAGCGCACCGGCAAGCGCCGGGTGGGGCTGTTCGGGCTGTCCTTCAAACCCGGCACCGACGACCTCCGCGAGAGCCCGCTCGTCGAACTGGCGGAGCGGCTCTTCGGCAAGGGTTACGACCTGCGGATCCACGACGCCAACGTGAGCCTCTCCCGGCTGATCGGCGCGAACCGCGAGTACATCGAGAACCGGCTGCCGCACCTCGCGCAGCTGCTCGCGGATTCCGTCGACGAGGTGCTCGAGCACGCCGAGGTGTGCCTGGTCGGGACCAGGGATCCGGCCGTGCTGTCGGCCCTGCCGCATGGCGACGGCCCGATGATCGTCGACCTCATCCGCCTTCCCGACGCCGAGGCGCGCCGGGCCGAACCGGGGTACATGGGCCTTGCTTGGTGACACATCGTTCGGTGACACGGTCAGCGGCGACCGGCCGGAGCGGCGCGCGCTGATCCTGGTGGAGAACCTGTCGGTGCCGTTCGACCGGCGGGTGTGGCAGGAGTGCACGACGCTGCGCGACGCGGGCTGGAAGGTGCACGTCATCTGTCCCCAGGGGACAAAGCGGGACACGGAGCCGGAGGCGGAGATCGACGGGGTGCGGATCCACCGCTACCCGTTGCGCGCGGCCACCGGAGGGCCGGCCGGCTATCTGCGGGAGTACGGATCGGCGTTGTGGCATACGGCCCGGCTGGCCCGCAAGGTCGGCCCGGTCGACGTGGTCCACGCCTGCAACCCGCCCGATCTGCTGTTCCTGCCGGCACTGTGGCTGAAGCGGCGCGGCGCGCGGTTCGTCTTCGACCAGCACGACCTGGTACCCGAGCTGTACCTCTCCCGGTTCGACCGCGGCGAGGATCTGCTCTACCGCGCCGTGTGCGCGCTGGAACGGCGGACCTACCGGGCCGCGGACATCGTGCTCGCCACGAACGAGAGCTACCGGGACGTCGCGATACGCCGTGGCGGGCGGAGGCCGGAGGACGTCTTCGTGGTGCGCAGCGCGCCCGCGATCGACCGGTTCCAACCGGTGCCGCCCGAGCCGGAGTTGAAGCGCGGCAAGCCTCATCTGCTGTGCTACCTCGGCGTCATGGGCCCTCAGGACGGCGTCGACTACGCCTTGCGGGCCCTCGCGAAGTTGCGCGACGAGCTCGGGCGGACCGACTGGCATGCGGTGTTCGTCGGCGCCGGCGACGCCTTCGACGCGATGGTGGAGCTGTCCCGGCGGCTCGGGCTCTCGGAGCAGGTGCAGTTCACCGGGCGCATTCCGGACGCCGACCTGGTGCGCTACCTGTCCACCGCGGACGTGTGCCTCTCCCCCGACCCGCGCAATCCGCTCAACGACGTGTCGACCATGAACAAGGTCCTGGAGTACATGGCGATGGGCCGGCCGATCGTCTCGTTCGACCTCCGGGAGGCGCGGGTCTCCGCCGGTGACGCCGCCGTCTACGCATCCGCCAACGACGAGGCCGAGTTCGCGGGGCTCATCGCGCTGCTGCTCGACGATCCGGAGAAGCGGGCCCGGATGGGCAAGATCGGCCAGGAGCGGATCGGCGGGCCGCTCTCCTGGCAGAACTCGCAAGTGTCGCTGCTCGCCGCGTACGCCGCTGCCTGCCGTGACCACACTCCGGTGTCGGCGGGCGCCCCGGACCGGGCAGGGAAGAGGCAGCGTCGTTGAGCGATGACACGATACGCCTGGTCACGATCGGGCGGATTATCCGTCGGCGCTGGCGGCTTCTCACCATCCTCGCCGTGGTGGGTGCGCTCGTCGGCTACGGCACCTCTTTACTGTTTCCGCCGCGCTACACGACGTCGGCATCGGTGCTGCTGCCGGGGGCGTGGCAGGAGCGCGAGCTGGCGACTCAGGTGGAGATCGCGACCAGTTCGGTGGTGGTCGACCGCGCGGCCACCACGCTCGGCTGGAGCGGGGTCAGCGGCGACGAGCTGCGGGATCAGGTGAGCGCCAAGGCCGCCGACGGGAACATCATCACGATCTCGGGCACGGCCGACACCCCGGCGCGCGCACAGAAACTCTCCGACCAGGTGGCCCAGCAGTTCGTCACATTCGCCGCGCGGATCGCGGGCGACAACACCGACCCCGAAGCGGCGACACGGCCCGAGGCACTGCGGCAGATGGTGGTGCGGACCAGCCGCCGCATCACCGAGCTGGCCGATGCGGCCGATCCGGGTCAGACCGTGGAGGGCGTGCAGACCCGCACCGAGCTCGCGAAGCTGCGCACCACGCTGCAGGAGGCCATCAACAAGCTGGACCAGGCCGACCCGGCCGCCAACAAGGCCAACAAGACCAACATGGTCGTCATGGGGCCGGCGGCCCGGCCGGCCGGCGAGGCACCGCCGACGCGGATGCAGCTCATCATCGCCGGGGCGCTGCTGTTCTTCCTGCTCGCGGTCATCGGCCATCTCACCACCGCACGGATGAGTCGTCGGCTGCGCACCGAACCGGAAATCGCCGCAGCGCTGGGCTCGGCGCTGCTGGGTACCGTCGACGTACCTGGTGAACGGCGCGCGCACCGGCCGGAAGGCCATGGCCCGCGGGCCCGGATCCGCCGGCTGCTGGGCGTCGACGTCCGGTGGGACATACCGACCCCGCGGACGTCCGGCGACGAGGCCAGCAGACAGGTCCGCTACCGGCGGGTGTGCGCCCGC
>NZ_NCSM01000011.1:511320-598721 GCF_002224125.1 Streptomyces sp. NBS 14/10
CGCCGAGGCCGAGAGCGGTCCTTCCCCGTCCTCTTCGAGCAGGGGATACCCCATCTCATCCTCTTCGAGCAGGGGGTACCCCATGCTGCGGGTGGTGGGGGTTTCGGTGTCCCAGCCGATGGTGCCGGACCGCGACGACGAGTCCGGTGCCCTGGTCGTGCTCAGCGCGGGCTGCTGGACCGCGGGGGAGCTCACCGGCATCGCCGAGGCGTGTGCGGACGCGGGGCACGAGGTCGTTGGCATCGTCCTCGCCGGCACGGTCCGGGCCCGTCCGTCGCGGTCTGCCGACCGTCCTCGGGATGCGGCCACGCCGGCGCTCGCGGCCCGCGAGCATGCGACGGAAGGTTCAGGGTGACGACGAGTACGACATCGGAGTCGTCGGCCGCCGCTCCGCTGCTCGACCTGCAGTCGCTGGTGGTGGCGGTGCGCAGGCGGCGCCGCCTCTGGGGCTCCCTGGCGCTGCTGGGGCTGCTCGTCGGCGCGGCGATGGCGGTCCTGCTGCCGCCGCCGCCGAGCGCGGTGACCAAGGTGCTGGTCGCGCACAAGGAGGACCAGCCGAACGACCCCGGAACGCTGATCCGCACCGATGTCGCGCTGCTGCAAACCACGCGGATCGCCGGTAAGGCCCTGAAGTCCCTCGGGTCCCCGGAAAAACCAGAGGACTTCATGCAGGACTACGGGGGTATCGGTTTGACCAACAACCTGCTGCAGATCAATGTGACAGGTGGCAGCGACGCGGAAGCGGTGGCCCGCGCCAAGGCGCTGGCCGACGCGTTCGTCGCGGACCATGTGAAGCGGATACGGGAAGCCGCGAACGCCGAAGCCAAGACCCTGCTCGACCAGCGTGACCGGATGCGGGACGAACTCGCCCAGGTCAACAAGGCGATCGAAGAGGGATCGCCGGAGAGCGGGCCGAAGGCGTCGGCGAACATGGAGTCGCTCTTCGCCCGCCGGGCCGAGCTCACCTCGCGCATCACCGATTTCGGCCAGCGCGCCGCAGAGGCGCGCATCGGCACGCCCCAGCTCATCGCCGGCACACAGATCGTGGACGCCCCGCGCGCGGTGCGGCACTCCCTGCCCAAGGCCGCTGCCACCAACGCGGCGATCGGGCTCGTCCTCGGGCTCGCCCTCGGGCTCGCGGTGGCCGCGGTCGGCGCGGTGGTGGCGGACCGCCCCGTGCTGCGCCGGGAGATCGCGGCGAACCTCGGCGCCTCGGTCATCGCGGAGCTGCCCCGCCGGTCGGGCAGGCTGTGGCAGCGCAGACGGACCCGGGCGACACGGACCAGGCTCACCACGTCCTTGGCCCGCACCGTGCGCGGCTCCGCGGAACCGGTGTCGCTGCTGGAACTGGGCTGTGCGCGCAGCACGAGCGTGATCGCCCTGGACCTCGGCCGGGCACTGGCGGCGGAGGGGCCAGTGGTCATCATCGACGGACTGCCCGGCCCACAGCTCGCCAAGCGCACCACGAAACCAGGAGATCCGACCGTGGTCAGCGGCGAGCGTGCCGCGGCCGTGTCACAGGAGGAGCGCCGCCTCGGCGTCGGCTCGGTGGCGCCCGGCACCGCGTGGACCGACCTCCAGTACCTCGGCGCCCGGACCGTACTCGTCGTACGTGCCGGGCACGGCAGCGCCGCATGGCTGCACACGGTGGCGCGGCACCTCGCGGACCAGGGCATTCCGGTGATCGGTGTGGTGCTGATCGACCCCGATCCGCGCGACCGGTCCGACGGCACGCTGTGGGACGGGCCGCACACCGCGCCGCGCGGCCAGAGCGAGCGGCCGGCCCGGCAGAAGGGGACGGGCCGGTGGCGGACGGAGCGGCAGCCGATGTGGGCCGCACGGGTCCCGGACAGCGACCAGGAGGCGCGGTAGGACATGTGTGGCATCGCAGGCACTTACCGATGGCCGGACGGGAAGGTCGTGACCGACCGGCTCACCGATACCCTCGCCCACCGCGGTCCGGACGGGGCGGGCCGGTACAGCCACGCCGCCGGCGATGGCGAAGTGCACCTCGGGCACCGCCGGCTGGCCATCATCGACCTGTCCGGGACCGGCGCCCAGCCGATGGTCTCGGACGGCCTCGTCCTGACGTACAACGGCGAGCTGTACAACGCGCCCGAGCTGCGTGCCGAGCTGGCAGCCGCCGGGGTGCGCTTCCGCGGTACCTCCGACACCGAGGTGCTGCTGGAGGCCTGGCGGCGCTGGGGCACGGACTGTCTGCCCCGGCTGCGCGGCATGTTCGCGTTCGGCATCTTCGACGAGCGAACCGGTGAGCTGGTGCTCGCCCGCGACCAGCTCGGCATCAAGCCGCTGTTCCTGCTCCGGCGCGGCGAGGGTCTGGTGTTCGCCTCCGAGCTCAAGGCGCTCGCCGCCGTGACCGGCGGGTCGCTGCAGGTGGACCATGCGGCGCTGGTGGCCTCGCTGTTGTACTACTGGGTGCCGGACTCACGGTGCGCGTTCCGCGAAGCGGAGAAGCTGCCGCCGGGGAGCTGGCTTCGGATACGGCCCGACGGCCGGGTGGAGCGCGGCCGGTACTGGCATCTGAAGGACGTCGCCGCCGAGGCCCGGGAGCGGGCCCGGGACGGCGAGCAGCCGGACCTGGCCGCCATCGTCGAGGAGTCGACGCGGCGCCACCTGCTCTCCGACGTACCCGTGGCGACCTTCCTCTCCGGCGGTCTCGACTCCAGCTACCTGACCGCGCTGGCGGCCCGCGACCGACCCGGGATCTCCGCGTACACGATCGGCTTCCGCGCCGAGGACGCCAGGTTCGAGGCGATGCCGGACGACCTGCGCTATGCCCGGCAGGTGGCCGAGCGGTTCGGCGTCGACCTGCATGAGATCGAGATCGCCCCGAACGTGCTCGATCTGCTGCCGCAGATGACGTACCACCTGGACGAACCGATCGGCGACCCCGCCGCGATCAACACGTTCCTGATCTGCTCGGCCGCCCGGGAGGCCGGGGTCAAGGTGATGCTCTCGGGGATGGGTGCCGACGAGTTGTTCGCCGGCTACCGCAAGCACCTGGCCAACCTGATCGCGCTGCGCTACCAGCGCGTCCCGCGGCCCCTGCGGCGCGGGGTGTTCAGGGCCGTGGACCGGCTGCCGGTCGCCACGGCCCGCCGGGGATACCGGTCGGTGCGCTTCGCGAAGCGGTTCCTCTCCTTCGCCGAGCTGCCGGAGGAGACCGCGTTCCGGCGCAGCTACACCATGTACGACCAGGACGAGCTGCTCGCCCTTCTCGATCCGGACCTGGCCGGGACGGTCGAGGACGTGCTCACCGAGCACGCGGACATCTACCAGGACAACGACCTCGACGACTTCGTCAACCGCATGTGCCTGGGCGACGCCCGGATGTTCCTGCCGGGCCTGAACCTCACGTACACGGACCGCTCCAGCATGGCCGCGTCGACCGAGGTACGCGTGCCGTACGTGGACGTCGAGGTGGTCAAGGCGGCGTTCGCCGTGCCAGGCGATCGCAAGATCGTCGGACGGCAGGGCAAGGCCGTTCTCAAGGAGGCGGCCACCTCGATCCTGCCCCGGGAGATCGTCTACCGGCCCAAGGGCCTGTTCAGCGCCCCGCTGCGCGCCTGGATGAGCCGGGATCTGGCACCGCTGGTGCGCGAGGTGGTGAACGACGGCCTGCTCGTCCGTTCCGGGTTCCTGCGCCGCGATGCGCTGGCGCGGCTCGTCGCCGAGGACGCCGCCGGGCAGCGGGACTTCTCCAAGCATCTGTGGCATGTGCTGACCCTCGAGTACTGGTATCGCGACGCGACCTCTGGGTCCGGCCAGAGCACTCGGTTAACGGCTTAGGAATTCAGAGGAGTTCGGGTGAAACAGGTTGTGCAGAACTACAAGAGCGGCGAGCTGGCGGTGCTCGACGTGCCGGTGCCGGGGTGCAAGCCGGGCGGTGTGCTGGTCCGCAGCGCCTACTCGCTGATCTCCACCGGGACCGAGCTCATGAAGGTGTCCGAGGCCGGTATGTCGATGCTGGGCAAGGCCCGCTCGCGGCCGGACCAGGTGGCCAAGGTCATGCAGAGCGTGGCCACCAACGGGGTGGGCGCCACCTACCGCAAGGTGATGGGCAAGCTGGACTCCTACACGCCGCTGGGCTACTCGCTGTGCGGGGTGGTCGAGCAGGTCGGCACCGGGATCGACGATGTGGCGGTCGGTGACCTCGTGGCCTGCGCCGGCAATGAGCACGCGTTGCACGCCGAGCTGAACTGGGTGCCGAAGAACCTCTACGCCCGGGTGCCCGACGGCCTCGCGCCGCGGCACGCGGCCTTCGGCACCGTCGGGTCGATCGCGATGCAGGGCGTCCGCCGCGGCGAGCCGCAGCTCGGCGACACGGCACTGGTTATCGGCCTCGGGCTGATCGGGCAGCTGGTGGTGCAGTTGCTGGCCGCCTCGGGAGTCCGCGTCGTCGGGGTCGACCCCGACCCGGTGCGCTGCGAGCTGGCCGAGCGCCTGGGCGCCGCGGCCTGCGGCGATCCCGCCTCCGCGGCCGTGGAAGCTGCCGTCGCCGAACTCACCGGCGGTCACGGCGTGGACCAGGTGTACCTGGCCGCCGGCGGTGGCAGCAACCAGCCCGTCGAGCTGGCCGCCCGGCTGTGCCGGGACCGCGGCCGGGTCGTCGACATCGGCAAGTGCCGCCTGGACCTGCCGTGGAACGCGTACTACGAGAAGGAGCTCGACGTCCGGTTCTCCCGCAGTTACGGCCCCGGGCGCTACGACCCGGAGTACGAGCTCGAGGGGCGGGACTACCCGATCGGCTATGTGCGCTGGACCGAGCGCCGCAACCTGGCCTGCTTCCTCGATCTCCTCGCCCGCGGCAGCGTCGACGTGGAGCCCTTGGTCTCCCACATCGCCGACTTCGATGACGCCGTCGAGACGTATCAGCGTCTGAAGGACGGCGATCTGAAGGCCGTGGCGGTGCTGTTCCGGTACCCCGGCCACCCCGACCGAGCCGCGGAAGCGGAGGCCCCGGCGGTGGCCGTGCCCGCGGTGAGGAGACCCGGCGGCGGAGTGTCCACCCCGGCCGGGTCCGCCAAGGCGACGGTGCGGCTGGCGTTCGTCGGCGCGGGAAACTACGCGACGTCGATGCTGCTGCCGCACCTGGCTCGGCGCGACGGCGTCGAGTTGTCCACGGTCGTCACCACGACGGCGCTGTCCGCGGCCAACGCGAAGCGGAAGTTCGGCTTCGCCGAGGCGACCACCGATCTCGACGCCGTGCTGGGCGACAAGTCCATCGACGCGGTGTTCGTGGTCACCCGGCACAGCTCGCACGCCGAACTGACCCGGAAAGCGCTGCTCGCCGGCAAGACGGTGTTCGTGGAGAAGCCCCTGGCCCTCACCGAGGACGAGCTGACCGGTGTGCTCGCGGCGGTGGAGGAGTCCGGCAACGACCGGCTGCAGGTGGGCTTCAACCGCCGCTTCGCGCCGCTGCTGCAGGAGGCCAGGAAGCGGTTCGGCGCCCGGACCGGCCCGGCGAGCCTGCGCTACCTGGTCAACGCGGGCCGACTGCAGCACGGCAGCTGGTACCTCCAACAAGGCACCGAGGGCTCGCGGTTCGAAGGCGAGGGCGGGCACTTCATCGACACGGCGAGCTGGCTTCTCGAGGCCGACCCGGTCTCGGTGTACGCGGTCGCCGCGTCCGGCAACGAAGACCTGCAGATCGTAATGCGCTACCCGGACGGGTCCACCGCCACCATCAGCTACGTCACCACCGGCGCGTCCGGCTTCCCCAAGGAGACGCTGGACCTGATCGCGGACGGCAAGGTGCTGCGGCTCGACGACTTCGTCCGCGCCTCGCTGTTTGCGGACAGGGGGGTCGGCGGCAAGCGGTGGGTCAGTTCGCGGCTGCCCAAGGCCCGGGACAAGGGCCAGTCCGCCGAACTGGCCGCGTTCATCAAGGCCGTACGCACCGGCGGGCCGATGCCGGTGCCGCTGGAGTCACTGGTCGCCACCACGGCGGCCACCCTCGCCGTGCGGACCGGCCTGGCCGGCGGCGCGCCCGTGACGTTGGCGAGGGCACGATGACTGTGAGCTCGGGGAGTCCTGGCTGGTACCTGCGGCGGCTGTCCCGGATGGGGCCGCGAGAGGTCGGCGGCCGGGTGGGCGACGCGGTGCGCAGGCGGCGGTGGCGGTCGGCGCGGCCGGACTGCCCGAGCGTGACCGGCGCCCGGTTCACCGCGGTACTGCCCGCGGGGACGATCGCCGCGGTGCCACCGGACGCCGCGAAACGCCTTATCGCCGAGGCGGACCGGCTGATGGCCGGGCACGCCGAGTTTTTCGGGGTGGTCCGCGACGACCTGGTCGACCCGGACTGGTGGTACGACCCGAAGACCGGGCGCCGGGCTCCGTGGGGCTACGCCTTCGACGTGCCGTACCGGAACGAGGACGCAGTCGGGGACATCAAGCAGATCTGGGAGCTGTCCCGGCATCAGTACCTCACCCAGCTCGCCGCCGCGTACGCGATCACCGGGGACGAGCGGTACGCCGAGCGCGTGGCCGAGCACCTGCGGTCGTGGTGGGCGGGCAACGCGCCGCTGCGCGGAGTGCACTGGACCAGCGGTATCGAGCTGGGGATCCGGCTGCTGTCCTGGGTGTGGATCCGCCGGCTGCTCGACGGCTGGCCGGGCGTGGCCGCTCTGTTCGAGGGCAACCCGGTGGCGCTGAACCAGATCTGGCACCACCAGCGCTGGCTGGCCGCCTTCCCCAGCCGGGGGTCTTCGGCGAACAACCACGTCATCGCCGAGACCGCCGGGCAGTTAGCCGCGGCCTGCGCGTTCGGGTGGTTCCCCTCCTCGGCGCGCTGGCGAGCCGACGCGCTGCGGTCGCTGGAACGGCAGCTGCGGAACAACACCTTCGGCTCCGGCCTCAACCGCGAGCTGGCCACCGAGTATCACGGACTGGTGCTGGAGCTCGGCCTGGCCGCGGTGGCCGAGGCGGATGCCGCGGGCGTGCCGGTCCCCGCGTCGATCCGGCTGGTGCTGCTGCGGATGACCGACGCGCTCGCGGCCATCGTGGACAACCGGCTACGGCCGCCGCGCCAGGGTGACGCGGACGACGGGCACGGTCTGGTCGTGGACGGCGCGGGCACCGACCGCTGGGCCTCGCTGCTGGCCACCGGGGACGCCGTGTTCGGCCGGCTCGCCTGGTGGCCGGCGGTGACCGGCACCGATGTGCGCACCCCGCTGCTGGCCGCGCTCATCCGGCCGTACGCGAAAAATGGAACCGCACCGGCCGTGTCCCGCCCGCCAAGCCGGCCGGCCCATTTCGCCGACGCGGGGCTTACCATCCTGCGCGGTCCGGCGGAGATCTGGTGCCGCTGCGACGGTGGTCCGCACGGGTTTCTGTCCATCGCCGCGCATGCTCACGCGGACGCGCTGTCCGTGGAGGTCCGGCACGACGGGGTCGATGTGCTCGCCGACCCGGGGACGTTCTGCTACCACGGGCAGCCCGAGTGGCGGCAGTACTTCCGGTCGACCCTCGGCCACAAC
This sequence comes from Streptomyces sp. NBS 14/10, assembly GCF_002224125.1. Lineage (GTDB taxonomy): Bacteria > Actinomycetota > Actinomycetes > Streptomycetales > Streptomycetaceae > Streptomyces. The sequence continues at coordinate 518,820 of NZ_NCSM01000011.1, forward strand.
ACCCTGCAACTGGACGGCGGTGACCAGTCCGTCTCCGGTGGCCCGTTCCTGTGGACCGGGCATGCCCGCAGCCGCGTCCTGGTCGCGGACACATCCGGCGCCTCCGACGAGGGGACGGCCCGCTGGTGCGCCGAGCACGACGGCTACCAGCAATCCGTGCACCGCCGCCGGGTGGAGCTGACGGCCGCGGCCAAGGAGCTGAGGGTGGTCGACGAGGTGCGCGGCCCGCGCCGCGCCGTGCGCCTCGCGTTCCACCTCGGCCCGGCGATCGCCGCGGACCTGGTGGGGAACCGGGCATCGCTCACCTGGACCCGGGACGGCGAGGACCGCTCCGCGGCGCTCGACCTGCCCGGGCAGCTGTGCTGGCGGGCCCATCGCGGCGAGAGTGACCCGCCGCTGGGCTGGTACTCCGCCGGCTTCGGGCGCAAGGAACCCGCCACAACGCTGGTCGGCACCGGGTTCGCCGACGGCACCGCGCTGTTGGGGGAGTTCATCACCGTACTCAGGTTCCACGGCTAGGGAGGAGGACGCTTGGGGATCAAGTGGCGGCACTGGGCGTTGCCGGCGGCACCGCTGGCGCTGGCCCTGCTGGCGGCGACCGGCTGTGAGAGCACGCCGGGCGCTCGGCCAAAGCTGCCCGCTGCGCCGTCCACGTCCGTGGCCCGGGTGTGCGCCAAGCCCGCGGCCGGGCCGGCGAAGGCGCCGGCGGGCGCGGTGACGGTCGACCCCGCGGTGGCCGGTGACCTGGCCGCGAAGACCAAGAAGAGCCCCCCGAACACCACGTTCTGGCTTCGGCCGGGCAAGCACAGGCTCGAGCCGGACCGCTACGCCCAGGTCATCCCCAAGGAGGGGGACAGCTACCTCGGCGCGCCGGGCGCGGTGCTCGACGGCCGGAAGACCAACCAGTACGCGTTCGGCGGCACCGCCCGCGACGTCACCATCCGCTTCCTGACCGTGCAGGATTTCGTCGCGCCGCACAACGAGGGCGTGGTCAACCATGACTCGGCCGACGGGTGGCTGATCGAGCACGCGACGATCCAGAACAACTCCGGCGCCGGGCTGATGGCCGGTGCCCGCCAGCGGGTCCGCGCCAGCTGCCTGCGCGGCAACGGTCAGTACGGCATGAACGCGTACAAGTCCACCGGCCGTATCAGCGGTCTGGTGGTCGAGGGCAACGAGATCGTGGGCAACAACAGGGACGACTGGGAGCGGCGGCGGCCGGGCTGCGGCTGCACCGGAGGCGTCAAGTTCTGGGCCGTCAACGGCGCCGACATACGCGGTAACTGGGTGCACGACAACCGCGGAGCCGGGTTGTGGGCGGACACCAACAACAACGACTTCCGCATCGAGAACAACGTGCTCGAGGCCAACGACGGTGCCGCGCTGATCTACGAGACCAGCTACAACGCGGTCATCCGGAAGAACACGATCCGGCGGAACAACTGGGTCGAGGGCCGCAGATACGCCGACCGAGGCGACAACTTCCCGTATCCGGCCATCTATCTGTCCGAGTCCGGCGGCGAACCACGGATCCGGGCCCGTACGGACAAGATCGAGATCTACCGGAACGTGCTGGAGAACAACTGGTCCGGGATCACCCTGTGGGAGAACGCCGACCGGTTCTGCAACAGCCCGGCCAACACCTCCTCCGGTGACTGCACGTTGCTGGTGAAGAACACCGACCGCTGCGCACAGCCGGCGATCGCCACCGCCCCGCTCTACGCCGACTGCCGGTGGAAGACCCAGCGGGTGGACATCCACGGCAACCGCTTCGTGCTGGACGAATCCGTCGTCGACTGCACGGTGAAGTGCGACCGGATGGCGGTGCTGGCCAACTACGGCACCTATCCGGACTGGTCGCCGTACCAGGGCGAGCGGGTGGCCGAGGCGATCACCCGCAAGCAGCACAACCGCTGGCACGACAACGTCTACCTCGGACCATGGAAGTTCGTCGCCCACGACCCGAGCCGGATACTCGACTCCTGGCAGTGGCAGAGCACGCCGTACCAGCAGGACGCGGGCAGCACCTTCCGCGCACGGGACGGTGGTTGAGATGCGCACCGACCACACGTCCCACACATCCCATACGTCGAGGATCGTCGGGACGGTCTGGGGGCTGCTGATCCTCAACACGCTCGGCTCCGCCGGGGCGAAGACCATCATCCCGCTCCCCCGCTCCCTCATCCAGTTGGTCACCATGGGCTCGCTGGTCACCGCGTTCGCGCTGGCGCTCACACTCAATCTCCGGCTGCGCATCCGGGCCAGCGCCTTCTTGTTCCTCCTCACTTTGCTGCTGGTGCCGAGTGTGATCTCCAGTGCGCACCTGGAGTCCGGGTTCGGCGCGCTGTTCCGGTGCGCCCGGCTGGCGCTCTTCGTCGGCACGCTGTGGCTGCTCAGCCGCTGGTGGGACGGCGGTCTGACGTTCGTGCGGCACCACATCCGGATGTACTTCGCGGTGCTCGGGTCGGTGACCGCCGGTCTGGTCGTCTCGCCGGGCGCGGCCATGCCCGACCTCTACGGCGGGCGGCTGGTCGGCGCGTTGTGGCCGCTCACCCCGCCGCAGATCGGACAGTACGCCGCGGTGATCATCGGGCTCACCGTGCTGCTCGTACTGGGCCGCCGGACCGACAGGGCGAGCGCGGTGCTGGTCATCGTGCCGTCACTCGTCCTGCTCGCGTTGACCCATACCCGGACGGCCACGCTCGGCCTGTTCATCGGGCTGGCGTTGGCGATCGGCTCGCTCGTCCTGACCAGCGCCGCCGCCCGCCGGTTCTTCACCCGGGCGGTGCTGTGCGCCGCGGTGGCCGCGGTGGCGCTCGGCTCCGCGCTGCAGGCGTGGTTCCTGCGCGGACAGAGCAAGGAGAACTTCTCCAGCCTCACCGGTCGGGCCAAGGTCTGGGACGCACTGCTGGCAGCGCCCCGGACGACCGTGGAGCAGGTGTTCGGCGTGGGCCTGGGCGACAAGTCGTTCGGCGGGCTGCCGATCGACAACAGCTGGCTGGCCGTCTACAACGAGCAGGGTCTGCTCGGTGTCGTCCTCGTGGCGGCGATCATCATCGTGCTGGGTGGCGTCGCGTTGCTGCGGCCACCGTCGCTGCAGCGGGCCTGCGCGATCTTCCTGATCAGCTACTGCGCGATCGCGTCGTACACCGAGGCCGGTCTTGGCGACGCCTCGCCGTATCTGCTGCATCTGGCCGTGGCTGCCTCGCTGCTGGCGGCACCTGCCCCGGCCACACCCGTCCCGACGCCCGAAGTTCCTCGACGACGCGTCCCGCGATGGGCCCGGAGACCGGAGGTGACCTGATCATGCACGGCATGCACGTCCTCGTAGTGCACAACCGCTACGCCTCGGCGCAGCCGAGCGGGGAGAACAAGGTCGTCGACCAGGAGGTGGAGCTGCTGCGCGCGGCCGGCCACCGGGTCGAGGTGTTCGAGCGGCGCAGCGACGAGATCGCCGCCCGGTCCCTGCTGGGCAAGGCAGCGGTGCCGCTGCTGGTGCCGTGGAACCCGGCGGTCCGCAGGGAGCTCGCCGACCGGCTGCGCACCGAGCGGCCGGACGTGGTGCACGTCCACAACGTCTTCCCGCTCCTGTCGCCGGCGGTGCTGGCCGCCTGCGCCGACGCCGGTGTGCCCGCCGTCGCCACGCTGCACAACTACACGCAGGTCTGCCCGCCCGGCACGCTGCAGCGGGACGGCCGGCCGTGCGCCGAGTGCGTGGGGTCGGCGCCGCTGCCCGCCGTCCGGCACGGCTGCTACCGGGGCTCCCGGTTGGCGACGGTGCCGCTCGCGGTCAGCCTGTCGGTCAACCGGCGGCGGTGGTGGTCCGGCGTGGAGCGGTTCTTCTGCATCTCCGCGGCGCAGCGCGAGGTCCTGGTGCGAGCCGGTATGCCGGCCGAGCGGCTGGCGGTGAAGCACAACTTCGTGCCCGAACCGGGCGCCCGCCGGGCGGGCGCCGGCGAGCATCTGCTCTATCTCGGCCGGCTCGCGGAGGCCAAGGGCGTACGGCTGCTGATGGCCGCGTGGGACGAGATCGCCGCGAGCGGCGGTGTGGGGGTACCGCTCGTGGTCGCCGGCGCGGGGCCGCTGGAGCCAGAGGTGACCGCCTGGGCGGCGGGCCGGGACGACGTGCGGTACGTCGGCCTGTACGACACGGCTCAGTGCCGGCAGGCCATCGCGCGGTCGGTCGCCGTGGTGGCTCCCTCGACATGGCTGGAGGCGTTCGGCCTGGTGGTCGTGGAGGCGATGGCGGCGGGGGTCCCGACCGTCGCCGCCGGTCACGGCGCCTTCGTCGAACTCGTCGAGGACGGGGTGACCGGGCTGCTGCACCGGCCGGGCGAGCCCGCCTCGCTCGCGTCCTGCCTGCGCCGGATCACGGCCGGACCGGACCGCAACCGGGAGATGGGCCAGGCGGCCCGGCGCCGTTACGAGCAGGGTTTCAGCCCGGCCGTCGGTCTTGAACGCCTGGTGGAGGAGTACCGCACCGCGATCGCGGGACGGTCAGCGCTGGCTCGCGGCGGGGACACCCGCGCGAACAGGGGGGATGGGGACAGTAGATGACACGATGCCGACTCTGCGGCTCGGAAGCGATGGCGAGCGTCGTCGACCTCGGGGCGACGCCACCATGTGAGAGCTTTCTCGCCGCGGACCAGCTGGACAAGCCGGAGCCGGCGTACCCGCTGCACCTGCGGGTCTGCACCGACTGCTGGCTGGCACAGATTCCGCCGCTGATCACGCCGGAGGAGACGTTCAGCGAGTACGCGTACTTCTCCTCCTTCTCGACCTCCTGGGTGGAGCATGCGCGTACGTTCGTCGCCGACGCCGTACAGCGGGTGGGTCTCGGCCCCGACGCCTTCGTGGTCGAGGTCGCGAGCAACGACGGGTACCTGCTGAGGCACGTGGTGGACCGCGGGGTCCGCTGCCTGGGCATCGAGCCGTCGGTGAACGTCGGTGCCGCGGCGCGGGACGCCGGTGTGCCGACGCTCACGGAGTTCCTGTCCCCGGACACCGGGTCGGCCGTCCGCGCCGAACACGGCCCGGCGGACCTGGTCGTGGCCAACAACGTGTACGCGCACATCCCCGACGTGGTCGGGTTCACCCGGGGGCTGCGCGCCCTGGTCGCGGACGACGGCTGGGTCTCCATCGAGGTGCAGCACCTGCTGACCCTGATCGAGGAGAACCAGTACGACACGATCTACCACGAGCACTTCCAGTACTACACGGTCGCCTCCGCCATCCGGGCGCTGGCGAGCGGCGGACTCGCGCTCGTGGACGTCGAGCTGCTGCCCACGCACGGCGGCTCCATCCGGCTGTGGGCCCGGCCGGCCGAGGTGGCCGGCGAGCCTACTCGGCAGGTGGCCGACGTGCTGGCCCGGGAGAAGGCCGCCGGGCTGCGGGAGCTGTCCGGGTACGCCGAGTTCTCCGCTCGGGTGGCCAAGGTGCGCCGGGACCTGCTGCGGTTCCTCATCGAGGCGGCCGAGCGCGGTGAGACGGTGGTCGGCTACGGCGCCCCGGGCAAGGGCAACACCCTGCTCAACCACTGCGGCATCCGGCCCGATCTGCTCCCGTACACGGTCGACCGCAACCCCTACAAGCACGGCAGGTTCACCCCGGGCACCCGCATCCCGATCCTGCCGCCCGAGCAGATAGCCGCCGACAGACCCGACTACGTCCTCGTCCTCCCGTGGAACCTGCGGGCCGAGCTGGTCGAGCAGCTGTCCTTCGTGCACACCTGGGGCGGCCGGCTGGTCTTTCCCATCCCGGAACTGAGCATTGTCGAGGTCGCGTCGTGAAAGAGGTAGCAGCATGAAGGTCGTACTGTTCTGCGGCGGTTACGGGATGCGGATGCGGAGCGGTGCCGCGGACGACGTGCCCAAGCCGATGGCGATGGTCGGGCCGCGACCGCTGATCTGGCACGTGATGCGCTACTACGCGCACTTCGGGCACACGGAGTTCATCCTGTGTCTCGGCTACGGGGCGCACCACATCAAGAACTTCTTCCTCAACTACGAGGAGACGACGTCCAACGACTTCGTGCTGCGGGGCGGGCGGACCGAGCTGCTGTCCACCGACATAGCCGACTGGACGATCACATTCGTGCAGACCGGCACCGAGTCACCGATCGGGGAGCGGCTGCGCCGGGTGCGGCACCACCTGGACGGCGACGAGATGTTCCTCGCCAACTACGCCGATGTGCTCACCGACGCCCCGCTGCCGGAGATGATCGACCGGTTCGCCCGGCGCGACGCCGGTGCGTCGATGATGGTGGTGCCGCCACAGTCCTCGTTCCACTGCGTGGACCTGGGCGAGGACGGCCTGGTGGGGGGCATCACCCCGGTGAGCGAACTGCCGCTGTGGGAGAACGGCGGCTACTTCGTACTCCGCCAGGAGGTCTTCGACCACATCCCCAAGGACGGGGACCTGGTCGCCGACGGATGCGCCCAACTGGCCAAGCGCGGCCGGCTGGTGGCGCACCAGCACCGCGGCTTCTGGAAGCCGACCGACACCGTGAAGGAGCGGGCGGCGCTCGATGCCGCCTACGCCCGGGGCGACCGCCCCTGGGCCGTGTGGGAGCGGGACATCGCCGGAGCGAGAGCGTGATCCGGCTCGGCGCCGGGCGCCTGGACCGGATCGTCGCGGTGGGCGCGCACTGCGACGACATCGCCATCGGCGCCGGCGGCACACTGCTGACGCTGTGCCTCGCGCGGCCGGGCATCCGTGTCGACGCGCTGGTGCTCTCCGGCGGCGGCACCGACCGGGAGCAGGAGGAGCGAGCCGCGCTCGCCGCCTTCTGCCCGGGTGCCGACCTGCGGCTGACCGTGCACAAGCTGCCGGACGGCCGGCTGCCCGCGCACTGGGAGGAGGCCAAGGCCGCGGTCGAAGAGCTGCGCGCGCGGACCGAGCCGGATCTGGTGCTGGCGCCGCGCACCGATGACGCGCACCAGGACCACCGCAGCCTGGCGAAGCTGATACCCACCGCCTTCCGCGACCACCTGGTCCTCGGCTACGAGATCGTCAAGTGGGACGGCGACCTCGACCGCCCGGTGGCGTACCAGCCGCTGCCGCCGGAGATCGCCGAGCGGAAGGTGCGGCTGCTGCAGGAGCACTACCCCTCGCAGCGGCACCGGCCCTGGTACGACCGGGAGGCCTTCCTCGGTCTCGCGCGGATCCGCGGCATCGAATGCCACGCGCGCTACGCCGAGGCGTTCGCCGTCACCAAACTCACTCTCAACCTGGGGGAATGAACCTTGCGCGTACTGCTGACCGGACACCAGGGCTACCTGGGCACCGTGATGGCCCCGGTACTCAGCGCCGCCGGGCACGAGGTCGTCGGCCTTGACGCCGGCCTGTTCGCCGACTGTGTGCTGGGCCCGACTCCCGCGGACCCGGCGGGGCATCGGGTGGACCTGCGCGACGTCACGGCGGAACACGTGGCCGGGGTGGACGCCGTGATCCACCTGGCCGCGCTGTCCAACGACCCGCTGGGAGCGCTGGCGCCGGATCTCACCTACGACATCAACCACCACGCGTCCGTGCGGCTGGCCCGGCTGGCCCGCGACGCCGGAGTGCGGCGCTTCCTGTACGCGTCGACCTGCTCGGTCTACGGCGCCGCCGGCGGTGACGACCTGGTGGCCGAGGACGCCCCGCTGCGCCCGGTGACGCCGTACGCGGAGTCCAAGGTGCGGGTGGAGGACGATCTGCACGCGCTGTCCGACGGCGACTTCAGCCCGGTGTTCATGCGCAACGCCACCGCCTTCGGCTACTCACCCCGGCTGCGCGCCGACATCGTGCTGAACAACCTGGTGGGCCACGCGCTGCTGTCCGGCGAGGTGCTGGTGCTCTCCGACGGCACCCCCTGGCGCCCGCTGGTGCACGCCGCCGATATCGCACGGGCCTTCGCGGCCGCGCTGGTGGCGCCGCGGGAAGCGGTGCACGACCGGGCGTTCAACATCGGCAGCGAGATCAACAACGTCACGGTCGCCGAGATCGCCGAGCAGGTCGCCGAGGCGGTGTCCGGTGCCAAGGTGGTGATCACCGGGGAGACCGGTGCGGATCCGCGGTCGTACCGGGTGGACTTCTCCCGGTTCCGCGCCGCGTTGCCCGGCTTCGACTGCGAGTGGACGGTGAAGCAGGGCGCGCTCGAACTCGCCGACGCCTACCGGAAACACGGGCTGACCCGGGAGGACTTCGAGCGACGCTTCACCCGGCTGGCCGTGCTGCGCGCGGCGTCCGAGGCCGGCGCCGTCGACGACACCCTGCGGTGGCGCCGATGACCACGGCCGGCGAACAGATGCACGCGCTGGTGGAGCGGTTGTACCCGCTGTGCCGGAGCATCACCGGCGACGGTGTGCGCGCCACCCTGGAGATCGTCGGCGAGTACGTCCCGCTGCGGGTGCACGAGGTGTCGACCGGGACTCAGGTGCTCGACTGGACGGTGCCGCAGGAGTGGAACATCCGCGACGCGTACATCGCAGACACCGCCGGCAATCGGGTCGTCGACTTCGCCGCGTCCAGTCTGCACGTGCTCGGCTACAGCGTGCCGGTGTCGGCGACCATGCCGCTGGCCGAACTCCGCGCGCATCTGCACACCCTGCCGGACCACCCGAGCTGGGTGCCGTACCGCACCAGCTACTACAAGCCGGAGTGGGGTTTCTGCCTGGCCCAGGACACCTTGGACGCGCTCCCGGACGGCGACTACGAGGTGCGCATCGACTCCACTCTCGCCGATGGCCACCTCACCTACGCCGAGCACGTGGTCCCCGGGCAGATCGCCGACGAGGTGATCGTCTCCTGCCACGTCTGCCACCCGTCGCTGGCCAACGACAATCTGGCGGGCATCGCGGTGGCGACGTTCCTGGCGCGGGCGCTGGCCGAGCAAACCCCGTACTACACCTACCGGTTCATCTTCGCGCCCGGCACCATCGGGGCGATCACCTGGCTGGCCCGCAACGCGGAGCGGGTGAATGGGGTATCCCCTGCTCGAGCGGAGCCGAGAGCTCGGGGAAGGGTCAAGCACGGGCTGGTGCTGGCCTGCGCCGGCGACCCGGGCCAGCTGACGTACAAGCAGAGCAGGCGCGGCGACGCGGAGATCGACCGGGTGATGCGGCATGTGCTGCACGCCTCCGAACGCCCGCACCAAGTCAACGAGTTCACTCCGTACGGCTATGACGAGCGGCAGTTCTGCTCGCCCGGGTTCGATCTCGGCGTGGGCTCGCTCAGCCGTACCCCGTACGCCGGCTACCCCGAATACCACACCTCGGCGGACAACCTGGACTTCGTCTCCCCCGAGGCGATGGCGGACACGCTCGCCGTCTGCCGCGAGGCATTCGCCGTCCTCGACCGCAACCGGCGGTACGTCAACCTCAGCCCCTACGGCGAGCCGCAGCTGGGGCGGCGTGGGCTGTACGACTCGCTCGGCGGCCGCAGCGACGCGAAGCAGGCCCAGATGGCGATGCTCTGGGTGCTCAGCCTCTCCGACGGCGAGCACAGTCTGCTGGACGTCGCCGAGCGGTCCGGGCTGCCGTTCGACACCGTCGCCGCCGCGGCCGGCGCCCTGCACGGCGCCGGGCTGATCAAGGCATGACGCCGATGACCACAGAGCGGGAGAAGGCGACGGCATCGGCGGCCCCGACCGCCAAGCGGGCCATGGTCGGCCGGCTGTCCTGGGGACTGGCCGACCAGGCGGCCTCCAGCCTGAGCAACTTCGCGGTGGGGGTCTACGTGGCACGCTCGCTTGGGCCTGCCGCGTTCGGCGTGTTCAGCCTGGCCTGGGTGACCTACGGCGTGGTGCTCAACGTCTCCCGCGGGCTGGCCACCGACCCGCTCGTGGTGCGCTTCAGCGGTGTGTCGGACACGTCCTGGCGCGGGGCGGTGGCCCGGTCGTCGGGTACCGCGCTCGGCGTCGGGACCGCCCTCGGCGCGGCATCTCTGGTGGTCGGGCTTGCCCTCGGCGGCAGCGTGGGGACCGCGTTCGCCGTCCTCGGCGTCGTGCTGCCGGCGCTGCTGCTGCAGGACGCCTGGCGGTTCGCGTTCTTCGCCGCCGGCACCGGTCGGAAGGCGTTCGTCAATGACCTCGTGTGGGGCGTCGCGCTCGTCCCGGCCATGGTGGTGGCCGCCCGCGTGGGCAGCGTGGCCGCTTTTGTGCTCGCCTGGGGCGCGTCCGCCGCGGTGGCCGCCGCGTACGGCTGCCTCCAGTCCGGCATCAGGCCCCGGATGGCCGGGGCGCGCGGGTGGCTTCGTGAGCAGCGCGATCTCGGCTACCGGTACCTGGTCGAGAACGTCAGCCTCAGCGGCGCGAACCAGCTGCGGGCGTACGGGCTCGGCGCGATCGTCGGGCTCGGCGCGGTGGGTGCGGTGCGGGGCGCCGAGCTCCTGATGGGCCCGTTCCTCGCCGTACTGATGGGGCTGTCCCTGGTCACCGTCCCGGAGGCGGCACGGGTGCTGCGGCAGGCCCCGCACCGCCTCGGCACGTTCTGCCTCCTGCTGGGCGGCGGGCAGGCCGCCGCCGCGCTGCTCTGGGGCACGCCGCTGCTGATGGTGCCGGACCGGCTCGGCGAGTTCGTACTCGGCGGCGTCTGGCACTCCGCCTCGGAGCTCATCGTGGCGATCACCTTCGGCGTCGCGGGCGCGGGCCTGGGCACCGGCGCGGCGGCCGGGCTGCGCGCGCTCGGCGCGGCCCGGCGCAGCCTGCGCTGCCAGCTGTTCGCCTCGGCCTGTTACGTCGGCGGCGGGCTCGGCGGCGCGGCCGTCGCCGGCACGGTCGGCTCGGCCTGGGGCGTCGCCGCCGCGACGTTGAGCAGCTCGGCCGTGTGGTGGCTGCAGCTGCGGTCCGCCCTGCGCGAGCACCACCACAACCTCGTCCCCGAAGTGAGGACCTCATGACGGACCGACCCAGGCTGAGCATCGGCCTGCCCGTGTACAACGGCGAGGAGTACCTCGCCGAGTCGCTCGACGCCCTGCTCGGCCAGACCTACGAGGACTTCGAGCTGGTCATCTCCGACAACGCCTCGACCGACGCGACCCAGGACATCTGCCGCCGGTACGCGGCGCAGGACTCACGCATCCGCTACCTCCGGCTGCCCCGGAACATCGGCGCCACGCCGAACCACAACCGGGTGTTCGCCGAATGCCGCGGCGAGCTGTTCAAGTGGGCCTCGCACGACGACCTGTACGCCCGCGACCTGCTGCGGCGCTGCGTGGAGGCGCTGGACGAGCGGCCGGACGTGATCCTCGCGCACACCGGCCAGGCGGTCATCGACGGCGCCGGTCAGGTGAAGGTCCCGTACGAGTACGGGCTCGCCACCGACTCCCCGCACCCGCCGGAGCGCTTCCGCAGTCTGCTGTTCGAGCCGGGTGGCGACGACTTCTACGGGGTGCTGCGGGCCGACGCGCTGCGCCGGGTGAAACCGCTCGACAGCTACCACCACGCGGACCGCACCTTCGTCGCCGAGATCACCCTGCACGGCCCCTTCCACCAGGTGCCGGAGCTGCTGTACTTCCGCCGCGACCACCCCACCCGCGCCGAGCGGGCGAACCCTTCCAAGCGCTCCCGGTGCGTCAACCTGGACCCGCGCCGGGCGGGCCCGCTGCACCCGACGCCCCGGCTGCTCGCCGAGTATGTCTGGGGCTTCGTCGCGGCGATCCGGCGGGCGCCGTTGTCCCCGGCCGACCGGCGCGCGTGCTACCGCCACGTGGCCGCCTGGATGAGCAGCCGGGTCCGGCCGGGCGCCGGCGAGCGGGTCGAGGACCGCGCCCCGGTCGACCCGGCCAAGCTGACCGTCTCCGTCGACGCCCTGGTCGCCGGCCGTGAGGGGAGGCACGCATGACGTCGGCGGACGAAACCCCGGTACGCGTCGGGGTGTTCGGCCTGCTCGGCTCCGGCAACCTCGGCAACGACGGGTCGCTCGAGGCCGTGCTCGGGTACCTGCGCGCCGAGCACCCGAAGGCGGTCGTGGACGCGCTGTGCGGCGGGCCCGAGGCGGTGACGGCCCGGTTCGGGATCCCCGCCACGCGGCTGCACTGGAACCGCGCGGAGTACCGGACCGCGTCCCGTGCGAGCGCGATCACGGCGAAGGGTCTGGGCAAACTCATCGACGTCTTCCGTACCGCCGCCTGGGTGCGCCGGCACGACGTGGTGATCGTGCCGGGCATGGGTGTCCTGGAGGCCACGCTGCCGCTGCGGCCGTGGGGCTTCCCGTACTCGCTGTTCCTGCTCTGCGCGAGTGGCCGGCTGCTGCGCACCCGGGTCGCGCTGGTCAGCGTCGGCGCCGCCGAGATCCGCAACCGGCCGACCCGGGCCCTGGTGCGCTGGTCGGCGCGGCTGGCCGCGTACCGGTCGTACCGGGACGCCCAGTCCCGCGACGCGATGCGGGCGATGGGTGTGGACACCGCGCGCGACGAGGTCTACCCGGACCTCGCGTTCTCCCTGCCGACACCACAAGTGAGCACGCCAACAGGCTCGCCGGGTCCCGTCTGCCTCGGTGTCATGGACTTCCACGGCGGCAACGACGACCGCGCCCGGGCCGAGGAGATATACCGGCGCTACCTCGACGGGACGATCCGGTTCGTCCGCACGCTGGTCGAGGAGGGCAGGCCGGTCCGGCTGCTCACCGGCGACCAGTGCGATGTGTCGGTGGTCGCCGCGATCCTCGACGCGGTCGACTCACCGCTGGTCACCGCGGCCGAACCGGCCTCACTGGCCGACCTGATGAAGGAGATGGCGGCCGCCGACACCGTGGTGGCCGTCCGCTACCACAACCTGATCTGCGCGCTGAAGACCGGCACGCCCGTGCTCGCCCTCAGCTATGCGGCGAAGAGCGACGCGCTCATGGCTCGGATGGGCCTCGCCGCGTACTGCCACCCGGCGCGCGAGGTCGACGCCGACCGGCTGCTCGAGCAGTTCCGGGATCTGGAGAAGCACGCGGCGGAGCTACGGCAGACCCTCGCCGAGCGAAACCGGGCCGCCGCGCGGCAACTCGCCCACCAGTTCACGGCCTTGACCACGACTTTGTTCCCGGCGACCGACCACACCCACGCCCACGCTCGGCAGGAGTCTCCATGAAAGCGACCGAAGTCCCAGAGATCGCCGGCGCGTACCTGTTCGAGCCGACGCCGTACGCCGACGAGCGCGGCTTCTTCTGCCGCACCTTCGACGCCGACGTGGTCCGCTCGGTGGGCCTCGACCCGGACGCCTTCGTTCAGGACAGCCTGTCCCGCTCGGTCGGGGGCGTGCTGCGCGGCCTGCACCTGCGCTCCGGCGCCGGTGAGGCCAAGCTGGTGCGGTGCTCGTACGGGAGGATCTTCGACGTCGTCGTGGATCTGCGGACGGACTCGCCGACGTACCGCAACCGGGCCTTCTTCGAGCTGTCCGACGAGACGCAGACGACCCTGTACATCCCGGCGGGGTGCGCGCACGGCTTCCAGGCTCTGACCGAAACCGCCGACGTCTCGTACCGGATCGACCGCCCGCACGATCCGGCCGAGGACGTGACGATCGCCTTCGACGACCCGGAGCTCGCCATTCCCTGGCCGCTGCCGGTCACATCGATGTCCCAGCGGGACCGGGAGGCGCCGAGCCTCGCCGAGGCCCTGACGTAGAAAGAGAGTTGAGGTTGGCGTGGCCACCGAAAACACCAAAAACACCGAGGGGTTCGTCCTGCCCCGGTCGCGGCTGGCGAACGAGCGGTTGCACGCCATGATCCCCGGGGGCGCGCACACCTACGCCAAGGGCGACGACCAGTACCCCGAAAATCTGGCCCCGGTCATCAGCCACGGCCGCGGTGCCCACGTATGGGACATCGACGGCAACCGCTACGTCGAGTACGGCTCCGGCCTGCGATCGGTCAGCCTCGGCCACGCCCATCCACGCGTGATCGAGGCGGTGCGGCGGGAACTCGACCGCGGCAGCAACTTCGTCCGGCCGTCCATCGTGGAGGTCGAAGCCGCGGAACGCTTCCTGGCCACGGTGCCGACCGCCGAGATGGTGAAGTTCGCGAAGAACGGCTCCGACGCCACCACCGCCGCGGTGCGCCTCGCCCGCGCCGCCACCGGGCGCCCGCGGGTGGCCATCTGCGCCGACCATCCGTTCTTCTCCGTCGACGACTGGTTCATCGGCACCACGCCGATGTCCGCCGGTGTTCCTGCGGCGACCAACGAGCTGACCGTGGCGTTCCCTTACGGGGACCTGGCCGCCACGGAGGAGCTGCTCAGCCGGTACCAGGGCGAGGTCGCCTGCCTGATCCTCGAACCCGCCACCCACACCGAGCCGCCGCCGGGGTACCTCACGAGCCTGCGCGAGCTGGCCGACCGGCACGGCTGCGTACTGATCTTCGATGAGATGATCACCGGCTTCCGCTGGTCCGAGGCGGGCGCCCAGGGCCTGTACGGCGTCGTCCCCGACCTCTCGACGTTCGGCAAGGCGCTGGGCAACGGATGCGCCGTCTCCGCGCTGGCCGGGCGCCGCGATCTGATGGAGCTGGGCGGGCTGCGTCACTCCGGCGACCGGGTGTTCCTGCTGTCCACCACGCACGGTGCGGAAACGCACTCCCTGGCCGCCGCGATGGCCGTGCTCAACACCTACGCCGAAGAGGGCGTCACCGCGCGGCTGCACACCCTCGGCGAGCGGCTGGCCGCCGGTGTCCGCGAGGCCGCGGCCGATATGGGCGTCGGCGACCACATCGTCGTCCGGGGCCGGGCCAGCAACCTGGTCTTCGCCACCCTCGACGAGAACGGGCAGCCGTCGCAGCGGTACCGCACCCTGTTCCTGCGCCGGCTCCTCGCGGGCGGGGTGCTGGCCCCGTCGTTCGTGGTGAGCAGCGCGCTCGACGACGCCGACATCGATCACACCGTCGATGTGGTGGCCCAGGCATGTGCGGTGTACCGGAAGGCACTGGACGCCGCTGACCCCACCCCCTGGCTGGGCGGACGACCGGTGAAACCCGTATTCCGCCGCTTGGCGTGATACGTGATATGACGTGGCGTCAGCGACGCTCCCGCCGACCGGCGTCGGCCATCCGACCGGCCGTCCGACCGGCCATCCGATCGAGGCGCCGGTCAGCCATCCGGTCGACCAGCCACGCGGTCGCCGGTATCACCGCAAGCGCGGTGCACCAGCCGCCGAGGACGTCGGTCGGGTAGTGCGCGCCCAGGGCGACCTGCGCCCAGCCCATGGTGGCGCCGGCAACCAGCGCCGCGGCGAGTACGAGTGATGTGCCGGCCGTCCTGCCGAGGCCGAGCCGGCCGGTCGCGAGCAGCGCCACCACGAGGGCGAGCGCGGTGAGGAAGGCGGTGTGCCCGCTCGGGTAGGACAGGTTCCCGTCGTGGATGGTGCGTCCCACCAGGGACTTGAGCAGCGTCGCCGTCCCCACGGTCATGCCGACCCCGGCAACGACGATCACCGCCGCGCGAGGACGCCGAAGCAGCAGGCAGCCCGTCACGGTGGCCACGATCAGCGTCGCCGCTCCCACGGGCTCCCCCAAGAAGTCCGTGGCCAGAGCGATGTGACGCCACGGCTGCCCGACACCGTACAGCGCCGTCCCGATCCGCGCGTCCACTGTGCCGGGCTCGCTGTCGCCGGCGTACAGAACCCCGAGCACGACGACCACCAGCCCGGCGAGGGCCGCGATCAGCCCGAGCCACCCGCGCAGCGATGGCGGCAGCACCGCGGGCGCCGACCGGCCGGTCACCCGCCCACCGCGTCCGGTCGCACACCGTCGCAGACCATCCGGCAGATGCGATGCACCCCTCCCCCTCCCGTCGGGGCCGGCGCCATGTCACCCGCCGCCACCGCGATGCCGCACCCCCGAGAACCACCCTAACCAACAATGCGGCGCGGCAAACGGCCGTCGGAAATCCACGTGTCAACACTTATGTCAGACCGAGAAGCAGAAGAGCTTGCCGGACCAGCTGGCGAAGACGTGGTCGTCGGTGGGGAGCGCCGACCAGGAGCCGGAGCCACCGCTGACGGGGTGGTGCCAGAGCTGTTCGCCGGTGTCGGCGTCGAAGCCGTAGAGCCCTTTCTCTCCCGCGAGGACGAAGAGGTCGCGTACGGCGCCCAGGAACTGCAGCTCGCCGAGGCCGGAGCCTGCCGTCCAGCGCTTCGCCCCGGTTTGGGCGTCGACGGCGTGCAGGACCCGGTCGAGGTAGCAGACGGTGTCACCGGACCGGTCGTAGCCCCGCATCCCCCGGGCCGCGGTCCGCACGCTCCACAGGGTCTTGCCCGTCTTCGGGTCGAAGGCGGCGAGCAGCCCGCCGGTCGCGCCGGCGGCTCCGGTGGCCGGGTAGCAGAACAGGGTCCCCTGGCGCAGCTCCAGGGATCCTTGCCAGCCGAGGATCGCGCTGTTCGTCAGCGGCAGACCGGTGGGTTTGCTCCAGAGCGTGTCGCCGTCGGCGGGCTTGAGGGCGAGCAGCCGCATATCGCCGTCGATGGCGTAGAGCACCTCGCCCTCGGACGGCGTACAGAGGGCGACGAGGTCCTTGGACCACAGGCGGTCGCCCGTGTCCGACGCGATGGCGGTGTATCCGTTGAGGACCGCGGTCGTGGACGTGTTCGACTCGCGGCCCCAGACGATCAGTTGGTCCGCCCGGGTGGTGCCGACGACCGTGGGTCCGCCCATGTCCGGGGTCTGCCACCGCACCGCACCGGAAGACGCGTCGATGCCCTGGAGGCGCCCGTCGCTTCTGGTCACGAGCAGCGAGCTGTTCGCGAACTCAATCTCCGGCGCGCCGTCCCCGGCCGGGGACGCGCTCCACAGCTCCTTCCCGGAGCGGCTGTCGAACGCGTGGACCTTCCCGTCGGTGCGTACGGTGTAGACGCGCTTGTTGTCGGCGGCGGCGTCGGTGTTCTGGCCGCTGAGGTCCTGCCACAGGTGCTTGCCGGTGGCCCGGTCGACGCAGACCCCCGAGGTCTCCCCGGCGCACAGCAGGGTGGACGGTGTCACCGCGAGGAGGGACATTCCGGGCTGCGGGAGGTCCGTGGTCCAGGAGAGTTCGGGGGTGGCGGTCGGGCCCCCGTCGCCGTCGCGCGACCGGAGGATCAGCGCGGTGCCCGTGGCGGCCGCGGCGACGGCGAGCGCCGCGCCGCCGGCCAGCACCCGGCGCCTGCTGAGCAGCGGAGTGCGCATCTCGTCGCGGAGGCTGCGCCGCGCCTCGGTCACCTGCAACTCGACCGCGCCGAGCCAGCCCGCGGTGGTCGCCGGGCGCAGCCCGTCCTGTAGCTGCGCGACGGTCGGACGCCGGGCGGGATCCTTGGCGAGGCAGGCGGCGACGGTGCCGAGCAGGGCCTGCGGGACGCCGTCCAGCTCCGGTTCCTCGTGGGCGGCGCGGTAGAGCAGTGCGTGCGCCGCGCCGGTGCCGAAGGGCGGGGCGCCGGTGGCGGCGAAGGCGAGCACGGCGCCGAGCGCGAACACGTCGCTGGCGGGGGTGAGCTCGGCCCCTGTCGACTGTTCGGGCGACATGAAGCCGGGCGACCCGATGATCTGGCCTTCCGCGGTGAGCACGGTCCCGTCGACGGCCCGGCTGATGCCGAAGTCGATGACCCTGGGCCCGTCGAGCGTGAGCAAGATGTTGGACGGCTTGAGGTCGCGGTGGACCAGTCCGGCGCGGTGGATGGCGGCCAGCGCCTCGGCCAGGCCCGCGCCGAACACGCGCAAGGTGGCCTCGGGCATGGGCCCGTGGGCCCCGATGGCGTCGGTGAGCGAGGGGCCGGGGATGTACGCGGTGGCGAGCCACGGCTGCGGCCCCTCGGGGTCGGCGTCGACGACGGGCGCGGTGAAGGCGCCGCCGACCGCGCGGGCGGCGTCCACCTCGGCCCTGAAGCGCCGCCGGAAGCCGGGATCGGCGGCCAGTTCGGGGCGTACGACCTTGACGGCGACGGCACGGCCGCTGCGCGACGCGGCCAGATGGACGCGGCCCATGCCGCCCGCGCCGAGTTCCCGGATCACCCGGTACGGTCCGATGTGTGTGGTGGCGTTGTGTGTGGTCGCGTCGCCCTGCGTGGTCATGGGGTGGGGCTCCGGAAGGCGTAGAGGGTGGTGTCGGACGCGGCGTAGACGGTCGTGCCGGAGGTCTGCACCGACCAGGACTTCTTGCTCTTGGCTTCGGCCCCGGAGGCCTGGTGCGCCCACAGCGGTTTGCCGTCCGAGGCGCGCAGCACGATGAAGCCCGGGGTGACGGCGCCGAACAGGGAGAGCGCCACCAGGGACTCGGTGGCGGAGGGGCCCGGGTCGAGTGCGCCCGAGGGGTTGAGGGTCAGCGGACTCGGGGTGTGCCACCGCTGGCCGCCGTGGCGCGGGTCGAGGGCGAAGACGGTGCCCTGGCCGTCCGCGACGTAGGCCCGGTTGCCCTGGACCGTGGTGGGGCTCAGGTTCGTCGTCTCGTTGACGGCGGTCCACAGGTCGCGGCCGTCGGCGGTGCTCAACGCGCACACCTTGACGTGGGTGACCAGCAGCGCGTTGCCGTCGGTGGCCAGTTTCGGGTAGGCGCCGGGCTTGATGACGTCTCGGACCGTCCAGCGGACCTCGCCGGAACGCAGCTCGATTCCGTGGACGTTGCCGTTGTCCTGCAAGAAGCAATCGCGCCCGTCGGCGATGGCCTGGAAGTCGGAGCCGTTCACCGTACGGGACCAGAGCACCGACCCCTCGGCGAGGTCCACCGCGCACACGCTGTAGCCCTGATGGCCGCTGGTGCTGATGACGGCGACTGAGCCGGCGACGCTGAGGACGTCCTGGACCTGGTCGGCGTACGACCCCGTGTCCTTCTGCTCGGTGACGGTGTGGGTGAACTTCAGGTCGCCCTTGGCGTCCACACCGAGCAGGTAGCCGCGCTCACCCGCCCAGGCTGTGCCGAACAGCGTCGAGCCCCGGACCGTGAGCCAGTCCGGCCCGCTGGAGGCGTCGGACGGTATGCGGGGCTTGGCCGTCCAGCGTTCCTTTCCGGTCGTGGTGTCGTAGGCGATGGCGGTCTGCTTGTCCCAGTGCACCAACGTGGGGCCGAGAAGCCGTAGTTGGCCGTTCTCCACCCGCCGCAGCGGGCTCGACCACCGCGGCTTCGGGCCTGCGGGCACCTTGGCCCGCGGCCGGACCGTGGTGCCCGCGCCACCGCCGTGGCCCGGGGTGCGGCCGGGCTCCGACCGCCGCCCGGCCACGACCGCGGCGCCCGCGGCCACCGCGGCGGCGCCACCGGCCACGGCGATCCACACGAAGCGGCGGCGGCTCGGCCTGCTCGGGTCCACCGGGGTCAGCGAGGTCACGGGCATGGGGGGTGCGGCCACCAGGACGGCGGCGTGCGCCTCGCGGGTGGCGATGTCGTCCCGCAGGCCCGGTGTGAGCAGCGCGGACGGTTCGGCGGGGCCGAGCGCGGCCAGCGCCGCGCCGGTCGGCGGCCTGCGGGTGGGGTCCTTGTCCAGGCAGGCCGCGACCAGCGGACGCATCGCTTCGGGTACGCCGTCCAGCAGTGGCGGGGCGTGGACCGCCCGGTAGAGGATCTCGGCCGAGTTTCCGGCGCCGAAGGGGCCCCGGCCGGTGGCCGCGAAGACCAGGACGCAGCCGAGGGAGAAGACATCGGCCGCCGGTCCGGCTTCGCGACTCGACACGATCTGCTCGGGGGCCATGAACCCCGGCGTCCCGATCACGGCGTCCGTCCGGGTGACCTGCGTCGCGTCCGCCGCCCGGCTGATGCCGAAGTCGATGACACGGGGCCCGTCCTCTGCCACGAGTACGTTGCCGGGCTTGAGGTCGCGGTGGACGATTCCGGCGGCGTGGATCGCGAGCAGCGCCTCGGCGAGGCCGGTGCCCAGGGCCCGCAGGGCCGGCTCGGTGAGCACGCCGAAGCGGCGTACGACGTCGTGCAGGGACGGCGCGGGGAGGTACGCGGTGGCCAGCCAGGGCTGCGGGGCGTCGGCATCCGCGTCGAGCACCGGAGGGGTGTAGAACCCGCTGACCCTCCGGGCGGCGTCGGCCTCGCGCCGGAAACGCCCGCGGAAGTTCGGCGTCTCGGCGTACTCGGGCCGGATGACCTTCAGGGCGACCAGGCGCGATCCCGGCGACCTGGCCAGGAAGACCCGGCCCATGCCGCCTTCGCCCAGGAGCTGGAAGACCTCGTAGGGGCCGATCCGGCCAGGGCCCTGCGGCTGCGGGACCTGCGTGTGCGGGACCGTCGTGTGCGGCTCGAAGATTTTCGTGTGCGGCTGGAGGACTTTCGTATGCGGCTGCGGAACCGTGGGGTCGCTGCCGCCGTGTGCCTGTGTGTGCACCGTTATCGTGGACGCGGGTCAGCTCAGCGAACCGAGTACGTCGCGGGCGGCGGCGACGACGGCGTCCTCGGCCTGCTGCTGGTTCCTGCCGGAGTCCTTGGTGTCGTAGGTGAGGCTCACCGTGAACTCGGCATTGCCCTCACGGACGATCACCTGAGCCTCCGCCAGGTCGAAGGGGTCCTTGTCCACACCATGCACGACGTACGCGTCCTCGCCGAGCCCGCCCAGCGACCGGGAGTCGGTGATCGTGCGCACCTTCTTCAATGCCTCGAGGGCGCTCTTCTTGTGCACGTCGAACATGCCACTCGCCGACGGGCTGACCGTGAGGTTCACGTCCAGGCTCAGCGACCCGCCGCCCGAGCCGAACGGCATGTCCCAGCTCGGCATCCTGGTGATCATCGCTGCCATGGTGGCGTTGTCGAACTGCGACGGCTTGCACTCGGTTCCCGGTGCGATGCGCGCGATGGTGGACGCCTTGATCAGCCGGCACCCTTCGGGCACCTTGGTGAACGACTTTCCCGCCGCCGCCGTCGGCACCTGCGGCTCGGCGGCGCCGCCCGGGGCGCCGGACTGCTTCCCCTCCGCGGCGCTTTCGCCGTCACCCCCTGACATGGCGATGACCACACCGACGATCGCGGCCACGGCGAGGGCCACACCGCCACCGATCAGCCAGGGCCGCGTACGGGCGCCGCGCGGCCGCCCCGATCCCGGGCCACCGCTGAGCGGCGACGTCGCCGGGACCGGCTGCGACCAGGCCGAAGGCGTGCCCGGAGACTGGGGCGGGACCGGCGGCTGGGGCGGGACCGGCAACGGGGGCGTGCCTGGCGACCCCTGCTGGGGGTCCGGCTGCGGGGTATTGCTCACGGGGTGGCTCGCTTTCCGTTCTCGCCATCGGGACCGGCGGAACCCGTCCCGTCGACCGGGCCGGAGCGAAGGCGCACCGGGGCCCGACACAACTTGCGAAACCCTTTCGCGAGGCGATGCAATGCCGATGAAATCTCGCTGAAGCAGGGGACTTGGGGGGCTGGGGACTTGAGGGGCTGCGGGGCCATGGGGGACTTCGAGGTCGGCACGGTTCCGGCGGAGTCGGGAGCGGATCCGGGAGCGGATCCGGCAGAAGCGACGGGACGGCTGCGGATCGACCTGCTCGGCCCGGTCAGAGCCCGCCGGGGCGGGGCACCGCTCGACATCGGCCCCGTACGACGGCAGGCGGTGCTGGCCGCGCTGATGCTCCGTACGGAGACAGTGGTCACCCACCAGCAACTGCTCGACGACGTATGGGGAACCGAGCCCCCGGGGACGGGCCGCCGGGTCCTGCCGAGCTACGTCTACCCGCTGCGCAAGGCACTTGACGTGCCCGGAGCCCGGCCTGCCGAGTCGTTGATCCGCGGCGAGCACGGCGGCTACCGCTTCGTGCCGGGCGGCGCGCGGACGGACATCGCTCAGCTGGCCGAACAGACCGTCGGCGCCCGGCGCGCGAAGGCCGCGGGCGAACTGACCACCGCCCTCGACCACTGCACCCGGGCCCTGCGGCTGTTCCGCGGCGAGCCGCTGCCGGGCCTGCCGGGACCGTTCGCGGACACGGAGCGGCAGCGTCTCGCCCGGCAGCGGCGCACACTCCACGAACAGCGGGCGGAGTGCCTGGTGCTCCTCGGCCGCTATACGGATGCCCTGGACGACCTCATGTCCGCGCCCACGGCGGAGCCGTACGACGAGCCGCTCGCCGCCCTGCGGATGCGCGCGCTGTACGGCAGCGGCCGGCAGGCCGAGGCGCTCACCGCCTACCAGGAGACACGGGACCGGCTCCGCGCCGAACTGGGGGTGGAGCCCGGTGAGGAACTGCGCCGGGTACACCAGGGCGTCCTGCGCCGGGACGACCTGCTGCTGCTCGGCCGGGCGGCGCGGCAGCGCGCGGCAGCGTCCGCGCCCGCGCAACCGCCGGCGCGGCGCAACGAACTCCCCGGCGACACCGCCTGCCTCGTCGGCCGGGAGGCGGAACTCGCCCTGCTCACCGCGCCCGTGCCCGACGGGGCCGTGTCGGTGGCGGCCGTGGACGGCACGGCGGGCGTCGGCAAGACCGCGCTGGTGGTCCGCGCCGCCTGGACGCTCCACGACCAGTACCCGGACGGCTGCCTGTTCGTGGATCTGCACGCGCACAGCGCCGCACACGAGAGCCTCCGCCCGCAGCGAGCACTGCACCGGCTGCTGCGTGCCGTCAAGGGTGCCGACGGCGATCTGCCGGACGACCTGGACGAGTTGGTCACGGCGTGGCGCGCGGCCACCAGCTCCCTGCGACTGCTGCTGGTCGTGGACGACGCCCGCAGCGCGGAGCAGGTGCGCCCCCTGCTGCCCGCCGGTCCGGGCAGCAGGGTGCTGGTGGCCGGCCGGCAGCGCCTGTCCGGTCTCGACGCCGACCTGCGGCTCACCGCGGAGCCCCTCGGCACGGGCGAGGCGGTCACGCTGCTCACGCGTCTCCTGGGTGAGGCGCGCGCCGAGCGGGAACCAGAGGCCGCGCATGAACTCGCCCGGCGCTGCGGCGGTCTGCCCCTGGCGCTGCGGATCACGGGCGCCCGGCTGCAGAACCGCCCGTCCTGGACGCTGGCCCACCTGGTGGACCGGATGTCGGACGACGCGCGCCGGCTCGGCGAGCTGCGGGCCGATGACCGCAGCGTAGAGGCCGCCTTCCGGATGTCGTACGACCAGCTCGCGCCCGAACTGCGGCGCGCCTTCCGCGCGTTGGGCCTGTCGCCGACCGCCGGATTCGACCCGCTCACCCCTGCCGTCATGCTGGGCCGTTCCCGCGATGACGCCGAGGATCTCCTGGAACGCCTGGTCGACGCGAGTCTGCTGCAGCAGCCGCGGCCCGGCCGCTACCGGCTGCACGACCTCGTACGGGATCACACCCGCCGCCTCGCCGCCGCGGCGCCCGAAGAGGCCGCCGCGGACCGTACCGCCGTGCTGCACCTCTACACAGCCGCCGGCCGGATCGCCAGCGACTGGGGTCCCGAGGGCTTTCCGACCGGCCCGGACGTCTCCGGCTCCCCCTTCCCTGGCTGGCTCGACGCCGCCGCATGGCTGGACGCCGCGGGCGGTGAACTGGTCGACGTGGTGGCCTGCGCCGCCGCCGTCGAGGAGCATGACCTGGCCTGCTGGATCGCCGAGAGCATGGTCGACCATCTGGTCCGCCAGGGCCGCTTCCACGAGTGCCGGGCGGCCCTGCAGATCGCGCTGCGCTGCGCGGACGTAGCCGCCGACCAGAGGATGCCCTCCTCGCTGCGGAACTGCATGGCCATCGCCGACATCTACCAGGGACGCTTCCCAGCGGGGCACGCCTGGAGTGCCGACGCGCTGCGCCTCGCCCGCCGCCAGGGCGACCTGCGCGAGCAGGCCCGGGCGATGGCCGGGCTGGGCGCCACGGAGCGGGCGATGGGCCGCACCGCGGAGGCGGTCGCCCACCTCAGCGAGGTGGTGGAGCTCGCGGCCCGACTCGGCGACGACTGGCTGGCCGGCATGTCGAACTGCAACCTCGGCGCCATCTTCGACCAACAGGGGCGGCACGAGGAGGCGCTCGCGTACTACGCCACCTCCCTTGCCTTCGCCGAGAAGATCGGCCGGCCCAGGATGATCAGCAAAACCCTGGGCTTCGCCGCCGAGGCCCACCTGGCGCTCGGGCGGCACGTGGAGGCCAGGAGCCTGCTGAGACGGGCGGCCGACCTGGCCCGGGAGGTCGCGGATCTGCAACTGCTCGCGGTGAGCCTGTCCCTGCTCGGCGCCGCGGAACACGGTCAGGGAGACCTGCGCCTGGCCGTCGCGCTGCACCAGGAGGCCCTGTCCACGCTCACCGAGCACACGAGCACACCACTGGAGGCGGAGGTCCGCCGCCGACTCGGGAACACTTATGCGGCGGCAGGCCGCAGTGCCGAGGCACGGCAGCAGTTCCACATCGCCCACGCCCTGACCGGAGCGGGGCCGGGAGTCCCGAAGTCGGTCAGAAGCCAGCCGACTCGGGACGCACCAAGCCACTCTGATAGGCAATGACGACGAGTTGGGCGCGGTCCCGGGCGCCGAGCTTGGTCAGCGCACGCTGCACGTGGGTGCGCACCGTCAGGACGCTCAGCACGAGTTCTTCGGCGATCTCGTCATTGGACTTGCCCTGAGCTGCCAGCACGGTGACTTCCTGCTCGCGGGGGGTGAGGTCACCGAGGCGTTCCACCGGGGCGAGGGGTGTCCCTGAAGCGGGAGCGGTGAGGAAGCGGGTGATCAGGGCCTGGGTGGCGCCCGGCGACAGAAGGGCCTCACCCGCGGCCACGGTACGGATCCCCGACAGCAGCGCGTCCGTGGTGACGTACTTGCCCAGGAAGCCACTGGCCCCCACGCGCAGCGCCTGGGCGACGTACTCCTCGGTCTCGAACATGGTCAGGACCAGCACCCGGGTGCCCGCCAGGTCGGGATCCTCACAGATGGCGGCGGTGGCGGCCAGGCCGTCCGTGCCGGGCATGCGGATGTCCATGAGCACGATGTCGGGCTGCTGGGCGCGGGTGAGCTCCACCGCCTCCTGCCCGTCGGCCGCCTCGCCGACCACCTCCATGTCCTCGCAGGAGTCGATCAGCAGCCGGAACGTGCCCCTCAGCAGGGCCTGGTCGTCGGCGAGCAGGACACGGATGGTCAACGGTTTTCCTCTTGTCGTTCGGCCAGGGCTTCCGCCTGGGTCTGGGTCTGGATCTGGATCTGGGGCTCGGGCTCGGGCTGGAGGGGCAGGGCGGTGGCGACTTCGAAGCCGCCCTCGGGACGGGGCCCGGCGCGCAGGTCGCCGCCGACGGAGTGGGCGCGTTCACGCATGCCCATCAGGCCGTAGCCGCCGCCGGGAAGCGACGGCGTGACGGCAGTGCCCTCGTTGGTCACGGTGATGAGCAGGCGTGAGTCCGAATAGACGAGCCGGACACGGGCCGCATGGTCGGACGCGTGTTTCGTGGCGTTGGTCAGGGCCTCCTGGATGATCCGGTACGCCGTCAGGTCCACCCCCGGAGACAGGGGCCGAGCCCTTCCCTCGGTGGTGACCGTGACCGTCAGACCGGCCGACTCGCAGCGGGCCACCAGCTCCGGCAGACGACTCAGACCCGGGGTCGGCTCCAGAGGGTCGGCCTCCGGGGCGCCGGTCTCGCGTAGCACACTCACCGTGGCGCTCAGTTCCAGCAGCGCGGATGAGGTGGTGCCGACCAGGTCGGTGAGGATCTTCCGGGCCTGTTCCGGTTGAGTGGTGGCAAGGTGGGCGGCGGTGCCGGCCTGGGCGTTGGCGACGGCCATGTGGTGGGCGATGGCGTCGTGCAGCTCGCGGGCGATGCGCATACGTTCCTCAGCGACGCGCAGCCGGGCCTCCTCCTCACGGGTACGTTCGGCGTGCGCGGCGCGGGCCTGCACGGACTCCAGGTAGGCGCGCCTGAAGCGGCTCATGCCGCCCAGGGACAGGGCCAGCAGCAGCCACACCACCGTGCCCACGGACCGGAGCATGATGTTGTCCCCGAGCGGGGCGGCGGACAGCGAGGTGGCCACCAGCACGGCCATGGTCGGGTAGCCGTAGATCGCGGTGGTTCGGGAGTCGGTGAGGGCGGCGAGCCAGTAGAGGGCGGCGATGACGGGAGCCAGCAGCAGCGGGCTGGGCAGGTAGTCCAGGCCGGTCATGACGGCGGCGGCCGCCACGGTGACGGCAAGTGCGGCACGCGGGTGGCTGCGGGATTTCAGGACGGCGGCGCCGCAGACGAAGGCGAGGATCCGGGCGGGCCACACATTCTCCGGGGGCGAGAATTCGGAGGTGCTGATCTGGGCTCCGAAGATCGTGAGGGCGCACAGCGCCATTGCCATCACCACGTCCGCGGCCCGGGAGTGGCGCTCCGCGTACCGTTCGAGGTTGCTCGTCATCGTGTTTCTCCGGGTGGGAGTGCTGGGTCCATGGTCGCCGATGGTCGCCGTTGGCCGGGAGGGCGGCCGTGTGGGCCGCCCGAGGCCTTGTCCCGGGCGGCCCAGGGGCGGGCGGAGTCGGTCAGACGCGCGCTTCGACCGGCTGGTCAGGGGCCGGGGCCGGGCCCGCGTCCGGGGCCTGGTTCCCGTCCGGCCGGCGGCTGAGTGCTTCCCCTTCCACGTCCACCCGCGGCAGGATCCTGGCCAGCCACTTCGGCAGCCACCAGGCCTTGTCGCCGAGCAGGGCGAGGACGGCGGGCACGATCGCCATACGGACGACGAAGGCGTCGAAGAGTACGGCGATGGCCAGGCCGAACCCGATCATCTTGATCATGGAGCCGTCCTCGGCGATGAATCCGGAGAAAACCGCGATCATGATGAGCGCGGCGGCCACCACCACGCGGGCGCTGTGCCGGAACCCGGACACCACGGCCTGCTTGGCCGACTCACCGTGGGTGTACGCCTCCCGCATCCGGGAGACCAGGAAGACCTCGTAGTCCATGGCCAGTCCGAAGACGATGCCCACGAGGAAGATCGGCATCAGGCTCATGATCGGGCCGGTCTGCTCCACGCCGAAGAGGCTTGCGAGGTGGCCCTGCTGGAAGACCAGTACCACCACGCCGAGGGCCGCGAGCACCGAGAGCAGGAAGCCGAGCGCCGCCTTGAGGGGTACGAAGACGGACCGGAAGACCACCATCAGCAGCACGACGGCCAGGCCGACGATCGTGATCAGGTACGGGACCAGTGCCGACTGGACCTTGGCCGCGACGTCGATGTTCAGTGCGGTGGTGCCGGTGACCTCGAAGGTCGCGGACGTGTCCGACTCCAGGGCGGGACGTTCGGCGCGGATGGTCTTGACCAGGGTCTTGGTCTTCGCGTCGGTGGGGGCGGTGGTCGGGGTGGCCTGGAACACCGCCGTGTCACCGGCCTTGTTGAAGCCGGCCTGCGAGACCGAGACGATTCCCTTCGTGTCGCCGATCTTCTCGCTGATCGTCCTCACGGCGGCCTTGGGGTCGGACACTCCCTTGGCGTCCACGACGATGGTCAGCGGGCCGTTGAAGCCGGGGCCGAAGCCCTTGGCGAGGTCGTCGTAGGCGCGGCGCTCGGTGGTGGCGGTGGACTTGGCCTCGTCACCCGGCATACCCAGTTGCAGGGACGCCATCGGTACGGCGAGGGCGCCGAGCCCGAGAGCACCGAGGATCAGTACCGGGAGAGGCCGGCGCAGGACGAAGCGGGCCCAGCGGGTGCCGAAGTTCTCCTTGCTGCCCTTCTCCGCCTTCTCCGCCTTCTCCGCCTTCTCCGCCGCGACGTCAGTCCTGGACCCCTTGCGCATCCGGCGCCCCAGCACCGCGTTCGGCCAGAACCCGAGGAACGCCGGGACGAACGTCAGCGCGACCAGTACGGCGATCACGACCGCCGCCGCGGCGGCCAGGCCCATCTTCGTCAGCATCGGAATCCCGACCACCGACAGGCCGGCCAGCGCGATCACCACGGTGAGGCCGGCGAAGACGACCGCTGAGCCGGCAGTACCCACAGCCAGACCGGCCGCCTCCTGGGGCGTGTGGCCCTTGCCACGCTCCTCGCGGTAGCGGGAGACGACGAACAGCGCGTAGTCGATGCCGACCGCCAGGCCCAGCATCATTCCCAGGGTGCTGGTGTCCGAGGACAGACCGAGCGGGTGGGCCAGCATCATGATCCCGAACAGGCTCACGGCGACACCGACGATCGCGGTCAGCAGCGGCAGCCCGGCCGCGGCCAGCGAGCCGAAGGTGATCAGCAGCACGACGGCCGCCACCGAGATGCCGACGATCTCGGCGACCCCGCTGACGCCACCGCCGGCATCCATCGCGGAGCCGCCGGTCTCGACGGTCAGGCCCGCCTCACGCGCGTGGTCGGCGGCCTTGTTCACCGCCGTACGGCTGGCGTCGGTGACCTTGTCCTGCGCCATCTTGTAGGTGACGGTCGCGTACGCCGTCGAACCGTCCTTGCTGACGGCGTGCGACTCGAAGGGATCCGCGACCCTGGCCACCTGCGAGCCGTTGCCCAGGGAGTCCACCGTCTCCTCGATGGCCTTCCTGTTGTCGGTCGCGGTCACCTTCTGCCCATCGGGGGCGACGAAGACGACCGTGGCGCCGGCGCCGTCGGCACTCGCTCCGGGGAAGCGCTGCCGCATGAGATCGTAGGCCTTCTGGGACTCGATCCCCGGCATCGAGGAGTCATCGCTGGAAGCCTCCGACGCCTGCACACCACCCAGACCCACGGCGGCCACGATGGCCAGCCACATCAGGGCGACGTAGCCTCGTCGCCGGAAGGCCGTACGGCCCAGTCGATAGAGAAAAGTTGCCATGTCAGGCCACTCCAGATCCGTTCCTCGATTGCCCACCCAGCCTCGCCCGGGAGGACGTGTCCCGTCGTCGTGCGGCTACTGGCACTGCGGGCTACTGAAGTCACTGGACCAGCTACTGAAATCGCAGTAGGAGCCGGTGAAGCCGTCTCCTACGTCGGTCCGACATCGCGGTGCGCCGCGGGAGGGGAGAAGCACCGTGAAGATAGTGATACCCGGAGGAACCGGTCAGGTGGGCGGCATACTCAACCGCACGCTGACCGCCGCGGGCCACGAGGTCGTGGTGGTCACCAGACGGCCGACGCAGGACGGTGAACTCCGGTGGGACGGCAGAACTCTCGGCCCCTGGGCGGAGACGATCGACGGCAGCGATGTCGTGATCAACCTGGCCGGCCGCAGCGTCAGCTGCCGCTACACCGAGCAGAACCTCCGGGCCATGATGGACTCGCGGGTGGACTCCGCGCGCGTCGTGGGCGAGGCGATCGCGGCTGCCCGACGGCCTCCCCAGGTCTGGCTCCAGATGAGCACCGCCACCATCTACGCCCACCGCTTCGACGCACCTCACGACGAGGCGACGGGAGTGATCGGCGGTGGCGAACCCGATGTCCCCCGCTACTGGGATTTCAGCGTCGAGATCGCGAAGAACTGGGAGCGGGAGCAGCAACGGGCCCAGACGCCGCGCACCCGCAAGGTGGCCCTGCGCTCGGCGATGGTGATGAGCCCCGACCGCGGTGGCGTATTCGACTACCTGCTGTGGCTGGCGCGGCTCGGCCTCGGCGGGCCGGTCGCGGGCGGCGACCAGTACATGCCCTGGATCCACGACCACGACTTCGTCCGCGCGACGACGTTCCTCATCGATCGGGACGACATCACCGGACCGGTCAATCTCGCGGCCCCCACTCCCCTCCCCCAGCGGGCATTCATGCACGCGCTGCGAAAGGCGGGTGGCGCTCCGGTGGGCCTGCCGGCCACGAAGTGGATGGCCGAGATCGGCGCCTTCGTCCTGCGATCCGACACCGAACTCCTGCTCAAGAGCCGCCGCGTCGTGCCGGGCCGGCTACTTGAAACCGGCTTCACATTCGACCACACCCATTGGCCACAGGCCGCGGATGAACTCGTGCGGCGGGCACGCCACGAGCGGCGCCGCACCTGAGCGTCCCGGGTCCGACGAAGCCACGCGTTCTCACGCACGGTGGGTTCACCGGCCCGGGACAGTTCCCTTTGTGGCTGTCAGTCCAGCGGTTCGATCCAGAGGTTCCTGAAGCGGACCTTGTTGCCGTGGTCCTGGAGCCGGATCGCGCCCGTCGCCGCCGATTCGGCGTCGCCGGCGGCGGTCGGGCCGTCCACTGCCACGTTGTCGTGGACCTTCTTGCCGTTCCAGACCACGGTGATCCTGGCGTCATCGGTCTTCTGGCCCGCGGCGTCGAAACGGGCCGCGCGGAAATCGATGTCGTACGTCTGCCAGGTTTCCGGTGCGGTGGCGGCGTTCAGGTCGGCGGCCTTTTTGTTGTAAATGGCCGCGGCCTCGTTCGAGGCGAGTTTCTCCACTCCGAACGAGTCCAGGATCTGGATCTCGTACCGCTCCTGGAGGTAGATGCCGCTGTTCCCGCGGTCTTGCCCGGTGACATCGTCCGGCAGCTTCGGCACCCGGAATTCGGCATGCAGCCTGAAGTCGCCGAAAGCCTGTTTGGTGCGGATGTCGCCGCAGCACACCTCGATGGAGTCCTCGGCGGTGTGCGGCCATTCGACGCCGCGTCCGTCGGTGTGCTGCCAGGCGGTGGAGACGCTGCCGCCGGAGAACAGGTCGATCCGGCTGCCGGGTCTGCGCACCTCGATCATGTCGAGGTTGACGTGGCCGGTGTCCTCGGGCCGATAGGTATAGGCGATGGTGTTGCGGCCCTTGCGCAGGGAGAGCCGTTCGGTCTTGGTGGACCAGCGGTTCCAGGCGCCGGTGGAGGGGAGGCTGGTCTGCTGTGCCTGCCCGCCGTTGACGGTGATGCCGATGGTCTTGGTGCCCGTGAAGGGGTTGGGGCCGTTGGCGTAGCGCAGCGCCACGTCGTAGCTGCCCTTCGCGGGTGCGTCGACCTCGAAGGTGGCCGTGGCGCCCTGCGTGCCGAAGCCGTCGACGAAGCCGCCGCCGGTGTAGCCGGCGTGCTCGGTGTCGATGGCGGCTCCGCCCGTCAGGCGTGCCGATTCCGCGTCGTACGAGGTGATGGGCTGCTCGGGGCCAGGACGTGCGTTCAGCGTGTACCAGGCCTCGGTGGACCACAGTTGCTCACCGGTGTCCGAGGCGAAGGGGCGCGGTGAGCGTACGTGCACCACCCGGTCGGTCTTGAGGCCCGGGATCGTGAGCCGGACCGTGCGGCGGTCGTCGGACAGTCGGGCGGCTGCGACGGGAAGAGTCTCTTCGTCGACCTTGGGGCCGCCGTACGCCGGGGTGGGGACGTAGCGCCACTGCTCGACGGAGTAGGCGCCGTTCGTCAGCTTGGCGGCGGTCTCCTCCGACAGGGGCTTCGTATAGGTGAGTTCGAAGCCGTCGCGGGTGGCGCGCATGGTCTTGATGTCGAAGGCGGTGGTGCCGTTCGGCGTGAGTTTTTGCAGGCCGAAGCGGAGTTTGCCTTCCTGGCCCCAGTTTCCGTCGGCGCCGAGACCGCCGGCGTAGATCGCACCGTCCGGTCCGGTGCTGATACGGGTGATGCCGGCCTCCAGGCCCTGGGTGTGCCGGAACACCGCGCCCTGGTATTCGCCGTCCATCTTCTCCAGGTCGGCGCGCTGGATTCCGCCGTAGGTGACGTCGCCGAAGAGCATTTGCCCGGCGAAGGGCCCCTTCTTCAACAGCATCGGCGTGCTGGGCGAGTTGGCTATCTCGTTCTGCGGCAGCCAGAGCACGGGCTTGGTGACTTGGCGGTCGTCGAACGGGCCGTCCGGGTTGGTGTAGTGGTTGAAGAAGCGGTCCTGCTTGATGTGGACCAGCTTGGAGGCGGGCAGCCAGCCGCCCTGATTGTCGGTGACGAAGAGATCGCCCTCGGGGCCCCGTCCGATCCCGTTCGGCGTACGGAGGCCACCGGCCAGGTAACTGACCTTTCCGGTCTTCTTGTTCACCTTGATGGTGGTGCCGCGGTTCGCGGCGGGCTGCGGATCGGTGGTCGCACCGCCGTAGTTGATGGCCACCGAGAGGTTCAGATAGAAGTTCCCCTTCTCGTAGAGCAGTCCGAAGGCGAACTCGTGGAAGTTCCCTCCGTACGGCCATTCGGCGACCTTGCGGATCTCGTCCGCGGTGTTGTCGCCCTCGAGGTCGGACAACTCGGTGAGCTGGTGCTTCTCCGAGACGTAGAGCTTTCCGTCGACGTACTTGATCCCCATCGGCTCCTTCAGGCCGCCGGCGATCTTCTTGTACGTCACCTTCTCCGGGCCGGTGTCACCCGTGACGTGGTCGAGGACGTACACCTCTCCCTCCGTCTTGGTACTGCCGCCCCACGTCGTCACGGCGAGCTTGCCGCCCGGCAGCCAGTCCATCGCGGAGACCTGCGGCTCGAAGCCCTCGGGACGCAGATCGGTGAGGGTGTAGCCGGGGTTGACCGAGGTCAACGGGAGGCCGTCGCCGGGGGTGTCGTAGTTGCCCTCGCACTCCTTGCGGCCGGGGGCGGTGACACGGACGACGCCGGCGTCGGTGCTGAGCACGGAGTTCGGGACGAGGGAGAAGTCGTCGGCGCCCGGCGGCTTCCACTGGAGGGTGACCTGCTGCTCGCCACCGCGGTCGAAGTGGTCGATGCGCAGGGCGTGGTAGCCGGATGTAAGGGCGATCTCGCCGTCCTTGGGTTCGGCGCCGTGCAGTCCGTCGTGGTCGACGACCTTCTTGTCGCCGATGAGCAGCCGGGAGCCGTCGTCGCTGATCAGGCGGAACGCGTACGTGCCGTCGGTGGGGACGTTGATGTTGCCGATGATCTGCGACACGAAGTTGTCGGTGAAGCCGAAGCCCTCGGTGGAGGACCAGTCGACGTTGGGGATCAGCTTGTCGACGTTGGGGGTCTGGGCCGGCTTGAGGTCGCAGAGCTTGCTCAGCGGGGACTGGATGTCGAAGACGCGGAGGGTGACGCCGGGTTCCTGGGGCGGCAGGTCACCGAAGGGCTTTTCGTCCGCTTCGGCGGCCGGTGTCGCGAGACCGCCGGTGAGAAGGGCCGCGAGGAGCAGGCCGGCGAATCTTCGTGGCCTACGGCGATGGCTGCGGGGGCTCGGGTACTTGCGTGGCGTCACTCTTCCTCCTGCTGGGCGCTAGGCGGAGCGACCGACGGCGGACCGCGGTCATGGAGTGGAGCTCGTCCACGTACGGGTGGTGCAGCGGCATTCCGCCGTGATGCACGCAGACGTCCGTACGAAATCGACGCCCAGCGTACGAACAACACCCCGAACCGTCCATACTTTGTCCTCAACAAGTCGAAAGTCCCCGAGCGATCAGAGCTGTTCGTCGGGGAGGGCAGACGCGGCGTTGACGACGGCGTGCACGACTCCGGCGACGAGTTGCCGGTTGAGGGGGGCGGCGTCGAAGCGGCGGTGCATGGGCCAGCCCTCGATCAGTGCGTCGAGGGCCCGGGCCACTCCGGGAGTGAAGTGCAGGGCGAGGCTTTCCCGGCTGCGTGCGAGCCAGGAGCGGGTGGTCGCGGCTACCGCGGTGTTGTGGTTGGCGTAGGCGTACATCTCGAAGATGAGCGTCATGTCGCGGTCAGTGGCGTAGGCCGGCCCGCAGATCAGCTCGACCACGGCCGCCTCCGCCTCGGCGGTCGACCCGGCGCGCTGCACGGTGCGGCGGTAGAGCTGGGACATCGTGTCGGCGAGGCGGGCGAACGCCAGCGCCAGCAGATTGTCCATACCGTCGAAGTAGTACGTCAGCGAGCCCAGCGGGACACCGGCCCGTGAAGCGATCTTGCGATGGGTCGTCCGGTGAACGCCGCCCTCCGCGATGACGTCGAGAGCGGCGTCGAGGATCCGGTCCTTGCGTCCGGGATCGTTCGGGATCTCACGCCGTGTGCCGCTCACGCCCCCAATGTGTCACACGGCGACCCCGCC
This sequence comes from Streptomyces sp. NBS 14/10, assembly GCF_002224125.1. Taxonomy (GTDB): domain Bacteria; phylum Actinomycetota; class Actinomycetes; order Streptomycetales; family Streptomycetaceae; genus Streptomyces. The sequence goes on from NZ_NCSM01000011.1 coordinate 552,428, forward strand.
GAAGTGTGTACGATCGTACAGACTCCTTCGGACTCCTGTGCTCGGTCATCTCCTGTGAGGCATTCCCTGTGACTGTCAGCCCCGGCCGGCGCCGGACCGCCGTGTTCGCCCTGTTCTTCCTGCCCGGACTGGCCATGGCCTCCTGGGTGACCCGTACCCCCGACGTACGCGACCTGCTCGGAGCCTCCACCGGACGCATGGGCCTGGTCCTGTTCGGGCTCTCGGTCGGGTCCATGGCGGGCATCCTGTGCTCGGGGCCGCTCGTCGCCCGCTGGGGCGCCCGGCCCCTCATCGCGGCCGGAACACTGGCGACCGCCGCGGGGTCCGGCGTCATCGGCCTGGGGGCCGCGGCGGGCGCGGACGCGGTCGTGGCCCTCGGGCTCGGGCTCATCGGCCTCGGGATGGGCGGCGGCGAGGTGGCCCTCAACATCGAAGGGGCGGAGGTGGAACGGCTGCTCGGCCGCTCCACCCTCCCCGCGATGCACGGCTTCTACAGTCTCGGCACGGTGGTCGGCGCGGTCGGCGGCATGATTCTGACCGCCGTCTCGTTCCCCGTCCTGTGGCATCTCGCCATCGTCACCGCCGTGGTACTGGCCGTACTGGTGCCGACCATCCGCTACGTTCCCGCCGAAGTGGGCCGACGAACCGGCAGCGGCAGCGGCACGCACGCGCAGGTCTCCGCGCGCCCCGCGGTGTGGAAGGAACCGAGACTGCTGCTCATCGGCGGCATCATCCTCGCCCTTGCCATGGCCGAGGGAACAGCCAACGACTGGCTGCCGCTGGTCATGGTCGACGGCCATGGCTTCGACCCCGCGCTCGGATCGGCCGTGTACGCGGTCTTCGCGGCCTCGATGACCGTCGGCCGCTTCGCCGGCGGCCGGTTCGTCGACCGCTACGGACGAGCGACCGCCCTGTGCGCCAGCGCGATCGTCGGAGCCGTCGGCATCGCACTCGTGATCCTCGTCGACAACCAGGCCATCGCGGCGACGGCCGCCGTCCTGTGGGGCATCGGCGCGTCCTTGGGCTTCCCCGTCGCGCTCTCCGCGGCCGGCGACTCCGGCGAGAACTCCGCCGCAAGGGTCTCCCTCGCCGCCACCCTCGGCTATGTCGCCTTCCTCGTGGGACCGCCCTCACTCGGCCAGCTCGGCGAACACTTCGGACTCCGCAACGCGCTGTTCCTGGTCCTGATACTCGTGGTGGCCGCATCCTTCGCCACACCCGCCGCCCGCACACCCCACCCCGCGGGCACTACGCGTGCCGATACATCATCCACGCAGGTGAGAGCTTGATCAGAGAACTTCGAGCAGCCGACGGTAAGGACGGTGGCGCCGCGGCGGCGCCGGATACACCTACCCGGACAGCACGCCTGGTCAGACCCTGGTCGAGTTCTCCATGTGTGCCGGAGCCACTGCCGCGGGTCCAGGGGTGGACGTCGGCTCGGGGCCGCTTTCGCTGATGCCGTACCGCATGTGGATTCTGCGCAGGAAGCCGGGCGCGTACCAGGCCGTCTTCCCGAGCAGACGCATCGCGGCGGGGACGAGGATGCCGCGTACGGCGATGGCGTCGAGGAGGACGGCCAGTCCGCTGCCGAGGCCGAACATCTGCATGAAGCTGAGCTTGGCGGTGCCGAAGGCGAAGAAGCTCACCGCGAGCAGGCAGGCAGCCGCGCTGACGATGCGCCCGGTGTGGCCGAGACCGTTGACCACGGCGGTCTCGTTGTCAGCTCCGTGGTCGTGGAGTTCCTTGATCCTGCTGGTGACGAACACCTCGTAGTCCATCGAGAGGCCGAAGGCGATGCAGAACATCAGCACGGTCATCGTCATCTCCATCGGCTGCGCGGTGAAGCCCAGCGGTGAGGAGAAGTTGCCGTCCTGGAAGATCCACGTCATCACGCCGAGGGTGGCTGCCAGGCTGACCAGGTTGAGGGCCAGTGCGCGCAGCGGCTGCACGATGCTGCCGGTGAACAGGAACAGCAGCAGGAAGGTGGTGAAGACGATCAGGGCCACGGCCAGGGGGAGCTTGTCGGCGATGGATTCCTTGGCGTCGACGAGTACCGCGTCATTCCCCCCGACCAGGGGGTGGGTCCCAGGGGGCGGGGTGACCGAGCGCACCTGCTTGACCAGGCTCTCGGCCGCTTCCGACTTCGGGGTCAGGCTGCTCACCACGCTGATCCGCTGTGCGTCGGGCCGGCCGAGAGCGGAGTTGGCCGGGCCGGTCGCAGCGGACTGTCCCTTGGTGTAGGTTCCCGTGCTGGTCTCGACCCGCTCGACGCCCTCGAGCGCGGACAGTTGGCCCGCGTACGACGCCAACGGGGCCTTGTCCACGGACTGGCCGATGGCGATGTGGAGGGCCGAGTCCTCACTGCCGCCGAACTTCTCTCGCAGTACCTGCGAGACCTGGCGGCTCTCGGCGTCCTTGGGCAGCACGCGTTCGTCCGGTGTGCCGAAGGTGATGTTCAGCAGCGGGCTCGCCGCGAACAGCAGCACGGCGAGGACGGGCAGTGCGGTGAGCACGGGCCGCCGCATGACGGTACGCGCCAGCCGTCCCCACAGGGGTTCCCGGGCGTCGGAGCGCTGCGACTTCGCCCACGGCAGCCGCCCGCTGTTGACCCGGTGCCCCAGCACCTTCAGCAGGGCGGGCATCACGAACAGGGTGCTCAGCGCGGCGATGGCGACGACACCGACTCCGGTGAAGCCCATCGAGCGCAGGAAGTAGTGCGGGAACACCAGGAGCGCCGCCAGGGCTGCCGCGACTGTCGCGGCGGAGAAGCCGACGGTGCGGCCCGCGGTGTGCACCGTCCGCCGGACGGCGTCATCCACGCTCACCCCGGCCGCGAGCTGCTCCCGGAAGCGGCTGACCATCAGGAGGGCGTAGTCGATGCCCAGTCCGAGGCCCAGTGCGGTGGTGAGGTTGGTCGCGGTGTCGGCGACATCGGTGACGCTGCCGAACAGGAAGAGCTGGGCGAACGAGCCCATGATGGCGAAGATCGCGACGGCGAGCGGCAGCAGGGCCGCGACCACGCTGCCGAAGACGATCAGGAGCAGTACGAGGGTCAGCGGTATGGCGATCGCTTCGGCGAGGATCAGATCCTCGACCACCTGGTTCGACAGGTCGGCACCTACGGCGGCGCCTCCTCCGGCCTGGACGGTGAGTGTGTTCTTGTAGGTGCCGCTGTAGGTGTCGAGGATCTCCTTGGCGTTTTCCCGCTGCTCCGTGGTGTCGCCTCTCACGTGGGCGAGCACCATGGCCTCGCGGCCGCCCTTGGAGCGCAGGTCGGGCCTGTTCGTCTCCCAGTACGAGACGATGTTGCTGAGCCGCTTGTCCTTCTTGAGGTCGGCCAGCAGGTCTTGGCCGCTTTTTCGGGAGGCGGGGGTGTCGACGCGGCTTTCGGGGGAGCGGACCAGCAGGACGAGGTTGGTCTCGCCGCCGAACTTCTCGTCGATGACCTCCGCCGCTCGGGTGGACGGGGAGGCGGGGTCGTCGAAGCCGCCCCCCTTCAGCTTGTCGAAGGCGCCCGCACCTACCGCGCTCATGAGAGCTAAGGCCAGGACGGCGAAAATGAGCACCAGCCGGGACCGGCGAATCGCCAGTTCGGCTATACGTTCGAACACAGATGATCTCCTTCAATGCCTTCTGCGATAGGCGAGGGGCGTCGGCCGGGCAGGAGCCGGCTCACTGCACCGCAGAGTCCCTGTCACCCCGTCAGTCCCCCCCGTCAGGGGGCGTGCGGTGCCGCGCTCTTCGTCGCCGAGATCGACGCTAGTGAGACAGCCGGTGTTTGAGCAGTAGGAGATTTACCTGACACCTGTGAGAAAATTTAACCCGCTATGACTGTCTGACGCCTCGTCGGATCAGCCGTCGCAGGATCGCCGCATGTCCGCAGACGCGCATACGACGGCCGTGCCAACCCTGCGCCAGCGACGCCGGGCCGCCGCCACCCAGGAGATCGTGGAGGCCGCCGAGAGTTACATCGCCGAGCACGGGCCGCACGCCCTTTCCCTGAGAGGGGTCGCCCGCAACATCGGCATGACCGTCCAGGGGCTGTACCACTACTTTCCGAACCGGGACGCCCTCGTCACAGTGCTCGTCACCAAGGCGTACCGGGACCTGGCCGACGCTGTGTCGGCAGCTGCCGACGCAGCGTCGGACGAGTCGGCTGTGCTGCGGTTCTTGGCCGCCACCGAGGGCTATCGCCGATGGGCCATCACCCACGTCGAGCGATTCCAGCTGCTTTACGGAGCGCCACTGCGTCATTACGCGGCACGCCACGATGGCCCGACCGCTCAGGCGATGCGCCGGATGTGCGAGATATTCCAGCGCGAGATGTTCGACGGGTTCACCACGGCGCAATTGGCCGCAGCCGACACCCGAGGGCTCTCGCCGGCCCTCCAGGCGCATCTGGAACCCCTGTTTCCGCACGGCCCGGAAACCCTGCCGCCTCCTGCGAGCGCTCTCCTCCTCGGCGCATGGGGCCACCTGCACGGCCTGGTCGTCCTTGAGGTGTTCGGGCACACCTCCTTCATCGGCGAACATCAGGCCGAGATCTTTCACATGGCGATACGGGACCTGCTCGAGGACATCCATCGCCGGATCCCCGCGCAGCCCATGAGGACACCGGCTACCCACTGATAGAGGCGCCTGGACACCCGGCTGCCCCGTGCGGACGGGTTGCCTGGGGGTGGCGCACCCCGGATGAGACCGTCCTGGCTGGCCTCCGGCGCAGCGCACATGCTCGACCTCATGACCAACAACCTTTCAGAAGACTTCCCCCAGCCCGCCCCCGGTGTGTCCGCGGGGCTGCTCGCCGGCCGGGTCGCGGTGGTCACCGGGGCCAGCGCCGGGATCGGCGCCGCGACCGCACGCCGCTTCGCCTCGGCCGGAGCGGCGGTCGCCCTGCTCGGCCGGCGGGCCTCGCTGCTGGAGGACCTCGCCGCGGACCTGCGCAAGGAAGGCTCCGCCGACGTCCTGCCCCTCGCCGTCGACGTCACCGACCCCGCCGCGTTGGCAACCGCCGCGGCGACGGTCCGTGGTGCTCTGGGCCGGCCCGACCTGGTCGTCGCCAATGCCGGGGTGATGCTCGGAGCGCCGTTCGACGAGGCGGATACCACCGAGTGGGACCAGATGATCGACGTGAATCTTCGCGGCCTGCTGGCGACCGGCCGGGTCTTCGTCACCGACCTCCTCGCCGCGGCGGACGCCGGACAGGCCGCGGACCTGGTGAACCTCGGCTCGATCGCGGCCGAGGTGATCTTCGTCGACTACCCGGTCTACGGTGCGACCAAGGCCGCGGTCACCCAGCTGACCCGCAACCTGCGCGCCTCGCTCGGACCCCGCGGCGTACGAGTGCGGTCCGTCGACCCGGCGTTCGCCATCACCGACCTCGGCGCTTCCATCGCACACGAGGCCACTCGGGTGGGGCTGGACGAGATGCGGTCGGCGATCACGGCCATCACCGCCGAAGACGTGGCCGACGCGATCACGTACTCGGTGGCGGCGCCGGCCCGGGTCAACATCGCCGAGCTGACGGTCGTTCCCACCCAGCTCGGCTGAGAAACCGAGACCGTCAGTGCTCGATCGCCCGATCGACGCGTGGTGAGGGGGCCGGTACCGGCCGAGCGAGGCCCCCCTTCCAGGGCCGAGCCGGTGTACGAGCTCAGCCGGCCTCGTACACCGGCAGCCTGCCGTCCAAGTCCCCCGCGGACAGAACACGGGTCGAGTTGTGTTCGCGGACAATCCGCCACCCGTCCGGCGTTCGACGCCAGACCAACGAGGTAGTGGTACGGATGTCGGTTGCACCGTCAGGCGTGGTGATCCGCGCTACGAACGCCAGTGTCGACGCGGCCAGATGGTGGCTCGCGATGACGTGCGGGCCGTCGTCCACGGCATGGTGAGCGGACACCATCCGATCGAAGTGGGGCTCCCAGATCGAGCCGTAGCCGGTGGCCGTCGTGGCGACACGCTGCTCGGGGTCGAAGTCGTCGTAGAGGCGGAGGTCCGGAGAGTCGAAGTCGTAGAACTCGCCGAAGGTACGCCGGAAGTCGAACGGCGCGTCCCCCTCGTTGCGCTCCCAGCCGAACACCCATCTGCCGTGCAGCTCCGCAATCAATCGCTCATCGTTCATGCCTCGACGCTAGGCTCGCGGAAGAGGTGCAGGAAGGGTCTGCCACACCCACCCGGGTGTCTCGGGACCGGATCGCGTTCTACACGGAGATCGTGAGGAAGCCCATGAGTTCGCCTACAGCGGTGCTGATCACGGTGAGAGCGCAGCCCGCCATCATGACGACGGACACCACCAACCGCCGTCGCTGCGCGCGGATCTGAGGGCCGTTGGTGAGCCAGGCGAGCCGGAGCGCCTTCTCCTCGCTCGAGTGCCTGGCCTGCAGCTCTCGGAGAAATGCCACCATATGGGCTGTGGTGTCGGCGTCCCGGCACGCCTCCGTGTCGGCCCGCAGTTCGTGGACCAGTGGGATAAGGCGTGCGGCGCGCCGTACGCTCAAGATCCCCAATGTGACCGTGCCCACGAAGCCGGCAGCGACGACCCCCGTATTCGCTGTCAACGCTGAAACCGTCGCCCCATCGACGAACGCGAGGAACTGCCCGATGCCCGGACAGACGGCGAGAAGGCGTCGTGTGCCCGGGTCGCCGTGCCGCACATGGGAGATTTCGTGCAGCAGCCGGACCGTGGCCTTCGGATCCCGGCGAAGTTGGGGCCGCCAGTGCGAAGGGATGATCACGATGTTGTCGGGATCCCGCAGATTCAACCGGATCTGCCGAGAGCCATGCCTCCAGGCGAAAGGGAGCATGCCCACCAGAGCACAGACGAGGAACACCATGAACATCGGGGTGTCGGTGAATTCGGAGAGGTCGTTCTGGAACACCGCTGCGGCAACCCCCAAGACAGCACCCGTCCCGTAGAGCAGCTTGTTTCGGGGCACGGTCCAATCGGCCAGCCGCCCCAGCCGCCCCGGTGTCGGGCGGGGAATGTGACGTGCCCGCAGGTTCGCCTTCTGGTCCCATACGCTCACGGCCCGCAGACGGTCGGGATCCAGCCCCGCGGAGACGAATGCCGCTCGCACCCGTTCCCATGCCGAGTCGGACCAGTCCACGGGGCGGTATTTCATCCCGCCGTGGCGATGGTCGTACGAACGCCTGGCCCAGACCTGCATCACGATGATCAGCACCGCCGCGAAGGGCAGACAGCCGACCGCGAGACCGTACAAGAGAACGGCGATGGGGTTGGCGACCGGGTCGCCGCCTTTCTGACCGATGACCACGACGACCAGGGGGAACAGCGCGAAGGGAGCGAGAATCACCGCCCACAGCGCGCGGTGAGCGCGGCTCAGCGAGTGCAGTTGCCGCGATCGGTGCGAGGAGAGCGGCGCGCCCGCGGCGGCGCGGTCGTCCACTGTCTCCACGTCTGCTAGGCCGGGTCGACGGGTTGGCCCTCGGCGCGTGCCCATGCCTCCAGCTGGGACCGCACGATGAGGCGCAGCGTCTCCTCGTCGAGCTCTGCCGGCACGGCCAGCTGACGTGTGACGGCGTCGGCCACGTCGTCCGGGGAGTCCTCCCCCGGCTCGCTCCCGCGGAACAGCTTCACCACGAAGGTCAGCGCTTCCCGGATACCGCGCTCGACGGCCATGTCGGTCGCCACGGACACCACCTTGACCGCGATCTGGCCGAGCAGAGTAAGTCCGATCCCGAGGAAGACATGGGTGTCGGCAATGCCCGCATCGGCGTCGTCCGCCAGCGCCGAATCCTCCCCCGGGATACGGCCGCTCTCCCGCATGTCCTCAGCGAACTCCGAGAACAGATCCTCTCGGTCCTCCGGAGCCACCACTGCGGCCGACGCGTCGACCATGGCGAGAATCCGCTCGATATCAACGTCCCTTGCCCCCTGCACGGTTCCCCCTCGCGGCACACTTCACGTGCGCATCAGGCGCCCTGGCGCCTCATAAATGATGCTTAAGAGCGTATCGTCGTGATCTTGACCTCTTGGGGGGATTTCCCACATTCCCGGGCTTCCACGCCCGAAAGGTCACACGCGCACCGCCCACAGTGTGCCGCCGTCGTCGAGGAACACGATCGAGTCGCCGCTCGCGGCAGGCTCGCTCATGGACGTGCTGTCGAACTGGCCTGTCCAGAGCGTGCGGCCGTGCTCCACTCCGACGATCCGCACCCTGGTCCAGCGCTGGAACACTCGTGCCTGCTCTGTCCCGGAGAGCAGGGCGTATTTGCTGGTGGTCTGCACTCTCTGAGTGTCGGCCTGCCACCGTTTTGTGCCGTCGTCGGCGGCCACGCACACCGGTCCCGATCCCGTGGGCAGGACGAACCCGCCCGCCACGCTGGTCGTCGCCTGTTCCTTCAGGCCAACCTCTTGGTACGTACTGCCGTAGGTCCAGATCTGCTCGCCGGTGAGTCCGTTCAGTGCGGTCGGTTTCCGGCGGGGTCCCGCGGCCAGCGGAAGGAACACCGTGGTGCCCGACACCAGCTCGTCGAGCGGCTGGAAGGCCCCGGTGGTGAAGGTGTCCGGTTTGGTCTTCTGGAACGGGCTCCGCCACATCACCTCACCGGTGTCCGCCTTGCGGCAGACGAGGTCGACGGGGACTGTCCTGCCCTCCTCGTAGCAGAGCAGGCCCTCACCCAGGGGCTGCGCCAGGTCGCCCTGCGGCTGGAAGCCGGAACGTGTCCACAGCTTCTTGCCCGTCTTGCCGAGCAGCGCGATTCCGCCGCCGCAGAGGATCAGGTCGCCGGCCAGGATCCATGTGGCGTCGTAGGGGGAGGACACGTCGGTCGCCCATCGCTCGTTGCCGGTGCGCGGATCGATTCCGCTCACGCGACCGCCCTCTCCGGTGATCAGCAGGCCGCTGGGCCGGTGCACTTCCAGCCCCATGGCGCTGTTGGAGACCGAATGCTGCCACCGGCGCTCGCCGGTGGCAGCGTCGAAGGCGTGCACCTGTCCGCCTTTGTTATCGGAGTACCGAGTCAGGGCGATCAGCGTGCCGCCGACGACCGTGAAGCGTGTTTCCCGGGACCAGGCCGCGTCGAGGGACTTCTTCCACAGACGCTTACCGGTGGCAAGGTCGAAGGTGTGGAGCGCGGCGGTCTCCTTGTAGTAGTGACCGGCGGCCACATGACACCGGCCGTCGGCCAGGACGACGTCCGGACCGTCGGAGTTGATCAGGTCGACGTCTGCGATCTTCTGCGACCAGGAGACCGGATCCCGCTCGGGGTCGCCGGTCAGGTACATCGCCGCCGCCCCTCCGGCGACCGCGACCGCGGCGACGCCCGCGCCCCCCAGGAGCAGGCTGCGCCGGCTCATGCCTGTTCCACCGGGCGGCGCGGCGGGCGCCTGAACCGTGGATGCCGCCGCGAGATCGTCGGACACGGAGGCAGCCGCAGGCGGTGAGCTCGCCCCGCGCTCCTCCCGGTCGGCGACGGTGGGGGTGTAGCGAACCGCGGGTACGGCCTGCCGCACACCATCCAAGCGCCGCAGCTCGTCGGCGAGCGCGGTGGCCGATTCGTATCGCTCGCGCGGGTCCTTGGCCAGCAGCCGGCCGACCAGCCGGTCCCACGGAGCGGAGACGCCGGACACGAGGCTGCTCGGCGCGGGGGGCGGATCGTGAAGGTGCGCCGTGATGTACCCGAGGGTGTCCGGAGCGTCGAACGGCAGCCGCCCCGTGAGCAGTTCGAACAGCACACACCCGAGGGAGTACAGGTCGCTGCGCTGCTCGGGGCGCCCGCGTGCCTGCTCCGGCGCCATGTACGAGGCCGTGCCCACCATGAACCCGGTCTGGGTCAGCCGGTCACCGGTAGCCGAGGCGTCGGCGGCGCGGGCGATCCCGAAGTCGAGCACCTTCAGGCCGCCCGAGGCCGCAACGAACAGATTCGCGGGCTTGATGTCGCGGTGGAGGATGCCGGCGCCATGCGCCTCCCCCAGCGCGTCGCACACCTGGGCCCCCCACCGCGCCACCTGCTCCTCGCCGACAGGTCCACGCCGGACAACGGCGTCCAGGCCCTCGCCCCGGAGCAGTTCCATCACGAGGAACGGCGTCGTGCCCTGGCCGGTGGTTGCCTCACCGAGGTCGTGGACGGTCACGATATGGGGATGCTGAAGCGCGGCGGTGATCCGCGCCTCCCGCAGAAACCGGGCGCGCGCCTCGTCGGCCCGACTGCCGCCACCCGCAAGGATCGAGATCACCTTGACCGCGACCGGCCGCCGCAGACTGGTGTCCTGCGCCTCCCACACCTCCCCCATCCCGCCGCGCCCCAGCGGGCGCACCAGGCGGTAGCGGTCAGCGAGTATCTGATCCCGGTCGTCCACAGCCCCAAGTCCCCCGGTGGTAAGCGGTTCTCACACGGCAGCGTTGATCGTAGACCGCGCCCCCGATGACACAGGACCCGGGCGACAGCGGACATCGCCCGGCCACTCCGCCCGGGCATCAACTACAAATCCTTGACTGCTCAAGCTCCTGATATGCTTGAGCAGTCAAGGAGGTGGCAATGAGTGATGCGCTGGACGCGTCGCTGCGTCTTGTGAGGGCCCAGACGGCCCTGGTGAAGCGGTTCGACGCGAGTCTGGGAGGGCTGCACGGGGTGAGCCTGGCCGACTTCACGATGCTGCTGCGTCTGGGGCAGGCGCCCGGCGGTCGGATGCGCCGGGTGGATCTGGCTGAGGCGCTGGGTCTGACCGCCTCCGGGGTGACCCGGGGGCTGGCGCCGCTGGAGCGGATCGGGCTGGTGACGCGCGAGACGGACGCCCGTGACGGCCGGGTGGCCTACGCCACGCTGACCGACACCGGCCGCGCACGTCTGACGGACATGCTCGCCACGGCGGAGCAGATCGCCGCCGAGATCTTCGCCGCGCCCCCGTGGAGCGAGCAGGACATCGGCCGGCTGTCCGCGCTGCTGACGCACCTGGGCGGCACCGGCCTGCCCGGCCACACCCTCGCCCCGTAACGCCCGGCATGCCTCCCGACGCATGCCTCTCGAGGGATGTCTCATCCGCACCCCGGAGAACTCCCACATGAAACCAACCCCCGCCCCTCGCCCCGGCAGCCATCCGTACGGAGTGTCTGCGTAAGGTCTATCCGCGCGCCAACACCCTGGACCGCGCGCTCACCGTCGCGGACAACCTCGCCTTCCGCGGCCGCTACTTCGGCATGCCCGCCCCAGCCGCCCGCCGCCGCGCGCTCGAACTGCTGGAGCGCTTCGGCCTCGCCGACAAGGCCGGCGCCAAAGCCCACCAGCTCTCCGGCGGCCAGGCCCGCCGCGTCATGATCGGCCGGGCCCTGATGCACCTGCCGGAGGTGCTCTTCCTCGACGAACCCACCGCGGGCGTCGACCCGCAGGCCCGCGACGACCTCTGGCAGATCACCGCAAGCCTGAACGAGACCGGCCAGACCGTGGTATCGACCACCCACTACCTCGACGAGGCCGAGGCCCTGTGCCGGCGCCTGGCCGTCATCGACCACGGGCACCTGCTCGCCTGCGACACCCCTGAGGCGATCAAGGCGTCCAGCGGAGCGCAGACGGTCATCACCGTCCACTACGACACCGATGCCACCCCGGCCACCGACGCCCTCCACAGCATCCCCGGCGGCCCCCATGACGTGGCGGTCGACGGCCCGACCGTACGGGTGCGCACCACACATCCCGACGGCATCCTGGGCCACCTGCTGCGCGCCGGCAGCGCGGCCGGCCTCAGCGTCCGCGACGCCACCACCACACCCCCCACAGCCTGCAGACCGCCTTCCTCACCCTGACCGGACGTGACTACACGCCATGAGCACCGCGACCCCCCTCGCCACCACCCCCCGCCCGCTATCGTCCCCAGGGCCGCCTGGCACGCCTACCGCGCGCGACCTCCACGTCCTGGGCCGCAACCTGCCCGCGCTGCTCATCCAGGTCGGCCTCCAGCCGCTGCTGTTCACCTTCGCCTTCGCCTACGTCATGCCCAGCACCGGCAGCGGACTCGGCGGCGCGACCTCGTTCTCCACCGTCCTGCTGCCCGGCCTGATCGCCAGCACCCTCACCTTGCAGAGCATCATGTCCGTCACCGGGCCTCTGGCCGCCGAACTCGGCCCCGGCCGCGAGATCACCGACCGCGCCCTGGCGCCCCTGCCCGTCTGGGCCCTGGGCCTGCAGTGTCATGCCGCTCATTCTCCCCTGGCTGTCCGTGAGCCGACGCGCACCGCCGTCCATCACGGGTGTGAGTAGTTGCGGTACAGAAAGTGCTGCCGAGATTGATCTTGGCGTGAGATAGGTTGCCCGCCATGACTGGACTGGAGTCCGTTCCCTGGCCACCTGCCCCGATCAAGACCGAGCGGCTCGTGCTCCGCGAGTCCGAGGCCCGGGACCGTGCGGCGTTCATCGAGCTGTTCGCCTCGCCAGAGGTGGGCGCCTATCTGGGCGGCCCTCGACCGCGTGATGAGTTGGAGCGTACGTTGCCTCAGACGCCCGGGAAGCGCCCGGGCCTTTTCGTGATCGAGCTTGACGGAGCGGTGATCGGCACCATCGAGCTCAACCGGCGTGACGCGGAGCGTCGTAGTCGTGTCCGTCCGGATGCCGGGGAGGCCGAACTCGGCTATCTGCTCCTGCCAGAGGCATGGGGACGCGGGTACGCCGCCGAGGCGTGCGCGGCGGTGCTCGGCTGGTTCGCCGACGCGCTTCCCAGCGAGCCGGTGGTGCTCTGCACCCAGACCGCCAACGACCGCTCAATGCGCCTCGCGGCGAAGCTGGGGTTCACCGAGGTGCAACGGTACGAGGCGTGGGGCGCCGAACAGTGGATGGGCATGTGGTCCCCGACCACGCCGCCCGGTTGAACCCGTGCTCCAGCGGGCTAGGCCGCCAGGTCCGAGGTCATCACATCAAGGCGGAGGCGGCCCAGTGACCGGCTTCGGCAACCAGGGGCCGCCCCGCGCTGAGTTTCGGATCAAGCCGCGCACGGAGGCTTCAGTGGCCACGGGCATGTCCAGATGACCGACGCCCAGGCCTCACCCACCGAACCGTTGTACTCGCAGGCATACGCGGAGATCCTGCCCTTCGCACGCTGGACCCTTGCCGATTCATCGCATTTGCGGCACGCGGTCTGCTGATCGCCACCGAAATGCCCCCATGGAACAGATCCTGGTTGAGGGCGCGACGACGAGCAGTAGGCGAGCGCCCCCACATCACCGCTGCCCGCGGGGCGGGTGGCCTGGGCGGCGGCGACCGCTGCCGGTGAAACTGTGAGGCCGGCGAAGGCAAGCCCGACTGCTGCCGCGCCCACAGCGAACGGGGTACGCCGCGTGAAGGGCCGGAGGCGCACGCTCAGTAATTTACGCGAACTCATAACGCTCCTTCGGTCAAGACGTCGCGGCAGGTGAAATCAGTCCGCCGCTCAGGCCGTTCCTGTCCGGATTACCGGGCCACCTCAGATGTAGCAGCCCGATCCTTGTTCGCGTTCGGAGGACTGGTACCGAACAAACAACCCCTGAAAAATAGGCGACCTCGAGCGCGGCGACGACCCCGATCGGCACAAACCGCCCCGATTCGGGCCACGGCAGCCCATGGACGCCGAACCTCGCGGAGACTCCGAGGGCGCAGCACAATTCCACTCAGCGCCCAGCCGGCATTCACCGCAACATTCACCATCGCAACTCATTAATGAAAGCACCCAACTTTGCCCAAGTAATGGCAAAGATGCTGGTCGCAACGCGTGCGGACCCCGCTCGGCGGCGACGTCACGAATGCCACGTCGTTTCATGTTCTACGTACATTCAACTCTCCATCCTTATGGGCGGCATGATCAATCCATAGGGTCCTTGAGGCATTTGAAGGAAGGGACCCATGGAAGAACTCCGCGCAATCCGGGCTCGCGGTATCACGAAGAGCTTCGGTGATGTTGTCGCCCTGGACGGCATCGATCTCGATGTGACGCAGGGTCAGATCCACGGCCTGGTCGGACCGAACGGCGCCGGAAAGACGACGTTGCTCGGCCTTCTGCTGGGGCTCGCGGTGGCCGACGGCGGTCGCCTGGAGGTCCTGGGTACACCGGTCGAGCGGGCACTCGCCGCTCCCGACGGTGTGGCCGGCTTCGTGGACGGCCCCGCCCTCTACCCCTCTCTCACCCCACGGCAGAACCTCGCCGCGCTGGCCGCGCTCCGCGGTCACGACGCGCGCACAGCGGGGATCGACGACGTACTCGCCGAGGTCGGTCTCACCGACGTCGCCGACGACCGTACCCGCGGCTTCTCCCTCGGCATGCGCCAGCGGCTCGGGCTCGCCGCCGCCCTGCTGACCAAGCCCCGGCTGCTCGTGCTCGACGAACCGTCCAACGGCCTCGACCCGGCGGGCAAGAAACACGTACACGGTGTCCTGGGCCGGCTCGCGGCCGACGGAACCGCCGTCGTGCTCTCCAGCCACAACATGGACGACCTCGAGGCGCTGTGCTCCGAGGTGACCATCCTCGCCGCCGGACGCGTCGTCTTCTCCGGCCCGCTGAGCGAGCTGGCCACCGAGAACCGTGAACTCGACTACCGGCTGGTCACCTCCGACCCGCAGGCCGCGCGCCGGCTGGCGGACGACGCGCCGGGGATCCAGGTCGTCGACGACGCCGGGATACGGCAGGACGCCGAACTGCTCGTCGTACGCGGCCTGGTGCCCGCCCTCGACCAACTCGTGGTGCGGCTCGTGGAGAAGGGCGTCGCGCCGCGCGAGCTGACTCCCCTGGTGTCGCCGCTGGAAGCCGCGTTTCTGACCCTCACCGAGCAGCAGCAGCAGGAGGCGGGCAGATGACCGCGACCCTCACCCAGAGCCCGGAACGGGAACAGGACCACGAGAAGGTGACCGGGGGCCGTCGCGTCCCCGTCACCCGGGCCTGTCGCTTCGAGCTCGTCAAGCTGGTCTCCCAGTGGCGGATCCGCCTGCTGGTCCTCGCCTGCTGGATCGCTCCCGCCCTCTTCGTCGCCGGGGTGAGCCAGCAGAGCACGCTTCCCGTCGACACCCTCTTCGGGCGCTGGATGCTCGCCTCCGGGTGGGCCGGGCCGCTGGTGATGCTCGGTTTCGCGGGAACCTGGGCGCTCCCGCTGCTGACCTCGGTCGTGGCCGGTGACGTGTTCGCCGCCGAGGACCGGCTCGGCACCTGGCGCCATCTGCTCGTGGCGGTCCGCTCGCCCCGGCGGATCTTCGTGGCGAAGGCGGTGGCCAGTCTCACCGTCCTGCTGCTGCTCGTGGCCGGGCTCGCGGTCTCCAGCACCGTCGGCGGCCTCCTCGTGGTCGGCAACCAGCCGCTGGTCGGTCTCGACGGCCATCTCCTGGCACCGTCGGACGCCGCCGTCTCGGTCCTGCTCTCCTGGGTCTGCGTCCTCGCTCCGACCCTGGCGCTCGCCGCACTCGGCCTCCTCGGGTCGGTCACGCTGGGACGGTCCCCGATGGGGCTGCTGGTGCCCGTGCTCGTCTCGCTCGCGATGGCGGTCGCCCAGATGCTGCCGCTTCCGGTGGCCGTACGCGTCGCCCTGCCGAGCTACGCCTTCATCTCCTGGAACGGCCTGTTCACCAGCCCCCAGCAACTCGGCCCGCTGCTGATCGGCATCGCTGTCAGCCTCGTGTGGGCCGTGGTCGCGACGGCGCTGGCGTATGTGCTCTTCGTACGGCGCGACTTCACCAACCTGACCCACGACGGTTCGGGCCGCCGCGCGGTCACCGTCGGAGTCCTGCCGCTCGTCGGGGTGGCCGCCGCGTCGTTCGCGGTCGTCGCCGCGACGACCTCGGCGACGGGCTCCGGGATCGAGCAGGACAAGGTGCAGCGCTCGCTCGCCACGGCGTTCGCGCATCTGTACCGCATGCAGACCGACCAGCTCAACCGGCCCGCCGTCACCGAGGCCCAGTTGAAGGCCACGGCGTCGTGCAACAAGGGAAGCACCAGGGTCGCGGCGGAGGGCCCGGGCAACGACTGGCGCTGCGTCGTGACCTGGCATCTTCCCGGCGTCGAGGCCACGGGACAGGCCATCTACCAACTCGACGTCACTCCGGACGGGCGGTTCATGGCCGATGGCGATGGACCGAAGGAAGTGAACGGCTACTTCCTGGTGCGGACCCCCGACGGGGACGCACCGAACCCGCTGTGGCAGTTCGACGGCAACGTCGAACTGCTCGACACCACCCCGAAGGGATAACGCTCAATGCAGGTCACTCGCCGCCGCAAGCTCGTCGAGGAAGCCCGGATCAACCTCATCGGTAGACGCATCGGCCGCCGGATACCGCTGTTGACGGCGGGCACCACCGCTGTCGCCCTCGTGGCCACCGGCACGGCGCTCGCGCAGACCCACCAGTTCGGCACGGACCAGGTCGGCCAGGTCACCGAGAACGGCCAGGTCGTCTCCAGCAACCAGTACATCGCCCCGTACGGCGACCGTCTCGTCATCAACCAGGGCAAGATCATGTCGTCCTCGGTCAGCCCGGACGGCACGCATATGGCCGCCTCGGTCACCGACGGTGGCGCGGCCCTGGCCATCGTGGACCTGAAGAGCTGGAAGACGCAGCAGCTCGTCAGCAATGCCGCGTCGTCGAACCCGCGCATCAGCAGCAACAACGTGGGCCAGGAAGGCCCGACGTACTCGCCCGACGGCAAGCAGCTGTGGCTGGGCCAGCCGGACGGCTACACCGTGTTCACCGTGAACGCGGACGGCGGCGTCTCCAGTCCGAGGACCGTCGGCATCCCGGCGCAGGGGTCCAAGCACGCCCTGGTGGCCGCGGCGGTGTTCTCGGCCGACGGCAAGACCGTGTACTCCGCGGTCAACGGCCAGAACCGGGTCGTCGCCATCGACGCCGCGACCGGGACCGTCCAGCAGAGCTGGAACGTGGGCAACGCCCCGCGCGGCATGGTCGTCGTCGGCAACAAGCTCTACGTGAGCAACGAGGGCGGTCGTCCGGCCAAGCCCGGCGAGCCCACGATCAACTCGTACGGTACGCAGGTACTCGCCGACCAGAAGACCGCCGCCACCACCAGCGGCACGGTCAGCGTCATCGACCTGGCGAACCAGGACGCCGCGGTCGCCGGCATCGAGGTCGGTCTGCACCCGACCGCCGTATACGCCAAGAACGGCGTGGTGTTCGTCACCAACACCGCCGACAACAACGTGTCGGTCATCGACACGGCGAAGGACAAGGTCGTCCAGACCATCTCCACCCAGCCGTGGGCCAAGGCTCGGGTGGGCTACGAGCCCGACGCGGTGACCCTCACCGACGACGGTCATCTGCTGGTGACCCTCGGCCGCGCCAACGCCGTCGCCGTCTACAAGTACACCTCCGCGCAGGAGCCGGTCAGCTACGTCGGCCTGCTCCCCACGGACTACTTCCCCTCGGAGATCACCACCTCCGGCAACGAGGTGTACGTGTCCAACACCCGTGGCATCGACGCCCGCCGTAAGGCCGGCGGCGGTCGCGGCACCCACGACACGACGTCGAGCGTGCAGAAGTTCACGCTGCCCGACGACAGCGTGATCAAGTCCTACACCGGCAAGGTCTTCAAGCAGAACGGCTGGAACGGCCAGTCGCTCAAGAAGTCCGACGGCTCCCCGGCCAAGCCGGTGCCGGTCCCGGTCAAGCTCGGCGACCCCTCGACGATCAAGCACGTCTTCCTGCTCGTCAAGGAGAACCGGACCTACGACCAGGTCTTCGGTGACGTGCCGCGGGGCAACGGCGACCCGTCGCTGGCCGAGTTCGGTGAGAACGTCACGCCGAACCAGCACGCCCTGGCCAAGCAGTTCGGCCTGTACGACAACACGTACGACATCGGCACCAACTCCGCCGAGGGTCACAACTGGCTGATGCAGGCCGACGACCCGGAGTACACCGAGTCATCGGCCGGTGAGTACGCCCGCAGCTACGACACCGAGGACGACGCCCTCGGCCACCAGAAGACCGGCTTCATCTGGACCGGTGCGCAGGCGGCCCACAAGTCCGTCCGGAACTTCGGTGAGTTCCAGCAGTTCCTGACCAAGCCGGCGGGCGCCAGCTGGCAGAACCTGTACTGCGACAGCAAGAACATGGCGGCGACCGGTCAGGACACCGCCTACCCGCTGAACTCGACCTCGCCGATCCCGTCGCTCAACGACGTGTCGGTGCACGGCTTCCCGAAGTTCGACACCAGCGTCCCGGACGTCTACCGGGCACAGATCTGGAAGAAGGACTTCGAGAAGAACGGTCCGGCGAACCTGAACATGTTCTGGCTCTCCAGCGACCACACCGGTGGCCCGGTGAGCGCCGCCTCCCAGGTCGCGGACAACGACCTCGCCGTGGGCCAGATCGTCGACGAGATCTCGCACAGCAAGTACTGGAAGGACTCGGCGATCTTCGTCGTCGAGGACGACTCCCAGGCGGGTCTCGACCACGTGGACGGCCACCGTGCCCCGGTCCAGATCATCAGCCCCTGGGCCAAGCATGGCACGGTGGACAGCCACTACTACTCGCAGATCAACATGATGCGGACCATCGAGCAGATCCTCGGGATCCAGCCGATGAACCAGAAGGACACCGCGGCCACCCCGATGGCCTCGGCGTTCACCCAGCGACCGGACTTCAGGCCGTTCAAGACGCTGCCCAACCGGACCTCGCTGACCGACGGTGTGAAGACGCCGCCCTCCTGTGGTCTGGACACCCCCGCGGCGCAGAGCCCGAAGGCGGCGGCCGTGCCGTCGGCCTCGGTGCCGGCGGACATGAAGAACGTCGCCGCCCAGTGGGGCCAGTGGAAGTCGAAGCAGCGGCTGACCGGTCCCAACGCCGTTCCGGACTACGCTCCCCCCGCCCAGATGAACCATCTCACGTGGTACGAGACCCACAACTGGGCGAAGCCGTACCCGGGTGAGAAGAAGATCTACGCTCCGCAGGACGTGCCGGGCGCCGCCATCCCTTCGGCGGAGAACGACGGCTGACGCAGAACACGTACCGGGGTGGCCCCCTGGCCGGCATCATCGCCGGTCAGGGGGCCACCTGCGAAGCGCGAGGTCAGCCTGGGTGGGCGGACCGGCGTGCGCACAGCCCACCACCGGGCTCGCCGAACCAGCGGGAAAGGTGGTCGTCCAGGTCCTGCTGATCGTCGCCGATCCAGGCGACGTGGCCGTCGGGGCGTAGCAGGACGCAGGGAACATCCAATGCCGCAGTCGGGTCCGCAAGGTAATCGACCCGGTCTGACCAGCCGCCGACGGTCAGGCGTCCGGTGCGGTCCAGCAGCAGGCCGCGGCCGCGCTGCAGCAGACCGTAAAGGTGGCCCTGTTTCACCTCGATGTCGGGCAGGCGGCGGCCGAGCAGGTCGGGGCCTGCGCCGAAGTCGTAGCGGATGCCGATCGCGGTGATCTTCTCGATGAGATAGCGGTTCACCTCATCGAAGTCCATCAGTTCGGTGAGCAGCCTGCGCACGGCCTGCGGGCCCGGTTCGGTGGACTGCAGTTCCATCTGGGCGCGGGTGTTGTCCAGCACGTCCTCGGCGACCGGATGGCGTTCGGCCTGGTAGGTGTCCAGCAGTGTTTCCGGCGCCCAGCCGCGGATCTGTGCGGCCAGTTTCCAGCCGAGGTTGAATGCGTCCTGAACGCCCAGGTTGAGGCCCTGTCCGCCGGTGGGTGGATGGATGTGTGCCGCATCGCCGGCCAGCAGCACCCGCCCGACCCGATAGCGGTCGGCCAGCCGGGTGGCATCCCCGAAGCGGGACAACCAGCGCGGGGAGTGCACGCCGAAATCGGTTCCGGCGACGGCGCGCAGCTGTTGTTTGAAATCCTCGAGGGTGGGTGGTTCCGCGCGATCGCCGACTCTCGCGGCGGGGACCACGACGCTGTATGCCCCTTCGCCGAAGGGCCTGAGCCAGAATCGCTTGTTGGTCGCGCCGATTTCGGTCACCTTGGCGGCGATCTCCTCCCGCGGCACACCCACTTCCATCTCGCCCATCAGCGTCTCGGTCCGCGAGGGCTCACCGGGGAAGCCGACGCCGAGCAGTTTGCGCACCGTACTGCGCCCGCCGTCACAGCCGACGAGATAGCGCGTACGCAGCTGTTCGCCGTCGGCCAGCTCGACGGTCACGCCCTCGTCGTCCTGCTCGAAATCGGCCACCGCACAACCGCGCCGGACCTGTGCACCCAGTTGGGTCGCGTGCTCTTCGAGCAGGCGGACGATGACCGGCTGCGGGATGCCCAGCAGATAGGCGTGCGCGGAATCCAGGCCCTGGGGCGCGGGTTTGTTGATGGCGGCGAAGAATCCGCCGGCCGGACGCTGTCTTCCGTGTTCGCGAATGCGGTCCAGCAGTCCGCGCATTGCCATCAGCTCGAGGCTGCGAATGTGCAGACCGACGACGCGGACGAACGACACGGGCTCGGTTTCCTTCTCCAGAACGAGTACCCGCACATCGTGCAGCCGCAATTCGGCGGCCAGCATCGCACCAGTCGGCCCGCACCCGGCAATGATCACGTCGAACGACGACGGCGCGGCGGTGAACTGCGGAGAGTCCATAGGTGTTGCCTTTCGGGAGTGCCTTGTTGTGGCGGCGCTCCCGGCGACACCTACGTCAGTCGCCGGCCGTGGCGGGAAGGGGGAGCACCCACGTCGATACTTCGTTCATGGGTCTCACCTCCTCGGGCGGTGTCACGGTCCACTGCAAGCTACAAGCCCGAGCATCACCCCGTCCAATCCTTTACCCAGCCACATGAGACCGGGGGCCTTGTCGACGCCCGTCCCGGGGCCCGGGGAAGGGCTACCGCTGTGCGGCAGCCTGGCGCAGATGGCGACTCACATCGCCGACCAGGTTGATACGGACCCGTCGCGCTACGAAGCGCCACTGCCCATCACGGCGCTCGAAGCGGTCGTGGTACCGACCGCCGGCGATGGGTTGCAGCGGCAGGTCGGGCAGCGCCTGCATCACGGTGACGTACGAACGCGAGACCGCCGTGTTCGCCTGTTCGTCGACCTCGATGGCCACATTGGTGGTGACATGCTGGGTTCGCGGCGTGCCGTCGGCGTAGACGATCAGAGTGTCCTGGAACATCTTCTCGATCGCGTCGCGTCCGCTCACCGGCTCGCCACTGCCTGTGAAGGTGGCGTCAGCGAGAAGGATGCCGAGCCCTGCGAAATCGCCGTCGTCCACGAGCTCGGCGTAACGCGCGATCAGGTTCTCGATGGCCCGGTGGCTCGATGCCGGATCGGCGGGCATGCGGGTGGATGTGGCCATGGTCTCCTCCAAGCGAGACGGGCGATCTTCAGCGCGCTGCGCCGCGACAACAAGGCGCGGCATGAGCGCGACGGCATCGAAGGCCGGCCGTGCCTCCACGTACGTAGACGTACGTAAAGGTACGTTGTTCTTACCGACGCGAAGGATCCCCCTGTCGCGGGAGAGTTTTTCCATGGGGTCCCTTCCTGCCGCGCGGCACCCGTAAGTTGCTCGTCGCGGTGTTCGCCACACCCGTCTCCTGGAGAACCGTTGTCCCAGATACCTGCCAGCGACGTCGATCTCTACACCGAATCGGCGCGCACCGACCCCTACGGAATCTATGCCGAGCTTCGGGCTCTCGGGCCCGTGGTGCACCTGTCCCGCTACGACCTCTACGCGTTGCCCCGCTACGACGAGGTGCGCGCGGCGCTGATGGATTGGCAGACGTTTTCGTCAGCGCGTGGAGTGTTCGTGGATCCGGACGTGAACGCCCAGTTGGAGGGGATCACGCTGTGCAGCGATCCGCCCGAGCACACGGCGATGCGTTCGGTGCTGGGGCGGCCGCTGCGGCCGGATCGGATGCGCGAGGTGACTCCGCGGATCGAGGTCGAGGCCGACCAGGTCGTCGAGCGGGTTGTCGGCCGGGGCCGGTTCGAGGTCGTCACCGAACTGGCGGAGTACCTGCCCATGACCGTGGTGTCGGACCTGGTCGGACTTCCCGATCACGGCCGGGAAAAGATGCTGGAGTGGGCCGCGGCCATCTGGAACACCCAGGGTCCCGCCGACGACCGGGCAGCCGCGGCGGGGCCGGCCGTCGAGGAGTTCATGGCATTCGCCATGAATGACGCCGTGCCGGGAAAGATCGACCCCGACGGCTGGGCGGCGCAGCTCTACGAGGCCGCCCGACCGTGGCGAGATCGCGCACGACAAGTGCCCGGTGATGATGCTCGACTACGTCACTCCCAGCCTGGACACGACAATCCTCGCGATCGCCAACGCGGTCGCGTTGTTCGCCCAGCACCCGGACCAGTGGGAGCTGCTGCGCAAGGACCGCTCGTTGATTCCGCACGCGGTCAACGAGTCGTTGCGCCTGGAGACCCCGGTGCCCCAGTTCAGCCGGGTGCTCACCGAAGACCACGAGATCGGCGGAGTTCCGCTGGCCGCCGGCTCACGGGTCGCGCTGCTCTATGCCTCCGCCAACCGCGACGAGCGCCATTACCCGGACCCGACGCGCTTCGACATCACCCGCCGCCCTTCGGACCACCTTGCCTTCGGGCGGGGCGAGCACGTGTGCGTCGGGATGCACCTCGCCAGGCTGGAAATGAGCGCGTTGCTGGAAAGGCTCGCCGACCGGGTCGCCCGCTTCGAAATCCTCGAACGCCGGCCGATGATCAACAACGGGTTGCGCGGTCTCGACTACCTGGACGTGGCGGTCGAACCCGCGACCTGACGCTCGTCAGGTCGTGCTGCCAACCGTCCGACGGCGCTCTCGCCCGCGGGGCGGGTCAGTCGGCGCCGGCCTCCTTGGGGGCCGACGCCGACGCGCCCGCGCTCACCGCCGCCGTCACCGAAGTGACCTGGGCAAACGGGAGTTACGGGTGTGCTGGGCGGACGGCCCGCAGACCGTCGTGGCCTTCGAGCCGCCTCGCGTCACGATGGGCACCATCCTCGTTTAAGGCAATTGACTTCACTCAATCACCATGGTTGCATTCCCCCAGAGAGAGAATGACATTCTCAAATGCGCTAACAACCCTCTCGCCTCTGACGGGGGTGTGGTGTCGTGGTGCAACCGAACGCGAAGGAACAGCTCGTCCTGGCCGCGGAGCGGCTGTTCGCCGAGCACGGCCTGGACGGGACGTCTCTCCGACAGATCAGCGCGGCCGCCGGGAACGGTAACAACACGGCGGTGCAGTACCACTTCGGTTCGAAGGCCCGGCTGATCCAGGCGATCTTCGAATACCGCCTGCACGACCTGAACCGGCGGCGGGACGCCCTCGTCGCGCAGCTGGGCCCGCGGGACATCAGAGGGTGGCTGGAGTGCCATGTGGCACCGGTCCTCGAACAGGGCGAGCGCGAGGGCAGCCACTATCTGAGCTTTGTCGCGAGGCTTCAGCAGCACGGCCGGCGGGATGTCCTCGGGCACCTGTCGCCCGAACTGCTGGCTCCGGACCGCCGCTTCCGCGAGCGGGCCGGGGCACTGCTGCGGCACCTGCCGGAGCCGCTGCGCGGGCACCGCATCGCCCAGACGATGATCTTCAGCGTGCATGCCGGCTCGGAGCGGGAGCAGAGCCGCGCACGCCATGAACACGTGCTTCCCTTCGCCGTCCACCTGAGGGACCTCCTCGACGGGCTCGTCGGGTTCCTTCAGTCCCCGGTGTCCTCCGAAACCCTCTCGGCGCTCGGCGAGCACATCCCGCATGAACCGGCACCGCCCCTGCATCCCTAGCCCGTCTGCCGCCAACTCCCTGTGAAGGAGCGGTCGTTCGATGAGCATCGATCTGCATGACGCCGTCGCCGTGGTCACCGGCGCGGGCAGCGGCATCGGGCGTGCCGCCGCGCGCGCCTTCGCGCGGCGCGGGGCCCGGGTGGTGGTGACCGACCTCGACGCGGAGCGGGCGCGGGCCGTCGCCGACGGCCTCGACGGCCTCGGTGTCGCCGCCGCGTGTGACGTGACCAGCCTCGACGACCTTCAGGCCGTCAAGGACCTGGCCCTGAAACGGTTCGGCCGCATCGACCTTGTGATGAACAACGTCGGGATTCTGGCGGTCGGCCCGGCCGAGGCCATCCCCCTGGACGCGTGGCAGCGGGTGATCGACGTGAACCTGCTGGGCGTGGTCCGCAGCAACCTGGTGTTCCTGCCCGTGCTGCTGGAACAGGGCGCGGGCCATGTGGTCAACACCGCCTCCACGGCCGGGCTGCTGCCGTACGGCTTCGACCGGCTGCCGTACACGGCGACGAAGCACGCCGTCGTCGGCCTGTCCGAGGCGCTCGCGCTGTATCTGCGACCGCGCGGCGTCGGCGTCTCCTGCCTGTGCCCGGCCGGCGTGGCCACCAACATCGTCGAGCAGATCACCTTCTACGGGCAGCCGGCCCCGCCGCAGGGCCCGGCCTTCCCCGTGGTGGACGCCGAGTCGGTCGGTGAGCTCGTCGCCGACGGCGTCACCGAGAACCGTTTCCTCCTTCTCACCGCACAGGGGGCCGCCGCCGAGCTGCGCGACCTTGGCGCCGACGTCGACCGCTACCTGTCCCGACTGATCAAGGACACGCCATGAACCGCACGCTCGACCGCATGAGTCTGGACGGCAAGGTCGCCGTCGTCACCGGTGGCGCCGGAGCCATCGGCCAGGTCTACGCCCGCGCCCTGGCCGAGGCGGGCGCCTCGGTGGTCCTGGCCGATCTCGACGGCGAGGGCGCCGAACGCGCGGCCAAGTCCCTGGCCGCCGACGGGCTGCGTACCCTCGGCGTACGGGTGGACATCACCGACCGCGGCTCGGCCGCCACCATGGCCGCGGAGGCCGTCAGGGCCTTCGGCGGTATCGACGTCCTCGTCAACAACGCCGCCCTGATGGCGGACATACCGCAGGTGGACCTCCTGGAGTTGCCGAGCGAATGGTTCGACCGCGTCATGCGGGTCAACGTCCTGGGCGCCATCATCTGCGCGGGCGCGGTCAAGGCATCGATGGTGGAGCGCGGGGGCGGGCGGATCATCAACCAGGTGTCCGCGGGGGCGTTCATGGGCGGCGGCATCTACGGGGTGAGCAAGCTGGCGCTGGTCAACGTGACCGTGGGCCTGGCCCGTTCGCTCGGGCCGCTCGGCATCAACGTCAACGCGATCGCACCCGGCCTGGTCGAGAACGAACCCGGCTTCAAGAGCCTTCCCGCCGACCACCCCGCACGGGCGGCCCTCGCCGCCGCCATCCCCGGCAAGAAGTCCGCACCCGCGGAGGACCTGCTCGGCACGCTGCTCCTGCTGGCCTCCCCCGCCGGTGCGTGGATCAACGGGCAGACCATCAGCGTCGACGGCGGCTGGGTCACCCGGCTGTGAGCCGGACACCGACACCAAAACCGGGACCGGGACCGGGACCCGCACCCGCACCCGCACCGGACGACAGGAGTACGCCCATGACAGACGCCACGCCGCGCGCCCGCGTCGGCTTCATCGGCCTGGGCAGTCAGGGCGGTCCGATGGCACGCCGCATCGTCGAGGAGTCGTACCCGCTGACCCTGTGGGCGCGGCGCCCCGCGTCCACCGAGCCGTTCGCCGACACCGCCGCCGACGTGGCCGCCACCCCCGCCGAGCTGGGAGCGGCGAGCGACATCGTATGCCTGTGCGTCGTCGCCGACGCCGATGTCGAGGATGTGCTGCTGCGCGCCGACGGGGTGCTGGCCGGCATGGCCCCGGGCGGCGTCGTCGCCATCCACTCCACGATCCGCCCCGACACCTGCCGACGTCTGGCCGAGGAGGCCGCCAAGCGGGAGGTCGCCGTCGTGGACGCTCCGGTCAGCGGCGGGGGCGGTGCCGCCGCGGAGCGCAGGCTGCTCGTGATGGCGGGCGGCCGGGACGCGGACGTGGCACGCTGCCGCCCGGTGTTCGAGACCTTCGCGGACCCGGTGATCCACCTCGGCCCGCTGGGCAGCGGCCAGCTCACCAAGGTGCTCAACAACTTCGTGTTCACCGCCCAGGTCGGCCTGGCCCTGGACACCTTCTCCTTCGCCGACCGGCTCGGCATGGACCGCGCCGCGGTCGCGGAGGTCCTCGCCCACGGCAGCGGGGGCAGCCGCGCGGCGGCGATCCTGGCCGCGTCCGGTTTCGACACCACCGGGCTCGAGCGGGCCCGGCCCCTGCTGCTCAAGGACGTCGGCATCATGCGGGAGGTCGCCCGTGACGCGGACGTCCCCGAACCCGCGGCGCTCGACCGGCTCGCCGCGCACGCCTTGTCCCTGCTGGACGCCCCGCCCACACCGTGAAGCCCGCCCACAGCATGAAGCCCGCGCACCGCCCATCCGTACGAGAACGAGAAACAGGCGGTACCGACATGACCCCAACCATCCCCGACTCCCCGGTGACCGGCGAACTCGGTGTCACCGGCCCCCTCGTGAACGGCACCTGGCTCGACAAGACATCGCTGGGCGCCGTCGACCACGTCAACCCCTCGACCGCCCGCGTCAACGGCTCCGTCCTGCTGTGCGGACCACAGGAGGTCGACGACGCCGTGGCCGCCGCCAGGGCGGCACACCCCGAGTGGCGGGCCATGTCCCCGGACAAGAGGCGCCGCATCCTCCAGCGGGTCGAGGAGCTGATGCTCGCCCGCGTCCCCGAGCTGGGGACGCTGACGACCCTCGAACTCGGTGCCCCGATCACGATGGCGTCCGCGCTCGCCCATCTGTGCGCCGGATGGTTCGGCTACTACGCGGGCTGGGCCGACAAGATCGAGGGGGCGACCATCCCGCCGAGCCCGGTCATGGTTCCGGGGCTCGACTACACCGTCCCCGAGCCGTACGGGGTGGTCGGGGCCATCCTGACCTGGAACGGGCCGATCATGTCGGTCGGCATGAAGATCGCGCCCGCGCTCGCCGCGGGCAACTGCGTCGTCGTCAAGTCGCCCGATCTGGCGCCGTTCACGGTGGCGCGGTTCGCCGAGATCGCCCTGGAGGCCGGGCTGCCGCCCGGTGTCCTGCACATCCTGCCGGGCGGGCCCGAGGCCGGCGAGCACCTGGTCCGCCACCCCGACGTCGACATGATCTCCTTCACCGGCGGTATCCCGACCGCGAAGAAGATCCTCGACTCCGCACGGCACACCCTCAAACCGGTCCTGCTCGAACTCGGCGGCAAAACGGCGAGCGTGGTGTTCCCGGACGCCGACGTGGACGCCGCGGTCGCCGGGACGGTCCGCTCCTGCTTCAACCTGTCGGGGCAGGGCTGCAATCTCACCACCCGCCTGCTGGTCCACCACGACGCCTACGGCCGCGCCGTCGAGGCCGCCGCCGCTGCCGCCTCGGCTCTCACCGTCGGCGACCCCTTCGCACCGGCCACCACCCTCGGCCCCGTGGTCGGAGCGGCGGCGCGCGACCGGATTCTCAAAGTGGTCGAACAGGCGGCCGCCGACAGCAGGCTGGTCGCCGGAGGCCACGCGGTCGACGCGTCGGTGCTCGCGCCACCGGTGCGTGACGGCTTCTTCGTCGAGCCGACGGTGCTCGCCGATGTGGACCCCGGCAGTGACGTCGCCCGGCACGAGGTGTTCGGACCGGTGCTGTCGATTCTCCCCTTCGGTACCGAGGAGGAGGCGGTGGACCTCGCCGACTCCACGCCGTACGGACTTGGCGCGGTCCTGTACACACGGGACGTGTCGCGGGTGCAGCGGATCGTGCCCCGGCTGCAGGCGGGCACCGTGCATGTGAACGGTGCGTCGGGCCAGCCGCCCGGCGCCCCGTTCGGGGGCTACAAGCACAGCGGGCACGGCCGGGAGGGCGGCACGGAAGGGCTCTTCGAGTTCCTCCAGACCAAGAACGTCTTCATCCGCGCGTAGCACCGGGAGTACTCATGCATGACCGTCTTACGAACCAGACCGACCGTCTTACGGACCAGACCGCGAGAGATGTCCTGGTCACTGATCAACCCCCTTCGCCCGACACGCCGTTCGGGCGGGCGTCACGCGACTTCCTCTACGGGCAGGTGTGGGCGCGGCCCGGACTGAGCAGGCGCGACCGCCGCTGGGTGACCCTCACCTGTGTGTCCGCCGCCGACTCTCCCGAGCCGATCGAGGAGCATGTCCACGCGGCGCTCGCCAGTGGGGACATCGGTCTGGCGGAGATGCTGGAGTTCGTGCTGCACTTCGCCGTCTACTGCGGCTGGCCCAAGGCCTCGCACCTGGAGGGTGCCATCGCCCGCCAGTGGGACCGCATCCACCGCGAACGCGGTGCGCAGACGCCGCCCTGGCCCCAGCTGGAGAACACCACGCTCGGCCCGGGTGACATGGACAGGCGGCTGGAGCGGGGCGTCGAGGAGTTCATCGATGTCAACCTCACCCCGGCGCCGCCCACCAACTCGCCGTACCGCCACGCGGGGATCCTCAACTTCGTGTTCGGGCACGTCTGGCAGCGGCCCGGCCTCAGGCGCCGCGAGCGCCGCATCATCACGGTGGCCAGTGTCGCGCTCGACGACTCGCCGATCCCGCTGCGGACGCATGTCGGCTCGGCCCTCCACTCCGGTGACATCACCAAGGAGGAGATGGACGAGATCGTGCTCCAGTTCGCGGCGTACTACGGATTCGCGAAGGGGGACGCGCTCGCGGACGCGGTCGAGGCGGCATGGGCGACGAAACCGGACTGACGGGCCGGCTCACGTACGGCGCAGGGAGTCGGCGGCGAGTTCCCCGATGAGGACGGCGGTGGCGGCGGGGCCACGGAGCGGGGCCTCGGGCAGTACGGACGTATCAGCCACCCGCAAGCGGGCGACCGAGTGCACTCTCCCATGGGCATCGACCGCGCCCGTCGACCCCATCGGCACTGTGCCGCAGGTGTGTTGCGCGGTTCCAAGACGTGCCCGTATCCACTGGTCGAGGGCGCGGTCGTCGCCTGTCGAGCCGGGTTCGAACGGTTCGGCCGGTCCCGCGCACACCTCGGCGAACGCGGCGGTCTTCAGCAGCTGAAGTGCGGCTCGGACCGCCTCCCGCATCCCGCGCCGCTCGTCGGGCGTGGCGAGGTAGTCGTAGTCGATACGCGGGGGCACCTCGGGGTCGGCCGACACGGTCCGCAGCCCGCCGCCGCGCCGGGGCGCCTGCACGGACACCAGGAGCGGCAGCGGCCCCCGCCCCGCCGCCACGGACCCTCGGGTCAGCGCCGTCAACCGCAGCAGCGACTGCAGGACTTCGAGATCCCCGGCCATTCGCTCATCCGGGGTGCCCGACGAGGACCCGAGGTGCAGCACACCACCGAGCCATGTGTCCGCCGGATCGGGCAGGGGATGTCCGGGCCGCCACTCCACCGCCACCTGGGGGTGATCGCTGATCGCGGCGCCCACGGCGGGGAGGTCGGCCACGACGTCGATCCCGAGCGCGGCGAGCTGCCGCGCCGGGCCGATCCCCGACAGGTGCAGCACATGGGGCGTCACGAGCGCCCCCGCGCAGAGGACGACCTCGCCTGCCGGGACGACGACGCGCCGCCCGGCGTGCTCGGCCACCACTCCCGTCGCCCGGCCCCGCTCGATGACGACCGAGCGCACGACATGTTCACCGCGCACCGTCAGATTCGGACGGGCGGCCGCCGCCCAGAGGTAGCCGAGTGCGGTGTTGACGCGCCGTCCAGCCCGGGTGTTCGTCGGCACGGGGCCGAAGCCCGGCGGTTCCTGGGCGTTCTTGTCGGGCTCCGCGGGATGCCCCGACTCGTGTGCGGCGGCGGCGAAGGCTGCGGCGGCCGGATGGCCCACAGGCGTGCGGCGCACCGGCACCGGACCGGCGTCCCCGTGCTCCGGGCCTGCCCCATGGTCGAGGTCGGTCTCCAGCGACCGCAGGAACGGCAGCACCCGTTCGTACGTCCACCGCGCGTCGCCCGCCTGCCGCGCCCAGCGCGTGAAGTCGCACCGGCGGGCCCGGATGAAGTAGCCGCCGTTGACGGTCGTCGAACCGCCCAGGACCCGGCCCCGCGGAGCCTGGTAGGGGTGTGCCGGGGTGAGGTGCACCGGGACGGCGCGCACATACGGATGGCCTGGACGGGCGCCCGGGACCAGGCGCGCGTCCAGGGCTCCCTCCGGGAAGCCGCCGGCCGGCACCGGCCCCGCCTCCAGCAGCAGCACCTCGCAGCCCGCGTCCTCACTCAGCCGGGAGGCCAGCACCGCGCCGCTGCCGCCCGCGCCCACCACCAGCACATCGGGGATCCGCACCGGTCCAGGGTTCCCTTCCTCACTCGATGGAAATACCATTCTCTCCAGCAGAGAATAACCGAATCCAATCGTGTCATACGGGAGCCTCGATGGCGGAGATGACGAATACGCAGACTCACGACCTGGACGAGCCGAACACCCCGGACGACGGCCAGGAGCCCCTGGCCGACTCCCTGGCCGACTCCCTGATCGAGGATGTCTCGATCGACGGCATGTGCGGCGTGTACTGATGTCGGCGGAGACCGGCACGGACACCGGCACGGCCCCCGGAGCGGAACCCGTCGACGCGCTCGACCGGGCCTGGGCCCTCCACCCTCAGGTCTCCCTGCGGCCCGAGCCGTTCGGCGCGCTCCTCTACCACTTCGGCACGCGGCGGCTCACCTTCCTCAAGGACCCGCGCCTGGTCGAGGTCGTCCGCCGACTGCCCGCAACGCCCACGGCGCGCGCGGCGTGCGCGCACTGCCGGGTACCGGATGCCGAACTCCCCCGGTTCGGCGCCGCGTTGGCGTCCCTCGCGCGGTCCGCCATGCTCGTCGAGCGTGCTCATGGGTGAGCCCATGTCCATCGCCCCCGCCGACGCCCGGCAACCGCGCCTGACCGAGCTGTTCGAGGCCGGCCTCGACGCGCCGATCTGCCTCACCTGGGAACTGACCTACGCCTGCAATCTGTCCTGCGTCCACTGCCTGTCCAGCTCGGGGCGGCGCGACCCGCGCGAACTCAGCACGGACGAGGCCAAAGCCGTCGTCGACGAGCTGGAGGCCATGCGGGTCTTCTACGTCAACATCGGTGGCGGTGAACCGACGGTCCGCCCGGACTTCTGGGAACTGCTCGACTACGCCACCGCACACCACGTCGGCGTGAAGTTCTCCACCAACGGAGTGCGGATCACACCCGAGAACGCGCGGCGCCTCGCAGCCGACGACTACGTCGACGTGCAGGTCTCGCTGGACGGCGCGACGGCTGAGGTCAACGACGCGCTGCGCGGCGCCGGTTCGTACGCGACCGCGTTGCGCGCCCTCGAACGGCTCGCCGACGCCGGGCTGCGGGGGGTGAAGCTGTCCGTCGTCTGTACCCGCCACAACATTCCCCAGCTCGACGCGTTCAAGGCGCTCGCGGACCGCTTCGGCGCACAGCTGCGGCTGACCAGGCTGCGGCCATCCGGACGCGGCGCCGACGTGTGGGACACCCTTCATCCCACGGCGGACCAGCAGCGCGAGCTGTACGCGTGGCTGCTCGACCACGGTGAATCGGTGCTGACCGGGGATTCGTTCTTCCATCTGTCGGCGTACGGGCGTTCGCTGCCGGGGCTCAATCTGTGCGGGGCCGGGCGGGTGGTGTGCCTGATAGATCCGGTCGGGGACGTGTACGCATGCCCCTTCGCGATCCACGACGAGTTCCGCGCCGGGAACGTACGGGAACCGGGTGGCTTCGCCGGAGTCTGGCGCACCTCCCCGCTCTTCGAGCGGTTGCGCTCGCCGCACACCGGGGGCGCCTGCCGCTCGTGCGGCTTCTACGACAGCTGCAAGGGCGGCTGTATGGCGGCCAAGTTCTTCACGGGGCTGCCGCTCGACGGCCCGGATCCCGAGTGTGTCCGCGGGTTCGGTGCTGAAGCACTCGCGCGGCGGCGGTCGCCCACCGACCGGCCGAGGCCGGCCGCGGACCACTCCCGGCCGGTCTTCGTCCCGCTGAGCCACCGGCCACCCGTGTCGGCCTGCGACGAGAGCCCGCTGTCCGGGTTCCGTCCCTGAACCGCCAGACGCGCGCGACGCAGGCACAGCGCCTGACGCATGCGATCCACCTGACGTATGCGATCCACCCGAGGAGGCACCGGAGTTGAACCCGCTCAACGCCTTACGCCGCAACCCGTGGTTCGAGACGGTCGCAGAGGCCCGCAGGAGGGCGCGGCGGCGGCTGCCCGGCAGTGTGTACGGGGCCTTGTTCGCCGGATCGGAGCGCGGCCGGACCATCGCCGACAACACCTCCGCCTTCGCCGAACTCGGCTTCGCCCCCCGGGTGGCCGGCCACCACGGCGAGCGCGGGCTGGCCACCACCGTCATGGGCGTCGAGACGTCGTTCCCCGTGGTCATCTCCCCCACCGGGGTCCAGGCCGTCGATCCCGAGGGCGAGGTCGCCGTCGCCCGCGCCGCGGCGAACCGGGGCGTGATCATGGGGCTGAGTTCATTCGCCGCCAGGCCGGTGGAGGAGGTGTGCGCGGCCCATCCGAACGTGTTCTTCCAGGTCTACTGGAGTGGCGAACGGGACGTGCTGCTCCAGCGGATGGAGCGGGCCCGCCGGGCCGGGGCGAAGGCGCTGATCGCCACGTTGGACTGGTCGTTCTCACACGGCCGCGACTGGGGCAGTCCGGTGATCCCGGAGCGGGTCGACGTACGCACGGCGCTGCGGATGGCTCCCCAGGTGCTGCCGCGTCCCGGGTGGTTGTGGCGGTACGCGCGAAGTGGCGGCGTACCGGATCTGACCGTGCCGAACCTGCGGCCGCCCGGAGGTGAGGCGCCGACCTTCTTCGGCGCGTACGGGGAGTGGATGGGGACGGCCCCGCCGACCTGGGACGACGTCAAGTGGCTGCGGGAGGAGTGGGGCGGGCCGTTCCTGCTGAAGGGCGTGTGCCGGGTCGACGACGCGCGCCGCGCGGCCGACGCGGGGGTGACCGCGATCTCGGTGTCCAACCACGGCGGCAACAACCTGGACACCACCCCCGCGACGATCCGGCTGCTGCCCGCGATCGCCGAGGCGGTCGGGGACGAGATCGAGGTGCTGCTCGACGGTGGTGTCCGGCGGGGCGGCGACGTGGCCAAGGCGCTCGCGCTCGGCGCGCGGGCCGTGCTCATCGGGCGGGCCTACCTGTGGGGTCTGGCCGCGAACGGGCAGGCCGGGGTGGAGAACGTGCTCGACATCCTGCGTGGCGGCCTGGACTCCGCGGTGCTCGGGCTGGGCCGCGCCTCCGTCCACGAACTGTGCCCGGACGACCTGCATGTGCCGCCCGGCTTCGCCGTGGCACTGGGCGCCGACACCGGCGCGGAGGCTTGAGGAGGTGGCCGGCCGGCTCGCGGACGCGGCGTGGCCGGACATCCCGGCCGACGCCCTGGTCCTCGTGCCCCTCGGCTCGACCGAACAGCACGGCCCCCATCTGCCCCTGTCCACCGACACACTGATCGCCCGGGCGGTCGCGCGGGAGGCCGCCGGGCTGCTGCGCGGCTCCCGTCCGGTTCTGGTGGCGCCCGCGGTCCCGTACGGGGCGAGCGGAGAACACGCGGACTTCCCCGGCACCGTCTCCAGCGGTCACGAGGCGCTGGGCCACCTCCTCGTCGAGGCGGTCCGCTCCCTCGCCCTGTGGGCGGCGCGGGTCGCCTTCGTGAACGGGCACGGGGGCAACACGACGACGCTGCGCACGTTTGTCGCGCGGCTGCGCGACGAGGGGCACGACGTGGGCTGGACCGGCTGCGAGGTCGTCGGTGGCGACGCCCACGCCGGCCGCACGGAGACGTCGCTGCTGCTGCACCTCGCACCGCGCCACGTGCTCGCCCGACGGGCCGCACCCGGCGAGCGGCGCCCCCTGTCGGCCCTCATGCCACGGCTGCGGACCCAGGGTGTGCGGGCCGTCTCGCCGAACGGCGTACTCGGCGACCCGACCGGCGCCAGCGCCGCACAAGGGCGGTCGCTACTGCGGGAGTTGGCGGCGGACACGGCAGCGCGGCTGGCCGCATGGCACCCCGACGACCAAGGAAGGCTGTCCCGATGACCCGGCACACGCCCGCTCCGCCCGCACTGTTCCCCGCCGGGCTGCGCGTGGCGCTCGCCCCCTCCACGTCGTTCCGGGCGTCTGGGCGGGTGGCGACGGGCGGGGCGCCCTGGGGTGTCGCCCGGTTCAAGGAGGCGGCCCTCCCGTACCTCGCGGAGCTGCGCCGGGCGGGGCCCGGCGGCCTGGTGCCCGGGACGGCCCTGGGCCGGGCCCTCGCCCGGCAGCTCGTCGACCGGGGGCTCGCCCACCCGGTGCCCGCTTCCCGCCCCGGCCCGCACCCCGTGACGGTGGTCGTGCCCGCCTATGGCCGAGCGCACGAACTCGACCGCTGCCTGGGCGCGTTGCACGGGCTGCCCGTGGTGGTCGTGGACGACGGATCGCCCGACGCCGGCCCGGTGCGCGAGGCCGCCGAGCGGCACGGGGCACGCCTGGTGCGCCATGACGTGAACCGCGGACCGGCCGCCGCCCGCAACACCGGAGCGGCGCTGGCCGACACGCCCTTGGTCGCGTTCGTCGACTCCGACTGCCGCCCGGCGGACGGGTGCCTGGACATCCTCGTCCCGTCCTTCGACGACCCGAAGGTGGCGGCGGTCGCGCCACGGATCGTTCCGGACCTCCCCCTTCCCCCGCGCGGGCTGCTCGCGCGCTACGAGGCCGCCCGCTCCGCCCTAGACCTGGGGCGGGACCAGGATCTCGTGAGGCCTCGCGCGCGCGTCGGTTTCGTGCCGACCGCCACGCTGGTCGTACGACGAGACGTGCTGCGCGATGTGGCGTTCGACGAGGAGCTGCGGCTCGGCGAGGACGTCGACTTCGTGTGGCGGCTGCACGACCGCGGCCTGCACGTGCGCTATCAGCCGAGGGCGCGTGTCGCCCACACACCGCGGCTCGCCTGGCGTGCGGCGGCGCGCCGCAGGCACGAGTACGGCACGTCAGCCGCCGCGCTGGCCCGCCGCCATCCCGGCCGGCTGGCTCCGGTTCGCCCCTCCGTCTGGAATCTGCTGACCTTGGCGTTCGTCGCCCAGGGGCGGCCCCGTGCGGGTGCCGTGAGCGCGCTGGTGTCGGCGGGGCTGCTGCGACGCCGTCTCGCGGGCACACCGGGGGCGACGGGGCTGAGCGTGTCCGTGGTGGCCCAGGGCCTGGTGGCCGACGCTTCGACGCTCGGGCTCGCCCTGCGCCGCGAGTGGTGGCCGCTCGGGCTGCTGTGCCTGGCCACGGCGGGCCGCAGCCGCCTCGCCCGGTCCGGCGCGGTGGCCATGCTCGCGCCGCTCGCCGCGGAGTGGGTCACCCGCGGGCCGCGGCTGGGACCCGTCCCCTGGGCCGTGCTGCGGTGTCTCGACGACCTGGCGTACGGCACCGGGGTGACCGCCTCGGCCCTGCGCCACCGCTCACTCGCCGTGATCGCGCCGCGGATTCAGCTGCCTTTCACGAAGCGCACCGATGACAGGCAGACCGGGTGACACCGGGACGGTACGTGGCACACGAGAGGCCACGTACCGTCCCTGATCCCGCCCGCCGCTGTGCGGTCGTCACTGTGGGGTCGTCACTGTGGCGGAAAGACCGCCTCCCCCGTGTCCGCGTCGGTGATCGAGATCGCCTCGATCGGGCAGGACTCGGCGACTTCCAGGACCTCTTCCGATGCGGGCAGGACACCCGCCGTGGCGCGGCCCTGACCGTTCTCGTCGAGCTGGAACTCCTTGGGCGCGGAGGCCGCGCACAGCCCGGTACGGACACACACACGGGGGTCCACCGTGACTTTCCAGCGATCCGTCATCGTCAGGCTCCCCGGATGACGAGTGGCAGTGTCTTCCAGCCCCGCACGGTCGACGTCTGGGCCAGCTCCGCGCGGTCCCAGTCCACGTCCCAGGCGGGGAAGCGGCGCAGTATCTCCTCGGCGGCGACCTTGCCCTCCAGTCGGGCCAGGGCCGCGCCCAGGCAGTAGTGCGCGCCGACCCCGAACGACATGTGCTGGGAGACCCGGTGGATGTCGAAGCGGTCGGCGTCGGGGAAGCGGTCCGGGTCGCGGTTGGCGGCGGCCTGGATGAAGAGGATGGCGCTGCCCGCCGGCACCGTGGCGCCGTGGAACTCCACGTCCTTCGTCACGTAGCGGGCGGTGAAGGGGCCCGTCGGTTCGAAACGCAGGATCTCCTCGATGGCGTTCGGGATGAGGGACGGGTCGGCGGCCAGTTCGCGCCGGGCCTCGGGATAGCGGGCCATGAGCGCGCCGAACCAGCCGATCAGGCGCCCCGTCGTCTCGTTGCCGGCGCCGGCCACCACCGTGCAGTAGGTGAGGACCTCCTCATCGGTGAGGGTGCGCCGGCGGCCCGTCTCGTCCTCGAACTCGGCGGTCATCAGCTCGGTCATGAGGTCGTCGGACGGGTTCTTCTTGCGCCATTCGATGTACTGCTGGAAACCCTCGGTGCTGAGGATCTCCTCGTGGTTGATCCGGCCGCCGTCGCCGGTCTCCAAGGTGGCGTCGGTACGGTCGCGGAAGGTCGGCTGGTCTGCCTCGGGGATGCCGAGGAGCATCCCGATCACCCGCATCGGCATCTCGGCGCCGACGGCCTCGACCAGGTCGAACCGGTCCGCGCCCTCGACCGGCTCCAGGACCCGCTCGCAGAACGCCCGTATCCTCGGCTCCAGTTCGGCGATGCGGCGCGGGGTGAAGACGCGGGCGAGAAGCCTGCGGTGGATGTCGTGGACGGGCGGGTCCTCGAAGATCAGGGTGCCCGGCGGAATCTCGATGTCCGCCTGGATGATCTCCAGGATGTCGCCGCGCGCCGAGGAGAACGTCCGCCAGTCCCCCAGGCCGCGCTGGCAGTCGGCGTACCGGCTGACCGCGTAGAAGTCATGCTGTTCGTTGTGGTACAGCGGGGCCTCGGTGCGCAGCCGGGCGTAGATCGGATACGGGTCCTGGGCCAGTGAGGCGTCGAAGGGGTCCCAGTACACGGGTTCGGCGGAGACGGTCATTTGAGCATGGCTCCCGCGTCGACGGTCATGGTGGTTCCGGTGACGAACCGGCCCTCGTCGGAGGCGAGGTAGAGGACGGCGTTGCTGATGTCGCGCGGTTCGACCCAGGGGGTGGGCAGGATGTGCATGCCCTGGGAGACGGCGGCGAAGTCGTCGACCGTGGGGTTCTCCAGGTCGGGGCGGAACATCCGGTACGTGTCCTCGTGCATCACCATAGGGGTGTTGACCTGGGTCGGGTGGATCGAGTTGACGCGGATGCGGTGTTCGCCCAGCTCCCAGGCGAGTGTGCGCATCAGACCCACGACGCCGTGCTTGGCGGCGATGTAGTGGCCGATGTTGGCGTGGCCGCGCAGCCCCCCGACCGAGCTGGTCAGAATGACGGAGCCGCCCCGGCCGCCCGCGACGATATGCGGGATGGAGACCTTGGCGGTGAGCCAGACGCCGGTCAGGTTGACATCGATCATGTCGCGCCACGTCTGCTCGTCCATGACGTCGAGTCGCGAACCGTCGCTGCCCAGGCCCGCGTTGGCGCAGACGATGTCGAGACGGCCGAACTGGGCCACGCCGTCGTCCACCGCGGCCTTGAGCGCGTCATGGTCGCGGACATCCGCCCGCACCGCGTGGATGCGCCGACCCAGCTTCTGCACCTGGTTGACGGTCTCTTCCAGGTCCTCGGGTGTCGACATGGCGAACCTGACGCCCTCGAGCTGCTCGCAGACGTCGACGGCGATGATGTCGGCGCCCTCCTCGGCGAGGCGGATCGCGTGGCTGCGGCCCTGGCCGCGCGCCGCGCCGGTGATGAAGGCGACTTTGCCTTCGACTCGTCCGGGCATGGGGTACCTCGTTCCTGGGTTGAAGGACGTACGGGCCGTGCGTCGGGGGGCAGGTCAGCGGTGGTGGTGCCGCCGTCGGCCGCGTAGCAGAAGGGCGGCGAGGAGCAGCAGAGCGGCGGCCGGTACGAGCGGCGCGAGCCGTTTGAGGCCGCCCGCGCGGGTCGCGTCGATGAGGTCGAGCGGGGCGGCCTCCGTCGCCGGGGGCGGGACGTCGGCCGGGCTTCGGCTTATGGGTGCGGAGTTGAGGGACAGTTCGGTGGCGAGGCTGTCGGCGAAGCGGTCCATCAGCGCCGCGGACACCTCGGCGAGGGGGCCGCGGCCGAACTGGGCGGGCTTGCCGGTGATGTTCAGCTCGGTCTCCACGCGCACATCGGTGCGGGCGGTCCCGGTGGCGCTCAGGCGGCAGGTCACCCGGGCCTTCGCGGTGCCGTTGCCGCGCGTCTCCCGGCCACCCGCCTCCAGGACCACGACCCCGGCGCGCTCGTCGCGCGTCACGAAGGTGACGGTGCCCTGGTACGTGAGCCCGATCGGGCCCAGCTTGACCTTGATGGTGCCGTGGTGTTCGTCGCCGTCGCCACCCGTGAGGGTGGCGCCGGGGACGCAGGGTGCGACGCGCTCGACGTCGAGCAGGATCTTCCAGGCGTCGTCCACGGCGACCGGGATGCTGAACGTGTTCTCCAGTTTCATGCCGACGACTCCCGCTGAGCCGCCGCGCGCACCGCGTTGACGATCCCCTGATAGCCGGTGCACCGGCACAGATTGCCGGTGAGCGCCTCCCGGATCTCCTCGTCGGTGGGTTTGGGGTGCTCGGCGAGGAACGCGGTGACCGAGACGACGAAGCCCGGCGTGCAGAAGCCGCACTGCAAGCCGTGGTGTTCACGGAACGCCTCCTGAACGGTGGAGAGCCGGCCGTCCTGGCCCGCCAGCCCCTCCACGGTCGTCACCTCCGCGCCGTCGGCCTGTACGGCGAACACGAGGCACGCGCGGACGGCCTCTCCGTCGAGCAGCACGGTGCACGCTCCGCACACTCCGTGCTCGCAGCCCAGGTGGGTGCTGGTGAGACCGCAGTCGACCCGCAGGAAGTCGGCGAGGGTGAGCCGGGGCGGCACCTGCGCCCGACGGGTTGTCCCGTTGATCCGTACGCGGATTTCGACGCTGTCGGTACCGGTGCCGGTGTCCTCGTGCGGGGACTGGGTGGCCGCCCAGATCGTCATCTCCCCGCCCGCCGCGGCCCATTCGGCGACGGTGCCGCGGGTCTCCATCGGGACCGGCCCGTAGGACTGTTGGTAGAGGGTCTGGGTGACGACGTGCGGGGCGTCGGCGAAGACCGGGTCGAGGTCTGCCATGGGCCGTCCGGCGAGCTGTCCCGCGAGGTTGCCGGGCCGGTCCGGGTGGACCAGCACGGCGCTTTCGAGGGCCGCCCGGTAGTCGAGGACCGGCGGGAGCGGCTCGTAGTCGACGATCATGGCCTCGGCGGCGTCCTCGGCGATGTACCGGTCGGTGGCCACGACCATCGCGACGGGGTCTCCGACGAACCGGACCTCACCCTGCGCGAGCGGTGGCCGTGGGGTGTCCGGGTCGTGGCGGCCGTTGAGCGTGTACCACTGCTCGTGGACACCGGGGTTGAGGTCATCGGCCACGAACACGGCGTGCACATCGTCGAGTCGGAGTGCCGCGCTCGTGTCGATGCCGAGGATGTGCCCGCGGGCCATCGGGCTGCGGACGAAGCAGGCGTGCAGCATGCCGGGGCGGACGACGTCGTCGACGTAGGTGCCGGTGCCGGTCAGGAGTCGGGCGTCCTCGACGCGTGGGGTACGGGTGCCGGCGTAGTCCGCGCCGCTCCCGGTGGGTGCCATCGGTCCGGTCCTCCGTCCAGGTGCTGAACGAGTGTTTAACCGATCGTGCTGAACGACTGTTTAACACCCGCTCGGCGAGGACGTCAAGCACAATGACGGGCATGACTGCGCCTCGACGTATGGGTACGGAGACCTCCAAGACCCGCCTGCTCATGCTCGACATCACGGAGCGGCTGATGCTGGAGGAGGGGTACGCCGCGGTCGGTGTACGGCGGGTGGCCCGCGAGGCCGAGGTGGCCCCGGCGCTCGTCCTCTACTACTTCCGCACCCTGGACGACCTGTTCCTCGCCGTGCTGCGGCGGCGCGCGGACGCGGAGCTGGAGCGGCAGGCCCGGCTCCTCGCCGGCCCTCAGCCGCTGCACGCGCTGTGGCGCATGAGCAGCCATCCGGGCAACGCGCTGACCACGGAGTTCGCAGCGCTCGCCAATCACCGCGAGGCGATCCGTACCGAACTGGCCACCCACGCGGAGCGCTATCGCGAGGCGCAACTGGAAGCGCTCACGCGCGGCCTCGCGCAGGCCGGGACCGAGCTGCCGCCCGATGTCACCCCGGCCGTGGCGCTGATGCTGACCAACGCGCTGGGCCGGATCCTCATGATGGAGAACGCGATGGGCATGACGACGCGACACGAGGAGGCCCTGGCGTTCGTGCGGCACATGCTCCAGCGGTACGAGGGCCCTCCCGCACCGGCCGGCACGCCCCGTCAGTGACGCCGGGTCGGCTTGACGTCGACTCGGCTTGACGCCGACAGGGCCGTGCGGCACATCTGGGAGGTCACGAGTGGATGCATATTCTCGTAAATGAGAATAGCATTCCCTGAAGGGGATAACGCCATGAGCTTCCCAGGAGGTACCTCATGCCCGTGCCGGACGTCTCAAGCCATTCCCTGTCGGATCTCACCAGCCTCCAGGAACGCCGCATCGTCGTGACCGGCGGCGGCCGCGGTCTCGGCAAGGCGATCGTCGCGCGGCTCGCCGAGGCCGGAGCCCGCGTACTCGTCGGGGACGCCGACGCGTCTTCGGCGAAGGCCGCGGCGGCCGAACTCGCCCACACCCACCAGGTCGATGTGGTGGGCGTCGAGATGGACGTCACGGACTCGGACAGCGTGCGCGGCGTGGCGGACCTCGCCGCGGAACGGTGGGGCGGGCTCGACGCATGGGTCAACAACGCGGGGATCTACCCCAGCGTCCCGATCGCGCAGATGGACGACGCGACCTGGGACAAGGTGTTCGCCGTCAACGCCCGCGGCGTCCTGGCCGGTACGCGCGAGGCCGCCCGGATCATGAGCGCGTCGGACCGTGGTGGAGTGATCGTGAACGTCGCCTCCACCGCGGCCTTCCGCGGCAGCGCCCCCGGCCTTGCCGCCTACGTCGGCTCGAAGCACGCGGTGCGCGGCCTCACCCGGCAGAGCGCGCTGGAGCTGGCCCCGCACGGAATCCGGGTCCTCGGCGTGGCGCCCAGCTACGTCCCGACCGAGGGAAACCAGTTGGCTGCCGCGGGAGCGCCCGTCCAGGAGGACAGCGTGCCGCTCATGATGACCAGCCCCGTCGGCCGCATCGGCACGCCCGACGACATCGCCCGCGTGGTGTTCTTCTGCGTCAGCGACCTGTCGGCGTTCATGACGGGCAGCACACTGCTCGCCGACGGCGGAACCACCGCCTGAGGCGCCTGCCCCACCCGGCACGTCCACGTCGGCCTCCCGGCGAGCGCCACCGGGATGAAGCGGGCGGTGTTGCCGACTTCACCCGCTTCTACCCCTTCGTAACCGGCGGTTGATCCCCGGCGTCGGCGGCTTCCGTGCCGAGCAGGACGGACAGCGTCTCCCGCACGATCCGCGGATATCCGTTCTCCTCCGGGTCCACCAGCCACTGCTGCTGGATCCCCTCGACCAACGCCAGGGTGGCGGCCGCCGCGGTCGGCGCGCTCAGCCCGCTGGGCATACGCTCCCCGTACCGCTCGACCAGACTCGCGGTCAGGAGGTCCTGCAAGGAGTAGCGCCTCTCCCGGGCGTACTCGGCGGCGGGTTCCTGGCCCGTGACCGCCTCGGCCAGCAACACGCTGTGCACGGTGGCGAGCGAGGGATGGTCCTGCTCGAAGGCGACGGTCGCGGCGAAGTCGGTCGCCCAGTCCTCACCGAGCCGCCGTTCGGCCAGATGCTCGCGGTGGAGCTGCTCACGGAAGTTGAGGATCCCCAGCAACAGCCGCTTCTTACTGGGGAAGTAGTGCAGAACGCCCTGCCGGGTGAGGCCGGCTCGCTCGGCCACCGCGTCGATGGAGGTGCCCTTGAACCCGCGGGCGGCCAGGACCTCCAGCGCCGCCTCCAGGATCTGCTCACGCCGCCCCGACACCACGTCGTGCCCTTCCGCCGTAGGAGAGGTGCCCGCACACGATACGTACGAGTGTCGGAGCAGGTCGAGAGGGCGTACCGGGATTCCTCTCAACGTCCCATCACGGCGAGCGCTTGTCCGCAAGTGCTGAGAGCGCCGAGCCGGGTTTCGTTCAGCCGCCGGTGAAGTACGACGGCGTGCGGACTCGCATGGTGCTGGCGAGCTCTCGGAGAACGGCGCTGCTCACTGGAGGAATGCGGGCTTGGAGGACTGCGACAGCGTCGCCGACCCGGGTGAAGTACTCGACGTACTGGTAGTTCGACCGCCGCCACACTCCAGGAGCCACCGGGGTGCAGGCGGGTGACGGCACAGGATAGTCGCCGGTGAGCGCGGCGCAGTGGGAGGGTGGGGTGAAACCCGGTTGTACGGGGCCGACGGTCACCTGGATCTCCTGATCGAGCTCGTCCATGGTGCTCGCGCCCCTGCTCAGGCTGTCGGGTGAGATCCGGTAGTAGAAGGTGGCCTCGTGTCCGGCTGCCGCCCCGTGGGTGCCAACGCCGTTCAGGTGGTAGCCCGCGGGCAGTTGCGGCCCGAGCAGGGGGACACCGACATCGGCCAGTTCGTTGTCCAGCTCGCTCCGGGCAAGCTGCGTGGTGGCGAGCGAGTCGAGTGGCATCAGCAGGACCAGGGCGAGGGCCGCGGCCGCTCGCGGCCACAGCGGCCTGCGCGACTGAGTGAACCAGGCCGCGAGGGCGAACGCAGCCGCGCATAAGGCGGGTTGGGCGTACTGCGTGCCAACAGGGAGCCACCGGACCACGTTGGTGCTCACGACCAGATACCAGCCGATGCCGGTGCCGAGCAGAGCGGTGAGCCAGGCCGGCCGGATTTTGAGGATGCGCAGGGCTGCCCAGGTGAGGAGAAAGTTCAGCAAGGGCACGAGGTAGGACCACAGGACGGCGAAGCCGAGGCAGCCCCAGCCCGGCGCGTTCCGGCAGCCGCTGGAGTCCACCAACAGCCACGTCGCGAACACAGAACCGGCCACCCCGGCAAGCCCGACCCCGGCAGCCTGTGCCGCACGCTTCACATGCCGCGACCGCTTCACAGCCGCCGGTTCGACCGGCGCAGTGTCCATGCTGCCCTCCCCCACCCCGCACCAGAGCGTAGTGGACCGACAGCCGCCGTGGCAGCGGGCCGCCTCGTCGCGCGCGACACAGCCAGAGTCCCGGAACCTACGGTGCGCGGTGGGGAGAGGCGGTTCGCCTCTGTCGCTTACGGCGTGTAGACGGCGTTGCTGCCGTACAGTTCCCTGGTGAACGCGGAGACATCGGCGCTGCGATTGGCGCCGTCGAGGTTGTACGTCAGATAGACGCCGTACCCCTCGCTGACGGTGCGGCGGGCGAGGTCGGCGACCGCGCTCTGCGAGGTCCGGCCGATTTCGACAGCCGCCGGCGACAGCTTCGACTTGGGCAGTGCCATACGGGGAACCTGCCAGGTGCCGTAGTACGGGTTCCAGGCGTAGTCGAACTTGGACGAGACGTCGACGCCGCCGTAGGAGAGGCGCGACGCGGCCGGCCCGATGTTGTAGAGGCTGATGATCTTGTCCGGCATGTTCGCGCGCAGCGCCGTCACCAGGTGCACGAACGAGCTGTCGTTGGGCTGGCCTGTACCGTTGTTGCCGTATTCGGCGTACTCGTCGTCGAAGTCGATGCCGTCGAGGCCGTACTTGGCCACGGCGTCCGACAGTTTCTTCGCGAACGCCGAAGCCGCCTGCTGGGAGGGGAAGTTGGCGAAGCCCGCGCCCTGATGGTTGCCGAGCACCGAGAGGACGACCTTGATGCCCTTCCGCTGCAACGGCCGTATCTCCGTGGCGGCGTTGTCGAGGACGCGCTGCACATTCTCGTTGAAGTGCAGATACGCCGCCTTCGTACCCGTGTCGTAGTTGATGTTCGCCGCGAAGACCACGGCGACGTCGAAGACGTTGCCGCCGCCGTTGGCGAGGGTGTACTTGCCGACGTTCAGCATGCTGTTGTTGTTCACCTCGACGTACGCCACCGAGGTCGGCCCCTGTTTCGCAGCAGCGGGAGCGGGGGCCGCTGCCGCGCCGGTCGCGGCAGTCGCGGCGGTCGCGGCGGTCCCGCCGAAGGTGAGGGCCGCGACCGCCGAGAGCGCGAACGCGGCCGTCCGTATTCTGCTCCGTACCAGACGTAACATCGTTGACCGGTCTCCCCTCGCATGGGTCGGCGCCCGACCTGTTCGAAAGCGCCGAGTGAGCCGTCCAAGTCTTCCGCCCCGGCAACCGAATCCCGAGAATCGCGCGCGAACTCTTCACGACTCCCACGCAGTCACGCCGCGCCCCGGCGCCATTGGCTGGACATACTCGACAGGACCCTGGCATGTCCAGCCGGACACGTCAGTGGCCTGATCTGCTGGCCACCGGAGCGGGAGCTCTCCGCCGACGAGGTAGTCGATCACGCCCTGGCATATCGCCCGATTGCCCTGTGACAGCGTCTCCCGACCCCACCCGCTCAGAGCTTGGTCCACGCCTCCGTCAGCACCCCGCGCAGCACCTGCTCGATCTCGTCGAACACCGACTGGTCGGCGATCAGCGGCGGCGCGAGCTGGACGACCGGGTCACCGCGGTCGTCGGCCCGGCAGTACAGGCCGTTCTCGAACAGCGCCTTGGAGAGGAAGCCGTAGAGGACCCGCTCGGTCTCCTCCTCGTTGAAGGACTCCTTGGTGGCCTTGTCCTTCACCAGCTCG
Source organism: Streptomyces sp. NBS 14/10 (assembly GCF_002224125.1). Classification (GTDB taxonomy): domain Bacteria; phylum Actinomycetota; class Actinomycetes; order Streptomycetales; family Streptomycetaceae; genus Streptomyces. Next base: position 596,975 of record NZ_NCSM01000011.1, read on the forward strand.
ATGCCGTAGAAGAAACCGTTCCCCCGGACATCGCCGACGATCGGCAGATCGTGCAGCCGCTCCAGGGTGGACCGGAACGCGCCCTCGTTGTCCAGCACATGCTGGTTGAGGCCCTCGCGCTCAAAGATGTCGAGGTTGGCGACGCCGACCGCCGCCGAGACCGGGTGGCCGCCGAAGGTGTAGCCGTGCAGGAAGGTGTTGTCTCCGCGGTAGAAGGGCTCGGCGAGCCGGTCGGAGACGATGCACGCGCCGATCGGGGAGTAACCCGAGGTCATGCCCTTGGCGCAGGTGATCATGTCCGGGACATAGCCGAACTTGTCACAGGCGAAGATCGTGCCCAGCCGTCCGAAGGCGCAGATGACCTCGTCCGAGACCAGCAGGACGTCGTACTGGTCGCAGATCTCGCGGACCCGCTGGAAGTACCCGGGCGGTGGCGGGAAGCAGCCGCCCGCGTTCTGCACCGGCTCCAGGAAAACCGCGGCCACCGTGTCCGGGCCCTCGAAGAGGATCTGCTGCTCGATCTGGTCGGCGCACCAGCGGCCGAACGCCTCGGGGTCGTCACCGTGGATCGGCGCCCGGTAGATGTTGGTGTTGGGCACCTTGTGCGCACCGGGGACCAGCGGCTCGAACGGGGCCTTCAGCGCCGGCAGTCCGGTGATGGACAGGGCGCCCTGGGGGGTGCCGTGGTAGGCGACCGCCCGGGATATCACCTTGTACTTGGTGGGCTTGCCGGTGAGCTTGAAGTACTGCTTGGCCAGCTTCCAGGCGGTCTCGACCGCCTCACCGCCGCCGGTGGTGAAGAAGACCTTGTTGAGGTCGCCGGGGGCATAGCCGGCGAGCCGCTCGGCGAGCTCGACGGCCTTGGGGTGGGCGTAGCTCCACACCGGGAAGAAGGCGAGCTCCTGGGCCTGCTTGTACGCGGTCTCCGCGAGCTCGACGCGGCCGTGGCCCGCGTTGACCACGAACAGCCCGGCGAGGCCGTCGATGTACCGCTTGCCCTTGTCGTCGTAGATGTACGTGCCCTCACCGCGCACGATCGTGGGCACGGGGGCGTTCTCGTACGACGACATGCGGGTGAAGTGCATCCACAGGTGGTCGTACGCCGTCTTGGAGAGGTCGGCGCTCATTGCTATCTCGTTCCCCAGGTATAGGTCTGCTTCCGGAGCTTGAGGTAGACGAAGCTCTCGGTGGAGCGCACACCGGGCAGCGTGCGGATCCGCTTGTTGATCGTGTCGAGGAGGTGATCGTCGTCCTCGCAGACGATCTCGATGAGGAGATCGAAGGAGCCTGCGGTGACGACTACGTACTCGACCTCGTCCATGACGGTCAGCGCGTCCGCGACCGGGTCGAGGTCACCATCCACGTTGATGCCGACCATCGCCTGGCGCCGGAACCCCACGGTGAGAGGATCGGTGACGGCGACGATCTGCATCACGCCCTGGTCGAGCAGCTTCTGCACGCGCTGCCGCACGGCCGCCTCGGACAGCCCCACGGCCTTTCCGATGGCGGCGTACGGCCGACGACCGTCCTCCTGGAGCTGCTCGATGATCGCCAGGGATACGGAGTCGAGCGACGGCGTGCCGTTCTTGTCAGGTGTGGCCACGCACCTCACTGTGCACGAGGGTTGACTGTCCCGCAACCCTCGATCAATGAATTTCGTCGTCCAGGCGCCGCCAGATCACTGATTCCGTTGTTCTGCTGCGGCGGGCATATTGAAAGCGTCGTCCAGCGGACTACTGTGGGTGTC
>NZ_NCSM01000110.1 GCF_002224125.1 Streptomyces sp. NBS 14/10
TCCCCTTCGAACGCCTCGTAGAAGTACTCAACCCGCAACGCTCCCTGGCACATCACCCCCTGTTCCAGGTGATGCTCACCCTTCAGAACAACACCCACCCCAGCCTCGACCTCCCCGGCCTCCACGTCACCCGCCAGCCGTTCGGCGGCACCCCCGCCAAGTTCGACCTGGGCTTCAACCTCAGGGAATCCCGTACGGCCGACGGCACCCCCAACGGGCTCACCGGACAACTCGACTACCGCACCGACCTCTTCCACCCCGCCACCGTCGAAGCACTCGCCACCCGTCTGCAACGGGTGCTGGAGACTGTGGTCGCGGACCCGGACATCCCCATCGACCGAGTCGGCATACTCGACGAAGCCGAACGCCGGCAGATTCTGTCCGGCTGGAATGACACGGCGCATCGGATGCCGGATGCGGTGCTGCCGGAGTTGTTCGAAGCGCAGGTGGCGCGTACCCCTGACGCGGTCGCGGTCGTCTTCCAGGGCCTGGAGTTGACGTACGAGGAGCTGAACGCGCGGGCGAATCGGCTGGCCCGGTACCTGATCCGGCTGGGGGTCGAGCCAGGGCATGCGGTGGCGGTGTGGATGGAGCGTTCCGCCGATCTGATAGCCGTCCTGCTGGCCGTGCTGAAGACAGGCGGATACTACGTACCGCTGCACGAGGGCTATCCCATGGAGCGGCTGCGCTCGGTCATGCACGACTGCCGCGCCGACGTACTCCTCACCGACCGGCCCACACAGGCAGCCGCTTTCGCCGCGGACGCACGCCTGGTCGAGGTGACCGACACGCTCCTGACCACTGCCGATGCCGACGAAAGCAACCCCGCCCTGAACGGCAGGCATCCGCTGCAGCTCGCCTACGTGATGTACACCTCGGGCTCCACCGGCGAGCCGAAGGGCGTGGCGGTACCGCACCGGGGTGTGGTGGAACTCGCCCTCGACAGGTCATGGGCCGACACCGCACACCAGCGGGTGCTGATGCACGCCCCGCACGCCTTCGACGCCTCCGACTACGAGATCTGGGTCCCCCTGCTCTCCGGCGGCCGAATCGTCATAGCGCCCAACGAGCAGATCGATCCCAAAACACTGCGCACGCTCATCAGCGATGGCCAAGTCACGGCCGTCGAGCTGACGGCGGGGTTGTTCCGGGTGATCGCGGAAGAGGATCCCGGGTGTTTCGACCAGGTCCAGGAGGTGCTGACCGGCGGTGACGTGGTCTCCCCCACCGCCGTCCAACGCGTACTCCAGGCCTGCCCGCACATCAGGGTGCGATCGTTGTACGGGCCCACGGAGATCACCCTGTGCGCCACCCAGCACCTCATGACCCCCGCCACACCACCCGGCACATCGGTCCCCATCGGCCGGCCCATGGACAACACCCGCACCTACGTCCTGGACAACACTCTGCGCCCCGTACCTCCAGGAGTCGCAGGCGAGCTCTACATCGCCGGAACCGGCCTGGCACACGGCTACATCAACCAGCCTGCCACCACGGCCGAGCGCTTCGTCCCCGACCCGTTCGGCCCGCCCGGCACCCGCATGTACCGCACCGGCGACCTCGCCCGCTGGAACACCAACGGCACACTCGAACACCTCGGCCGCACCGACACCCAAATCAAAATCCGCGGCTTCCGCATCGAACCCGGTGGAATCGAAGCCACCCTGACCACCCATGACGCGGTCGCCCAAGCCGCCGTCCTCGTTCGTGAAGACCAGCCCGGCGACAAGCGGCTGGTCGGCTATGTGGTGCCGACGGATGCGGAAGTGGGAGTTGACACCACTCAGGTGCTGGGAGTGGCCAGGGACCGGCTCCCCGACTACATGGTGCCCACCGCACTCATCACACTCGAACGCCTGCCACTCACCCCGAACGGCAAGCTGGACCGCAAAGCCCTGCCTGCCCCCGACTACGCCACATCCACCACCCGCCGAGCACCTCGCACACCGCACGAGGAGATCCTGTGCGGTCTCTTCGCCGAAGTCCTCGCGGTCCCCGACGTCGGCATCGATGACAGCTTCTTCGCGCTCGGTGGACACTCCCTCCTCGCCACCCGCCTCATCAGCCGCATCCGCACCACCCTGGACGTCGAACTCACCATCCGCGCCCTCTTCGAAACACCCACCGTCGCCGGCCTCGCCGAACACCTCCACACATCCAACGCCCACACCACACGCCCCAAACTCACCACCCAAACCCGCCCCGAAACCGTACCCGTCTCCTTCGCACAACGCCGACTCTGGTTCCTCGGCCAACTCGAAGGCCCCTCCGGCACCTACAACATCCCCATGTCCCTGCGGCTACGCGGCCAACTGGACACCGACGCCCTACGCCTGGCCCTGACCGACGTGGTCGAGCGGCATGAGAGCCTGCGTACGGTCTTCCCCCAGCACGACGGCCAGCCCTACCAGCACATCCTCCAAGGCGACGCGACATCGGTGTTCGAAGTGCTGGACATCGCCGAGGAGGACTTGGCAGAGGCGCTGAAGCGGGAGGCCGCCACTGGGTTCGACCTCGGCCGCGAGCTGCCGCTGCGCGTACGGTTGTTCGTGCTCGGGCCGGACGACTACGTACTGCTGGCGGTCGTACATCACATCGCCGCCGACGGCTGGTCGATGACACCCTTCGCCCGCGACCTGACCACCGCCTACCAGGCCCGCACCGACGGCAAGGCGCCCGGATGGCGCGCGCTGCCGGTGCAGTACGCGGACTACACCCTCTGGCAGCAGGAAGTCCTCGGCCACGAAGACGACCCCGACAGCCTGGTCAACGCCCAGCTGGACTACTGGGCCACCACCCTGGCCGGCGTGCCCGAGCAGCTGGAGCTGCCGGTCGACCGCCCCCGGCCCGCCGTGGCGTCGTACGGGGGCGACAGCGTGGCGCTGCACGTGCCGGCGCCCGTACACGCCCGGCTGGTGGAGCTGGCCCACGGCAGCGGCGCAAGCGTCTTCATGACCGTCCAGGCCGCCCTGGCCGTCCTGCTGAGCCGCATGGGCGCGGGCCATGACATCCCGATCGGCACACCCATCGCCGGACGCACCGACGACGCGCTCGACGAGCTGGTCGGCTTCTTCGTCAACACCCTCGTCCTGCGTACGGACACCAGTGGCGACCCGACCTTCCGCGAGCTCATCGAACGCGTACGGGAAACGGACCTGGCCGCCTACGCACACCAGGACGTGCCCTTCGAACGCCTGGTGGAAGTACTCAACCCGCAACGCTCCCTGGCACATCACCCGCTGTTCCAGGTGATGCTCGCTCTCCAGAACAACACCCACCCCAACCTCGACCTCCCCGGCCTGCACGTCACCGGCCAGCCCTTGGGTGGCACCGCCGCCAAATTCGACCTGACCGTCAATCTCAGCGAGCACCGCACCGCGGACGGCGCCGCCGACGGCCTCACCGGACACCTCGACTACCGCACCGACCTCTTCCACCCCACCACCATCGAGGCGCTGGCCACACGGCTCGTCCACGTCCTGGCGACAGTCACCGCCGATCCGGACACCCGAGTCAGCCAGATCGGCATACTCGGCGAGGCCGAACGGCACCAAGTCCTCACCCACTGGAACGACACCGCACAGCCGCTCCCGGACGACCTGCTGCCCGAGCTCTTCGAGGCCCAGGTCAAGCGCACCCCCGACGCGGTCGCCGTCGTCTTCGAGGGCCAGGAGGTTACGTACGCCGACCTCAACGCCCGAGCGAACCGGCTGGCCCGGTATCTGATCGCCCAGGGCGCCGGGCCGGAGCGGCTGGTGGCGGTGGCGCTGCCACGCTCGGCCGAACTGGTCGTAACACTGCTGGCCATCCTCAAGGCGGGCGCGGGATACCTCCCCATCGACCCGGACTACCCCGCCGACCGCATCCACTACATGCTCCAAGACGCGGCCCCCACACTCCTGGTCACCGACACCACCACATCCGCCGCCCTCCCCCCAGCCGACGATCTTCCTCGGCTGATGGTGGATGACGAGTGGGCCGCTCGATACGGCGATGCGGATGTCGTGGACGCCGACCGCACGGGCGGCCTGCTCCCCCAGCATCCCGCCTACGTCATCTACACCTCCGGCTCGACCGGTCGCCCCAAGGGTGTGACGGTCCAGCAGCGAAGCGTGGTCAATCTCGTCACCTGGGCCGCGTCCGAATTCGGGCCCGAGCGATTGACTCATGTGTACGTCTCGACGTCTCTCAACTTCGACGTCTCGGTCTTCGAGCTCTTCACGCCGCTCATCACTGGCGGACGCGTCGAGGTGGTCCGCGACCTGCTCGCTCTTGGTGGCAGTGTGCCGAGCAGCGGGTCCTCCTGCCTCATCAGCGGTGTTCCCTCCGTTGTCTCAACTCTCCTCAGCAGCGGTGGGAACATTGACGCGGGGACGGTGGTGCTGGCCGGCGAGGCCATCACGCCGCACGTGGCGAACGCCATTCGTGCCGCCGTTCCGGGAGGTCTGCTCGCGAACTGCTACGGGCCCACCGAAGCCACCGTCTACTCCACGTCATGGTTCACCGACGATGAGCTGACCACCGCTCTCCCCATCGGTCACCCCGTGTGGAACACACAGGTGTATGTGCTGGACGCGACGTTGCAACCAGTGCCGGTGGGGGTGCCCGGCGAGCTCTACATCGCCGGTGCGCAACTGGCCCGGGGATATCTGGGACGGGCCGGTCTCACGGCGGAGCGGTTTGTGGCGAATCCGTTCGGCACGGTGGCGGGCTCGCGGATGTACCGGACGGGCGATGTGGTCCGGTGGCGGGCGGACGGGCAGCTGGAATTCGTGGGGCGTGCGGACGCCCAGGTCAAGGTGCGTGGCTTCCGTATCGAGCCCGGTGAGGTGGAGAGCGTCCTGGCAGCGCACGACGCCGTGGCGCAGACCGCCGTCCTGGTACGGGAGGACCGGCCCGGAGACCGGCGTCTGGTCGGCTATGTGGTGCCCACGGACGCGGGTGTGGGGCTTGATGCCGCTCAGGTGCTGGAAGTGGCCAGGGGCCGACTGCCGGACTACATGGTCCCCTCGGCCCTCGTCGTCCTCGAACGGCTGCCCCTGACCCCGAACGGCAAGCTGGACCGCAAGGCCCTGCCCGCCCCCGACTACACCACCACCCTCACCCGCCGCTCCCCACGCACACCGCGCGAGGAGATCCTGTGCGGGCTGTTCGCGGAAGTGCTGGGTGTCGCCGACATCGGCATCGACGACAACTTCTTCACGCTCGGCGGACACTCCCTCCTCGCCACCCGTCTCATCAGCCGCATCCGCACCACCCTGGGCCTGGAGCTCGGCATCCGCGCGCTCTTCGAGTCCCCAACCGTCGCGGGACTGAGCGCACGAGCAGATCAAGAAGCCAGCCTGACACGCCAGCCACTGACCGGCAGGCCACGGCCCGAGACCGTACCTGTGTCCTTCGCGCAACGCCGACTGTGGTTCCTCGGCCAACTCGAAGGCCCCTCAGGCACCTACAACATCCCCATGTCCCTACGGCTACGCGGCCAACTGGACATCGACGCCCTGCGCCTGGCCGTGGGGGATGTGGTCGGGCGGCATGAGAGCCTGCGGACACTCTTCCCCGAGACCGACGGCCAGCCCCGTCAGCACATCCTTCCAAGCAACGTCGCATCGGTGTTCCAGGTGTTGGATGTGGCCGACGGGGACCTGGCCGAAGCACTGATGAAGGAGGCTCGCGCCGGGTTCGACCTCTCGTGTGACCTTCCGCTGCGGGTACGGCTGTTCGCCGTGGCGCCGGATGAGTACGTACTGCTGGCAGTCGTACACCACATCGCCGCAGACGGCTGGTCGATGGCGCCCTTCGCCCGCGACCTGACCACCGCCTACCAGGCCCGTACCGACGGCAAGACACCCGGATGGCAAGCTCTGGCGGTGCAGTACGCGGATTACGCCCTGTGGCAGCGTGAGGTGCTGGGCAGCGAAGACGACCCGGACAGTGTGATCTCACAGCAGCTGGGCTATTGGCGTGGTGTTCTGGCGGGTGTACCGGAGCAGCTGGAGCTGCCGGTGGACCGGCCGCGACCGGCGGTGGCGTCGCATGTGGGTGGGAGTGTGGGGGTGCGGGTACCGGTCGAGGTGCATGAGCGGCTGGTGGAGCTGGCGCAGGGCAGCGGGGCGAGTGTCTTCATGACCGTCCAGGCCGCCCTGGCCGTCCTGCTCACCCGGATAGGCGCGGGCACTGATATCCCCATCGGCACCCCGATCGCCGGACGTACGGATGACGCTCTGGACGATCTGGTCGGCTTCTTCGTGAACACGCTGGTGTTGCGTACGGATGTGAGCGGCGATCCCACGTTCCGTGAGTTGGTGGAGCGGGTGCGGGAGACGGACCTGGCCGCCTACGCCCACCAGGACGTGCCGTTCGAGCGGTTGGTGGAGGTGTTGAACCCGGAGCGGTCGATGGCGCGGCATCCACTGTTCCAGGTGATGCTCTCCTTCCAGAACAACACCCGCGCCACCCTGGACCTTCCGGGTCTGGACATCGCCCATCAGCCGCTAGGCGGGATCGCCGCCAGATTCGACCTCACGGTCAATCTCAGCGAGCTGC
>NZ_NCSM01000111.1:0-188 GCF_002224125.1 Streptomyces sp. NBS 14/10
CCGCAGGACCCTCAAGACCAAAGGTGTACGACAACCGACCGGCGGCGATGCTGCCCGCGCTGCCGTTGGCCAGGTAGCCCTCCAGTTCCTGGGGCACCTTGCCCGCGCGGATGCCGTAGTCCTGGTACATCAATCCCATGAAAACGCCGGTCTGGCTGCCGCGCAGCGAAGCCGGGTCAATACCCGCC
>NZ_NCSM01000111.1:321-2578 GCF_002224125.1 Streptomyces sp. NBS 14/10
ACACCACCCCACCCGGAAAACGACACCCCATCCCCACCACGGCGACCGGCTCGTGGGCGTCTTCTTCCATTTCACGCAGCCGTTCCCGGGTCTCGTGCAGTTCCGTGGCGGCCTGCCTGAGGTAGGAGCGGAGCTTGTCTTCGTTGTTCACGGTGATTCCCCCTTGCTGCGACTCGGCACGTCCGCTCTGCTCTGGTCTCAGACCTTGTTGTCGAGAAAATCGAAGAGTTCATCGTCGCTGGCTTCCGCAAAGCGGTCGGCGGAATGCGCAGCTTCTGCGGCAGCCGCACTCTCCTCGTCGTACTTCTCGACCAGATGCCGGATCCTCTCCAGGACGCGGACCCTGGCATCCGTGGCCTGCAGCATTTCCGACAGTGCGATGTCGAGCTGGTCGACGTCGCCCAGGAGCTCCTTCTCCAGTTGTTCCTCGCCCGGCAGAAGCTCGGAGAGAAGGTGGTCGGCCAGCGCGCCCGGGGTCGGATAGTCGAAGGCCAAGGTGGCGGGAAGGCGCATGGCCGCGGCTCGGCTCAGGCGGTTGCGCAGCTCGACCGCGCTCAGAGAGTCGAAGCCGAGCTCCTTGAACGGTTGGTACGGCTTGACCGCCGTCGACAGCGTATGGCCGAGTACGTCCGCGGCCTGTGAGCAGACCAGCTCCAAAAGCAGGGTCCGGCCCTCGTCCTTGGTCAGTCCGATCAGCCGCTCGGGCAGCGAGGCCGGCGGGGCCTGGTCGATCGGCCGGCTGCCGTCCGCCACTCCGGTGGCCCTGTCGGCAGGCTTGTGTACGAGTTCCCTCACGATGGAGGGCAGCGTTCCCTCGAAGGCCTGCCGGCGAAGGTCCGCCGGGTCGAGGCGGAGCGGCAGGAGGAAGGTGTCGCCCGTGCCCAGGGCGGCGTCGAAGAGCCGCAGCCCTTCTGTCGACGGCATCTCGGCGAGCCCAAGACGCGCGATACGCCGCATGGCCACCTCGTCGAGATGCCCGGTCATACCGCTGCGCTGCTCCCAGAACCCCCATCCGAGGGCGGTGGCCGGGAGCCCATCGGCGGCGCGGTGTGCGGCCAGAGCCTCGAGAAACGCGTTGGCCGCAGCGTAATGTCCCTGCCCCGCGCTGCCGAACGTGGACGCAGCGCCGGAGAAGAGGACGAAGGCGGAGAGATCGAGGTGGCGGGTCAGTTCGTGGAGGTTGACCGCCGCGTCGATCTTGGGCCGCAGGACCGCGTCCATTTGCTCGTCCGTCAGCCCCGTGACCACACCATCGTCCAGTACACCCGCCGCGTGCACGACCGCCTTGAGCGGGTACGCCGCCGGAATGGCCGCCAACACCTCCTCCAGCGCCTGCCGGTCGGCCGCATCACACGCCACCACGGACACCTCGGCGCCCGACCCGGCCAGCTCATCCCGAAGCTCCCGTGCCCCAGGCGCTTGCTCACCCCGGCGACTGGTCAACACCAGATGCCGGACCCCATGCACAGTCACCAGATGCCGGGCCAGCAACGCACCCAACGTCCCCGTACCACCCGTGATCAACGCCGTCCCCGACACACCGCCCATCAGCCCCGCCGCCGGGGCTACGCCACCGGATCGGGGCACCAGCCGGGGCGCCAACGCCACACCATCACGCACTGCGACCTGCGGCTCCACACCACCCGTCACCCCCGCCAACAACAACGGCAGCGGGAGTTCATCAGCCTCATCCAGATCCACCAGCCACACCCGATCCGGATGCTCACGCTGTACCGAACGCATCAACCCCCACACCGGAGCATGCGCCAGATCCACCACATCCTCCCCCGCACCCACCGCCACCGCGTTTCGAGTCACCACCACCAAGCGCGACTCCACGAACCGCTCATCAGCCAACCACCCCCGCACCAGAGCCAGCGCCCGCGTTGTGGCCGCCCGAGCGGTGTCAGCGGACGTCCGAGCAGCTCCTGCTTCCGGGATGAAGCGGGCGATGACCACGTCGGGCACCGCTGTTCCCTCTTCCGCCTGCGCCAACTCGTGCAGCGCGGAGGGTTCCGCTGTGTCCAGGACGACGTGGCGGCCCGGGACAGGCGGCTCGCTGTCGCTGAGTGCCAGGGGCTTCCAGTCGATGCGGTAGAGGCCGTCCGTGTCGCGCCCGTTCCCCAGTTGCTCGGGCGTGACCGGCCGGAAGGTGATCGCGTCCACCGAGGCAACGGGGGTTCCGGTTTCGTCGGTGGCCTGGATGGACACCGTGTCAGGGCCGGTCGCGCGCAACCGTACGCGCAGCGTTCGCGCG
>NZ_NCSM01000111.1:2680-2968 GCF_002224125.1 Streptomyces sp. NBS 14/10
CAGCCCGTCCACATCAACCCGCCCCACACCAACCGGCGGCCACACCCCCTGGGTCCCGATCTCGACGTGCGCGCCAGCATCCGTGCCGGTCTCGGACAGCACAGCACGCGCATGCACCAGCCACTCGCCCGCCTCACCGTCCACGTCCTGCGGGCGCGAGCGCACCACCACCGCACGCCGCCCGCCCTCATCCCGAGCGCCCACACTCACATGGACCGCCACACCGCCACGCTCCGACACCACCAAGGGCGCCTCCAACACGCACTCCTCCACCGCCCCGGCACCGAC
>NZ_NCSM01000111.1:3125-3888 GCF_002224125.1 Streptomyces sp. NBS 14/10
GGCAGATCATCAACAGGGGTGGCGTCGGCAGGCAGCACCGCCGACCAGTCCACCGGCAACCCAGCCACGAAGGCCTCACCCAACGAGGTCAGCAGCCGCCGCCACTCATCCTCGTCCCGACGCAAGGTTCCCAGCACCACCACATCGTCGGTTTCGGGGGCTCGCTCTGTGGTCTGCTCTATCGCAGTGGTCAAGACGGGATGCCCGCTGACCTCGACGAACGCATCAAAGCCGTCGGCCAACAGACTCCGTATAGCGGTCTCGAACCGGACCGTCTGCCGGAGGTTGGTGTACCAGTACCCGGCATCCAGCTCGCCACCATCCACCAGGCCGCCGGTCACCGACGAATACAGCGGCACCTCACCCGGACCAGGGACCACCGGCCCGAGAACGTCCAACAGTTCGTCCCGCACCACCTCGACCTCCGGCGAATGCGACGCATAATCCACCGGCACCCGACGCGCCCGCACACCCCGCCCCTCACAAAGCGTCAAAAGCTCATCCAGCGCTGCCGACTCCCCCGCCGCCACCACCGCCGACGGACTGTTCACCGCCGCCACCGACAGGCCACTACCCTTCACCAAATCCTTCGCCTCGGCCTCAGACACGGCCAGCGACACCATCCCCCCACCCCTCGCCAGCCGTCCGATCACCTGGCTGCGCAACGCCACCACCCGCGCACCGTCCTCCAGCGACAGCGCCCCGGCCACCACGGCAGCGGCGATCTCACCCTGCGAATGCCCCACCACCGCAGCAGGCACCA
>NZ_NCSM01000112.1:0-389 GCF_002224125.1 Streptomyces sp. NBS 14/10
GACACCGTGTCAGGGCCGGTCGCGCGCAACCGTACGCGCAGCGTTCGCGCGCTTGAGGCGTGGAGTGTGACTCCGGTCCAGGAGAACGGCAGCCGCGCACGGCTCACACCTTGCCCACCGTCCGGATCAAGGAGCACCAACGGATGCAACGCCGCATCCAACAAGGCCGGATGGACAGCAAAGCCATCCAGCACCACTCCGTCGTCGAGAGTCACCTCCGCGAACACCTCATCCTCACCCCGCCACACCGCCCGCACCCCACGGAACAACGGACCGTAGTCATACCCCGCCACCGCAAACCCCTCATACAGCCCGTCCACATCAACCCGCCCCACACCAACCGGCGGCCACACCCCCTGTTGCCCGATCTCACCGTGCGCACTCTCGTC
>NZ_NCSM01000112.1:455-1566 GCF_002224125.1 Streptomyces sp. NBS 14/10
ACATGGACCGCCACACCGCCACGCTCCGGTACCACCAAGGGCGCCTCCAACACGCACTCCTCCACCGCCCCGGCACCGACCTCCGCCCCGGCCCGCACCACCATCTCCAGCAACGCCGTCCCCGGCACCAACACCACCCCGAACACCGCATGCTCACCCAACCACCCATGCGCTTTCAGAGAGAGGCACCCGGTCAGCACCACACCATCCGACTCAGGCACCGCCACCACCGCATCCAGCAGACCATGCCCCACCGCAGACAACCCCAGCCCCACCACATCCACACCCGAAAACATAGGCGCGGCCTCAAGCCAATAACGCTCACGCTGGAACGCATACGTCGGCAGATCATCAACAGGGGTGGCGTCGGCAGGCAGCACCGCCGACCAGTCGACGGGCAGCCCGGCTGTGAACGCCTCCCCGAGCGACATCAGCAGCCGCCGCTGTTCGTCTTCATCCCGGCGCAACGTCCCCAGCACCACCACATCGGGGCCACCGGAGGCCTGCTCGGCAGTCTGCTCCACTGCCGCGGTCAAGACGGGATGCCCGCTGACCTCGACGAACGCATCAAAGCCGTCGGCCAGCAAGCCCTGTACGGCGGTTTCGAACCGGACCGTCTGCCGGAGGTTGGTGTACCAGTACCCGGCATCCAGTCCGCTGCCGTCCACCAGGCCGCCGGTCACCGAGGAGTACAGCGGCACCTCACCCGGACCCGGGACCACCGGGCCGAGAACGTCCAACAGTTCGTCCCGCACCACCTCCACCTGCGGCGAATGCGACGCATAATCCACCGGCACCCGACGCGCCCGCACACCCCGCCCCTCACACAACACCAAAAGCTCATCCAACGCTCCCGACTCCCCCGCCACCACCACCGCCGACGGACTGTTCACCGCCGCCACCGACAGCCGCCCAGACCAACCCTCCACCAGCTCGACAGCCTCGGCCTCTGATACGGCCAGCGAGACCATCCCCCCACCCTTCGCCAGCCGTCCGATCACCTGGCTGCGCAACGCCACCACCCGCGCCCCATCAGCCAACGACAGGACGCCGGCAACCACCGCAGCCGCGATCTCACCCTGCGAATGACCCACCACCGCACCAGGCACCA
>NZ_NCSM01000113.1 GCF_002224125.1 Streptomyces sp. NBS 14/10
GGGCGGACTCGGCCGTTTCCTGACCTCGCTGGCGGAGATCTTCGTCCGTGGTGGCGCTGTCGACTGGGCGAGTGTGTTCGCGGACTCCGGCGCCCACCGCGTCGACCTGCCCACCTACGCCTTCCAGCACGAGCTGTACTGGCCGAACGCCTCCATGCGGGTGGGCAACGTCACCGGCCTGGGCCAGGTGGCCGCCGGGCATCCGCTGCTCGGCGCCGCGGTCGAGCTGGCCGATGCGGGCGGGGTGCTGTTCACCGGCCGGCTGTCGCTGCGGTCGCACCCGTGGCTGGCCGACCATGCCGTGGGCGGTGTGGTGCTGTTCCCGGGCACCGGCTTCCTGGAGCTGGCGATCCGGGCCGGCGACCAGGTGGGCTGCGACCTGGTCGACGAGCTCACCCTGCTCGCGCCCCTGGTACTGGGGGAGCGCGACGCCGTCGCCATCCAGCTGTGGGTGGGGGCGCCGGACGAGACCGGCCGCCGCACCGTGAACGTGTACTCGCGCGCCGCCGAAGCCGCCGAGCAGCCGTGGACGCACCATGCCACCGGTGTGCTCGCCGAAGGGGAGCGTACGGCGCGGTTCGACGGAGCCGTATGGCCGCCCGAAGGCGCGGTCGTCGCCGATATGGAGGACTTCTACGCGCGGCTCGCCGACGGCGGGTTCGCGTATGGACCGCTTTTCCAGGGGCTGCGGGCGGTGTGGCAGCGCGGCGACGAGGTGTTCGCCGAGGTGGCACTCCCCGAGCAGACGGGCGGCGACGCCGAGTCGTTCGCGATGCACCCGGCCCTGCTGGACGCGGCCCTGCACGCCGTGTCGTTCGTGAACCTCGAAGCCGCCGAGGGCGGACGCCTGCCCTTCTCCTGGAGCGGTGTGTCCCTGCACGCCACGGGCGCCTCCATGCTGCGCGTACGCCTGACCCGGCGCGACGCGGAGTCGGTCTCGCTGGCGGCCGTGGACACCGACGGCGCGCCGGTGGTCTCGGCGGACTCGCTGGTGCTGCGCCCGGTGTCGGCCGAACAGCTGGCCGGTGCCCGAGCTGGTGAGCAGGATTCGCTGTTCCGGCTGGAATGGGTCCCTGTCCAGGTCGATGCGGCGGCGTCCGGCGCGCTCGACATCGTGCAACTGACCGCGGACCAGGCCACAGACCCGGCGTCGTTGGCCACGGTGCCGGAGCTGGCGACGGTCACCTGGGAGCCGGCCGACTCCTCCTCAGCGGCCGAAGCGGTGCACGAGGAGACCGCGCGGGCGCTCCGGCTCCTCCAGAACTGGCTGGCCGACGAACGGCTCCAGGGCTCCCGGCTGGTCTTCGTCCTGCGCGACGCCGTCGTCGTCGAGTCGCCTGACATGGTGGCCGCGGCGGTCTGGGGGCTGGTGTCCAGCGCCCAGAGCGAGAACCCCGGACGCTTTGTGCTCGTGGACGCCGCTTCACCGGACGAGGTGCGGACAGCGCTGGCGTCCGGCGAGCCGCAGGTCGTGGTGCGCGACGGCGGCGTATGCGTCGGCCGACTCGCCTCCGTAACCTCGCGCGGCTCGCTGCTGCCTCCGGCCGGCGGAACGCCGTGGCGGCTGGACAGCCGGCAGAAGGGCAGCCTGGACAACCTCGAACTGTTCAGCTTCCCGGAGGCTGCCGAACCGCTGGCCCCCGGACAGATCCGGGTGGCCGTACGGGCCGCCGGCCTCAACTTCCGGGACCTTCTCAACGGTCTCAACGCACTGGGCGCCTTCCAGGACAAGGTGGGGCCACTCGGCAGCGAGGCGTCCGGTGTGGTCGTGGAGACCGGCCCCGAGGTGACCGGGCTGCGCGTCGGCGACCGGGTGGTCGGACTGGTCGACAACTCCTTCGGGCCCCTTGCGGTGGCCGCTGAGCGGGCGGTGACCCGGGTTCCGGAGGGCTGGCGGTTCGAGGATGCCGCATCCGTCCCGGTCGCGTACCTGACGGCGTATTACGGGCTGGTGGATTTGGCGGCGTTGTCGTCGGGTGAGTCGGTGCTGGTCCATGCGGGTGCCGGTGGTGTGGGGATGGCGGCCATCCAGCTGGCCCGGCATCTGGGCGCCGAGGTGTTCGCCACCGCGAGTGAGGGCAAGTGGGATGCGTTGCGCTCGCTGGGGATCCCGGACGACCACATCGCTTCCTCGCGTACGACGGACTTCGAGGAGCGGTTCCTCGAGGTGACCGGTGGGCGGGGCGTGGACGTGGTGCTGAACTCGCTGGCGGGTGAGTTCATCGACGCGTCCGCGCGGCTCCTGCGCCCGGGCGGCCGGTTCGTCGAGATGGGCAAGCTGGACATCCGCGACGCCGACAGCTTCACCGACGGGACGTACCTCTGGTTCGACCTGCTCGACGCGGGCCCCGACCGTCTACAGAGCATGCTGGTCGAGCTGATGCAGCTGTTCGAGGCGGGTGCGCTGCGGCCGCTTCCGGTGACGACCTGGGATGTGCGGCGGGCGCGGGACGCCTTCCGGTTCATGAGCCAGGCCAAGCACACGGGCAAGATCGTGCTGACCATGCCGCGTGAATGGGACCCCGAGGGGACCGTGCTGATCACCGGGGGTACGGGTGGTCTCGGCAGTGTGCTCGCGCGGCATGTGGTGACCGGGCACGGGGTGCGCCGACTGCTGCTGACGAGCCGCCGTGGGCCGGATGCCCCGGGTGCGGCCGAGCTGCGGGCGGCGTTGGCGGAACTCGGCGCCGAGGTGTCCGTGGTGGCGTGTGATGTGGCGGACCGGGACGCGGTGGCGGATGTGCTGGCCTCGATTCCGGCAGAGCATCCGCTCACCGCCGTGGTCCATGCGGCGGGTGTGCTGGACGACGGTGTGGTGGGGGCGCTGACGCCGGAGCGGCTGAGCGCCGTACTGCGGCCGAAGGTGGATGCGGCGTGGCATCTGCATGAGCTGACCCGCGACCTGGACCTGGCCGCCTTCGTGATGTTCTCCTCGCTCGCCGGGGTGATGGGCAACGCGGGTCAGGGCAACTACGCCGCCGCCAACGCCGCCCTCGACGCCCTGGCTCGCGGGCGCCGGGCGGCGGGGCTGGCCGGCCAGTCCCTCGTATGGGGCCTGTGGGCCCATGAAAGCGGCATGACCGGCAAGCTCACCGACGCCGACATCCAGCGCATGAGCGCCGCCGGCCTCCCGCCGATCAATGGCGAGGAGGGCATGGCCCTGTTCGACGCGGCGCTGTCATGCGACGAGCCGGTGGTGGCACCCGTACACCTGGACCTCGCCGCGTTCCGTGCGCAGCCCGAGGTGCCGAGCCTGCTGCGCGGGCTGGTCCGCACCACCCGCCGGGCGGCGGCAGCGGCGGCGGTGCCCGCGTCGGGCGCGGCGGCCGCGCTCACCCGGCAGCTGGCGGGAGTGGCGGAGTCCGAGCGCGCACCGGTCCTGGTGGACATCATCCGTGGCCAGGCGGCCGCGGTCCTCGGACATGCCTCGGCCGAGGCCGTCGAGGCGCGCAAGGAGTTCCGCGAGCTGGGCTTCGACTCGCTGACCGCCATCGAGCTGCGCAACCGGCTGAACACGGCCACCGGGTTGCGCCTGCCGTCCACACTCGTCTTCGACTACCCCACTCCGGTCGTCCTTGCGGAGCATCTGCTCTCGGAGCTCGTGGGCCAACGCGGCGAGGTGGTCCTGCCGACGGCCGTCACCTCGGGGCTTGCGGACGACCCGATCGTGATCGTCGGGATGAGCTGCCGCTACCCGGGCGGGGTCCGTTCGCCCGAGGACCTGTGGCGACTGGTCGCCGAGGGCCGGGACGCCATCGCCGAACTCCCCATGGACCGCGGCTGGCAGGTCTACGGGGACCTCACTTTCGAGGGCGGTTTCCTCTACGACGTCGCCGAGTTCGACGCGGGCTTCTTCGGGATTTCACCGCGTGAGGCGCTGGCGATGGATCCGCAGCAGCGGCTGCTGCTGGAGACCTCGTGGGAGGTCTTCGAACGCGCGGGCATCGACCCGGCCGACCTGCGCGGCACCGACACCGGTGTTTTCATCGGCGCAGGCAACGGTGGCTACGTGCCGCCGGAGGAGTCCCGCGGCCATCAGATGACCGGCCTGCTGACCAGCGTCGCGTCCGGGCGGCTGTCCTACACCTTCGGTCTCGAAGGCCCGGCGCTGACGGTGGACAGCGCATGTTCGTCGTCGCTGGTCACCATTCACCTGGCGGCGCAGTCGCTGCGCTCGGGCGAATGCTCCCTGGCGCTGGCGGGCGGTGTCACGGTGATGGCCACTCCGGCGGCCTTCGGAGAGTTCGACCAGCACGGCGGGCTCTCACCGGACAGCCGCTGCCGCCCGTTCGCCGATTCGGCCGCCGGAACTGGCTGGTCGGAGGGCGTGGGCCTGGTGGTGCTCGAGCGGATGTCGGACGCCGTACGCAACGGGCACGAGGTGCTTGCGGTGGTGCGGGGTTCTGCGGTGAACCAGGACGGTGCGTCGAATGGTTTGACGGNNCGAATGGTCCGTCGCAGCAGCGGGTGATCCGTCAGGCGCTGGCGAACGCGGGTCTGGCTCCGGTGGATGTGGACGCGGTCGAGGCGCACGGTACGGGCACCACGCTGGGCGACCCGATCGAGGCCCAGGCGCTGCTCGCCACCTACGGGCAGGATCGTGAGCTGCCACTGCGGCTGGGCTCCATCAAGTCCAACATGGGGCACACCCAGCTGGCGGCCGGTGTGGCCGGTGTGATCAAGATGGTGATGGCGATGCGGCACGGTGTGCTGCCCAAGACGCTGCACGTGGACACGCCGTCCACGCATGTGGACTGGTCGGCGGGCGCGGTCGAGCTGTTGACCGAGTCGGTGGAGTGGCCGGAGACCGGGCGTCCGCGCCGGGCCGGTGTCTCCGCGTTCGGCGTCAGCGGCACCAATGTGCACGCCATCCTGGAGCAGGCGCCACAGCCTGCCGAGCCGATCCCGGGTGACCAGGACGGCTCTGCCGTGGCCCCTGCTGCCTTGCCGTGGGTGGTGTCGGCGAGGACGGCTGAGGCGC
>NZ_NCSM01000114.1 GCF_002224125.1 Streptomyces sp. NBS 14/10
TGTGGACGTGCGGTCAGTGCGGAACCGTGCACGACCGCGACCACAACGCAGCACGCAACGTCCTCTTCGAAGGACGCCGCATCGTCGCCACCGGACGGGTGGAGACGCTGAACGCCTGTGGAGTGCCGGTAAGACAGGCACACGTGCCCGCACAGCGCGTTGAAGCAGGAAGCCCCCGGAAGGGTCAGACGACCCAGGCCGGAATCCCTGGACTTTAGGCCAGGGAGCACGTCAAGCTCGCGTTCTTTCGACTCGCCGGAGATGTGCAGCTCCCGCTTGCTGATCTTGACGTCGATGTCCTCCCGCTTGATCCCCGGCAGTTCCGCCTCAACCATGTAAGCGTCGTCCGTCTCCCGCGGATCGGCCATGGGTGAGAAGGCCCCGGGGGCGGGCGCGGCACTGGCGGCCTCCAGGAAGCGGTTCATCCGCTCGAAGAGATCGCCGAATTCGGCGGTAATCGGCTCACCCCAGCTGTCGGCCGGGCCGGTGGTGTGGTGTACGGGCAGAGTCATCGCGGTTCACCCCCGCGAAACAACGGCATCCAGGTCATTTCCATGCTGCGCGCCCCCACCTCGCGCGGCGAATCGAATACCGAACCACCGCACCAGGAACGCGCAATGGCAGGCCCTGGCTGCCGGTGCCCGGCAAAGACCGGCGTTGATGGTGCCGGCCCCTGATCCGGATTCGCCGTCCCATGCGGCGGAGTGCTGCACGTGGCAGGTTGAATACGGCGACATTCGGGGGAGGAGGCGACGACTGTGCGAGCTCACATCGGCGATCGACTCGTCATCGAAAGCCCGACAACCGGGGCTGCCAGGTGCGACGGCGAGCTTGTCGGACTCCGTCATGTGGATGGAACACCTCCTTATGACGCGCATTGGTCGGACACGGACGAGGTGACGCTTGTGTGAGGAGCGGCCGGCCGACCCGAGCCTGGCGAGTCTCATCAGGCTGGCCGCCGCGCTGGGGACCAGCATCGCGGCGCTGCGCGGGCTGTCACAGAGTCCGGTGCCGTGCGACGCCTGGCCAGTCGCGGTCACACCCACACCATGGCCGGGGGCGAACGCGAGATGTGGGTGTAGATCCGGCCCGCTCACCTCACGGGCCGCCGCATCAGCCCGGCCGACCGGTGAGTGGCCACGGGCTGTCCACTGATGGCTTGTGAGAGCCGGTCCGTGTGTCGCGATGGCGCCTGAGCGGTGCGAGGGTATTTACGGGGGGTGCTCAGCTGCCGGGACGGAAGGCGGTAGGGACGATGGAAACCTCGATGGTCGTGGGCGTCGACGGGTCGGATTCCAGCCTGGAGGCAGTGGACTGGGCGGTGGACGAGGCGGCACGCCGCGGGTTGCCACTGCGGCTTGTCTACGCCTCCCGGTGGGAGCGTTATGAGGGAGGGCGTCCGTCCTTCAGCACCGATCGTCCCGCCGAAGAGCTCATGGCGGAGCACATCATCGCCTCATGCGCGGAACGGGCCCGGCTTCGCAATCCAGAGGTGAAGGTGTCGGGCGAGGTCATGGCCGACGATGCTGTGTCCGCGCTGCTGCGCGAGGGGCCTGAGGCAGGTGTCCTGATCACCGGTTCTCGCGGCCGTAGCGAGCTGGCCGGGCTGCTGCTGGGGTCGGTCAGCCTCACGGTGGCCGCCCGCGCCGAGTGTCCGGTCATCGTGGTCCGTGGTTCGGAGCAGAACCGGCGGGGAGCCTTCGGGCGGGTGGTGGTCGGGGTCGGTGACTCGGCCAAGGGCTCGGACGCAGTGGGGTTCGCCTTGAGTGAGGCCGAGGCCCGCGGCTGCGCACTGGAGGCCGTACGGGCCTGGCGCTGTCCGGCCCATGAGCACGTGGACCACCCTCTGCTCGCGGACGATGCGGCTCGTGTGCATGAGGAACAGGCCTCGGCCGAACTCACCGACGCACTACGTGAGGCGGTGAGGGAGCATCCTCGGGTCGATGTACATCGCAGGCCGGTCGAAGGCTCCGCCCACAAGGTTCTCGTGGAGAAATCGGCCGGTGCCGACTTGATTGTCGTCGGCGCTCTGAGACGACACGGCCACTTCGGTCTGCAGCTCGGCAGGGTTGCCCACACCCTGCTGCATCACTCCGAGTGCCCGGTCGCCGTCGTTCCTCAGCGAGGCTGACGGAACAGGGCCGCGGGAGAGCACCCGTCGCCACCCTGAGTCTGGGGGATGTCCGGCTCCGCGGGTCACGGCGGGAACCGCGGTGTCCCAGGACGCGGTCACGGCACGGCCAGGCGCACCGCCGTGACCTTGTACTCGGGGCAGGAGGTGACGGTGTCCGCGTGGTCGGAGGTCAGGCGGTTCACTCCGCTCGCGGGGAAGTGGAAGGAACAGAAGACCTGGCCGGGGGCCGTCTGTTCGCTGATCCGGGCGACGAGGTGGGCCCGGCCGTGTCGGCTCTCCACCGTGAGCGGCTGGCCGTCGCGCACTGCGTACCGGAGGGCGTCGCCGGGGTTGAGGTCGAGGAAGTCGGTCGGATCGAGGGTGAGATTGGCGCCGCGGCGGGTCATGCTCCCGGAGTTGTAGTGGGCCCAGCGCCGCCCGGTGACCAGGAGCAGCGGATAGTCGTCGTCGGGCTGCTCGCCCGGCGGCAGATAGGGGGGCGCGGCGAGGTGGGCGCGTCCGTCGGATGTGGCGAACCGTTCCTCGTACAGCTTGGCTTCGCCGGCGCGGCCCGGGTCCGGGCATGGCCAGGGGATGGCACCGTCGCGGTCCAGCCGGCCGTGTGAGAGGCCCCCGAAGACGGGTGCGACCCGGCCGCACTCGGCCAGGGCTTCGGCCGGAGTCGGGCAGCCGAGGGCGATGCCCATGGCCGTCGCCACGGCGTGCACGATCTCGAAGTCGGTACGTGCCTCGCCCGGCGGGGACACGGCGGGTCTGACCCGCTGGAACCGTCGGTCGAAGTTGACGAAGGTGCCGTCCTTCTCCAGCCAGGACGCCGCCGGCAGCACGATGTCGGCGTGGCGGGCGGTTTCGGAGAGGAACAGTTCGTTGCAGACGACGAGCGGGCAGGTGTCCAGGGCCTCGGCCACCCGGTTCGTGTCGGGGTCGGTGGCGCAGACGTCCTCGCCGATGACCCACAGGGCCCGGAGATCCCCCGCTCGTGCGGCGGCGAACATGTCCGGGATCCGCAGGCCGGGCCGCCCCGGAACCGGTGCCCCCCACACCGCCTCGGCCCGGGACCGTACGGCAGGGTCGGTCACCTTTCCGTAGCCGGGCAGGCAGTCGGGCAGCGCGCCCATGTCCGAGGCACCCTGGACGTTGTTCTGGCCGCGCAGCGGGCTGATCCCGTACCCGCGGTCGGTGCCCACGGCGCCGCGCAGGATCGCCAGGTTGGCCAGGGTCCGCACCCCGTCCGTGCCGTGCAGGTGTTCGGTGACGCCCAGGCCGTAGACGATGGCGGGCTGTCGGGCACGGCCGTACAGCCGGGCGGCGGCCACCAGGTCCGCGACGGGGACTCCGGTGATCTCCGCGACCCGGTGGGGTGGGTAGTCGCCCAGCAGCTCGGCGAGCTCCGGCAGACCGGTGGCCCGCTCGCGCAGGAACCCGTCGTCGGCGAGGCGTTCGGCGAGCATGACGTGGGCGATCCCGTGGAAGAGGGCGACATTGGTGCCGGGGCGGGGGCGCAGATGCACGTCGGCGTGGCGGGCGAGGCCGACGGCGCGGGGATCGGCGACCACCAGCTTCGCCCCGTGCAGCACGCGCCGGAGCAGCCGCGCTCCGACCACCGGGTGGGCTTCGACGGGGTTGGCCCCGACCACCAGCAGGCAGTCGGACCGTTCGACGTCGTCGAAGGTGTCGGTGCCGCCGGAGAGCCCGAAGGAGGCGGTCAGGCCCGCGGCGGACGGGGAGTGGCACAGCCGGGAGCAGTTGTCGACGTTGTTCGTGCCGACCACGGCCCGCATGAACTTCTGGACGAGGTAGTTCTCCTCGTTGGTGGCACGGGCCGAGGAGATCGCCGCCACGGCGTCCGGGCCCCCGGCGTCGACGGCCGCACGCAGTCCGCGGGCGACCTCACCGAGCGCTTCGTCCCAGCCGACGGCCTCCAGGCGGCCGTCGCGCCGCAACAGGGGCCGGGTGAGCCGTTCGGGGGAGGTGAGATAACCGTGGGCGAAGCGGCCCTTCACACATGCGTGCCCTCGGTTGACGGGGCCGTCCCGGGCGGGCAGGACCGCTGCCACCTCGCCGTCGCGGGTGACGACGTCCAGCGCGCAACCGACACCGCAGTAGCCGCATGTCGTACGGGTGGCGGTCGGCCGGTGGGCGGAGGTGAGCCCGCGCCCCGGCCCCGGCTCGGTGATCGCGCCGGTGGGGCAGGTGTCGACGCAGCCGCCGCAGGCCACGCAGTCCGACTCGGCCCAGGGCCCACCGGTACCGGGGGCGACGACGGTGTCGGCGCCCCGGCCGACCAGGGTGAGGGCAAAGGTGCCCTGTACCTCGGAGCACATGCGGACGCACCGGCCGCAGGCGATGCACAGATCCCGGTCCAGGTGGACGTACGGGTGGGAGTCGTCCCCGTCCCGGCCTCCGGCACCCCGCGCCGCCTCGGGACCGATACCCATCGACCGGCAGACCTGCGCCAGTTCGCTGGGGTTGCCGGTCGCGAGGGCATGGGAGGGCAGGGCGGAGACGATGAACTCCACCGCGTCCTGACGCAGCCGCTGAAGGTCGTCGGTGGCGGTTTCGACGCGGACACCGGACGCGGCCGGGGTCACGCAGGCCGCGGCGATGTGTCCGTCGGCCCGCACCAGACAGGTACGGCAGGAGCCCGCGGGGCTGAGCCGGTCGTCGGAGCAGAGCGTGGGCAGCTCGATCCCGGCCATCCGCACCGCCGCGAGCAGTGAGGCCCCCTCGGGGACGGCGACGCCGCTGCCATCGACCTCGATCTCGATTCCGGTCATGGGGACCATCCCGCCAGTCGGTCCCCGTAGGCGCGGGCGAGGCTGTGTACGGCGGGTGGGATCCGCCGACCGAAGGCGCACAGGCTCGCCTCGGCCAGAACACGCGCGAGCCGTTCCCACTCCTCCCCGGGCGGAGTGTCGGCGGACGCCAGCTCCAGGCCGCGGCGCGAGCCCACGCGGCAGGGTGAACAGGCGCCGCAGCTCTCGGCCGCGGCGAACTGCCAGATGTGCCGCAGCACCTCTTCCGGTGTCACCCGCTGGTCGAAGGCGACCAGTCCGGCATGGCCGAGAGCGGCGCCCCGGGCCGTCAGATCGGCGGTGGTCAGAGGCACGTCCAGCGCGTCGGGGGCGAGGAAACCACCCAGCGGCCCGCCGACCTGCAACGCGGTCAGCTCGGCACCGTCCTTGAGGCTGCCACCCAGCCCGGTGACGATCCGCAACAACGAGGTGCCCAGCTCGACCTCGTACGCCCCCGGCCGGGCGAACCGCTCCGACAGGCAGACCAGCTTCGTTCCGGTCTCGCCCGGAACCCCGCGTCGGGCGTACGCCTCGCCGCCCCGGGAGACGATCCATGGGACAGCCGCCAGGGTCTCCACGTTGTTCACCACCGTCGGCGCGTCCCACAGCCCGCGCCGGGTCGGGTAGGGCGGGCGCGGCCGGGCGCAGCCCCGGTCCCCCTCCAAGCTTGCGATCAGTGCGGTCTCCTCACCCGCGACGTACGAACCCGCCCCCTCCACCACCTCGATGTCCAAGGCCGTGGCCGTTCCGTGAACCGAAGAACCGAAGTGCCCGGCGGCGTAAGCCCGCTCGACCGCCTCCCGCACGCATGTCAGCGCACGCGGATACTCCGAGCGCACCAGCACCACACCCCGGCGCGCCCCGCACGCGAAGCAGGCCAGTGCCAGGCCCTCCAGCACCCGCTCCGGATCCGCCTCCATCAGCAGCCGGTCGGCGAAGGAGCCGGGATCGCCCTCGTCGCCGTTGACCACCACCACGGTGTCCGGTGTCCGGCCCGCCGCTTCCCACTTCGAGGCCACTCGGAACCCCGCCCCGCCACGCCCCCGCAGCCCGGACGCGGCCACCTCCCGCTGGACCTCGTCAGGGGAGCCCGCTGTTACCGTCCGCGGCCACACCTGCCAGGCGGGCTCACCGGCGACCACACCGCCCAGCAGCACGGGGTCGCCGGTGTCATCGGCCACCGGGATCCCCGGAGCCCGAGGTGGCTCGCGCCTCGCGAGCTGAGCGGCCAGCGTCGGGCCCGCATGGGGCTGGTCACCGTCGAGCGCGGCGGGGCCCGCGTAGCAGTACCCCAGACAGCGGACCGCCTGCACCGACGTCTCGCCGTCCGGTGAGGCCGCGCCCGTGGGAACGCCCAGCTCGCGCTCCACATCGGTGAGATGCCGTCCGGCTTGGGCGGCGAAGCACGCGGTGGCCGTGCAGACCCGGACGTGGCGGCGGCCGTGCGGGGCGGCGAGGTCCGCGTAGTAGCCGGCCGGCCCGAGCGCGGCGGCAGCGGGCAGACCGAAGCCGGCGGCGACGTCCGGAGCCCAGACCTCGGGGCTGTCCGCCGTTCCTGCCCTGGCCTCGGCCAGCGACGTGATCAGCCGGTCTCCCGGCCGCCCGCGCCGGTCGGCCAGGGCCCGGAAGGCGTCGAAACGGTCCGCAGGACCCACGGGAACCATGACCTCATCGTGGTGGCAGCCAAACAAGGGTGCAATCTGGGCGTAAGGGGTGTGGGTAGGAGTCTGGGCCGGCCCAGCCCTGGCGCCCCCGCAGTGGCACAGCTGCCGGATGGTGACCGGCGGCAGACGGGGGCAGGCTGGATGGTGAGAGCGCGGAAGGGGGGCGAGGCTGGCTCGCAGGAGGCGGCGATGACGAGTCCGCAGGGGCGTCGGCCGGTCGTGCTGGGCGTCGACCCCGACCTCACCAAACGGATGGCGCTTGCCTGGGCCGTGGACGAGGCGGCCCGGCGCCGGTTGCCGCTGCGGCTGGTGCACGCCCAGGGCGTTCCGACCGGGGGATACCGGTCGAGGGAGGTGCGGCCATCCTGGGAGGAATGGAACCAGGCGCTGCACGCGGCGGGTGACCAGGTACTCAGGAAAGCGGCCACCTTCGCCGAATCCCGGCGTCCCGAGGTGGAGGTGTCCACGCTGCTGGCGGAGGGGGACCCGGCGTGGGTCCTACGCGAAGAAGCGGAGTACGCCACGGCGGTCGTGCTCGGCTCATGGCATCTGAGCACCAGGCAGGAACTGTTCACTTCCGCCTTGGTTGCGCTGCCGGTCATCGCCCATTCGCCTTGCCCGGTCATCGTGGTGCCGGAACCGGAGCACATCACACAGCACCCCCTGTACATGGTGGTCGGCGTGGACGGCAGCGCGCACTCCGCCACCGCGGTGGACTTCGCGTTCGAAGAAGCCGCCTTGCACGGTGCCGACCTGCGGGCGATCTACGTCTGGCACCCTCCGCTGCTCGGCGTCCTGGACGAGCACGCGGCGCTGCGGGAATGCCGTCGTGTGCTGTCCGAGACGGTCGCGGGTCGTACAGCGACCCACCCGGAGGTGGAAGTGCACCACGAGGTGGTCAAGGGCCACCCGGTGGAGGTACTGACCGAGGCGGCCGCCCACGCGGTCGGCCTGGTGGTGGGGACGCGGGGGCATGGCGGGTTCGCGGGCATGCTGCTGGGTTCGGTGGGTCAGGGCGTGCTTCACCACGCGAGGTGCCCGGTCTTCACCGTCCCGGATCCGCACATGAGGGATCGAGGTGGCGGGGTGGCCGGTACGTCGAGTGTTCAGTGAGGCAGAGGCGGAATGAGGAGGTTCCCGTGTCCGAGACTCCGCACCAGGTGAGTGACGTGATGACGCGCACGGTCGTCGCTGTCGGGCGCGATGCGTCGTTCAAGGAGATGGTCAGGACCATGGGCCAGTGGCGGGTGAGCGCCATGCCGGTCCTGGAGGGCGAGGGGCGAGTGGTCGGTGTGGTCTCCGAGGCGGATCTGTTGCCCAAGGAGGAGTTCCGGGACAGCGATCCGGACCGCTTCGAGCAGTTGCGGCGCCTCCCCGACCTGGCGAAGGCGGGGGCGGTGACGGCGGAGGAGCTGATGAGCGCCCCAGCGGTCACCGTCCATGCGGAAGCCACGCTGGCCGAAGCGGCCCGGATCATGGCCGTTCGGCGGGTCAAACGGCTTCCCGTGGTCGACAGTGAGGGGAAACTCCAGGGCATCGTCAGCAGGGGCGATCTCCTCAAAGTCTTCCTCCGGCCGGACGAGGACATCGAGGAAGAGGTTCGCCGGACGGTGATTTCCTACCTCTTCCCCGGGGCGAGCCATGCCGTACACGTGCGGGTGGACGAGGGCGTCGTCACTCTTGGCGGGCAGATCCCGAACACCGCGATGATTCCCGTGGCCGCGCGTCTCATCCGGGCGGTGGAAGGGGTTGTGGATGTCGAATGCCACTTCACTGGTGCCGGACGAGCTGAGGGGGCACGCGGCTCCTGACAACACCTCGTGGCGTGAAGGTGGTCAGGGCTGGATGTCGAGTGTG
>NZ_NCSM01000115.1:0-717 GCF_002224125.1 Streptomyces sp. NBS 14/10
GAGCGGACGTTTTTGCTGCTCGATGTACTGGCGGACGATCGCCAACGGTGCTCCGCCGCACGATGCGGAGAAATAGGAAGGCGACCACAGGTGCCCGTGCATGATGGTGCGGTTGGTCCGGCCGGTGAATTCCTGCCGTATCCGGCGGGCGGAGACGCCCTTGAGGCTGTTGACCAGCTTCGAGACGGCGACTTTGGGCGGGTAGTTGATCAGGAGGTGGACGTGATCGCGTTCGCCGTTGAACTCCTTCAGCTCCCGCTTCGAAGTCTTCGCAGACCGTGCGCATGATCTCTTCGCAGCGCGTCAGCGTCGCGTCGTTGAACACCCGGCGCCGGTACTTCGTCACGAAGACCAAACGCACGTGCATCGCCGAAACGGCGTGCCTGGCACGCCTGTAGTCGCTCCAAGTATCCGTGATGCCACTCATAGTAGGATCTCGGGCATGCAGCTCCGCTACAACTACCGGGCCTACCCGGACGCCTCCCAGCGCCGTGCGCTGGCCAGTGCGTTCGGATGCGCCCGCGTGGTGTGGAACGACTGCCTGCGCGACCGGAAGGAAGCACACGCGGCAGGACTGCCGTACATGAAGTCGGCCGAGCTGTCCCGGCTACGCATCACCCAGGCCAAGCGCACCGCGGAACGCGCCTGGCTCGCCGATGTGTCGGCGGTCGTCCTGCAACAGTCCCTACGGGACCTGGACACCGCCTGCAAGAACTT
>NZ_NCSM01000115.1:820-1312 GCF_002224125.1 Streptomyces sp. NBS 14/10
GCCGCACCCACGTCCCTGACCATCACCAAAGACAGCTCCGGCCGGTACTTCCTCAGCTTCGTCGTGGACACCGATCCGGACATCCTCCCGGAGGCGGAGACCGACGCTGGTATCGACCTCGGCCTGTCCGCCTTCGCTGTCCTGTCCGACGGCAGCAAGATCGACAGTCCCCGCTTCCTGCGCCGGGCCGAGAAGAAGCTCAAGCGCCTTCAGCGGGAGCTGTCCCGCAAGGCCAAGGGATCGAAGAACCGGGCCAAGGCCCGTATCAAGGTCGCACGCCAGCACGCCAGGGTGGCCAACCGGCGCCGGGACTGGCACCACAAGGCATCCACGCAGATCATTCGTGACAACCAAGCGGTGTACGTGGAAGACCTCGCGGTGTCCGGCCTCGGCCGCACCCGGCTCGCCAAGTCCGTGCACGACGCGGGATGGTCCGCGTTCGTCGGCATGCTGGAGTACAAGGCGGCTCTGCACGGGCGTACCTTCGCCAAG
>NZ_NCSM01000116.1 GCF_002224125.1 Streptomyces sp. NBS 14/10
GCCCTCTCCCTGGGCCTTGACCTGGGCCAGGCTGCGTCCTACGTTATCGCCCACTAACATTCGACGGAAGGGCTGGTATGGACTTCATCCTCATGTCCGAGGGGGACACCCCGGTCGGGCTCACCCATGAGCACCGCTACCGGGAACTGGTCGAGGAGGTACTGCTCGCAGAGCGCGTCGGCTTCGACGCCTTCGGCAGTTCCGAGCAGCACGTCGCCCTCGGGACGGCCTCGGTCTCCGCTCCGGAGGTGCTCTACCCCTACCTGATGGCTCTCACCAGCCGGATCCGCTTCATCCACCTCGTGACCCTGCTGCCGACACGGATGAACCACGCACTGCGCGTGGCCGAGCGCGTCGCGACAGAGGACATCCTCTCCAACGGCCGCATCGAACTCGGCACCGGACGCGGCAACACCACCCTCGCCCTGCGCGCCTTCGAAGTCGACCCATCCGAGAACAAGTCCCAGTGGCGAGAAGGCGTCGAACTCATCCGCCGCGCCTTCCTCGACGACCCGTTCTCCTACGTCGGCGAGCACTACAAGATCCCGCCCCGCAGCCTGGTCCCCAAGCCCCTGCAAACCCCCTACCCACCCATCTCAGCCGCCGCCGGCAGCCCCAGCTCCGTCGAAACCGCCGCCACCATGGGCATCGGCGCCATCATGGGCGGCCTCTACCTCGGATTCGACCTCGTCGAAAACATGGTCAAGCTCTACGACGAGACCCTCGCCGCCACCGACCACCCCCACCCGATCACACCACGCAAAATGGTCGCGATCTCAGGCGGCATGCACTGCGCCGAAACAACAGCACAGGCCCGCACCGAAGCCAAACCCCTCTTCGACATGGCCAAACTCTCCACCGACGCCTACCAGCGCCTCTCCAAGCTCTCCCAGGACTACGCCTACATGGGCGCCGTCAAAGACGTCGACTTCAACGACGAGGAGTACATGTTCGAACACTCCCAAGGCTTCATAGTCGGCGACCCGGACCACTGCATCGAACACGTCCAGCGATACGCCGACATGGGCGTCGACGCCCTCGTCCTACGCGTCGACAGCCTCCCCCACCACCAACTCCTCCGCTCCATCGAACTCTTCGGCAAATACGTGATCCCCCACTTCAAAAACCCCCGCAACATCGTCCGCCCCGCCGACGACGTACTCGCCGACATCCGAGCCGCACGCCCCGCCCACCAAGAAGCACTCCGCCAATTCCACACCCACCACAACCCCACACACCACAAGGAGACCAGCCGATGACCGACCTCTACAACCACGGCACCAGCGACATCCT
>NZ_NCSM01000117.1 GCF_002224125.1 Streptomyces sp. NBS 14/10
CTAAGAGGACGTTCCGGTTGAAGACGGGATAGTTCATGGGTTGTGCCAAGTTATGGGCGTTTCGCCGGTTGCTCGTTTCGCGAGGTTGGAGATCATCGCAAGGCGGATCATGCTCTCGGAGTGCGCCGGTTTGGTTTCGTAGTCGCGGGCTAGGCGACGGTGCATCATGATCCATCCGAAACTTCGCTCCACGACCCAGCGCCGCGGGATCACGGAGAAGCCTTTGACCTGCTCGTTTCGCGGGACGACGTCGACGTCGATGCCGAGCAAGGCGCCGTGCTCGATCGCCTTCTTCTTGTAGCCGGTGTCGACCCATGCCTTGCTGATGGTGGGGTGGTCGGCGGCTACGCGGCTAAGGAGCTGGATACCGGCCTCGTTGTCCGAGACGCTGGCGGCAGTCACCATGACCAGCAGTAACAGGCCGAGGGTGTCGACGACGATGCTGCGTTTGCGGCCGACGATCTTCTTGCCGGCGTCGGTGCCCTGGGTGTCGGTGGGCACGCTGGTAGCGGTCTTGATGCTCTGGGCATCAATGACGCAGGCGGTGGGTTCGGCGGCGCGTCCTACCTGCTCACGGACCATCCGGTGCAGGTGGAGGCCGAGTTTCTCGATGGTGCCGTCGGCGGTCCAGGCGCTGAAGTAGCCGAACACGGTGGTGTGCGGCGGGAAGTCGTGGGGCAGGTAGCGCCAGGGGACGCCGGTCCGGTTGAGAAAGAGGATCGCGTTCATGACTTCTCGCAGGTCAGTGACCTTTCCGCCAAGGTTGAGCGAGGTCTTCTGCCGCTCGGCCCGCCAGGCCGTCAAGGTCGGTTCCATCAACGCCCAGCGGGCATCGGAGAGATCGCTCGGGTACGGCTCACGCTGCTGCGAAGAGGTCATGGGACCACTCATGCACGAGGTTCCCAACCGGGCATATCGCTCGATCGAGCGAGGCAAAAGCCAGCTTCAGGGACGTATTCGAACCGGACGGAATCTATCAGCGGCAATCGGGTTAAACCGCAGGTCCCGGCGCGCTCCAGATGAAGAGACATACCGCCTGTTCTGCCTGTACGAGGCGAGTACCGGCGCGACCCAACTGCCCTAAACCGGCGCATAGATGACACGAACGTCCTCT
>NZ_NCSM01000118.1 GCF_002224125.1 Streptomyces sp. NBS 14/10
TCATCAACACACTCCCCGTACGCATACAACTCAACAACACCCAAACACTCGCCCAAACAGCCACCCAACTCCAAAACCAACAAACCCGCCTCATGCCACACCAACACCTAGGGCTTTCGCAAGTCCAACGCTTGGCCGGGCATGACGAGCTGTTTGACACCGTCGTGATTTTTGAGAATTACCCGCTCAACGTCTCAGACGCTCCTGATCCCGACAAGAATGGCTTGACATTCGTCAAGGAGCGCGGCCGCAGCGGAACTCACTACCCGCTCAGCCTCATCGTGATGCCCGGGCAAGAACTCGTATTCCGCCTGGAGTATCAGGGCGATCTGTTTGAGCGTGAGTGGGTGGAGGCGCTGGCTGATCGTCTGGTGCGGGTGTTGGAGGCGATGGCCACCGATCTCGATGTACCGGTCGGACAGGTTGATTTGTTGGGTGAGGCCGAGCGGCAGCAGGTGCTGGTCGACTGGAACAACACCGCCCGTCGGATGCCGGATGCGGTGCTGCCGGAGTTGTTCGAAGCGCAGGTGGCGCGTACCCCTGACGCGGTTGCGGTCGTCTTCCAGGGTCTGGAGTTGACGTACGAGGAGCTGAACGCGCGGGCGAATCGGCTGGCCCGGTACCTGATCCGGCTGGGGGTCGAGCCAGGGCATGCGGTGGCGGTGTGGATGGAGCGTTCCGCCGATCTGATAGCCGTCCTGCTGGCCGTGCTGAAGACGGGCGGATACTACGTACCGCTGCACGAGGGCTATCCCGTGGAGCGGCTGCGCTCGGTCATGCGCGACTGCCGCGCCGACGTACTCCTCACCGACCGGCCCACACAGGCAGCCGCTTTCGCCGCGGACGCACGCCTGGTCGAGGTGACCGACGCGCTCCTGACCACTGCCGATGCCGACGAAAGCAACCCGGCCCTGAACGGCAGGCATCCGCTGCAGCTGGCCTACGTGATGTACACCTCGGGCTCCACCGGTGAGCCGAAGGGTGTGGCGGTACCGCACCGGGGTGTGGTGGAGCTGGCTTTGGACAGGGCGTGGGCCGGGGACACGGATGGTGTACATGAGCGTGTGCTGATGCACGCCCCGCATGCCTTCGACGCCTCGGACTACGAGATCTGGGTGCCGCTGCTGTCGGGCGGCAGCGTCGTCGTAGCACCCAACGAGCAGGTCGACACTCAGGCGCTGCGTGGGCTGGTGGCGAGTGGCGGGGTGAGTGCGGTGCATGTGACGGCCGGGTTGTTCCGGGTGATCGCGGAAGA
>NZ_NCSM01000119.1 GCF_002224125.1 Streptomyces sp. NBS 14/10
GGGGGCCAGGGCCGGATCCGCCTCGTTTTCGCGGACCGGACCCTGGAGGACCTCTGGGGGTGTGACACACATCCGGGATGTGACAGATCCCGGGAATGTGCTACATCTTCCTACGACGCGCCGTGGCGCCCCCGGTCGCGGCGGCGCAGGAAGAGCAGGCCGCCGGCGACGGCGGTGAGGCCCGCGGCGGCCGTCCACCCGACGATCTCGCCGGAGCCGGTCGCGGCGAGGTCGCCCCCCGCGGTGGGGGAGGCGGAAGCGGAGGCCGATGCGGTGGCCGCCGTCTGGGGCCGCGGGTCGGAGGCGGCGCCCGAGGCCGGGGCCGGGGCCGAAGCTGCGGGCTTCGGTGTGGCCTTGGTGTCCGTCGCCTTGTCCCGCGTGAACGCCAGCGTCCCGAAGCCGAGCTGGTCGAACCCGCCGCTGTTGGGCCCGTAGTCCCCGCCGCCGCCCTCGGGCCCGGCCTTGGCGGCGATCTGCGTGAGGTAGGTGGCGGACAGCCCGCGCCGCTTGGTGTAGTGGTTGGCGACCATGGCCCAGACCGGCCGTACCTGCGTCGGGTCGGCGGTGGCGACCTGGGTGGGGGTCTGGATCCCCGGCCGATGGTCCACCTGGGCGTATGGCGTGTACGGCACGTTTCCGCCCAGGCTCCACTTGGCCACGTACTGAGCGCCCTTGAGGAAGCGGTTGTCGTCGTAGCCGTACAGGTCGATGCCCTGGTTCCAGGCCATCTCGCAGAACGTGGCCATCAGCCCGACGCCCATCAGCGAGTGCCCCTGGTCGCGCCCGGCCTCCATCCACTCGGCGAGCCCGTCGTCGTGCACGACCGGGATGGCGTGCTTGATCGAGCCCATGCCGACGCCGTGCTTGAAGTACTGGACGGCCCGCTCGACCTTGGCCTGGTCGTCGCAGAAGATGCCTGTGGCCAGCGCGCAGGCCATGTTGCACAGGTCCCAGTTGGGCCAGTAGTGGGGGTCGGGAGTGCCGTTGTGCCTGACGAGAAAGTCCTCACTCAACGGGTAGAAGACGTCGACCAGCATCTTCTGGAATCGCTCGAGTTCGAAGTCGTCGCGGTCGCGGACGAGTTCGGCCGCGTTGGCGGCCTGGTACCCGTATATCCCGGCGGCCAGCCACCGGTCGGCGTTGCCGAAGACCTTCGTCAGCTTCGCCGACCAGGCGTTGAGGATCGCGACGGCGGTGTCGGCGTGGGCGCTGTCGCCACTGACGTGGTAGCGCAGGGCGTTCTGGTACGCGGCGTGGATGTCGTTGTAGAGGGTCCAGTAGTTCTGCTTCCACGTGCTCGGGGGGCGCACTTCCACGCCCCGGTACACGACGGTCTGCGGATTGGCCGTCCAGTCGCTCTGCGAATGCCGGTTGGCGGTCAGTTTCGCGTACCCGGCGGTGTAGGGGGAGGCGCCGGCCTTCACCTTGGCGGCCATACGGGCGAGGTCGGCGCCGGTGTGGAGGAGGCCGGGGTGCGCGAAGGTCCCGCCCGCGGCCACCGAGGGGGTGGCGACGGTGGCGAGGCCGACGGCTCCGGCTGCGGCGCCCGTGGCCTTGAGCATGGTGCGGCGGCTGATCTGTCGTGTCACATGCATGCTATGGAGACGGGCGGGGGCGACGCCGATAAC
>NZ_NCSM01000012.1:0-53262 GCF_002224125.1 Streptomyces sp. NBS 14/10
GCCCAGCGGCGCGCCGCTGGGCGTGGGCGGCGTGCCGTTCGCCTCGGTCGAGTGCGAGCTGTCGCCTGGCACCCTGCTCGCCCTGTTCACCGACGGTCTGGTCGAGAAGCGCCACCAGTCCATCGACGTGGGCCTGCGCACCCTGCTGGAGCTGCTGAGCCGCCAGCAGGGCCCGCTGGAGCGGACCTGCGACCAGGTGCTGGCCGCCCTGCACGGGGCGCCGGACGACGATGTGGCGCTGCTCCTGGCGCGGCTGCGCGACCGTTCGCCGCACGGGGGAAGCGCTGGTCAGTGACGTACACCCGCGAGCGTGGGCGGCGCCGGGGCCTTACTTCTTGGCGCGGCTGGGCTGCACCCGCTTGGGCTCGCCCTTCACCTTCGGATGCTCGGGCGGATACGGCAGATCGCCCAGGCCGTGTTCGCGCTCGTCACGGTCGGCCAGTTCCAGGGCGGCCTCCAGACGGCAGAGCTGCCCGTCCATATCGGCGTGCACATCGCCCAGCTCCCGGAACCGCACCGGCATGGTGGCCAGATCGAAGTCCCGCGGCCTGGCGTCGGGCACCTCCTCCCAGCGCAGCGGCGCCGAGACCGGGGCGTGCGGCCGGGGGCGTACGGAGTAGGCGCTGGCGATGGTCCGGTCGCGGGCCGTCTGGTTGTAGTCCACGAACACCTTCTCGCCGCGCTCCTCCTTCCACCACGCCGTGGTGATCCGCCGCGGCGCGCGCCGCTCCAGCTCACGCGCGATGGCGATGGCGGCCCGGCGCACCTGGGTGAAGGTCCACTCCGGCTCGATGGGCACGAACACATGCAGCCCGCGGCCGCCCGAGGTCTTCGGCCACCCCCGCAGCCCCAGCTCCTCCAGCACCGGCCGCAGCTGCTCGGCCGCCCACACCGCGTCCTCGTAGTCGGTCCCCGGCTGCGGGTCCAGATCGATCCGCAGCTCGTCGGGGTGGTCGGTGTCCAGCCGCCGGACCGGCCACGGGTGGAAGGTCAGACACCCCAGATTCGCCGCCCAGACGACGGCCGCGGGCTCGGTGGGGCAGATCTCGTCCGCATGGCGCCCGCTGGGGAAGGAGATCCGCCCGGTCGGAATCCACTCGGGCAGGTTCTTCGGCGCCCGCTTCTGGAAGAACGACTCGCCCTCTACGCCGTCCGGGTAGCGCTCCAGCGTCGTTGGCCGGTCCCGCAGCGCCCGCAGGACGCCGTCGCCGACGGCCAGGTAGTAGCGGGCGACGTCCAGCTTGGTGAAGCCCCGCTGCGGAAAATAGACCTTGCCGGGGTTGGTCAGCCGTACCGTGCGCTCGCCGACCGTGAGCTCCGCCGTCTCTGCCATGGATTCAACGCTAGGCCCGCGGGGCACAGGCCACCTCCCGGCGGGCGCCGCGCCGGGGAGGAGGGGGTACCTCCCAGCGGTAGCTGGGGGAGCACAATCGGGGCATGGACCTTCCGGTGATGCCGCCGGTGGAGCCGATGCTGGCCAAGTCCGCGGCCGCCATCCCGCCGGGCATGTGGTACGAGGCGAAATGGGACGGCTTCCGGGCCCTGATCTTCCGCGACGGGGACGAGATAGAGCTGGTCAGCCGCTCGGGCAAACCGCTGACCCGCTACTTCCCGGAACTGGTCGGCGCGCTCCTGGCGAATCTGCCGCCGCGCTGCGTCCTCGACGGCGAGATCGTGATCGTACGCGGGAGCCGTCTGGACTTCGACGCGCTCCTGGAGCGCATCCACCCCGCCGATTCGCGGGTGCGCCATCTCGCCGAGGTGACCCCGGCGAGCTTCGTGGCCTTCGACCTGCTCGCGCTGGGGGACGAGTCCTTCATGGACACGCCGCTGCGGCAGCGGCGGGACGCGCTGACCGAGGCGCTGCGCGAGGCCGCGGACCCCGTCCACACCGCGCCCTGGACCGATGACCGGGGCCTCGCCGAGCAGTGGTTCCAGCAGTTCGAGGGCGCGGGTCTGGACGGCGTCATCGCCAAACACCCCGACCTCGGCTACCGGCCGGGGGAGCGGGTCATGGTCAAGGTCAAACACGAGCGGACCGCGGACTGCGTGGTGGCGGGGATGCGGCAGCACAAGTCAGGCCCGGTCGTCGGCTCGCTGCTGCTGGGCCTGTACGACGACGCCGGCCGGCTCCAGCACGTCGGCGTGTGCGGCGCCTTCTCGATGCGGCGCCGGCAGGAGCTCATGGCCGAGCTGGAACCGCTGCGGATGGACACCCTCGCAGGACACCCCTGGGCCGACTGGGCCAGTGCGGAGGCGCGCACGCCCCAGCAGGCACGCCGGGTGCCCGGCGCGCCCAGCCGCTGGACCGGCGTCAAGGACCTGTCGTGGATGCCGCTGCGGCCGGAGCGGGTGTGCGAGGTGGCGTACGACCATATGCAGGGCGACCGCTTCCGCCACACGGCCCGGTTCCGCCGCTGGCGGCCCGACCGCGAGCCGCGCGGCTGCACCTACGCCCAGCTGGAAGAGCCGGTGCACTACGACCTGCGGGCGGTACTGGGCACCTGACGCCCCCTCAGCGCCCCTCGTCAACCCCCGCGCGCTCCAGGAGTGCTTCCGTGCGACCCCCCGCCGGATGCGCGACGCGCGGGGGTCGCGGTCATGTCCAGGAACCAGTCGCGGGCCGCCTCGGCCGCCTGGGCCAGCGTCCCCGGCTCCTCGAACAGATGGGTCGCGCCGGGCACCACATGCACGGAGTGGGGCGCCGCCAGCATGGCCGCCGCCTGTTCATTGAGGTGCAGCACCTCGCGGTCCTCGCCGCCCACCACCAGCAGCACCGGAGCGCGGACCCGGGAGAGCATCCCGCCCGCCAGATCGGGGCGGCCGCCGCGCGAGACCACCGCCCGCACCCGCTCCGGCCGCTCCGCCGCGGCCACCAGCGCCGCCGCCGCGCCCGTGCTGGCGCCGAACAGCCCGACCGGCAGGGCGGCCGCCGCCGGATGCCCGCCGAGCCAGTCCACCGCCGCCACCAGGCGCCGGCCCAGCAGGGGGATGTCGAAGCGGTGCTCGGCGGTGATCGCGTCCACCCGCTCCTCGTCCATGGTCAGCAGGTCGAACAGCAGCGTCCCCAGGCGCGCCTGCTGCAGCACCTCGGCCACCGAGCGGTTGCGCGGGCTGTGCCGGGAACTGCCGCTGCCGTGCGCGAAGGCCACCACGCCGCGGGCCCCGTCGGGCACCACCAGATCGCCCACCAGCAGCGCGCCGTCCGTGGCGATACGGGCTGTCTCCGAGACCATCGGCCACCTCCTGAGCCGTCCGGGCGGGGCCCGCCCGGCGGGGTCAGGCATGGGCCAGCAGGCCCTGCCTCAATTCGCTGTAGAGCCGGGAGAGCCTGCGGGATATGTGCATCTGCGAGAAGCCGAGGATTTCGCCGATCTGGCTCTGCGAGAGGCCGACGAAGAACCGCAGATACAGCACGTAGCGGTCCTGTTCCGAAAGGTGGGTGATCAGCGCCCGCAGCGCCTCCCGGTTGACGACCCGTTCGATCGCCGCGTCGTCCGCGCCCACCGTCTCCGCGAGCAGCCGCTCCTCGGCGCCCTGGACCGCGGCGTTGAGCGACAGCGGGGTGCAGGAGGCGCTGGCCTCCAGGCCCGCCTTCACATCTTCCTTGGGCATACCGGTGCGGGTGGAGATCTCGGTGATGGTGGGGGTGCGGCCGCCGAGTTCCTGTTCGAGGGCGTCGCGCGCCGAGCGGGTGCGGGAGCGGACTTCCTGGATGTTACGGGGCACATGCAGGGTCCACAGATAGTCGCGGAAGTGCCGTTTGAGTTCACCGGTGATGACCGGGATCGCATACGAGGGAAAAGCGTGGCCGAGATCGGGATCGTAGCGGTCGACCGCCTTCACCAGGGCGAGCGAGGCGACCTGGGTGAGGTCTTCCATATTCTCGCCCTTATTGCGGAAACGCAGCGCCAGGCGTTTCGCCACGGGCAGCCACGCACAGATGATCGCCTCACGCAGGGCGTCGCGCTCCGGCCCCGACGGAAGTCGGGAAAGGCGAGCGAAGTCACCGTCGGTGTCGGGAGTGTCGTCATGGCGCCGGTGGCGAGTCGCGGTTGCTGACATGGTCACTCGTCTCCGTGGTCCGATGTCACATCCTGCCCGCGGCACATAGATGCGCTAATGTCCCGCTGCGCTCGGTCTCCCTCTGGCTCTGGTTGATCGAATTCAGGGTCGCCACCAGATTCGCACGGTCCCGAATACCTCGCAATTCGGCCGAATTGCCCCTGTTGCGTCCCCCGTGCGGGGGAACCCGAACGGGTCGGGCTGCTTCGGCCCGGTCGCCGGGGGTACCCGGGCGGGATGGATGTCACCCTTCGCCTCGCCCAGCGGCCCGAGGCCGATGAACTGCTCGGGCGCAGCCCGCTGGCCGCGCTGACCGGCATGCTGCTCGACCAGCAGGTGCCCATGGAGTGGGCCTTCTCAGGGCCGTACACCATCGCGCGGCGCATGGGCGGCGACGACCTGGACGCGCAGGAGATCGCCGCCTGTGACCCGGAGCGGTTCGCCGAGGTGCTGTCGGCCAAGCCCGCGGTGCACCGTTACCCGGGGTCCATGGCCAAGCGGGTGCAGCAGCTGTGCCAGTACCTGGTCGACAACTACGCCGGTGACGCCGCCGCCCTGTGGCGGGACGTCGCCACCGGCAAGGAACTGCTCGACCGGCTGAACGCGCTGCCCGGCTTCGGCAAGCAGAAGTCGCAGATCTTCCTGGCGCTGCTCGGCAAGCAGTACGGCGTACGGCCCGAGGGGTGGCGCGAGGCGGCGGGCGCTTACGGCGAGGAGGGCTCGTACCGCTCGGTCGCCGACATCACGGGGCCCGAGTCGCTGGACAAGGTCCGCGCCTTCAAGCAGGAGGCCAAGCGGGCCGCCAAGGCGGCGGCCCCGAAGCGGACCAAGTCCTAGCGGGCAGTCCCTCCCGGGTCAGCGGCCCGGGGGCGGGGGAGGGGTCCGGGACCGGATCGGGGCCCGGCGGCTGGGGCACCGGGTGCGGCGGCGGACCCGGCATCGGACCGGGCGGCGGGCTCGGGGGCGGGCTGGGCGGCGGACCGGGTACGGGGTCCGGCGACGGGTCGGGCGGCGGCCCGGGGGTCGGCCCCGGTTCGGGGCCGGGCCCGGGACCCGGCTCCGGCCCGCCCGGGCCGGGCGACGGGGTCGGCGACGGCGGCGCGGGGTCGCGGTCGTGGTCGTCGGCGGAGAGGTGCCGGGGATTGGCCTGCCGGTACACGGTGACCTCCAGAATTTCTACGACGGTCACTCATCCATCGCGATACGGGTGCCCCACCGTCCCCCGGTCATGCCTCCCGGGCCCTCCTCGCCGAAATGCCGGGAAATTCAGCGGCGGGCGGGGAACGGCCTCATTAGCATCGGCGTGCCATGCGACGCTTCCCTGATCCGGAATCCGGAACGCCAGATCATCGCTCACCCACATCCTATCTGTTATGGCTTGCCCATAATCTCCGTCATTCCATTCTCCTCGGCGTTTTGTGGGGAATTCTCTGTGTGCTGGCCCAGGCGCTCGTACCGGCCGTGATCGGCGCCGCCATCGACACCGGGATCATCGACCGGGACCGGCGGACGCTGC
This sequence comes from Streptomyces sp. NBS 14/10, assembly GCF_002224125.1. Classification (GTDB taxonomy): domain Bacteria; phylum Actinomycetota; class Actinomycetes; order Streptomycetales; family Streptomycetaceae; genus Streptomyces. The sequence continues at coordinate 5,582 of NZ_NCSM01000012.1, forward strand.
TGCTGTGGGGCGGCGCGGTGCTGGGGCTCGGTGTGGTGCAGGCCACCGCCGGCATTCTGCGCGACCGCTGCACCCTCACCACCCGGCTCGGCGCCTCGTACCGCACCATGCAGCTCATCACCCGGCAGACCGCCACGCTCGGCGCCACGCTGCCCAAGCGCGTGGCCAAGGGCGAGATCGTCAACGCCGGTGTGGCGGACATCGACCGGATCGGCGAGGCGCTGGCCGGCACCGCCCGGGGCAGCGGCGCGGTCGTGGCCATCGCCGCCATCGCCGCGATCATGCTGGACGCCTCCTGGCGGCTCGGCGCCGTGGTGCTGGCCGGTGTGCCGCTGATGGTCTGGGCGGTCGCGCTGCTGATCCGCCCGCTGCACCGGCGCCAGGAGTGGCTGCGCGAGCACCAGGCCGAACTGACCGGCCGGGCCGTCGACATCGTCAGCGGTCTGCGCGTACTGCGCGGCATCGGCGGCGAGGAGGTCTTCGCCGAGCGCTACCGCGCCGACTCCCAGCGGCTGCGCGGCGCGGGGGTGGCGCTTGCCCGCGTCGATGCCCTGTTCGGCGCCGTCAAGGTGCTGCTCCCGGGCCTGTTGACCTGCGTTGTCGTCTGGCTGGGGGCGCGCTATGTGGCCGACGGCCGGATCGGCGCCGGTCAGCTCGTCGCGTTCTACGGCTACGCCGTCTACCTGGTCGATCCGCTGCGCCGGCTCACCGACGCCGCCGGGCAGCTGACCCGGGGCCATGTCGCCGCCCACCGCGTCACCGACTTTCTCGCGCTCACGCCCGAACTCTCCTCCGGCACCGGTTTGCCGCAGCCGCACACCGGGCAGCCGCACACCGCCGGGAGGGACCGCCTGCCCAGCGGTGGCCCCCTGGCCGACCCCGACTCCGGGCTGGCCGTGGCCGCGGGCCGGTTCACCGCCGTGGCCTGCGCCTCCCCGGCCGACGCCGCCACCCTCGCCGACCGGCTGGGCCGCTACACCGACTCCGCCGTCACCTGGCAGGAGGCGCCGCTCGCCGATCTGCCGCTGGAGGAGGTGCGGCGGCGCATCCTCGTCGCCACCAATGACGACCTGCTCTTCGCCGGCCCGCTGGGCGATGAACTGGACCCGGCCGGGCCCCGCCCCGGCTCCCGCGAGCCGCTGGAACGGGCGCTGGACACCGCCTCGGCGCGCGACATCGTCGAGGCGCTGCCGGACGGGCTGAACACCGTGATCGCCGCGTCCGGGCGCGACCTCTCCGGCGGCCAGCAGCAGCGGCTGCGGCTGGTACGGGCCCTGATGGCCGACCCGGAGGTGCTGGTCCTGGTCGAGCCCACCAGCGCGGTCGACGCCCACACCGAGGCCCGCGTCGCCCGCGGGCTCGGCACCCACCGCGCGGGCCGCACCACCGTCGTGTTCACCACCAGCCCGATCCTGCTCGACCGGGCGGACCACGTCGTCTACGTCGAGAGTGCGAAGGCCGTCGCCCAGGGCACCCACGGCGAACTCCTCGACGACCCCCGCTACCGGGCCGTGGTCGCCCGAGAGGAAGACGCGCTATGACGACCCCGTTGCCCATCGCCTCCGCGAAGGAGGTCCGCGGCCATGTCCGCCGGCTGGCCCGGCGTCACCCGCGCGAGCTGGCCGCCGCCCTGACGCTGTACGGCCTGGCCGCCGTCTGCGGCCTGGTGGGGCCCTGGCTGCTGGGCGGCCTGGTCGAGGACGCCGGGAGCGGCGCCGCCGACATCCCCCGTATCGCGTTGCTGATCTGCGCGTTCATCGTGGCCCAGGCGCTGCTGACGCACGCCGCCGGATACGCCTCGGCCAGGCTGGGCGAGCAGGTCCTGGCCGAGCTGCGCGAGCGGTTCGTCGACGATGTGCTGACGGTGCCGCTCGCCACCGTCGAGCGGGCGGGCTCGGGGGACCTGGTCACCCGTACCACCCGCGATGTGGACGTGCTGGCGCGCGTGGTGCGGGGCGCCGTGCCCGCCGCCGTCACCGCGCTGGTCACGATCCTCGTCACGCTCGGGGCGATGGCCGTGGTCGGCCCGCTGCTCGCGTTCCCCTGTCTGATCGCCGTTCCCGTCCTGTGGGCCGCCTCCCGGTGGTTCTTCGGCCGCGCCCGCGACGCCTTCCTTGCTCAGAGCGCCACGTACTCCCAGCTCACCGAGGGCCTGACGGAGACCGTCGAGGGGGCCCGTACGGTCGAGGCGCTGCGTATCGCCGAGCGCCGCACCGCCCGCACGGACCAGGACATCGCCGGGTCCTACGCCGCCGAGCGGCACACGGTGGGACTGCTCACGGTCTTCCTGCCGATCATCGACACCGCGTATGCGCTGCCGGTGGCCGCCACGCTGGTCATCGGCGGGTTCTTCGCCATTGACGGCCAGGTCTCACTGGCGTCGGTCACCGCGGCCACGCTCTACGTCCAGCAGTTGCTGGGGCCGGTCGACACGCTGCTGTACTCGCTGGGCGATCTGCAGACCGGCTCCGCCTCGCTGGCGCGGCTGCTGGGGGTCGGCCACGGGTCCGGCGCCACGGGAGCCGCGCCCGGCGGGAACGGGCGGAGCCGGGCGGCCCGCGGGGATCTCAACCGGGATCTCAAGGGGCGCCGGGCGCTCGAGGTCAGGGGGGTGAGTTACGCCTACCGCGACGGCCGGGACGTACTGCGCGGCATCGATCTGAGGATCGAGCGCGGGGAGCGGCTGGCCGTCGTCGGCCCGTCGGGCGCGGGCAAGTCGACCCTCGGCCGGCTGCTCGCCGGGATCCACTCGCCGCGCACCGGCGCGGTCACCGTCGGGGGCGTGGCGCTGACGGATCTCTCACCGGCCGAACTGCGCGGCGAGGTCGCCCTGGTCACCCAGGAGACGTATGTCTTCCGCGGCACGGTGCGCGACAACCTGCTCATCGCCAGGCCCGGGGCGGACGACGCCGAACTGGAGCGGGCGCTGCGGGCGGTCGGCGCCTGGGAGTGGGCCGCGCTGACGGGGCTCGACGCCCGGGTGGGAGCCGGTGGCGCGGCGCTGCCGCCCGACCGCGCGCAGCAACTCTCCCTGGCCCGGCTGATCCTCGCCGATCCGCACACACTGGTGCTGGACGAGGCCACCTCGCTGCTCGATCCGCGCGCGGCCCGGGACACCGAGCGGTCGCTCGCCGCGGTTCTCGAAGGGCGCACCGTCGTGGCCATCGCCCACCGGCTGCACACCGCGCATGACGCGGACCGGGTGGCGGTGATGGAGGACGGGCGGATCACCGAACTCGGGCCGCACGAGGAGCTGGTGCGGCGCGGTGGCCCGTACGCCGCGCTCTGGGCCTCCTGGCACGGCCGCGGCTGACCGGCCGGGCCTGACCGGTCGGGCCCTGACCGGCCGGCCCCGCCAGGGCCCGGCCGGTCAGCCGCCACAGTGGTGAACATGCGGCCCGGCGGGGCCGCGCGTCTCACTCCGCGTCGACGAGAACGACCTCGACCCCGGCCGCCCGCAGCGCCCGCACCTCGTCCGGGTCGGCCGCGCGGTCCGTCACCAGCGTCCACCCCGGCGGCAGCTGGACCCAGGTGTGGAAGGGGCGGCGGCCGATCTTCGCCGAGTGGGCCAGTACGTAGACGGCGTCGGCCCGGCGGGCCATCAGCTCCTTGAGGCGGGTCTGCCGCAGGTCCGCCTCGCAGAGGCCGTCGTGGGCCGTCACGCCGTCGGCGCCGAGGAAGACCCGGTCGAAGGTCATCCGCTCCAACGCGGCCTCGGCGAGCGGCCCCACGAAGCTCTGGCTCAGCGGGCGCAGCGTGCCGCCGAGGCACTCCACCCGTACGCCTTCCACGTCGGAGAGCTCCTGCAGCGCGGTGAGCCCGGTGGTCGCCACCGTCAGATCCACGGCGGCGCGCAGCTCATGGGCCAGGGCGCCGACGGTCGAGCCCGCGTCGAGCAGGACCGTCTCGCCCGTACGGATCCGCTCCGCCGCCCACCGGGCGATGGCCCGCTTGGCCTCGAACGCCTCGCCGGTGCGCTGGCGCAGCGACGCCTCGGGGTGCGCCACCAGGGCCATCGCCCCGCCGTAGGTGCGGGCCAGCCGTCCGGCGGCGGTCAGTTGGGCGAGGTCGCGGCGGATGGTGGAGGCGGTGACCCCGAAGGTGCGGGACAGCTCCTCCACACTCGCCAGACCCGTGGTGGTGGCGAGGTGGACGATCTGGTCGCGGCGGCCCCGGGCTCCCTGGGCTGGCATCGTCAACTCGTCACTCGTCCTTCTGGTCTTGCGCCACCGGCTGGTCTCGCTTCACCGGCTGGTTATGCGTCACCGGCTGGTTCCGCGTCACCGGGCGGTCTCGCTTCACCGGGTGGGGGCCGAGGACATCTCGGCCGCCTGCCGCAGGGCCTCGATCATGCTACCGGCGTCCGCCTTTCCGGTACCGGCGATGTCGAAAGCGGTGCCGTGGTCGACGGAGGTGCGGATGACGGGCAGCCCGACGGTCAGATTGACCCCGGCCTCCAGGCCGAGCACCTTGACCGGGCCGTGGCCCTGGTCGTGGTACATCGCCACGATCAGGTCGTAGTCGCCGCGGCCGGCCAGGAAGAAGGCGGTGTCGGCGGGGAGCGGGCCGCGGGCGTCGATGCCGTCGGCGCGCAGCACCTCCAGCGCGGGGACGATCTTCTCCTCTTCCTCGCCGTAGCCGAACAGCCCGTTCTCGCCCGCGTGCGGGTTGATACCGCAGACGCCGATGACGGGGTTCGGGGTGCCGGCGCGGACCATCGCCTCGTGGCCGCGGCGTACGGTGCGCTCGACGAGGCCGGGTTCGATCTTGTTGACCGCGTCGATCAGACCGATGTGCGTGGTGACGTGGATGACCTTCACGGTCGGGGTGGCCAGCATCATGGACACCTCGTCGACGCCGGTGAGATGGGCGAGGAGTTCGGTATGGCCGGGGAAGACATGGCCGCCCGCGTGCAGGGCCTCCTTGTTCAGGGGTGCGGTGCAGATGCCCTGCACCGCACCGCTCATGGCCAGTTCGGCGGCCACCGCTATGTACTGGTAGGCGGCGTCCCCGGCCACCGCGGACAGCTGCCCCCAGGGGAGATCGGCGGGGAGCAGGTCCAGGTCGATCACATTGATCCGCCCCGGGGTGAACTCGGCCTCCCCGGGCCCGGAGACGGGAACGATCTCGCAGTCGAGGCCCCGCAGCCGGGCGGCCTGGCGCAGCCGCGCCGCGTCCCCGATGACCACCGGGCGGCAGCGCCGCAGCGTGTCCTGGTCGAGCAGGGCGGGGACGACCACCTCCGGCCCGATGCCCGCGCCGTCGCCCATGGTGACCGCGATGAGGGGGAGCGGACCGTCGGCGGGGGAGGCGGGGTTGGGGGATGGGTTCATGGACGGACCTTCCGTTGAGTCGGGTGGGGGCGCAGCGCGTGGACGATCTGCCGCAGGGAGTCGGCGTCGCCGAAGCTGCCCGGGCGGGTCACGACGGATCGCCCGTCGGGGGTACGCAGGTGTACGGCGCCGTGGTGCACCTGGCCGACGGGGTGGAGTTCGGTGACGCCGAGCGCGTCCAGCACCCGCCGGGCGGTCTCCCCGCCGGTCAGGACGAGGTCGACGGGCCCGTCGTGGCGGGCGAGCGCGGCGGCGACGGTGCGGGCGAGGCCGTGCACCAGGCGCCGGGGCGAGAGGTCCGCCGGGGCCGGGCCGGGCGCGGGGGTGAAGACGGTGACCGCGTCGTCGCGGAGCGGCGGCGGGGCTGTCGGCGCGGCGGAGTCGTCCGCGCACAGGGCTTCGAGAGGGAGGCGCAGGACGGTGGCGCCGTCGTCGGCCAGCCGCCGGATCTGCTCGGCGGCCGAGGGTTCGGCGGTGCCGACCACGACGAGGAGCGGCCGGGGCCCGGTCGGCTCGCGCTCCTGTTCCGCGCGGGCCTGCGGGACGGTCGCCTCCCGGGCCTCCGAGACCGTCGCCGCGGGCCGGGCGAGGGCGTGTGCGACCGTGCCGGGCAGGGTTTCGATACAAACCTGCCGCCCCGGGCCGGCCGCGACCGACGCGGCTGGGGGCCGCGCGTGGGGCTCGCCGCCCGCCGGATGACGGCCGAGGGGGGCGGCCAGACCGCCGGAGTCGCTCAGCCGGGTGCCCGGCCCGCCGGGCCCGTCGGTCGGCCCGGCTTCGACGATCGCGTCCAGGTCGGTCGCGGGCTCGGCGTCGGTCTCGCCGCCTGCCAGGTGGCGGCCGAGGGCGGCGGCCAGGCCGCCGGAGCCGACCAGTCGGGTGCCCGGCCCGCCCGGCTCGCCGGGCCCGTCGGCCTGCGCGGCCTCGACGATCGCGTCCAGGTCGGTCGCGGGCTCGGCGTCGGTCGCGGGCTCGCCGTCGGTCTCGCCGCCTGCCAGGTGGCGGCCGAGGGCGGCGGCCAGGCCGCCGGAGCCGACCAGCCGGGTGCCCGGCCCGCCCGGCCCGTCGGCCAGCGCGGCCTCGACGATCGCGTCCAGGTCGGCGTCGGTCTCCGCGTCGCAGATGGCCACCCGCCCCTCGGCCAGGGCGGCCCGCAGCGCGGTCAGCAGGGTGCGCCGGGAGCCCCGTACGACCGTGAGCGGGACGAGCGCGGTGCGGGCCGGGCCGAGCGCGGCGGCCACCGAGCTCGGCGGGGGCACCGGCTCGGCGCGCCAGGCGTCGGTGTGGTGCAGCGGGGTGGTGCCGAGGTGGACGACGCCCGCGCGCACCGCACGCCCGGCGGCGGGCAGCGCGGGTGCGACGACCACGCTCGCGCCGTCCGCGGCGAGGGCGGCCACCTCGGCGGCCACATTGCCGCGCAGCAGCGAGTCGATCTTCTTCAGTACGAGGGTGTCGCCCGGGGGCGGCAGGGCCAGCGCGGCGCGGACCGCCTCGGCCGCCGCGGCGGCGGGCAGATGGCGCGAGTCGAGGTCCAGTACGGTCGCCTCGCCCGGGTGGCGCGGGGCGGCCGAACTCCCAACGAGCACCACCCGACTGCGCGTTGTGCGCGATTCAAGCCCGGCGGCCGTCTCGGCCGCGCCGGACAGGTCGTCCGCGACGGCGAGCAGCCGCCTGCTGGGCGTCGGTTCCACCGGTACCTCCTCGAACGACCAGGGACAGCGAGGGACAGCGCAGAAGAACGGCGCGGAACCGCGGGGACGGCGCAAGGCAGCGGCACGCGCCGCCCCGACGGTCCCGATGATGACACACCCTGCGCGAAGTGTGCGAGGGGTATTGCGTGAAACGCGCATCCATGCCACGGTGACGCCGCGACACTAAGACCGTCCGGCAGGAGAGGCCCGCGACGCCGCGGGTCCCACCGCCGGACGGTCTACGACCCGCCCGGCGGCGATCCGGGCGGATCGAGCGAGCCGGTCGCTCCCCTGAAATGCCGAGAGGTCGACGATGACCCGTATCTCATCCGGTCCGCACCCCAGCCGGCGGACCGTGCTGCGCCTGGGCGCGAGTGCCACAGCCGGCCTCGCCCTCGGCCCCCTGGCCGGGTGCGCGGGGCCCACCGGTGCCCCCGGCCCCGGCACCATCAGCCTCGGGCTGAACCGCTCCCTGGTCAGCCTCGACAACAAGCTCAACCAGTTCGACGCGGCGGTCACGGTGCAGCGCGCCGTCCGCCAGGGTCTCACCCGGATCGGCAAGGGTCTGAACACCGAGCTGGTGCTCGCCGACCGCTTCGAGATGACCGAGCCCACCCGCTGGACGGTCCGGCTGCGCGCCGGAGTGCGGTACTCCGACGGCACCCCGGTCACGGTCAAGGACGTGGCCACCGCGCTGAAGATGTACGCGGGCGTCAACGGGTCCTTTCTGATCGGCCTGTTCCCCGAGCTGCCCACCGTCGAGCCGGTGGACGAGCGCACCTTTTATCTGCGCACCGAGCACCCGGTGCCGATCCTCGACCAGCTGATGGCCAACATCCTGATCAGCCCGGCCGCCAAGAACCGCCCCGAGGAGCTGACCGGCGGGGTGGGCTCGGGCCCGTACGTCGTCACCTCGGCGAACTCCGGCACCGGCGAATACTCCCTGGCCGCCAACCGCAACTACTGGGGACGGCGCCCCGCCACCGAGAAGGTGCGGGTGCGCTTCGTCCCCGAGGAGTCCAGCCGTGTCGTCGCGGTGCGCAGCGGCGAGCTGGACGTGATCGACACCATCACCCCCGACTCCGCGGAGCAGCTGCGCGGTCTGCCCGGCGTACGGCTCGACCGCACCTCGGGCACCCGGGTCAACCAGCTGTTCTTCAACTTCCGCAAACCCCGGGGACATCCGCTGGCCGACCCCCGGGTGCGCGAGGCGCTCAGCTACGCCATCGACGGCGAGGCCCTGGTGCGCGATGTGCTCACCGGCTCCGCCCAGCAGGCCGAGGGCGTGGTCCCGCTGGCCCTCAGGGGCGCGGTGCGCACCGGGTCGTATGTCTACGACCCGGGCAAGGCCCGTAAACGGCTGGCCGCGCTGGGCGCCGGCGACCTCAAGGTGAAGATCATCTGGGAGTCGGGCGAGTTCCCCGGGGACACCTCGGTGATGGAGGCCGTACTGGAGATGCTGCGCGCCGTCGGCGTCCGCGCCTCCCTCCAGCAGTTCCAGCCCGGTGGCGACATCCTGCAGTGGCGGCAGGGCCGCCGCGGCGACTGGGACGTCCTCGGCAACGGCTACTCCGTCCCCACCGGCTACGCCAGCACCAGCCTCCAGGGCATGTACGGAGGTACCCCGGCGAAGGAGAAGACCCGGGACACCTACCAGGGCTATGTCTTCCCCGAGATCGCGGCCCGGATCGCCGACGCCTCCTCCGAGAGCGACGAGAAGACCCGGAACAAGAAGCTCGCCGACGTCCAGAAGGCGATCTGGGACACCCGACCCTGCCTGTGGGCCTTCATCCCCAATGTGGTGCTGGCCCGCCGCACCCGCGTACACGACGTGCGGCTCCTGCAGGTCAACTCCTACGACCTCGCCGCCGTGCGCCTGGAGGGCTGAGCCGTGATCCGCTATCTGCTCCGCCGCCTAGGCCAGAGCGTCCTGACCATCTTCCTCACCCTCTCCACCGTCTTCGTGCTGGTGCGCATGGCCCCCGGCGACCCCGCCGCGGCCCTGGCCGGCCCCAACCCGACCAGCGCGGACCTGGCGCGGATCCGCGAACAGTTCGGCCTCGACGACAGCCTGCTGACGCAGTACTGGGTCTTCCTGCGCGATCTGTTCACCGGCGACCTGGGGACCAGCTACTCCTTCCACGCCCCCGCCTTCGACGTGGTGCTCGACCGCGTCCCGTACACCATCACCCTCTCCGCCGCCGCGATCGCGCTCACCACGCTCGTCGCCGTACCGCTCGGCGTATGGATGGCCCGCCGCGCCGACACCAAGCGCGAACTGGGCGCCAACGTCCTCACCATCGCCGGACAGTCCATGCCGGACTTCTGGATCGGCGTGATGCTGCTGACCGTCTTCGCCGTGCTGGTGCCGGTGCTCCCCGCCTCCGGGTTCACCACCTGGGGCGGTCTGGTCCTGCCGACCGTCACGGTGGCGATCCTCCAGATGGCGCTGATCTCCCGGCTGGTCCGCCGCGAGATGGTTGCCGCCCTCGGCTCCCCGTACATCACCGTCGCCCGCTCCCGCGGTGTCTCGGAGCGCGCGCTGACCTGGCGTTACGCCCTGGGCAACTCCGCCATCCCGGTGCTGACCGCGCTCGGCACCCGGTTCGCCGCGATGCTCAACGGCGTCGTGGTGGTCGAGGTGGTCTTCGGCTGGCCCGGTGTCGGCTCCCTGGTCGTCCGCGCCCTGGAGACCCGCGACTACCCGCTCATCCAGGCCACCGTCCTGGTCACCGCCGCCCTGGCGGTCTTCGTTCAACTCCTCATCGACCTGGCCTACCCGCTGCTCGACCCGCGGGTACGCCTGGGAAAGGCGGCCTGAGAGATGAAAGGCGCCCTCGAACCCCCGGCCCCGGCCGAGACGGCCGCAGCGGCCCGCCCGAGCGCGGTCACCGCGAAGGACCTGGCCCGCGCCACCGCCACCCGGCGCAGCCGCAGCGCGAGCCTGAAACTCTGGGTCGGCGCCGTGTGCACCCTGCTGGTGGTGGTCCCCGTGGCCCTCGCCCAGCTGCTGCCGCTGGCCGGAGCCGACGACCAGGACCTCTCCGCGCGCCGGCTGCCGCCGCTGACCGACGGCCACCTCTTCGGCACCGACCAGCTCGGCCGTGACCTGCTCTCCCGGGTGCTGCACGGCGGCCAGGTGTCGCTGTCCATCGGCGTACTGGCGGTCGTCGTCTCCGGCCTCATCGGCATCGTCGCCGGCGCCGCGGCCGGATACTTCGGCCGCTGGGTCGACACGGTCGTCTCCCGGCTGCTCGAGGCCCAGATGTCGCTTCCGCTGCTGATGATGCTGCTGCTGGTCGTCGCCCTCTTCGGCCCCTCCGTCACCGTCATCACCTGCGTGATCGCCGTCGCCCAGTGGCCCGAAGTCGCCCGGCTCACCCGGTCGCTGGTCCTGGTCGAGCGGGAGAAGCCGTACGTGGCCGCCGCCCGGGTGCTCGGACTGCGCCAGGTCGCCATCCTGGCCCGCCACATCATCCCCAACATCGTCCGCCAGGCGTCCCTGGTCGTCCTCCTGCTGCTCGCCCAGGCGGTGCTGCTGGAGAGCGCGCTGAGCTACCTCGGCGCCGGACCCCAGCGGCCGTTCGCCACCTGGGGGCGGATCATCTCCGACGGCCAGGACTACATCACCACCTCCTGGTGGCTGGTGACCCTGCCGGGCCTGGTCATCGTGCTCCTGGTGGTCGGGGTCAACCTGCTGGGCGACGGTCTGCGCGACCGTACCCGCCGACGCGCCACGGAGGCCTCCTCATGAGCGAGACCAGCGAGACCAGCGAGATCAGCGAGACCAGCGAGACCAGCGAGATCAGCGAGACCAGCGGGGCCGGCGGGGCCGGCGAGACGGCCCCCCTGCTGGAGGTCGAGGACCTGCAGATCGAGCTGATCACCGACCGCGGCGTGGTCCGCGCCGTCGACGGCGTCGGCTTCACCATCGCCCCGGGCGAGACGGTCACGCTCATCGGCGAATCCGGCTCCGGCAAGTCCACCACCGCCATGGGCCTGCTGCGGCTGCTGCCCGACGGTCTTGCCGTACTGTCCGGCACCGTACGTGTGCTCGGCTGCGACATCATCGCCGACCCCAAGGCGATACGGCGGATCCGCGGCCGCGGCGTCTCCCTCATCCCGCAGGACCCGATGACGGCGCTCAGCCCCGTGCACACCATCGGCCACCAGCTGGGCGAGGCGCTGCGGCTGCGCCACCCCGAACTGTCCAAGGCCGAGGCGCGCACCCGAGGCATCGAACTCCTCGGCCGGGTGCGCATTCCGCACCCCGAGACCCGCTGGGGCGCCTATCCGCACCAGTTCTCCGGCGGCATGCTGCAACGTGTCCTCATCGCCATCGCCCTGGCCGCCGAGCCGAAGCTGCTGGTCGCCGACGAACCGACCTCGGCCCTGGACGTCACCGTCCAGGCCGGCGTCCTGGACCTGCTCATGGAGTTGCAGGAGCGCACCGGCATCGGCATCCTGATGATCACCCACGACCTGGGCGTGGCCCGGCTGGTGTCCGACCGGATCCACGTCATGCGCGACGGCCGGTTCGTGGAGTCCGGCCCCGTCGAGCGGATCGTCGACCAACCCGCCGAGCCGTACACCCGCGGCCTGCTCGCCGCCGTCCCCACCCTGGGCCCCTGGGACGAGAACACTCCCCAGGCCCCCGCCGCCGCACACCGGGAGGCGCTGTGACCACACCCCTGCTGGCCGTCGAGGACCTTGTCGTCGAATACCCCGTCCACGGGGGGAAGTTCCGCGCCGTGGACGGGGTCGGCTTCACCGTCGAACGCGGCGGATCGCTCGCCATCGTCGGCGAGTCCGGCTGCGGCAAGTCCACCATCGCCCGCTCCCTCGTCCGGCTGCTGCGCCCCACCGAGGGCCGCATCCTGCTCGACGGCACCGATATCGCCACCCTCCCGGAGCGGCGGCTGCGCCCGCTGCGCCGCCGGGTGCAGATGGTCTTCCAGGACCCGTACGGCTCCCTGGACCCCCATCTGACCGCCGAGGAGACCGTGGCCGAGCCGCTGCGGCTGGCCGGAGTCACCTCCAAGGCCGAGCGCGCCCGCCGGGCCGCGGAGCTGATCGACCAGGTCGGGCTGCCCTCCAGCGCGCTCCACCGGCGCCCCGGCGAGTTCTCCGGAGGGCAGCGGCAGCGCATCGGCATCGCCCGCGCCCTGGCCAGCGACCCCGAACTGCTGGTGTGCGACGAGGCCACCTCCGCGCTCGACGTCTCCGTCCAGGCGCAGGTGCTCAGGCTGCTGCGCGATCTGCAGGCCGAGCGGCAGCTCGCCTACATCGTCATCTCCCACAACCTCGGGGTGGTCCGCGAGATCAGCTCCGAGGTCATGGTGATGCGCGGTGGACGGGTCGTGGAGTCCGGCTCCACGGAGACGGTCCTCGCCGCGCCCGCCGAGCCGTACACCAGGGCGCTGCGTCGCGCCGCCCTCGACCCGACGACGATGCGGGGGCGCAAACCGCGCGCCCTGGTCTCCGCGATCGTCACCGCGTCGGAGGCCGCCACTCCGTCCTGACTCATCGTCCCGTTACGCCCATCACACCCCGGCGCGCCAGGTCAGGCGCGCCGGGGCGCAGGCCGAAGGAGCCACCCCCTGATGACCCACCCCGACACCCCCTCCCGGACCTCGCCCGGCGCGGTGGAGCTGCCCGGCGTACCGGTGCCGCTCTCGCGCCTGGTGCTGGGCACCATGACCTTCGGCGACACGGTCGACCGGGCCGGTGCCGCCGCGATGCTGGACGCGGCGCTCGACGCCGGGGTGACCGGTGTGGACACCGCCAACGCGTATGCCGGCGGGGTCACCGAGACGATCCTGGCCGAGCTGCTGCCCGGCCGCCGGGACCGGATCGTACTGGCCACCAAGGCCGGGATGCCGCACCCCGACCACGGCGACCACTCCCCGCTGTCCGCGCGCGGGCTGCGGGCGGCTCTCGAAGGCAGCCTCCGGCGTCTGAACACCGACCATGTCGACCTCTTCTATCTGCACCAGCCCGACCGGTCGGCCCCGCTCGAGGAGACGCTGGGCACCGTCGCCGAGTTCGTCGCCGAGGGCAAGGTCCTGGCGCTGGGCGTATCCAACTACGCGGCCTGGCAGATCGCCGAGGTCGGCCACACCGCGGAGCGGGTGGGCGCGCCGCGGCCGGTGGTCGCCCAGCAGCTGTACAACCTGCTGGCCCGGCGGGTGGAGGAGGAGTACCTGGAGTACGCGGCCACCAGCGGGGTGCGCACCATGGTCTACAACCCGCTCGGTGGCGGGCTGCTGACGGGGCGCCATGTCTTCGCGGAGACGCCCGAGTCGGGGCGGTTCGGCGACTCCCGGCTGGCCGAGATGTACCGGCAGCGCTACTGGGACCCCCGGCTCTTCGAGGCCGTCCAGGACCTGGCCCGGATCGCCGAGGGCGCGGACCTCGGGCTCGTCGAGCTGTCGCTGCGGTGGCTGCTCGGCCGGGACGGGGTGGACGCGCTGCTGCTCGGCGGCTCGCGCGTCGAGCATCTGCTGGCCAATGTGGCGGCCGCGCAGGCGGGTCCGCTGCCGGCCGATGTGGTCGCGGCCTGCGACGAGGTCGGGGCCCGGCTGCGTGGGCCGATGCCGGCCTATAACCGCTGACTTCCCTCCCCAGCACCACTGTCACCTGACACTCACCCCGCACCATCGAAGGAGCCCGCGGCATGACCGCCGACCACGACACCACCCCTGCGCAGGCCGCCGAGGAGCTGCGGACCGACGGGCGGGTGCGCGAGCGCCCGGACGACCCGGCGCGCGTCGAGGCGTTCCTGCCGGCCCCCGCCGTGCAGAACCACGCCGCAAACCTGGCCGTCCTGCCCGGGGGCGACCTCGGATGCGTGTGGTTCGGCGGTACGCAGGAGGGCGTAGCCGACATCTGCGTATGGTTCTCCCGGCTCGCCCCGGGCGCGGACACCTGGACCGATCCGGTGCGGCTCTCCGACGACCTGACGCGCTCGGAGCAGAACCCCGTGCTCTGCTCCGCGCCGACCGGCGAGCTGTGGCTGCTGCACACCGCCCAGCAGGCGGGCAACCAGGACACCGCCGAGGTGCGGCTGCGGACCTCGGCTGACGGGGGCGCCACCTGGGGGCCGACGCGCACGCTGTTCCCGGCCACCGCGACGGGCGGTGTCTTCGTACGTCAGCCCCCGGTCGTCCTGGACGACGGCCGGTGGCTGCTGCCGGTGTTCCACTGCGTGGCCACCCCGGGCATCCCGTGGGTGGGGGACCACGACACCAGCGCGGTGATGATCAGCGACGACCAGGGGCGGACCTGGCGGGAGCGGCCGGTGCCCGGGTCCACCGGATGTGTGCATATGAACATCCACCCGCTGCCCGACGGCACTCTCCTCGCCCTCTTCCGCAGCCGGTGGGCGGACGCCATCTACCGTTCGCACTCCCGCGACGGCGGCGAGACCTGGAGCGAGCCGGTGGCGACGGAGCTGCCCAACAACAACTCCTCCATCCAGTACGTCCCGCTCGCCGACGGACGGCTCGCGCTGGTCTACAACCACAGCAGCGCCGCGGACGCCACCGCGCGCCGGGTCTCGCTCTACGACGAGATCGACGACGACGGCCAGGCGGGCGAGTCCCCGGCCGCCGCCGCCACCGCCGCCACCGCCGCGCCCGAGCCGGCCGAGGGCGGCAAGACCGCGTTCTGGGGCGCGCCACGCGCCCCGATGACGCTCGCCCTGTCGTCCGACGGCGGCCACAGCTGGCCGCACCGCAGGGACCTCGACACCGGTGACGGACACTGTCTGACCAACAACTCGCGGGACCGCCTCAACCGCGAGCTGTCCTATCCCTCCGTGACACAGACGCCGGACGGCGCGGTGCACATCGCGTACACCTACCACCGCCGGGCCATCAAGTACGTACGGGTGGCGCCGGATTGGGCGGCCGATGTCTGAGCCACGCCACGCGGTGGTCACCGGCGCCAGCTCCGGTATCGGCGCCGCCATCGCCGCCCGGTTGCTGGACGAGGGGTGGCGGATCACCGGGATCAGCCGTACGGAGCCGGTGTCCGCCGAGCGGATGCGCTGGCTGCCGGTCGATCTGGGGCGGCCGGAGGCGGTGCGGGACGCGCTCGCCCCGGTGGCCGGGGTGGACGCGATCGTGCACGCGGCGGGTGTTCAGCGCTCCGCCCGGCTCGGTGGGCTTTCGGCGGCCGACGGCGAGCTCATGTGGCGGGTCCATGTGCGGGCGGCCGAGGTCCTGGTCGACGCCTTGGCGGACCGGATCGCGGACGGGGGACGGGTGGTGCTCGTGGGCAGCCGCACCATGACCGGTGTGCCGGGCAAGAGCCAGTACGCGGCCACCAAGGCGGCGCTTGCGGCCATGGCCCGGTCCTGGGCCGCGGAGTTGGCGCCGCGCGCGATCACCGTGAACGTGGTGGCCCCCGGCCCCACGGACACCCCGATGCTGCGGGACCCCGGCCGCAGCGCGACCCCTCCGGTCGTGCCGCCGCTGGGCAGGCTCGTACGGCCCGCGGAGGTGGCCGGGCTGACGTCGTTTCTGCTCGGCCCGGAGGGCGGCTCGACCACCGGTCAGACGCTGGTGATGTGCGGGGGCGCGTCGCTGTAACCCCTCGGGGGAGCGTTCCCCGTGCACGGCGTTAGTCATGACCCTGTCACGAAACCTCTCCTTGCCGTTCACCTTTGGGAGATCGGCTCTCTGACACGCTTTCGGCGATCGAACGTGAATCGGGGAGAGGACCGCCTGTGCACATCACCCGTGTGACCCGCTGGAAATCCCTGGCCCTGCTGGTCTGCGCGGTGGCTGTGACCGCCACCGTGCAGACCCCCGCCACCGCCGTCACCACCTTCGCCGACTCGACGCGGGCAGCCGGCTACGACGACACGTACTACAAGGACGCGATCGGCAAGACGGGGCAACCGCTCAAGGACGCCCTGCACAAAATCATCAGCACCAACAGCAAGCTGACGTACAGCCAGGTGTGGGACGCCCTCAAGAACACCGACGAGGACCCCCGCAACTCCGCCAACGTGATCCTGCTCTACACCGGCCGCTCGCAGAGCAAGAGTTCCAACGGCGGCAATGCCAACGACTGGAACCGGGAACACGTCTGGGCCAAGTCACACGGCGACCTCGGCACCGCGACCGGTCCGGGCACCGATCTGCACCATCTGCGCCCCGAGGACGTGTCGGTCAACAGCACGCGTGGCAACAAGGACTTCGACGAGGGCGGTTCCCAGGTGTCCGAGGCACCCGGCAACTACACCGACTCCGACTCCTTCGAGCCCCGCGACGCCGTCAAGGGCGATGTGGCCCGCATGATCTTCTACATGGCGGTGCGCTACGAGGGCGGCGACGGCTTCGCCGACCTCGAGGTCAACGACAAGGCGGGCAACGGCAGTCAGCCGTATCTGGGGCGGCTGTCCGTGCTGCGCAAGTGGAGTGCCGAGGACCCGCCGGACGCCTTTGAGCAGCGGCGCAACCAGGTGATATACGACGACTACCAGCACAACCGCAACCCGTTCGTCGACCACCCCGAGTGGGTCGACGAGATCTGGTAGCCA
The DNA here is from genome assembly GCF_002224125.1 of Streptomyces sp. NBS 14/10. Classification (GTDB taxonomy): domain Bacteria; phylum Actinomycetota; class Actinomycetes; order Streptomycetales; family Streptomycetaceae; genus Streptomyces. The sequence goes on from NZ_NCSM01000012.1 coordinate 22,156, forward strand.
CGCGCCTTCAGATCCGCTCTCGGACCCGCCCTCAAGCCTGTTCGGCAGCCCCGTACTCAGCCCTGCCGGGCCATCGGGAACAGCTCCGCGGCGATGGGGCGGGTCTGGAGCGAGGGCAGCAGCAGCGCCCATAGATCGGCCAGATGGTCCTCGATGGACCGGCGCCGGTCCAGGGCCTCGGAGACGGTGTGCACGCCGAAGAAGGCGCAGACGACGGTCCGGGCGGCGCGCTCGGGGTCGATATGCGGGGCGAGGTCGCCCTCGGTGTGCGCTCGCTCCAGCATCTCGGTCACGGCGTCGATCCAGCCGACGAACGGCGGCGGGAGCGGCGCCGCGATCAGGGTGCGCTCCGTCCACAGCCGCGCCCCCGCCCGTACGACGATGTCGTCGCGGAAGGCGCGGGCCACCGCGAAGCTCAGCCGCACCAGCCGCTCCAGGGCCGGGGTGCCGGTGCCGGTGGTGGCGTCGGAGGCGGTGTTGGCGTACTGCTCGATCAGCGGTGGCCAGGTGGCGAAGTGTCCCTCGACGACGGCGAGCGCGAGTTTCTCCTTGCTCGCGTAGTGGAAGTAGATGGCGCCGCTGGTGTGGCCGGACCGGGTGGCGATATCGCTGATGCTGGTGCCGGCGTAGCCCCGTTCGTCGAAGAGGGAAGCCGCCGCTTCCAGGAGGGTTCGGCGTGTCTGCTCGGCCCGCTCTTGCACGTGGTGTCCGTCCTCGTTCCGTCGCGTGCGGTGCGTTGTCGGGGTGAACTTAGCGGACTTGTCGCATGTCATGGAGGTGAAGACCCACAGGTCCACCATTACTAGTATTTTATGGCGATCATTGGTGAGGCGTGTGGCGTCCCGGAGCCGTGGGAGCTCGTGGCGCGGCGGCTGAGCTGGTCCCGCACCGTGGCGCGCGAGGCGGTGCACCGCGCCTCGGTGGCCGAAGTGCTGCTCACCGACGTCCGCGCGCTGGGCGGCGACCGGTTCGTGGCCGCGGTGCAGTGGCCACGCTCCCATCCCACGTTTCCGCATGGCCCGGACGGCCGCCACCACCCCCTGATGGTCGCCGAAACCCTGCGCCAGCTGGGCATCTATCTGCCGTCCCGGCACTTCGCCACCCCCGCGGGGGCGCACTTCGTGATCCGGGACCTGTCCTTCACGCTCGATCCGGCCGCCGAGCCGCGGGCCGAACACGGGGCCACGGAGGTGGTGTGCCGCGCCGCGGTGACCGATGTGCGCACCACGCCCTGCGGCCGGTTCGTCGCCGGGCTGCGGCTCGACATCGGGCTTCTCGTGGACGGGACGCCCTTCGCGCGGGCCGGTGGCACCGCGCGCTTCCTGGACGCACCGGCGTATGAGACGGCCCGTCGCGCCGCGTCGGAGGCGACCGCGCCGCCGCGGGCCGGTGTTCTCGCCCGGCCCTCGCCGCGGTCAGTGGCGGTGCCGGCGGCGCGCGATGTCCTGGTGGTGCGGGAGGCGGGCGTTCTGCGCCTGGACCCGGTGGATCTGCGCCACCCCTTCTTCTTCGACCACTGGAGCGACCATGTGCCGGGCCTGGTGCTGCTGGAAGCCGCCCGCCAGGCCGCGGCGTTGGCGACGGAGGGTGTTCACACCCGCCCCGTCGGCTGCCGGCTCCGCGCCCTGCGGTTCACCGAATTCGCCCCGCCCGCCCGGGTGGAGTGCGTCCCGCACGGCAGGAACTGTGTCTTCCGGCTGAGGCAGGCGGGGGAGTGGACCGTGGTCGGCGTACTTCAGTACCCCTGAGTGACGAACGAGGCGACAAGCAAAACTCTGCCGAGCACAACGCAGTCGAGCACAACGCCGTCGAGCAAAACGTCGACGAGCACAAGCGCGACGAACAAAACGCCGACGCATAGTAATTTCTTGCTTACTGCGGGTCATCAAACTACCGTAGTGATCGTTATCTTTCGGGCAGGCGACTCTCCGCCTGTACGGCTTCCCGCGTCGCGCACGCGATCAGGCGCTCGCGCGTCGGCGGCAGCGGTTGGCGCATCCGCGCCTGAGCCGCCAGGAACCCCACGCCTGAGCCGCCAGGAACCCCACTGCGCTGCTCTTCAGCAGGTACAGGCACGCCCTGCGCCGATCGTCCACCCCCATGGAACGGCAGGCAGATGACAGCCAACACGCTTCTCGCTTGGACCCCCGCCGCCATCGTCTTCGACTGCGACGGCACCCTCATGGACTCCGAACGCCACTGGGAAAAGGCGCGCGAGGTGGTGCTCGGCCACCACGGCAGCGCCCCCGACCCGGAGTTCGCACAGGCCACCAAGGGTCTCCACTACACCGAGTGCGGCCGCATGCTGGCCGAGTACGCGGGTGCCCCCGCGCTCGCCGAGCAGATGACCGAACAACTCCTCGCGAGTTTCCGCCAGCTGGTGGCCGACGACCCGGTCACCATGCCAGGCGCCACCGAACTCGTCCGCAAGGCCGCCGCGTTCGCCCCGCTGGCCGTCGCCAGCAACTGCCCGCGCGATGTGGTCGAGGCCGGGCTGTCCCGGGCGGGGCTGCTGCGGTACTTCGGCCATGTGCTGGTCCCGGAGGGGGCGGTGCGCCCCAAGCCGTATCCGGACGTCTATCTGGAGGCCGCCCGGCTGTGCGGTGCGGCCCCCGGCGACGCGCTGGCGGTCGAGGACTCCCACTGCGGCTTCGTGTCCGCGTCCCGGGCCGGGCTCAGGGTCCTCGCGGTGGGCCCGCGCAAACCACTGGATGACGCCGCCGGCGAAATCCCATCGGTGGATCTGTGGGTCGCGAGCCTCGCGGATCCCGACCTGGTCAAGTGGGCGGACACCCGCAGACCCTGACTCCGGGTCAGTGGTGTTGCGCGTGGCTGGCGTGGCCCTTCCCGGACTCCATGTCCATGCCGTCGTGCTCCGTGCCCTTGTCCTCTGTGCCGCCGTGCTCCATGCCCCCGTGGAACGTGCCGGTCTCGATGGTGCCGCCGAGCTTGACGCGCAGCGGCTTCAGGGAGTCCTCCGACGGGGCCGTCACCGACCAGCGGTAGCCCACCAGATAGGTGCCGCCGTAATCCTTGGACTCCGACAGCCAGGCGCGCTTGCCCTTGTCGGTGGCGAAGGTGACCACGGTGTACTGGGACTTGCCGGCCTTGCACGCCGCCTGGCGCAGCTCCTCGGCGTCCGTGACGACGTTCGCCTTGCAGCCGATGGCATCGGCGATCTTCGTCAGCGACGCGGGTCCAGCGGAGTCCGCACCCGATTTAGCAGCGGACTTCGCACCGGATTTCTCGGCTGACGGGGAGGTTTTCTTCTGTGCGTGGCCGGTGTGGCTCTGCCCCTCGCTCCCGGCGCAGCCGCTCACCAGCAGCACCGCGCAGAGCGCGGTGGCACGCAGTACGTGTGACACGTCAACCTCCCGGTGTTGGTCCGGCGGGGTGGCCCGGTGCCCTCATGGCCTCGGGCCACCCCGCTCGGTGGACCGCTTGCTTCGTACGGACCGCTTGTCTGTGTATCACTCCGAGGCGGCCACGCCGGCCTTCTTGGCCTTGTCGGTGACCGCGAACCACAGTCCCTGCTTGCCCTGTCCGTTGGTGTCGCCGGGCTTGGTGTCCCCGGTGAACGTGTACAGCAGCCAGCAGTCGAAGGCCAGCTGCTTGGATCCGTCGGGCCGGGTGAACGTGGTGAGCTTCTTGGGGTCGACCCCGGCGACCTTGCTGGTGTCGACCGGCTTGACGGGCTTCCAGGTCTCCAGGCAGGCGTTCAGGCAGCCGGTCTTCATCGGCCACGCGCTGTCCTTGTCGAACCGGTAGACGGTCATGCCCTGGCCGTCGACGACGATCTTGCCGAGCTTGGCGTTGCTGGTGACCGCGAGCTGGAGGCTGTCGTCCTGGGCGGCCTTCTTCCCGGCCGGCTTGCCGTCGGGTGCCAGCGCGTTCCAGGTGCCGCCCACGCCGTGGCCCTTGGTGTCGCCGGCCTTGGTGTCCCCGGCGAAGCGGTACACCGGCCAGCCGCCCAGCGTCAGCTGCTTGGTGCCGTCGGCGCGGGTGGTCGACCCGAGCTCCTTCTGGGCGATCCCGGTGCTGACGGTGGCCTCGCTCGCGGGGACCGGCGGCCACTTGGTGGCGCAGGCGTCGTTGCAGTTGGACTTGGGGGAGGCGCCGGGGGTGTCCTCGTCGAACCGGTAGAGCGTCCAGCCCTTGCTGTCGGTGACGACCGAGCCCAGCTTGGGGACGTCCCGTACGGACAGCTGCTTGGCCGGGCCGGTCAGCGCGTCCTTGCCGGAGGTGGCGTCGCCGCTGTCGCCCCCGGCCTCGTTGCCGGCGCCCGTGCCGGCGCTGGTGCCATAGCCCGACGCGCCCGATGTGGCGCCGACGCCCACGGTCTGGGTGCCGCCGATGGGCTGGACGTTGGCGCTGCCCGCGGACTTGTTCTCACTGGCGCCGCACGCCGCGGTCATCAGGACCATCGCGACGGAGGCCCCCGCGAACGCGATCTGCCGCTTCTTCATGCCCACTCCTTCAAGCTTGCGGTCCGGCGGCTGTTTTGCGCCGACGTCACTTGCATACGGAGGGCGTCTCGGCGGGCGTTCATGGCCTTGGGAATTTGTCATCAGACGCAAAAGTTCGGCGTTCGTTGAGCCCAAACGAATCGACGGCCGTTCCATGACGGCCGCCGAGATGAGGAAGACGAGACAGGGGAGCGAGGGTGAGGGATGGGAGCCGGGCTACGCCTCCATGCGCAGCGCGAGCGCGGGGCAGCGCCGTACCGCACGGACGGCCTGCCCGCGCAGCTGGCGCGGCACACCGTACTTGGCCCGGTTCGGGTAGCCGTCGATGCCGAGCTCGATCACCTCGGGGAGGATGTCCGCGCACAGCCCATGGCCCTGGCACAGCGTCCAGTCCACGAGCAGCTGCTCCGACTCGTCCCGCTCGTCCCGCCGGGCGGCGGAGGGGCCCGGGGGCAGGGCCAGCGGCCCGGAGGGGGCGCCGTCGGTCAGCGGCAGCACCCCGAGCGTGGGACGGCCGCATCCGGGGCCCAGCGCGTGTTCCCGGAACTCGTCCGGAAACGCCTCCAGCGCGGTGGTCACAAAGCCGGCCGTGCCATCGGGGTGGCTGCAGGCGCCACGGCGCTTCACCGACTCGATGTACGCGCTCACGGTGTCCAACGCCTGCTGGCCACCGCCCCGTTCGACCTGGCCGATGGCGTCCGCGAGCGCGGGCAGCCCGATGAAGCAGGGCCCGCACTGGTTGGCGGTCTCGCCCGCCAGCCAGCGCGCCACCCGGGCGGTCTCACCGACCGGGCAGGTGTTCTCCGGGATCGGCAGCACCGCTCCGGCCCCGAGCCGCGCGTTGTACTTCTCCATGGACTCCCGGGAGATGTTCACCGACGCCAGGCTGTCGGGCAGCAGCCACTTGCCGTGGTAGCCGCCCACCAGGACCCCCTGGCCCGGGGTGAGGCCGCACAGCTCCAGGACGTAGCTGAGCGGCACCCCGAACGGGGTCTCCATGACGAACTTCCCGCCCACCGTCAGCAGGGTGGTGCCGGGCTCGGTGGGCAGCCCCACCGAGCGGAACGGCAGGGCGCCCATCCGGGCGGCCACCGCGAGCTGGGCGAATGTCTCGGTGTTGGACAGCAGGGTCGGCAGCCCGGCCAGGCCGCTGTCGCTGGTACGGATCTTGCGGCCGTTGGGGATGGCCGGGGCGCCACTGATGCCGTTGATGACCGCGCCGCCCTCGCCGGCCACGAAGCGGTCGTCCGTCACGCTCACCTGTACCCGCGGCCCGCTCGGGCCGCGCTCGGCGATGGCGGCGCTCAGCGACTCCTCGACATCCGGCCGGTGGACCGCGATGGCCACATCGTCGGCACCCATCGCGGTGGCGGCCAGCACGGCCCCGTCGATGACCAGATGCGGGGTGTGCAGCAGCAGCGCGGTGTCCTTGAGGCAACTGGGCTCGCCCTCACTGCCGTTGACGACCACCGCGCAGCGGCCGTCCCGGCGGCCGGCCGACTCGATGACGGCCATCATCTTCTTGGCGAACGGAAAACCCGCGCCGCCTCGCCCGCGCAGGTCGATGTTCTCCGCGAGGGCCACCAGCTCGTCCGCGCGCAGCGCGGGCATCGAGCCGTGGACCGTCAGATGACCGACGCGGTCGAGCCGGTATGTCTCGTCCAGACCGGCCAGCAGCCGGGGCGGATCGATACAGGCCAGTCTGGGTTTGGTCGAGATCACGCGCCCCACCCGCGCGAGGCGCCGAGGGGTTCGCCGTCACGGGAGGAGGCCCCGCCGCCCGTCGGGGGCTTGCGCGGCCCGCCGCCCCGGGCACTGGGGACCACGGGGATCTGGCCGGTGACGATGGCGTCGCGCTCGCTGCGCTCGGCCCGGCGGCTGGCGAGCCGGATCCACAGTGTGATGGCCACGGCGACCAGCGCGACGACATAGGAGGCGGTCGCCCACTCCTTCGCCACGCGACCCGCCTTGAGGCCGTGGATCAGCGCGGCGCACCACGCCACGTAGGCGGACACGTGCAGCGCCCGCCACCAGCGGTAGCGCCAGCGGGACTTGCCGGCGGAGGCGAAGGAGCTGCGTACCGCTCCCGTCACCGCCGCCGTGATGAACAGGTATCCGGCCAAGGTGCCAAGTCCGATCAGCACAGGTTTATTTGCGTCAGCGAACGGTATCACGATGGCCGCGGCGGGCGTGTGACTCTCTGCCACCTTCACCCACACATGGAGGGCGAGAAAGAGCAGGCCGGCCACCGCGGCGGCGCGGTGGACACCCTGGGCGAGCAGCCGGTGCTTCGAGTGGAGGATCAGCCGGTCGGTGGCCGCCAGCCCCCACAGCACGGCGCTGCTCAGCGAGACCAGTGCGAGGACACCGGCCCCGAAGTCCAGGAAGGCCCAAGTTTGCGTGAACGCACCGGCGTTGCCCGCCACGATCAGTGAGAGTATGACCGCCGCGACAGTGGCGTACAGCGCGGAGTGGCGCGGCCAGCCGATGCCGGCCCGGACCGGGCGGGCGCGGCGGTCGGCTCGTCGCCCGCCGGGTCCTCCGGGTCCTTGTGGCATGGTTGATCCGCCGTGGCGAGCCCTGCGGCGCGGCCCCGGAATCGGGGGAGTCGGCGGCTGGGGCATGGGCATCGAAAGCCTCCCGATCGCGCCTGATCGCGCGAGTGACGAGTACGTCAAGTCGTCTTTGGGTACGGCAGCATCTCCGAACTACACGTGATCTCCATAAGATTTGTCGTAATGTGACAACTTCTTGTGGACGACCACTGCCCACACCGTCCTGGGCTGCTCCACTGTCATTTCGATGGCAAAGACCCGGCAAAGCGCCGGGACCGGTAGGGGAGGGGTTCCTCCAAGATTCATCGGAGGACCCTCGACTCCCTTTTCCGGAGTGGACGACCGGCGACGGAGGCAACCTCCACGGGCCTGACCGACCCCCCAACGGCCAGGCCTCCCCCCGGCAAGAACGAGGTAATGATGGGCGAACTCGCGAACCGCATCTGGTCCCCCCGTCCCACCCGTGGCGAGCGGACCCGCGTCCTGCGCAATGAACTCCCGTCCCTGGCCGAAGAGGTGATTGAGACCCTTCGGCGCAGAATCCCGGGATTCGCCAACCTCTTGGAGGACACTGAGCGTGACAAGGTGCGATGGACGGTCGAACAGGCTCTGCTGACCGCACTCGGCTACCGGACCCCAGGTGACGAGGCCACCGAGCAGGTGGCGGCCGATGGCGCCCGGGGCCGTGGCCCCCTGACCGAGGTGCCGCCCGAGCGGGCCAGGCGCGATCTCTTCGACGCCCTGGTCGGCGAGGTACCCGTATCCGAGCGTGGCCTGGCCGAGCTGTCCCGGGCCGCCCGCTGGCCGCTGCCTGAAACGATCCAGGCCATCGCCCTGCCTACCCCGGGCGAAGCGCCGCAGCTGGCCGCGGTGTTCGGCGACACCCTGATCGGCGCCGTCGGCGACGAGCTCTGCCTGCTGATCCCCGACCCGGACACAGGCACCGACACCGGCACACCCGTCGGTACCGGAACAGCACCCGGAACAACCACCGGCACCGGCCCGGACACTCCCCTGACCGAGGGAGCGCCCGCCGAGCCGGACCCCGACCGGGACACCGGCGCCGAGCCCGGCTCCGCGCGTGGCGCGCTGGAGGCCGCGCTGCGGGGCCGTACCGCCTCCGTCGGCCATGTCGTTCCGCTGAACGACGCGGCCTCCTCGGTGCGGTGGGCCCGCCGGCTGCTGACCATGACCCATGCGCGCAGCGGCCCCGAGGCCCGGATACTCTTCGTGGACGACCACCTCTCCACGCTGCTGCTGCTCCAGGACGAGTCGCTGGTACGGGCCTTGGCCTCGCGCTGGCTCAAGCCGCTGGCCGGGCTGACCCCCCGGCAGAGCGAGCGGCTGCAGATGACCCTGCTCGCCTGGCTCGAGGGCGGTGGCGCGCCCGAGGCGGCCAAGGCGCTCAAAGTGCACCCGCAGACCGTGCGTTACCGGCTGCGGCAGATCGAGAAGCTCTTCGGGCCGGGCCTGCGGGACCCGCGGATACGCTTCGAGCTGGAGATGGCGCTGCGCGGCCGACGGCTGATGGCGCAGATGGACCGGATCCGGCGCCACTACTCCCGGGCGGTCACCCGCAGGGGCCGCGGAGCGCCGACCGGCCTGCGGCCCGTGGGCGGCATGGCGAGGGAGGCGCGCGTCAACGGACTGTGAGCCAGGGGCCGTATGAGCCCCACCACATGGAACTGCCGGCCGCGATCCACGGCCGGCAGTTCCATGTGTGCGCTCGCCGTCCGGGCGCTCAGCCCCGCATGGCCGCGTTGAGGGCCAGCAACTCGGTGTACGCGTGCGCGCAGCAGCGGCACTCGGCCAGATGGCGCGCGAGGGCACGGCCACGTACGGCGCCACGCCGCACCGAGGCGCCGATCATGGAGCCGAAGTGGCGGCAGCGGTCGTCGTCCGCCGCCGCGGATCGCACATGAGCGCGCAGATACGCCTCGCGCAGCCCCTCGCGGGCCCGGAAGGCCAGTGAGGTGAGACCGCTGGGGGACAGGCCCATCAGCGCGGCCACGCGCTGCGGGGAGGCGTCCTCCACCAGCGTGTGCCACAGCACGGTCCGCCACCGCGCGGGGAGGGCCTGGAAACTGCTGATCAGAAGTGTGCGGTCCTCGTCCGCCAGCAGGCGCTGCTGGGGGTCCGCCTCGGTCGACCGCTGCTGCCACGACTCGAAGTCCGCGGTGAGCAGCACCTGACGCGCACCGGCGCTCCACTCGATCGCGGTGTGGCGGATGACGGTCAGCAGATACGGGCGCCAGGGGCCACGCGGACCCCCGCCCGACCGGACGGCCTGGAACGTACGGATGAACGCCTCGGACACCAGGTCTTCGGCGTCGTGGAGGGCCCGGCAACAGGTGCGGGCGTAGGCGAGCGCCGCGTCGCGGTGGCGGCGGTAGAGGATTTCCCCGGCCGTCGGGCTCGCGGTGCCCAGGCGGTACGCCTCCTGGAGCCGCCGGGTGAGCTCCTGGTCCGAGGGTGTCGGCTCGCGGCCCCGGGGACTTCGTCCCGTCCGTGCGGGTGACCGCGTGGGCGGCTGCTCGGACAACGGGGCGGGTTCGGGCCCGTCGGGTAAGTGCTCGGGCCCGTCGGGTAAGTGCTCGGGATCGGATTCGCCCGGCTGGTCCGCACGGTTCGGCTGGTCCGGGCGGTCCGGGTGTCCGGCCGCCGGATCGCCGGCGGCCGTGGCGGCCTCGTGCTGCGCGGTCTCGTGCTGCCCCGGAACGCGGCGTGCGCCGACCGAAGACCGGTCGGCGCACGCCTGGGGCTGGTGGGGCGTCAACCGCACTTCTGCCCGCTGTTGATGCACTGCACTGCCTGGTTCATCAGCTGGTCCGACATCACGTTGATGAAGTCGTCGTGGTCGGTGACCGGCTTGTGCAACTGCTCGGGGAAGCCGTCGACCGCGAAGGTCTCACCCGCCGGGACCTCATAGGTGATCTTGTTCACCAGCTGGGGGATCGCCTGGAAGCCGTTGGGGCAGGAGCCGTCCTCCTGGGCGAAGGCGACGTGGTCACGGTGGTTGGCGCTGTCGATGTTCTTGCCGTCCCAGCAGCTCTGGAAGGCGAAGCTGCGCACCACGTCGCTGCCCTGCGGGCAGATCGGGTACTTGTCGGTCAGCTGGCGGTCCTCGAAGCCGGTGCAGCTCCAGTGGGCGTTGGCGTTGGCGGTGCCGTTGGTGAACGCCTTGGCGTCACCGGTGATGATCCGCAGGAACTTGGGCATCGCGGTGACCTTGCCGACCGGGCTGCCCTTGAACTCGATCGTGGCGCTCTTGGGGGTGAGGATCTTGCCGACGTTCCCCTCGAGGCCACCGCCGAGCTGGTTGGCGTCCTTCTCCTGGGTGCCGTCCTGGACCCGGACCACCGGCCAGTAGTACGTGGACTGGTCGCCGTTGGTGCAGGTGGTCTCGCCCGCGGCCAGGCTGTCGTTGGTGGAGTTGGCGCTCGTGGTCTTGTTGCCCACGTAGTCGTGGGTGTGGTGGGCGCCGTTGCCCACACCGGGCGCCACGATCACGTTGTCGCTGTTGCGGATGCCCTGCTCGTTGACACCGCACTCCGAGACGAAGGTGCCCTTGGACGCGTTGCCCTGGTTCTGCGGCTCCTTGACGTTGGGCTGCACCTTCGTGATGTCGACGAAGTCGTCGGGGGAGGGGCCGTTGCCCTGCTGCCCGCCGTTGCCGCCCTGCTGCCCGCCGCCCTGCTGGCCACCTTGCTGGCCGCCGCCCTGCTGCTGGCCATCGCCCTGCTGGCCGCCGCCTTGCTGGCCGCCTTGCTGGCCGCCACCCTGCTGTTGGCCGCCACCTTGCTGGTTGCCCTGCTGGCCGCCGCCCTGCTGCTGGTTGCCGCCCTGACCGCCCCGGCCCTGCCCGGCGAAGTTGGTCTGCATCTTGCAAGCGCTCATCTGCTCAAGACCCGCGGGGCGTTGGGCGCTGCGACTGATGGCGGTCCCGATACGGTCCAAGGTGGCCGTGCGCTGCTGCTGGAGCGTGGTGAGCACGGAGTCCGTGCCCGCCTCCTTGTTCGCCATGCGCTGGTATGCCTTGGCCACCTGGGAGTCGAGCTCGGCCAGGTTCCTGTCGACCTCGGTGCGGGCCTGGCGGGGCACGTCGTTGAGCTTCTGGCCCACGTCGGGGCAGCTGATCGTGCCCGCCGTCGCCGACAGCGTCCGCTCCTCGCCGGAGCTCTTGTCGCCGCTCGCGGACGCGTTCGCCGCGATGATGGCCGCGCCGCCACCGCCGAGCGCCAGCGCGGCCACGATGGCCACGGTCTTGTTCGTGAAACGCCCGCGTTTATGGGTCTGTTGCCTCATGAGATCACTTCACCTATTTGTTGAGGGCCTCGAAGTCGACAAGTCCGGTGTCCTCAAGGACCGTGATGTGGTCGAGAACAACGGCGTTGGTCCTTGTCGCGAGGGACCTGACCATGGAGTTCTGGCTCTGTGCCCGCACCTGGGCCACCAGGCCGAAGACCTTCCCGTGCGCGGCGCGCAGGCGGTTGGCGAACACACGCTGGAACTCGGCTGGTGAGGCGGCGTTGGTCATTTCGTTGAGCCAGCCCTGCTGCTGCTCATTGGGCTGGGTGGGCAGGTCGATGGCAAGAGCCTGGCCCACCTCGTTCGATCGACGGTCCAGCTCGGTGTGGCCCTCGATGAGGTGTTCGCCCGCGGTCTTCACGGCGTCGGTGTTGCCACGCTCCTGCGCCATGCGTCCCGAGGGGAGCTCCCACAGGCCGGCGAGCTTGACCTTGCGGACGAAGTCCCTGTCGACCGCGGTGAGCGGTCCGTATTGCGTACTGATGGTTCCTTTGCCGTCGTCGATGACCCCGCTCGGGAGCGCCGCGGCGCTGCTTTCGCCGAACAGGCTCACGGGGATGAGCAGTGCCGCGAGCGTCATGGCGAGCGCACCGATGATGAGCCCGGTCCCGATCGTGCGGCTGGAAGCAATGGATCTGCTGATGACTGATCGCACAGCGCCCTCCTTGGTTCGGAGTGACACCGGACGCTAGTGCCTGGTGTGGGCCGGGAGTGGAGAGCTCATCACCAATGAATAAAGACCTGACAGCGATCGCTACTTGCTGGTACTCTGCCGAACTGTTTTATGTCCCGCCCCCTGAGCTGGTGCTTTACGTCCGCTTTGCCCAGTCGGGGGGCGGGACTTGCCCGGTCAGCGGCCGGCGCCGGCCGGGGTTGACGCCGGGCTCAGCCCTTGGCGAGGGCCTTCAGTCGCGTCAGGCTGCCGTTGAACTTGTTGTGGTCACCCACCACCGGCCCGGACGACGTGTACTGCCAGATGGTGTGGGTCTTCCAGCCGGCCGGCAGCGCCCCCGGCGTCGACGCGTAGCGCGCGAGCCACAGCGGGTTCTTCGTGGCGAACGCGCCGCTGTTGCCGGTGCAGGACTTCCACCAGCTGGTGGTCGTGTAGATCACCGGGTCGCGCCCGGCGCGCTTCTTGACCCGGGCGCTGAAGTCCTTGATCCAGGTGACCATCTGGGCCTTGGTCTTGCCGTAGCAGGACGCGCCGTACGGGTTGTACTCGATGTCCAGCACGGGCGGCAGGGTCTTGCCGTCGGCGGACCAGCGGCCGCCGTTGTTCACGAAGTAGTCCGCCTGCGCGGTGCCGCTGGACTTGTTCGGCAGGGCGAAGTGGTACGCGCCGCGGATCATGCCCTTGTTGGCGGAGCCGTTGTACTGCGAGGCGAACTTGGGGTTCTTGTACGTCGTGCTCTCGGTGGCCTTGACGTAGGCGAACCGGACGTTCTTGTTCCAGAGCGACGTCCAGTTGACCGTGCCCTGATGGTTGCTGACGTCGACCCCCTCCACCGTGGCGGCCAACGTGGCCTTGGGGGTCGCCTTGGGGTCGCCGCCCTCGTGCTCGGCGACGGTCGAGCCCATCCAGTCCCGCTCCGGGTGTGCGGGGGCCTGCGCCCGCGCCGCGCCGGCCTCGGACGCCTCGGTGGTCGAGGCCATGGCGGGCACTAACGAGGCCAGGGCGGCGGTGACCGCGAGGGCCAACCCGCCCATGGCGTAGGGCGAGCGCAGAGCGGGGCGCTTCCGGTGATCACCCTTGCGGGTCTGTGCGGACATGTCTGCTCCTCCGAACTCGGTGTCACGTGGGGGGAAGTGCGGTCCGCAGAAGATACGCGCGTAGATCGTGCGGGTGGAAGGGGTGCGCGAAGGAATTCACGGATTCGCTGAACGCCTCGCACGTCGCGTCCGTACCGATGGACGTGAAGCCCGAGCACGCACCGCGAAGGTGTTCCCCGGAAGACGCCGCCCGTCCGGCCCCCGGCCGCGCCCCGGCCCCGCGCCCCGCGCCATGGGCCGCACCGCGGCGTCGCCGCGGCCGTATCGGCGCCGGTGCGGTGGTGCCGGCCGTCGCCGCCGTGGCGCTGCTGTCGGCCGGGTGCGGTTCGGACGGCGAGAACGACAAGGCGTCGATCGGGGAGCGCGGGAAGGCCAAACCGAGCGCGAGCGCCCCGGCCGCCCGGCCGGCCAGCGTTGAGAAGCTGGGCAAGGTCATGGGCTGTAAGCCGGAGATCACCACGGACGTCGACGACTACCGCCAGGGGGTCTGCCATCTCGGCAAGAAGAACTATGTCTTCCTCAGCTTCGTGGCCGCCAAGGGGCAGCGGGACTGGCTGGACTACGCGCAGATGTACGGCGGGAGTTTTCTGGTCGGCAACCGCTGGGTCGTCTCGGCGGAGTCCATGGGCTCGCTGAAGGCCGCCCGGGACAAGCTCGGCGGCGCCATCGAGAAGTCCACCGCGTACAAGTCCTCCCCGTCCGCCTCGAACCCGTCCCCCTCGGGCTGAGGTGACGGCCGGTCTCACACCCTCTCTCCGCCCCTTCTCTGTCCCCTTTATATGGGGCCCGATACAAGCGGTCTCACAGGGCCCCATATAGCGGCCCTATATAGGGGACAGAGGGCGGGCTGAAGGAGGGCGAGGGGCGTCCCTCCCGTGCGCCCGCGCCACCCCTTGACAGCCCCGCCGGATACTGGGTTACTTGATCGCGTCGCGCGGTGAAACCGAATGTTCGGTCGGTCCATGAGGTGGTGCCAGACATGACGGTGTCGACGCATACGACGGGCGGCGGGCGCCGACTGGGATCACCACCGCCGACCGAGCTCCTCGACGCCGCCGAACGGATGGGGCCGGATGAGCTGCGCGAGACCCAGCTCGCCCGGCTGCGGGACACCCTCAGGCGGGTCTACGACCATGTCGAGCCGTACCGGGCGAAGTTCCGCGCGGCCGGCGTCGAGCCCGAGGACTGCCGCACGCTCGCGGACCTGGCCCGCTTCCCCCTCACCACCAAGGCCGATCTGCGCGACACCTACCCCTTCGGCCTGCTCGCCGTGGACCGCTCACAGCTGCGCCGCGTCCACGCCTCCAGCGGCACCACCGGCCGCCCCACCGTCGTCGGCTACACCGCGAACGACCTGTCCATGTGGGCCGAGGTGGTCGCCCGCTCGCTGCGCGCGGCCGGCGGGCGCCCCGGCCAGATGGTGCATGTCTCCTACGGCTACGGCCTGTTCACCGGCGGCCTCGGCGCCCACTACGGTGCCGAGCGGCTGGGCTGCGCCGTCGTCCCCGCCTCCGGCGGCATGACCGCCCGCCAGGTGCGGATCATCGAGGACTTCAGGCCCGAGATCATCATGGTCACCCCCTCCTACATGCTCACCCTCCTCGACGAGTTCGAGCGCCAGGGCATCGACCCGCGCACCACCTCCCTCAAGGTCGGCGTCTTCGGCGCCGAGCCGTGGACCGAGGAGATGCGCCGGGAGATCGAGGAGCGCGCGGACCTGCACGCCGTGGACATCTACGGGCTGTCCGAGGTGATCGGCCCCGGGGTGGCCCAGGAGTGCGTGGAGACCAAGGACGGGCTGCATGTGTGGGAGGACCACTTCTACCCCGAGATCGTGGACCCGCTCACCGACGAGCCGGTGGCCGACGGCGAGGAGGGCGAGCTGGTGCTGACCTCCCTGACCAAGGAGGCCATGCCCGTCATCCGCTACCGCACCCGCGATCTGACCCGGCTGCTGCCCGGCACGGCCCGGCCCGCGTTCCGCCGCATCCAGAAGATCACCGGCCGCTGTGACGACATGATCATTGTGCGCGGGGTGAACCTCTTCCCCAGCCAGATCGAGGAGATCGTGCTGCGCACCCCGGGCGTCGCCCCGCACTTCCAGCTGGTGCTGACCCGGCGCGGCCGGATGGACCAGCTGACCGTACAGGCCGAGGCGCGCCCCGGCGCCACGAGCGAGGCGCGCGAGGCCGCCGAGCGGGCCATCGCCCAGGCGGTCAAGGAGGGGGCGGGGCTGACCGTCGAGGTCGCGGTGGTGGAGCCGGAGTCGCTGGAACGCTCCGTCGGGAAGCTCCGCCGGGTCAAGGACCTGCGCTGAGGACCCGGCCGGTGGCGGCCCATCAGGTCAGCGCAGATCGCCGCGGAGCGGCACGGTGAAGGGGTCGGCGGAGCGCGAGCGGGTCACATACTGCGGGACCGGGGCCGCGTCGGTGCCGGTGTCCCGTACCAGTCCGTAGCGGATCGCCGCGTCCCCGGGCGGCTGCAGGACATCCTGGAGGATCCCCGCCCGGTCCACGGCGGAGACCGCGAGGTTGTAGTCGGCCCAGTCCTCGTTGAGATGGAGGGTCACGCTGCCGTCGAGGTAGTAGTACTCGTTCTGCCACATCTGCTGCGCGCCCGCCGGCAGGGTGTCGAACCCCGTGGCGGCGCTGCCCATCCCGGTGTGCGGCCGGTCCGTGGCCCCGGGTATCTGGTCGTCCATACGGCGGCCCCCGCCGGAGGCCACATGGAACAGCCGCCCGCTCAGCCCGGTCCAGCTGGGCATCCTCAGTTGGCCGGACCGCTCGGCGGGCACTAGCCCCCAGCGGACCCGGACATACCCCTGCCCGGTCAGGGTCACATACTGGGCGTTGTTGACCATCACATAATTGCCGGGGCTCGGCTGTTCATAGCTGCCGGAACCGGTGATCGGACGCCCCTCCGGCCGCTCCGGCAGCGGACCGGGGCGGGCGGTGGCCGCCGGGGCCGCGTCGGCCCTGTCGACCACCGTGCCGTACAGCGAGCGCGGAACGGCCGAGGCGGAGGCCGACCGGGAGGACTTGGGCTTGCGCGACGGCGGCCGGGAGACCGCCTCGCCCACCTCCCCGGTCGGCGCCGCCGCCGACGCCTCGGGTACGACGGGTGCGGAGGACGCCGCGGCGGACGGCGGACGCCCCGGGTTCGGGGTGGAGCCGGGCCCGGCCTGGACGTACAGGGCGGTGGCGGCGACCGCCAGACCGCCCGCCGCGGCCACCGCCACCACCGGCTTCGCCGTGGTCTGCGCCAGGAGCTGAGCCAGTTTGCCCCCGGCGGCCTTCGACGCCGCCACCGTGGCTGCCGCCGCTGACGTCCCCGAGGCGAGCTGCCCCAGCGCGTACGCGGCCAGCCCCGCCGGAAGCGGCACCAGGGCCATGCCCACCAACAGCCCCTCGGCGGGCACCAGATCGGCCGCGGCGAATCCGCACCGCGGACACTGCCCGATATGGCGGGCCAGGCGCTTGCGCCACAGCGCGGACGGTGTGCCGTGCCACGGCTTCACCAGCGCCGACAGCTCCGGGCAGCGCGGCGACGCGCGCAGCGCCCGCACCACGCCCCGGGCGGTGTCCAGCCGGCTCTTGACCCGCTGGACCCGCACCGCGGCGTGTTTCGGGGCGAGTTCACAGGCCGCCGCGAGCTCGGCGCGGGTCAGCTCGCCCGCGGCCTCCAGCCACCACAGCGACAGCACCTCCCGCTCGTCCCGCTCCAGCCAGCGGGTCGCCTCCACGACCTCCCGCCGCTGCCCGGACAGCCCGAGCCGCAACACCGTCAGCTCGGCGAAGTCCGCACCGGGATCGGCCACCTCGACGGCCTCCTCCAACTGCCCGGCCCGCGCCCCCGCCCGCCCCTCGCGCCAGCGCTGACGCACCTGGTTCAGGGCTATCGCCACCAGCCAGGACCGGAACCGCTCCGGGTCGGCCAGGCCCGCCAGCCCCGTCACCGCCCGCAGCATCGTCTCCTGTACGACGTCATCGACGTCGGCGTGGCCGTCCAGGGCCCGGCCCACCACGTTGTAGACCAGCGGCAGGTACTCCTCCAGCAGCTCCGCCAGCGCTCGCTGGTCCCCGGCCCGCGCCGCCGCGACGACCGCGG
The DNA here is from genome assembly GCF_002224125.1 of Streptomyces sp. NBS 14/10. Classification (GTDB taxonomy): domain Bacteria; phylum Actinomycetota; class Actinomycetes; order Streptomycetales; family Streptomycetaceae; genus Streptomyces. Next base: position 39,362 of record NZ_NCSM01000012.1, read on the forward strand.
CGTCCGACTGCTCCTTGGTGCGCACGCGCCACCTCGCTCTCTCCCGATCAGGGCCCCATTACGGCCGACCACCCCGGTCATGTCGGGGTGCCCCCCATAGGAGACGGAGCCGCGCGGTCTGGATAACACAAATCCCGGAAAGCTTCCCGCGCCCCGGAACCCGGCCGAACTCCGGGCCGACTACCTGCTCACCGGCATTTCACCGGAGGACCCGGCCTGGGAGGGATTCATGGCAAGTATGGACAACGGCCGCCGCAAACTGCTGAGGGCAGCCGCGGCGGGCAGCCTCGGCGCGGGGCTGACGACGGTCGCGTCGGCCCCGGCCCGCGCCCAGCAGGCGCGCGAGGAGGACGGCGCCGCGGCCGGCGGGGCGTCCGGGCGGCCGATACGCGTGGCGGTGCTGCTGTACGACGGCTTCACGGCGCTGGACGCCGTCGGCCCGTACGAGGTGCTGTGCCGCGTCCCCCACGTCTCGGTGACCACGGTGGCCAAGCGGGCCGGGCGGGTGCGCACGGACACCGGGGAGCTGGCGCTGGTGGCCGAGCGGTCCCTCGACGAGATGCCCCGGGCGGAGGTCGTGCTGGTGCCGGGCGGGGGCGAGCGCGGCACCACGGCCTCGATGGGCGACGAGGCGATCCTCGGCTGGCTGCGCCGTATGCACGAGCAGACGGTGTGGACCACCTCGGTGTGCACCGGGTCGCTGATCCTGGGCGCCGCCGGACTGCTCCGCGGCCTGCCCGCCACCACGTTCTGGGCCGCCCGCCCCTCGCTGGCCGATGTGGGCGCCATCGACACACCGGGGCGGTTCATCGAGACGGGGAAGATCATCACCGCCGCGGGGGTCTCCGCCGGGATCGACATGGGGCTGCACCTCGCCGCACGGCTGTCCGACGAGAACACCGCCAAGGCCATGCAGCTGGCCGTCGAGTACGACCCCGCCCCGCCGTACGACACCGGCAGCCCCGACAAGGCCGGCCCCGAGCTCCAGCGGCTGGCCCTGAAGCTGCTGGCGGACGCCGCGACATGACGTCCGGCGGCATGTGCTGACCTGCGGTGACGCATGGTGACGCGCGGTGACGCGCGGTGAGCCGCGGTGCTGTGGGCGGACGCGCTCAGCGGCCCCGGGGCAGCGGCTGCTCCGTCCAGATCACCTTGCCGTGCTCGGTGTAACGGGTGCCCCAGCGCCGGGCGAGCTGGGCGACCAGGAACAGCCCGCGGCCGCCCTCGTCGGTGGTGCGGGCCCGGCGCAGCCGCGGGGAGGTGCTGCTGCCGTCGGCCATCTCGCAGATGAGCGCGCGCTCGCGCAGCAAGCGCAGTTGCAGTGGTTCGCGGCCGTACCGGATGGCGTTGGTGACCAGCTCGCTGACGATCAGCTCGGTGGTGAACGCCGGCTCATCGAGGCCCCACTCGGTCAGCCGCGCGATGACCTCCTGGCGCGCCCGGGACACCTCGGCCGGGTCCGCGGGCAGATCCCAGACGGCGACCTGATCCTCGCCCAGCGCCCGGGTACGGGCCACGAGCAGCACCACATCGTCCACGGGGCGCTCCGGGAACAGCGACTCCAGGGCGGCGCAGGTCTGCTCCGGCGTACGGCCCGGACGGGCCAGCACCGCGCGCAGCCGCTCGAAGCCGACCCCCGGGTCGTGGCCGTCGCCGGTGAGCAGGCCGTCGGTGTAGAGCACCAGCAGACTGCCCTCGGGGACCTCGAAGTCGGCGGTCTCGAACGGCAGGCCGCCCACGCCGAGCGGCGGCCCCGGGGGCACGTCGGGGAACTCCACGGTGCCGTCGGGCAGCACCAGGGCGGGCGGCGGGTGTCCGGCCCGGGCGGCGGTGCAGCGGCGGTTCACCGGGTCGTAGACGGCGTACAGACACCCGGAGCCGACGATGCCCGGCTCGCTCTCGCCGCCCGGCCCGGGCCCGGCGTCCGTCGGGTACGCATCCGTGCCGCCCGCCGGGTCGGCGCCCAGGGCGTCCGTACCCGCCGCGTCCGGGTCGAGACGGCAGACCAGATCGTCGAGTTGGCTGAGCACTTCGTCGACCGCCAGGTCCAGCGCCGAGAAGTTGTGGACGGCGGTGCGTAGCCGGCCCATCGTCGCCGTCGCGTGCAGTCCGTGCCCGACCACGTCGCCGACCGCCAGGGCCACCCGGGCGCCGGACAGCGGGAGCACATCGAACCAGTCGCCCCCGACCCCGGTCGTCGCGGGCCGGTAGCGGTGGGCGGCCTCCACGGCGTGCTGCGCGGGCAGCCCGCGGGGCAGGAGGCTGCGCTGGAGCGCCAGCGCGGTCGTGTGCTCGCGGGTGAAGCGCCGCGCGTTGTCGATGCATACGGCGGCGCGGCTGACCAGGTCCTCGGCCAGGGACAGATCGTCCTCCTCGAAGGGCTGCTTGAGCGCGGAGCGGTAGAACGCGGCCACGCCCAGGACGACGCCCCGGGCCCGCATCGGCACCGCGATCAGCGAATGGATCCCCGCGCGCAGCGCCTGTCCGCCGCGGGCCGGATCGTTGGCCAGCCAGCCGTACGCCTCGTTCAGATACGGCTCGAGTACGGGTTCGCCGGTGGCGAGCGCGCGGGCGTGCGGTGTGGCGGCGGCGTAGCGGACCGACTCGCCCACCGCGTACAGATGGGACCCCGTGCGCACCCCCGCCATCGCCACCCGCAGCAGCGGGCCGCCGGTCCCCATCGGCTCCTCGCCGCGCAGCACGCAGTCCGGCAGGTCCACGGCCATATAGTCGGCGAACCGCGGCACGGCCACCTCGGTCAGCTCCTCGGCGGTGCGGGCGACGTCCAAGGTGGTGCCGACCGTCACGCCCGCCTCGCACAGCAGCCCCAGCCGCTCCCGCGCCAGCAGCGCCAGGCGGCTGACGCCGGGCTCCCCGACGGCGAGCGGCCCGCCGCGCGCCCACGCGTCGGCGGAAGGTACGGGGCCGGGGCGGCCCGGCGCGGCGGGCGGGTACGCGGGAAGCGCGAGGTTCCCCAGGGCGAGCGGGGGCATCGGACCTCCGCCCGCGAGGACGGGCGGCTCGGGGGAGCTTGTACGGTCCTCAGCGGCACAGCGGCAGCGCTCGCCGCCGGGCAGCACGGCCTCGACGAGGAAGCCGATCGCGCCGGTGGGGCCGTGGGCCTCATGGCACCAGAGCGTGACACCGCGCCCTTCGGGGAGCCGCGCCTCCACGACACAGGCGCGTCCGCCGGCGATGAGCTGTACGGCCAGCTCCTGGAGGACCAGCCGATCCCGCCGGTCGAGGGCGTCGGGGGCCTCCCGGGCGCCGCCGACCGCGAAGGAGGCGAGCAGGGCCCGCTCGCGGGCGGTGATGCGGTCGAGCAGCCGCTGCTCGACGGCGACCGCCGCCTGGTGGACCAGGCCCAGCATCGATACGTCGGCGTGGCGGTGGTCGCAGGTCAGGTCGAGCGCGCCGAGGACGCGCCCGCTCAACGGGTCGCGGATGGGGGCGGCCGCGCAGGCGAACTGTCGCATGATGTCGGCGAAGTGCTCCCGGCCGCATACGAAGGCGGGCTGCCGGGCCGCGAGCGCGGTGCCCATGCCGTTGGTGCCGGTGAGCTCCTCGGAGAAGCCGAAGCCGGGGGCGAGGTTCAGGGAGTCGAGGAAGCGGTTGAGCGAGTGTTCGCCGACCCGGCGCTCCAGCACTCGGGCGTCCTGGTCGCACAGGACCGCGCTCACCCGGATACCGGAGACCTGGGACTCGAGCCGGTCCAGCACCGGCCGGGCGGCCTCGGCCAGGCTGCCGCCGAGGTCCAGCTCCGTGTGGTAAAGCACGTCCACGTGGTCGGCGGCGATACCCAGCGACCGGCAGCGCTCCCAGGAGCTGAGGATCGGCGGACGTACGGCGCGGCTGACGAGTCTGCCCGCCAGAAATCGGTCGTGGGCATCGGTGAGGACGGCGGTGTCGTCCCAGCTGACCGGCACTTCATCACTTCCCCGAGGAATGCTCCCTCTGTCGGGATTCAAGTTTCACCCCAAATGGGGGCATATGCCAGCAGAGAGGGTGAAGGGGGGGTAACGGACAGTATCGGCGCTGGAGAAACCGCGTCCTGGTGCGCGGGGTGATCAGGGTGATCGGGGTGACCCTCCACGCCCGACGGACCGGGGCCCGACGGACCGGGGCCCGGACGGCGCCGGTCCGTCGGGCGGAGCGTCCGAATGGGGGCCCTCAGGCCGCCTGGGCGACGGTCCGGCGGCCGGTGGACGGGGGCGCCATGATGCCGCCGCGGCGCAGGACCGCGTAGCCGACGCCGATGCCCACGGCCACCGGCCACTCGATCGCGTCCGCGGCGCCCAGCAGGCCCAGGCCCACGTACAGCGGCAGACCGCCCTTGGCGGGCAGCCAGCGGCGGGCCACCGCCACCGGCAGCAACGCCGCGTCCATCAGGCCGCCCGCCATGCCCCCCATCGTGGGGCGCCCCATGGTGGGGACGGTGACGGTGAAGGACCGCTTGCCGCCGTCGGTCATGGCCTTGACCGGCTTACCGGCCTTCGCCACGGCCTTGGTGCTCTTCGTGGCCGTACCGGCCGTGGCCTTCGTGGCCGTGGCCTTCGCGCCGGTGCTCTTCGTGGCGGTGCTCTTCGCGGCCGTGCTCTTCGCGGCGGCCGCGGTCTTCTGCCGGGCCGTCGTCTTCTGCCGGGCCGCTGTCTTCGTCTTGTCCGAGGCCCCGCGCTTGCGGGTGGTGGTGGGAGTACTCACAGATCTCACGTCCACACATGGTTGACGTTGCGGTAATTCCTCACTTTTCAGGGTAATCGGGATTCATCTTCTGCCGAACAGGGCGCCTTCCGCTGAACAGGGCGCCTTCCGGCCGAACAGGGCGCCGAGTGGGGGCGGCTGCCGGGCGACGTACAGGGAGGCCGCGCCGATGTCCCAGGCACCACGGTCAGAACGGTCGGAACAGCCGGAACAGTCGCGGCGATCAGGACCGCGTATCCCGGCGCCCCCGCTGCTGGGACCCCTCACCGGCGGGGTGGCCGCCGGTGTGCGCGGCGCGGCCGGACTGGTCGGACGGCTGGCCAGGCTGCCACAGCGCGGAGTGTGGTCCCACCCCGGGCGCTGCTATATCGAGGTCCGGGGGGTGCACGGCACCGGGGGCGAGCGGGTCGGCCGCCGCGTGGAGACGGCGCTCGAAACACACCCCGGTGTCCGGTGGGCGCGGGTCAACGCGCCCACCGAACGCGTCGTGGTGTCGCTCGTCTCCCCGCCGCCGCGCGAATCCGAACTGGTCGCCCTGGTCGAACAGGCCGAAGCCCTCGGAGCCGCCGTCGTGGCCGAGGAGTTCGACGAATGGCGCCCGGAACCGCACCACCCCTCCGAAGGCGCCAGCACCCCCGAATCCCTCTCCGCGCTGACCGCGGACACCGTGGGCCTGACCCTGTCCACCGCGCTGCGCCTGGCCCCCTGGCTCAAACTGCCCACCGAGGTGGGCGCGCTGGCCTCCCTGCTCCAGCACCATCCGCGGGTCCGCCGGCTGGCCGCGGCGATCGGCGGCGCGGAGCGGGCCGACTCCGCCCTGACCGCGCTGAGCGCACTGGCCCAGGGAGTGGCCACGCACGGCGGAGGGCTCGCCCTGGACACGGTCGAGCGCATCGCCCAGTGGCGGGAAGCCGACGCGGAGAGCGAGGCATGGGAGGCGGCCGAACCGCATCTGGTACACGGACCGCGCGACGTGGCCGCCGAACCGATCATCGTCGAGCGGCCCGGACCGCCCCCCAGGGACGCCACCGCGCACTACGCGGAGCGGTCCATGCGCGCCGGGGCCGTCGCCGGCGCCCTCGCCGTGCCGTTCGCCGGCCCCCGCCGCGGGCTCGCCGTAACGCTGGCCTCCGTACCCAAGGCGACGGGGGGTGGCCGGGAAGGGTTCGCGACCAACCTCGGCCGCTTTCTCGCGCTGCGCGGCGTGGTGGCCATGGACCGCGGAGCGCTCCGGCGGCTGGGCCAGGTCGACACCGTGCTGCTGGACGAGGAGGCGCTGCGCAGCGACCGGTACGAGCCCATCGACATCGAGGTGCTCGCCGGAGCCGAGGCCCCGCTGATCGCCGAACGGCTCTTCGAACTCTTCGAACCCGACGGTCCCCTGGAGGTCCGCCGCAACGGCCAGGGCTGGGCACTGGGGCCCCTGGACCGGCTCGATCTGACGGGCCGTACGGGCAGTCAGGCCGCCTCCCGGCTGCGCCGCAAGGGCAGCGAGCGCGTCCTCGGCCTGGCCAAGGGCCGCCGTCTGCGGGCCGTGGTCGGGCTGGCCGTGCAGACCGCCCCGGGCGCCGAGGCCGTGGCGGCCGCCGCCCGCCGGGCGGGCGCCCGCGTGGTCCTGGCCACCGACCGCCCCCACCCCGCTTTTGCCTTCGCGGACGCGGTGGTGCCCGCCGGAGGGCGCCTGGTGGCCTCGGTGCGCGCCCTGCAGGCCGACGGCGGCGTGGTGCTGCTGCTCTCGGGCAACCGCCGGGCGCTGGGCGCCGCCGACTGCGGCATCGGCACCCACCGAGAGGGCGAGCCCCCGGCCTGGGGAGCGCATCTGCTGGTCGGCGCGGACCTGGAATCCGCCGGGGTGATCGTGGACGCTGTGGGAGTGGCGGCCCGGGTCGACCGAGAAAGCGCCATACTCGCGGCCGGCGGCAGCGGCGTCGGCGCCGTCGCCGCCCTCCGGGCCCGGCGCCGCCAGGCCGCCGCGCGCGCCACCGGCGCCAGCAACATCGCCGGCACCCTCGCGTTCTGCATGGGCAACTGGCGCGCCCGGCAGCTGATAGCGCGCCCCCTGGCCCCGCCGGTGACCTCCACCCCCTGGCATCTGATGCCCGTCCCGCGCGTCCTGGAACGCCTGGGCACCCGGTCCGACGGCCTCGCCCCGGCCGAGGCCGCCGCCCGCGCCCGCGCCCCCGGCGCACCGCGCACCGGAGAGCCGCCCGCCACCAGCCTGCCCTCGGCGTTCATCGAGGAGCTGGCCAACCCCCTCACCCCGGTGCTCGCCGCCGGGGCCGCGCTGGCCGCGGCCGTGGGATCGCGCACCGACGCCGCCCTGGTGGCCGCCATCACCGGCACCTCCGCGCTGGTCGGTGCGGTCCAGCGAGTCAGGACCGAACGCGCCCTGGCCGAGCTGTTCGCCCGCTCCGCCATCGGCGCACGAGTACGCCGCGGCGGCACCGAGCGGCTGGTCGCCGCCGGTGACCTGGTGGCCGGTGACATCGTCGCGCTGCGCCCCGAGGACGTGGTGCCCGCCGACTGCCGGCTGCTGGAGGCCGAGGGCCTGGAGGTCGACGAGTCGTCGCTGACCGGCGAATCCCTCCCGGTGGCCAAGGACCCGGCGCCGGTGGCCGCCGCGGACATCACCGGGCGCCGCTCGATGCTCTACGAGGGCACCACCGTCTCCGCCGGTCGGGCGGTGGCCGTCGTGGTGGCCACCGGCACCTCCACCGAGGTCGGCCGCAGCCTCGCCACCGCGCGCCAGGCCGCGCCCGTCACCGGCGTCGAGGCCCGGCTCGGCAGGCTCACCCGGGCCAGTCTGCCCATCGCCCTCGGCTCCGCGTCCGCGGTCTCCGGAGCCGGACTGCTGCACGGCCGCAAGCTGACCGACACGCTGTCCTCCGCGGTCAACCTCGCCGTCGCCTCCGTACCCGAAGGGCTGCCCTTCCTGGTCAACGCGGCCCAGCTCGCCGCCGCACGCCGCCTGGCCGACCTCGGCGCGCTGGTGCGCAACCCCCGCACCATCGAGGCGCTGGGCCGCGCCGACGTCCTGTGCTTCGACAAGACCGGCACCCTCACCGAGGGCAACCTCCAACTCGCGTCCGTCATCAGCGACGGAGAGGACCAACTGCCCGCCGACCGGCTCGACAGCCCGCGCAAGGCCGTGCTCGCCGCCGCGCTGCGCGCCACCCCGCCCGCCCGGCAGGCCGAGCCCATGGCCCACCAGACCGACCGCGCGGTGACGGCCGGGGCCCGCCGCGCCGGGGTCGCCGTACGACACGGCGCCCCGCGCTGGCGGCGCACCGACTCACTGCCCTTCGAACCCTCCCGGGCCTACCACGCCACCGCCGGGCGCACCTCCCACCGCATGCTGCTGAGCGTGAAGGGCGCACCCGAGAACGTGCTGCTGCGCTGCGCACACCGGCGGACCCGGGACGTACGGACCCCGGACGTACGGAGCCGGGACGTACGGACCCCGCTGGACCCCGCCGCCGCCAAGGAACTCGCCGACCGCGCCGAGGAACTGGCCGGCGCGGGCCGCCGGATCCTGGCCGTGGCCGAGCGGCCCATGGCGGACGACGAGGAGCTGACCGACGAGTCCGTACGGGACCTGGACTTCCTCGGCTTCATCGCGCTCGCCGACCCGGTCCGCACCAGCGCCGCCCCCGCCACCAGGCGGCTGCACGAGGCGGGTGTGCACACCGTGATGCTCACCGGCGACCACCCGGCCACCGCGGACGCCATCGCCGCGACCGTCAGCGACGTCCCGGAACCCAAGGTGTGCACGGGCCCCGAACTGGACGAACTCGACGACGCCAGACTCGACGAACTCCTGCCCACCGTCGATGTGATCGCCCGGTGCAGCCCGCACCACAAGGTCCGCATCGTCCAGGCGTACCAGCGCCTGGGCCGGGTCGTGGCGATGACCGGCGACGGGGCCAACGACGCCCCCGCCATCCGCCTCGCGGACGTCGGGATCGCCCTCGGCAGGCGCGGCACGCCCGCCGCGACCGCCGCCGCCGACCTGGTCGTCGGCGACGACCGGCTGGAGACCATCGTCTCGGCGCTCATGGAGGGCCGGGCCATGTGGGCCTCGGTACGGGCCGCGCTCGCCATCCTCATCGGCGGCAACCTGGGAGAGGTCACCTTCAGCGTGGTCACCTCCGCGCTCACCGGCGGCACACCGCTGAGCGCCCGGCAGATCATGCTGGTCAACCTGCTCACCGACCTCGCGCCCGCGCTCGCCATCGCGGTACGCGAGCCGACCGGCCACACCGGCGAGCGGCTGCTGCGCGAAGGCCCGCACCGCTCCCTGGGCACCGCCCTGACCCACGAGATGCTGCTGCGCGGCGCCATCACCGCGCTCGGCGCGGGCATGGCCTGGTCCGGCGCCCGGCTCACCGGCCGCGGCCGACGCGCGAGCACGGTCGCGCTCGTCGCCCTGGTCGGCACCCAGCTCGCCCAGACCCTGGCCACCGGCGGCCTGGACCGGCACGTCCTGATCGCCGGGTTCGGTTCCGCGGCGGTCCTCGCGGGCATCGTCCAGACACCGGGCGTCAGCCAGTTCTTCGGCTGCACCCCGCTGGGCCCGGTGGCGTGGGGGATCACCATGGGCTCCATCGTCACGGCCACGCTGGTCGGCGCGGCGCTGACTCCGCTGGTGCGCGGTATGGCGGCGTAGGGCGAGGGCGAGGGCTGGGGCGCGGGCGTACGGCGTGCGGGGGGCTTACCAGCGTACGGGGCTTACCAGCGTACGGCCGAGAAGTCGATCGGCTGGGGCCTCAGCGCCCGCACCCGGTCCGTCAGCTCCCTCATGCGGCGGGCCGTCTCGGCGGCGGGCAGCCGCTTACGGTCCCCATGGCCGGGCAGCAGCCACTCGAAGCGCAGCCGCGGGACCGTACGGACCAGGGACGCGGCCAGCTCCTCGATGGAGTACCAGGTCACGCTCTCCACGACCTCGATATCCGCCGTGGTGCGCGACCAGTAGAGGCTGTCGCCGCTGAAGCAGTACCGGTCGTCCGCGACGTACAGCACGCTGCCCTCGGTGTGCCCGGGGAGCGGATGGGCGACCACGCCCTCGGCCACCTCGACCGGCTCGACGCCGCGCAGCACACGGTCCGCGTCCGGGGCCGCGGCCAGATCGCCCTCGTGGATCCACAGCCGGGCGCCGAAGCGGTCCGCCCAGCGGCGGCCGTGCGCCGCGTGGTCGCGGTGGGTGAGCAGCACATCGGTCACCGGGCCCAGCGCCTCGTACCGCCCCGCCAGCGTCTCGCTCCAGCGCGGGGTGTCGACCATGACGCTCCCCGAACCGCGGCGCAGCAGATACGAGTTGGCCGCGGCGGTGTGCGTCGAGTTGTGTCCGCACAGCCAGACGGAGTCGTCCAGGGCCAGCGGAAACGGGTCGAGCGCCGGATCGAGCCGCTGTCCGGCGGGAGGGCGGATCGACCGGGTGTGACAGGCGTACGCGGCGGTGTGCAGCAGCCTGGTCTCCGCCTCGTCGCGCGGCTGGCGCAACACTCGCGAACGGCCGTCGGCCTCGCCGATCAGCCCCGGCGCGAGCTGCCGCGCCACATCGCAGTTCGTACAGCGGTCGTCCACGTGCCAGCCGCCCTGTCGGTCGCCCTGCCCGGGGGCTGGCTGCGCCGTGTCGCTCATGGTTCGAGGTCCCTTCCGTCTGTGCCGATTCCTCTGTCGATCACGGCCGGTGCGCGGCCGCTCACCCCATGCATATCCCGGGTGCGGCCCAAAAAAGAAGAGCGGCCGGACCTTGTTGTTTTCCGGGGAGGGGACTCTGAGCGACCGCGGCACGCGCGGAGGGTTTGTAGTGATTTGTCGGTCTGTCAGCGGGTGTCGAGCGCCAGCCGGACCGCGAGCCCACCGAAGATCACGGCCGACGCCCGCTCCAGCCGGCGGCGGAAGGAAGGCCGGCTGAGCAGCTTGTCCGCCAGGCTTCCGGCAGCCAGCCCGACCGTGGCGTCCACCGGCAGCCCGACCATGATGAACAGCCCGCCGAGCGTCAGCAGTTGCAGCCACACCGGCCACGCCCCATCGCCCACGGTCAGGAACTGCGGCAGAAACGCCAGATAGAAGAGGATGACCTTGGGGTTGGCCACATTGGTGAGCGTCGCCATCAGATAGAGCTTGCGCAGCGGCCGACGGGGCTCGGCGGCGGCCGGCGCGGGCCCCTGCTCGGCCTCGCCGGGCGTACGGCGGCCCGCCCGCCAGGAGGTGATGGCGAGATAGATCAGAAACACCGCACCGGCCAGCCGCACCACCTCCAACGCCTCCGGAGCCGCCCGGAACAGCGCACTCAGACCGAGCGCCGCGGCGAGCGTATGCACGGCCAGCCCGGTCGACATCCCAAGCGCGGCCACCACCCCGGCGCGGCGGCCTCCGGCCGTGGCGTTGGCCACGATGAAGAGCATGTCGGGACCGGGGGCGATGCTGAGCAGGAAGGCGGCCGCGACGAAGGCGGCGATGAGGGAGAGTTCCATGCGGCGAGTATCACCGGGGTGGTGAACCTGGCCAAAGGCGTTTTCGTGGTGGCTGGGGTGCGGTGGGCGGTGCGGCGGCTGTCGGGGCCTGGGCCGGGGGCCGGGGGGCGTCGCTTCGCGGCCCCCGGCTCGTTGCGTGCGGGGCGCCGTTCGTCTGGACGGCGGGGCTGGCGCCCCCGGGGCGTGGGGCCGCCGGCGCCCCCGGCGTCCGGCAGTAGGCCCCTCGCCAGGGGGTGGCCCGCCTGGCCGCGCCGGCGGTGGCCGGCACGTGGTGCCCGGGTGTGGTGGGGGCAGGGGGGTGAAGGCTGCTGCCTGGAGTTTCGGCGTTCGTCAGCGGCATTCAGTGGGTGTTGGTAGGTTGGGCGCTGGCCGGGTGACGAAAGCCAAGTTGTCCGGCCGTAGTGCGGCGGCAGCTTAAACACGCGCCCGTGGGCCACGGCCCACCGTCGCCGGGAGTGGCTCGGAGACGTGAAACACTGCGTGGAGACCGTGTAAGACCTGGGGCTTGTCTGGGCGGTGGTCGTTGAAGCGCGGACCGTAAGCCGCCGGGCTTGTGGGCAGTACGGACCTTCCAGGCGGAAACGCCAGGATTGCTGAGAGCCACTGAAGCTCTTGGTAACGGACAATGGGCGGGTGAGCTACCGCTACCGCGTTCTCGGCGCCACCCAGGCCGTCCGTCCGGACGGCACCGAGGTGCCGCTCGGCGGCGCCCGGCTGCGTGCGCTGCTGGGCGCGCTGGCCGTGGGCGGTGGCCGTCCGGCGTCCATTGGGCAGCTAGCCGCCCAGGTCTGGGGCGAGGACGAAGCGCCGCCCGCCGACGAAGTGTCGGCGGTGCAGGCGCTGGTGGGGCGGTTGCGGCGGGCGCTGGGCAAGGAGGCGGTGGCCTCGGTGCCCGGGGGCTACCGCCTGGTGGCCGAGCCGGACGACATCGATCTGTTCCGCTTCGAGCGGCTGGCGGCAGAGGGCTCCGCCGCGATCGGCGCGGGCGACCCGCGTCTGGCCGCCGCGCTGCTCGACGAGGCGCTGACGCTGTGGCGCGGCCCGCTGCTCGCGGATCTGCCGGGCACCGCCGGCGGAGCGTCCCCCGCCTCGCGCGGCGGCCCCGCCGCCGTACGGGCCGAACGCCGTCACGCCCAGGCGCGCCGTGACCGCCTGGCGGCCGAGGTGGCGCTGGGCCGGGCCGAGGGCGCCCTGTCGGAACTGGCCGCGCTGGTGGACCAGGAGCCGCTGGACGAACCGCTGCAGGCCCTGTGGATCCGCGGGTTGCGCGCCACCGGCCGCCGTGCCGAGGCCCTGCAGGCGTACGAAGGAGTCCGCCTCCGGCTCGCCGATCGCCTCGGCGCGGATCCGAGCGGCGAACTGCGCGCCCTGCACGCCGAACTCCTGGCCGAAGACGCGACCCCGTCGCCGCCGGACGGTTCTGCGCGGCCTGCCGGAAGCGGCAGGCAACACGGGCCGGGGAATCTGCGGCCCCGGCTCACCACCTTCGTCGGGCGCGAGACTGAACTGAACGGGCTGGTTGGCGAGTTGCGCTCCCGGCGGCTGGTCACCCTGATGGGCCCCGGCGGTGTCGGGAAGACCCGGCTGGCCCTGGAGGCCGCCGAGGCGGCGGACGGGGCGTGGCCGGGCGGGGTGTGGGTGGCCGAGCTGGCGCCCGTACGGGGCGGGGAGGCCGTGGCGGAGGCGGTGCTGACCGCCCTCGGGGCGCGCGATACGGCGCTGGGCGGGCCCGGTGCCCGGGAGCTTCGGGCGGCCGAGGGAGCCGCGCTCGGTCCCCTCGCCGAGCTGCTGGAACACTGCGCCCGGCGCCGGATGCTGCTCGTCCTGGACAACTGCGAGCATGTGGTCGGCGCCGCGGCCGAGCTGGCCCAGGCCCTGCTCACCGACTGCCCCGACGTGACCGTACTGGCCACCAGCCGGGAGCCGCTGGGCGTGCCGGGCGAGTGGGTACGGCCCGTCGAGCCGCTGCCGCCCGAGGTGGCGCTGCGGCTGTTCGCCGAGCGCGGCGCCGCCGTACGCCCCGGGTTCCGTACGGACGATGACCGGCCGGCGTGTGAGGAGATCTGCCGTCGGCTCGACGGCCTACCGCTGGCCATCGAGCTGGCCGCGGCCCGGCTGCGGGCGCTGACCCCGCGCCAGATCGCCGACCGCCTGGACAGCCGCTTCCGGCTGCTGACCGGCGGCCACCGGACCGCACTGCCCCGGCAGCGGACGCTCCGGGCGGTGGTGGACTGGTCCTGGGACCTGCTGGACGACGGTGAGCGGACCGTGCTCCGGCGGCTGGCCGTCTTCGCAGGCGGCTGCGCGCTGGAGGAGGCCGAGGCCGTCTGCGCCGGGGATGCCTGGGCCGGGGGCGCCCGCGCCAGGGATGCCGGCACCGAGGCTGCCCGTGCCGGGGATGCTCACGCCGAGACCGTCTATGCCGGAGACGCCCGCGCCGGGGCCGCCCGCGCCGGGGCCGCCCGCGCCGGGGCCGCCTGCGGCAGGGATGCCCGCACCAAGGCCGCCGACGCCGGGGCCACCTGCGCCGAGTCCACCTGCGCCGAGTCCACCCGCGCCGGGGACGCTCACGCCGGGACCGTCTGCGCCGAGTCCACCCGCGCCGGGGACGCTCACGCCGGGACCGTCTACGCCAAGGACGTCCGCGCCGGGGACGCCTGCGGCGGGGCTGTCTGCGCCGAGCCCACCCGCGCCGAGCCCACCCGCGCCGAGCCCACCCGC
>NZ_NCSM01000012.1:53297-210658 GCF_002224125.1 Streptomyces sp. NBS 14/10
AGCCCACCCGCGCCGAGCCCACCCGCGCCGAGCCCACCCGCGCCGAGCCCTCTCGCCCCAAGCCCCCTCACCCCGAGCCCACCACCCCAACGACCCTCGACATCCTCAGTTCCCTCGTCGACAAGTCACTCGTGCTCGCCCTCCCCGAAGGCCCGGACGGAATGCGTTACCGGCTGCTGGAGACCGTCGCCGAGTACGCCGCGCAGCGGCTGACCGAGGCAGGTGAGCGGGAGGCCGTCGAGCGGCGGCATCTCACCGTCTACCGCGAACTGGTCCGCACCGGCGACCCCCTGCTGCGCGGCCCGGAGCAGGCGCGGTGGCTTGAGCGGTTCGAGGCGGAGCACGACAACGTACGGGCCGCGCTGCGGCGCGCCGTGGAGTTGCGGGAGGAGCAGGAGGGGCTGTGCCTGGCGCTGTCCATGAGCTGGTTCTGGCAGCTGCGCAACCACTACGGGGACGCCCGCTCATGGGCGCCCGCCGTCGCCGCGCTCGGCCCCGACCCGTTCCTCCCGCCCCTACGGCCCGCCGTGCCGCTGCCCGACCCCTGCACCGCCCAGGCGCCGCCCTGGGCCGAGGAGCAGCTGTGGGAGGCCAGGCGCGGGGTGCGGCTGATGGTCTTCGCGAGCGGCGGAGGGGGCGCCGCCCCGGCGGACGGGAAGGGTGCCCAGGCGTATCTGCGCGGGATCGTCGACGCGTACCGGCCGGGGTTGCCGCAGACCTGCCGCCAGCCGGGCTTCCTCTGGTTCTCCGCCAGGCTGCTCACCGGTCAGTCGGCGAGCCTCGGCGAGACCCTGGACGACGCGGTGCGGGACTGCCGGGAGTTCGGATACGTCTGGGAGCTCGGCCTCGTCCTGCTGCTGCGCGCGAGGCTGCGGTACGGCCACCCGGGCGGCCCGGAGCGATCGGAGGGCGACGCCGACCGGGCGCTGGCCCAGTTCGAGCGGGCCGGCGATCCGTGGGGGATCGCGGAGTCGCTGTCCGTACGCGGCGAGGCGTACGAGTGGCGGGGCCGGTACGAGGAGGCCGCCGCCGACTTCGCGCGCGCCATCGGGATCGCCGCGCGGGGCGGCGCCAAGGCCCAGGTCCCGGCGCTCAAGGCCAGGCTGGCGTCCGTACAGCTGGAGACCGCCCGGGACGCGGGGGAGGAGGCCGAGGCCGAGCGGGTGCTGCGGCAGGCGGCGGCGGAGTCGGGCCAGTACGCGGGGGAGGCCCTGGACACGGCGCGGCTGATCCTGGTCCAGCGACTCGGCCGCACGGGCCGTACCACCGCCGCGCGGGATCAGCTCGACCAGCTGGAGCAGGCGTTTCCGGCCGCCACCCCGGCGTTTCTCATCGGCATGGTGGCGGGCCTGCACGGCTGGCTGGACTGTCTGGACGGCGCGTACGAGCGCGCCCAGGGGCACCTCCGGCGGGCCGTGCGCTCCCTGGAGACCATGGCCTATCTGGTCGCCCCGCATCTGGTCGCCGAGCAGTTCATCAGCGCCGCCTGGGCGAAGGCGCACCTGGGCGCGGCGGAGGACGGGGCGCGGCTGCTGGGCGCGTACGACCGCGGGCCCGTGATGGAGGGCTTCTGCTTCCGCTCCTTCTCGGCCGCGGCCGAGGTACGGCAGCGGGCCGAGACGGAGTTGCGCAGCGCGCTGGACGCGACGGCGTACGAGCGGGCCTACGCCGAGGGCGGCGGCCTCCCGGTGGAGGAGGCCGCCGCCCTCGTGTGATCGAGCCCAGCCCCGAGGGGCGTCAGCCGTTCGGCTCCGACTGGGCGTCCGCCAGCCGCTCCCGCGCCTCGGCCAGGTCCTCCTCCGTCGGGGCGTCGTCCTGGGTGAGCTTCAGCCGCCAGTAGCCGGTGAAGTCGACCGACCGCCGGTCGATGCCGCGCTCGTCGAGCAGATGCCGGCGCAGGCTCCGTACCGCCCCCGCCTCACCGGCCAGCCACGCGAACACCGAGCCGGGCGGGAAGGCGGCCGAGCGCACCGCGTCGAGCAGCAGCCCGCGGGATCCGGCGGGGCGTCCGCCGCGGTGCAGCCAGTGCACCTCCACTTCCACCCCGCCCGCGGTCGTGAAGCGCTGTTCCTCCGCCGCGTCGGCCACCTCGATGTACGCCAGCGCGCGGGCGCCCTCGGGCAGCGCCTCGATCAGCGTGCCCATCGCGGGCAGCGCGGACTCGTCACCGGCCAGCAGCGTCCAGTCGGCCGCGCCGAGCGGCACGGGGCGGGCGAAGGCCGCCGACGGGCCGAACATCCCGAGCGTGTCGCCGGGCCCGGCCGCCCGCGCCCAGCGCGTCGCCGGGCCGACATCCTCGCCCTCACCCCCGTCCCCGTCTCCGTGCAGGACGAAGTCGATGTCCAGCGCTCGGCGCCGCGGCTGGTACGCCCGGATGGTGTAGCTGCGCATCCACGGCCGCTCGTCCTCGGGGATCGCCTGGTACGCCTGGTACCAGCGCATCACATCGCCGTCCGCGCCGGGCTCCGGGAGGCGGGGCGCCGACTGGCCGGGCCTGGGGAAGTACAACTTGACCTGCTGGTCGGGCGCGTCGCAGACGAAGTCGGCGAGGTCATCCCCGCCGAAGGTCACGCGCACCATGCGCGGGGTGATCCGCTGGACCTCGGTGACCTGGATGAACCGGACCGGCAACGACTGCTGCACCGCATCTCCTGAAGGCTGTAGGGCTGAAGGCTGTAGGGCCTTCACCAGGGCGGCACACCCGGTGCGCCGCCCATGCCCACGACAGTCCCAGCCGCTCCCTACAGCCGGTCTACAGCTCGTCTACAGACCCCTGTCACGCCCGTCATGAAGGGGCCGTGTCCGGGAGCCCGTACCCGTCCACCAGCGCGCGCCCCGCCCGCGTGGCGCGGGCGGCCACCTCCGCCGCCACCGCACCGGGGTCGCCGAACATCCCGTCGAGCAGCAGGGCGACATAGCCGCGCGCCATCACCGAGAGCGCTTCGAGCAGTTCGACCGCGGTTTTCGCCCCCTGCCCCGGCGGCACCACCTCGAACGCGCTCGGCAGCAGGAGGTCGATGAACTCCCGGGTGCTGTTGCGCAGTTCCGGGTGATGGGCGCGCAGACCGGGGGCGAAGAGCAGCTCGAAGGCGCCCCGGTGGACGGCGGCGGCGCGCACATAGCTGCCGGCGACCGTGGCCAGGCGCTCATGGGGCGAGGGGGCCGTGGCCATGGCCTGGAGATGGATGGACCGCAGCCGGTGCGACACCTCCAGGGCGGCGGCCGCCAACAGCGCGTCGCGGTCGGCGAAGTGGCGGTAGGGCGCCCCGGGGCTCACCCGGGTGCGGCGCGCGGCCTCCGCCACCGAGAAGCCGCGCACCCCTACCTCGTCTACGATCTCCAGCGTCGCCCGAACCAGCGCGGCGGCCAAGTCGCCGTGGTGGTAGGCGCCGCGTTCCCTGCCCCCGCTGCGTGCCATCCGGCTGACCTTATCGGATATTCGTTCGGTTTTCTCCGGCCCTGTCGCGCATGGCTCCGTCGCGCATGGCCAGGTCACGCATCGCCCGGAGCGCCTCGCGCGACCGCTCGATACGGATCGGCAGATCGCGCACCCGCACCCCGGTGGCGTGGTGGAAGGCGTTCGCGATCGCCGCCGCCGAGCCCACGATGCCCAGCTCGCCGATGCCCTTGCCACCGACCGGGTTGAGCCGGCTGTCGCGCTCGTCCAGCCAGTGCACCTCGATCTTCGGCACATCGGCGTTGGCGGCGATGTGGTAGCCCGCGAAGTCGTGGTTGGCGAAGTCGCCGAACGCCGGGTCCACCTCGCCGACCTCCAGCAGCGCCATGGAGAGCCCCATCGTCATCGCCCCCAGGAACTGCGAGCGGGCCGTCGTGGGGCTGAGGATCCGCCCGGCCGCGAACACCCCCAGCATCCGGTCGACGCGGATCTCGCCGGTGTCGCCGTCCACCCGCACCTGGGCGAACTGCGCGCCGAAGGTGTGGCGCGAGAGGTCCGCCCGCTCCTGGAGGTCCTCGGTGGTGTCGGCCATCACCTCCAGGCCCCCGTCCGGGACGACACCCGCGTAGCCGCGCATCTCCTCCACCAGCGCGCGGCACGCCTTGTGGACGGCCCAGCCCCACGAGGACGTGCCCATCGAGCCGCCCGCGAACGGCCCCACGCCCAGCGAGGCCCGGCCGATCTCCAGCCGCAGCCGCGTCGGGGACACCCCGAGCGCGTCCGCCGCCACCTGCGTGAGCGCGGTGCGCGCCCCCGTGCCGATGTCGACCGCGCCGATCCGGACCACGAAGGTCCCGTCCGGCTCGGCGCGCGCGGTGGCCGTCGAGGGGAGGGTGTAGTCGGGGTGGTGCGAGGCGGCCATACCGGTGCCGACCAGCCAGCGCCCCTCCCGGCGGATCCCCGGCGCCGGATCGCGCCGCTCCCAGCCGAAGCGCGCCGCGCCCTCGCGCAGACACTCGACCAGGCTGCGGCTGCTGAACGGCTTGCCGGTGCCCGGGTCCAGCTCCGGTTCGTTGCGGACACGCAGCTCGATCGGGTCCATGCCCAGCTCGACGGCCAGCTCGTCGATGGCCGACTCCAGCGCGAACATGCCCGGGGTATGGCCGGGCGCCCGGAACCAGGCGGGCGTCATGATGTCCAGCGGCGCCACCTTCACCGTGGTGCGCACATCCGGCGCCGCGTACATCATCCGCGTCGAGGACACCGTCTGGTCGGCGAACTCCAGCATCCTCGACCGCGGCTGCACCGACTCGTGGTCGATCGCGGTCAGCCGGCCGTCCCGCTCGGCCCCGAGCCGGATCCGCTGGATCGTCGGCGCCCGGTGGGGGACCAGCGCGAACATCTGCTGCCGGGTCAGCGCGATCTTCACCGGCCGCCGTACGACCTGGGAGGCCAGCACCGCCAGGACGGCCGGCGAGCGCGGAATGCCCTTGGACCCGAAGCCGCCGCCGACGTGTTCGGTGACCACCTCCACCGCGTCCAGGTCGAGCCCGAACAGCGCGGCCATCAACTGCGCCGCCATGCGCGGGCCCTGGTTGGAGTCGTGCAGGGTCAGCCGGCCCGCCTGCCAGGAGGCGATGGTGGCATGCGGCTCCATCGGGCTCGGATGCTCCACCGGGGTGGTGTACGTGGCGTCGGTGCGCACCGGGGCGGCCGCCAGGGCGCGCTCCACATCGCCGCGCTCCTCGAACCCGGGGCCGCCGTCGGTCACCCGCTCGGGGACGTACGCCGCCTCGTCGTCCGCGCGCAGCACCACATCGTGCGGCTCGGGCGCATAGCTCAGCCGCACCGCCGCCGCGGCCTCGCGCGCGGACTCCAGGGAGGTGGCCACCACCGCCGCCACGATCTGGCCGTGGTAGGCGACCTCGGGGGACTGGAGCACGAACAGGTCGGCGCTGACCTCCGCGTCCGCGTTCAGCCGCGGGGCGCTGCCGGAGTCGAGGACCGTCAGCACGCCCGGCAGCGCGAGGGCCGCGGACGCGTCCACCTCCGTCACCCGGCCGCGGGCGATCGTCGACTGCACCGGCCAGACATAGGTGATGTCCGGGGTCGGGAACTCATAGGAGTACAGCGCCTCCCCGGTGACCTTCTCGGGGCCGTCCACCCGGGTCAGCGGGGCGCCGATCGTCTGCTCGACGGTGGTCATGCGCGGTCCTTCCTCGCGACCAGGTCGCGGATGGCCGCGACGATCAGATCAATGGTCAGGTCGACCTTGAACGCGTTGTCCGGCAGCGGGCGGGCGGCCGCCAGCTCCGCCCGCGCCGCCTCGCGCAGCGTCTCCACGTCCGGGCGCCGCCCCCGCAGCAGCTCCTCCGCCGCCCTGGCCCGCCACGGGCGCGGCGCCACGCCGCCGAGCGCGATCCGCACGTCCGCGAGCCGGCCCGCCTCGTCCACACTCACCGCCGCGCCGACGCTGACCAGCGCGAAAGCGTAACTGCGGCGGTCGCGCACCTTGCGGTAGACCATCGCCGCGCCCGGCGGCGGGGCCGGCAGCTCCACGGCGGTGATCAGATCGCCGTGTTCCAGTACGGTCTCCCGCTGCGGTGTGTCGCCGGGCAGCACGTACAGCTCCTCCACCGGGACGGTGCGCATGGCGCCGTCCGCCGAGCGCAGCCGCACCACCGCGTCCAGCGCGACCAGCGCCACCGCCATATCGGACGGGTGACTGGCCACACAGTGCTCGGAGGTGCCCAGGATCGCGAGATCGCGGTGCGCGCCCTCGATCGCGGGACAGCCCGAGCCCGGTTCGCGCTTGTTGCAGGGCTTGGTCACATCCTGGAAGTAGCCGCAGCGGGTGCGCTGCAGCAGATTTCCCGCCACCGTGGCGACCGTACGCAGCTGTCCCGACGCGCCCGCCAGCAGCGACTGCGACAGCAGCGGGAAACGCTCCCGTACGCCCGGGTCGCCGGCCAGCTCGCCGTTGCGCACCGCGGCGCCGATCAGCGCCGAGCCGTCGGCGCGGTGCTCGATCCGGTCGTGGTCCAGCCGGGAGACGTCCACGACCAGGCCGGGCCCGGCGACGCCGAGCTTCATCAGGTCCACCAGATTGGTGCCGCCGCCCAGATACACGGCGTCGGGCCGCTCCGCCACCAGCGCGGCCGCCTCGGCGGGGTCGGCGGCGCGCACGTACGCGAACTCCCTCATCGCGCGCCCCCCTCGGCGCCCGCCGCCGCGCCCGCCGCCTCCAGGACCGCTTCCACGATGCCGCCGTACGCGCCGCAGCGGCACAGATTGCCGCTCATCCGCTCGCGGACCTCCTCGTGGTCCAGCGCGCCGACACCCGCGGCGGTGGCGGCGGTCTCTTCGGTTACCTGGCTCGGCCAGCCGCGCCGGGCCTCGTCGAGCGCCCCGATGGCCGAGCAGATCTGACCGGGGGTGCAGTAGCCGCACTGCAGCCCGTCGTGGTTGAGGAAGGCGCGCTGCACCGGGTGCAGCTCCGCGCCGTTTGCCAGGTTTGCTACTCCCTCGATCGAGACGATCTCCCGCCCCTCGGCGGCCACCGCGAACATCAGGCAGCTGTTCACCCGATCGCCGTCCATCAGGACGGTGCAGGCGCCGCACTGCCCGTGGTCACAGCCCTTCTTCGTACCGGTCAGGCCCAGCCGCTCGCGCAGCACATCGAGCAGGGTGGTCCGGTTGTCCACGGTCAGGGCGTGTGCGGCGCCGTTGATGCGCAAGGTGATGTCGCTACTTGGAGACGAATGTGAGAGGGTCATACATCCAATGTATCAATCTCTTACATGAGTTGAGGGAACTGCAGACATGCCAGAGGCAGAGATGCCGCGTGTCGCGATGCCGGGCCCCGGGGGATGGGCCGCCGGGACCCCGGGTGGCGAGGCGCCGAGGGCGGTCGAGGAGGCGTACCGGTGGTGGCGGGCGGGCGAGCCCTTCGCCCGCGCCACCGTCGTGGACACCTGGCGCTCCTCACCCCTGCCGCCGGGCACGAGCATGCTGGTCGGTCCGGACGGCTCCGCCGTCGGCAGCGTCTCGGGCGGCTGTGTCGAGGGCGCGGTCTACGAACTGGCCCAGGAGGTCATCGCCTCGGGCACACCCGTGCTCCAGCGCTACGGGGTGAGCGACGACGACGCCTTCGCGGTCGGGCTGACCTGCGGCGGAGTCATCGACATCCACGTGGAGCGGATCGACCCCACCGGATTTCCCGAGTACGGCGAGGTGGCCGAGGCGATCCGGGCCGGGGCGCCGGTGGCCGAGGTGATCTGCGTGGCCGTCGACGGCCACGACCCCGAGGGCAGGCTGGGCCGCCGCCTGGTGGTCGCCCCCGACGGCACCACCGGGTCGCTCGGCTCCGAGCGGCTGGACGCGGCGGCCGCCCAGGCCGCGCGCGGCATGCTGGCCGGCGGGCGCACCGGCACCCTGCGCCACGGCTACGACGGCCGGCGCCTCGGCCAGGAGCTCACCCTGTTCGTATCCGCCCACGCCGCGCCGCCCAGGCTGCTGGTCTTCGGCGCCGTCGACTTCGCCGCGGCACTGGCCCGGATCGGCGGCTTCCTCGGCTACCGCGTCACCGTCTGCGACGCCCGCCCGGTCTTCGCCACCCGGCGCCGTTTCCCCGAGGCGCACGAGGTCGTGACCGACTGGCCGCACCGCTATCTGCGGGCCGAGGCGGAGGCGGGCCGGCTGGACGAGCGGACCGTGGTCTGCGTCCTCACCCACGACCCCAAGTTCGATGTGCCCCTGCTCGAGGTCGCGCTGCGCCTCCCGCTCGGCTACATCGGCGCCATGGGCTCCCGCCGCACCCACGAGGACCGGCTGCGCCGCCTGCGCGAGCGCGGCCTCGGCGAGGACCGCCTCGCCCGCCTGGCCTCGCCGATCGGCCTCGACCTGGGCGCCCGTACGCCCGAGGAGACCGCGGTCAGCATCGCCGCCGAGATCGTCGCCGACCGCTGGGGCGGCAGCGGCACCCGCCTGACCTCGCGCACCGGATCCATCCATCCGGCGGCCGGTGGCTGACATCCGGCGGCCGGTGGCTGAGACGGCCGTACGGAGCGGGGCGGGCCGGGGCCACAATGGGTCCGTTTCCGGAGATGGATGTAAGGGGAATCGAGTCAGCCGTGGAGACCGCGAGAAACACCGAGGAGGAGACCGGCCCGGCACAGGAGAGCCGACCCGCCGGAGCGGGCGGGGACCAGCCGAGCGGGGACGGGCCGAGCGGGGACGGGCCGGCCCAAAGGGGGTGGCGGCGGTGGGTGATGGATGTGCGGCCCCTGCGGCACCGTCCGTTCCGCCGCCTGTGGGCGTCCACCTCCATCACCACGATCGGCAGCCAGCTCACCGCGGTGGCCGTGCCCAAGCAGATCTACGACCTCACCGGCTCCTCGGCCTGGGTCGGCTACGCGAGCTTCGCGGGACTGCTGCCGCTCGTGGTCTTCGCGCTGTGGGGCGGCGCGATCGCCGACCGGGTGGACCGGCGGACCCTGATGCTGGTCACGGGGGTCGGCATCGCCGTCATCTCGGTGCTGTTCTGGGCGCAGTCCGCCGCCGGGATCCACTCGGTGCCGCTGCTGATGGTGCTGCTCGCCGCCCAGCAGGGCCTGTTCGGCATCAACTTCCCGGCCCGTAGCGCCTCGATAGCCCGGCTCGTCCCCGCCGAGGAGCTGCCCGCCGCGGGCGCCCTGCAGTCCACCGTCGCGCAGACCGGCATGGTGCTGGGGCCGCTGCTGGCGGGGGCGCTGATCCCGCTCATCGGCCTGTCCACGCTGTATCTGATCGACGCCGTCGCGCTGTGCTTCACCCTGTGGGCCGTATGGCGGCTGCCCGCGCTGCCCCCGCTGGACACGGGCAAGGAGGCGGGCAAGGACACGGGCAAGGACGAGGGGCGCGGCAGGCGGCGGGCCGGCGGGCGGGAGGTGGCGGACGGGTTCCGTTACATCGTGGCGCAGCGGGTGCTGCTGCTGTCCTTCCTCGCGGACATCGTCGCGATGGTCTTCGGCATGCCGCGCGCCCTGTTCCCGCAGCTGGCGTCGAGCACCTACGCGCCCTGGGGCGAGGGGTTCGCACTCGGGCTGCTGTTCGCGGCGATTCCCATCGGGGCGGTGGCCGGCGGGCTGCTGTCGGGGACCTTCTCCCGGGCCCGCCACCACGGGCTGATGGTCAGCGCCGCCGTGGTGGTCTGGGGGCTGGCCATCACCGGGTTCGGGCTGAGCGGCGGACTCTGGTGGGCGGCGGCCTTCCTGGCCGTGGCCGGGGTCGCCGACATGGTCTCCATGGTCTTCCGCGGGGCGATCCTCCAGTCGGCCGCCACCGACGATATGCGCGGCCGGATGCAGGGCGTCTTCACCGTCGTGGTGGCCGGTGGGCCACGCCTGGCCGATCTGCTGCACGGCACGGGCGGCTCGCTGTTCGGCCCGCGGGCGGCGGTGACCGCGGGCGGCCTGCTGGTCGTCGTCATCATGCTCGCCCTGACCGCCGCGGTTCCTTCCTTCCGGCGCTACACCGCCTGAGGACCCTGGCGTGTCCTCAGGCGGCAGGCAGCAGGCGGCAGGCGCTCAGACGCGGTCGGCCGCGATCAGGAAGTACTGGAAGGAACCGTCCTTGTAGGAGTTGATGAACGCCTCCTCAATGCCGGTGACCAGTGAGGACGTGGCCCGTAGCGCCCAGTAGGGCAGGGTCGCGGGAGTGAGGTCGACGACGGCCTGCGGTACGAGCCGGTTGTCGGCCATGGCGCGCAGATACTCCCGGCGGGAGTGGATGTTGCACTCGAAGTGCGCGTTGATCTGGGAGACCCACTTCGAGGGCTGGCCGTAACGCGGGTTCCAGCAGCCGGTGATGGTCACGTAGCGGCCGCCGACCGCGAGGATGCGGGAGTGCTCGGCGAAGAGGTCGTGCAGGTCGACGTACATGCTCGACTCGTTGTTCCACGAGGCCGCGGCCTGCCCGGTCTCGAAGGGCGTACCGAGCATATTGCAGACGCGGGCGTGGACGTGGTCCTCGATGCCGAGTTCGCGGGCGCGCTGGTTGGCGAAGTCGGCCTGCTTGGCCGAGAGCGTGACGCCCTCGACCGTGCACCCGAAGCGCTGGTGGGCCATGACCATCGAGCCGCCGCGGCCGCATCCGGCGTCCACGAGCGTGTCGTCGCGCTCAATGGGGCCGAGGTGGTCCAGGAGGAGTTCGGCCTGTGCCGACTCCAGCCGGTGGAGCTCGGCGATCAGCCTCTTCTCGTATTCGCCGGTGCCGTCGCCGGGGTCGCCGAGGGCGGCGTGGTCGACGCTTCCGATGCCGTAGTGGTGGTGGTAAAGGCCGTCGACATCGCCGAGCCGCAGGTTCACGGGCCTGGCCTCGTGGTCCCAGTAGCGGGCGATGTCCCCCTGGTAGGGCGTGCTCGGGGCGGGGATGAACATGGAGGTGCCGGCAGAGGCGTCGGCAGAGGTGGCGACGGTGGTGAGATCGGCGCTGGTCACGGATAAATCCATTCTTCTTACCAGAAATCGGGCAGGGTGTAGCGGTAGGTGTTGGTCTGGTGCCAGTAGTGGTTGCCGTCGACCCATACGGCCACGCCGCGCACGAAGCGCTGCACGCTCGGAACGGGGCAGGTGGCGGCCAGGGCCGCGGCCTCGGCCTCGAAGTCGTGCATGAGCTCGTTGTGGACCTCGACCGCCTTCAGATAGCCCTCGCGGTCGGAGATGCCCTCACGTTCGGCGATCACCACGGGCAGGTTCAGATGCCGGCCGGGGCTCGCGAGTTCCTTGGTGTACGAGTACAGGTCGTTCACGATGGTGGTGGCGTTCCCGGCGAGCGCGATGACCCGCTGCATGGCGGGCTGGGCGTGCAGGTCCGCGGGGAGTTCGTAGCCGCCGACGGAGTCGGTGATGGTGGGGCAGGGACGGAAGTTGTTGAACTGGCGCATCGCCAGGTACTCCCACACCTCGGGGACGTGGTCCGTCTGGGCCCAGGCGGCCTCGGCGAGGTACCCCATGTGCAGCCGGGCCATGTCGTGCCGGAACCGGTCGGCCTGGGAGGGGCTGGCCGCTTGGAGGAAGTACTCCATGGCGGAGCGGTAGGCGCGTCGGGGCGCGTCCGAATGAAGCGACTCCGCCCACCGCGGTTGGTACTCCTTGGTCGTGTGCAGGGGGTCGAGGGCGGTGTGCGCCAGCAGAAGGCGTCCGCCGAGGCCGATGGGCGAGCCTCCGTGGTCCTCGCAGTAGCAGTCGTCCACCGCGTTCTCGGCGACCATCAGGCGCGTGGCGAGCATCAGATGGTCGACGGTGGGGGCGTCCGGATGGCAGGCGACCATGTAGCGCCCCACGGAGAAGCCGTCGAACTGGTCCTCCCAGTCCTCGGGGTACAGATCGACCTCGTCCAACGCCCATGCCTTGATCCTCTGGCTGACCTCCTCCACCCGCACGGGGTCGGGCTCCGCCACCGGGTGGTGGTAGAGGCCCGGGACCGGGTTGCCCTCCGCCGGAGCTGCCGGAGCTGCTGGAGCTGTAGGGAGTTCAAGCAGCTCCGATGGTGTTGGTGGTTCCGCGCGCCGGGCCAGGTGCAGGCTCGCCGTGCCCAGGCCACTGGGGCCACGCAGGATCCGTTCCAGGACGCTGCTCGGTGCCTCGTCAACAGTCATCGGGCGAACTCTCCTTCGTCAGGGCGGTGGCCGATGTGCGTACGCGTCACCGGGAAACGCGTCACCGGGAAAGCGGAAAGGAGGGGGCAAACATCCGGGAATCCGTCCAGATCCCGGGGAACAGTAACGGCCGGTGCGCCCAAGGGGCCGTCGGAAGCCGATGACATTAACTCGATGCGATGATCTGACCCCGCACCATGTTTGCCCGGGCAACCGACGGTATTCGGACACGGCCGTGGGTACCGTGATGATCAACGGACGGCCGTGGCCATGCCAACCCCGCGCGGGCCCGTCCGGAACCGCCGAACGGCCCAGGAGGCTCTACCCAGCATGCCCACCCTGCCTCAGCAGCCGTCGGCGGATCCGCCCGGCCCGCACATGGTCGTCTGCGGCGACGACGCGCTCGCCCACCGCCTCGCCGCCGAACTCAAGGACGTCTACCTGGAGCGGGTGACCGTCGTCATCCCCGCCACGCCCTCCGCCTGGGAGCCACGGCCGGCGCGGACCGCGGCGCCGGGGGCGGGGCGCGGCCGGGCGCGGGCCGCGGCGCTCTTCGGGCGGATGACGGCGGCCGTGGGCCGCCCGTCGCTGTCCCCGCCGGAGCCCGCCGCCGCGCCTTCGGACGCGGGCATACGGGTCCTGGAGGCGGTCGAGCCGGACGACGAGGTGCTGACCGAGGCCGGGGTGGAACGGGCCGCCGCCCTCGCGCTGGTCTACGACGACGACGAGACCAACATCCACGCCGCGCTGCGCGCCCGCCGCCTCAACCCCCGGCTGCGGCTGGTGATCCGGCTCTACAACCGCAAACTCGGCGAGCATCTGCGGGAACTGCTCGACCAGGCCGCGGCGGTCGCCGACCCGGGCCTGGACGCGGCGGAGCCGGACGCCTCGACCACCGTCCTGTCGGACGCCGACACCGCCGCGCCCGCGCTCGCGGCCACCGCCGTCGCGGGCACCAGCAAGGTGATCCAGGCCGACGGGGTGCTGCTGCGGGCCACCATCCGCACCCCGCGCGGCCGCGACGCCATCGCCGACCCCGGTCTTGCCACCCTCGCCCTGCTCTCCTCGACCACCAACGACCCGGCGGGCCAGGAGGGTTCGGACAGCAGCGGGGCCGAAGGGCCGCGCATGCTGCCCGACGACCAGGCCGCGGCCGCCGCGACCGGGCGCCGTACGGTGGTGCTGGAGGCCGTCTCGCACACCGGGTCCGCGCTGCCGCCGCGCCGGCTCGGCGGCCGGGGCGTGCCGCTCGGCTCGCTGTTCTCCCGTCGGCTGCGGCGGACCGTCCTGGGGTTCGCCGCGGCGCTGCTGGCCCTCGCCGTCGCGTCCTGGCAGATCACCGGGGAACACCCGCTGCGCGCCGCCTATTTGACGCTGCTTGACATCCTCGGCACCGGCGACCCCGCGCTCGGCCAGCCGCTCGCCCGGCAGATCCTGCAACTGCTGTCCGGGCTGGTCGGCCTGATGCTGCTGCCGGTCCTGGTGGCCGCCACGCTGGAAGGGCTCGGCACCTTCCGGACCGCGTCCGCCCTGCGCCGACCGCCGCGCGGGCTGTCCGGCCATGTCGTACTGCTCGGCCTCGGCAAGGTCGGCACCCGGGTGCTGGCCCGGCTGCGGGAGATGGACATCCCCGTGGTGTGCGTCGAGGAGGACCCCCAGGCGCGTGGCATTCCGCTGGCCCGCCGGCTGCGGGTGCCCACCATCATCGGGGACGTCACGGAGGAGGGCGTGCTGGAGGCCGCCAAGATCGACCGGGCACACGCACTGCTCGCGGTCACCAGCTCCGACACCACCAACCTGGAGGCCACGCTGTACGCCCGCTCGCTCGAGCCCGGCCTGCGGGTGGCCATGCGGCTGTACGACGACCGCTTCGCCAGAGCCGTCTACCGCACCCTGCGGGCCGCTCACCCACAGGCGCTGACCCGCAGCCGGAGCGTGTCCACGCTGGCGGCCCCGGCCTTCGCGGGCGCCATGATGGGGCGTCAGATCCTCGGCGCGGTCCCGGTCGAGCGGCGGGTGCTGCTCTTCGCCGCGGTGCCCGCCGCGGGCCACCCGCAACTGGAGGGCCGCACCGTCGCCCAGGCGTTCCGGCCGGGCGCCTGGCGGGTGGTCGCCCTGGACACCGCGGACGCCGGCGGCCGGCTCCGCGATCTGGCCGTGGCGCCCCCTGCCGACGGAAGCGGGCGGCAGCGGGGCCTGGTGTGGGACCTCCCGCCGGACTACGTCCTGCGGCCCCAGGACCGCGTGGTGCTGGCCGCGACCCGCCAGGGGCTGGGCGAACTCCTCGGTCGCGGGCCGGTGTCCGGCCGTACGGATGGCCGTACGGATGGCCGTACGGATCCCGCCGCGCGCCCCGCCGCCCCGGGCCCGGCCTGAAACAGGGCCCATGGGGTCAGGAGACTTCTGGGGTCAGGACGGGCCTGCCCAGTCCAGCGTGGGGGCCAGGCATCCCTCCAGGGTCAGCAGCCACCGCTTCAGTGCGAGCCCCGTCTCCCCGCCGCCGAAGCCGCCGATGCCATCGGCGGCCACCACGCGGTGGCACGGCACCAGCAGCGAGATCGGGTTGGAGCCCATGATCGACCCGACCGTGCGCGCGGCTAGGGTCTGTCGTCGAAGGGGGCGTCCGGCCGCGAGCGGCGTCTGGTGCGGTGCCTCGCAAGGCGGAGCGTCGTCCTCGTACTGGGCGTACTTGGGCGATGCGACAACGCGGCGAGGTGCCGTGCCAGGCGTCGGGAGCAGGGCGCCCCCTTCGACGGCAGGCCCTAGCGCCCGCTGCTCCGGGCCCGCCGCCTCGAACGCCCCGCTGCGCTCGGCGAGTTCGCCGTAGGTGATGGTGCGGCCGAAACCGACCGTCTGCTGGAGCGTACGCAGCACGGCCTGCTGCGTCCCGGACGTCAGCGTCCAGTCCAGCGGCAGCTCCAACTCATGCCGCCGTCCGGCGAAGTATTCGGCGAAGCGGGCCCCCTTCCCCGCTCAGTCTCGGGGCGCTTCAATGCACGGGCTTCCCTCGTCGCTGCTCGCTCCTTCGTCACTGCGCGGCTCCTCAGTCCAGCCCGCGCAGCGCCCCGAGACACGCTCACCGGGCGCCGCCGCCGCTCTGCGATCGCCGGATGCCTCGGATATCAGCGGCCCCGCCGGTAGCCCGGCCGCGCCCTGCGGGGTGTAGGCCGCCGCGACCACGCCCCGGTCGGTCACGCCCACCCGCATCCGCCCGGTGGGAAGCGGCGTCGCTGTGTCTCAACGGGCTCCCACATCACGCTCACCCGGCGACCCTACTGGGCACCACCGACACCCGGCCCGGGTGTCGTACGGGCCGGGTGCCGTACGCGAGCGGTCGCCGTCAGGCACCCCTCAGCTGATTGTGGTCGCCGGTGCCGTTGACGGAGGACGGCGGGCGGGTGGGGCGCTCCAGGATGCCCCGGGCGTCGCTCGGGATGGCCTCGGGGGCCGGGCCGGGCGGTGCGCCCGTGGTCTCGGCCGCGCCCTGGTAGGGCTGGGCGGAGCCGTTGATCTTCTCGATCGCCTGCCGCGCCTGCTCACCGGGGGAGCGGGCGGTCAGGGGCGCGGCCGGGGCCGGGGCGGGAGCGGGGAGCTGCTGGCCGCGGTCCGGGGCGGGCTTGGCGTGGGACGCGTGAGTGGTGTGCGTGGCGTGGACGGCGGAGGCCGGCCGGCCGCGCAGCCGGTGGCTGACGGCCTCGTCGAGGCTCACCGGGCGTTGCAGCTGGGCGGCCAGCCGGCCGGCCTCCTGGCCGAGCCTGGCGATGTCCTCCCAGGACAGATGGAGCACGAGGCGGAGTTCCGCGTCCCCGCCCGGGAGAGCTTGTACGGGAGGGATGGCCGGCTCGTTCACGATCGGTTCTCCAAGCGTCGGGCGGCTGTTGGGCCGCTGTCGGGTCGGCGTCGTGCGCCGTGCGCCGTGCGCCGTGCACGGGCGCACGAAAGGTGGTACGTGGCCCGGCCCCTGCCCGTTCAATGCCTCGTTCAACACCTCCTCCTTCCTAGGGGTTTCCCTCGTTGGTCTTCCTCCAGCCGACGGCCCTGTCCCGCGGGCCGCTCGATTGTGATCGAATGATCGCTACTATGGCCGGGTTCTGGGAAAACCGATCACGGGCGGTGGGGTATGCGGGAGCCGGCGCGGGGCAGGCAGGCGCGGATCGTGGGCATCGTGGAGGCCCGCGGGCTGGCGAAGATCACCGATCTGGCCGATGAGCTGGGGGTCTCCGTCGTCACGGTGCGCCGGGACATCGAGGAGCTGGCGCGCCGCGGGGAGGTGCGCCGCGGCCACGGGGTGGCGCGTTCGCTGCGGCCGTTGCCCGAGCCCGGCGGGGGCACCGGCGACGCGATCGGCATGGTCGTCCCGGAGCGCAACACCTATCTGACGGAGGCCGTGCAGGGGGCGCGGGAGGCCGCCGAACAGGCGGGTCTGAGGCTCGCGCTGCACATCGCCGCCGACGAGCCGGGCGCGGGCCGCCGCGCGGTCCGCCAGGCGCTGGACGCCGGGGTGCGCGGTCTGCTGCTCGCGCCGCGCTGGCGTACGGCGGCGGAGGCGGTGGCGGATCACGCGTGGCTGTCGGCCCTGGAGGTGCCGGTGGTGCTGGTGGAGCGCCGCCCCGAGCGGGGCAGCGCCATCTACGGCCTTGACTCGGTCCGCGCCGACCATGGGCACGGGGTGCATCTGGCCCTGGACCATCTGCTCTCCCTCGGCCACCGGCGGATCGTGCTGGCGGCGCGCGACGACAGCCCCACCGCGCGGGTGATCCGCGCCGAGTTCGCCGCGCAGACCGCGGCCCGCGAGATCGCCGAGGGGTGCCGTACGATCCTCAGCTCGCGCACCGCGGGCCCCGATCCGAGCGTCGCCGACGCGCGGGCGGCCGATCTGGCACACACGCTGCTCGAGACCGGGGCGACGGCGGCGCTGATCCACAGCGACATGGACGCGCTGGTGCTGTTGCAGCGGCTCGAGGAGGCCGGTATCGAGGTGCCGCGGGACTGCGCGGTCGTGGCGTACAACGACGTGGTCGCGGACATGGGGCATATCGCGCTGACCGCGGTGGCCCCGCCGAAGGCGGAGATCGG
The DNA here is from genome assembly GCF_002224125.1 of Streptomyces sp. NBS 14/10. Lineage (GTDB taxonomy): Bacteria > Actinomycetota > Actinomycetes > Streptomycetales > Streptomycetaceae > Streptomyces. Next base: position 70,409 of record NZ_NCSM01000012.1, read on the forward strand.
GCGCGCGGCGCTGGATGTGCTGCGCCGTCAGTTCGACGCGGCGCGCGAGGGCCGGCGGCCCGGTGCCACCCGTCATCTGGAGCTGCTGCCGGCCCTTGTGGTCCGTGAGTCCACGGCGCCCGCGGCGGCCCGCCAGTTCTGATCGTTTGACCGCTTTAGTTTCTTCTGTTCGATGTATTGACGTCTTTTCAGTCAAGCGATCAGGATTCCCCGTGACTCCACCGTTGAATCAGGGGAGGGTCCATGCCTGGCCACAGACGCCCAGGACGCCTGGCAACCCGACGCCGGGCCACGGCCGGAACAACGGCACTACTCACTCTGCTCGTCCTCGTACTGGCGGGCTGCTCCACAGATCGCGGGTCCGACACCGTCGGCGACGGTCCCGTGCGCCTCACCTTCTGGTCGGCGCTGCGCGGCAGTCAGGAGGTCGTCGACGAGTTCAACCGCACCCACACCAAGATCAAGGTCGATTTCCAGCAGGTTCCCTCGGGGGAGCAGGGCGGCTGGGCCAAGCTCAGCAACGCCGCGCGCGCGGGCAATTCCCCCGATGTGGCCACCATCGAATACCCGCAGCTGCCCAGTTTCACCATCGACGGCGTGCCCCGGGACATCACCAAGCTGTTGCCCGACTCGGTACGGAGCAAGATCCTGCCGCAGGCGCTCGACCTCACCACCTTCGAGGGCCGCACCTACGCCGTACCGGTGGACATCGAGCCGATGGTCTTCCTGTACCGCAAGGACATCTTCACCAAGAACCACATCCCGGTGCCCAAGACCTGGGCGGAGTTCGAGCGTTCGGCCCGCGAGCTCAAGAAGGCCGAGCCGCGGTCCCGTATCGCCAGCCTCTTCACCACCGGCGGCACGCTCTACATGGCCGCGTACGCCTGGCAGGCCGGGGCCCAGTGGTACGACACCGCGGACGACACCTGGCGCATCGACATGGACGACGCCCCCACCCGCAAGGTCGCGGCGTACTGGCAGCGGCTGATGGACCAGGACCTGGTACGTGTGGAGCCCGGGTCCAGCCAGCAGTGGCGGGCCCATCTGCGCAGCGGGGAGACCGTCGGCTATCTGGCGGGCGCCTGGGCCGCGGGGTCCATGATGGCGTCCACCCCCGATGGCAAGGGCAAATGGGCCATCGCGCCGGTTCCGCAGTGGGACCCGGCCAAGCCGAAGGTGTCCACCCAGGGCGGCTCGACCTTCATGGTCACCAAGGACAGTCGCCATCCCAAGGAGGCCATGGAGTTCATCTCCTGGATGGTCACCAGCCCCGACGCGCTCCGCGCCAAGCTCGCCAGCGGTGTCAGCAGCGCCTTCCCGGTCGTGCCAGAGCTGGTCCCGGTCGCCCGCAAGGAGATGGACACCAGCTACTACTCAGGCCAGGACATCTTCGGACTCTTCCAGCAGCAGGCCGAGCTGATCGCCCCGACCTGGAAGTGGGGGCCGCGGATGGTCTCGACCACCACCTCCGGCGACGACGGGCTCGCGAAGGCCGGTGTCGGCAGCGGCGACATTCTGAAGGCCCTGCGCGAGGCCCAGAACAAGACGATGCCCGATCTGAAGAGCCTCGGCCTGTCGGTCACCACCGGCTGAGCCGCCGCCCGCCGCCTCGCCGCCCCGTCGTCGCACCCCTGAGCCGCTCGTCTCACCCCTGAGCCGCACCTCACCCTGTCTGAGCCGAGGTATCCCGTGAGCACAGTCATGTCCTCGAAACGGACGGCGCCGCCATCGGCCGCCGCCGACCCGCCCCGCAGAACCGGACGACGCCAGCAGCGGATCGCCGCCACCGTGCTGCTGACCCCCTTCACGGCACTGCTCATCGCCGTGTTCCTGATCCCCGTCGGCTATGCCATCTACCTCAGCCTCTTCTCGGAGGACCACGAGGGCCTCGGCTTCGGCGGTGGGCGCACCGTCTTCACCGGGCTGCGCAGCTATCTCTCGGTACTTCAGGACCCGAGCTTCCTCGCCGGGTTCGGCACCATCGCCCTCTACTGCGTGATCTTCGTACCCCTCGTGGTCATCAGCTCGCTCGCGCTCGCCCTGCTGCTCGACTCGGGCCTCATCCGGCTGCGGCGGACCGCGCAGATGCTGGTCTATCTGCCGCACGCCGTCCCCGGCATCATCGCGGCCGTCATCTGGCTGTACCTCTACACCCCGGGGCTCAGCCCGGTCATCAAACTCTTCGCCCAGGCCGACATCACCATCGACTTCCTCGGTCTGCACACCGTGCTGCCGTCGATCGTCAACATCGCCCTGTGGAGCGGGCTCGGCTACAACATGATCATCTTCTATGCCGCGCTCCAGGCGCTGCCGCGTGAGGTGATCGAGGCGGCGACCATCGACGGCGCCGGGGGCATCCGCACCGCGCTCCAGGTCAAGGTGCCCATCGTGCGCGGCTCCGTCGTCCTGGTGTGCATGTTCTCCCTGATCGGTGCGCTCCAGCTGTTCACCGAACCCATGCTGATGAACCAGGCCACCCCGATGGTCAACTCCCGCTTCACCCCCAACATGTACATCTACGACGCGGCCTTCCGCCGCAACAACTACGGACTCGCCTCCGCGGCCTCCGTGATCCTCCTGATCGTCACCTGCGTGCTGTCGTACGCCGTGACGCGCTGGTCGGGCCGCCGGGAACGGAGAGTGGGATGACCACGACCACACCCACCACCACCGTGAACACCGCCGGCGGACCACCGGCCCGACCGCTCGGCAGGCCCTTCGGCCGTTCCAAGCTGACCAGCCGCGGTATCGCCAACGCGGTGGTCCTGATCGCCGCCCTCTACACCATGCTGCCCGCGCTGTGGCTGGTGCTGGCGTCCACCAAGAACGCCGACGCCCTCTTCGGCAGCGACATCTTCTCCCTCGGCGACTTCTCCTTCGCGCGCAACCTCTCCGACCTGTTCTCCATGGACGGCGGGCTCTACGGCGAGTGGTACGTCAACAGCCTGCTGTACGCGGTCGTCGGCGCCCTGGCCGGCTCGCTCATCAGCGTCTCCGCGGGCTACGCCTTCGACAAGTACGAGTTCCGGCACAAGGAGAAGCTGTTCGGCCTCGTCCTCACCGGTGTCATGGTGCCGCCGACCGTGCTGGCCCTCCCGCTCTATCTGGTGGCCTCCAACGTCGGCATGGTCAACACCTTCTGGGCGGTCTTCGTCCCGGTCCTCTTCAACCCCTTCGGCGTCTATCTCGCCCGCCTGCTCAGCAGCGGCTATGTGCCGAACGAGGTCCTGGAGGCGTCCCGGATGGACGGCGCGGGCGAGCTCACGACCTACTTCCGGGTCAGCCTGAGGATGCTCGGCCCCGGCTTCGTCACCGTCTTCCTCTTCCAGCTCACCGCCATCTGGAACAATTTCTTCCTCCCCATGGTGATGCTCTCCGACCAGCACCTGTATCCGCTGAGCCTCGGCCTCTACACCTGGAACAGCGCCGCGACCGTCTCGCCCGAGTACTACCCCCTGGTCGTCATCGGCTCGCTGCTCGCCGTCGTACCGCTGATCGCGGCCTTCGTACTGCTCCAGCGCTACTGGAAGTCCGGCCTCACCGCAGGGAGCGTCAAGTGATCCCACCGCACCCCCGTCCGCGCGCCGTCCTCGCCATGGCCTCCAGGACCGCGCAACAGGTGCTCGACGCCGAGGCGCTGGCCCGGCTGGCCCGGCTGACCGATCTCGACCCGGGGCTCGTCCTCGACGACTTCACCACGCCGGCCGCCCAGCACGCCCTCGCCACCGCCGAGCTCCTGGTCACCGGATGGGGCTGCCCGCCCGTCGACCGCCGGGCGCTGGACGCCGCCCCCCGGCTGCGCGCCATCGTGCACACTGCCGGGACCGTGCGCCACCACATCACCGACGCCTGCTGGGAGCGCGGCATCGAGGTCTCCTCGGCCGCCGCGGCCAACGCCGTACCCGTCGCCGAGTACACCCTCGCCATGATCCTCCTCGCCAACAAACGCGTCCTGGACATCGCCCGCGACTACCGCGCCGAACGCCGCCGGATCGACTGGACCGAGCGATACCCCGGCGCGGGCAACTACCGCCGGACCGTCGGCATCCTCAGCGCCTCCGCCATCGGTCGGCGCGTCATCGAACTGCTCCGCCCGCACGACCTCGACGTGCTGCTGTACGACCCGTACGTCACGGCCGAAGAGGCCCGCGAGCTGGGCGCCCGGCTGGTCCCGCTGGGTGACCTGTTCGCCGCCGGCGACGTGGTCAGCGTGCACACCCCGCTGCTGCCCCAGACCCGCGGCCTGGTCAGCCGCGAGCTGCTGGCGGCCATGCCCACCGGCGGCACGCTGATCAACACCGCCCGCGCCCCGATCGTGGACCAGACCGCGCTGACCGACGAGGTGCGGGCCGGACGGCTGTACGCGGTGCTGGACGTCACCGAACCGGAGGTGCTGCCCGCCGACTCACCGCTGCACGACTGCGACCACGTGCTGATCACACCGCATATCGCCGGGTCCAAGGGCGGCGAGCTCAGACGCCTCGCCGATCTGGCGATCGCCGAGGTCGAGGCGTACGCCCAGGGGCGGCCGTTCGCCCATCCGGTACGCCCGGAGGTCCTGGACCGCTCGGCGTGACGCGTGAGGTCGGAGACCTGAACGCCTGAACGCCTAAACGCCTGAGGCCGGACACCGGGCCATCCAGCACAGACGCGAGTAGGAGACGTACCCCCGCCATGCCCACCCCCACCCTCTCCAGCACCCCCACCGCGCCGCTCCCCTTCCCGTTCCCCGCCGACGACCGCGCGCTCAGCCCGTACACCGGGCTGACCCGCGCCCACTGGGAGGCCGTCGCCGACGGGATGCTGCGTGCCGCCCTGCGGTACGCCACCCCCGGCCACGGCCTGATCGACCTGCCCGGACCGCCGTCGAAGTCCGGAGTGCGCTCCGACGGCCTCGAAGGATTCGCCCGTACCTTCCTGCTCGCCGCCCTGCGCGTCGCGGGCGCAGGCGGAGCCGACCCGCACAGCTTTCTGCCCCGCTACACCGCGGGCATCGAGCGCGGCACCCTCACCCCCGGCCGGGACGACGCCGAGTCCTGGCCGCTGATCGGCCATCACGGCATCCAGGGCCAGCCGATGGTGGAGGCGGCGTCCGTGGCGCTGGCCCTGCGCATGACCGCGCCATGGACCTGGAAGAGGCTGCCCGCCGCCGCCCGGGACCGTACCGAGGAGTGGCTGCGCGGCGCGCTGCGGCACACGCCCGCGCCCAACAACTGGTACCTCTTCCCGCTGACCGTCGCCGGCTTCCTGGAGTCGGTCGGGCGCGGCGACGCCGAGACCGCCCGGGCCATCGAGCGCGGCCTCGGCCTGCTGGAGGGCTGGTACCGCGGCCAGGGCTGGTACACCGACGGCGACGGGCGGGCCTTCGACCACTACAACGGCTGGGCCCTGCACCTGTATCCGCTGCTGCACGCCCACCTGGCCGCCGACCAAGCGCTGCTCGACCACCTCGGCTCGCGGCTGCGCGAGTTCCTGGAAGGGTTCTCGCTGCTCTTCGACGCCGACGGCGCCCCCATCCACCACGGCCGCTCCCTCACGTACCGCTTCGCCGCCGGTGCCGCCGTCGCGCTCGGCGCCCTCACCGACCACACCCCGCTGCCCCCGGGCGCCACCCGGCGCCTGCTCAGCGGGGCGCTGCGGCACTTCCTCGACCGTGGCGCGCTCACCGGGGACGGTGTGCTGAGCCTGGGCTGGTACGGGCCCCACGGGGCCACACTGCAGCGCTACTCGGGACCGGGCTCCCCCTACTGGGCGTCCAAGGGGTTCATCGCCCTGCTGCTCCCGCCCGACCACCCGGTGTGGACCGCCACGGAGAAACCGGCCCCGTCCCAGGGCCGGGACCGGGTGCTGGCGCTGCCCGCACCCGGCTTCCTGGTGCAGACCACCGGCCGCGACGGGCTGGTGCGGCTGCACAACCACGGCAGTTTCAAGCTACGCCCCTGGGACGCGGAGCGGCCTCCCAGCGACCCGCTGTACGCCCGCCTCGCCTACTCCACCCGCACCGGCCCGACGAGCGCCGCCAACACCCCCGACAACCACATCGGCCTCGAACTGCGCGGGCTGCGCAGCTTCCGGCTCCGGATCACCCCGCTGGCCGCGGGCCCCAACTGGCTGGCCTCCTCGCATATCCCCGTCTTCCCGGACGGCGGCCCCGTACTGCCCGCCGCGCGCATCGACAGCCTGACCCTGGTGCGCGGCCCGCTGGAGCTGCGGGTGCACCGTACGGTGAACGTCCCCGCGGGCACGGCGGTCCACCACAGCGGCTGGGCCGTAGCCGTCCCGCCGGACACCGCCGCCGAACAGGCGGACGGGGCCGGCCCGGCGGGGGAGACCTGCGTGGCGGGGGCCGAGGTCACCGGCCGGCTGCTGCCGCTGCACGGCTGGCAGAGCTCCACGGTGCGCAGGGCCCCGCAGGGCACCGCGTACGGGCCCTGGGCCCTGGTCCCCGAACTCACCGGCACCGTCGGCGCCCCCGTCGGGACCGTCGGCGAGGAGGAGTCCGGCACCGTGGGCGGGGAGGAGTCCGGCACCGTCTTCGTCGCGCTCGCCTCGCTCACCGGCGACCCTGACGCCCCGCCCCTGGCCGGGCTCGCCACCGCCGAGGTGAGCGGAACCACCGTCACGGTCCGCTGGGCGGACGGGCGCAGCACCGTGGTGGACTTCGGCGGCGGCCCGGACGGGGACGCGCCGCGGGTGACGGAGCGGACGGCATGACCGGCGCCCCCGCGGCCGCCACCCGCCTGGGCATCTGCTCCGTCACCTTCCGCCATCTGGACCCGGACCAGGTGATCGCCGCCGTGGCCGGGGCGGGCCTGGAGTGCGTGGAGTGGGGCGCTGACCGCCATGTGCCCGCCGGGGACGAGCGGGCCGCCCGCCGGGTGCGCGAGGCCACCGAAGAGGCGGGCCTCGCGGTCGCGTCGTACGGCTCGTACTACCGCGCCGGGGTCAGCGAACCGGAGGAGTTCGACGCGGTCCTGCGCTCGGCGGTGCTGCTCGGCGCGGCGCGGATACGGATCTGGGCGGGTACCACCGGCACCCGCGAGACCCCGCCCGAGCGGCGCCGGCAGATCGTCGAGGACACCCGGCGCGCCGCCGCGCTCGCGGCCGGTGCCGGGGTGGCGCTCGCGTACGAATTCCACCGGAACACCCTCACCGACGGCGCCGACCACGCGCTCGGGCTGCTTGACGAGGTGGGCCTGGACAGGGTGCACAGCTACTGGCAGCCACCCGTCGATCTGCCCGACGCCGAGGCGCTGTCCGGCCTCGACACGCTGATCGACCGGGTGGCCGCCGTGCACGCCTTCTCCTGGTGGCCCGGCACCACCCGGCTGCCGCTTTCGGCCCGCGAGGGGATGTGGCGCGCCGCCTTCGAGCGGCTGCGCGCCCACCGGGCCGCGCGGGCAGGCGTACCAGGGCCGCTGGACGTACTGCTGGAGTTCGTGCCCGGGGACGATGAGGGGATCCTGCCGAGGGAGGCGGCGACGCTGCGCGCCCTTGTGGGTGGGTGAGCCCGCGGGGTGCCCGGGCCGGGCACGGTGTGCCATGACCGGCTCCGACTCGACCGTTGCGTACGCTGACCTGGCCGTCTGACAAGCGGCCGGTTCGACCCAACGGTTCGACAGGAGTACGTCATGGCCAGCTCCGCCCGTGCGGGCCCCGGCGCCGAGGGAGGGAAGCCGGGGCGCCTGCGCACCTGGATGCTCGAGGGCCTGGCCGATATGGCCAGGCAGCAGCCCGGTCCGTACGCCGAGCTGCAACACCCGGGGCGGCCCTGGTGGAAGGTCATGTGTCTGACCGGTGTGGACTACTTCTCCACCCTGGGCTACCAGCCGGGCATCGCCGCCCTGGCGGCGGGCGTGCTCTCCCCGGTGGCCACGCTGGTGCTCGTACTGGTCACCGTCGCCGGCGCGCTGCCGGTGTACCGGCGGGTGGCCGAGGAGAGCCCGCACGGCCAGGGGTCGATCGCGATGCTGGAGCGGCTGCTGTCGTTCTGGCAGGGCAAGCTGTTCGTCCTGGTCCTGCTGGGGTTCGCGGCGACCGACTTCCTGATCACCATCACCCTCTCGGCAGCCGACGCCACCGCCCACCTGATCGAGAACCCCAACGTCGGCGGCGCCCTGCGCGGCCACCAGGTAGCGGTCACACTGGTGCTGATCGCCCTGCTCGGCGCGGTGTTCCTCAAAGGCTTCACGGAGGCCATCGGACTTGCGGTGGTGCTGGTCGGCATCTATCTGACGCTGAATCTGGTCGTCGTGGTGGTGGGCCTGCAACGTGTGATCGTCGAACCGCATGTGGTCTCGGACTGGACCACGGCGCTGACCACCGAACACGGCAACCCGCTGCTGATGATCGGGATCGCGCTGATCATCTTCCCCAAGCTGGCGCTGGGCCTGTCCGGCTTCGAGACCGGCGTGGCCGTCATGCCACATGTCGAAGGGGACCCCGGCGACACCGAGGAGCGCCCGGTCGGGCGGGTCCACGGGACCAAGAAGCTGCTGACCACGGCCGCGCTGATCATGAGCGTCTTTCTGATCGCCACCAGCTTCATCACCACCCTGCTGATCCCGCACCGGGAGTTCGAGCCCGGCGGTGCCGCCAACGGCCGCGCCCTCGCCTATCTGGCCCATGAACACCTGGGCAACAGCTTCGGCACCGTCTACGACGTCTCCACCATCGTCATCCTCTGGTTCGCGGGCGCCTCGGCCATGGCCGGGCTGCTCAACCTGATGCCGCGCTATCTGCCGCGGTACGGCATGGCGCCGCACTGGGCGCGCGCGGTGCGGCCCATGGTGCTGGTCTTCACCCTCATCGCGTTCCTGGTGACCTGGATCTTCGACGCCAATGTCGACGCCCAGGGCGGCGCGTACGCCACCGGGGTGCTGGTGCTCATCACCTCCGCCTCCATCGCCGTCACCATCGCCGCGCGCAAGGCCAGACAGCACCGCTGGACCGCGGTCTTCGCCACCATCGCGGCGGTCTTCGTGTACACCACGGCGGCGAACGTCGTGGAGCGGCCGGACGGTGTGAAGATCGGCGCCTGCTTCATCGCCGGCATCATCGGGCTGTCCCTGATGTCCCGGGTCGCCCGCGCCTTCGAGCTGCGCGTCACCCAGGTGGACCTGGACCCGATGGCCAACCGGTTCGTCCGCGACATCGCCCACCGCACCATCCGGTTCATCGCCAACGAGCCGGACCGCCGCGATATGGCCGAGTACCGCGACAAGCTCCGCCAGATCCGGACCGACAACGACCTGCCGGCCGAGGAGGACTTCATCTTCGTCGAGGTCACCGTCGCGGACCCGTCGGAGTTCGAGACGCAGCTGCGGGTGTGCGGGGAGGTGCTGCACGGCCGCTACCGTGTGCTGACGCTGGTCAGCTCCTCCATCCCCAACGCGCTCGCCGGGATGCTGCTGCACGTACGGGATCTGACGGACCAACGGCCGCATATCTACTTCGAGTGGACCGAGGGCAACCCCATCCACCAATTCCTGCGGTTCTTCCTCTTCGGGCAGGGGGAGGTCGCGCCCGTCACCCGCGAGGTGCTGCGCGAGGCCGAGCCGGACCGCGCCCGGCGCCCGCATGTGCACGTGGGCTGAGCTGCCGCGGGCCCGCGCGTATCAGCGGCGGGGCGGCAGCCGGTGCAGCTCCACGCCGGTCAGCCGACCCGCCGACACCTCGGCCGTCATATAGGTGCAGTGGGGCTGACGGCGCCGGTCGGTGGGGGAGCCGGGGTTCAGCAGCCGCAGCCGCTCCTCGGCCATCGAGTCCCACGGGATGTGGCTGTGGCCGAACACCAGCACATCCAGCTCGGGGAAGCGCGCGGCGCAGCGCGCCTCCCGCCCCCGCGCCGCCCCGGTCTCGTGTACGACCCCGAAGCGCACCCCGCCCAGCTCCGCGTACGCCACTTCCGGCAGCCGCGCCCGCAGCGGCGGGCCGTCGTTGTTGCCGTACACCCCGATCAGCCGCCGGGAGCGGGCCTCGAGCAGATCGAGGGTGGCGGTGTCGACCCAGTCCCCGGCGTGGATCACGACGTCGGCGCGCGCCACCTGCGTCAGCAGCTCCCCGGGGAGTCGCTTGGCACGCAGCGGGACATGGGTGTCGGACATCAGCAGCAACCGCACCCGGCGACCGTACCGCGCAGGCCCGCCGTGGAATGCCCGCGATCGGGAGTGGGAAGGAGAGTCGCATGAAATAGTGTGCCAAGCGGACCGGATCGGGTCCGGATCGGGTCCGGAGAGGCGGACGGTGATGGCGGGGAACGAGGCGGGCGACCGGTATCCGCGGCCGGTGGTGTCGGACGCCGAGGCGGAGTGGGTGTGGCGGCTGCTGTCGGTGCAGGCGATGGAGCAGGGCACCCGGCCGGAGACGGTGCGGCTGGCCGTGGTGGTCGGTCTTGCCCGGGCCACCGGCGCCCGCTACGGGGACCTGCTGCGCTGCACCACCGACGCGCTGGACCTGGACGCGGGCTCGGTGACCATCGAGCACGGCAAGCACCGCGTCCCGCGCCGGCACGGCCTGGATCCGGGCACCGTCATGGTGCTGCGGCGGTGGCTGCGGGTGCGTCAGGAGCTGTGCGCGGAGCTGGAGGGGACGGTGCCGAGGGCGTTGCTGCTGACGGTGCACCACACCCATGACAACGGGATCACGGTCGCCGCCGGGCTGCCCATCACCCGCCAGGGCCTGGTGCTCTCCTGGCGCCGCTTCGTCCACCGTACGAACGCGACCTATGCCGCCCGGCGCCCCCCGCTGCCCACCCGCTTCGAACAGCTGCGCCGCGTCTGGTCCACGGGCTGAGTCGCTGACGTACGTTGATCACCTGTCACCGCCGGCCGAAGAACTCCACCTCGGCGATGGCCACCCGGCGATCGGACCGGACCCCGTACGCGCCGCCGACCGTCAGCCGCACCCGAGTGACGTCCGACCCCGGGACGTCGAAGGTCTGCTGGCCGGGCTTGTCGTTCAGCTTCAGGGTCTTGGTGCTGCGCTTCCCCTCGGAGGAGACCAGCGTGACGGTGAGCTCCGAGGGCCGCGCCTGGGTCAGGAACTCGGCCTCCTTCGCCGAGCTCCCGGAGGTGATCAGCAGCTTCCGCAGCCGCACCGGCTGGTCGAAGTCGGCCTCCAGATACTGGCCGTCGGCGGGGCCGCCGGTGGCGGGCGCCCAGTACTTGTTGTTGTAGCCGTCGAAGGCCGCATGGGCCGTATGCCCGGGTGCCTGGCTGGAGCCGCGGAACTGATCGGCGTGCAGCGGTTTGGGATCGCTGGTCCGGTCCTGGGTGAAGGTGAACAGCTCCGAGAGCTGCCCGCGGCCGAACCAGGCCGCCGCGGCCAGCACGAGCAGCACGACCGGCAGCATCAGCCGGGGCCGCGGCCGGTTCCTGAGCTTCGGCCGGCTCCCGGCCGTCAGCGGGCGCTGGGCCCCGCGCCGGAAGATCCGCCGCCACCAGGGCAGCGGGCGGTTCGCGGCGGGCGCGGACGCGACGTCGAGCAGCGCGCCGCAGCGCACACACAGCCTGCGGTCGTACGGGGTCTCCGCCCGGCACCGTGGGCAGGGGCGGCCCGGCCGGCGCGGTGCGGCATCCGGGCGGGGCGGCACCGGAGGCGTGGCGGGCGTGGCCGGAGTGGCCGGAGTGGCCGAGGAGTCCGGACGATGGTGGTCCGGGCCCGCGTCGGGTGGGCCGTCCAGCGGGTCGCCGGGGCGTCGAGGGGCGGCGGTCGGCTCCGTCGTCGCCCCCTCCCGCTCCCACTCCAGGAACGCCTGACACGACGCACAGAACTGCGCCCCCGCCGCATTGCGATGTCCGCACTCGGGGCAAATCATGTCGGCCCCGCCTCCTCCGTCGCGGCCACGATCTCCACCCGGTACGGAACGTGCGCCGGAACCTCCGCCGCGACCAGCTTCTCCACCCGCGTCCGGTCGAACCGCTCCGGATCGGGCACCCGCAGCCGTACCGTCACCCACGGCCGGGCCGAACCGGGCAGCGCAGCCCCGGGCTCGGAGGACCACGACGTACCGCCGCTCTCGCTGATCTCCGGTTCGATACCGGTCTCCACCCGGACCGCCGCCGCCAGCCCCTGCCGGGTGCCCCGCTGACGGTGGCGGGTCACGGCGGTGGCCACCACCGCCCGCCGCTGATTGACCGGGCGGTCCTGGTCCACCTCCACCGCCACCCACTGCGCCAGCCAGGCCAGCAGGTCCTCGGGGGCGGTGCGCGGATGCAGATGCGCGGGCAGGTTGTCGAGCGTGAGCAGCACCGGCGCCAGCATCTCGTCCAGAGCGCTCAGGAAGCGTTCGAGGAATTCCTCGCCGTGGTAGACCGCCGGCAGCTGGTGGAGCAGCGGGTGGGCGGTGGGCAGCCCGGGAAGTAGTCCGCGCACTCAGGCCTCCCGCACCCGGAGCTGGTGCTCATAGCTGAACACCAACGCGTGTCCATCGAGTTCGATCTTGTTGGTCGCCTCGCCCCGCTGCCCCGTCACGGGGTCCGCCGGGAACAGCCGTACGTCCTCGACCAGATCCACCCCCGGCACCTGCTGGAGCACCGCGAACACCTCACCGGAGTGGACCGGCCGCCCGAACGGCCAGCCCTGCCCGTCCGGGCCGCCGGTGAGCGGGTTGAAGTAGCCGTACAGCGCGGTCAGGGCGGCGTCGCGCAGCCGTTCGGCGGCCGTCCCGCGGCTCGGCGATACGGTGGCCACCACCGTGACGCCCTGGTAGTAGGGCGGTTCGACGGACAGCTGGGCCCCGATCGGGCGCCGCTCCTCCAGATGGTCGGCCAGCCTGGCCAAGGTGGCCGGCGGTGGGATGAGGTCCTCGAACCGGATCCGGCCCTGCTCGTCGTCGCCACCCGCGGGCACCACCAGCAGCCGCACCCCGCCCGTCTGTGCCCCGTCCCCGCCCTCGGCCCGGTCTTCACCTGCCGGTATGCAGGCCACCCGGGCGGCGTCCGGTGCGAACTCGCGGGCCAGCTGCTCGTAGTCGTGCGGCACCACGGCCCGGTGCAGGGTGCGCAGCGTCATCGGCCCGCGCACCCGGGCGTCCTCGACGGTCTCGCCGTCCACCCCGCCCAGCGCCGGCCGCCGGTTCTCCACCCGCGCCACGTACGGCAGCGAGCTGCGCAGCACCCGCAGCGCGCCGCGCGACACATTGCCGCGCCGCCCGCCGCCGGTGCGGTAGGCGCGCACCCGTACCGGACACCCCTTCGGCGGCACCGCGCCGAACAGCCGCAGGGTGCCGTCGGCCTCCCGGACCGCCGGGCCGAAGTCCACCTGGCCGGAGTTGGGGTCCACGGTGATATGCCGGTCGTACGGGGTGGAGTGCGCGAAACTGTCCACGCGGGTCCACTCCAGCCAGCCGGGGCCCTCCGCCACCTCGACCACGAACGGCTCCTCGCCCGCCACCACCGGCGGCCTGGCGACCTGGAAACCCTGCCCCGGCACCCCCTCGGACAGCCCGAGGACCTCCTCCACGACCTTCTCGGAGTGTTCGGCTTCCACCGTGCCCCCGATGGTGAACGCGCCGGCCTGACGTACCGTCGGGGACGCCACGTAGGTGGGCTGGTCCGGTGCGGCCTGCAGCAGCCGGCAGCGCAGCCAGCCCGCGGACTGCCGTACCAGCACCGAGCCGGTGTGGGTGGCGGGCACATGCAGGATGACCTCTCCCGCCTTGTTGAACCCGCCGGTGTCGTCCTTCTCCACCTCGCACGCCACCCAGGCGCTGCCGTCCCACGCCTCCCACAGCAGCGGCGGGCGGCGCGGGTCGACGCCCACCCCGTCCACCCGGCAGTCAAGCCGCAGCACCACCGCGCAGCCGGGCACCGGGTTGGACAGCCCGATGTACAGGCTGTCCCCTGGGGTGGGGGTCGGGCCGAAGCACGGTACGTCACGGCCGAGCGCCAGCTCCTCCGAGCGGTCGGCGGCGTTGCCGGAGGCCGGCCAGGTGGCGAGGTGGGTCAGCGCGCACGGCACCACCGAAAGGTCCCGGCCGGTGGTGAAGACCACCGCCTCCTCGGTTTCGGTGCGCACCGTGGCGATCTCCGTACCGGCCCTGATGCGCACCGGCTCCGGCTGCGGGGCGGAGAGCCAGAAGGTGGCGTCGGTGTGCGCGGCGGTCGGCGGGTACAGCCGCACGCCGATCAGGTCGAGGAAGGCCAGGTAGTTCTTGTCCGGCACTCGGTTCAGCCGGTAGACGAGTTGGTCGACCATGGTGGCGAACGCCTCGATCAGGGTGACCCCGGGATCGGAGACGTTGTGGTCGGTCCACTCCGGGCAGCGCTGCTGCACCAGCCGCTTGGCCTCGTCCACCAGGCTCTGGAAGCGCCGGTCGTCCAGGTTGGGGCTGGGGAGCGTCATGTGCCGTCCTCGCTGTTCGGGATCACATAGAACGGGAACACGAGGTTGCGGGGGTCGTTGGCGCCGCGCACCGCGTAGCTGATGTCGATGTACAGCACCCCCTGGTCCGCCTCGTCGAACCGGACGGCGACCTCCGCCACTTCGATCCGCGGCTCCCACCGCTCCAGGGCCAGCCGCACCTCGTAGGCCAGCTGTCCGGCCGTACCGGCGTCGGCGGGCGCGAACACGTAGTCGCCCAGGGCGCAGCCGAACTCCGGACGCATCGGCCGCTCACCGGGGGAGGTGGCGAGGATCAGCCGGATCGACTCCTCGAGCTCGCGCTCGTCCCGGACCAGCGCGATGCTGCCGGTGGCGTCCGTACGGGGCGGGAATGCCCAGCCCGCGCCGATGAACTGCTGGCCCATGCCCGCTCACCCGCCGATCTGTACGCTCGGACACCCGGCGGTGATGGGCGAGCCGCAGCCTGCCGTATCGCCCACGCGGGCCGCGGGCTGCCCGCCGATCAGGACGGTGGCGCTGCCGGGCGGCGCGATCTGGGACTGCGGATGGGCGGCGGGCGCGCTGCACTGGTGGGGGGTGCCCACGGTGGCCGCGGGCCGGCCGCCGATGAGCACGGTGGGCTCGCCGGGCGGGCCGACCACGCCGGGGTGACCGGTCGGATCGCCGACGCGTGCGGCTGCTGGCATGTGTGGTGCCCCCTGACTGTCCTCGTCTGTTCCTGTGTGCGGTGTCCGGTTGCTTTGCTGAGTCGGTCAGTTGATCCGTACCAGGGGCGCGTTGACGGAGAGGGAGTTGCCGCCCTTGATCTCGGTACGGTTGGTGCTGCCCACCGCCACTTGGCCGCCCTGCACCTCCACCGTGCCGCCGGTGGACAGCTTCACCTGGCCGTTGCCGCCGTCGACCGCCACTCCGTTGCGGGCCGTCAGCTTCACCGAGTCGCCGCCGAGTTCCAGCGGGCCCTTGCCGGCCTCCAGCGTCACCCCGCTGCCCGCCTTGATGGAGACCTGCTCCTTGGCCTCGATCTCGACCTTGCCGTCGCTGTGCACCACGATGGTGGTGCCCTGGCGGTCGAGATTGATCTTGAGTTTTCCGTCGCCGGTGACCAGCCGTACGCCCTGCGGGCCGTTCGCGGCGTCGAGCAGTTCCAGCTTGTTGCCGCCGCGCGAGCCGAAGGCGCGTTTGTTGACCGCCCCGCTGGTGGGGTCGACGGCCTCCGCGTCCTGGTCCTGTCCGTTCCCCTGGCCCTGGCCCTGGCCTTGTGCCTGGCCCTGTGCCTGGCCGGGGCCGCGACCTTGTGGCTGCCCCTGGCCTCCCTGCCCCCCTTGCCCCGGCTTGTCCTTGCCGTTGTACAGACCGGCGAGCACATACGGCCGGTCCAGATGCCCCTGCTCGAACCCGACCAGCACCTCGTCGCCCACCTCGGGGATGAACGCCTCGCCGCCCGCCGTCCCGCCCGCCTGCGCGGTCCGTGCCCAGTCACTGGCGTATTCGTCCGACAGCCAGGGGAAACGCACCTTGACCCGGCCAAGACCCTCCGGGTCCTTGGTGTCGGTGACCGTGCCGTTGGCCAGCCCCGAACACCGCGCACTGGTGTCCGTACTCCCGCCGGAGCCGCCGCCCGTCAGCCCGAACAGCGAACGCTCCTGCTGCCCGGAGACCGTCACCCAGGTCTCGTAACCGCGCACCGGGTCGAAGACATGCCGCGAGGAGGTGACCGTATAGCGGCCCTCGAAGGGTTTGCCCACCCCGGCCAGTGTGACCGCGCCGCCCGCCCGTACCTCCGGGTTGCCGCGGATCACCGCCTCCAGCTCGGCGAACGACCCGGCGATGCGCGCCGCCAGCGCCTTGGCCGCCTGGTCCACCTGGGCCTGGCTGCCGTACGGGGCGTCGGAGACCACAAAGCTCGCCTCGCCGAAGGGTCGCGCCACTTCCGCCGCCGTCAGGCCCAGGTCCAGCGTCGCCGCCTTCCCCGCGTCGGCCCGCCCCACCAGCGGCTCTTTGGCCCGTACGTCCCAGCCCCGCACCTCCACCGCCGACACCTGCTCGGCGGCGGACACTCCGGCCCGGCAGCGCAGCAGATTGTCGCCCATCTCCAGCACCAGCGGCTCGCGGGCGGCGCGGGCCGACACATCCGGGGCGCCGCCCGCCTCGGTCGGTTTGGCGATGTGCAATTGGCCTTCCGTCACATACGCCTGTGCGCCCGCCTCCTCGGCCAGCGCGCGGATGAACTCCCAGTCGCTGATGTTGGGCTGCGCCACGTGTTCCAGCACCGGGCCCGCGACATCCATCTTCCCGGGGCGAAGCCCGGCCCGCCGGGCGACGCTGGTGCAGATGTCGGACAGTGTCATGTTCTGGTAGCTCGCGACCCGGCGGCCGCGGAAGAGGCGGTGCGACTCGTCGAGGCCACGGACCACGGTGAAGGTGCCGGTGTCGTCGATCTCCACCTCAAGCGCGGTGACGTTTCCCGACAGCAGCGGGCGCGGCGACGGCCCGCCGCCCGCGCCGGCCAGCAGCCGTACCTCGGTGCCGATGGTCAGCCCCGCCTGCTCCAGCAGCGCCCGGCTGGGGTCGCGGAAGCGCAGCACGAACAGATCGGGCAGGGTGCGGCTGTCGTCCACGTACCCCTCGACGAGCGTGTTGGCGAGGGCGGGCGGGAGTGGCCGGCCGCCGAACTCCACGACCAGGGACTTCGCCACACTCTGATTGACCATGCCTGCCTCACCGCCCCCTGCCGTGGCCGGCGCTCCGGCCCTGCTCCTGGGCCGTGGCTTCGAGACGCTCCAGCTCATCGAGAGCGGGGAGCAGTAGCTCACGGCCGCCTGCCAGGCGCATCGGATCGTCGATTCCGTTCGCCTCCGCGATCACCCGCCAGGCGGCCGGATCGCCGTACTCCCGCCAGGCCAGCAGCGGCAGCGTGTCACCGGCGCGCACCCGGTGCACCCGGCGGGCGTGCAGGGCGCCCGATGTCGGGTTCTGCCCCGGGGTGTCCCCGGTGATCTCCTCCATCGTCACCTGGCACACCGCCCGGATCGGCACACCGGAGGTGGTGAACAGGGTGTACTTCGCCTGCACTTGGCTCACATAGCCGGGAAACCCGGTCAGCCCGCCCCAGTGGAACACCACCCACGGCGGCGAGGAACGCTGCTGCTGCCGTGTCTCATTGGTCGGTACGCAGCAGGTGAACAGCTGCTCCACGGAGGTCACGACGCTGGTGTCCTGGGTGTCGCTCGCGTCGAAGAACATCTCGACCGTCAGCTTGCTGGGCTGCGGCCCCTGGTACTCCGGCGGCCCGGCGCTCTTCGCGCCCTTGGCGGGAGTGCGTTTCCACGCCGCGGCCTTGGTCAGGCTCAGCTCCTTGGGGTTGAACTGGAAGTCGATACGTCCGCAGGCACCGCCCGGGGTCAGCCCGCCGCCGGGTGGCGGGGTGCGCAGCTCCAGATACGCGTGCTCCAGCTTGGGCCGCGCCCCGCCGCCCCCCTTGGCACCTTTGGCACCTTTGGCCGCGGCGGCCCCGCCCGCCGCGCTGAACGCCACGGGTGAACTCATGACTCCGGCTCCATGACATAACCGTGGTGCGCGATCTCAATGGTCTCGATCGCCACCTTGGGGGACTCCGGGTTGAACGAGGGTCCGGTCCAGCGCACCGGCACGACCTCCAGCAGCCCCCACTGGGCCACCTTGCGGCCGTCGCCCGTACGCGCCTCGATATGCGCGGTCCTGCGGCGGATGCCGGTGGTCATGCTCGCGAACCACTTGGCCACCTTCTCGGTGTCGCGGGTCAGCGGCCGGGACAGCTTGATGTTGGGGTACTTCAGGCGGGTCGGCAGCTGCCAGAGATGCATGTTGTTGCCGCCCTCCTCGCGCTGTTCCAGCACCACTTCACAGCCCAGGCCCTCGCAGGTGTTGAACGAGCCGAGCTCGATACCGTCGACGGTGACGACGAAGCAGACGCTGACCGCCGGGTCATCGGTAACGGCCACGCCGTCTCCCTTCTCTCCGCACTTGTCAGTGCCTGGTGTTGATCAGAAAACCGGCTCGCTCGCGCTCCAGCCGCAGCTCCGCCTTGAGCAGTCGGCTCAGCGGCGCGTACAGCGCCCGGACCAGCTCGTCGTCGACCTTCGGCGGCCCGCCTTTGCCGTCGTGGGTGGTGGGGGCCGGAGGGGTGGCGGCTTCGGAGGCTTGTGGCGGTTCGGGGGCGGGTTCGGGTTCGGGTTCGGGGGGTGGGGGCTCGGTGTTCTCGGAGTCGCGCTGGACGGGTGGAGGGAGCGGTACGGAGGGAATGGCGGGGGTGGCGGCGCGCGCAACCGATGGTGGCGGCGCGGGCGACGGTGGCGCAGAGGGCCTTGACGACGGGGGCCCTGGTGACGGGGGTTGGAACACCACCGACCCATCGGCCATACGCTGCGCCACACCCGCGGCGATGGCCACCGCCCCGGCGTCGACCAGCCGCCCGCCCGGGGGCTTCGACGGCCCAGCTGTGACACGGGAGACCGACGGGGGCGGGGGCGCGGCCGCCGAAGCGACGGACCGCTGAGCGGAGGGCACTCCTGAGACGCCAACGGCCCTGCCCGCCAGGGGCTCGTCATTCGGGTCGGACCACCTCACCGGTACGACCGGAGGCTCGGCAGCGGCGGACGGGGAACCTCCCGACGGGCCGTCGACCGAGGGCGGCAGCACCCCAGAGAAGAGGGGCACCGACCGCTGCGCGACCAGAGGCACCACCGGCCCCGCGGCCGGTGCGGGCGGCACCTCCGCCACCGGAGTCCCGGCCGCCGAGGCCCGCTGGATCGGAGCCGGCGGCCAGTCCGCGAGGGACCGGGGTGGGAGATGGGGCGCGGCGGGTATCGGCGCGGGTGGTGCGGGTGGTGCGGGTGACGTGGGCGGCACCGGCTCGCTGTCGGCCGTACGGACTTCCAGCGGATCGTCGCCGAGCAGCGGCCGGGACACCTCGGCCTGCTCCGCCTCCGCAGCACCGCCGCCGGGCTCGTCCAGCGGTACGGCGCCGGTGCTCGCGGCGGGTGTGCGCTGCGCGGTGGGCGGCAGCCCGGCCAGCGGCTCGCCGAGACCGACGGTGAGCGGCCGGGGAGGCGTGGGAGGCGTGGGCGCCGCGGAGCGCCGCTGGACGGCGGGCGGAGTGGTGTCCGTATCCGGGACGGCCCGCTGCACGGGCAGCTGACGTATCCGCATGGCCGGTGGCCGAGCGGAGATCAGCGGCTCCACGACGCTCAAGCCCGCGACCCGCTGCAGGGCTACGGTGGGGGCGCCGGAGGGCTCAACGTCGCCACCGCCACCGCCGCTCCGGGGCAGGTCGAACACGCGACTCACCGTCGGCGTGTCAGGCCCGCCGCCGACCGTACCGCCCGGCGTTGCGAGCCCATGCCCCAGGCCGGACGGCGCCTCGGGGCTGACCAGGTGGCCAAGCGGGGTCAGGAAGGACGAGTCCCGCCAGGTGTCCAGGGAGTCGCGGAATCCGCTGGGGTCGGTCACCAACTCCGGTTCGGCGACCGTACGCTGCAGGGCGGGCAACTCCAGCCACCCAGGCACGGCGGATGCGCCCGGCGCGTCAGGCGCGTCAGGCGCAGGGGGCGCGGCCGGACCGGGCCGGGACCCACCGCGCCGAACCCCACTCCACCAGGACAGCAATCCCATCCGCCCTCACCGCTCACTCAGGCGGGCGATGTGGTTGACATACCGCAGGCGGTCGGGGTGTTCGAGGTCGAGGATCTGGTCCAGGGGCCAGTGGAAGTGGTAGGCGAGGTACGCGACTTCCTCGTAGATCCGGTCGGTCGCGTACGTCACGATTCCCCCAGGCGACCACCGCCGGACAGGTCCACCGCGAAGTTCTCGTGGCAGGAGGGGCAGGTGACCGCGGCGCGGGTGTGTCCCTCGGCGTTGATCCTGCGGTAGAAGTCCTGGAGGAAGGCGAGATCGGAGGCGAACAGGTCCTCGACGACGCCCGGGTGGACGTCGTCGATCGTGCCGAGGCGTGTGATCACGCGGGAGATGAGCACGACGGAGAGATACGCGGAGTTCTCCCGGACCCGGTCGTCCCGTAGCGGAATCAGCTCGTCGCGGGCGGTCGCCAGCCGCATCACACCGCTGCGGTGCACGGTGCCGGACTCGTCGACGTATCCGCGCGGCAGCTCGAAGGCGAACTCGGTCCGCAGCGTACCGCTTTCGGGCTCCTCACCGGTGCCCTCCTCCTGCCGCGCGGAGGGGGCGAACGCGCGCCGCATCAGTCGACTTCCACACTCTCGTAGGTGATCGACAGTTTTTCGGTGAGCACCGAGGTGTCTCCGGCCTTGAGCGTGCTGATCTCCAGAGACTTGGGCCAGGCGTTGATGAGCTTGTAGCGCTTGATCGGCATGCCCTCGTAGTCGTAGACGATGATCGAGCCATTGCGGCGGGCGCTGACCATCTTCCCGAACCGGGAATCCTTGATCCACTGCTCGAAGCTATTGTCCTCGGTCAGCCCGCGGGTGACGGTGACCTCACCGGCCTTGGGCCGGCCCGGCAGTTTTTTGATCGCGTATTTTCCGTCCGCGGTGTTCTGCTTCAGCTCGATGACGTCCTGCTCCATCTTCAGACCACTGACCTCGGTGATCTGCCGGATGAGAACGCTGTCGAATTCCAATCCGAAGGAATGGCCGACGGAACTGTCAAATTCGGCGAGCGGCATAAGACCTCCTCAATCGGTCATTCACTCGTGGTCACTCGTCGACCCCGCCGGTCCCGGCGGAGAGCTGGGCGAGCCGGAACACCACGAACTCCGCGGGCTTGACCGGGGCCACTCCCACCTCACAGATGACCTGCCCCGCGTCGATGCTCTCCGGCGGGTTGGTCTCGCGGTCACACTTCACATAGAAGGCCTCGTCCGGGGTCACCCCGAACAGGGCCCCCTTGCGCCACTCATTGACCAGGAACGCGGAGATCGTGCGCCGGACACGGGCCCATAGGGCGTCGTCGTTCGGCTCGAACACCACCCACTGGGTCCCGGCGAGGATCGACTCCTCGAGGTAGTTGAAGAGTCGCCGCACATTGAGATAGCGCCAGGCCGGATCGTCGGCCAGCGTCCGCGCCCCCCACACCCGGATGCCGCGGCCGGGGAAGGCCCGGATGCAGTTCAGGCCGATCGGATTGAGCAGATCGTGCTCGCCTTTGGTGATCTGGGTCTGCAACGCGACCGCCCCGCGCAGCACTTCGTTCGCCGGCGCCTTGTGCACCCCGCGCGAGTCGTCGTTGCGCGCCCACACCCCGGCGACATGCCCGCTCGGCGGTACGAACGCATCGCGGCCGACCGCCGGGTCGAAGACCTTGATCCACGGGTAGTACAGGGTGGCGTACTTGGAGGCGAAGCCGGTCGTCTCCTCCCGCCAGGTCTTGATCTGCCGCGGGCTCAGACCGGGCGGGGGATCGAGGATCGCGATCCGGTCGCCCATCGCCTCGCAGTGCGTGATCAGCCCACGCTGGACCGAGATCACCGACTCCAGGTCCAGCACGCCTCGCTGATAGGCGCTCATCAGATCCGGCGCGGCCACCATCGTGATCTCTTCGACCGCCTCCAGGCCGCCGAACCCGGTGCGCTGGTCGGGGTCGCCGACGTACGAGTCCGCCGACAGCGCGTCGGGCACGGCCGCCCCCGGCCCGGCGCCAGGGGCCGCCGCCAGGGTCACCGACTGCGCCTCGGGCCGCGCGGGCGCGGCGCCCTTGCCGGGCTCCTCCAGCCTGATCAGCTGGGACCGCGCCCTGACCTGGGTGGCCACGTTCTCCTTGCTGCGCTTGGTGGTCACGTTCGGATAGGTCTCCGCGACCGCCCCGTCCCGCTTGACCACCAGCGTGAAGACATCCTGCGGCGGGTCCTCCCCCTCGGGGTCGGCCACCTCGACGGTGATCTCCCCGGTGACGCCGGGGAGGGCTCGTACGGTGTAGGGCCCGAGCTGGGCGGTGGTCGCGGAGCCGATCTCCTTAGGCGCACTCGCGCCCGTATCTCCCTGATCTCCCTGACCGCCTCCGCCGATGCGTACGACGTAGCAGATGCCGCCGCCGTTGGCGAAGAAGCCGTAGACGGAGGAGGCGAGATAGGTCCCTTCGACGAAGTCGCCGAATACGCTCGTGAACTGGGTCCAGTTGGTGATGAGCGTCGGCTCGTTGAACGGCCCTTTCTGCGCGAACCCGATGAAGGCGGCGACGGAAGTGCCGACCCCTTCTATGGGCCGCGACCCGGATTCCACCTCTTCGACGTAGACACCCGGGGACAGGTATGACGGCATGCCACTCTCCTCGACCGGGGAAACGAAGCGATTCTTCCCGGGCAAAGGATCAATGGGAAAGGGCTTTCGGTCGCCCCCGCGTACAGAGCCGGGTGCCCGAAGGGGCAGCAGTGGTTCTTTCCCTATCGGGCAGAAGGCTCTGCCCCCACCTTTACCCCGCCGTCAGGGCCTCCGGGCCGTAGGGCACCGCACCCTGACAGATATGCCGCGGACGCAGTGCCGACCGACCGGTGACGGGGTGATCCGGTGAAGGGCGCGAAGGCCACAAAGCCTGCTGCGAAGGAAGACCGTGCGACCCCGACACAGCGCACACCCGAAGCGGCAGCGCCCCCGGAACAAACGCCCGGCCTGACCCCACGCCACCTCCACCGCCTCCAGCGCATGGCGGGCAACGCGGCCGTCTCCCGCCTGGTGGCGCAGCGCTATACGGCCCCGGTGAAGCCCCCGCCGTCGCAGGCTCCCGGATTCCGCAAGGTGCAGTCGGATGTCGTCGCGAAGAAGCAGAAGCTGTCGCAGCACAACCCGGCGGCGAGCGAGTCCCAGTCCGCGCAGGACGCGGCGGTGGCCCCGCCGGACGACAAGGAGGCGCAGGGCAAAGCGGCCAACGCGGAGAAGATGAACGACGCGAAGCCGGGGGAGTTCAACAAGGCGGCGTTCATCGAGGCCGTCAACAAGGCGATCGCGGACCAGGCGCCGAAGAACCTGGACGAGGCGGACAAGTTCTCCGGCTCCGGCAAGGCCGAGAAGATCAAGGGCGAGGTCGACGGCAAGGTCACGGACGGCAAGAACGCGTCGTCGAAGGACATCGAGACCACCACCAAGGCCGCCCCGGACACCTCGCAGGCCAAGGAAAAAGAAGTCACCCCGATGAAGCCGGACCAGCCTCCGGCCAACCCGGGCGCGCCGAACGCCGCGGACGCGACACCGCAGCAGCAGCCGCCCGAGGTCACGGACTTCTCCGAGGGCCCGAAGAAGACCGACCAGCAGATGGCGGACGCGGAGGTCACCGAGGAGCAGCTGGCCAAGAGCAACGAACCGGAGTTCACCGACGCCCTGGGGGAGAAGAAGAAGGCCGAGCAGCACTCCGCGCAGGCCCCGGCGCAGGCCCGGGGAGCGGAGAAGCAACAACTGGCCACCGCCAAGTCGAACGCGGCCGCGGCCGGCACCCAGGCCATGGCCACCCTGACCGCCACCCGCGCGGGCGCGGGCAAACAGGTCGACGGCGGCAAGGGCGAGGCCAAGTCGAAGGACGAGCAGAAACGGGAGGAGGTCACCGCAAAGCTCCAGAAGGTCTTCGACGCCACGAAGAAGGACGTCGAGGGAGTCCTGGAGGGCCTGGACGGCAAGGTCGACAAGCAGTTCGAGGAGGGCGAGAAGAAGGCCCGGGACGCCTTCAACAAAGACCAGAAGCGCCGGATGAAGGCGTACAAGGACAAGCGCTACGGCGGATTCTGGGGCCCGGCCAAGTGGGCCAAGGACAAAATCGCCGGGATGCCGGAGGAGGCGAACCAGCTCTTCCAGGAGTCCCGCAAGCTCTACGTCAACATGATGCAGGGCGTCATCTCGTCCATCGCCGACACGATCGGCGCCGAACTAGGCAAGGCCAAGGCCCGCATCGCCCAGGGCCGCGCCGACATCAAAACGGAGGTCGACAAGCTCCCCGCCGACCTGAAGCAGTACGGCCAGGAGGCGGCCAAGGACTTCGCGGGCAAGTTCGACGACCTGGAATCCGAGGTCAACGACAAGTCCCAGCAACTCGTCCAGACCCTGGCCCAGAAGTACACCCAGGCCCTCAACGCGGTCGACGAGGAGATCAAAAAACTCCAGGAAGCGAACAAGGGCCTCGTCCAGAAGGCCGTTGACGCCGTCGTCGGCGTCATCAAGACCATCAAGGAGCTGAAGGACCTCCTGATGGGCATCCTGGCCAAGGCCGCCAGCGCCATCATGAAGATCATCAAGGACCCCATCGGCTTCCTGGGCAACCTGGTCCGCGCCGTCGGCGCCGGCCTTCAGCAGTTCATCTCCAACATCGCCACCCACCTCCAAACCGGCCTGGTCTCCTGGCTACTGGGCACCTCGGCCAAAGCGGGCATAGAGATCCCGTCCAAATTCGACCTCAAGGGGATCATCCAACTAATCGCCTCGCTCCTGGGCCTGACCTGGGCCAACATCCGTGCCCGCATCACCCGCAAGGGCGTCCCCGACCAGGCCATGAGCGCGGCCGAACAGTCCGTCCCCGTAGCCAAGGCCCTCGCCACCGAAGGCCCAGCCGGCGCCGCAAAAGAAATCACCGCCGAAACCGGCGACCTCAAATCCACCATCCTCGACGACCTGAAATCCTATCTCATCCCCACCGTCATCATCGCCGGCATCACCTGGATCCTCTCCCTCCTCAACCCCGCCTCGGCCTTCGTCCGCGCGGTCAAGGGGATCATCGACATCGTCTCGTTCATCGTGAACCAGGGCGCCCAGATCGTCGAATTCGTCAACGCCGTCCTGGACGCGGTCATAGCCATCGCCAACGGCGGCTCCGCCGGCGTCCCGAAGATGGTCGAAACCGCCCTGGCAGCCAGCATCCCCCTCCTCATCGGCCTCCTGGCGTCCCTCCTGGGCATCGGCGGCCTGGCCAACAAAATCAAACAGGTCTTCCAAAAAGTCTCCCGCCCGGTCAACCGAGCCATAGACAAAATCGCCGCCAAGATCGCCCAGATGGGAAAGAGGATCTGGGCCAAGCTCAAGGGTCAGGATAAGAAGGGTGACGAGGCGAAGAACGGTGATGGCAGGAACGGGCAACGCGACGTCTTCACCGATGTCGTCCATGACGTCAAGAGCGGCCTCGGGAAATCTCCTTCTGCAGACAAGGCGGCCACTGTCGCAGAGAGTGCCTTCGGTCGTCACCAAAGCCACGGTCTCAAGCTTCTCCAGTTCGCTCCCAAGAAGGAGCACCCGGGAGAGTTCGAGGTCCTGATTCGTGCCTCCCCCCTGCGCAGGTCGCTTGTCTTCCGAGTCTCTGATCTCCAATTAAGCTTCCCGCGTACCGCCTGCATGGTGCATGTGACGGATCCCAGTGGCGAGCAGGAGAACCTCGGAAAGTTTCTCGTGCAGAGAAAAGCACCGGGCTCGGACGAGGGCGACACAAGCCATCACGCTGAACAGCACATGATCGGAATTCTGCGAAGCAGATATTTCACAGGTGATCGGGCCAAGGGGAAGTATGAGCTTCAACTTTCACTGACTCGTCGGCCCTGTCAAGGCTGCGGCCCAGCTCTCGAGGAGTTCAAGAATGAACTGCAAGGCAAGGGGTATGATGTCGACTTCACGATCCGCATCGTGAGCTCGTACGCCGCAGAGGGGGAAGGCATAGCAATCAATGTGCTGAAGTCCCTTAATGACAAGGGGTTCGAGCTGGAGGTACTCAGCTTGGAGAAGATCGTCGCAGAGAAGTTGCTTGGTGATCCAAGGGAAAAGCTCTCGCCCAAGGATGAACAAATTCTGGCCGATGAAAAGAACCGAGTCGATGAGTACCTAGATAAAGCAGGTGCAAAGAAAGGTTCGTAGAGGTGTCGGACGACGAACTTCACAAGCAAAACGAGAGGCGTGTGCTGGAGCGGCTCAGGGAGGCTGGATGGGACATGGCCGAAGGGGCCAGCACTCTCGACTTGGCCTCCCTGTTCTACGACAATGGCCGTATGGTGGCCGAGGTTGAGCACCATTATGAGAGGCAGGAGTTGCTTCTCACGCTGACTTCGCCAGACGGCAGGCAGGTCACCGTGTACCCCGTCTACGGTGACTCCCTGGAAACCACCCTCGATTCCATCGTAGGCTTCCAGGACCGAGTTACCCCGGACAACTTCCAAGAGGTGCTCGGTGAACTTGTTGCAGCCTGTCCCGAGGTCTATGTTCAGGAGGGAGAGGACGACGAGCCCCGCCTCTTGGTACGTGAATAGTCCACGCTGGCGTGCTCCACGGCGTGGTTGACCAGCTTGCGAGTAAATCTCAAAACTATGCTTTTTGAGATTCGCCGAAATGGCTGTGTGAACCGCCCCGGTTCAGTGACCTGCGACGTTCCAGGGATCACTGGCTTGTGGCTGAGCAACGCCCCCGCCGGCTTGTGGCCAAAGGCCTTGATGGTCAGTCCCGACCGCGTGCTCTGGGGCGGCGTCCGATGGCTCGAAGCTAGGCTCGCAGTATGACTGATTTCCTTCAGGTGGCGACGGCGACGGAGACCCGTGCGGAAGCCGAGAAGCTGGCGGGGTCGGTGGTGACGGCTCGGCTTGCGGCCGGTGCGCAGATCGTCGGGCCGGTGGTCTCCATCTTCTGGCATCAGGGTGAGTTCGGTACGGGGGAAGAGTGGCAGCTCTTGTTCAAGACCCGTGCCGACCGTTACGCCGATCTTGAGGCGCACCTCTTGGAGCATCATCCGTGGAAGAACCCCGAGGTGTCAGCTGTGCCGATCGTCGCGGGGGCGGATGCCTATCTGCGGTGGGTGGAGCGGACGACTGAGCCGAATCCCGGGAGCTGACCTCTCAGGCCCTGGCCTTCTCCAG
Organism: Streptomyces sp. NBS 14/10; assembly: GCF_002224125.1. Classification (GTDB taxonomy): domain Bacteria; phylum Actinomycetota; class Actinomycetes; order Streptomycetales; family Streptomycetaceae; genus Streptomyces. Next base: position 97,572 of record NZ_NCSM01000012.1, read on the forward strand.
GACGTCGGCCACGGCCGGAAGGTCCTGGTGGGCCCTGAGCTGGTGGAGGATCGGGGCGAGGCGCTGGCGGGGGCGGACGGATGCCACTCCGGCGGAGAGTTCCAGGGCGCGGCCGGTGATGGCCGCGGCCTGCTCGATCTCTCCGGCGGCCAGGTAGGAGTCGGCGAGCCACGACAGGTAGAGGCTCTTGTCGCGGGCGTGGGTGTCGTCGTAGTGGGAGAGAAAGTCCTCCAGCACGGGAACGGCGCGAAGCGGGCGACACAGCTCGGTCCAGCACCGGCCCGCCATGATGTGCAGCCCGTTTCCGTCCCACGCTGCCCAGTCGGGTTGCGGAATGCCGTCGTCCTCTCTGAGCGCGGATTCAGCGGCATCGAGGGCACGTTCGGTCTCGTCCGCGTTACCAGCGGCGGCATACGCCCAGGCGAGGCGTCCGTAGAGCAGCGCGCGTACGCCTGCCGGGGCGCCGGGGCCTGCTGTGCTACAGGACTCAACCGCGATATCTATCCCGGCAGTGCGGTCCGCGTTGATCTTCTGGTAGGCGAGGAAGGCGAGGGCGTTGCCGGCGAGGGCGGTGTCTTTCGCTTCGGTGGCGGCCTGGTGACTGGCCTCGTAGAGGCTGCTGGCGTCGGCGTGCTTGCCAGCGTCGAATGCGGCCCATCCTGCTTGCTGAGCCTGCTCGGAGAGGACGGACAGGAGCGCGTGGCCTGTCTCCTCCGTGTAGCTGCCCTCTCGAAGCATCGTCTTGGTCGCGTGGTACTCGCCGAGGTAGACGCGATAGGTGTCTCCTCCGCCCAGGACGTCATCGAGCCGCCGCAGCCGTGCCGTGCGCTGTCGCAACTGTTCGGGCACGTCTCGGCCGATCTGTCGGCTCGCCTTGATCGGGGTCAGCTCGGGCAGGCCGAGGACCAGACCTGCCCCGGCCGAGGCTCGGAAGAATTCCCTGCGCAGCACTGTTTCGCTTCCCTCTCGGGTCGTGGATGTGATGCGTGCTGAGGCGGTCGGGGCGTGACCGGGTGCGACTGCCGTTTCCCAGTCGCGTGGTGCGAGGCCGAGTAGATGGCCGGGGATGCGCAGCGCGTCGGCGATCGTCGCGATCTTGTCGAACGACGTGATGCGGCCCTGGCCACGTGCCAGGGTGCCGACTCGTTCGGGCTTGATGTCACACTCGGCGGCGATCTTCGAGTAGCTGATCTTGGCTAAGTCTCGGGCAAGGGAGAAGACGGCGCTGAAGTCGTGGGCCACGATCGCGGCGCGCATCTCTGCGTGGTTGAGAAGTTCTCGCGGTAGTGCCGTCGGCGGTTGGTAATCGGTCATCGTGTGCCCCGTTGCGCCTGCTGGTGACAGTATGTCGCAAAGTCGTGACCGTCAGCCTACCCATCATGGGGATAGCCACGGGCGGGAAGTCAGCACGGTCATTCCGCAGGACAGTTGGCAGACGCAAGAGACCCCCGCGACGTGGCTGCGTCCGGGGGCGTGGTCAACGCTGCAAAGGAGCGTCAACAATGCGGAAGAATACCGCCCGATTTGCGGAATGGCTGTTACAGCTGTTGCTGCCTGCTCCAGGGCGGCATCGGGCCGTTGGAATTCGGCCAGACGTCCGGCGCCTGGATACGCCGACAGTTCGTCTGTCGCGTCTCCCTCTGGTTCACGTATGGCTGCCGCGTGGCGCGGACGTCCCGGGTACGGGGCTTGTCCGGTCGCATGTGGTCGCGCATGAGCGCCAGCGGCGGGGTGGTGCCGTCGGACATCGGGCAAAGGCGGTGGCGACATGAGTACGCGGCCTCGTCTGCTGCCGTGGCCGGACTCGGCCGGGAAGCGCTGCTATCTCGTGACGGACGACGGCAACAGTCGTCTGTCGAGGCTCGCCGATGAGATGGAGGCCGCGCAGCTGACCTCGGGCGCCGAACTCCTCGGCCACGCGGGCGAGATGCTGCGCGCTCATAAGGTGAGCAAGGGGGAGTTGAGGTTCCTCGTCAAGTGCCTGCGCGAGGCGCTGAGCGACGCGCTTCGGGTCGCCGAGAGTCGGGGTGGTCGGCTGCCTGTCTGTGCCGACAGCGAGCCGCACGAGAGCCCGGACGACGCTCCGGAGTCTGAGCGGGGAGCGTGCGAATGAGCCGAGCCCGATCAGGTGCGTCAGAGGGGTGGCAGGTCGGGCTTGTCCCGGGGCGCGGTCTGCGCCGTGAGCGGAATGGAGACCTGGCGCTGCCACTTCAGGTCGTCCGCTCCGGGCAGCACGTCGCCCTTGCCTCGCTGCTGCTGACGGTGGCCGAGGCGGAACAACTGCACGCGGCTCTGTGCTACGCGTTGGGTGCTGAGTCTGTGCCTGCTGACGCGCCGGAGTGCCGAGAGCCGATCCACTACCCAGGCGGCCGACAACGGTACTGAGGTATGCGCCAACCGGGTGAGCCGCAGTCGCGACAACCACATATACGACGCCGGACCACCCCCGAGCCTGCAAGCAACTGGGGTGGTCCGGCTGGGTGCGCGGGGTGGACTACATAGCGGGCTGGTGGGAATCGACGGTGGTAGTCGGGGACCTGGATGGGTGCGGTTGCGGGCGGGGACGGCAGCAGGCTGCTCGGGGGTCGTGCCCTTCGAACTGACGGCGGCGGTGGCGCGGGAGGTGGCTGCACTGGCGCGGGAATGAGTGCGTTCAGGTTGCACGTCTCTGGGCGCGGGTGGGGTGCGGGACTCCAAGGCTTCCGGGGTCCGGCACTTTCCTTCGCCGTTGATGCGTGGGCTGCCTTCGTGGGAGGCGTCAGGGAAGGCAAGTTCGGAGATGGCACAGGGCGCGGCGTCCGGTGAGGCGTTGCGCCCGCGCTCGGCCCTGCAGGGTGGGCATAGTGTCGCGTTCGTGGGGATCACGGGCGTTGGAGGGCCTGGCAGAGAGAGATGAGGATGTTGTCCGGGTGGTAGGTGTCGGCTCCGGTGAAACGGGGTGGGGCGAGGGGGCCAGGTGGTTGGAGATAGTATCCGCGCGGTCGGGGGTGCGGCTGTGGTGGATTCTTCCCCCGGGGCGAACAGGCGACGGCCAGGACGTAGGCGACGCCGCGTGTATCGGGTGCGGCATGGGGTTGCGGATCCTGGCTGGACGCTTGTCGCCCGTGTCGCTAATGAAGCGGTGATTGCGGGTCTTCCTCGCTGAAATTGACGCCCGTTCTCGGGGCCAGCAGATTCATAGTTCGCGACTCGCCGTCCTCGTCACCGTCGGGCGCCATCTCCATACCCGCGTCGTTCCTGTTTGCTTCGAACACCTGCTGACCGTTGCGGTAGTGGAGCGCCATCGGCTTGCCGGCGATCCGTACAAGGTGCGGCTCTTTCGGCGGTCAGCTGACTGGCCCGGTGGTGTCGTGGATGTTGACCGCCTCCCCGTCGCGTAGACATCGGTGCGGCAGCCCGCTCTCGGCGAGGTGGGCGGCGGCGCGCTCCGCGCCTTCCGCTTCGGGGTGTTCGGATCGCCAGTGGGGAACGATCCGGTAGGGCACCAGGAGGAGGCAATCCGGTGCGGCGGCCGGTGGATACCCTTCGGGCTGGACGGTTGGGTCATCCATGAGGTCGATGCCCTTGAGGTCCGGTCCGGCGACGCAGGCTCCCGCCGAGTAGCCGCCGTAGGTGAACTCGGCACGATGCTGCTGCTCATGGAGGGCATCGCGGAATCCGGTCTGGGTCATGGCGCGGGCCAGGACGAACGCGTTGCCGCCCAGAGCCCAGACGAGGTCGAGGTCGGCCAGGCGCTCGGGGAGTTCCTTGGGGGCGGAGAAGTAGTCGCGGAGGTCGAGTTCTTCGCAGGAGTAGCCGAAAGTCTCAAGAGTGCGCCTCTCACGGGCATAATCGCGAGCGCGTGAGGGGCCGTACTGGTCGAGCGCGTTCAAGACGATGCCTGCTTTGCCGGTACGAAGGGTGCTGGGCAGCGCCGACGGGCGGCTGTCGGGGGTCAGAAACCACGAGCTCAGCAGCAGCCTCATCAGTACCTCTCGGTCAATGGATCACGCCTTGGTGATTGCTCATGCTGCCGTGAGTGATGCTTGGCTGCGTCCTGGAGCCGTTCAAGGGGCATCTCAACGCCCGCTTCACCGAGGCACAGAGCCAGGTCAGCGGCACCTGCCTCTGCCTGGCGATCCTTGAACCCGGTTACCACGAAAGTAAGTTGTTCCGATGACCGATTCTCTGCCGCCCGGCGGCGCCGTCCTTGACGTGGACGAGCTGCATGCCCGGTGGGCGGACGCCTGGGGGCCGGAACAGGTCGCGGAGCGGTTGGGCGGGATCAGCGCGCCCTGGTGCATCGTGGCCGGGTGGGCGCTGGATTTGTTTCGCGGAGGACAGTCGCGGCCACACGGCGATCTGGAGATCGCAGTGCCCGCGGCGGGGTTCGCGGAGGTTCGGGACCGCTTCCCCGAGTACATGTTTGACGCGGTGGGCTCGGGACGGATCTGGGCAAGTCCAGGAGCTGAGGCGCTCGCGGCCACGTACCAGACCTGGCTGCGGGATCCGGCGAGCGGTCAGTTCCTCTTCGACGTCTTCCGCGAGCCGCACGAGGGTGGGATGTGGATCTGTCGGCGGGACGAGAGCCTGCGGCTGCCGTACGACACGATCGTCGAACGGACGGCTGGCGGCATCCCGTACTTGGTGCCAGAGGTGGTGCTGTTGTTCAAGGCGAAGTCGGTGCGGCCCAAGGATCACGCCGACTTCGACGGGGTCCTGCCGCTGCTGAGCCAGGCGCGGCGCGATGCCCTCGGCGGGTGGCTGAAGCGCGCCTATCCCGGACATCCATGGCTGGCGAAACTGGCGAAGTAGTGACGCGAGTCGGCTGTACGACGTCACGCCGATGACCCCCGGACCCGCTCCACGCGGCGCAAGGTGCCGCATCCGATGAGGCGTTGGGCCCGCATCCGGGTGTTGCAGGGTGGGCCTGGCGTCGCGTTCGTGGGGATCATGGGCGTTGGAGGGCCTGGCGGAGCGGGACGAGGATGTTGTCCGGGCGGTAGGTGTCGGCCCAGGTGAAGCGGAGCAAGGTCAGGCCGGGGACGAGGGCGGCCAGGCGGTTCTGGCGGAAGCGGTCCTGGTAGAGGGCCTGCGGTGTGCTGTGGGGGTCCTTGCCGTCGGCTTCGATGCCGACCAGGTGGGCGGGCCAGCCCAGGTCGATGCGGTAGGTGCGGTTCTGCGCGGGATCCGGGATGCGCCACTGGAGGACGGGTGGGGGCAGGCCGCCGTCCAGGCAGATCAGGCGGATTCGGGTCTCAAGGGGGGATTCGGCCCGAGCGTCGGCCAAGGGGACCCAGGCGCGGGCCCGGCGGGCGCCTGGGCGGCCGGACAGGTGGGTGGGGAGGGTGAGGTGGTCGGTAGCTGTGAGTACGCCTTGGTGGAGGGCGGAGTCCAGCATGCTCACCGCCTCGGCACGTTGGAGCTGGAGGAGGAGGTCAGCGCAGGTGCGGGCGGGGGTGGTCAAGGGGATGCCGCGCAGCGTGGTGTGGGCATGGTCGGGTACGAGGGTTCTGTGGACATGGACGCCTTGGCGGCTTCGGATGGTGTCGTGCGGGGTGGCCAGGTGGAGAGTGCCGTCGTCCGGTGGGAGGCCCTGGATGCCCAGCAGCCGGGCGGCCGTGGGGCCCGCCGCCATGGCCTGTGAGCCGCAGGTGAGGAGGAGGCCCCGGACCCGGGCCCGCAGCGATGGTCCCCGGGCGTCCCGCCCGAGCCAGTAGCTGCCCCGGGTCAGCGGCACCCATTGGCCCGCCCGGAGCATGCGGCGGACGTCCCTCCGTTCGGCGCCGGTCGCGCGGAGCTGTGCGGTGGTTACCACCCAGTCCTGCTTGGCGGCCAAAGCGCGGACATTTCTGAGGACTTCGCCGCTGATCGTCATGCTGCACTATGGCGTGATGGCCCTTTTCGTGTGTGGGCCTGTGGATAACCATCCCGGTGCCCCTCAGGACAGCAGTGACATATACGGGCCGAACTCCGACGCCAGGGTCAGGCGGCCCAGCTTCTGGTACTCCCGCTGTACGGCGTGGATCAGGTCGGACATGGTCACGGGATGCCCTGACTCGGCGGCGAAGTAGGCGGCGGTGACCGCGATCGAGCGGATGTTGCCGCCGGCGAGTTCGAAGGAGTCGGCGCAGAAGTCGAGGTCGAGGTCAGTGGCGCGGGGGAGGGTGGGGCCCAGGGAGCGGTCCCAGAGGGTGCGGCGTTGGGGGGCGTCGGGGAGGGGGAAGTCGATGACTAGGTCGAGGCGGCGGGTGAAGGCGTCATCGAGGTTGGCGCGGAGGTTGGTGGCGAGGATGGCCAGGCCGTCGAAGGTTTCCATGCGCTGGAGGAGGTACGCGCTCTCGACGTTGGCGTAGCGGTCGTGGGCGTCCTTGACCTCGGAGCGCTTGCCGAAGATCGCGTCGGCTTCGTCGAAGAGCAGGACGCCGTTGATTCCGGCTGCTTCGGAGAAGATGCGCTCCAGGTTTTTCTCCGTTTCGCCTACGTATTTGTCGATGACGGTCGCCAGATCGACCGTGTAGAGATCCAGGCCCAAGTCGGCGGCGATGACTTCGGCCGACATGGTTTTACCGGTGCCCGAGTCGCCCGCGAAGAGAGCCGCGACGCCCCGGCCCCTGCCTCCGCCCGGCCGCATGCTCCATTCGCCCAGCACCCGGTCGCGGTGGCGGGCGCGGGCGGTGAGTTCGCGGAGTTGGGCGAGGGCGTCCGGTGGGAGGACGAGGTCGGGCCAGGCCACCGCGGGTTCGATACGGCGGGCCAGGCGGTCGAGGCCCGCGGCGTTCTGGGCGCGGGCTCCGGCGCGGACGTGGTCCGGGCGCAGGGTGCCGCCGTCCAGCATCGCGGTCTGGGCCGCGCCCTGCGCCGCCCGGGTGATCTGGTCCGGGGTGAGGAGGAAGGGGGACAGGAGGCGGGTTATGTTCATGTTTGGGGGGATTTCCTTCAGGTGCTGCTCTTGATCGGGTGTCCGCTCACTCGGTGGCTGGGCTCGGTTTACTGTTCGGTCCCTGGTCCGTTCGCCCTCGTACGCCGCCGACCACAGCGCCGCCCGCGCCGTCGGTTCCACCCGTGGGGCATGGAGCAGCAGCGGCGGGTGAGTTGACCAAGCCGCGTCCCACGGGGCGCGGCCGACCAGGACGACCGGGAGGGGGATGTCCGCCACCGCGCGGATGACCTCGGAGTTGTCGCGGGTGAGGGCGTCTATGGGGGTGCACACCAGGCCGGAGGACGTCAGGCGGGCTTCCCGGGCGAGGACGCGTACTGCGTCGGTGGGGTTTGGGTCGCGGGCCAGGGCTTCCAAGTTCACGCCCAGGACGCCGTGGCCCGCCCCCGTGAGGGCGGCCGATGCCAGGGCAGTACCCGCGCCGCCCTGTTCCTCGCGTAGGTACGCCAGGCGGACGCCGGAGGCGAGTGAGCGCGCGAGTGGGGTCGGGTTGCCCAGCTGCGTTGGTGCGTTCTGCCAGGGGGCTAGGAGGTCCACGATGCGTGGGTCGGGGGTGTCGTCGCCCAGGAGGTGTGCGGTGACACGGTCGGGGACGCGTAGCGCGCGGGCCAGGAAGGGGCGGTCCGGTTCCTCTGCCAGGAGGAGGCCGCCGGAGCGGAGGGGGGCTTGCGGGGACAGGCGGGCACGGGCTCCCGCGTCGGCCGGGGACAGGCCGCACAGGCCGAGTGCCAGGCCGATGGCCGGGCGGCGGCGGGTGACGTCGTCGTTCAGATAGCCGTAGAACTGCTCGAAGCGGTCGTCCAGGTCCGGGATCAGCGCGATCAGCAGGATTTCGATGTCCAGGGCCGTGAGGCCGAAGTCGTTTGTGAGGGTACGCAGTCGGGACGGGCGGCCGGAACGGGTGGCGGCGTCGGCGCGTGCTTCTGCTTCGGCCAGGAACGCGGCGTCGGTGTCGTCGGGGGCGGTGACCCTGAGTTGGCGGCCGTGTTCCAGGAGGTGGTGGATCGTCTCGTCGGTGAGATACAGGCCCCGGAAGGCGTCATCGGGGGCCGGGTCCGTCTGCTGCCTGGCGTGGACGGCCCGCCTCACTCGTTGTTCGATGAGGACGGCCCGGTCCAGGAGGTGGCGCAGGCTCGGGTCAGGGGAGAGGGCGGGGGGCTCGGATGGGGTGTCCGTGAGCGGGGTGTCCGTCATTCGGGTTGTTCTTCTGATACTTGGGAGGACACGGCGGTGCGTTTGGTGCCGTACACGGGGAGGTCCCCTGGGCCCGATGGACGGTTTGCAGGCGTCCGGGCGTCCGCCGCTACGTCGGACAAACCGACGCTCAGGCCCTCCTCGCCGACCTCCGGGCCGGCCGGGTAGACCGGCGACTCGGTGACCGGCACGCTCACCACCAGGTCGAGGGAGGGTTTCAGCTCCCCGCCCAGCGCGCTCCACACATCGGCGAACGAACGGTCCTCGGGAGGCGGGAGCGCGATCGTCATGGGGACGGGTACCCCGAGTTCGGCGAGCGTGCCGGTGAGCCGTTCGGCGGGCAGCGCCTCGTAGCGCAGCAGGCAGGAAAGGAGCGAGGAGAGCAGACGGTGCTCGTCCTCGGGGCGCCTGGTCCACGCCGTGATGAGGTACGAGAGCTTGAAGTAGCGCGGCGGGCGGCGCCGGGCCACGATCGTGCCCCGTTCGTCGTACTCATTGAGCAGACCGCGCTCCCGCCGGCGCATGTCCTCGCGGATGTCGTACAGATACAGATTGACGGTGGGGGCGTTGACCTTGGCGGCCCAGTCGCGGGTGGGGGCGTCGAAGACGACCGACACCTGGGCACCGCCCGCCAGGGCCTCCGTCCTGAACATCGCGCGCAGCGCCTCGTCGACCTCGTGGATCACCGGTGCCGTCACCTCCGGCCCGCGAAGTCGGGTGGTTGCAGGCTGCGTTGCACGATCAGCACCGGCTTCTCCAGCCGGTCCAGACCCCGTACGGTGGCGCGGAGCTTGCGCGGGCCGAGTTGGTCTTTACGCAGGACCAGCACCTGCGCCTCGAAGGTGCCGTCGCCGTCGACGCGTACGGTCGAACGGGCCGCGGTGATGCCCGGTTTCCAGGTGAGCGCGACCGTGGCGCCGGGCGGGAAGTCCTTGCCCCGCGCCACCGCCACATCGCCGGGCCTGGCGACCTTCGGGGTGACGGTCAACTTGGGCTGCAGGACGCGAATACGGGCGGTGTCCGTGTTGTTGGCGCGCCTGGGGTCGCGTGGGGAGCCGGTGACGGAGACGCGGATGTCTCCTCGGACGGCGGTGCGGTAGACCGCGGACTGCGTCACGGTCAGGCGCTCGCCGGGTGCGAGGGAGCAGGGGGCGGTGCGGGTGCAGCCGGAGAGGGCCGAGAGGCTGCGCTTGTTGGCGTCTTTGGTACGGGGCCAGGTGGTGGTGAGCGCGATGTTCTTCGCGGTCTTGGGGCCCGCGTTGGTGAGGGTGAAGCGTACGCCGGTCCGCTGCCCCGCGTAGCGGGGGGAGGGGCCGGCGGCGGTCGCCGTCACGGCGATGTCCGCCTGGTTCGGCACGGGGGCGGGGCTGACGGTGAAGGTGGCCGTGTCGGTTCCGGTGTTGCCCGACGAGTCCGTGGCGGTGCAGGTGACCTCTGTCGTGCCTACGGGGAAGCGTGAGCCGGGGGCGGGGTCGCAGGTCACCGGCAGATCGCCGTCGACCGCGTCCTCGGCGGTGGCGGTGAAGTCGACCTTGGTGCCGTTCTTGTCGGTCGCTTCGACGACGCGGTCGTCCACGGTGACGACTGGGGCCGTTACGTCGTTGACGGTGATGGTGATGTGCTGCTGGTAGTCCTCTGGGGTGGGCTCTCCGTCTCCGTTCCCATCTCCGTTTCCGTCCCCGTCCCCGTTGCCATCTTCGTCTCCGTCGCCTCCGCCTCCGTCCTGACCTGCGTTCTGTCCTGCGCTTTGGCCGGCGTTCTGGCCGGTGTTGTCTCCGCCCGGTCCGCCGTTCTGGCCCGTGTTGTCTCCACCCGGTCCGGCTGTCTGACCTCCGTCCTCACCGCCCGTTCCGCTGGAGGCGCCGCTGATCACTCCACCGATCACGCCGCCGATGACCCCGGCGATGGTTCCGCCACCCGACTCGCCGCCCGACCCGTTGCCCGACTCACTGCCGGAGGCCCCGCCGCCACAGCCGTCGTCGGAACCGCCGATCGCGCCGCCCAGCACCCCGGCGATCAGGCCGCCATTGCGTTCGCTGTCGTATCCGCCGACCCCGCCCACCGCCAGCCCTGCGATGGTTCCGCCGCCGCAGCCGTCGGATCCGCTGGACACGCCACCCGCCGCCCCGCCGATGACCCCACCGTTCTGCCCGCCGTCGGTTCCGCCGACCGCGCCGCCGATCGCCCCGGCGATCGTTCCGCCGGAACCGGAGCTCCCGTGGTCGGAACCGTCCCCACCAGTCCCCTTCCGCCGGTCACGGAACACCCGCGCGGGCGGCACATCCGCGGGCATCTCACCGCTCGGCACCTTGCCGTTCAGCAGGAACTGGACGGTGCAGCTGAGCGTCGCGCCCTGTGGGGCGTCGTCCGCCAGCTTGATGGTCTCGCTGAAGTACGCCACCGCACCGCTGGTCACCTCCCTGCTCGCCGGGGTCAGCGAGACGGAGAGGGCGGGGTCGCAGGCCACGGCCTGATAGCTGACCGTCGTGGGCAGGTTGGTCAGCCCCTCCGCGATGGTGTCCGCCACTTGGTCCGCGTAGATGTTCTGGAACAGCTTGCCGCCCGTGGCCTGGATGACCTTGCTCGCCTGATCGGGATCGTGCGGGTCTTCCTGGTTCTGACCAGGGCCGTTGCCGTTGTCGCCGTTGCCGTTGAGGCCGTCGCCCAGTTCGGTGGCCACATCCACGCCGAGGACCCGGACCCCCGCGCTCTTCAGGGCGTTGATGCCGTCACCCAGCGAGTGCTCCATGCTGGGGTCGTGGCTGGAGGCGTCGCCGACCAGGACGACGATGGGGCTCGCGCCCTCGCGGAAGACGGTTTTCCCGCCCGCCCCGTTGCCGATCTGCCACAGGGCGTTGATCCAGTCCTCGGCGGGGCCGGGGCTGCCGAGACCGCGGTCGGAGGCGAGGCCGTTGACTCCCCGCCGTACCTCGTCCAGGTTGTCCGTGAGTCCCTGGAGCACGGTGAAGACCCGGTCACCGTCGACCTTGTCACCGAAGGTGGCCACGGCGAAGCGGGAGTCGGGTTGCTCCTCGCGCACCCTGTCGGTGATCCGGTTCAGGTTCTCCTGGACGTTGTCGATGGTGGGCTGCATGCTTCGCGTCCCGTCGACCAGCAGCACCACATCGGGCCGCGGCGGGATCACGGGCGTACGCACCTTCTTGTCGACCGCGAGCGAGTCGCCCGGGTCCAGCGGCTCGTCCACCACCGCGGGGGTCACCGTGGGTTCTGGCGCCGGCGCCCGCTTTCCCGCTGCCGCGCCCGGAAGGACGCTGATCGTCAGGGACAGTACGGCGGTCAGTGCGCCGATGCGCAGGGCGCGCGCATGCGCCTTGGCACCCGCGCCGGTCCGCGGCCGTAAGCGAAGAAACCCCCGTATGGAACGCACAGAACACTCCACTCGGCATCGGCGTGCGGTGTTCCACTGTCGCGGGTCGGAATGTGCAAGCGCAGCGGGGCGGCAGCCAGCCCTTCGGGAAGGGCCGGCTGCCCTATGAGGCACCGAGGCACCGAGGCACCGAGGCACCGAGGCACCGTGGGGCCCACGGGGTGGCGCGTTTCCTAAATCAGACCCTGGCGCAGCGCGTATGCCACGGCGTGCGAGCGGTTACGCAGATTCAGCCGCGTCATGACGGCGTGCAGTACGTTTTTGATCGTCCGCTCGGAGTAGGAAAGCTTCAAGGCGATATCGGCGGTGTCGTATCCCTCGGCCACCAGCCGCAGCACTTCGATCTCGCGGGCCGCGAGCCCGGTGAAGTTGAGCCCGCGTGGTGCCAGGATCTGGCCTTGGAGCTTTCCGACCTGTTCCAGGAGGCTTCCCAGCAGATCGGGAGGGACGTGCCCTTCGCCCTGCGCCACCGAGCTGATCACCTGGACCAGGCGTTCCGGGGTGGTCTCGGCGCGTCTGACGATTCCGACGAAGCCGCATTCGGCGGCGTCCACGAGTTGTTGTTCGTCGATACGGGTGATGACCAGTACCCCCCGCGCGGTGCTGGTCCGCTGGATCTGGCGTAATACACGGTGCGCGTCGTCGTCGAGAACGTCCAGGACGACCACGGCCACCTGCGGCGCATTCGATTCGTCCCAGTCGATGATCGTGATTTCCGGCCGGGTGCGCAGCTGGCTGGCAACTCCGGCTTGGGATACCGGGTCTTGGGCGCGCAGCGCTACCGTGATGCGTTCTCCGTTCGTTTGTTGCACGTCGCTCTCTCCCCTCGGGCGACTGATGAGGGAGGTGGCGTGACAATTGCGCGGTGACGCACATGGCATGCACCTAGATCATGCACATGACATCACAAATTCCTCACATTCCCCTCCCTGTAACGGGCAACCACAGTAATGCTCTTGCTTCTCCAAGGGAATTGAACGTGCGTTCCCGGGCAACGCTGATTGCCCGAAAGTGTTCCTGCGCGGCCGGTGCCGGGATGTGATGCCGGAGTTTACGGTGCGCCGCATGAGTGTTTCGGCGAGCCTGGACGAGTCCACTGTCACCGCCCAGCCCGGCGGTGAGGCGGATATCGCCCTACAGGTGCTCAATTCGGGGGACACCGTCGAGGAATGCCGGTTCGAGGTGGTGGGGCCGTGTGCCGCCTGGACCACGGTGGAGCCGGCGAGTCTGTCGCTCTATCCGGGGGCGACGGGCACCGCCACCGTCACGCTTCGCCCGCCGCGCAGCTGGGAGATCGCCCCCGGGGACACCCCCCTCGGGCTGCGGGTCGTGCCGACGAGCGACCGGAATCAGCCGGTGGCGCTGGAACGCGGTGTGACGATCCTGCCGTTCACCGAGGTCACCTCGGAACTGGTGCCGCGCGGATCGGCCGGCATCCTGCGCGGGCGGCACAAAGTGGCGATCGACAGCAGGGGCAACACACCGGTCACGGTGGGGCTGAGCGCACGGGGAGCCACCGAACGGGCGCGGCTGGGCTTCGAGGCCACCGAGCTGACCATCCCGCCCGGCCAGGCCAAGTTCGCCGCGCTCAGGGTGCGCCCGGCCAAGCGGCTGTGGCGGGGGACACCGGTCACCCACCCCTTCCAGGTGATGGTGACACCGCGGGCGGAGGAGGGGCACGACCCGTACGAGCCGGTGGTCCTCGACGGCTCGTACGAGCAGCAGGCGATCCTCCCGCGTTGGCTGCCCCGGGTGCTGGCCGTGGCGGTGCTGGTGGCCGCCGTGCTGGTGGGCCTGTGGTTCGCGCTGCTCCGGCCCACCGTACGGTCGGCGGCCCGGGAGGCGATCACCCCCCAGGCGGTCGAGTCCGCCGCGCGCCAAGCGGACAAGGAGCGCAACGCCGAGGAACAGCAGGGCGGACAGCAGGGCGGCGGCCAGAAGGGGGCGGGCGGCGGGGATTCCCAGAAGGGTGGCTCGGGAGGTTCCGGAGGCGAGGCGTCGCGGTCCCCGGGCGGCGACGCGAGCGCGGAGCCCGGCGGAGCGGGCGGGTCCGCCATTCCGACGAGCGCCCGGGTGCAGGTCCGGGACCGGGTGGGGGGCGGCTCGGCGCAGGAGACCGCGTACCAGGTCCCCGAGGGGAAGACGCTCCAGCTGACCGACATCGTCGTCCAGAACCCGCAGGGCGACGCCGGGACCCTGGTCATCTCCAGTGACGACGGACAGCTGCTCAACCTCGCACTCGAGAACTTCCGCGACTCCGACTACCACTTCGTCACCCCCATCGAGGTGCGGGCGAAGGGCACGGTGACGATCTCCGTCAGCTGCCGGGAGGTCGGCAAACCGGTCAAGGCCCCCACGCCGTCCCAGTGTTCGGAGTCGCTGTTCCTCGGCGGCAAGCTCGCCCCGGGCAAGGAGGCCAATGGCTGAGGCCGGGGGCTGACCGGGGCTGAATGACGTACGGTCTCATGCCTCGGGCGGGGACTCCTCCTCTTCCTCGGCCCCCGCCTCGGGCGCCCGCTGTACGAAGGAGCCCTGCACGTCCGCCGGTTCCTCGTCCTCGTCCGCCGCCTGGCGCTGCACCGGGGCCGCGGACGGTGCCGGTACGGGGGCCTCAGCCGGCGCGGGCGCGGGTGCGGGGGCCGGGGCGGTCATCGCCCGCTCCGCGTTGGCCGACGCCTCCTGCTCGAAGCGGTCGGACGGATCGCTCACCCGGATCCCGCCCGCCGCCTCCGTACCGTCCACCGGGCCGCTGCGCTGCTGCATGACATGGGTGAGCTCATGGGCGAGCGTGGTGCGGCCCTGGTGTGAGGCCGGGTCGTAGCTGTCCCGTTGGAAGACGACGTTCTCGCCGACGGTGTAGGCCCGCGCGCCGACCTCCTTCGCCGATTCGTGGGCCGCCGAGTCCGTGTGCAGCCGCACCCCGGAGAAGTCGGCTCCGAGCCGGGTCTCCATGTCGGTGCGGACGTCGGTGTCCAGAGGCTGTCCGCCGCCGGAGGAGATCACGTCGTGGACGCTCGAGCGCTGGTCGTCCTCGTCCGAGGCCGGGGCGGCCTGGTCGGCGTCTCGCTGGATCGCCGATCCCATGGCCGCGTTGCCGATGGTCCGCTGAAGGGTGCCCATCCCGGAGCGGCCGATCACCTCCGTATGACCGGTGGCTACGGCCTTCAGCAGGTGGGGGAGGTCCGCCGACTGCTGAAGGTCCGTTCGCTCCGGCGTCTTGAAGGACTCGTCGTGCTCGTGCTCGTGTTCATGTCCGTGGTCCTGGTCGTGTGTGCGCATCTGCCGCTCCCCGGGGAATAGCGGAAGTCCGCTCCCAGCGTCGTCCGCTCCCAGCGTCGCGGGAGGGGCCGGGTGTCGTCCAGGTCAGGACCCGTCGGGGAGGGGCAGCGGGGATTGCCCCTTCGGGCAGTCACCCGCGGCCCCTCGCCCGTACGGTCCGGCCCTGTGGCCCCTCAGCTCCGTAGCCCCGCGGCCTCTCAGCTCCGCTTCGTCACGCCGCCGAGGCGGATCCACCGGCGGAGCGGGCCGTGACCGTGAAGCTCGCCTTCGCCACCGCCCCGTTCACCGTCACCGCCAGGGTCGCCGACCCCGGCCGCAGCGCGGTGAGCCGGCCCGTCGTCGGGTCGTACGCGGCGACGTAGCGTGGCCGGTGCCGGGCGTCGTCCGGGTCGCCGATGAAGAGGTTCGGCGATCCGGTCCAGTCCGCGCTCACCGGGAACCCGACCGGCACCCGGCGGGGGTCGGCGCCCTCGCCCTGGAGCACGGTCGCGGTGGCCTCGGCGCCCCGCCCGGCGGGCAGTTCGGCCGGGGCGGTGACGGTCAGCCCGTCCACATGAGCCCGGGTCTGTACGGACACCCAGTCGGGCCCGCCGGCCCACGGGGCCTGCCGGGCACGGGCCTGCTCATGCTTGGAGACCTGGTCGACGCCGACCATGGACCAGCCGGTGAAGCCGCCCTGGCCGGGCGGGGTGGCCGGGTTCTTGCCCGAGTTTCCGTTGATCAGGTACGGCACGCCGTCGACCCGTGAGGCGTGGAAGGTCCCCACATGGCCGCCGATGAAGGCCGCGCCCTTGCCGGTCGTACGGCGGAACTGGGCGAGCCAGCCCTCCAGCAGCGCGGCCTCCTTGCGGTCGCCGAGCTGGCTGCCCTGCTGCGGGGTGGGGTCGCGCGGGGGTACGTGCTCGATCACCATCACCGAGCCGACCGCCGGGTCCTTCGCCGCCGCGTCGAGCTGGGCGCGCAACTCCTGGATCTGGTCGAAGCCGCCGCCGCGCAGGCTCAGGCTGGAGGTGTCCAGGGTGATGAAGCGGGTGCCGCGGTGGTCGAAGACGCGGTGCGCGGGGCCGAATTCGGCCTCGAAGTTGTCGATCTTCCCGCCCATCACCTCATGGTTGCCCGGTACGTAGTACCAGGGCACGGCCCCTTCACCAGAGCCCAGCTCCTCGGTGAGGACCTTACGGGCGAAGGCGAGGTCGGCGGGGGAGCCTTCGTCGACCAGGTCCCCGTCGATGACCACGAAGTCGGGGCGCGCCGTCTTGATCTCGCGCAGGGTGCGGCGCGCCTGGACGACGATCGCGCTGTCCGGGTCGCGGGCCACGAACTGGGCGTCCGACATCACCGCGAACCGCCAGTCCCGGCCCTCGGCGCGCGCGGCGGTGGTGATCAGCGGGTCCGGATACGCCGTCTGCTCGGGCAGGTCCACGGCGGGCGGGACCTGTGCGGTGAGGTCGTCGATGGTGATGCGGCCGGTGTACTGGCGGGTGGCGCCGGTCTCGGCGAGATAGAAGCGGTTGACCTTCAGCGGGTACGAGACCCCGGCCGGGACGGCGAAGTCGACGTGGCGCCAGCCGGTCCAGGTGACGTACGGGCCGCGCAGCAACTGGTCGGAGCCCGCCGCGTCCTTGAGGTGGAGCGTGGGCCACGCCCCCTTGCCGTCCCCCTTGATCCACAGACCGAACGACTGCGGCTGGCCCTCCACGGCGATCTGCTGCGGCGGGCTGACGTACGCGGCGCGGGTGGCGGTGGACTGGGTGAAGTCGTACGTCAGCTCCAGGCCGGTGCCGGTGTGGCCGTCGGGCGTGGCCGCGAGCGAACCGGAGGCGCGGGCCTGGCTGAACTTCCACTCGCCCGCGTCGTCGAAGGCGGCCTCCTGCCGCTCGGTCAGCCCCACGGTGACCGCGAGCCGGGTGGTGGTGCCCGCCACGGTGACCTTGATCTGGCCCGCGCCCTGTCCGCCGTGCGCCTTGACGGTGAAATCCCCCGAGTCCTGGTCCGGGGTGATGTCGAAGAGGTCGTGGTCGTAGTCGAGCCGGACGTCGGAGGGTTCGACGGGCGCGCTGGTGCCGTGCGCGTCCAGGCCCACCACCCCGAAGCGGCCGGTGGCCTCGGCGTCCTTCAGGCCGATCAGCCGGGTGGTGGGCTGGATCCGGTCCAGGTCGTCGAGGACGGTCAGCTCGAGGGCGCCCTTTGCCGCCCCGCGGCGGGCCATGACCTGTGTGTCGCCGCTGTGCCGGGCGGTGAAGGTGCCGTCGGCGCTCACCCGTCCGATGTGCGGGTCGGCCGAGTGCCAGGTCGCGGCGCCCTCGGCGGGGCCGTACGTCTCGTCGTATCCGGCGGCCGTCAGCCGCCGGGCCAGCCCCGGGAAGACGCGCTCGGGGTGGCCGCCCTTGACCGGGTCGACGGTGGGCGCCGCTCCGGCGGCGGCCGCGGTCTCCACCCAGAAGCCCTTGAGCCGGCCGCTGCCGTCGGGGGCGGTGAAGGCCAGGCCGTTGGGGACGGTGCGCTCGCTGCCGTCGGACGGGCTGTTCTCCACCCGCGCCGTATCGCTGCCGGGCGCGCGGGCCACCAGCGTGGAGGAGCCGCCGCCGTCCAGGTTGAGCGCGCTGTAGGAGCCCGCGTCCTTCATCATCACGCCGAGTTCGGTGAGCGTGACGCCGCCGCTGTCGGCCTGTCGCCCGTCCACGGTGAGGACCTGCATCGTACGGCCGTCGCGGGAGAAGCCGACCGCGGTGCGCGGGGCGGCGGTGTTGTTGCCCTCGCCGTCGTGGCCGACCGCCTCGCCGTCCACGACCAGCAGCTCCCGGCCGCTGACGGCCGTATCCGGCACATCGCCGCCGTCGGGGCGCGGATGGTACTCCCATGAGACCGCGTCGCCGACGGCCAGGTTCGCCAGTGCGTCGGCTCCCGCGTCGCGGCCGATCAGCAGGGTGGTGCCGGGGGGTATCGCGCCCTTGCCGGGCGCGGTGGCCACGGAGGTGACCTTGCCGTCCACGACGGCCACTTCGGCGGTGCGCTTGGTGCCGGCCCCGGCCCCGTCGACGGTTTGGGCGCGGTCGGCCTCGCCCCACTGGGCGGTGTACGCGGCGATGCCCTGGGCCGGCACATTGGCCGAGTTGAGCGCGGCAAGCGAGTGCGGGCCGTCAGGGAGAGTGAGCGTGCCGTCGAAGTACAGCTGGAGGACCCGGCCCGCGTCGGCCGGCCCGATGCCCACCGCGCGGCCCCCGGCCGCGCCGGAAGAGGCCGAACTGACCACCCGGCCCGCGCTGATACCGGTCCCCTCGGGGGCGCCGGTCTGGTTGATGTCGAAGAAGTCGCCGTTGATGGCGGCGACCGTACGGCGGCCCGGCCCCGGGTCGTGCTCGGCGGCGAGCTGGGAGACGGGCTCGCGGGCGGCCACCTTGTCCGGGTGGAGGTAGTCGACCTTTGTGCCGCTCGCCAGGTCCACCGACAGCGAGTCGACCCGCAGCCACTTGTCGGACTCCAGCCGGTCGTACGAGGTCAGCTTCACCCCGGGGGCGACCGGCCGTGAGCTGCGGGCGGTCTCGATTCCGTCGCCGTCGACGACGGACCGCACCGAAGCGTCGCCGCGCCCGCGCGCACCGCTGGCGGCCGGCGGCGCGATGGGCCGCAGCATCTCGGTGGAGGACCGGGGCAGCGGCTCGGGAGCGGGGGAGTGGGGGTTGTCAGCGGCGGCCTGACCGGCGGCGCCCAGCAACAGGGCGGACACCGCGGCCAGCACCGCCACGGGTCTGACGAGAGCGACAGGGGGCACGGCAACTCCAGAAACCCTCGGCTTCGCGTGGTTCACACGCACAGCGCCCCAGCATCCCGGGGGGAGTTGACCTTGCGCCAGGAGTCGTCGGCAACATCCTGGGAAACATCGCGGCGCGCGGCACGGCCCGTACGGCGGCGCGCGAACCGGCGTACATCGCGGCGCACACCACGCCGTACGAGCCGGTGTGAACCGGCGTACGACGCCCTTCGCGGCGCGGGCGCTCAGGCGTCGATGACGCCGTCGAGATAGACCCAGTCCCCGTCGTGGCGTACGAAGCGGCTGGTCTCATGGAGTTCGCCGGCGCGGCCGTTCTCCGTGTAGTGGGCGCGGAACTCGACGGTGCCGGTGGTGTGGAACGCGCTGCCCTCGGCCGTGTCGAGGACGTCCAGGCCCCGCCAGCGCAGCGCGGGGTCGAAGTCGATCCGCGGCGGCCGGGTGTCGGGGTGCCAGCTGCGCAGCAGATACGCCTCGTCCTGGCGGACGAAGGCGCTGTAGCGGGAGCGCATCAGCTGCTCGGGGGTGGCTGCCCGGTCCTGGCCGCGGTGCAGTCTGCCGCAGCAGTCGTCGTAGGCGGCGGGCAGCCCGCAGGGGCAGGGCGCCGGGCGGGGCGGCTGCGGACGTCGTGCGCGTCGGGACATGGCCCCATTGTGACGGGGCGCGCGCCGCTCCCCGCCCAGGGGGCCGGGGCGGGGAGCGGCGCGTTCAGAGCGGTGGGACGGTTGGGGCGTTCAGCTCCCGCTGTACCGCCGTGACCAGGGCGGTGTCCTCCGCCAGGTCCTCCGCGCCGAGCAGGAGCAGCAGCGCCCGCAGGGCGTCCGGGGCCGGCCGCTCCCAGGCGCGGCGCAACCGCTCGGCGGCCGGGTCCTCGGCGGGGGTGTCCCGGGTGGCGCGGGCCCAGGCGGCGAGCGCGGCAGCGAGCTGCGGGGTGTCGTGGCCGGTGGCGCGCAGCTCCCGCAGCGGGGCCAGCCACCGCTCGGGGATCTTCAGCGAACCGTCCGCGGCGATCTGCCGGATCCGGTGGTGCATCGCGGGGTTGGCGAAGCGGCGTACGAGGCTGTCGACGTAGCCGGGGATGTCCAGGCCGTCCGCCGGGGGCAGGCTCGCGGCGGCCTCCGCGCAGTAGGCGCGGACGGTCTCCTCGCCCCACCTGGTGGCCATGACATCGGCCACGGTCTCGCAGCCGGCCGCCGGCCCCAGATAGGCGAGGAGCGAGTGCGAGCCGTTGAGCAGCCGGAGCTTGGTGAGCTGGTACGGGGCGACGTCCGTGACGAAGCGCGCGCCCCCGGCCTCCCAGCGCGGCCGGTCGGCGGCGAAGGTGTCCTCGAGCACCCACTGGGTGAAGGGCTCCGCGGTCACCGCGCCCTCGTCGCGCACAGTCAGGGCGCGGGCGGCGGTGCGCAGATCGCCCTCGGTGGTGGCGGGGACGATGCGGTCGACGACGGTGGAGGGGAAGGCGACCGCGGTGGCCGTCCACTCCAGCAGGCGTTCGCGTTCCTGCCACCGGGTGGCGGAGAGGAAGTCCCGTACCAGGCGGCGTACGACCGCGCCGTTGCCGGCCATGTTGTCGCACGAGACCACCGACAGGGGCGCGCCGCCGGAGCGCAGCCGGGCGCGCAGCCCGTACGCCAGCTGCCCGACCACGGTCGCCGCAGCGCGTATCACCTCGCCCCGCACCGGATCGCTCTGTGTCAGGTCGCCGCGGACCAGCGGGTCGGTCAGGTCGAGGCCGCCGGTCGCGGGGTCCCGGCGGTAGCCCTTCTCGGTCACGGTGAGGGTGACGACGGTGACGTCCGGGGAGGCGAGCAGTTCGGTGAGGCGGGTGCCGTCGTCCGCCGCGTGCAGCACCTCGGTCACCGTGCCGACGACGCGGGTGAGCGGCCCGTCGGGGCGGCGCTCGGTGAGCGAGTACAGCCCGTTCTGGGGGCGCAGCGCGTCCACGACGGCCCTGCTGCGCTGGGTGACGCCGGCGATTCCCCACCCACCGCCGGCGGTCACCTCGGCCTGCTCCGCCTGCTCCGTATAGACGGCCTGATGGGCCCGGTGGAAGGCGCCGATGCCCAGGTGGACGATGCGCGGTCGCAGCGCGCCGGGGTCGACGGCGGGTCGGCTCTCGGCGGGGACGGCGCGCAGGGTCGCCGCGGAAAGCCGCCCGGGGGCGGGTGTGGCCCGGTCGTGGGGTGTGGCGCTCACCAGTCGTGCACCGACCCGTCGGTACGGCGGCCCACCGGCGCCGGGGCGGCGCGCTTGGCGTAGGAGGTGACCATGGCCGTCTCCATGCGGCCGATCCCCTCCCAAGAGCCGACGCGCTCGGTGAGATAGCTGTGCAGCGCTTCGGCGTCGCGGCAGACGGCGATGGCGAACAGGTTGTGGGCGCCGGTCGTCATGCCCACGAAAGCCGTCTCGGGGTCGGTGGCCAGCGCCCGGGCGATGCCGCCGAGCCGGGCGGGGGTGACGGACAGCCAGAGCAGACACTGGGCCGAGTATCCGAGCAGCCCCGCGTCCACCTCGACGTCGAGGCGGAGCGCACCGCTGCGGCGGAGCTCCTCAAGCCGCCGGCGGACGGCCGACTCCGACCAGCTGACCTGCCGGGCGAGGTCCGGATACGCGGCGCGGCCGTCCGCGGCGAGCGCGGGCAGCAGACGGCGGTCGAGGTCGGTCAGTTGGACGGGGTCGGGTCCGGCGCCGTCGGCGGCGGGCGGCCGCAGGGCGGCCACCTGCTCGGCGGTGAGCGCCGAGGTCCGGCCGGTCCAGCAGTGGTCCATGGCGGGGCGCAGCAGCCGCTGCGCCTCGATCTGGGTGATCTGGGGAAAGCGGCCGAGTACCGCCAGGGGCGCCGGGCCCTCCCCGGCGACACGGAAGATACACACGAGCTCGGCGCCGCTGGACGCCACCGTCACCCAGGCGGTGTCGGGGCGCCGCGCCAGCGCGCGGGCGAGCGCGGCGGTTCCCGACGGCAGCACGCGCAGCCGCACCACCCATTCGGCGTGGCCGGTGCGCCGGCTGTCGGGCACGCCCGCCACCCGAGCGGTCCCGGTGCCGCGGAGTCGGCCGAAGCGGCGTGCGACGGTGCGGTCGGAGACCTCGAGAACTTCCGCGATCTTGCTGAAGGCAGCGCGCCCATCGAGCTGGAGTGCGTGCAGAAGCCGCAGGTCGAGGGCGTCCAGCGTGACCGAATCCACCCGGTCAGTGTAGGCCGGTGTCGGAAAGCGGCGTGGTGGCGGGGGTTGGGGGTCCGGCGCGGGTGGCCGCATCAGCATGGTGCCCATGCGAGACATCCACGGCATCCATCACACCGGCCTCCTGACCCGCGACCTCGATGGTCTTGAGCGCGCCTACACCTCGTTCGGCTTCACCCTCAGTCACCGCTCCCGGCATCTGCTGGGCGGACGGCCCGGCGAGGCGCCGGTGCCCGGCTGTACGGCCAACCGCTGCGCGCTGTTCGGCGGGTCGTACATCGAACTGCTCGGCATCGTGGATGAATCCGCCCCCGACCCCTGGCACACCAAGGCGATGGCCGACGAGTACGAGGGCTTCCGGCTGCTCAACCTCGACACCGACGACGCCGAAGCCGCCGACCGCCGACTGGCGGGCGCCGGGCTGCGCACCTCGGGCGTACTGGAGCTGGAGCGGGACATCGACACCGAGCAGGGGCCCCGTACGGTCCGGGCCCGCGCCGTGCACATCGACCCGCGCTCGACCCCGGAGGGCTATGTGGGGATCGCCCAGCACCTCACCCGCGCGTATGTGCACCAGCCGCGCTATCTCGGCCACCCCAACGGCGCGCGCGGCCTGGCCGCCGTGCTGATGGTCGCCGACGACGCCGAGTTCGACGCGATCACGGACCGGTACGCCGCCATGCTGCGGACGGCTCCCGGGCACCGGGGGCCGGTCGCCGTACTGGACGCGACCACGGCCGTGCTGGAGATCGTCCGCGCCTCGGACGTGGAGGAGGTGCTGCCGGGGGAACCGGCCCCGGCCTCCTCGTATCTGGCCGCCATGACCGTCGTGGTCGACGACGTCGACCGCGCACGCAAGACCGTCGAGAGCGGCGGCACCCCGACCCGGACGGCAGGCGACGGGTTCTTCGTCTCCGCCCGCCACGCGTACGGGGCCGGTCTGTTCTTCACCGCAGGCTGAACGCCGACGACGACCTTACTGTCTCCCCGGACCCGCTCAAGGCCCCTTGGGAAGGACCCTCATGTTCACCACACTCATACTCCTCGTCGGCCCCGCCCTGGCATTCCGTCTCCTCAGCGCGCTGGGCGTCCGCCGGTTCGCGACCTGGCGGGTCAGCGCCGCACACGGTCTGGCGTTCATGCTCGCGATGACCGCGCTCGCGCACTTCGCCCCCTCGGGCGTCACCGTGATGCCCACCCACGACGGCCTGGTGGCCATGGTCCCGCCATTCGTGCCGTTTCCCGATGCGGTGGTCTACCTCACCGGTGTCCTGGAACTCCTCGGCGCCGCGGGACTCGTCCGGGCCGACACACGCACCGCGGCCGGGATCGGCCTGGCCGCGCTGTTCGTGCTGATGTTCCCCGCCAACGTCTACGCCGCCATCGAGGACATCCCGCTGGGCAGCGATCCGGCCACGCCGCTGTGGTTCAGGCTCCCCGAGCAGCTTCTCTTCATCACCGTCGCCCTGTGGGCGGCAGGCCGGGCTCGTGATCGGGCCCCTGCTCCGACAGGGGCCGCTGCATGAGCAGCGTGTCGATCCAGCGGCCGTGCTTATGGCCCACAGCCGTCAGCCGGCCGGCGTCGGTGAAGCCGAAGCGGCGGTGCAGGGCGGCGGAGGCGTCGCTGCCGGTGTCCGCGATGACCGCGATCATCTGCCGTCGCCCCGCCTGGGTGGCCTCCGCGATCAGCGGGCCGAGCAGGGCGGTGCCCAGCCCCCGGCCGGTGGCGTCGGGGGCGAGGTAGATGGTGTCCTCCACCGTGTGCTGGTACGCGGGCTTGGGCCGCCACGGCCCGGCGTACGCGAACCCGGCCACCGCGCCGGAGAGTTCGGCGACCAGGAAGGGCAGGCCAGTGGCGGTGAGATCGTCCAGCCGCTGCTCCCACTCGGCGGCGGAGCGCGGTGTCTCGTCGAAGGTGGTCACGGTGTGGCGGACGTAGTGCGCGTAGATGTCGGCCACGGCCTTCAGATCGGCGTGGACCGCGGGGCGGATGGTCGCTTCCGGGGGCGGGGGCGTCATGGGCGCGTGCTCTTTTCGCTATAGAGGAATACGTTGCTATTATAGAGGAATGCTGGATCTCCTGACCTTGGGCACCCGTGTCCAGGGACTACGGCACGAACGGGGCCTGACCCTTCAGCAGTTGGCCGAGGCGGCCGAGGTGAGCGTGAGCATGCTGTCCTCGGTCGAGCGCGGCCAGAAGGCGCCCACGGTCCTCGTCCTCGCCCGCATCGCCGACGGACTCGGCATACCGCTCGCCGACCTGGTCGCCGAGCCCGAGGACAGCCGTGTCATCGTGCGCCGGGCGGCCGACCAGGACACCGTCGAGGAGCCCGGAGGGTGGCGGCGGTCCATCCTCACCCCCGTGGTGCCCGGCGTGAACTTCGAGTGGATCCGCACCACACTGCCGCCCGGCTGCGACGCGGGCCGGTTCCCCGCGTATGCCCCGGGCTCCCATGAGTTCGTCGTGGTGGAGTCGGGGACCCTGCGGCTGACTCTCGCGAGCAGGACGGTGGACCTCGAGGCCGGAGACTCGGTGTACTTCGCCGCCGATGTCACCCACGGCTACGCCAACCCCGCGCGCGTGCCGTGCGTTTACCTGGTCGCCGCGCTCATCATGCGGCCCCGCGCGGCCCAGTTCCGGTGAAAATCGGTTGCCCGTCCGGTGAGCCCCCTGCTCTACTCACCGCCGGCAGACCCGCCGTACGAGGAGGCCCGATGAGGCACACGTTCATGTCCATTCACCCCACCCCAGCCATTCGCGCGAAGGACATGACGTTTGTCGACCTCATCGACTCTGCCCGCCGCAAGGAGGACGACCTCCGGTAGGCACGTACTCCGCTTCCTCCTGCCAGGCCGCGGCGCCGCCGTACTCCTGGCCCTGACCATCACCGCCGCCACCGCCCTGCCGCTGGCGGCACCCCAGTTCACCCGGCGGCTCGTCGACGGCGCGAACGCCGGCGACGACACCCGCACACTCACCCTCACCGCCCTGATCTACCTCGCCCTGGCCGTCGCCGGACAGGGCGCCCGCACCGTCACCGCCTGGCTGGCCGGCCAGGCGGCCTGGGACGGCACCAACCGGCTGCGCGAACACCTGGCCGAGCACACCCTCGGCCTGGACCTGGCCTTCCACGGCCGGCACACCCCCGGCGAGCTGATCGAGCGGGTGGACGGCGATGTGTCCGCCATCGCCGACTTCGTCGTGGCGTTCCTGCTGGACGTCGTGGCCGGGGTGCTGCTGCTGTGCGGGGTGATCGCGGTGGTGTGCGCGGTCGATCCGCGCATCGGCGCGGCCCTGCTGGTCTACTGCGCGCTGATCGGCCTCGGCATGGTCCGCGCGCAGCGGCTGGCCGTACCCTCCGCCACCCGCGCCCGGGCGGCCGACGCCGCGCTCTTCGGCTTCCTGGAGGAACGGCTCGCCGGCGCCGAGGACGTGCGTGCCAATGGGGCAGGCGAGCACACCGTACGCCGCTTCCACCAGGCCAGCGCGGCGCTGTGGCGCACCGGGCTGCGCGCCAGCGCGGTCGGCAGCGCCGTCCTGGCGGCCACCAGCGTGGCGTTCGCGACCGGTACGGCGCTCATGGTGGGCCTGTCGGGCACCCTCAGCATCGGCACCGCGGTGCTGCTGTTCCAGTACACGCTGATGGTCCGCACTCCGTTCGAGCGGCTGATCGACCAGCTGCGCCACTATCAGGCCGCCCTCGCCGGAGTGGCCCGCATCCGCTCCCTGCTGGCCGAGCGCCGCACGCTGACCGTCCCGGCTGCCGCCAAGCAGTTGCCCGCGAGCGGGCCGCTGCGGCTGGAGCTGGACGGCGTCGACTTCTCGTACGGCGATGAGGAGGGTAAGGGTGGCGAAGGCGGCGAGGGTGGCGAAGGCGGCGAACTGGTGCTGCGCGGCATCGCCCTCACCCTCGCCCCCGGCGAGACCCTTGGCCTGGTCGGCCGCAGCGGCAGCGGTAAGACCACCATCGCCCGCCTGGTGGCCCGGCTGTACGACCCGACGGCGGGCGCCGTCCGGGTCGGCGGTCTTGACCTGCGCGAGGTGGACACCGCCGCGCTCCGCGAGCGGGTCGCCGTGGTCACCCAGGACGTGCAGTTGTTCGCGGCCGACGTCCGGGACAACCTCACCCTGTTCCGCCCCGGGTACGACGACGACCGGCTGAGGGCCGTCCTGGCCGAAGTGGGGCTGCCCGCCCGGGACCCCGCCTGGGACCTCGACGCCCCGCTCGGCACGGTCTCCGCGGGCCAGGCGCAGTTGCTGGCCTTCGCCCGGGCCCTGCTCGCCGACCCCGGGCTCGTGGTGCTCGACGAGGTGTCCAGCCGGCTCGACCCGGCCACCGAGCGCCATATCGGCCACAGCACGGCCCGGCTGCTGACCGGCAGGACCGGGGTGCTCATAGCGCACCGGCTCGAATCGCTGTCCCACGTGGACCGGATCGCGGTCCTGTCCGAAGGCAGGGTCGTCGAGTACGGCCGGCGGGAGGAGCTACTGGCCGACCCCGCCAGCCGGTTCGCGCGGATGCTCGCGGGGGTGCGCCGATGAGCCGGCTCACGGCGGTCACCGCCACCCTGGTCCGCTTCGATCTGCGCCGCTACCTCATCGGCGGCCTGCTCTGGATGCCGGCCAGCGCCCTGCCGCTCATCGGCGGGCTGATCCTGCAGCGGATGTTCGACCACCTCACCGTGGGCCGGGTGCCGCTGGTGCTGTGCGCGGCCTTCGTGGGGGTGGAGCTGGTCCGTGGCCTGACCATCGTCATCGCCTGGACGTACGGCGACTACTGGTGGAGCGCGGCGGCGGCCCTGCTGCGGGGCAATGTGCTGCGCTCGATCCTGAGCGGGAACGACCTGGGGGGCGATGGGGATCGGGAGAAGGAGCGGCGTCCGGTGCGGTCGATCGCAAGGCGCCGGAAGGTCCTCGGATGGGGTATCCCCTGCTCGAGCGAAGCCGAGAGCTTGGGGAAGGAGCTACTAGGGCGTTTCGGCAACGCCGCGAGCGGCCGTGCCGGGCGTCGCGACGCCGATCCCTGTCGCGCCCCAGGTCGTAGGGGGCGGGTGCCGCATTCGTCGGGTGAGGCGCTGGCCCGGCTGCGTGACGATGCCGCGGACGTGGTGGAGTTCGTGGACGAGTCGGTGCCGCTGGCCGGGGCCGCGCTCTTCAGCGCCGCCGCGTTGGCGATCATGGTGTCCATCCACCCGGCCGCCACCCTCGCCCTGATCGTGCCCGCACTCGCGATCGGGGTGGTGAGCCGCCTGCTGAACCGGCTGACCGGGCGGCTGCACCGGCAGGCCGCCGCGCGCGGCGCGGCCGTCACCGGCCACCTCGGCGAGATCTTCACCGGCGTGCTCGCCATCAAGACCGCCGGGGCCGAGCAGGCGGCGCTGGAACGGCTGCGGGCCCACAACCGGCTGCGCCGCGACGCGGCGGTCAAGGACCGGCTCGCCACCGACCTGCTGTCCACCGCAACCGGCGCGAGCGTCGAGATCAGCGTCGGCCTTGTGCTGCTGCTGGCCGCCCCGGCCATGCGCCGCGGCGAGTTCACCGCGGGCGACCTGGCGCTGTTCACCACGTACATCGGCTGGCTCACCGCGCTGCCGCGGACCGTCGGTTCGATCCTCGCCCGGATGCCCCAGGCGGCCGTCTCGACCGAACGGCTCACCCGGATGACCGGCCCGGACGACAGCGTGTCCCGCGACAGCGGCGTCTGGTTCCACCGGGACTACCCCGCCCCGGAACCGGCGGCCCACGACGATCCGCTGAAGACACTTCAGGCGCGGGGGCTGGCCGCCCGGCACGGCCTGCACGGGGTGGACCTGGAGATCGAACGGGGCACCCTCACCGTGATCACCGGCGCGGTCGGCTCGGGCAAGACGACGCTGCTGCGCACCCTGCTCGGGCTGGAACCGCCGGTGGCCGGCACGATCCGCTGGAACGGCGGTCCGGTGGCCGACCCCGGCGCATACCTGGTGCCCGGCCGGGCCGCGTACGTCGGCCAGGTGCCGCGGCTGTTCTCCGCCACGCTGCGGGAGAACCTGCTGCTCGGCCGGGATCCCGAGCACATCGAGCGGGCGGTGGGGGCGGCGGCGTTCGACCGCGACCTGGCCGCGCTGCCCGACGGCCTGGACACGGTGGTCGGCCCCCGGGGCATGCGGCTGTCCGGCGGCCAGGCCCAGCGGGTGACCGTCGCCCGGGCCCTGGTCCGCTCACCCGATCTGCTCGTGGTGGACGATCTGTCCTCGGCGCTGGACGTGGAGACCGAACAGCTGCTGTGGGAGCGGATCACCGGCGCCGCCACGCTGCTGGTCGTCTCCCACCGGCCGGCCGTACTGGCCCGGGCCGACCAGGTCGTCGTCCTGGACCGGGGCCGGGTGGCCGGCCGCGGGACGCTGGACGAACTACTGGAGGGCTGCGCGGAGATGCGGCGGCTGTGGTCGCGGGAAACCCTGGAAGCCGGGGCCGGTCTCGAGGCTCCGGTAACCGGGGACAGCCGGGCAACCACTAAAACCAGGGACAAGGGGGCGGCGCTCTAGCGGGATCGCCGGGCGGTGCCCGGGGCGAGGGCGGGAGCGTGGCGCGGCGGCGCCACGCTCAGCCCCACCCCGGGCTACCGCTCGTGGTCCGCCAGCACCTCCCGGATCACATGGCGCGCGTTGGCCGCGATCCCCGGGTTTGTGTGCTGGTAGTACGGGAGTTGGATGAGTGCCATGGACAGGGCCCGGCCGCGGCCGCGCGCCCAGGTCGCGTCGTCGGCGTCGACGGCCGTGCGGAAGCGGTCCCGCACCTGTGCGGGGAGGAGGTTCCAGGCGACGATCAGATCGCATGCGGGATCCCCCACGCCCGCGGTCGCGAAGTCGATGACCGCGCTCAGCCGGCCTCGGGCGACCAGCAGATTGCCCGGCATCAGATCGGCGTGGACCCACACGGCCGGGCCGGACCACTCGGGCGTATCCAGGGCCGCTTCCCACGCCGCGGTGGCGGCCCGCGTGTCGATGACGCCGTTCAGCTCCTTGATGGCGGCGCGGGTTTCGGCGTCCTGCGTGGTCAGCGGCCCACCCCGGTATGCGGTCGGGCCGTCCGTGAGCTCGATCCGGCGCACCGCGGCGATGAACGCCGCCAGGTCCATGGCGAGCCCGGCGGGGTCGGCGAGGCCGCCTGCGACCGGGTTCTCGCCGTCGAGCCAGCGGTGGACGGACCAGGGCCAGGGGAAGTCCTCGGTGGGCACCCCTTCTTCGAGCACCACGGGTATGTCGACCGGCAGCAGCGGGGCGAGCCGCGGCAGCCACCGGTGCTCGAACTCCACATCCCCCACCATCCGCTCGGCGAGGGGCAGCCGCACGGCCATCCCGTCGCCGAGCCGGAACATCGCGTTGCACGTGCCGTCCGACGGAAACCGCTCCACGGGCAGATCCGCCCACCGCGGGAACCGCGCGGCCACCAGCCGCCGCACCAGCGGTACGTCGATGTCGAACTCGTCAGCGTGCATTCTGCCCGCGCTCATCAGTGGTTTCTCCTCGTTCAGCACGCCACGGGCGCGCGCAGACGGCTCAGCAACTCGTCCCCGGCCGGGTACGGGCGCTCCTCGGGCAGCAGCCTCGCCGCCGCGTCGAACTCGCCCCGGCGCACCAGGGCGTGGACCTCGTGCGCCAGCGGGGTCACATCGGTGATCGCGACCGTCCACTCGTCCGCGTAACGGCGCGCCGCCTCGCCCGAGAGCCCGAGCTGCAGCGAGCGATACGGCAGCGGCCGCAGCCGTAGATCCCGCTCCGGATCCCACTGGACGCGCGCGGGGGCGGCCTTCAACGCCCGCTTCCAGGCGGCCTGGTCGGGGTGGAGCCCGCGCTCGTAGTGCGACAGACACGACCGGCCGAGCGCCCACTCGAACCCTTCGCGAGTGATCTCGACGGCCAGAACGGTCTCCTGCCCCTCCTTCGCACCCCAGCCGCAGCGGTACATCATCCACAGGAACGACGGCTTGATCCACGTCATCCGGTCCCGCTTCCAGGCGACCGGGAAGCGGCCGTCGCGGGCCGCGGGCAGGCCGAGACGCGGGGCGTACGCCTGGTAGACGGTGACCGTGGACTCCGTGTGGAGCGCGCGGATCTGATGTCGCGGTTCTTGCATGGCCACCAGGGTGGCGGGTGTGGGCTGTGGGTGGCCAGCGAATTAGGACCGTCGCGCCGATCCGCCGAAACAGTGCTGTTCTGTGCGGTCCGGCGCGTGGTCGGATACGGCGCATGGGTTCCGAAAGCGACGTTCTCGACACCTCTCCCGCCGCCGGTGGCGCGGCACCGCATGTCGTCGGGGTGGACGCCTGCCCGGGTGGCTGGGTGGCGGTGGCCCTGCGGGGCGGCCGGTTCGCGGGTGCCGATATGGACGCGGCGCTGGCGGCGCTGCTGACGCGGGTACGCCGCCTCGCCGGGGCCGACGCCGTGGTGGCGGTCGACATTCCGCTGGGGCTGCTGGAGGCGGGGCGGCGGCGCGCGGACGAGTTGGCGCTCGGCCGCGTGGCCCCGCACCGCTCGCGGGTCTTCCCGGTGCCGCCGCGCCCGGTGTGGGAGGAGCCCGACTACGCCGCGGCCAACGAGCGCTGTCGGCGCCTCACGGGCTCGGGGCTGTCCCGTCAGTCCTGGGGTCTGGTGACGAAGCTGCGGGAGGCCAACGCCTGCCGCGACGGCGGCGAGCGGCGCCTGTACGAGGTGCACCCCGAGGTCTCCTTCGCGGCCATGAACGGCGACCACCCGGTGGCCTCGAGCAAGAAGAGCTGGAACGGCCAGGCCCAGCGGCGGCGGCTGCTCGGCGAGCAGCGCATCCTCCTGCCCGACGAGCTCGGCCCGGCGGGCCGGGTGCCGCCCGACGACGTCCTGGACGCCGCGGCGGCGGCCTGGAGCGCGCACCGGATCGCCCTCGGCACCGCGGCGAGCCTGCCCGACCCGCCCGAGACGACGCGCGACGGGCTCCCGGTCGCCATCTGGTACTGACCGGAGCGGGTGGCACTGACCGCAGCGGGCGTACTGACCGGAGCGGGCTGTGCCGGCCGCGTCCGGCCGACACAGCCCGCTCCAGTACGGGGCTCCGGTACGGGGCGAAGCGCGTGAAACGGGAAGCCGCCCGGCCCCCTCCGCCGGGCGGCCTCCCGTTCGCCGGTCCGCCAGGCGTCAGATGGCGACCCCGCGCGAGCGCAGATACGCGACGGGGTCGACGTCCGAGCCGTAGCGCGGACCGGTGCGCACCTCGAAGTGGAGGTGCGGTCCGGTGGCGTTGCCGGTGGCGCCGGAGCGGCCGATGCGCTGGCCGGCGTCCACCGTCTGTCCGGGGCGCACCGCCAGCGAGGACAGGTGCGCGTACAGGGTGTAGAGGCCGTCGGAGTGGCGGATCACCACTTCGTAGCCGTACGAGCCGCCCCAGCCCGCGGTCACCACGACGCCCGCGGAGGCCGCGCGCACCCCGGTGCCGACGGGCACCACGAAGTCGACCCCGGTGTGGTGGCCGCTGGCCCAGCGCGGGCCGCGGACGCCGTACGACGTGCCGAGCGGGCCGCTGACCGGGGTCATGTGGCGGCGCTGGGCGGAGGGCCGGCGGGCGCTGTGGGCCGAGGTGCCCGATGTCGTGGCCCCCGCCTTGCCGGCCTGTTGGTGACTACTTCGCGTGGAGCGCGGCTGCTTCGTGTGTGGCCGCTCTGCCTGCGGCTGCTTCCCGTGTGCCGCCGCCGTGCGCGCCGCGCCGGTGCGGGAGGGGAAGGCGAGCCGCTGACCGGGGTAGATCTTGTCCGGGTCGGAGCCGACGGTGCGCCGGTTGGCGCGGTAGAGCGCCTTCCAGCCACCGCTTACGGCCTCGCGCTGCGCGATGCGCGACAGCGAGTCCCCGGGCACCACCCGGTACGGCCCGGAGCCGGTGGCATGCCGCCGCGGGGCGGGGGAGTGGTGGCGGGATCCCGTGGAGTCGCGTGACCCCGCGGAGTGTCCGGACCCTGTGGAGTGGCGGGATCCCGCCGAGTGGCCGGAGCCGCCGCGGTTCGCGCCGGACGCGGGCCGGCTGTCGCGGGTCAGCCGCCCCCGTACCGAGCAGACCGGCCACGCGCCCGGACCTTGGCGGCGCAGTACCGCCTCCGCCACGGTGATCTGCTGGGCCCGGGTGGCCAGGTCGGCCCGGGCGGCGTACCTGGTGCCGCCGTAGGCCTCCCAGGTGTGCTGGGAGAACTGCAGCCCGCCGTAGTAGCCGTTGCCGGTGTTGATGTTCCAGTCGCCACCGCTCTCGCACTCGGCGACCTTGTCCCAGGTTTCCGAGGGGGCCGCGACGGCCACATCGGCGCCCAGGAGCGGCAGGACGATGCTCACGCTGCCCACGGTGAGGGCGGCACACAGGGGCGAGATCCGGCTGGGCGGTGCGGAACGGCGGTGACTTCCTCGTTGGGCCATGGGCCTGTTCCCTCCACGAGCGTTCGACTCGCCCACCGGCAGCCCCGGCGGGCTGTACGAGTACCGCAGCCGGGCGGCGCAGGTCACAAGGCGCTGGGGGTCTCACGGACCGCCGCGCGCCGTCGAACGCCACCCCCACGGAAGCTGATGCTCCGTCAGCCCAGCACGGCAAGGCGCGTGGAGGACCGGGGGCGCACGGCTCGGCCCGTAGCCGGCGGCGGCCTGGACGCGGCGGGCCCCGTCGCGCGCGGCCCGGCGACGGGGCCGGGCTCCGCGGCGTCCGGGCGGGGGCGGGAAATGATTCTTTCCCGGTGCGGACGGACCGGCTAATCCTCGGGATTGGTTTACCCACCCCATCGGCACCGCAGGCCGCGATGGGGGACGAAATACGCGCGGTACGAGGGAGATCGGGCGGCACCGGGCCCGGCACTCCGCCGCCGCCCGGAATCCGCCGGCCCCCGCGCCGAGCCGGTCCCCCGCTCCCGCCCCGGGGGATCCGGCCGGGAGGAGAGGGGAAAAGCGCCGCGGGGCGGCCGAACCCATCCGCCGGAGAGCGGGGGAGAAGCGGCGGAGAAGAGGGAGGGAAGCGGGAGGGAAGCGGGAGAGAGAAGGAGGGAGGGAGAAGGAGAGAAGAACGGGAGAAGAAGTACGGCGGCGTCATGCGGGCGGTAGCGGCCGGGCCTGCGCGTTCGCGCCGACCGTAGCCGGCCGTAGCCCTCGGGCAACGCCCCGCGCGCGAAGCGACGTCGCACTTCTTTCGACAGGTCGTCATCGAGTCGCCGCGCACGGCATATCAGATCCGGACACGAGGGTGATCCGTTCCGTGCCGGGCGGATGCATTTGCGCTCCCTGGTGCTCGGTTCGATCGCAGGGCCGGGTCCCGGAGCGGAGCTTGTCGTACGAGGCGGGCCGTATGGCGACTATCGGCGCGGGCCGCGAATCGCCCCTTCCCGGTGGTATCCCCGGACGGCCCGTCGCAGCGGAGGTCACCGGCCCGGTCCGGGGCCCGGGGCGGCGTCTCCCCGTGGCCGGGGCCGGGCGGGGACCCGCCGCCACGCGGACCCGCTCCTTCCTGGGGGTATGGATGCGCGAGGCCCCGTCTGAGGGGCGCCGTGCGGAGTTCCCGCCTCCGGTCCGGGGCGGATCCCCCTCATGTCCCGGGCCGACGAGGAGCGCCGGCTGCGCGGCGAGTCCTTATATCGCTGTCGTCGGTGTGCCGCGGGCGAGGCGCCCCTTCTCATCCGTATCGATTTACCGCATCCTCGATCCGCGGACTCCGCCCCGGCCCGGGACGTGGGACGGAGCCTGTCGACTGAGGGGTTCCTTACCCGGCCGGATGGATTTGCGGCGCACCGTGGGGCGTTCGGCCCGCGGGCCGGGCTTGGGACGGAGTGGGACGGAGGCGGAACCGGCCGCTACGTGCCCGGGCCGTAAAATCGACCTTGTGCGTGAACCGTCCCTTCCCGGCCGTGCGATATCCGCTCTGCCGTACGAGGCTCCGGTCCGGCCCGAGGCGCGGGGCGGAGCCGGTGCTACGGGCCGGAGCCGCAAAACGATGCCGCCCGCGAGGGCCGGGATGAGCGGCGGGATAGGAGAAGATCCGCCGCACCGCCGTGCTTCTCCCGAAAAGGCGATCGCCGCCCGGGCCCGGAAACTGGCGGAGAATCAGGCGGTCCACGTATAGCGGGAGGCGTGCCGCCGCGCATACCATGTCAATCACATCGACTTCCTCCGCAGACCGCCCGCCGGGGCGGTTTGTGAATAATCAACTCTCCCCGCCGCCCAGTCGGGACCCGCGAGGGCACCAGTCCCTCTTTATCCAGGGCCCCGTCCGCCGGTGAGCGGTAAGGGCCCGCGGCCGGGCTCGCACTGCCTGGGGAGCGCACCGCGCCTACGGCGTACGGCGGTCATCGCCGCTCGCCGCCGTACGTGATGTGTCGTATCCATGCGTACGCCATGCAGCTGGACGCCTGCCCTGGGGGCGCACGCTGCGCCGTCGCATGCCGCCGACCGCCCGTCGAACACCGGGCCGGGCCCGCTCGCCCGCCGCCGCGGGGGCGGCAGCGGGCGAGGCCGACTGACCAGGACCGCTGTCGGCCGGGCTCAGGGCTTGCGCGCCAGGCCCGCGTAGACGGTGACCGGCGGGTCGTCGGGGGCGAGTTCTTCCTCCTCGGCGTCCGGCTGCCAGTGCGACACCAGGACCGGCGCCGGGCCGACGGGCTCCAGGCCGTGGAAGAACCTCGCCACCTCCGCCCGGGTGCGTGGCCGCAGGATCACGCCACCCTGGCGGTACAGGGACACGACCCGCTCCGCCTCCTCCTCGCTGCCGTCGGCGGTGGCATGCGAGAACACCAGGTGGCTGCCCGGGGCGAGCGCGTCCATCAGACCGTGCACCAGGTCGTAGGCGCCGTCCTCGTCCGGGATGAAGTGCATGAGCGAGATGAGCGAGAGGGCGACCGGCCGGCTCAGGTCGAGTACATCGGTGGCCAGCTCGATGATTTTCCCGGGCTCGCGCACATCCGCTTCGAGGTAGTGCGTGGCGCCTTCCGGGGTGCTGCGCAGCAGGGCTTCGGCGTGGCGCAGCACGATGGGGTCGTTGTCCGTGTAGACCACGCGGGAGTCGGGGGCGATCCGCTGGGCGATCTGGTGGAGGTTGGGCTCGGTGGGGATCCCGGTGCCGATGTCGAGGAACTGGCGGGTGCCGGAGCGGGCCAGCCACTCGGTCGCGCGGTGCATGAACAGGCGGTTGATCCTGGCCGAGTCTCTGACGGTCGGATCGATGTCGAGGACCTGCACGGCCAGTTGCTCATCGACGGGGTAGTTGTTCTTGCCGCCGAGTATGTAGTCGTAGACGCGGGCCGGATGGGGCCTGCTGGTGTCGATTCTGGTGGGCTCTGGCCCGGATGCTGACATGGTGCGCTCCATGGGGGTCGGCGCGGTGGTGCCGGTGTGCGGGTATGGATGCGAGTGCGGATGTGTCAGGAGACCAGGAAGTCGGCCTTGCCGGCCTTGGCGCCCTGGATGAAGGCGATGATCTCGCTGCGGGTGTAGATCAGCGCCGGGCCCTCCGGATCGGTGGACTGTCGGAGCGCGACCCGGCCGTCGTCCAGTTTCCGGGCCTCGACGCAGTTGCCGCCGTTGCCGCCGCTCCACGGCTTGTGCCAGCCCTCGGTGCCGAGGTCGGCCGCGCGCATGCCGTTGAAAATGCGATCCATTCAGAGCTCCTTGCGGAAATCGCGGAGGATTTCCTTTGTGCGTCGTGCGGTTGCCGCCTGGGCCGCCATGCGGTCCAGGACCTCCAGATGGGAGGCCACCTCGACACGCTCGTCGAGGTAGACGGCGCCGGTCAGGTACTCGACGTAGACCATGTCCGGCAGTTCGGGTACAGCGAAGCGGAAGAGGACGAAGGGCCCGTAGGTGCCCGGGTGGTGTCCCGAGGAGAACTCCGCTACCTGCAGGGTGACATTGGGCCGCTCGGTGGCCGTCAGCAATCGGTCGATCTGGCCCCGCATGACCTCGGGGGTGCCCACGGGGCGGCGCAGCACGGTCTCGTCCAGCACCACCCACAGATGCGGGGCGTCCTCGCGGGTGAGCAGCGTCTGGCGCTCCATGCGCAGGGCGACATGCCGCTCGGACTCCTCGGGGTCGACCTGGCCGACGGCGCCGGTGCGCATGATGGCCCGGGCGTAGTCCTCGGTCTGCAGCAGGCCGGGGACGAAGTGCGGCTCGTACGCACGGATGACCGCGGCGGCGCCCTCCAGGCTGACATGCACGCTGAACCAGTCCGGCAGGATGTCGTGGAACCGCTGCCACCAGCCGGGCCGGTTGGCGTCCTCGGTGAGGGTGATGAACGCCTCGGCCTCGCCGCCGGTGACGCCGTAGGCGTCCAGCAGCATCCGCACATACGGGATCTTCAGGGCGACCTCGGCGGTCTCCATCCTGCGGATGGTGGCGGGGGCCACATGCAGCACCTTGGCGGCCTGCTCGCGCTTGAGACCCGCTCTTTCGCGCAGCTCCCGCAGGCGCTTGCCAAGCACGACTTGGCCCACGGTCGGGGCGGACCGCGGTTCACTCACTTCTACCTCCCGCAGCTGATGCCCGCAGTGTGTCATGCCCTGAATGGAGCGGACACACTGCACTTGCGACTCTGCACTTTTCAGAGTGCCCCTTGCCAAGTGCACGAGGCGTTACGCATAGTGGCGTCGTGATCCCGTCAACTCCCGCGGCGCCGCCCAGGCCCGGCCACAGGCAGCGTCTGGAGCTGCCGCCCACGCTGTTCGCCGAGGCCGGATACGACGCCATCGCCCTGCCGGAGCGGCATGGACGTCAGGTCATGGAGCTGCTGCCCAGGGCGGGCTGTGTCTACTCCGCCGTCGGCCGATGGTGGTGGATCGTTCCGCCGCGGTCGGACTGTGGGCTCAACTGGCCCGCGATCGCTCTGTATTCGGTCGGCGCGGTGGTGTCCGACGCGCCGCCGGGGCGGCCGGATCCGGTGGCCGAGGAGCCCCGGCTGATCCACCGGCCCGAGGGCACCGTGCCCTACACCCATCCGCTGGTGCTGCATATCGCCGTGTGCGCGGTCGCCGGAGTCTCCCCGACCTGGCCGGCCCCGCCGGGGCCGTAACGTTCCGGCGGGCCCGGCACAGGCCGCGGCCCGCCCGGCGCCCCACCCGTCCGGGGTCCGTCCCCACCTGTCCGGGGTCCGTCCAGTCGGGGACGGACCCCGGAGCCCCGTACCCGCCGTCAGGAACCGTTGTCGGTCTGCAGATACGCGGCGGGTCGCGGATAGCGGCGCATGGTGCCCCCGCCGGGCGGGTCGTCGCTGTCCATGGAGGGCAGCGGGGCGGGCGGAGTGGCCTCGGCCGGAGCGGCCGGGGCCGGGTCGGGGGCGGAGTCGGTGACGACCGGCATGTAGATGAGCGTGTCGTCCGTCGACATGTCCCCCGCGACGGCGGCCGGGTCCGGCGCGTAGACCGTCATCCGGCCGCCACCCGAGGGCTGTTGCTGCGCCGTCTGCACAGGCCGCGCGGGCTGCGGCGCGCTCGGTTGCGGTGGCTGCACCTCCTGCAGCGACTGCGGCGCCTGCTGCAGGGCCTGCTGCATGGCTTGCAGCCGGGCGTAGGCGCCCGTCGTCTGCTGGGACTGGTAGAGCGGCATCTGGCCGGCGGGGGTGTACGCGGCGGGGGTCAGCTCGGCCATGGGCTGCGCCTGGGGCTGCGCATAGGCCGCGGCCATCGCCTGTTGCGCCGGGTAGCCCCCGTAGGTGTCCTGTGCCGTCTGGAGCGGGGTGGCGGGGTACAGGGCCGGTTGCGGCTGTTGCTGTTGCTGTTGTTGCTGCTGCGCGGACGCGAGCAGCATCTGGAGCTCGGTCACCGGTTGCGGCAGCGCGTACGAGGGCTGCTGCGGCAGGGCGTACGAGGCGTACGAGGGCTGCTCCAGCGCGTACGACGGCTGCTGGGGCAGGGCGTACGAGGGCTGCTGGGGCACGGCGTACGAGGGCTGCTCCAGCGCGTAGGACGGCTGCTGATCGAGGGAGGGCTGCGGGGCGTACCAGGCCGTGCCGTACAGCACCGTGCTCAGCCCGGTGAGCAGCCGCTGCACATCCGGCTGGGAGCGCACCACCAGCCGCATGAACTGGCTGCTGCTGCCCAGCTTGTTGCCGCATTCACGGACCAGCACGCCGTGTTCGGACAGCAGCCGGTCGCGCACCTGGGCGCCGTCCGCGCCCTCCGGGAGCTTGACGAAGACGAAGTTGCCCTGGGAGGGATAGACCGTCAGGCCGGGCAGATTGGCCAGTTGGGCGGTCATCTCCTGCCGGTCGCGGCTGAGCATGCGCAGGCTCTGCGCGTACTCCGGCTGGTATCGCTTCAGCATGAAGACGATGACCTCAGCGAAGGAGTTGAGATTCCATTTCGGCAACCGGGAGCGGATCTGGACGGCGAGCGCCGGATTGGCCACCAGATAGCCGAAACGGACGCCGTGCAGCCCGAAGTTCTTACCGAGGCTGCGCAGCACAATGACATTGGGCCGCAGCACCGCCTCGTCAACGACGCTCGGATACGCCTCCGAGTCGGCGAACTCCAGGAAGGACTCGTCGATGACGACCAGGTCGAGATCGGCGAGGGCGTCCATCATGGCGACGACTGCGTGCCGGGGCAGCAGTCCGCCGTCGGGGTTGTTGGGGTTGCAGATCACCGCGACCCGCGAACCCCTCGACCTCACGAAGGAGACGAAGGCGTCCGGGTCGAGCCGGAAGCCGTCCATCTCCGGGAGCTGGAACATGTCGACGCGCTTGCCGGTCTCCATCGGCTGGTCGGTCCACCGGCCGAAGGTGGGGATCGGCACCGCCAGGCTCTCCTTGACCAGCAGATGGTCGATCCAGGTGATGAGCTCGGTCGAGCCGTTGCCCATCGCCATGGTCTGCGGCTGCAGGCCGAGCAGGCTGGCCAGCTCGGCAGTGATGGTGTCCGCGGAGCTCGGGTAGTACGTGAGGATGTCCCGCAGCCGGACCGCCAGCACCGCGAACATCGCGGGCGTGGGGAAGTACGGGTTGCAGGGGATGCAGAAGTCGACGACGTCCTGTCCCACTCCCGCGCGGGAGAGCGAGAAGTACGACGGGCTGTGGTTGGTGCCACGGAACAGTTCCATGGCATTCCCGGAATTGCCGACTGCGGCAACAGTCACAGCAGGACCTCCTCGGTCACGGGGCCGTGCGGACACGACCGTTGCTGCTCTGTCTCCAGAGCCTGCTGCATGATCCCGCAGAGGTTGGTCTACTGAGCATTTTCGTGGGGTGTTTGAGAAGTTCGGGACACGGGAACAAGTGAGCGGTTATCATTCCGCCTCAACATCCTGTTCGGACCGGTTCTGTCCGGCTACCCAGACTGCCACCTGAGCCCGGGAATTGAACCCGAGCTTGCTCAGAATGCGCTCGATATGACCCTCGGCGGTGCGCTGGGCGATCACCAGCGCGGCCGCGATCTCCTTGTTGCTCAGCCCCCGCGCCACCAGACGCGCGATCTCGGTCTCCCGAGGGGTCAGCGGAGAGGGCTGCTCACCCTCACCGGCCGGGGCCCGGGTGGGCAGTTGGTCCTGGAGCGCGTAGGCCAGCGCCTCGTCGTAGGAGAGCCGGGCGCCCTCCTTCACGGCCGCCTGGAACGCCTGCTTGCCCAGGGACCGGCGGGTGTCCGCCTCACAGCCCTCGTGGTAGCGGACGAGGTGGCCGTAACCCGACAGCGGGGCGCCGATGTGGTGCCAGATGTTCCGCAGGGCGCCCAGCAGCCTGGCTGCCCGCTGGTACTGGCTCTGCGCGGCCGAGATCCAGGCCATCACCTCCAGATTGACCCCGACCCCCAGCGGGTCGTCCAGCGAGCGGTTGAAGTTCAGGCTCTCCCGCTCCAGGGCGGCCGCGCGCTCGTGGTCGCCCTGGCGCCACACCTCGACGCCGAGCGCCATCGTCGCGTACGCCCGGTGCCAGCCCTCCCCGTACGCGTCGCACACCGCCAGCGACTCCTCGCCCACCGCGATGGCGCGCGGCGAGTCCCCCAGGAACGAATGCGCCAGGGAGAGCCGGATCAGGGCGAGCGCGAGACCCACCGGATCGTGGGTGGCGCGATGGCGCGCCGCAGCCTCCTCGTACAGCTCGATCGCCGATTCGGTGTCGCCCCGGCACATGGCGACCATCCCGGAGTAGAGCGCGACATAGCCGAGGATCGCGTCCTGGCGCAGCCGGGCGCCGAGCTCCCGGCACTCGTCCAGCATGGCGGCGGCCGCGTCGACATCGGACTGGATGATGGCCAGCCAGCCGTCGGTCCACAGCGCGCGGGCGCGCGCCTCGGTCGGCTCGGGGCACAGGACCAGGCCCCGGTCCAGCCAGCCGCGCCCCTCGGTGAGGTAGTAGCTGGTGATCCAGTGGTAGAGCAGATCGGTCGCGATGCCGAGCCCGGCCGCCGCCTGCCCGGGCTC
Source organism: Streptomyces sp. NBS 14/10 (assembly GCF_002224125.1). GTDB lineage: Bacteria > Actinomycetota > Actinomycetes > Streptomycetales > Streptomycetaceae > Streptomyces. The sequence continues at coordinate 137,681 of NZ_NCSM01000012.1, forward strand.
GGCGAAGCTGTACTCCAGCGCGGCGCGCAGATTGGCGTGTTCCTGCTGGAGCCGGGTGAACCACGGCACCTGCGAGGGGCCGAACAGCTCGGCGCGCGCCGTGGCCGCCAGCCGCTGGTAGTAGTCCCGGTGGCGGCGCAGCCGCTCCGCCTCCTCCCCGGCCGCGGCGAGCCGTTCCCGGCCGTAGTGGCGCAGGGTGTCCAGCATCCGGTAGCGCACCGCCGCCAGGTGTTCCTCCGGGTGCTGCTCCCGGATCAGCACGGACTTGTCCACCAGACCGGCCACCAGGTCCAGGACCTCGTCGCGGTCGATCCCGTCCCCGCCGCACACCGCCTCGGCCGCCTCCAGGTCCAGGCTCCCGGCGAACACCGAGATCCGGGCCCACATCAGCTGCTCCTCGCCGGTGCACAGGTCGTAGCTCCAGTCGACGAGCGCCCGCAGCGTCTGGTGGCGCGGCAGGACCGCCCGCGAGCCCGTGGTGAGCAGCCGGAACCGGTCGTCCAGCCGGTCGAGCAGCTGCTGCACGGACAGCGCCCGCAGCCGTACGGCCGCCAGCTCGATGCCCAGCGGAATGCCGTCCAGCTGGCGGCAGACCCCCTCCACCGCGTCCCGGTTGGCCTCGGTGACGGTGAACCCGGGCAGGATGGCGCCGGCCCGCTCCACGAACAGCCGCACCGCGTCGCACTGCGCCAGGGCCGCGACGGACAGCCGGGGGCCCTCGGCGTCCGGCAGCGCCAGCGCGGGGACCGGCAGTGTCTGCTCACCGGCCGTGCCCAGCGCCTGCCGGCTGGTGACCAGAACGCGCAGCCGCGGGGCCTCGCGCAGCAGCCGGCCGGTGAGCAGCGCACACGCCTCGATCAGCTGCTCGCAGTTGTCCAGCAGGATCAACGCCTGTTTGTCGCGGAGATGGTCGACCAGGGCCTCGACCGCGGGCCGGGAGGAGTGGTCCCGCAGCTCCAGCGCCTCGCTCACGCTCTGCGCCAGCAGCCCGGGGTCGGCCAGCGCGGCCAGCTCGACCAGCCACACCCCGTCCGGGAACGCCCGGCGCGCGTCCTCGGCCACCCGTAGCGCCAGCCGGGTCTTGCCGACCCCGCCCACGCCGGTCAGGGTCACCAGCCGTGAGGCGGACAGCATCCGCTTGACCTCGGCCGTTTCATGCCGACGTCCCACAAAGCTGGTCACCTCGGCCGGCAGCCTTCCGGTGTGCCGACCGTTCGAGGTGCCTGAAACCACCGCGCTCATGGATGCCTCGAACCAGTCCCGGCCCTCGGGCCTCGCGCGACCGGGCCGACGCTTCCAGGCTATGCCCGGGGCTTTCCGGGGCGTGCGGGGCCCCCGGGGACATTGCGTGAGGTCGGCATGAAATGGGGACAATAGTATTAATGCGTCATTTGAGCCGTATGGTGGGGCGGGCGAACGAGCTGACCGAAGCCCGGAGGCTGCTCGGACGTACGCGGCTGCTCACCCTCACCGGCGTCGCGGGGGTCGGCAAGAGCCGGCTGGCGCTCGGCGTGGCCGACCTGGTGCGCGGGGACTTCCCGGACGGTGTGTGGACCGCCGAGCTCACCGCGCTGGAGGACCCGAGCCTGCTCCCGCAGACCGTCGCGAGCGCGGTGGGGCTGCGCGACCAGGCCGCCCGGCCCGCGGTGGAGGTGCTGGGCGACCATCTGCGCGACAAGCGGGCGCTGCTGCTCCTCGACAACTGCGAGCACCTGATCGAGCCCTGCGCGCTGCTCGCCGACCGCCTGCTGCGCCGGGCGCCTCGGCTGTGTCTGCTGGTCACCAGCCGCGAGCCGCTGCGGGTGGAGGGGGAGGCGGTCCTGTGGGTGCCCTCGCTGCCCGTGCCCGAGCCGCACCGACGGCACAGCCCCCAGACGCTGGCCCGCTACCCGGCGGTCCAGCTCTTCGTGGCCCGTGCGGCGCGGGTGTCGCCCTCGTTCACCCTCGACGCGCACAACGGCGACGCCGTGGCCCTGCTGTGCGGGCGGCTCGACGGCCTCCCGCTGGCCATCGAACTGGCCGCGGTCGGACTGCGGACCCTCAGCCCCGATCAGGTCCTGGACCAGCTGGACCAGTGGCTGGAGCCCGTGGCGGGGGAGTCCGCGGCGGGGGAGCGCACAGCGGGGGAAGCCGGTGCGACCCGCGCCCGCCACCAGAGCCTGGGCGCGGCCGTCGACTGGAGCTTCGACCTGTGCTCCCCGGCCGAGCGGACCCTGTGGGCCCGGGTGTCGGTGTTCGCCGGGGACTTCGGCCTGCCGGCGGCGGAGGAGGTCTGCGCCGGCGACGGCGTCGAGCGTGAGGACGTGCTCGACCTGGTGGCCGGGCTGGTCGACAAGTCGATTCTGGTGCGGGAGGACCGCGGCGACGAGGTCCGCTACCGGCTGCTGGAGACGATCCGGCGGTACGGCCGGGCGCGGCTGGCCGGATACGGGCAGGTGGCCGCGTTGCGGCGGCGCCACCGCGACTGGTACCGCGCCCTGGTGCGCGAGGCCGAGGGGCAGTGGCTCACGGCGCGGCAGGAGGAGTGGCTGACCCGGCTGCGCGGCGAGCTCGCGAACCTCCGTACGGCCCTGGAGTTCTGCTGCGCCGAGCCCGGCGAGGCCCGCGCGGGGCTGGAGATAGCCGCGGGGCTGTGGCCCCACTGGATCTGCGGCGGCAGCCTCGCCGAGGGCCGCCACTGGCTCGAACAGGCGCTGTGGCTCGCCCCCGAGGACAGCGTGGCCCGCGGCACGGCGCTGTGGGTGGACGCGTGGCTCGCGGCGCTCCAGGGGGACACGGCCTCGGCGCTGCCCCGGCTCGACGAATGCCGGGAGCTGGCCCTGCGGCTCGGGCACGAGCCCACCCTGGTCCGCGCCACCCAGCACCGCGGCGCCCTCGCGCTGTACGAGGGCGACTTCCCGCGGGCGATCCGCCTCATCGAGAAGGCGCTGGAGGGCCACCGCGCGGCCCGCGACCGCAACGGCATGATGACCGCCCTCTACCAGCTGACCATGGCCTGCGCCCTGTCCGGCGACGCCCGCGCGGCGGTCTACGGCGAGGAGTGCCTGGCGCTCTGTGAGGCGGCCGAGGCCCAGTGGGCCCGCTCGTACGCGCTGTGGGCGCTGGGCCTGCACACCTGGCACAGCGGCGACCGGCGGCGCGCGACCGCGCTGGTACGGGACGCCCTGCGGACCCGCTGGGTGGTGCGCGACGGGTGGGGGATGGCGCTGTGCCTCGAGGTGCTGGCCTGGACCGCGGCCTTCGGCGGGCAGCCCGGGCACGGTGCGCGGCTGATGGGCGCGGCGGACGCGATGTGGAGCTCCATGGGCACCTCGCCCTCGGGGTTCCGGCACCTGGCCGCCGTACACGACGAGGTCGCCACCCGGCTCCGCACCGACCTGGGGACCCGCGCGTACGCCGCCGCGTACCGGGCGGGGGCCCGGCTGACGGCCGACGAGGCGGCGGCCACCGCCCTGCACGACCCGCCCCGCCTCCACCCCCACGGCCGTCGCGCGGCCTCGGCCGGAGCGTGAGCCGGTGCGTACACCGGGCGTCGTGCGGAGACGGTGAGGAGACGACAGGGGAGCTGGGTGGGGAGATGTCCCTGCCGGACGGTGGCCGGGGGTGATCGGATCGTGGGGGCGCATTCCGGGCCCCGGCCACCGGGGCCCGCGCGGTGCGGGGCCCAGGGGATCTCGCGGCGCGGCCGGGGCGTGCGACCCCCGGGGCGGGGCTCCGTAGCGGCGGATCGGGTACCCATGCGGGGATTTCTCCCCTCCCCGGGAGATCCGCCCGGACGCATGCTGGTGGTCGTCTCGATTCCGGATTCCGCCGGAAGTCGGCGGAAGATCGAAGGCCCCAGCCATGTGTGATCATCAGCCCCCCTGTCCGCCCGCCGACGCCACGGACCACGACTCGGCGCGTCTCGTGGCGACCCACCCCGAACAAGGGTGGAGCCTGCTGTGCAATGGCGTGGTGATCTTCGCGGACACGGGTGAACTGCTCCCCGACGGACGCGTCATCCCCGCCCCCCGTAGCTGTCCGGACCAGGCCGCATGAACGCCTCCACCGTGGCCCTGGCCTCGGAGCCGGGCACCTTCCGCCGCCCGGCCCGGCCTGGTGCCCGGGTCGCCGACCGCGGGATCTCCTGGGTGCTGCCGCGCCATCCCTCCTCGGTGCCCAGCGCCCGTCGGCTGGTCCTGTCGCAGCTGGCCGTATGGGCGCTCGCGGGATCGGCGGACGACGCCGAACTACTGGTCAGCGAGGTGGTCACGAACGCGCTGCGGTACACCGGCGGGGCGGTCCGGCTGACGCTGTGCCTGTGTCCCGCGGACGGCACCCTGCGCTGTGAGGTGGAGGACGCCGACCCCACGCTTCCGCAGTCGCGCCAGGCCTGCGAGGACGACGAGGGCGGCCGGGGCCTCTACATGATCGATCTGCTGGCCCGCTCATGGGGCAGCCACCGGACCGGGACGGGCAAGACCGTGTGGTTCGAACTGCACGTCCGCCCCGGCGCCGGCCAACATCGGCACGCCGACATCTGACCTACGACGAAAGGAGATGCCATCGGACGCTACTGCGCATACACGCACTCCGTGATGCCGAAACGGCCCGGGGACCGGAAGGTGAGTGCCCTCCACCGCGACTTCCGTCCCCGGGCCTCGACATGTCCGCACCCGCTGTAGCGCGAACACCGATTCCGCGGGACATCACCAATCACTGTCGTATTGGTTGATCACCTTTGTGTCACTCGTGTAGTCTTGCCATCGCAGTGAGTAGCACACTTTCCGGCTTATCGCAGCGAGTTGGGGCGTGAGGGAGCTACTGTGATGGACCGGACCGACAACTCCTGGTTACCAGGCACCTTAATCGGGCGCGCCGATGAACTGGCGGCGCTGAGGGATCATGCCGAGGCGGCGCGCTCCGGGCGCGCCGGTCTTGTGATCCTCTCCGGCCCGGCCGGTATCGGCAAGACGACTTTGCTGCACGCCTTTGTGAACGGCGGGGCGTGCCAGGGCATGACGGTGCTCCATGGCCGGTGCGGCGAGGTCGTGACCAACGCGGGCTACGGTGGCGTACGCGCCCTGTTCGGCAGCTTGGGGCTCACCGATTCCGGGGACGAAGGTGTTCACGAGTCCCCGCTGCTCAAGGGCAGCGCCGGCCGTGCGCTGCCCGCCCTGCGGCCCGCTCCCGCCGAGGAGGAGCCGGGTACGGCCGCGACCGTCTATCCCGTGCTCCACGGCCTCTACTGGCTCACGGTCAACTTGACGGCGCGCGGCCCGCTGGTGCTGGTCCTGGACGACGCCCACTGGTGCGACGAGCGGTCGCTGCGCTGGATCGACTTCCTGCTGCGCCGCGCGGACGATCTGCCGCTGCTGGTGGTGCTGGCCCAGCGCACCGAAGCCGAACCGGCCGCCCCCGGCGCGCTCGCGGATATCGCGGCCCAGTCCCGCTCCACGGCGATCCGCCTGGAGCCGCTGACCGACGACGGGGTCGGCGAGATGGTCGGGCGGGTCTTCCCGACGCCCGACCATGTCCTCGACACCGCCTTCGTCGAGCGCGCCGCCGCCGTCTCCGGGGGCAACCCCCTGATGCTCGCCAAGCTGCTCAGCGAACTGCGGTCCATGGGGGCCTCGCCGGACGAGAAGAGCCTGGGCGCGGTCGCCGAAGTGGGCCAGGGCGTGGTCGCGCTGTCCGTACGCGCTCTGATGGGCCGCCTCGCCCCCTGGGTGCGCGATGTGGCCACCGCGATCGCGGTGCTCGGCGAGGAGGACGGGGAGCACGTCGGGGCGCTGGCCGGGGTGCCCGTCGCGCTGGTCGAGGAGGCGGTGGCGGTGTTGCGGGGCGCCGAGGTGGTGGCCCCCGACCGGGTGGACCTGGCGCATGACGTGGTGCGCTCGGCGGTGCTCGACTCGTCCGCCACCGAGGAGCTGGGCGAGCTGCGGGCCAGGGCGGCCCTGCTGCTCAGCGACGCGGGGCGGCCCGCCGAGGAGGTCGCGGGCCAGCTTCTGCTGGTGCCCGTGGTGGACCAGCCCTGGATGCGGCGGGTTCTGCGGGAGGCGGCGGCGGGGGCGGAGACCCGGGGCGCCCCCGAGGCGGCGATCCGCTATCTGTACCGGGTCCTGGAGGCGGAGCCGCACAGCGTGTCGGCGCGCGCCCAACTGGCCAGATCGCTGGCGGAGATCAACCCGCCCGAGGCCATCGCGCTGCTGGCGGAGGCGCTGGACCTGGCCGAGGACGTACGGGTGAAGGCGACCCTCGCCGTGCAGTTCGGGTTCGCCTGCCTGACCGTGCAGCAGGCGCCCGCCGCCGTACGGGTGCTCGGCGAGGTCCTGGACGCGCTGGAGGCCGAACTGGGGTCCGACCCCGACCCGGCGGACCGCGAACTGCGCGCCCTGGTCCAGTCGGTGCTGCTGATCACCGGGTGCGACGAGAAGGCGACGATCGCCGCCGTCCGCGGCCGTTTCGCGCGGATGGCCGCCCCGGCCGGAGACACCCCGGCGCAGCGCCAGACGCTGGCCATGATGAGCGTGCTGACGGCGATGGACGGGCGTTCGGCGGAGCGGGCGGTGCGTCAGGCCCGGCGTGCGCAGCGGGTGTCGGACGCCGCGACCGGCACCCTGCCGCTGGTCTTCTCCGCGTTCACCCTCGGCCTCGCCGACGACGCCCAGGGCTCGCTGGAGGCGCTGGACCTCTCGCTGCGCTACAGCCAGGAGAACGCGGCGGTGTGGACGTATGTGCTCGGTCTCTCCACCCGTTCCGTGATTCTGCACACGATGGGCGAGATCCCCGACGCCCTGGCGGACGCCCAGACGGCGGTGGAGATCATCGCCGAGGAGCGGTGGAGCGGCAATGTGACCATGCCGCAGACGGCGCTGGCCACCGCGCTCGTCGACCGCGGTGAGCCGGAGCGGGCCGAGGCGCTGCTTGAGCGGATCGCCCGGCCGAACCTGGACGGCTTCGTGATGGAGTACCACTGGTATCTGATGGCGCGGGCGCGGGCCAGGTGGGCGCTGGGTGACGGCGAGACCGCGCTCGATCTGTTCCTCGACTGCGGCAGGTCCCTGGAGGAGACAGGGATCACCAACCCGGCGTTCGCGCCCTGGTGGGCCGAGGCGGCCTGTCTGCTCGCGGACCTCAAACGCCCCGAGGAGGCCGGGGATCTCGTCGAGTGGGGCGCCGGGCTGGCCCGCCGCTGGGGGACCTCCCGCACGCTGGGACTGGCCGCGCTCGCCCGGGGGGTGACCACCCAGGGGCGCCCGGGTGTCGAACTGCTCGCCGAGTCGGTCGAGTTGCTGTCCCGGTCGCCCGCCCGGGCCGAGCACGCCCGGGCCGAGTATCTGCTGGGCGGGGCGCTGCTGGAGGCGGACGACGCGCGCGGCGCCCGGGAGCATCTGCGGACCGCCGCCGACCTCGCCTGGCGCTGCGGGGCGCTCGCGCTCGCCCGGGAGGCCCGGCGGCGGCTGGTGGCCTCCGGCGGGCGGATGCGGGAGATCACCACCTCACCGGTCGATCTGCTGACCGGTATGGAGCGTACGGTCGCCAATCTCGCCGCGGCCGGGGCGGGCAACCGCGAGATAGCGGAGTCGCTGTTCGTCACGGTGCGTACCGTGGAGATGCATCTGACCGGCGTCTACCGCAAGTTGAGCGTCAGCCAGCGCGCCGAGCTCGGCGCCGCGCTGCGCTCCCCGACCGCCCTGGGCACCCAGGCGCCCGCCTGGGTCTCCGCGTCCCGCGGCAGGCGCTGAGCGGTGAGCCCCGTCGTCCGGGTTCGCCCCGACTATAAACGCGGTGTATAGTGCGCGCCATGCAGCCCCTCGGCCTCCCGCTCCTCGGGCGCGAACCTGAACAAGAGGTTCTGGCCGAGGCCGTCAGCGGCCTGATCGCGCGGCGCCCGGCGGTGGTCACCCTCAGCGGTACGGCGGGCTTCGGGCAGAACGCGCTGCTGCGGTGGGCGGCCGGGCTCGCCGAGGACCGCGGTCTGCGCGTGCTGCGCGCCCGGGGCACCCCCGGCGAGAGCGATCTGCCGTACGCGGCGGTGACCCAACTGCTGGGTCCATCCGCCGACACCGCGTCCGCCGGTGCCGTGTCCGAGGGCCCGTCCGGGCGCGACGGGCCGTTCCCGGGCCTGGCCGAGCTGCTGCGCACGGCTTGGGACCGGCCGACGCTGCTGGCCGTGGCGGATCTGCAGTGGCTGGACCACGATTCGCTGCACTGGCTCCAGGCGCTGGTGCGGCGGCTGCCCGGGGCGCCGATCGTGGTGCTGGCCGGCGCCATCGGCCCCGTACCGCTGACCGATGCCCTCCCGGGGCCCGTTGTTGTTTCCCCGCTGTCGCGCGGCGGTTCCCGGCTGGTGCTACCGCCGCTGGGCCCCGCCCAGGTCGCCGCCGCTGTGACCCTGGTGTGCGGCGGCCAGGGGCAGGAACGGTTCACCGCGGCGGCGGCCGAGGCCACCGGGGGCAATCCGGCAGTGCTCCACGACGCGCTGCGCCGCTTCGCCGACACCGGACATGAACCGGCCGACGACCGGGTGCCCCAGCTGCGCGCGATCGCGGCCGCCGCCACCGCCGATCACGCCACCCGCGTACTGCGCGGTCTGCCCGCCCCGGCGGTCGCGGTGCTGCGCGCCCTCGCCGTCTGCGGCGACCTGCTGGACTTCCCCCTCGTCCGTACGCTCGCCCGGCCGCGTCCGGAGTACGAGGCGGGGCTGCGCGAGACGCTGGAGGCGACCGGGCTCACCGCACCAGGCCCCGGCGCGGCGCTGCGGCTGACCGGCCCGGAGGTGCGGGCCCGGGTGCTGGAGGAGATGCCCGCCGATGAGCGGGCCGACCTGTACGCGCGCGCGGCGGAACTCGCCCACCGGGCCGCCGTGGACGACGCGGACATCGCCCGGCTGCTGCTCACCGCCCGCCCGATCGGGGCGCCCTGGGCCGTCCACGTACTGCGCCGGGCCGGCGCCGCCGCGCTGCGCGCCGCCGACCACGGCCGGGCGGTCGCCTGCCTGGCCCGTGCGCTGGAGGAGCCGCTGGACCGCGAGCAGCGGACCTGGCTGAGCCTTCGGCTGGCCGCGGCCGAGGTGCTGGAGGCGCCGGAGGCCGGGGACCGCCGGTTCGCCGAGATCCTTCGGTCACCGGGCACGGAGCTCGCCGGGGCGCGGCTGCGCGCCGCGGACCTGGCGCTGGCCCGCGGCGGCTCCGATGTCGTACGCCGGGCGCTGACGGAGGCGCTGCCCGCCGCGCGGGGCGGTGAACGCAGCGCCCTGACCGCCCTGTTCTGGCTCGCCGAACTGGGCCGCCACGACGACACCGACCTGCTGCTGCACGAGGTTCCCCCGCTCCCCGCCCATCCGTCCTCGCCCGCCCAGGCCGGGGCGCGCGCCTGGCAGCTGGCCCTGCTCGGCGAGGACCTGCTCACCACCAGAGCGCTGGCCCGCAGCGCCTTCGCCGGCCCCGCCGACGAGGGTGGGCTGCTGCTGCCCCGGCTGGCGGCGTGCCGGGCGCTGTGCCTGGCGGACGAGACGGACGAGGCCGGGCTGCGGCTGGACGAGCTGCTCACCGAGGCCCGGCGCGGCCATGCCCGCGCCGCCGCCTCGCTGGTGCTGACCGGGCGCGGCGATATGAACCTGCGCCGCGGCCGGCCCGATCTCGCCGAGCGGGATGTCGCCGCCGCCGAGCGGGCCCTGCCGCACACTCATCTGCACCCCCTCTACGCCCCCTACGCGCGGGCCGTACGGATCCTCGTCGCGCTGGAGAGCGGCGACCGCAAGCAGACCGCGGCGCTCATGGCCATGCCCGACCCCGACGCGTCGTGGAACACCATGGCGGGGGCCCATCTGCTGTTCGCCAGGGCCCTGGTGGACATCGCCGACGGCAAACCGGCCGAAGCGATCGATCTGCTGCTCGCCGCCGGCCGACGGCTGCTGCGCCTCCAGTACGTCAACCCGGCCCTGCTGCCCTGGCGTTCCATGGCCGCCCGGGCCTGCCATGCGCTCGGCCACGCCCAGGAGGCACACCGGCTCAGCCGCGAAGAGCTCGCGCTGGCCCGGCGCTGGGGCGCGCCGAGCGCCATCGGCTGGGCCGAACTGGGCATCGGACGGGTGGCCCGCGACGGACGGGCCGCCAGACTGCGCGAGGCCGTGCGTACCCTCCAAGCGACCCCGGCCAACATGGCCTACATCGGGGCGCTGATGGAGCTGGCCACCGTGGAGCTGGACGCGGGGCGGCGGCGGGCCGCGGAGCTCCTGATCGCCGAGGTGTCCCGGCTCACCGCGGCCCAGCCCGACAGCAGACCGGCCGCGCGGGCGCGCGCACTCGCCCAGCGGCTCGGCAGACTGCCGTCGGCCGCGGTCCGCGGACTGCACCCCGCCTGGGCCGCGCTGTCCGACGTCGAGCGGCGCACCGCCACCCTCGCGGGCCTCGGACACGGCAACCGGAACATCGCCGACATGCTCTCGGTCACCACCCGCACGGTGGAGCTGCGGCTGAGCGGGGCGTACAAGAAGCTGCGGATCAGCGGCCGGGCCGAACTGCGCGAGATGGTGCGCTCGATGGAGGGCTACGACACGGATGTTGCATGAGCGGGGCGCCGAACTGGCGCAGATCTCCGGTGCGTTACGGACCGCCCGCGAGGGCGGGCCGTCCCTCGTCCTGCTGACCGGCCCGCTCGGCATCGGCCGGTCCGCGCTGCTCCAGCGACTGGCCGCGCGAGCCGTGCACGAGGCCGAGGACGTACGGGTGCTGCGCGCCAACGCCGCCCCGGTGGAACAGGACTTCGCCTTCGGCGTGGTGCGCCAGCTGTTCGACAGCCTGCTCGCGGGCGCCCCCGGGGAGCTGAGCGAACGCTGGACGCGCGAGAGCGCGTGCTTCGCCAACCTGGCCCTCGCCGATGAGGACATGCCCGCCGGCGACCGCTCCACCGCCGCCTACGAACCGGCGCTCAGCGGCCTGCTTTCGCTGCTGGAAAGCGTCAGCGCCGACGGCCCGCTGCTGATCCTGGTCGACGACCTCCAATGGGTGGACACCCCCTCGCTGCGCTGGCTGGCCTACCTGGCCAAGCGGCTGCGGGGGCTGCGCGCCGTCGTGGTGTGCACCCTGCGCGACGGGGAACCCCGGGCCCGGCACCCCCTGCTGAGCGAGGTCGTCGAGGCCGCGACACAGCGGCTGCGCCCCCGCCCGCTGTCGTCCGCGGGCACCGCGGCGCTGATCCGTGATCACTTCGGCGAGCCGGGCGACGAGGAGTTCATCCGGGCCTGTCACGAGACCTGTGCCGGCCGCCCGTTGTCGCTGAGCGCTGTGCTGCTGGACCTGGCGGCCGCCGGTCACCGGCCGACCGCCGACCGGGCCGGCGCGGTCCGCGCGGCCCGCCCCGCGGACCTGCGCGAGCGGCTGGCCAGGAGCGTACGTCTGCAGCCTGAGCCGGTACGCCATCTGGCCGCCGCGATCGCGGCCCTCGGCGAACCGGGCGACCCCGCACTCGTCCCCCGGCTGGCCGGTCTGGACCCGATCGACTACGCGGCGGCGCTGCGCGACCTGCACGCGCTGGGGCTGGCCGCCGACGAGCGGGAGCCGCGGTTCGTCCACCCCGTCGTGGCGGACGCCGTCCAGTCGTCGCTGTCCGTCGCGGAGCGGGAGTGGCTGCACGACCACGCGGCGGAGCTGCTGTACCGCGCCGGGCGCTCCGACGAACAGGTCGCCGCCCAGCTGATGGCGGGCGTCACCTCCCGCCACGACTGGTCGGTCGGCGTGCTGCGGGCCGCCGCGGACGTCGCGCTGCGCCGGGGCGCCCCCGAGGTCGCCGTACGCTATCTGCGGCGCGCCCTGCTGGACGCCTCCCTGGTGGGCGAGGGCCGGTCGCGGCTGCTGATCGACCTGGCCACCGCGGAGCGCGGCCTCGACCCGGTGGCGTGCGAACGCCATATCTCCCAGGCGATCCCGCTGCTCCCCACGCCCGGCCACCGGGCCGCCGCGGCGCTGCGGCTCACTCCGGCCGTCATGGGCCTGCTGCGGCCCTCCGCCGTCGATCTGCTGCGGCAGGTCGCCGACGAGCTCGGCCCGCCGGACGCGCTGGGCGGAGCGGCGCGCGAGATGGCCCTGCGGCTGGAGGCGCGGCTGCGCCAGAGCGGCATCGACGACCCGGCGGAGCTGGCCTCGGCGGTGGAGCGGCTGTACGGGATGGGGGAGGAGCCGCCGACGGCCACGGCCGCCGAGCGCGAACTGGTCGCGGTGCTGGTCAGCGCCGCCACACTCACCTGCAGACTGCCCGCGGACGAGGTCACCCGGCTGGCGATGCGCCTTCTGGAGCGCGAACCGGTCGCGTCGGCGCGGGTGTACTCCGCGCTGCCGCTGGCCACCGTCGCGCTGGTCGCCGCCGACTCCGTGGACGCCGTCGGCTCCTGGCTGTCCGTCGAGCAGCGGATCGGCCGGTCGCGCGCTTCGGTCACAGTCGCAGACGGGTTCGGCCACCTCGAGCAGGCGATGGTGTTCATGGCGCGCGGCCGGCCGACCCTGGCCCACGCCCATGCCGAGCGCGCCCTGCGGCTGTCCGACGCCCACTGGCAGGAACTCGGCCTCGCAGCCACCATCGCGCTCGTCCGTACGGCCCTGGAGATCGGCGACCCCGCGCTGAGCGAGCGGGTGCTGGACGAGGCCTCGCGACGCAGCTCCTCCTGTCTGCCCCTGGCGGTGGCGGTGCAGTTCCTCGGCGCGTCCGTGGACGCCCACCGCGGCCGCTGGGCCGCCGCCGTGGAGACCCTGATGGCCTGCGGCCGCCGGCTGGAGTCGGCGGGCTGGCGCAACCCGGTGCTGTTCCCCTGGCGGCTGCGCGCGGCCGGCCTGTACCAGCGTCTCGGCGACCCCCGCTCGGCGCTCGCGCTCGCCGAAGAGGACCGGCTGCGGGCCGAGGAGTGGGGCGCGCCGGTCGCCATGGGCCGGGCGCTGCGGCTCAAGGGCATGCTGCTGGGCGGCGAGACGGGCGAGGACCTGCTGCGCGAGGCGGTCGGCGTGCTGCGCGGCTCGGCCAATGAACTCGAACTGGCCCGCGCCCTGCTGCAGCTGGGCGGGCGCCTCGAAGGCCGTCCGGAGGCCGATGACCTGCTGCGGGAGGCGGCGGCGCTGGCAGCCGCATGCGAGGCGCCGTGGCTGGTCGAACGGGCCCGCCGCGGCGGCGGGGACGGCACCGTCCGGCTGGAGGACGCGCTGACCCGCACCGAGCGGCGGGTGGTGACCCTGGCCGGCCGGGGACTCACCAATTCAGAGATCGCCGGAGAGCTGGGCGTCACATCCCGCGCTATCGAGAAGCACTTGACGAATTCCTATCGCAAGCTGAACGTATCAGGGCGGCGTGAACTCATCGCCGCCCTGCCGCGGCTGCAGGCGGTCAAAGGAAGTTAACGCCGCTAATGCTCCGCCGCTCGCCGTGACGCCGCCCCGGCTCCCAGGGGATCGCGCGGCGCCCCCGCACCCGGGGTACGGGGACTGTGCCCCCGTGTCCGGCGCGGCGCCCGCCATGTCTCGGGGAGGCAACCTCCTTGCCAGGTCAGGGCGTTGAGATATGGTGCGAAGCGCCCGGCGGCGACACCGAACCGAACCACCGAAACCGTGGCCCGCGGACCGAACCATCGGCCGTACGCACCACAGGATTTGCGGCGCGCCGTCAGCGGACGTTGACTCGCCCGTCCAGGGCTACCTAGTCTCCGAACTGAAATAACAAATTGCACGACCAGTATTGCGTTCCCGTGATTTCCGGGGGAACGGATCCCTGAAGGGACGGCAGGCCATTGGCGATTCCCGCGCCCGCAGACACAGTGATATCCCACGACGCAGGACGTGATCAGCTCGAGTACGCCGATCTCCTCGGGCAATTCGACCAGCCAGGTGCGTGTGTGGCCCGCCTCGACCCCAACCTGCTCGTCCAGCAGGCGAATCAGGAGTTCTTCCGGCAGTTCGGAGGCTCCTCCGCGGATGTGTGCGGCCGCGCCTTCTGCGATCTGGCCCACCCCAGCCTGCGGCAGCCGCTCAAGCATCAGCTCGGCCGGCTCGTCGACGGCAGCCGCCGCCGGTTCGCCACCCATGTCGTCGCCTTCGCGGCCGAGGGCGCGCCGTTCACCAGCGCGCTCACGGCCGTCCCGGTGCGCGGGGAGACCTCCCGGGTCGCCTCGATCCTGGTCGTGATGCGCTCCGCGGCGGGTTTCGAGGACGCGGACGTCGTCACCCCGCACAAGAAGGTCCTCACCGAGATCGAGGCCCGCATCCTGGAAGGCATCGCCGCCGGGGTCTCGACCGTCCCGCTGGCGTCCCGGCTCTACCTCAGCCGCCAGGGGGTCGAGTACCACGTGACGCGGCTACTCCGGAAGCTGCGGGTCCCCAACCGGGCCGCCCTCGTCTCCCGCGCCTACTCCATGGGGGTGCTCGAAGTGGGCTCCTGGCCACCGAAGGTCGTCCAGGACTTCGTCAAGTGATCGCTCGTCCGCACCGCGCGCGACGCCACCCGGCCGCCGTGCGGTGAGCGCCCCCGGCGCGGCCCGGGGTTCAGGTGCCGGACTCCAGGTCGCGCGTACGGGACTCCAGATCGCGTCGGGTGTCGTCGCCGTACACCCCGTCCTCGTCGCCGCGGATCCCGTACCACAGCTGGAAGCGGGCCACGGCGGAGGCGAGGCTCTGGTCGTACTGGCCGTTGACCGAACCGCCCGCGTACACGTCCGGGATCCGCAGCAGCCGGGACTGGAGCTCGGAGACCTCGGGACCGCTGTCCCCCAGGGACAACACCGCGCCCCGGCCCGCGCCCTGGCCCCCCTGGCCGTCGCCGCTCGGCGCGGCGGCGGAGGCGGTGGGCGCGGCGGGGGCCGACGTACCGCCGGACGGGGTGCCGCCCCCCGGATCCGGCTGCGCCGCGGTGGAGCCGTCGGCGCCGGGGATGAGCAGCACGAGCGCGAGCGCGACGCCCGCCCCGACCGCCCCCGCGGCGGCCAGGGCGGCGGGGCGCGACCGGCGCCAGAACGGCGGCGCGGCGGGGGCGGCGTGCGCGGCGGAAGAGTCGGTTGAGCCTGTTGAGCCGTCCGGGGCCGCGGAGGCCGACGCCTCGGTGGCCGTCCGCACACCGAGGTCGAACTCCTCGGTGTCCGCGTCGCCGAGGTCGTACGCGCGGGGCGGCGTCCCCGAGACCAGCGGGCGGAAGAGGTCAAGGTCCTCCATCCAGCCGTCGTCCGGCGAGCCGCCCTCCCCGCCGGGCTTCGCAACCGCACGGAAGATCCGGGTCGGCTCGATCACCTGCCGCCCGGTGGGCCGTTCGGGATCGGTTCCGGCAGCCATACAGACCTCCTCCTCTTGTGCGGCGCGCCGTCGAGACCGTCGACACCGTCAAGACCGTCGGGAGGAGATACGGACGGGGAGCCCGGAAGACTCAACCGGAGAAGTTGGTGCAGGATGCGCGCACGGTGATGTCGCCCGCCGGGATCGGGGGCAGGGCCTTCACGGGCGGGGTGGAGGCCGTGGTGTCGCAGTCGCTGTGCTGCACCGGGCCGTTCGCCGTCGGCTGTGCTGCCGCGGTCCCGGCGCCTCCGGCGCCGCCGAGCACCAGGACGCTCGCCGCCACCGCCATCCGGGCCTTCTTACGAGTCACGGGCATGGGTGCCTCCGTCTGGATCTGTCGGGGATGCCTGCGGGTGTTTGGCTAACGAAGCTCGAGGTGGAAGGCTCCCGGTCGGCCGCCTCATTCCTCCGAATGGCCGCGGCCAGGAGTCGAAGGGAGCAAAGACGATGGAACGCACGACGTGTTGTGTGGTGGGCGGCGGGCCGGCCGGGATGGTGCTCGGGCTGCTGCTGGCGCGCGCCGGGGTGGAGGTCACGGTCCTGGAGAAGCACGGTGACTTCTTGCGTGACTTCCGCGGCGACACCGTGCATCCGAGCACACTGTCGCTCCTGGATGAACTCGGCCTGGCCGAGCGGTTCGCCGCGCTGCCGCAGCGTCATGTGCACACCATCCAGCTGCCCATCGGCCCGGGCCGCTCGCTGTTCACCGTGGGCGACATCGGCGCGCTGCCGGTCAAGTACAACTACGTCGCGATGGTGCCGCAGTGGGATCTGCTGAATCTGCTGGCGGACGAGGGCGCGCGGGAGCCCTCCTTCCGGCTGCGGATGAACACCGAGGCGACCTCCTTCCTCATGGAGCGCGGCCGGGTCGCGGGGGTGCGCTACCGCACCGCGGACGGGAGCACCGGTGAGCTGCGCGCCCAGCTGACCGTGGCCTGCGACGGCCGGGGATCGCTGGCCAGGCGGTTGCCCGAGCTGGGGCTGCGGGAGTTCCCGTGCCCGATGGACGCCTGGTGGTTCCGGGTGCCGCGGCACGAGGGCGACCCGCGGGGTCTGGTGGGGAACGCCGGTGACCGCTTTCTGACCGCGATGATCGACCGCGGCGAGTACTGGCAGTGCGCCGCGCTGATCCCCAAGGGCACCGACGCGGCCCGGCGCGCGGCCGGCCTGGACCGGTTCATGGCCGAGTTCGCGGCGGCCGCCCCATGGCTGGCGGACCGCGCCCATGCCCTGCGGTCCTGGGACGAGGTGAAGCTGCTCGACGTACGTCTTGACCGGCTCCGGCGCTGGCACCGCCCCGGGCTGCTGTGCATCGGGGACGCGGCACACGCGATGTCGCCGGTGTTCGGGATCGGTATCAACCTCGCCGTCCAGGACGCCGTGGCAGCCGCCCGCATCCTCGCCGGGCCGCTCGCGGAGGGCGGGGGCGGGGTCGGGCTGCGGGAGGTGCGCGAGGTGCAGCGCCGCAGATGGCCGACCGCCGCGGCGACGCAGACGCTGCAGCGGATCGCCCACGCCCGGGTCATCGAGCCGGTGCTGGCCGGCCGTACCCTGCTCGGCGACGGGTCCCGGCCGCCCGGGGTGGTGCGGGTGCTGAACGCGGCGCCCTGGCTGAAGCGGGCCCCCGCGTACTTCCTGGCGTACGGCGCACAGCGCGAGCACCCGCCCGCCGCAGCCCTGCGCTGAAACGGTTCGGCACGTATGGCGCTGAGCGGCGGGGCCCGGCCGCTCAGTGGCCGCGCAGCCGATCCATATCGCGCCGGTCGCGCTTCGTCGGGCGGCCGGCGCCGCGGTCGCGATGGCCGACCGCGGCCAGCTCCTCGCGCGGCGGCGGGGGAGGGGAGTTGTCGATGAAGCACTCGGCCGCGACGGCCGCCCCGACCCGCTTGCGCACCAGGCGTTTCACCACGACGATCCGTTCGCGCCCGGCGTGGAAGAGCCGTACCTCGTCCCCGGGCCGCACGGCGTGGGCGGCCTTGACGTGCTCCCCGTTGACGCGGACGTGGCCGCCGCGGCAGGCCGTGGCGGCCAGCGACCGCGTCTTCGTCAGCCGTACGGACCAGATCCAGCTGTCGACCCGCACCGGCGCGTTGTCTGAAGCCATGCCTGAAGCCATGTCCTGACTCTATCGGCTCCGTCCAGGGCAGTACGTCCTGCTATATCCGGAATTGCTGTCTAAGGTGCGACGCATGAGCGCACACTTTGACGTCGTGGTCCTGGGGGCGGGCTCGGGCGGCTATGTCGCGGCGATCCGCGCCGCGCAACTCGGTCTGTCCGTCGCCATCGTGGAGGAGCGGTTCTGGGGAGGCGTGTGCCTGAACGTGGGCTGTATCCCCTCCAAGGCCCTGCTGCGCAACGCCGAGCTGGCCCATCTGTTCACCAAGGAGGCCCAGACCTTCGGCATCCGGGTGGACGGGCAGGTGATCCTGGACTACCAGGCCGCCTACGAGCGCAGCCGCAAGGTCGCCGACGGGCGCGTCAGGGGGATCCACTACCTGATGAAGAAGAACGAGATCCCGCAGTACGACGGCCGGGGCACCTTCATCGACGACCGTACGCTGCGGATCGACCTGGCCGCCGGGGGAACGGAGACCCTCACCTTCGGCCACTGCGTGATCGCCACCGGCACGGTCACCAATCTGCTGCCCGGCACCTCGCTCAGCGAGCGGGTGGTGACGTACGAGGAGCGGATCCTCAGCCCGGAGCTGCCCGAGAGCGTGATCATCGCGGGGGCGGGCGCCATCGGCGTCGAGTTCGCGTACATCATGCGCAGCTACGGGGTGCGGGTGACGCTGGTGGAGTTCCTGGACCGGATCGTCCCGCTGGAGGACGAGGAGGTCTCCGCGGAGCTCGCGCGCCGCTACCGCAGGCTCGGCATCGACGTGCTCACCTCCACCCGGGTCGAGGCGATCAACGACGCGGGCCCCTCGGTGAAGGTCATGGTGACCACGGGTGGCCAGCGGCAGACGCTGCAGGCCCAGGCGGTGCTGCAGGCGATCGGCTTCCGGCCCCGGGTCACCGGCTACGGTCTTGAGAACACCGGCGTCCGGCTGACCGACCGAGGCGCCATCGCCGTCGACGCGTACTGCCGCACCAGCGTGCCGCATATCTTCGCGGTCGGGGACGTCACCGCGCAGCTGATGCTCGCCCACGCGGCCGAGGCGATGGGTGTGGTCGCCGCCGAGACGATCGCGGGCGCGGAGACCATGGCGCTGGAGTACGTGATGATTCCGCGGGCGACCTTCTGCCAGCCCCAGATCGCCAGCTTCGGCTGGACCGAGGCCCAGGCCCGGGAGCTGGGCTTCGATGTGCGGGTGTCCAAGTTCCCGTTCACCGCGAACGGGAAGGCCCAGGGGCTCGGGGACCCGGCCGGCTTCGTGAAGCTGATCGGGGACGGCCGCCACGGTGAGTTGCTGGGTGGCCATCTGATCGGCCCCGAGGTCACCGAGCTGCTGCCGGAGCTGACGCTGGCGCAGCGCTGGGATCTGACCGCCCACGAGGTGGCGCGCAATATCCATGCCCATCCCACGCTCTCCGAGGCGGTGAAGGAGGCCGTGCACGGCCTCGCCGGGCACATGATCAATATGTGAGCCGCCCGGGGGCGGGCCCTGGTCACGCCGTCAGCAGCGGTGCAAATGCCGTAAACATGCTAAAAAGGCCAGATGAAGGTGGGTTCGGCGCTACGCTCCCGCAGTGTCGCCGGACAGGCGTTCGCGCTGCTGCTGGCGATCACGGCGCTGCTCGTGGTCTCCGCGGGCGTCGCGCTGGTCCTGCAGGCCCGGAACAGCGGCGAGAACCAGGCCCGGGGCCGCTCGCTCGCCGTCGCCCACTCCTTCGCCCGCGCCCCGGGAGTCCTCGCCGCCCTCAGGTCCCATGACCCCAGCGCGACGCTCCAGCCCTTCACCCAGCAGGTCAGACGGGACGCCGGCGTCGACTACATCGTGGTGACCAGCCCGAGCGGCATCCGCTACACCCACCCCAACCCCCGCGAGATCGGCAAGCACGTCGACCGCCCCCTCTACCCGGCCACGGTGGGCCGCGCCTTCACCGACAAGGTCCCGGCCGTGAGCCTCGCCGCCCCCTCCATCCGCGCGGCGGTCCCGGTCACCGACGCCAGCGGCAAGGTGATCGCCATCGTCAACGCCGGGGTCACGATCCCGAACGCACGCAGCTCGGTCGACCGCCAGCTGCCCGTCGTACTGGGCTCCCTGGGCCTGGCCCTCGGGCTCGGCGCGGGCGGGGCCGCGCTGGTGAGCCGGCGGCTGCGGCTGCAGACCCGCGGCCTCGGGCCCGCCGAGATCGCCCGGATGTACGAGCACCACGACGCCGTGCTCCGCGCCGTACGGGAAGGGGTGCTGATCGTCGACGGGGAGGGAAGGCTGCTGCTCGCCAACGACGAGGCGCGCAGGCTCCTGACCCTGCCGCCCGACGCCCAGGGGAAGCAGGTGACCGACGTGGGCCTGCCGCCGGACACCGCCGCCCTGTTCGCCTCGGGCCGGCCGGCCACCGATGAGATCCACGAGGTGGGGGAGCGGCTGCTGGCGGTCAACCAGCGCCCCGCCTGCCGGCGCGGACAGCCCTGGGGCAGCGTCGCCACCCTGCGCGACACCACCGAGCTACAGCTCCTGACGGACAAGGCCGACCGGGCGCGGGAGCGCCTGGCGCTGCTGTACGACGCCGGCGTCGAGGTCGGCACCACGCTCGACATGGTGCACACCGCCCAGGAACTGGCCCAGGTCGCCGTGCCGCGCTTCGCCGACGTCGTCACCGTCGACCTGTTGGAGTCGGTCCTGCGCGGCGAGGAGCCCGACCTCACCGACACCCGGATGCGCCGCGTCGCGATCAGCGGCACACAGGGGGACTCCGCACGGCAACGGCACCTGGTGGGCGAGCCGATCGGCTCGGTGACCGTGCCGCTCACCGCGCGCGGCGTCATCCTGGGCCGGGCCGAGTTCTGGCGCTCGGCGCGCGCGGCGCCCTTCGAGGACGACGATCTCACCCTCGCCGAGGAGCTGGTCAGCCAGGCGGCCGCGTACATCGA
Organism: Streptomyces sp. NBS 14/10; assembly: GCF_002224125.1. Taxonomy (GTDB): domain Bacteria; phylum Actinomycetota; class Actinomycetes; order Streptomycetales; family Streptomycetaceae; genus Streptomyces. The sequence continues at coordinate 158,006 of NZ_NCSM01000012.1, forward strand.
CAACGCCCGCCGCACCGGGCGCGAGCACGCCACCGCACTGGCGCTGCAGCAGAGCCTGCTGCCCCGCGAGCTGCCCGAGCATGAGGCCGTCGAGGTCGCCCACCGCTATGTGCCCGGGCACGGCGGGGTGGGCGGGGACTGGTTCGACGTCATCCCGCTGTCCGGGGCCCGTATCGCCTTCGTCGTCGGCGATGTCGTCGGCCACGGTCTGCACGCCGCCGCCACCATGGGCCGGCTGCGCACCGCCGTGCACAACTTCTCCTCGCTCGACCTGGCCCCGGACGAACTGCTGAGCGCCCTCGACGAGGTGGTGGAGCACCTGGACCAGGAGGAGGCCGTCGCGGACGGCGCGTCCCCCGGCGCCGGGGTCGCGGGCGCCACCTGTCTGTACGCGATCTACGACCCGGTCGTCCGGCACTGCTCCTTGGCGCGGGCCGGCCACCCGCCGCCCGCCCTGGTGCGCCCGGACGGCGCGGCGACCGTGCTTGACCTGCCCGCCGGGCCGCCGCTGGGCCTGGGCGGGCTGCCCTTCGAGGCCGCCGAGGTCGACCTCCCCGACGGCAGCCGCCTCGTGCTGTACACCAACGGGATCCTCCAGGCCGGCGGCGTCGATGTCGACACCGGTCTCGACCGGCTGCTCGGCGCGCTGGCGCGCGCCGACCCCGACCCCGAGCGCACCTGCCGAACGGTGATGGAGGCCCTGCCGCCGAGCCACCCCACCGACGACATAGCGCTGCTCGTCGCCGGCGCCACCGGCCTGGCCGAGGACCACATCGCGTCCTGGGACCTTCCGTCGGACCCCGCGGTCGTCGCCGATATGCGGGTCGCCGTGGACCGGACCCTCGCGGACTGGGGCCTGGAGGAGGCGGCCTTCACCACCGAGCTGGTGGTCAGCGAACTGCTCGGCAACGCCATCCGCCACGCCTCCGGCCCCATCCGGCTGCGCCTGCTCCGCGACCGGGCCCTGATCTGCGAGGTCGCCGACGGCAGCACCACCGCACCGCATCTGCGCCGGGCCGCCAGCACCGACGAGGGCGGGCGGGGGCTGTTCCTGGTGGCGCAGATGGTCGACCGCTGGGGCACCCGCTACACCAGAAGGGGCAAGGTCATCTGGACCGAGCAGACGCTGCCCTTCGAGCCCTCCGCGGCGTCCCTCTCCTCCGTGTTCGCCCTCAGCTGATCACTCTCAGCTATTCACTCTTAGCTGATCACCGCCGCCGTGGTGGCCAGCAGCTCCGGGAGGGTGCCGGTGAACTCGGGCATCAGCCGCATGGCCACCGCCCAGCCTTCCGGATCCTTGCCCAGATGGGCGGCGATCAGATCCACGGCCTCCTGGCGGACCCGGCACAGCTGCTCGTCCATGCCGTCCGGGGACTCCTGGGGGCGGTTCGACGCGTACTTCGCCAGATAGGTCGCGGCCACGCGGGCCGGCCGCGCCTCGTGGAGGATCTCCGACAGGGTCAGCTGCTCGTAGGACACCGCCGTGTTCAGCCAGTCCTGCTGGATGTACGCGGGCAGCTGGTGGTGGCGCAGCAGCTCCAGGGCGGTGGGGCGCGGGCCGGTGAGCCGGTGCGGATGGGCAGGGTGCCCCTGGCGCATCTCCGCGAGCCGCCAGTCGGGGCGCAGCTCCTCCGGGAAGTCGTCCCGCTTGGCCAGCTCGACCAGCAGCGGGTCCGGCAGCGGATCGCGGCCGTGCTCGGCCAGCAGCTCCGGCCACGGGAGGTCCGGGCCGGTCTCCTCGGACAGCCGCTCCAGCGCCGCGGCGAGCTGATCGCGCCGCCCCTCGGCCGCGCCGCGCAGATACCCCGCCTGGCTTGCGGGCGACTGGGCGTGTGCGAGCCGGTCGCGCAGCTCGGCCAGGCCGTCCGGAGCCTCGAGCGCGGCTCGGACGATCTTCTGGGTGGCCGCCGGCAGCGGGTGCTTCTTGCTGCGCCGCTCGGGGAACTCGGTCTCCTCCAGCAGCCTGTGCACCTCCTCCGCGCCGCGCCGCTCCCACAGCCGTACCAGCAGGAGCAGCTGCCCGGCGAGCGTATGCAGCTTGATCTTGCCGAGCAGGATGCGGGCCAGCCGCGGATCGCCGGCCTCGACGATCGGCAGGAGCCAGTGGCGGCGCCCGCTGTTCCGCAGCTCGATGAACACCTCCTCGGTGAGCGGCAGTGGCCCCGTACCGCTGTCGGGACGGCTGCGCCGGCCGGACAGGATCTGCCGGCGCTGCCCCGGGGTCAGCGGGGTGTTGATGTACAGCTTGGCGTTGATCTCGGGGTCGTCGTGGAGCAGCAGCTCCTCGATGATCTCCTCGGGCAGCTCCCAGCTGGAGGCGAGGCCGGCCAGCACGGACACCCCGTGCAGCGCGATGAAGCGGTCGCGCAGGGCGGCCGAGGGCTGGTGGTGGACCAGCAGATGCTGGATGGTGCGCTGGTCCAGATGTTCCGCGAGCGCCAGCTGTACGTCCTCGGCGGCCAGCCGGTACAGCTGCAGGAACACCGCCCGGGCGCCCTCCGGGGCGCTCACCGGGTACTCGGGGGCCAGCGGCCGGGGCCAGGGCTTGTTCCGGTGCTTGGCCGTCTGCTCGCGGGCCGCGGCGACCAGCTCCGTGGGTGTTCCGGTGAAGCGGGGCAGCAGTGAGTACATGGCACGCCAGACGGCGAAGTCGTCGCCCAGCTCGGCCACCAGGCCGGTCAGCGCTTCGCGGACGGGAGCCTCCGCGTACGGCAGCGAGTTGAGCACCGTACGGGCGGGCTTGATCTCGGCCAGCACCCGTTCGATCGGATAGACCTCCTCCTGGAAGCCCCGGCGCAGCAGCTTGGACAGGTCGAAACGGGAGTAGGAGTCGCTCCAGTCGGGGACCGTCAGCAGCCGCCACGGCAGCGGAGAGGTGTCGGGGAGATGGCGGGGCGCCTTCTTGTAGGCCTCCAGCACAAGCTCCTCCGAGCAGTCCTGATTGGCCGCCAGGACGAGAAGCGCGCCGTTCGGCAGGGGGTCGCGCTGGTGCTCGGCCAGGAGCAGATCCCAGTCCGCCCCGTCCAGCGGGACATAGTCGCGCGCCCATGTCACCTCACGCAGGCGGGCCACCAGCTCCGGTCCGGACAGGGCCGGGGCCTTCGCCGTAGCGGCGGGGGCGGAGTCGGCGGTGTCGGCGTCGGCGGGGGTTTCGGCGTCCTGGGGGACCGAGGCGGTCTCCAGTACCGCCGCCGGGTCCGGCGCGGCCACCGCCCGGCGCACCAGCTCGACCACCGCCGGGCGCAGCACGGGCAGTTCGGTGAGCTCGGCCAGCTCGGTCACGCCGCCGTAGGTGAGTACGGCCAGGCAGGCCGCCAACTGTTCGTTCGCGTCCGCTTTGAAGCCGACGGACTTCAGGGCGTGGCGCACGACGCGGGGGAAGGGCGCGCGCAGCGCCGGGCGGAGCTCGTCCGGACCGCTGGTGTTCAGCAGATACTCCACCAGCCCGTCCGGCTCGTGCCAGTCGGGGTCGTCCAGATTCCGCTTCGCGCCCTCCAGCACCGCGGCCCGCAGTTTCCGGCGGTCGCCGTACCCCCGGTAGAGCCGTGGGCCCAGCGCCGTGTAGCCCAGCGCGGCAAGGCGCAGCAGCACCGGTTCGCGCTCGTGCGTCAGCGGGCACCCGGACAGGGCCCAGACCATTTCGGCGTCGCCGGTGGCGAACATCTCGTCCACCAGATAGTCGGGCAGCGGTTCCCGCCCGGCCATCAGCGCCATGGCCTCCTCGCGCAGCCGGGCCATCAGGTCCGGGGCGAGTGCGGGGCCGGCCAGCCGGAACGTGGCCGAGAGCAGGGATTCGTCGAGGGTCGCCACGCCGGGTGTTCTCCGATCGTCGAGAAGAGTGCAGGGGAGCAAGAAGGGGGAGGGGCGGGAAGAGGGGCTCAGGGGGTCGCGGACAGCTCGGCCATCCTGGACAGCGCGCCGATCCAGAACCGCTGCCGCTCCGGGGTCTGCCCCACCAGATGGGCGGCGCGCAGCTTCGGCGGCATATGGCGCAACAGCCGCGCGACCACCTCGGCATGGCGCTTCAGCTGCGAGACCTCGGCGTTGGCGAACACCTGGTGCACCAGATCGGTGTCATTGGTGCCCTCGGACGAGCTCTCACAGGCCGCGGCCAGCCTGGCCTCCCACTCCGCCACATCGCGCGCCAACTCCTTCAGCCCGATGACCTTCTGCCCCAGGCTCTCCGACAGCCGCGCCTCGAGCTGGGACAGCGGCACCGGGGCGTACTCCCCGTCGCCGAGGTAGATCAGCCCGGTCTCCAGCGGCTGCCCGGCCAGATGCAGCTTGATCAGCCGCTCCAGGGTCCGCTTGGTGATCCACTCCCGGCCCTCGTCGTCGATATCGCTCTTCCACCACTCCAGCGCCGTCTCGGCCACCTCGCCATAGGTGTCGATCAGCCACTGATTGGCCGGGATGTCCTGCGGGCTCACCTCGTAGCTGACCGTGAAACGGCTGGCCTGCGCCACGTTGTTGCTGCTGACCAGCAGCTTGCGGCCGAGGTGGTACGGCGGGTTCTGCAGCGCTATCTGGGCGCACAGCCCCGGAATCGGCCGGCCGGCCAGCGACCACTCCTGGGTGATCTCCATCAGCTTGGCGAAGGTGGCCTTGTCCTTGGGCCGGTTGTACTCGTCCCAGACGATCACCTTGGACTCGGGCCCCATGAACGAGCGGCTGAGCAGCGTGTCCAGGGTGCCGTCGGGCGTCGGGATCGGCACACACAGGTCCTCGACATTGGTCACCGGCAGCGAGAAATAGACCGGGTCACGCCCCGTCTCTTCCCGGACCACCGCCTTGGTGATCTCCGTCTTGCCGCAGCCGGGCGGGCCCTGGAGCAGCACGGACCAGTTCTCCCGGACGGCGGTGCGCAAAATGGCGCGCACCGGATCCGCGATGGTCGAGGGGTTCGGGCAGCCGACGGCGGCCGCGATGCCGTCCAGGATCTCCGCCGTGCGGTCGGGCCCCGGCTTGCCGTCCGACGTCATATCCCGCAGGCGCAGCCGCTGACCGCCGACCAGCGGCAGCGCCCAGGACAGGGGAAACCCGGCGCGGGCGCAGTCCAGCACATGCTGGAGGGTGCGCGGCGACAGCAGCGAGCGCAGCCGCGGGGTCAGCCCGGCCCAGAGCCGGAACACCTCGGTCAGGTCCCAGTTCTCGTAGCGCTCGGCCAGGTTCTGCCGCCAGGCGGTGTCATTGGCGGTCACCCGCAGGGTGACCATACGGTCGAGCACGGCCAGATCGCTGCGCCGGGCGCTGGTCTCGGCCAGTGACTCGTTGTCGGCGAGGAAGACGCCGACGCAGCCGAGCTTGCGCAGATCGTGCTCGCCGAGCGTCCAGTTGCAGGCGATCTGCATCAGCTGGGACTGAATGGTCTCGCCGGCCTGCAGCGAGTCGTCGATCAGCAGCACAAAGGGCTTACCGGGGGTGAGCTGACGCATGATCAGCTGGGTGAGGACCAGCTCACCGCTGTGCTCGTCCCGCACCGGCGCGTTGACCAGCAGATCGTCCGGGGTCAGATTGGCCGCCGGGACCAGGATCACCTCGGTGCCGGGGTGCGCCTCGGGGACGTAGGAGAGAAACGTCGACGTCTTGCCGATGCCGTGCTCGCCGAAGACCTGCCCGGTCTGCCCCATGGCGATCATCGCGCTGATGAACTGCTCCAGCCGGGCGCCGCTGCCCGGCCCGGTCCGCCGCGCCGTCTTCTGCGTGCTGCTCACAGTGGTCTGTTCCCTCGTTGTGTGTCTGTCGATGTCCGAAACGGCTCGCCGGCGAGCCCGGCCGTCAGCTGTCACCGGTGACCACCCGGTGGCAGGCCATCGGCGGATCGTGCCGCTCCGGCCAGTCGTCCCCGCCGTCCGTGATCAGCCAGATCCACCGGTCGGGGTGGGCCGGGGTGACCTTGGGCGCATAGCCGTCGGTGACCATGATCACCGCGTCGGCCCGTTCCTCGAACCGCTGCCCGTTCACCTCAAGTCGGCCCTCGACATAGTCGACGACCAGCTGGAAGTTCGTCCCGCCGCCGCCGAGCACCCGCTCCCCGGGGACGAAGGGCATCACGGCGCCGTCGAAGCTCAGCCAGTGGCTCTCCACCCCGTCGGTCCGGCCCACCAGCGAGGTGATCCAGTCGACCACCTGCTGCGGCATCGAACCCGAGGTGTCCAGCGCGACCACCACCACCTTGGTGCGCTCCGCGCCCCGCCGGGAGAGCATCGGGTCATGGCCGAGCGCCAGCAGCACGGCCCCCTGCTTCTTCGGATAGACCAGCCGCTCGCCCTCGCGCAGCTTGGAGGCCAGCACATCGGAGAGCCAGCGCCGCCACCACTCCACCCGCCGGGTCCGCGGGGTCTCACCGCGCAGCGCGGCCAGGCCCATCCGGCCCCACATGCGCTCCAGCCGTTTGCCGCCCCCGGCGGTGCGGTCCGCCAGGGCCAGCATCTCCTCCCGGGCGATGCCCTCGCCGCGCAGCGCCGCCCGCATCGCCTCGCTCAAGGTGGCGTCGACGATGGAGGACAGCGTCTCCTCGTCCATCGGCAGGCTACGGCCCGCCCCTTGGCCCTGCTCGGCCCCGGCCAACTGCATATGGATGCACACCGCGGGCGGTACGGGCGGCCGGCGCATCCGCTTCAGCTCCCCGTACACCCCCAGGTCGGTGTCGACGAAGTCCCGGTAGGACAGCGGCGTCAGGCCCTGCTCGGACAGATCGGCCACATACTGCCGGTGCACCTCGCGCGGGTCGACGCCCACCGGCTCGCGGCGGGTGCCCCCGAGACCGTCCGGCACCTCCTGGGCGGGCAGCTCCGTACGCCCAAGACGGATCATGGCCACATGGTTGATCGCCACCTCGGCGGCCAACTCGAAGACCGGGTCGGCGCGCAGCTCCTCGTCCACGTACAGATGGCGGTGGATCAGATGGCGCGCCTCGTGGAACAGCACGAACCGCACGCCGCTCGGCCCGATCCGGACGAAAAACTCCGGGTTGTAGAGCAGCAGGCAGCTGCCGTCGCCCACGGCCACCACCGCCGCCGTGTCCACCGCCGCGGTGGCGATCTGGTGGTGGCACTTGGCGTACAGCCACGAGCCCACCACGCTGTCCTTGACCCCGAAGTCCAGCAGCGCCGCCTCCTTGAGCCGACGGCCCTCCTCCGCCACCGCCGGATCCGCCACCTGACACTCCAGCAGCGCCCGGCGGTCGCGCAGGTCGATCACCCCCCGCGCCGCGGCATGCCGACTCTCCCCCGTCACCCGTGCCACTGGCCCCCCATTTGTCCCGCACTGTTCCCGCACGCCGATTTTCCGCATGCCGCGTTCCGGCGCGGCCCTGTCCGGCCCCGCTACCAAGAACGTTATCCACCGGGTCTGACAGCGCCGCTTCGGGTCCGTCGCGCTCAGACCACCATCGGCCGGTCGGCCGGGGTGACGGGGGCCGGGAGCGTCGTGGAGCCCGCGAGATAGCGGTCCACGGCCGCGGCGGCGGAGCGGCCTTCCGCGATGGCCCATACGATCAGCGACTGGCCGCGGCCCGCGTCACCCGCCACGAAGACGCCCTCGCAGCCGGTGGCGAACCCCTCGTCCCGGGCGATATTGCCCCGGGCGTCGAGCTCCAGGCCGAGCTGGGTGATCAGGCCGCCGTCCCGCTCAGGACCCGAGAAGCCCAGCGCCAGCAGGACCATGTCCGCCCGCAGCACCCGCTCGGAGCCCGGTTCGGGCCGCCCGTCCGCGTCGACCCCGACCAGCCGCAGCGCCCGGACAGCGCCCGTCGCGCCTCCCGGGCCAGGGTGCGCCCCCTCGAAGCGGATCGTGGCGGCCGAGAACAGCCGCGCGTCCACATCGGCGTCCGGGGACGCGCCCAGCTCCTGGGCCTCCTCATGGGCGGCGGACATCCGGTAGATCTTCGGGTGGACCGGCCAGGGCTGGTCCTCGGGCCGTTCGGTCCCGGGCCGGACGTGGATGTCCAGCTGGGTGACGGAGGCCGCGCCCTGGCGCAACACGGTGCCCAGGCAGTCCGCGCCGGTGTCCCCGCCGCCGACGATCACCACATGTCTGCCCTCGGCCGTGACCGGCGGCCGGGCGAAATCGCCCTCCTGGACCCGGTTGGCCAGCGGCAGATACTCCATCGCCTGATGTATTCCGGCCAACTCCCGCCCGGGCACCGACAGCTCCCGCCACGCCGTCGCCCCGACCGCGATGACCAGCGCGTCGTAACGGGCCCGCAGCTCGGCGGCGTCCACGTCGGTGCCCACGCCCACGCCCGTACGGAACTTGGTGCCCTCCGCGAGGAGCTGCGCCAGCCGGCGGTCGAGGTGGCGCTTCTCCATCTTGAACTCGGGGATGCCGTAGCGCAGCAGACCCCCCACCCGGTCGGCCCGCTCGTACACCGCCACCGTGTGTCCGGCGCGGGTCAGCTGCTGGGCCGCGGCCAGGCCCGCCGGGCCCGAGCCGATGACCGCGACGGTCTTCCCGGACAGCCGCTCCGGTGGCTTCGGGGTCACATAGCCGCTCTCCCACGCCCGGTCCGCTATCGCCCGCTCGACGTTCTCTATCGTCACCGCGGGCTGGTTGATGGCCAGCACACATCCGCTCTCGCAGGGCGCGGGGCACAGCCGGCCGGTGAACTCCGGGAAGTTGTTGGTCGCGTGCAGCCGCTCGCTCGCCCGCCGCCAGTCGTCGCGCGAGACCAGCTCGTTCCACTCAGGGATCAGGTTTCCCAGCGGGCAGCCGTCGTGGCAGAACGGGATGCCGCAGTCCATGCAGCGCCCGGCCTGCGCGCCGACGATCGGCAGCAGACCGCCGGGCACCTGGACCTCGTTCCAGTCCCGCACCCGCTCGGCCACCGGGCGGCGCGGCGGAAGCCGGCGAGGTGTGAAGAGAAAGCCTTTCGGGTCGGCCATGGCGGCATTCCTTACCCGTGTCTGTCCGTGTCACGGACCGGCCGCGTGGTGGCGGGCGCACCGTGGCACACCACGCCTTTCCCCACTGTACGTCCGGCCGCAAGGGCGCCCGTACGGCCGCCACCTGCGGCCACCGCGCAGTCGGCGCATGCGCGATCGCCGCCCGGTGATGTTCCCCGCACGCTGGAGGAGACGCGCGAAGAGAGACGAAGAGAGACGAAGGGAGCGGCGTCATGGCCTGTGGATCTCGCGGATCGACGCCCCTGTGGGCCGGCGAGGCCAGCTGGTTCTGCTGCGGCAACTCCTGGGGCCCGTGCGCGAGCACGGGTGGCGGCGCCTGTGGCACCTGCCGGTCCGGCGAGCCGCAGGCCGCGTGGCCGCACGCCTCCGAGGAGTGCTGGGAGATCACCCGGCCCGACCTGTGCGGGGAGGACATACCGAAGCGTGGCTGTGGCAGCGTACTGACCGTCCGCCACCAGTGCTCCGACGCGTCGGTGTGTGTGACGATCACCGACTGCGGCCCGCGCACCAAGAGCTTCTGCTCCGAGAAGACCTGCTGCGACGGGGTCTGCCGGACCAACCGGGTCATCGACCTCACGCCCGCGGCCTTCTCCGCCCTCGGCAGCCTCAGCTCCGGCACCCTGCCGGTGCTGATCGACGAGTGACGGAGGACCCGGCCATGACCCCGCCCCGACCGGCCCCCGGCCGCCTCAAAGACCCCGCGGACCACGGCAGACGGCGGTTCCTGACCACCGTGGCCCTGGGCGGCGCCACCATCGTCGGCGCGACCTCGCTGGGCGCCGTCGATGCCGACGCCGCCTTCACCGCGCCCCTTGAACCCCTGGACCCGGCCGTCGCCCGGAGCGCCTTCGTGGAGGGCCGGATCCAGCGGATCGACGGCAGTGTGCTGGACATCGCCGGATCCCACGGCGACCGGGCGCGGGTACGGCTGACCGACGCCACCAGCGTCTGGAAGGCGGGGGTCGCCACCGCCGAGCGGATCGAGGCCGGTGACGGGCTGTACGCCCGTGGTGTCCCGATGCCCGATGGCACCGTCGCTGCCGACGCGGTGTGGGTGAACATCGTGAACCTCTACGCCACCGTCCGCGGCATCGAACAGGACCGGCTCCATCTGACGCACGGAGCGCACCGGATCGTCGGCCATCTGTCCCCGGCCACCACCAGCGCCTCGTACGCGCGCACCGCCCCCACCTCCGATCTGTCCCGGCTGCGGGTGGGCGACGGCGCCCAGGTGCTCGGTGCGTGGCGGCCCGCTGACGGGGCCGTGGACATCGTCCGGGTCTCGGTCGGGCCGCCAGCGGGGAGAGTACGGTGATCGCCCCGCCCGCCGGGGCGGCCCCGCTGCTGACCGCCGGGCTGCTCGGCTGGACCGGCGTGGCCAAGCTGTGGCCACGCCGCCCGACCCGCCCGGCGCCGCCCGCCGCGCTCGTCCGGCTGTCGCGCGGCGCCCGCCCGGCCGCGCTCGCCCTGCGGCTGCTCGGCGTACTGGAACTGCTGCTCGCCATCGCGCTGCTGACGCTGCCCGGGACCGTGGCCTCGGGGGTGGCGGCAGCCGTCCTCGGCGTGGGCTTCACCGGCTATCTGGGCTACGCCCGCCGGGCCGCACCAGGCTCGTCCTGCGGCTGTACGGGGAGCGGTACGGCCCCCGTCACCTGGCGCGCCTTCGCCCGCGCCACCGCCCTGGTGGCGGGTGGCGCGGTGGCGGCCGTGGCGGCGACGGCGGGGGAGCCCTGGTGGGCGGCGGTGGCGCGGCGGCCGGTCGGTTCGCTGTGCCTGGCCGGCGGCGGCGCGATCGGCCTCGTGGCGCTTTCGGCCGACGGCCGTGCGGGCTGGTGGTGGCGCGGCGTTCGGGCGCGTGGCCTTCGGCGGCGGGGCGGCGGGCCGCCGCTCGCCGAGGCTGCGGACGGCGGCGTGGTCCCGGTGGCCGCCACGGTCGAGCTGCTGGAGCGCTCGCTGGCCTGGCGGTCGGCGGCCCCGGTGGTGCGGTCCGCGCTGCTCGACCACTGGGACGACGGTGGCTGGCGCGTCCTCCAGTACTCCGGGGTGCACGGCGGGGGCCAGGGCGCCAGGCCGGTCTTCGTGCTCTTCGCCGTGGACGCCGCGGCCAGCCTGGACACGGTGGCCGAGCCCGCGGTCCGCGTCGGTGTGGTCGACGCGGACACCGGAGAGCCGGTGGCGGCCCCCACCCGGCCGGAGCCCAGGGTCTGACTAGGGCCCGGCCGACGCGGCGAGCAGGGCGGTGTCGTCGTCGACGCGCCCGGGGGCGTGGAGCAGGCCCATGGACCGGTCGATGATCCGCTGCGGGTCGAGCCGCTCCGGCTCGGACAGCCCCGCGCAGGTCGCCCGCAGGGCCGCCAGCCCCGCGTCGACCGAGAGCCTGCTGTTCTCCACCAGACCGTCGGTGTACAGCAGCAGCCCGGCACCGGCCGGCAGCCGCGTCGCGTGGGGTCCGCAGAAAGTCGGTGGCCTCGCCCGCCACCACCAGCGGCGGAAGGTGTCCGCCCGACGCCCACCGCAGCCGGCGGGTCCGCGGCTCGTACACCGCGTACAGACACGTCGCGAAGTGTTCGACGTCCAGCGACCGCAGATATGCGTCCAGCTTGGCGAGCAGCGTGCCCGGGGCGGCGCGGTCGAGCGCGAAGCCGCGCAGGGCGGGCCGCAGCCGGCCCATCACGGTCGCGGCGTCCACGTCGTGGCCCATCACATCGCCGATCGCCAGCCCCATGGCCCCGCCGGGCAGCGCGATCACGTCGTACCAGTCGCCGCCGATCTCCGTACCGGTGGTGCTGGCCCGGTAGTACGACGCGGTGCGCAGCCCGGGCACCTGGGGCAGGTGCTGGGGCAGCAGCGCCCGCTGCAGGGTCAGCGCCAGCCGGCGCTCGTTGCGGAACCGGGCGGCGTTGTCGTACGCGAGGGCCAGCCTGCCGATGAGGGATTCGAGGTGCCTCCGCTCCCCCTCGCGGTACGCCGGCCCGCGCCTGGCGACGGCCAGCGCCCCGAGCGTCCGGCCGTGGGCGACCAGCGGCATGGACAGCACGGTGTCGGGCGGGGGCGGCCCGGGACTTTCGGCGCCGAGGCTTGTCGCGAGGGCGTGCTCCAACTCCATCGGTCCGACCGTCCGCTTGCCCGCGACGACCACGGACTGCTCCGCCCGCGGGTCGGTGAAGCGGATCCGGAACTCGTCGGCGAGGGCCGGAATCAGCACCTCCTTCGCCGTCTCCAGCACCTGCGGCGGGTCGAGGCTGTCGGAGAACAGCATGCTCGCCTGGGCGAGGGAGGTGAGCGCGGCCGCGTGGCGACGGCTGTCGGTGAGCACCCGCTCGCGCAGCCGCGACAGCTCCAGGTTGGCGCGCACCCGGGCGAGCAGCTGGCGGGCGGAGAAGGGTTTGGCGAGATAGTCGTCCGCGCCCGCCCGCAGGCCCTGCACCGTCGCCTCCTCCCCGGCCCTGGCGGTCAGCAGGATGATCGGCAGGCGGGTGGTCCGGGGATCCGCGCGCAGCGCCCGTACGAGCGCGAATCCGTCCAGCCGCGGCATCATCACATCGGTCAGCACCAGGTCGACGGGGCGCGACAGGGCCGTATCCAGCGCCGCCCGGCCGTCCCCGACCAGCAGCACATCGTGGTCCGGGCCGAGCAGTTCCTTGAGGTAGCAGCGCACATCGGCGTTGTCGTCGGCGACCAGCAGCAGCGGCCGGCGGGCGCCGTCGCCCTCCGGCGGAGCCACCAGGGTCCACTCCTCGGTGGGGACCGGGGAGGCTGGGGTGTCCTTGGCGATGTCCGCGGTCAGGTCCGTGTCGCTGCACAGCCAGTGCAGCGCCTCCCCGGCATAGGCGGCGGTGCGCTCCTGCCTGGCGGCCCCTTCATGGCCGGGAGAGCCGGCGCCGGTGGTGCCCGCCGCCAGATGGGCGGTGCCGAACGGTACCTCCACGGTGAAGGTGCTGCCCTCACCCGGCCTGCTGCTCACCGAGACGGTGCCCGCGTGCAGCTCGACCAGGTCCTTGACGAGCGCGAGGCCGATGCCACTGCCCTCGTGCGAGCGCGAGAGCGCCCCGCGCACCTGGTGAAACCGGTCGAAGAGATACGGCAGCTCCTCCGGGGGCACCCCGGTGCCGGTGTCCGCCACGGTCAGCCGCGCCCGCTCCCCGGCCGCGACCAGCCGCACCGTGACCCCGCCCGCGAAGGTGAACTTGAGCGCGTTGCTGAGCAGATTGAGGACGATCTTCTCCCACATCTCCCGGTCCACATGCACCGGTCCGGGCAGCGGAGGACACTCCACCCGCAGGCTGAGCCCCGCCAGGTCGAAGGCGGAGCGGAACACCGCCGCCAGCTCCGCCGTGACATGCGAGAGATCCACCGGCTCGAAGTGGCCCCTCAACCGCCCGGCCTCCGCCCGGGAGACATCGAGCAGCGTGTTGACCAGCTTCAACAGACGCAGCGCGCTGCGCTCGGCGAGCTCGAGCTGTCTGCGCCGCTCGGGTCGGTCCTCCACCGAGAGGGCCTGCTGCACCGGCCCGAGCAGCAGGGTCAGCGGGGTGCGGAACTCATGGCTGACGTTGGCGAAGAACGTCGTCTTGGCGCGGTCCAGCTCGGCCAGCGCCTCCGCGCGCAGACGGTGCTCCTGCTGGGTGTGCGCCGCCGCCAGCACCGCGCTGACACCGCGGGCGAGCACATCGTAGAAGTCCTGGTAGGAGGCGTTGACGGGCAGCTTGGGGTTGACCCCCATGACGAGTACGCCCGCCACCTCGTCCGAGCGGAGCAGCGGATGGGCCAGTGCTTTCTCCCCCGGCCACCCGAGCAGCGAACCCGGCAGCCAGGCCGGGGCGGCGCCCTGGACCACCGCGGCCAGCCGCGCCGCGAGCCCGCCCTCCGCGGCGGGCTCCTCCAGCCGTAGGTCCTCGGCCGGCCCGGCGGTGTCCGCCGCCACGGCCGTGGCGGCGGACAGCCGCAGCCTTCCGGGCCGTGGCGCCAGATAGACCGCGGTGAACGGCACGTCCTCCCGGTGGCCGTCCAGCACCTCAGCGACCGTACGGGCGACGTCCTGCGGGGTGAGCAGCCCGGCCGTCTTGGAGCCGAGGGCGGCCAGCAGCCGCAGCCGCCGCTCGCTGAGCACCCGGGCCGTGGTCTCGGTCACGACGCACAGCACCCCGCCCACCGAGCCGTCCGGCAGCGGCATCGGCTGGAAGGAGATGTCGTAATAGGACTGCTCCAGAAAGCCGCGCCGGATGAGCTGGAACGCCATGTCGTTGACCAGGATCGGCTTGCGGCCGTCCACCACGGAGCGGAAGAGCGGCCCCGTGGTCTTCTCCCAGTTCTCCGGGAACACCTCGCCGCACGGCTCGCCCAGCGCCCCCGGGTGCTTGCTGCCGATGAGGGCGGCGTAGCTCGCGTTGTACAGCATCCGGAGTTCGGGGCCCCAGAACAGCGCCATCGGCTGTTCGGAGCCGAGGGTGACCCGCAGGGCCTCGGTCAGCCGGGCAGGCCACATGTCCGTACGCCCCAGGGGGGTCGCCGCCCAGTCGATGCCGCTCATCAGGCTGCCCAGCGAACCGCCCGCGGCGAACAGCTCCTCCGCCGTTGAGTGCTGCCTCTCGGGCCCGTTCATCGAGTCGGCTCTCCTCAGTCACAGTGTGGCACAGCGGTGCCGCGATGAATCGTTGGTACGGTCTGCTGAGTGCGCGGGCCCACACCGCGGGACGACGGATCACCGCGAGACGACGAACCGCCGCGCGGCGGACGGGCGCGGCGGGACCACGAATCCCCCTTCAAACGGCTGCATGAGGCCTTCCACGCCTCCCCGGTGGGGCGCGGATGGCGGCGCGGCAGCGAGTTCGAACTGCTCCACCGCGCCATGGGTTTTGCCGCGCTCGGGTTCCTCACCCTCGTACCGCTGCTGATCGTGGTCGCCGCGGCCGACCCGGTGAACCGGCAGGGGTTCGCCCAATGGCTGGCCGAAGGGCTCGGGGTGTCCGACGGGTCGCGGGACGAGGTGCGGCGGCTGTTCGCTCCGCCGCGGCAGGCGTTGGAGACCACCACGGCGTTCGGTCTGGCGACGCTGTGCGTGTTCGGCCTCCGGTTCGGGGCCGCGGTGCAGACCGGCTACGAGAAGGTGTGGGAGCTGCCCCCGGGCCGCTGGCACACCATCTGGCGCCATCTGGTGTGGCTCGCGGTGCTCATCGGCTACCTCCTGTTGTCCTCGCACCTGGGGCCGGGGTGGCGGCTGGGGATCGGGATCGTGGGGACGGTGGCGTTCTTCTGGTGGTCGCAGCGCGTGCTGCTCGGCGGGCGGATCGGCTGGGGTGCCCTGCTGCCCGGAGCGCTGGCGACCGGGCTCGGGCTGTTGGGCCTGCGGATCTTCTCCCGGCTGGTGTTCTCCCCGCTGATCGCCTCCAGCGCCGTCTCGTACGGCCCGGTCGGCACGGTCCTGGTCGTCCAGTCCTGGCTGGTCGGCGTCGGCTTCGTGGTCTTCGGCGGGGCGCTCCTCGGCAGGCTGCTGCACGAGGAGTGGGTGCTGATGACGAACCGGCACCGACACGGGAAGGGCTGACCGTACGGGGCGCTCGTCACACGGATGGCCAGGATCTGTCGCGGAGTCACGATCTTGATCGGATCCTCTCCTTATATGACACATGGGCATTGTTGGCCCTGTGCTTTGCAGAGGAGATAAGCGCCATGCATCACCTGAAGCGTGCCGGCCTCAGCGCGGCCACCGGGCTTACCGCCCTTCTGGCCTGCGCCGCCCCGGCATCGGCCGTGGGGGACGACAACTTTGACCCGTCCCATCGAGAGACCGTCTTCAATCTGATCACACAGCCGGTCGACCAGAGCTTCCTGGACTTCGACGGCGTCGGGCCGAGCCAGGGCGACGAGCTGATCATCAGCGGAAACGTGCTGCAGAACAGCCAACAGGTGGGCACGTTCAGCGAGGTGTGCACGATCACCCGGGTCGGGGTCCCGGACGAGAGCGACCTGCTGTGCGAGGGCACTCTCGTGCTGCCGCAGGGCCAGATCACCTTCCAGGGGCGGTTCACGATCATGGCCGGCGGCCCCTCGGACGTCACTTTGGCCATCACGGGAGGCACGGGCGTCTACCGCACCGCGCACGGCTTCATCCAGGCCGTCAACCCGGGCGCAGCCCAGACGGAGATCGTCGTCCACCTCATCCCCTGACCAGCGGAGACACACTCCCGTGGCGGACCCGGGCGGCCAGCGCGCGGCCCGGGTCCGCCAGTGTCAGATCTCGCGGGCGCGAGCCATCAACGAGCGTCCGATGAGCGAGCAGGCGACGGCCGCGATGGCGAGCAGGGTCAGCATCCAGGGCCAGGCGGCGCCGAACCCATTGAGCGCCCCGTCGCGGATGCAGCGGATCCCGTACGTCACCGGATTGGCCCAGGACAGCCAGCGCAGCACCGGGGCCATCTGCGCCGCGGGATAGAACGAGGGGCTGGCGAACAGCAGCGTGGGCGCGAGCACGTTGATGGTCACCGTGAAGCGCTGGAAATCCTTGAACAAGGTGGCGAGCAGCAGATACAGGCCGTTGAACGCCATCGACGCGACGGTGATCCCGCACAGGATCGCCACCCAGTGGCTGGGCGGCCAGCGGAAGGTGAACACCAGGAGGGACACCCCCAGCGCGGCCAGGCTCTGCGCGAGGATCAGCAGCGTACTGACGATGAGCTTTCCCGCCACATAGCTGCCGCGCCGCAACGGATAGGACCACAGTTCCACGTCCATCCGTCCCAGGCGCTCCTGGAAGAGGGAGGTGCCCGCGGTGGTGGCCGCCGCGAGCATCGAGGAGAGCAGCAGGGCGGGGACCGCGAATTCCGGGTAGCTGACGAGACGGCCCTCGTACCGCACGTCCCCGATCAGACGGGACAGGGAGGTGGCGAAGAGAAGCAGGTACACGGCGCTCGGGGTGATGGCGAGCAGCAGGTTGGTGCGGTTGCGGGTGAGCAGCAGATACTCGCGGTACATCGTCGCCGCGATGTCGCCGCGCAGCAGCGTCGGCCCCGTGGCCGGTCCCGATACGAGGTCAGCCGTCATGTCCGGCCCCCACGAGGGTCAAAAAGGCGTCCTCCAGTGACGGTGTGCGGTACTCGACCGCCCCGATGCCGATCCCCAGCGTCTCCGCACGGGTCAGCAGCGCGGGGAGGCGGGCCCGCATGCCCTGGCCCCTGACCTCGACCTCACCCTCGCCGGTCGTCACCCGCAGCGGTGGCTGCGCCTGGCCGAGCAGGGCCAGCAACGCGTCGGTGTCCTGTGGGCGCTCCGGGCGCACCAATGCCACCTGGCCGCCGAACCGCTCGGCGAGTTCGCGCGGGGCCGCGAACTCGACCAGCCTGCCGTGGTCGACCACCAGGACCCGCCGGCAGTTGCGCTCCACCTCCTCCACGTAATGACTGGTCCACAGCATGGTGGTGCCATGTCGGCGGCGCAGTTCGTGCAGCAGCGACCACACCTGGCGGCGGGCGCCCACGTCCAGCCCGGCGGAGGGCTCGTCGAGGAGCAGCAGCGGCGGATCGCCGAGCAGCGCCCGAATGACCTGGAGGCGCCTTCTCTCCCCGCCGGAGAGGGTGAAGGTGAGCTGGCCGGTCTTGCCGTCCAGCCCGAAGGCGGTGAGCAGATCGTCCACCTGCCGCCGGACGTCGCGCCAGCGCAGCCCCTTGTATCTGGCGGCGGTCCGCAGATTGTCCAGGGCGGGCAGCATCATGTCGAACGGGCCGCTCTGGTGGACGACGCCGATACCGCGTTTCACCGCTCCCGTGGGCCCCGCGGGGTCGGCCCCGAACACCTCCACGGTGCCCCGGGTGGGCACGGTGGCCCCGCAGATCATCTTGATGAGTGTGGTCTTCCCGGCCCCGTTCGGGCCCAGCAGGCCGATGACCTCGCCCGGTTCGATGGCGAACGACAGCCGGCTCACCGCGTCGTGTGCCATGCCGTCGTACCGCTTGACCAGCTCATCCGCATGGACCGCGGGCGTCATGCCGACGGGCCCGCGGCCCCGGACGGGGCGACGTCGTCGGTCACGTCGGCCATATCGGCCATATCAGTCGCGTCAGTCGCGTCAGCCGCGGCGGCCGCGTCGGTCAGCAGAAGTCCCTGCCCCGCCAGCGTGTCCAGGAACTCGTGCACATCCCGCATGACCACGGCCGCCTGCCCGGTGTCCTCGACGGCGTACCGCCGCACCATCTGGGACGCGATGCCGGCCGCGTCGGCGGGATTTCCCTCGGACACGAGGATCCACAGCTCGGCACCCGTGCTGTTGAGGGTCTGGAACTCGCCTGAATGGCCGTCGTATAGCCGCACTTCGCCGTCGTCGGCCATCCAGACGACGTCGGGGGCGATCCGGTAGCGCATGGACGTATCCCTTCAGTCGACGAGGGGGAGGAGGCGGCGGCCCGCGGTCTTCCAGTCCTCGTACACCGGGTGGACCGTGTCGTCCCGGACCAGATGAGGCTGGAGCATCTGGTCCTGGTGCTCGGTGAGTTGGCGTCCGGACACCCCGGCGGCCCGCCACCAGTTGGAGATCATGGAGTGGCGCAGCATCCGGCACAGATGGCGGCCGTTGCGGTGCACATCGCCGCTCTCCGCCATGTGGTACGCCCGGCAGCCACCGCCGCAGGCCGCCCGGATGTAGCAGCGGCGGCAGTCCTTCAGATTCTCGCCGCTGAATACGCTGTTGCCGCGCATATCGGCCAGCACCGGGGCCGCGAAGAGTTCGGTCAGCCGCTGCTCCCGTACATTACCGGCCTTGTGCACCGGCTCCGTGACGAGTTTGCACGGATACACATCGCCCAGTGAATTTATATAGATCTCATTGCCGCCCATGCCGCAGTTTCCCCTGATGGTGCAGGGCTTGCTGGCCTTGGGGCCGTCGGGGAGCAGCTTGTCGGCCATCGGATTGGTCCAGAAGAATGTCTGGATCTTCTGGAAATCCCGCCATCCGAATTCATATCCGTCGGTCGCCGCGCGGCCGAGGTCCGAGTGGTACATGAGGCGCACCCGGCGCACCTTGAGATCGTCCACGAATTCGCAGACCTTCTCCAGGGCGTCCACGTTCTCCGGTGTCACCACATGATTGATGACGGGGACGACACCCGCCTCGTTGAGCAGCCCCAGACCCTTCCCGGTCCGGGCGAACGTGCCCTTGCCGCGGGTCCGCTCGTGTATCTCCGCGGTGCCGCCGTCCACGCTCACGGTCACCGTGCCGAAGATCTCGGAGATCTGCCGTGCGATCTCCGCCGTGCGGATCATCGTGCCATTAGTGATCATGTTGACGGTCAGTCCGCGCTCGCGGGCGTGCGATGCCACCAGGAACAGGTCCTTGCGCAGCATCGGCTCGCCGCCCGTGAAGATCATCTGCCGTACGCCCATGTCCGCCGCCTGATCGACGAGGTCGAGCGATTCCTCGGTGGACAACTCCCCGGGCAGGCACTTCTCCGATGAGGCGTAGCAGTACGGGCAGCGCAGATTGCAGCCGTCGGTGATCGCGTAATAGACGGTCGTGAGGCTCGGCTCGGGCTGGCGCACCGCCGGGCGATGGCCGGGCAGATAGACGATCCACTTGAGCACGAGCTTGGCCAGGACGCGCTCCACCTCGGCGGCGGATCCGCCGCCGGACGACGGGGGCTCCTGGCCGCGGCTGAGCGATTTCAGCACGGCGGATTCCGGTTCGGTGAGCACACACCAGGCGGCCAGTTCGGGGTTGGCGACCAGCTGCTTCTCCGCGTTCCGGAAATAGACGAGATCTTCGGGAACGATCAGGTCGGACCACTGTTCCAGTAGCTTCATCCTGCACCTCCCATGAGCAGGCGGGGCGCCGGCCGCGCCGGGCCCCGCCTGCCGGCTGACGGGGACTGCCGACAGCCGTCGGTCAGATCTCGAGTCTCGGCTCGGACTCCGCGTTACCGGACCCGGCGCCGGCACCGCCCGAACAGTCGCAGGAGCACGGCTGGTCGATGTCGAACTCGATCGGAAGCATTTCCGGCTTCACCCAGACAGGACTTTCCATGATTCGTCCTTTCTCGCGATTGGCGCTTGCGGATACCCGCTCCCGGACAGACCGGCCCTGATTTTCGGGCGCGCCGGACGATGGGGGCATGACGTATTCCCATCGCAAGGGCGGGCATGGGTTGTGCGGCAGATCGGCCGAACCCTCACAGCATTGGGGCGGTCGGTCGTAAGTGTCAACAGGAACAAAGCGATCCGGATGATCGGCGATCGGGGTGCCCGAGCGGGCACTCTATTCGCGCCATTTTCCTTCCGTCGATTTAATGGCGCCCGAGAGGCCCTTGTGCTCCGCGCGCCGATCATTTCTGTATTTCGCCGGCGAGTGACAGGAAGTGACGGGAGTGGCAGGAGTTATTGGATTTTCTTCCGGCCCGCGGCCTGGCATGCTGGCCATGTGAACGGACCGGAGATCCATGTCAGCCTGGCCCCCGAACTGCGGATGTTCGCCGTCCCCGAGCGACGCCGGGACCGGACCGCCGTCCGCACCGACGGGGCGTCCACGCTCGGACACGTCGTCGAGTCGCTGGGCGTTCCGCTCACCGAGGTCGGCGGGCTGTTCGTGGACGGCCGCGAGACTCCGGTGTCGCATGTGCCCCGCGCGGCGGAGTCCGTTGAGGTGCGCGCGGTCGCGCGGCCGCAGCGGGTGCCGGGCGCGCCGCTGCGCTTTCTGCTCGATGTGCACCTGGGCACGCTCGCGCGGCGGCTGCGGCTGCTGGGCGTGGACGCGGCGTACGAGAGCGAGGACATCGGCGACCCCGCCTTGGCCGCGCTCTCCGCCGCTCAGCGGCGGGTGTTGCTCTCCCGGGACCGGGGGCTGCTGCGCCGGCGCGAGCTGTGGGCCGGGGCGTTCGTCTACAGCGACCGCCCCGACGATCAACTGCGCGATGTGCTCGGCCGGTTCACCCCGCGGCTCGCCCCCTGGACGCGGTGCACCGCGTGCAACGGCCCGCTCGAGGACGCCGACAAGGACGCCGTCCGCGAGCGCCTGGAGCACGGCACGCGGCGCACCTATGACGTCTTCGCCCAGTGCACGGTCTGTGAGCGCGTGTACTGGCGCGGTGCGCACCACGCCCGGCTGGAGGAGATCGTCCGGCAGGCGATGGAGGAGTTCGGCGCCCCGATTGACGACAGGCCCTCGCCTGCGCGTTTCGGTTGAGGTCGGCAAAATGCAACCACCGTATGAACCCGGGCAGGAATGGACTAAACGATTCCATTCCCACCCACGGTCCGACTTGTGACTTGCATCACAGCCCATCGGCAAAGGATCACAACTCTGTATCCCTGTGCGACGATGCCACGGTGTTGGCCTCGACGAAGTGACTGAGCGTTTTGGTCGGCCATCATACGGGGAGGCAAGAATGTCGACGGTAATTGTTATCGGATATAGACCCGATCTCGACCAGGCCCTGCGGCGTCGAGGTTTGGATCCCTTCTATATAGCGCAGGAACCGGCGATTCCCCCGAAGGATCGACGATTCAAGCGTGTCATCGACATCGAGAATGTCCAGGAAGTATTGCGAGCGGTGCTCTCCGCGCCCATCGATGATGTGGTGGCGGCGCTGAGCGTCCATGAAATGGGCGTATTCGCGGCAATCTATCTGCGGCAGCAGCTGAATCTTCCCGGGAATACAGATTCAAAGACGGCCCTTTATTTCCGGGACAAGTACCTTCAGAAGAGCAAGCTGCCGCCCCATATCAGGCGGGCTCGCTGCCGATACGTGTCACAGGACACCTCGTTCGCGGATCTCGCCGACGACCTGGGGAACGTCTTCGTGGTCAAGCCGGCTACCGGCGCCGGCTCGCTCCGTACCAGCATCGTCCGTTCCCCGGAGGAGTATTCACGAGCCCTGGAGCCGTTCCCGGGCCACTCGGACGTCCAGATCGTCGCCGAATCCTTCATAGACGCCCCGGAAGTCTATATCGACGGGGTCTGGGAGAACGGCGATCTCCGATGGTCGTCCATGAGCAATTACCACGTATCACCGCTGACGGCCGCGCAAGGCGGCATCATGGCCGCCTACCTGCTGGACAAAAGGCGGCATTCAACACTGTTCCATGAGTCGGAGACACTCGCCGGCCAGGTACTCTCCAGCCTGAACGCACCTGATTGTGTATTCCACTTGGAGATCTTCACCACGGAGGCGGGGCTGACTTTCGGCGAGTGCGCCATCCGTATTCCAGGAGGGCTGACCCCTCAGATGACCCAGTTGACATTCGGCGTCGACCTCTTCGACGTCGAAATCAGCATCGCGCTCGGGGAAGGGGCATCTAAAGAACTGAGCAAAAACAGGACGCCGGATCGATTCCACGGCTGCATTCTGCTGCGCCCTGGCAAGGACGGCAAGCTGACCCAAGCAGACTTCGAACGCAACTTCGTTTTCGATGAGATTGATTATAATTCATCTCCTGATGCGCCGATCGGGCCGTACGGCCTCGTCGGCAAGGCAATCGTATCCGACCAGGACGAGCTGAAACTGCAGAAAAAGATCGAGGACATCGTGCGCTTCAACGAGACCGGGTCCACCTGATCCGCCGGCCCCCGGAGCGAGCCGTCGGCCCGGAACGTCCGGCGCCCATGAGATCACCTCGCCGCGCTCCTCTGCGCCGCGGGCGCCGAGCCGCGTCCGGCCCCGGCCACATTCACCTGTGACGCACCACCCGTGACCCGCCCGAGATCCGTGACATCCCCAGGGTCCCCATAACCATCCGTCCGTGATGGGCATTCAGCGCCGGGCCACGTGTCGTTCGCGACACGCCGCGCCCGAGCCGCTGCTCCCTCTTGTTTTCCGTGACTTCCGATCGGAGGACTTCCCCATGCCGGATCGACTTCCCGCTGCGACGCTCCCTCAGCTGCTTGAACGTGCCGCGTCCGACGCCACGCACGGCGTTACCTTCAGCACCTTCAACGGGGGGTTGTTCCTGTCGTACGCCGAGTTGCGGGAGTGCGCCTGCCGGATTTCCCAAGGGCTGCGCGACTACGGCACCGCCCCGGGCGACCGGGTGCTGATCGAGGCCAATGATCCGGAGAATTTCTTCCGCGCCTTCTGGGGGTGTGTGCTCGCCGGTCTCGTGCCGTGCCCGATCGCACCGCCGGCCGACCCCTCCCGATGGCGCGCACAACTGGAGCATCTGCGCACCCTCTTGGGCGACCCGCTGATGGTCGTCTCCAAGGCGGCCCATGGAGACCTGCCCGATATCGGCCTGCGGACCGTGACGGTCGAGGAGTTGAGCCATGCCTCGGCCGAGCACGATCAGCTCCATACGCCCGCCCCGGACGATCTCGCCCTGCTGATGCTCACCTCCGGATCCACCGGATCGAGCAAGGCGGTCAGGCTCACCCACGCCAATCTGCTGGCGGCTCAGGCCGGTAAGGCGGGGGCGCTGGAACTGGGGCCCGACGACAAGTCGTTGAACTGGATCTCGGCCGATCACATCGCCGCGATCGAGGCACATCTGCTGCCGATGTTCAATGGGGCCGATCAGGTCATGACGACTCCCGCCACGGTGCTGGCGGACCCCGTGGAGTTCCTGAGGCTGGTCGCGGCTCATCGGGTGCGCGTGACCTTCACCCCCAACTTCCTGTTCGGACAGATCAACCAGGCCCTCTCCGGGCGGCAGCCCGCGCCGGAGGACCTGGATCTGTCAGGGGTGCGGCACATCATCTCCGGCGGCGAGGCCACCGTGACCGCCACTGTACGGACATTCCTGGGTACGCTCGCCCGCTACGGGTTGCGCGAGGACGTGATAGTGCCCGCGTTCGGCATGACCGAGACATGCGCGGGGTCCATCTTCAACCGCGACTTCGCCAACCAGGACCTCGAGACGGAGTTCCCTCCGCTGGGCCGCCCGGTGCGGGGCCTGCGGATCCGTATCACGGGCGGCGACGGCGCGGTGCTGGCCTCCACCGACGAGCCCGCGTCGGCCGAGCCGGGCGAGGTACAGCTGCGCGGCACGATGGTCTCCGCCGGCTACTTCGGCAATGAGGAGGCCACCGCCCAGGCATTCACCCCCGACGGCTGGTTCCGCACCGGCGATCTGGGCTACCTCGACTCCGAGGGGCGGTTGATGCTGGTCGGCCGCACCAAGGACTCCATCATCGTCAGCGGCGTCAACTACTACAGCCACGACCTGGAAGCGGTCCTCGACGAGCTGGACGGGGTGAAGCGCGGGCAGGTCGCGGCCTTCCCGATCCGGCCGGAGGGGGCCGACTCCGAACAGCTCGCCGTCGCCTTCGTACCGGCGGGCGACCCCGCCGACGATACGGCCGTCTACCGGGCCATCGTGTCGATCCGCAGCTCCACGGTGATGCACTGGGGGTTCCGCCCGCAGCTGATCCTCCCCGTCGCCGAGGCCGATCTGCCCCGCGGCAACCTCGGCAAGATCCAACGGTCGCGGCTGCGCGCGGCCGTCGAGGACGGCGGCCTGGACGCGGCGGCCCGCCGGTCGGACGAGGTCAGCACCCGGTTCCTCGGCGGCTATGTGGCGCCGGAGGGCGACGTCGAAACCGCGCTGGCCGCCATCTACGCCCGCGTACTGAACACCGAGAAGGTGCCGGCGACCGCCAGCTTCTTCGATCTGGGCGGGACCTCGCTGGACGTGCTGCGGCTCAAACTGGAGACCCAGCTCGAATTCGGCATCGACGATCTGCCCATGTCGACGCTGCTGCAGGCCCCGACCGTACGAGCGCTCGCCGGCCGCCTGCGGGGCGGGGAGTGCGACGACGGGGACTCCGCCTACGATCCGCTGGTGCCGCTGCAGGTCACCGGGGACGGGACGCCCCTGTTCTGCGTCCATCCCGGCCTGGGGGAGGTGCTGGTGTTCATCAACCTCGCCAAGTACTTCACCGGCGAGCGGCCGTTCTACGCGCTGCGGGCACGCGGGTTCGGCCAGGGCGAGACCCACTTCGGATCGTTCGACGAAATGGTGTCCACCTATGTGGAGGCCATCCGGCGAGTGCAGCCCAGCGGCCCGTACGCCGTCGCGGGGTACTCCTACGGCGGGGCGGTGGCCTTCGAGATCGCCAAGCGGCTGGAGGCCGACGGCGACCCGGTCGACTTCGTGGGGGTCTTCAACCTGCCGCCGCGGATCTCCGGCCGCATGAACGAGATCAGCTTCACCGACGGCGCCATCAACCTGGCGCTGTTCCTGGAGTTGATCGACGCCGCCGATATCGAGGAGCTGACCGCCACGCTCCGCCCGCTGCCCGAGCCCGATCAGCTGGCCTATCTGATCGACCACGCGCCGAAGCGCCGGCTGACCGAACTGGACCTCACCCTCGAGCGGTTCACCGCCTGGGTCGACCTGGCCCAGAGCATGGTGCACCTGGGCCGCGACTACGAGCCGTCGGGGTCGGTCGGGCAGGTCAAGGTCTTCTACTGCACCCCGCTGCGCGGTACCAAACAGGAGTGGCTGGACGACCAGCTGAGCCACTGGGACGAGTTCACTCGCGACGCCAACACCTTTATCGAGGTCGACGGGGAGCACTACACCTTGATGAGCCCGCAGCATGTGCACACGTTCCAGGCGACCCTGCGGCAGGAACTGGCCCGCGCGCTCGGCTGAGGACCGGTGCCCGGCAGGGGACCGACGTTCGGCTGAGGACCGGCAGAGGCAACCGCTCATACGACCAGGAGCCGCTGAACATGCAAGGCAAGAAGATTCTCATCACCGGTGGAACCGGACAGGTCGCCAGGCCCGTCGCCGAGGCGCTCGCCTCGGACAACGAGGTGTGGTGCCTGGGCCGGTTCGGCGACGCGGACGCCCGTAAGGCCCTCGAAGGACTGGGCGTCCGCACCGCCACCTGGGACATGGCCACCGATGATCTGGAGGGCCTGCCGCGCGACTTCACCCACGTACTGCACTCGGCGGTGCACCGGGGCGACGGCCATGACTTCGAGGAGACCACGCGCATCAACGCCGTCGGCACCGCACGGCTGATGACCCACTGCTCCGCCGCCGAGTCGTTCCTGTACGTATCGTCCGGCGTGGTCTACAACCGGGCCGATCGGACACATCGATACCAGGAGAGCGACCCGCTGGGCGGGGCGGCGCCGTGGCTGCCGACGTACCCCGTCGCCAAGATCACCGCCGAAGGAGTGGCGCGCGGCCTGGCCGAAACGCTTGGGCTGCCGACGGTGATAGCCCGCCTCAACATCGCCTACGGTCCGTACGGTCACGGCGGCGTGCCCATGATCCTGTTCAGGGAGATGCGCGGGGGACAGGCGTGCGCGGTGCCCCGCGAAGGGCAGAACTACTGCAACCTGCTGCACACCGATGACGTCGTCCGCCAAGTACCGCTGCTGTGGGGCGTCGCGCAGGCGCCCGCGCGGGTGGTGAACTGGGGCGGCGACGAGGAGGTCGGCATCACCGACCTGCTGGAGTACATGTCCGAGCTCACCGGAGTGCCGGTGCGGCTGGACCGCGGCGACTACAGCCGGGAAACGGCGATCTTCGACCACGACGTCCGCCGCGGCCTGATCGGCGACTGCTCCATCGGCTGGCAGGCCGGTATCGCCCGCACTCTGTCCGACCTGTTCGAGGAGTACCGCGACCGCATCGACGAGCACATCGCCGCGCACGGAACATCCAAGTGACGAAGAGGAGTGGGGATTCGAGCATGCGCAGGTCCGCAGATATCGACGCGCTTGAGCAGGTACTGTGCGCGGCCCTCGGCACCAGCGCGCCTGTGTGCTCGCTGGCTCGACTGGGCCAGGGCGCCCGCGCGTTCGCCGGTCTGGACCCCGCGGTGCTCGACCGCCCCACCCTCGTCGCCGGCGGGGCCCCGTACCTTCCGACGAGCCCCGCCCCCACCGCCCAGGCCCTCGAAGAACTGCTCCGCCGCGCCGAGGCGCTGGACGTGTCCCAGATCCTGGTGCCCGGCGTGCGCCGCAGTGATGACACCGGCCCGCTGCGGGCGGCAGGGCTCATCCCCGTCGCCGCCGAAAGCGAGTGTGTCGTCCGGCTGCCCGGGGAGCCGGCGGCGGGTGCTTTGGACGATGTCCTGCGGGAGCGCCTTGGCGCCCAGCAACTCGGCGAACTGCGGCGCTGCCACGAGGAGGTGTCCCGTGGCGTCTCCTGGGAGCACATCCCGCTGAGTGACCTCGACGGGAAGCCCTGGGCGCGGGATGCCTTCGTGGAGCTCCATCAGCGCCAGGCCGAGCGCGACGAAGGCCACGACAGCCTCTACAACGCCGACGCCCTCGACGTACTGGCACAGGGAGTGCTGGCGGACCGCACCGAGATGTTCGTGTGCCGCGGAGAGAACACCGTGGCCGGGGCCGGGCTCATCACGAGGTCCCACAACGGCAGGGGGCTCTACGTCCTCACGCAGGCCCTCGACCACGACGATCCCGATGCGCGCCGCGACTTCTCCCTGGCGTCCGCGTACCGGCTGTACCTCCACACCCGGCACTCCGGCCTGGACTGGGTCCACCTCGGGCGGGGGGAGCCGCACCACATGCGGCGCCTCGGGGCGGACCTCTTCGTCCCCCTCGACCACTGGCTCCGCGCTCCCGGCCTCGCGGCCCCGGAGAAGGCGGAGGAGCAGGCGCTGTCGGAGTTCGCGACGCCCCCCGTCGCGGCGGTCCCGGTCCCGGGTCCGGCCCGCTTCCGAGCCGTGCCACGGTTCGACCAGATCGACCTGTCGAGCAACACCAACCCGTTCCTGGGTACCGAGGGCAACTATCCCGACCTGGACACGGCGGAGCTTGCTCACACATATCTGACGACCATCTCGCAGCTGCCCGGTCACGACGGCGTCGACGCGCTGACCGCGGAACACCTGCTGTTCACCAGCGGGGCGGTGGACGGCGTCCTGCTGCTCCTGGCAGCGCTGGCCTCGCCGGGCGAGGGCGTCTGTGTCACGCCCCCCACCTTTCCGCTCTACACCCACTTCGCCCGCGTCCTGCGCCTGCCCGTCACCGAGGTGCCGCTGGGTGGCGACGATCTGTCCCAGGTCGACACCGAGCGGATCCTGGCGGCGGATCCGCGGGTGACCTTCCTGTGCGATCCGGGCAACCCCTCAGGCACCAGGATCGATCCCGCGCAGGTGCATGCCCTGGTGACACGCGGCCGTGGACTGGTGGTGATCGACGAGGCCTATGTCGAATTCAGCGAGAAGCCCTCGTACGCCGGGTTGGTTGCCCAGCACGACAACCTCATCGTGCTCAGGACGCTCTCCAAGGCATGGGGCCTGGCCGGAGCGCGCTGCGGGATCGCCCTGGCCGACCCCGGCATCATCGAGGCACTGCGGCGGGTGCAGGTGCCCTTCGGGTTCACCAACGCATCGCAGCGCGCCGCACGGGACCGGCTGACCAACTCCCAACCGGTGCTCGACGGCATCCGGCGCATCCGCGCCGAGCGTGATCGGCTGGCCGGGGTACTGGTCGACCACCCCGCCGTGGACCGGGTGTTCCCCTCGGATACCAACTTCCTGCTGGTCCGGTTCCACAAGCACGAACGCGTCGTGGATCAGCTCAGCGGTGCGGGAATTCTCGTCGCCGACGTCGGGCGTCTCGTCCCCGACACCTGCCGCATCACCATCGGCGATCAGCATGCGAACGCCGCCCTGCTCGAAGCACTCTCCTCTGCTCTGTGAGCCATATCGTTCAGCCGTTCAGCCGAAAGGATCCGGTCGTGGGTAGCGATTCTCCCTCCGATTCCCCTCTTTCCAGCACTGTCGTCGCCGAAGGGTTCGATCGCTGGAGCCCCCCGCTGAAAGAGGATTTCGATAACAACGCCCATAACGGCCGTGTTGGTCAGTCGCTGCTGAAAGAGACCGATTCGCTGCGCATCTGGGAGACCCATCTCCAGCCGGGAGAACGGATTTCCGTCCATCGGCATGTCCTGCCCTACCACTGGATAGCCCTCACAGACGGCCAAGCCCGTCAGCACAACAGCGACGGCAGTACGCGGGAGATTTCCTATGTCCGCGGCCAGACCCGGTATTTTGATGTCGCGGCAGGGCGATACCACCTGCACGATCTGAAGAACATCGGCGATGAGGTTCTGTCGTTCCTGACCATTGAGACAAAGGGCGGGCCCAACGAGCCCATTCAGCTCTGAAGAGGATTGAGATGTGCCGGCCCGCAGGGCGAAACCGCCCTGCGGGCCGACGGCTCAGCCCTCCTTCTTGGTGATCACGTACCGGTCGATCACCAGGTAGTCGATCTCGGTGGCGAGGAAGCACTCCAGCGCGTCCCGCGGTGAGCAGACGATGGGCTCACCGGCCACATTGAACGAGGTGTTGAGGAGGCAGGGCACCTCCGTACGCGCCGTGAAGGCCCGCAGCAGCCGCGCGAGCTCGGGGTTCTGCAGCGCGTCGACTGTCTGGATCCGTGCCGTGCCGTCCACATGACAGGCGCCGGGGATCCGCTCCCGGTACTCCTTCCGCACCGGGAAGACGAAGGTCATATACGGGGACGAGGTCTTCTTGCCCAGCTCGAAGACGCGCGGAGCCTCGGATTCAAGGACGACGGGCGCGAACGGGCGGAAGGGCTCCCGGTGTTTCACCCGGAGATTGATGATGTCCTTGATGTCGGGGAAGGCCGGGTTGGCGAGGATGCTGCGGTTGCCCAGGGCGCGCGGGCCGAACTCGGCGCGGCCCTGGAACCAGCCCACGACGTTCTTCCCGGCCAGCAGCTCCGCCGTCCGCTCGGCGACCGCGGCGGCGTCGGGTTCCTCCTGCCATTCGACGCGATCCGCGTACTCCGCCAGCGCGTCCAGGACCTGCGTCTCGTCGTACGAGGGCCCCAGATAGGGGGTGGTGACCGCGTCGGCGGGCCGGTTCCTGAGACCGGCGGTGTACACGGCCGCGCCGATGGCGACGCCCGGGTCGCTGGCCCCGAAGCTGACCTCCATCCCGGTGAGCGACGACCTCTCCAGCATCTTCGTATTGGCCACGCAGTTGAGCGCCAGACCGCCCTCGAAGAGCAGGGTGTCCAGATCGGAGGACGCGGTCAGGGCACGCAGCTGATGCGCGGTGATGGCCTCGACCATGTGCTGGGCAAGACCGGCGACCTTGACCCGGAAGTCGAACTGTTCGCGCTTCTCGCTGTCGCCGCCGAAGAGGCTGTCGAACAGTGCGTAGTAGGCCCCGATGTCCATGGGGATGGAGATGGTGTACGAACCGTCCTCATGCAGCCGCACCACGCGCTCGAGCAGCGGGTTGTGCTGCGGCGGCGGGCCGTACGCGGCCAGGCCCATCACCTTGTACTCGTCGTTGTTGGGCACGAACCCCAGATAGCGGGTGATCCGCCCGTAGGCCACCCCGAGCGAACTGGTCATGGGCACGGTGCCGCCCTCGAACAGCCTGACCACGCCGTTCCGCAACTCGCCCATGACGGCGGACAGGGTCTCCGCCCGGCCGTCGCTCACCAGGAAGGCGGCGTCGCCCCCGCCGGCCAGATAGGCCCCGCACATGAGATGGGCCAGATGGTGGGGCACCAGGGTGAGCTTGTTGGGATCCAGTTCATAGCCCGTGCGCTGGACGAAGTCGCTGTACACCGCCTCGCGGCTGAACATGCCGGCGTAGACCTCACCCGCGCTGCGCAGGGCGTCGAACTTGGCCGTGACCGGCAGGTCGGAGTCGCATATCTGGGAAATCATCTCCTCGGCCACGGTGGGCGAAAAGCGCCAGGGGAAAGCGAAAACGTCCACCTGGTCGAGGTCGACACCGGCGGAGTCCAGGCACCACTTGATTGCCTGGGCCGGAAAATCGGAGGTCTTCTTGACCCGGCTCAGCCGCTCCTCCTCGACTGCCGCAACCAACTCGCCGTCGATCACAAGAGCCGCCGCGGCGTCATGACCCACCAAAAGATTGCGGCCGACACCGGTCGCCCCGTAGAGACGTCCGAAAAGCTCCGCGCCTCTGCTGAATCCGTTGTAACCGAGCACGATCACTGGCTCTCAGCCTCCCAAGCACAACAGTAGCCAAAGCTAGAACAGGCTACTCGGCTCGCATACTTGAGGGATAGGCATGATGCGTAAACAGGTAGTGGTCCGATTTCCGGGCGACGGCGCCTCCGGGAGAAATTCGCACCGAATGTCGTACCGCTTTCCTGTGCCGACGACCGTCGGCCGGGTGCGGGGCCCGAGGTCCGGTCGGTGGGCCGGTCCGCCAACCGGTCCGTCGACCAGCCCGTCTGTTGGTCCGTCGGCCAGTGTCGATGCGGTGGCTGAATCGTGTCAACTTCTTTGGGCGGCACAACCCTTGACGCACGGCCGCATACGCCCATAGCTTCCTGGCCATCAAATCGAAACGTTTCAACTTCGGGCGGTGTTGAGCTGGGGACCGCCCTGCCCCCGAAGGAGACGCATGCCATTGACCGGATCCGGAGCAGCCGCAGGGCCCCGTATGAGCCGCAGACGGGCGCTGGCCGCGGGTGGCGCGGCCGCCGCCGCGTGGGCCGTCGGACTGCCCACCCCCGCCTTCGCCGATGCCCCCGACCCCGCTTCTGCCGACGCCGACGCCGAGGCCGACTCCGTCGCCGCCCCCGCCCGGTTGGCGCCCTTCCCGCTCTCCGCCGTGCGGCTGCTGGAGAGCCCCTTCCTGGCCAATATGCGGCGCACCCTGTCCTATCTGCGCTTCGTCGACGCGGAGCGGCTGCTGCACACCTTCCGGCTGAACGTCCGACTCCCCTCCACCGCCCAGCCGTGCGGCGGCTGGGAGGCGCCGAACGTGCTGCTGCGCGGCCACAGCACCGGGCATCTGCTCTCCGCGCTGGCCTTCGCCCATGCGAACACCGGCGAGCAGACGTACGCGGACAAGGCGCGCGGAATCGTGGCGGCGCTCGCCGAGTGTCAGGCGGCCTCGCCCGGTGCGGGCTACCGGACGGGCTATCTGTCCGCGTTCCCCGAGCGGATCTTCGACGACCTCGAGGCGGGCGGCAAGCCGTGGGCCCCGTACTACACCATCCACAAGATCATGGCCGGGCTGCTCGACCAGCACCGGCTCAGCGGAAACGACCAGGCCCTTGAGGTGCTGCGGGGGATGGCCGCGTGGGTCGACTCCCGCACCGCCCCGCTCGACGAGGCCACCATGCAGCGGCTCCTCGGCGTGGAGTTCGGCGGTATGAACGAGGTGTTGGCGGGGCTGTACCTGGTCACCGGCGACCCCGTCCAGCTGCGGACCGCGCGCCGCTTCGACCACCAGTCGCTCTACGGCCCGCTGGACGAGGGGCGCGACGAGCTCGACGGGCGCCACGCCAACACCGAGATCGCCAAGATCGTGGGCGCGGCCGAGGAGTACCGGGCCACCGGGGACCCGCGCTATCTGCGGATCGCGCGGAACTTCTGGGACTTCGTGGTGCGCGACCACTCGTATGTCATCGGCGGCAACTCCAACCAGGAGTTCTTCGGCCCGCCCGGGCAGATCGTCAGCAGGCTGTCGGAGGACACCTGCGAGAACTGCAACAGCTACAACATGCTCAAGATCGGCCGTCAGCTGTTCCTCCACGAGCCGGGCAGGGCGGCGTACATGGACCACTACGAGTGGACCCTGTACAACCAACTGCTCGGCGAGCAGGACCCCGACTCCGACCACGGCTTCGTCACGTACTACACCGGTCTGTGGGCCGGGTCGCGCCGACAGCCCAAGGGCGGCCTCGGCTCCGCGCCCGGCAGCTACAGCGGCGACTACGACAACTTCTCCTGCGACCACGGCACCGGGATGGAGACCCACACCAAGTTCGCGGACACCATCTACTTCCGCGACGAGGACGCCGGCGCCCTGTACGTCAACCTCTTCATCCCCTCCGAAGTGACATGGGCCGAGCGCGGATTCCGGCTGGTCCAGCGGTCCGGCTATCCCGACACCGACACCGTCCGGCTGACCGTCGCCGAAGGCGGCGGGCGGCTCGCGCTCAAGGTGCGGGTGCCCGGCTGGCTGGCGGACTCAGGACCTCGGGCCCGGGTACGGGTGGGCGGGCGGCCGGTGGACGCCACACCGGTGCCGGGCCGCTATCTGACCCTCGACCGGCGCTGGCGCACCGGTGACACCGTCGAGCTGACCTTCCCGCGTGAGCTGGTGTGGCGCCCGGCGCCGGACAACCCGCATATCAAGGCGGTGTCGTACGGCCCGCTGGTGCTGGCCGGTGCGTACGGGGAGCAGGCCCTGAGCACCATCCCGGACATCGAGCCGTCGTCAGTGCGGCGAGTGGCGGGGCGTGGCGGGCCGGAGTTCACGGCGGTGGCCGAGGGGGAGAAGGTGCCGCTGCTGCCCTTCCACCGGGTGCACCACCAGAGCTACAACGTCTACTTCGCCGTTCCGCCGCGCGGCTCCGGGCGGCGCGAGATCGCCCACTTCCCGCTGGCCGAGGGCGCCGGGGCGACCAGCGCGGACGCGCTGCGCCGCTTCCCGGACGCCCGGCTGGCCGGCGGCGCCACCTGGACCACCGAGGGGCCGCGGGCGGTGGCGCTGGACGGGAAGGACGGCCATATCGCGCTGCCACCGGGGCTGCTGACGGGCCTGCCGCAACTCACCCTCTCGGTAAGGGTGTTCCTGGACAGCGTGGTCAACTCCGCCCGCGTCTTCGACCTCGGCTTTCACAAGAACACCTATCTGTTCCTCACCCCGCGCACCGGAGCAGGCAAGGCCCGCGCGGCGTGGAAGATCGCGGGTATGGAGGCGGAGGACTTCATCGACGCCTCGGCCGCCCTGGAGCCGGGCCGGTGGACCCATCTGGCGCTCACCCTCGGCGGCGGCAGCGGCGTGCTGTACGTGGACGGCGCGGAGGCCGGGCGCAACGACGCGGTGGTGTCCGGACCGCTGCTGCTCGGCGCGACCACCCGCAACTACCTCGGCCGCTCCCAGAACCCCACCCACCCCTATCTGCACGGCGCCGTGGCCGACTTCCGCGTCCTGGGGCGCGCCCTGACCGCCGCCGAGGTCGCCGCGCTGCACCGCGCCAACGGCTGACCCGTACCCCCGAACCTCCACCCCCGCCCGCACACCCTGTCCCTACGGGAGCACCCCCATGTCTGAAACCGGCACCCCCGAGCCCGAAAGACCGACACAACAGACACCGCCGAGCAGACGCCACTTCGTCGTGGCCTCCGGGGCGGTCGTCGCCGCACTCGGCACCGGCCTGCCCGCGGCCCACGCGGAGTCTGCGGCCGGCTTCCCGGCCGCCCACTTCACCGACCCCCGCCGCGACAGCCGCCCCACGGTCTACTGGTACTGGAACGGGCCGGTCACCCATGAGCTGATCGACCGGCAGCTGGCCGAGCTGCGCGACAAGGGGATGTACGAGGTCGTCGTCTTCCCCTTCGACAACGCCGAGATGAGCCCGGTGTTCTTCAGCGAGGACTGGTTCGACGTGGTCGGACACGTCCTGGCCGTCGCCGAGCGCACCGGGATGCGGGTGTGGGTGTTCAACGACAACCACTTCCCCAGTGGCCGCGCCGCCGGGCTGATCGTGAACGGCGGCACCGTCGGGACCCGCCACTACCCCGCCCGCCCCGAGCTGCGGCTGAAAGCGCTGTGGCGGTCCACCACCGTGGTGGAGGGCCCGGCCACCGTTGATCTGTACGACACCACGGGCGTCGGCGTCGAGAGCGGCCGGCTGGTGGCGGACGCCGCGGTGCTCGACGGCGCGGCCGTGCTGCGCCGCGGGGCCCGCTGGGGGGACTGTACGGTCACCGGCAGCGCCAAGGCCGAGACGGCCGCCGCCGGTCTGCTGCTGCGCGCCTCCGCCACCGGGGAAGACGGCTATCTGGTCGAGTTCGACCAGACCGGGGTGGTCACCATCTCCCGGCGCAGCGGCGGCGAGCGGACCGAACTGGCCCGCAGCACCCGCACGGACGGTTTCAACCGGACCAAGTTCCACACCCTGCGGGTGGCCGTCAGCGGCGCCACGATCACCGTCCGGCTGGACGACAAGGACAAGGGCACGGTCACCGATGACGCCCACCCGGCCGGCAGCGTCGGTGTGCACGCCACCGGCACCCAGCGCGCCCTGTGGGAGGACCTGACCGTCACCGCGGCCGACGGCACCGTCCTCTACCGCGAGGACTTCGCCGACCCGGCCACCCCCGGCGAGTTCGCCACCCGCCGTACACCCGGCACCGCCGTGCCGGTGGCGGCCGTCGCCCGCCCGGTCGGCGCCGACGACGCCACGCGGCTGGTCGAGCTCACCGAGCGGCTGCGGACCACCCGCCGCTGGGAGGTGCCCGCGGGGCGGTGGCAGATCGATGTGTTCGGCGGGACCGTCCTGGCCGACGACACCCAGGGCTACAGCCGCGCCTACATCGACCTGCTCGACGAGGAACCCATCGAGCTGCTGCTCGACATGGTGCCCGGCGAGTACCACCGCAGATTCGGCCGCTACTTCGGCGGCGTCGTGCCCGGTTTCTGGGACGACGAGCCGTTCTTCGCCTCCGCCGAGCCGCACTTCAAACGCCTGCCCTGGTCGCCCACGCTGGAGGCGGCCCTGCGGGCGGTCGGCGCCGAGCCCGGCCGGGCGTACGCCGCGCTCTTCGACGACGGCCTCGGCCGGGAGGGGCGGGTGCTGCGCGGGCGCTTCTGGCAGGCGGTGTCCGACCGGTTCGCGCTCGCCTTCCGCAAACAGGCCCGCTGGTACGCCGAGCGGCGCGTCGCGCTGATCACCAACCCGCTCTACGACGAGACCGCCCCCGCCAAGCGCATCGCCTCCACCGGCGATCTGCACAAGATCAACCAGTGGGCGCAGATCCCCGGCGGCGACATCATCACCGCCGAGTACGAGGCGGGCAAGCCCACCATGATCCCGCGCAACCCGGCCAGCGCCGCCCACCAGGCGGGCCGCGAGCGGGTGTTGCTGGAGGCGTTCGGCAACATGGGCTGGCAGGTCGCGCCCGCCTTCGCCCACGCGCTGCTGGGCGCGACCGCCGCCCGGGGCGTCAATCTGACCGTGCTGCACGCGCTGTGGACCGATGAGACACGGGTCTACTTCCCGCCGCCGTTCGGCCCGCGCGCCCCGTGGTGGTGGGCGATGGGCCCGCTGGCGGACTGGACCGGGCGGGTGATGGAGACCGTCCGCGGCACCTCCGCCGCCCGTACCGCCCTGATCCAGCCGCAGCGCGCCGCCGAGCAGTGGCGCGGCACCGACCGGGGCACCGCGCTGGACACCGCGTTCGGCGCCGCCGCCCGGGCGCTGGAGAGCGCCCAGACCGACTTCGACCTCGTCCACGAGGGCGCCCTGTCGGGCGACCGGGGCCTGCGGGACCACGCCAGGACCGACGGCGGCACCCTGGCCGTCGGCCACGCCCGCTACGAGGTGGCGGTCCTGCCGAACACCCCGGTCCTGGACGCCGCCACCGCCCGTACCCTCGCCGAGTTCGCCCGCGGCGGCGGCACGGTCCTCGCCGTCGGCGAACTGCCCGACCAGGAGGCGGGCGGCGACGACGCCGCGCTGCGCCGCGCCCTGCGGGCCCTGTTCCCCGAGCGGGCCCCGGGCAGCCGCCGGGTCGGCCGGGGCCGTGCCGTGCGGGTCGTGGACCCCGCCGGCCTGGGCGAGGCGGCCCGTACCGCGGGCGCCGCGGCAGCCGTGCTCGATCCCCCCGCCGCCTCGGTGCTGGTGCTGCGCACCGCCTCAGGCCGGGACACGGCCTTCCTGCTCAACAACGAGAGCGCCGAAACCGTCGTCACCGACGCGGTGTTCCCGGTCGGCGGGGCGCCGGAGCTGCGGGACCCGGCCACCGGCGCGGTCATCCCCGCCTCCGTCCACGAGGCGGCCGGCCGGCCCGGCGCCGAGGCCACCCGGGTGCCGCTGCGCCTGCGCCCGTACGAGACGCTGGTCGTGGTGTTCCGCGCGGGCGCCACGACCCGACCCCATCTGACCCGGGCGGACCTTCCGGTCACCGCCGTGACCGCCGAAAACAACCAACTGCGCGCGAAGGCGCTGGCCGACGCCCCCGGCCGGTACGCGTTCAGTGGCACCGACGGGCGCCACACCTACGGTGGCGAGGCCGAGGTCACCGATCCGCTGCGGGCGATCCCGCTGGACGGCGACTGGACCGTGGCCCTGGAGCGGGACGGCGCCGAGCCCGTCGTACGGCCGCTCGGCAGCTGGACCGACCTGGACCCGCGCTTCTCCGGCAGCGCCACCTACACCAAGGACATCACCCTCACCCGGGCGGACCTGGACGGCCGTCGCATCCATCTCGACCTCGGCGAGGTGCGCGAGGTGGCCCGGGTGACGGTGGGTGGCGCCGCGCTGCCGCCCGCGCTGTGGGCCCCGTACACCGTGGACGTCACCGACCAGCTGCGCCCCGGCGTGAACACCATCGCCGTCCGCGTCGCCAACACCCTCGCCAACGAGCGCGGCAAGGCGCTGCCGTCCGGGCTGCTGGGGCCGGTGGCGCTGCGCCCGCTGCGCCCGGTGACGGTCCGGCTCATCCGCACCGCTTGATCCGGGCGCGTCCGCATCGCCTGACCCGGGCCCGGCCTGCCCGCAGACCGTCCCCCGCCCGCCTGATGCCCGTTTCGTGTTCGAGCGTGCCCGACTTCTGCCCGTTTCCCTGCCGGGCCCCGACCACTCATGGAGAACCCATGGACCGAACCCTCCGACCCCCGCGGCCACCGCTGCTCCACAGACCTCTGGCCCGGCTCGCCACCACCGCCCTCGCGGCCCTCGCCGCCCTGGCCACCACTCTGCCCTCGGCGGCCCCCGCCGAGGCGAGCGAGGCCGGCCGGCCCACCGCGCTGCGCACCGGGGCCCTGCGGCAGGCGCTCGGCATCGACGACACCACGCCCGAGCTCAGCTGGCGGCCGACCACCACCGGCCGGGACACCGTGCAGCGCGCCTACCGCGTACAGGCCGCCACCAGCGCGGCCCGACTCGACGCGGGCCGCCCCGACCTGTGGGACTCGGGCAAGGTCGGCTCCGCCGCGCCGCGGGCCGGCTACGCGGGTGACCGGCTCGGGCCGCGCACCCGCGTGTACTGGCGGGTCAAGGTGTGGGCCGGCGGCGGCGCGGGCCGGGCGTCCGGCTGGAGCGCCCCGTCCGTCTTCGAGACCGGGCTGACCTCGCCGAAGGACTGGTCCGCCCAGTGGATCGGCCACCCCGACTGGCAGCTGAGCGGCCGCCAGGTCACCCCCGTGGTCGTCGAGCTGCCCAAGACCACCGCCCGCTATGTACGGCTCGACGTCACCCGGCTCGGACTGCCGCTCGCCGAAGGCGACTTCCCCGCGCTCACCCGTCGGCTGCAGCTGGCCGAGGTCGAGGTGCGCGACTCCGCCGACCCCGAAGGCCCCGACCTCGCCAAGGGCGCGGCGGTCACCGCCTCGGAGAGCAACACCGTACGCAAGACCTGGGAGCCCGCCCTCGCCGTGGACGGACTCACCAACAGCGGGGCGCAGACCGCCGCCGGATACGCGAGCAAACCGCACCCCGACGCCGATGTGTCCGCCACGCCGATCACCCTCACCCTGGACCTCAAGCAGACCGCCCGCTTCGACCGGGTGCTGCTCTACCCGCGCGCCGACGTCCTCACCGCCGACGGCCGGGTGCCGGGCTTCCCCGTCGACTACACCGTCGCCACCGCGGACGCGGCCACCGGCCCGTTCACCGAGGCCGCCCGCGTCAGCGGCCAGACGCCACCGAAGCCGTACCTCCCGGCCGGACTCCCGCTGTTCGCCAAGGACTTCACCGTCTCGAAGGACATCCGCTCCGCCCGCCTGTACGTGACCGGCCTCGGGGTCCACGACGCCCGGATCAACGGCCGCCCGGTGGGCGACGCCGTACTGGAGCCCGCCAACACCGACTTCGCCGACCGCGTGCAGTACGCCACCTACGACGTGACCAAACGGCTGCGGCGCGGCGCGAACACCATCGGCGTCGAACTGGGCAACGGCATGGCCAACGTCGTGAGCACCGCCGACCGCTACCGCAAGCTCTACGGCAACCTCAGCGACCCCAAGCTGCTCGCCCAGCTGGAGATCACCCTCGCCGACGGGACCGTCCGGCGCATCGCCAGCGGCCCCGACTGGCGCACCACGCTCGGCCCCACCACCTCCTCCAACTGGTACGGGGGAGAGGACTACGACGCCCGCCGGGAGCTCCCGAACTGGGACCGGCCCGGCGGGGACCGCACCGGCTGGCGCGCCGCCACCGCCGTTGCCGCACCCGGCACCGCCACCGACCCGGCCCAGATCAGCGCCCGCGAGACCGAGCCGATCCGGGTGACCGAGACGCTGAAGAGCACCGAGGTCGCGAACTCCCCGCAGGGCAGCCGGGTGTTCGACCTCGGGCGCAACATCGCCGGCTGGCCCGAGATCACCGTGCGCGCGCCCGAAGGCACCGCGGTACGCGTCTACCCGGCCGAAAGCCTCAAGGACGGCCACGCCCACCAGTCCATCAGCAACGTCGGCGCGCCGCTGTGGGACAGCTACACCACGGCCGGGACCGCGGCGCAGACCTGGCATCCGCGCTTCAGCTACCACGGCTTCCGCTATCTGGAGCTCAAGGGCCTGCCCGAGGGCGCCGAGGTGTCCGTACGGGGCCTCGTCCTGCACACCGACAACGCGTCCGCGGGGGAGTTCACCAGTTCCAACGAACTGCTCAACGGCATCCACGGGCTCATCAGGGGCGCCATCCAGGGCAACATGATGAGCGTCCTCACCGACTGCCCCAGCCGCGAAAAGCTCGGCTGGCTGGAGCAGGACCAGCTGGTCTTCCCCGCCCTGGCCGCCAACTACGACATGCGGTCCCAGCTGCGCAAGATCGTCCGGGACATGGCCGACGCCCAGACCCCGGACGGCCTGATCCCCAGCACCGTGCCGGACTACACCCTGCTGCCCGGCTCCTACCGCAACGACGCCAACTGGGGCGGGGCGTTCGTCCTCGTCCCCTGGCAGCTGTACACCACCTACGGCGACCAGGAGACGCTGCGCGACTACTACCCGAGGATGAAGCAGTACGCGGCCTTCCTCGAGCGGCAGGTCGCCGACGGCATCCTCGACTACGGTCTGGGCGACTGGATCACCCCCGACCGCACCTTCCCGCGCGCCGTCGCGGGCACCTACGGCTACTGGCGGGTGGTCGACGCGCTCGGCCGGATCGCCGGAGTGCTCGGCGAGCGCGAGGACGCCGCCGCGTACCAGGAGAAGGCCGACGCCTCCGTCGCCGCCCTGTCCGCGAAGTACTACGACGCCACCACCGGCACCTTCGGCGGCGGCGGACACGGCGCGGAAGCGCTCGCGCTGGACATGGGGGCCGTGCCCGACGGCGGGCGGCAGCGGCTGCTCGACCACTTCGTGCACAGCGTCGAGCAGGCCGGCGACCATCTGGTGCTCGGCGAGATCTCGCTGCCCGCCGCCTTCCGGGTGCTCTCCGCCGCCGGGCGCGACGACGTCGTCTACCGGATCGCCACCAGGACCGACAGCCCGAGCTACGGCTACCAGGTCCAGCACGGCAACACCACGCTCGGCGAGACCTGGGACGGCGGCTCCGGCCAGTCCCAGAACCACTTCATGCTCGGCGTGATCGACGGCTGGTTCACCGGCTCCCTCGCCGGGATCCGGCAGACCGACGACTCGATCGGCTACCGCAGGCTGCTCTTCGCGCCCGCCGTCGTCGGCGATCTGACCTCGGCGGCAGCCTCGTACACCACGCCGTACGGCCCCGCCCGCAGCTCCTGGCGGCGCGACGGCTCCGCGTACCGGCTGACCGTGACGGTGCCCGCCGGGACCACCGCCGAGGTGCGGGTGCCCGCCACCTCCGGGGCCGTGGGCGCGCCGGACGGGGCGCGCCCGCTGCGCACGGAGGCCGGTGTGCGGGTGTACGAGGTGCCCTCCGGGACCTGGAGCTTCACTTCCGTATACCAGCCCGTATCCGAGCCGCCGACCGGGAGCGACGCATGAGTGACGTAAGCAGGATGGGCCCGCGCCGCCGGACGCTGCTCGGTCTGGGCGCCGCGGCCGGGGCGGCGACGGTCCTCCCGACGACCGCGGCGACTGCGGCTCCCGCCGCCGCGGCGCGCGGCACGGCCCCGCGGCCCGGCTTCGCCGCCGCGTTCGCCTCGCCGGGCCGCGCCGTACGGCCCAAGTTCCGCTGGTGGTGGCCGGACGGCCTGGTGGACCCGGCCGAGCTGGCCCGGGAGGTCGACCAGATCGCCGAGGCCGGGTTCGGCGGGGTGGAGATCGCGGCCGTCACCCACAGCCTGAGCGAACCGATCGACGCCGAGCGCTACGGCTGGGGGACCGCGGCCTGGGTCGCCGGTCTGGAGAGCGCCCTGCGCCAGGCCGGCCGGCGCGGCCTCACCGTCGATGTCACCATCGGCCCGGCCTGGCCCGCCGCCGTGCCCACCGTCACCCCGGACAGCGAGGCGGCGGCCTCGGAGCTGGCCCACGGCCTGAACACCTTCCAGGGCTCCTACGCGGGCCCGGTGCCGCCGCCGGTGGTGCCCGCGGCCGAGGGCGTGACCGCCCGGCGGCTGCTGTGGGTGCAGGCGGCCCGCATCGGCGCGGCCGCCGCGGCCCCGGCGCCGCTGCAACTGGACCGGGACTCGGTGACCGACCTGACCGCGCTGGTCCGCTGCGGCGCCCTCCAGTGGACCGCGCCCGACGACGGACAGTGGGCGCTGATCTCGTACTGGGAGCGCGGCTCCGGGCAGCGGCCCGAGGGCCCCGCCCACACCTCCCCGCTCGCCTATGTCGTCGACCACTTCAGCGCCGCCGGCACGCGCGCGGTCACCGACTTCTGGGAGCGGCGCATCCTCACCCGCCGGGTCCGCGAACTGCTGCGCCGGGCCGGGGGCGCGCTGTTCGAGGACTCCCTGGAGATCGAGACCGACGCCACTTTGTGGACCCCCGGCCTGGCCGACGAGTTCGAGCGGCGCATCGGCCACCCCCTGCTGCCGTATCTGGCCGCGGTGATCGAGAAGGACGAGAAATACGTCTTCGCCTTCGACGCCGCCACCAACAAGGCGGTGCGCCGCGACTATATGCAGGTCGTCACCGATCTGTATCTGGAACACCACCTGCTGCCGCTGCGCGACTGGGCCCATTCGCTGGGCCTCGCCCTGCGCGTCCAGCCGTACGGCCTGGAGACCGACGCGATCCACAGCGCCTCGCTCCTGGACATCCCCGAAGGCGAATCGCTCGGCTTCAAGAATCTCGACGACTTCCGCTGTCTGGCCGGTGGCCGGGACATGGGCGGCGGGCGGGTGCTGTCGAACGAGGCGGGCGCCACGGCGGGCGGTGCGTACGCCACCACCTGGGACGCCACGCTGCGCAAGCTGGTCACCCAGTACTGCGCGGGCGTCAACCAGGCGGTGCTGCACGGCTTCGGCTACGCGACCGCGCCCGGCGCCGCCTGGCCGGGCTTCGCCGCCTTCTCCCCGTACCACGGCGGCCCCGGATACGGCGAGGCGTGGGGGCCGCGCACCCCGGCCTGGCGCCATGCGTCCGATGTGGCCGGATACCTCGGCCGGATCCAGGGGGTGCTCCAGTCAGGCACCCACCGGGTCGACGTGGCCGTGCTGCGCCAGAAGGGGTACGCGGGCTCCGGGCTCGGCGCGCCCTGGTTCACCCCGGACGGGGTGCCGCTCGGCTGGACGCACACCTTCCTCAGCCCGCGTTCGCTCGGCCTGCCGAGCGCCGTGGTGCGGGGCGGGCGGCTGGCACCCGACGGGCCCGCCTACAAGGTCCTCGTGCTGGAGGGCGACGTCATGATCGGGCGTGAGCACACCCTGGAGCTCGACACTGCCCGCAGGCTGATCGAGCTGGCCGAGGACGGCCTGCCGATGATCGTGGTGGGGGACTGGTCGGACGGTCATGTGCCCGGGCTGCCGCACGAGGGCGACGACGAGCGGCTTCGTGCCCTGATCACCCGGCTGCTCGCCGTCCCCGGGGTGCGGCGCGTCGCCGACCGGCCCGATATCCCCGCGGCCCTGGCCGACCTGGGCATCGAGCCCGATGTAGCGTACGCGGCGCGCTCGCCGCTGCTGCACGCCCACCGGGCGGCGCGGGACGTGGCGTACCACTTCTTCGCCAACGGCTCGGCGACCGCGGCGGTGGACCACGAGGTGGCCATCGCCGCGCCGTGGGCCAAGGCCACCCCGTACGCGCTCGACGCCTGGACCGGCGAGGTGGCGCCCCTCGCCGTCCACCGCGACGACGGCGGCCGGGTCACGCTGCGGATCACCCTGGCGCCCGGGGCCACCGCCCTGGTCGCGCTCGCGCGGGGCGCCGGGCCGCTCCACGCGCTGAGCACCGACGCCGAGTCGGCGCGGATCGCGGACGGTGTGCTGGAGGTGCTCGACACCCGGCCCGGGGCCCGTGAGACCGTGCTGAGCGACGGCCGGAAGGTCGTCGCGCGCATCGGCGAGCTGCCCGCGCCGCTCACCTTGGACCGCTGGTCGCTGCGGGTGGCCGACTGGCGTCCTGGCCGCACGCCCGACCGCCATGTCACGGTGGACCACCGGCTGGACCTCGACGCCCTCGCGGCCTGGCCGGACCTCCCCGGTCTGGAGGACGTCTCCGGCGTCGGGCGCTACCGCGCCACCGTACGGCTGGGGCGCGGCTGGACCGGAGCCACCGGCGCCCGGCTGGAGCTCGGGGAGGTTTTCGACACCTACCGGGTCACCGTCAACGGCACC
This sequence comes from Streptomyces sp. NBS 14/10, assembly GCF_002224125.1. GTDB lineage: Bacteria > Actinomycetota > Actinomycetes > Streptomycetales > Streptomycetaceae > Streptomyces. The sequence continues at coordinate 201,496 of NZ_NCSM01000012.1, forward strand.
GCGCTGGGCCCGGTGGACCAGGTCACGGGCGTGGTGGACCTCGGGGGCCTGCTGCGGCGCGGGGAGAACACGATCGAGGTCGAGGTGGCCACCACGCTGCTGAACCGGCTGCGGACCGTCCGCCCGGCGGAGTTCGGGGCGGCCAAGCGGCAGCGGTACGGCCTGATCGGGCCGGTCCGCCTGGTGCCCTACGGACGGGCGGTGGTGCCCGCCGACGGAGCCGCTGACTGAGCCGTCACCGGCCCGAGCCGCAGGCCCGAGCCCGCCCGGGCCGGGCCTATGGGTCGCCGGGCAGGACGATCCCGGGGGCCGTATCGGTCCGTTCGATGAGGATCATCGCCGCGTCGTCGGTCAGATGCCCGTCGGCGTGCCGGACCAGCGCCTGGCGCAGCCGGTCCAGGTACTCCTCCGGGGTGGCGCCGTCCAGTATCTCCAGGGTCTCCGGAAGCGGGAAGAACTCGTGGGAGCGGTTGCGCGCCTCCAGCACCCCGTCGGTGTGCAGCAGCAGCCGCTCGCCCGCGGTGAACGGGTAGCTCTCGGTGGCGATGGGCGGGCCGGTGAGGAACTCCTCCAGGCCGAGCGGGGGCAGCGGGCGGGTGGGGTCGAGAGTCCGTACGCAGCCGCCCTGGACGATCAGCGGCGGCGGATGGCCGCGGTTGATCAGCTGGATCGTCGCATCGTCCGGCACCTGCGCCAGCAGTACGGTGACGAACTGTTCGGCCTGCTCCTCCCAGTGCCGCGGATCGGCCGTCCGGTCAAGCAGCGCGTACTCCCGCTGCAGCGCGGCCGCGCAGCGGTGCATGACCTCGGCCAGGTCGCGTTCGTAGTGCACCGCCTCGCGGAAGGCGCCCAGCACCGCGGCGGCCGACCGCACGGCCGCCAGCCCTTTGCCCCGTACGTCCCCGACGATCAGTCGCACCCCGAACCGGGTGGTCATCGCCTCGTAGAGATCGCCGCCGATCTGCGCGCCCCGCTCGGCCGCCAGATACACGCTGGCGGCCATCACCATGCCCATCCGGGTGGGCAGCGGCCGCAGCACCACGTTCTGCGAGACCTCGGCGATCCGCCGCACCTGCGTCAGCTCACGCGTTCTGCGGACCCGTACGGCGCTGCTCACCACGCTCGCGATCGCCACCAGCAGCAGCGCGGCCATGTTCGCGTACACCTGCTGGGTGCCCCAGGCGTGGTTGACCGTCGCGGTGGTCGAGCTCACCAGCAGGGCAAGACTGGCCACGGCGCTGGTGCCCAGCGGCCCCATGGTCACCGCGGCCAGTGCCGGGGCCGGGGACAGCAAGGGGCCCGTGTACACCGTGTGCACCGGTGACAACTCGATCGTCACCACGGCCACCAGGGCCACGAAGGGCAGGCACCGGGCAATCACGAAGAGCTTACGGTTGTGGCCGTTGGCTCCTCGGTCCGCTGAAGAGCGGAGGAATCGCATAACCGGCTACTTTAATCGGATTACGTCACGTTTATGCGTTAACGGGCGGTAAAAGCAGTGAAGCATGGGAGGCGGGTGGTGTGCGGCGGCCCCGTGTCATGTCCTGCGTCTTGAGGGGTGGGGTCGGCCATTCGGGCGTAATGTAGCGCTATGCCTGAACTGCCGGATGTAGAGGGTTTTCGGCGGGTTTTGGCCTCCTGTGCGGAGGGCCGCCGGGTGGAGGGCGTCGAGGTGGGCGACGCCGGGGTGCTTCGTGGGGTGACATCTCAGCGGCTGCGGCGGGAGCTGACCGGCCGCCGCTTCGACGCACCGGAGCGGCATGGCAAATGGCTGATCGCCCGCACCGACGGTCCCACCGTACTCCTGCACTTCGGGATGACCGGAGATCTGACGTGCCATGCGCACGACGACCCGCCCCATCCGCACGACCGCGTCACCATCGTCCTCGACGACGGCCATGACCTCCGCTACCGGGACCAGCGCAAGCTGCGCGGCCTGTGGCTGGCCGCCACCGACGCCGACCTCGACCGGATCCTGGGCGACCAGGGCCCGGACGCGCTGTCCGTGAGCCGGGCCGAACTCGACAAACGGCTGGCGGGGCGGCACGGACGGGTCAAAGCGACCCTCACCGACCAGTCCGTCGTCGCCGGGCTCGGCAATCTCCTCGGCGACGAGATCCTGTGGCGCGCCGGCATCAACCCGGCGCGGCGGACCGACGAGCTGACCCCCGAGGAACGCGCCCGGCTGGAGCGCGCGATGCGCGGTGTGCTGCTCACCTCGGTCCAGGCCGGGCACGTGCCCACCAGCCCCTCCTGGCTCACCGGCCGCCGAGACGACCCCGACCCGCACTGCCCACGGTGCGGCAGCCCGCTGCGGCGCAGCCGGATGGCCGGGCGGACCACCGCCTGGTGCCCCCACTGCCAGCCGGGCGGGACATGACGGGCGGGTCATGACGGGCGGGTCATGACGGGCCCGGCCGGCAGTGCGGGTACGGGATCAGCGCCGGAACACCGGACCCGGCTCCGCCACCGCGGGAAACGCCTCCTCCAGGTCGAACCCGGACGCGGGCGTACCGCGCAGCGCCTCCCGCGTATAGGTGCTCCAGACCTTCTCGGGGACCTCCGTCCCGGTGTCCTTCAGCCGGATCTGCTTCCGGCTCTTCGCGCCCTCCCCGAAGAAGGCGACCGTCGTGACCAGGTCGGGGGTGTAGCCGACGTACCAGGACGCCTTCTTGTCGTCGGAGGTGCCGGAGATGCCCGCGGCGGGCCGGGCGAGGGAGCGCGCCGCCCGTGGTCCCTCGTCGTTCTTCACGAGGCCGGCGGTGAGGAAGTCGGCGGTCGCGCGGGTGACCGCCTGGTCGCCGACGGCTCCCGGCGGCCCGGCCGTCTCGTCACCGCGCCGCGCGGACTTCACGACGGTCGGTGTGACGCGCTTGCCGTGGCTGTCGATCGTGGCGTAAACACCGGCCATCCGCAGCGGACTCGCGCCCGCCAGGCCCAGCGTGACCGTCGTCGGGTCGGTGAGGCCGGTGGTGTCCGGGGGCAGGCCGAGGGCCACCGCGATGTCCTTCACTTCCGTCCGGCCGCCCTTTCGCCCCTGCTTGTTCTCCAGTGCGGTGGCGGTCACCAGCGGCAGAAAGACGGGCCCCACCTGGTAGTCGGCGCGGGTGGCGTTGCTGAGGTAGTGCTTGGTGTAGTCCCGGCCGCTGTACAGCGCCAGCACCCGGCCGCTCCCGGGGTCCACCGAGGCCGCCGCGCCCTGGGTGTCCGCGTCGCGCAGCGCCGGTTTCATCGCGCGCTCCAGGGCCCGCTGCTTGTCAGGGTCGATGTTGAGGGTGATCGTCCAGCCGCCCGCGGCCAGCTCCTGGTCGCTGACTCCGGCCGCGATGAGTTCGTTCCGTGCCGCGTCCACCAGATATCCGGCCTGTCCGCCCAGGCCCTGGGCGGGCTGCGGGGCGACCGGCACCGGGAAGCGCAGGGCCTGCCGCTCGCCCGCGTCCAGCCAGCCCATGTCGACCATGTTGTCCAGGACGTAGTTCCAGCGCCGGGTCACCAGCCGCTGCGCCGTGGGGGTCGCGACCGCCCAGTCGTACTGGCTGGGGGCCTGCACCAGCGCCGCGAGATAGGCGCCCTCGGCGACCGTCAGTTTCTCGACGTCCTTGTCGTAGTACGCCCGGGCCGCGGCCTGGACGCCATAGGCGACCCGGCCGAAGTAGCTGGTGTTCAGATAGCCCGCGAGGATGTCGTCCTTGGAGTTCCGCTGGTCCACCTTGAGGGAGATGATCAGCTCCTTCACCTTGCGGGTGACGGTCTGCTCCTGGCTGAGGTAGTAGTTCTTGACGTACTGCTGGGTGATCGTCGAGCCGCCCTGGGTGCCCTTCCCGGTCACGGTGTTGACCAGGCCCCGCACGACGCCGACCGGGTCGATGCCCGGGTCGTCGTAGAAGGTCTTGTTCTCGGCCGCGACAAACGCGTGCTGCACGGCTTTCGGCACCCTGCTCAAGGGGACCGACTCGCGGTTGATGTCGCCCGTGCGGGCCAGCACCGTTCCGTCGCTGTACTTGTAGACGTTGGCCTCGGCCTTCGCCAGGGCGTTGGCCTTGGGGATGTCGATGAGGTAGTAGAGGAGCGCGAAGGCCCCGACCAGCAGCGCGCACAGCGCGATGAAGTAGGCCAGGAGCCTGCGCCAGGTGAAGAAGCGCCGCAGACCGGTCCGCTTGACCCCGCCCTTCCCTCGCAGCCCCTTTCCCCGTATCCCCCGTTTCGCTCTCCTTCTGGTGCGGACCCCGGGCGTCTCCTCGTGGGCCGTCGCGCTGTCCGGCTCGCGCCGAGTGCGTAACGCCATACGCGGACCTGTCATACCGGGAGCACCTCCGTCGAGCCCCGCGAGATATTCGCGGGCGGTGCCATCCTCGACAGCGAAGATCTTCAAAACCGCAAAGCCCGGTATCGGCCCCGGCTCGGCCGGGCCTCGAATACCGCTCGGCGGTGTATCAGTCGTGTATCGGTGCGTGTATTGGTGCCTGTAGCGGTGTCTGTATCGGCGCCGCTTCAGGCCCCGCGGGGAGGCGCAGCGTGGCCACCGCCCCGCCGTCCGGTGCGTTTCGGAATGCCAGCTCGGCGCCGATGACCTCCGCCTGGCCCAGCGCGATGGTCAGCCCCAGGCCGTGGCCCCGGCCGCGCTCCCGCGCCCCGGTACGGAACCGCTGCGGACCGTCCCGCAGCAGGTCGTCCGGGTAGCCGGGGCCGTGGTCGCGTACGGTCACGGTCCTGCGGTCCGGGTCCACCGTCACCTCGACCGGGGCGCGGCCGTGCCGATGGGCGTTGACGACCAGATTGGCCACGATCCGCTCCATCCGCCGCGGGTCCGTCCACACCGTCGGCCCGTCCCCGGCGCCATCCTCCGTACCTTGAGCGGTCGCTTCCCGGCCGCTGCGCAGCCGTACGTCCAGGGCGGTGCGGGCGACGGCCTCGGTCACCAGGAGCCCGAGGGGACAGGGCGACAGATCGGCCCGCTCCGCGCCGGCGTCCAGCCGGGAGATCTCCAGCAGGTCCTCGACCAGCGTGCTCAGCACCCGTACCCGGTCCCGTACATACCCGGCGGCCTCGCCCGGCGGCAGCAGTTCGGCGGCGGTCACCAGACCCATCAGCGGAGTGCGCAGCTCATGCGCCACATCGGCGGTGAACCGCTGCTCGCGGAGCAGCCGTTCCTGGAGTGCGGCCGCCATCGAGTCCACGGCCCCGGAGATCTCGGCGATCTCGTCGTGCGGGCGGGCACGGGCCGAGATACGGGCGTCCAGGTCACCGGCGGCGATCCGGCGCGCGGTCGCCGCCGCGGCGCGCAGCCGCCGGCTCATCCGCCCGGCGGTCACCACGCCGAGCGGCAGCACCACGGCGGTGGCGATCAGACCGGCCAGCACGATGTTGGTGTCGAGCGCGCTGATGTCCCGCATCGAGGTTTCCAGGTCCACGCGGACCGACAGGACCTGGCCGTCGGCGGGTCTGGCGGCCCACATCGCGGGCCCACCGGGCCCGGTGGTGAACTCGGTGCCCCGGTGCCCCTTGCGCACCAGGGAGCGCAGCCCGCCGGGGAGCCCGGGCGCGTCCAGCGCGGCCCCGGAGCCCTCGACCTCGCCGGTACGGGCGTAGCTGACGGCGGCCCGCTCCAGCGTGGTGCGGGCGGTGTCCCGCGCCTGCGACAGCTCACGCTCCTGTGAGGCGCGGTGCACCAGTACGCCGACCGCCGCGGCGACCGCACAGGCGGCCGCCGCCACCAGAGCGGCTATCCGCCATCTCAGCGCCATCGTCAGCGCCGCAGCTTGTAGCCGAAGCCGCGGACCGTCTCGATCCGTTCCGCGCCTATCTTCGCCCGCAGCCGCTGGACATGGAGGTCGACCACGCGGGTGTCCCCGTGCCAGGCGTGGTCCCACACCCGGCTGAGCAGCGTACGGCGCTCCAGTACGACGCCCGGCGAGGCCGCGAACTCCAGCAGCATCCGCAGCTCGGTCGGCGTCAGGGCCAGGACCCGGCCCGCGCGGCGCACCTCCATCCCGCGGGGGTCGATGGTCAGATCGCCGAAGGCGAGCGTCGCCGGCTCGTTCTCCTCGGCCGTCTCCCACTCCGCTCCGCCGGGCGCGCTCCGCTGCACAGGGGCGAAGGAGGCGCGGCGCAGCAGGGAGCGGATACGGGCCACCAGCACCGCGCTCTCACACGGCTTGACCACATAGTCGTCCGCTCCCGCCTCCAGGCCGGAGACCACGTCCAGGGCGTCGCCGCGGGCGGACATCATCAGAATCGGGGCCAGGCTCAGCTCGCGCACCCTGCGGCACAGCCCGATGCCGTCCAGTTCGGGGAGCATGACGTCCAGCAGCAGCAGGTCGGGCCGGCGCTCGCGGAAGAGTTCCAGACCGGTGAGGCCGTCCCCCGCGGTGGACACGGTGAAGCCGTACCGCTCCAGGAGCATCCGAACCGTATTGCGGATCACCTCGTCGTCCTCGACGAGGAGAACGTGAGCCTCGGTGGTGGGGCCGGGCGCGACGGGGCCCGGTACGGCGGGGCCCGGTTCGGCGGCCGCGGGCGGTGGGAAGGCGGAGGTCATGGCGTCCTCTTCGGCTTGGCACTCTCGGCCGGCACACCGCCGGGGACGGTCTCCGCGGGATCCCGCGGATCGGGGCCGCCGCGCGGTGTGACGGCGGCCATGACCTCGCCGTTCCAGCGGAAGCGCACGGTGTACCGGCCGTCGTCGCCGTTCGACGTGATGATCAGGTCGCGGCCGTACGTCTCGCCGGTGACGCCCAGCTGGCCCCAGTAGATCAGCACCGGTCTGACGGTCCGGCCCGTCGCCCGGTACACCTGGACCAGCGTCCGCTGGAACTTGGGCAGATCGACCGCGGCCACCAGCTCGTCCCGGCCGTCGCCGGTCAGATCCCGCAGCACCGGCTTGCGCAGCGGGCAGCGGGCGGCCGGACACCCGGCCAGTGACTCCTGGATCACCTTCGGCACATTGGGGTCCTTGTCCAGCAGCCGCTTGGGGGACAGCCCCGCCAGCCCGTCGGCGGGCGCGGACACGCCCTCGACGGGCAGATAGCGGACGAAGCTGGGGGCGGGCCGCACCTCTTCGGGCGTGGGCGGCGGCGTGAAGCCGGGCCACAGCGGTACGGCGCTGGTGGGCGGGGACAGCCGGGGCGCGGCGCCGTCGTCCTGGGCACCGGTCCCCGACGCGCAGCCCGCGATGCCCACGGCCGCGCCGGCGGCGACGAGAGCGGGTAACAGGAGCCGCGCCCGCCGCTGTGAGGGAGAGGAGTGCATAGGCCGATCACCCTACGACACCCTTGTGCCGCACGGATGTTGTGCGGCTGCGTCGAAGTGACGCTTACGACAACCAGGCCGTGTACGAGAACACATCGCCCGCCTTGAGCCGGTACTCGGGGTCGTCGCGGGTGCAGGTCTCCTCCATGTCGAGCACCCTTCCGTCGTCCGGGTCGAGGACGACCATCTGCTGCAGCCCGGCGGTGGTGCGCACGAACGCCTGCCCCTCCCGGCCCATCCGGTCGGTGACCCGGCCGGCCGGGCGCAGGCCCGCGTCACGGGAGAGCAGGGTGGCCAGGTTCGCGATCTCGCGCGCGCCGGGAGTCCACACCCGGAGGAAGTCCTGGACCGCGCCCAGCAGTTCGTCCGGGTCGCGGTCCGCGCCCGGGTGCCAGACGGCGAGATAGTCGCGCAGCGCGGCGGCGCCGGCCGGCGGCGGCTCGAAGTAGCTCTCGTTCGCGCCGTCGATGCCCGGCGGGTAGCTCTCCCGGCGCACCACCTTGCCGTCGTGGACCGTACGGGGCGGATAGCCGTCGTCGATGACCGGGCGCCCCGGGTGGCGGGGGTCGGTGGCGACCACGAGCAGCGAGCCGCTGCCGTCCGCGTTCCAGCGGGTCAGCGTCTCCTGGGGGACCGTCACCGCCTCCTTGCCCGACTCCAGGCCCATCGCCCAGTCCTGGACATGGCTGCCGCGCACCGACTTCCCGGGCTCGGCGGCCGCCGCGGCCCGGGCCCGGCCGGCGATCTCCGCGAGCGACACATCGGCGGCGGAGGCGTGCGGCCGCAGCGCCACCGGGGCGGCCACGGCCGGGGAGGAGGCCGGGCCCGAGACGGTCAGGGCGATGGCGGCCACCGCCCCCGCCGTCGCCGTGGCCACGCCCATGACGACCCGCCGTACGGTACGGCGGCGCCGGGCCCCGGACACCAGCTGCCGCAGCCGCCGCTCGCCCTCGAAGTCCAGCGGCCGGTCCCGCCAGCGCTCGGCGTCGGCGGGGACGGGGTCGGCGCCGCGGAGCAGGTCGAGTTCGTCGGTCATTTCCGTTCATCCTTCGTGCTCGTCCGCGCCGGTACCGGGACGGCCCCGCGCACCGTGTCGATCTGCGCCCGCAGCCGCTGCCGGGCCCGGTGCAGCCGCATGGCCGCGGCCGACCGGCCGCACCCCAGGACGGTGGCCAGCTCCTCGACGGTCAGCTCCTCCCACGCCGTCAGCTTCAGCACCTCCTGGTCGGCCTCGGTGAGCCGGTCCAGCGCCTCCAGCACCCAGGAGCCCGGCTGCTCGGCGTCCGGGCTCGGCACGGTGCGCCGATCTCCCGTCACCTCGTGATGGCCGAGCTTGGCGAGCAGCCTGCGGTACCGGCCGCGCCCGCGTACGGCGTTGGCCAGGCAGTTGCGCGCCACCCCGTACAGCCAGGGCAGAGGCGATTCGGGCAGCTCGCGGCGGCGCCGCCAGGCGACGGTGAACGCCTCCGCGACGACTTCCTCGACCTCGCTGGGCCGGCCGTCCAGCCGTCGGGCCACGAAGCGGCTCACCGCCCAGTAATGCTCACGGTAGGCGGTGTCGAAGGCTTCGTCGGGGCTCATGCCCGGTAGGTGTCCGGCATGCCTTCGATCATCACACCCCCATGAAGTCTTCTTTTTTCCGCCTCCCCTGTGACGGTCGGGAGGGGTGCCGGACACCTAGCGGGCATGAGTAACAACAGTGTTGTCGCGGCACCGGCGCCCCTGCCCACGCGCCGCCCGAGCCCCGGTTCCGCGGCCGTACGGTGGCTGACGACCACCGACCACAAGACGATCGGGACGCTCTACCTCGTCACGTCGTTCGCGTTCTTCTGCATCGGCGGGATCCTGGCGCTGTTCATGCGCGCCGAGCTGGCCCGCCCGGGCCACCAGATCATGTCGAACGAGCAGTTCAACC
>NZ_NCSM01000120.1:0-2320 GCF_002224125.1 Streptomyces sp. NBS 14/10
GCTTGTCAGCTACGAGCGCGAGACCCGGCCGATCGATCACGACGGGTCCCGCGCCTCAACAGACTGGACTGACCCTGAAACGCCGGAGTCAGTAAGGACGGTGGGGCCAGTGGCTCCGATTCGGCGTGACCGGCGGCACAAAGCTGATCCCACGGAGTGGAGCCAGGATCATCCTGGCTCCACTCCGTGGTGCGGGCATGTCACTGGAACTGTGAGAAGAACCTCCAGACCTCTGCTTTGGTCCAAGTGGCGACGCCGCTTTCGCCGGGGGAGCCGTCGACCGGACCGGGTATGTGGCCTCCGTCGAACGCGGCCCATTGGACCGGGTATCCGGCACGGCAGCCCGAGTAGGTGGTGGTGATGTGCGTTCGGCTGCCCGGCGCGGGCTCGCGCGGGCTCTGGGGGCTGCAGCCGTTGTTGCTGACGAATCTGTCGCGCAGGGACCGTCCTTGCGCGATGTTGAGGACGGAGTCGCTGATGCCGTGGATTCCGAAGTAGGCGATGGGCTCGGTGCCGCCGCTGCACCCGCTGATCTGAGCGCCGGAGATGACCGCGACGGCCCTGAAGACGTTCGCCCGGCTGCATGCGAGTGCGTAGCTCATACCGCCGCCCCAGCTGAATCCCGTGGCGAAACGCTGTGCCGGGTTGACACAGAGGCCGCCCTCGATTCGCCGGATCATGTCGTCGACGAAGGTGATGTCCTCACCGCCCGAATTGGCCCAGCCGTTGCCGAGGCCCTGGGGGGCGACGAGGATCGCGCCATTGTTCGACTGTTCCTGTTGGCCGTAGTAGGACCAGGCGTTCCCGCTCGTGCCACCCGAGGCGACGTCGCCGGCGGTTCCGCCCCGCCAGTGGAACGCGAAGATCAGCCGGTAGCGGTGGCTGTTGTCGTAGTTGGCGGGAACCCTGAGGATGAAGCTGCGGTTCTTACCGCCGCTCTGAATCGTGTGCGTACCGCTCGCCAGAGTCGGGGCACTGCCGCATCCGCCGCCGCCACCGGACGACAGTTCGATCATCTGCCATTGCTGGTTGACGCCGCCCCAGTCGGTGTACTGGACGACGTTGCCGCCGTCGGCGGTGGAGGCGCCCTGCACCTCCACCGCCTTGCTGCTGGTGCGGTTGATCAGCCGAACGTGGCCCGCGTCGGAGTCGGCCAGGCGGAACTGCTGGTTGGCCCCGTTGTGGTCGGCCCACTGCTGGATCGCGGCACCGTCTGCGGTCGTGGCGCCGGCCACGTCGAGAACCTTGCCCGAATGCCGGGCCTTGAGGCGGTAGAAGCCGTCGCCGGCGGCCACGAACTGCCACTGCTGGTTGGCTCCGTCGTTGCGCGTCCACTGGCTGACCCGCGCGCCGTCGGCGGTGGACGCGCCGGAGACGTCCAGCGCTTTGCCGCTGTTGCGATTGACCAGCACATACCAGGCATTGGTGTCCACCGTCGCCGCCTCGGCGGGCGCCGGATTCACCGCGGCGAGCATGCCGATCGCGAGGGTCGCCGCCACCACGGCGGCGACCCGGGACCACCAGCGAAGTCTTCGTGGAGGGGCAGGGGAAGCCGCACCGTAGGTCTTCATCGATTCACCCTTTCGTTTGTGGCAGGTCCTCTCAGGTGCGGGTCCAGCGTTGGTTGCTGCCGTTCGAGCAGGAGTAGAGCTGGATCAGGGTGCCGTTGGCGATGCCGCCTGCGACGGCGTCGAGGCAGAGGCCGGACTGGACGCCGACGATGGATCCGTCGGCGTTGAGGCGCCATTTCTGGTTGTCGCCACCCCAGCAGCTGTAGATCTGGACTTTGGTGCCGTTGCCGGTGCCGGCGGCGTCCAGGCACTTGTTGCCGTAGACGTCCACTGCTGGTTGGTGCCGTTGTTGCAGTCCCACAGCTGGAGCTGGGTACCGTCGGTGGTGCTGGCGCCGGGCACGTCAAGGCAGCGGCCCGAACCGACACCCTTGATCTGTCCGGAATCCGAAGGGGGCGTGGTGGAACCGCCGTTGAGTGCGTTGAGGACGGCGCTGTAGGCGGGCTTCTTGCTGCCGTCACCGTTGAACAGCAGAGGCGTTTGCTCCGATCGCCAGGAGTCGGTGTCGCGCACACCCCAGACGGTGATGCCGAGGCAGCGCGGGACTGCCAGACAGTCGTTGGTCACGTTGGCGTAGGTCGTGGCCGAGGCGCCCTGGATGTCGAGTTCGGTGATGGCCACGTCGACGCCGAGGGCGGCGAAGCTCTGAAGGGTGGTGCGGAAGTTGCTGTTGTAGGGGCTGTCGTTGTTGAAGTGCGACTGGAAGCCGACGCAGTCGATCGGCACGCCGCGCTGCTTGAAGTCCCGGA
>NZ_NCSM01000120.1:2333-4753 GCF_002224125.1 Streptomyces sp. NBS 14/10
TCGTTGTAGCAGAGCTTGGCGGCCGGGTCAGCGGCGCGCGCGGTGCGGAAGGCGACCTCGATCCAGTCGTTGCCGGTGCGCTGCAGGTTGGAGTCGCGCCGGGCTCCCGAACTGCCGTCGGCGAAGGCCTCGTTCACGACGTCCCATTGGACGATCTTGCCCTTGTAGTGGGCCATCACGCCGTTGATGTGGTCGATCATCGCCTGGCGCAGTGTGCTGCCGCTGAGGCTCTGCATCCAGCCGGGCTGCTGGGAGTGCCAGGCCAGGGTGTGACCGCGCACCTGCTTGCCGTTCTGCACCGCCCAGTTGTAGACGCGGTCACCGGCGGTGAAGTTGAACTGGCCCCGCTGCGGTTCGGTGGCGTCGATCTTCATCTCGTTCTCGGCCGTCACCGAGTTGAACTCACGGCCCGCGATCGTCGTGTACGCCGAGTCGCCCAGCCTGCCCGAGGCTATGGCGGTGCCGAAGTAGCGGCCGCTCTGCGCCGCCGCGGCGCCGAGCGTGTTCTCGGCGGCGTGTGCGGTCGGCGGCGCGACCAGTGTGGCGACCGCACCGAGGACACCGACGACCAGCGCTAACAGCAGGCTGCGGATCTTCTGGCGGATAACGGGTCTGGGAAGGGCATACGAGCCCATGACTGTGCCTCCAAGGTAGGAATCACGGAAGGACTGAAGCGCGGGGGAATGCGTCGCCCGCTCCCACTCGGCAGATGGACGGGGCGGGCCGGAACCCGGGCAGCACGGACTCACCGGACACCGCGATCATGGGACCGGGACAATCTCAACCGGCACGGACGGCACCCGGTCGGTCGTCGGGTGCCGTACGGCGGGCGGCGGCGGTGTTTCGATACAGGCATGGGGTACTCCATCGCGGCTCAGCCGGGGGACCGCCCCGCGGCGTCGCGTACCTCTCCAACTGCGCGAAGAGCCAGAAGGCGCTGGTGCGAACCTCACCGGAACGAAACGGGGTGGCGCAGGTGCTTTGGTGCGCGGATCTGCCGTGCAGCTGTGCATGGTTCTGCCGTGCAGCACAGATTGCCCAGGGCCGACATGGTTCGATATCTCGAACTATGACCGCTTTCTCAGACAGGGATGATTGAGGCATTGACGATGGATCGTCAATACTCCCCGCAGAAAAATTTCGGCTCCTCGCCCGAAACATTCCAGAGTCGGGGTCGGGGCCGGGACGCTGTGCGGACGCTGCTTGCTCGACTAGTCAAGCCCAAAAGGGAGGCGCTGTTTGTGGACAGATCGGCGACAGGCCTTGACCAGAGGGCCCCACATTCCTAGCTTGTGGCGTCAAGGAATCCGGAAAATCTTCGAAACTTTCCGGTTGCTCCTGTCCCCCGGCACGTGCGCTCCGCGGTTCATCGAGGTCACCTCACCCCCGCCCCCAAAGGAGGCCCTCCTCATGTGGTTTCGCCACCCGTCCCCGGCCCGTCTGAGACGCTTACTCGCCGTCCTTGCGCCCTTGCTGCTCGTGGCTACCTTCCTCGGTGCCCAGCCCGCCGGCGCGGCGACCGTAGACCTCAACGCCTCGTATGTGCTGGTCAACCGCAACAGCGGCAAGGCCCTGGATGTCTACGACATGGCGACCGACGACGGCGCCCGCATCACCCAGTGGACCAGGAACGATCAGAACCAGCAGCAGTGGCAGTTCGTCGATTCCGGGGGCGGCTACTACCGCATCAAGTCCCGCCACTCCGGCAAGGTCCTGGACATCCACAACTGGTCCACCGCCAACGGCGGCTCGATCGTCCAGTGGGCCGACCTGAACGGCACCAACCAGCAGTGGCGGCTGGCCGACAGCTCGGATGGCTACGTGAGGTTCATTTCGCGCCACAGCAACAAGGCCCTCGAAGTACAAGGTGGCTCCACCACCGACAACGCTAACGTCGTCCAGTACGACGACTGGGGCGGCACCAACCAGCAGTGGCAGCTCGTCAAGGTCGGCGGCGGCAACTCCGGCCCGTGCGATCTTCCATCGACATACCGCTGGACATCAACGGGCGCGCTGGCGCAGCCCAAGCCGGGGTGGGTCTCGCTCAAGGACTTCACCGTCGTCCCCTACAACGGCAGGCAACTCGTCTATGCGACGACGCATGACACGGGGACGAGATGGGGTTCGATGAACTTCGGCCTGTTCACCAATTGGTCGGAGATGGCCTCGGCCAGTCAGAACACGATGTCGGCTTCCACCGTCGCGCCCACGCTCTTCTACTTCGCGCCGAAGAACATCTGGGTGCTCGCCTACCAATGGGGTGGGACAGCCTTCTCCTACCGGACGTCGAGCGACCCCACCAACCCGAATGGCTGGTCATCCCAGCAGGTGCTCTTCTCCGGAAGCATCTCCGGCTCCGGAACAGGGCCCATCGACCAGACGCTCATCGGTGACGGGACGAACATGTACCTGTTCTTCGC
>NZ_NCSM01000121.1 GCF_002224125.1 Streptomyces sp. NBS 14/10
CCACCATCATCCACACCGCAGGAATCAACCTGAAGTCGGCCATCGCCGATCTCAGTACGGCGGATCTCGCCGAGACAGCCGGGGCCAAGGCGACCGGGGCGGCGCTTCTGCACGAGTTGCTGCGCGAGCACGACACGATCGAGTGCTTTGTTCTCTTCTCCTCCATTGCCGGCACCTGGGGCAGCGCGAACCAGGCCGGATACGCCGCCGCCAATGCGTATCTCGATGCCCTGGCCCAGCACCGCCGCGCCCAAGGACTCCCCGCCACCTCCATCGCCTGGGGGCCCTGGGACGGCGCCGGGATGGCTGCGGACGGAGACACACGCGCTCACTTGCGCCGCCGCGGCCTCCGGGCCATGTCCCCCGATCTCGCCCTTGCCGCGCTCGATCGCATCCTCGGCCACGGCCCCGACAGCACCGCCACTGTCGTCGCGGACGTCGACTGGGAGGACTTCGCCACCACCTTCACCGCCCGGCGGCCGGCACCGCTCATCGACGACATCCCCGAGGTCCGCCAGGTACTACGCGGCGATACCGCCCCACCCTCCGCCGACTCTCTTCGCGAGCAACTGGCACAGCGTTCGCCCAAGGAACAACGGCAGGCACTTCTCGATATCGTCCGCACTCACGTGGCCGCCGTGCTCGGTCATTCCAGCCCCGAATCCATCGACGCTCAGCAAGCCTTCAGCGCGCTGGGGTTCGACTCCCTCACCGCCGTCGAGTTCCGAAACCGCGTCGCGGCCGCCATCGGCCTGGCTCTCCCCACCACCCTTGTCTTCGACCATCCAAGCCCCACGGAGTGCGCCACGCATCTGCGTACGGCGCTGCTGGGCGGGACCGACGACGAACCGCGCGAGGGCGTGTCAGGCGCATCGGCCGAGTGCACCCAAGCGGCAGCGCCTCTGGACGAGCCCGTCGCAATCGTCGGGATGGCCTGCCGCTATCCGGGCGGGGTGCGGTCGGCCGAGGATCTATGGCGGTTGGTCTCCTCGGGCACTGATGCCATCACCGAGTTCCCGACGGACCGCGGCTGGGACGTCGAGCGGATCTATCACCCGGACCCCGACCACGAGGGCACCTGCTGCACCCGCCATGGCGGGTTCCTCTACGACGCCGGTGAGTTCGACCCGGCGTTCTTCGGCATCAGCCCGCGCGAAGCCCTCGCCATGGACCCGCAGCAACGGCTGCTGCTTGAAGCCTCGTGGGAAGCGTTCGAACACGCAGGCATCGACCCGGAGACCCTGCGCGGCAGCCAGACCGGAGTCTTCGTCGGAATCAACGTGCAGGACTACGCGGCTCATGTGCGGCAGGTACCGCAGGCGGTGGCCGGCTATGCGCTGACCGGCAGTTCCGGGAGCGTCGCCTCCGGCCGTATCGCCTATGCCTTCGGCCTTGAGGGACCGACGGTATCGGTGGACACGGCCTGCTCGTCCTCCTTGGTCGCGCTGCACATGGCCGGTCAGGCGCTGCGTACGGCGGAGTGCTCGCTCGCGCTCGTCGGCGGAGTGATGGTGATGTCCACCCCGGCGACCTTCATCGAGTTCTCCCGCCAGCGGGGCCTGTCCCCCGACGGGCGGTGCAAGGCGTTCTCGGCCACCGCGGACGGCACGGGCTGGGCCGAAGGCGTCGGCATGCTCCTCGTGGAGCGGCTGTCGGACGCCCGGCGCAACGGCCACCGCGTTCTGGCCGTGGTGCGCGGCAGCGCCATCAACCAGGACGGCGCGAGCAACGGCCTCACCGCCCCCAACGGCCCCGCACAACAGCGCGTCATCCGCCAGGCCCTGGCCGGAGCCGGGCTCTCGCCTTCCGAGGTGGACGCGGTGGAGGGACATGGCACCGGAACGGTCCTCGGCGACCCCGTCGAGGCCCAGGCGCTGCTGGCCACGTACGGGCAGGACCGGGCCGAGGACCATCCCCTGTGGCTGGGGTCGGTGAAATCCAACATCGGACACGCGCAGGCGGCGGCCGGTGTCGGCGGTGTGATCAAGATGGTGATGGCCCTCCAGCACGAGACGCTGCCCCGTACGTTGCATGCCGACGAGCCATCGCCACATGTGGACTGGTCGGCCGGGGCGGTACGGCTGCTGACCGACGCCGTGCCATGGCTACGGAACGGGCATCCTCGGCGTGCCGGTGTCTCCTCCTTCGGCGTCAGCGGCACCAACGCGCACCTCATCCTGGAAGAGGCGCCCACCGACGAGCCCGACGGTACGGGGGTGGCAGGGCCGACTGCCGCGCCCGCCGTGGAGGAGCCAGGCGAGAGGGCGTCCGCTGTCTCCCTGCCTTGGCTGCTGTCCGCGAAGTCGCCCGACGCGCTCCGCGCCCAGGCGCGGCAGTTGCGGGAGTTCGTGTCCGGGGTTCCCGAAGCCGGTTCCGGTCCGGAGCTCGCGGACATCGGATACTCACTGGCCGCGCACCGGTCGGCCTTCGCACATCGCGCCGTGGTCATCGGCTCCGACCGAGCGGAGTTCCTGCGTGGTCTGGATGCTT
>NZ_NCSM01000122.1 GCF_002224125.1 Streptomyces sp. NBS 14/10
CTACTGGCTCAACACCACCACCGCCACCGGTGATATGTCGGCAGCAGGCATTGAGCCGGCGCGGCATCCCCTGTTGGGCGCGGCGGTCGAGTTGGCCGATGGTGACGGGTTGCTGTTCACTGGGCGGATTTCTCTCCGTACGCATCCCTGGCTGGCCGACCACGCCGTCGGCGGCGCCGTGCTGCTCCCCGGCACCGCCTTTCTCGAACTCGCCCTCCAAGCCGCCGCCCATGTCGACTGCCGTCGGATCGAGGAACTTACGCTCCACACCCCGCTCGTCGTACCGGAGAGCGCCGGCGTAGTGCTGCAGGTGACTGTGGCAGCGCCGAACGAAGCAGGAAACCGGGCGGTGGATATCTACTCGCGAGTCGATGTCGGTGGCCTCACCGCCGATTCGGCCGGCGAGCCGTGGACGCGCCATGCCGCCGGGTACCTTGCCGACAAGCCTGACCCAGACTCCGGTGAGTCGGTGGATGGTGTCATGCCCGCGGGCGCGTGGCCGCCGCCGGGTGCGGGCGCCGTGGATCTGGAGGGACTGTACGAGCAGCTGGCCGAGGGGGGTTTCCACTACGGTGCGGCTTTCCGCTGCCTGGACGCCGCCTGGCAGCGTGGCGACGAGGTCTTCGCGACCGCCCATATGTCAGAAGATCTGCTGGGCGACACGGCAGCGGCTCGGTTCGCGCTGCACCCCGCGCTGCTGGATTCCGTACTGCACACCATTCCCCTCTTGCCCTCGCTTCAGGGACAACAGGACAGCGGGCTGCCCTTCACATGGACCGGAGTCACCCTGCGCGCATCCGGGGCGACGGCCCTGCGCGTCCGGCTGAGGCCGGACGGCCATGGCCCGGATGCGGTGTCGGTCGACGTGTCCGACGAGGCGGGTGAGCCCGTGGCATCGGTCCAGTCCCTGGCCCTGCGGCCGGTGACCAGGGCCGAGTTGCGCACGGCCGAGTCGCGCACGGCCGCCCCGGTTGCCGCCCATGGCTCGCTCTTCGAGGTGCGATGGGAACCCGTCCCTCAGCCCTCAGCGGCTGAAAAAGCCGACCCATGGGTGATGATCGGGACCGGGCCGACGCCGTGCCTGACCGAGGACTTCGCCACTCCGCCGGAGCGGACGTACGCCGACCTGGCCGCGCTCTGCGCGGCGATCGCCGACGACGCGCCCGTTCCCCGGACGGTCGTGGCCTGCTCGCCAGCGGGGAGCGAAGACGAGCCGAGTGAGGCGCTGGGTCACGCCACGCGGCACATGCTGGGCCTACTGCAGCAGTGGTTGGCAGACAGCCGGTTCGCCGACAGCCGCCTGGTGGTCCTCACCCGAGCCGCGGTGGCCACGGCGCCGGACGAGGAGGTGAAAGACCTGGCAGGAGCGGCGGTGCGGGGTCTGATCCGCTCCGCCCAGTCGGAGCACCCCGACCGATTCGTCCTGCTCGACCTGGATGACCGCGCGGCCGATCCGGAAGACCGCCGCCGGACGCTGTCGATGGCCCTGGCCTGCGAGGAACCGGAAGTGGCCGTACGAGATGGAGCCCTGCGCACGCCCCGGCTGAGCCTGCTGGCCGACACCGCCACCGAGGCCATGGACGAGCGTCCCTGGGATCCGGAAGGCACCGTACTCATCACGGGCGGCACCGGCAGCCTCGGTGCCATGCTCGCCCGCCACTTGGTGGTTACCCATGGCGTACGTCATCTGCTGCTGATCAGCCTACGTGGCCTCGACGCCCCTGCGGCCAGGCAGCTGGAGGCCGAACTTGTAGAGCTCGGGGCACAGGTGACCATTGCCGCCTGCGATGCCGCGGACCGGACGCAACTCGCGGGCGCGTTGTCGGAGATCTCCGTCGACCATCCGCTGGCCGCTGTGGTGCATGCGGCAGGCGTACTGGACGACGGGGTGATCACATCCCTCACACCGGAGGGCATGACCCATGTCCTGCGGGCCAAGGTCGATTCGGCGCTCAATCTCCACCAGCTCACACGCGACCTGCCGCTGTCCGCGTTTGTGCTCTTCTCCTCGCTGGCCGGGGTGATGGGCTCGGCAGGGCAGGCCAACTACGCCGCCGCCAACGCCGCCCTTGACGCGCTGGCGAGTCACCGGAGGGCCGCTCGGCTGCCCGCGGTGTCCTTGGCCTGGGGGGTTTGGGAGCAGACCGAGGGCATGACCGGGCAGCTGGATGCCACGGACCACGCACGGCTCCGCCGCTCGGGCCTGAGGCCGCTGGCCGTCAGCGAGGGCCTGGAGCTCTTCGACAAGGCCCTGAGCTGCGGACACGCCCTGGTGGTGCCCGCCGCACTCAGCACGAAGGAGCTTCAGACATCCGGATCAGTCCCGCCATTCCTGCGCCACCTGACGGGCGTGGCTCCGGCCCGGCCGTCCCGGACCCGCGACGCCTCGGCCGGTGAGCCGACCTCCCTGCGGCGGCGGTTGACCGGCCTCGGGCCGGAAGAACGGCTACGCGAGGTGCTGCGGCTCGTGCGCTCCCGGGCGGCCGCGGTGCTGGGGCACGACACGGCCGAAGCGGTCCCGGTGGACTCGGCGTTCCGCGATCTGGGGTTCGACTCCCTCGCCGCGGTTGAGCTGCGGAACAGGTTGCAGCAGGCCACCGGGTTGCGCCTGCCGGCCGGCTTGATCTTCGACCGGCCGCGCCCGGACGTGCTCGCCCGTTTCCTGTGTGACGAGTTGGCCGGCGGTGTCTCGGCGGCTGCGGCCGCCCCACCCGCCGCGGCTGTCGGCGGGGCAGTGGGCGAGCCGGTGGCCATCGTCGGCATGGCGTGCCGGTTTCCGGGAGGTGTGCGGTCGGCCGATGGCCTGTGGGATCTGGTCGCCTCCGGTATGGACGCGGTGGGTGACTTCCCCGCGGACCGAGGCTGGCAGGTGGAACGGCTCTACGACCCGGACCCGGACCGAACCGGCACCTCCTACACCCGGCAGGGCGGATTCCTCTACGACGCGGGTGAGTTCGACGCGGCGTTCTTCGGGATCGGCCCGCGTGAGGCGGTGGCGATGGATCCCCAGCAGCGGCTGCTGCTGGAGATCTCCTGGGAGGCGCTGGAACGGGCGGGGATCGACCCGGCGTCGCTGCGGGGGAGCTCGACCGGGGTGTTCGCGGGGGTGATGTACCACGACTACGGCACGCGCCTGCGCGAGATCCCAGAGGGCTACGAGGGCTATATCGGCAATGGAAACGCGGGCAGCGTCGCCTCGGGGCGTGTCGCCTACACCTTCGGCCTGGAAGGGCCTGCGGTCACCGTGGACACGGCGTGTTCGTCGTCCCTGGTCGCCCTCCATCTGGCCTGTCAGGCGCTGCGGTCAGGGGAGTGCTCGATGGCGTTGGCCGGCGGTGTCACCGTCATGTCCACCCCCACCACTTTCGTCGAGTTCTCGCGCCAGCGGGGACTGTCCCCGGACGGGCGGTGCAAATCCTTCGGGGCCCGTGCGGACGGTACGGGCTGGGCGGAGGGTGCGGGGATGCTCCTGGTGGAGCGGTTGTCGGACGCCCAGCGCAACGGCCACCGGGTCCTGGCAGTGGTACGGGGGAGTGCGGTCAACCAGGACGGGGCGAGCAATGGGCTGACGGCGCCGAACGGCCCGTCGCAGGAGCGAGTCATCCGCCAGGCGTGGGCAAACGCGGGGGTTTCCGCGGCGGATATCGACGCGGTGGAGGGACACGGCACGGGGACGACGCTCGGTGACCCAATCGAGGCCCAGGCGCTGCTGGCGACGTACGGACAGGGGCGGTCGGCCGATCGTCCGTTGTGGTTGGGATCGATCAAGTCCAACGTCGGACACACCCAGGCCGCCGCGGGGGCAGGCGGTGTCATCAAGATGGTGATGGCCATGCGTCACGGACTGTTGCCACAGACTCTGCACGCCGAGGAGCCCTCACCACATGTCGACTGGTCGGGCGGGACGGTGCGGTTGCTGACCGAGTCGGTGGCCTGGCCCGAGCAGGGTCGGATGCGCCGTGCGGGCGTCTCCTCTTTCGGCGTCAGTGGCACCAACGCCCACGTCATCCTGGAACAAGCGCCGCCCGTCGCGGAGGCTCACGAACCGGCAGAGCCCCACGCCACCCCCGGCCCAGTGCCCTGGGCGATCTCCGCGAAGAGCCCGCAAGCGCTACGTGCCCAGGCCCGCCAGTTGCACACGTACCTGACCAACACCCCCGAGGTGAACCTGGCCGATGTCGGTCACACCCTCGCGATGGGCCGCGCCGCCTTCGAGCACCGCGCCGTCGTGGTGGGCCAGGACCGCACCGACTTCCTGCGTGGTCTGGATGCTT
>NZ_NCSM01000123.1:0-3042 GCF_002224125.1 Streptomyces sp. NBS 14/10
CCACCGGACGGGTGGAGACGCTGAACGCCTGTGGAGTGCCGGTAAGACGGGCACACGTGCCCGCACAGCGCGTTGAAGCAGGAAGCCCCCGGAAGGGTCAGACGACCCAGGCCGGAATCCCTGGACTTTAGGCCAGGGAGCACGTCAAGAGACCCTTGTCATGGAGGCGTGCGACGCCCTCTCCGTCGCCGGTGGCAGCACATTCCACATCAGCGGATTCGGGACCGATGAGTGGCCGTTCGATGTCGCGTACGACATGTCTACCTTCATGGAGCAACTTCCGCCGCTGCTGGCGGGCGTGCGCGAACGGCGCGAAGTCGCCGTGGATCTGTACTCACAGGGTGTCGAGAGGACCTTGACCTTTCGCCCGTTCGGGAATCTCACGGTGATTCGGTGCGAATCGCGGACCGCTTGGATTCCCGACCCGGAATGCGAGAGCCTGGAACACGGCGAGCTCGTCGCGATGCTCTCGAAATTGGCCCATGACTTCGCCAGGGGCTTGAAGGCGATCAATTCCGAGCTGTCGGAGGCCGATCCCTTCGCGCGCTGGCTGAAGGGCGGGGCGTAGCCTGCGTCAGCCCCAGCCTTCCTCGTCGTGCCATTCACGCGCTGGCGCCGACCAGGAGCGGTAAGTAGGGTCGGGCCCACCTGTCTGATCTCTTCCCGAGGCGGCCCCGTGAGCGACACGTACTCACCGATACCTGAGCTGAATCTGCTCAAAGAATTTGATGATGAATGCACGGACTTCTACTCGCCGGGTTTCGAACTGCGCGAGTACCACCAAGGGTTCTGGCTGGAATCGGAGAACTCGGAGTTCGATGACCGAGTAATTCCCTTCGCCCAGGCCACCACGTCCGGTTCCCTTTACGCGCTGTGGCGCTCCGACGACCGGGCGGACCTCGCCACGCTGCCCGTCCTCTTCCTCGGCGACGAGGGGGATCTCTACGTCGTCGCGCACAATCTGCGGGATCTGTTCTGGGACCTCCTCGACGGAGAGCTCGACGGTCCCGCCCCCACCCGCCAGACGTACCTCGACGCCCGCCAGGCGTACCTCACCTGGCTGAAGCGGAACTTCGGGCCCGTAGCGCCCACGTTTGAGCGGAGCCCCATGGAGGAGCACGGCTGGCGGTTCGTGGACTGGCTGCTGAGCGTGGGGGAAGAGGATGCCGCTGATGTCGTAATTGAGAATCTTGCCCTTTTTAAGGTGTCACGCCCCTCGTGATCGGCGGCGATCGGACCCGCATCGAAGGTGAGATTGAAAAAATTAAGGTTCTCGCGTTGCGACCTTAAGAATCTCAAGGTACAAATGAATGGTAGGCGCGTCACCGAGGGTAAGGGAGCCGAGGGTGGACTGGCAGGAGCTGACGGACCTGACGCGCGGACAGCCGTTCGTGGTCGAACGGGTCCGCCTCGCCGACAGCGGCATCGTGGTCGAGGGGCAGTTCGAGCCGCCGCAGCTGGCTCAGCTCAGCGTCGACGACCAGGTGTTCATCGCCGCGTTCGTACGGTCGCACGGTTCGATCAAGGAGATGGAGCGGATCTTCGGGGTGAGCTACCCGACGATCAAGTCCCGGCTGAAGCGGATCGCCGAGCACCTCGACTTCGTCGACACCAACCCGGCGCCCACCAGCGCCGATGTCATCGACCGCCTGCAGCGGGGGGAGATCAGCGCCCAGGAGGCGCTGGCCGAGCTGGAGCAGACCCGATGATCCCGCAGCTGGTGACGGTGCGCTATCGCCGTTCCGGCGGCCGCCGGCGGCGGCTGTACGTCCCTGTCGTGCCGGTGGTGCTGGTGCTGTCGCCGCTGCTGCTGCTCGCCGTACTGGGCGGAGTGATCGCCTGCCGCGTCACCCGGGTGAAGGTGAGCCCGCTGGGCGCGCTGCGGGGTGTGGGGCGGCTGCTGTGGGCGCTGCCCGGCACCCGGTTCGAGTACGAGGAGGGCCGAACGGCCTTACTGGTAAGCGTCAGATGAGTCAGAGGAGTATGGAGCAGCAATGAACGAACAGCGCCGCCAGATCCTGGAGATGCTGGCCGATGGCAAGATCACCGCGGCTGAGGCGGAGCGGCTGATCGACGCCCTGGAACGACAACAGCCCGAGTCGCCGCCGGGGGCCGTATCCCGTCCGAAAGCCCGGCCCAAGTACCTGCGCGTGGTGGTGGACGCGGCGGACGGTTCCGGCGAGGGGTCAAGCCGCGTCAACGTCCAGATCCCGCTGCAGCTGCTGCGCGCCGGGGTCCGGCTCACGAGTCTTATCCCTCCGCAGGCGGTCACCAAGGTCAACGCGGAGCTGAGCAAGGCGGGGGTGCCGATCGACCTCGGCGAGCTCAAGCCGCAGCACCTCGAGGAGCTCATCGAGCATCTCGACGACGTCAAGATCGACATCGACGACCCCGACTCCAAGGTGCAGGTGTTCTGCGAGTAACACCGTCACGGCCCCGGACGCCCGCGGCCGGAGAATCCGCCAACGATACAGCGGACATAGCGGCGGCCTTTCGGTCACACCAAGGCCGCCGGTTTCTCGATCTGGACTTCGACGTCCAACGGCGGCATTCGCCTCGGCACCGCGTTCGGTGATCTGGAGGCCGGCGCTGCTGCCGACGCCGCCGTATGGCTCGACGTCACCCAGGGCTGCCCCGGAAGAACGGGCCCCTACTTACGTACTTAATCGGCCACTTCAGGCTTCGAACGGGAGGGCTCCTCCATGCCTGCATCTGTCATGCCCACATCCAGGCACGGCGGCGGTGCCGACGGTGCGCAGCCGTCGGCCGCCATCTCCGCCGTCGGTCTGCGCAAGTCGTATGGCGACAAGACCGTCCTCGACGGCATCGATCTGCACATCCCCGCCGGCTCGGTGTTCGCGCTGCTCGGCCCGAACGGAGCCGGCAAGACCACCGCCGTCAAAATCCTGTCCACCCTCATCACCGCCGACGGCGGGCAGTCCCAGGTCGCGGGCCACGACATCGGCACCTCACCGGACGGGGTGCGTGCCGCGATCGGGGTCACCGGGCAGTTCTCCGCCGTCGACGGCCTGATCAACGGCG
>NZ_NCSM01000123.1:3249-3418 GCF_002224125.1 Streptomyces sp. NBS 14/10
ATCGCCCTGCTCAACAACGGCAAAATCGCCGCCGAAGGCACCGCCGACGAACTGAAGCGGCTGATCCCCGGCGGACACATACGACTCCGCTTCACCGACCCCGCCGCCTACCGCAACGCCGCCACCACACTGCGCGAAGCCACCCGGGACGACGAAGCCCTGTCCCTGC
>NZ_NCSM01000124.1:0-571 GCF_002224125.1 Streptomyces sp. NBS 14/10
GCGCAGGATCGTCCAGCTCAAGACACTGCCCCTGACCAGTCGCTCCGTCGCGCGATGCGCCGGCGCGAAGCCGAGGTGGTCGCCTGCGCCGGTCAGGCTCGTGTAGATGACGTGCTTGACGCCGTCGCGGGCGGCGGCGTCCAGCACCGCCGCATGCCGACCGATCACCTGATCGTCCTCCGCGTAGCCCGCGGAGACCAGCACGAGCGTCGAGACACCGGTCAGGTCGATGCCGGACGGCTCGTCGAAGTCGAGGAGCCGTACTCCTTCGCCGGGCGTACGGCTGCCGCCGATCGCCTTCACACCGCGGGTACGCAGCGCCGCGAGGGTGAGTGAGCCGAGGTTTCCGTTCGCGCCGGTCACCAAGATCATGGGGCCGAAGCCTCCTTCGTGGTTCTCGTCAGTAACTACGATCGGATCCTGACCCGCCCGCAAATCGGCCACAAGAAGGCACTTCGATGTCACTCACGCACACCGGTGTAACCCCTGGGCCCGCCGAACTCAGCCCCTGCGGCCAGAAGGACCACCCCGACTGCGGCATCCGGGATGTGCTGGACCGGGTCGGCGACAA
>NZ_NCSM01000124.1:653-1383 GCF_002224125.1 Streptomyces sp. NBS 14/10
CGTCCTGCGCACCGTGTACCCCACGGTCCCGGCCCAGGTCGACTACCGCCTCACCGAAACCGGCGCGAGCCTCACCCACCTGATCAGGGCTCTTGCCGAATGGTCCCTGGCCCACCGATCCGTCATCGCCGAAGCCCGAAGCGAGTACGACCACAAGCACCCTGATCACGACATGCGATAACACGACATGCGGTAATGGGGCTGATGCGCGGCATCGCGCACGGCACCTAGGAGGGAAACGCATGCGCACACGCTGCTGGCAGAAGTCCTCGTACAGCTCCGAAGGCAACGCCTGCCTCTACGTCTCATCAACCGCCGACGCCGCCATCCGCCCCCGACACCATCCTCACCACCACCCCCAACGCCCTACGCGCCTTCATTCGCAGCTCCAGGGCGGGCCACCTCGACCATCTCGACAAGGCGTAACCATGTCCGCAGAACTGCGTCTCACCGTCCTGGGGTGCGCCACGCCCTACCCCAGCGTCGACAACCCCTGCTCCGGCTACCTCGTAACCAGCGGCGACACCCGCATATGGGTGGACGCGGGCACCGGGACACTGTCGCCGCTGCAACGACATGTCCGGCTCGACGAGCTGGACGCGATCTGGATCTCACATCTCCACGCCGACCACAGCGCGGACCTGCTCACCGCCTACTACGGCGCACTCTTCGCGGACATCCAGCTCGCCGCGCCCATCCCCCTGTACGGCCCGCCCGGTATCGCCGACCG
>NZ_NCSM01000125.1 GCF_002224125.1 Streptomyces sp. NBS 14/10
CGGTCAATCTCAGCGAGCTGCGTGCGGGGGATGGCGGTCCGGGTGGGTTGAGCGGGCATGTCGACTACCGGACCGATCTGTTCGACCAGGCGTCGATGGAGGCGTTGGCCGCCCGGATGGTACGGGTGCTGGAGTCGGTCACCACGGACCCGGACCTCCCCATCAGCCAGATCGACATCCTCGGCGACACCGAGCGGCACCAGGTCCTCACCCAGTGGAACGACACCGCACACCCACTCCCGGACGCCCTCCTGCCCGAACTCTTCGAAGCCCAGGTGGAGCGCACTCCGGACGCGGTCGCGGTCGTCTTCGAGACCCGGGAGTTGTCCTACGGCGAGCTGAACGAGCGGGTGAATCGGCTGGCGCGGTATCTGATCGGGCGTGGGGCCGGGCCGGAACGGCTGGTGGCAGTGGCACTGCCACGCTCGGCCGAACTGGTCGTCACCCTGCTGGCCATCCTCAAGACGGGTGCGGGCTACCTGCCCATCGACCCGGACTACCCCACCGACCGCATCCACTACATGCTCCAGGACGCCACCCCCACACTCCTGGTCACCGACACCACCACCTCACCCACCCTCCCCCACCTACAGAACCTGCCCCACACCGAACTCGACGCACCGGACACCCGTGCGGCGATCACCGCCCAGGACGCCGTGGACGTCGGGGACGCTGATCGTGCGGGTGGGCTGCTGGGGCAGCATCCCGCCTACGTCATCTACACCTCCGGCTCCACCGGCCACCCCAAAGGCGTGGTCATCCCCCACCAGGCCCTGCTCAACTACACCGCCCGATGCCCCCAGGCCTACCCCAGCCTCACCGGAGCCACCGTCCTCCACGCCTCCGTCTCCTTCGACGCCGGCGTCACCGTCCTGTACGGCGCCCTCATCTGCGGCGGACGCGTCCACATCACCACCCTCACCCCCACCACCACACCCCACACCCCCGGTGACCAGCCCGTCACCTTCATGAAACTCACCCCCAGCCACCTCCCCCTCCTCGAACACACCACCCTCCAACCCACCGGCCAACTCATGCTCGGCGGCGAAGCAGTCCCCACCGAAGCCGTCCACACCTGGCAAACCCAACACCCCCACACCCCCGTCATCAACCACTACGGCCCCACCGAAACCACCGTCGGCGCCACCGACCACCCCATCCCCCCACCCACCACCAACACACCACCAACCAACACACACGCCAGCGGCACGATCCCCATCGGCCGGCCCATGTGGAACACCCACACCTACGTCCTCGACCACACCCTCCAACCCACCCCGGTCGGAGTTCCCGGCGAGCTCTACATCGCCGGCACACAACTCGCCCGCGGATACCTCCACCGCCCCACCCTCACCGCCGAACGCTTCATCCCCAACCCCTACGGCCCACCCGGCACCCGCATGTACCGCACCGGCGACCTCGCACGCTGGAACAACGACGGCACACTCCACTACCTCGGCCGCACCGACACCCAAATCAAAATCCGCGGCTTCCGCATCGAACCCACCGAAATCGAAGCCGCACTGGTCGCCCACCACACCATCGCCCAAGCCGTCGTCCTCGTACGCGAAGACCAACCCGACGACAAACGCCTCACCGCATACACGGTCCCCACCAACCCCGAAGCGGGAATCGACACCGCACACATCCTCCACACCCTCCGGGACCGACTCCCCGACTACATGGTCCCCACCACACTCATCACCCTCGACCACCTCCCCCTCACACCCAACGGAAAACTCAACCGCAAAGCCCTCCCCACCCCCCACCACACCCCCACCACCACCCAACGCCCACCCCGCACACCCCGCGAGGAAACCCTCACCCAACTCTTCGCCGAAACCCTCGGAACCACCCAAGTCGGAATCGACGACAACTTCTTTGC
>NZ_NCSM01000126.1:0-384 GCF_002224125.1 Streptomyces sp. NBS 14/10
ACACATCAACCCGACCAACAGGCATATCCATATCGGCGACCATGGCTTTCAGTATCCGCTCCAAACGGACACCCATCGCCTCGATGGTGCTGTGGTCGAACAGGTCAGGGCGGTAGTCCAGGCGCAATTCCAGTGGGGGACCGGGGGCCACTATAAGAGTCAGTGGATAGTGCGTGGCATCACGGGTGCCCGCAGGGATGATCCGGAGCTTATCGACAGGGCCGGAGGAATCCTGGACGGCTCTCGAGCTTGCTGAGATGTTTACCGGGTAATTCTCGAAGATGACTACGGTGTCGAAGAGTTCGCCGATGCCGACGAGTTTCTGTATATCGGTCAGCCCCAGGTGTTGGTGTGGCATGAGGCGGGTTTGTTGGTTTTGGAGTT
>NZ_NCSM01000126.1:594-3780 GCF_002224125.1 Streptomyces sp. NBS 14/10
CGGGTGGGTTGTTGGAGGTTGTGGAGGGTGTGGCGCCAGGTGTTTTCGGCGGTGGTGCGGTCTTGGGTGGTGATCCAGGCGAGGTAGTCGCGGTAGGGGGTGGTGGGGGGCAGGCCGGCTGCGGTCTCGTCGCCTTGGTGGGCGTAGAGCGTGAATAGTTCCCGCATCAGCACGGGCAGGGACCAGCCGTCGAGGAGGATGTGGTGGTTGGTGAACACCAGGCGGTAGGACTCTGACGCGAGGCGGATGAGGGTGAAGCGGATCAGCGGCGGCTCATCCAGCTGGAACCGACGGCCCAGGTCCCCCTCAAGCCAGGTGGCTAGAGAGCTCTCGTGCGTATCGGGGTCGAGATGCGTCCAGTCGACCTCCTCCCACGGCAGTTCTACCTCGCGAGGAATGACCTGCACCGGGCGTGACAGGCCCTCGTGAAGGAATCCGGCCCGCAGATTCGCATGGCGACGAAGAAGCGCCCGCACGGAGGCCTTGAGAACAGGTACATCCAGTGGCCCCTCCACCTGGAAGGAGAACTGGGTCGTGTACACGTCCCGGCCATCGGTGTCATAGAGGGCGTGGAAGAGCAGGCCTTCCTGCAACGGCGCGAGAGGAAGAATGTCTTCCAGTTCGTGCTGAGTCACTTCTTCTTCCTCCACACCTTTTCCAGACGGTCGATGTCCGCCTGGTTGATTCCGAGTAGGGGCAGGTCCGAGGGGGTACGGCCACCGGCGTCGGGGCGGGTGGCGTGGCGGGTGAGAGCGGTCAGCGCCTGGTGGTAGCCGTCGGCGAGCTGCTGGATCTCGCCACGGGTGAGAATGGCGTCCGGCCAGGTGAAGGTGGTGGTGAGGGTCGGGCCCTGCGGGGTGTCCTGGGTGAGTGAGCCGATGGCCAGGGTGTGAGACAGGGCCATACGGGGGTCGGCGCCGGAGCCTGCCGCGGTGGACTCGGCGGCCGGTGCCCAATGGGCCGCCTGCCCGATGGGCAGGCGGCCGAGGTAGTTGAACCCGATCTGCGGGGCGGGGAGGCCGGCGAGGCCGGGGCTGGTGGCGGGGTTGAGATAGCGCAGGAGTCCGTAGCCCATCCCATCCTGCGGAATGGAGCGGAGTTGTTCCTTGACGCGCTTGAGGACACGCCCCAGGTCGTCCCCGCCACCCCATGCCTGAGCTTCATCGAAGCTTCCTGGGTCCAGCCTGACCGGGTATTGAGAGGTGAACCAGCCCACCGTCCGGGAAAGCTCGGCTGCCGTGATGCTCTCATGGCGTCCGTGGCTTTCAAGGTCGACCAGCACTCCGCCATCTCTGCCACCTCCGCCGTCTCCGCCACGTCGGCCGCGCTCGGCCCGCCAACGGAGCACGGCCAGGGTCAGGGCGGTCAGCAGGACATCGTTGATCCCGGCGTGGAACAGGGTGGGGACCTGGGTGAGCAGAGGCTCGGTCTGCTCCGGGTCCAGGGTCACCGTCAAGCGTTGCGCGGTGTCGAGAGTGTCCCGGGCGGGGTCCAGGGGGCGGGTACCGAGCTGTGGCTCGGGCGATCGGAGGATGCCCTGCCACAGGGGGAGTTCCCGCTCCTGCTCCGGATCCTGGGCGTACGCGGTCAGATCGGTGGCCCATTGACGGAAAGAGGTGCCTACCGGCTGGAGTGTGGGGGTGGTCTGCGCGGTGGCCGCTTCCCAGGCCGCCTGGAGGTCGGGTAGCAGGATTCGCCAGGACACCCCGTCGACGACGAGGTGATGCACGACGATCAGCAGCCGCCCGGCCGCCTCGGAGCCGGCGTCAAACCACACGGCCTGAACCATCGCCCCCGACCTGGGCGAAAGCCGCTCCCGGGCGGACTCTGCCTCCGCCGCGATGACCTTGCTCAGAGCATCGTCGGCCAGACCGGAAACGTCGATGCGTTGCACGCACTCTGCCGCCCGCACTGCGCCAGCAGCGGGAATCTCCAGCTCCCAGGCGTCGCCCTCCCGCTCCACGAGGCCGGCGCGGAGAGCGTCGTGGTGGTCCAGCACGGCCTGCACCGCCACGATCAGATTGGCCAGGCCCAGCCGCTCAGGAACCTGGAGCAGCACGCCCTGGCTGAATCGCTCCACCGGCCCGCCACGCTCACGTAGTTGGTGCATGATCGGCGTCGGCACCACGGTGCCGAGAGCTTGGTCGGCGTCCCCGCTCGGAGCTGTGGCGCCGATGTCCGTTGCGACCCGGGCGAGGGCTTCCACGGTCTTACGCTCGAACACATCCCGTGGCGTGAAGACCATACCGGCAGCGCGTGCGCGGGCGACGAGCTGGATGGAGACGATGCTGTCGCCGCCCAGGTCGAAGAAGCTGTCGTCGATGCTGACGTTGGGTGTGGCGAGGACGTCGGCGAAGAGTGTGCACAGGGTCTGTTCGCGTGGTGTGCGCGGGGCACGCCCGGTGGCGGACGGGGTGTGGTCGGGCGCGGGCAGGGCGTTGCGGTCGAGCTTCCCGTTGGAGGTGAGCGGCAGACGGTCGAGGGTGATGAGTGCGGTGGGCACCATGTAGTCGGGGAGCCGGTCCCTGACGGTGTGCAGTGCCTGAGCGGTGTCGACCCCTGTTTGCCTGTCGGTGGGTACGACGTAGCCGACGAGCCGTTTCTCCCCCGGCTGGTCCTCGCGCACGAGCACAGCGGCTTGAGCCACCGCCTCATGAGCGGTCAGAGCGCCTTCGATCTCCCCGGGTTCGATGCGGAAGCCGCGGATTTTGATTTGGGTGTCGGTGCGGCCGAGGTGTTCGAGTGTGCCGTTGGTGTTCCAGCGGGCGAGGTCGCCGGTGCGGTACATGCGGGTGCCGGGCGGGCCGAACGGATCCGGGACGAAGCGCTCGGCCGTGGTGGCAGGCTGGTTGACGTAACCGTGGGCGAGACCGGTTCCGGCGATGTACAGCTCACCCGCCACCCCCGCCGGCACCGGACGCAGGGCGTTGTCCAGGACGTAGGTACGGGTGTTGTCCATGGGCCGGCCAATAGGAACCGACGTGCTTGGGGGCGTAGCGGGGGTCATGAGGTGCTGGGTGGCGCACAGGGTGATCTCCGTGGGCCCGTACAGGGCACGCACTCTCACCTGCGGGCAGGCCTGGAGTACGCGCTGGACGGCGGTGGGGGAGACCACGTCACCGCCGGTCAGCACCTCCCGGACCTGGCCGAAACACCCGGGATCCTCTTCCGCGATCACCCGGAACA
>NZ_NCSM01000127.1 GCF_002224125.1 Streptomyces sp. NBS 14/10
CGAATGGCAGCGTAACGATATTCTGGCCGGCATTTTTGAACCGGCGACCATTGATATCGATCTGGCCATTCTGCTGACCAAAGCGCGTGAACATAGCGTGGCGCTGGTTGGTCCGGCAGCGGAAGAACTGTTTGATCCGGTGCCGGAACAGGACCTGTTTGAAGCGCTGAACGAAACCCTGACCCTGTGGAACAGCCCGCCGGATTGGGCGGGTGATGAACGCAACGTGGTGCTGACCCTGAGCCGTATTTGGTATAGCGCGGTGACCGGCAAAATTGCGCCGAAAGATGTGGCGGCGGATTGGGCCATGGAACGTCTGCCGGCGCAGTATCAGCCGGTGATTCTGGAAGCGCGTCAGGCGTATCTGGGCCAGGAAGAAGATCGTCTGGCCAGCCGTGCGGATCAGCTGGAAGAATTTGTGCATTACGTGAAAGGCGAAATTACCAAAGTGGTGGGTAAATAATAACTGTCAGACCAAGTTTACTCATATATACTTTAGATTGATTTAAAACTTCATTTTTAATTTAAAAGGATCTAGGTGAAGATCCTTTTTGATAATCTCATGACCAAAATCCCTTAACGTGAGTTTTCGTTCCACTGAGCGTCAGACCCCGTAGAAAAGATCAAAGGATCTTCTTGAGATCCTTTTTTTCTGCGCGTAATCTGCTGCTTGCAAACAAAAAAACCACCGCTACCAGCGGTGGTTTGTTTGCCGGATCAAGAGCTACCAACTCTTTTTCCGAAGGTAACTGGCTTCAGCAGAGCGCAGATACCAAATACTGTTCTTCTAGTGTAGCCGTAGTTAGGCCACCACTTCAAGAACTCTGTAGCACCGCCTACATACCTCGCTCTGCTAATCCTGTTACCAGTGGCTGCTGCCAGTGGCGATAAGTCGTGTCTTACCGGGTTGGACTCAAGACGATAGTTACCGGATAAGGCGCAGCGGTCGGGCTGAACGGGGGGTTCGTGCACACAGCCCAGCTTGGAGCGAACGACCTACACCGAACTGAGATACCTACAGCGTGAGCTATGAGAAAGCGCCACGCTTCCCGAAGGGAGAAAGGCGGACAGGTATCCGGTAAGCGGCAGGGTCGGAACAGGAGAGCGCACGAGGGAGCTTCCAGGGGGAAACGCCTGGTATCTTTATAGTCCTGTCGGGTTTCGCCACCTCTGACTTGAGCGTCGATTTTTGTGATGCTCGTCAGGGGGGCGGAGCCTATGGAAAAACGCCAGCAACGCGGCCTTTTTACGGTTCCTGGCCTTTTGCTGGCCTTTT
>NZ_NCSM01000013.1:0-129395 GCF_002224125.1 Streptomyces sp. NBS 14/10
GACGAAAGCCGCACCCGCCCGAACCGAATGCCGCGAAACGACAGCGTAGGCGCAGGCGAAGCGAAGCGCAGGCGAAGCGAAGCGCAGCCACCCGCGCAGCGAAGCGCAGCGGCATCCCCACCCGCACCCGCGAAGGCTCCTGTACGCGCTCCCGGAGGACCGCTACTTCGTCCGCCCCCGTGCCCCCGATCCCCCGTGCCCCCAGTGCCCTTCACATGCAGTGTGAGGTCCGGCGCCTCCGGGGCGCACTCCGCCCAGGCCCGCTTGCCCCAGCGGAGCGGATCCGTGTACCAGCGGTCGGAGACCGCCTCGACGAGAGCCAAGCCCCGCTGCATGGCCATGGTGCGGAAGCGGGCGAAGATGCCCTGATCCCCCTGAGGAGCCGCCGCGAAGCGCTCGCAAAGGGCTAGGGCTTGTTGAGGTAGGTCAGGACGGCCCGGACGCGGCGATTGTTGTTGTCGTCGTCGGTGATGCCGAGTTTGCCGAAGATCGAGGTGGTGTATTTGCTGATGGCGCTCTCACTGAGAAAGAGCCGCTGGGCGATGGCCTGATTGGACAGCCCCTCGGCCATGAGGCTGAGCACGGAGTGTTCACGTTCCGTGAGCCGTTCGAGCCGTCGGTTCGAGGATCCGCTGGAGAGCAGCTTGGTGATGACGGCCGGGTCCATGGCCGTACCGCCGGCCGCGACGCGCTCCAGGGCGTCGATGAACTGATCGGCGTCGAAGACGCTCTCCTTGAGGAAATAGCCGATGCCGCCGGCGCCGTCGGCCAGGAGTTCGCGGGCGTACAACTGCTCGACGTACTGGGAGAGGATCAGGACCGGCAGCCCGGGCAGCTCGCGGCGGGCGGCGAGCGCCGCCCGCAGGCCCTCGTCCGACTGGGTCGGCGGCATGCGGACGTCGACGATGGCGACATCCGGCCGCCAGGTCAGCAGCGCGGCGAGCGTTTCGGGTCCGGTGGCCGCCGTCGCCACCACCTCGTGTCCACACGCCTCGATGAGGCGGACCATGCCGTCACGGAGGAGATAGAGGTCTTCGGCTACAACGATGCGCACGGCACCATCATCCTCACCTGGGTCGGACCGCCCGCCGGGCTGGTGATCTCCAGGGTGCCGTCGAAGACCGCGATCCGGCGGCGCAGCCCCGCGAGCCCGCCGCCGGCCCGCTCATCGGCCCCACCCCGGCCGTTGTCCTCGACTTCGACGACGATGCCGGTGTCGTCCTGGGCGATGGCGATCCGGCCCCGGGTCGCATGGGCGTGCTTGACCGCGTTGGTCAGCAGTTCGGCGATTCCGAAGTACAGGGCGGACTCGATCGGCGGTTCCAGGCGCGGCTGAACGTCGGCGCTGACGCTGGTTTCCAGCGGGCTGTCCATGGCCAGGGTGCGTACGGCGTCGACGAGCCCCCGGTCGTTCAGTACCGGCGGATTGATCCCGTGGACCAGCTCGCGGAGCTCGGTCAGCGAGGTGGCGGCCCCGACCCGCGCCTCTCGCATCAGCGCCTTGGCCTGATCGGGGTCGGTTTCCATCAGTTTCTCGGCGGTCGCGAGGGACAGCCCGAGCATGACCAGGCGTGCCTGCGCCCCGTCGTGCAGGTCCCGTTCGATCCGGCGGATCTCGGCGGCTTGCGCGATGGTGGTGTCGGCGCGCTGGGCCGTCAGCTCGTCCACCCGGTCGGCCAGCGCCATCGCCGACGACGGGCGCAGAAAGCGTACGGCCACCGGCGCGGCGGACCGCCAGGCGTACGGGGCGGTGGCGAGGGCCACGACCAGGCCGACCGCGCCGGCCTGAGCGGACTCCGGTCGGCTGAAGCCGAGGACGGCCGCCGCGGCTCCGGCCGGCGGGATGGCCGCGATCACACCGATGGTGATCGGCACGATCGCCGTGAACCGCAGATCACGCCAGGTGGCGGGGTCGCTCCAGCAGAGCCGCAACCGCTGCTCCCGACGGGCGTCCTTGCTGGTTCGCGAGTAGGAGAAACCGTTCCACCAGTACCCGGTCGACATCTGGGTCACCGGGGTGGCCTCCCGGTATCCGGCGGGGATGACGGTGCCCGTCCACTTCGCGACGAGGGAGCGGACCATCCGGCAGACCGGGCGGGACAGGGCGACGGTGCCGATACTCGCCCATACGAACGGGCCTATCCACGACCACGGGTTTCCGCCCCACCAGATCCACAGCGCCACGGCGGCCGCCCATACGGCCGGGACCAGCATGGCAACCGCCACCACGACGCACGCCCGCGCAAACCCCACGCATGCGCTCGTCACCCACGACACCAGCGGTTTCATGGTTCTCCTTCGTACTTCATGA
The DNA here is from genome assembly GCF_002224125.1 of Streptomyces sp. NBS 14/10. Classification (GTDB taxonomy): domain Bacteria; phylum Actinomycetota; class Actinomycetes; order Streptomycetales; family Streptomycetaceae; genus Streptomyces. Next base: position 2,312 of record NZ_NCSM01000013.1, read on the forward strand.
CCCGGTGAGTCCACTGTGCGCCCCGGGAAGTCCGAATCCGGCCAGGTCAGCGCAGAAGTGGGGCTAGGCCCACCCCACGGTGCGTCCAGGCGCATACCGGCCCGGCCGTGCGCTCCCTAGCTTCGAATCGACACCGGACAGCCCGGGGAAGAACCCGAGGAAGCAGGAGCCATGGCAACTCCCAACCGCACCACGGCCGCAGCCGACCACGCCGCCCGCCCGGACACCCGGCGGGCCTTCGACACGGTGAAGAGACTCGTCATGGTCTATGGCGCGTTCAGTGTCGCGGTCCTGGTCGTGGTCGTCGTCCGCTCGGTCATGGGCCGCGAGGTGACGTCGTTCATGTGGGGCCGCACCGGAGGAATGTTCGCGAGCGCCGTCGTGACGTACTGGCTGACCGTCGTCGCCTCACGGGGCGCGCGCTGGGCCTATATACGGGTGCGCGTCATCGCCGTCGTCGTGCCGATCGCGATCGTCGCCATCGACTCCATCCCCGGCGCGCTCCCGCTGTGGTTCGTCGTGCTGCAGATCGCGGGCGCGCTCGCCCTCGCCCCCACCGCGTTCATCGTCAGCCGGTCCGAACCGCGCGCCGCCTTCCGCAAGGCGCGCTGACCCGTCAGCGGCCTGCGAGCAGGCCGTCCAGTTCGGCCGCGAAGAGCAGGGCGGGGTCGAAGCCCATCCCGCCGAACTGGCCCGCGAGTTCCAGGGACAGGACGCCGTGCAGCCGGGTCCAGAAGATCAGTGCTTGATGGAGGACCGCCGACGGGGCGGGGTGGCCGCCCGCCCACTGCCGGTGGTCCTCGAGGTGCGCGTCGAATGGCGTCGCCGGGCCGTCCGGGGGCAGTGCGGTCCAGGCGTCGAGCATCGACGCCATGATCTCGACCGCGATGGCGGTGGTGTCGTCGGGCGCGTGGTAGCCCGGGACGGGCGTGCCGTAGATGAGGAAGTACCGCTGGGGGTCCTCCAGGGCCCAGCCACGGATGGCGTGCGCCAGCGCGACCACGTGGGCGCCTGACTTCTCGGACGCCGCCTTCTCGGACGCCGCGCGGATGGCGTCGGCCAGGCTTCGGTACGCGTCCCTGATGAGCTCGGTGATCAGGTCGTCGCGGCTGGCGAAGTACCGGTAGAGCGCGGGTCCGCTCATGCCCATCTGCTTGGCGATCGCGTTGAGGGAGAGCGCGGACGCCCCCGCCGTGGCGATCTGCTCCCACGCGCGCTTCTTGACCTCCGCACGCACCTGGGCACGGTAGCGCTCGCGCGGGGTTGTGGTGCCCGTTTCCGCCATGGCCTGCCGCCCTTCCACACCGTCGCGACTACAGCTTCAAGATTTAGTTAGAAGCTATCACGGATCCTGTTGACGTCCCCTTCGCCGCTCAGTTATAACTTCTAACGAACACAAGGTCTTATAACGAGGCGCTGAGCGCGCAGTGGAGGTCGTCATGAACACCGAGGGACTCGTCGAGGTCGTTCTGCCGGGCACGGTCGAGCCGGAAGGGCTGCAGATCCGGCGCGGTGGAGCCGTTCCGACCCCCGGCCCTGGGCAGGTCGTGATCAGGATGGAGGCGACCGGGGTCTCGTTCGCCGAGCAGCAGATGCGCCGCGGCCGCTACTACGACCAGCCCCCGTTCCCCTTCGTACCGGGCTATGACCTGGTCGGCACGGTGGAGGCGATCGGCGAGGGCGTCGAGCCGAGGCTGGCCGGGACCCGGGTGGCCGCGCTGATCAAGGTCGGCGGCTGGGCCAACTACGTGGTCGTGGACGCGGCGGACGCGGTGGAGGTCCCCGAGGGGATCGCCGCGGCGGAGGCGGAGACCCTGGTCATCAACGGGATCACCGCCTGGCAGATGCTCCACCGCAAGGCACGGGTCCGCGCGGGGCAGACCGTCGTGGTGCACGGCGCCAACGGCGGCGTCGGCTCCGTCCTGGTCCAACTCGCCCACGCCGCGGGCGCGAAGGTGATCGGCACGGCGTCCACCCGCCACCACGCCGCCCTACGGGAGCAGGGGGTCACCCCCGTCGACTACCGCGCCGGGAATGTCGCCGCGCGGATCCGCGAACTCGCCCCCGGCGGAGTCGCCGCCGTCTTCGACCACGTCGGCGGCCGGGGCATCAGCGACTCCTGGAGCCTTCTGGCACCCGGCGGCACCCTCGTCTCCTACGGCAGCGCCTCCACCCGGGACGACCAGGGCTCCAAGCAGTGGCCCGTACTCAAGCTCCTCGGCCGCGTCTGGCTGTGGAACGCCCTGCCCAACCGCCGCCACGCCTACTTCTACAACGCCTGGGCCGGGCGGGCCCTGGCCAAGAACCGGTTCCGGGCCCGGCTGCGCGCCGACCTCACCCAGGTCTTCGCCGCCCTCCAGCGCGGTGACATCACCCCCAAGATCGCCGCCGAACTGCCGCTCAGCCGCGTCGCCGACGCCCTGCGGCTGGCCGAATCCGGCACCGTCGCCGGGAAGGTCGTCCTGACCCCGTAGGCACGGCGCCGGTCCCGAGCACGTGAACGTTCGCTCCCACACACCCATCACGAGGAGAACGCCATGTTCAGCAACCGCCCGTCGAACTCATCCGCTCCGCGGTCCCGGCCCCGGCCCCGGACCGGCGTACGTGCCGCCGCCCTCACCATCCCGCTCGCCATCGCCGGCGTCCTGGCGGCCGCCGTCCCGCCCGCCCAGGCCACCCCCGCCCAGGCCACCCCCGCTCAGGCCCGGGCTTCCGCCACCCACCACGACGGCCCCTCCCAGTGCCGCGGGGAAGGCGTCGACACCAGCGCCCGTATCCGCTACCAGTCCGACGTCGTGATCAAGGCCCCGCTGAGCACCGTCTTCGAGCTCCAGACCGATGTGGAGCGCTGGCCGGCCTGGCAGCCCCCCGTACTCACCATGAAGCGCCTCGACCCCGGCCCGCTGCGCAAGGGTTCGCAGTTCAGGTGGACCACCCCGGCGCCCGCCACCCCGACGACCCCCGCCACCACTCTGGAGATCACCTCCACCGTCCGGCAACTCCAGCGCAACCACTGCGTCCTGTGGCGCGGGCCCGCGATCGGTGAAGGGCTGCGCATCGACGAGGGCGTCCATCTGTGGACCTTCACCAAGGTCAAGGGCGGCGTCCGCGTCCACACCGAGGAGACCTGGACCGGCGACCAGGTCGAAGCCGACATACCCACCGCGACCGCGGCCCTCGGCACGGGCCTCGAAGCCTGGCTGCACGACCTCAAGACCACCGCCGAAGCCCGCGCCCAAGCGCACTGACTGCTGCCCCAGCGCTCGACGAGCTTGCCGTCGCTGTCGAAGCGGCCGGCCGTCGATCAGGCTTCCGCGACAGTCCGTCCCGGCATCGGTTCCGCGAGCGCGACCCGCCACGCCGGTGCGCCGAAAGGGCCACCGAAGTACTGCGTCTCGTGCACTACATGATGATCGGCGAACTCCATGATGCTCACCGAGTATGAAGGCACGCCGTCGTAGGTGATGACGCATTCGCTCACCCATACATTCGCATGGCCGGTGATCCGCTGGACGGTGAAGTGCCGGTCGGCCGGGTGCTCGCCACGCTGCGCCGCAATCGTCTCGCGGCCCCGGAAACGCTCACCCGACTGCGGGTAGTCCAGGATCGCGTCCGCAGCGTAAACGGCATGCTCGGCTTCGATATCCCCGCGCTCCGACGCCCGCCAGTGCTCCTCGATCGCGGCCCTGATCCGGGACTCAGCATCCATGGCACCGCCCTTCCGTGGCAGCGACAGCCTAGGCACCCCCCGACCGCAGCCGGCGCAGGGCGGGCAGGCCGGGGCGGTGTCGTGGGTCCCGCGCCGCCGACTGGCCGACTACGCGGGCAGCACCGAGGCGAGGAAGGGCTCCACGGCCCGGCGCCAGCCCTCCGGCTGGTCGTAGTGGACGAGATGGCCCGCGTCCGTCACCTCCGCGTACTCACCGCGCGGCAGGACGCGCACCATCTCCTGCGCCTCCGCCCGGCCCAACTCACCGTCCAGGCCGCGCACCACGAGGGTGGGGCACCGCACGAGCGCCAGCTCTTCCCAATGGGCGTCATGGACCCAGGTCGCCCGGGCCTTGAGCATCTGGCGGCGGGAGAAGACCGGGCGCCAGCCGTCCGAGCGCTCGGCCATGATCTCGGCGAAGAAGTCGCCCCGCGCCGGATTGGGCCGCTCCAGCCTCGGATCGTCCTCGCCGAACCACTTGCGCACATCGGCGAGGGTCGCGAACGGCAGCGGCCAGGACGAGAACCACTGGGCCCACTCCGCCTGCGAGGCGGAGCCCAGCGCGGAGGCCCGCATATCGCAGATCACCAGGCCCGCGACCAGATCGGGACGGCGGGCGGCGAGCTGCCAGGCGGTCAGCGCGCCCATGGAGTGGCCGATGAGGGTAACGGGGGCCAGGCCCAACTGCTCGACCGCGGCCTCCGCGTCGGCCACATAGGTGCCGCGGTCGAACGGGCCGTCAGCGGGCTTCTCGCTGCGGCCATGACCCCGCTGGTCGAGGGCGACGGCCCGATGGCGGGTGGACAGCCAGCGCGCGGTCCGCGCCCAGTGGGCCCCTCGGCCCATCAGGCCATGGAGCAGAAGAACACCGGGTCCATGCGAGACCCGCGCGCCGCCGCCCGCCTTGGGCGGATCGGCGAACTCCCAGGCGGCGAGCCGCACGCCGCCGGCTCCCGTCACGTCGATGCGCCGCACCATGTGTTCTGGCACCCCCATTCCCTCCTCGACCAGCCCCAGGATATCGAACTCTTATTCGAACACGCCGTTACGACCGCACAACACCCCTCGTTCGAGTGACCGCACCAAGGGATTGATCGTCCGCACCGAGGGGAGACAGCTAGCGGGAGGCGGACTGCTCGGGGAAGGGAGTCCGCGGGGGCCGACCCTGAGAGCTCGGGGCTCCGGGTCGCCAGGGCCTCCGGCCGTACGGGCCGCGTCACAGCGGACCGTGGGGCCGGGGGCCCACAGGGGGGACATGGGGAGGCAGGGCCCCGGCGGTTCAAGGCGCCGGGGCCCTCGCTCTTCTCGCTGTCGATCGCCCGCTGGGCGGGACCGCCCGTCAGGCCCATATGAGCCCCCCTCGCGCATATGCCTCAGCGACAGCGTCGCACGCGGCGGGCCCGACCGCTCGAATTCCACAAACTCCGGTATCCGGAAAACGTCAGGAAAACCCTGAGGAAAGCTGTCGCCGCAGGTCACGACGGTCGAATCGGCCGAACCGGTCGATTCGGTCAGCGTGTCGCGCGGGTTACGGGGGTACGGGGGCGGAAGCAGTGGTACGGGCGCGAAGCCCAGCGCTCGGCGAAGCCCGGCGCTCGGCACGGCTCAGCGCTCGGCGTTCAGCCCATGCTGTGGCTCAGCCTCGGCGAGACTCAGCCCTTGTCGTGGCTCAGCGCTCGGCGTGGCTCAGCGCTCGGCGAGGCTCAGCGCTTGGCGACGAAGACGTGGGAGGCGATGTCCGCGTCCAGCTCGGCGGCCTCGCCGCTGCTGCCCACCAGCACCCCGCCCGGCGACTCGGTCACGCTCACCACCGAGCCCGGCTGCACACCCGCCCGGCGCAGCGTGTACATCAGCTGGGCGTCCATCTGGATCGGCTCGCCGATCCGGCGCACGACCACCGTCTTGCCCTCGCTGCCCGGCTCCAGCTCGCGCAGGCTCACCATGCTGTCGTCCAGGAACGGATCGACCTCCGCCTTCTCGCCCAGCTCCTCCAGGCCCGGGATCGGGTTCCCGTACGGCGACTCGGTGGGGTGGCGCAGCAGCTCCAGCACCCGCCGCTCCACCGCCTCGCTCATCACATGCTCCCAGCGGCAGGCCTCGGCGTGCACCTGCTCCCACTCCAGCCCGATCACGTCGACCAGCAGGCACTCAGCGAGCCGGTGCTTGCGCATCACGCGGGTCGCCAGGCGGCGGCCCTCCTCCGTGAACTCCAGGTGACGGTCGCCGGCGACCCTCACCAGACCGTCCCGCTCCATGCGGGCCACGGTCTGGCTGACCGTCGGACCGCTCTGGTCGAGCCGCTCCGCGATACGGGCGCGCATCGGGACGACACCCTCCTCCTCCAGCTCGAGGATGGTGCGGAGATACATCTCCGTAGTGTCGATGAGTCCGGACATGCGTGCCCCTCGAATGTGTCGTGCGGTGGCCCTGACCCCAATTCTGACGCATCCCGCCGACAACGGGGCCGAGTCCGGCATCGCCGTACCCGGCCCGACCCAGTATTGACAGCGGCCTGACCTACGGCCCAACGTGATCCGCGCCACGCGGCACAGACCACAGAGCACAGACCACCACCAGACCACCACCAGACCACCACCGACAGAAGGGCCACTCGGGGATGAGCGAGAGCAAGCTGGCCGGGCAGTACTTCGACGCCGCCATCGGCCTGCTGCAGCGAGTACGCGACGAGGAGGCCGAGGCCATCGGCGCGGCGGGCGCCCTGGTCGCCGAGACCGCCGCCGCGGGCGGCCGGCTCTTCGCCTTCGGCGCCGGCCACTCCTCGCTGCCCGCCCAGGACGTCGTCTACCGCGCGGGCGGCCTGGCCCTGATGAATCTGCTCCCGATCCCGGGGATGGTCGGCGTGGACGTGATGCCCGCCACGCTCGGCAGCGCCCTGGAGCGCGTCGACGGGCTGGCCGGTGTCGTCCTGGACAACAGCCCGGCGCGCGCGGGCGACCTGCTGTTCATCATCTCGCTGTCCGGGCGCAACCCGCTGCCCGTGGAGATGGCGACGCACGCGCGGTCGCTCGGCCTCAAGGTGATCGGCGTGACCTCCGTCGCGTACGCCACCGCCACCGCCTCGCGGCACCGCTCCGGGGACTTCCTCAAGGACCACTGCGATCTGGTCCTCGACAGCAAGATCGCGGTCGGCGACGCCGAGCTGACCGCCGACGGCGTCGGGGCCCCCTTCGCCCCCGCCTCCACGGTCGTCACCTCCGCCCTGATGCAGGCCGTGATCGCCACGGCGGCGGGCGAACTGGCCGCGCGCGGCATCGACCCGCCGATGCTGCGCTCGGGCAACGTGGACGGGGGCCACGACTGGAACAGGCAGGTCATGAGCGAGTACGGCGACCGGATCTTCTACCAACGCTGAGACGCTCAGCTATCCCAGCTGCTGTGCGAGGTCCAGGGCGGCGGCGACGCGGGCGGCGACGTCCTCCGCGTACACGGCGTCCCCACGATCGAAGGGGCGGCGGCCCGAGGCGCGCAGGAACGTGACCACCCCGAGGGTGCGGCCGCGGCTGCGGAGCGCCGTGCACAGGCCGTGGACCGTGCCGTCGGGCCACTTGCGGGCCGCCGCCCACCCGGTGGCGGCCGCCTCCTCCGCGCGGCTCGCGCTGACGCGCACCGACCCGCAGCGCTCGGCCGCCTGGATCGCCGGATGGCTCTCCGTATAGGCCAGCGGAATGCCTCCCGCGACGATCGCCGGGCAGGGCCCCGGGGCACCGCTCGGCGTCGCCGCCGCCCGCACCAGCCGGACCCGGTCCGAGCCGCCCCGGTCAGGGCCGGGGCCGCCGGGCCGGCCGCCCGGCGGGGCCTCCAGGACCAGGTCGATCAGGGCGTGGTCGGCGAAGCCCGCGAGCGCGAAGTCCAGGTGGACGGTGGCCGCCTCGGCCGGGTCCTCGCATTCGGCCGCCGCGCGCGCCGCCCGGTGCAGCTGATTGCCGCGGAAGCGCAGCCGCGAGCCGTCCATCTCGTGGCGCTTGAGCTCCGTCACGTCCTGGAAGATCCACGCCACGCCTAGCGGCACCGGCTCCTCCGCCAGCGGCGAGGCCAGCCGCAGAAAGCCGCTGCGCCAGCAGCGCCGCGCGGCGGCGCCGTCACCGGCCCCGCCGCCCGCTCCGTCCTTGGCCGCGCCGCCCGCGCCGCTCCGTAAACCTCTGAAGCCCTCACCGGCTTCCCGCAGGCTCACCCACAGCTCCGTGGGCGCCGGGGGCGCGCCCTCCGCCAGGACGTGCTGGAGCGCGCTCTCCAACTCCTCGAGGCCCTGGTCGAGCAGTTCTCCCAGCGGGCGCCCCAGCGCCGCCGTACGGCCCGTGCGCAGCGCGCGCGCCGCGTTCTTGTTGACGATCGCGGGGCGCAGATCGGCGTCGACCAGGACCACGTTCCACGAGGCGTCGTCGAGCAGGGCCTCGCTGAGCGCTATCGAACGCTCCAGGTCGATCTGCGTATGCACCTCGCTGAACGCGCAGTACACCCCGCCCGGCCGCCCGTCGGCCCGCGGCACCGCCGAGGACTGGGTGCGCACCAGGACCCGGCCGCCGTCCTTGGTCAGCAGCGCGAACTCGTGCACCTGGCGTCCCTTGGCGTCCATCGCGGCCATCAGCCGCGCCTCCACCTCGCGCGCGTCCGCCGCCCGCACCGCCCACCCCGCGAGCCCCTTGCGCCCGACGGCCTCCCGCGCCGACCAGCCGAGGATGCGCTCGGCCTCGCGGTTCCAGTGGGTGACGGTGCCCTCGGCGTCGAAGGCGCACAGGGCCGCGTCCATGCCGTCGAGCAGCGCGGCGAGCAGCCCCGAATCGTCCTCCGAGTCGGCCGCGGGCCCCGGCGTCCCGGCCTCGCCGGCTCGCGGCTGTGTCGGAGCGGATGGCACGGCACGAGCCGGCTGTGCGGGCTCGGAACGTCGCGAAGCGCTCACCGGACACCCCCTGGTTGACCTGGCAGCCACGGCCGCGTGCGGTGGTGCACGCCGTGACATTCAACTCGAACGTGACACGCGCCACACCGGATTCCGCTAAATCGTTGCGTCCCGGAAATTCACTTGTGGTGTGGCGGACCGGTTCTTAGGGTGTGGAGCACACGAGAAGGGAGGTGGTTCGGCAGATGTATCAAATCCGGACGCGTGAGGTGACTGCGGGCTAGCAGTCCGTCGTCGCGCTCAGCGCATTCGCCGGACAGGCGCACGAGAGATGTGCGCGGCCGGCCAATCCCAAGCAGTCACCCGACCCGTGGGTCGCCGGTACGTCCGACCGGCCCCCTCGCGCCTCAGGGCGCAGGGGAGAGACCCACGGGTCGTCTGCGTTTTCGCCCCCCGTTTCTCCGCCTGCTTCTGCCACGTTCTGTCGCGCGACGGGCCCCGCCCCCACCGCCCGCTACGGGCTCAGGCGCTCGATCCGCCAGCCCTCGCCGCCCGGGCCCGGGACGTACCGCAGCCGGTCGTGCAGCCGGTTCTCCCGGCCCTGCCAGAACTCCACCGCGTCCGGCACCACCCGGAAGCCGCCCCACTCCGGCGGCACCGGCACCTGCTCCCCTGGCGGATAGCGGTCCGCCAGCTCGCCGTACGCCCGGTCCAGCTCCTCCCGCGAGCCCACCACCGAGGACTGCGCGCTCGCCCACGCCCCCAGCTGCGATCCGTGCGGCCGGGTCCTGAAGTACGCCGCCGTCTCGTCCCGGCCGGTCCGCCGCGCCGCGCCGGTGATGATGACCTGGCGGGCGATCGGGTGCCAGGGGAAGAGCAGCGAGACATACGGGTTCTCGGTGAGCTCACGGCCCTTGCGCGAGTTGTAGTTGGTGTAGAAGACGAATCCGCGCGTGTCGAAGCTCTTCATCAGCACCGTGCGGGAGCTGGGCCGCCCGGCGGCGTCCGCCGTCGAGACCACCATGGCGTTGGGCTCGAACAGACCGCTCGCCACGGCCTGCTCGAACCACCGCGTGAACTGCTCGTACGGATCGGCCGCGAGCTCGCGCTCGGCGATCCCCTCCGCGCGGTAGTGCTCGCGCATGGCGGCCGGGTCGTAGGTGCGCGCGGCCGGACGCGCCGAGAATTGCGGGTCAACGTGAGGCACGCGCATATCTTGCAACATCAACGCCGCGCCTCAAGTACTGCCCCGTACGGGCGAATCCCCTCCCCCTTCCGCTCGCCCGGTAACCCTTTCCGCGGGTGACGGGACATGTGCCGCTTCTCACGCTTCCCCGTGGGTACCTCAGAGACCAGACTGTGGCAGACCATCGCCCATCGCGCAGGCCGTACGGTCGCGTGCCCGGCGCGGCCGGATGACACTCGTCCGCACGGGGCATCACCAGGGTGACCGGTACGGACCGCGAGCCGCGCACGAGGAGCCGCCTGATGTCCGACTTCGTACCCGGACTCGAAGGAGTCATCGCGTTCGAGACGGAGATCGCCGAACCCGACAGGGCTGGCGGCGCGCTCCGCTATCGAGGCGTGGACATCGAGGACCTGGTGGGCCATGTCTCCTTCGGGAACGTGTGGGGGCTGCTGGTCGACGGCGCGTTCAACCCCGGTCTGCCCGCGGCCGAGCCGTTCCCCATCCCGGTCCACTCCGGCGACATCCGCGTCGATGTGCAGTCCGCGCTGGCCATGCTCGCGCCCGTCTGGGGCCTCAAACCGCTGCTGGACATCGACGAGGCGGAGGCCCGCGAGGACCTGGCGCGCGCGGCCGTGATGGCGCTGTCGTACGTCGCCCAGTCGGCCCGCGGCCAGGGCCTGCCGATGGTCCCGCAGCGGGAGATCGACAAGGCGGAGACCGTCGTGGAGCGCTTTATGCGGCGCTGGCGCGGCGAGCCCGACCCCAAGCACATCGCCGCCGTCGACGCGTACTGGACCTCGGCCGCCGAGCACGGCATGAACGCCTCGACCTTCACCGCCCGCGTCATCGCCTCCACCGGCGCCGATGTCGCCGCCGCGCTCTCCGGGGCGGTCGGCGCCATGTCGGGGCCGCTGCACGGCGGCGCGCCCTCCCGTGTGCTGCACATGATCGAGGAGATCGAGCGCACCGGCGACGCCACCGCGTACGTCAAGCAGGCCCTGGACCGCGGCGAGCGGCTGATGGGCTTCGGGCACCGCGTCTACCGCGCCGAGGACCCGCGCGCCCGTGTGCTGCGGCGCACCGCCCGGGACCTGGGCGCGCCGCGCTTCGAGGTCGCCGAGGCACTGGAGCGGGCGGCCCTGGACGAGCTGCACAACCGGCGGCCGGACCGGGTGCTGGCCACCAACGTCGAGTTCTGGGCGGCCATCGTCCTGGACTTCGCGGAGGTCCCGGCGCACATGTTCACCTCCATGTTCACCTGTGCCCGCACCGCCGGGTGGAGCGCGCACATCCTGGAGCAGAAGCGCACCGGCCGCCTCGTACGCCCCTCCGCCCGCTACACCGGCCCCGGCCCGCGCAGCCCGCACGACATCGAGGGCTTCGGGGACACCACCCGCTAGCGCGGAGCGCGCAGCGCGTCGTCGAGGATCCGCGCCCACTGCGCCACCACCCGGCCGCGGCGGGCGCGGTCGTCGGTGAGGATGTTGGCGAGCCCGAGGCCGCGGGCCATGTCCAGGAAGCCCTGAACGGACTCCCGTACGCCCGGCACGCTCTCGTCGGCGCCCAGCAGCTCCACCGCCATCCGGTGGGTCTCCCGGCCGATCCGCACCTCCAGGGCGGCCACGCGCGCGCCGAGCTGTTCCTCGTACGAGGCCACCACCCACAGCTGGAGCGCGGCCCGGAACAGCGGGCCGGTGTACAGATCGACCAGGACCTCGACCACATCCGCGACCCGGGCCGCCTGGCCCCCGGCCGCCCCGCCGCGCTCCTCCGCCCGTTCGCGCTCCCGCTCGCGTGCGTGCAGGGCGCGCAGGGCGGCCGAGCGCTCGGTGGCGACGTGCTCCACCGCGGCCGTGAACAGGTCCTCGCGGGTCGGGAAGTGGTGCTGGGCCGCGCCCCGCGACACCCCGGCCCGCTCGGCCACCACCGCCACCGTGGACCGGGCCCAGCCGTACTCGGCCAGGCAGGCCACGGCGGCCTCCAGCAGCCGCCGGCGGGTGGCGCGGCTGCGGTCCTGCTTGGGGTCGCGCAGCGCGGTACGCGGCGGGGTGCGCGGCGGAGTACGGGCCGGGGTCACCGCGCCTCCCCGCCGCCCGGCGCGCCTTGCCCGAGCGCGCCTTGCCCGGGCGCGCCTTGCCCGGGCGCGCCTTGCCCGGGCGCGCCTTGCCCGGGCGCGCCTTGCCTCGCTTGCCTCGCCGGGTCACCCGCCGCCAGTTCTTTTCCTGCCGGGTCGCCCGCCGCTGGTTCTTTTCCCGCCGTCTCTTCCCCCGCCAGGTCCGACACCCACGCCGGATCCCGTCGCTCCAGGAAGGCCGTCATGCCCTCGCGGGCCTCGGCCGAGGCGAACAGCGCCGCGGACCGCTCCGCCAGCCGGTCCGTCTCCCGGGCGAAACCCGCCAGCACCTCCGCCGTGACCAGCCGCTTGGACTCGGCGAGCCCCTGCGGGGAGCCGCGCCGCAGCCCGTCGAGGACCGGCGCCAGCAGCTCGTCCACGTCCGCCGCCCCGTCCCCCAGCGTGAGCAGGCCGATCCGCGCCGCCTCGGCCGCGTCGAACCGCTCCCCCGTCAGGTAGTAGCGGGCCGCCGCGCGCGGGTCCAGCCGGGGCAGCAGCGGTATGGAGATCATCGCGGGCGCGAGCCCCAGCCGGGCCTCGGTGAAGGCGAAACTCGCGCCCCCGCCCGCCGCCGCGATGTCGCACGCGCCCAGCAGCCCCAGACCGCCCGCCCTGACATGCCCGGTCACCCGGGCCACCACCGGCTTCGGCAGCTCCACGATCGACCGCAACAGCGCGACCAGGTTCAGCGCCGCCGACCGCGTGGGCGGCTCGCTCAGATCCGCGCCCGCGCAGAACGTGGTGCCGGTATGGGTCAGCAGCACCGCCCGCGTGCCGCCGTCACGCCCGGCTGCCGCCAGCGCCTCGCTCAGCTCGGCGACCAGCCGCGTGGAGAGCGCGTTGCGGTTGCGCGGCGAGTCGAGGGTCAGCGTGGTGACGCCGCGCGCGTACGCGTGCCGTACGAGAGGTGGTGGCGCATCCGTCATGAGGCCGTCGTACTCCCTTCCCTGGCGCGCAGCTCACGCCTGAGGATCTTGCCGGTGGCCGAGCGCGGCACGGCGTCCGTGAACTCCACACGGCGCACCTTCTTGTACGGGGCCACCTGCCCGGCAACGTAATCGATCACTTCGTCCCCCGACAGCTCGGCCCCGGGCCCGAGCACCACATACGCCTTGGGGATCTCGTTGCCGTCCGCGTCGTGGACCCCGACCACCGCCGCGTCCACGATCGCCTCATGGGCGAGCAGCACGGCCTCCAGCTCGGCGGGGGCGACCTGGTACCCCTTGTACTTGATCAGTTCCTTGACCCGGTCCACCACATACAGCCAGCCGTCGGCGTCCACATGCCCGACGTCACCGGTGCGCAGCCAGCCGTCCGCGTCGACCATCGCCTCCGACTCCGCCGCCCGGCCCAGATAGCCCTTCATCACCTGCGGCCCCCGGATCAGGATCTCGCCGTCCTCCCCGACCCCCAGGTCCCGCCGCTCCCCCGCCGTCTCCACGATGCGCATCTCGGTGCTCGGCAGCAGCTTGCCGACCGTGCCCGGCGGCACGTCCCGCGCATGGCGCGGCACCATATGGCAGCCCGGCGACAGCTCCGTCATCCCGAACGCCTGCAGCAGCAGCGGGATCCCCAGCCGCCGTGCGCACGCCTGGGCCAGCTCGGCGTCGAGCGGCGCCGCCGCGCTCATCACATACCGCAGCGACGACAGGTCGTATTCGGCGACCGCCGGGTGTTTGGCGAGGGCCAGCACGATCGGCGGCGCCACGTACAGCGCGGTCGCCCGGTGCTCCTGGATCGCCGCGAGAAAGTTCTCCACATCGAAGCGCGGCAGTACGATCACCGTCGCGCCTTCCCGCAGCGGCGCGTTCACCAGCGCCGTCAAACCGTAGATATGGAAGAACGGCAGCACCGCCAGGATCCGATCCCCGGGCCCCGTCGGCACCACCGGATGCAGCTGGGCCAGATTCGTGGCCAGGTTGCGATGCGTCAGCATCACGCCCTTGGGGGTGCCCGTCGTCCCCGACGAGTACGGCAGCACCGCGACGTCCTCGCCCGGGTCGATCTCCACCACCGGCTCGGGCGCCGTGCACTCCAGCATGTCGCCGATCGACCGGTGCCCCGGCGCCGCGTCGCAGACGAACACCTCGCGCACCCCGCCCGCCCGCTCCCCGGCGCGCCGGGCCACGCCCAGCAGCGCCGAGGCGGTGACGATCCACTCCGCCTTGGCGTCACGCAGCTGCGCCGCGAACTCGTCGGCCGTCGCCAGCGGATGCACCGTGGTCACCGCCGCGCCCGCGCGCGTCACGGCGTAGAGCACCACCGGGTACAGCACCGAGTTGGGGCTGTGCAGCGCCACCACATCCCCCTGGCGCACCCCCGCCTCCGCGAACGCCGCCGCGAGCCGCCGCGTGGCGCGGTCCAGCTCCGCGTAGCTCAGCGCCGTGCCGCGCACCCCGTCGACCAGCGCGGGCAGCTCGCCGAACTCGGTGCTCGCCCGCGCCAGTACGGCCTCGTGGATGGGCAGGTCCAAGAGCGGGACATCCGGGTACTCACTGCGCCACGCCATCGCGGATCCCTCCGTAAATGCTGAAGTCCTGGTCCGTCAGCGTCAGTACGACTTGGGCAGCCCGAGCGTCTGGTGCGAGACGAAGTTGAGGATCATCTCCCGGCTGACCGGCGCGATCCGCGCCACCCGAGCGGCCGTGACCAGCTTCGCCAGCCCGTACTCCACCGTCAGACCGTTCCCGCCCAGCGTGTGCACCGCCTGGTCCACCGCCTTCACCGCCGCCTCCCCCGCCGCGTACTTCGCCATGTTCGCCGCCTCCCCCGCGCCCGCGTCGTCGCCCGCGTCGTAGAGGTGGGCCGCCTTGGCCATCATCAACCGCGCGAGCTCCACTTCGATATGGGCCTGCGCGAGCGGATGCGCCACGGCCTGGTGCGCACCGATCGGCTCCTTCCACACCTGGCGTACGCGCGCGTACTCCACGGCCTTCGCCAGCGCGTACCGGCCCATGCCCAGCGCGAACGCCGCCGTCATGATCCGCTCCGGGTTGAGCCCCGCGAACAGCTGAAGCAGCCCCGCGTCCTCGTCCCCCACCAGCGCCTCGGCGGGCAGCGGCACATCGTCGAGCACCACCTCGAACTGCTTCTCCGCCGCCGCGAGCTCCATCGGGATGTGCCGGTACGAGAAGCCGGGCGCCCCGCGCTCCACGATGAACAGACACGGCTTGAGCTTGCCCGTCCGCGCGTCCTCCGTACGGCCCACGATCAGCGTCGCGTCCGAGATGTCCACCCCCGAGATGAACACCTTCCGGCCGGTCAGCAGCCAACCGCCGTCGGGGGCGCGGCGGGCGGTGGTCGTGATGCGGTGCGAGTTGGATCCGGCGTCGGGCTCCGTGATGCCGAACGCCATCGTCTTGCTGCCGTCCGCCAGACCCGGCAGCCAGGTGCGCTTCTGCTCCTCCGTACCGAAGCGGGCGATCACCGTGCCGCAGATCGCGGGCGAGACGATGAGCATCAGCAGCGGGCACCCGGCCGCGCCCAACTCCTCCAGGACGATGGACAGTTCGGCGATGCCGCCGCCTCCGCCGCCGTACTCCTCGGGCAGGTTCACGCCGAGATAGCCGAGCTTGCCGGCCTCGGCCCACAGCTCGGCTGTGTTTTCGTCGCTGCCGTAGCGCTTGGCGAAGGCCGCTACGGCGGCGCGGAGGGCGGTGCGTTCAGGGCCGTCGATGAGCGGGCTGGTGTCGGGTTTCATGTGCGGCTCCTCCCGGGTGCGGGCCTGTGGTTGCGGTGCGCTGTACGGGGCGGGGGCCTCACGTCTCGTCCCCCTCCGCCACCACCACCGCCAATACCGCCCCGACCTCCACCTGCCGGCCCCGGGTGGCGTGCAGCGCGGAGAGCACACCGGCGGCGGGTGCCGTGACCCGGTGTTCCATCTTCATGGCCTCCAGCCACAGGATGGCTTGCCCGGCCTCGACCCGGTCGCCGACCGCCACATCGGCGACGCGGACGACCGTGCCCGGCATGGGGGCCAGCAGCGACCCCGGTTCCGTACGGGCGGTGGGGTCGGGGAAGCGGGGCAGGGCGGTGAAGGTGTGGGCGCCGAAGGGTGAGTCGACACATACCTGTGTGCCGTACGCGGCGATGTCGAACGGGCGGCGTACGCCGTCTACTTCCAGGACGACGTGGTGGGGACCGGCCTCGATGAGGCGGGTGTTCGGGTGGTCGTCGGCTTTGAGGCCGTCGCGGGTCAGGCGGTAGTGGATTTTGTGCTCGGTGCTGCCGGGCTCCGACCGGTAGGTCTTGAGCTGCGGCTGCGACGGTACGTTGCGCCACCCACCGAGCCGCCCGGTCACGGTCCCTGCCCCTGTCGTGGGGCGCTGCGCCGCGTCGGCCAGGGCGGCGGCCAGGGCGGCGAGCGGGACGGTCGACTCGTTGGCAGTGGTCGGGCTGAGTTCATCGAGATGCCGTTCGAGGAAGCCCGTGTCCATGCGGGCGTCCTGGAACTCGGGGTGGCGCAGGGCACGTACGAGCAGATCCCGGTTGGTGACCGGCCCGTGCAGCCGGGCCCGCTCCAGGGCGTGCGCGAGGCGGCGTACGGCCTCGGCCCGGGTGGGGGCCCAGGCGATGACCTTGGCGAGCATCGGGTCGTAGTGGATGGTCACGTCGTCGCCGTCGGCGAGCCCCGAGTCCACCCGTAGGCCCGGGCCCTCCGCCACGGCCAGCCGGTGCATCGTGCCCGTCCCCGGTCGCCAACCCGCCGCCGGGTCCTCCGCGTACAGGCGGGCCTCCACCGCGTGGCCGCGGGGCCGGGGCGGCTCCGCGGGCAGGGGTTCGCCTTCGGCGACGCGTAGTTGCAGCGCCACCAGGTCGACCCCGTACACGCACTCCGTCACCGGGTGCTCCACCTGCAGCCGGGTGTTCATCTCCAGGAAGTGGGGTTGCCTGTTCTGCCCTATGAGGAACTCCACCGTCCCCGCCCCCCGGTACCCGATCGCGCGCGCCGCGCCGACCGCCGCCTCGTCGAGGGCGTGGCGCAGCTCGTCGGTCAGCCCGGGGGCCGGGGCCTCCTCGATGACTTTTTGGTGGCGGCGCTGGAGGGAGCAGTCGCGGGTGCCCAGCGCCCACACCTCGCCGTGCGCGTCGGCGAGGATCTGCACCTCGACATGGCGGGCGCCCTCGACGTACGGCTCCAGGAACACCTCCGCGTCGCCGAAGGCGGACAGCGCCTCCGCGCGGGCGGAGGTCAGTTCGGCCGGGAGGGCCGCCAGGTCGTGGACCACGCGCATCCCGCGGCCGCCGCCGCCCGCCGCCGCCTTGACGAGGAGGGGCAGGTCGTCGGGTGTGGCCCGGTCGGGTTCGACGGGGGCGAGGAGGGGGACTCCGGCCGCGCGCATGAGGTCCTTGGCGCGGGTCTTGGAGGCCATGGCCTCGATCGCCTCGGGCGGCGGCCCGATCCACCGCAGGCCCGCGTCGATGACGGCGCGCGCGAAGTCGGCGTTCTCGGAGAGGAAGCCGTACCCGGGGTGGACGGCGTCGGCCCCGGCCGCGAGGGCGGCCTTCACGATGAGATCGGCGCGCAGATACGTGTCGGCGGGCGTGGCACCGGGGAGCCGTACGGCCGCGTCGGCCTCGCGTACATGGGGCGCGGCGGCGTCGGGGTCGGAGTGGACGGCGACGGTGGCGATGCCGAGTTCGCGGCAGGTGCGGAAGATACGGCGGGCGATCTCGGCCCGGTTGGCGACGAGGAGGGAGCGGATCACGGGTATCACGGGGTTCCTCACATCTCACATCCGGAAGACGCCGAAGCCGCCGCGCGCGCCCTCGACGGGGGCGGTGTGGATCGCGGAGAGGCACAGGCCGAGGACGGTGCGGGTGTCGCGGGGGTCGATGACGCCGTCGTCGTACAGCCGCCCGGAGAGGAACAGGGGCAGCGACTCGGACTCGATCTGCTGCTCCACCATGGCGCGGAGGGCGGCGTCGGCGTCCTCGTCGTACGGCTGGCCCTTGGCGGCCGCGGACTGGCGGGCGACGATCGACAGCACACCGGCCAGCTGCTGGGGTCCCATGACTGCCGACTTGGCGCTGGGCCAGGCGAAGAGGAAGCGGGGGTCGTACGCCCGGCCGCACATGCCGTAGTGGCCGGCGCCGTACGAGGCGCCGATGAGGACGGAGAGGTGGGGGACGCGGGAGTTGGAGACCGCGTTGATCATCATGGCGCCGTGTTTGATGATCCCGCCCTGCTCGTACTCGCGGCCCACCATGTAGCCGGTGGTGTTGTGGAGGAAGAGCAGCGGGATGTCCCGCTGGTTGGCGAGCTGGATGAACTGGGCGGCCTTCTGGGACTCGGCCGAGAACAGCACGCCCTGGTTGTTGGCGAGGATCCCGATCGGATAGCCGTGGAGGGTGGCCCAGCCGGTGGCGAGGCTGGGGCCGTAGCGCGGCTTGAACTCGTCGAAGTCGGAGGCGTCGACGATACGGGCGATGACCTCACGGGGGTCGAAGGGGGTCTTGAGGTCGCCGGGGACGATGCCCAGGAGCTCGTCGGCGTCGTATTTCGGGGCCTCGGCGGGGCCCGGGTCGGGGTGCGCCTTGCGCCAGTTGAGGCGGGCGACGACGCGGCGGGCCTGGCGGATGGCGTCGGGCTCGTCGAGGGCGAAGTAGTCGGCGAGGCCGGAGGTGCGGGCGTGCATCTCGGCGCCGCCGAGGGATTCGTCGTCGCTCTCCTCGCCGGTGGCCATCTTGACCAGGGGCGGCCCGCCGAGGAAGACCTTGGACCGCTCCTTGACCATGATCACGTGGTCGGACATCCCGGGGATGTACGCGCCTCCGGCCGTGGAGTTGCCGAAGACGACGGCGATGGTGGGGATTCCGTCGGCGGACAGCCGGGTCAGATCGCGGAACATGGCGCCGCCCGGGATGAAGATCTCCTTCTGGCTGGGGAGATCGGCGCCCCCGGACTCGACGAGGCTGATGACGGGGAGGCGGTTGGCGCGGGCTATCTCGTGGGCACGCAGGGACTTCTTGAGGGTCCAGGGGTTGCTGGCCCCGCCTCGTACGGTCGGGTCGTTGGCGCTGATCAGGCACTCGACGCCCTCGATGACGCCGATGCCGGTGACGACGGAGGCGCCGACGGGGTAGTCGCTGCCCCAGGCGGCGAGCGGGGAGAGTTCCAGGAAGGGCGTATCGGGGTCGAGCAGCAGCTCGATGCGCTCGCGGGCGAGGAGCTTGCCGCGCTTGCGGTGGCGGGTGACGTACTTCTCGCCGCCTCCGGCGAGGGCTTTGGCGTGCTCGGTCTCGAGCTCGGCGAGCTTGGTGAGCATCGCCTCGCGGTGGGCGGCGTAGTCGGAGCCGTGGGGGTCGAGGGCGGAGGCGAGGACAGTCACAGCAATTCCTCCGGTATGTCGAGGTGACGCGAACGCAGCCACTCGCCGACGGCCTTGGCCTGCGGATCGAACCGCGCCTGGGCGGCGACGCCCTCGCCGAGGAGGCCGTCCACGACGAAGTTGAGTGCGCGCAGGGCGGGGAGGGTGTGGCGGGTGACGGGCAGCTCTTCGGTCTCGGGGAGCAGCGCGCGGAAGCGGTCCGTGGTGAGGGTGTGGACCAGCCAGCGCCAGGCGTCGTCGCTGCGGGCCCAGACCCCGACGTTCGCGGCCCCGCCCTTGTCCCCGCTACGGGCTCCGGCGACCAGGCCGAGCGGAGCACGGCGGGTGGGGCGTCCGGGCGGGAGCGGGGGTGGCAGGGGCGGTTCGGGGACGGGGGCGAGGGGGATGGTGGTGACGGGTGCGGGGACGGGCGTGCTGGTGCCGTCGGGGAGCACGGCGGTGTGCGGGACGTCGGCGGCGGGCACGTACGCGGCCTCGAACACGCCGTACGGGGAGCCCTTCCCGGGCGGCGCCGTGACATGGAAGCCGGGGTACCCGGCCAGCGCCAGCTCGACCGCTGCGTCGCTGACCGCCCGGCCGACCTTGTCCGGGTCCGGGTCGCGGACGGTGAGGCGGAGCAGGGCGCTGGCGGCCTCTTCGGTGTCGGCGTCGGGGTGGTCGGTGCGGGCGAGGGTCCAGCGCACCTCGGCGGGGCGGCGCTTGGAGCCTTTGGTGAGGGCCGCCTCCATCTGGTCGCGTACGAGGGCGGCTTTGGGGTGGATATCGAGCCCGGTGAGCACGAACACGACCTCGTTGCGCCAGCCACCGATGCGGGTGAGGCCCACCTTGAGCGACGGCGGAGGCGGCTCGCCCTTCACTCCGTGGACGCGCACCCGGTCGGGGCCGTCCTGGGTCAGCCGTACGGTGTCGAGCCGGGCCGTGACGTCCGGCCCGGCGTAGCGTGCGCCCGCCGTCTCGTAGAGGAGCTGGGCGGTGACGGTGCCGACGGTCACCGCGCCGCCCGTGCCCGGGTGTTTGGTGATCACGCAGGAGCCGTCGGGGTGGATCTCGGCCAGCGGGAAGCCTGGGCGGCGTATGTCGTGCTCTTTGAAGAAGGCGTAATTGCCCCCGGTGGCCTGGGCCCCGCACTCCAGAATGTGCCCGGCCACCACCGCCCCGGCAAGCGCGTCCCAGTCGTCCGCCCGCCACCCGAAATGCGCGGCGGCGGGCCCGGTGACCAGCGCGGCGTCGGTCACCCGCCCGGTGACGACGACATCGGCGCCGGCCTGCATACAGGCTGCGATTCCGGCGCCGCCGAGGTAGGCGTTGGCGGTGAGGGTGTGCTGCGGCCAGTCGTGGGTGGTGCGGAGGTCGTCGCCGGTGACGTGCGCGACGCGAGTGGCGAGGCCCTGCTTGTCGGCGGCGGTACGAATCGCGTCCGCGAGCCCGGCCGGATTGAGCCCGCCCGCGTTGCTGACGATCCGCACACCGCGCTCCAGGGCGAGGGGCAGGGTGTCGTCGAGCTGGCGGAGGAAGGTGGTCGCGTAGCCGCGCGCCGGGTCCTTCTGGCGCTCCCGGCCGAGGATGAGCATGGTCAGCTCGGCGAGATAGTCGCCGGTCAGCACGTCGAGGGGGCCGTCGGTCAGCATCTCGCGCATGGCGTCGAAGCGGTCGCCGTAGAAGCCGGAGCAGTTGCCGATGCGGAGGGGTGCGTCCGTTGGGGTCGGCGTCATGCGGGGCCCTCGGTGGTGGGGCCCGGGTGACGGCCCTCGGCGGAAGGCGTCTGGCCGGGGGCGCGGGCCCCGGCGGGGGGGCCCCGGCGGGGCCGGGGTAGCGGCCCTCGGCGGAAGGCGCTTGGCCGGGGGCCTCGGCGCGGCCCGAGTCGCGGTCCCCGGCAGGGCCCGGGCCGTGGCCCTCGGTGCGGCCCAGGTCGCGGCCCTCGACGGGCTCCGGGTCGCCGCCCTCGCTCGTACGGCCCTGGCCGCGGCCCTCGACGGAGGGCGCCTGCCCCAGAGCCCGGCCCTCACCAGGGCCGCCCCGCCCCGGGGCCCGGCCCTTGCCGGGCGGGCCGGCGAAGGCCTGGGCGATGTCCAGCCACCGGTCCGCGTCCGCCCCCTCCGCCCGCACCGCCACATCCGCACGATGCGCGCGCTGGGTGACCAGCAGGCAGAAGTCCAGCGCGGGCCCGGTCACCCGCTGGGGCGCGCCCTCGGGCCCGTACGTCCACAGCTCCCCGTCCGGGGCACGCAGTTCGACCCGGAACTCCTCGGCGGGCGGCTCAAGACCGCGCACCGCGTACGCGAAGCCCCGCGCCCGCACGCCGATCCGGGCCACATGCCGCAGCCGCGCGGTGGGCGCGCGGCGCACGCCGAGCGCGTCGGCGACGTCCTGCCCGTGCGCCCAGGTCTCCATCAGCCGGGCGGTGGCCATGGAGGCGACACTCATCGACGGCCCGTACCACGGCACCCGCGCCCCGGCGGGCTGCCCGGCCAGTACGCGCCGCAGCCGCTCCCGCCCCTCCCGCCACCGCCGCAACAACTCCGCGGGCGGCTGCGCCGCGCCGACCTCGGCGCCCTCGTCGACGAACGTGTCCGGCGAGGCCGCGGCCTTCCGCACCTCGGCCGCGAACCCCGCCGGGTCCGTGGCCGCCTGCGCCGCCCGCTCGTCGGTCCAGGCGAGATGGGCGATCTGATGCGCGATCGTCCAGCCCGCGGCGGGCGTCGGCGCGGCCCACGCCCCCTCCGCGAGCCCGGCCACCAGGCCGTCCAACTCCTCGCCCTCGGCCAGCAGATCGCCGAGCACGACCTCCGTATCGGACACGCTGCGCTCCCGTCGTGAGGGGTCCCTGTCGTGCGTCCCGGGAAGGGAGCGTGGCAGCACGCCAAGAAACAATCAAGCGCGCTTGCATGATTTGGCCGCAACCGGCGCCGGGCGGGCCGATGCCCGCGATCCGTCAATCGGCGGAACCGCTACGGGTCAGGGACGGCTCACCGGTATGGGCAGCAGGGGCGGTCACCACCCTGCTGCCCGTACTGCGGGCACGCCCCGCCAGCAGGGCGATCGCCAGGGGCGGCAGGAGCAGCAGCCCGAAGGCGGCCCCGTAACCGGCCGTCGCGGAGGCGCCGGCCGCCACGCAGGTGTTGAGCGCGGCGAAGGCCAAGGCCATCACCGTGACCTGGCCGAGGTTCTGACTGGTCTGCATCGCGCTGCTGGTGTGGCCCAGGCGGCCGGAGGGGCTGTGCGAGAGCGACAACACCGTCAGGGACGGGGCCAGCAGCCCCATGCCGACGGCCGCCACGGGCATGGCGGAGGCGGCGATGAGCACCGGCCCGCTGGCGAACGTCCCCACGACGGCGAGCCCGACCGCCACCGCCATCACCAACGCCCCGGCGGCGACCAGCAGATGCCGGGGCCGGTTCTCCAGCAGCCGCCCCTGCACCCATGAGGCGCCCGCCCACATCAAGGCGGCGCCCGTGAAAGCCAGCCCGATCAACACCGCGGGCGCGCGCCGTTCATTGATCAGCATCAGGGGGACCAGCGCCTCGACCGTGAAGTACGTGCCCGACGACAGCCCGCGCAGCAACACCGTCGTCGGCAGCCCCCGCGCGGCGCTCCACGTACCCGAGGGCAAAAGCCGCGGCGCGAACACCACCAGCAACCCCAACCCCCCGCCGACGAACAGCAGATGGCGCACGTCCCAGCCCGACACCCCGTACTGTCCCAGCGCCGCGCCCAGGCTCACCGCCGCCGCGATCAGCAGCGGCGGGCGCGAGGCGTGGCCGTCCGACGGCGCCGCCCCCGGCAGGGCAGCGCCGCGCAACACGATCACCAGCGCCAGCGCCGGCAGCAGGGTCGCCGCCGCAAGACCGAAGAACACCACCCGCCAGGACCACCACTCCGACACCAGCCCGGCCAGCGGCGGGCCCGCCAGCGAGGGGATGATCCAGCACGAGCTCATCAGGGCCAGCGCGCGCGGCCGCAGCCGCTCCGGATACGCCTGCCCGATGGCGGCGTCGACCGATACCGCGACCATTCCGGCCGCCAGCCCGTCCAGGAACCGCCCGGCCGCGAGCTGCCAGACGGAGACGCTGGCCCCCGAGACCAACAAGGTGACCACCGTGAGCCCCACCCCCGCCGCCAACGGCCTGCGCGCCCCCGAACGGTCCGCCCAGTGACCGCCCAGCACCCCGCCCAGCAGACTCGCCGTCACAAAGCACCCCGCGACCACGGGAAACAGCGACACCCCGTCCAGGTCCCGGGCCGCGGTCGGCAGGGTCGGCATCACGGCGAGCGCGGCGAACCCGGTCAGGAACATCACCGCCGCGAAACTGGCGGTGGCGGCCGCGTACGTACGGGAGAACAGCCCCGGCGCCTTCGAAGCTTCGGTCACGAGCGCGCAAGCTAATTGGTACGCACCAAGCCGTGCCACTGGTTTTCGTGGGAGGCTCGGCCACAGGCTGCGGCTCGGGCGAGGCCCCGCGCAACGTCGTCAACGGCGTCATCGTCAACCGCGCCCAGCCGGTCTCGGCGGCGCGGAAGGAGTGACGGTATGACGTGGCGCGCGGGCCCGCCCGGCAGCTCCGGCGCCGGGTACGGCTCCCGCCTGGCCGGAGCGCCCGGCCGGGCCCTATGGAGCAACAGGGCGCTCGAAAAAGGTCTCGAGCACCATGGTGGCCTGAGTGCCGCTGACTCCCTCGATCGCGTACAGGCGGCGCAGCACGTCCTGGAGTTGCTCCGTCGTCGAGGTCCTGACCTTGACCAGGACCGAAGCGCTGCCGGCGATGATGTGCGCTTCCTGGATCTCCGGAATGGCGGAGAACTGGTCGGCGGAGTCACCCACCCACTTCGTCGAGTCCACCATGACAAAGGCGAGCACACCCCGTCCGATCGCCGCGGGATCGACTTCGACGGCTGTCCGGCGGATGACGCCTCGCTCGCGTAGCTTGCGCACGCGTTCATGTGTTGCCCCCGCGGACAGTCCTACGGCCTGCCCCAGCGCCGCGTACGGCCTTGAGGCGTCCTGCTGGAGGAGGGCAAGCAACTGCCGATCGACGTCGTCCAACGGATCTCCTTCAGAGAAGAGCTTGATCTACCGAACCTCATTCTGCATAGTTTACATTCGTCAGATCAACATTCGAGGCGATGGTGAGGGCGGCGACATGCCCGGCGATCAACCGCAGTTGTACGAGATCCGCGATGAGCGCTTCCGCACGGGCAGGTGCCACGCGGGCGACTCGAAGCTGGAGACCCTCTTCGAAGGCTCTCGCTGGGCCGAAGGTCCCCTCTACGTCCCGGCCGGGCGGTATCTGGTGTGGAGCGACATCCCCAACGACCGCCTGCTCCGCTGGGACGAGACCACCGGGAAGGTCGGCGTCTTCCGCTCGCCCGCCGGTCACCCCAACGGCAACACCCTGGACAACGAGGGTCGCCTCGTCACCTGCGAGCAGGGCAACCGCCGCGTCACCCGCACCGAACACGACGGCTCGATCACCGTGATCGCCGACCGCTTCCAGGGCAAAAGGTTCAACAGCCCGAACGACGCCGCCGTGAAGTCCGACGGCTCGATCTGGTTCTCCGACCCCGACTTCGGGATCACCAGCGACTACGAGGGCCATCGCGCCGAGAGCGAGATCGGCGCGTGCAACGTCTACCGCGCGGATCCGACCAGCGGCGAAGTACGGCTGGTCGCCGACGGCTTCCGTGGCCCCAACGGCCTCGTCTTCTCCCTCGACGAGCGTCGGCTGTACGTCTCGGACAGCCGGGCCAACCACATCCGCGTCTTCGACGTCCACGAGAACGGCACCCTCACCGGCGGCGAGGTCTTCACCGAGTGCGGGACCGGCAACTTCGACAACATCCGCTTCGACGACGGCGGCCGGCTCTGGGCCGCCGCCATGAGCGGCGGCGTGCACTGCTACCACCCGGACGGCACACTCCTCGGCCGCCTCCTGGTCCCCGACGTCGTCGCCAACATCCGCTTCGGCGGCGCCAAACGGAACCGCATGTTCATCGCCGCCGACACCGCGCTCTACTCCGTCGTCATGTCTGTCACCGGCGCCCCGCCGCTGCCGACCGCACGTCGGCACCACGACTGACCGTGTCTCAGCGCAGCCGTTCGGCCAGGACCTCCGCGAGGTGGCGGGCGCGGCGGCCGGCCAGCTGCTCCAGTTGCGTACGGCAGGAGTAGCCGTCCGCGAGGACCTCGGCGGCGGGGTCGGCGGCCCGTACGGACGGCAGCAGCTGCTCTTCCGCGCAGGCGACGGATACGTCGTAATGCCCCTGCTCGAAGCCGAAGTTGCCCGCGAGCCCGCAGCAGCCGCCGCTCAGCTCGCCCGTCAGGCCCGCGCGGGCGCGCAGCCGGCGTTCCGCCGCGTCGCCGAGGACGGCGTGCTGGTGGCAGTGGGTCTGGCCGACGACGGGGCGGTCGGCCTTGGGGGGCTGCCAGTCGGGGGCGTGGTCCTCCAGGGCCTGGGCGAAGGTGGTGACGGCGTCGGCGAGGCGGGCGGCGCGGGCGGCCTGCGGGTCGGCGGGGCCGAGGAGTTCGGGCAGATCGGTGCGGAGGGCGGCGGTGCAGCTGGGTTCCAGGCCGACGACGGGGAGCCCGGCGTCCAGGGCCGGGGCCATGACGTCCAGGGTGCGCCGCATGACGGCCCGGGCGCGGTCGAGCTGTCCCGTCGACACCCATGTCAGCCCGCAGCACACCGGCTTGGGCGGTACGACCACCCGCAGCCCGGCCGCCTCCAGCACGGCGACGGCCGACCTGCCGACGGACGGGGAGAGGTAGTTGGTGAAGGTGTCGGGCCACAGCACGACCGTGGCGGCCGAGCCCTCGCCACGCGAGCCCACGGCACGCTCAGCGGAACCCCCAGTGGCAGACGCGCCACCTCCGCACGGGGCAGCGCCCGGCCCGCCGGCCGCACCACCCCGCGCCGCACCCCGCACCCGCCTGCGCCACCACCGGGTGAACGGCTCCGGGGCCAGCTCCGGGATGTCGCGTTCCGGCGCGATGCCGCCGGCTCGCTTCGCGAGCGCGGCCAGCGGCGCCACCCCCGCCAGCGCGTTGACCACCGGAGCCGCCCGGAGGGCGGCGCCGGCCCGTAGCCACAGCGGCAGCCAGCCCATCGAGTAGTGCGCGGCGGGGCGCACCCGGCCCTCGTAGTGGTGGTGCAGGAACTCCGCCTTGTACGTGGCCACGTCCACCCCGACCGGGCAGTCGCTGCGGCACCCCTTGCACGAGAGGCACAGGTCGAGCGCCCCGCGTACCTCCTCCGAGCGCCAGCCGTCGCGTACGACCTCGCCCGCGAGCATTTCGTGCAGGAGGCGGGCCCGGCCGCGCGTGGAGTGCTGTTCTTCGCCGGTGGCGCGGTAGGAGGGGCACATCACGGACGCGCCGGAGACGGACTCGTTGCGGCACTTGGCGACGCCCACACAGCGCCGCACCGCCGCCGAGAAGTCGCCGTCGTCGTGCGGATAGCCGAACTCGACGTCCACCGGGCCCCGGGGCAGCACGGCGAAGCGCAGGTTCTCCTCCATGCGCTGCGGGCGGGCGAGGGCGCCGGGGTTGAGGCCGCCCGCCGGGTCCCACAGGTCCTTGAAGCGGGAGAAGAGCCGGACCATGTCGTCGCCGTACATCTTGGGCAGCAGTTCGGCGCGTGCCAGGCCGTCGCCGTGTTCGCCGGAGAGGGAGCCGCCGTGGGCGACGACGAGTTCGGCGAGGTCGGTGGAGAAGCCGCGGAAGACGCGGATCCCGGCAGCGGTCAGCAGGTCGAAGTCGATGCGTACATGGATGCAGCCGTCGCCGAAGTGCCCGTACGGCGTGCCGCGCAGCCCGTGCTGGGCCATCAGCGCGCGGAAGTCGCGCAGATACGCGCCGAGGCGGGCGGGCGGTACGGCGCAGTCCTCCCAGCCGGGCCAGGCCTCGCTGCCGTCCGGCATGCGCGTGGCGGTGCCGGAGGCGTCCTCGCGGATTCGCCACAGGGCGCGTTGGCCGGCCTGGTCGGCGACGACGGTGTGGTCGGTGGTGGCGTCGGCAGCCGCGCGGGCCAGGGCTTCGGCGCGGGCCCGGGCCTCGTCCGGGGTCTCGCCGCCGACCTCGACGAACAGCCAGGCACCGCCCCGCGGCAGCCCGGTCGCCCCCGCGACCAGGTCGGCGGCCATGCCCTCGACGGTGAGCGGGCCGTGGGGCAGCAGGGTGTGGGCGGCCTCGGCGGCGGCGCTCTCGTCCGGGTAGCCGAGGACGGCGAGGGCGCGGGCGGCGGGCGCGTCGACGAGGCGTACGGTCGCCTCGGTCAGCACGCCGAGGGTGCCCTCGCTGCCGGTGAGCGCGCGGGCCACATCGGCGCCCTTCTCGGGCAGCAGCGCGTCGAGCGCGTAGCCGGAGATACGGCGCGGCAGGTCAGGGAAGCCGGTGCGCAGCGGGGCGAGGTTGGTGTCGACCAGGGCGCGCAAGGCCTCCCGGAGCCGCGGCGGCAGCCCGTCCAAGCCGCGCCCGGCGCGCAGCCGTTCGCCGCCGTACGTCACGACGTCCAGCTCCCGTACGTTGTCGGCCGTCGTGCCCCAGGCGACCGAGTGGGAGCCGCACGAATTGTTGCCGATCATGCCGCCGAGGGTGCAGCGGCTGTGGGTGGACGGGTCGGGGCCGAAGGTCAGCCCGTACGCGCCGGCCGCCGACCGCAGATCGTCGAGGATCACACCGGGCTGGACGACGGCGGTGTGCGCGTCCGGGTCGAGGGAGACGATGGAGCGCATATGGCGGGTGAAGTCGAGGACGACGCCGACCCCGGTGGCCTGTCCGGCGATCGACGTACCGCCCCCGCGCGCCACCACGGGCACCGCGCGCTCGCGGCATACGGCGAGCGCGGCCGCGACGTCGTCGGCGTCGTACGGGGCGACGACCCCGGCGGGCACCCGCCGGTAGTTCGACGCGTCCATCGTCATCAGCGCGCGGCTCGCCGTGTCGAAGGAGACTTCGCCGCGGACAGCTCGGCGCAGCGCCCGTTCCAGTTCGTCCGCTTCGTGATCAACCATGCTTCCCATGGTCCATCTCAAGGGCCCGGATGAGAATGTCGAGTTCCGTTTCAAAGACCTCGTCGTGCGTCACGGCGCGCGGATGCGGCGCCAGTGCGGCGAGCCGCGGGACCGGTTCGGGGCCCGGGCGCCGCTGCGTCTTGGCGTGGCGTGCGGCGTGCTGTCGTTCGCGCTGCTGGCCGTGGCCCACGCGCGCATGTGGCAGTTCTACGCCGCCGGGGTGCTGATCGGCGCCGGATACGGGCTGTCGTTCGCCGCGCTCGGGAACCTGGTCGTGGACACGGCCGGGCCCGCCGACATCGGGGTGGCCGGTGGCGTCAACACGATCGCACGCACGGTCGGGGGTGCCGTGGGCGCCCAGATCGCGGTCGCGGTCCTCGACGCCGCGGGCCCCGCCAAGGCCGCCACGACCCCCGGTTTTCCGGCCGAATCCGGCTACACCAGCGCTTTCGCCGTCTTCGCGCTGGTGGCCTGCGGGGCGCTCGGCGCCTCGTGGGCCATCCCGGAGAAGAGACACCGTGTCTCATCGGGTGGACACCAGGGCAGGCTGCGCATACCGACGGATTAGGCTTTCGTCCGTGGCTGAGATCCGGATTCCCGCTGACATCAAGCCCGCCGACGGTCGCTTCGGCTCGGGCCCCTCCAAGGTACGTACCGAGGCGCTGAGTGCGCTGGCCGCCACCGGAAGCTCTCTGCTCGGCACCTCCCACCGCCAGGCCCCGGTCAAGAACCTGGTCGGCAAGGTGCGCGAGGGTGTGCGCGAGCTGTTCCAGCTTCCCGAGGGATACGAGGTGATCCTCGGCAACGGCGGGTCCACCGCCTTCTGGGACATCGCGACCCACGGCCTGATCGACGCCAAGTCCCAGCACCTGTCGTTCGGCGAGTTCTCGTCCAAGTTCGCCAAGGCCGCCAAGCTCGCGCCCTGGCTCGACGAGCCGACCGTGATCTCCGCCGACCCGGGCACGCATCCGCTGCCGCGGGCGGAGGACGGCGTGGACGTCTACGCCCTCACCCACAACGAGACCTCCACCGGTGTCGCCATGCCGCTCGAGCGGGTGGCGGGCGCCGACGCGGGCGCGCTGGTGCTGGTGGATGCGACGTCGGGCGCGGGCGGTCTGCCCGTCGACATCGCCCAGACGGACGTCTACTACTTCGCGCCGCAGAAGTCCTTCGCCGCCGACGGCGGGCTGTGGATCGCGGCCTTCTCCCCCGCCGCGCTGGAGCGCGCCGCGCGGGTGCACGCCTCGGGCCGGCACATCCCGGAGTTCTTCTCGCTGCCGACGGCGATCGACAACTCGCTGAAGAACCAGACCTACAACACCCCGGCGCTCGCGACGCTCTTCCTGCTCAACGACCAGCTGGAGTGGATCAACGGGCAGGGCGGCCTGGACTGGGCCGTACGCCGCACCGCGGCCTCCTCGGGCGCGCTGTACGGCTGGGCGGAGGAGTCGAAGTTCGCCACGCCGTTCGTCACCGACCCGGCCAAGCGGTCGCAGGTCGTCGGCACGATCGACTTCAACGACGAGATCGACGCCGCCGCGGTCGCCAAGACGCTGCGGGCCAACGGCATCGTGGACACCGAGCCGTACCGCAAGCTGGGCCGCAACCAGCTGCGGATCGCCATGTTCCCGGCCGTCGAGCCGTCGGACGTGGAGGCGCTGACCGCCTGCGTCGACTACGTCATCGAGCACCTCTGACCGACTGACTGACCCGAAAAGCCCGGTAGGGGCCCGCGGCCGATTCGACGGCCGCGGGCCCCTACGCGTACGTACGGGGCAGCCCCTCAGCTGCTCAGCCGCTGGAAGCGGCGTACGGCCAGCGGCAGGAACACCGCCGTGAGGACCACCGGCCAGACCACCGCCATCAGCGTCGCGTGCTGCTCCACCCAGCCGCCCCCGCCGGGGACCGGGTTGCCGAACAGGTCCCGGATCGCGTTCGCGGTCGACGAGACGGGGTTCCACAGCGCGATCGCGCCCAGCCAGTCGGGCATCATCGCGGGCGGGGTGAAGACGCTGGAGATCATCCCGAGGGGGAAGGCGACCGCGAAGAGGTTCCCCGCCGCCTGATGGTTGGACACCAGCAGCCCCAGAAACACCCCGACCCAGATCAGCGCGGACCGCAACAGGATCAGCAGCGCGAAGGCGCTCAGGGTCTCCGGCAGGCTGCCGTCGGGCCGCCAGCCGACGGCCAGGGCGATCGCCGCCAGCACCGCCAGGTCCACCGCGGCGCTGATGACATCGGCGACGCCGCGCCCGCTGACCACCGCCGACGGGGACATGGGCATGGAGCGATAGCGGTCCATGATGCCCTTCTCCTTCACAAAGGCGACCGCGACGGCGGTGCCCATGAACCCGTTCGCCATCGTCATCGCGAACATGCCGGGCAGCGCGTAGTCCTGATAGTCCGCCCCACCGCCCACCTGCATCGCGCTGCCGAAGACATAGACGAAGAGCAGCACGAACATCACCGGGGTGCCGAGCTGCCAGGCGATGGCGGCGGGATAGCGGAGGATGGTGATCAGCTCGGTCCTGACGATGGTCAGGCAGTCCGCCACCGCCCAGTACGCCCGCCGCTCCGGCCCGTCCAGGACCGTCGGTATCTCTGCCGCGCTCGTCATGCCCCTCCCTCCCGCTCAGTCTCGGCGCGCTCCAACGCGCGAGCTTCCCTCGTCACTGCTCGCTCCTTCGTCGCTGCGCGGCTCCTCAGTCCAGCCCGCACAGCGCGCCAAGACACGCGCCCCTCCCCCCGCTCAGTCCCGACGCGCTTCCACGCGCGGGCTTCCCTCGTCACTGCTCGCTCCTTCGTCACTGCTCGCTCCTTCGTCGCTGCGCGGCTCCTCAGTCCAGCCCGCACAGCGCGCCAAGACACGCTCATGTGGCGGACACCTCCGCCCGCTTGTCCGTCTTCTGGCCGCTGTTCTGTTCGTCCGTACGGTGTCCGGTCAGCCGTAGGAAGACCTCGTCCAGGGTCGGGCGGCGCAGCCCGATGTCCTCGACGGCCACGCCCCGCTCCTGGAGCGTTCGCGCGGCCTCGGTCAGCGCCGCGACCCGGTCGCGCACCGGGGCCGTCACCCGCCGGTCCTCCCGGTCAACCTCTGGCTCGGCCGCGCCCGCGCCCGCCCCCGCGCCCCGGTCCATCACCCGCGCCACCGCCTCGACGGCGGCGGGCAGACCGGCGGTCTCCCGAACCACCACCTCGATCCGGTCCCCGCCGATCGCCCGTTTGAGCTCGGCCGGCGTATCGTCGGCGATCTTCCGGCCCCGGTCGATCACGGCGACGCGGTCCGCCAGCTGATCGGCCTCGTCCAGGTACTGCGTGGTCAGCAGCACCGTCGTACCGCCCGCGACCAGCGAGCGGACCGCCTCCCACACCTCGTTGCGGCCGCGCGGGTCGAGCCCGGTCGTCGGCTCGTCGAGGAACAGCACCTGAGGGGCGAGGATCATGCTCGCGGCCAGGTCGAGCCGGCGCCGCATGCCGCCGCTGTACTCCTTGGCCACCGTGTCGGCGGCCTCGGTCAGCCCGAATGTGCTCAGCAGTTCGTCGGCCCGCCGCGCGGCCCGCGCCTTGTCCAGATGGAAGAGGCGGCCGAACATCACCAGGTTCTGCCGTCCGCTCAGCATCTCGGCCACCGCCGCGTACTGGCCGGTCAGCCCGATCAGGCGGCGCACCTGACGGGCCTGCCGCGTGACGTCGAACCCGCCGACGAAGGCCCGGCCGCCGCTCGGCCGGGCCAGGGTGGCCAGGATCCGTACGGCCGTCGTCTTGCCCGCGCCGTTGGGGCCGAGCAGCCCCTGGACGGTGCCGCGGCCGACGGCCAGATCGAAGCCGTCGAGCGCGTGCTTGTCTCCGTATCGCTTCCGCAGCCCTTCGGTGAAGACCGCCCATTGCGCCGTGTCCGAAAAAGTCGCAGTCAAAGAAACCCCCACAGGAACCCGTGCCGCCACTCACTGGGTACACCGTACCCAATTGCGAGTACACCGTACCCAGTTTTAGGTACGGCGTACGCAGTTCCGTAGCCGCGACGTTAGGATGAGCGCGCGATGACGACCACCGAACACAGCGGCAGCGGAGACATCTCCCGCAGCCTGGAACTGCTCTGGGGCACCGGTGAGCGGCCCAGCCGCGGCCCCAAGCCCGGGCTGACCCTGCAGCGGATCGTGACGGCCGCCATCGCCGTCGCCGACGCGGAAGGGCTCGCCGCGGTCTCCATGCGGCGGCTGTCGGCCGAACTGGGCACCGGCACCATGTCGCTGTACCGCTACGTCCCCGGCAAGGCCGAGCTACTGGATCTGATGCTGGATCAGGTGCAGTCCTTCGACCCCGACGCCCACACCCCGGGTCTGGGGTGGCGGGAGACGCTGGAGATGGTGGCGCGCGGCTCCTGGCAGCTGTACGAACGGCACCCCTGGCTACTCCAGGTGGACCAGTCGCGCCCCATCCTCGGGCCGAACGCCATGGCGGGGCTGGAGTTCGCGCTGCGCGGCCTCGACGGCCTCGGCCTCACCGACCGCGAGCGGGTCCACGTCATCGTGACCGTGGAGGGGTTCGCCACCGGCGTCGCCCGTACGCATCTGAACTCGGCCACGGCCGAGAAGCGTACGGGCGTCAGCGACGAGGAGTTCTGGAAGGCGCACGCACCCGCGATGGAGCAGGCGCTCGCCAGCGGCAGGTTTCCGATGCAGGCTGCGCTCGACGAGGACACCTTCACGGGGCGGGGCGAGGACATCTTCGAGTTCGGCCTCAAGAGCCTTCTCGACGGCATCGGAGCGTTCATCGCGGCCCGCGCCCGCGACACCGCCGAGAAGTAGCCCCCCTGGAATTCAGCGGCGGATCACCGGCGGCGGCGGAAGAGCGAGCGCACACCGAAGAACAGGACCGCGGCGACGGCGAACACCAGCCCGCCCTTGAGGAGATTGCCGTTCTTCTCCTTCTCCGAGACCGCACCGGCCCCCGTGGAGTCCCCGCCCCCGTTCTTCTTCTGCTCCTTCGCCGTCGCGTCCGGCAGCAGTTCCCCGTCCAGCTTCACCGCGGTCACCTTGCTGCTCTTGCCCTCCGTGCCGTACATCAGCGTGCCGCCGTCGGTCGTGAAGGTGACCGACTCGCCCTGCCGCTGCAGCGGCAGATCCGGCTCCTCCTTCAGATCCTCGAGCTTGCCGCCGCGCCATCCGAACTCCGCGGCCTCGAAATAGCCGCGGAGCACGAGTCTGCTGGCGTCCGGGGAGAAGGCCCCGTCCGTCACCTCCATGCCGATGTCGTCGACCCGGCGGAAGATATTCGTCCCGGAAGGGGACAGCGTTTTCGGCCCGGCGTACAGTCCGCCGTCCTTCTGGCTCTTGCTGGCGATATAGGCTCGGCCGGTCTTGGGGTCGATCATCAACGCCTCGGCGTTGCGCGGGCCGTCCGCGTATTTCACGGTGTACTGCACCGCCTTGACCGTGGTGTTCTTCAGCGTCTTCGGCTCGGGGAAACGGTAGATCCACACATGCGACCAGGTCCCGTCCAGGTTGTCGCCGATATCGCCGACGTAGATGTCGCCGTCCGGTCCGATCGAGATGGCCTCCACGTCGCGCGGGCTGCCGACGCCGCGCATGGTGACGGTCGCGACCGTACGCCCGGTCCTGCTGTCGACGGCGTAGATGTACGGCCCGTCGTCACTGTCGTTGTGCGTCCAGTAGACGCCCGGGTGGGCGCGGCTGGCCGCCAGGCCGCTGGACTCGGTGATCCTGGAGTCCTCGATCGTGAACGAGGACGGCGACGTGTGGTCGTCGGCGGCGGCCGGGGCGGCGGCGGGCAGAACCACCAGCGCGGCGGCGCCGAGGACGGACGGAAGCGAACGCATGGGGCCAAGCCTGCCATCCTGGCCCGGAGCTGAGGGGGCGGCAGTCGGCCAGGGGGCGACTCCAGGGGCGCTACACCTGTCTGATTGACTTCGTCGAGAACGGGCAGATAACGAATAAGCGAGCACTCGA
This sequence comes from Streptomyces sp. NBS 14/10, assembly GCF_002224125.1. GTDB lineage: Bacteria > Actinomycetota > Actinomycetes > Streptomycetales > Streptomycetaceae > Streptomyces. The sequence continues at coordinate 36,487 of NZ_NCSM01000013.1, forward strand.
CACCGACTCGACACACAAATTCATAATCTCCGGATTAGTTGTGCTGATCTGGAGATTAATTTTTGGAAATTTATCGGTCCATTGGCGGCAAAGCGGACCACGGCGTTGCGTCGAAGAATAAACCCGCCCTACGGTCTGCCCCATGAGCAATTACGGTGGTTCCTCTTACCCGCAAACCGCGCCGCCCGCGCACGGGGGCGCTCCGGCGGACGCCGGGCCGGACAAGAAGTTCGCGATCATCGGGATCGTCGGCGCGGTCATCGCCCTGGTCGGCTCCATGGTGAACTGGGTGGTCTCCGGCGTCGATGGCGCCGACGGCGGTATCAAGGGCATGGACGGCGACGGCGTGATCACGCTGATCGTCTCCATCGTCGCCGCGCTGGCCCTGGTCGGCGCCCTGGTCACCAAGAAGGCTGCGCTCTACCTGGGCGGCGCGATCCTGTCGCTGGTCACCGCGGTCTTCGCCGTGATCAACATGGCGGACCCGGCTCGTCTGGTCGCCGCGAAGTTCGTGGACGAGGAGAAGGTTTCCGACAGCGTCGCCGAGAAGGCCGCGGAATCGGCCGTGAAGCAGCTCGACATCACCGCGGGTCCCGGCCTGTACATGGTGCTGATCGGCGCCCTGCTGACCGTGGTCTTCGGTGTCCTCGGCTTCATGAAGTCCCGCAACAGCCGATAAGAAACAATTAATTCGGCAGGCAGTATCCGAGAGCCCGCTTTTCGGCCGCATCCCGGCCGAGAATGCGGGCATTCGGATTTTCCGGGGCCGTCCGGAGTTTTCCCCGGACCGCTCCGCATTCCTCCGGGCCACCTGCCGATTTCCCCGGACCAGCCGACGATTTCCCCCGGCCACCCGGCGCTATGATCACCGCGTGGCCGATATCTATGACCTGATCCTGTCGGTGAACCTGCCCGACACTCTCTCCGACGCCGAGATATCCGAGCTCCGCTGGCACCTTGGCCTCGCCCCCCAGCCCGCCACCCCCCTGTCCCTCGTGACCGACTACGCCGAGCCGCTGATCGGCGACGACGGCCGACCGGAAGAGGACGAGCAGGGCAACTGGCTGATGAGTTACGAGCCGTACCCCGTCCTCGCCGCCAAGGGCCCCGCCCACCGCGCCGGCGGCGTACTCCTCTCGGCCCTGGAGCCCGGGAGCCGCGACGGCTGGGCCCTGACGTCCCGCCAGGAGTTCCACCCCGATGAGCTCGACCGGGTGGACGAACTCCTGCTCTGGCTGCACGAGCGGGCCGTCGACTCCCTCGCCTTCCAGTGCCATGTGCGCTTCTACGAAGAGGACACCTTCGCTCCGGTGTCCGTCACCGAAGGTGAAGTGAACTGGCCCTGAGCTGACCCGGCGGACCCTTGATTAGAGCGCACTCCAAGGGCTTGGCTAGGTGTTCATGGAGTACACGCAGCTCGGACGTACGGGACTCAAGGTCAGCCGAGTAGTCCTCGGCACCATGAACTTCGGCCCGCAGACCGACGAGGCCGACAGCCACGTGATCATGGACGCCGCGCTGGACGCGGGCATCAACTTCTTCGACACCGCCAACGTCTACGGCTGGGGCGAGAACAAGGGCCGCACCGAGGAGATCATCGGGAGCTGGTTCGCGCAGGGCGGCGGCCGGCGCGAGAAGACCGTGCTGGCGACCAAGGTCTACGGCAACATGGGCGTCGACGGCGAGCCCTGGCCCAATGAGGACAAGCTCTCCGCGCTCAACATCCGCCGCGCGGTCGACGCCAGCCTCAAGCGGCTGGGCACCGACCACATCGATCTGTACCAGTTCCACCACGTCGACCGCTCGACCCCGTGGGACGAGGTCTGGCAGGCCATCGACGTCCTGGTGCAGCAGGGCAAGATCCTCTACGCCGGCTCCTCCAACCACGCCGGCTGGCATATCGCCCAGGCCAACGAGGCCGCGCGGCGCCGTGGCTCGCTGGGTCTGGTCAGCGAGCAGTGCCTGTACAACCTGTTCGAGCGGCGCGCCGAGATGGAGGTCATCCCGGCCGCGCAGGAGTACGGCCTCGGGGTGATCCCCTGGTCCCCGCTGCACGGCGGGCTGCTGGGCGGGGCGCTGCGCAAGGAGCGCGAGGGCGGCGGTGCGCGCAGCACGTCCGGGCGCAGCGCCGACGTGCTGAAGAACAGCGCGGTCCGCGATCAGGTCCAGCGTTACGAGGACCTGCTGGACAAGCACGGCCTTGAGCCCGGCGAGGTGGCGCTGGCCTGGCTGCTGACCCGGCCCGGGGTGACCGGCCCGATCGTCGGCCCGCGCGTCGCCGAGCAGCTGAACTCCGCGATCCGCGCGAGCGAGCTGACCCTGAGCGAGGAGCTGCTGACCGCGCTGGACGAGATCTTCCCCGGCACGGGCCCCTCGCCCGAGGCGTTCGCCTGGTAGGGCTCGCAGTCACATCACGCGCAGCCACGTCACGCCGTGGCGGCGGCGTACGGCCGAGCCTCAGGCTCAGAGCCTCGGGTTCAGCCGAACGCTGCCGCCACGGCGACGACGACGAGTATCAGCACGAGCGCACCGCTCATGATCAGGTTCCTGGTCTTGGGATCCACGCCTCGAGGGTAACGGGCCCGCTCAGTGGCCCATCAGTGACCCAGCGGCCAGGCGGCCACCACCTCATAGCGTGGCTGCGCGCCCGCGACCCCGGGCGTCGGCGGATGGCTGCGCACCAGGCTGAGCTCGGGCACCGTCCAGGCGCCGCTCTCGAAGTCTTCGAGCCCCGCCACATACGGCCGCAGATCCGCGCCGCCGCGGCAGCGTGCGAGCGTGAGATGCGGGTGGTAGGGGCGGTGCCGGTCCATGTGGAGACCGGCCCGCCGGGCCCCGGCCTCGGCGGAGTCGGCCAGCTGCGCCAGGGTCGTCCGGTCGCCGTCGACGCCCACCCACAGCACCTTGTCGGAGAAGCGGCCGCCGCCCGCGAGCCGGACCTCGTGGGGCGGATGGCGGTGGGCCGCCCGCGCCAGCCGCTCGTGCAGCGCGGGCAGCACGCTCTCGTCGACCTGGCCGAAGAAGGCGAGCGTGAAGTGCCAGCCCGCGCGCTCGGTCCAGCGCAGCCCGTCCGCGCCCGGCAGCCCGCGCAGCGCCGCCACCCGGGAGGCGAGGTCGGCGACGACCTCCTCGGGGGGCAGCACGGCGGCGAAGAGTCTCATCCGCCCAGTCTCCCGCAGCGACCGCCCGCCCCGCCTGCCACAGCCCGGCACCGCCCGCCCCGCCTGCCGCAACCGCGTCAGACCGCCGCGGGCACCGGCTCCTCCTGCGCGTTCTCCCCGTTCCCAGGGGTTCGCGGTACGAGGGTGAGGTGCGGGCGCCCCGGCCGCAGGTTCACCTTCATCCGCAGGCCACCCACCCGTACGAGGATCAGCCCCACCGCCACCGCGGCCGCCGCGGAGACCAGACCGCCCGCGGCGAAGCCGACCCGCGCGCCGTAGGTGTCGGTCAGCCAGCCCACCAGGGGGCCGCCGATCGGGGTGCCGCCCACGAAGACCATCATGAACAGGCTCATCACCCGCCCGCGCATCGCGGGGTCGGTCGCCAGCTGGACGCTGGAGTTCGCCGTCACGTTGAAGGTCAGCGAGAAGATCCCGATCGGCACCATCAACGCGGCGAACATCCAGAAGGTCGGGGACAGCGCCGCCGCGACCTCCAGCAGGCCGAACATCAGCGCCGCGCCGACCAGCACCCGCTGTCTCGTCGTGGTCCGCCGGGCGGCCAGCAGCGCGCCGGTCACCGAGCCGACCGCTATCAGCGAGTTGAGCAGGCCGTAGGTGCCCGGTCCGGCGTCGAAGACGCCGTCGGCGAAGGCGCTGAGCCAGATCGGGAAGTTGAAGCCGAAGGTGCCGATGAAGCCGACCAGCACGATGGGCCAGATCAGATCCGGGCGCCCGGCGACATAGCGCAGCCCCTCGCGCAGCTGACCCTTGCCGCGGGGCGCGCGCTCGACCTTGTGCAGCTCGGCGGGGCGCATCATCAGCAGGCCGACGAGCGGGGCGGCGAACGACAGCCCATTGAGCAGGAAGGCCCAGCCGCTGCCGACGGCGGTGATCAGCACACCGGCGACCGCGGGGCCCACCAGCCGGGCGGACTGGAAGTTCGCGGAGTTCAGGCTGACGGCGTTGCGCAGGTCCTTGGGGCCGACCATCTCGACCACGAACGCCTGCCGTGTGGGGTTGTCGACGACGGTGACCATGCCGAGCAGGAAGGCGATCAGATAGACATGCCAGACCTGCACCAGACCGCTGAGGGTGAGCGCGGCGAGGGCGAGCCCGCACAGCCCGAGCGCGGCCTGGGTGAGCACGAGCAGCCGCCGCTTGGGGTAGCGGTCGGCGATGACACCGCCGTACAGGCCGAAGAGCAGCATGGGGAGAAACTGCAGCGCGGTGGTGATACCGACCGCGGTGGAGGAGCCGGTGAGGCTGAGGACGAGCCAGTCCTGGGCGATACGCGACATCCAGGTGCCGGTGTTCGATATCACCGCACCCGTGGCGAACAGCCGGTAGTTGCGGATCTTCAGGGAGCTGAAGGTCCCGCCCCTGGTGCGCCCGGCTGCGGCGTCACCAGTGGGGTCGGTCACGGGGTCGGTATGGGGTGCGGGTGCGGAATCTGCTCCGGGTCCCGTACTCAAAGTGCGTTCGCCTCCAAGCGGCTCGTTTCCTCTTACATCTGCGCGAGCTTCTCCAAGACCGGCGCGGCGGCGCGAAGCGCGGCCCACTCCTCCTCGGTCAGCCCGCCGACCAGCTCGGCCAGCCAGGCGTTCCGCCTGCGCCGGCTCTCTTCGAGCATGGCCTCTGCCCGCTCCGTCGGCGAGACGACTTTCTGCCGCCGGTCCTCCGGATGCGGCTCCAGCCTGACCAGTCCCTTGGCCTCGAGCAGCGCCACGATGCGGGTCATCGAGGGCGGCTGGACATGCTCCTTACGGGCGAGCTCGCCCGGGGTGGCCGAGCCGCACAGGGCCAGCGTGCCCAGTACGGACATCTCCGTGGGGCTGAGCGACTCGTCGACGCGCTGGTGCTTGAGCCGTCGCGACAGACGCATCACGGCGGATCGCAGTGCGTTCACGGCGGCTGTGTCTTCGGTGCCACCATGGGACAGATCCGACATGGTCTTTAGCATAACTCATTACCTCGTCTAATGAAACCTGCGTGGCGACCCGGTAACATATTCACCCATACGAGTGAGCCCGTTCCGGAAAGTGACGCAGCGAGACGCATGTCACGGGGACCCTGGCCGCATGGGATCGCCCACGGGATCGAAAGTGCTCAGCCTACGGATCGATGGCGAGCTGCTGGACCGGGTCCGGGATCATGCCGCAAAACGCGGAATGAGCGTCCAGGACTATGTCATCCGGACGCTCATTCGCGAGGACTTCGACGAACGCTTCAAAACGTCAGTCGACGAGACGGAGCGCTTCTACGGCCGGGCCCCCTAGGCCCGGTCGGCGCACCCGTATGTCTGTGTCTGTGTGCCAGGGTCAGCCGGACCCGAGCGCCTGCTGGATCGGGTGCAGCAGGAAGTAGACGAGGAAACACAGCCCGACCGCGCTCAGCAGCCAGGGCACCTCCCGCGTCCGCCGGGTCGCGATCCGCAGCAGCAGATACGACAGCACGCCGAGGCCGATCCCATTGGTGATGCTGTACGTGAACGGCATCGAGATCATGGCCAGAAAGGCCGGGACCGCGATCGTGAAGTCGCTCCAGTCGATCTCCTTGACGTTCGCGGCCATGATCAGGAAGCCCACGACCACCAGCGCGGGGGTCGCCGCCTGCGACGGGACGACCTCGGCCAGCGGGGTGAAGACCAGCGCGAGCAGGAAGAGCCCACCGGTCACCACGTTCGCGAAGCCCGTACGGGCGCCCTCTCCGACACCCGCCGTGGACTCCACGAAGCAGGTGTTGGCCGAGGCCGAGCCGAAGCCGCCGCCCGCGACCGCGACGCCGTCCACCATCAGGATCCGGCCCATCCCCGGCAGCTGACCCCGCTTGTCCGTGAGCCCCGCCTCCTCGCCGACGCCGATGATCGTGCCCATGGCGTCGAAGAAGCCGGACAGCAGCACGGTGAAGACGAACAGACAGCCGGTGAGGATGCCGACCTCATGGAACCCGCCGAACAGGCTGACCTGACCGATCAGGCCGAAGTCCGGGGTGGCGACCACCTTGTCCGGCAGCTCGGGGGCGGTCAGCCCCCAGCTCCCGGCCGGGATGTCGGCCACGGCGTTGACCACCACCGCGACCACCGTCATGGTCACCATGCCGAGGAGGATCGCACCGCGCGTCTTGCGGACGACCAGGACGAAGGTGAGCGCGAGCCCGGCCACGAAGATCAGCACCGGCCAGCCCTGCAGCTTGCCCTCGATGCCCAGGCCCATCGGCACGGTGGTGTGGGCCTTGTCCGGGTTACGGGTGACGAAGCCCGAGTCGACCAGGCCGATCAGGGCGATGAACAGCCCGATGCCGATCGCGATCGCACGGCGCAGCCCGCCCGGGATCGCGTCCATCACCCGCTGCCGCAGCCCGGACGCCACCAGGAGCATCAGCACCAGGCCCGCGAGGACCACCATGCCCATGGCGTCCGGCCAGCTCATCTTGGGCGCGAGTTGCAGCGAGACCACGGCGTTGATGCCGAGCCCGGCGGCGAGCGCGATCGGGACGTTGCCGATGACCCCCATGAGCAGGGTGGTCAGACCGGCCATCAGGGCGGTGGCGGTGACGAGCTGGGCGTTGTCGAGGTGATGGTGGAACTTGTCCTCGCCGCTCCCGAGGATGATCGGGTTGAGCACGATGATGTAGGCCATCGCGAAGAAGGTCGCCAGACCGCCGCGGACCTCCCGGGAGACGGAGGACCCCCGCTCGCTGATCCGGAAGAACCTGTCCAGGCCGTTTCTGGGGGGTGCCGGAGCCTGCTGCTTGGCGTCGGCCGGCGCGGTGGCCGAGGGGGACATGAAGTACCTCAGAGGTGCGTGAACATAACCAACGGGCCATTTTGGATGATCAGACAAGACAATCCAGTCAGACCGGGACCGATTCAGTATGAATACATGAAGTGTAAAAACGCCAATCCCGGACGTTTGGCGACGGTCAGTGACACCAAGTGACAGGCCGGGCGGAGGGACAGCGCCCCCACACCCGGCCCGTAAGCTGTGCGCATGACGAAGTGGACCCCCAAGCACGAGGCCCCGGCGCCCCTGGAGGGCAATGTCGTCGCGACGATCACCGGTGGCACGATCGTGTGGTTCGTCCTCTTCCTCGTCCAGCTGCCCTTCTACGGCTGGTACGACGACCACGGCCATCTGTGGTGGCTGTGGACCTGCCTGGCCGGCGGCGGCCTGGGGCTGCTCGGCATCTGGTACGTCCGCGCCCGCGAGGCGGCCATCAGCCGCTCCGCCGAGTCCTGAACGCCCTCGGCCCAAGGCCGCTCACCGCACGCCTTACCGCACGCGCCTACGGGCACCTCGACCTTTCACCGTCTTGAGCGTGGCGTACGTGTCACTGTCCCGCTTGCGGAACTGGAGCTGCGCGGGCTGGTTGGTGTAGCCCGCGTAGGCGCCGGTCTCCCAGTTGGCGCGGGTCAGCGCGCCGGTCACGGTGAGGGGCTTGCCCTGCCCGCCGGGTGTTGTCGGGCCCAACCCGTCCGTCTTTGCCGCCTGGGCCTGGGCCGCCGGGGCGGCCAGACCGCCCAGCGCGGTGGCGGCGGCGAGAGGGCCCGGCCGCGGGCATGCGGCAGCGGAGCCCGACAGGGAACAGCCGTACGATCTTCACTGATCATTCACAAGCGTTTCAGTGACCCCACGAATCTTTCCGGGTACGAAAGTTGCTCACTTCTCACGCCAACTGACCAGTAATGTGGGCTTCATGACCGGCCATGGTTTTCGCGCGGACCAAATCGACACCAGCAAGCCGCACTCGGCTCGCATGTACGACTACTTCCTCGGCGGGAAGACGCACTACTCCGTCGATACCCGGGCCGCGGAACAGGTCGAGGCCGTCTGGCCCGACGTCATCCCGTGGACCCGCGCCAACCGGGCCTTCATGCACCGCGCCACCCGCTGGCTGGCCGCCGAGGCGGGCATCCGGCAGTTCCTCGACATCGGCACCGGCATCCCCACCGAGCCCAATCTGCACCAGGTGGCCCAGCAGGCGGCCCCCGCCTGCCGGGTCGTCTACGCCGACAACGACCCCATCGTCCTGGCCCACGCGCAGGCGCTGATGCTCTCCGCCCCCGAGGGACGCACCGCCTACCTGCACGCCGACGTCGAGAACCCCGAGGCCATCCTGGCCGCCGATGAGCTGCACGCCACGCTGGATCTGAGCGAGCCGGTCGCGCTGTCCCTCAACGCGCTGATGCACTTCATCGGCGACGACCGGAAGCCGTACGACATCGTCCAGCGGCTGCTGGCCCCGCTGGCGCCGGGCAGCTATCTCGTCCTCTCGCACGGCGCGATCGACCCCCGCCCCGGCCTCTCCGACGCGGTCACCAACCTCTACCGCGCAAGCGGCATCCATGTGCAGGGGCGCACCCACGAGGAGGTCACGGCCTTCTTCGACGGTCTTGAGCTCGTCGAACCGGGCGTGGTGATGCCGCACCGCTGGAAGCCGGAGACCGAGCGGGAGCGGGCGGAGGCGGACGCGCGGGATCTGTGGATCTACGCGGGGGTGGGCCGCAAGGGGTAGCGGCGTACGTGCTCGCCGCTACCCGAGGCTTCGGGTAGCGGCGAGCACGGCCCGGTCAGTTGAACCGGCGAGCACGGCCCGGTCACTCGGACCAGCGGGCGCGGGCCGGTCAGTCGAACCAGCGGGCGCGGGCCAGTTCGTCGGTGCGGGTCAGGTCTTCCAGGAGGGCCGCCACCTCGAAGCGGCGCGCCCACTGGCCCGCCGCCCAGGCCAGGCCCGCCGCCACGCCCTCCAGCGTCGAGGCGTGCAGTGTGCCGTCCACGTACCGCCAGTCCAGCTCGGCCCGCCCGTCAGGCTCGGCGCCGCCCTCGACCAGCAGCTCCTCGTGCTCGACGTACGACAGCGGGGCGCCCGGCAGCAGTTCGCGCACCGCCGCCGGGACCTCGTGCGGCTCGCCCTCGGAGACGACCGGGGCCGGGTACGCCTCGCTCAGCCGCCGCACCTGGAACAGCTCGGCCACCTCCGCCGCCCGCGTCGGCCGCACCGGAAGCAGCGCCCGGGCCTCCGCCTCGGCCAGCGGCATCAGGTCCGGCGCGTCCGCGACCAGCGCGTCCCCCGCGTCGACGACGCGCGGCTCGCCGTCCACCACGGCGCGCAGCTCGTCCGGCAGGGTCACCTGGTCGGGATCCAGATCGGCCAGCAGCCCGTAGATGGCGTGCAGCTGGGCGGGGGTCACCGGGCGGTCCTCGTCGGCCAGCCGCGCCAGCAGCTCCGCCGCCCCGCCCGGCTCGTCGAGCAGCGCGGCGACCGAGGTGCGTACGCCCAGCGCGCGCAGCACCTGCTCGTCCTCGAACCCGGCCGCGTCCACCGCCTCGTACAGACCGGCCAGCAGCGGGTCGCCCCCGGCCGCGCGCAGCCCGGCCGGCCGGCGCCCGTCGAGCACCGGGTGGCCGCGCAGCCACCAGGCGGTGTACGAGCGCACGACCTCCGTCGTACCGTCCGGCAGCAGCACCCGCACCGGCGCGGTGAGCGCGTCGCGCAGCGGCGGCTGGGCGAGCATCGCCAGCGCCCTGGGCCAGGCGTCGTCGTCGACCAGGTCCAGGTCCCGTACGGCGACGATCTCGGTGGCCACCGGCGGCACCGGGGTCTCGGGCAGCCGGTCCAGAACGTCCTCGCACCACACGTCGACCGCGTCCAGCAGCCCCACGTCGTCGGGCTCGGCGAAGTCCCCTTCGCGCGGTTCGAGCTCGTCCGGGTCCAGGACCACATCGGTGGCGCGCACCAGCGTGAAGCCCGCCAGCACACCGGCCGCGGCCAGCGTCTCCTCGCCCCACCGCTCGGCGAGCTCGGCGTCGCACGCGGCCAGCTCGCCCTCCCGCATCACCCGCTCGAAGGCGCTCCCGGGGAAGACCAGCTCCCCGGCGGGGGCGAGCTCCCCCTCCTCGTCGGTCAGCGCCAGCGCGCCCAGCCACGGCTCGTCGCCGGGCGCGAGCCGGGCCTGCTGGACGAGGCCGAGGACCGTCTCGGCGAGGGTGTCGGGGTCGAGCGCGGCGGCGGGCGCGCCCTCGTCGTCCGTGAACGGGTCGTACTCGTCCTCCGCCTCCAGCGAGTGCGCGACCGCGGCCCGCACCTGGGGCGTGGTCAGCACGGCCCGCGGGGTCGCGGGGGTCGCGCCCAGCTTCTCCAGCAGCGGGTGGGCCGCGTCCGGGTGCGCGACCTTCAGGCCGAGACGCGCCAGGGTGCGGTGCCGGTCGTCGCCCTGCGCCCCGCCCTCGGCCGCCTCGCCGCCCGTCTCGCCCGGCAGCGGCAGCAGCACCTGCCGGGGCCCGATCGTCGTACGCCCGTCCGCCAGCGGCACCGGCAGCCCGGTGAGCCGGTCCGGGTCGGTGCCGCCCAGCGAGTCGTACAGCCGCCGCCACCACGCCGGGGCGCGCTCGACGCCCGCGAGCCGGTCGATCACCTCGCCGAGCGGCACCCGCGCCACGCCGAGCACCCGCAGCTCCTGCCGCCGTTCGAGACCGGCGGGCAGCAGCGTCGGGAACAGCTCGGCCAGCACCTGGACGGTCTCGGCGCCCACGCCCTCCAGGATCTCGGCGTCCCGGGGCCGCAGCGCGTACGGCTCGCTGTCCGAGCCGCCGACGAGGACGTCGCCCAGGATCTCGTCGTCCCACCGCTCGGCCGGCGCACCGCCGCCCGGGTTCCGCGGACCGCCCCGCGCGGCGTCCGGGCCCAGCGCGTCCGGCGAGCCCAGCCAGCCCGTCTCGGTCCCACCGTCCGTCTCACCACCCACCGGGGCGGCGGCGCTGGGCAGGAACGGCACGCGCGGCAGCAGCTCCAGGATCCGCCGCCGCAGCTCGCCGTCCAGCTCCCCCTTGCCCAGCGGGCCGGGGACCAGGCCGATCGTGCCGACCCCCACCGGGTGCCAGCCGCGCAGCAGCGCCGCGTACGCCTCGGCCGCCCGCTCCACCAGGAAGTCCGTCAGCGGCCCGGGGGCGGTGTGGCGGCGGGTCGGCTCCAGCGGGAAGGAGGCGATGAGCAGCGCGGGCACGCCCAGCGGCTCGTCCGTCGGCGTCGGCGCGTGCACCACCGGGGCCGTGTCCGGCCGCGCCGGGGCACCCTCCGCGTCCACCGGTACCGCCCAGGTCACCGACCACACCGGCCGCAGCCGCTCCTCCACCGGGCGGTCGGCGAGCAGCGCGGCGTCCAGCGGGCCGCCCGCGGTCTCGGTCCGCCACCGGCGGGCCCCGCCCGTGGCGCCGGTGTCCTCGACGCCGGTGTCCTCGACGACCGTGTACGGGCCCTCCTCGCGGCGACGCAGCGTCCGTACGCCCTCAGGGGTCTCGACCACGACCTCGGCCAGGCCCGGCAGCGTGATCAGCAGCGCGTCGTCGACACCGGTCAGCAGCCGCTCCACCACGTCCTGGGCGGCGCCGTCGCGCAGCGGCAGCACGACCACCGTGTCGTACCCCTCGGGCGCGGTGCCCTCGGCGGGCAGCGGCAGCCGCAGCAGCGGTACGTGCCCGTCGCGGCGGCGCAGCTCGTCCCCGAGGCCGGGGCTCGCCGCCGCCGCGCCGTACGCCAGCTCGCGCGCCTCCACCAGCGACCAGCGCACACCGCCCGAGCGGCCCACGACCGCGGGCTCGTCGCTGACCGCGAGCACCGCCGCGAAGCCCACGCCGAACCGGCCGACCGCCGCGCCGGGCTCGTCCCACGCGGCGGTGTCCCGCTTCGCGGACGCCCGCAGCGTGGACAGCGACTCCACACCGGCCGCGTCCAGCGGCGCCCCGGTGTTGGCCGCCGCCAGCACGGCGGGCTCGCCGTCCCGCGCCGGGTGCAGGGTCAGCCGCAGCCGGCCGGGCACCCCGGCCCGGGCGGCGGCGTCCGACGCGTTCTGCGCCAACTCGACCACGAGGCGATCCCGGTGGCCGCCCAACGCCAGGTCCTCCTCGGCGTTGGCGTCCTCACGGAACCTCGCGGGCGAAGCGGCCCAGGCGTCCAGTACGCCGCGCCGCAGCCGCGCGGTCCCGAACGGATCCGCGTCCTCCGTCGCGCCTCGCACCATCGCCGTGCTGCTCACGTGTCGCCTCCGGGGTCCTGGTCGGGGACCGTTTGGGTCCGTCTGGGTCAGTCCCTGGGGATGCGTCCCGCGTCACCGGGTTCCCCCACGGCCCGCCTTCCCCACTGCTGTGGCCGAACGTACCGCCACCTCGCCCCCGATCTCGCGGCGCCCTCCTTCCGCAGGAGACGGGAGAGCCCACAGGAGACGGGAGAGCGGGCGCCAAGAGGCGAGGCCCGGGAGCCGATCAAGAATGGCCGAACAGGAACGGCCTCACCGATCAGGAATGGCCGAGTTCTTCCGCCGGCGCATCCGCCTCCACCGACCCCCCGGTCCGCTCCGCGGGCCCCCGCAGCGCCAGCGGCTCGACGATCGTCTCGTCGATCACGGGCGCCGCCGGGCGCGGCGGCTTCGGCATGACGGCGGCCTCGGAGTGCGCCCCGCAGCCGTACGACAGGGACACCACGCGCCCGTCCGCCGGGCTGAACTCATTCGCGCACACCCCGAACGCCTGCCGCAGCGACCCGGCGAGCGGCATCAGGAAGCCGCAGGTCGCGCAGGACGCGGGGGCGGCCTGCGCCATCGGCGTCTTGGCGCCGAACGCATCGTCCCAGCGGTCCGCCGCGTCATACAGCCCGTAACGGGAGAGCACGCGGGCGCGGCGCATGCCCAGCTCTTCGGCGACCGACGCGATGCTCCCGACCGCGGGCGGCGCCTCCTGTACGGCGGGCGCGCCCGCCGTCACATCGGCGTCCTCGACCGCCGCGAGCTGCTGCATCTCCTCCGAGACGATCGAGTTCGGCGGCGGGACGTCCTCGCCCGAGTAGCCGGGCTCAAGCCGCAGGTCCTCGGCCTCGCTGGGGAGCAGATCGCCCGGGCCCAGGTCGCCGGGGCGCAGCCGCTCGCTCCAGGGCACCCACTCCGGCGCCAGCAGCGCGTCCGGTCCTGGCAGCAGCACCGTCTCGTCGACGGTGACGACCTTCGCGCGGGAGGCACGGGTGACGGTCACCGCCCAGCGCCAGCCCCGGTAGCCCAGTTCCTGGCACTCGAAGAGGTGGGTGACGACGCGGTCCGCGTCGGCGATCGCGCGCACATGCGCGCCGACCGTGCCTGGATGGGCGGCTTCCGCCGCCGCCTCACGCGCGAGCTCGACCGCCTCGGCGCACAGGCGGTCGGGGGTACGGCTTCGCATCGCAGCACTCACAGGATCGATTCTCTCTTCCACGCCGTCGCAGCCGTTTGACGAGTGCGCCAGCCACACGGCCGGGACGCGGGAGCACGGACGGAGCGGACCATAGGACCGCGTCGACGTCCGCACCCGATCCGGCCTCGGGCGCACCTTGTATGTCTCATCCATTCTGCGGGATGACGACTCGGCGCGTGGCCAAGAACGACCGTCGGTGGCGCGTAACGCACGCTACCCTGTCCGGCCCTCCCCGCCCCACCCCCGTCCGTCCGGAAGCCGTCCGGAAGCCATCCGGAAGCCGTCCGAACGCGGTGGAAGAAGTCGCCCATGAGTCACCAAAGGGGAACGCATAGTTCCGGATGGCGGTCAGGGGCCTCACATACCGGCCCTGTTGGCTGCACCATGGTCGGGTGGAAGTCACGAGGTTCATCGGCGACGGCCCGATGCGACGGCATGGCCGTCGCATCGGCCGAGCCTTGCACCTCCCGTTCACCGCGACCGGCAGAGGCATCCGCCGGGCCACCCACGCCCACGGCGCCGGCGAATCCGGCCTCGGCAAGCTGATCGAACTGCACGCCGTGAACTCCGCGGGCGACATGCTGATCACCGTCGCCCTCGCCTCCACCGTCTTCTTCTCCGTACCGACCGCCGAGGCGCGCGGGCGCGTCGCCCTCTACCTGGCCATCACCATGGCCCCCTTCACCCTGCTCGCCCCCGTCGTCGGCCCGCTGCTCGACCGCCTTCCGCACGGCCGGCGCGCCGCGATGGCCAGCGCCATGCTCTCGCGCGCCGTGCTCGCGCTCATGATCGCGGGCGCGGTGGCGGGCGGCGGGCTCGAGCTGTACCCGGAGGCGCTGGGCGTACTGGTGGCCTCCAAGTCGTACGGCGTCGTACGGTCCGCCGTCGTGCCACGCCTGCTCCCACCCCGCTTCTCGCTGGTCAAGGCGAACTCACGAGTCACGCTCGCCGGGCTGCTCGCGACCGGTCTGGCGGCGCCCATCGGGGCCGGGCTGCACCAGATAGGGCCGAGCTGGCCGCTGTACGGGGCGTGCGCGGTGTTCGTCGGGGGCGGCTTCCTCTCCTTCACGCTGCCGCACAAGGTCGACTCGGCGAAGGGCGAGGGCAAGGTGCAGCTCACCTCCGGTGAGCACCATCTGCATCTGCCGAAGCCGACACACTCGGCGAGCGACACAAGCGGCAAGGCAGGCGATACAAGTAATACAAGCGATTCAGGCGATACAGGCGATACAGGCGATACAGGCGAGAAGTCCAACAAGACAGACAAGGTGAGCGACAAGGCTCCGCGCCGCGTCGGCCTGCGCAACGTCAGCCCCTCCGTGCTGCACGCCCTGGAGGCATGCTCCTCCCTCAAGGCGCTGTCCGGCTTCCTGACCTTCTTCCTCGCCTTTCTGCTCCGCGAGCACCCACTGGGCGGGCTGTCCCCCGAGATCTCGCTCGGCGTGGCCGCGGTCGCGGCGGGCGGCGGCAACGCGCTGGGTACGGCGATCGGCGCCTGGCTGCGGGCGCGCGGGCCGGAGCGGATCATCGCGGTGGTGCTGACCTCGGCCCTGGGGGTGCTCATCGTGTCGGCCGCCCTCTACAGCGCGGTCATGGTCGCCGTCGTGGCCGCGACCGCCGGGTTCGCGCTGGCGCTGGCCAAGCAGTCGCTGGACGCGCTGATCCAGCGCGATGTGCCCGAGCGGGTCCGTACCTCCGCCTTCTCCCGCTCGGAGACCACGCTCCAGCTGGCGTGGGTCATCGGCGGGGCCGTGGGCATCGTTCTCCCGCTCAGCGGCGCGCTCGGTATGGCGGTCGCCGGGGCGATGATCGCGCTGGGCGCGGCGGCGAGCGTACGGGGGCTGCTGGCGGCCGCCCGGCAGGGAGCGACACACCCCCGCGTGGCTTGATCAACCCAGCCCGGTAGCCTGCCCGCATGACCGCTGCGCTGTTTACCAGGGGCAAGGGCCGCCGGGCCGCCACCGCCGCCTGTGCCCTGTCCCTTGGCATCGTCGCCCTCTCCGCCTGCGACAAGCCGACCCCGCTGGCGACGGTCACGGTCGGTTCGAAGACCGTGACGACCGAGGCCGCCAAGGGCTGCTACAAGGACGACAAGGTCGTCGCCAAGTCCGAGAAGAAGGTCACGGCGTGCCTGACCGCGAAGCCCGCGGAGTCGCTGTCGGTCAGCCCCGGTGAGAAGGTGCGGGTCGGCGTGGACCCGAAGATCGCCGAGTCGGGATGGCTCGTGATAAGCGAGGCCCACGGCGTCATCAACGGCCAGTCCAAGAAGACCTACCGCAGCCTCGACAGCGACAAGCTGTTCGAGCAGACGAACCCGCAGACCGGCCAGACCACCACGCTCGACAGCGTGACGATCGTGGTCGTGGAGACCGGCAAGAACAGCGGGATCAAGGGCGCCTGGCCGATCAAGCTCACGCGCGACGCCTGACAGCCGACGCCTGACACCCGGCGTCCGACCGCCGACGCCTGACCGGGAGATCCGCGAGATCCAGGAGATCCGGGAGCCGCTGATGCGCGTACTCGTCGTCACCGCCGTGCCCGCCGAGCGGGACGCGGTGGTACGCGGCGTCATCGGCGCGACAGCCGCAGCTGAAGCCGCCGAAGCCGAGGTCTCCGAATCCGAGGTCTCCGTACCCGGCGGGCGGACGCTGCACCGGGTCGTACGCCCCCCGCTCACCGTGGACGCGCTGGACGCCGGGGTCGGCCCCGCCGCCGCGGCGGCGGCGACCGCCACGGCCCTCACCGCCGCCGAGCTCGGACACGCGCCGTACGGGCTGGTCGTCTCGGCCGGCATCGGTGGCGGCTTCGCCCCCGCGCCCCTCGGCTCCGTCGTCGTCGGCGAGCCGATCGTGGCCGCCGACCTGGGCGCCGAGACCCCCGACGGCTTCGCCGCCGTCACCGAACTCGGCTTCGGGACCGTCGAACACCTCCCGCCGCCCGCGCTCGTACGGGCCGTGGCCGAGGCGACTGGGGCGGTGCGCGGCGCGGTGCTCACCGTCTCGACCGTGACCGGCAGCGCCGAGCGCGCCGCGGAGCTGTGCCGACGGCACCCGGCCGCCGCCGCCGAGGCGATGGAGGGCTTCGGGGTGGCCGAGGCCGCCGCCGCGCACGGCGTGCCCGTTCTGGAGCTACGGGCGATCTCCAACGCCGTCGGCCCGCGCGACCGGGCCGCCTGGCGGATCGGCGAGGCGCTCGACGCCCTGGCGGGCGCATTCCGTCACCTCCCGCCCGCCCTCGCCACCTGGAAGGGACCCAGCAAATGACAGCCCAGACGCCCCCGCAGCCGCTGAGCATCGCGTACTCGCCCTGCCCGAACGACACGTTCGTCTTCCACGCCTGGGCACACGGCCGCGTCCCGGACGCGCCCGCGATCGACGTCACCTTCGCCGATATCGACATCACCAACGGCATGGCGGAGCGCGGCGAGCGCGATGTGCTGAAGGTGTCGTACGCCGTTCTGCCGTGGATCCTGCGCGACTACGCGCTGGTGCCGTGCGGCGGCGCGCTCGGGCGCGGCTGCGGTCCGCTGGTGCTCACCAAGGAGCCGGGGCGGGCCAAGGACCTGGCGGGCAAGACGGTCGCCGTGCCGAGCGAACGCTCGACGGCGTATCTGCTCTTCCGGCTGTGGGCGGCCGGTGAGGTGCCGGGCGGGGTGGGCCGGGTCATCGTGCTGCCGTTCGACCAGATCATGCCCGCCGTACGGGACGGCCGGGTCGACGCCGGGCTGGTCATCCACGAAGCCCGATTCACGTATCAGAACTACGGTCTGCACTGCCTGGCCGACATGGGCGAGCACTGGGAGCTCACCACGGGTCTGCCGATCCCCCTCGGCGCGATCGTCGCGAAGCGGTCGCTGGGCGCCGAGCGGCTGCGGGCCATCGCCGAGGCCACGCGTACGTCCGTGCGGGCGGCCTGGGACGACCCGACGGCTTCGCGCGGATACGTCCTGGAGCACGCACAGGAGATGGACCCGGCGGTCGCCGATCAGCACATCGGGCTCTACGTGAACGAATTCACCGCCGACCTGGGCGAGGACGGCTACGCCGCGGTGCGCGGGCTGCTCACACGTGCGGCGGCCGAGGGGCTGGTGCCGCCCCTCGGCCACAACGCGCTGGAGTTCGTCCAGCCGGACCGCGCCCAACCGGACTTCTGAACTTCTGGTCTGCTAGACGTCGAGCTGGTCGGCCACCGCCCGCAGCATGTCCGCGATCTTGTGGCCATGTGCCTTGTCGGGGTAGCGCCCGCGCTCCAACTGCTGCGTCACGTTCTCCAACAGGGTGGTCAGGTCCTGGACGATGGACGCCAGCTCATCGGGCTTGCGCCGCTGGGCTGCCGCGACAGAGGGGGTCGGGTCCAGCACCGTCACCGAAAGCGCCTGGTCACCGCGGTTACCGGCGACGACGCCGAACTCGACCCGCTGTCCTGGCTTCAGCGAGTCAATGCCTTCCGGGAGCACTGACGAGTGGACGAAGACGTCGCCGCCGTCGTCACGGGAGAGAAAGCCGAAGCCCTTCTCACTGTTGAACCACTTGACCTTGCCGGTAGGCACGTCTGTCCTCGTCCTCGTCACTCGTCGGAAAACACGTAAAAACAGGTCTGGATAGCACTACAGCGGGTCGTAAGACCCGCCAGCACCAAGGCTAATGGTCCGGAGCCTGGTGACAAGACGTACCCGGGTGGTTCCGGGTGGTGGTTCCTACGCGCGCTCTGCTCCGACCTACCCTGTTGCGGTGAGCAATGAAACACCACACGACGGAACGGCCCCTGGCGACCGGATGGTGCGTTTGGGGGTGATCGTCTTCGGCGTGGGCGCCGTGGCCACTCTGATCACCGTAGCCCCGCTCTTCCTGGGCCTGCACCCACTGCCATCGGCCGCGTACTTCGTGTGCATGCTGATGGGCGTCGGCTTCGCGCTCTCCGCGGCGGGCCTGCTGCGCTCGATCGCGGCGCAGCGGCGCGCGGCCGACCCGGGGAGGGCCGGTCCGCACGACGCCTGAGCGGATCATCCCTCCAGGTGGCGGGCCAGCCATGCCGGGAAGGCGGTCAGGTCGTCGAGCACCACATCGGCCCCCGCCGTACGCAGCTCCTCCGCATCGCACGGCCCGGTCGCGACCGCCACGGACAGCGCGCCCGCCGTGCGTGCGCCGCGCACGTCGCCCGTGTGATCCCCGACGTACACCGATGCGCCGTGCTCGCGCAGCGCCTCCGCCTTCGCCTCGGCCCACAGCCAGCCGACGACCGCGTCCGCTTCGATGCCGAGATGGCTCAGGTGCAGCTTGGCGTTCGGCTCGTGCTTGGCCGTCACCACGACCGCGCGCCCACCGGCCGCCTGCACCGCGGCGACGGCCTCGCGGGCGCCGGACATGGCGGGCGTGGGGGCTATCGCGTACTCCGGGTACAGCTCGCGGTACAGGTCCCCCACCTCGTCGATCCGCTCCTTCGGGAACCAGTGCGCGAGCTCCTGCTCCAGCGGCGGGCCGAGGCGGGTGATGACGAGGTCGGTGTCGATGAAGGTGCTGGTGACGGCGGAGAGCTCTTCGTAGGCGGCCTTGATACCGGGGCGGGAGTCGATCAGGGTCATGTCGAGGTCGAAACCGACGGTCACGGGGTGCGCGGATGCGGCGGGCGCGGCAGATGTGGCGGAGGCGGCGGGCGCGGCAGCAGATGCGGGCGAAGACGAAGACATGCCCGACATTCTCCCCTGCGCGGAACCGCTGACTCCGTGCCGCCGACGTGGCGCTCACCACGGGCCCGGTCAGGTACCGGGGTCAGCGGCGGCGCCTCGTACGCCAGACGAGGAAGAGCGCCGACGCGATCGCCGCGGCGCGCACAACGACCGGCCAGGCCGCCCGCACCGCGTCCCCCATGCCGTTCTCGGGGATCGGCTCACCCCATCTGCCGGAGGCCCGGCCCCACAGCCAGGCCATGGTCGCGGCCACGACCAGGCCGGGCATGCCCAGCGCGGCCCACCTCATCTCGGCACGCGACAGCTTGCGCGCGCCGTAGATGATCACCCAGCCGAAGGCCATCACGAGGAGTTCGCCCATCGCGGCACCGGCCACGAGCAGCACGACCGCCAACAGGGGCAACAGGCCGAGGGAGCCTGCCTTCCGGGCCCCGTCTCCGCCGCCGTCGCCCTTCGCGCCACGCCGCCGCAGCGCCCGGCGCAGCAGCCCCGGTTTACGGGCGGCCTTGCCGCCGCCGGTGTCGGCCTCCGCCTCCGCCGCGCCCGCGTCGGCGCCCTGTTCCGTGCCCGTACCCGCGCCCGCGGCTCCTTCGGCGGCACCCTCGTGGTCCTGGTCCGTCTCGGGCGGCCGGCCGAGCAGTTCGGGGATCTCCACCCCGCCGACGAACCCCTCCACCTGGCCGAACGGCGAATCGCGCTGCTCGGGCTGGAGGAACGGGCCCGGCTCGGTATGCCACCAGTCGGGGTTGGACTCGCGGGGGCCGAGCTCGTCCTCGCCCGCGAGATGAGGCGGCGACGCGGCGGTGGCCGACCGCGGACGGGGCGACGGCCTGGGGTCTGTTGCCGGAGCTTCGCCGGACGGGGACTCGGGCCGGGCCGGGGAGTCGCCGTCGCGCGGGGAGGGCACCTTGCCGATCAGCCCGCTGCGCTCGGCGAACCCGGACAGCTTCTCGCGGGCCGCCCGCGCCATCCCGGTCGCGCCCGCTCCGCGCGACGGCTCCGCACCCCCGTACGCCCCGCTCGCGCGCCCCGCACTCCCCGCACCCGCGGCACCGCCGCCCGCCGCACCGCCGCCCGCCGGGCCGCCACCAGCCGGGCCGTCATCCGCCGCTCCGCCATTCGTCGCGCCGCCATTCGTCGCGGCGCCCGCTCCCGGGCGGCCACCCGCGGCGGTCACCACCTCCGAGGGCGTGCCCAGCTTCGCGAGGATCCGCTTCACCCCCGCCGGGCTGTCCGAACCGGCGGACGACGCCCGCCGCTGGTCGATATCGGCGCGCAACTCGGAGACCAGCCGCATCCGGTCGCCGGATGACAACCCCCGCTGGTGTGCCAGATCGCCGACACGGCTCAGATAGTCGTAGACGAGCTGTTCGCTCTCGATCCCCACCAAGACCCCTGACAATGCGCACCGCTGGCGTATCAGATCGTTCCGACGGTACCGCGCCGGACCGGCCGCCCGCCGCACCCCCGGCTCGTCATCACCCCCCGGTATCGTGGATCGAATGACCAGCTCGCGGAATCGGGAGGCATACGTGCCTGCAGAGACCGGCCCACGGGACAGCGGCCGCGGAGCGCCGCGCACGCTCGCCGAAGAGCTGCGCACCCGCCCCGACGACGCCCTCGCCACCCTTCTGCGCGCCCGCCCCGACCTGCTGTCCCCCGTGCCGAACGACCTCACCCAGCTCGCCACCCGGGCCGGCACCCGCGCCTCGGTCGTACGGGCGGTGGAGCGGCTGGACCGGTTCGCGCTGCAGACCGCGGAGGCGCTGGCGGTCGCGCCGGACCCGTGTTCGTACGAGACGCTGAGCTCGCTGATGGCCGGCGACGCCCCGGAGCCCGCCCCGGAGCCCGCCGCGGAGACGCCCGGCGCGACGCAGGAGCCGCCCGGCGCCGCGCTCCCGACCACACCCACGACCCACGAAGCACCCCCCGAAGCGCCCCACGAGGCCACCCGCGGCCAGATCCTCGCCGAACTCCCCCGCGCCGTGGCCACCCTGCGCGCCCAGGCCCTCGCCTGGGGTGGCGACGACCGGCTGCGCCTGGTCCGCACCGCCCATGAGCTGCTGGCCCCCTCGCCCACGGTCCCCTCCCCGACCGGTCTGGGCCCCACCGTCCAGGAGGCCACGGCCGGTATGTCCCCCGGCCGGCTGCAGGAGATCCTGGCGGCGGCAGGGCTGCCGCCCACCCACGACCCGGTCACCGCGGTGGCCGCCCTGACCGGGCTCTTCGGCGACCGCCCCCGTATGGCGGCGCTGCTGGTGGCGGCCCCCGCCGGCGCGACGGCGGTCCTGTCCAGGCTGACCTGGGGCCCGCCGTACGGGGAGGCGTCCGTCGCCTCGCCCAGCCCGCCCGTCGAATGGCTGCTGGCCCGCGGCCTGCTGCTGCCGTCCGGGCCGCGCAATGTGGTGCTGCCCCGCGAGGTGGCCCTGCATCTGCGCGGCGGCCGCGCGCACCGCACGCCCGAACCGCTGCCGCCGCCCCTTCCGCCCGCGGCGCGGCACAATCCACAGGCTGTGGACGCCACAGCGGCGAGCGAGGCCTTCACCGCGCTGTCCACGGTCGAGGAGCTGCTGGGCCAGTGGGAGACCGCGGGACCACCCGTCCTGCGCGCGGGCGGCGTGAGCGTACGGGACCTCAAGCGGACCGCCGCGGCGCTCGATGTGTCCGAGCCGGTGGCCGCGTTCTGGGTGGAGCTGGCGTACGCGGCCGGGCTGCTCGCCTCCGACGGCGAGACGGACGAGCGCTACGCGCCCACCCCCGCCTACGACGACTGGCTCAGGCTGCCCGCCGAGGAGCGCTGGGCGCGGCTCGCCGCCGCCTGGCTGACCGCGACCCGCACATCGGGGCTGGTCGGCGGCCGCGACGCGAAGGGCCGTACGCTCGCGGCCCTCGGCCCGGAGCTGGACCGCTCCCCCGCCCCCGAGGTGCGCCGCCGCGTCCTCGAACTCCTCGCCACCCTCCCACCCGGTGCCCCGCCCACCACCGAAGCGCTCCTGGCCCGCCTGCGCTGGGAGCGCCCGACCCACCGCGGCGCACCCGCCGACGACCTGCGTTCCCGGCTGGCCCAGTGGACGCTCACCGAGGCCGAACTGCTCGGCGTCACCGGCCGCGGCGCCCTCTCCACCCACGGCGCCGCCCTCCTCGGCCCCCGCCCACCCGCGGTCCCACCCCCGGCGGCCCCCGCGGCCGGCGAGTCAGGCGGCACCAAGAAGACCCGCGCCGCGGGGGGCGGCCGGGCCGCCGCGCCGCAGGCTGCGGAAGGCAAGGCCGCGGAAGGCCGGGCCGCCGGCCGGACAGCCGCCGAGGCCGGAGGCCCGACCGCGGGCCGGTCCGCCCCTGAGGCCGGAGGCCGGACGGCCGCCGAAGCCGGAGGCCCGACCGCGGGTCGGCCCGCCCCTGAGGCCGCGAGCCGGACCGCCGCCCAGGCCGGAGACCAGGACCCGGAGGCCGCAGGCCGGACAACCGCCAACGCCGGAGGCCAAGCCGCCGCGACCGGACGCCAGACCGCTGCCCAGGCCGGAGGCCAAGCCGCGGACCAGGCCAACGCCCCCTCCCTGCCCGGCCGACCGCTGTCCGGGGCCGAGGCTGCCGTCGCCGCGGCGACGGCAGCGCGGCTGCTCGCGCCGCTGCTGCCCCAGCCGCTGGACCACGTCCTCCTCCAGGCCGACCTCACCGCCGTCGCGCCCGGTCCGCTGGAGCGGCCGCTCGCGGCGACGCTCGGCGTCCTGGCCGAGGTGGAGTCCAAGGGCGGCGCCACGGTCTACCGCTTCACCCCCGCCTCCGTACGCCGCGCGCTGGACGCCGGGCAGGCGGCGTCCGACCTGCACGCGTTCCTCGCGGAGCACTCCCGCACCCCGGTGCCCCAGCCGCTCGCCTACCTCATCGACGACGTGGCCCGTAAGCACGGCCGGCTCCGCGTCGGCGCCGCCTCCGCCTACGTACGCTGCGACGACGACACCCTGCTGACCGAGATCCTCGCCGACCGCCGCTCGGCCGGCCTGCGGCTGCGCCGCCTCGCACCGACCGTGCTGGCCGCGCAGGCGGCGCCGGACGCGCTGCTGGAGGGCCTGCGCGCGATGGGGTACGCACCGGCCGCCGAGTCCGCCGAGGGCGATGTGCTGATCACCCGCGCCGAGGCCCACCGCACCCCGCCCCGCTCGGCCCCCGCGCCCGTGCCCGAGGGCCCGCCGATGCCAGACGACACTCTTCTGGGCGCGGCGGTGCGCGCCATCCGCGCGGGTGACCGCGCCGCGACGGCCCCCCACAAGCCGGTCCCGGCGTCCGCCACCGACAGCGGCCGGCTCCCCCGCACCACCTCCGCCGACACCCTCGCCACCATGCAGGCCGCGGCCCTCACCGGCTCGGCCGTCTGGATCGGCTACGTCAACGCGGACGGCGCGGCCAGCCAGCGCGTCATCGCCCCGGTGCGCGTCGAGGGCGGCTTCGTCACGGCGTACGACCACACGGCCGACGAGGTGCGCACGTACCCGCTGCACCGGATCACGGGGGTCGCGGAGCTGGCGGACGACCCGGCGGGAGCGTGACCATTCCCGTTCACCCTCCCGAGTGCGTAACACTGGATGCTTGCCCCCCAACCCCGTCATGAAGGGCCCAGGCGCGTGAACGGACCGCTGATCGTCCAAAGCGACAAGACGCTCCTGCTCGAGGTGGACCACGAGCAGGCTGACGCCTGCCGCCGCGCCATCGCCCCCTTCGCCGAGCTGGAGCGGGCTCCCGAGCACATCCACACCTACCGGGTGACGCCGCTCGGCCTGTGGAACGCCCGCGCGGCCGGGCACGACGCCGAGCAGGTCGTGGACGCGCTCGTCCAGTACTCCCGCTATCCCGTCCCGCACGCCCTCCTTGTCGACGTCGCCGAGACCATGGCGCGCTACGGGCGGCTGCGGCTGCTCAAGCACCCCACCCATGGCCTGGTCCTGGAGACCTCCGACCGCCCGGTCCTCCAGGAGGTGCTGCACTCGAAGAAGATCCAGCCGCTGGTCGGCCAGCGCATCGACCCGGACACGGTGGCGGTCCACCCGTCCGAGCGCGGGCAGATCAAGCAGGCGCTGCTCAAGCTGGGCTGGCCCGCCGAGGACCTGGCCGGGTATGTGGACGGCGAGGCACATCCGATCGAGCTGGACGAGGACGGCTGGGCGCTGCGGCCGTACCAGAAGCAGGCCGTCGAGGGGTTCTGGCACGGCGGGTCCGGGGTCGTCGTCCTGCCCTGTGGCGCCGGGAAGACGCTGGTGGGCGCGGGGGCGATGGCCACCGCCAAGTCCACCACCCTGATCCTGGTGACCAACACCGTCTCGGCCCGCCAGTGGAAGCACGAGCTGGTGAAGCGCACCTCGCTCACCGAGGAGGAGATCGGCGAGTACAGCGGCACGCGCAAGGAGATCCGCCCGGTCACCATCGCCACGTACCAGGTCCTCACGACCAGGCGGAAGGGCATCTACCCGCACCTGGAGCTCTTCGACTCCCGCGACTGGGGCCTGATCGTCTACGACGAGGTGCATCTGCTGCCCGCGCCGGTCTTCAAGTTCACGGCCGATCTGCAGGCGCGCCGCCGGCTCGGCCTGACCGCGACGCTGGTGCGGGAGGACGGCCGGGAGTCCGATGTCTTCTCCCTCATCGGCCCCAAGCGCTTCGACGCGCCGTGGAAGGAGATCGAGGCGCAGGGCTATATCGCGCCCGCGGACTGCGTCGAGGTCCGGGTCAATCTGACGGAGCACGAGCGCCTGGCGTACGCGACGGCCGAGGCCGACGAGAAGTACCGCTACTGCGCGACGACCGACTCCAAGCGCAAGGTCACCGAGGCGCTGGTGGCGCGGCACAAGGGGCAGCAGACCCTGGTCATCGGCCAGTACATCGACCAGCTCGACGAGCTGGGCGAGCATCTGGACGCGCCCGTCATCAAGGGCGAGACGACGAACGCGCAGCGCGAGAAGCTGTTCGACGCCTTCCGGCGGGGCGAGATCTCCGTCCTCGTCGTCTCCAAGGTCGCCAACTTCTCGATCGACCTCCCGGAGGCCACGGTCGCCATCCAGGTGTCGGGGACGTTCGGATCCCGCCAGGAGGAGGCCCAGCGCCTCGGCCGCGTCCTGCGGCCGAAGGCGGACGGCCACCAGGCGGTCTTCTACTCGGTCGTCGCACGCGACACGATCGACCAGGACTTCGCCGCCCACCGCCAGCGGTTCCTCGCCGAGCAGGGGTACGCCTACCGGATCGTGGACGCGAACGCGCTGCTGGCGGGCGAGGACGTCGAGGACGCCTGATTTGCGGTGAGTATGGGACAGCGACACGCCGTCGTGTCGGCGTGTCGCTGTCCCATACTCACCGCAAATTCACTGGTCCGACGGCCAGTTCTCCAGGAGCGTGGCCAGGGCGTTGACCCCGCGCTCCCATGACGCCTGGACGTCACGCGGGTCCCGGAAGGCGCCGATCGCCTCGAGGCTGGCGTAGCCGTGGAAGGTGCTGCGCACCAGCCGAATGGCGTCGGTCAGATCCGGGCCGGATAGTTCGTACGCGCGGAACACGGCGGTCGTGGCCTCGATGATGCGGGCGCCGCCCGTGGACCGGGCGGCCTCTTCGGGGTCGATCTCGATGTTCGTCGCCGCGTACCGGCCGGGGTGCTCAAGCGCGAAGGCCCGGTAGGCGTTGGCGAAGGCGATCAGGGCGTCGCGCCCGGCGCGCCCGGCCACGGCCGCGGTGAGGCGGTCGGCGAAGTCGCTCGCGGCGCGGAAGGCGACCCGTACGCGCAGGTCCCGGAGGTTCTTGACGTGGGAGTACAGGCTCGCGTCGGCCACTCCGAAGCTGCGCGCCAGCGCGGAGATCGTGACGTTCTCCAGGCCGACGGAGTCCGCCATATCCGCCGCCGCCTCCGCCACCCGTTCAGGCGTCAGCCCCGCACGGGCCATGCGCCACCTCCCTCTCCCTCGTCTCCCTCACTGCCTGGCCCATCCAACCAGGCCGGTCCGCGAGGAAGGCTGTGGGGAAGGCATCGGGGAAGGCCTCGGGGAAGGCTGCGAGGAAAACCGTGGGGAAAGCCGCGGGGAAAATCATTCGCGGCCCCGCCGAGCACTGGCTACAATCGCCCGTCTGCCGCCTCCCGGCCACCCCGGGAGAGCCGCCGCCCGGACGGAAACCGGCCGGCTTCTGACGTGAGCCATTCACGCCCCGCACTTTGTCTGTCTGCTTTGCGTACACGCCGGAGGCTACGCCGTGCCCTCGCACGCCCCTGACCACCCCGACCCGCTCGAGCGGGAGCGCACCCATCTCACCGCGTCCCGTGCCGCCCTGCGCGCCATGCGCGCCGATGTCGAAGCCCTCGACATCAAGAACGTCACCGCCAACTGGGTCAACGCCGAAGTCCTCCAGCGCCAGATCGACGAGCGCATCAAGGCCCTCGCCGACCTGGCCGACACCCCGCTGTTCTTCGGCCGCCTGAACTATCTGCACGCGCCGGGCGCGGAGTCGGCGGAAGGCGCGGAGGGGGAGCAGCCCGCCGCCGGAGGCGGCTCAGCAGAAACTTTTTATATCGGGCGGCGCCATGTCCACGACGCCGACGGCGACCCGATGGTCATCGACTGGCGCGCCCCGGTCTCCCAGCCCTTCTACCAGGCGTCGAAGAAGGCGCCGATGGACATCGGGCTGCGCCGCCGCTTCGGCTACACCGGCGGCGAGCTGACCGCGTACGAGGACGAGCACCTGACCGACCCGAGCGAGGCGGAGCACGCCAGCAAGCTGCTCCAGGCCGAGATCGAGCGGCCGCGCGTGGGCCCGATGCGGGACATCGTCGCCACGATCCAGCCCGAGCAGGACGAGATCGTACGCGCCGGGATCGGCGGCACGGTCTGCGTCCAGGGGGCGCCGGGCACCGGGAAGACGGCGGTCGGCCTGCACCGGGTGGCGTATCTGCTGTACGCGCACCGGGAGCGGCTCGCCCGCTCCGGCACCCTCGTCATCGGCCCGAACCGGTCCTTCCTCCACTACATCGAGCAAGTCCTGCCCGCGCTCGGCGAGTTGCAGGTCGGGCAGGCCACGGTGGACGACCTCGTCGCACATGTGGAGGTGCGGGGCACGGACGGCGCCGACGCGGCGGGCCTCAAGGGCGACGCGCGGATGGCCGAGGTGCTGCGCCGCGCCGTACGTTCGCATGTCACGCTGCCGACCGAGCCGTGCGTGGTGGTGCGCGGCTCGCGGCGCTGGCGGGTCCCGGCGTACGAACTGGAGGAGATGGTCCGCGAGTTGCTGGACCGCGACATCCGGTACGACGCGGCCCGCGAGGCGCTGCCGCAGCGGATCGCGCACGCCGTGCTCGTACGGATGGAACAGGCCGGCGAGGCGCCCGACGACCGGGTGCAGGACACGGTGGCCCGCAACCCCGCCGTGAAGGCGGCCGTCAAGGAGATCTGGCCGCCCGTCGACCCGGCCAAGCTCGTGCTGCGGCTGCTGTCCGACCCCGACTTCCTCGCCGAGCAGGCGGACGGGATCCTCGACGCCGACGAGCAGAAGACCATCCTGTGGGCGAAGCCGCCGCGCGGTGTGAAGTCCGCGCAGTGGTCCTCGGCGGACGCGGTGCTCATCGACGAGGCCACCGACCTCGTCGAGCGCACGCACTCGCTCGGCCATGTGGTCCTGGACGAGGCGCAGGACCTGTCCCCCATGCAGTACCGGGCGGTGGGCCGCCGCTGCACCACCGGCTCGGCGACCATCCTCGGCGACATCGCCCAGGGCACCACCCCGTGGGCGACGGCGACCTGGGAGGACGCCCTCGTCCACCTCGGCAAGTCCGGGGCGGCGGTGGAGGAGCTGACCCAGGGCTTCCGGGTGCCGCGCGAGGTGATCGCGTACGCCTCGCGGCTGCTGCCCGCCATCGCGCCCGGGCTGTCGGAGGCCACCTCGATCCGCGAGGCGGCGGGCGACTTCTCCGTACGGGCGGTGGACTCCGCCGCGCCCGGCTCGGCCGCGCCTGGCTCCGCCGCGCTCGACTCGGCCGCGCTCGACTCCGCCGTGATCGCCGCCTGCCACGAGGCGCTGGGCCACGAGGGCTCGATCGGCCTGATCGCGGCCGACGCGCGAATCCCGGTGCTGGCGGGCGCCCTGGACGCGGCGGGCCTGGCGTATCTCTCCCCCGGCGAGGAGACCAGCGCCGCCGCCCGCCTCACCCTCGTCCCGGCGACGCTGGCCAAGGGTCTGGAGTACGACTACGTGGTGCTGGACGAACCGGCCGCGGTGGTCGACGGCGAACCGGACGAGCGCACCGGACTGCGCCGCCTGTATGTGGCGCTGACCCGGGCGGTGTCGGGGCTGACGGTGGTCCACGCGGCGCCGCTCCCGGATCAGCTGGCCTGAGCGGGCCCGCTCACGAGGAAGGCCTGCTCCACGGCATGGACGTGAGCAGCGCGTCGAGGAGGCCGGGGAACCTGGCGTCGAGCTCGTCGCGGCGCAGCCGCACATAGCGGTTGCGCCCGGCGACTCGCGTGGTGGTGAGCCCGGCCTCGCGCATCACCCGCATGTGGTGCGAGACGGTCGACTTGTGGAAATGCTCGAGCCTCACCGCCTCGGGCGCACAGCTGTGTTCCTCGCCGTCGCCGTAGACGCACAGCAGCCACAGGCGCACCGGGTCACCGAGGGCGTGCATGACCTTCACCAGCTCGATGTCCTCGGCATCGGGCTGGGGCAGCCGTTCGTCCGCCATGCCTTCCTCGCTCTCGCGTGCGTCTGGTCCTCCGAACAGTTTGACACCCGTCCACCCGAAACAGTTTGACAGATGTCCAACCATCCCTATCGTTGGAGATCCATCAAACAATCTTTCGGGGAGGACACCCGTGCGGCTACGCCTGCTCCTGCTCGCCCTCGGCACGTTCGCGGTGGGCACCGACTCCATGGTGATGGCCGGGATCCTCGGTCTGATCTCCCGCGACCTGGACGTATCGGTCCCGACGGCCGGGCAAATGGTCACCGTCTTCGCGCTCGCGTACGCCCTGCTCGCGCCCGTCCTCGCCACCCTCACCGCCCGCTGGCCGCGCCGCCAACTGCTGCTCACCGCGCTCACCGTCTTCACCGCGGCCAACGCGCTGAGCGCCCTCGCCCCGACGTACCCCCTGCTGCTCGCCACCCGCGTACTGGCCGCCGCCGGAGCCGCGCTCTACACCCCGACCGCCAACGCCGTCGCCACCTCACTCGTCCCACCCGAGCGGCGCGGCCGGGCGCTGGCCACCGTGCTCGGCGGTATGACGGTGGCGACCGCGCTCGGCGTACCGCTGGGCACCTGGATCGGGCGTACGGACTGGCGCCTGACGATGTGGCTGGTCGTCGCCCTCGGCGCGGCGGCCCTGGCGGGCCAGGCGCTGCTGCTGCGCGAGCTACCGGGGGCGGCGGGGGTGCCGGAGGTGCGGGCGGCTGGTGGCGGGCAGGGTGCCGGTGACGCGCAGGGTGCCGGCGCTGCGGCCGGCCTGCGCGCCGCTGGTGGCTCGGCCGACGGCGCGCCGGGCGTCGGTGCAGGCGCCGGTAGTTCGGCCGCCCCGCCCGGGGTACCTACCGCCGGTGGCGCGCCGCGGGCCGGCGCTGCGGCCGGTGCGGCGCCGGGTGCCGACGCAGGTGCTACGCCTGGTGCCGCATCCGGCGTCGGCACCCCGACCACGGAGCCCAGGAAACCCGCCCCGCCCGGGCTGCGCGAGCGGCTGGCGCCGCTGCGCGACCGGCGGGTCGTCGCGGCCACGGCGACCACCTTCCTCTTCTTCCTCGCCTTCAACTCCGTGTACATCTACATCGCCACGGCCGTGCACCCCGCCACGGGCGGCGAGGCCGGACGGCTGAGCCTGGTGATGCTGGTGATGGGCGTTGCGTCGGTGGCGGGCAGCTGGCTGGGCGGCCGGGCGGTGGACCACTGGGGCGTACGCAGCGTCATGCTTACCGGGAGCGCGGTCACGGCCCTCGCCTTCCTGTCCCTCCCCTGGCTCGGCCGGACCATGCCGGGCGCACTGCTCTACGCCCTGGTCACCCCGGTCGCCGGCTGGTCCGTCTCGGTTGCCCTCCCCCACCGGCTGGCCTCCATCGACCCACCCAACGCGCCCCTGCTGATCTCCCTCAACAGCAGCGCGCTCTACCTCGGGATGGCGGCGGGCGGCGGCGCGGGCAGCGCGTCCGTCGCGCTCCTCGGCGACCGGTGGTTCCCGCTGACGGCGACGCTGCTGGCCCTGCTCGCCACGGCCACGGTCCTCACCACGACGCGCACACCCCGCAGCCCACGCCCCGGAACCCCCGGCGCCCTCGGCCCGGCCCGCGGGAAGACCACAACAGAGGCGGGCGGCCGGTAACTCGCCCACCTCAGGGCCGACGTCGAGGCACTGGTGGGCGCGCTGCACCAAACCACGGTGGAGAACGGTCGCCTGCGCCGTCAACTGGCGGATCGTGCTTCGGTAGTCCGCACGCTCCCGGCGCAGGCGCCTTCCCCTCAGTAGGGCCAGGTGTAAGCCGGCACACCAGGCGCCTTCCGCTCGTCAGCCGTTTCACCAAGGTGAGGGACGCACTGAATCCGAGCTGTTCGCGGCACCGGGAGCCATCCCGTACCCGCGAACCCCTCGGATTCTGCTTCTGAGCTAGAAGGCCGCTGTCCGGTCTTCGCTGCGCGGGTCGATCACCTGGTGCTCGGTGTAGATGCCCGCGCGCGCCTCACGACGCCAGGGACGCCCGTAGGTCACTGCGTCCGCGGCGGACTCGGAACTGTCGTCGAGGTCCACGACGGCTACCGATGGCGAACCGTCCGCGGGGCACCGCGCAAGCCAGTGGCCATTGGGAGCGACGATTCCGGACGGTACGGTGGCGCTGTGCTGTGCCGGCCCTGACAAACTGACCCAGTAGCTGTTGACCGCGGCGTGGCCTTGGGCTTGGGCGGCGGTGTTACCCGGAGTGCCGCTGGTAGAGAACAGGACGCAGTCGACATCCAGCTTCTCGTATTCCGCCCACAACTCCGGGTAGTGGATCTCCATGCCGAGCAGGCAGCCGAAGCGCACACCGTCGACCTCAAAGGTCACCGGTGAGACGCCCGGC
The DNA here is from genome assembly GCF_002224125.1 of Streptomyces sp. NBS 14/10. GTDB lineage: Bacteria > Actinomycetota > Actinomycetes > Streptomycetales > Streptomycetaceae > Streptomyces. The sequence continues at coordinate 67,605 of NZ_NCSM01000013.1, forward strand.
GAGTACATGTACGAGACCTTCGTCTTCGACAGGAGACGTTCGTCGTAGCGCGTGACGACGGCGCCGCGATCGGAGATGACGTAGAGGCTGTTGTGCGGGCGGTTCGGCTCGGTCAGGCGATGCACCGATGCAATCACCGTCCACAGCCGCAACTCGCGGGCCAGCTCAGCGATCGCGGCCAACTCCGATTGGAGCACCGGCCACTGGCACCGGTCCCAGTCCGCCGGGCCGACCGCGCCCGGGCCGTCGACGGACATGACGAACTTGCTGGGAAAGCAGATTGCGCCTTCCGGAAAGTGCACGAGCCTCGCTCCCTGAGCACTGGCCTCGCGCATCAGAGCACGGACCTCGCGCCCACTTTCGCGCAGCGCTTCAACGTCTCGGGGGTCTTCGCGTACGGGCGTCTGCGCTACGGCGAGCCGCACGCTCTTGGGAATCCTTGCTTCCGACATGACGTCTCCTGATGGAGTCGGACGGAAGTGCCGGAGGGCGGACGTGTAGGACTCACCGGTCTTGGCGGCGCGGGCACGCACCTGGTGCTTGAAGTTCCTACGGGCTGTCATCGCGGCCTTCCACGCCTTGAGCGACGGCTCCCCAGCAACCTCGCCCGAGGCGATCGGGCTGCGACAACGACCTGAGACGCTGGTCCCTTTGCCTCCGATGGGAGACCGTGCTGGGGACGGTCGCGGGAGGTTCGGCGTAGGCCACGCAGTCGGTCATCATGCCGTCGCTCGCGGGCTCCGTCAACATCCTTCAACACGTCCAGCGCACCGTCGAATGGCAGGCTGCTGGAGAGAAACGCCTCAGCTCAACACGCTGAACCTGACGCAGAAGCCACCATTCGTCAGTTGACACATCCCCTTCTGGAGGACAGCTACACGGTGACCGACACCGTGGTCGTCGGCTCCCTCCGCACCGCCCTGAAGCCTCTCTCCTGGAACATCATCCGCATGGCTTGAGAAGGGGGCGGAACGGCCGAGCGGGAATGGCCGCCGCCGTTCCCGCTCGGTGTCACTCAACTGGACGATTAGTAGTGGGTTCCGTTGAGGTACACGAAATACGAGCGATCTGTCGCGGAGTCGGGCACCCTCTGGACCTCAAAGCCAATGTCTTCGTTTTCCGGAAGGTTGTACACGCCGCCGTCCGACGCGTCCCGGTAACTGCACTTCCCGTCGTTCGTGGCATCGGTGAGACTGTACAAGAACGTCTTGGTCCGCTGGTTGTAGACTTTCACCTGCGCCTTCTTGCCGTCGGACTTGGTGTCGCAGATCTTCACATGGTCGCCGTCATACGCGAAGTAGGCCGCCGCAGCCTTGGCGCCGTCATACATCGGCCCGTGGTTCCAGTCAATCGCCTGAGCAGAGCCCGGCGCCATGGCCACCGCAAACGCCGCCATGGTCAGTGCGGATATTCCGCCCTGAATGATTTTCTTGATGCGCAATGCATTCTCCCCTGGTTTTGCGGCTACAGCCGCATGAGGCTAACAGCAGACGGCGGGGTCCTTACCGGCCGGATCCCTGCAAGGCAAACTTGACGAGAAGGTGTGACAATTCGCGGATACTTTTCCCGGCACTGAACACTTTTAGCACCTAACGGCCATGGAGGATTAATCGGCACTTGTTTCGCTTCCGGCCCGGGCCGAGGACTCCCGTTTCCCCAAAGCCCGCACGAAGCGGAACGCGGGGCGTTTCGTGGATCCGGGTGTCACCGGGGCCTCCGAGATGGTGTGATCGGGTGGTCACACCACGCTAAGAAGGACAGGGCATCGGCCGCCAGCGGCAGATCACATAGCCGCAGGACAGGCGGGTAAAACGGGGTGGACAACGGTGGTTGTCCATGGACAAGGGGGGCGTATGGGCAGAGCCGGGCGGCCGCAGGGACCGCCGAAGGGGAGCACGGAAGAGGCGAACGCCCTGGCGGGGTTCTTACGGGATCTCACCGCCGGGATGACCGTACGGGAGCTGGCCGAGCGCTACCGCACCAGCAAGACCATCTGGGGCGAGTACCGGTCCGGCACCAAGATCATCCCGCTGGGCCGGCTCAACGCCGTGGTCAAGGACCGCGTCCGCGACGAGCGCGGCCGGACCACGATGCTGGCCAAGGCGCGGCGCCTGTACGAGGCGGCGGTCACGGCCGAGCAGACGGTCCGCTCGGCGGAGGACCCCGGCGCCGCGCGCCGTCAGGCCGAGGCGGACCGCGCCGAGTCGGAGAAGCTGGTCAAGGCGCTGCTGCAGATCATCACCGCGCTCACGGATCCGGACGAGCCCGTCGGAGCGGGAGCGGACGCGGAGTTGGTGCGGCAGCACCTGGCCGAGGCACGCCACCGGCTGGGCGTCGTACGAGAGGTCCAGCAGGCCGCGGAACGGGTTCTGGCGGACACCCCGGAACGAGGAGAGGGGGAGGGTGAAGGCCGGGCACACGCGCCGGGCGCTGAGGCCGAGGACGAGAACAGCGCAGAAGACCACGATGAGAACCGGGCCGAGGACCAGACCGAGAAACGCCACGAGGACCGCCATGGCGACCGCCTGCCGGCCATATCGGCCCGCGGGGGCGTGATCCTCCAGTCGGCTCTGGTGCACGACGAGATCGAGGAACAGCGAACCGAAGTCGCCCTCCTGTGGCAGCAGATCCGCCCGGCCCTCACCGGGTCCGACATCGTCCAGGGCATTGTCCTGGAACGCCTGGACACTCCGCTGACCAGCGCAACCCCCGAAGCAACCGGGGTCGCCGCCAAATCCGACGCCCCTGTCACGGAGATCCGCCCCACGGCCGCCCGGCCGCACCGCCGCCGCACCCAGCTGATCCTGGCCGCCGGGATCGGGGCCGCCGTCGCGGCCGCCACGGCGGGCGTACTCCTCTACGCCCTCCCGGAACGCCACGACGCGGGCCCGGCCCGCACGCTCTCCTCGCCGCCGCAGCCGCAGCCCTCCTCCTCCGGCCCGGCCGCGGGCGGCCCTTCCGCCTCGCAGAGCAGCAGCCCGACCCCCAAACCCTCCGCCTCCTCACCCCGGCACGAGGACGCCCAGCCCGACACCGAGTCCTCGGCGCCCGCGAAGGACGCGGACGTCACCGACCTGGCCGGCGTCTACGCCGTCTCCGAGGACGGCAAGGTGCTGCAGTGGAGCGGAACCGGCAAGTCCTGGCGCTCCATCGGCAGCGATGCCGACAGCATCGTCGCGGGAGGAGCCGGCCTGTTCCGGATCAACGAGTCCGACAAATGGATCTCCCAGTACCTTCCGGCGTCCCATACCTGGGACCGGATCGGCTCTCCCGGTGCCCAGTTCATCCAGCAAGGCAGCACGCTCTACGGGCTCAGGCCCCAGCGCGACGCGGTCATGCGCTGGGACCCAGGCAAGGGCAAATGGATCCGTATCGGGATAAAATCGGCAAATCTCTACGCCGGTCCGGCCGGACTGTTCTCCACCAATCCGGACACCGGAAAGATCTGGAAGTACAACGGCACCCCGGACAACTGGAGCGAAATCGGCAATCGGGGCGCGGATTTCGCGGTCGGCGATCACCTGTGGGGGATCACCCCCGACCACGCGGCGGTCTACCAGTGGACCGAACACGGTGATGGGTGGTTCCGAGTCGGCGACGCCGCCGACAAGATCTACGCGGGCGGTGCCGGGATGTTCATCGTCCGCGAGTCGACCGGACAGATCCTCAAGTACAACGGGCGGGTCGACTCCTGGACCCTCATCGGCACCGCCGGCGCGGACCTGCTCGTCACCGACCGCTCGGTGTACCGCATCTCCGGCGACCACAAGACCGTCTCCCTCTGGAGCGGCCACGGCACCACATGGACCACCATCGGCGCCTCCGCGACCAACCTCGCCGCAGTCGACTGAACGCGCCGGGGGTGCCCCCAGGACGCACCCCCGGGTCACCCCACCGGCACCACTTCATCCAGCGCGGCCCGCCACTGATACACCGAGGCGATGCCCACGGGCCCGTCCCACCCAGAGGGCCGCGCCGCGCCGCCGATGTGGAAGGCGTCGATCCGCGCGGCGCGCAGCGCGGGCAGGTGGTCGAGCCGCAGCCCGCCGCCCACCATGATCCGGGGCCCGCCCGCGCCACGCGCCGCCTCCTCCGCCAGGACCGGAAGCCCCTCGTCGACCCCGGCGGCCGACCCGGCGGTGAGATACGTATCCAGCCCCGGAAGGCCCGCCAGCTGCTGACGGAGCACATCGCGGTCGGCGGCCCGGTCGATGGCCCGGTGGAAGGTCCACCGGCTCTCATCGAGCCCGGAACCCGCGCCGACGGCGTCCGTGAGCGCGCGGATCGCGGCCAGGTCGGCCAGCCCGTCGGAGTCCAGGAAGCCGAGGACGAACTCGTCCGCCCCCTCGGCCCGCAGCGCCTCCGCCCGCGCGCACAGCGCGTCGAGCGCGGCGGCCCCACCGCATGCGAAGCCGTCGGACGCGCGCAGCATCACCCGCAGCGGGAGGTCCACGGCCGAGCGGATCTCGGCGAAGGTCTCGCGGGAGGGACTTAGCCCGTCGGCGGCCATATCGGAGACCAGTTCAAGCCGGTCCGCCCCTCCGGCCTGCGCCGCGACCGCGTCCGCCGCGTCGAGGGCGATCACCTCGAGAATTGGTCTAGACATGCTGAACAGCTTGCCACACCCCACGCGCCCCCACACCCTCACCCCACACAATTGGGCCATGGCCAACCCCGCACCCCGCCACCCAGCCCACGACGCACTCCTCACCCGCTGGGCGACCCACCTCAACAGCGCCCGCGAGGCCGCCTGCCATCCGTCCCCATCGCCGTACGGCCAGGACCTCCTCGCCCGCTGGGCCGAACCCCAGCGCCGCTACCACACCACCGACCACCTCCTCGCCATCCTGGACCGGGTCGACGAACTGATCACCCACGCCACCGACCCCGCCGCCGTCCGCCTCGCCGCCTGGTTCCACGACGCCGTCTACCTGCCCGACCGCTCCACCAACGAGGAGCGCAGCGCCCGCCTCGCCGAACGCGCCCTCCCCGAGGCAGGCGTCCCCCAGGAACGCACGGCCGAAGTCGCCCGCCTGGTCCGCCTCACCCGCACCCACGACCCCGCCCCCGGCGACACCAACGGCGAAGTGCTGTGCGACGCCGACCTGTCGATCCTGGCCAGCTCCCCCGAGCACTACGCCGCATACGCCGCCGCCGTCCGCGAGGAGTACGGCTTCGTCCCCGACGACGCCTTCCGCGAGGGCCGGGCGGGCGTGCTGCGCGAACTGCTCGCCATGCCCAGGCTGTTCCGCACGCCAGAGGCCCGCGACCGCTGGGAGGAGGCAGCGCGCCGGAATCTCGCGACGGAGCTGGCGCTGCTGGATGCGTAAGCGGCAGGCGCGTCAGCGATAGGCCGCGAGGAAGGCCCGGACGCCGGCGGCGGCGTAGTGGTCGAGTTCGGCCTCGGTGTGCTGGGGACCGCCGGTGAACATGGCCTTGTTCACGGGGATCCAGAGGAGCAGGCCGGAGAAGTGGTTCGCGGCCAGGAGCGGTTCGTCGACGCGGAGCAGTCCCTCGTCGGCCAGGCGCTGGAAGGTGGCGGCCAGGGTGGCCAGGACTCGCTCGAAGCCCTGCTCGTACCAGGCGGTGCCCAGGTCCGGGAAGGTGTCGGCGTTGGCGATGATCAGGCGTCGTAGCTGGAGGACCTGCGGCTGGGTGAGGGCGGCCAGGAACTGGCGGGCGAGCCGGTGCAGGTTGTCTTCCAGGGCTTCGGGGTCGGCGGGGATGCCGGCCACCAGGTCGATCATGCCGTCGATCCGGCCGCTGGTGGCCAGGATGATCTCGGCGAACAGCTTCTCCTTGTCGGCGAAGTGCTTGTAGACGGTCTGCTTGGACACCGCGGCGAGTCTCGCGATGTCATCCATGCTGGTGCCGGAGTAGCCCTTCTCCATGAACACCGCGGTCGCGGCGTCCATGATCGCCTCGCGTTTGCGGGCTGAACGGCCCTGTTCGTTCGGCACCATTGCCGCCTCCTTCACCTGTTGGGTACTGGACAGTCTAGTTCTTGCATGAGTACTGTACCGTCTAGTTCCCGCCCCGGTGATCGAGAAAGACCTGCGCATGCCCCAGACCCTCACTGCCCCGACCGCCCCCGGCTTGGCCCCGGCTCGTCCTGCCGCACCACGGTCCCTGCTGGTCTGCGGCATCGCGGCGGGCCCGCTCTTCCTCGCGGCGGGCCTGGCCCAGGGCGTGACCCGGGACGGCTTCGACTTCACCCGCAACGCGCTCAGCCAGCTCAGCCTCGGTGGCCTCGGCTGGATCCAGGTCACCGTCTTCCTGTTCACCGGCCTGCTGGTCATCGGCGGCGCGATCGGGATACGCCAGGTGCTGCACGGTTCACCCGCCGGCACTTGGGCGCCGTGGCTGCTCGGCGTGTTCGGCGCCTCGTTCCTGGTCGCCGGGGTCTTCCGCGCCGACCCGGGCGCCGGCTTCCCCGCCGGCACCCCCGAGGACCGGGTCCCCTCACTGAGCGCGCACGGCACCGTCCATCTGCTCAGCGGCGCGGTCGGGTATCTCGCGCTGTGCGCGGCGTTCCTCGTACTGGCCCGGCACTTCGCCGGCCAGCGGCGACGCGGCTGGGCCCTCGCCTGCCGCCTCGTGCCGGTGGGCATCCTGGCCGGCTTCGCCGGCTCCTCCGCCACCGTGCCGGCCTTCACCGCCGGAGCGGGACTCGGGCTGCTCTGGCTCACCGCGGTCACCGCCCGGCTGGCCATCCCTGCCCCGACGGCCCAGCCGTAGCCGCCCCCTCTCCCACCGCCGACAGCAACAACAACACACAGACGGGACACTGCGACATGACCGCACCGGTAAAGGGCCCTGCCGGCTACTTCCCCTCGATCGAGAAGAAGTACGGCCGCCCGATCGCGGAATGGAAGGACCTCATCCGCGCCTCGCCCCTGTCCAAGCACATGGAGCTCGTCAACTGGCTCAAGACCGAGCACGGGCTCGGACACGGACACGCCAACGCCCTCGTGGCGCACACCCTCGCCGAACAAAGCAACACGTGAAGCAGCATGCCAGAGGCGTCTTTCGGGTTGGGTGTCCGTGGTGCGCCGTCCCCAGCGTCGGGCGAATGGAATCCACATCCCCGTACGAGATCGGCCACGGCCGCCGGTTGCTCGGTTCGCTGGCGCCGCAGTGCCCGGGGGATCGCCGGAGTGGTGCTGGCCGGCGTCGGGACCGGCGTCGCGTACGCGGTCAGCGAGGCGCTGAAGCTGGTGGTGGACGAGGAGCGGCCGTGCCGGGCGGTGCGCGGGGTGGAGGCGGTGGCCGACTGTCCGGGGGTGGGTGACTGGTCCTTTCCGAGCAACCACGCCACCCTCGCGGCCGCGCTCGCCGTCGGCCTGGTCGTGCTGCGCCCGCGCCTGACGGCCGTCGCGTTGCCGCTGGCGGCGGTGGTCGCGGTGCACGCGTGACGGCGGGCGTGCACTATCCGCACGACGTGCTGGCCGGCGCGGCGCTCGGGGCCGCCGTCGCCACCGCGGCACTGTGGTCGGCCGCCCCGACCGCTGCCCGGACCGTCGCCGCACTGCTTGAACGGTGGGGGCGGTCCGGCCGGTAGGCCCGCCGCCGGATGCCGGATCAAGTGCGTGGTAAGGTACGCGAGTTCGTGTTGGATCAGATTGAGGACGACAGGGAGGTTGAGTTGATGGCCGCGCTGAAGGCTACTGCGCTGCGCAGCGCCCGGACCGTCCTCACGTCCCGGGCGACGGCCTGATCCAGTCACCCGCCTCGCTGAGAGCGTGAGCTCGCGGGGCAGTCCCACACGAACCTCACCATGAAACGGATCTTCATCCCATCATGCGTACCCACAACCAGTGGACCACCCGTGCCGAGACCGAGGCCGATATCCCTGCCATCCGCGGCATCGTCCTCGCCGCCTTCGACACCCCGTACGAGGCCGACCTCGTCGACGCCCTGCGCGCCGACGTGTCGTGGATCGAGGGCCTGTCCGTCGTCAGCGCCGGCACTAACGGCACGCCCGTCGGCCACGCGTTGCTGACGCGCTGCCACATCGGCGACACCCCGGCCCTGTGCCTGGCCCCGGTCTCCGTGCTGCCCGAGCACCAGAAGACCGGCGCCGGTTCGGCGGTCATCCGTGCCGCGCTCAGCGCGGCCAGGGAGCTGGGCGAGTACTACGTCACCGTTCTCGGACACCCGGCGTACTACCCGCGGTTCGGCTTCGGCCGTGCCTCCGCGCATGGCATCGGCGTGACCCTCGATGTCCCGGATGAGGCCATGATGGCCCTCACCCTGGACGAGACCCACCCGCTGCCGAGCGGCACCGTCCGTTACGCGGCGCCCTTCGGGATCTAGCGGCCCGGTCGGCCGTGCGAGGGGCCCCATCCCCGGGCCCACCCCGGGCTCACCCCCGGGCCCCGGCCCCTCGCACGGCACGGCCCCTCGTACGGTCCGGCCCCGACATGCTCTACGCAGAAGTGGCGCAGGGCTGCCACCCTGACAGCACGACGAGCCGCGGCAGGGCGGACTCGGATGCGGAATACCAAGCTCCAGGCGGGAGTTGACCTTGGGCATGTCCCCCATTGACCGCGCTCGCGTCCGCATGCCCGTCGCCGTCTATGTGCTCGGCCTGTCCGTCTTCGCCCTCGGGACCTCGGAGTTCATGCTCTCCGGGCTGCTGCAGCCCATCGCCCGCGATATGGACGTCTCCATCCCGACCGCCGGGCTGCTGATCTCCGCCTTCGCGATCGGGATGGTGGTCGGCGCGCCGCTGCTGGCCGCCGCCACACTGCGGCTGCCGCGCCGGACGACGCTGCTCGCGCTGCTGGCCGCGTTCGGGCTCGGGCAGGTCGCGGGGGCGGTGGCGCCTTCGTACGGGGTGCTGTTCGCGTCCCGGGTGGTCAGCGCGCTCGCATGTGCGGGGTTCTGGGCGGTGGGGGCGGCGGTGGCCGTGTCGCTCGTCCCGGAGAACGCGCGGGCGCGGGCGATGGCGGTGATGCTCGGCGGGCTGAGCGTCGCGAATGTCGTGGGCGTGCCAGCGGGGGCGTTCCTCGGGCAGCACGCCGGGTGGCGGGCGGCCTTCTGGGCGGTGGCGGCGCTGTCGGCGGTCGGGCTGGTGGGCGTGGCCGGGCTCGTACCGCGTACGGAGGCGCCGACCGGGGCGGACCGGCCGAGGCTCCGTGCCGAGCTGTCCATCTACCGCGACCGGCAGGTGTGGCTGGCGCTGATCACCACCGCGCTCAGCGGCGGCGCGGTCTTCTGCCTGTTCTCGTATCTCGCGCCACTGCTGACGGATGTGGCCGGGCTGGACGAGGACTGGGTGCCGAGCGTGCTGGCGCTGTTCGGCGTCGGGGCGCTCGTGGGGACGGCGATCGGCGGGCGGATCGCGGACGCCCATCTCTTCGGCACGCTCTACGGCGGCATCACGGCCTCGACGGTCGTGCTGACCGCCTTGGCGCTGACCGCGCACCACGCGGTCGCGGCCGTGAGCCTGGCGTTGCTGCTCGGCGTGACGGCCTTCTTCACCGGGCCCGCGCTCAACGCCCGGATGTTCAATGTCGCGAACGCCGCTCCGACCCTCGCGGGCGCGACCACGACCTCCGCCTTCAACATCGGCAACACGCTGGGCCCTTGGCTCGGCGGGCTCGTCATCGACCTGGGCTGGGGCTACCCGGCCGTGGCCTGGACGGGCGCGGCGCTCGCGGCAGCCGCCGTCGGGACGACGGCGCTCGCCGCGCGGCTGCCTCAGGCGCGGGGCGCGTCCCGGGTGGTCGTCGGTTCGGAGGTCCTGGAAGAGGATGCCCTGGCTGAGCAGACGGAGCAGACGGGGTGAGCGGCCCGCGCGGTGGTGATCGACGCTCGAATGTCTATCGGCGCTAGCGAGCGGGCGCCAGTTGTGCTCAAAGGCGACAATGGGCCTCATGAAGCTCGAACAGGCACTACACGCGGCACGGGCACTGGTGCTCGCCGATCTCGCGGCGGGAGAAGTGGCCCAGGCGGACATCGTCTCGCTCGTCGAGGACTCCATCGCACACCGCAGATGGTGGGTCGAGCAGTGGCCGGAGGGCGCCACGTACTTGGCCGGGCTGGTGGCCCAGGACGTACAGGACGCCCTGCTCGAGCGGTACGGCCGCTGGCCGCTGTGCCCGGTGTGCACGGAGGGCGGCGATCTCCACGCGCTGGACGTGGAGCCGGAATTGGGGCCCGATCCGCACTGGGTGTGCGGCAAGACGGCGGTGGCGGTGGCACGGGTGGGGGCGCTCGGGACCGTATGACGGGCGGACGGACGGACGGGCGGACGGGCGGACGGACGGGCGGACGGACGGGCGCGCTGGGGCTGGCACGGCGGCGCCTCGGGGCCGACAGGGCGGGGCCTCCTGACTGCCCCTCTTGACGGCCCCTCTCGGCGACCCCCTCGACGCGCCTCTTGACGGCCCCCGAGCGCTGAAAATATCTTTCACGGGTGAGTAGCAAGCTGAAGGAAACTTTCACCGTGACCGAAGCCACTCCACCCGCCCCCGCCGCCCTCGCGGCCAAGGTCCGCACCCTCGTGCCCTCCATGACCCGCTCGATGCAGCGCGTCGCCGAGGCCGTGGCGGGGGATCCGGCCGGTTGCGCCGCGCTCACCGTCACCGGGCTCGCCGAGCGCACCGGCACCAGCGAGGCCACCGTCGTCCGCACCTCGCGGCTGCTCGGCTATCCCGGCTACCGCGATCTGCGCCTCGCGCTCGCCGCGCTCGCCGCGCAGCAGGCGGCCGGCCGCGCCCCGGCCGTCACGGCGGACATCGCCGTGGACGACCCCATCGCCGACGTCGTCACCAAGCTCGCCCAGGAAGAGCAGCAGTGCCTGGCCGACACCGCCGCCGGTCTTGACACCAGCCAGCTCGAAGCGGCCGTCGCCGCGCTCTCCACCGCACGCCGGATCGATGTCTACGGCGTCGGCGCCTCCAGCCTGGTCGGCCAGGACCTGGTCCAGAAGCTGCTGCGCATCGGACTGATAGCGCATGCCCACGCCGATCCGCACCTCGCGGTCACCAACGCCGTGCAGCTGCACTCCGGCGACGTCGCGCTCGCGATCACCCATTCGGGCCGTACCACCGACGTCATCGAGCCCCTGCGCGTCGCCTTCGAGCACGGAGCCACCACCGTCGCGATCACCGGCCGCCCCGACGGTGAGGTCGCGCAGTACGCGGATTTCGTGCTCACCACGTCCACCGCCCGCGAGAGCGAGCTGCGCCCGGCCGCGATGTCCAGCCGCACCAGTCAACTTCTCGTCGTGGACTGCCTCTTCATAGGTGTGGCGCAGCGTACGTACGAGGCGGCCGCGCCCGCGCTCGCGGCCTCGTACGAAGCGCTCGCCCACCGGCATGACCCCCGGCCCGGCCCCCGCTGACGCGCTGACGCGCTGACCGAGCGTCGAGCATCGAGCGTCGACCGAGTCGGGACACCCCCCGTAACGGCGGGGCCCCATACCGGCGGGCCCCGTCACCACCCCCGTACCGGAAAGAGCCGCTTCGTCATGACTTCCGCCGCTGAACAGGAACAGCTGCGCGCCCAGCTGGACACGCTCACCACCGAGGCGTTCCGCCCCGAGCTCGCCGAGATCGACCGGCTGGAGACCATCGAGATCGCCCGCATCATGAACGGCGAGGACGCGGCCGTGCCCGCGGCCGTCGCCACCCAGCTCCCGCGGATCGCCGCCGCGATCGACGCCATCGCCGAGCGTATGGCCCGCGGCGGCCGGCTGATCTACGCGGGCGCGGGCACCGCCGGGCGGCTCGGCGTGCTCGACGCCAGCGAGTGCCCGCCCACCTTCAACACGGACCCGGACCGGGTCGTCGGGCTGATCGCGGGCGGCCCCGCCGCCATGGTGACCTCCATCGAGGGCGCCGAGGACAGCAAGGAGCTGGCCGCGGCCGACCTCGACGCGCTGGGCGTCGGCGCCGACGACACCGTCGTCGGTATCTCCGCCTCCGGCCGCACCCCGTACGCGGTCGGCGCGGTCGAGCACGCCCGTCGGCTCGGGGCGCTCACCGTCGGGCTGTCGTGCAACGCGGGCTCGGCGCTCGCGGCGGCGGCCGAGCACGGTATCGAGGTCGTGGTCGGTCCTGAGCTGCTGACCGGCTCCACCCGGCTGAAGGCGGGCACGGCCCAGAAGCTCGTGCTCAACATGGTCTCGACCATCACCATGATCCGGCTGGGCAAGACCTACGGAAATCTGATGGTCGATGTGCGCGCCTCGAACAAGAAGCTGCGCGCGCGTTCGCGCCGTATCGTCTCCCTGGCCACCGGCGCCCCCGATCCGCAGATCGAGGCCGCGCTGGCCGCCGGCGACGGGGAGACGAAACACGCCATCCTGGCCATCCTCGGCGGGGTCGACGCCCCCACCGCCACCCGGCTGCTGAGCGAGTCGGACGGCCATCTGCGTGCGGCCCTGGAGGCCGCGCAGGCGTAAAAGCCTCATTCAGCAACGCCGTCGGGGCGGCACCCTGGGAGAGGGTGCCGCCCCGACGTACCGATGTACCCGATGTACGTGATGTTTCGGGCAATCAGCTGATGAACAGCCGATCGACGTCAAGCCGTCGATCAGAAGTCCATGTCACCGCCCGGCATACCGCCCGGAGCGCCCGCCGCGGCGGCCTTCTCCGGCTTGTCGGCGATGACGGCCTCGGTGGTGAGGAACAGCGCGGCGATCGACGCGGCGTTCTGCAGCGCGGAGCGCGTGACCTTGGCCGGGTCGATGATGCCCTCGGCGATCAGGTCGACGTACTCGCCGGTCGCGGCGTTCAGGCCGTGGCCCGGGGTCAGGTTGCGCACCTTCTCCACCACGACGCCGCCCTCGAGGCCGGCGTTGACCGCGATCTGCTTCAGCGGGGCCTCGAGCGCCAGGCGCACGGCCTGGGCGCCGGTGGCCTCGTCGCCGTCCAGCTCCAGCTTGTCGAAGACCGAGACGGTCTGCAGCAGGGCCACGCCACCACCGGCGACGATGCCCTCCTCGACGGCGGCCTTGGCGTTGCGCACCGCGTCCTCGATGCGGTGCTTGCGCTCCTTGAGCTCGACCTCGGTGGCGGCACCGGCCTTGATGACGGCCACGCCGCCGGCCAGCTTCGCCAGGCGCTCCTGGAGCTTCTCGCGGTCGTAGTCCGAGTCCGAGGACTCGATCTCGGCGCGGATCTGGTTGACGCGGCCCTGCACCTGGTCGGTGTCGCCGGCGCCGTCCACGATGGTGGTCTCGTCCTTGGTGACGGTCACCTTGCGGGCACGGCCGAGCAGGTCGACGCCCGCGTTCTCCAGCTTGAGGCCGACCTCCTCGGAGATGACGGTGCCACCGGTGAGGATGGCGATGTCGCCGAGCATGGCCTTGCGGCGGTCACCGAAGCCCGGAGCCTTGACGGCGACGGACTTGAAGGTGCCACGGATCTTGTTGACGACCAGGGTCGCCAGGGCCTCGCCCTCGATGTCCTCGGCGATGATCAGCAGCGGCTTGCCCGACTGCATGACCTTCTCCAGCAGCGGAAGGAGGTCCTTCACGCTGGTGATCTTCGAGTTGACGATCAGGATGTACGGGTCGTCGAGCGACGCCTCCATACGCTCCATGTCGGTGGCGAAGTACGGGGAGATGTAACCCTTGTCGAAGCGCATGCCCTCGGTGAGCTCGAGCTCGAGCCCGAAGGTCTGCGACTCCTCGACGGTGATGACGCCTTCCTTGCCGACCTTGTCCATCGCCTCGGCGATGAGCTCGCCGATCTGGGTGTCGGCGGCGGAGATGGAGGCGGTGGAGGCGATCTGCTCCTTGGTCTCCACGTCCTTGGCCTGCTCGAGCAGCTGGGCGGAGACGGCCTCGACGGCCTTCTCGATGCCACGCTTGAGGGCCATCGGGTTGGCGCCCGCGGCAACGTTCCGCAGGCCCTCCTTGACCAGCGCCTGGGCGAGGACGGTCGCGGTCGTCGTGCCGTCACCGGCGACGTCGTCCGTCTTCTTCGCGACCTCCTTGACCAGCTCGGCGCCGATCTTCTCGTACGGGTCCTCGAGCTCGATCTCCTTGGCGATGGACACACCATCGTTGGTGATCGTGGGGGCGCCCCACTTCTTCTCGAGGACGACGTTGCGACCCTTGGGGCCGAGGGTGACCTTGACGGCGTCGGCGAGCTGGTTCATCCCGCGCTCGAGGCCGCGCCGCGCCTCCTCGTCGAACGCGATGATCTTGGCCATGTGAAGTGGTCCTCCCAAGACGGGGTGGATTGCTCCGGACCGCGCCTGGCGCCCGCGACGGACGGTCTGTCTGCCGTGCGGTTCCTTGCCCCGCACGGTCCGACGGACCTCACCGACCCGATCCTTCTGTCACTCTCACTCTCAGAGTGCTAACGCCAATGATTAGCACTCGACCCCCGAGAGTGCAAGCGCCCAAAGGGCTACCAGGCAGAACTTGCTGGTCATGGGCGCGGGAGGAGCCGACGACACTGATCGTCTGCGGTCACGTCAAAGGGCCCGCTACCCCTGGGGGTACGGGCCCTTTGAACAGTCCAGTCAGCTGCCTCGCGTCGGCGCGCTTCAGCCAACAGCCACGCGGACCATGTCCGCCTGCGGCCCCTTCTGACCCTGCGAGATCTCGAACTCGACCCGCTGGCCTTCCTCGAGGGTGCGGTAGCCGTCCATCTGGATCGCGCTGTAGTGGACGAACACGTCCGCACCACCGTCGACCGCGATGAAGCCGTACCCCTTCTCCGCGTTGAACCACTTGACGGTGCCCTGAGCCATTCCTAACTCCCCTATTGCTGGCCCTTGCGCAGGACCGCACTCCGCGGACCCGGGTCAGACCTCACCCCCCGAGTCGAGGGGGGTGTGCGCCGGAACGCGTCGACCGCCGCTGAATGTATCTGTCCAACTGCCCTGTGCAACAGGTCAATCGGACGAGAATTCTGGCGACGGTCGAACGGTAATAAGTGGCAAATTCGCGTGAATTCGGGGCAAGCCGGGTCGGACATAAGGGATTAACCCGGCAATTCACGCGCACACTTCACGCACAAGTTGACGAGTTCTCATATGCGGTCGACGCGGCGCCGACGCTAGGGGATCTCCTCAACTGTATCGCGTTTCAAGACACGGAATCGCCCCGTCCGTTTCTATCAGGACGGGGCGATTCCGTTTAACCCGGGGTCATGTATTCCGTTTAAGCCGCGGTCAGGGCGGGGTCAGGACCGGCTCAGCAGCCGCCCGCGACCGCCGGAATGATCGAGACACCGGCGCCGTCCGGGGTCGCCGTCTCCAGGCCCTCCGCGAAGCGCACATCGTCGTCGTTGACGTAGACATTCACGAAACGGCGCAGCTTGCCGGTGTCATCCAGAACGCGGGCCGCGATGCCCTGGTGGTTGCGGTCCAGGTCCGTCAGGACCTCGGCAAGGGTCGTCCCCTCGGCGCTGACCTCGGCCTGCCCGCCGGTGTAGGTGCGGAGGATGGTGGGGATCCGGACATTGACGCTCATGAGGGTTTCACCTTCCAAAGGAACTGCTACGGGGAGCGAGGGCGAATTCGAGGGGCGAATTCAAGCCAGCTGGTATGAGCCGAGCTATCAGCCGAGCTATGCGCCGAGCCGACTCAGCCCAGACCAGCCTCGCGGAACGCGTCGAGACTCGGGCGGATCACCGCCGTGGGCCCAGTCGTCGGGGCGACCGCGTCAAGCGTCTTGAGGCCGTCTCCGGTGTTGAGCACGACGGTGGTGAGGGTGGGGTCGAGCACCCCGTTCTCGAGCAGCTTCTTCGCCACGCCCAGGGTCACCCCGCCCGCGGTCTCCGCGAAGATCCCCTCCGTACGGGCCAGCAGCTTGATCGCGTCGACGACCTGCTCGTCGTTCACGTCCTCCACCGCCCCGCCCGTGCGGCGCGCGATGTCCAGCACATACGGCCCGTCCGCCGGGTTGCCGATGGCCAGCGACTTGGCGATGGTGTTCGGCTTCTGCGGCCGCACCACGTCATGGCCGGCCTTGAAGGCGGTGGAGACCGGGGAGCAGCCCTCGGCCTGGGCACCGAAGATCTTGTACGGCTTGTCCTCGACGAGACCGAGCGCGATGAGCTCCTTCAGCCCCTTGTCGATCTTTGTGAGCTGCGAACCGGACGCGATCGGGATGACCAGCTGGTCCGGCAGCCGCCAGCCGAGCTGTTCGCAGATCTCGTACGCGAGGGTCTTGGACCCCTCCGCGTAGTACGGGCGGAGGTTGACGTTGACGAAGCCCCAGCCCTCGCCCGCCGGGTCGCCGATCAGCTCGCTGCAGAAGCGGTTGACGTCGTCGTACGTGCCCTCGATGGCGACCAGGTCGCCGCCGTAGATGGCGGCCATGACGACCTTGCCCTGCTCCAGGTCGTGCGGGATGAAGGTGCAGGAGCGCAGGCCCGCGCGGGCGGCCGCGGCGCCGACCGCGCCCGCGAGGTTGCCGGTGGAGGAGCAGGAGAGGGTGGTGAAGCCGAAGGCGCGGGCGGCCTCGACGGCCTGGGCGACCACGCGGTCCTTGAAGGAGTGCGTCGGGTTCCCGGAGTCGTCCTTGATGTGCAGCTCGCCGGTCACCCCCAGCTCGCGGGCCAGGTTGTCGGCCTTCACCAGCTTGGTGAAGCCGGGGTTGATGTTGGGCTTGTCGGCCACGTCCGCCGGGACGGGCAGCAGCGGGGCGTAGCGCCAGATGTTGTTCGGCCCGGCCTCGATCCGCTTGCGCAGCCCCTCGGGGTCGCCGGTCGGCAGGTCGTACGCGACTTCGAGCGGCCCGAAACACTCCACACAGGCGAAAATGGGGCCGAGGGGGAAACGCTCCCCGCACTCGCGACAGGACAGGGCGACGGCGGGGCCGAGCGAGACGGAGGAACCGGCAGAACCAGCGGATCCAGTAGAGCTTTCGACAGCTTGCACAGCCATGGAGGCGAGGCCCTTTCTCCTCATCTTCCTCACGGCGCATCTCGCCGCGAGCCGGAATTGGCACCTTCCCTAGCCGGGCCCCGCTTCGCGTGACGAATCAGGACTGGCTGGAGGGTTGCCGGGGCTTCAACGGGCCGTTCCCTCTGCCCCTCTGGATGAGCGGTATGACGCCGGCCGAGCCGGCGTGTTTATCGCACGGGACCCCCGACATACAGCGGTCACGTGCGCTGTTCAAGACTGTAACCGAAGGCCCGGATGGTTGAGATAGTCGTCCGAAGCGCGAGATGGATCACAGCTGACGCGCGCGAAGCACAACGAGGCACAACAGGGAGGCATGGCCGTGCTGGAAGAGGTCGAGCGCTGGCTGAAGGAGCGGTCCTGGTCCGCCGACGACCGTCCGCTGACGCGCCTGCTCGCCGCCAAGCGCGCCACGGGCCGGACCGTGAGCGTCGTCCTGCCCGCCCTCAACGAGGAGGCGACGGTCGGCGAAATCGCCGCGGCCATCCGCCGCGAGCTGATGGGCGAGGCCGCGCCCCTGGTCGACGAGCTGGTGGTGGTGGACTCCGGGTCCACCGACCGCACCGCCGAGGTCGCCGCGGCGGCCGGGGCGAGGGTCGTGCACCGGGACTCGCTGCTGCCCGAGCTGCCGGCGCTGCCCGGCAAGGGCGAGGTGCTGTGGCGCTCGCTGCTGGCGACCAGCGGCGACATCATCTGCTTCATAGACGCCGACCTGCGCGAATTCGACGCCCGCTTCGTCTCCGGGATCGTCGGCCCGCTGCTGACCGAGCCGGACGTACAGCTGGTCAAGGGGATGTACGACCGGCCGCTCGGCCCTGAGTTCGACGGGCTCGCCTCCGGCAAGACCACAGGCCAAGGCGTCGGCCAGGGCGGACGGGTCACCGAGCTGGTCGCCCGGCCGCTGCTCAATCTGCACTGGCCGCGGCTGGCCGGTTTCGTACAGCCGCTCGGCGGTGAGTACGCGGCGCGCCGCTCGCTGCTGGAGCGGCTGCCGTTCCCCGTCGGATACGGGGTGGAACTCGCCATTCTCATCGACTCGCTGCACACGGTCGGGCTCGACGCGCTCGCCCAGGTCGACCTCGGCGTGCGCAGACACCGCCACCAGGACCCGCAGGCGCTCGGCCGGATGGCGGCCACGATCTACCGCACGGCCCAGCTGCGGCTGGCCCGCGGGCATCTGGTGCGGCCGCGGCTGACCCAGTTCGACCGGGGCGAGGCCGGTTTTGTGGCGCGGACCAGCGATGTGGACACGGAGGAGCGGCCGCCGATGATCGAGATCCCGGAGTACGTGGAGCGGCGGGCGGCGTGACGCCCCCGGTCTTGTTGGGAGCCGCCGACAGGGGCAAGAAACCGCACGCACGTTTGCGCGACGCATGAGGTGGCTAGGTACGCGACATGGCCTCTGAGCACAGTGCTGCACAGGTCCTCGTCGCGTCCAACCGCGGCCCGGTCTCCTACGCCCTGCGGGAGGACGGTTCGCTCGACGCCAAACGCGGCGGCGGCGGGCTGGTCTCCGGTCTCAGCGCCATAGGGCCGGACGCCGGGGCCGTATGGGTCTGCGCGGCGCTGGGCGACGGCGACCGCGAGGCGGCCAGGCGGGCCGGGGCCGGGCATCTGGACGCGGGCGACACCGGCGGGCAGCTGGTGCGGATGCTCGACATCGCGCCGGAGATCTTCGACGCCGCGTACAACGGCATCGCGAACTCGGTGCTGTGGTTCGTCCACCACCTGCTCTACCAGACGCCGCTCGAACCGGTCTTCGGCGCGGAGTTCCGCGCCCAGTGGGACGCCTACGAGGCGTACAACGCGGCCTTCGCGGACGCCCTCGCCCAGGAGGCCGCCGACGGCGCGGCCGTGCTGATCCAGGACTACCACCTGGCGCTGGTGCCGGGACTGCTCCGCGAGCGGCGGCCCGACCTGCGGATCGGCCACTTCTCGCACACCCCCTGGGCACCCCCGGACTACTACCGGCTGCTGCCGGACGATGTGGCGGCGGGCGTGCTGCGCGGCATCCTCGGCGGTGACCGCGCCGCGTTCCTCACCGAGCGCTGGGCCCTGGCCTTCGCCGACTGCGCCGCGGCGGTGCTCGGCGCGGAGGTGGTGCGGGACGGCGCGCGGCTGTCCGTGCGCCTCGACGGGCGCGAGACCCGGCTGGGCGTGCACGGCCTCGGCGCGGACGCGGACTTCCTGCTCCAGCGGTCGCGGGCCGCGGACGTCGACGAGCGGCTGACGGCCCTGCGCGCGCAGATCGGCCCCGGGCGCAGAACCGTCGTCCGGGTGGACCGCACCGAGCTGTCCAAGAACATCGTCCGCGGGCTGCTGGCCTACCGGCGGCTGCTGGAGACCCGCCCCGAGTGGCGGGAGCGCGTGGTGCACATCGCCTTCGCCTACCCCTCCCGCCAGGACCTGGCCGTCTACCGCGACTACACGGAGCAGGTGCGGCTGCTCGCCGCCGGGATCAACGCCGAGTACGGCACGGAGGGCTGGCAGCCGGTCGCCCTCCATGTGAAGGACGATTTCGCGCGGTCGCTGGCCGCCTACCGGCTGGCCGACGTGGCCCTGGTCAACCCGATCCGGGACGGGATGAACCTGGTCGCCAAGGAGGTGCCGGTGGTCTCCGAGCGCGGCTGCGCGCTGGTGCTGTCGCGGGAGGCCGGGGCGTACGCGGAGCTGGGCGAGGCCGCGCTGGTGGTCAACCCGTACGACATCGAGGCGACGGCGCGGGCGCTGCACGAGGCGCTGTCGATGGGGGACGGCGAGCGGGCGGAGCGTACGAAGCGGCTGGTGGCCGCGGCGACGGCGCTGCCGCCCGCGCAGTGGTTCCTCGCGCAGCTGCGGGAGCTGACGGAGGCCTGACGCCGGGGGTTCGGTGAGGGCCGCGGGTCCGCCGCCCGCGGCCCGGAAAGGTCTGCCGCTCGCGCGGCTCACGCGGGGCTCCTCAGTGCCCGATCGCCCGGGCCAGGGCCGTCAGCAGGTCCACGACCCCCGCGGGGCCGTCGACCACCAGGTCGGCGCGCTGGGCCAGCTCGGTGACCTCGGTGCTGCCGCTGCACACCAGCACCCCGGGCACCCCCTGCGACCTGAGCCGTTCCACCGCCGCGAACGCGGCCAGGTCCCCCAGGTCGTCGCCCGCGTACAGCACCGCCGTGGCCCCGGTCTCCCGTACGTAGTCGGTGAGGGCGACGCCCTTGTCCATGCCCGGCGGGCGCAGTTCGAGCACCAGGCGGCCGGGCTCGACGATCAGCCCGTGCCGCTCGGCGAGATGGCGCAGCGGTTCGCGCAGCGCCTCGAAGGCGCCCTGCGGATCGGCGGCGCGGCGGGTGTGGACGGCGACGGCGCGCCCCTTCTCCTCCACGGTGGCGCCCACGGTGGCGCCGCCCGCGCCGCCGACCGCGGCGCCGACCTCGGCGAGTACGTCCGGGAGTTCGGCCTGGGCCGCCGCGACGCCCGGGTGCGGGGGCGGGGCGGTGATCTCGCGGTCGGCGGCGTCCCAGCGCTCGGCGCCGTAGTGGCCGAGGACCACCAGATGGTCGAGGCCGTCGGTCTCGGCGAAGCCGCCGTACGCCACGGCGAGGGCGGCCGGACGGCCGGTGATCACCGCGACGGAGCGCAGCCCGGGGGCGAGCCGGGAGAGCGCGGGCGCGGCGCCGGGGTGGGCGCGCGCCTGGTCGGGGTCGGGGACGATATCGGCGAGGGTGCCGTCGAAGTCGAAGGCGGCGATGGCCTCTCCGGGCCGCTCGAGGATCGCCGCGAGGCCGTCACGGCCGGCCGCTGTCGTGGGTACGGGAAGAGGGTGGCTGCCCATGCGGCCGACCCTATCGCCGTGGGGGTGGGGAGGTGGGGCGGTCCGCGTCAGTGGCCGGTTCCGGGCCGGCGGCCGGTGCCCGGCGCCGACATCCGGCGCCGCTCCCGACATCTGCGGCGGAACAGCCGGGCGCTGCGCGTCAGGCCGAACGGGGCGCACGAGGCGGTAGCGCGCCACGTACAGCGGAGTGTGGTGCGCCGGCTCTGGCACGCTCGAGCCCGCGGCCGGGTCAAAGCGCGCACCCACCAGCCCGCGGCACACAGCGGCCCGCGTCAGCGGCGTTCGCGCCGCGCCGCGCGCACGCGGCGCAGCCGGTTGACGGTCACCGGGTCGTGGGCGAGGGCGCGGGGGTCGTCCAGGAGGGCGTTGAGGAGCTGGTAGTAGCGGGTCGGCGAGATGCCGAGCTGTTCGCGTATCGCGCGCTCCTTGGCGCCGGGCCCCGGCCAGCCGCGCCGCTCCACGGCGAGCACGGCCCGGTCCCGCTCGGACAGCCCGGCCGCCTCACGGGGCACCTCGGTCGCCTCGCCGGGCGCCCCGGCCGCGTCGCCGGGACCGGCCGCGTGTTCCTCCGCATGCCCGTCCTGGGACGGGCCTTGCTGATCGTGCTCGCCGTGCTGACCTTGCTCGCCTTGCATCGCTAGCCCGCCGAGGTCTCCAGCGCGTCGGCCTGGCGCTGGATCTCGCTGAGCACGCCCGCCGGGTCGCCGCCCTTGGAGACGACCGAACCGAGCTTCTTCTTCAGGTCCGACTGGACCGTCGCCCAGGACGTCTTGTCCACCGGGTAGAACTGCGCCGTCCCCAGCTCGTCGAGGAACTTCCACAGCCGCTTGTACTTGCGGTCCCCGCGCATCGCGGCGGATGCCTTGGTGGTCACCGGCAGCAGGTCGTACTTGCTGGTGAAGTCGAGCACGTTCTGCTCGCTGTAGAGGAAGTCCAGGAACAGCCCGGCCTGCCGGCGGTTGCCGTTCTGCTTGAAGGCCATGACCCAGTCGGCGACGCCCATGGTGGCTCTGGACTTCCCGTCGCGGCCGGGCAGCGGCGCGGTGCCGTACTTGATGCCGTGGCCGTCCGCCTGCTGCATCAGGGTCGGGTGGCCGTTGAGCATGCCGACCTCGCCGCGCGTGAACGCGTCGAAGATGTCCTGGCGGTTGGTGCGCCCCGGGGCGTCGGGGCCGGTCAGGCCCTTGCCGACCAGTTCGTCGCGCACCCACTCCATGGTCTTGATGTTCTCGGTCGAGTCGATGGTGTAGCTGCCGTTGGCGTCGGCGTAGCCGCCACCGCCGCCGAGCATCCACATCAGGGCCTCGCCCTGCGACTCCTCGGGGCCGAGCGGCAGCCCGTAGGGGATCTTCACGCCGATCGCCTTGAGCTTGACGGCGGCGTCCTTGAGCTCGGCCCAGGTCTCCGGGACCGAGGTGACGCCGGCCTCGTCGAACAGCTTCTGGTTGTAGAAGAACAGCCGGGCGCTGGAGACGAAGGGCAGCCCGTACTGCACCCGCTTGACCTCGCCCGCCCGCGCGATCGACTCGATGAACCCGGCCTGGGTGGGGATGGAGAGCATCTGGTCGGCGCGGTAGAGCTTGCCCGCGGCGGCGAAGTCGGCGTACGCGCCGATCTGCGCGATGTCCGGGGCCTCGCCGCGCTTGACCATGTCGGCGAGCTTCTTGTCGATCTCGGTCCAGCTGAGGATCGTGACGTCGACCTTGATGTTCTCGTGCTCGACCTCGAACGCCCTGGCCAGCTTGTCCCAGTACTTCTGGGAGCTGTTGGCCGAGCTGTCGCCGTAGTCGGCCGCCACCACTTTCAGGGTGACCTCGCCCGAGCCCGGGCTTTCGTTTCCACACGCCGTCAGCGCGGGCGCTATCGCCGCCGTCGCGGCCCCCGCCGCCGTCAGACCCAAGAACCGCCGACGCTGCACTGCTCTTCCCCACCCTCGTGGATTGACTGTCCTCCTGGCCGGTCCCAGAAGGGTCGAGCGAGTCTGCCCCGCATACCTCCACAGGGTCTACACCATACGGATATCGCTTCGGTATCGAACTTCACCTTTACGCGAATAACCAGAGCCTATGCGACCCCCCTGACGGCGAGTGGACTAGACCTCTCACGGTCGATCGCGCGAGACTGTCCCCGTGAAACACGTCATCGCCCTCGATGTGGGCGGCACCGGCATGAAGGCCGCCCTCGTGGGGGCGGACGGCTCGCTCCTCCATGAGGACAGGCGGCCCACCGGCCGCGAGCGCGGACCGGAAGCCGTCGTCGCCACGATCCTCGACTTCGCCGCCGAGCTGCGCGCCATCGGCGAGCAGCGCTACGGCACCCCCGCCGCCGCGGCCGGGGTCGGCGTGCCCGGGGTCCTCGACGAGGACCGCGGCATCGCCGTCTTCGCCGCCAACCTCGGCTGGCGCGATGTGCCGCTGCGCGCCCTGCTGGCCGAACGGCTCGCCGGGACGCCGGTCGCGCTGGCCCACGACGTACGCATGGGCGGGCTGGCCGAGGGACGGATAGGAGCCGGCGAAGGGGCCGACCGCTTCCTGTTCGTATCGGTGGGCACCGGTATCGCGGGGGCCATAGGCGTCCACGGACGCGTCGACCCCGGGGCCAACGGCTCCTCGGGCGAGATCGGCCACATCGTCGTACGGCCGGGCGGCCCGGCGTGCGGCTGCGGGCAGTTCGGCTGCCTGGAGACGCTTGCCTCCGCCGCCGCGGTGGGCCGCGCCTGGGCGCGGGCGAGCGGCGGCGACGCCGCGAAGAACGACGCCGCGGACTGCGCCAGGGCCGTCGAGTCCGGCGATCCGCGGGCGGTGGCGGTGTGGCAGGAGGCCGTGGGCGCGCTCGCCGACGGCCTGGTCACCGGGGTCACCCTGCTGGACCCCGGGGTGCTGATCGTCGGCGGGGGTCTGGCCGAGGCCGGGGAGACCCTGTTCGCGCCGCTGCGCACGGCGGTCGAGGAGCGGATCACGTTCCAGAAGCTGCCCACTATCGTCCCGGCGGCCCTCGGGGACACCGCCGGATGCCTGGGCGCGGGCCTGCTCGCCTGGGATCTACTCTCCACGGAGGTAAGCGCCTGATGGTCGGACGAACGGCTCCAACGGCTCGAACGGTTCTCGCGGGCGCCCGGGTGGTGCTGCCGACCGGCGTGGTCGAGGACGGGCGGGTGACGGTCGAGGGCCGGCACATCGTCGAGGCGGGCGCGGGCGGAACGGCGACCGGCGGCGGGACGACCGGCGGCGCGCAGCTGGACAACAGCGCCGAGACCGCGCTCGACCTGACCGGCCACTGGATCGTCCCCGGCTTCGTCGATATGCATGTGCACGGCGGCGGAGGCGCGTCCTTCTCGGCCGGCACCCCCGAGGAAGCCCTCACCGTCGCCCATACGCACCGCCGCCGCGGCACCACCACCCTGCTCGCCTCCACCGTCACCGGCGACCTCGACGACCTCGCGCGGCAGGCCGCGGCCCTCTCCGAACTGGTCGAACAGGGCGAGCTGGCCGGTGTCCACTTCGAGGGCCCCTTCATCTCCCCGCACCGCTGCGGCGCCCACCAGCCGTCGCTGCTGCGCCACCCGGACCCGGCGGATGTGCGCAAGCTCGTCGACGCCGCGCGCGGCACCGCGAAGATGATGACGCTCGCGCCCGAACTGCCCGGCGGCCTGGACTCCGTACGGCTGCTGGCCGACAGCGGCGTCATCGCGGCCGTCGGCCACACCGACGCGGCGTACGAGGCGGCGCTCGAGGCCGTCGAGGCGGGCGCGACGGTGGCGACGCACCTGTTCAACGCGATGCCGCCGCTGCTGCACCGCGAGCCGGGGCCGGTGGCCGCCCTCCTGGAGGACGAGCGGGTCACCATCGAGCTGATCAACGACGGCACCCATCTGCACCCCGCCGCGCTGCGCCTCGCCTTCCGCCGCGCGGGGGCCGACCGGGTCGCCTTCATCACGGACGCGATGGGCGCGGCCGGGATGAGCGACGGGGTCTATCCGCTGGGCCCGATGGAGGTCGAGGTCACCGACGGGGTCGCGCGGATCAGCAGCGGCCCGACGGCCGGTTCGATCGCGGGCTCGACCCTGACCCTCGACCGCGCCTTCGCCCGCGCCGTGACCCTGGACGGGCTGAGCGTGCCCGAGGCCGTACGGGCGCTGTCCGCCACCCCCGCGCGGGTCCTGGGCCTCGACGACCGGGTGGGCTCGCTGGAGGCCGGCAAGGACGCCGATCTGGTCGTGCTGGGCGAGGACTTCGGGCTGGTGGGCGTGATGCGCCGGGGCGAGTGGGTGATCGATCCCGAAGTGGGCTGATTCGACACCTCGGTCGGGCGGGCCGGCCCCGGTGGGGGTCTGGGCCCGCCGCCGCCGTTTTGGCATGATCCTTAACAGCCGCACACACACGGCACACACAGGCGCACCTTCGGTGGCACACTCGCCGCGCACCTGTGGGGCGGCGCCGAGGACCGGGCCGGGGGACGGGCCGGGGATGGACGAAGGGGATGCCAGGGTGATCCTGACGGTCACGCTCAACACCGCCCTGGACATCACCTACCAGGTACCGCGCCTGCGCGCCCACACCACCCACCGCGTCACCGAGGTCACCGAGCGGCCCGGCGGCAAGGGCCTCAACGTCGCCCGGGTGCTGGCCGCCCTCGGCCACCGCACCGTCGTCACGGGCTTCGCCGGGGGCGTGACCGGGACGGTCCTGCGGGAACGGCTCGCCGAACTCGGCGGCGGGGTGATGGACGCCCTGGTGCCGATCGCCGGTACGACCCGGCGCACCGTCGGCGTCGTCGACACCGGCTCGGGCGACTCCACCCAGCTCAACGAGCCCGGCCCGATCGTCACCACGCCCGAGTGGTCCGCGTTCCTCGGCTCGTACGCCGAGCTGCTGCGCGAGGCGTCCGTGGTCGCGCTGTGCGGCAGTCTGCCGCCCGGCGTCCCCGTGGGGACGTACGCACGGCTCATCCGGGAGGCGAGCGCGGCGGGCGTGCCCACGCTGCTGGACACCAGCGGCGAACCGCTGCGCCGCGGCATCGCCGCCCGCCCCGACATCGTCAAGCCCAACGCCGATGAACTCGCCGGGCTCACCGGCTCCACCGAGCCGCTGCGCGCCGCGCGCGACGCCCGGCGGCGCGGGGCGCGCGCGGTGGCCGCCTCGCTCGGCGCGGACGGCATGCTCGCGGTCACCCCCGAGGGCACCTGGCGGGCCGCCCCGCCGCGCCGCCTGGTGGGCAATCCGACGGGGGCGGGCGACTCCGCGGTGGCCGGACTGCTGTCCGGCCTGGTCGAGGGCGCCCCGTGGCCGGATCGGCTGGCGCGCGCGGTGGCCCTGTCAGCGGCGGCCGTACGGGCCCCGGTGGCGGGCGAGTTCGACCGCGCCACCTACGAGGAGCTGCTGGGCCGGGTCGAGGTCACCGAGGGCCCGGCGGCCTGAGCGGCCACCGGGCCTGGCGCCCCCGCGTCGTACGGCGGCGCCGTCAGCCGTTCTTACCCGTGAGCCACAGCTGGTCGAGGATGACGTCGCACTTGTCGCCGGCCTCACAGGACACCTTGACGGTGTTGGCGCCCTCGTTCAGGTTGACGAGGGACCAGGTCTTCGTCCAGCTCTTCTCCCAGTCGCCCTTCGCCACCCCAGGGACGAAGGCCTCCATATTCATCGGCCGGGTCGACCGCTCCCCGTTGACGGTGAGCGAGAGCGACTGGTTCTCGGCGGGCACGCTGTACCGCGCGTACACCCGGTACTGGCCCGCCTTGGCGACGTCCACGTTCCAGGTCACGGACGCGCCGACGGCGTTCAGCCCGCCGACGTACTTACCGCCCTCGGCCTTGGCTCCGGGAATGTCCGTCGCGGGGGCCGCGGTGCCCTCCAGGCGCAGGCCCCACGCGTCCTCGCTGGGCAGCTCGGACGGATCCTTGGAGGCCCCGGGGGTCTTACTGGGCTCGGCACTCGAAGTCGACGTGGGCGAGTTGGTGGGGTCGGCCTTGTCGTCCTTGTCACCGTCGCCGTTCGTGATCATCGCGACGCCGATGCCGATCACGACCACGGCGACGACGGCGAGCGCGCCGATGAGCAGCCCCTTGTTGTTGGGGCCACGGCCGCCGGTGCCGCGCGAGGGGGCCGCACGGCGGGAGCCGCCCCCACCGGGCAGGTTCTCGGGGGCGGCGTAGTGGGCGTTCTGCTGCCCGTAGCCCTGCTGCTGCCCCTGGCCGCCGTACGTCTGCTGGTTCGGGATCGGCTGGGTCTGCTGCGGGTATTGCTGCTGCTGCCCGTAGCTGCGCTCGCCGACCGCGCGGACGTGGTTGTACGAGGTGCGGGGGACCCCTGGCTGGCGCGGACCGGCCGGGCCCGGGTAGCCGTAGCCACCGGCCGCGGGGGCGGAGCCCGACTGTCCCGCCTGGCCGTCCTGTCCACCGTCCGAGCGGTACAGATAGGCGAACGGGTCGTCATTCTCCGGCGTGTCCGAGCCGTTGTTGCCGGCCGTCATCCCTCTCGTCACTCCCCTGTGCATATGGCCAACGGCGCTCAGGTGCGGAGGCGCCATGACAGCTCATATCAGGGCCGGGAAGGCCGCAACAGGGCATGCACTGTCCGGATGGCCAATATTCATGATCGATTCACCCTCGGCGGCAGTACCGCATTCGGAGCAGCCTACCGTGCCGAGGGCGGCGCCATTCCGCGAACGCTCATCCGGCGCGGCGGCGGTCCTTGGCACGCGACCGCTTCTCGATATACATCCGCTGGTCAGCCGATTGCAGCACTTCCTCGGCCGTCATCCCACAACTGGCCCAGCCGATACCGAAGCTGCCCCCGACCCGGACGGCCCGGCCGTCGACCCGGATCGGCGGGGTGATCGCGTTGCGCAGCCGTACGGCCAGGTCCTTGGCGTCGGCCCGGCCGAGGCCGTCCGCGAGGACCACGAACTCGTCGCCGCCGAGCCGGGCCACGGTGTCCCCCTCCCGCACCCCGGCGGCCAGCCGACGGGCGACCTCGATGAGCACGGCGTCGCCCGCGTGGTGGCCGAACCGGTCGTTGATGGACTTGAAGCCGTCCAGATCGCAGAAGAGAACGGCCAGCCCCTTGTGGCCGTCGTCGATGTCGTGGTCCTCCCGCGGCGCGATCGCGTGCACATGGGGCTCGTACGGGATGGAGCCGCCCGGCCGGTCGAACGCGCCCGGCCCGCCGAAGACCCCCGGCTCGTCGAAGATCGCCGGCCCGCCGAAGACCCCCGGCCCCTCGAACTCGTCGTAGCCAGGGGAGAGCTCACCCGCCCCGACAGCGTCGACTCCGCGCCCGGACTCCCCCGAGCGCCGCGGGTTGTCGCACAGCCTGCTGCCGAGGCGGGCGCGCAGCTCGGCGCTGTTGGGCAGGCCGGTCAGCGAGTCATGGCTGGCACGGTGGGCCAGTTGCAGCTCGTTCTGTTTGCGCTCCTCGATGTCCTCGACGTGGGTGAGCAGAAAGCGCGGGCCGTCGGCCGCGTCGGCGACCACGGAGTTGCGCAGGCTCACCCAGACATAGCTGCCGTCCCGGCGGGCCAGCCGCAGCTCGGAGCGGCCGCCCTCGGCCGAGGTGCGCAGCAGGGTGCCGATGTCCTCGCGGTGCACGAGGTCGGAGAAGGAGGAGCGGCGCAGGGCGGAGGCCGGGCGGCCCAGCAGCCGGCACAGCGCGTCATTGGCGCGCAGCAGCCGCCCGCGCTGATCGCCGCCCATCTCGGCGATGGCCATGCCGCTCGGCGCGTACTCGAAGGCCTGCCGGAAGCTCTCCTCGCTGGCGCGCAGGGCCTGCTGTTCGCGCTCCAGGCGCAGCAGCGCGCGCTGCATATTGGCGCGCAGACGGGCGTTGCCGATCGCGGTCGCGGCATGAAAGGCGTACATCTGCAGGGCCTCGCGCCCCCATGCGCCGGGGCGCCGGCCGTTCCTCGGCCGGTCGACGGATATGACGCCGATCAGCTCGCCGCCCGAGCCGCCCGCCGAGTACATCGGGGCGAACAGGCGGTCCATGGGATGCCACCCGTCCGGAAAGCTGGGCGCGGGCCCCGGGGTGTGCCACTGCGGCACGTCGTCGTCATCGAGCACCCACCCCTCGCTGTACGGGACGAAGTGCAGCGCGCCCCAGCGGTCACCCATGGACAGCCGGCGCTCCCAGGCGTCACGCGAGCCGACCCGTCCCGCCATCAGCGCCTCGGCCCCGGGGTCGCCCCCGACGGCCGCGACGACCAGATCGCCGTCCGGGCGGACCAGATTGACGGCCGAGAATTCGTAGCCGAGCCCGGCGACCACCCCGTCGGCGACGGTCTGCACGGTGTCGGCGAAGCTGCGGGCGGTGTTCAGATCGGCGACCACCTGGTGCAACAGCCGCAGGGTCGCAAGGCGGATGTACGGCTCCGACTCGGTCTCCATCGCTCGCTACTCCCCCGAGACCTCGACAGCAACTCCTGGCTCTTGTCGTCCGATTGCCATGGCCACTGAATCACAGCGAGCTGCCCACTCGGTACACAGGGTCAACAATTACTATCTGGTGTGACTGATGTCACAGACTGTATTCAAGCCTTAAAGACAGGCGTGGGAGCGCTCCTGATTTTTGTGAATGCAAATCCCGAAACGCCGTTCAGCCACTCATCCGAAGGCCGCGCCCTGCCGCCCCCGGCGTACGGCGAATACGGCCCACGACCTAGGACCGGCCTGGTCCCGGGGCCCGATGCGGGGCCCACCCGGCCCGCGTTAGCGTTCATTACGTGCCGCACCCATCGAGTTCCGCCGCCGCGCAGCCCGTCATCCCCCATGCTGGTGGGGTGAGTGAGGACGAGTTCCGCGCTGCCCTGTCCCGACTCTCCGCGGGCGTGGTATTGGTGACCGCCCACGACCCGGACGAAGGGCCGCGCGGCGAGGACGTCGGCATGACGGCCACCTCGTTTATGTCAGTGTCACTTGACCCGCCGCTCGTGATGGTGAGCGTTCGCAACGGCTCGCGGATGGACGACCTACTGGCCCGACAGCCCCTCTGGGCGGTATCGGTCCTGTCGGAAAGCCAGCGCCACATAGCGGGGCGATTCGCCATGAAGGGCCGCATCAGCGACAGGCTGCTGTTCGAGGACATCCCCTACAGACGCGGCGACGCCACGGGCGCACCCCTGGTCGGCGGAGCGCTCGCGGTCGTCGAGAGCCGCACCGAACAGCGGGTGACGGCGGGCGACCACACGCTGGTGGTGGGCCGAGTGCTGTCGGCAGGCACCCCGAGCGCGGACGGCGGCCCGCTGATGTACTTCCGGAGCCGCTACCGCACGCTGGGGTGACGCCCCCCTGGGGACGACCCCTCCTGCTCGGATAACGTCCGAGCCATGGAAATCTGGATCAACCCGGCCTGCTCCAAATGCCGCTCCGCGCTGACCCTGCTGGACGCCGAGGGCGCCGAGTACACGGTGCGCCGCTATCTGGAAGCGCCGCCGACCGCCCAGGAGATCGAGGACGTACTGCGCCGCCTCGGCCTGGAGCCCTGGGACATCACCCGCACCGGCGAATCCGTCGCGGCCGAACTGGGCCTGGCTGACTGGCCGCGCGAGGAGTCCGCCCGCGCCCGGTGGATCGAGGCGCTGGCCGCCCATCCGATCCTGATCCAGCGGCCGATCATCACGGCGGACGACGGCACCACGGTGGTGGCCCGCACCCCGGACGCGGTCCGCTCCGTCCTCCCTTAACCCCTGTCCCCTGCGGCATCGCCGAAGGCGGCGTTGAGAACGGCCATGACGTAGGGGCGTTCCGAGGCGGCACCCGTGGGGTTGAGCGAGTAGACGACGCGGCGCGTCAGATCACGCGTGGCGAACATGCCCGTCGTCCAGCCGGGCTGCGATCCGGTCTTGCCCCATACGGTCACACCGTTGTCGAGCGTGACCCGCATCAGCCCGCCGATGCTGAAGCAGGCGGTTCCGTTGATGCAGTTCTTGTTGTCCGGCGCGCTGGCCACGTCGGGGACGGTGAAGGCCAGCCGCTGCTCGGCCGGTGGCAGCAGCCTGCCGCGGAACAGCGCGGTCAGAAACCTGTCCAAGTCCGCGGCAGTGGAGATCATTCCCCCTTCGGCCCAGGCCCACGGGGACTGCTCGGTCACCTCGTCCCCGCCGAGACGCGGCCGGGCGTGAGGTACGGCGATGGAGGTGTCCGAGGCGGCGGGAAGGCTGGTGTCCCGCAGCCCAAGGGGCCGGATGACGCGCCGG
Source organism: Streptomyces sp. NBS 14/10 (assembly GCF_002224125.1). Taxonomy (GTDB): domain Bacteria; phylum Actinomycetota; class Actinomycetes; order Streptomycetales; family Streptomycetaceae; genus Streptomyces. The sequence continues at coordinate 98,476 of NZ_NCSM01000013.1, forward strand.
CCGAGCTCCTCCGCGAAGGTGTGCCCGGTCACCTTCTCGACCAGCAGGCCCACGACAAAGGTGTTGACGCCGTTGTACTGCTGGACGGAACCGGGCCGCGGCGCCGTCCCGCCGCCCTCCGCGTTCGCGAAGGCCGCGCGGACCACTTCCCGCGGCGAAACACTCTTCAGCCACCAGCCGGGCCCGTCAGCGGGCCCGGGTATGCCCGCGGGGGCGGGCAGACCGCTGGTGTGGTCCAGGAGCTGGCGCACGGTGACCTCTTGGTACGCGTCCGGTATCAGCTCGGGCAGATACCGCCGTACGGGGGCGTCGAGGGCGATCCGGCGCTCGGCGACCAGTTGGAGCACCACCGTGCTGGTGAAAGCCTTCGTGACACTGCCGATTCGGAAATGGGCACCACGGGGCACCTCTCCCGCGTAACCGGCCCACGGCCGCCCCGAACCGCCCTGCGCCACCCTGACCAGCGCACCGGAGACCACCGGATCGGGCAGGCCCGCCAGCAGCTCCCGCATCGCAGCGGGATCGAACGGCGAGAGCCGGGCGGCCGCAGCGCCCTGCGAAGGCCGCGAAGAAGCCGCCGCGGCCGGCGAAACGGGCAGGGCGAGGCCCGCCGTGACCGCGGCCAGGGCCATGCCGATGACGGCCGAACGACAGAGGACGGAGGGACGGCGACGCATCGATCTGCTCCCGGGGACAGCTGGAAATGAACTGTCAGCCACCCTTTCGGGTTACCCGTGCGCCCCCATCAGTGATCACCCTGAGCGCCCCCTCGCGCATCCCCTAGGGAGCCGACCGCCACGCCCCCAAGGGGCACCTGGCGGCCACAGGGATGTCGCTAGTGCCAGTCCCGCCCGGACCGCCCACGCTTGGTGTCGCCGCGCTGCTTCTTCTCCCGCAGCCGCCGCTCGTTGATACCGCGTGGGATACGGGTCGGACGGCGCGGCTTGGGCGGCGGTGCGGTCGCCTCGGCCAGCAGCGACGCGAGCCGGACGGCCGCCGTCTCGCGGTTGCGCCACTGCGAGCGGTGCTCGGAGGCCCGTACGGTCACCACCCCGCCGACCAGCCGCCCCGCCAGCCGCTCCAGCGCGCGCTGCTTCCACACCGCCGGCAGCGCCTCGGTCGCGGCCAGGTCGAAGCGCAGCTCGACCTGGCTGTCACTGGTGTTGACGTGCTGCCCACCCGGCCCGGACGACCTCGAGAAACGCCACATGAGCTCGGCCTCCGGCAGGGAGACCGAGCCACGGATGACATAGGGCCCGGACATGCCCCCATGATCCCGCGCCACCGCGGGACCGTCACCTGCTTTTGTGCGCGCCCGGGCGAGGGCGAACCGCCAGGCGCTAAAGATTGGCAAAGAAGGTAAAGGAACCTGGAACCGGTGGGTGGCCGACGGCGTTGTGGAGGGTGACGGTAGCTTCGTCCGGAGTACGAAGCTCCTGAGGACTCGACCACGAAAGGGACTCCCCATGGCTGTAAGCCTGTCCAAGGGCGGCAACGTCTCGCTCACCAAGGAGGCACCGGGCCTGACCGCCGTCACGGTCGGCCTCGGCTGGGACGTCCGCACCACCACCGGTACCGACTTTGACCTCGACGCGAGCGCCATCGCCGTGAACCCGAGCGGCAAGGTCTACTCGGACCAGCACTTCATCTTCTTCAACAACAAGTCCACCCCGGACCAGTCCATCGTCCACACCGGTGACAACGTCACCGGCCAGGGCGAGGGCGACGACGAGCAGATCAACGTCAACCTCGCGGCCCTGCCCGCCGACGTCGAGAAGATCGTCTTCCCGGTCTCCATCTACGACGCGGAGTCCCGCAGCCAGAACTTCGGCCAGGTGCGGAACGCCTTCATCCGCATCATCAACCAGGCCGGCGGCACCGAGATCGCCCGCTACGACCTCAGCGAGGACGCGGCCACCGAGACCGCCATGGTCTTCGGCGAGCTCTACCGCAACGGCGCGGAGTGGAAGTTCCGCGCCGTCGGCCAGGGCTACGCCGCGGGCCTGTCGGGCATCGCCAAGGACTTCGGCGTCAACGTCTGACGGACGTAAAGCACAAACACTGAGGGCCGCCCGGTCAAAGGGGTGGCCCTTGGTCGTTTCGGGGGTCAGCTCGCGAGGACGCCGTCACCGTTCCGAAGCAGGCGTGCCACGCGGCACGCGGCCACCGTGGATCAGAACTCGCCCGTATCCAGCTCGAATTCGAAGGGATACGGCAGGGCAACCGTCTTGCCGATCTCCACCTCGGTCCGCCGGGCGTAACGCTGCCCGGAAGGCTCGGTGTGCACGACCACGTGGCCTCGTTCCCTGTCGATCAGGAGGTAACAGGGGATGCCCGCCTGGGCGTACCCGCGAAGCTTCGGCCCTCGGTCGTTCTCGGCGGTCGAGCCCGAGGTGACCTCGCCGACGAGCAGGACCGGGGCCGGGTCGTGGTACTCAAGCCGATCACTGAAGCTGCCCTTGGGAGCGATCACAAGATCGGGGATGACCTTCCCGGTGGGTGACACCCCGGGCACGAAGAGACCGATCCCCGTCAGCGTCCGAAGCTCCTTGTCCGTACGGCGACTCACGACCTGGTCGACCACCTCAGTCACGATTTCTTCGTGCTCGCCATTCGCGGGAGGCACCACGTGGATTTTCCCTTCGATCAGTTCCACGCGCCATCCCTCAGGGGCTGCCGCGCTCAACGCCACGAAGGCGTCCTCGACCGATGAGACGGTGTTCCCGTCGGTGTCCGTGTGCGGTGCGAGCTCGGGAGCCATCAGTGCCACGGTGGACCTCCTTCGTACGGAGCGACACTCTCAGCCTAGGCGAGCAGCTGGGGGTGAATGGGCCAGACATCACCCATTCGAGGAGTTTTTAGCGTTCCCCCAGGTCAGAGGGGGTCGCCTTTGAACTCCAACACGAAGGCGGACCACTCCGGAGACAGGGAAGATTCAGGGCGGGGCCGTCGGGAAGCTCGCTCACATACGCCCCCGGCGCCAGGGCCCGCACGACAAGGTCCTCGGACAACTCGCGCAGCCTCCGCCGCGCCCGCGCGTCGTACGCCTGGGCATCCGCGCGGGATTCCTCCGTGCCGTTGAAGTAACGGCCGGACGGCACGCCCCGCGCGGGTGCGGCGAGGAGGTGAAGGACCGCCTCCACACCCTCCTCGACCGTGCTCCACGGCGCGACACCGGCCTCGCGGACCATGGTCGTGGCCATGTACGTCGCGGGATGCGTGGCGCCGGCGAAGACGGCGGCGGGGTCACCGAGCCCGTCCGTCGAGCCGGTGATCGGTACGGTCCGGCCCGTGACCGCGGGACAGACCGTTCACAGCGCCGCCGCGTTGAGCCGCAGACCGCCGTCGACCGACAGCACCGTGCCCGTGGTGTAGCTGTTGCCGATCAGATAGCCGATGGCGTCGGCGATATCCGACGCCGCGCCCACGCGCCCGGCCGGGGTGACCTTGGCGTAGCTGTCGAAGGCCTGCTGTCGCGCCTCGGCGGGCATCCAGTCCCACCACGGGGTGGCGATGACGCCCGGGGACACGGCGTTGACCCGGACCGGCGCGAGCTCCACGGCCAGCACCGGAACCATCGCCTCGACGGCGGCGTTGACCGCCGCCAGCCCCGCCGTACCGGGCAGCGATGCGCCGGACGACCCCGCGGTGATGAAGGTCAGCGAGCCTTCGGGGGCGAGCACATCGAGGGCCGCCTGCGCGGCGACCGTCTGGGCGACGAGCTTGCCCTCGACCGCGGTGCGCAGCGCGTCGACCGTCAGGTCCCTGAAGGGGCCGCCCGCCGAGGCGCCGGTGGCGGTGATCACGACATGGTCGGCCCTCCCAAGGCCGGCGAAGAAGGCGCGCATCGCCGTCTCGTCGCACGCGTCGACGGACTGGCCGGTGGCGGCCCCGCCCAACTTCTCCAGGGCGGCAGCCAGGCGGTCCGCGTCCCGCCCGGTGATCACGACCTCGCGGCCCGCGGCCAACTGCCGCTCGGCCGCGGCCAGCCCGATGCCCGATGTGCCGCCGATGATCACGATTCGTTCTGTCATTGCTTGCTGCTCCTCAAGCCATTTACGAGGCACGGTGACTCGTTAAATTTAATTCGAGGCACGGTGTCTTGTAAAGTGCGTTCCATGACAGGCACCCCGGCGCGTGGCAGACCCCGCAGTGAGCAGGCGCGGCGGGCCGTCCTGGCCGCGGCGCTGGAGCTGTGCCAGCGCGACGGCTTCCAGCCGCTGACCATCAAGGGCATCGCCGAGGCCGCCGGAGTCGGACGGCAGACGGTCTACCGCTGGTGGCCGACGAAGGAGGCCGTACTGCTGGAGGCCTTGCGCGATCTGACGGAGCGCGAGGCCCCGACGCTCCTGCCGGACACCGGCGATCCGCTGCGCGACCTGGAGACGTTTCTCGTCGGCGCGTACACCATGACCGCGCGGCTGACCGGCCAGGCCGTCGCCGGTCTGATGGCCGAGGCCCAGCGCGACCCCGCACTCGCCGACCGGCTGCAGGCCGGTCTGCTCGCGGAGCGCCGCCGGGCGCTGCGCGAAGTGCTGGAGCGGGCGGTACGGCAGGGGAAGCTGAGCGAACACGCGGCCTCGCTCGACCTCGCGGTCGACCTCGCCTTCGGGGTGATGTGGTACCGGCTGATGAGCCGGCACGCACCCGTGAACGCCGAGCTCGCCCACGAGGTGTCGGCCGCGCTGCGCCTGCTGCTCGCCCCGCCGGGCGAGGCCGGCGCTTCCGGTGAGGCCGGCACCGAGTAGAGCGCCCGGCGGCGAGGGGGGCCGGCGTCACGCCTGGCGCGTGGGCAGCACGATCACCTGGCGCAGGTTCACATGGGCCGGGCGGCTGGTGACGTACGCGATCAGGTCGGCGATGTCCTCGGAGGAGAGCCCCCCGAGGGCGGCGAACATGTCGTCCAGCTGGCTGGTCGCCGTCGTGTTGTCGACGTGGCTGCCGAGCTCGCTCTCGGTCAGCCCCGGCTCGATGTTGGTGACGCGCACATTCCGCGGGCCGAATTCGGTGCGCAGCGACGCCGACAGCTGGGTGAGCGCGGCCTTCGTCGCCGAGTACACCGCATAGGTGGGGAACGGCACATGCGCCCCGATGGAGGAGATGTTGACGAGGTCGGCGGGCCTGCCGTCCGCCGCCGCGGCGAGCAGGTCCTGGGTGAAGGCGCCCACGACGCGCAGCGCTCCGGTGAGGTTGGTGTCCACCATGCGGGTCCACTCGTCGGTCCGGCCGGCGTCGATCGGGTTCGGCAGCATCACCCCGGCGCCGTTGACCACCAGGTCCACCGGGCCGAAGGCGTCGTGGACCCGGGCGGCACCGGCGGCGACCGAGGCCTCGTCGGTCACATCGACCGGGACCGCGAGGGCCTGTCCGCCGTCGGCGGCGATCTTCCCCGCCAGCTCCTCCAGCCGGTCGGCGCGCCGCGCCCACAGCGCCACCCGGGCGCCCCGGGCGGCGAGCAGCCGGGCGGTCGCCGCGCCCATACCGCTGGCGGCCCCGGTGATGACGGCGGTGCGCCCGGCGAGGTCGCCGGTGTTCGAGGCGACCTCACCGGTGTTCGCAGCGAGGGTGGCGGTGTTCGCGGCGACGTCTGCGTGGTTCATTTCTTCTGCTCCTGAGGTGTCGTGCGGTGGTGTCGTGCCCCTCGGCACGTCCTCAAGGCTGCGGTCGCCGCGCCGCCTTACCCAGGGTGCTGCTTTTCCTGGGTCTGCCAGTACCAGGTTGGCGGCGGAGGGCTCACCTACCCTCAAGGCATGCACGACGACGCTCTCGGTGACTTCCTGCGCTCACGGCGCGCCCGTATACGCCCCGAAGAGGTGGGGCTGATCTCCCATGGGCGCCGCCGGGTGCCGGGGTTGCGCCGGGAGGAGGTGGCCCAGCTGGCCGGGGTCAGCGTGGACTACTACGTCCGGCTGGAGCAGGGCCGCGGCTCGAACGTGTCCGACGCCGTGCTCGACGCGGTCGCTCGGGTGCTGCGGCTGACCGAGGCCGAGCACAGCCATCTGCGGGATCTGGCCAGACCCAAGCAGAGCCGGGGCCGGAGGAGCGGGGCGGCGGCGCGCGAGGGCGGCGGGCGGGCGCTGCGTACGGGGGTGCGCACCCTGATGGACACCATGACGGGCACGCCCGCGTTCGTCCTCGGGCGGCGGATGGACGTCCTGGCGTGGAACGCCCTCGCGGACGCGGTGTCGGGCTTCTCCGCGATGGCCGAGGGAGAGCGCAACGCCGCCCGGCACACCTTTCTGGACCCGACGGCCCGCGAGTTCTACCTCGACTGGGCCACGGTGGCCGCGGAGACGGTGGCCTATCTGCGGCTGGACGCGGGACGGCACCCGGACGACCCGCTGATGGCGTCGCTGATCGGTGAACTGGCCATGAAGAACGAGACATTCCGCCGGCTCTGGGCCGATCACCCGGTCAAGGAGAAGACCCACGGGGTCAAGCGCATGCGCCATCCGGTCGTGGGCGATCTGGAGCTGGGATACGAAACGCTCGCGCTGCCTGGCGATCCGGACCAGCTCCTGGTCGCGTACACGGCAGTGCCGGGCTCGGCCGCCGCGGAGAAGCTGGCGGTGCTCGCGAGCTGGGCGGCGAGCCAGGGCGGGGCCGATTCGGCGGCCGAGGACGGCCGCGCGAAAGGTGACAAGCCCTCATCTTCCAGGCGCGGTTGAGTGGCGGAAACCTGACCTGAATCGCCCCTGAAGAGACAACGCAAAGTCAAATTCTTGTTTCAGACCTGTCCGAACAGATCGTTCGATGACAATCTCTGCTCGGTCACTGCGCATGTCAGATGCACGTCAGATACACGTCAGATGACCGCGCGCACCACTCCTCGCACCACTCCTCGCACCACCGGGCGACCCACCCACGGCCGCCCGCACCCCCTACACAGGGCCGCGACCCCGCGGCCCCAAGGCAAGGAGACCGAGTGAGATCCATCGCTTCCGCCACCCGTAAGAAGTCTGTCCGCGCCGCGGCCCTCGTCGCCTCCGCCGCGATGGTCGTGATCGGCGTACAGAGCGGCCCGGCCAACGCCCAGGCCGAGCGCAGCCGTGAAGCCGGCGCGACGGCGCTGCCGCTCTCCGCCCAGGAGCGCGCGTCCGCGATCAAGGCCGCGCAGGCCGACGCCTCCGCCCAGGCCGAGTTCCTCGGGCTCGGGGCCCAGGAGAAGCTTCTGGTGCGGGACGTCATCAAGGACGCGGACGGCACCGTTCACACCCGTTACGAGCGTACGTACGCCGGGCTGCCGGTCCTCGGCGGCGACCTGGTCGTCCACGAGAAGGCCAGCGGCGCGCGCACCGTGACCAAGGCGACCTCGGCCACGATCTCCGTGCCGAGCGTCTCCCCCGAGGTGTCGTCCGCCGACGCCAAGAGCACCGCCCTCAAGGCGGCCACCACCGACGACAAGGCCGGCAAGTCGCCGCGGAAGGTCATCTGGGCGGCGTCCGGGAAGCCGGTGCTGGCCTGGGAGACCGTCGTCACGGGCATGCAGAAGGACGGCACCCCGAGCGAGTTGCACGTCATCACCGACGCGGCCACCGGCAAGAAGCTGTTCGCCGACGAGGCCGTCGAGACCGGCACCGGCACCAGCAAGTACAGCGGCACGGTGACGCTCGGCACCACCAAGAGCGGCAGCACCTACAGCCTCACCGACGGCACGCGCGGCAACCACAAGACCTATGACCTGAACCAGGGCACGTCGGGCACCGGCACCCTGTACACCGACGCCGACGACGTATGGGGCGGCGGCCGTCAGACCGCCGGTGTCGACGCGCACTACGGCGCGGCCGAGACCTGGGACTTCTACAAGGAGGTGCTGGGCCGCAACGGCATCAAGAACGACGGCGTCGGCTCGTACTCCCGGGTCCACTACGGCAACAACTACGTCAACGCGTTCTGGCAGGACTCCTGCTTCTGCATGACCTACGGTGACGGCTCGGGCAACGCCAACGCGCTCACCTCGATGGACGTGGCCGGCCACGAGATGAGCCACGGTGTGACCGCGGCCACCGCCAAGCTCAACTACAGCGGCGAGTCCGGCGGCCTCAACGAGGCCACCTCCGACATCATGGCCTCCGCCGTGGAGTTCTACTCCGCGAACTCCTCCGACGTCGGTGACTACCTCATCGGCGAGAAGATCAACATCAACGGCGACGGCACCCCGCTGCGCTACATGGACAAGCCCAGCAAGGACGGGGCGTCCAAGGACTACTGGTCCTCGACGCTCGGCAACATCGACGTCCACTACTCCTCCGGGCCCGCCAACCACTTCATCTACCTGCTGTCCGAGGGCAGCGGTGCCAAGGTGATCAACGGCGTCAGCTACAACAGCCCGACGTACGACGGCTCCACGGTCACCGGCATCGGCCGGGACAAGGCCATCAAGATCTGGTACAAGGCCCTGACCACGTACCTGACCTCGACCTCCAAGTACGCGCAGGCCCGCACCGCCACGCTCAGCGCGGCGACCGACCTGTACGGGGCGAGCAGCACCGAGTACAAGGCCGTCGCGGCCGCCTGGACCGCGATCAACGTGAAGTGAGCTCGATCCATCCCGAGCACCTGAGGCACCCCAGCACCTGAAGCACCTCACGCACCTGAAGTAGGCCCGGCGCCAGAGGAGCGCCGTGCCGGCGACGGGCCGCACCGCAACCCGGTGCGGCCCGTTCCCGTCCCCACCGCCGCCGCCCCCGCTGTCCCCTGCTGTCCCCACCGCTGATCGGCACATACGCTGCTGCCATGACTCAACACGTACGCGGTGTCATCGCCCCGGGCAAAGGCGAGCAGGTCAGGATCGAGACGATCGTGGTGCCGGACCCCGGGCCCGGCGAGGCGGTGGTGCAGGTGCGGGCGTGCGGTGTGTGCCACACCGACCTGCACTACCGGGAGGGCGGCATCAACGACGAGTTCCCCTTCCTGCTCGGCCATGAGGCGGCCGGTGTCGTGGAGTCCGTCGGGGAGGGCGTCACCGAGGTGGCCCCCGGCGACTTCGTGATCCTCAATTGGCGTGCCGTATGCGGCCAGTGCCGGGCCTGTCTGCGCGGCCGCCCCTGGTACTGCTTCAACACCCACAACGCACGCCAGAAGATGACCCTCACCGACGGCACCGAGCTGTCCCCGGCCCTGGGCATCGGCGCCTTCGCCGAGAAGACCCTGGTGGCGGCCGGGCAGTGCACCAAGGTCGACCCGGCCGCATCGCCCGCCGCGGCGGGCCTGCTGGGCTGCGGTGTGATGGCCGGTCTCGGCGCGGCGATCAACACCGGCGCGGTGGGGCGCGGCGACTCGGTCGCCGTCATCGGCTGCGGCGGTGTCGGCGGCGCGGCGATCGCCGGGTCCCGGCTGGCCGGAGCCTCGAAGATCATCGCGGTGGACGTGGACGACCGGAAGCTGGAGATGGCGCGCACCCTGGGCGCCACCCACACCGTCAACGGCAAGACCGCCGACACCGTCGAGGCCATCCAGGAGCTGACCGGCGGCCACGGCGCCGATGTCGTGATCGACGCGGTCGGCCGGCCCGAGACCTACCGCCAGGCCTTCTACGCCCGCGACCTGGCCGGCACCGTGGTGCTGGTCGGCGTGCCCACCCCGGAGATGAAGCTGGAGCTGCCGCTTCTGGACGTCTTCGGGCGCGGCGGCGCGCTCAAGTCCTCCTGGTACGGGGACTGCCTGCCCTCCCGCGACTTCCCGATGCTGATCGACCTGTATCTGCAGGGGCGGCTCGACCTCGACGCGTTCGTCAGCGAGACGATCGGTCTTGACGATGTCGAGGAGGCGTTCGCGAAGATGCACCGCGGCGAGGTGCTGCGCTCGGTGGTGACGCTCTGATGACTCCCCCGCCCGTACGCATCGACCGGCTGATCACCTCCGGCACCTTCTCCCTGGACGGCGGCACCTGGGAGGTGGACAACAACGTCTGGCTGATCGGCGACGACAACGAGGTGTACGTCATCGACGCCGCCCATGACGCGGACGCGATCATCGAGGCGGTCGGGGGCCGGCGGCTGCTCGGCATCCTGTGCACCCACGGCCACGACGACCACATCGACGCGGCCCCGGACGTCGCCGACCGCACCGGCGCGCCGATCCTGCTGCACCCGGACGACGAGGTGCTGTGGAATATGCGCCACCCCGACCGCAAGCCGGACGGGGCGCTGGCCGACGGCGATGTGCTCACCGTCGGCGGCACCGAGCTGCGGGTGCTGCACACCCCCGGCCACTCCCCGGGCGCGGTCTGCCTCCATGCCCCCACGCTGACCACGGTCTTCTCCGGGGACACGCTCTTCCAGGGCGGCCCGGGGGCGACCGGTCGCTCGTACTCGTCCTTCCCGACGATCGTCGAGTCCATCCGGGAGCGGCTGCTGTCGCTGCCGACGGAGACCGTCGTACGCACCGGCCACGGCGACCCGACCACCATCGGCGACGAGGCCCCGCATCTGGAGGAGTGGATCGCCCGCGGCCACTGAGGGCGTTCCGGGCCGGCCGGCATGGGGCCCGTCGGCCCCCCATCGGCCCTCGCCGGCCCTCGCCGGTCCGCATCGGGCCGCACCGTACGCGCCGACCCGCACCGTACGCGCCGGTCCGCAGCGGCCCGTGCCGTCCCGCCCGGCGGGACCGCGCGGGCCGGCGGGCGGGACCGCCGTGACACCATCGGCCGTGTGATCGACCTCGGCTACTCCCTCTCCCGCCGCTTCCCCGACCCCCCGCAGACGGACTACCGCACCGCGGATGTGCACACCCTGCGCCACGACCTGTTCTGCGGCGATGTCTACCTCGCCGATACGGAAGCGGACCGCGAACTGTCCACAGCCTGGGGATGGGTGCCCGTGCTCGACTTCGCCTGGGCGCTGTGCGACATCGTGGAACGGCTCGACCGCGATCCGCTCGGCAGCCGCTCCGCGCGCCCCGTCCACGCCGAGCTGGACTTCACCGAGTCGACCGACCGGCTGCTCTTCGAACGGCGCTTCGGCTGGGTGGACATCACGGCCGACTGGGTGGAGGCCGAGGACGCGCCGCTCACCTTCAACCACACCGCGCTGCGCCGGGAGGCCCGCGACTTTCTGCACGATCTGATCGCAGACCTCGCCGATATGCACGAAGGGCTGGCCGACAACCCGGCGGTGTGGGAGCTGCAGGCCCGCTACCCCCGCGTCTGACCCCCGGTCCGCTAGCCCCGGGTTTGCACCGCCTCCTCCACCCGGATGCCCAGCCGGGCCGCGAGCGCCGGAGCCAGGTCGAGCAGCTGCGGCGGGCTGATCACCGCGCCCGCCAGATGCTCCATACCCCGCGCGATGTCCAGCTCCGTGACCGCGCGCAGATCGACGTCCGTCATCCGCGCCTGGGTGAAGTCCGCCCCGCGCAGCACACAGTCCACGAACTCGACCCGCTCCAGCACCGCCCCGCCGAAGTCCGCCTCCGCCAGCACACACCCCTCGAAGACGACGTCCGTGAGCCGCGCCGTCCGCAGATTCAGATAGTCGATCTTCCCGCCGCGGACCAGCACCCGCTCCAGCACCGCCCCGTGCAGCTGGACCCCGCCCAGCCGGGCGTCCACCAGCTCCACATCCCGCAGCCGCGCCTCCGAGACATCGGCGCCCACGCCCCGCACGCCCTCCAGCACACAGTCGAGGAACCTGGCCCGGGACAGCCGGGCCTCGTCGAATGCGCAGCGGCGGAACCCGCAGTCCAGGAAGCGCGCACCGCCCGCCCGCTGCCCGGCGAAGTCCAGGTCGGCGAAGTCCAGCCCGTCGTAGTCCCCCTCCGGCTCCAGCTCCCCGCCCTCGTAAGGCCGCAGCTCGGGCAGCACCACCTCCGGCCGCCGCGCCGCCCGCACCGCGCCCGCCGCCCCGCTCCTGCCGCGCCCCGCCATACCCGCTCCGTCCCGTCCTGCCATGGCCCGCTCTATCCCGCCCTCCATCGTGAACCACGCCACTGACAACGGCCCGATGTCACGTCTCGCCGCGCCGCCTCGTCGTACCCGTGAAACGCGATCCGCCCTGGGTCGCAGTACGGGAAGGAGTGCTGCCCATGCGCCGTATCACCGTCGTCGGCGGCGGTCTGGCCGGTCTCACCGCGGCCATCGCCGCCGCCGAGGCAGGAGCCGTGGTGACCCTGCACGAGGCCCACCACTCACTCGGCGGCCGCGCCCGCACCGCCCCCGCCCCGTACCGCGTCAACGAAGGCCCGCACGCCTTCTACGCGGGCGGGCCGCACTGGGCGTGGCTGAAGCAGCGCGGGCTGGCGGGCCCGCTCGCTCACCTCTCGCCCCTGGAGGCCGCCCGGCTGCGCTTCCACCGCGACGGGCGGCTGCGCCGCGTGCCGCCGGCCGCCATGATCAGGCTGCTGCGGGCCAAACGGGCGCCGGTCGACGCCGACTTCACCACCTGGGCGACGGGCGTCGTCGGCGCGGCCGGGGCCCGCGCGGCTGCCAACTACGTCGGCGTCGCCACCTTCCACCACGCCCCCGGGGAGCTGTCGGCCGCCTTCGTCCAGGAGCGGTTCCGGCGCTCCGCCAAGGTGCCGCCCGAGGCCCGCTATCCGCGCGGCGGCTGGGGCGCGGTCGTCGAGCGGATGGCCGACCACGCCTGGAAGCTCGGCGTACGGCTCGAAACCGGCTCCCGGGTGGACACGCTGCCCACCGACCAGGGCCCGGTGATCGTCGCGACCGCCCTGCCCACCGCCCGCGCGCTGCTCGGCGACGCCTCGCTCACCTGGGACAGCGGCCGTACGGTCCTGGTCGATCTGGCCGTACGCACCCGGCGCGGCGACGCGTTCGCCGTCTCCGACCTCGACTCCCCCGGCTGGGTCGAACGCTTCACGGCCCAGGACCCCTCGCTGGCCCCGCCCGGCGAGCAACTGCTCCAGGGCCAGGTGCCCATCGGCCCGGACGAGACCAGGGCCGACGGCCTCGCCCGCGCCGAACACCTGCTGGACCTGGGCTTTCCGGGCTGGCGCGAGCGTACGGTCTTCCGCCGGGTGGCCCTGGCGACCGGGCGTACGGGGGCGGTGGACGCGCCCGGCACCACCTGGCGGGACCGGCCGGCGATCCACCGGGGCGACGGGGTGTATCTGGCGGGGGACCAGGTGGCGGCGCCGGGGGTGCTCTGCGAGGTGTCGTTCAACAGCGCGCTCACAGCGGCCACGCTCGCGCTCGGCGGGCGGGTCGGGGACGCCCCCGCCGCCGCGTCGGGGGGCGCTTCGGGGGCGCCTCGGTGACCGCCGTCACGCCCGGGCGCGGCCCAACGCCCCTTGACCTGAACTTTGGTTGAGGTTGGAGGGTGGCCGTACGACAGCCCCACCGGCCCAGGGAGAACACCCATGTACGCCATCCGCCTGCACGCCTTCGGCCCCGCCGAGAACCTGAGCTACGAGAAGACCGACGATCCGGTGCCGGGACCGGGCGAGGTCCGGATCGCGGTCGCCGCGGCCGGGGTCCATCTGCTCGACACCGCCCTGCGCGCGGGCCGGACCACCGCCACCCACGCCGCGCCCGAACTGCCGACCATCCCCGGCCGCGAGGTCGCGGGCACGGTCGAGGCGCTGGGCGAGGGCACCGACCCGGCGTGGCTCGGCAAGCGCGTGGTCGCCCACCTCGGGATGGTGCCCGGCGGCTACGCCGAACTGGCCGTGGTCGCCGCCGGGAAGCTGCACGAGGTGCCCGCGAACCTGGACGAGGCGCAGGCCGTCGCCATGATCGGCACCGGCAGGACCACGATGGGGATCCTGCAGTTCGCCGAGCTGACCGCCGACGACGTCGCCGTCGTCACCTCGGCGGCGGGCGGGATCGGCCAGCTCCTGGTGCAGTACGCGGGGCATGCGGGCGCCACGGTCGTGGCCCTGGCGGGCGGCCCCGAGAAGGTGGCGCGGGTACGTGAACTGGGCGCCGACATCGCCGTCGACTACACGGACCCGGGCTGGCCGGACCAGGCCCGGGCGGCCCTCGGCGGCCGGACCGCGACCGTGCTGTTCGACGGCGTCGGCGGGGAGCCCGGCCGCGCGGGCGTGGATCTGCTCGGCCCCGGCGGCCGTCACCTCGTCTTCGGCTGGTCCTCGGGCGGGCTGCTCACCGGCGGTGGCGGCCCGCTGGAGTTCAGCGAGGAGGAGTTGACGGCCCGCGGCATCACCTCGCAGGTCGTGCTCGGCCCGCCGATGCTGGCGAAGGCCGGCGGACCGGACCCGATCCGCACGCTGGAGGAGCGCTCCATGGCCGAGGCCGCGGCCGGCCGTCTCGTCCCGGGAGTGCACCGCTTCCCCCTCGCCGAGGCGGCGGCCGCCCACCGGGCCCTGGAGACGCGCGCCACGACGGGCAAGGTCGTCCTGGTGCCGTAGCCCTCCCGGCGCCGTACCCCCCCCGGCGCCGCCATCAGACCGGGCCCACGGGGCCGGTGCCGCTGCACGAGGGGAGAGCGGGACCGGCCCCGGGCCCCCTCCGGCACCGGCCCCTGCGGTAACCGCCCTCAGGCCACGACCCGCAGCTCCCGGGCCGTGTTGTTCAACCGGCGCCCGCCCGTCTCCGTGCACGTCACGATGTCCTCGATACGCACCCCGAACCGCCCCGGCAGATAGATCCCCGGCTCGATCGAGAAGCACATCCCCGGCACCAGCGGCAGCTGCTCGCCCTCCGCCATATAGGGCGGCTCATGCGTCGTGACGCCGATGCCGTGGCCGGTGCGGTGGATGAAGTACTCGCCGTAGCCCGCCTCGCTGATCACCTGGCGCGCCACCCGGTCGATGTCCTGGCAGGCCGCCCCCGGCCGGACCGCCTCGAACGCCGCCTGCTGCGCCTCGCGCACGATGTCGTGGACCTTGCGCTCTTCCTTCGTCGGCTCGCCGACGTGCACCGTACGCGTGGTGTCGGAGCCGTAGCCGTCCTTGAGGCCACCGAAGTCCAGCACCACCATGTCGCCTTCCTCGATCACCCGCTCCCCGGCCTCGTGGTGCGGGTTGGCGCCGTTGGGGCCCGAGCCCACGACCGTGAAGTCGACCTGGCTGTGGCCGTACCGCAGCAGCAGCGCGCTGAGGTCGGCGGCGATATCGCGCTCCCGCCGCCCGGCGAAGCGGACCTGCACGATCTCCTCGTACGCCGCGTCGGCCGCCGCCCCCGCGGACGCGAGCCGCTGCACCTCGTGGGTGTCCTTGACCGCGCGCAGCATGGGCAGCGCCTCGCCGATCGCGGAGTAGGAGGTGTCCGGCAGAACGCGCTGGAGGCCGAGCAGGTGGACGGCCCAGGTCTCGTCGGAGATCCCGTAACGGCCGCGCGGCGGCAGCATGTCCGCCGCCGTCCGGTACGGGTCGCCGCCGTCGGTCCAGCCGGTCACCTCGGTCGCGCCCACGCCGGTCGCGGCCAGCGCGTCCGGCCGCTCCAGCAGGGGCACCAGGAGCCGGGGCGTCTGCCCCGGGACGACCATCAGGGCGGTGAGGCGCTCGGTCTCCGCCGGGGGGCGGTAACCGCACAGATGGACCATGTCCGGGCCGGGGGTGACCACCAGCCCGGCCAGCCCGGCGTCGGCGGCCGTGCGGGCCGCCCGGGACATCCGGGCGGTGTAGTCCTCAAGGGTCATGGGGGCGAGCTGCTGCTCAGCGGGCGTCGGCATGCGCACAGCATCCCGCAGCGGTGGCCGCCCCGCGACAGGGGCCGCCCCGCGGCTGGGGGCGGCCCCGGCGTCAGCGCTGGAACCCGCTGCCGAGCCGTACCGCCGCGTCGATCACCGCGCTGCCGTAGACCCGGCCCGGGGTGTTGGACATCCGCCCGATGGGCCCGGAGATCGACAGCGCGGCGACCACCCGGCCGCCGGGGCCGCGCACCGGGGCCGCCACCGCGGCTATCCCGTGCTCCCGCCCGCCGACGCTCTGGGCCCAGCCCTGGCGCCGTACGCCGGAGAGCGTGGCGGCGGTGAACTGGGCGCCGCGCAGCCCCTCGTAAAGATCCTCGGGCCGCTCCCAGGCCAGCAGCACCTGGGAGACGGGGCCGGCGTTCATCGGCAGGGCGGCGCCGACCGGCACCCGGTCCTGTGCGACCGGGTTGCCGACCACCGCGGCCTCGGCGACGCAGATACGCATATAGCCGCGGCGCCGGTACAGCCGGGCGCTGGCGCCGGTCACATCGCGCAACTCGCCCAGCACGGGCTCCGCCGTCGTCGCCAGATGGTCCCGACAGGCTTCCAGGGCCATCAGCCCGAGCCTCGGCCCCAGGATGAAGCGGCCCTGCGCGTCCCGGGCGAGCAGCCGCAGCCGCTCCAGGGCGAGCACCAGCCGGTGCACGGTGGGGCGTTTGAGGCCGGTGGCGGAGACCAGCCTGGCCAGGGAGGCCGGGCCCGCTTCCAGGACACCGAGCAGCAGCGATGCCTTGTCGAGCACACCCACCCCGCTCAGCAACTGCTCCGGGGAGCTCCGGTCCGGGGAGCTCCGGTCTGGAGAGGTCCGGGCTGGAGATATCCGTTCCGGAGTCATCCTTTCCGGAGCGGCGGGGACAGCAGGAACCGTGTTTCCCCGAGTCGTGTTCCGGTGACTCGTCACCAACATTTCGGGAGTTGAAATAGTCATAAGAGTGCCTCCTTGTCGGGCCGGTCACTCCCATGCGCCAGGACCGTCCGCAACTACGGCTTTCGTCAGGTCAGTTCATCATGTCTAGCCGGACGCCCAGAGCACCCGCAACGCGCCTACAGGAAGCTGCCAGCACCTCAACCGGCCACGGTCGCCGCCTCCTGCGCCACCGGCTCAGCGCCGGGGGGGTGTGACCGGCAGTAGTCCCAGCTCAGCGGCGCGCACCCCGGCCTGGAAGCGGGAGCTCGCACCCAGCAGGGCCATGATCTCGGCGACATAGCGGCGATAGGTGCGCACCGAGACCGACAGTTCGCGCGCGGCGACCTCGTCGGTGACGCCGAGTCTCAGCCACTCCAGGATCGGCCGCACCATCTCCATCCGGGGGTGGTCGCCGAAGTCGACTCGCTCGTTCACCGCCACCGCATTGCGCCAGATGCCGTCGAAGAGGGTCTGCAGGGTCTCGATGACCCCCGGGTCGCGGATGGCGGAGGCCCGGCGGCCGACCGCGGAGTCGGCGCACACCAGCGCGGCGCGGCCGTCGACGATGAACGCGGCGAGCAGCGGAATCCGGGCGACCCGGACCTCCAGATGCCGCCGGTCCCTGGCGTGCCGTCGCACAAAATTCCAGTCGAGTGAGTTCTGGGCGCACAGAACACGTGTTCTCACGTCCTCGCCGCCGGAGCGGAGCCATTCGCTCAGTACGGAATGCAGCGCACCGACATGCGCGGCCTCCGCCGCGAGCACCACGTCGACATTCCCGCCGGCCTCCCGGATCAGCTCTTCGGCGGCCGTTCGAATTTCTTCCTCGTCCGTTTCCACCGCCGCGACCCAGGAGTTCCCCCGCGGTCGCCCGGCGCCCTGGTCGGCCGCGGATTCGGCCGCCCCGGAATCACCGGAACCGGATTGGCCGGCCCCGGATTGGCCGGCCGCGGATTGGCCAGAGCCGGAATCACCGGCCCCGGAATCGCCGACGACGGATTCGGCAGCCGCGGCTGATGCGGCGACCGTGGATGCTATGAGCGCGCGTACCGCCAGGAGTTCCTGGGCGATGGCCTGGTCGGCCAGCTCGTTTTCGACGCCGCCCTCCTCGTGCCCGGCCACGTCAGTCGACGTCCGACAACAGCCCCAGTTCGACGGCGCGCACCCCGGCCTGGAAGCGGGAGTTGGCCCCGACGTCACGCATGATCGCCGCGACATGGCGGCGGTACGTGCGCAGCGAGACCCTGATCTGGCGCGCCGCCACATCGTCCGTGTGACCCTCGCGCAGGCGCTCCAGGATCATCCGTACCGAGTCCGAGCGCAGCCGGTCGGCCAGGCGCTGGTGCTCGTCAAGCGGCATCGCGCTGCCCCAGGCCCCGGCGAACATCAGGTCCAGCGCGCGGACCGAGGCGGGGTCGTAGTTGAAGGTCGCGTACCGGCCGCCGCGTTCGCCGCCCGACCGGCCGAAGGCGGCCCTGCCGTCGGCGATCACGGTCCCCTGCAGATCCACGTCCGCGACCCGGAGCTCATAGCCCAGCGGGCCGCGCCGCGCGGCGGCGAGGATGCCGAGCGGGGCCAGGACCTGCGGGGCGCAGAGCACCCGTACGGTGACCCCGGTGCCCGCGACGGCGGTGAACCGGCCCATCTGCGGGAGGATCGGTTTGGCCCGCTCGAAGGTGCCGGGCACGATCAGACTGATGCTGTGCCGGGCGCGCGACAGGAGCTGCCCGATGGCCTGTCTGACGGCGGGGCCGTCGGTGGCCAGCACCATCGGCGGGGACTGGGCCGGGGCGCCGAGCATGGACGCCGCCGGCTCTTCCTTTGTATTGGACGTGGACAGTTTGGACATGGACAGTTCAGCCATGACTCCCCCATGCGGCACACGACCCGTCCGTCGCATACCCGTCGGTTGCTGCCGACCGTCCCAAGTCACCAAGAACGGCCGCGAAGGCGATCGGCGGCCACCCCGTAATTGAATCCGCAATGACACAGCCGCCGATCAGAATCACGAACTTCCGCATCACGAACTTCCGCGCCACCGTTACCCACCGGTTCTCAACCCTCGCGTAGCCCTTCTTCCCCGCGGTCGAGAAGCCCGTGTCCAGTAGGTGGATTGTGGCTGGAAAGGCCGTACAAGGCCCTGCGGCGCGAGATTAGTTCGCCCTCAGCAAGCCAGTCAACGCACTACAGTTGGTAAAGATCAAGCAAAATCGCCCACTTTTGTGCCGCTTATGCTTAGCGCCACGGCGCGGCAGCCACGGGATTGTCAACAAGCTGCACTCCGACCCGGAAACTCCACCCCAGGTGACCCCACTCCGAATGCGCAGCGCACTCGGAGGGCAACGGTGGGCGATCACGCGGGGGCGCGGCTGGCAATTTGTTGACAGCCGGGAAGGGAACCCGGAGCACGGGATGGGTGCGAGAGGCGAGACGAACGGCCCTCCGTGGTCCGCCACGAAGGGCCGTGCGCTCGCGGAGCCGACTGTCGGGCTCGAACCGACGACCTTCGCTTTACAAGAGCGGTGCTCTACCAGCTGAGCTAAGTCGGCGCGTCCCCAGCAGTGTACCCACGCCGGAGGGGTGATCCGTTCGAAATTCTCCGCTCGCCCAAAGTTTGGTCAGCTCAGGTAGAGACAGGGAGCCCCACTCCGAGTTAAGGTCGCGGCCAGTCCGCGGAAGTGGACTAGACCCCTGCCTTTACTCGGATCGTCCGGCACGTTCCTGCCGGTGAAGGGACCAGATCAGCATGGCCACGGTTACGTACGACAAGGCGACCCGGATCTACCCGGGCACTGAGAAGCCCGCCGTCGATCAGCTCGAGATCGACATCGAGGACGGCGAGTTCCTCGTTCTCGTCGGCCCCTCCGGCTGCGGCAAGTCCACCTCCCTGCGGATGCTCGCCGGCCTCGAGGACGTCAACGGCGGTTCGATCCGGATCGGCGACCGCGATGTCACCCACCTTCCGCCGAAGGACCGGGACATCGCGATGGTGTTCCAGAACTACGCGCTGTACCCGCATATGACCGTGGCCCAGAACATGGGCTTCGCGCTGAAGATCGCCGGCGTCAACAAGACGGAGATCCGGCAGAAGGTCGAGGAAGCGGCCAAGATCCTGGACCTCACCGAGTACCTGGACCGCAAGCCCAAGGCGCTCTCCGGTGGTCAGCGGCAGCGTGTCGCGATGGGCCGCGCGATCGTGCGTGAGCCGCAGGTCTTCCTCATGGACGAGCCGCTGTCCAACCTGGACGCCAAGCTCCGTGTGCAGACCCGTACCCAGATCGCCAGCCTGCAGCGCCGGCTGGGCATCACCACCGTGTACGTCACCCACGACCAGGTCGAGGCCATGACCATGGGCGACCGGGTGGCCGTCCTCAAGGACGGGCTGCTGCAGCAGGTCGACTCGCCGCGCAACATGTACGACCGCCCCAACAACCTGTTCGTCGCGGGCTTCATCGGCTCCCCGGCGATGAACCTGGTCGAGGTGCCGATCACCGACGGCGGCGTGAAGTTCGGCAACAGCGTCGTCCCGGTCAGCCGTGAGGCGCTGAGCGCCGCGTCGGACAGGGGCGACCGCACGGTCACCGTCGGCGTCCGCCCCGAGCACTTCGACGTGGTCGAGGAGGGCGGCGCCGCCGCCAAGGCCCTCACCAAGGAGAGCAAGGACGCCCCGGCCGGTCTGGCCGTCACCGTCAACGTCGTCGAGGAACTCGGCGCCGACGGCTACGTCTACGGCACCGCCGAGGTCGGCGGCGAGGTCAAGGACCTGGTCGTCCGGGTCAACGGCCGCCAGGTGCCGGAGAAGGGCGCCCAGCTGCACGTCGTCCCGCGCCCGGGCGAGATCCACGTCTTCTCGACGTCCACGGGCGAGCGGCTCAGCGACTGACCGTCTGAGCCGATTGAGCGCGTGAGCGACTGAGCGACTGAGCGACTGAGCGCGCGACAATCTGATTGACTCCACGGCGCCGTCCGTCCGCCTCTGTGCGGGCGGGCGGCGCCTGTTGCTGTATCGACAAATATCCCGACAGATAAATCTCTTCGCATACCGGGCATATCACCCCAACCCGTCAAGGCCCGCCCACTTCTCCGCCGTATCGGGTCCCCCAAAACGGTGACTAAATGTCGCCAAATCATCGCTCCTCGCTACGATCGCCGCGTACCGCAGTCAAGAACCGCGAGGAACGTCCTTGAACACCGCAGCCCGCCGTATCGGCAGAACTCTCGCCCTCGTCCTCCCCGTCGTCCTCGTCCTCTCCGGGACGCTCGCCGTCACCCGCGTCCCGTGGGCATCCCCGGCGGCCGAGTCACAGATCCTCACCGCCTCCTCCGACAAGGCATCCACCCGCGCCGCCCACCGCGCCCCGCACGAGGCGCTGCGCGACCGGCTGCTCGCCGAACTCCAGGAGAAGGACCCGGGCGTGGCCCTCACCCATCTCCAAGTCGCCACATCCGAACGGCCCTCACTGGCCAGGCACTGCGCCTCCATCGCCCGTGCGCTCGGCCGCGCCGCGGTCGCCAAGTACGGCGGCACGGACCGCGCCCAGGCCTACTCCCGTCCGGTCTGCGACACCTCGTACGCGACCGGCGTCACCCGGGCCCGCCGCTGACGCGCCCCGGCACCTCCATCACGGCACCGCATATCGTGCGGCCCATGACAGATGACGCCCGCACCGCGGCGCGGCACCCACTGCCCGCGCGCCCGACACAAGCCGTCGTCCTGGCCGGAGGCCAGGGCTCGCGGCTGCGCCCGTACACCGACGACCGGCCCAAGCCCATGGTCGAGATCCCCGGCACCGGCACCCCGATCATCGGCCACCAACTCGCCTGGCTGGCCGCCGAGGGCGTCACCGACGCCGTCGTCTCCTGCGGTCACCTGGCGGCGGTGCTCCAGGACTGGCTGGAGTCGGCGGATCTGCCGCTGCGGGTGACGACGGTCGTCGAGAAGGAGCCGCTGGGCCGCGGCGGCGGTCTCAAGTTCGCCGCCGCGTCGCTCCCGCACCCCGACCGGTCCTGGTACGCCACCAACGGCGACATCTGGACCCGCTTCTCGCTCCGCGACATGGCCGACTTCCACCGCGAGCGCGACGCCGTCGCCACGCTCGCCCTGGCCCGCCCGCGCATCCCCTGGGGCGCGGTGGAGACCGACGAGTTCGGCCATGTCCTCGACTTCATCGAGGCGCCGCCGTCGCCGTACCTCATCAACGCCGGCGTCTACGTCTTCTCCGCCGACTTCACCGCGCTGCTCCCCGACCGCGGAGACCACGAGCGCACCACCTTCCCCCGGCTCGCCCGCGAGCGCCGCCTGGCCGGGTTCCCGCTGCCCCACGGCGCGTACTGGCGCGCCATCGACACGGCCAAGGACCTGACCGAGGCCGCCAAGGAGCTGGCCGCCGGATCGCCGCCGCACGGCACACTGGGCCAGGCCCCCGCCGCGCGGCGCGCGTGAGCGCGGCCTCGCGCGCGTGTTGACCCGGGCCGCGGCCCTGGAGCCGACCGCTGGTACGGAGCGCCGCGCCCTGGGGTAACCGCGCCCTGGGGTAACCGCGCCGCGCGGTAGCAGCCCCGCAGTACGCGCGTGAGCGCGGCCTCGCGCGCGTGTTGACCCGGGGCCACAGTCCGGGCGCCGCGCCCCTGGAGCCGTGCGCTGGTACGGAGCGCCGCGCCCCGAGGTAACCGCGCCCTGGGGTAACCGCGCCTCGCGGTAGCCGCGCCTCGCCAGCCGCGTCCTGCGGTAGCCGCGCCCGGACAGCCGCCGGCCCAGACACCGGCCCCGGACAGCCGTCGGCCCGGCCCAGGCAGTGCCTGGGCCGGGCCGGGGCGTCAGCCGGGGCGTCAGCCGGGGCGCAGCTCGCGGCACCTCCGCGAGACTGCGCCGCGTCAGCCGAGGAGCCCGCCCAGGGCGCCGCCGCTGCTCTCCGGGGAGCTCTCGCCGTAGCCGTACGAGTCGCCGGACGTGCCGCCGCTGCCCGTGACGGCCTCGGGCAAGGTCTCGCCCTCGCCGATGCCGAGACCGCCCCGGCCGCCCCGGCCGGTCCGCCCGCCCGCCGACGACGGCCCTTCCGTGGTCTCCGGGTCGGCGGCGGGCCGCCGCGGCTGCCCTGGGGCGGTCCGCGCGCCGCTGTGCGACGGGCGGGGGCGGTGGGAGCCGCCGGCCGCGGCCGACGCGCTGGGCGAGCCCGTGGAGGAGGCCGCCGACGGGGCGGTCGGGCTGGTCCGCGGGGCGCGCGGGGACGGCGCCCCGCCCGCGCCGAGGGGGCCGCGGGTGGCGCCGCTGGGGCTCTGGTCGGCCCGCCGGGGCAGCGGAGAGCCGGGCAGGTTGTTCGTCGGGGCGTCGCTCGGCTGCGGTCCGTGCACCGTCTCCGAGGCCCGTACGGCGCCGCCGAGCATCGAGCCGAACAGCAGCGTCACCCCGACCACGATCATCGCCATGAAGCCGCCCCGGCGCAGCACCCGCCGCCGCAGCGCCCACAGCCCGACCCGCGGCCCGAGCCGCCGCCACGCCTCGCCCGCGAGCCGGGCGTCCGTCGAGTACACCGGGGCGCCCGCGATGATCAGTGGGCTCCAGGCGGCGAGGTAGATGATGTCCGGCGCGTCGTACACCGGTACGGTCCGCCAGCTCACGGTCAGGATCAGCGCGGCCGACAGCGACGCGCCGAAGAAGGCCGCCAGCCGCTGCCACAGCCCCAGCACCGTCAGCACCCCGACCACGACCTGGAGGAAGGCCACCGTCAGACCCGCGCCCACCGGATGCCCGAGCGCGAAGTCGCGCAGCGGCTCGGCGATCGCCCAGGGGTGCAGCGAACGCAGCCAGGTGACCATCGAGCCGCGCTCGCCGCCGTCGAAGTAGACCGGGTCGGAGAGCTTGCCCATACCGGCGTAGATGGAGATGAGGCCGAGGAAGACGCGCAGCGGGAGCAGCACCACGCCCAGGTTCATCCGGCGGCCGGGGTAGTAGGCGTGCCGTACGGACTCGGCGTGGCGGCGCGGGCGCGGCACCTCGGCGCCCCGGCTCCCGCTCCCGCTCCGGGCCGCCCGCCCTTCGGCGGTCCGGCCCCCAGGCGTCCACCCCTCCCCCGCCTGCGGGGGCACTCCCCCGGCTGCCGCCGGTGCGCGCCCCCGCTCGGCGTACGGGCTGCGGCGCGGGCCGATGACCGTGGGCGGGCCGTCGTCGAAGGCGAGCCGCGGCAGCACCTGGGTGGCGGCCACGTCGCCGCCGCCGTCCCCGACGCCGGAGGCACCGTCCCCCTTGGCCCCCTTTTCTACAAGCCCCACCCCCGCGTACCGCACGGCCTGCAGCAGCCGGGTGGTGTCCGCGTCGCCGCCGGGCCGGGTGCGGCCGCTCCAGACCACGGGCGGGCGGCGCCGGGCGGCGGCCGGGACGCGGGCGAGCCGCGTCGTGTCCGCCAGCGCGTCGCTCACCACCGGGGCGGCGAGCTGCACCCGGAAGCTCGCGGGATTGACGGTGACCTGTGCCGGATCGCTCGGCACCTTGGCCATGGTCAGCCGTGGCTCGTCGTCAAAACCCGGTGCGCGTCCCCCCAAGGGCGTGCGGGGTGTTCTGGTCTCCACGCTCAACTAACCGAGTGACGCGCGGATAGGACACTGCCGTGACCGCCCCGAGGTGTCCGAGGCCCGTCAAGCCATGATCATGTGAGACCCCTCAGACCATGATCGCTTCAGCTGTGAGGGCGGGCCAGGTGCCGGACGGGGTGCCGGGCCGAGGCCGGACCGAGAGCCCGACCGGGGCCAGCCCGGGACCCCGACCGGGGCCGGACCAGGGCCGACCCGAGAGCCCGACCGCGGGCCCGACCGCTCAGCTCCGGTGCCGGACCACCTCGTACAGCACGACACCTGTCGCCACGCCCGCGTTCAGCGATTCGGCGCCGCCGGGCATCGGGATGCGCACCAGGACGTCGCAGGTCTCGGCGACCAGCCGGGACAGCCCCTTGCCCTCGCTGCCGGCCACGATCACCACCGGACCGTCCAGCACCTCGGCGTTCTGCACCTCGGTGTCGCCGTCCGCGTCGAGCCCGACCACCATCAGGCCCGCCTTCTTGTACGCCTCCAGCGCGCGCGTGAGGTTGGTCGCCCGCGCCACCGGCGTACGCGCCGCGGTGCCCGCCGAGGTCTTCCACGCCCCCGCCGTCATCCCGGCCGCGCGCCGCTCCGGCACCACCACGCCATGGCCGCCGAACGCCGACACCGAGCGCACCACGGCGCCCAGGTTGCGCGGGTCGGTGACCCCGTCGAGGGCGACGATCAGCGGGTCCTGGCCCTCCTCGGCCGCGGCGTCGAGCAGGTCCTCGGGGTGCGCGTACTCGTACGGCGGCACCTGGAGCACCAGCCCCTGGTGGTTGAGGCCGTTGGTCATCCGGTCCAGCTCGGGGCGCGGGGCCTCCATGAGGTGGATACCGCCGCGGTCGGCCGCGAGCTTCAGCGCCTCGCGCACCCGCTCGTCGCTGTCGATGAACTGCTGGACGTACAGCATGATGGCCGGCACGCCCTCGCGCAGCGCCTCGACGACCGGGTTGCGGCCCACCACCAGCTCGTTCGTGCCCTTGCCGCCGCCGCGCCGCGGGGCCGGGCGGCGGGCCGCCTGCTTGGCGCGCGCCTGGGCGACGCGCTGCTTGGCATGGCCCTTGCGCATCTCGGCGGGCGGAGTGGGGCCCTTGCCTTCCAGAGCCCGGCGCCGCTTGCCGCCGCTGCCGACCGTCGCGCCCTTCTTGTTGGCGGTGCGTCGGTTCCTGCGCTGGCTGTTGCCGGCCATGGGGTTCACCTGTTCCTCATCCGTGGCCGCCCGCCGGCCGCCCGGCCCTGACGGGCCTCACGGCTTCGCGCGGCTGCGCCCCCGGGCCTGGTCCGGCGGCTGCCTGCTTGGGTCATGTCGTAGGGGTGTGCCGGGGCGCACCACGTCGGTGGGTCGGTCGGTCAGTCGGGGCGGGGCCGCCGGGGTCAGCGCGAGCCGAGCTCCCAGCGCGGCCCGCTCGGGGTGTCCTCGATGACCAGCCCCGACTGCTGAAGCTGATCGCGGATGGCGTCCGCCGTCGCGTAGTCCTTACGGGTCCGCGCGGCCTGCCGCTGCTCCAGGACCAGCCGTACGAGCGAGTCGACCACGCCGTGCAGATCCTCACCCCGGTCGGGGCCGCCCGACCAGTGCTCGTCGAGCGGGTCGAGGCCCAGCACGCCGAGCATGGCGCGCACCTCGGCCAGCCGCGCGACCGCCGACTCCTTGTCGTCGGCGGTCAGGGCGGAGTTCCCCTGGCGGACGGTGGTGTGGACGACCGCGAGCGCCTGCGGGACGCCGAAGTCGTCGTCCATCGCCTCCGCGAACGCGGGCGGCACCTCGGGCGCGGGCGGAACGACCTTCCCGGCCTTCTCGGTGACCCGCTGCACGAAGCCCTCGATGCGCGCGAACGCGGACTCGGCCTCGCGCAGCGACTCCTCGCTGTACTCGATCATGGAGCGGTAGTGCGGGGTGCCGAGGTAGTAGCGCAGCACGATGGGGCGCCAGTGCTTGACCATCTCGGAGACCAGCACCGAATTGCCGAGCGACTTGCTCATCTTCTCGCCGCTCATGGTCACCCAGGCGTTGTGCGTCCAGTACGTCGCGAAGTCGTCGCCGTACGCCTTGGCCTGCGCGATCTCGTTCTCATGGTGCGGGAAGATCAGGTCGACGCCGCCGCCGTGGATGTCGAAGGCCGAGCCCAGGTACTTATGGGCCATCGCCGAGCACTCCAGGTGCCAGCCGGGCCGGCCGCGCCCCCACGGGGTCTCCCAGCTCGGCTCGCCGGGCTTGGCCGCCTTCCACATGGCGAAGTCACGCGGGTCGCGCTTGCCGTACTCACCCTCGCCGGAGGGCTGGCGCAGCCCGTCCAGCTCCTGGTTGGAGAGCTGGAGATAGCCGGGGTACGAGCGCACGTCGAAGTAGACGCTGCCCTCGGCGGCGTAGGCATGACCCCGCTCGATCAGCCCCCGCATCATTTCGATCATCTCCGGCACATGGCCGGTGGCCCGGGGCTCATAGGTCACGGGCAGGCAGCCGAGGATGTCGTACGCGGAGTTGAACGCGCGCTCGTTCTCATAGCCGATCGCCCACCACGGGCGGTTCTGCTCCGCAGACTTCGCGATGATCTTGTCGTCGATGTCGGTGACGTTGCGGATGAACGTCACGTCGTAGCCGCGGTAGCTGAACCAGCGGCGCATGATGTCGAAGTTGAGCCCCGACCTGATGTGCCCGATATGCGGGGCGGCCTGCACGGTCGCGCCACACAGGTAGATCGAGACGCAGCCCGGCGTGAGCGGGTTGAAGTCACGGATCTGCCGGGCGCTGGTGTCGTACAGGCGAATAGTCACGCATCAAGGGTAGACGGAACCCGGCAGTGCCCCGGGACCCTAGGGCCACAGGGACACAGAAGCGTGACACTTGGGACGCTCCGGCCACGGAACCGCGCCGCCGAACCGCCCCGCCGAACCGCCCGGCGGAGCGACTTGCCCCGCCCCGCCGCCAACCCGTCCGCGGGCGGCTAGGCCGTCCGCACCACCAGGGCCGTGGCGATCGCCGCGAGTCCCTCCGCACGGCCGGTGAGGCCCAGGCCGTCGGTGGTGGTGCCGGAAATCGCCACGGGCGCCCCGACCGCCGCCGAAAGGGCCTTCGTCGCCTCGTCCCGCCGCTTGCCGATCTTCGGGCGTACGCCGATCACCTGGATCGCCACATTCCCGATCTCGAACCCCGCGGCGCGGACGATCCGGGCGGCCTCGGCCAGCAGGGTGACCCCCGAGGCCCCGGCCCACTCGGGGCGGTCGGTGCCGAAGTGCGCGCCGAGGTCGCCGACCCCGGCGGCGGAGAACAGCGCGTCACAGGCGGCGTGCGCGGCGACGTCGCCATCGGAGTGCCCGGCCAGGCCGTACTGCTCGCCCTCCCACAGCAGACCCGCGCACCACAGCTCGCGGCCCTTCTCAAAGGCGTGCACATCCGTGCCGATACCCACGAGCGGCATCCCGGCGAGGGACGCGCCATGGACCTCAGACGCGCCATGGACCGCAGAGCGTCCGGAATCCTCAGAAGCCATCGGTGGCCCTCCTCCGGGCGAGCACGGCCTCGGCCAGCACCAGATCCAGCGGCCGGGTCACCTTGAACGCCTCCTCATGGCCGGGCACGACCACGACCTCGGCCCCAAGACGCTCCACCATCCCGGCGTCGTCCGTCGCGCCCTCGCCCTCCAGGGCGATCTTCTCGTGCGCCTCGACCAGCGTGGCCCGGTCGAAGCCCTGCGGGGTCTGTACGGCGCGCAGCAGCGCGCGGTCCGGGGTGCCGACCACCGGTTCGGGCTCCCCGGCCCGGTCGCCGGTGCGCGGCTCGACCTGCTTGACGGTGTCGGCCAGCGGCAGCGCCGGGACGACGGCGGGCGCCCCCTCCCGTACGGCGGCGACGACCGCGTCCACGGTGTCGACGGGGACCAGCGGGCGCGCCGCGTCATGGACGAGGACGCAGCTGATGTCCTCGGGTACGGCGGCCAGGCCGCGCCGTACGGACTCCTGGCGGGTCTCACCGCCCGGCACCACGACCACGTCGGTGGTTCCGGTCAGCGGATAGGCGTCGAGCAGCCGGCGGACCTCATCGGCCCCGTCCGGCGGGGCGACCACGACGACCAGCGCCACGGAACGGGACCGGGCCATCGCGCGCACGGCGTGGACCAGCATCGGCGTACCGCTGAGCGGACGCAGCGCCTTGGGCGCGCCGGGCCCGAGCCGCACCCCGCGGCCCGCGGCCGGGATCACTGCGGCGGTACGGGTGGGGCGGGCGGGGCTCTCGCTGCCCTCGGGATTCACGGACTGCCCTGAGACGGACATTGAGTTGGCGTTCAGGTTTGCTTCCTCGACCGATATGGGTATGGCCACAGCGTGCCGGGCGCGATGCCCCGACCAGCCCCTTCCGTGACGACTGGTCGAGCCAGCTGCCCGGGCCCGGCACACCAACACCGCCGGCGCGGAGTCGGCAGGCAGTCGGCCGGAGGATCGGCCGTGGTGACCCGTGGTGACAGTGGGCCGGATTTCAGGGCACTTCAGGGCACCGGAATCTTTCGGCGACACCGGCATGCGCACATGCCGCAGCGCCCGGCGACAGACAGTGTCTGGATCACTCGGGCACCGCGGCATCTATGTGTCAGGACGCGAGGACCTCGTCGAGCAGGGCCTCGGCCTTGTCCTCGTTGGTGTTCTCAGCGAGGGCGAGCTCACTCACCAGGATCTGGCGTGCCTTGGCAAGCATGCGCTTCTCACCGGCGGAAAGTCCGCGCTCCCGCTCTCGGCGCCACAGGTCGCGCACCACTTCGGCGACCTTGATAACGTCGCCGGAGGCGAGCTTCTCGAGATTTGCCTTGTAGCGACGGGACCAGTTCGTCGGCTCTTCGGCGTACGGTGCGCGCAACACCTCGAAGACCCGGTCCAGCCCGTCCTGGCCGACCACATCACGCACACCGACGAACTCCGCATTGTCCGCCGGCACGCGAACCGTCAGATCACCCTGAGCGACCTTCAGCACCAAGTAGGTCTTGTCCACGCCTTTGATCTGGCGAGTTTCGATGGCCTCGATCAGCGCGGCCCCGTGATGGGGATAGACCACGGTGTCGCCAACCTTGAACGTCATGTGACAGGTACCCCTTCCGTGGCTATCCAGGGTAACACGGGAACGCCTTCTTCTGAATGGCGTTTTCGCAGGTCAGGGCATATCTCGGGGCTTGACAACAGCGGGCGGAACGTGCTGGGCGGGGCCCGCGGAAGCGGGTATTCGCAGGTGGGAGCGGCTGCACGGGCGTAGCGAAACCCGTACGCTACACCCCCCAACAGCCCCTCACGAGTGACCTTACGTCCCGCTTTGCCGGAGTCCAGTCGAAGGACTTCCGCTACTCCGTTCGGGCCTGGAGCGAGTGATCCCATCGTCTTTCCCGAATTGATCACGCCAGAGTGGATCAGGGGTGGATCAAGAGTGGATCAAGAGTGTTGATCAATTCTCGGACGTCCACACATTCCTTACCGATAATCGCCCCTTCCACCACCGGACCGATATTCGCCATGCATGTCAGAAGTGGATCCGGGAAGCTGGAGATCGCATCGCGCCGTCTCCTTGGCGACGGTCTCTCTGCGGCCTCTCCACGGCCGTGGGCGGTGCGCCGACCGGTGCCCCGGGCGGTGCGCCGGTCGGGCAGGGGCAACCCCGGGTGGGTCGGGTGCGGCCCCGGGCAGGGGGATCGGTAACCTAAGCCCGCTGATCCAACTTTTACCTAGCCCTTAGGAGATGCCGCCGCCGTGAGCAGCAGCCTTCGACGCGGCGTCCTCGCCGCCGCCGCCCTCGTGGTCTCGGTCGCCCCGCTCTCCGCCTGCGCGGCCGGGGACAACGCGCAGACGCTGCAGGTCAAGCCGGACAACGCCGCCACGTCCATCGGCGATATCAAGATCCAGAACGCCACCATCGTGACCCAGCCGGACCGCAAGGCGAAGGGCCCGGCCGTCATCACGGCCAAGATCTTCAACAACGGCGGGGGCAACCAGACCCTCAAGGCCATCACCCTCCCCGGGACCAGCACCAAGGTGAAGGTGTCCCCGGCCAAGGGCCGCGGCGCGGTCATCATCCCGGCCGGCGGCTCGGTGCTCCTCGGCGGCAAGGGCAACCCCTCCGCGGTCATCGAGAACGGGCGCGAGGCCCCTCGGAACGGCGACGCGCAGCGGATCGTCTTCGACCTCAGCAAGACGGGCGATGTGCCGATCACGGCGTTCGTGGTCCCGGCGACGCACTACTTCGAGGAGTGGGGCCCGTCGCAGATGCCGACCACGACCCCGACCACCACGGCGCCCACCACCCCGGCCGGCAAGCAGACCGGCACCAAGAAGCCGGGCTCCACGGCGTCCGGCAGCGCCACGGCGACCAACAAGCCGTCCGGCGCGGCGGGGAACGGGAACGAGAGCGGCACGCCGACCAACGGCATCGCCTCCGGCGAACCGACCCCGACGGGCAACTGACCCGACAGCAACCACTGCGAGGGCCCTGGAAGTCGCTTCCAGGGCCCTCGCAGTGAAAGTGAAACGGTCGGTTCACGGCTCGATCCCCCTCCCCGACGCGCCCCTCGCACCGCTCGGCCCCAGGGGGCCTCACCGGCTTCGGGACGCTGCGCCGGACTCCGTCCGCCAGTCTCGGACCGAGGCGCCGAGGCCGCGGTTTACGGCTCGAACTTGTAGCCCAGACCACGCACCGTCACCAGATAACGCGGCGCCCCCGGATCCGGCTCGAACCCCCTCCCGCACGCGCCCCTCGCACCGTTCGGCCCCAGGGGGCCTCACCGGCTTCGGGACGCTGCGCCGGACTCCGTCCGCCGGTCTCGGGCCGAGGCGCCGAGGCCGCGGTTTACGGCTCG
>NZ_NCSM01000013.1:129442-129630 GCF_002224125.1 Streptomyces sp. NBS 14/10
TCGAACTTGTAGCCCAGACCACGCACCGTCACCAGATAACTCGGCGCCCCCGGATCCGGCTCGAACCCCCTCCCCGACGCGCCCCTCGCACCGCTCGGCCCCAGAGGGCCTCACCGGCTTCGGGACGCTGCGCCGGACTCCGTCCGCCGGACTCGGGCCGAGGCGCCGAGGCCGCGGTTTACGGCTCG
>NZ_NCSM01000013.1:129669-155415 GCF_002224125.1 Streptomyces sp. NBS 14/10
TTTACGGCTCGAACTTGTAGCCCAGACCACGCACCGTCACCAGATAACGCGGCGCCCCCGGATCCGGCTCGATCTTCGCGCGCAGCCGCTTCACATGAACGTCCAGCGTCTTCGTGTCGCCCACATAGTCCGCACCCCAGACGCGGTCGATCAGCTGCATCCGGGTCAGCACCCGGCCCGCGTTGCGCAGCAACATCTCCAGCAGGTCGAACTCCTTCAGCGGGAGGTCCACCTTGCCGCCGCCGACCGTGACCACGTGCCGGTCGACGTCCATCCGTACCGGCCCGGCCTCCAGCGCGGCCGGGGTGACCTCCTCCGGCTCGCCGCGGCGGCGCAGTACGGCCCGGATGCGGGCCACCAGCTCGCGCGAGGAGAAGGGCTTGGTCACATAGTCGTCGGCTCCTATCTCCAGGCCGACGACCTTGTCGATCTCGCTGTCCTTGGCGGTCACCATGATCACCGGGACGTTGGAGCGGCCGCGCAGCTGACGGCACACCTCCGTACCGGGGAGGCCCGGCAGCATCAGGTCGAGCAGCACCAGATCGGCGCCGTTGCGCTCGAACTCGTCGAGCCCCTCGGGTCCCGTTGCCGCGATCGCGACCTCGAATCCCTCCTTACGGAGCATGTACGACAGCGCGTCGCTGAACGATTCCTCGTCCTCGACGACCAGAACTCGGGTCACGGAAGGACCTCCGGGGCAGAAAGGGGTTCACAGGAATTGGTCTCGTACGGCCGGTCCTGGTCCTCTCCATCGAGGTCAGCGTTGGTCTCGTACGGCTCGCGCGACGAGCGGTCGCGGTCTCGGTCGCGGTCGCGCACCGAGCCGGCTTCCGGCAGCCGCAGGGTGAAGGTGGAGCCCTGTCCCTCGGCGCTCCACACTGTGACCTCCCCGCCGTGCGAGGCGGCCACATGCTTGACGATGGCGAGCCCGAGCCCGGTCCCGCCGGTCTGTCGCGAGCGTGCCGGGTCCACCCGGTAGAAGCGCTCGAAGATCCGC
This sequence comes from Streptomyces sp. NBS 14/10, assembly GCF_002224125.1. Lineage (GTDB taxonomy): Bacteria > Actinomycetota > Actinomycetes > Streptomycetales > Streptomycetaceae > Streptomyces. The sequence continues at coordinate 130,667 of NZ_NCSM01000013.1, forward strand.
TCGCGGTCCTTCTCCGAGATGCCGATGCCCTGGTCAGTGACGGCGACCTCGATCTGATCGCCGCCGGTGGCGGGGATACGGCGGGCCGCGATGCCGACGCGGGTGCGGGCCGGGCTGTAGTTGACGGCGTTCTCCACGAGGTTGCCGAGCGCGGCGGCCAGCTGGCCGCGGTTGCCCCATACGTGCAGATCGGCGGTGCCGCCGGTGGCCATGGTGATCTGTTTGGTGCCCGCCTGGTGGCGGCACCGGTCGATGGCCTCGGCGACCAGCTCCTCCACGCGGACCGGCTCCGCGTCCTCCAGGGGGTCGTCGTTCTGCACTCGCGACAGGTCGATGAGCTCCTGGACCAGGCTGGTCAGCCGGGTCGCCTCGATCTGCATCCGGCCGGCGAAGCGGGTGACCGCCTCGGGGTCGTCGGAGGCGTCCATCACGGCCTCGGACAGCAGCGACAGCGCGCCGACGGGGGTCTTGAGCTCATGGCTGACGTTCGCGACGAAGTCGCGCCGTACGGCCTCGATCCGGCGGGCCTCGGTGAGGTCCTCCACCAGCAGGAGCACCAGGCGGGAGCCCAGCGGGGCGACTCTGGCCGACACCGCGAGGGCTTCGCCGCGGCCCGTGCCGCGCCGGGGCAGGTCCAGTTCGATCTGACGGATCTCACCGTCCCGCCGGGTGTCGCGGGCCATCTGCATCATCGGCTCGACGGCCAGCTTCCCGCCGCGGACCAGCCCGAGCGCGTACGCCGCGGAGCTGGCCTTGACCACGGCGTCCGCCTCGTCGAGGACGACGGCCGAGGAGCGCAGGACGGAGAGCACGGTGTCCACGCCTGGCGGCAGCACAGCGTCCGTGTGCAGTGAGGAGCGCGTAGGCTTCGCCTGTTCGCGTTCACTCCAGCGGAACGCCAGCATGGCGATGACGCCGGTGCACAGCCCGGCGAGCGCCGCCAGTGCGGCGATCGCCGCGTTCACGTTCATGCGTCCAGGTTATGCGGGGCACGAGACAGCTCCACAGCCCCAGACGGGCACCCGTGGGGAGACGTTTCCCAGAGTTCACCGGGGAGTCAGTGGCGGTTCACTCCGGATGCCGGAACCCGACGCGTTCCAGCCGGAACGTGTAAGCCTGGGGGACGGCGAGTGACGGGTCCACCGAGAGTCAGCAGCGAAAGACAGCGAGAGAGGGTCAGTGATGCGGGACGCGTACCACGAGGAGCTCGATTCGATCGGGGACGGCCTCGTCGACATGGCCAGGCTGGTCGGCTCTGCCATCGGCCGGGCAACCACGGCGATACTCGACGCTGACCTCAAGCTCGCCGAGAGCGTCATCGCCGCAGATGAGAAGGTCGACGGCCTGCAGCGTGACCTGGAGGCACGGGCGATCGCGCTGCTGGCCCGGCAGCAGCCGGTGGCCACGGATCTGCGGATAGTGGTGACCAGCCTGCGGATGAGCGCCGACCTCGAGCGGTCGGGCGACCTCGCCCAGCACGTCGCCAAGCTGGCCCGGCTCCGCTTCCCGGACTCGGCCGTTCCGCGTGACTTGAACGCGACCATCCTGGAGATGGGCCAGCTGGCGCAGCGGCTGATGGCCAAGGCCGCCGAGGTGATCATCACCAAGGACGTCGACCTCGCGCTCCAGCTGGAGGAGGACGACGACGCGATGGACCTGCTGCACCGCACCCTCTTCCAGCACCTGATGGACGACCGCTGGAAGCACGGCATAGAGACGGCCGTCGATGTGACCCTGCTGGGCCGCTACTACGAGCGGTTCGCCGACCACGCGGTCTCGGTCGCCAAGCGCGTGGTGTACCTGGTCACCGGGGAGCACGCCGACGAGCTCGCGCAGGCGGAGGCCACGGAGGGGGCGTGAGGGCGGCCGGTGCACGCCCGGTGCGCCGGGCGTGCGCTCGCCATGTGGTCGGCGCGCGTGCATCCGCGCGCCGTCCATGCGCCGCTGCGGCCGGTAGCCGAACCGGCACCATAGGCAGGGCGGGTGTGACCTCCCAAGGAGGCGACTCGTGACTCCTCCCCCTCCCGGGGGAGGGGGCTTCTCGCCCCCAGCTACCGCTGGGAGGTGCCCCCTGGCCGCCGTGGCGACCTCATGACGGCCAAGCCCTGACCGGTGCCGAAGGGCACGCTACGGAATGTAGCGAACTGATGGCGCTCCGCGCCAGCGAGTCCAGGAGGAAAGCGAATGGCGGACTTCCCCAACCCCACTCCCCAACAGCGGCCGGCCGCCGAACACCGCCCCCCGCTGCCCATCCTGGGCGCGTGCGGCTGCGGTTCCAGCTGCTCCTGCGGCTGCCAGTCCGGAGGCTCCTGCTCTTGCGGCGGCAGCTGCGGCTGACGCGTTCGCCTCACCTTGAAGGGCCTTCGACCGATGTCCGGTCGAAGGCCCTTCAAGGTTTAGGATCTTGGCCATCTTGGTCATCTGGGGCATCTGGGCGCGGCTGCTGGCGGGGGAGGTCTGGTGTCCGGTCCGGCGCGAGCCGTCACCGTTGTGGTGCTTGCCGCCTTCGCGACCGTCTTCCTGGTCGGCGGGTCGTGGCTCGCGCCCGTCGTGTTCGGCCTCCAACTGCTCCACGTACTGCCCGTGCCGCCCGTGCCGCGCCGGTGGCGCCCCGCGTGGCCATGGCTGCTCGCCGCACAAGCAGCCGCGTGCTACGCGGCGGTGTACGCCACCGGCGCCTCCGTCGGGATCCTCGGCTTCCTCGGCGGCTCGCTCCTGCTGACCCCGGTGTGGCCGCTGGCCGTACCGGTCGCCGTGGGCGCGGTGGTCCGCGGGCCCGTGGACTCGGCCGTCAGCATGGTGCTCATGAGCCTGGTGATCTACGGACTCGCCCGGCTCACGGAGCGGGCCGACGAGCTCCACGCCGCCCGGCTGAGCCTGACGGCGGCCGCGGTCGCCGAGGAGCGGCTGCGGATCGCCGGTGAGCTGAGCGACGGTCTCGGGCGCGGGCTCGCCGAGATCACCACGGGCGTACGGGCGGCCCTGGCGAAGCCGGAGCGGGCCGAGCGGCTGCTCGCCGACGTCACCCGCTCGGCGCGTGACTGCCTCGCCGACGCCCGGCGCTCCGCGGCGTCCTACCGCTCCATGTCGCTGACGCCCGAGGTGACGGCGGCGCGGGCGATGCTGACCGCGGCCGAGGTCCCGGTGGAGGTGCGTACCGGGCACACCGAACCCCTGGGCCCCGCGGGCGCGCTGCTCGCGGGCGTGCTGCGCGCGGCCGTGACCGATATCGTCCGGCAGGGCACGGCCACCGGCTGCCTGATCGAGACCGCCGCCGAGGGCGGACGCCCCCTCCCGCTCAGTCTTGGCGCGCTTCAACGCGCGGGCTTCCCTCGTCGCTGCGCGCTCCTCCGTCGCTGCGCGGCTCCTCAGTCCAGCCCGCGCAGCGCGCCAAGACACGCTCATGCTGTCCGGCTGCGCGTCGTCAGCGACGGGGCGCGGACCGCGGATGACGAGAGTCTGGGCGATCTGCCCGGCCGGATCGCGGACGCGGGCGGCGCCCTGACGACCGGGCTGACCCGCGAAGGGCGGCAGGTCGTGGAGGCCGCGCTTCCCGATGTGGCACGCCCCCGGGAGCCGGCCGACGACCGGCACGCCCGCGCGCTCTCCCTCACCCTGCTCGTCACCGTGCTGGTCGGCTTCTCGCTCAAGGCGCTGCTGATGGTGGACGGCGACCGGGTCCTGCCCGCCGCCGCCTGTCTGGCCGTGGTGATCGCGCTTCAGGTCCGTTCGGTGCACGGACGGCACATGGTGGCGCTCGCGGTGATGGCGCTGTTCACGTATCTGCCGATCCTCGCGTTCGGCTGGGTCTGGCTGGGGGTCGCCGGGTTCCTCGCGGGCCCGCTGCTGCTCGCGTTCCGCCGGTCCGTGGCCTGGCCGCTGGTCGGGGGTGTGACGGCGAGCGTCGCGTTCATCGGGCCGCGGGTGGGCCTGTCGGTCGCGATGACGGTCAACTACACCGTCAGCACCCTGGTCACCGGGCTGGTCGTCCACGGGCTGCTGCGCCTCGACCAGATCGTGAACGAACTCAAGGAGGCGCAGCGGCGCTTGGCTCGCTCGGCGGTGGTCGAGGAACGCCTGCGCGCGGCCCGTGACCTGCACGACCTGCTCGGCCACAGCCTGGCCGGGATGCTGCTGACCTGTGAACTGGCGCGCAGACTGCCGCCCGAGCAGGCCCGTGCACAGCTCGCGAACGTCCTGGCCATGGCCGAGCGCGGCGAGGCCGATCTGCGGGCGGCCTCCGGTGGCGTGGGCAGTATGTCGCTGACCGCGGAGGCCGCCTCGGTGCGCTCGGTGCTGACCGCCGCGGGCGTCTCGGCCGAGGTGTCCCTGGCCGTTCGCGGTGCGCACGACGACCTCGGGGGCCTCGGGGGCCTCGGGGCCGAGGTGGAAACCGCGCTGAGCGCGGTGCTGCGGGAGGCGGTGACCAATGTGCTGCGGCACAGCGACGCCCGCTCCTGCACGATCTCGACGGCCTCCGAGGACGGCGGCGTACGGCTGGTCGTACGCAATGACGGGGCGCGCGGTACGGGCGGCCGTCCGGGGTCGTCGGGGATCGGGAATCTGACGACCCGGCTGGCGGCGCTGGACGGGAGGCTGACCGTGGAGGCGGGCGGCGACGGCTGGTTCGAACTGGCCGCGTGGGTGCCGTACGAGGCCGGACCGGTCGGCAGAACGTCGTAGCGGCCGGCCTGCCTTGGATCGCGCGGCCGCGGATTCAGCGGCCACAGAATTAGTAGCCATGGACATAGTAGCCATGTACTGTTTCTGTCATGAGCGACGCGCCGAAAGGGCCGACGGACGCGGCCTCTCGGCCGAAAGGACCAATCGACATGCCTGAGACACGTGTTCTCGACTCGACGATGTACTACGAGGAGTCGGGCGACGGGACGACCTTCGTGTTCCTCCACGGGAACCCCAGCTCCTCCCACCTGTGGCGCAACGTCACGTCCGGCGTCGGCCGCGGGCGGCTGCTGGCCCCGGATCTGATCGGGATGGGCCGGTCCGGAAAGCCGGACATCCCCTACCGGTTCGCCGACCACGCCCGTTACCTCGACGCCTGGTTCGACGCACTCGACCTGGACCGAGTGGTCCTCATCGGCCACGACTGGGGCGGCGCGCTCGCCTTCGACTGGGCGGCCAGACACCCCGAACGGGTGCTCGGCCTGGCCTTCCTGGAGAGCATCGTGAAGCCGATGGCCTGGGAAGACCTGTCCGCGCAGGCCCGCAAGCGCTCCGAGGCGATCCGTACCCCCGGCACGGGCGAGGAGATGGTGCTCGACCAGAACCTCTTCGTCCGCCAGGCGTTCACCGGCGGCGTGCTCACCCCGGTGGCCGCCGAGGAACTGGCCACCTACCTCGCCCCCTTCCCCACCCCCGAGAGCCGACGTCCCGTCCTGGCGTGGGCCCGCCAGATGCCCCTGGGCGGCGACCCGGCGGAACTCGTCGCCCGTATCGAGGCGTACGACGCCTGGCTCGCGAAGAGCGATGACGTCCCCAAGCTGCTCATGACCTTCGAGGGCTCACCGACCCTGCTGATCGGCCCCGACATGGCCCGCTGGTGTGCCGAGCACATCGCCGCCCTGGAGACCGTCCACTGCGGAACGGCCGGGCATCACGCCCCCGAGGACCGCCCGGCCGAGATCGCCGGCGCGATCTCCTCCTGGGCGGACCGCCACCGGCTCCGCTAGACGGGCCCTGGATCCAGCCCGCTGCTAGATCCAGCCCGCTTCCGTCGCGATACGGACGGCATCGGTGCGATTGCGGGCGTTGAGCTTGGTGACGATCGCGGTGAGGTAGTTGCGTACCGTCCCCGCCGTCAGATGCACCTGCGCCGCGATCTCGGTGGCCTCCGCGCCCTGGGCCACCAGCCGCAGCACCTCCACCTCGCGGGGGGTGAGCGGGTTGTCGGCCAGGTCCCATGCGGTGACCGCGAGCGAGGCGTCGAGCACGCGCTCGCCCACCGCCACTTTGCGGATCGCGCTGACGAGGTCGTCCGGCGGCGCGGTCTTCAGCACGAACCCGTCCACCCGCGCGCCGAGCGCCCGGCGCAGATGCCCCGGCTTGCCGTACGCGGTGAGCATCAACACCCGGCAGCCGGGCACCTTCTCGCGCACCACGGCCGCCGCCTCAAGACCGTCCATCGTCCCCGGCATATCGATGTCGAGCACGGCGATGTCCGGCTGATAGACCCTGGCCGCGTCCACGGCCGCGGTGCCGGAGTCGACGGTGGCGACGACCTCGATGTCCTCCTCGAGGCCGAGCAGCGCCGCCAGCGCCTCCCTGATGATGTGCTGATCCTCCGCCAGAAGCACCCGTATCACGCGGCCAGGTATATCAGCTGAGCTGCGGACAGTCCGGATCATGACGAGGTCATGGTTCGGACATGATCAGCTCCATGGCCCGCATCGTGCCTGGCCAGCAGGGTTGAAGCCATGGCAGACACAGTGCGGTTGGACGCAGTCAGCAGGGTGTACGGCAAGGGCCAAGGGGCCGTCGCCGCGCTCCGCGAGGTATCGGTGAACATCGCCCAGGGCACCTTCACGGCGGTGATGGGCCCCTCCGGTTCGGGCAAGAGCACATTCCTGCACTGCGCCGCCGGCCTCGACACCCCCACCTCGGGCACGGTCCGGCTGGGAGACACGGACCTGACCGGGATGGACGAGACAAAGCTGACCCGGCTGCGGCGGCAGCGGGTCGGGTTCGTCTTCCAGGCGTTCAACCTCATCTCGTCGCTCACCGTGCTGGAGAACATCACCCTGCCGCTGCGGCTGGCCGGGGCCCGCCCGGACAAGGCGTGGCTGGGCGAGATCGTGCGACGCGTGGGACTTGAGGGGCGTACGGACCGCCGCCCCGCCCAGCTCTCCGGCGGCCAGCAGCAGCGCGTCGCGCTCGCCCGCGCGCTGGCCACCCGCCCCGAGGTGATCTTCGGCGACGAACCGACCGGAGCGCTCGACACGATGACCGCCCGCGACGTCCTGACCCTGCTGCGGGAGACCGTCGACGACATGGGTCAGACGGTGGTCATGGTGACCCACGACCCGGTGGCGGCCTCGTACGCGGACACCGTCCTTTTCCTGGCCGACGGCCGCATCGTCGATGTGATGGGTGCCCCGACCTCCGACAAGATCGCCGAGCGGATGACCCGGCTGGGAGCGTGGAACTGATGGCCGTGCTGACCCTCGCACTCAAGACGCTGCGCCACCGCAAGGCCGCCTTCACGGGCGCGTTCGTCACCCTGCTGTGCGCCGCCGCGCTCGTCACCGCCTGCGGGATGCTGCTGGAGACCGGGCTGCGGGGCCGGGTCGCGCCCGAGCGTTACGCGGGCGCTCCGGTGCTGGTGGCCGGTGACCAGTACGTACACCAGACGATCCACAAGTCCAACGGCAAGACGAAGCACAAGGCGAAGCCGATCGCCGAACGCGCCTGGATACCGGCGTCGTTGGCGCAGCGGCTGCGCCGGTCCCCGGGCGTACGCGAGGTGGTCGCCGAGGTGACCTTCCCGGTGTCCACCCCGGCGTCCGCCAAGTCCGGCCCGGCCCAGGGCCACGGCTGGGACTCGGCGGCGCTCACCCCCTTCACCCTGGCCTCCGGCCACGCCCCCAAGGCCGCCGACGAGGTGGTCGTGGACGCCCGCTCGGGTGCCCGCGTGGGCACCCGGCTGCCCGTTCTGACCTCGGCCGGCCCCGCCACGTACCGGGTGTCGGGCGTCACCCGGCAGGCCCTGTCCAGCCAGGACACGCTCTTCTTCGCCCCGGCCGAGGCACGGCGGCTCGCGGGCCGCCCCGGCCAGGTCAGCGCGATCGGCGTCTTCCCGAAGGCCGGGCAGCGGCCGGATGTGACCGCCGCCCTGCGCGGGACGAAGGCATTGGAGTACACCGGGGAAGACCGCGGCGCGGTGGAATTCCTCGACGCGGAGCAGGCGCGGGTGAAACTCATCAGCATGGGCGGAGCGCTCGGCGGCACCTCGCTCCTGGTCGCGATCCTCGTCGTGGCCGGCACCTTCGCACTCTCCGTCCAGCAGCGGCAGCGGGAGATCGCCCTGCTGCGCGCCGTCGCGGCCACCCCGAAGCAGTTGCGCCGGCTGCTGGCCGGCGAGGCACTGGTGACCGCCGTCGCCGCGGGTCTCGTCGGCTCCGCCGTCGGCATCGGGCTTGGCTTCTGGCTGCGGTCCCGGTTCGTGGCCCTGGGCGCCGTACCGGAACATCTGCCGCTCGTGGTCAGCCCCTTCCCCGCCTTCGCCGCACTGCTGGCCACCGCGCTGGCCGCCTGGGCCGCCGCCCGCCTCTCCGCCCGCCGGGCGGCCCGGGTACGCCCGGTCGAGGCGCTGGGCGAGGCCGCGCTGCCGACCGCGCGGCTGCCCTGGATCCGGCTGGTGGCCGGACTCCTCGCCACCGCCGCGGGGGTCGTACTCACCCTCGTACTGTCCACGCTGTCCACCGAAGCGGCCTCCGGCCCGGTGGTGCTGCTCACCGCGCTGATCTGGACCATCGCGGTCTCCCTCCTCGGCCCCCTGCTGGCCCGCGCCGCGGTCGCCCTGCTCTCCCTGCCCCTCCGCGCCTCCCGCGTCGGCGGCCACCTGGCGGCGGCCAACCTGCGGGCCGGCTCCCGGCGGCTGGCCTCCATCATCACCCCGCTCTGCCTGCTCACCGCCCTGACCTGCACCATCCTGTTCAGCCAGACCACCATGAGCCACGCCGCCCAGCGCGAGGCCGCCGCCGGCAGCCACGCCGACTACGTCCTCGGCCCCCGCGTCCCCGCCTCCCTCGCGAAGTCCCTGCGCGACCGGCCCGGCGTCGAGGCCGTCACCGAAGTCCTGCACACCTCGGTACGGGTCAGCCTGAAAAAGTACGGGGCGCAGGCGGTGACCCCCGCCGGCCTCGAGCGGACCACCGACCTCGGCGTGGTCGCCGGCTCCCTGCGCCACCTCGGTACGGACACCCTGGCCGTCAGCGAGAACGCGGCCGACCGGCTCGGCGTATCCGTGGGCGACACCGTCCACCTCACCCTCGGCGACGGCACCCCCGCCGCCCTCAAGGTCGCCGCCCTCTACACCCGCGGCCTGGGCTACGGCGACCTCACCCTCTCCCACGCCACGGTCGCCCCGCACGTCGACAACCCCATGGGCACCCTCTTCGTCACGGCCCCCGACCTGCCCCGCGCCGAACTGTCCCGGCTGGCCTCGGCCGTCCCCGGAGTCACGGTCATGGACCGCGCCGAGGCCGTCGCCGCAAGCACGACCAACGCCGAGGTCAACTACGTGGCCATGGGCCTGATCATCGCCTTCTCCGCGATCGCCGTCATCAACACCCTCTCCATGTCCACCTCCGACCGCTCCCGCGAACTGGCCCTGCTCCGGCTGGTCGGCACCACCCGCCGCCAAGTCCTCCGCGTACTGCGCCTGGAAACCCTCACCGCCCTCGTCATCGCCACAACCCTCGGCACCGGCATCGCCTTCCTCACCCTGACCGCCTTCGCCACCGGCATGACCGGCTCCTCCACCCCCCACATCCCCCCACTCACCTACCTGGCGATCCTCGCCCCCACCGCGGCCCTGGCCCTGGCCGCCACCGCCCTCCCGGCCCGCCTGGCCCTCCGCCAGCACCCGGCGGAGGCGATCGGCGCCCGCGAGTGACTGGCGGAAGCCCCCTAGAACTGGCCTCGCCACCACGGCGCGTCAGGGCTGCTGACATGGATGACCCAGGCTCGCGCCAGGATCCTGTCGTCGAGGGTCCGCACGAGGGCACGGAACTCACGTGCGCTCTTCTTGGGCAGCGCGTGCAGCACGGCTTCGAGGCGATCCCGGAAGTGGCCGGGATCGCATCCGCACTCAGGGATGCCGCAGCGAGGACCCGTGAACGGGTCCGCGACATACCTGAGCGGTCCGTGCGCCAGGGTCTTCCAGTGCCAGAAGGCTTCCGCCGTGGCCTCGGGCCAGAAGCGAGTCCGTTCGAGCCGCCGCAGATCGGCTGTGCAGCAGCCTGAAAGGCGAGCGATCGCGGGGTATCCGCGTCGAGCCAGGGTGCGGACAGGGATGTCGCCCCGCAGGGCTGAGGGGCGCCTACGCGGCATTGCCCCTTTGGTCGTTGGACATGACGGCAGCGTACAGCTTGCTGATGTCGGGCCCGGATGCCAGAGCGCGGGGCGTTCCTCGGGGAGGGGGTTCCGTACGTGCGGCAGTCGGCGTTCGTCGCTGGCGCCCATGGCGGCGAAGTTGCTCCGGGCCTCGGCGAGGCTCACCCCGCGGTTCGGCCCTCCGCGCGCCTCGTCCGCATCGTGGTTGTCCTGCCCATCAGACTGCTCAAGTCGGCGGACCAGAACCCGGACCCCTACGCCGCCTTCCTCAACCTGCTGCGCTCCGGTCGACGGGACGCGGTGTGCACGGCGCTGGAGTACTTCCACTACCAGGACCGGCAAGCCCGGTGGGGCTTCGGCAACCCGCTGGACGAGTACGCCGCGGAGGTGCTGGACCGCGCCCGGTGGGTGCTGCGCGGGACGCCGCTGCCGGACGCACGAGGGCAGGACCGGGCCAGCGCGCTGTGGGCGATCCAGAACCACGCCGAAGCCGCGGACGCCCCACTGATCACCGCCGCGCTGCGCGCCGTGAACGGCGACGTCGTCGACGATGGCGCCGTGTCCGCTGCCGGGCAGTGCCTCTACGCCTGCGATGTCCCTGAGGACTTCGAACTTGTCGCCCAGCTCGGGGCGATGGCCCTGGACGAGGACCGCCCCCTGCGAGTCCGCGCGGCGTGCGCAAGCGCGCTGGCCTCGGCGGAATCCGACCAGGCCGCCGACATCGCGGTACGGCTGACCGACCTTCCGGAACTCGAGCTCCAACTGGCCGGGGCCCTTGTCCTCGCCGCCCACCTCGACACGCACCGCCCCCTCCTCGAACGCCTGCTGGCCACCTGGCCCTCCAACACCCCCCAGGCCGCGGACATCCGCGATGCCTTGGAGGAGGACGACGACGCGTGACGTACCCGTGGCCACGCCGACTGACCGGCGTGGCCACCGCGCGGCGGGCGGCAGGCGGCCGGGGCGCGGCCGCATATGCCTGTCGGGACTGTCTGCGCACGCCTCTTGTGTGGTGGGGCCGGGGTATCTATGGTTCACAGAAATCGGTTTCTAAGAAGTCCGCAGCTATGCGGAGCCATCCAGAATCATGTGACAACCGGGCGTGACCTGGGCGCTGGGCAGTGCCACGGCCGCACTCACCCGCATCGGGCACCGCCGACGACCCACTGATGTAGAAAGCGTATTCCAACCTCGTGGTTCTCACCCAGGGCACCGTCTGACCGGAGTCCGCCCCCTCACCCCCCACTCATTCCCGGCAGGCACCCACACCCACTGGAGAGTTGTATGTGGAAAAAATCAGGGATGAGGCTCAGACATACGCGGTGGTGGGCGATAGCCACCGTGGTATGTGCTCTGCTCGCGGCCTTCGTTCCGGCGTCCTCCGCGGCGGCGGCGACCACCTCCGACCCGGTGACCGGCGACGCCTTCCCCGCCGTCACGCTGAAGGAGGTCACCAGCAGCGACGGGTTCGTCCACCCCGGTATCGCGGTGAGCGCGTCGAGCCTGCGGCTGGCTCGTCGTCAGGTGCTTGACGGAGTGGAGCCATGGGCCTCCTACTACGCGTCCATGCACCGCACCGCGTACGCGTCGCGCACCCTCGCCCCCGTCAACGGTGGGCCGGGAGTCGACATCCCGAAGTCGGACGCGTTCAACTCGCAGGGCATCGAGGCCAGGTTCATCCAGGATGCCTTCGGTGCCTACACCCAGGCGATCGAGTACTTCATCACGGGTGACCCCGTCTACCGCGCGAACGGTATGCACATCATCCGGACGTGGTCGCACATGGACCCCGAGAAGGTCGCGCCGTATCCGGACGACCACATCCACGCCGGTGTCCCGTTGATGCGCATGCTCGCCGCGGCCGAGATCTTCCGCTACTCCAGCGTGAATCCCGGCTCCGACGGCTACGACATCAGCTGGACCGACGCGGACACCACGAACCTGACCAAGAACCTCGTGACGCCCGTCATCAAGACCCTGCTCTACGGCAACACCTTCTTCATGAACCAGCAGCTGTACCCGATCGTCGGTGAGCTGGCCGGCTATGTGTTCACCGACAACCGGGCCGGCTACGAGCAGGCTGTCGAGTGGTTCTCGGTCAACAAGTCCAACCCGAACCGCGACACCAACGGGGCCCTGAACTCCCTGCTCCGGGTGATCAGCGCGGACGACCCGCTGAACACGTACGGCTACTCGTTCGTACAGCACCAGGAGATGGGCCGCGACCAGGCCCACGCATGGGACGGCATCGACATCGCGACGGAGATCTCGCGCATGCTCACGGTGCAGAAAACCCGGCTGGACCCGGTCGCCGGCACCGTGTCCAGCAAGCCGAACGCCGTGTCCCCGTTCCGGTTCGGCAACGACCGGCTTCTCGCGGGAGCGGACGCCTGGTACGCGTACATGACGGGCAAGACCGTCCCGTGGATCGACACCACGGGCGGCCCCGGCAAGCTCTCCGAGGCCTACCGGGGACGCGTGTTCCAGCCCATCGACGAGCTCTACAACATCTACCGGTACGAGTTCGGGGTCGACGTCAAGGAAGTGGCCCCCAACCTCGCGAAGGTCAAGGAGCAGGCCGACGGCCCCGAGTTCTTCTGGGGAACCGGGGCGTACAACTTCTGGAACAGCAACCCCGACTACAACCCGGACTACTGGCTGTCGCTGCCCGAGAAGGTGGCCGGGCAGACCCGTCCGAAGCAGGACAACCCGCTGGTGCGGATGGCGCACCGCTCCATCCCCCTCGACGGCCGCTCCGGGGTCCGCGAGGAGGACGGACGCGACATGGTCCGGATGCGGGCGTCGAAGAAGGGCGCCACCATCGCGGTCCGCACCCTGATGTACGACAGCCGTAACGGATACAGCCCGGTGGGGGTGCTGATCCGCACCAACGGCCCGGCGACCCTGGAGATCCGCAAGGACATGTCGCTGAAGCCGTACCACACGGTGAGCCTGCCCGACACCCACGGCAAGTGGCGTTACGTCACGTACGACATGGACCTCGGCATCCTGCACGGGAGCACCGCGGGCGACAACCTGGCGTACTACACGGTCGTCGGCGCCCCCGATGTGAACGTCGACATCGACAGCGTCAACCTCCAGGCCAAGGCCCAGCTCACCCCGCCGGCCTTCCCGCAAGGGCAGCGGACCACACTGGTCGGTGTGGCCGGGGCGCCGCTCAAGCGGTCGCTCGCCGCGACCGACACGGGCGACGACACCCTCACCTACGAGGCTTCCGGCCTTCCCGAGGGCGCCACGGTCGACAGCGCGACCGGAGCGTTCAGCTGGACACCCACGAGCTCCCAGACGAGCTCCCAGACAGGTGACGTCCACGCGTCCGTCGTCGCCTCCGACGGCAAGACCGACACCGTCCTGAAGCTCGACCTGGTGGTCGCACCGGACCGGGCGGGCGCGCTCACCGCGGCACAGGACGGGTTCGATCCCAAGGCGACATACGTCCGCGCACCCCTCCAGAAGTTCAAGGACGCGGTGTCCTCCGTCAAGGCCACGATGGACACGGCCGATGACAGCACCTTCTCGGCCGGGCTGGTCACCGTGCAGGACGCGGTGAAGGCGCTGCGACTGCTCAACCCGAAGCTCGCCGACGGCACCCTGAGCTATCCAGCGCTGGTGACCTCGTCCCTGTCCGAGGCCAATGTCTGGAACATGACCGACGGTGACATCAACACCTTCTCCGGCGATCTGAGGGCTCCGTTCACGCTGGACTTCGGGACCGGGTTCGGGGTGCGGGCCGACGCGTTCGGGCTCCAGGCCCGGTACAACTTCGGCAACCGCTCCGAGGGCGCCAACGTCTACGGGTCGAACGACGGCTCCACCTGGACCCTGCTGACCTCACGAGAGACCACCAACACCACCCCGGACTTCAAGATGGAGACCATCCCGGTCCTGTCCAAGGTCCAGGACAAGTCGTTCCGGTTCCTCAAGGTCAAGGTCGACGACCCGGGCGTGCCCACCGACCCGAGCTACCCCGGGATCTCCTCCTTCGGCGAGTTCCGGATTCACGGTTCCCGGGTCGAAACGGCGCAGGCCGTCAAGTCGGCGACACTCTCCTCCAGCAATGACGACCCGGCACGGGCCGTCAACGGCGACAAGGTGACGCTCGACCTGGTGGCCACGCAGCCGCTGGCCAAGGTGAACGTGCGCATCGAGGGCACCGACGCGGAGGTCACCAGCACCGACAGTGAGCACTGGAGCGCCACAGCGGTGCTGCCGGACGACGTGGACTTCGGCCGCGCACTGCGCTTCACGGCCGACTACACGACGGCCGACGGCGAACCCGGCTCGACGGTCTTCCAAACCACCGACGGGTCGTCGCTCCAGCTGTGGAACACCCATCTGGTGCCCGACCGGATCGACCAGGGCTGGGTCGACGCGTCCACCCCGCAGTGGCCGGGGACCGGTACCACGGCGGCCAACGGATGGCGGATGTTCGACGGCGACATCGCCACGTACACCGACACCACCACCTCGACCGGCTGGGTGACCGTCAAACCGACCGACGGCTCCTCACTGGCGGTCGACGCCGTGCTGATCCGCCCCCGCGCGAAGTACCCGGACCGGGCCAACGGCACGGTGCTGCAGAGCTCCACCGACGGCGGGAAATCCTGGACGACCTTCCTGACCGTCGCGGGCGTGACCAGTGACCAGCAGTGGTACACGTTCAAGCTGCCCCAGCACACGGCGATCCCGATGCTGCGGGTCTACGACGGACACGGCGGCAACGCCAACCTCGCCGAGGTCCAGCTGCTGCGGTCCGACTCGCCGTCGAAGTAACGCCACCAGGGCCGCGAACGCCCGGCCCCGGCCCGGCGCCCCGGCCCGGCAGTAAGCCCCCTGCTCGCGGAGAACCGCAGGCAGGGGGCTTACTCACGGCGCTTGGCAGCGTCGGCTTACTTCTTCTTGCCCTGGTTCTTGACCGCCTCGATGGCCGCCTTCGCGGCCTCCGGGTCGAGGTAGGTGCCGCCCGGCTTGAGTGGGCGGAAGTCGGCGTCGAGCTCGTAGGCGAGGGGGATGCCGGTGGGGATGTTGAGGCCCGCGATATCGGCGTCGGAGATGCCGTCGAGGTGCTTGACCAGGGCGCGCAGCGAGTTGCCGTGGGCGGCGACCAGGACCGTACGGCCGGCCAGGAGGTCCGGGACGATGCCGTCGTACCAGTACGGGAGCATGCGCGCGACGACGTCCTTGAGGCATTCGGTGCGCGGCCGCAGCTCCGGGGGGATGGTCGCGTAGCGCGGGTCGTCGGCCTGGGACCACTCGGAGTCGGCGTCGATGGGCGGCGGCGGGGTGTCGTACGAGCGGCGCCAGAGCATGAACTGCTCCTCGCCGAACTCGGCGAGGGTCTGGGCCTTGTCCTTGCCCTGGAGGGCGCCGTAGTGGCGCTCGTTGAGCCGCCAGGAGCGGTGGACCGGGATCCAGTGGCGGTCGGCGGACTCCAGGGCGAGCTGCGCGGTGCGGATGGCGCGCTTCTGGAGGGACGTGTGGACCACGTCGGGGAGCAGGCCGGCGTCCTTCAGCAGCTCACCGCCGCGGACTGCCTCCTTCTCGCCCTTCTCGTTGAGGTTGACGTCCACCCAGCCGGTGAACAGGTTCTTCGCGTTCCACTCGCTCTCGCCGTGGCGGAGGAGGATCAGCTTGTACGGTGCGTCGGCCATGGCGTCGAGCCTACTTGACCGGTATGAACGCCTCGCTTGACGCACCCGGTCAATCCGGTGGCGCGCGGGGGGCCGGGGTCGGTAATTTGCGGGTACCGCTTGCACCACTTACATATGCCGCGTTTTTGTACAAGGGGTCGCCCGATGTCCGTTGCGCTACCGTCCGTCGCCAGACTGACACAGGCAGCGAAGGAGAGCGTCTCGGGTCTGCCCCGCGCCTTCTGGTGGCTGTGGACGTCCACCCTGGTGAACCGGCTGGGCGGCTTCGTCGCCCCCTTCCTTGCCATGTACCTGACCGTGGACCGCGGCTATTCGGCCACGTACGCCGGTCTCGTCGGCGCGCTGCACGGGCTGGGCGGGGCGGTGGCGGCGCTGGGGGCCGGGGTCATGACGGACCGGCTGGGGCGGCGTCCCACGCTGCTGATCGCGCAGAGCGCTACGGCGGTCAGCGTCGCCGTGCTCGGGTTCGTCGAGCATCCGGTCGCGATCGCCGTGGTCGCCTTCTTCGTCGGCATGGCGACCAACGGGTCGCGGCCCGCGGTGCAGGCCATGATGGCCGACATCGTCGCCCCCGAGGACCACATACGCGCCTTCTCGCTGAACTACTGGGCCATCAACCTCGGCTTCGCCTTCTCCGCTGCCGTGGCGGGGCTGATCGCCGAACACGGCTATCTCGCGCTCTTCCTGGGCGAGGCGATGATGACGCTGCTGTGCGCCGCCGTCGTCTTCGTCAAGCTGCCCGAGTCCCGCCCGGTGCGGAAGGAGACAGCAGGGGTGGAAGGGGCGGCGGACGAGCCGACGATCGGGCTCGGGACCGTACTGCGCGACCGGTCGTTCATGGCCGTGGTGGCGCTGTCGTTCCTCATCGCGAGCCTCATCCAGCAGGGGTTCGTGGGGCTGCCGGTGGCGATGGGGCAAAGCGGGCTGTCCAGTACGGACTTCGGGCTGGCGATCGCCGTGAACGGGGTGCTGATCGTGGCCGTGCAGATCCCCGTCACCCGGTTCATCGAGCGGCACCGCGAGCCGACCCGGCTGCTGATCGGCGCCGCGCTGCTCATCGGCTACGGCTTCGGGCTCACCGCCTTTGCCGGATCGGTCGCGATCTACGCCCTGACCATATGCGTCTGGACCATGGGCGAGATCATCAACACCCCGATCCAGATGGGGCTCGTGGCCCGGCTCTCCCCCGCCCACGGGCGCGGCCGCTACCAGGGGGTCTACGTGCTCTCCTGGTCGCTCGCGGCGCTCGTCGCCCCGCTGACGGCCGGGGCGGTGATCGACCACTACGGGGCGGATGTGCTGTGGGCGGGCTGCGCGGCGGTGGGGACCCTGGCCGCGGTCGGGTACGCCTCGCTGATGCGGGCCGTCGGGCCTGCGGCGGAGCGAGGGGACGGTTTGGGGGAACCTGCCGGGGACGGCTCCAGGGCCGATCGCACCGTCTCAGCGGGCTGAGCCCCGGCCGTTAGGTTCAGGGGGTGTGCCTCGGCACCAAGGACTCGATGTCGAAACTCGGCCGCAGCAGCGTCCCCGGCGTCCAGATCGGGGCCGTGGGCAGGGGCAAGGACGGGGCCGTGGTCGGCCAGGTCGGCCAGTCCGAGTACCCGCCCGCGCCCGGCAGCTCCCCCGGCAGCCCGGCGCCGCCCGCGGCCGGGTCGTACGTGCCGGTCGGGTGCCACCCCGTCCCCGGATAGGTCGGCTCCCCGCGGTTGGCCCACAGCAGCCAGGACACGGCCGTCATCCCCAGCAGCACGGTGAGCGCCAGCACCCGGATGCCCGAGATACGCCGCTGCGCGGGCGCGTCCACGCCGGGCGCGATGCTGATCCCGGAGGGGCGGGATATTTCGGGAGGGTGCTTGTTGGGCTTTTTCGTCCCGTTGGGTGTTTTCTTCCCTGGCAGCGGCGCCCGCTCGTTCACCCCCAGCGCGGCCACGTACAGGCCGAGCCGCTGGGTCTCGCCGGGCTGGCGTACGGCGGTGTCGGCCCAGTCCCGGATCGTCTCGGGCGCGATGCCGTCAGGCGGTACGAGGGTGCCCGGGCCGGTCCAGTTCATCGTCCAGTGCGCGCTCCCCCGCGCGACCAACTGCGCCCCGATCAGCACGTACAGGGCCTCCGCGAGCAGGCCCAACGGATCTCCTTCGGGCTCGTCAGGTGGCCGTACGCGGCTGGCCAGTGCGCGGGCTAGCGGCATGCGCCGGCCGCTGTCGAGCAGGCGCAGCACCCGCTGGATCGTCAGCCCGGCCCCCTCATCATGGATCCCCTCGGCCTTCTCGACCGTACGGACCGCCTCCGCCAGCGGCCCCAGCAGCCGCGTCGCCCGGTGTTCGGCCAGCAGCCCGAGCCAGTCCCGCCACGGCATGGTCGGCGTTGTCCCCAGGCCGGGGTGCCGGCCCGGGTGCAGCGTGCGGGCCAGTTCCACCGCGTACCCCGACGGCACCTCGATGGGCTCGGCGATACCGTCCCCGCCCGGCCGGTCGGGGAGGCGGGCCAGGCGGCTGAGGCGGGTGGCCAGGTCGGGGTGCGGGTCGTCGCGGTCGGCGGGCCGCTCGGTGGCCCGCGCTCGGAGCGCGGCGAACGGTTCCCGCAGCTCAGGGGCGCCCACCATGTCGGCGAAGGCGCGGAACGGATCGTCCGGTACGCGCCCCTCGGCCCGCCGTACGGGGGTGAGGAAGCCCGCGACGAACTCCAGCCAGGCCACCTCCAGCGCGGACGCGGAGCGCAGGGCGTCGCCGACCGTCCGCGCCCCGGCCACCCGGGCCGCCTCACGGTCGGCCTCGAGCTCCTGGCGCCGCCGGACCGGCCGGGTGAGCCAGCGGAAGACGCGCGTGTAGCCGCGGAGCAGCAGCAAGGGCCCGCCCGCGTACATCCGCACCAGGTCGTTGGCCGCCGCCGCGCTCCGGATCGCCTCGCAGGCCGCCACCAGCCCCGCCGAACCGCGGTGGGCGAGGGCGCCGAAGCGGCTGTGGCGGCGGGAGAAGTGGCCCAGCTCATGCGCGAGCACCGCGCGCAGTTCGGCGGGCGGCAGGCCCACCACCAGGGGCAGGCCGAGGTAGAGGGTGCGGCGGCCGGGCACCAGGCCAAGGAACGAGGCGTCTTCGGTGACGGAGGCGTTGACCTCGGTGGTCAGCCGGATGGCGTCCGGCGGGGCGGTGCCCACGCTCTCGGCCAGTTCCTCGACGGCCGCCCATAACGCGGAGGCCCTGCGGCGGCTCACCCACACCGTGCCCTCCACCGGCCCGGCGGGCCGCGCGGTGCGCACCACCGCCCACACCATGCCCGCCAGGATCGGCGCGAAGGCGGCGCAGGCCAGGATGACGCTGGTGGGCGGCGCCGTGCTCTCCGGCGCCCCGGCGGCCCACAGCCCCAGCACCAGGAACGCCAGCCACACCAGGACCAGCAGCGCGACCAGGGCATAGAAGACGACCAGCAGCACCAGGGCCAGCACGGCCCGGGCCGCGGCGACGGCGGTGGCGATCATGTCCGCCCCCGGTCGTGAGCAGCGCGCAGCCCGTCCAGCAGCCACTCGGCGGCGCCGCGCAGCGCCGTGGACAGCGGGTCGGTCCGTACGCCGGGGACCAGGGAATCTCCCGGCCGGCCGAGCTCCGGCGAAGCGTCGAGCAACAGGGTGAGCCGGGCGCGGGCCCTGTGCAGATTGCTGCCGACGCTCCCGGTGCTGATGCCGAGCTCGGCGCCGATCTCCGCGTAGCTCATCCCCTCCAGGGAGTGCATCACGACCACCTGGCGCTGGCGCGGCGGCAGCATGCCGAGCGCGCGCAGTACGGCCAGCGCCTCCGCGGTCTCCTCGACGGTGGCGGTGGTGGCGGCCGGTACGGTGAGCTCGACCGGCTTCCACCGGAACCACCAACGCCGGCCGTCGCGCGACAGCTTGCGGCGCATGGTGGTCACGACCCACCCCTCCGGCGAGGCGCACGCCCGCACGGTCGGCCAGCGGCGCATCGCCTCGATGAACGCCTCCTGGACGGCGTCCTCGGCGTTCTGACGATTGCCGCTGAGCATCACCGCGCGGGCGGCGAGCCAGGGGTAGGTCCGGGCGTAGAAATCCCCGAAGTCCTCCGGCTCCTCGAACTCCCTGCCGCCCGTGGCCTCCTCGACCGCGTCACTCATGCCCGGCCCCCATCGTGGTCTCCTTTGATGCTTCCCGGTCGGTGACCGGTGCACAAGGAAGAGGCATCGGGGGACGAGATTCTTCACCGTCAATCACGGGGAATCGTGAATTGCGGGGAGTAGCCGGGAAGTTCAGCGGTCCAAGTCGCGCTGCGCCTCGTAGAGGTTGCGGGGGCGCAGCGCCTCCGGGTGGCCGTAGGACTCGATACGGGAGTGGAGCGGACCGGCGAAGTCCGGGACGTCGGTCTGGTCGAACTCGCGGACCTCGCTGATGCCGGCCGTCGCGCTGTACGGGGCGATCTCGTCGATCTTGATGAGGCCCGCGCGCTGGTTGGTGACGGTGACGTTCCAGTGGGTGAACCGCGCGCCGTACAGCGGCCCCGCGCTCGCGTCGCCGCCGTGCCGCCCGTCGTTGTTGACGGTGATGTCGGTGCGGACGTTGGCGAAGGGCATCCCGCGGTGGGTGTCGAAGGTGCCCATCTCCATGCGCCCGCGCGACCAGACGTTGTAGCTGGACAGGCCCTCGACGTTGATCCCGTGCAGCTGCGTCCCGGCAGGGGCCGGGACCGTGCGCTCGCTGAGTACGAAGTCCTCGATGAGGTTGTCGTGGGAGCCCTCGCGGCAGCAGAACGGGTGGTGGCTGCCGCGGCCGGAGACCCGTATCCGGCTGAGCGTGCAGGCCTTCGCCGCGACCAGCAGGAAGCCGTTGTCGGGGTTGTTGACCGTCACGTCGTCGACCCAACAGTCCCACGCGCACTGCAGCGCCACGCCGTTGTAGCCCTTGTCGAGCAGATGCTGCGACTGCGGTGTCTCGACGATGTCGAGGGTGATGCCCTCGACGCCCGCGCCGACGACACCCTTGACCAGGGTCGTCAGCCGCGGCTGCCAGCCGGGCCGGGCGTCGAGCGGGAGGGGGCGGTCGAGGGTGACCCGGCGGCGGCGGGCGTCGACGGCGGTGATCCGGCAGGGCCACTCGTACGGGACGTACGAGGTCAGCTTGGTCTTGTCGGTCCAGACGTAGTCGGCGGCGCCCTCGACGTCCCCGGCCATATGGCGCAGCAGGGTGTGGTCCGCGTCATCGCTGAGCTGCAGCAGTACGCGGTCGCCGCGGCGCAGCCGGGAGGTGTCCGCGACGGTGACGGTCCAGTCGCCGCGCCGGGCGGCGCCGGTGACGTCGGTGAGGGTGTGCCACTCGTCGCGCTCGTTGCCGGTCCAGCCCTCGAAGGGCCAGTCCTGCGCCTTGATCGCGTCGGTGAGGGTGCGCCAGCGGTCGGTCGGGCAGATCCAGATCAGGCCGCCCGACCAGGACCAGGAGGACTTGTTGCCGCCGTACCGGCTGCCGTACGGGCCGATCAGCTCGGTGAGGTGGCGGGTGGCGTGCAGGGTGGTGCGGCCGCTGCCGGCGCCGCGCAGGACGACGTTGTCGTGGCCGAGGCGGATGACGTCGTCCACGCGGTACGTACCGGGCGGCACCAGGACCGTGCCGCCGCCCCGCCGGCCGGCGTCCGCGATGGCGCGGTTGATCGCGGGGGCGGCGTCGGCCGAGCCATCCGGTTTTGCGCCGTACGCGCGGACGTCGGCGACGACGGGGTGGCGCGGGAAGTCCGCGCTCCCGCCCCGGAAGCCGGCCCGGCCGACGTAGGGGATCTGGGGGTGGGTGTACGGGGCTGCGCGGAACTCCCGCCACAGGGTGGATGTGGGTGGTGCGGCTGTGCTGTGGCCGGCTGTGCTGTGGCCGGCTGTACTGTGGCCCGCTGCTTGCTGTGCCGCCGCCGAGGTGGCGCCGAGCAGCGATGCGCCCGTCATGGCCGTCGCGGCGCCGAGCGCGCCGCCGAGCAGTCTTCTCCGGTCGATCTCCCTGTCCCTGCTGTCCATGAGCCCGCCTTCCATGCATGTGAACGGCGTTCAGATGTACGACGGCGTGAGGATGCCACGGGGCAGGGGCGAGCGGAAGGGGTCGTGCAGGGGCGGGGCGAGGGGGCGGGCCGAGGGGCGGGTTGCCCAGGCGCTCAGGACTCGCCGGTCAGATGGGCGAACGCCGCCAGGTTCCGCGTGGACTCGCCACGCGCCGTACGCCATGCGTACTCCTTGCGGATCGCGCTGGCGAACCCCATCTCCAGCAGCGTGTTGAAGCTGCCGTCGGCGTTCTCCAGCACCGTGCCGAGCACCCGGTCCAGCTCCTCCGGTGTGACCGCCGACAGCGGCAGCCGGCCGACCAGATAGATGTCGCCGAGCTGGTCGATCGCGTAACTCATCCCGTACAGGCGGGTGTTGCGCTCCAGCAGCCAGCGGTGCACGGCCTCGTGGTTCTCGTCGGGGCGGCGGACGACGAAGGCGTTGACCGACAGCGAGTGCCGGCCCAGGCGCAGCGAACAGGTCGTGGACAGCTTGCGGGTGCCGGGCAGCGTGACGACGTACATGCCGTCGGACGGGCTCTCCCACTCCAGCTCGGCGTCGCGCAGCGTCTGCTCGATCACGGCCCTGGCTGCTTCCATGTTCGTCGCAGTCTCGTTCCTGACCTTGTTGCTGACCTCGGCGTCACCCATGAACCGATCGTAGGCGACGGTACCCGCGCATCGCCTCCGCGTAGACGTCCGCCGTCGCCGCGGCGGCCTTGTCCCACCCGAAGCGCTCGGCGTGGTGGGCGGCCCCACTGCCCAAACGTTTCAGCAGCCCGGGGTCGGCGGACAGGCGGTGCAGCTCCCGGGCGTAGTCGGCCGGGTTGTGGCCGGGCACCAGGATGCCGCTGTGCCCGTCCCGTACGGCCACGGGCAGACCGCCCACCTCGGCGGCGATCACCGGGGTGCCGCAGGCCTGGGCCTCGATCGCCACCAGCCCGAACGACTCGTTGTACGAGGGCATGACCAGCACGGACGCCGCCCGGTACCAGTCCGCGAGCTCGTCCTGGGTGCACGGCGGCCGGAAGCGGACCACGTCGCTGACGCCGAGCCGGGCCGCGAGCTTGTGCAGCCGCTCCGGCTTCGCGAGACCGCTGCCGCTCGGCCCGCCGACCACCGGGACGACGATCCGCTCGCGCAGCCGCGGGTCCTCGTCCAGCAGATGGGCGACCGCGCGCAGCAGGATGTCGGGCGCCTTCAGCGGCTGGATGCGCCCCGCGAACAGCGGTATCAGCGCATCGGGCGGCAGGCCCAGGCGCGCGCGGGCGGCGGCGCGGCCGTCGGCGGGCCGGAAGCGTTCGAGGTTCACCCCGGGGTGGACGACGGCGACCAGCTCGGGGTCCGCGCCGTAGTGGCGGACCAGTTCGTCCGCCTCCTCCTCGGTGTTGGCTATGAGCCGGTCGGCGGCCCCGACGATCTGCTCCTCGCCGATGACGCGGGCCGCGGGCTCGGCGGTGTCGCCGTCCGCGAGGGCGGCGTTCTTGACCTTGGCCATGGTGTGCATGGCGTGGACCAGCGGCACCCCCCAGCGCTGGGCGGCCAGCCAGCCGACGTGGCCGGAGAGCCAGTAGTGGGAGTGGACGAGGTCGTAGTACCCGGGGCGCTGCCCCGCCCAGGCCCCCATGACCCCGTGGGTGAACGCGCACAGCTGGGCCGGGAGGTCTTCCTTGGCCAGCCCCTCGTACGGACCGGCGTCCACATGCCGTACGAGCACACCGGGCGCGAGCTCGACGGTGGGCGGGAGGGTGCCGGTGGTGGCGCGGGTGAAGATCTCCACCTCGATGTCGATGGCGGCCAGCCGCTTGGCGAGCTCCACGATGTAGACGTTCATGCCGCCCGCGTCACCGGTGCCGGGCTGGTGCAGCGGCGAGGTGTGCACGCTGAGCATCGCGATCCGGCGCGGGCGGCGCCCGACGCGCCTGAGGCGCGGATGATGTCCGTGCGCGTGGGAGCGGCCTCTCAGGCCGCCGAGGCGGGGAATGTGCTGGCTCACCGCGCGATACCTCCTTGCCGGGGGCGGACTCGGGCGGAGGCGGACTCCGGATTTCCCCTCCGACCCCTCAACACCGGAACCTGTTGTTCCCATTTCCACTTTGCCGAAGCGTGTTTCCTCTTTGCCAAAGCGTGATGTTCCGGGGGCGGGCCGTCCGGCGCTTCTGGGTGCGGACACTCCGGCGCTTCTGGGTGCGGGCCGTCCGGCGCTTAGGCTCGGCGCATGTCTGCCAGCGTCCCTCCGCAGCGCTCCTCGCCGCCGGGCCGGCCCATCGGGTCGGCGACCCGGGGGACCACCAACCCCAACCGGCTGCGCCGCATGGACCGGTGGATCGCCGCCGCCCACGCCCCCGCGCTGCGCCGCGCCGAGGCGCCCATCGCCGTGGACCTGGGCTACGGGGCCGCGCCGTGGACCGCCGTGGAGCTGCTGGGCAGGCTGCGTACGGTACGGCCGGACGCCCGGGTCGTGGGCGTCGAGATCGACCCGGACCGGGTCGCCGCCGCGCGGCCGTACCGGCGGGAGGGGCTGGACTTCGCGCACGGCGGATTCGAGGTGCCGCTGCCGGACGGCGCGCGGCCCACGCTGATCCGGGCGGCCAATGTGCTGCGGCAGTACGACGAGGACGAGGTCGCCGACGTGTGGCGGCGGCTGTGCGCGCGGTTGGCGCCGGGCGGGCTGCTGGTGGAGGGGACCTGCGACGAGATCGGGCGGCGGCATGTGTGGGTCGCGCTCACCGCGCACGGTCCGCGCACCGTGACCTTCGCGGCCCGGCTCGGCTCCCTGGAGCGCCCCTCCGATCTGGCCGAACGGCTGCCGAAGGCGCTCATCCACCGCAATGTGCCGGGCGAGCCGGTGCACACCTTCCTGCGCGACTTCGACCGCGCCTGGGCGGCCGCCGCCCCGTACGCGGCGCTGGGCGCGCGCCAGCGCTGGATACGCAGCGCCGAGGCGCTGCGCGCCGCGGGCTGGCCGCTCGTGGACGGCCCGCGG
>NZ_NCSM01000013.1:155433-221687 GCF_002224125.1 Streptomyces sp. NBS 14/10
CCGTACCGTCGTCCGTCCCGGCCGCCCCGTCCGTACCGTCCGTACCGTCCGTACCGTCCGGCCTGTCCGCCTTGCCTGCCCCGGGCGCCGCGCCCGTGACCTCGCCCCCGCCCAGATACTCCTCGCTGATCTCCTTCGGCCCGAACGGCCACACCTTCTCGAACCGCGACCAGAGCACGAACGCCACACACCCCGCCCCGACCCACGCCAGCGACCACTCGATGGGGTGGCGCCCGGGCGAGTTCTTGTCCGCGTATCCGTAGATCACCAGCCACCCCACCAGCGCGACCACGCTCGGCAGCGGATACAGCCACATCCGGTACGGACGCCGCAGCGCCGGCTGCCGGCGGCGCAGCACCGTCACGGCGAGGACCTGCGCCAGCGCCTGCACGATGACCATCACGGTGGTGAGCAGCTGGATCAGCGTGGCCAGGTCGGTGTGGCGGCCGATCAGGAAGCCGATGGCCGTGACCACGCCCATCGTGGCCAGGCCCAGCACGGGGAAGCGGTGGCGCGGGTGGAGCGTGCCGTACGGGCGGAAGAAGACGCGTTCGCGGGCGGCGTCGTAGGGGACGCGGGAGCCGCCGAGCAGCCCCGCGAAGACGGACGCGAAGGCTGTGACCAGGATGAGGACCGTGACGACATCGGCCGCCCCCTTCCCCCAGGTCTCCTCCATGACCGCGGACGCGACGGATTGGGACGCCACCGACTTGGAGTCGAGCATCTGATGCCAGTCGATGACGCCGAGGGTGCCGATCTGGAGCAGCAGGTAGATGCCCATGATGCCGAGGATCGAGACGACGATCGCGCGGGGCAGGGTGCGGCCGGGGTCCTTGATCTCGGCGCCCATGTACGCGGCGGTGTTGTAGCCGAGGTAGTCGTAGATGCCGATGGTCAGCCCCGCCGCGAAGCCGGTCCAGAAGTGGCCGGACCCCAGGTCGAAGGCGTGCGCGGGGTAGGTGAACGCCTTGTCCGGGTCGAAGTCGCTGAGCGCCGCCGCGATCACCAGCACCACGGAGGTGATCATCACGCCCCACATCACGGCGCTGAGCTTGGCGATGTGCTCCACGCCCCGCCACAGCAGCAGCACGACCAGGGCGATGACGCCGAGCCCGACGAGGTCGCCCTGCGTCTGTGTCATGCCGTGCCACAGATACCCGAGGTACTGCACCAGCCCGACCACACCCGTGGACATGATCAGCGGGATGAACAGCATCGCCGTCCACACGAACAGAAAGGGCATCAGCTTGCCGCTGCGGTACTGGAACGCCTGGCGCAGATAGACGTAACTGCCCCCCGCCCCGGGCAGCGAGGCGCCGAGTTCGGCCCAGATCAGCCCGTCCGCCAGCGCCAGCACCGCGCCCGCGAGAAAGCCGATGACGGCCTGGGGCCCGCCGAAGGCCGCGACCATGAGAGGGATGGTCACGAACGGCCCGATGCCGCACATCTGGCTCATGTTGATGGCGGTGGCCTGGAACAGCCCGATCCGGCGGACGAATCCGCCCCCGCCGCCCCCGCCGCCGTTCCCCCCGCCCGGGCCGTTGCCCCCGCCGCCTGCGCCGTCCCCACCGTCCGCGCCGCTTCCCCCGCCCGGCGGGGTCTTGCTGAGCGCCGGTCCTCCGGCCATCTGGACCTCCCTGGCTCGCCGTGCGAGTGTGATTAAGTTAAGGAGCCTTACTTGATGAGTCAAGACTCGGAACCCTGGAACCGGCAGCGGCTGCGCAGCAACAACGAACGCCTGCTGCTGGCCCGGCTGCGCGCCGCCGATGGCCCCGCCTCCCGGGCCCAACTCGCCCGCGAGACGGGCCTGTCCAAGCCCACCGTCTCCAGCGCCCTGGCCGCCCTCGAAGAGGCCGGTCTGGTACGCGAGGCGGGCCGGCAGGCGCCGCCGGAGCGCGGCAGGGTCGCCGTGCTGTACGAACCGGACCCGACCGCCGGCTACGTCCTCGGCCTGGACATCGGGCGCGCCTGGCTGCGCGTGGCCGCCGCCGACCTGGACGGCACCGTCGTCGCACGCGCGGAGGTGCGCAACCGCGGTCGCAGCGCCGCCGCCATGGCGGACCTCACCGTCGCCGCGGCCCGCCGGGTCATCGCCGACGCCGGGGTGGACCCGGCCCTGGTCGCGCACACCGTCGTCGGCGTGCCCGGGGTGTACGACCCCGAACGGCGGCGGGTGCGCTACGCCGACAACCTGCCCGGCTGGGGCCGCGCCGGCCTGCTGGACCGGATGCGCGAGGAATTGGGCACCCCCCTGGGCACCTCCCTGTCGGTGCACAACGACGCGAACCTGGCGGCGCTCGGCGAGTACACCTTCGGCGCCGGGCGGGGCAGCAGGCTCTTCGTATACGTCCTGGTCGGCACCGGTCTCGGCATGGGCGTGGTGGCCGACGGGCGGCTGTTCACCGGGGCGCACGGGGCGGCCGGGGAGATCGGCTTCCTGCCGCTGCTGCCCCAGGTGGGCGGCGCCGAGCGGCAGGGTCTTGAGGGCGCGGTCGCGGCCGAGGCGGTCGTACGGGCCGCCCGGGAGCTCGGCATGTCCGGCACCAGGTCCGAACCGCTGACCGCCAAGGCCGTCTTCGACGCGGCGCGGGACGGGGTCGCGCCCGCGCTGGAGGCCGTACGGCAGGAGGCCGAGCGGCTGGCCCATGTGGTCGCGGCCGTCGCGGCCGTGCTCGATCCGGACCTGGTGGTGCTCGGCGGCGGCGTCGGCCACAGCGCGGACCTGCTGCTGCGGACGGTCGAGCTGACCCTGCAGCGGATCGGACCGCTGCGGCCGAAGGTGGCGGCGAGCGCGCTCGGCGAGGACGCGGTGCTGCTCGGCGCGGTGGCGACGGGTCTTGAGGCGGCCCGGGAGCGGGTGTTCACCCGTACCCGGGAGGGCGGCGCGTAACCCCGCACCCGGGAGGGCGGCGCGTAACGCGAAGCGCTACCCGGCTACGCAACCACTGCCCCGACTACGCAACCGCTGCTGTGGCCCGCGCCAGCGCCCGCAGCGCCTCGGCCGTCGGGGAGCCCTTCTCCACCGCGTACGTGCACAGCACCTGGCCGGGGTCCGAGGGCAGTACGAAGGCCTCGTACGCCAGCGTCAGATCCCCCGCCACCGGGTGCCGGATCCACTTCGTACCGCTGGTGCGCTCGCGTACCAGCTGCGCCTCCCACCGCCGCCGGAACTCCTCACTCCGCTCCAGCAGTTCCTCGACGACCTGGCACACCCGGGGGTGGTCGGGGTGGCGTCCGGTCTCCGCCCGCAGGCTCGCCACCGTCTCGTCGGCGACCTTGTCCCAGTCCGGGTGCAGGGCCCTGGCGTCCGGGTGGAGGAAGACCAACATGGCGGCGTTGCGCTCCCGCTCCGGGATCGCGGGGAGGTCGAAGCAGACCCGGCCGCCCAGCAGATTCCAGGCGAGGATGTCCGCGCCGGGCCCGAAGACGAAGGCGGGCACGGACTCGTCCATGGCGTCCAGCAACAGCCGGACCTCGGGCCGCACGCGCGGCCGGGGACCGGATTCCGGCTGCTGCCCAGGTCCGTGCCCGTGCCCGTGCCCGTGCCCATGCCCGTGCCCATGCCGGGGCAGCGTGATGTTGCGCAGATACGTGTGCTCGGACGGCGTCAGCCGCAGCGCCCGCGCGAGGGCGTCCACCACCGAGTCCGAGACGGCGGGGGCGCGGCCCTGCTCGATACGGGTGTAGTAGTCGACGCTGATCCCCGCCAACTGCGCGACCTCCTCGCGGCGCAGCCCCCGCACCCGGCGCCGTACGAGCCCGTCGGGCAGCCCCAGCTCGGCGGGGTCGAGCGCCGCGCGCCGCGCCCTCAGGAACGCCTTGATCTCCGGCTCCGCATCGCCCATCGCTCCATTATCCGCTGTGGGGCCCGGTATCCGCTGTGGGGCCCGGTATCCGCGGGGGTACCCGGAAGGGGCCCGTCCGGGTGGTTCTGCCAGACCCAGGTTGAACCGGGCCTGGTCCCCCCATCACCCGGATCCGAGGCTGTAGCCACAGACCACAGCAGACCACAGCAGACCGCATCCACGACCGCATCCACATAAGGCGGACCCCATGAAGCGCAGAATCCTCGGCGGCACCGGCATCTCGGTCAGCGAATACGCCCTGGGCACGATGATGTTCGGAAGCTGGGCCAACCAGGACCACGACGACTCGGTACGGATCATCCACCGCGCCCTGGACGCGGGCATCAACTTCGTCGACACCGCCGACGTCTACTCCAGCGGCGAGTCGGAGGACATCGTCGGCAAGGCGCTCAAGGGGCGCCGTGACGATGTCGTCCTGGCGACCAAGGTCTTCAACTCCATGGGCCCGGACGCCAACCACGGCGGCAACTCCCGGCGCTGGATCACCCGCGGGATCGAGAACAGCCTGCGCCGCCTCGGCACCGACTACATCGACCTGTACCAGATCCACCGCCCCGACCCGGCGACCGATATCGACGAGACCCTTTCGGTCCTGTCGGACCTCGTCCGGGCGGGGAAGGTGCGGGCCGTGGGCTCGTCCACCTTCCCGGCGGAGCAGATCGTGGAGGCCCACTGGACCTCCGAACGGCGCGGCCACGTCCGCTTCCGCAGCGAGCAGCCGCCGTACTCGATGCTGGCGCGCTCGGTGGAGGCGGCGGTGCTGCCGACCGCCCAGAAGTACGGGATGGGCGTGCTGACCTGGGGCCCGCTCTCCGCGGGCTGGCTGTCCGGCCGCTACACCAAGGCGTCCGACATCGATCTGACCGGCGGCCGTTCGGCCATCGAGCGGCACAAGTTCGACCCCTCGCTGCCGGGGAACGCGCGCAAGCTGGAGGCCGTCGGCAAGCTGGCCGAGCTGGCCTCGGACGCCAAGCTCTCGCTGCCGCATCTGGCGCTCGCGTTCGTACGGTCGCATCCGGCCGTCACCTCGGTGATCATCGGTCCGCGCACGATGGAGCAGTTGGAGGACCTGCTCGCGGGGGTGGACGTGGAGCTGAGCGAGGACGTCCTGGACCGCATCGACGAGATCGTCCCGCCGGGTACGGACCTCAACCGGGACGACAGCTACTACACGCCGCCCGCCCTGGCCGACAAGGCACAGCGTCGCCGACGGCCGGGCGCCGCCTGAGTACTAGTTGCTCCAGAGCTGGGCCTTTCTGGAGGCGTTGCACGCCGCCATCTTGACGGTGGAGCCGTCCGCCTCCAGGCACTGCCCGTTGTCGGTGTTCCGCAGCAGTGAGCCGCCGGAGCCGGAGGCTCCGATCTTCCAGTGCTGGGCGGTACCGCCACCGCACACCTGCACATAGGAGCCGTCGAGGCAGGAGTCGTTCTTCTTGTTGACGACGTTGTACGTTCCCCCGCTGGTCGAGGCGAACTTCCACACGACCACGTTGTCGGAACCGCAGGCCTGGATCGCCATGTACCAGCCGGCGCCCGGATCGCCGAGGCAACCCTCGGCGCCGACGTTCCGCAGGTGGGCGCCGGAGCTCGGCCGGAGGGAACCGCTGGGCGGAGGCGAGTTGTCCGGCTTGTTCGTGGCGGGTGGTGCGCCACCGCCCGAGTCGCCGCCCCCGGCGCCCCCGGCGCCTGCGCCTGTGCCTTTGCCGGAGCCGACGGAGGTCGTGTCTTTGGGGCGTTTCGCCGGGCTGGAGCCCTCCCTGCCGGACTTGCCGCCCCCGCCCTTCTTGCCGTCCGAGGCCTTGGAGCTGCCGCCGGACGGGGGCGGGGTCGCCGGGCCCGTGACGGTGGCCGAAGGGGACGCGCTCGGGTCGTCCGCTCCCTGGGAGATCGCGTCGTACAGGGAGAGGACGGCGTAGAGGCGGCGCCGGTCGTCACGACGGGGACGACGAACAACACCAGCGTCTCTGATCGGCTCGGGTTTCCTGGGTCGTCCTGGGTGATCCGGGGCGACGTCGGGTGGATGGCTCGTGTTGGCGTGCTGGCGGGGGTTGGAGTCCCGCTGGTGTGAGCCGGTTGCGGCCTGGTGCGGCCGGTGCCGATCGTGTTCGGTTCCTGCTGCTGTCGACGCCGCTGGGTGCGGCGGGTCTGGCGCGGTGGAGGCCGCCCTGCCGGACGCTTTCCGAGCCGGTGTGGACCCGGCCGGGGCAGGGACCCCACGCCGCCTCCCGGGCGCGGGGCGTTCGGTTCACGGGAGCCATGGAGTCCGCTCCCTGTTCTGTTGGCAGGCCGACGCGGAATGAAGATGCGCGGCCAGGACTGCACCGTAGCGCCATCGCCCCCACCGGCAACAGCTCCACCGGACATCTCACCCGATCGCGTGAATGCATCGAACGGGTGATCCAGAAACTGGGGCGTCGCCCGCCCAAGGAACACCCAGGATCCTCACGCCAATCGAACGACTGAAGATATCAGCAGCGACCGTCAACACCCCTGAGCTGGTGGCATGTTCGGCGCCATGTACTCGGGAGTGCCGATGATGTCGCCGGTCCGGGTCACCTTGGTCTGATCGGCCGCGCGGGCGATGCCGAAGTCGATGAGGGTGACGCCGTCGGCGGTGAGCATGATGTTGGACGGCTTGAGGTCACGGTGCAGCATGTCCCGCTTGTGGACGGCTTCCAGCTCGCGGGCGAGCCCGGCAAGCAGCGCCCACAGCGAGGCGGGGGGCAGGGGCCCGCCGTGGGCGGTGGCGGCATCGGAGAGGGTGAGCCCGGGGACGTACTCGGTGGCGAACCACGGGGGCTTCGCCGTGCGGTCACTGGCGAGCACGGGTGCGCCGACGCCGCTCGGCAGGCGGCCCATGTTGTCCAGCTCCTGCCCGAAGTGACGCAGGAAGACGGGGTCTTCGGCGTATCCGGCAGTACCTGCTTCACGGCGGTGTACCGGCCGGGCGCGACGCCGAGAAACACCCGCCCCATGCCACCGACCCCGAGCCGGCCGATCAGCGGGAACGCCCCGATACGCCTCGGATCGTCGGCGGCGAGGCGTTCGGCGCCGCTGCCCGCGAGGTCGATGCGGCCCGGATCGGCTGCTCCCTTGTCTCCGCTGGCCCCGCCGTCCCCGCTGCCTCCGCCGCCTCCGCTGCCCCCGCGCAGCCCGTGCTCTCCGTCAGTGGCCAGCCAGTCCCCGTGTCCCCGTGTTCCCGTGTTCCCCGTTGTTGGTCGTGACAACGGAGGTTACCCAGCGCGGTCCTCGATGCCGACAGCCGCGAGCGCCAGGCGGATCAGTTCCCTGTCCCGCTCATAGGTCAGGCGTTCGCAAGCCTCGTCCGGCGGCAGCCATACGAGCCGGTCGACCTCGTCGTTGGGCACGAAGTCCTCGTCGGTTCCATGGGCCCCGTCGGCCCCGGCCGGTTCCGCCGCCCAGTAACGGACCTCCTTGGGGCGGCCCTTGGCCAGATAGCGCACGGTGGGCAGCGCGGCCCCCGGCACACAGACCACCCCGGTCTCCTCCAGCACCTCGCGCACCGCGCCCTGGAGCGGCTCCTCGCCCCGCTTGAGCTTGCCTTTCGGATGCGACCAATCGTCGTAACGCGGTCTGTGCACGAGCGCGATCTCCGGTCCGCCGTCGCGCGGGGAGCGCCGCCACAGGACGCACCCCGCCGCGCGGATCACCGACTTCTCATCCATGCACCGGCTCCCCTCTGCTCCGGTCCCTTCCCGTCCGTCAGGAGTCCGTCAGGACGCCGAGGCCGCGATCCGCTGCCAGATCCGCCCGAAGGCGAAGCGGGCGGCCTCGACCTCGTGTCGTTGGTCGGCGTGCAGCACGCCGAGGGCATAGGCGGTGGCGGGGGCGATCCGCGGGGTCCGGGCCGCGGCGGCCGAGGCGGCCGCCGCCTCGGCCGCGTCCCGGTGGCGTTCGAGCGCCTGCCCGGCGGCCAGCAGCCGTACGGACAGGGCGGGGTCGGCCTCCACCGGCCCGGTGCTCTCCGGCCGCTGCCCCGCGTCGAGCACCTCCAGGGCGTAACGCCGCAGTCGCAGCAGCCGCCGCACCTGGTCCCAGGGCGCGTCCTGCCGCTCGCTGGCGGGCGGGGCGTCGGCCGCGGAGGTCGCGGCGAGGCCGTGGATCAGCGCCTCCGCGTTGTACGGATGCCCGGCCCGGCCCAGCGGCAGCGCCTCGACCGACTCGACCAGCCGCCGGTGGGCCAGCTCCGCGAGCGGGGGCAGCGCCAGATCGGCGGGGCGGGCCGCGGCGGCCTCGTCGAGGGGGACCTCGGAGGCCAGCAGCGCGACCGCGTCCGCGACGGCGTGGAACCGGGAGGACCCGAGCACCTGAAGGGCCGCGGTGTGCGCGCGGGTCCGTGCGAGGGTGAGCTGTCGCTCCAGGAGGGCCCCGGCCCGCGCGGCCCCGACCGTCAGCGCCGCGCCCCGGGCCTCGTCCGCGCCGCCGCCCGACCGCGGTCCGGCGCCGCCGCCCGGCTGCTGCTTCGCCCTGTCGCCCCGCTGCCCGGCCGCGGCGTCCCCGTCGGCGGTGTCCTTCACGGCGTCACGGCCGGCATCGCGGGTGGCGTCGCGTTCGGCGTCATGGGTGTCATGTCCGGCGCTCGCCGCACCCTCGCTCGCCGCACCCCCGCTCCCCGCACCCCCGCTCGCGGTACCGCTCCCGCGCGAGCCTGGCGGGTCCTGCGGGGCGTCGGCCGTCAGGGAGACGCTGCGGCGTGCAGCCCGGGACGGGCGCTGCGCCGCGGCGTCCCCCGCCGCCACACCACCCCGCACGTCCGCCCGCGTATCCGG
Source organism: Streptomyces sp. NBS 14/10 (assembly GCF_002224125.1). Lineage (GTDB taxonomy): Bacteria > Actinomycetota > Actinomycetes > Streptomycetales > Streptomycetaceae > Streptomyces. The sequence continues at coordinate 164,090 of NZ_NCSM01000013.1, forward strand.
CCGCGTATCCGGCCGCGCCTCCGCCCGTGAGTCCACGCGCGCATCCGCCCGCGCTTCCCGCCGTACGTCCGCCGCATCCACACGGGCATCCGCCCGGACGTCCCCCCGACCGTCCCCGCCCGCACCAGAGCCCGCACTGGAACCCGCACCGGAGCCCGCACCAGAGCCGCCGCCGGGCCCCGCGCCGCTGCCCGCGTCCGCCGCCCCGTCCGCCGGGGCGCCCGCGCCCGAGAGCCGGTGCAGGGCGCCGCGCAGCCGGGTCAGGCGCGCCGCGTAGGCGTGCTCCAGCGCGAGCGTGCCGGACAGCCACACCAGTTCGGTGCGCAGCTGATCCGCCCACGCGGTGTCGGTGATCGGCCGGTAGACCCACAGCGTGCCGCTGATCCGCCGCGCGCAGCGGCGCAGCAGCCGGGCGGCCTCGGCCGCCTCCTCGGCGTCCGCTCCGCTCTCGCGCTGCTGGCGCAGGCTCCGCAGAAAGTCCCCGGCCTGTGTGTTCAAGTACCACGCCAGCACATCGCCCGCCGTGGCCGTCGCGAGCGCCGGCCCGGCCGCCGCCGCTTCGGCCCCCATCACACCGTCCGTCATCGTGTCGTACCCCCCAGGGCCGAGGGCAGCGGCGGGTGGAGCGCCGTGCGACCGGCCGGCCCCTGTAACCCCGACCGGCGACGACAGATCATGTCGCTGTACCACGCCGTCGCCTCCGGGCGTCTATGAGCGTTTCCTGTATGTTCCGCAACGGTTGTCCGTCCGCATCCGTTGCGTGCCGCGTCCACTCGCCGTCCGGGCCCAGGTGCCAGGAGGAGGTGGAGTCGGACATGCCGGACTCCAGCAGACGGCTGAGAGAGGCGCGGTGGCCCGGGTCGGTGACCCGCACCAGGGCCTCGATCCGGCGGTCGAGATTGCGGTGCATCATGTCGGCGCTGCCGAGCCACACCTCGGGCTCTCCCCCGTTCCCGAACGCGAAGACCCGCGAATGCTCCAGGAACCGGCCGAGGATCGAGCGGACCCGTATGTTCTCCGAGAGCCCTGGCACCCCCGGCCGCAGCGCGCAGATGCCCCGCACCCAGACGTCCACCGGCACACCCGCCCGCGAGGCCCGGTACAGCGCGTCGACGATGGCCTCGTCGACCATCGAGTTGACCTTGATCCGTACGTAGGCGGGCCGCCCCGCCTTGTGGTGGGTGATCTCGCGGTTGATCCGGCTGATCAGCCCGTCGCGCAGCGACCTGGGGGCGACCAGCAGCCGCTGGTAGTTCTCCCGCCGGGAGTAGCCGCTCAACCGGTTGAACAGGTCGGACAGGTCGGTGCCGACCTTCGGGTCGGCGGTCAGCAGCCCCAGGTCCTCGTACAGCCGGGCCGTCTTCGGGTGGTAGTTGCCGGTGCCGACGTGGCAGTAGCGGCGCAGCGTCTCGCCCTCCTGGCGGACCACCAGCGACAGCTTGCAGTGGGTCTTGAGGCCGACCAGGCCGTAGACCACGTGGCAGCCGGCTTCCTCCAGCTTGCGCGCCCACTTGATGTTGGCCTGTTCGTCGAAGCGGGCCTTGATCTCGACGAGGACCAGCACCTGCTTACCGGCCTCGGCGGCGTCGATCAGCGCGTCGACGATCGGCGACTTGCCGGAGGTCCGGTAGAGCGTCTGCTTGATCGCGAGTACGTCGGGGTCGGCCGCCGCCTGCTCCAGGAACGCCTGGACGGAGGTCGAGAAGGAGTCGTACGGGTGGTGCAGCAGTATGTCCCGCTCGCGCATCGCGGCGAAGATGTCCGGCGCGGAGGCGGACTCGACCTCGGCGAGGTCCCGGTGCGTCCCGGCCACGAACTTCGGGTACTTCAGCTCCGGCCGGTCCAGCGCCGCTATGCCGAAGAGCCCGGTGAGGTCCAGCGGCCCCGGCAGCGGATAGACCTCGGCCTCGGAGACCTTCAGCTCGCGCACCAGCAGGTCCAGCACGTACGGGTCGATGGACTCCTCGACCTCCAGCCGCACCGGCGGGCCGAAGCGGCGCCGCAGCAGCTCCTTCTCCAGGGCCTGGAGCAGGTTCTCCGCGTCGTCCTCCTCGACCTCCAGGTCCTCGTTGCGGGTCACCCGGAACATATGGTGCGCCAGCACCTCCATACCCGGGAACAGCTCCTCCAGGTGCGCCGCGATCACGTCCTCCAGCGGTACGTACCGCTGCGGCGACGCCTCCAGGAACCGCGAGAGCAGCGGCGGGACCTTCACACGCGCGAAGTGATCATGGCCGCTGACCGGGTTGCGCACCACGACCGCGAGGTTGAGGGAGAGTCCGGAGATATACGGGAAGGGATGCGCCGGGTCCACCGCCAGAGGCGTCAGGACCGGGAAGATCTGCTGGCGGAAGAGCGTGAAGAGGCGGGACTGCTCGTCCTCCGTGAGATCCGGCCAGCGGATCATATGGATGCCCTCTTCGGCCAGCGCGGGCGACACGTCCTGCTGGAAGCAGGCCGCGTGCCGGGCCATGAGCTCCCGCGACCGGGTCCAGATCAGCTCCAGCACCTCACGGGGCTGCAGCCCGGAGGCGGAGCGGGTGGCGACTCCGGTCGCGATGCGCCGCTTGAGGCCGGCGACCCGCACCATGAAGAACTCGTCCAGGTTGCTCGCGAAGATCGCGAGGAAGTTCGCCCGCTCCAGCAGCGGCGTGTTCGGGTCCTCGGCCAGCTCGAGCACCCGCTCGTTGAACGCCAGCCAGCTGCGCTCACGGTCGAGGAACCGCCCCTGGGGCAGCGCCTCCCCCTCCGCGTCCAGGGTGTCGACCTCGTACGAGTCCAGGTCGCCGTCGAGGTCGGGGTCGAGATTCCGGACAGGCTGCGCGGCGACAGCGTGCGGCCGGTGGGCCGCGATGGAGCCGACCGAGGGCTGAGGCTGAGGCTGCTGCGGGTGGGGCTGCGCGTGGGCGGGGGCCTGACCGCTGGAGTGGTTCATGTCCTCATTGTTCCGCGCCGAAGGCGGGAACGGCTTGCCGGAAACCTGTGCTGAAGCGGCACGGAGCCTCCGGTTCGAGGTGGGCGGCACGGCGGGCTGCATTCAGCGATGCTTGCAACCGAGTTTGAATCGCCGGTAACGGAGACATGGCGCGTAGGAAATCGCGATCCATCCCGCAGGCGACCTGGAGCCCCGCCCCGCCCGCCGTGCCGCCCCCAGCCGAGCCCCGTGACCGTGGCCGCGCCGCCCACCGTCCCACAGGCGCGCCCCAGGCCCCCAGCCCCAGCCCCTGCCCCTAGCCCTGCACCTGCCCCATCCCCCGGGCTCAGGTCTCCGTGCGGTACATGAGATCGGTCTCGTACGTCGTAAAGCCCTGCCGACCGTAAACGGCGACGGCGGGGTAGTTGTCGGCGTCGACGTACAGCATCGCCGTCGGCAGCCCCCGCCCCGCGAGGTGCCGCAGCCCGATCGCGGTCAGCGACCGGCCGAGCCCGCCGCCCTGCGCCTCGGGCCGCACCCCCACCACGTACACCTCGCCCAGCCGCTCCTGCGCATGCACCTTGGTCCAGTGGAACCCGACGATCTCCCCGCCCCGCTCGGCCAGGAAGAAGCCCTCGGGGTCGAACCACGGCTCCCCCATCCGATCTTCCAGATCGCGCAGGGTCAGCGAGCCCTGCTCGGGGTGGTGCGCGAAGGCCGCCGCGTTCGCCGCCAGCCAGGCGGCCTCGTCCTCGCCCGGCCGGAAGGTCCGTACGGTCACGCCCTCCGGCAGCACCGGCTCGGGGATGTCCAGCGTCGCCGGCGGCCCCAGCGGCCGGCGCATCTGCCGCAGCTCCCGGAACAGCGTCAGCCCCAGCACCTGCGCGAGATGGCGCGCCGAGGAGTGCCCGCCGTGCGCCCACACCCGCAGCCGCTTACCGGACTCGCGCAGCAGCGTCACGCCCAGCGCCCGCCCGTGCCCCTGCCCCCGGTGCGCCGGATGCACGACCAGCTCGGCGGCCGGGGCCTCCACCGGGTCGGTGTCCTCCAACTGCGCGTACCCCACGAGCTTCCCGCTCGGCTCCTCGCTCAGCAGCAGATGGCGCACCCCTTCCCGCCGCCCGCGCAATTGCAGCCGCCCCTGCTCGGACACGGCCTGCTGTCCATCGGTGCGCGCGGCCTCCGCCACGAGCCGCAGCACGTCCTGCGCCATGGCGGGCGTCACCTCGTCGAGGACATCGATCCGGCGGGCGCCGGCCGCCTCGTTCAGCACGTCATTCATGCTCCCGAGCCTACGGCCAGGCCCTCGCCGGGCAGCCGGCCGCGCATCCCCTGATCCGTGGGTCACTCGCCCGACGGATCCCCGGCTCCCACGCCGAACCGTCCCCCCGCCTCATGCCCCTGCCATACCGCCGAACGGGTGACGCCTCGGCGACGCGTCTCCACCGGCCGCCGCACCGGTCGCCGCACCGGACGCCCCCTCTCCTCCAGTCGCCCGCGCGCAATGAGCTCGTAACCTCGATCCCCCTGCCCCGCTACGCGCGTTGACCGTAAGCTGCCGCGCACAACCACCACGGTTCACAGAACGGTTCACAGAGGGGAACCACATGCCAGCGACACCTGGGCGGCACCGCGCGGCCCGCCGGTTGACCGCCGCCGCGGCCGTGCTGGCCGCGGCGGCCGGAGTCCTGTCCGCCGCGGGCCCGGCAGGCGCGAACGCCGACTCCACCGACTCCGCCAAGCCGCGCCCGGCCCGCACCGTCGATGTGCAGCTGCTGTCGTTCAACGACCTCCACGGCAACCTGGAGCCCCCGCAGGGCTCCTCCGGCACCGTCACCGAGACCCAGCCGGACGGCACCACCAAGGCCATCCCGGCGGGCGGCGCCGAATACCTCGCCAACGCGCTGCGCACCGCCCGCAAGGGCCACCCGTACTCCATCACCGCCGCCGGCGGCGACATGATCGGCGCGAGCCCGCTGCTGTCCGGCCTCTTCCACGACGAGCCGACCGTCGAAGCGCTCAACAAGCTCGACCTGGACGTCACGGCCGTCGGCAACCACGAGTTCGACGAGGGCCGCGCCGAGCTGGAGCGCATCCAGAACGGCGGCTGCCACCCCAAGGACGGCTGTTACGAGGACGGCAAGACCTTCCCCGGCGCCGACTTCCCCTACCTCGCCGCGAACGTCACCGACGAGAAGACCGGCAAGCCGATCCTCAAGCCCTACACCGTCTGGCAGCGCAACGGCGTCAAGATCGGCTTCATCGGCGTCACGCTCGAAGGCACCCCGGACATCGTCACCGCCGAGGGCGTCAAGGGCCTGAAGTTCCACGACGAGGTCGAGACGATCAACAAGTACGCCAAGGAACTCAACCGCAAGGGCGTCAAGTCGATCGTCGCGCTCATCCACGAGGGCGGGCTGCCCGCCTCCTCCTCGTACAACTACGACTGCGACAGCTCCGGTCCGGGCGCCGGCATCTCCGGCCCGATCGTCGACATCGCCAAGAAGGTCACCCCGCAGGTCGACGCCCTGGTCACCGGCCACACCCACCAGGCCTACGCGTGCACCGTCCCGGACCCCTCCGGCACCCCGCGCACCGTGACCTCCGCCGCCTCCTTCGGCCGCCTCTACACCGACACGACCCTCACCTACGACCGCCGCACCGGCGACGTCGTCCGTACGAAGGTGAAGTCGGCCAACCACGTCGTCGACCGGCAGCAGCCCAAGGCCGCCGACATGACCGCCCTCATCGGCCGCTGGAACAAGCTGGCCGCGCCGGTCGCCAACCGGCCCATCGGCTACGTCTCCGCCGAGATCCCCGGCCGCGGCTCCACGGGTTACGAGTCACCGCTCGGCGACGTCATCGCCGACGCCCAGCTCGAAGCGCTCTCCCCCGCCGACAAGGGCGGCGCCCAGCTCGCCCTCATGAACCCCGGCGGCATCCGCTCCGACCTCGCCTACGCGGCGTCCGGCAGCGAGGGCGACGGTGTCGTGACGTACGGCGAGGCCTTCACCGTGCAGCCCTTCACCAACATGCTGAACGTCATCGACCTCACCGGCGCCCAGCTCATCACCGCCCTGAAGCAGCAGGTCAGCGGCTCGAACGAGGCATCCCCCAAGATCCTCCAGGTCTCCAAGGGCCTCACCTACACCCTCGACCTCACCAAGGCCGGCGCCGACCGCGTCGTCGCCGACTCGGTGAAGCTGAACGGCGAGGCCATCGACCCGGCCAAGACCTACCGCGTCGCGATGAACGAATTCCTCGCGGGCGGCGGCGACGGCTTCCCCGCCTTCAAGGACGGCAAGAACAAGCTGGTCGGCCAGTCCGACCTGGACGCCTTCACGGCCTACTTGGGCGCCCACTCCTCGGCCACCTCGCCCCTGGCTCCGCCGGCGGCGGACCGCATCAAGATCGTGAAGTGAGCCGTCTGCGCTGAGCGTTACGCATCGCGGCCCGGACTCATTCGGGTACGAGCCGGTCAAGGCGGCGTTCGGGGCGGCCGTTTCCGGGTGACGTTACGGGTGGCCGTTACTGGCGCCGGGTGGCCGCGAGGTGGTCCAGGCGGCCGGCCTTGGTGCCGCGTATGAAGGCGCGGAGAGCGGCGGGTGTTGTGGTCAGGATGGCCTCGGGCTCGTCGCTCTCGCGCATTGCTATGACGCCGTCGGCGGCGGCGACGTTCACGCAGTTGCCCGCATCCGCGCTGTAGGAGGACTTACGCCACTGATACGTGGTCACGTTTCTCACCTTTCACATGCTGCGCATGATGTCGTTGATGAAGTCCCGCGACTCGGCCGACGTGAGCGCCGTCGCCTCCATCCGTTCCAAGACAGCCCGGTACTTTGCCAACTCGGCCTCAGCGTCCATGAACTGGGTTCCCTGAGCGGAGTCGAGCTGCACTGTGTCAAGCTGCGGCACAGCTCCAAGGACATAGTCGAATGACTGTCCTGTTCCAGGGAAGGTCCCGCCGCCAAACGGAATCACCCGGACGGTGACGTTGTCCATCTCGCCCATCGTGATGAGGTGTTCGAGCTGCGCTCGGACTGTGCTCACTCCGCCAAACTCCATCCGCAGAGCGGCCTCGTGGATAACGGCGGTGTACGGCACTGGATCATCGCCGTAGAGGATGGCCTGCCGCTTCATCCGGTGGGTCAGCCGGTGCTCGACCTCGTACGCCCTCAGCTGCGGAGCCGCTTCCCGGATCACCGCGCGGGCATGGTCCACGGTCTGGAGCAAGCCTGGGATGTGGATGACCAGCGCCACGCGCAGCCCCTGGGCCTGATGCTCCAGCTCGGCCATGTCCGCAAAGCTCGCCGGGAGATACTCCCGATACTCGTCCCACCAGCCCCGGGTGCGCCCACCGGTCATGTCTGCCAGAGCATCCACCAGTTCATCGTCAGCACAGGCATAGCTCCGAGCCATCGCCCGTACCCGGTCTCCACTTACCGCGTAACGGCCGGCCTCGATCATGCTCACCCGGGCCTGTTGCACACCGATGAGAGCTGCTGCCGCAGTTGAGGACAGGCCGGCACGCTCACGAAGCTTGCGCAGCTCGGCCCCAAGTCGTCGCGGTTTGAGCGTCGGGTTATTGGTCGTCGCCATTGGTCCCCCTGTAACCCACACGGGTTTAATCGAGAGCTGTCTTACCGAACTCCGGCTAGATCTACCACCAACTGCTCTACCGTGTGAGCCAAGCCACCCAACTTCACCCGAACCAGCGGGAGATTCGCATGGCAACCGTATCGCCACAGAACCCCGGCCCCGGGCCATCGGACGACTCCGACCAGCCCTGGACGTACACCCTCCGTCTCCCCAACGACCCGAGGGCCGCCCGGATCGCGCGGGTCACTCTCCGGGCGGTCCTGTCCGGCCATGGCATGGCGGAGCTGACCGAGACCGCCGAACTGCTCACCAGCGAGATGGTGAGCAACGCACTCTGCCACTCCGACGGCCCCGCCCAACTCCGCCTGCGCCATCTCTGCGAGAACCGCCTCCGGGTCAGCATCTGGGACACCAACCCGCTCATCCCCGCGCCCTTCGACACCCCGCCCGGTCGGCTCGACCGCTTCACCGCCCTCACCGAGGCCGCCGCCAAGGTGGACGACACGCACGGCCGTGGCCTGCTCATCGTCCGGCTCTGCGCGGACAACTGGGGCGGCTACCCACTCGCCGACGACCTCTTCGGCATCAGCGGAAAGCTCCTGTGGTTCGAACTCACCCCGCACCGCGACGCGTTCGACATCGCGGCTTGAGACGGCCGCATCTGTGGTGTCCCGCCATGCCGAGGTCGGGCGCGGGCCGTGAAACGGAAAGTCCGCTGGCCCGGTGTGGCGCACCGGGGCAGCGGAACTTGATGGCGCAGTTGTGGGTTGGTCAGCCGACAGGGTTGACGAAGGTGGCGGGGTGGGAGGCGCTGCGCTGGTCGACGAGGCTCTCGTTCTCCCAGGGCCACTCGATCTTGAGGGACTTGGTCTCGTTGGGCGGGGTGATCTCGACCCAGGCCGGCTGGTAGAAGCCCTGGTCCTCCTTGGTGAAGGCGAGGTTGAGGGTGAACTCGGTTTGCTGGCCGGCCTCCACGTTCACGGAGGTCCACTTCTGCGAGGAGCGGGCCAGGGACCAGCGCTCGCCGCCGTTGATCGAGGTCAGGTCCACACCGGGGAAGCCGCCGATCCGGCAGGAGCTGGTGCCCTTGTTCATCAGGACGATGGTGGCGGTCGTCGCGCCGTTCTCGCCCGTCTCCGGCTCCGGGAGCGCGTCCTCACCCGTGGCGAACGCGGCTTCCAGGTTCTCGGTGCGGCAGCGCTCGGCGCCAGCGTGCGCACTGCCGCCGCCCTCCTTGCCCTTGTCGTCCGAACCCTGCGCACCACCGGAGGAACCCGTCGAGCCGCTGGACCCCGCCGCGGCCTTGTCGTCGTTGTTGCAGGCCGTCAGGGACAGGGCGGCGGCCGCGGTCAGGACCGCGGCGGCAACGCGGAAGGAACGACGGCGGGCGATACGGGCAGTGGCGTTGGAGCGCATTTCGGGTCCCCCTGGGAGGCGGTCGGTGTCGTGCCCTGCTCGGTACGACAACAACTCTGGCCGGGGCCACTACCGCAACACTGCCGCCCCACTAACGCCCGGCTAACACGACAGTGACCAGGGAAAGACGCCAAGGTGGCGGACTGGCGGGGCTCATTCACGCGCTCGGGGCGCCAGCTGGTCGAGGCGTTCGCGGTGAGCGGGGGTCAGATCGAGACGCGCCGCGGCGAGGTTCTCCTCCAGGTGGGCGATCCGGGCAGTGCCGGGGATCGGGAGGACGGCCGGCGAGCGGTCGAGCAGCCACGCGAGCGAGACCTGTGTAGGGGTGGCGGCGAGCTCGGCCGCGATGGCGGCGATCTCCGCCCTGGCCCCCAGCGCCCCCATCGCGACGGGCCGCCACGGCAGGAACGCGATCCCCGCCGCCCCGCACGCCTCGAGCACCGGCTCGTGCTCACGGTCGAGCAGGTTGTAGCGGTTCTGGACGCTGACGACGTCGACGATCTCCCGCGCCTGGCCGAGTTCGGCGACGGTGACCTCGGACAGCCCGAGTCGGCCGACCTTGCCCTCCGACTGGAGCTCCCGCAACGTGCCGAGCTGGTCGGCGAGCGGTGTCTCCGGGTCGATACGGTGCAGCTGGAGCAGTTCGATCCGCTCGACCCGGAGCCGGCGGAGGGCCTGCTCGACCTGGTCGCGGAGGATGGCCGGACGCCCGTCCAGCCGCCACTCGCCGCCTGGGCCCGTCCGCGCGACGCCGACCTTGGTGGTGATGAGCAGCCCGGCGGGGTAAGGGTGCAGGGCCTCGGCGAGGAGTTCTTCGTTGGCTCCGCCGCCGTACAGATGGGCGGTGTCGATCAGCGTGACGCCGAGCTCGACGGCTCGTCGGGCGACCGCGATGGCCGCCTCGCGGTCGGCAGCGGGCTCGGTCGGCAGGTGCATGGCCCCGAACCCGAGCCGCCGTATCTCCAGGTCCCCGCCGATAAGAAACGTGTCCAATGCCATCTGCTGTCTCCGCCCCCATCGCTCGACGATTGCACGCTAACAGCTCCGTCACTGAGTGATGGGTCGGCGATGATCGGTGCATGTACGAGATCGTGTTGATGTCAGATCCCAAGGTCGCGGCGATCCCGGTAGCCGACTGCGGCGAACCACTCGTCGACGTCCGGCTCGAAGAATCCCTCGCCGTCGACTCCCGCAAGGTCGACGGCTCAGGAGCGTTCGCGCATCTGCGAGAAGGGGTCCTGACCCGCCTTCTCAAGGCACAGCAGTCGCTCCCGGACGGCATCCGGCTGCTGTTCGTCGAGGGGTACCGGCCGCCCGCGCTACAGCGCCACTACTTCGAGAGCTACGCCGGCGAACTGCGAGCCGACAACCCGGACTGGTCGCCGACGCAGGTGCACCAGGCCGCGAGCCGATACGTATCGCCACCGGAGATCGCACCGCACAGCGCCGGCGCCGCGGTGGACCTGACTCTCGTCACCGCCGACGGACGCGAACTCGACATGGGAACCCGAATGAACGCCAGCCCGGAAGAGAGCGACGGCGCCTGTTACACGCACGCCGACAACATCGGCCCTGAAGCGCGGGCCAACCGCCGGATGCTCGGTGCCGCACTGACCGCCGCGGGTCTGGTCAACTACCCCACGGAGTGGTGGCACTGGTCCTTCGGCGATCGCTACTGGGCCCTTGCGACCGGAGCCGGCAGCGCGCTGTACGGGCCGCGCGAGCTCGGTTGAGACCGGCACCGTCCGGCTGCGGGTGGCAGACCCTGCCCGGTGATATGACCAGCCCGGCGGGCCGGCCCCGGCAAGGGTGTGGCATCCCCCGCCACAACCGCCCCGCCCGCCCCTTTAGCATGGGCTCGTGCCGAGCCCTGCCGAGTGCCGTCCGTCGCCGCCCGTGTGGCGGTGGCGAGCGCTGCTCGTGCTCGGGGTGCTGGCCGGGCTGCTGGGCATGCACGCCCTCGGGCCCACCGGTGGTCTGATGCCGGGCGCCCATGAGCGCCCCGCCGCCATGGCGACCGCCGTGACCGCCACCCCCTCCGCCCATAGCGGCTGCGACGGCGCATGCGGCGGCTCGCATATCCACCACGCCGATCCGACCTGTGCGTCACCCGCGCTCGGCGGTGGGCCCACGCTGTCCGGGCCCCCGTCGACCCCCGTGGCCGACTGCGGCCACGACCTCGCGGCGGCCCGGTCCGGTACGGCGCCGTCCCCGGCCGACGGGCGGGCGCCGCCCACTCTGGCCGAACTCCAGCTCCTGCGGATATAGGACACGCCCTCGCGGCGCCGCCGCCCCTCCCGATCCGGGTTGGGTCCGGCGCCAGTCCGGTATGTCCAGAAATACCCCCTACACTTCCTCAGGAGTTCCCCCATGCGTTCCCTGACCCGCCGTACGGCGCTCGTCGCCGCGGCCGCCACGGCCGCGCTGTCTCTGACCCTGACCGCCTGCGGCAGCGACGACTCGCCGAAGAAGACCACCGGGAGCGCGAGCACGTCCGCCCCGTCGAACAAGCACAACGAGGCCGATGTGAGCTTCGCGCAGGGGATGATCCCCCACCACCGCCAGGCCGTGGAGATGGCCGATCTGGCCCCCACCCGGGCCTCGTCCGCCCAGGTCAAGAAGTTGGCCGCCGACATCAAGAAGGCGCAGGACCCGGAGATCCGCACGATGTCCGGGTGGCTGAAGGCCTGGGGCGAGAAGGTCCCGGAGGCGATGCCCGGTATGGACCACTCCCAGCACGAGGGCATGCCCGGAATGATGGGCTCCAAGGAGATGGAGGAGTTGAAGAAGGCGTCCGGTGCGGCCTTCGACACCGCGTTCCTGAAGATGATGGTCCAGCACCACAAGGGCGCGGTGGAGATGGCCGGCACCGAGAAGCAGAAGGGTGCGTACGGCCCCGCCAAGACCATGGCCGACGACATCATCAAGACCCAGAACGAGGAGATCACCGAGATGAACAAGCTCCTCGGTAAGAGCTGAGGCAAGGGCTGCGGCAAAGGCACCGGCACCCCGCCGGGCCTTTGCCCATTCAGCCTCGGCAGGCCCAGTGGTTACGATCTGGCGCGATGAGTAGACAGCGCGACGCGAGCCGAATACCGGGCGGCACGGTGCGAGCCACCGTGCTCTCGGTGCTCCGCTGTGCCGTCCCGCTGCTCACCGTCGCGCTCTGGCTGGCGCCGTCGTTCCTGCACCCGGCCGTGGAGCACGCGCCCGCCGCAGGGCACGTGACCGTCTCGGCACACTGTCCGCCCCACCCCGCCAGGGCCGCGCCGACCGGCGCGGCCTTGGCCGCGCTCGCCCGGTCGGGCCCGGAGGCCATGCCCGTCGTGTACCCGATCCTGACGCCCTGGGCGGACAGCGCGGGCGGCGCCGGCGACAACTGCGTGGCCGGACCAGGTGGGGTGAGCCAGGGCCTGGTGCCCGCGCCCGTTCCGCCGCCCGCGCCCGCCCAGTTCCTGCCGCGCGACCGCCCGCACGATACACATGCCGCCCGAGCCCCGCCCGACCACGCCGTCCCTGCCCCCGGCCTCCACCAGCTCCAAGTGCTTCGCACCTAGGCCGCCGGTATCCGGATCCGCACATCATTCATTCCTCCAGTGCAAGGACAAGGACCAACCATGGCTTCCAAGGGATCGAAGACGAAGAACGCGGCCGCCGCGCGCCGCGAGAAGATCGAGGAGTTGCGCCGCGCCGAACGGGCGCGCGACCGCCGCTACCGCATCATCACGATCGTCTCGTGCACGGTGATCGTCGTCGGGCTGGTCGTCGGCGGCTACTTCATCATCGACGCCACCAAGGAGAAGGACGAGAAGGCCAAGGCGGTGACGATGACGACGGTCAAGACCGGCACCTTCAAGGGCATGAAGACCTGGAAGAACCTCGGCCGGACCCATGTCGACGGCAAGGTCGACTACGCGATGTCCCCGCCGGTCGGCGGCAACCACAACCAGGTCTGGCAGAACTGCAACGGCGACGTCTACAAGAAGCCGATAGCCAACGAGAACGCGGTGCACGCCCTGGAGCACGGCTCCGTATGGGTCACCTACACCGACAAGGCGGCGGCCAAGGACATAACCGCGCTGGAGAAGCGCGTGAAGGCCACCCCGTACTCCCTGATGAGCCCTTACCAGGACCAGGACGGCCCGATACTCCTCAACGCGTGGGGCGCCCAGCTGAAGGTCGACTCGGCGGACGACCCGCGCGTGGCGAAGTTCTTCGAGGACTATGTGCAGGGCAAGCAGACCCCCGAGAAGGGCGCCGCGTGCACCGGAGGTAAGGCGGAATGACGGACACCGGCCAGGTGGCGGACACCGGCCAGGTGGCGGACACCGGCCGCGCGGGACGCCAGCCGCTGATCGCGGGCATCTCCGCCGCGCTCGCACTGCTGACGCTGGTGACGGTGGGCGTCCTGTGGCTCACGGCGGACCGCTCGGACGGCTCGACCGCCGCTCCGTCGACGCCCACCAAAACCTCCGCGGAGGCGGGCTTCGCCCGGGACATGTCCGTCCACCACCAGCAGGCGGTGGAGATGTCGTTCATCGTGCGCGACGACACCGACGACGAGGATGTGCGCCGCCTCGCGTACGACATCATCAACACCCAGGCCAATCAGCGCGGGATGATGCTGGGCTGGCTGGACCTGTGGGGGCTCTCCGTGACCTCGGAGGACCCGCCGATGACATGGATGAAGAAGTCCATGGATCACGGTTCGATGGACTCCATGGACTCGATGGGCCACGACGGCACCTACAAGCCGCACGACGGGTCCCTCATGCCGGGCATGGCCACCAACACCCAGCTGGACCAGTTGCGCAAGGCCAAGGGCCGGGCCGCTGAGGTGATGTTCCTGCGGTTGATGATCGCCCACCACAAGGGCGGGATCGACATGGCCGAGGGAGCGGTCAAGCTGGCCAAGGACCCGACGGTCAAGCTGCTGGCGCAGGGCATGGTCGACAGCCAGCAGTCGGAGATCCAGCTGATGAACGACATGCTCAAGAAGCGCGGAGCCGACCCCGTGAAGTAACCCGCCGCTCAGGCAATCCCCCAAGGCGCTTCTCCTCCCGGAGAGGCGCCTTGTGCTTGTCCGCACGGGACCGAGCCGCTTCTAATCTGCCGTTATGGACATCACCATTCACACGACCTCCCTCCCGCACAACGACCCGGACGCGTCGCTCGTCTTCTACCGCGACGTCCTCGGCTTCGAGGTGCGCAGCGACGTCGGGCAGGGCAGGATGCGCTGGATCACGGTCGGCCCGGCCGGTCAGCCCGGTACGTCGATCCTTCTGGCGCCGCCGGCCGCCGACCCGGGAGTCACCGAGGACGAGCGCCGCACCATCGCCGAGATGATGGCCAAGGGCACCTACGGCTGGATCCTGCTGGCCACCCCGGACCTCGACGCCACGTTCGAGAAGGTGCGGGCCGGTGACACCGAGGTCGTACAGGAGCCGACCGAGCAGCCGTACGGCATCCGCGACTGCGCGTTCCGCGACCCCGCCGGCAATCTGGTCCGCATCCAGGAGCTTCGCTGAATCGAGCGCGCGGCGGAGGAGGACCGGGACCGGGCCGCGCGGGCCCGGTCGGTCTAGCGGGAGGTGGGGGTGAACTGGACCGGGATGGCCGACACTCCGCGCATCATTAGCTTGGAGCGCCATTCCAGGTCCTCGGGCGCGACGGTCAGCGCCACGTCCGGGAGGCGGTCGATCAGGACCTCGATCGCGGCCATGGCGATGGCCTCGGCGAGCTCGCGGGCGACCGGGGGGCAGCCGTGGGTGCCGTGGCTGAAGGCCATATGGGCCTGGTTGCCCGCCGCGCCGGCGCGGAAGTCCGGCCGTACGTCGGGGTCGGCGTTGGCAGCGGCGAGGCCCAGCATCAGGCAGTCGCCCTTCCTGATGTGGCGCCCGGCGAGCATGGTGTCCCCGGCGGCCCAGCGGCCGACCCAGTTGGGGACCGGGGTGGCCTCCCACAGCACCTCGTTGATCGCCTGGCCGACGCTGCGCCGCCCGCCGGACATGGTGACCGCGAACCGCTCGTCGGTGAGCATGAGCCGCAGCGCGTTGCCGATCAGGTCGGTGGTGGGCTGGTGGGCCGCGTACACGTTGCCCAGCAGGTCGTTGATGATCTCCTCGTCGGTGAGGCCCGCCGGGTGGTTCACCAGGACCGTGGAGATGTTCTTACGGTCCGGGGTCGCCCGGGCGTGCTCCATCAGCGACACCATCCGGTCGACCATGTTCTGGTGCGCTTCGGGTCCGCCCTTCCCGCTGACCAGGTCGACCGTGATCTGCTGCAGTTCGGTGGATTCGGCCTCGTTCATGCCGTACATGCGGTTGAGCACGCGCAGCGGGATCTGGCAGGCGTAGTCGGCGATGAGATCGGCGTGGCCGCGGCCCGCGAAGGTGTCGATCAGACCGTCCGCGACGCGCTCGCACAGCGCGCGCAGCTCGAACGGGTCCACGATCTCCATGCTGTCGATGATCGCCTCGGCCCGCCGCTCGTGTTCGGCGCCCTCGGTGAACAGCATGGTCGGCCGGTAGCCGACGAAGGTCATCAGCTCCCAGTCCGGCGGGACCTTGTCCCAGGAGTGCCAGCGGCGCGAGTCGCGGGCGAAGACGTTGGGGTCGGTGGTGACCCGCACCAGTTCCCGGTAGCCGAGCACCATCCAGACGGGGATCTGGCCGTCGAGCAGGACGGGTACCACGGGGCCGTGGTCGCGGCGGAGCCGGCGGTAGAGGTCTTCCTGGCTCTTGGTGAAGTCCTCAGCCTGCAGCCGTACGGCGTCCGGCTGCTCCGGCCAGCCCGGAAGCGGTGCGGCGGAGGGGTCGGGTTCCTCAGGGGGGAGCGTGGGGTCCGGGGTGGTCACGCGGTGCTCTCCTGGACGGCGGAAGAGGACATGGACGAGGCAGACGAGGCAGACGAGGTGGAGAGGGAGTAGAGATGGCGCGCGAGGGCGACCAGTACGGCCTTGCTGGAGTCGCGCTCCCGGGCGTCGCAGTCGACGATCGGGATGTCGGCGGGCAGGTCGAGGGCCGCGCGCACCTCCTCCAGCGTGTGCTTGGGTTCGCCGAAGTTGTTGCGCGCGACGATGAACGGCGTGCCGTGGTGCTCCAGCCGGTCGATGGCGTACCAGGAGTCGGAGAGCCGGTTGGTGTCCACCAGGACGACCGCGCCCAGGGTCCCCATGAACAGCCGGTCCCACAGGAACCAGAACCGCTCCTGGCCGGGGGCGCCGAACAGATAGAGCACCATCTGCTCGTTCAGGCTGATGCGGCCGAAGTCGAAGGCGACGGTCGTGGTGGTCTTGTCCTGTACCTGCGACGCGTCGTCGATCCCGACGCCCGCCTGCGTCATGGTCTCCTCGGTGCTCAGCGGGCGGATCTCGCTGACGGACCGGACCATGGTGGTCTTTCCGACCCCGAAGCCCCCGACGATCACGATCTTGAGGCCGTCCCGCGCGCTCTCGCTCAGCTGCGCGCCCGCGGGGCGGTCAGAGGTTCTGGAGTGCAACGAGCACCTTCTTCAACATCTCGGGTTCGGGCAGCTGCCTGTCGGAGCGGACCACCTGGGGATGGCGAGCGGTGATCTTTCCGGTGTCGAGCAGATCGCAGAGCAGGATCTTCACCACGCTCACCGGCAGGCCCAGATAGGAGGAGATCTCCACGACCGCCAGCGGACGGTGGCACATCCGCAGGATCTTGGCGTGCTCGGACTGCATCCCCGGGCTGGGCTCGCTCTCGCTGACGATGAGCGTGACCATGTCGAACACGCTCTCGTCCACCCGGCTGCGACCACCGGTGACGGTGTACAGCCGGTCCGGATCCTCGCTGTCGACGGCCCCTCGGATCATGCCGTGGCCCCGCCGCCGTCGCCCGCGGCCACCCGGGGCGCGGCACGCAGATGGTCGCCGATCTGCTCGACCAGCTCGTTCATGTTGTGGCCGATGATGCCGACGTCGGCCTCGTCCTCCGCGATGACCGCGAGGTGGGCGCCCTCACCGGCCTCCACGATGAACAGGATGCCGCCGTGGAACTCCGTCATCGACTGCCGGACGCCGCCGCTGCCGTCGCCGAACTCGATGGACGCGCCGTGCGACAGGCTCTGGATCCCCGAGGCGATGGCCGCCAGTTGGTCGGCCTGGTCGAGGGACAGGCCGGAGGTGAGGCACAGTTTGAGACCGTCTCTGGAGAGCACCAGCGCGTGGCGGGCGCCGGGGGTCTTCTTCAGCAGGTTCTCCAGCAACCAGTCCAAGCTGCGATCTGTGGTGTTCATCGGGGTTCCTTCTGTCACGGCTGGTCGTTCTCGGGAGACGTCTCGGGGGTGGCGTGGGCTTCGGCCGCCTGGTCGTCGGCGCACGGGGCCGACTCGGCCGCGGGGCAGGGAGCGCCGCCGCGGGCGGCCTGGCGGAAGGCGCCGAGGCGGGTGGCGTCGGGGCGCGGGCGGTCGGAGGGTGCCTTGCGCTCCTGGGGGGCGGCGGGCCGGGAGGCCGCGGCCAGCGTCTCACCGCGGCGGCGCTTGGGCAGTCCGCCGGTCGACTCGGCGCTCGTGGGCTGCGGGGCGGCGGCCGGACCGGGGTCCGGGGCGCCGGCCGGGGCGGGGGCGGCCGTCCGGGTGGGGGTGGCGGTGGGGGCGGCCGAGCGGTTCGTGGCCTGGGGGGTGGCCGGACGGGCCGCGGAGGAGCGGGTGGCCGGGGCCGGGTTGGTCGCGGCGTCCTGGCTCACATGGGTGATCAGCTGCTGCGGGATCAGGACGACGACGCCGGTGCCGCCGCGCGAGGAGGGCCGGAAGGAGACCGTCAGGTTGTGCTTACGGGCCAGCTGCCCGACGACCGCGAGCCCGAGCCGGGTGCCGGAGAGCGTGGTCAGGTCCAGAGGGTCGGAGGAGACGGCCTTCTCGGCGCGGGCGAGGGCGGCCGGGCCCATGACCAGACCGCCGTCCTCGACGGTCACCACGACGCCGGTGTGCGTCTCCTGGACGTACACGTGCACCTCCTCGGTGGGAGGCGAGAACGTGGCGGCGTTGTCCATGAGTTCGGCGAGGGCGTGCATGACACCCTCGGCGGCGTAACCGGCGACCGCGGCGGTGCTGGCCGAGTGGATCCGGACCCGCTGGTAGGCGCTGATCCGGCCGACCGCGCCGCGCAGCACGCTCTCCATGACGATCGGCTTGGTCCAGCGGCGCCCGGAGCGGGCACCGGTGAGGACCGCGATGCTGTCCGCGATACGGCCTGCCTGTGCGGTGGTGTGATCGAGCTTCAGCAGGTCGCCGAGGACGGCCTCGTCATGCCGGTTCTCCATCTCCCGCAGGTCGGCGAGCATGCTGGTGGCCAGCGCCTGCACCCGGCCGGCGGCGTTGGCGCAGGCCGCCATGGCCGAGGCGCGCATACGCTCACCGGTGGCCACTTCCCGCACCAGCATCTTGAGCACCCGGTCGTGCGCCCCGCTGGCGGGCGCGGGCAGCGTGGAGAGCACGGTGTCCACCGTCTCGCCTTCGCGCAGCTGCCCCACCGCAGATGGAATCGTTTCATCAGCGAGCTTCGCGGCCTCGGCCTCCATCACCGCCGTACGCCGCGTGACTTCGGCCTGCATGGCCGCCGTACGCCGCGCGGCGTCGGCCTCCACGGCCGCCAGGCGCGCCTGGAGCCGCCGTACGGCCTGTGCGCGGGCCGAGGCGAACGCGGCGACCACACACAGCAGAACGGCGGCCACACCGCAGAACAGGCCGACGGACGCCCGGTGGGCGGAGGGCACTTCGGCCGTCACCCAAGCGCCCACACCGCCGACGACCACGGCGGCCAGCAGCGGTACGGCCAGGGCCTGCCGCGTCATGGGGAGCCCTTTGACGGGTTGGCTGGATATATGTGCTGACATCTCTCAGGTCCTCAGGGGCGCGATCGAGGGTTGAGGGCGGTTTCGAGCCATGGGCGGCACATCGTAGTACCGCACACAGGCTTTTGACCGGCTCGCTCGCCAATCGGACCTTGACATCCCGTCAGCACCGCGGAACAAACGCCGGATGACCCCTGCGTGTCGACCACTGAACCCCCGTCAAACACCAGCAAACAGAATGAGCCGCTCCGGTCCGTACGTCCACCCACACGGCGCGATCTCTGTCGACGCTAGCGCGCCTAGCGTCGCCAGAATCGAGGTGATGTCATCCACCGAGCGTCGCGAACGCGAACGAGCGCCTCTCAGGGCAGGGCCAGCTCCGCCCAGATGACCTTGCCGTCGGCCGTGTAGCGGGTCCCCCAGCGCTCCGCGAACTGCGCGACCAGGAACAGCCCGCGGCCCCCCTCGTCCGTCGTCGCCGCGTACCGCAGATGCGGCGAGGTGCTGCTGGTGTCGGACACCTCGCAGATGAGATTGCGATCGCGGATGAGTTGCACCCGGATCGGACCGGCGGCGTAGCGGATCGCATTGGTGATCAGTTCGCTGAGCACCAGCTCCGCGGTGAAGGCCATGTCCGGCATCGCCGCAGGCAGCCCCCACTCCGTCAGCTGCCCGATGGCCGCGGCCCGCACCTCGGCCACCGCCGCCGGATCGCAGGGCACGTCCCAGCTCGCCACCCGGTCGGATCCCAGCACCCGGGTGCGGGCCACGATCAGCGCGATGTCGTCGGTGGGGCGCGCGGGCAGCACGGCGTCCAGCACGTCCGCGCAGGTCTGGTCGGGCGTACGGCCGGGGTGGGCGAGGGCCTCGCGCAGCAGCTCGAGCCCGGCGTCGATCTCCCGTCTGCGGTCCTCGATGAGCCCGTCCGTGTACAGCACCAGCTGGCTGCCCTCGGCCAGCTCCAGCTCGGCCGTCTCGAAGGGCAGGCCGCCCAGGCCCAGCGGCGGCCCGGCGGGCAGGTCGATGAACTGCACGGAGCCGTCGGGGGCGACGACCGCGGGCGGCGGATGTCCGGCGCGGGCCATCGCGCAGCGCCGGGTCACCGGGTCGTAGATCGCGTACAGACAGGAGGCCCCGGTGATCCCGGCACCGCCCTCCAGGCTCTCCGAGGTCTCGTCCTGGTCGATCCGGGCGACCAGGTCGTCGAGGTGGGAGAGGAGTTCGTCGGGCGGCAGGTCGAGGGTGGAGAAGTTGTGCACGGCGGTGCGCAGCCGCCCCATCGTGGCCGCCGCGTGCAGTCCGTGCCCGACCACATCGCCCACCACCAGCGCCACCCGGGCCCCCGGCAGCGGAATCACATCGAACCAGTCGCCGCCCACCCCCGACTCCGCCGGCAGATACCGGTACGCCACATCCAGCGCGCTCTGCTCGGGCAGGGCGCGGGGCAGCAGGCTGTGCTGGAGCGTCACCGCCATGGTGTGCTCGCGGGTATAGCGCCGGGCGTTGTCGATGCAGACGGCGGCGTGGGAGGCCAGCTCCTCGGCGAGGGCGATCTCGTCCTCCTCGAAGGGGGCGTTCTTCTCCATGCGCCAGAAGCTGACCATGCCCAGCATGACGCCCCGGGCCCGCAGCGGCACCGTCACCAGCGACCGGACGCCGTAGTCGATGGCCAGGCCGGTCTGTTCCGGGTCCTGGGCGCGCCAGCCGTGGGCTTCCCTCAGGTCCGGTTCGACCGCCGCCTGCCCGCTGGTGAAGCCCTGGGCCTGCGGGGTGGAGGAGATGAACGAGAAGTGGGTGCCCACCTGGTAGAAGGGGTGGTCGTCGCTGATGCCGCGGACCGCCGCGCGGCACATCTCGATACCGCCCACCGCCAGCGGCTCCTCGCCGCGCAGCACGGGCTCCGCCAGGTCGACGGTGACGAAGTCGGCGAACCGCCCCACCGCGACCTGGGCCAGCTCCTCGGCGGTCCGGCCGACGTCCAGCGTGGTGCCGATCTCCACGCTGGCGTCGTACAGCAGCTTGAGGTGCTTCTGCGCCACCTCCGCCCGCCCCGACAGGGCGCGCAGCTCGGTGGAGTCCCGCAGGGTCGCCACGCTGCCGGGCGGGCCGCCGTCGCGGTCCGTGGGGCGGTTGTTGACCGCGAGCAGCCGGTCCCCGGCCACCAGCACCTCGTCGGAGACGACCTGCCCGGACGCCAGCGCCTGGGCCATCTGCGGCTCCAGGCCGAGCTCGGTGACGGCCCGGCCCTCCGGGTATTCGGGCAGGTCGAGCAGGCGGCGCGCCTCGTCGTTGGCCAGCATCAGCCGGCCGCCGCCGTCGACGATCAGCACGCCTTCCCGTACGGAGTGCAGCACCGCGTCGTGGTGCTCGTACATGCGGGTCATCTCGGCCGGGTCCAGGCCGTGGGTCTGCCGCCGCAGCCGTCTGCTGACCAGCGCCGTGCCGCCGGTGGCCAGGGCGAGCGAGGCGCCGGCCGCGCCGATGAGGATCGGCATCTGGCGGTTGGCCAGGCCGCTGACCTTGCTGACCGTGATGCCCGAGGCCACCAGGCCGATGACCTTGCCCCGGCTGTCGGTGACGGGCACCACGGCCCGTACGGAGGGGCCGAGCGTGCCCGTGTACGTCTCGGTGACGGTGTGGCCCTGGACTGCGGGGCGATAGCTGCCGAGGAAATGGTGGCCGATCCGTGAGGTGTCGGGGTGGGTGTAGCGGATCCCCTTCGTGTTCAGGACCACGATGAAGTCGACCCCGGCGTCCTTGCGCGCCGCTTCGGCCAGCGGCTGGAGCACCGCGGTCGGCTGGGGGGAGCGCAGCGCGGCCGGCATGCCCGGTGCGTCGGCGAAGGTCTCGGCGACGGCGAGCGAGCGGTGCCGGGCCTCATTGGTGGCGTCGTGCCGGACCTGGAGGACGAGGGCTACGGACGCGGCGGCGATCAGCAGCAGGACGATCACCAGCTGCAGCAGAAAGACCTGGCCGGCGACGCTGCGCGTACTCAGCCAAGAGCCAGAGCGCCGCCCCGCCGCCTCCGGGCGCTCACGCCGCCGACTCCGTGGGCGCCGACCGGGGAACGTACGGGCAGCCAGTACCCACGATCGACCCTTAAACCGGGCCATACACCTACATCTACACCGCGTCTTCCCGGAAGGCGAACCCCCCATGGCTCCGCAGGTGCCGACCCGGGCAACCTATGCAAACCTGAAAAAGGTGTAATTAGCCATAATTGCCGCATTTCATCGGCCGTTCGGCGGTCGTTCGGCGGTGGTGTCGGCAGGGACGAAGGAGCCCGCAATGGCCAGTCACGTCGGTGGAGTTCAGCCGCAAGCCGCGCCAAGTGCGCACCACCGGGCAGCGGAGAGCGGATGGATCGTCTTCGCGGCCGTCATGATGATCTTCGCGGGGCTCTTGGCCCTCAGCCAGGGCATCTCGGCCATCCGCAATGACCAGGTGTTCGTGGTCACCCGCCACTACGCCTTCGCGTTCGACCTCACCGGGTGGGGATGGGTTCACGCGATCGTCGGCGCCCTCGCCGTGGTGGCCGGTGCGGCCCTGTTCACCGGCGCCATGTGGGCCCGGGTGGTCGGCGTGGTGCTGGCGGGTCTCAGCCTGATCGCCAACTTCCTGTGGCTGCCCTACTACCCGGTCTGGGCCGTGGCGCTGCTCATCCTGGACGCCCTCGTCATCTGGGCGCTGTGCACGGGGCCCGGTATGGCCGAACGGGCGCAGCGAGAGGCAAGCATGGGCCAGCAGGGGCAGCAGGGACAGGGCCCGCCGGTCACAAGCCGATGACCACCAGCGCCGTATCGTCCGCGACGGTCCCGCCCGTGACGCCGAGGTCGACCAGCAGCGCGTCGGCCAGCTGCTCGGGCTCAAGACCGCCGTGCCGGGACAGGCTGTCGGCGAGCCGGCCGAGCCCGACGTCGATGTCCTCGTCACGCCGCTCGATGAGCCCGTCGGTGTACAGCACCAGGATGCCGCCCGGCGTGTACTGAAGGGTGGCCTGGGGCCGGTCCACATGCTCGGGGCGGGCGCCCAGCGGCGGATCGGTGGCCTCGTCGAGCCGTACGACATCTCCCTCGGCCCGCAACAGCAGCGGCGGCGGATGGCCTGCGCAGCTGTAGCAGATGGTCCGCGCCGACCGGTCGATGACCGCCTGCACGGCCGTCGCGGCCAGCGCCCCCTCGATGGAGCGCGAGTACAGGCCGAGCGCCTCCAGCGCCCTCGCGGGGCCGTCGGCGGCCCGGATGGCCGCGCTCAGCGCGCTGCGCAGCTGCCCCATCACGCAGGCGGCCTCAAGGCCCTGGCCCACCACATCGCCCACCGCCGCCGCGATCCGGCCGTAGGGCAGCTCGGACACCTCGTACCAGTCGCCGCACACATTGAGCGAGCCGACGGCGGGCCGGTAGCGGACCGCCACACGCAGATACAACCCGTGGACCAGCGGGGGCAGCATGGCCTGCTGGAGCGCCAGCGCCGTCGACCGCTCCCGGGCGTGCGCCTCCCGCAGCCGCTCGTTGAGCTCCTGCAGCTCACGGGCCCTGGTGTGCAGGTCGGCGTCCATCTCCGCGGTGCGTTCGAGCGGCGCCTGCGCCCGCTCCCGGACGAAGTCCGTCACGTCCTCCACCCGGTGAATGATCAGCTGGACCGAGCCGTCCGGGCCCAGGACCGGGGTGTTGATCGGGCTCCAGTACCGCTCCTCGAACCGCCCCTCGTCCCTCCGCCCCCTGCCCTCGCCCTCGCCGCACTCGCCCTCGCCGCCCGAGACGGGGATGTCGTACTTCTGCAGCGCCATGCTGTCCCGCTCGCCCGTCGCCAGAACCCGCCTCAGGGAGGCGCCCAGATTGCGGGTCCCGGTGGCGTTCGGGTCCTCCGGATTGTCGGGGAAGGCGTCGAAGATATGGCGGCCGAGCAGATCCTCGCGCCTGCACCGGGTGGCTTTCAGATACGCCTGATTGACCGCGACGATCACCAGATCGGGGCCCACCACCAGATTCGGACTCGGGGTGGCCTCGAAAAGCGCTTCATAGTCGATCTGCCGTCCCGTGGCCCGCTCCCTGCTTGTGCCCGTTGTGCCCGCTACGCCGCACCCACGGGGTGAACCGCGTGCTCAAGCCCAATCTATGGCGGTATCGCGGCCACCGCACGCGGCCGGGGTGCGCGGGCGGGCGGAAAGGGCGAGGCTGAAGCCATGCTGCTGGCCGAAGTCGCCCGTACCTCCCGCGAGGTCGCGGCCACCTCCGCCCGCTCGGAGAAGATCGCGGCCCTGGCCCGGCTGCTCAGCCGCGTCGAGCCCGCCGAGGCGTCCGTGGTGATCACCTACCTCGCGGGCAGGCTGCCGCAACGCCGTATCGGGGTGGGCTGGGCCGGACTGCGGGTACGCCCGGAACCGGCCGCCGGGCCCCGCCTCGGAGTACTCGACGTCCACCAGGCCCTGGACCGGGTCGCCGCCGTCTCCGGCACCGGCGCCACCACCGAGCGCAAGCGGCTGGTCTCCGGGCTGATGTCCGCCGCCACCGAGGACGAGCAGGCCTTTCTGCTCGGGCTGATCGGCGGGGAGCTGCGCCAGGGCGCGCTGGACGCGCTCGCCGTCGAGGGGCTTTCGGCCGCGGTCGGCGCGCCCCCCGCCGAGGTGCGCCGCGCGGTGATGCTCGGCGGCTCATTGGGCGCGGTCGCCCGGGCGCTGCTGGAGAGCGGGCCGCCGGCGCTGTCCGAGTTCGGTCTCGAGGTGGGGCGGCCGGTGCTGCCGATGCTCGCCCACAGCGCACGGGACCTGGACGAGGCCCTGGACCGGCTCGGCCCCTGCGCGGTCGAGGAGAAGCTGGACGGCATCCGGGTGCAGGTGCACCGGGACAAGGAGACCGTACGCGTCTACACCCGCACCCTCGACGAGATCACCGACCGCCTGCCGGAGGTGGTCGCGGCCGCCCGTGAGCTGGCGGTGGAGCGGGCGGTCCTCGACGGCGAGGTGATCGCCCTCGGCGCCGACGGCAGGCCCCGGCCGTTCCAGGAGATCTCCGGCCGGGTCGGCGCACGGCTCGACGTGGCCGGGGCCAGCGCCTCGCTGCCGCTGTACCCCGTCTTCTTCGATCTGCTGGCCGTGGACGACCGGGACCTGCTCGACCTGCCCGCCCGCGACCGCCATGCCGAACTGGCCCGGGTGGCGCCCGCGCCCCGGCGGGTCCGCAGGCTGGTGGCCGAGGATCCGCGGGACGAGGCGACCCGGCGGGCGGCGCGCGAGTTCGCCGCCGATGTGCTGGCCCGCGGGCACGAGGGCGTCATGGCCAAGTCCCTCGACGCCCCGTACAGCGCGGGCCGGCGCGGCGCGTGCTGGCTCAAGGTCAAACCGGTGCACACGCTCGACCTGGTCGTACTGGCCGCCGAATGGGGCCACGGCCGCCGCACCGGCAAGCTGTCCAACCTCCACCTCGGCGCCCGGCGCCCGGACGGCACCTACGCCATGCTCGGCAAGACCTTCAAGGGGCTCACCGACAAGCAGCTCGGCTGGCAGACGGAGACGCTGCTGCGGCTGGCCGTCAGCGACGACGGATGGGTGGTGCGGGTGCGGCCCGAACTGGTCGTGGAGGTCGCCTTCGACTCGCTCCAGCGGTCCTCCCGCTATCCGGAGGGGGTGACGCTGCGCTTCGCGCGGGTGCTGCGCTACCGCGAGGACAAGCCGGCGGAGGAGGCGGACACGGTCGAGACGGTGCTGGCGCTGCGCGGCGCGTGAGGACCGTACGGGGCCGGACGCGGGCCCGTGCGGCGCCGGTCACCGCCGCGTCGTGAGGACCGTACGGAGCCGCGGACCGTACAGAGCCGCGGACCGTACGGAGGAGCCGGTCTCGGCCCCGCTATCGCCCCAGGGCCCTACGGGCCAGCCGGTACGCCACCAGGTCGGCCACCGATATCAGCGGCAGCAGCCTGCTGGCCGCGAGCCGGCTCAGATCCTCGTGGCCCGCCAGCTCCCAGTCCGCCGTGACGACCGCGCCGACCGCGGTCACCCCGGAGAGCCCCGCCAGCCGCGACAGATCGACGGCCGCCTCGGCGTGACCCTCCCGCTCCAGCACCCCGCCCGGCAGCGCGCACACCGGGAAGACATGCCCCGGGCGCCCCAGCTGGTCGGGGGTGGTCTGCGGATCGGCGAGCGCCTGGACGGTGCGCGAGCGGTCCGCGGCGGACAGGCCGGTGGTCGTGGTGGGCCCCAGCAGGTCGACGGGGACGGTGAAGGCGGCGCTGAGCAGCGTCGTGGTGTGCTCCTCGTCCACCGTCAGCCGCTGCAGCCGCAGCCGGTCGGCGCGCCCGTCCGGCAGGGCCACGCAGACCATGCCGGAGGTGTGGTCGAGCAGCTGCTTGAGCGCACCCTCGTGCGAGTGCTCGGCGGCGAGCAGCAGAACGCCGCGATGCTCCTTGGCCAGCTCGTCGTAGACGATGACGAAGCCGCCCTCGGCGAACGCGTCGATCGCCTGTTCGACCGCCAGAAGGCGCTCGGGCGCGACCGTCTGCTCAACCACTGCCATGGGGAGGAATTTTGGCACATGCCAGCGGACCTGACGACGTGTCAATGCTCACAAAGTAAGGGTCTTGGCACCATCAGTGACCTCCGTCCCAGGGTGACCGCGCCCGGTGGGAGGCTCACGGAAGAATGAGGGCCCCCGAACCAGGAAGGGCAGCGTGCAGACGACGACAGTCGGGGAGGACCGGGCCGCCGAGCCCGTACACCCCGTACGCCGCTTGATACGGCCCGTACTGCGGCCCGTACGCCGCTTCGCCCGGCCCCCGCGCGGACGGGCCCGGCAGGTGGCCGCGTGGTGCGCGGCGCTGCCGCTGACCGTGGTCAGCGTGGTGCTTGGCTGCCGGGCCGCGGACAGCGACGGGATCACGCCCGTGCCCCAACTGCTGGCCTTCCTGCCCTGGCTGCTGGTCCCCGCGCTGCTCAGCCTGGTGCTCGCGGTGGCGGCGCGCTGGCCGCTGGGGTGTGCGTGGGCGCTGGCCGCGGCCTCGGTGACCGGCTGGTTCATGCAGCCGTACAACCCCGGCGGTCCGGCGCCCCGGCCGCGCGGCCCGGTGGTGGCGCAGCTGCGCGTGCTGACCGCCAACCTGGAGTTCGGCGGGGCGACGGAGGGGCTGGTGGAGGCGGTACGGCGGGAGAAGCCCGACCTGGTCTCGGTCCAGGAGTGCGACACCCGCTGCGGCGCGGCGCTCGACTCGGCCGCGCTGCGCGCGGCCTACCCGTACCGGAAGATCGTCACGGTCCCCGGCGACGCGGCCCACGGCTCGGCGATCCTCAGCACCTACCCGCTCACCCCCGAGGCCGGGATCGCCGGCAAGCTGGCCATGCCCCGGGCCGTCGTACAGGTCGCCGGGCGGCGGCTCCATGTGCAGGTGGCCCATCCGATGCCGCCGATGCCGGGGCAGCTGGACGTCTGGCGCACCGAGTTGGGGCGGCTGCGCGCGTACGCCGCCGACCGGGGCGACGACCCCACCCTGATCGCCGGGGACTTCAACGCCACCCAGGACCACGCCGCCTTCCGCTCCCTCCTCGACACCGGAATGCGGGACAGCGCGCGGTCGGTCGGCATGTCCCGCACACCCAGCTGGCCGACTCTGACGACCCCGGCGCTGGGCGCCCAGATCGACCACGTCCTGGTCAGCGACGCGCTGCGGCCCCGAACCGCCCGCTTCCTGGATCTGCCGCACACCGACCACCGGGCGCTGCTGGTCGACCTCGAGCTGTACTGAACGCTTGCCGTTCAGCTCTCGCTGGGGTTGTAGGAGTTGGCCAGCTCGAAGGGGTCGGGCTCCAGGCCCTCCGTCGGCCAGCGCTGCTCCCGCCGCCACTGCTCGTTCTCCAGCGCCAGCGCGTCCCACAGCAGATTGAGCGGATGGCTCGCTTCGTAGTGGGCGCGCTCCCCGCGCCGGGTGAAGGCGCCGAGCAGCACCTCGAGCCGCGGCCCGGTGTCATTGACCAGCTCGACGGCCCGCATCCCGCGCCCGTACGCGACCCGCGGGTCGCCGGCCGCCTCGGCGACCCCCTTGGTGACCAGCATGCAGCCCCGCAACAGGCCCGAGCGCAACAGCTCGAAGCCGTAGGTGACGGTGTCGATCTCGGCCGCGATATGCAGCTTGTTGCGGTAGTCGGCGCCGAACCAGGTGTGCAGCACCCCCGCCATCAGCCCGCTGGCGGAGACGACGAGCGGCAGCGTGCGCAGCTCGCTGCTCGTGACGGTCGGGCCGGGCAGCCGGGAGTGCGGCAGATTCGTCAGCAGCGACACCCCGCTGCGGCGCCACTCCATCACATCGAACGCGTCCAGCTCGTTGTCGACGCCGGTCCCCTGCGGGCTGGTCACCACACTGCCGCAGACCAGGTCCACGTCCTTGGCGCGCAGCTTGCCCAGCACGTCCCGGGTGCGGACATGGCCGACCTTGAGCTCGATGCCCCGCTGCTCGAACTCCTCGGCCACCCGCTCACCGGCCCCCGCGAGATAGCCGAGGGTGAAGCGCGTGGTGCCCACCATCAGGGTTTTACCGAGCCGGCGACGGGATTCGTGGATGCCCTCCAGCCAGTCGCCCAGCGTGCCGCGCGCCAATTCGACCAGGGCCTCGCCGGTGCCGGTGAACAACACGTCCTTGCCGCGCCCCTGCTTGAGGACGAGCGGTTCGCCGCACAGGTCACGGAAGTTGCGGTTCATCGTGTCCAGCTGCTTCTGCACGCTCGACTGCTCCCGGCCCAGCACCCGTGCGGCGCCCAGCGCGGTACCGGTCTCATGGACCACGATCAAGGTGCGCAGTTGGTCCATCGTGGTGTCCATGAGGGCGAGTGGGCTCTGCAGCAGCCTGCTTCGCCCGTTGGCCGTCGGTGGTCCGAGCGGCCCGGGTGTGGCCATGAATCCTCTCGCTTCCCAACTCTGCCCGATTTATGGACTCACGAGTTTAGCCCCGGGATGCTTGATCACGGGGTTCAAGTCACCCGGGGCTCATTTCGGATAAGCGCGGATTTACCGGTACGAGCGCTGTTCACCCGCGGGCAACGCGGGCACTGTGAACACCACAGGCACCACAACGGCGAGCGGCGGAATTATCCCGCGAGGCCCTTCCGGACGGGGTTTTCCATCCGAACAACAGCTGACCGACACAGACAACAACTGATCTGTGTGTCAGCTGAATTGGCCGCAGGGACAATTCCGCCGCAGTTCAATTCCGAAGAATTGACGACTCAGGCGCCGATGTTCCCGCCATCGCGCCGCCACACGCTGATCACGGACGGACGGGTCAGCTTGCCCGGCCCGTCGGGCCAGGTGGACGCGGGCTTCTCCACGCTCGCGCCGTCGAGCTCACCCGGGTGCTGCACCGCCACCAGCACCCGCCGGTCCTGCACGATCGGCCCACAGGTCTCGGCGCCCGTCGGAACGGTCAGGAACTGCTTCACCTCACCGCGCCTGCTGCCGGACGTCGCCACCCCGAACAGCCCGTCGTGGCTGCCCAGCGCGTTGCCGTCGGTGGAGATCCACAGATTGCCGTACGCGTCGAAGGTGACGTTGTCCGGGCAGGAGATCGGGGACACCTGGTCCTTCGGGAAACCGCCGAAGTACGTGCTCGGGTCCGCCGGGTCGCCGCACACCAGGAACAGCTTCCAGCTGAAGCGGCGGGCCGCCGGGTCGCTCCAGCGCTCGGTCAGCTCCAGGATCTGGCCGTGCTTGTTGCTGTTGCGCGGGTTCGCCTCGTCGGCCGGGGCCTTGCCCGCCTTGCCGCGGTCGCTGTTGTTGGTGAGCGCGACGTACACCTTGCCCGTGCGCGGGCTGGGCTCGACGTCCTCCGGGCGGTCCATCTTCGTCGCGCCCACCTTGTCGGCGGCCAGCCGGGTGAAGACGTAGACCTCCTCGGCCGTCATCCCCTCGACATACGAGGTCGTGCCGCTCGCCAGCGGAATCCACTCGCCGGAGCCGTCGAACTCGCCGTCCTTCGGCAGCTTTCCGGTGCCGTCGATCTCGGCCGCCGGGCTGTCGCCGGTGAACTTGGCGACGTACAGCGTGCCCTCGTCCAGCAGCGTGCGGTTGTGCTCGCGCGCGGCCCGGCTGGTGCCCTTCATCATCCGCTTGGACGAGACGAACTTGTAGAAGTAGTCGAACTTCTCGTCGTCGCCCATGTAGAGGACCGGACGGCCGTCGTCGGTCAGCCGGGGCTCGGCCGCCTCGTGCTTGAACCGGCCCAGCGCGGTGAGCTTGCGCGGCGTCGACTCCGGGTCGTACGGGTCGATCTCGACGACCCAGCCGAAGCGGTTGGTCTCGTTCGGCTCCTGCGCCACGTCGAAGCGCTTGTCGAAACGCTCCCACTTGCGCTCGGTCGCCGCGCCCGCCAGGCCGTAGCGCTTGAGGCGGGCTGCGGTGGTCGGGTCGGTCACCGAACCGGCGTTGGCGAAGTACTGGTTGAAGTTCTCCTCGCCCGACAGGACCGTGCCCCACGGGGTGATACCGCCGCCGCAGTTGTTCAGCGTGCCCAGGATCCGCTTGCCCGTCGGGTCGGCCGAGGTCCGCAGCAGCTTGCTGCCCGCGGCCGGACCCGTCACCTCGAACGGGGTGGTCGCGGTGATCCGGCGGTTCAGGCGGTGGCGCGACACGGCCGTCAGCTTGCCCAGCCTGCGGTCCTCCTGCGCCGCCAGCACGGACAGGCCGTGCGCGGCCCAGGCGATCTCGGCCTGCTCACGGGTCGGGTTCGCCGCGTCGTACCCGGCGAACATCAGCACCTCGTCGGTGTACTCGTGGTTGACCACGAGCAGCTGGCGGTCGCGCTCCTGCGGGATGTCCAGCACGGCCATGTAGTCGTTGTTGTACCCGAACTGGCCCGCCTGCGCCTTCGCCGACTGGTTGGCCGGGTCGAACGCGGGCGCCCCGCGCAGAATCGGGTCGCCCCAGCGGATCACCACGTTCTGGTCGTGGCCCTCGGCGACCACGACGGCGTCGGTGGTGTTCGGCGCGACCGGCGAGAAGCGCAGGCCACGGGCGGCCTTGCCCGCCCCCTTGTCGGCGGGGGTCGCCGCGGCGGCCCCCTCCGCCGCCGCGGCCTCCGGCGCCCGCCCCACCGCGGTCACCCCGGCCGCGGCCGCGACCGAAACCACCGCGCCGGCGCGCAGCACCGAACGGCGCGACAGCGCACCGGCTATGACGTCACCGATGTAGGCGTTGTCGCTGGTGTTCGGCACCTCGTGAAAGCAGGCGTCGCCACAGCGGTACCGGCATGTCAGGGCGGAACGACCGCCCGGGTGCGAGTTGATGAGCGGCAGGAGCTTGCGCACGTCTTACCCTCCGTACGGATTGCACGCATGGATTTCGCGTAGGACCGTCCAGCGCGCAACCCGCGCCGACACGGTGTCGGGACCCCATCCGGGGCGAAGCTATGGGCGTAGAGCCGCGGACCGGCGACCGTCGTCTGAATCGGGAGTGAACGGCGGGTAACCGGAATCGGCCGCTGAGTACTGCTGATCGGCCCGCTAGCCTTTCCGCACCACGGACATGTACCGCCATGCCCCGGACTCGACACGTGATGAGGTATCTCCCATGGCCATACGGGACCTACTGCGCAAAGTTTTCGGACGCTCCCGCACGCCGCGGGACGACGCTTCGGCTGCGCCGGAGGCGGCAGTTGTCCCGGACCCCCAGGAGCAGCCCGCCGCCGCGCCTGAGCCTGCGTCTGTGGCTGCGCCCGCTTCCGAGCCTGCGTCTGAGTCGGCGCCCGCTTCTGAGCCCGCGCCCGCTTCTGAGCCCGCCGCCAAGCCCGCGGCAGCCGCGTCCCCCGCGCGCGGGGGAAAGACGGACAACGAGGAGGCTGCTGCCCACCACCCCTCGCTGACCGAACCGCTCAAGACGCTGGACGAGATCCTGGAATCTTCCGACGCCCCCGACGCGCAACCCGCGCCGGAGGCAGGAGAGAAGGACCAGCCCGCCAAGGCGGAACCCACCGCCGCGGCAGTGGACACGGACGAGCCGGAGCCGGTCACGGCCGAGGCCGCCGAGGATGTGCCGGCCACCGACACCAAGGCCGGCACCGACGACGCCGACGCTCCGGACGCCACGCCCGCCGCAACTGGCGGCGAGCAGGCAACCGCAGCCGAGGAGGCCACGGCCGACGCCAGAGCGGACGCGGACGCGAAGCAGGAAGCCGCTGACAAGCAGACGGCCGAGGCAGAAGCGGAAGCTGCGGCCGAGCCGAAGGCCGATGCCGAGGCCGACACGGCAGACGCCCCGGCCGAGGCCGCAACCACGTCCGCAGCGACCGACGCAGCCAAGCCCGTTACCGACGCCGACACCCCGGCCACCGACGAAGCGAACGCCGCACCCGCCGCCGAGGCGGACGGCCAAGAGGCGGCCGAGCCCGTAGCGGAGAAGGCCGCAACCGCCGCCGAGCCGAAGACCGAGGCCGACGCGGCAGACGCCCCGGCCGAGGTCGCAACCGAGCCTGCCGCAGACGCCGAGCCCGCCTCCAGCGATGCCGACGCCGCGGCCGAGCCGGCGGCCGCCGCCGAAGCAGAGGCCGCACCGGCCGCAACTGACGGCGAGCAGGCAGCCACAGCCGAGCCCGTAGCCGACGAGGCCACGGCCGACGCCGAAGCCACTCCCGCCGACGACAGCGCGCCGAAGGCCGAGGGCGACACTCCGGCCGGGGCCGACACGACGGTCGCAGCCGAAACGGAGCCGGAGCAGGCAGCCGCCGACGAGAAGGCGGCCGCCCCGGCCGCCGAGGCGAAGGAGACCGCCCCCGCGGCCAAGGCAGCGACGGAGGCAGAGGCCAACACAACGGCGGCCGACGCCGACGCCAAGGCCACCGAAGAAGGAGACGCCGCCATCCCCCTCAGCGACGTGGAGACCCGCGCGCCCGGGCTGGTCAGTCTGTACAAGAGCGCCGCCGAAGCGCTGGCGCAGAAGGGGCTCGTGGGGCGGCGGGCCGCCGTTTATCTCGTGCTGGACCGGTCGGGGTCGATGCGGAGCTACTACAAGGACGGCACCGTCCAGCACCTCGCCGAGCAGGCCCTCGCCCTCTCCGCGAACCTGGACGACGACGGCACCGTCCCGGTCGTGTTCTTCTCCACGGACATCGACGGCACCGCGGACGTCGACCTGGCGAACTACAGCGGCCGGATCGAGGAGCTGCACTCCTCGCTCGGCCACATGGGCCGTACGAACTACCACCACGCGGTCAAGGCGGTCATCGACCACTACCAGGCGTCCGGCGCCACCGACCCCGCGTTCGTGATCTTCCAGACGGATGGCGCGCCCACCAGCAAGGCCGCCGCCGAGAAGGCGCTGTGCGAGGCGGCGCGGCTGCCGATCTTCTGGCAGTTCATCGGGTTCGGGGACCCGGAGGCGAAGGGGTTCGACTTCCTGCGCAAGCTGGACGTTCTGTCGGTGCCGGACAAGCGGGTGG
The DNA here is from genome assembly GCF_002224125.1 of Streptomyces sp. NBS 14/10. Classification (GTDB taxonomy): domain Bacteria; phylum Actinomycetota; class Actinomycetes; order Streptomycetales; family Streptomycetaceae; genus Streptomyces. The sequence continues at coordinate 197,246 of NZ_NCSM01000013.1, forward strand.
TGGACAACGCGGGGTTCTTCCACGCGGGCCAGGACCCGCGCGCGCTGTCGAACGCCGAGCTGTACGGGCAGCTGATGGTGGAGTTCCCGGAGTGGCTGCGGGAGGCGCGTGAGGCCGGCGTGCTGAGCTAACCGGGGTACGGGCCGGGACCCGGACCCCGGCCCGGGATACGCATCGACTACGTGAGGGCCACCCGCGCGGCACGAAAATCGCCGCGCAGGTGGCCCTCACCGCTCAGATACGATAATGACGGCTCGCAGAGCAGCTCGGCACAGAGCTGACATAGTTCACAGAGCGCTCACAGAGCGACATGTCACCCACTGCATCGACCCGGGAGCAGCCCGCGATGGCTCGACACCTCATCACCAGCGCCCTTCCCTACATCAACGGGATCAAGCACCTGGGCAACATGGTGGGGTCCATGCTCCCGGCCGACGTCTACGCCCGCTATATGCGCCAGCGCGGCCATGAGGTGCTGTACATCTGCGCCACCGACGAGCACGGCACCCCCGCCGAGCTGGCCGCCAAGGAGGCGGGGCTGCCGGTGGCCGAGTTCTGCGCGCAGCAGCACGACGCGCAGAAGGCGGTCTACGACGGCTTCAGCCTGGCGTTCGACTACTTCGGCCGCAGCTCCTCCGCGCAGAACGTGGAGATCACCCAGACCATCGCGCGCGAGCTGAAGGCGAACGGCTTCATCGAGGAGCGTTCGATCCGCCAGGTGTACTCCAACGCCGACGGCCGTTTCCTCCCCGACCGCTATATCGAGGGCACCTGCCCGCACTGCGGGTACGACAAGGCGCGCGGCGACCAGTGCGAGAACTGCACCCGCGTGCTGGACCCGACGGATCTGATCAATCCGCGCTCGGCGATCAGCGGCAGCAGCGATCTGGAGGTGCGGGAGACCAAGCACCTGTTCCTGCTCCAGTCGAAGCTGGCGGGGGAGGTCGCGGCGTGGGTGGACGAGCACGGCAAGGACTGGCCGACGCTCGCCTCCTCGATCGCCCGCAAGTGGCTCAACGAGGGGCTTCAGGACCGGGCGATCACCCGTGACCTGGACTGGGGCGTGCCGGTGCCGGCCGACACCTGGCCGGATCTCGCGGCCGAGGGCAAGGTCTTCTACGTATGGTTCGACGCCCCGATCGAGTACATCGGCGCGACGAAGGAGTGGTCGGACCTGGACCCGGCGAACCGCGACTGGAAGTCGTGGTGGTACGACGTGGACCAGACGGTCCGCTACACCGAGTTCATGGCCAAGGACAACGTCCCGTTCCACACGGTGATGTTCCCGGCGACGCTGCTGGGCACCCGGGACGCGTGGAAGAAGGTCGACTACGTCAAGGCGTTCAACTGGCTGACGTACTACGGCGGCAAGTTCTCGACGTCCCAGAAGCGCGGGGTGTTCACCGATGCCGCGCTGGAGCTGCTGCCCGCCGACTACTGGCGCTACTTCCTGATCGCGAACGCGCCGGAGTCGGACGACACGTCCTTCACCTGGGAGCACTTCGCCGCCACGGTGAACAAGGACCTGGCGGACACCCTCGGCAACTTCGTCAACCGGGTGCTGTCGTTCTCCCGTAAGCGGTTCGGTGACGAGGTCCCGGCCGGGAAGGCCGCGGGGGAGGCCGAGGCGCGCCTCGGCGAGGAGATCGCGCGGCTGCTCGCGGAGTACGAGGAGCACATGGACGCGCTGCAGTTCCGCAAGGCCGCGGCCGCGCTGCGCGCCCTGTGGAGCGCGGGCAACTCCTACCTGGAGGAGAAGGCTCCCTGGCTGGAGATCAAGACCGACCAGGAGGGCGCGGCCCTCACGCTCCGTACGGCGATGAACCTGATCCACCTGTACGCGGTCGTCTCCGAGCCGTTCATCCCGGCCTCCGCGCGGGCCATGCGGTCGGCGTTCGCGCTGGCGGACGACACGGCGCCGTGGGTGGGCCAGGAGGAGGCCAAGGCGCTGGCCTCCGTCCCGGCCGGTACGGCCTTCACCGTGCCGCCGGTGCTCTTCGCCAAGATCACCGAGGAGGACCTGGAGTCCTACCGGGTGCGCTTCGGCGGGGCGCCGGAGCAGGCGGGCGGCGGGGCTCCGGCCGGGGCACCGACCGGGGTGGAGACCGAGGGCAAACCCGTTGAATAACGACGTAACGACGTAACGACGCGTAACGACGAAGGGGTGGCGGGCCCGGCCCGCCACCCCTTCGCGCCGTTGATCGCTCGACAACCGTTCGTTTAACGCGTTCGACCAACCTGTGGAGTCCATTCATAGGGAAGTCGAGGAGCGCAGTGCCCGACGCACCACGTGTCACAGTGACGGTCCACGGCCCCGACCCGCTCTCGCGGGCCGGGGTCGTACGTCATCTGCGGCACCAGCCCACCGTCGAACTGATCCACCGTCCGCGTCCGTTCAGCGACGAGCCGCGCGGCACCGTCGCCATCATGCTCGCCGAACGCCTTGACGCCCGCGCGGGCGCCGAGCTGCGCCGTCTGGTGCGGGGCGGCGAGCAGCGGGTGGTGCTGGTCACGGGCGAGTTGCGCGAGACGGAGCTGATGACGGTCGTGGAGTACGGCGTACGGGCCGTGCTGTGGCAGCACCGGGCCACGCCAAGACGTCTGCTGCGCGCCGTACACCGGGCCGCCCGCGCGGAGCGGACGGATCCGTGCGGTGTGGACCAGCGGCTGACCGAGCACTTCGTGTACTAGTTTCGGATACATCGGATACATACGAACGAGTGAGACGCAGGTCACACTCAACTGGCCGGCTGGCCGTCACATCTCGCCGGGCCGCTCCGTCAGTGCTGTGTAACGACAACACGGCGAGGAGATCACCATGGACGCCCGTCTCAACTACTACGGCAACTCCGTCGCGGCCAAGTTCGCGAAGTACATCAACTCCGCGGGCAAGGTCGTCGGCGACTCGACCCTGCCGGCCGCGACGCAGGAGCTGGTGAAGATCCGCGCCAGCCAGATCAACGGCTGCGGCTTCTGCACCGACATGCACACCAAGGACGCCACGCACGCCGGGGAGACCTCGGTACGGCTCAACCTGATCGCCGCCTGGCGGGAGGCCAAGGTCTTCACCGAGGCCGAGCGCGCCGCCCTGGAGCTGACCGAGCAGGGCACCCGTATCGCCGACGCGGCCGGCGGTGTCACCGACGAGGCCTGGGCGAACGCCGCCAAGCACTACGACGAGGACCAGCTCGCCGCCCTGGTGTCCCTGATCGCCCTGATCAACGCCTACAACCGGATGAACGTGATCATCCAGCAGCCCGCCGGCGACTACCAGCCCGGCCAGTTCGGCTGATCCCGAGCCCCGAACCCCGAACTCGTCACCGTGCGCTGTCCGGCTCGCTCTTCGCAGCTGAGCCGGACAGCGCGGGGGCGGCGGTTCAGCAGCGGTCTACAGGTCCGTGCCGTCGTGGGTCGCGTCGGGGTCGACGCCCAGGGTCAGGGTGCCGACGACGCCCTTCTCGATCCGGCCCTTCTTGTACTTCAGGGTGAGCAGCCCGCCCTGGGTCCCGTTGCCGGGGTGGATCGTGTCCTCGTAAGAAGAGCTGGCCGGTGTGGCAGGTGTGGCCGCCCTCGTACCCGGAGTCGGTGAGGGCGCCGCCGACGCCTGAACCGTGTGGCGCGACCCGACCGGTGAAATCCCGCGGCATCAGTTGAGGCACGCTCCGGACAATTGGTATTCCGGTCAGTATACTTTCGTCGTGGACACCACCATCAAGGTCGACTCCAAGACGCGCGACCGGCTCGCCGCCATAGCTCGAGCCCGTGGCACCACGATGCGCGCCCTGCTGGACGAATACGCCGCAGCCACCCTCACCCCCCAGGAGCTCCAAGAGCGCGCCAACCGAACGCGCGCGTTCCTGGAAGCGGAGTTCGGGCATCGCCTCAGCGACCAGGACACTGAGGCGCTTCGCGACACCATGCGCGCGGCGCAGGCCGCCCATCGGAAGGCTCTGCGGGACTCCGGAGCGAGCGAGGCGGCTTGAACCTCGACCACTTCGTCCTCGATACCGATACCCTCCTCGCGCTCGGCGGCGACAAGCAGGTATCCGCCCTGATCCACATCGCCAGCGGCGACGCCTCCATACGACTGTGGGTGCCCATCATCAGCGCCCTGGAGGCAGAGCGGCAGCGTGCGGGCATCATCGACTACATCGGGATCCTCGACACCCTGCACACCCTTGACGCCGATTACGAGGCCGCGCACTCCATAGCGAACCTGCACCGACGTGGTGTGCCCTACGGAGTGGCCGCGGCCGTGCACTCCGCCCGCGCCACTCTCAGCCGCCCCGAAGGCGCACTCGTCGCAACGGTTGTCCCAGGCGCCTACGACGAGCTCGGCGTCCCAGTGATGGATCTCAACCGCTGATCGGTGCGGGCAGAAACCGGCTCAGCGGGCCAGCGAGATCGCGTCGCCCATCACCACGACGGGGTGCCGCTCCGGGTCCAGGATGAGCAGCAGCTTCTTCATGTGCTTCTTGGAGATGCTGACGCAGCCCTGCGTGGGCCCGCCGTGGTCCACATGGAACCAGATGCCGCCGCCCCGCTTCTGGCCCAGCGGCCTGGTCCAGTCGCGCGGGGAGGTGCCCGCCTTGCGGTTGTAGTTGATGGCCACCACGTAGTCGAAGGACCCGGCGAGCGGTTCGCCCTCGAAGCCGGTGCCGCCGATGGTGAAGCCGCTGGACTGGTCGTACGACAGCCGGGTGCCGGGGTTCGGGAGGCGGCCGCCCGCGTCGGTGAGGGGGAAGACGCCAATCGGGGAGCGCAGATCGCCGGTGACGTGGTGGTCGGTCCAGCCCCTGCGGGCGTTGTGCGCGTCCCAGGTGGCGACGGCCCGCCAGTCGGCGCCCGCGGCCATGTCCGGGTCGCCGTCGGGGTTACGCCGCTGGTAGACCACCGCGGTCGCGCGGGAGGAGTCGCGGCCCTCACCGGTCACGACCACCACCTGGCGGGCGTTCTCGGGCACCTTGGCGAGCGTACGAGGGCCGAGCCCGGGCAACTGCTTGCGCAGCGCGGCGGTGGCGGGCCGCTGGGCCGTGGTGCCGGGGCCGGGTGCCGCGCTCCCCTGTGCGGCGGCGTCGGTGGCGCCGGTTCTGGGCTCGGGGCCGCCGGCCGGACCGTCCGCCGACGCCCCGCATCCGGCGAGCGCGGCGATGACGAGGGCCGCCGCGGCGAAGGCCACGGCCCTGCGGGCGGGCCGGGCCGCTCGTACCGATACGACACTCAGATTGTCATTCACATTCAGGGAACCCGTTGGCATGGGCACCTGGTTGCCCCGCGTTCCGCCGGAAGCGGAAGCGGGGCCCAGAACCGCTACTTTCCGGACTCTACTTTCCGGACTCGCCGGCGGACTCGCCCGCGGGCTTGTCCCCAGCCTTCTCGCCGCCCTTGTCGGCAGCCTTCTCCGCCGCCTGCTTGATCTGCGGCTTGCGGATCGACAGGTGCAGCTCCCGCAGCCGCGTCTCGTCCACCTCGCTGGGCGCGCCCATCAGCAGGTCCTGCGCGTTGCCGTTGAGCGGGAAGGCGATGGTCTCGCGGATGTTCGGCTCGTCGGCCAGCAGCATCACGATGCGGTCCACGCCCGGGGCGATCCCGCCGTGCGGCGGGGCGCCGAAGTGGAAGGCGCGCAGCATTCCGCCGAACTCGCGCTCCACCTCTTCCCGCGAGTAGCCCGCGATCTCGAACGCCTCGTACATCACATCCGGCTCATGGTTCCGGATGGCGCCCGAGGACAGCTCCACACCGTTGCAGACGATGTCGTACTGCCAGGCCAGAATGGACAGCGGGTCCTTGGTGCGCAGCGCCTCCAGGCCGCCCTGCGGCATGGAGAACGGGTTGTGCGAGAACTCGATCTGGCCGGTGTCCTCGTTCCGCTCGAACATCGGGAAGTCGACGATCCAGCAGAAGCGGAAGACGTTCTCCTCGAAGTGTCCGGCCCGGCGCGCGGCCTCGACCCGCACCGCGCCCATGATCTTGGAGACCTCGTCGAACTCCCCGGCGCCGAAGAAGATCGCCGTGCCCGGCTTGCCCTCGACCTCGGCGATCAGCTTCTCGACGTCCTCGTCGGTGAGGAACTTCGCGATCGGCCCGGTCAGCTTGGCGTCCTCGCCGATCCGGACCCAGGCCAGCCCCTTCGCACCCTGCAGAGCCGCGAACTCGCCCATCTGGTCGAAGAACTTCCGCGGCTGGTCCGCGGTGTCCGGCACGGCCAGCGCGCGCACATGCTTGCCCGCGAACGCCTTGAAGCCGGAGTCGGCGAAGACATGGCTGACGTCCACCAGCTCCAGCTGGGCCCGCAGGTCCGGCTTGTCGGAGCCGTACTTCAGCATGGCCTCGCGGAACGGGATCCTCAGGAACGGCGAGGTGACATGGCGGCCACCGCCGAACTCCTCGAAGAGCTCGGTCATCACCTTCTCGATGACCTGGAAGACGTCCTCCTGCTCGACGAAGCTCATCTCGACATCGAGCTGGTAGAACTCGCCCGGCGAGCGGTCGGCGCGGGCGTCCTCGTCGCGGAAGCAGGGCGCGATCTGGAAGTAGCGGTCGAAGCCCGCGATCATCAGCAGCTGCTTGAACTGCTGCGGGGCCTGCGGCAGCGCGTAGAACTTGCCCGCGTGCAGCCGGGAGGGCACCAGGAAGTCCCGGGCGCCCTCGGGCGAGGTGGCGGACAGGATCGGGGTCGCCAGCTCGTTGAAGCCCTGCGCGGTCATCTTCTGCCGGATCGCGGAGATCACGGCGGAGCGCAGCATGATGTTGCGGTGCATACGCTCACGGCGCAGGTCCAGGAAGCGGTACTCCAGGCGCCGCTCCTCGTTGACCCCGTCCTCGGGGAAGACGGTGAAGGGCAGCGGGTCGGCGCCGCCGAGCACCTCGACGTCGGTGACCTCGACCTCGATCTCGCCGGTGGGCAGGTCGGGGTTGACGTTCTCCGCGCCACGGGCGATGACCCTGCCGTCCACGCGGACGACGGTCTCCTTGGAGATCGAGCTCAGCGCCTCGTTCGCCGGGGTGTCGGGGCGGACGACCAGCTGGACCAGGCCATAGTGGTCGCGAAGATCGATGAAGAGGATGCCGCCCAGGTTCCGCCGATTGTGCAGCCAGCCGGAGAGCCGCACGTCGGTGTCGACGTCAGCGGCGCGGAGCTCGCCGCAGGTGTGGGACCGGTACCGATGCATCGTTCATCCAAGTCGTTTGGGCGGTCGTTGGGTCGGGGCGTCTGATCGGGGAAGCGTACGCACCCTCGAAAAGCTTCTCGGCAAGCGTACCGGCGCCGCGCCCCTCACTGGTAAGGCCACCGCATATCCCCATATGGTGGCCTAATGCGCACCGAGGATCTGCTCGCCGCCCTCGCGACGGGCCTCTGGCGCTGGGACACCGTCTCGGGCGCCGTGAGCTACGACGCGGAGGCGGCCCGGCTGGTGGGGCTGCCCGCGGAGCCCGTCACCCTCCCCGAGTCCGCCGCCCGCGCCTGTTTCCACCCGGTGGACTGGGTGGAGGTCAAGGCGATCGTGAATCTCGCGGTGGCCGAGGGCACCCTCGCCGAGGCCCGGGTGCGGGTCGTGGACGAGAAGGGCCGGGTGCTGCGTACGGTGCGCAGCCGCTGCCGGCCTGTCATACACGGCGGCGACCCCAGCAGACGGGGCGCGGAGAACGGTTACGACCTGGTCGGCACCCTCCAGGAGGTGCCCGAGACGCTGCCCGGCACCTCCGCGGCGACCCTGACCCCGGTCACCGGCGACTGGCGGCGCAACCGCGAGGCGTTTCTGCTGGACGCGGGGCGGGCGCTGGCCGAGGCGCCCTCGACCGTCGAGGTGCTGCGGGTGGCGGCGGGGCTGTCGATGCCGGGCTTCTCGCCGGACGGGCTCGCGGTCTTCGGGGTCAAGGGCGACCGGATCTCGCTGATCGGCCGCCACGGGAACCTGGCGGGGGACGAGCCCCCCTGCCCCGCTCAGCCGCTGGACGCCGACTGCCCGGCCGCCGAGGTGGTCCGTACCGGCCGGGCGATCTATCTGCCGGGCCCGGACGACTACCGGGACCGGTTCCCGGGCTCCTGGGCGCGCACCCGGCCGGTCGCCCGCCGGGCCTGGGCCTTTCTGCCGCTGATCGTCGCGGGCCGCACGATCGGCGCGTGGATGGCGAGCTTCGCGCATCCGGTGTCCTTCTCGCCCGACGAGCGCTCGGTGCTCACCACGGTCGCGCGGATGCTGGCCCAGGCGCTGTCGCGGGCCTCGCTCCAGGAGACGGAGCGCGAGCTGACGGACGGCCTGCAGCGCTCGATGCTGCCCGCCGACAAACCGGCCATCCCCGGTCTCACGGTGGCCGCGCGCTATGTGCCGACGGGCGGCGGACTGCAGGTGGGCGGCGACTGGTACGACGTGATCGGGCTGCCCTCGGGGCGTACCGCCCTGGTCATCGGGGATGTCCAGGGCCACGATGTGCGCGCCGCCGGGATCATGGGGCAGCTCAGGATCGCGGTCCGCGCATACGCCTCCGAAGGCCACCACCCCGACGCGGTGCTCTCCCGCGCCTCCCGTTTTCTGGCCGGGCTCACCGAGCCGCCGGGCCCCGGCGGCGAGGCCGCGTACGATCCGCGCTTCGCGACCTGTCTGTATATGGAGGTGGACCCGGTCGCCGGCACGCTGGACATCGCCCGCGCGGGCCACCCCGATCCGGCGGTCCGGCTCGCCGACGGCACCATGATGATCCGCCCCACCGCGGGCGGGTTGCCGCTGGGCGTCGACCCGGACACCGACTACCCCACCACCCGGGTGGTGCTGGAGCCCGGCGAGACGCTGCTGATGTGCACGGACGGGCTGATCGAGACCGGCGGGCACGATGTGGAGTCGGGCTGGGACCGGATCCGGGCGGTCTTCGAGCGCACGACCCCAGAGCCCCCCGCCGCCCCGGACCACGCCGCTGCCCTGGACGCCCCAGGCACTGCGGGCGGCACTGCGGGCGGCGAGTCGTACGCCACGGACATCGCGGCCGCCGTGGACGCGTCGGCAGGTTCGGCCTCCCCCGCCGCCCTGGCCGCGCTGGAAGCCGACGATCTCGACGCGCTCGCCGAGGCCCTGGTCCAGGCGGTGCACGGGCCGCCGTCCCACCACACCACCGGCCATCTCGCCGACCGCCGCCAGGACGACATAGCCCTGCTGCTGATCCGGCGCGACGCCGAGGTGTGCCTGGTCGGCCCCGGCTCGGCCCCGGTGCGGCGTACCGCCGCCACGGTCGCCCAGGCCGAACCGGAGCGCATAGCCGAGGCCCGGCAGCAGCTGCGCGACCTGCTCCACGACTGGACCGACCACGACCAGGTGGAGTCGGCGGTGCTGATGCTCTCCGAGATGGTCACCAACGTCCTGGTGCACACCGACGGCGACGCGCTCCTGGTCGCCGAGGTCAGCGGCCGGGCCGGCGCCAGACGGCTGCGCCTGGACGTCGCCGACGGCAGCGACGAACTCCCGCACCGCCGCCGCCCGGGCGAGCTGGCGTCCTCGGGGCGCGGGCTGATGCTGATGGAAATGCTCGCCGACGCGTGGGGGGTGGACCCACGCGGCGACGGCAAGTGCATCTGGTACGAGCTGTACGAGGCGAGGCCGGACGGGGCGAGGCCGGACGGGGCGAGGCCGGACGGGGCGAGGCCGGACGGGGCGAGGCCGGACGGTCTCAGCTGAAGAGCCCGGAACCAAGCGGGTGTTGTTCGTCGAAACCGGGGAGTATCAGGAAGGTCGCGCTGGCGGTCGTGGTCGTGTAGTCCAGCAGGGCGTCCGAATTGTCCATACGGGTGAGGGTGTTGGTGAAGGTCCGTATGTCGTTCTGGAAGCTGATGAAGAGCAGGCCGGGGGCGGGTCCGTCGATGCTGTAGGAGCGACGGAGCATGAGGCCGACGCCGACCGCGGTGGCGTGCGCTCTGCGGGCGTGGGAGTCCGCCGGGACGAGGTAGCGTCCGTCCGGCGTTTTGGCGCCGAGGTCCGGGCCCGAGGCGATGGTGCCACCCGAGAGGGGCACGCCACTGGCTCGGCGCCGGCCGAAGACCGCTTCCTGTTCGGCGACGGACAGCTTGGCGAACCGCGGCAGGTCGAGTTCCATGCGCCGTAATACGGCAAGGGTGCCGTGGGCGACCGGAGCCGGCCCGGCCAGCCACAGGTCGCGTTCCTGTTCCGCCTTCGTGTGGGGGCCCACGATGCCGTCGACGAAGCCGAACACGTTGCGTGGCGCGGCAAGGCCCTTGTCCACTCGCACATTCGCACCACGGATTGCGGATTGCCGCCAGCGTTCGCGTATCCGGTCACCGGCCTGCTCCAGAAGCCCGGCGGCCACGACCGGTACCACCAAGGCGTCGTCGGCGCAGATCTGTATCAGCAGATCGCCGCCGCGTGCCCGGGGGGCGATCTGCTCGCGGGAGAACCGTGGGAGGTCCTTCGCGCCGGGCAGGGCGGGATCGACCTTGCGCACCAGCCGGGGGCCCACCCCGATCGTCACGGTCAGATCGCCCGGCTCCAGGCCCATCAGCCGTGCGTCGGCCCCGGTGGTGAATTTGCCGATGGCCTCGCCGAGTTCGGCCAGCAACGGACGGACGGACTTGGCGTCAACGAGGTCGGCCACCACGGCCAGCAGGTTCCGCTGAGCGGGCTGAGGAAGCGTGATGCCCGCCTGGTAGCGGCCCGTTGGTGACACCGGCGGGGTCGGCGCGGGGGTGTCGGACCGGTCCGGCCGGGCGGAACTCGATTGGCACCCGGCGGAGAGGCCGACGGCGGTCACAGTGCCGGTGGCACCGAGAAACGCGCGGCGTGACGGGCGGGAGTCGGCTTGCTGCACAGTGTGAACTGTGCCATATCCGTATCGGTGCCTGCGAGTTCATCGGCGTCATGCCAGGATGGGGCCATGCCTCGTCTCCGTCTTCGCCTGATGGCCGCGGTGCTCGGAACCCTGGCACCCGTACTGGTCGGTTGCGGCGGAGGGGATGACGGCTCGGACGACGGCCGGCGACCGTCCGGCGAGCATGTGACGATCAAGGTGCCGGGTGATGCCCCGACGATCTCGGCCGCGGTGTCTCTGGCCAAGCCCGGCGATCTCGTGCTGGTCGCACCGGGTAAGTACCACGAGTCGGTGAAGATCTCCACGGCTCGTATCACTCTGCGCGGCGAGTCCCGGGACAAGGTCGTCATCGACGGCCGGTTGCGGCAGCCGAACGGCGTCGTCGTCACCGCTCCCGGGGTGGCCGTGGAGAACCTGACCGTGCGGAACAACACGCAGAACGGGGTCCTGGTCACCGGTTCGGCGAAGGCGGCCGCCGGAATGCCGGGGCAGTCCGGCGGCTACGACACCGGCGACGAGCCCGTCACCTTCCTGAAGTCATTCGTGGTCTCCCATGTGACCGCGACCCGCAACGGGCTGTACGGCATCTACGCGTTCTCCGCGCAGAACGGTGTCATCGAGCACTCGTACACGTCGGGCTCGGCCGACTCGGGCATCTATGTCGGACAGTGCAAGCCCTGTCGCATCGTGGTACGGGACAACATCGCCGAACTCAACGCGGTCGGCTACGAAGGCACCAACGCCAGCGGCGACATGTACGTGGTCGGCAACCGCCTGGTCGGCAACCGCGTCGGGCTCACCACCAACTCCGACCACCAGGAGAAGCTGCTCCCGCAGCGGGATGCCGTCATCGCGGGCAATCTGATCGCGGCCAACCAGCAGACGGCCACCCCCGAACAGGCCGACGGCGGCTGGGGCATCGGCATCGGCGTCGACGGCGGCACCGCCAACCGGTTCGTCCGCAACCGAATCGCCGACAACAGCAACGCCGGGCTGGTGATCACCGCAACCGCCGACATCCAGCCGGACGGCAACCAGATCCTGGACAACACCTTCGCCGCCAACAGCGTCGACGTCGGCTGGACGTTCCCCACCGCCACGAAGGGACGGGGCAACTGCCTGCGCGGCAATGAGCTGCGGAAGACGGTGCCCGCCCGGCTCGCGACAACCGCGTCCTGCCCGCGTCCCGCCCGGTCGCTCTCGCCGTCCGGCACCTGGGCGAAACCGACGGCGCCTGGCGGTATCCCGTTCACCGAGGTGGCGGCGCCTGGGCGACAGCCGCAGTTCCCGAAGGCCACCACCACGGGCGCCACCGCTGTTCCGGCCGTTCTGGCGCTCCCGGACACGGCGGACATCCGGCTGCCGTCGACGTCACTGCTCGCCGCGGGCGCGCGGGTGCTGACGTCCTGAGCGGCGGTTACGTCCTGAGCGGTGGCTACCGCGTCGGGGTGACTCCGGGGACCGGCCGGACCGGAACGTACTTGTGGGTGTCGAAATCGATGACCACCGGCTGCGATGCGGAAGCCACGGCTACGCGCACCCGGTACATGGTGCCGTCCGAGCCGATCCAGTAGCGCACGGCACCCTCCCCCGCCGTACCGGACGTGGGCACGGCATCCGCCGTACCGGACGTACCCGCTGTACCCGACGTACCGGATGTTCCGGACGTGGGGCGGGCGGCGCTCGGTCCGGTCATGATGTCCACCTGGTGGCCGTCCAGCCGGTCCTCTCCGACCCAGGCGGCACCGTTCTGCGGCAGCAGTTCGGCATTGTCCGGCCGGTCGCTGCCGAGCTTCAGCGCGATGGTCAGCGAACTGTCCAGCGAGCTGCCGTACTTCTGCAGCGGACGGCTGACCCAACCCGATCCCGGCGGCCGTGCCGGTGCCTTCGCGGGGGAGTTCGTCATCGGGTGGACGTACACGGTGGTGGCCGTCCACTCGATCAGCCCGTCGCTGGACGTATCGCGCCCGGTGCCGTGCACCACGCCGTAACCGATCTTGCCGCGGTAGTCGATGGATCCGGTGATGGTCAGCCCACCGGCGGTGCCCGGCACGTTGATCGTCACGGCGCGCCCGCCCGCCTGGTAGTTGAGGAACCGCGTGACCGCCAGGCGGTTCGCCTGATCCGACGTCAGTACCTTTGGACCGGCGGGGTCGGAGCCGCTGCCGACGACCAGGACCGTGGTCACCGCGGCGGCCACACCGCCGATGCCGACCGCCACCCAGCGCGGCCGCAGCCATCGGCGCCGACCGGCTGTGCGCTGTGAGGGGCCTTGTTTTGTTCTCATACGCCGCACGTGACGCATTGATAACTTGTTCCGCTCATGCATCCTCTGCTCCACCCGATCTTGGCAGCCACCCGCTACAGTATCGTCGCTGGTAGGGCGGTTCAGGATGACTGTTCAGACTCTTGTGCTGTTTCCGCGTGGGGAAGCGAGGACGAGTGCAGCTGGTCTGGGGAAGGCATTCCCGAGTCCCTGAATTCGCCACATCCGCAAAGACGACCAAGAACGACCGGGTCCACCAAAACAGCGGTGGGCTCTTTTTCATGGCCGACATGTCACCCGGGGCCGGGAAGCGGATACACGGCTAAAGCGGGTGGTCGGTTCACATCACGAGGGGAGTGTGATGGCTGTGCGAAAAGCGTGTAGAGATTTACGCCGGGCGGCCGGAAAGCATACGGGTCCGCTGGCGCGAGTGGGCTTGTCCGTTCTCTTGCTGTCGGGTGGCGTCATGGGCGCGACGGCCGGGACGGCCACCGCTTCGACTGGCGACGGGACCCTGACCGTTGAGGTGCTGCGGGATTTCTTCGGCACGGGCGTGGTCAACGCGACCATGGATGTGCCGCAGCGGGGCATGAAGGTCGAGGTAACCGACCCTGACGGCCATCAGGTCTCCGGCACCACGGATGCCACCGGCAAGGTGGTGGTCTCGAAGTCGACCGAGCTGACCGGCGGCCAGTACCGCGTCGACGTCACCATCCCGACGCCGTACGACAAGTACCTTCAGGCAGCGCCGGCCTCGACGGCGGAGAACCACTTCGACAGCTTCACGACGTTCGTGGACGTGTCGGACGGCAAGGACGACTCGGTCACCACCGGGGTCTGGAACCCGGCCGATTACACGCTGCCGGACACGCGGTATTTCGTGCCGATCCAAAACACTGCCGACGCGCAGGACAAGCGGGCACTGGTGGCGTTCGGGACGGACAAACGAGGTACGTGTCCCGAGGAGGCGTGCCCGACCACGCTCAACACGCAGGACCAGGTGGGCACGACGTTCGCGCTGGCCTACGACAAGTACCAGAAGCGGATCTTCCAGGGCGCTTTCGCCCGGCGGTACACCCCGTACGGGCCGGCCGGCGGCAACGCGATCTACACACAGCCGACCGACGGCGGGGCGCCGACCCTGTTCGCGAAGGTGCCGGGCGCCACGGTGACGCCGCACGACGCCACCAACATGAACAAGGACGCCCTGTTCACCAATGCGCCGGGCAAGGAGAGCATCGGCGGCCTGGCCCTGTCGGAGGACGGCTCGACGCTGTACGCGGTGAACCTGCTCACGCGGCGCCTGGTCAGCTTCGACGCGACCGGGACCACCGCGTCCGCGCCAAAGGCGACGGTGCGCATCCCGGACCCGGGCTGCGCGAGCGCCGACGACTGGCGGCCGTTCAGCCTTCAGGTCCACGACAACAAGCTCTACGTCGGTGGCGTGTGCAGCGGTGAGAGCACGCAGAAGCGCGAAGACCTGAAAGCCGTCGTGTACACCTACGACGGCGAAGAGTTCGACACCGTGCTGACCCAGCCGCTCACCGCCAAGCGCGGCTCCGTCTTCGGTTCCAACGATGTCGACCAGGCCACCCACTGGAACCCGTGGAACACCTCCCTGGCCACGTGGGACGAGCGGAAGGTGGGCAACGTCTTCATCGATCCGCAGCCGGAGCTCGCCTCCCTCGCCTTCGCCCGCGACGGTTCGATGGTCCTCGGTTTCCGCGACCGGTTCATGGACGTCGTGAGCTGGGGTGGACTGGACCCGAGGCCGCTCGACAACACACCGGAAAACGGCATGGCCGGCGGCGACATCAACATGGCCTGTGCCACTCCCACCGGTGAATACGAGTGGGAAGGCACCGGGAACTGCCCGAACCACGCCAGCCCCGCCACCGGTGGCACCCAGGACCCAAGTGTCGTCGAGTACTTCCCGGGCGACTTCTATGGCAACGGAGTCCACGCAGAGACCGCGCTGGGGTCGGTCGCCTACATTCCGCAGCAGCAGTGGGTCGTCAGCACGGAGTTCGACCCGGTCGTCAACGTTGCGACCTCCGGGACCGGTTACCACAACGTCACGACCGGCCAGGGTCCGGGCAACGCTCCGACCGCCAACGGGTACCAGTTCGTCAGTCAGGCACAGAGCGGGTTCGGTAAGGCCGGCGGGCTCGGCGATATCGCCTACGAGGCTGCGAACGCGCCGATCCAGATCGGTAACCGGGTGTGGTTCGACGGCGACCACAATGGGATCCAGGACCCCGAGGGCACCAACGAGGTGCCGCTGCCGGACGCGACGATCAACCTGCTGGACGCCGACGGCAAGCAGGTCGCCACGACCAAGACCGATGCCGCGGGCGAGTACTACTTCGGTGGAGTCGGCGCCGACTACGAGCTCAAGCCGGGTGCGAAGTACACGGTGCAGTTCGATGTGTGCACCGCGGACACCAGCAAGGTGCCGACCCAGCCGTCGGCCGACGAGCTGCGGTTCACCCTCCCGCGGGCCGGTGACAAGCGGGCACATGACTCCAATGTGACCCCGCCCAAGACCGGTCAGCTGTGCAACGGACTGGCACCCGTCACGGCGCCGGACCAGGCGGGCGAGGTCGATCACACGATCGACGCCGGCGTGTACATCCCCAAGGAGGAGCCGCCGACCACGGAGCCCCCGACCACGGAGCCCCCGTCGTCCGAACCGCCGACCCACGAGCCGCCCGCGTCTGTCCCGCCCAACAAGCCGGGCCCCCAGACCGGCGGAGGCGGCGGTTCACTCGCCAACACAGGCACATCCGGCCTGCTGACGGTCATCTCCCTCAGCGCCCTGCTGGTCGGGGCGGGCGCGGCATTCGCGTATCTGACCCGGAAGCGTCGCGCCAGGCAGCACTGAAAAACGCTGAAAGACGGGTGATCCGCCCGTAACGTAAGCACAGACGAGCCCCGTCCGTATCCGGACGGGGCTCGTTGGCATTCGGTCCTGGCGAGATGTGGCCCCGGCGAGCCTTACATCCCGTCCTCGGACATCCCGTGCACCGCGGGAATCGTGCCGAGCCGGCCCTTCTGGAAGTCCTCGAAGGCCTGCTGGAGCTCCGCGCGGGTGTTCATCACGAACGGCCCGTAGTGCGCCATGGGCTCACGGATCGGCCGGCCGCCGAGGAGGACGACCTCCAGGTCCGGCGTGTGGGAGTCCTGCTTCTCGTCCGCACGCACGGTCAGCGAGGAGCCGGTGCCGAAGACCGCGGTCTGGCCGAGGTGGACCGGACGGCGCTCGGCACCGACGGTGCCGCGACCCGCGAGCACATACGCGAGGCCGTTGAAGTCCTGGCGCCAGGGCAGGTTGATCTCGGCGCCCGGCGCCAGCGTCGCGTGCACCATCGTGATCGGGGTGTGCGTGATGCCGGGCCCGTTGTGACCGTCCAGCTCACCGGCGATGACGCGGAGCAGCGCGCCGCCGTCCGGGGAGGTGAGCAGCTGGACCTGGCCACCACGGATGTCCTGGTAGCGCGGCGGCATCATCTTGTCCTTCTTCGGCAGGTTCACCCACAGCTGCAGGCCGTGGAAGAGACCGCCGGACATGACCAGGTGCTCCGGCGGCGCCTCGATGTGGAGCAGACCGGACCCGGCCGTCATCCACTGGGTGTCACCGTTGGTGATGGTGCCGCCACCGCCGTTGGAGTCGTGGTGGTCGAAGATCCCGTCGATGATGTACGTGACGGTCTCGAAGCCGCGGTGCGGGTGCCACGGGGTCCCCTTCGGCTCCCCGGGCTGATAGTCCACCTCGCCCATCTGGTCCATCATGATGAACGGGTCCAGGTGCTTGTAGTCGATGCCCGCGAAGGCGCGCCGCACCGGGAAGCCCTCACCCTCGAAACCGCTGGGAGCGGTGGTGACGGCGAGCACGGGGCGCTGCTGGGCGTCGGCGGGCGCCGCGACGCGGGGCAGGGTGAGCGGGTTGTCTACGGTCACAGCTGGCATGACGGCCTCCTCGGTCGTTCAAGGTTCAACTTAGTTGAAGGGTGAACGACCCGCAAGAGGGCCTTTATTTCCAGGCGCCGGCCGAGCACGCGGTGTGAGCGCTCAGCGCAAAGAGTGACGGCGCTTAGCCGTACGCGAAGCGATGGCGTCTAGCCATACATCCGGCGCATCGCGAAGTCGACCATCTGCTCCACGGCCTTGGCGTCGAAGACCATCCGGTGGTCGCCCTCCATGTCGAGGACGAAGCCGTAGCCGGTGGGCAGCAGGTCGATCACCTCGGCGCCGGTGATCACGAAGTACTTGGACTCCTTGCCCGCGTAGCGGCGCAGCTCCTTGAGCGAGGTGAACATGGGGATCACCGGCTGCTGGGTGTTGTGCAGGGCGAGGAACCCCGGGTTGTCACCGCGCGGGCAGTAGACCTTGGAGCTCGCGAAGATCTGCTGGAAGTCCTCGGCCGACATGGAGCCGGTGGTGAAGGCCCGCACCGCGTCGGCCAGGGACGGCGGGGAGGGCTCCGGATACAGCGGCTGCTCGCCATAGCCGGCGCCCGGCTGTGGGTGGTGTGACAGAGGCGGCTGCTGTTGCGGCGGAGGCGGCGGCGCCGCGTAACCCTGCCCTGGGCTCGCGTTCTGGTCGTAGCCGTACATGGACAGCAGCGTACTGAGTCCCCGAAGCGCAGTGCGTCACAGTTGCCCTATCGGGGGTTGCTCTTTATTACCCACGGGTAGCATCATGGCGATCGACGATCGATCGCGCGATGCCATTGAAGAGGTCCGCCGCCTCCCGAGCCTTACGGAGCTGTTCGCCATGGGGCACTACAAGTCGAATCTCCGCGACATCGAGTTCAACCTCTTCGAGGTGCTCGGGCGCGACAAGCTGTACGGCACGGGACCGTTCGAGGAGATGGACGTCGAGACCGCCAAGAGCGTGCTCTCGGAGATCTCCCGGCTGTCCGAGAACGAGCTGGCCGAAAGCTATGCGGACGCCGACCGGAACCCGCCGGTGTTCGACCCCAGGACTCACACCGCGCCGGTGCCCGAGTCCTTCAAGAAGAGCTACCAGGCGTACATGGACGCCGAGTGGTGGCGCCTGGGCGTCCCCGAGGACCTCGGCGGAGCCGCCTGCCCGCGCTCGCTGCTGTGGGCCTGCGCCGAGCAGATCCTCGGCTCCAACACCCCGATCTGGATGTACGCCTGCGGCCCCTCCTTCGCCGGAGTCCTCTACGACGAGGGCACCGAGGAGCAGTTGGCGATCGCCCGCCACATCGTGGACAAGCAGTGGGGCGCGACCATGGTGCTCACCGAGCCCGACGCGGGTTCGGACGTCGGCGCCGGCCGCACCAAGGCGGTCCGCCAGGAGGACGGCACCTGGCATATCGAGGGCGTGAAGCGGTTCATCACCTCCGGTGAGCACGACCTCTCGGAGAACATCATCCACTTCGTGCTGGCGCGCCCCGAGGGCGCGGGCCCGGGCACCAAGGGGCTGTCCCTCTTCATCGTGCCGAAGTACGACTTCGACTGGGAGACCGGCGAGCTCGGCGAGCGCAACGGCGCGTACACGACCAACGTCGAGCACAAGATGGGCCTGCGGGTCTCCAACACCTGCGAGCTGACCTTCGGCGCGGACCACCCGGCCAAGGGCTGGCTGCTCGGTGAGAAGCACGACGGCATACGCCAGATGTTCAAGATCATCGAGTTTGCCCGGATGATGGTCGGCACCAAGGCCATGGCGACCCTGTCCACCGGCTATCTGAACGCGCTGGAGTACGCCAAGGAGCGCGTCCAGGGCCCGGACCTGGCCGCCTTCACCGACAAGAGCGCCCCGCGGGTCACCATCACCCACCACCCCGATGTGCGCCGCTCCCTGATGGCGCAGAAGGCGTACGCGGAGGGCCTGCGCTCGCTCGTCCTCTACACCGCCTCCGTCCAGGACGAGATCCAGGCCCTGGAGGCGGCCGGCGAGGACACCTCCGCCGCGCACGCCCTCAACGACCTGCTGCTGCCCATCGTCAAGGGCTACGGCTCGGAGAAGGCGTACGAGCAGCTGGCGCAGTCCCTGCAGACCATCGGCGGCTCCGGCTACCTCCAGGAGTACCCGCTGGAGCAGTACATCCGGGACGCCAAGATCGACACCCTCTACGAGGGCACCACCGCCATCCAGGGCCAGGACTACTTCTTCCGGAAGATCGTCCGGGACCAGGGCCAGGCGCTGACCGTCATCTCGGAGGAGATCAAGAAGTTCCTCGCCGAGGCCGGTGGCGGGGAGGAGCTGACCGCCGCCCGTGACGCGCTCGCCAAGGCCGCCGCGGATCTGGAGGGGCTGGTGGGCACCATGCTCACCGACCTCGCAGCCACCCAGGAGGACGTCACCACCATCTACAAGGTCGGCCTGAACGCCACCCGGCTGCTGCTCGCCTCCGGCGACGTCTTCATCGGCTATCTGCTGATCAAGGGCGCGGCGATCGCCGCCGACAAGCTGCCCGGCGCCTCCGCCAAGGACAAGTCCTTCTACGCGGGCAAGATCGCGGCCGCGAAGTTCTTCGCCCAGGAGGTGCTGCCGGGCGTCGGGGTCCAGCGCGCCGTGGCCGAGTCGGTCGACAGCTCCCTGATGGACCTGGCCGAGGATTCCTTCTGATTCCTCTCGTCTTCCTCTCGTCGAGCCGGGTGCCCCGCGCGGGGCACCCGGCTCTTCCGTTCATACGTCCGCGTCTCAGGCGCCCGTGTCGGGGCCGGGGCCCGGTGCGTCCCCGCCGCCCTCGTGCCGCTGCTCACGCCCCTGCTCACGCAGCGCGCGCTCGAAGTCGCGCCAGGCCTGCCGCTGGATCTCCTCGCTGTGCGCGAGCACATCCGCTACGCGCTCGCCCCCGGCCGGGGGCGGGGACGCGGTGAGCTTCGCGCGCAGATCGCGGCAGGCCGCGTCCTCCGAGCCGAACCAGCGCGTGTCCCGGTCCTTGGAGCGCTCACGCAGCCCCACCACCCAGCCGTCAGGCGCCTGCCGCAGGAAGTAGTACGCGTCCGGCTGGATCGGGATGTCGTGCACGCCCGGGATGTCGTACAGCGCGTCGGGGACCCGGTCCTCGCGCAGCGCCCGGACGAGCTCCCGCCGGTCCATGCGCGTCAGTTGAGGGGCCGGAGCTTACCGGCGGCGACGAGCTGGGGGATCGAGGGAGTGGTGAGGTACTGCAGACCGCCTCCCGGCTGGGCGAACCAGGGCCTGATGGGCCCGGCCTCCGCGGTGAAGGGCTCCACGACCTCGTAGAGGTGGTAGCCGAAGGGGAACGCCGGATCGAGGGTGTTGAGGTTGCTGGGCGGCAGCGCGCGCTCGGCGAAGGGCGTACCGGCCGGGGCGAGGAAGTGGCCGAAGCCGCTGCCGAAGAGGTCGAGCTTCTGCCCGGGCTGCAGGGTGACGGTGACGTGCAGCGGCGTGCCGTTGATGAGCACCCAGCCGTCCGGGTCCGGGAACCACCAGCCGGAGGTCTCGTCGTCCCAGTAGCAGTCGAGGAATTCGGTGGACGACAGATCGTCCAGCCGTTCCCAGCCCCTGAGCATCTCGGCGATCGGCCCGCTCCGGGGGAGTTGCGCGGGGCCCAGCCGCCAGTCGTCCTCGTAGTACTTCTGGAACGGGGCAGGTGGGGGAGTATGGGCCCCCACCCGGTCCGTGGTGGGACAGGGGACAGGTTCCCTCGGGTACGGGGCGTCGTCGGACGGAGCGCCGTCCGACGGAGCTGCGACGGACGGGGCTGCGACGGACGGGGCGGTGGGCTGCGCCACGGCGGGCGCGCCGGCGCACAGCAGGAGAAGCGCCCCGAGGACGAGGAGGACGTGACGAAGAGCGCGCATCCGATATCCCCTTCAGTGCGTTATGGCACGATCACAGGAGATATCGGAGGAAAAGTGTCTTTCTTATCGCCGGGCGGCCGATCTTCATCTGATCGGCGCAGCACAATCCCACGGAAGCCGCACTACACCCCCGCCACGCCACACCGGGCCCCGTCGCGCTCTCTCAGCCGTTTTCCACAGGCCCGAATCGAACACGGGCTCCAGGCGGTTCTCGAATCTATGCTGTTCACATGAGCGCGCACTCCGACTTCGACCGCGGCCATACCGACGACCTGATGTCCTTCCTCGCCGCCGCCCCCTCGCCGTACCACGCGGTGGCGAGTGCTGCCGCGCGGCTGGAGAAGGTGGGATTCCGGCAGGTCGAGGAGACTGCGCCCTGGGACAGCGGGACGGGCGGTAAGTACGTCCTGCGAGGCGGCGCCATCATCGCCTGGTACGTGCCTGACGGGGCGAGACCTTTCACTCCCTACCGGATCCTGGGGGCGCATACCGACTCCCCCAATCTGCGGGTCAAGCCGATTC
The DNA here is from genome assembly GCF_002224125.1 of Streptomyces sp. NBS 14/10. Taxonomy (GTDB): domain Bacteria; phylum Actinomycetota; class Actinomycetes; order Streptomycetales; family Streptomycetaceae; genus Streptomyces. The sequence goes on from NZ_NCSM01000013.1 coordinate 218,654, forward strand.
CCGACACCGCGGCGCACGGCTGGCGGCAGATCGCCGTAGAGGTCTACGGCGGCGCCTTGCTGAACACGTGGCTGGACCGCGACCTCGGCATCTCCGGCCGGCTCACCCTCAAGGACGGCTCGCACCACCTGGTGGCCGTCGACCGGCCGCTGCTGCGCGTCCCCCAACTCGCCGTCCATCTCGACCGGGGCGTCAACACCGAGGGGCTCAAGCTCGACAAGCAGCGCCATATGACGCCCATCTGGGGCCTCGGCGGCATGGAGGAGGGCGCTCTGATCCGCTTCGTCGCCGAGGCGGCCGGGGTCCCCGCCGCCGAGGTGAGCGGCTGGGATCTGATGGCGCACAGCGTCGATCCGCCCGCCTACCTCGGCCGGGACCAGGAGCTGATCGCCGGGCCCCGGATGGACAACCTTCTGTCGGTCCACTCCGGCACGATCGCGCTCGCCGCCGCCGCCACACTCCCCGAGCTGCCGTACATCCCCGTGCTCGCCGCCTTCGACCACGAGGAGAACGGCAGCCAGTCCGACACCGGCGCCGAGGGCCCGCTGCTCGGCAATGTGCTGGAGCGCTCGGTCTTCGCCCGCGGCGGGGCGTACGAGGACAAGGCCCGCGCCCTCGCCGGGACGGTCTGTCTGTCCTCCGACACCGGACACGCCGTCCACCCCAACTACGCCGAGCGGCACGAGCCCGGCCACCACCCGCTGCCCAACGGCGGCCCGATCCTCAAGGTCAACGTCAACCAGAGATACGCCACCGACGGCGGGGGTCGCGCCGTCTTCGCCGCCGCCTGCGAGCGCGCGGGCGTGCCCTGGCAGACCTTCGTCTCGCACAACGCCATGCCGTGCGGCACTACAATCGGACCGATCACCGCCGCCCGGCACGGCATCACCACGGTCGACGTGGGTGCGGCCATCCTGTCCATGCACTCGGCCCGCGAGCTGTGCGGCGCCCGCGACCCCCAGCTCCTGGCCAGGGCTATGACCGCCTTCCTGGAGGGCTAGTTGGACTTCTCTCTACTCGGGCCGGTGGCCGTGACCGCCGGCACCGGAGAGGTCGCGCTGGGCCCTGAAAAGCGGCGCAGCCTGCTCGCCATGCTGCTGCTGCAGCCCAACGCCACTGTTCCCGTCGAGCAGTTGATCACCTGTCTGTGGGAGGAGGAGCCACCCGAGCACGCCCGCACCGTCATCCAGGGCCATGTCTCGCGGTTGCGCGCGACGCTCGCCGAGGCGGGCGCCGAGGCCTACGGCGTCGAGCTGATCACCCACGGCTCCGCCTACCGGCTACGTATGCCCGAACAGCTCGTCGACAGTGAGCGCTTCTCCGAACTGGTCTCCCTCGCCCGCCCCGAGAGCGCCCCCGAGCAGGCCGTGGATCTGCTGCGCCAGGCGCTCGACCTGTGGCGCGGCCCGGCCCTCACCGGCACGGTGTCCAGCCCGCCGTTCGCCGCGGCGGCCCACGCCCTGGAGGAGCGGCGGCTGGCCGCCGTCGAGGCGCTGGCGCGCGCCCACGGGGCGCTCGGCCAGTACGAGAAGGCCGCCGACGTACTGCATCCGGCGGCCGTGGCCAACCAGTTGCGCGAAGGGCTCATCGCGGACCTGATGCTGGCGCTGTACCGCATCGGACGGCAGTCCGACGCGATCGCCTGGTACCACCGCACCCGCGAGCTCCTCGCCGACGACCTGGGGGTCGACCCGGGCGAGCGGCTGCGCACCGCGTACGAGGAGATCCTGCGCGCCGCCCCCACGGCAGGGCGCCCGCGCGCCGCCGCCGAGCCCACCGCGCAGAACCCCCACCCGGCCCAGGCGCAGCCCCAGGCCCAGATCCCCGCGCAGGGCCAACCCCAGGCTTCCGCCCAGGGTCCTGACCAGGGCCAGGGTCAGGCCCAGGTCCCCGCCCAGGCCGCCCACCAGCCCTCCGCGCCCGGGCCACAGCTGCTCCCCCGCCCCCCGGCCGGCTTCCTCGGCCGCGACCGCGAACTGACCGGCCTGACCCGGCTCACCCTGCCCGCCGACGGACCGGACGGCCCGGCCTACGGCGGGGCCCCCATCGGTCTCCCCCCGGAGGGCGGCATCACGGTCGTCACCGGGCCCGCCGGGGTCGGCAAGACGGGCCTGGTCGTGTACTGGGGCCACGCACACGCGGACGCCTTCCCCGACGGGCGGCTCTTCGCGGACCTGCGCGGGTTCAGCGGCGGCGAGGCGGCGGCGCCCGCCGAGGTGCTGCGCGACTTCCTGCACGCCCTGGGGACGCCCGCGGACCGCATTCCGCCCTCGCCGGAAGCAGCCGGCGCGCTGTACCGGTCGCTCGTCGCGGACCGCCGGCTGCTGGTCGTGCTCGACAACGCCAGCAGCTCGGCGCAGGTGCGGCCGCTGCTGCCCGGCGGGCCCCAGACCGCCACCCTGATCACCAGCCGCAGCCGGCTCGACGGGCTGATCGCCACCGACGCGGCCCGCCCCGTACGCCTGCACGCGCTCGGGCCGGAGGACGGGGTGGCCCTGCTCGGCACCCTGCTCGGCCCCGACCGGGTCGCCGAGGACCCGGAGGCCGCGCACGAGCTGGTGGCCCTGTGCGACGGGCTGCCGCTGGCGCTGCGCGCCGCCTCGGCCCAGCTGCTGTCCCGGCCCCGCTGGCGGCTGGCCCGGCTGGCCACGGCGCTCCGTGACGAGCGGCGGCGGCTCGCGCTGCTGTCCGCGGAGGACGCCGGGGTCGCCGCGGCCCTGCGGAACTCGGTGGCCCGCCTGTCCGCGGACGACGCCCGGCTGCTGCGTACCCTGGGCACCGGCTTCGCCCGGGAGGTCAACACGGCGGAGGCCGCCGCGCTGGCCGGTGCGGACCCCGAGCTGATCCAGGATGGTCTGGATCGGCTGGCGGAGATGCATCTGCTGGACGAGGAGGCCACCAACCGCTACGTGATGAGCGACCTGGTCAAGCTCTTCGCCCAGGACAGCGAGGGCGGCAAGGACGGCGACGGGGACGGTAAATGAGCGACGGGGGCCGCTGAACGCGGGGCGACGTTAGTGGGACGTTAGCGGCT
>NZ_NCSM01000014.1:0-54716 GCF_002224125.1 Streptomyces sp. NBS 14/10
AGTAGGACACCGCCGAACAATTCTTAGAGAGAGCTCTGTTGGGAACATTGGTTCCCGACAGGGCTCTCTTTTGTTGTGCTGCGGGCCACTCGGTGTTCATGTTGCCTGGGCACGATGCCAGCCATGGGGACTCCTGCGGACGAGCTGTTGCAAGAGCTCACCCGGTCGGGCGTACGGCCGGGTGACGAGGTGGTGGTGCCGTCGTACGGCACCCCCGAGGCCGCGGAAGCGGTTCTGCTGGCCGGGGCCCGGCCGGTCTTCGTGGATATCGACGCCAATACCTACTGCATAGACCCGGCCGCGGTGGCGGATGCGCTGACGCCCCAGACCGCCGCCGTCATCGTGGTGCACACCTTCGGGCACCCGGCCGACATGGTCCGCCTGAGTGAACTCGGCAAGCGGCACGGCCTGCGCGTCATCGAGCACGGGGCGCGGCCCGAGCCGGATGCCGAGATGCTGCGGCGGCAGGCGAACGCGGCGTATCTGAACGGCAAGCTGCGTGGTGTGATCACCCCCTGCGTGGCGACCGGGGTTCGGCACACCTATCAGCAGTACGTGGTGCGCGTTCCGGGGAATGGCAGGCCGGACCGTGACGCCTTCGCCCGTACGCTGCGTTCCCGCGGTGTTATGTGCCACGTTCCCGTACAGACGCCGGCTCACCGAACCGCGCGATTCCGGCGGGATTTGTGGCTCGTGGAGACCGAGCGGGCCGCCGATGAATGTCTGGCTTTGCCGATCGACGCGGCGATGACACGGCGGGAGCTGCAGCGTGTGGTGTCCGCGTGCAATGCGCTCGGCGGGGTACTTCAGGCGGCGGCTTAACAGCGGCTTGCCGGCGGCCGTTGGGGCAGTGGCACGGAGCACTCTGATCTTCGGGGTATGATTTACTCCGTCGACACGCCCCAATAGCTCAGTCGGCAGAGCGTCTCCATGGTAAGGAGAAGGTCTACGGTTCGATTCCGTATTGGGGCTCTCATTTTCACGACACAAGGCCCTCGCCAATTGGCGGGGGCCTTCGTCATGTTCGCCGAATTCTCCGGGGTGTCTCAGGCGTCCTGCGGCTCGGGGACGCGCATGGCCAGGATGGCCATGTCGTCGGACGGCGGCTGGGCCGCGAACCGCTCCACCGCGCGCAGCACCCGGGAGGCCACCGCGCCGGCGGTGAGACCGGTGCAGGTCGTCAGTACGTCGACGAGGCCGTCGTCGCCGAGCATCCGGGTGCCCTCGCGGCGCTCGGTCACGCCGTCGGTGACGCACAGCAGCACGTCGCCCGGGTCGAGCGTGACGGTCTGCTCGTACAGTTCGAGGTCTTCCATCACGCCGAGCAGCGGCTGGGGTTCGGCCGCGGGCTCCACGGAGCCGTCCTGGCGCAGCCGCAGGGGCAGCGGGTGGCCCGCGCAGACGACCTTCAGCTCGGCGCTGCCGTCCTCCTGTGGCCACAGCTCCCCGTAAAGGAGCGTCAGAAAGCGGCTGCGGGCGCCCTCGTCGAGGATGGCGGTGTTGAGGCGTTCGAGCACGGCCGGGCCGCCGAAGCCCTCGCGGGCGAGCAGCCGTAGCGCATGGCGGGCCAGGCCGGTGACCGCGGCGGCCTCGGGGCCGGTGCCGCAGACGTCGCCGATGGCGAAGCCGTACGCGCCGTCGCGGATCGGGAAGAGGTCGTAGAAGTCGCCGCCGACCTCGTTGCCCTCGCCCGCCGCGCGGTAGATGACTTCGACCTCCACGCCGGTGACGTCGGGCAGTTCGGGCGGCAGCAGGCTGCGCTGGAGGGACTGGCTGATGGCCGTGCGCTCCGAGTACAGCCGGGCGTTGTCGAGGGCGAGGGCCGCCCTGCGGGAGAGGTCTTCAGCGAGTTCCAGGTTCTCCTGGCGGAAGTGCCCATCGGTGGACTTGCCGAGGGTGAGCATGCCGATGACGCGGTTGCGGGCGACCAGTGGCAGCACCACGGTCTCGCCGCCGACCGCCGAGGCGGTGGCGAGCGAGGCGCTGGGGCCGGAGGAGGGGCGGGCGGCGTCGCCGAGGCTCAGGCCGCGCAGCGAGGTGCGCAGCGCCGCGGCGTGGGCGGCCTGGGAGGGGGCGGTCCACAGGCGGGCGCCGCCGGTACGTACCTGCTCGGGCGGCTCGATCTTCGTCAGCAGGGCCTTGAGGCCGTCGATGCGCTCCTCGTCCTCGTGCAGCACATAGGACAGCTCGGGGTCGGAGGCGGGGTCGGCCACGGTGTAGACGGCGCACCAGTTGGCCAGCGTGGGCACGGTCATCTGGGCCATGAGGGCGAGGGTCTGGTCGCGGTCGAGCGTTCCGGCGAGCAGATCGGAGGCCTCGACGAGGAAGGAGAGGGAGTTACGGCGCAGCCGCTCCAACTCGGTGAGCCGAGCGCGTTCGACGGCGAGGGCGATGCGGTCCGCGGCGAACTGGAGCCGTAGCGCTTCCTCGTTGCTGTACCGGCCCGCGGACTCGGAGGCGACGCCGAGGGAGCCGGTGAGCCGGCCCTCGACCTTCAGCGGAACGGTGACGACCGAGCGCAGACCGGTGTTGGCGAGGAGTGGGACGGCGCCGGGCACGATGGAGAGGTCTTCGTGGACGGCGGGCATCCGGGCCGAGCCGTAGCGGCCGGTGCCGGCCTCGACGGGGACGCGGGCGAAGCGCTGGCGGGCGGAGGTGAGCCCGGTGGAGGCGCGGACCTCCAGTTCCGTCTCGTCGTCGGTGGCGAGCAGCAGATAGGCGGCGTCGCCGTCGAGCATGTCGCGGGCGCGCTCGACGGTGCGCTGGAGCAGCCCGTCGAGGTCGTCGGGGGCGGGGGAGCCGATGGAGACCTCGAAGGCGTCGGCGGCCGGGCCGCGCTCGGCGCTGTCCACGGCGTCGGCCCCGGGGGCGCGCTGCGGGCTCTGGAGCACCGCGCGCTCGCGCTCGCGCACCAGCAGGCAGACGGTGGACGGATCGCCGTCGGCGTCGCGGACGCGGAGGTGGGAGGCGTATACGGGGATGACGCGGCCGTCGGCGCCCCGGATGCCGTACGAGCCCTCCCAGCGGGAGAGCTGCAGGGCCTCGGCGACTCCGGTGCCGGTGCCGGGGGTGTGCGGCCAGGCCGCGAGGTCGGTGAGGGGTTTGCCGACGATCTGGTCCGCCGCGTAGCCGAACAGTTCCTGTGCGTCGTCGTTCCAGGCGCTGATGAGGCCGGTGCGGTCGATCTGGGTGACGGCGACGCGGACCCGGGCGTCGGTGACGGGCAGGGCTTCGGCGGGCAGGGCGGGTCCGGCCGAGCGGGTGCCGGCCAGGCGGTCCGGGAATTCGAGGTGGAACCAGACCTGCTTGTGGGTGGCGGTGTACTCGACCCCCCAGCGGGAGGCTAGCGCGGCGCACAGCAGCAGGCCCCGGCCGCCCTCACGGTCGGGGTTGCTGATGGGGCGGTTGGTGGTCTGCAGCGGGAGCTCGCGCTCCGGGTACCGGTCGGTGACCTCGATGCGCGCGCCGGTCTCGGCGCGGACGCAGACCACGTCGGCGGCCGTCCCGGAGTGCACGACGGCATTGGTGACCAATTCGCTGGTCAGGACGACCGCGTCGTCGACGATGTCGGTGAGGCCCCACCCTTGGAGGGTGTCGCGGACGAAGGTGCGGGCGGAGGCGACCGAGCGTCCCACCGGTTCGAAGGTGGCGGCAGCCCGCGCGGTGATCACAGGTCTCCTCATACGTGTCTCGGCGATCTGCTCACCCATGTCGCAGCGCCCCTCCGATGCCTGGCCGGATGCCAGGTTACTTACCTCCGCCGCTTCCGCGAATGCCGGTGGGGGCTGATTCCACCCCAGAGTGTGCTGTCGGAGCCGGAGTGTGCTTCCCGGGGTATGCGATGCTGCCGAACTGTTATGGCCTGGTTGGGCCATGGTGAAACACTGGGCAGGCTGGAAGAAGAACCCGAGGACGACGGTCAACCCTGCGGGAGGGACACGGTGGAGTCTGGCGCTGCGACGCGAGGCACGAGCACGCGCGCGAAAGGCGGACGGTCCCGGAACAATGGGACGACAGAAGTGGACACGGCAGCCCTGAACCGGCTGCTGACGGCGATGACGGCCATGCGGGACGGGAACTTCCGCAAGCGCCTGACGGTCTCGGGCGACGGTGTGATGTCCGAGATCGCGGCGGTCTTCAACGAGGTCGCCGACCGTAATCTGCAGCTCACAGGCGAGCTGGCGCGGGTGCGGCGGGTGGTCGGACGTGAGGGAAAACTCACGGAGCGGCTGGAAATGGGGGCGTGCGAGGGCTCGTGGGCGGCCGCCATCGATGCCTCCAATGCGCTGGTGGATGATCTCGTGCGCCCCGTCTCCGAGGTCGGCCGGGTGCTGTCGGCGGTCTCCGAGGGCGACCTGGAGCAGCGGATGGATCTGCGCTCGCAGGGGGCGGACGGTTCGGCGCATCCGCTGCGCGGGGAGTTTCTCAAGGTCGGCCGTACGGTCAACGGCCTGGTGGATCAGCTGTCGGCGTTCGCCGACGAGGTGACCCGGGTGGCCAGCGAGGTGGGCACCGAGGGCAAGCTCGGCGGCCAGGCCCGGGTGCGCGGAATGTCGGGTTCCTGGAAGGACCTCACGGAGTCCGTCAACACGATGGCGTCCCGGCTCACCGCTCAGGTACGGGACATCGCCCTGGTGACCACGGCGGTGGCCAAGGGTGATCTGTCCCGTAAGGTCACGGTTCACGTGGCCGGCGAGATGCTCGAACTGAAAAACACCGTCAACACGATGGTGGACCAGCTCTCGTCCTTCGCCTCGGAGGTGACGCGGGTCGCCCGCGAGGTGGGCACCGAGGGCGAGCTCGGCGGTCAGGCGAAGGTCCCCGGCGTGGCGGGGGTGTGGAAGGACCTCACGGACTCCGTCAACCTGATGGCCGGGAATCTCACCGCCCAGGTGCGCGGGATCGCCCAGGTCACCACGGCGGTCGCCAATGGCGATCTGTCACAGAAGGTGACGGTGAGCGCGCGCGGCGAGGTCGCCCAGCTCGCCGAGACGATCAACACGATGACCGAGACGCTGCGCACCTTCGCGGACGAGGTGACGCGGGTGGCCAGCGAGGTCGGGGCCGAGGGCCTGCTGGGCGGTCAGGCGCAGGTGCCTGGTGCGGCGGGAACGTGGAAGGATCTCACCGATTCGGTGAACACCGCGTTCCGTAACCTCACCGCGCAGGTGCGGGACATCGCGCAGGTGACGACGGCGGTGGCCAACGGCGATCTGTCGCAGAAGGTCACGGTCGATGTGGCCGGCGAGATGCTGGAGCTGAAGAACACCGTCAACACGATGGTCGACCAGCTGCAGTCCTTCGGCGCCGAGGTGACGCGGGTGGCGCGGGAGATCGGCGTCGAGGGCGAGCTCGGCGGTCAGGCGCAGGTGCCTGGTGCGGCGGGAACGTGGAAGGATCTCACCGATTCGGTGAACACCGCGTTCCGTAACCTCACCGGACAGGTCCGCAACATCGCGCAGGTGACGACGGCGGTCGCCAACGGCGATCTGTCGCAGAAGGTCACCGTGGACGTCTCCGGCGAGATGCTCCAGCTGAAGAACACCGTGAACACCATGGTGGACCAGCTGTCCTCCTTCGCCGACCAGGTCACGCGGATGGCCCGGGACGTGGGCACCGAGGGCCGGCTTGGCGGTCAGGCCCGGGTCGACGGCGTCAGCGGCACCTGGAAGGACCTGACCGACTCCGTCAACTCCATGGCGGGGAACCTGACTTCGCAGGTGCGCGGAATCGCGCAGGTGACCACGGCGGTGGCGCGCGGCGATCTGTCGCAGAAGATCGAGGTGGACGCCCGCGGCGAGATCCTGGAGCTGAAGAACACCATCAACACGATGGTCGACCAGCTCTCCGACTTCGCCGAGCAGGTGACCCGGGTCGCCCGCGAGGTGGGCACGGAGGGCCGTCTTGGCGGGCAGGCTCGGGTGCCCGGCGTGGCGGGCGTCTGGCGCGATCTGACCGATTCGGTGAACAGCATGGCGGGCAATCTGACCGCCCAGGTACGCAGCATCGCGCAGGTCGCCACGGCGGTGGCGCGTGGCGATCTGTCGCAGAAGATCGAGGTCGATGCGCGCGGCGAGATCCTGGAGCTCAAGAACACCCTGAACACCATGGTCGACCAGCTGTCCTCGTTCGCCGAGGAGGTCACCAGGGTGGCCCGCGAGGTGGGTACGGAGGGCCAACTGGGCGGACAGGCCGAGGTGCAGGGGGTCTCCGGCACCTGGAAGGACCTCACCCAGTCGGTGAACGGCATGGCCGACAACCTGACTTCTCAGGTGCGCTCCATCGCCGAGGTGACCACGGCGGTCGCCAAGGGCAATCTGTCGAAGAAGATCACGGTCGACGCCAAGGGCGAGATCCTGGAACTCGTCACGACCGTGAACACGATGGTGGACCAGCTGTCGTCGTTCGCGGAGCAGGTCACGCGAGTGGCCCGTGAGGTGGGTACGGAGGGCCAGCTGGGTGGTCAGGCGCGGGTGCCGGGTGTGACCGGCATCTGGAAGGACCTGAGCAACAACGTCAACCTGATGGCCAACAACCTCACCATTCAGGTGCGCAACATCTCCCAGGTCTCGGCCGCGGTCGCCAACGGGGATCTGACGAAGAAGGTGACGGTCGAGGCGCGGGGCGAGGTCGCACAGCTCGCCGACACCGTCAACACGATGGTGACGACGCTGTCGTCGTTCGCGGACGAGGTCACCCGGGTGGCGCGCGAGGTGGGCACCGACGGCATCCTCGGCGGCCAGGCGCGGGTGCCCGGCGTCTCGGGGACCTGGAAGGACCTCACCGAGTCCGTGAACTCGATGGCGTCCAACCTGACCGGGCAGGTCCGCAACATCGCGATGGTCACCACGGCGATCGCCCAGGGTGATCTGACGAAGAAGATCGACATCGAGGCCCGGGGCGAGATCCTGGAGCTCAAGACGACGATCAACACAATGGTCGACCAGCTGTCGTCGTTCGCCGACCAGGTCACCCGGGTGGCCCGCGAGGTGGGCACCGAGGGGCAGCTGGGCGGTCAGGCGCGGGTGCGGGACGTGGCCGGCACCTGGATGGACCTGACCGAGTCGGTGAACGAGATGGCCGGTAACCTGACCCGTCAGGTGCGCGCCATCGCCGAGGTCGCCACCGCGGTGACCCGCGGCGACCTCAACCTCAAGATCGATGTGGATGCCGCGGGCGAGATCCAGGTCCTCCAGGACAACATCAACACCATGATCGCCAACCTGCGCGAGACGACGCGCGCCAACGAGGAGCAGGACTGGCTCAAGGGCAACCTGGCCCGTATCTCCGGTCTGATGCAGGGGCGGCGCGACCTGGCGGACGTCGCCCGGCTGATCATGAGCGAGCTGACCCCGGTGGTCTCCGCGCAGCACGGCGCGTTCTTCCTGGCGGTGCCGACCGACGAGAGCGGCGCCGACAGTGACGAGGACCCGTACGAGCTGCGCCTGATCGGCAGTTACGGCTACTCCAGGGGCACCATGCCGACCACCTTCCGGCCGGGTGACTCGCTCATCGGCACGGTCGCGGTGGAGAAGCGCAGCATCCTGATCGAGCGGGTGCCGCCGAACTACCTGAAGATCTCCTCGGGCCTCGGCGAGGCCGCCCCCGCCAATGTGATCGTGCTGCCGGTGCTGTTCGAGAGCCAGCTCCTCGGCGTGGTCGAGCTGGCCTCCTTCCAGCCCTTCACCCAGATCCAGCGGGACTTCCTCAACCAGATCGCCGAGATGATCGGCACCAGCGTCAACACCATCAGCGTCAACACCAAGACGGAGGTGCTGCTCAAGCAGTCGCAGGAGCTCACGGAACAGCTGCAGGAGCGGTCCGCCGAGTTGGAGAACCGGCAGAAGGCGCTGCAGGCCTCCAACGCGGAGCTGGAGGAGAAGGCGGCGCTGCTGGCGCGGCAGAACCGCGACATCGAGGTCAAGAACACCGAGATCGAAGACGCCCGGCAGGTGCTGGAGGAGCGCGCCGAGCAACTCGCCGTCTCGATGCGCTACAAGAGCGAGTTCCTGGCGAACATGTCGCATGAGCTGCGCACCCCCCTCAACTCCCTGCTGATCCTCGCCAAGCTGCTGGCCGACAACGCCGACGGCAATCTCTCGCCCAAGCAGGTGGAGTTCGCCGAGACCATCCACGGCGCTGGCTCGGACCTGCTCCAGCTGATCAACGACATCCTGGACCTGTCGAAGGTCGAGGCGGGCAAGATGGACGTCAGCCCGACCCGTATCGCCCTGATCCAGCTCGTCGACTACGTGGAGGCGACGTTCAGGCCGCTGACCGCGGAGAAGGGCCTGGACTTCTCCGTACGGGTCTCCCCGGAGCTCCCGGCGACGCTGCACACCGACGAGCAGCGGCTGCTGCAGGTGCTGCGCAACCTGCTGTCCAACGCGGTGAAGTTCACCGACACCGGCGCCGTGGAGCTGGTCATCAGGCCCGCGGGCGCGGATGTGCCCGACGGGATCCGGGAGCAGCTGCTGGAGCACGGCGCGCTGCGCGACCCGGACGCCGAGATGATCGCGTTCTCGGTCACCGACACCGGTATCGGCATCGCGAGCAGCAAGATGCGGGTGATCTTCGAGGCGTTCAAGCAGGCCGACGGCACCACCAGCCGCAAGTACGGTGGCACCGGCCTCGGCCTGTCCATCAGCCGGGAGATCGCCCGGCTGCTCGGCGGTGAGATCCACGCCGCCAGCGAGCCGGGCCGCGGCTCGACCTTCACGCTGTACCTGCCGCTCCACCCCAGCCAGCTGCCGCCCCAGGGCTACCCGCAGCTCGGCCCCGTCGGAGAGCCCGCGCTGGCCCTGGAGGCCGTGCTGGACAGCGGCGCCGAGGCCGCGGGCGAGGAGGGCGCCGCGGAGCCGCAGGAGGCCGTGCGGGAGCCTTCGGTGCCCGTGTCGGGGCGCCAGCAGCGGGCGCGCGGCGGCGCTGGGGGCTACCGGAGCGGTCGGCGGGTCGCGCCGCACGAGGAGGTCGGCGGGGCGGCCCTGGCCCGGTCGGGCCGCCGCCCGGCCCCGCGGCGTACGGAGGCGCCCGAGCCCTGGCTGTTGGGTGGTCAGGACCTGGTCGCGCCGGAGCCGGTGGGTGGGTTCCACGGCGAGAAGGTGCTGATCGTCGACGACGACATCCGCAATGTGTTCGCGCTCACCAGCGTGTTGGAGCAGCACGGGCTGCAGGTGCTCTACGCCGAGAACGGCCGGGAGGGCATCGAGGTGCTGGAGCAGCATGACGACGTCGTACTCGTCCTGATGGACATCATGATGCCGGAGATGGACGGTTACGCCACGACGGCGGCGATCCGCCGGATGCCGCAGTTCGCCGGGCTGCCGATCATCGCCCTCACCGCGAAGGCGATGAAGGGCGACCGGGAGAAGAGCATCCAGGCCGGTGCGTCGGATTATGTGACCAAGCCCGTGGACACGGATCATCTCCTCGCGGTCATGGAACAGTGGATGGGCACGGAGTAACCGGCGGGAACGCGGCGGCCGCAAGGCTGTTGACTGAGTGTCGCCGAACACGTGTGGGAACACCGTGTTCGGGGAACCTTCTGGTCTCTTACCGCGTTTCTGCTACGTGCACAGTGACATCGCGGTGACAGGGTGTGGCGAACAGCGGGGTGCGGCTACCATGACCGGCACAAGGACGGGCGGCGCAAGGGAGTCGTCCCCCGGGGCGGCGCCCGGCGCTTCCCCGAGCTCTTCGAGCAGGGGAGGCCCCATGCCGGGGCGAGGAGGACGGGCCATGGTTCAGAAGGCCAAGATCCTCCTGGTCGATGACCGGCCGGAGAATCTGCTGGCGCTGGAGGCCATTCTCTCCGCGCTCGATCAGACACTGGTACGGGCATCGTCAGGGGAGGAAGCGCTCAAGGCGCTGCTGACGGACGACTTCGCGGTCATCCTGCTGGACGTCCAGATGCCGGGGATGGACGGTTTCGAGACCGCCGCGCATATCAAGCGGCGGGAGCGGACCCGCGACATCCCGATCATCTTTCTCACCGCGATCAACCATGGTCCGCATCACACCTTCCGCGGGTATGCGGCGGGCGCGGTCGACTACATCTCCAAGCCGTTCGACCCATGGGTGCTGCGCGCGAAGGTCTCGGTCTTCGTCGATCTGTATATGAAGAACTGCCAGCTGAGGGAGCAGGCCTCGCTGCTGCGGCTGCAGTTGGAGGGCGGCCAGTCCGCCGGGGAGGACGCCAAGGAGGCGGCGGGGCTGCTGGCCGAGCTGTCCGCGCGGCTGGCCGCGGTGGAGGAGCAGGCCGAGGCGCTGTCGAAGCAGCTGGACGAGTCCGCGGACGCGGCCGCCGTGGCGACCGCCGCCCATCTGGAGCGGAAACTGACCGGACTGCGGCGGGCGCTGGACGCGTTGGAGCCCGGCGCCGGTGGTGGGGCGAGCCCGATGCCCTCGCAGGCCTGAGCGGCGCGCGGTCACGCTCCTTGCGGCGCCCCGGCCGTGACGTCCCGTCGCTCTGATGTCCTGTCACCCCGCGCCCTTCCGCCCGCCGGGGCAGCCGGGGCCGTCACGGGTGTGGCGTGAGCGGCGTGACGTGAGTGACGCCTGCCATCGCCGTATGCGTGCTCCGTACGGCGGACGCGGGTAATCTCGCCCTCATGGCCTCTCGTACGTCCGGCAAGGGTTCCCAGAGCACGGCGGGCACCTCGAAGAAGCGCGCCGGGCAGTCCGGGGGCGCTGCCAAGAAGGCACCCGCGAAGAAGGCGGCTGCCAAGAAGGCGCCTGCCAAGAAATCCGCCGCGCCCGCGAAGAAGGCCGCGCCGAAGAAGGCCGCCGCCAAGGCCGCGCCGCCCAAGCCGGCGCCCAACCCCACCAGCGGTGTGTTGCGCGTGGCGCGCGCCGTATGGATGGGCCTGGCCCGCGGCGTCGCGGCGCTGTTCCGCGGCATAGGGCGCGGCGCGAAGGGGCTGGACCCGGCCCACCGCAAGGACGGCAGCGCGCTGCTGCTGCTCGCCCTGGCCCTGATCGTCGCGGTCGGCACCTGGTCCAATCTCCAGGGCCCGGTCGGCGATCTGGTCGAAGTGCTGGTCACCGGCGCCTTCGGCCGGCTCGACCTGGTCGTGCCGATACTGCTGGGCGCCATCGCGGTCCGGCTGATCCTCCACCCCGAGAAGCCGGAGGCGAACGGACGGATCGTCATCGGCCTGTCCGCCCTGGTGATCGGCGTCCTCGGACAGGTCCACATCGCCTGCGGGGCGCCGGGGCGCGGCCAGGGCACCCAGGCGATCCAGGACGCGGGCGGTCTCGTCGGCTGGGCGGCGTCCCGGCCGCTGATCCTCGCGATGGGCGAGGTGCTGGCTGTACCGCTGCTGGTGCTGCTCACCGTCTTCGGGCTGCTGGTCGTCACCGCGACGCCGGTCGCCGCCATCCCGCAGCGGCTGCGCCGGCTCGGCGTCAAGCTCGGCCTCGTACGGGAGCGCCCCGCCGAGTACCAGGCCGACGACGAGGACTACGGGGCCTACGACGACTACGACCCCTACGGCGCCGGGGAGTACGCCGAGGAATGGCGCGAGACGCCCGCCAGACGGCCTCGGCGGGCCTCGGCGGGCCAGGGGGGCCCGCAGGGTGCCGGCGACCCGGAGCGGGCCGAGGAGGAGGCGCTGCGCAAGCGCCGGCGGACGCGCCGCGCGCCGTCCGCGCAGCCGCCGCTCGACCGCCCGATGGACGCCGTGGACGTGGCGGCCGCCGCTGCCGCGGCCCTGGACGGGGCGGTGCTGCACGGCGTCCAGCCCTCACCGCTGGTCGCCGGGCTCAGCAGCGGGATCTCCACCGACCGGGGCACCGGGTCCGATACGGGCGCGGTGCCGGGTGCGCGCGACGCCGAGCAGACCGGCAAGGCGGGCGCCACGGCGGGCAAGCGGAAGCGGCCCGATCGGCCGAAGGGGCCAGACGGGGCCGATGAGGGGGAGCAGGCGGCCGTCGTCCCCGACCTGACCCGGCCCGCGCCCGAGCCCTCCGAGCCACTGCCGCCGCGCGCCGAGCAGCTGCAGCTCTCCGGCGACATCACCTATGCCCTGCCCTCGCTCGAGCTGCTGGAGCGCGGCGGCCCCGGCAAGAGCCGCAGCGCGGCCAACGACGCCGTCGTCGCCTCGCTGTCGAACGTGTTCACCGAGTTCAAGGTGGACGCGTCCGTCACCGGCTTCACCCGCGGCCCGACGGTCACCCGCTACGAGGTCGAGCTGGGCCCCGCGGTGAAGGTCGAGCGGATCACGGCGCTGACCAAGAACATCGCCTACGCCGTCGCCAGCCCCGATGTGCGCATCATCAGCCCGATCCCCGGCAAGTCCGCCGTGGGCATCGAGATCCCCAACAGCGACCGTGAGATGGTCCGGCTGGGGGACGTGCTGCGCTCGGCCGACTCCGTCGGCGACGACCACCCGATGATCGTCGCGCTCGGCAAGGACGTCGAGGGCGGCTATGTCGCGCACAACCTGGCGGCCATGCCCCATGTGCTGGTGGCCGGCGCCACCGGCTCCGGAAAGTCGTCGTGCATCAACTGCCTGATCACCTCGGTCATGGTGCGCGCCACCCCGGACGATGTGCGGATGGTGCTGGTCGACCCCAAGCGTGTGGAGCTGACCGCGTACGAGGGCATCCCGCATCTGATCACGCCGATCATCACCAACCCCAAGCGCGCCGCCGAGGCCCTGCAGTGGGTCGTCCGGGAGATGGACCTGCGCTACGACGACCTCGCGGCGTTCGGCTTCCGGCATGTGGACGACTTCAACGCGGCGGTCCGCGCCGGCAAGGTGAAGCAGCCGGACGGCAGCGAGCGCGAGCTCAAGCCCTATCCGTATCTGCTGGTGATCGTCGACGAGCTCGCCGACCTGATGATGGTCGCGCCCCGGGACGTCGAGGACTCGATCGTCCGCATCACCCAGCTGGCCCGCGCGGCGGGCATCCATCTGGTGCTGGCCACCCAGCGGCCGTCCGTGGACGTCGTCACCGGCCTGATCAAGGCGAATGTGCCTTCACGGCTCGCCTTCGCCACCTCCTCGCTGGCCGACAGCCGGGTGATCCTGGACCAGGCCGGTGCCGAGAAGCTGATCGGCAAGGGCGACAGCCTGTTCCTGCCGATGGGCGCGAGCAAGCCGGTCCGGATGCAGGGCGCCTTCGTCACGGAGGAGGAGGTCGCCGCCATTGTCGAGCACTGCAAGGCACAGATGGCGCCCGTCTTCCGCGACGACGTCACCGTCGGGACGGCGAAGAAGAAGGAGATCGACGAGGACATCGGCGACGATCTGGACCTGCTGTGCCAGGCCGCTGAGCTGGTCGTTTCCACACAGTTCGGGTCGACGTCGATGCTCCAGCGCAAGCTGCGGGTCGGCTTCGCCAAGGCGGGCCGGCTGATGGACCTCATGGAGTCGCGGGGGATCGTCGGCCCGAGCGAGGGATCCAAGGCGCGCGATGTCATGGTCAAACCGGATGAATTGGATGGAGTGCTCGCGGTGATCCGCGGGGAGGCTCACCCGTAAGGAATCGGCGGGCAACCGTTTCCCCTGCCGATACGTCAAGTTGAGGGAGGTGGCAAAGCGATGTCCCACGATGGTGGTCATACGGCAATCCTGATGGCGGACAAACTCCGTCCTCCCGCTTGCCCGACCCTTTCGCCCCACCCCTAAACTGAACCTCCAGCAGGTGGCTACACGCTCGAAAGGCGCCCCCGTGTCCATCGGCAACTCCCCCGGCAACTCGCCAGAAGACGACCGGCCTTCGGTCGGCCGCGCCCTCCAGCAGGCCCGCATCGCCGCGGGGCTGACCGTCGACGAGGTCAGTACGACCACCCGGGTGCGCGTTCCCCTGCTGCAAGGCATCGAGCAGGACGACTACGCGCGGTGCGGCGGCGACGTATACGCCAGAGGGCATATCCGCGTGCTCGCCCGCGCCGTCGGTCTCGATCCGGACGCCCTGGTCGCCCAGTACGACGCCGAGCACGGAGGCCGCCCGGAGCCGACCCTGGCGGCGCCGGTGTTCGAGGCCGAGCGGATCCGCCCCGAGCCCCGCCGCCCCAACTGGACGGCCGCCATGGTCGCGGCGATCGTCGCGGTGGTCGGATTCGTCGGCTTCACGCTCTTCAGCGGCGAGGACGGCGGAAAGGGGGACGGCCGCTCCACGGTCGCCGAGGAGAGCACGACGGCCAAGCCGCCGACGACCAAGCCCACCGCCAAGCCGACCCCCACCAAGCCGGCCGACCAGAAGCCCGAGCCTTCTGACAGCGCCATCGCGGGTGTTCCGGCGGACAAGGTCACGGTCAGGCTGACCGCGGAGAACGGGCAGAGCTGGATCTCCGCCCAGGACCACAACGGACGGCTGATCCACGAGGGCCTGCTGCGCCAGGGCGACTCCAAGACCTTCAGCGACAGCAAGCGGATCGATCTGGTGCTCGGCAACGCCCAGGCCATCAAGCTGTTCGTGAACGGCAAGGAGGTCAAGGATCTGGCGGCCAACGGGCAGGTCCAGCGGCTGAGCTACACCAAGGGAGATCCCGAGGCGGGCTGAGCCGACAGCCGGACGGGAGCCCTGGCAGCGGGAGGTGTCGGCGCGACGAAGTAGTCTGAGCCCATGTCCGAACGCCGCACCGTCGCCCTTGTCACTCTTGGCTGCGCCCGTAACGAGGTGGACTCGGAGGAGCTCGCAGGCCGCTTGGCGGCGGACGGCTGGGAGCTCGTCGAGGAAGCCGCCGATGCTGATGTCGCCGTCGTCAACACGTGTGGATTCGTAGAAGCGGCCAAGAAGGACTCGGTCGACGCCCTGCTGGAGGCCAACGACCTCAAGGACCACGGCCGCACCCAGGCCGTGGTCGCCGTCGGCTGCATGGCCGAGCGGTACGGAAAAGAGCTGGCGGAGGCGCTGCCCGAGGCCGACGGGGTGCTCGGCTTCGACGACTACGCCCATATCTCGGACCGGCTGCAGACCATCCTGTCGGGTGGGATCCACGCCTCGCACACGCCGCGCGACCGGCGCAAGCTGCTGCCCGTCAGCCCGGCCGAGCGGCAGGGGGCCGCCGAGGTCGCCCTGCCGGGCCATGCGCAGGCCGAGGCCGCCCCCGCGCCCGAGGACCTGCCCGTGCCCGAGGATCTGCCCGCGGGCGTGGCCCCTGCATCCGGGCCCCGGGCCCCGCTGCGCCGCAGACTGGGCAGCAGTCCGGTGGCCTCCGTCAAGCTGGCCTCCGGCTGCGACCGGCGGTGCTCCTTCTGCGCCATCCCGTCCTTCCGCGGGTCCTTCATCTCCCGCAGACCCTCCGACGTACTGGGCGAGACACGCTGGCTGGCCGAGCAGGGCGTGAAGGAGATCATGCTGGTCTCCGAGAACAACACGTCGTACGGCAAGGACCTCGGCGACATCCGGCTGCTGGAGACGCTGCTGCCCGAGCTGGCCGCGGTGGACGGCATCGAGCGGATCCGGGTCAGCTATCTCCAGCCCGCCGAGATGCGGCCCGGGCTGATCGACGTGCTCACGTCGACCGAGAAGGTCGCGCCGTACTTCGATCTGTCCTTCCAGCACTCCGCCCCCTCGGTGCTGCGGGCGATGCGCCGCTTCGGGGACACCGACCGCTTCCTGGAGCTGCTGGACCGGATCCGGGCCAAGGCGCCGCAGGCGGGTGTCCGGTCCAACTTCATCGTCGGCTTCCCCGGCGAGACCGAGGACGACCTGGCCGAGCTGGAGCGGTTCCTCGGCGCGGCCCGGCTGGACGCCATCGGCGTCTTCGGGTATTCGGACGAGGAGGGCACCGAGGCCGCGACATACGAGGACAAGGTCGATCCGGACGAGGTCGCCGAGCGGCTGGCGCATATCTCGCGGCTGGCCGAGGAGCTCACCGCGCAGCGGGCCGAGGAGCGTCTTGGCGATGTGGTCGAGGTGCTGGTCGAGGAGTCCGGTGACGCGTACGCCGCCGAGGACACCGACGGCGCCGGCGGCGCTTATGAGGGGGTGGGATCCCTGGTGGGCCGCGCCGCCCACCAGGCGCCCGAGACCGACGGCCAGACCCTGCTGACCATGTCCGGGAGCGGTCCGGTGCCCGCCGTGGGGCAACTGGTCACGGCGAAGGTGGTGGCGACGGAAGGCGTGGACCTGGTCGCCGAGGTGCTGGAGCAGGGGGAGCCGCCGGCGGGCGGCGCGTGTTCCGAGGAGGCCGGCAGATGAGCGGAGTCCCGGCCTCCGCCGCGGGGGGTCACCA
The DNA here is from genome assembly GCF_002224125.1 of Streptomyces sp. NBS 14/10. GTDB lineage: Bacteria > Actinomycetota > Actinomycetes > Streptomycetales > Streptomycetaceae > Streptomyces. The sequence goes on from NZ_NCSM01000014.1 coordinate 16,190, forward strand.
CCGGGCGGCCGCGGCCGCCCGGCCCGCAGGGCTGTGGAACATCGCCAACATCCTCACCATGATCCGGCTGCTGCTGGTGCCCGGGTTCGTGTTGTTGATGCTGCACAACGGCGGGTACGACCCGGCCTGGCGCTCCTTCGCCTGGGCCGCGTTCGCCATCGCCATGATCACCGACCTCTTCGACGGGCACCTGGCCCGCCGGTACAACCTGGTCACCAACTTCGGCAAGATCGCCGACCCGATCGCCGACAAGGCGATCATGGGCGCCGCGCTGATCTGTCTGTCGGCCCTGTCCGACCTTCCGTGGTGGGTCACCGGAGTGATCCTCTTCCGTGAGATCGGGATCACACTGATGCGCTTCTGGGTGATCAAGCACGGGGTCATTCCGGCCAGCCGCGGCGGGAAGATGAAGACGCTCGCGCAGGGCATCGCGGTCGGCATGTACATTCTGGCGCTCACCGGACCGCTGGCCACCCTGCGCTTCTGGGTGATGGCCGTGGCCGTGGGGCTCACCGTGCTCACCGGCCTCGACTACGTCCGGCAGGCGATCGTGCTGCGCCGGGCCGGGCTGGCCGCGGAGCGGGAGTCCGTGGGATGACCGGGGAACACGGGGGAAATGGGGGCATCGGGGGTGTCGGGGGAGTGGCGGCCGAGGCGCTGGGGCTGCTGGAGGGGCACGGGGAGACGATCGCCGTCGCCGAGTCGCTGACCGGCGGGCTGCTGGCCGCCGAGCTGACCGCCGTACCGGGCGCGTCCCGCTCCTTCCGCGGCTCGGTGACCGCGTACGCCACCGGACTCAAGCGGGATCTGCTGGGTGTGGACGGTGCCCTGCTCGACGCCCGCGGGGCCGTGGACGCGGAGGTCGCCCGGCAGATGGCGCAGGGTGTGCGGCGGGTGCTGGGCGCGGATTGGGGTGTGGCGACCACGGGTGTGGCCGGGCCCACACCGCAGGACGGACAGCCCGTGGGCACGGTCCATGTGGCCGTGGCGGGGCCGTCCGGGGCGGCCACCGAGGTGGCGCTGAGGCTGGCCGGAGACCGTGCCGGAATCCGTGGACAGACCGTGGAGGCGGCGGTCAAGCTGCTGTTGGGGGAATTGATCGCGACTGCGAGGGCACAGGATACGGAACAACGCGGGGGGATTTGATGTTTGCAGCCCTGAGTGAACACGACATCGCTCCCCGCACGGGCGCAGCAAGAGGCGGTACGGTGGGGCGTGAAGGATCCGGATCCGAGGTCCGAGGAGGGAGCCAGCGATGATTCTGCTCCGTCGCCTGCTGGGTGACGTGCTGCGCCGGCAGCGCCAGCGCCAGGGCCGTACCCTGCGCGAGGTGTCCTCCTCCGCCCGGGTGTCCCTCGGCTATCTCTCAGAGGTGGAGCGCGGCCAGAAGGAGGCGTCGTCCGAGCTGCTGTCCGCGATCTGCGACGCACTGGACGTCAGGATGTCCCAGGTCATGCGAGAGGTGAGCGACGAGTTGTCGCTCGCGGAGCTGGCGGAGTCGGCGGCGGCGAGCGAGAAGGTGCCCGCACCGATGCGGCCCATGCTCAATTCGGTTTCCGTGACGTCCGTGACGGGTGTCCCGGAGGAGCGGGTGACCATCAAGGCGCCCGCGGAGGCTGTGGACGTGGTCGCGGCCTGATCGCCGTGGTGCCCTGGTGCGCCGCACCCTGACAGCGAAGAGCTTTTGAGCCCCGGTCGGTAGTACACCGACCGGGGCTCGACGTTTGCCCGGTCGCGCACGGGTGACTCTATGGGAAGGTGGAGGGGGCTTAAAAGCCCTCAAATAGTTCAAAAGGTATTCAAAAAACAGTCAACAGGTCGAAAAGGAGGAGATGGATGTCTGTGGTGAAGAGCCCGCTCTCGGAGGAGAACCTCAAGGTCGTCGGCGACGCGCTGCAGGGTGCCCTCGTTGACCTCGTCGATCTGGCGCTCGTGAGCAAGCAGGTCCACTGGACCATCGTCGGCCCGCGTTTCCGTTCGGTGCATCTGCAACTGGACGACGTTGTCAGCACCGCCAGGGCGCACGCCGACACCGTCGCGGAGCGGGCCTCGGCGCTCGGGGTGCCCCCGGACGGCCGTGCCGCCACCGTGGCCGCGACCAGTGGCATCGAGACGGCCAGGACCGGCTGGACCGAAGACAGGGATGCGGTGCGGGCCCTGGTGGTCGGTCTGGGATCCGTGATCACCCGTATGCGGGACCGCATCGAGGCCACGGCCGAACCCGATCCCGTGACGCAGGACATCCTCATCGGGCTCACGCGTGATCTGGAGAAGCACCACTGGATGTTCCAGGCGGAGAACGTCAACGGCCGCTAGCCCGGTCGCCCGGGGCGGCGGTGGTCCCCCGGTGCTGGGTGCGGGGTCGGAGAGGCTGGGCAGACTTCAGGGGCGCGGGATGTCTGACACGCGCCCATGAGCCTTCCGTGCGCCCTCCCGTCGTCCGTGAGCGGGCGTCTAGCGTCGGCCGAAGGAGGCAGTCGATGGCAGCCGTGGGAGGGGCCGACAACCAGCGCCGCGGACCGGTCCGGTGGGCGGTCGCGCTCGCTCTCGGCGGGGTGTGGTGGTGGGCGGTGCTGCGGCTGGCCGCGGCGCCGGAGCAGACCGGGCCGGTCGAGGGGGCGTTCACGGCGGGCGGCTGGGGTCTGAGTCTGCTGCCGGTGCACTGCGGTCCCTCCCGGGGGCGGTCGGTGCGCCGGATCGCGTCGGGGCCGCGGTCGCGGCCGGGGCCACCAGGGCCGGGGTCGCAGGGGCCGGGGTCGCAAGGGCCTGGGTCACCAGGGTTGGGGTCACCAGGGCATGGCGACGCCGCCGTTCGGACGCAGGATCTGGCCGGTCATGAAGGATGAGGCGTCGGACGCCAGGTGCAGCACGGCGTGCGCGACGTCCGTCGGTTCGCCCACCCGCCCCAGCGGAGTGCGCCGCACCATCGGCTCTTCCGCGAGGCGCTGCTCCTCATCGCTGTGGCGGTCGGTCATGGGTGTGCGAATCCACCCGGGGGCGACGGCGTTGACGCGGATGCCATGACGGCCCACCTCGGTGGCGAGGGTCTTGGTGAGCTGGACGACGGCGGCCTTTGTGACGCCGTAGCAGAGCAGGCCGGGCGCGCCGGTGTCGATGGCGCCGGAGGCCATCGTGACAATGGTGCCGCCGGTGCCTTGCTCGATCATGGCGCGGGCGGCCGCCTGACAGCCGTACAGCACCCCCTTGAAGTTGACCGCCAGGACGCGGTCGAGGTCGGCGTCGTCCGTCTCCAGAACGGTGCTGCTGTGCATGATTCCGGCGATGTTGGCCATGATGTCGAGGGCTGCGCCGGTGCGTATGGCGGCCACCGTGGCGGCGATCTGCGCGCGGTCGGTGACATCGAGGGTGTGGGCGTGGGCGCTGCCACCGGACGCGGTGATGTCGTCGGCTGTCCGTTGCGCGCCCTTGCCGTCCAGGTCCGCGCAGTGGACGGTCGCGCCGGCCTCGGAGAGCAGGGCGGCGCTGGCCCGGCCGATTCCGCTGGCCGCGCCGGTGACCAGTGCGGTGCGGCCGGTGAGGTCGTACGCGGTGAGGGTCATGGCGTGACCGTACGACTGGATCTGACGGGTCGTCAATTAGTTGGTGAATCGGCGACGGTCGGGGCGGTCAGCCGTCGACGGTCGGGCCTGGCTGGCAGGCCGGGCACCAGTACGTGCTGCGCTCCTTGTCGGCGCGGCCCTGCTCCATGCGTACGGGCGTCCCGCAGCGCAGACAGGGCTTGCCCGCCCGGCCGTAGACCCACAGCCGGCGGTCGGCGCGCGACTCGGCCGTGGTGATGCGCGCCGGCCGGGCCTTGTTGGCTTCCAGGAGCTTTTTGGCGAGGGCCACCAGGCGCTCCGGGGACGGAACTTGGCCGATAGGCAGCCACGGGGAGACGCGCACCAGGAAACACAGCTCCGACTTGTACACATTGCCGATCCCCGCGAGGTTGCGCTGGTCGAGCAGCGCCTCGCCAAGAGGGCGGGCGGGGTCGGCGAGGAGCCGGCGCAGGGCCTCGTGCGGGTCCCAGTCGGGGCCGAGGAGATCGGGGCCGAGGTGTCCGACGGCCCGGTCCTCGTCCGTGGTGCGGAGCAGTTCGAGGACGGGGAGACGGTAGCCGACGGCCGTGCGCTCGGCGGTGCTGAGGATGGCGCGGACCTGGTGGAGCGGCCCGCCGCGCCACCGCTCGCCGGGGTCGTACAGCTGCCAGGTGCCGTCCATCCGCAGATGGGAGTGGAGCGTCAGGCCGCCCTCCAGACGGGTGAGCAGATGCTTTCCGCGCGCGGTGACGTCCATCACCTGGCGCCCGGCGAGGTCGACCGTGGCCAGCCGGGGGACGCGCAGGTCGCAGCCGGTGAGCGGCCGGCCCGCCAGGGCCTGGTCCAGGCGTTTGGCCGTCCGCCAGACGGTGTCTCCTTCGGGCATGGGTGCCTCCATTCTGGCTCGGTTCCCCTCCGGGGCGCCTGAGCCCCTGTCGACGGTCGACCGTGCTCAGCCGCTCGCGCGGCGGTAGCCGCATATCGATCGCAGCCCTCGCGGCCTGCGCGCGCTCTCCCTTTCACGGTGTACATCAGCGCCTCCGGCGCGGGCGGCGCGCCCCTTCGGGGGATGCCCCGCCACGCCGGTGTGCGGCCCGCTGGTCAGGGGCGCAGGCGCAGACCGCGGGGGGTGGGATGGAAGCCCGCGGCCTCCAGGGCGCGCCCCGTCGGGGAGGACAGCGCGGCCGCCCCGTTGACCCGCTCCACGGTCACCGTGCCCAGCGAGCCCGCCCGCGCGGCCTGGGCCAGCGCCTCGACCGCCGCGTCGAGCCGGGTGTCGTCATGCCAGGCGAGCAGCGTCTTGCCGCCTCGCTCCATGTACAGGCTCAGCTCTCCGTCGACGAGGACCACCAGGGAGCCCGCCTTCCGGCCCGGCCGGTGGGTCGCGTCCGCGGGCGGATCGGGCCAGGGGAGGGCCGCCCCGTACGCGTTGGCGGAGTCGGCCGCGGCGAGGAGCACGGCGCGGCGGGCGGGGTCGCCGGTGTCACGGGCCGTGCTGACCGCGCGGAGCCGGTCGACCGCTCCGTCCATGGCGAACTGGGCGGCACCGAGCCCTTCGACCACATAGCCGCGGCGGGCCTGGCCGCTGTCCTCGAAGGCGGACAGCACGCGATAGGCGGCGGAGAACCCGCCCTCGACACCCTCGGCGGCGACCGCGCCGCGGGTCACCACGCCGTGGCGGTCGAGGAGCGTACGGGCCAGGGCGTGGGCGCGGTGGGTGGGCTCGGGCTCGCGCTCGGGCAGCAGGGACCAGCGGCCCGCCACGGTGGGCGGTCCGTTCCGGGAGGCGGTGGGGCGGGCGGTGAGGCTTCCGTAGCGGCCTCGGGGGACCGCGCGCCTGGCCCGGTGGGCGGTGGAGCCGGCCGTGCGGCCAGAGCCCATCAGGGCGCGCAGCGGGGCGAGGGTGTCGCCGGTGAGCCGGCCGGACCAGGCCAGGTCCCAGATGGCCTCGGCGAGCTGGGGGTCCTGGACGTCGTGCCCGGCGGCCCGGACCTGTTCGGCGATCTGCCGGAAGAACAAGCCGTAGCCCCCGGCCAGCGCGTCCAGCACGGTCTGGTGGAGGGGGCCGATCTCCAGAGGGTGCGGCGCGTGCAGCAGCAGCGGGGCGGCCTCGGCGAGGTGGAGGGTGACCCAGCCGTCCTTGCCGGGCAGCGCGCCCGCCCCGGCCCATACGACCTCGCCGCTCGCGGTGAGCTCGTCCAGCATGGTGGGGGTGTAGTCGCTGACCCGGGAGGGCAGGACCAGCTTCTCCAGGGCGGAGGCGGGCACCGGGGCGCCCTGCAGCTGCTCGATGGCGCGCACCAGCCCGTCGATCCCGCGCAGGCTGTGGGTGCCCAGGTGCTGCCACCGGGGGAGGAACGCGGCGAGCGCGGCCGGCGGGACGGGCTCCAGCTCATGGCGCAGCGCGGCCAGCGAGCGGCGGCGCAGCCGGCGCAGCACGGCCGCGTCGCACCACTCCTGGCTGACGCCGGCCGGGGCGAACTCGCCCTGGACGATGCGGCCGCCCGCCGCGAGGCCGTGCAGCGCCCCGTCGGTGACGGCGGTGCCCAGGCCGAAGCGGGCCGCCGCCTGGGCGGAGGTGAACGGGCCGTGGGTGCGGGCGAAACGCGCCAGGAGATCCCCGAGCGGATCCTTGACCGGCTCGGTGAACGCCTCGGGGACCCCGACGGGCAGCGCCGTGCCCAGCGCGTCCCGCAGCCGTCCCGCGTCCTCGACGGCCGCCCAGTGGTCCTGCCCGGCGACCCGGACGCGGATGGCCCGGCGGGCGCCCGACAGATCGCGCGCCCACTGGGGATCGGCGCCGCGCTCGGCCAGCTCGGCGTCGGTCAGCGGCCCGAGCAGGCGCAGCAGGTCGGCCACGCCCTCGGCGTCCTTGACCCGGCGGTCGTCCGTGAGCCACTGCAGCTCGCGCTCCAGCTCGGCCAGGACGTCGGCGTCCAGCAGCTCGCGCAGCTCCGCCTGGCCCAGGAGCTCGGCCAGCAGCCGGGAGTCGAGGGAGAGCGCGGCGGCCCGGCGCTCGGCCAGCGGGGAGTCGCCCTCGTACAGGAACTGCGCCACATAGCCGAAGAGCAGCGAGCGGGCGAACGGGGACGGCTCCGGGGTGGTCACCTCCACCAGCCGGACCCGGCGGGACTCGAGGTCGCCCATGAGCTCGGTGAGACCGGGGACGTCGAACACGTCCTGGAGGCATTCGCGGACGGCCTCGAGAACGATCGGGAACGACCCGAACTCGCTCGCCACCTGGAGCAGCTGCGCGGCCCGCTGGCGCTGCTGCCACAGCGGGGTGCGCTTGCCGGGGTTGCGGCGGGGCAGCAGCAGGGCGCGGGCGGCACATTCGCGGAACCGGGAGGCGAACAGCGCCGAGCCGCCCACCTGGTCGGTGACGATCTGGCCGACCTCGCCCTTGTCGAAGGCGACATCGGCCGCTCCGACGGGGGACTGCTCGAAGTCGTACTCCCGGCCCTGGGCCATCGGGTCGCCGTCCAGCAGGTCCAGGCCCATCAGGTCCGCGTCCGGCAGCCGCAGCACGATGCCGTCGTCCGCGTGCATCGCCTGCGCGTCCAGCCCGAACCGCTCGGCCAGCCGCGCGCCGAGCGCCAGCGCCCAGGGGGCGTGGACCTGCGCGCCGAAGGGGGAGTGGATGACGACGCGCCAGTCGCCCAGCTCGTCCCGGAAGCGCTCCACGACGATCGTGCGGTCGTCCGGCACATGGCCGCAGGCGCGGCGCTGCTCGTCCAGGTACGCCAGGACGTTGTCAGCGGCCCAGGTGTCGAGCCCGGCGGCCAGCAGCCGCTCCCGGGCCGCCTCGGGGGCCATGCCGCCGATCTCCCGGAGGAAGCCGCCCAGCGCGCGGCCCAGTTCCAGCGGGCGGCCCAGCTGGTCGCCTTTCCAGAACGGGAGGCGGCCGGGGACGCCGGGGGCGGGGGTGACCACGACCCGGTCGCGGGTGATGTCCTCGATCCGCCACGAGGTGGTGCCGAGGGTGAACACATCGCCCACCCGCGACTCGTAGACCATCTCCTCGTCGAGCTCGCCGACCCTGCCCCCGCCCTTCTTGGGGTCGGCGCCGGCCAGGAAGACCCCGAACAGCCCGCGGTCGGGGATCGTGCCGCCCGAGGTGACGGCCAGCCGCTGCGCCCCCGGGCGGCCGGTGACCGTGCCCGCCACGCGGTCCCACACCAGACGCGGCCGCAACTCCGCGAAGGCGTCGGACGGATAGCGGCCCGCGAGCATGTCCAGGACCGAGATGTAGGCGGACTCGGGGAGCGCGGCGAACGGGGCGGCGCGGCGGACCAGGGCCAGCAGCTCGTCCACGTCCCAGGTGTCCACGGCCGTCATGGCGACGAGCTGCTGGGCCAGCACGTCCAGCGGATTGGCGGGCACGCGCAGCGACTCGATGGCCCCCTCGCGCATCCGCTCGGTGACCACCGCCGCCTGCACCAGGTCGCCGCGGTACTTGGGGAAGACCACGCCGGTGGAGACCGCGCCCACTTGGTGGCCGGCGCGGCCCACGCGCTGCAGCCCGGAGGCCACCGAGGGCGGCGACTCGACCTGGACGACGAGGTCGACCGCGCCCATGTCGATGCCCAGCTCCAGGCTGGAGGTGGCCACCACGGCGGGCAGCCGGCCCGCCTTCAGGTCCTCCTCCACCAGCGCCCGCTGCTCCTTGGACACCGAGCCGTGGTGCGCGCGGGCCAGCAGCGCGGGCGCCCCCTTGGCCGCCCCCGACTCGGCCATCAGCTCGGCCGGTGAGTGGTCCTCGGGAAGGGCCTCTCCGGTGGCCCGCTCGTACGCGATCTCGTTGAGCCGGTTGCACAGCCGCTCGGCGAGGCGGCGGGAGTTGGCGAAGACGATCGTCGAGCGGTGGGCCTGCACCAGATCGGCGATCCGCTCCTCCACATGGGGCCAGATCGACGGCTTCTCGCCCGTACTCCCGTCGCTCCCGTCCTGTACGGGGGAGCCGCCCAGCTCGCCCAGGTCCTCGACCGGGACCACCACCGACAGGTCGAACTCCTTGCCCGAGGGCGGCTGGACGATCTCCACCCTGCGCCGCGGCGACAGAAAGCGCGCCACCTCGTCCACCGGCCGCACCGTCGCCGAGAGGCCGATCCGCCGGGCCGGGCGGTTCAGCAGCTCGTCAAGCCGCTCCAGGGAGAGCGCGAGATGCGCGCCGCGCTTGGTCCCGGCGACGGCGTGCACCTCGTCCAGGATCACTGTCTCCACACCGCGCAGCGCCTCCCGCGCGGAGGAGGTGAGCATCAGGAACAGCGACTCGGGGGTAGTGATGAGGATGTCCGGCGGGCGGCTGACCAGGGAGCGTCGCTCGGCAGCCGGGGTGTCGCCGGAGCGGACGCCCACCCGGATCTCCGGCTCGGGCAGCCCGAGCCGCACGGACTCCTGGCGGATGCCGGTGAGCGGGCTGCGGAGGTTGCGCTCGACGTCCACCGCCAGGGCCTTGAGCGGCGAGATGTACAGCACCCGGCAGCGCCGCCGGGCCTCGGCCGGCGGGGGCGTGCTGGCCAGCCGGTCGAGCGCGGCGAGAAACGCGGCCAGGGTCTTACCCGAGCCGGTGGGGGCCACGACCAGCACGTCCGATCCCGCACCGATCGCCCGCCAGGCGCCCTCCTGCGCGGGCGTGGGCGCGGTGAAGGCACCCGCGAACCAACCGCGGGTGGCGGGGGAGAAACCGTCGAGTGCTGGGCCTGCCATGTCCTCCATCGTGCACCGGGCCACTGACAACGGGCGGACCCGCAGGTCATGGCCCTGGGCGGCCGCGCACAATGGCTCCATGGACACCAGGCGGGCGGGGGAGCGGACAGGGGAGTGGGCACGGCACTGGCGCTGGACCGCGCTGCCGGGGCTCGACCTGCTGCGGGCCCGCTATGTGCGCCACACCTTTCCCCTGCACTCGCACGACGGGTATGTGTTCGGGGCGGTCACCCGCGGGGTGGAGGAGGTCGGGCTGCCGAGCGGCACCGAGCTGGCCGGCCCCGGCACGGTCGTCATGATCAACCCGGAGGTGCCGCACACCGCGCGCGCCGGGGTGCCGGAGGGCTGGGCCTACGCCACGCTCTATCCGTCCGCGTCGGTGATCGCCGAGATCGCGGCCGAGACCACCACGGTCCGCGGCACGGTCGGGTTCGCCGAGCCCATGGTCGAGGCCCCGCACGTCGCGCACCTCATCAGCGAGGTGCACCGGGCGGCCGAGGAGGGCGACGCGCTCGCCGCCGACAGCCTGCTGCGCGTCGCCGTCGCCCACCTGCTGCGCCACCACGGCGGCCCGCTCCCCGCGCGCACGGCGCGCACCGCGGGAGCGCGAACGGCGGCGCGCGCCCGCGAGCTCCTCGAGGAGCGGATGGCGGATCCGCCGACCCTGGAACAACTGGCGGCCGAGCTCGGCACGGGCCCCTTCGCCCTGCTGCGCGCCTTTCGCGCCGCCTACGGCATGCCGCCGCACACCTGGCTCACCGACGCCCGGGTGCGCCGGGCCCGCCGTCTCCTGGAGGGCGGTGCCGCGCCCGCCGAGGTGGCCGCGGCCGTCGGCTTCACCGACCAGCCCCATCTGAACCGTCACTTCACCCGGATCGTCGGAGTGCCGCCCGGCGCCTACCGGCGCGAGCGCGCCGCCGACCGGCTGAGGAGCGCGGCCGACCGGCTGAGGAGCGCGGCCGGGCCGTAGGCGAAGCGCTCGTCGAAGGACCCGGCGTCGAGGTGGTCGCGGAGGTGAACCGGGCGCTCGCCCATGCGTGAGCGCTCGCCTATGAGTGAGCGGTGCAAGAACGTACAAGACCGGGCGCCGTCCGGTCTCCTACTGTGCGGGATGTGCCAGAACAGATCGAGATACGTACCGGCTCCGAGGCCCGCTCCGGGCCCGGCAGCGGCGCTGAACCCAAGGCGAGCGCGGCCGTGGTCCGCGACGCGCTGGGTGTGGGGGTCGCGGTCGGGCTCTCCGGATTCGCCTTCGGTGTGACGTCGGCGGGCGCCGGCCTCAGCGTCCTGCAGACCTGTGCGCTCAGCCTCCTCGTCTTCACCGGCGCCTCGCAGTTCGCACTCGTCGGCGCGCTGGCGGCGGGCGGCAATCCGTTCACCGCCGCCGCGGGCGCGTTCTTCCTGGGGGTGCGTAACTCGTTCTACGGGCTGCGGCTGTCCGGCCTCCTCGGTCTGCCCCGGTCGGTGCGCCCCCTGGCCGCCCACTGGGTCATCGACGAGACCTCCGCCGTCGCCCTCGCGCAGCCCGACCGGCGCACCGCGCGGCTCGGCTTCACCGTCACCGGCCTGAGCCTGTACACCCTGTGGAACCTGACCACACTGGTTGGCGCCCTCGGGGCATCCGCGCTCGGCGACACCGCGGCGTGGGGCCTGGACGCCGCGGGTCCGGCGGTCTTCCTCGCTCTGCTGGCCCCCATGCTCCGCGGCACGGTCGAGCGGGCCGCGGCCGGTCTCGGGGTGCTGCTCGTCCTCGGCTGTCTGCCGCTGCTGCCCGCCGGTGTGCCGGTCCTGGTGGCGGCGCTCGCCGCGCCCGCAGTCCTCGCCGTACACGGCCTGCGCGCCCGGGGCGCCACCGGGGAGGGCGGGGTCCGTTGAGCACCTGGATCGCCATCGGCGTCACCGCGGCCGGGTGCTACCTGGCCAAACTGCTGGGCCTGTCGGTGCCCGCCGGGGCTCTCGAGCGCCCCACCGTCCGCCGCCTCGCGGCGCTGCTCCCCGTCGCGCTGCTGGCCGCCCTCACGGCCCAGCAGACCTTCGGCGACGGGCAGCAGCTGGTCCTCGACGCGCGGGCCGCCGGGCTCGGCGCGGCGGCGGTCGCCCTGGTGCTGCGCGCTCCCTTTCTGGTGGTGGTCGCCGTCGCCGTGGTCGTCACCGCGGGCGTACGGGCCCTTTAGCCGAGGGGCCCTTTAGCCGAGGGGCCTTCAGCCGAGCGCGCGGCCGTACGCGCGCAGCGTCAGCAGGGCCTCGATGGTCACGATCGGCCGCCCTTCCAGGGCCGCCCCGGGCGCCCACGGGCGCCGGCGCAGCGGCCAGCCGCCGTCCTCGCACTGGGAGTCCGCGAGGAAGTCCAGCGACCGCTCCACCTCGGCGTCGGTGAACCACGGGCGGGCCGCGGAGTCGGGGGTGCGCGCCACCTCGTATACGAGGACCCGCTCGCCGCCCGGTGCGAACACCCGCTCGCCCCGGGCGCGGCCCTCCGGCAGCGGGTGGTCCTCGGCGCGCTCGGGGTCCAGTACCACCAGCCCCTGTTTGCGCACCCGCCGGCCGAGCCGTTCCGCCGCCGCCAGCGCGCGGGGGCGGTCCGGCGCGCTGTCGAGGAAGGCGACGGCCGCCAGCACCTCGTGCGGTCGGGGCGCCGCGCCCTCCTCCAGCGCCGCGACCGCCGCCCAGCAGAAATCCGTCGCCCGGAACAGCCACGCGTGCCACACGTCGTTGCGGTGCAGCAGCCCCACCACCGGACCGGTCGCGAGCAGATCGCCGACCGAGCCGTCCGCCACGGGGTTGAAGGAGGCCACGGCGGCGCCGGGCGGCGCGGGGCGGTGCACCGGGAGCGCGCCGTCCGGGGTGGTGATCTCCGTCAGATAGCGGCACAGCAGCTCCACGCGCCGTCCACCGCAGCGCCCGATCCCGTCCAGGACGCGCAGCGCGTGCGCGGCGTGCTGCGGGCGGCTGTGCGGGCCGCGCAGCTCCGGCTCCAGAGCGTGCCCATAGCCCCCGTCATCACCCAGGTACGCGGCCAGCGCGGTCTCGACCGGGTCGGCGCCGCCGCCCAGGAAGTGGTACGCGAATCTGCGCTGCTCGAGCACCCGGGCGGTCAGCCACACGAACTGCTCGGCGCGGGCCAGTGGGGAGGAGGGGACTGCTGCGGATCGGTCCATGGGCCGACCGTAGGCCGGAAAGAGCTGCCGCACGGCGGCTCGCGTCCGACTGCACTCCCAGGAGCGCGATACTGATCGCATGCGGTTGACGGACTTCTGGCAGCGGATGGCGGACTACTTCGGCGAGGGGTACGCGGACTCCTTCGCGCGCGATCATGTGATGTCCGAGCTCGGCGGCCGGACCGTGCACCAGGCGCTGGAGGCCGGCTGGGAGACCAAGGACGTCTGGCGCGGGGTGTGCGCCGCCCTGGAGATCCCGGTCGACAGGCGCTGAGTGGCCGCCGGGCCCGTGAGCCCGGAGTTCGCGGGGTGGCCGGATATCTTTCACCGATGTACGCCACACTTGCTCAGTGGCCCCAGCAGAAGAGACCCTCCCGCCCGACGCCGACGGCGTCCCCGCCGGCCCCCAGGCTGACGCCGCCCGCGAGGCGCGGCCCGGCGCGGCCATGCCGCGCTGGCTGCCGCGCGCCATGGTGCTCGCGCTCGCCCTGGTGGCTTGTTATCGCCTGGCCACCTGGGCCTTCGACCAGCTGACCGGACTGCTCCTCAACATCCTGATCGCGTTCTTCCTCGCGCTCGCCATCGAACCGGCCGTGGACCGGATGGCCTCGCGCGGAGTGCGCCGGGGGGTGGCCACCGGGCTGGTCTTCCTCGGCATCCTGATCGGCGTCGCGGGGTTCTTCACGCTGCTCGGCTCGATGCTCGCCGACCAGATCATGACCATGGTCGAGGACTTCCCGAAGTATCTGGACCAGCTGGTCATCTGGGTCAACGAGACCTTCCACACCGAGCTGTCGCGGGTCGAGATCCAGGACAGCGTGCTCCACTCGGACTGGTTGCAGAGCTATGTCAGGAACAGCGCGAACAATGTGCTGGACGTCTCCGCGCAGGTCCTCGGCGGGCTCTTCAGGGTCCTGACGGTGACCCTCTTCGCCTTCTACTTCGCCGCCGACGGCCCCCGGCTGCGCCGCGCGCTGTGCTCGGTCCTGCCGCCGACCCGGCAGGCCGAGGTGTTGCGCGCCTGGGAGATCGCGGTCGCCAAGACCGGCGGCTACATCTACTCGCGCGGCCTGATGGCGCTGATCTCCGGCGTGGCGCACTACGTCCTGCTGGAGTGGCTGGGTGTGCCCTACGCCCCGGCGCTGGCCGTCTGGGTGGGGCTGATCTCCCAGTTCATCCCGACCATCGGCACCTATCTGGCGGGCGCCCTGCCGATGCTGATCGCGTTCACCGTCGAGCCCTGGTACGCGCTGTGGGTGCTGGTCTTCGTCGTGATCTACCAGCAGTTCGAGAACTACCTGCTGCAGCCGCGCATCACCGCCAGGACCGTGGACATCCACCCGGCCGTCTCGTTCGGCTCGGTGATCGCGGGCACCGCGCTGCTCGGCGCGGTGGGCGCGCTGATCGCGATCCCGGCGACCGCGACGCTGCAGGCGTTCCTCGGCGCGTACATCAAGCGTTACGACGTGGCGGACGACCTGCGGGTCCAGGGCCGGAAGCGGCGGCGGGGCGGTATGTCGGCCCTCGCACGGGTGCGGGACTCGCTGAAGCGGCGTAGTTGACACGAAAATCGAACATCCATTCTCATGGTGGATCTCGCCTGAGTTATCCACAGGTGGAGGACGTCCGGGCCGCTTGTCAGTGGCAGGGGTTAGCGTCGTGGACGTGAAGCGATCGACTCAAGCAAACCGGGTGGAACCCATGGCAGGAACCGACCGCGAGAAGGCGCTCGACGCCGCGCTCGCACAGATTGAACGGCAATTCGGCAAAGGCGCAGTGATGCGCATGGGGGAGCGGCCGAACGAGCCGATCGAGGTCATCCCCACCGGATCGACCGCGCTCGACGTGGCCCTCGGTGTCGGCGGTCTGCCGCGCGGCCGTGTGGTGGAGGTCTTCGGTCCCGAGTCCTCCGGTAAGACCACCCTGACCCTCCACGCGGTGGCAAACGCCCAGCGGGCCGGCGGCGCGGTCGCGTTCGTGGACGCGGAGCACGCCCTCGACCCGGACTACGCGCAGAAGCTGGGCGTGGACACCGACTCCCTCATCCTGTCCCAGCCGGACAACGGCGAGCAGGCGCTCGAGATCACCGACATGCTGGTCCGCTCCGGCGCGCTCGACCTCATCGTCATCGACTCCGTCGCCGCCCTGGTGCCGCGGGCGGAGATCGAGGGCGAGATGGGCGACTCCCACGTCGGTCTGCAGGCCCGGCTGATGAGCCAGGCGCTCCGTAAGATCACCAGCGCGCTCAACCAGTCCAAGACCACCGCGATCTTCATCAACCAGCTCCGCGAGAAGATCGGCGTCATGTTCGGCTCCCCCGAGACGACGACCGGTGGCCGGGCGCTGAAGTTCTACGCCTCGGTGCGCCTGGACATCCGCCGTATCGAAACCCTCAAGGACGGCACCGAAGCGGTCGGCAACCGCACCCGCGTCAAGGTCGTCAAGAACAAGGTCGCGCCGCCCTTCAAGCAGGCCGAGTTCGACATCCTCTACGGCCAGGGCATCAGCCGCGAGGGCGGCCTGATCGACATGGGCGTGGAGCACGGCTTCGTCCGCAAGTCCGGCGCCTGGTACACGTACGAGGGCGACCAGCTCGGCCAGGGCAAGGAGAACGCCCGGAACTTCCTGAAGGACAACCCCGACCTCGCCAACGAGATCGAGCGGAAGATCAAGGAAAAGCTGGGCATCGGCGTCAAGAAGGAGGAGCCGACCGCTGAGCCCGGCGCCGACGCGGCCGCCCCGGCAGCGGCCACCGCCGCGCCGGTGAAGGCGGCGCCCGCCACGGCGGCCAAGGCCGGGACGAAGGCGGCCAAGACCGCCGCGGCCAAGAGCTGACCGTGACGCGGCGGACCGACTGGCCGGACGGCCAAGGCCGTCCGGCCGGCCCGGACAGCGGCGGCCCCTCCTCGTCGAGGGCCGAGCAGGGGCCGCCGCGCAGCCCGGAGGAGCAGGCGCGGTCGATCTGTCTGCGCCTGCTCACCGGGACCCCGCGCACCCGAAGACAGCTCGCGGACGCGCTGCGGACCCGTGGCATCCCCGACGAGGTGGCGCAGGAGGTGCTGTCCCGGTTCGAGGACGTCGGGCTGATCGACGACGCGGCGTTCGCGGACGCCTGGGTGGAGTCCCGCCACCACAGCCGGGGCCTCGCCCGCCGGGCGCTTGCGCGTGAGCTGCGCACCAAGGGCGTGGACTCGGCCCTGATCGACGAGGCTGTGGGGCAGCTCGACGCCGAGCAGGAGGAGCACACGGCCCGTGAGCTGGTCGAGCGCAAGCTGAGGGCCACCCGCGGCCTCGACCGGGAGAAGAGGCTGCGCCGCCTGGCCGGGATGCTCGCGCGCAAGGGCTATCCGGAGGGGGTGGCGCTGCGGGTGGTGCGGCGCGCGCTGGAGGAAGAGGGGGAGGACCCGGAGCTGCTGGAGCGGCATCTGCCCGACGCATAGTGGGCCCGGGCCGGCCCAGAGCCCGGTGACCGGCCCACCACCGTCCAGTCCACGCTGCCTCTGCGCCGATGGCCCCGGCCGCCGACCAGCCCCCGAGCAGCTTCCGGGGGCCGGACGTTCAGGGGCGGGGGTTCAGGAGTGCGGGCTTACCGGCAGGCCCGCCGCGCGCCAGGCCTGGAATCCGCCCACCAGGTCCGTGGCGCGGGACAGCCCGAGCTGCCGCAGCGAGACCGCCGCGAGGCTTGACGCGTACCCCTCGTTGCACACCACCACGATCCGCAGATCGTGGTCCGTGGCCTCGGGCAGCCGGTGGTCGCACAGCGGGTCGAGCCGCCATTCCAGTTCGTTGCGCTCGACGATCAGCGCGCCTGGGATGGTCCCATCGCGCTCCCGTAGCTCGGCGTACCGTATGTCCACCAGCAGCCCGCCCTCGGCGTGCGCCGCCGCGGCCTCCGCGGGGCCGAGGCGGTCGAGGCCGACGCGGGCCTCGGCCAGCAGTTCGTCGATGCTTCGCTTCGTGCTCATCAGTTCACTCCCACTCGCCCGGCAGCTCGATCTGCTCCAGCCGCAGCACCTGTCCGGTGCGGCTGTAGCGGCGCATCAGGGGCAGCGGCGGGTAGTAGGCGTGCACCGACACGGCATGCCGCTCCGTGGAGGTGTTGATCACCTCGTGTACGTGGTGCGGACCGAAGGCCCGCCCCTGTCCGGCGGACAGCCGCCGCTCACGGTCGACGTCGTCGGCCAGTTCGAGGGTCTTCCAGCCCTCGGTGGGCAGGCGCGCGGCGAGCGACAGCTCTTGCAGCTCACCGGCCGCCGCGACGAAGGCGCCGTGCGAGCCGCCGTGGTCGTGCCAGCCGGTGCCGGTGCCGGGAGGCCAGCCGATCAGCCACGCCTCGCTGCCGCCGGGCCCGTCGAGCCGCAGCCAGGTGCGGCCCTCCGGGTCGAGGGGGAGCGAGTCGACGAGCGCGGTGTCGGCGGCCGTACGGCGGGCGAATGCGAGGAGTTCGGCCGGGCTTGGCGCGGTGTCGGCAGAGGTCCCGGCGGGCGCCGAGGGCCGGGTGGGGGAGGAAGTGCGTACGTCGGGCACTGAGACCGTCCTGAGTGATCGCGAAGGGGCGCGACCCGAGCCGCGCAAGGAAAAGGCTGATCAACAGGAGGGTCGACAGACGCAGCCCGCATAGCGGACGAGGTCCACATGGACCCTCCGCCAGAAGCGAGGCAGCCGAGCGTCAGTCACAGGGCGTACTCAACCACGGGCCGAAAACCAAGGTCAACTACTGCTGTCCACTCCTCGGACGCACCCGCCGCGCGCACCGCCGTACACGCCGCCGCACACCTCGCCGCGTATGCCGCCGCGCAGGCCGTGCGCGCGGTCCTATCGGTGCGCCGTCGCCTCCGCCTCCGCCTCAGCCGATGACCCTTCAGCCGCGCCGCCTCGCGCTGCCTTTCCGCCCAGCGCCGCGTCCGCGCACGCGTACAGCTCGGCCGGGCGCACCCCGGACAGCGCCGCGACCAGATGCCCGTCGGGCCGCACCAGCAGCACGGTGTGGGCCGGGGCCCCGGGGTACTCCTCGGCGACCAGCAGCTCGGCCCGAACCGGCAGCGCCGCGACCGCCGCGGCCAGCCGTGGCATCAGCCCCGCGCGCAGCCAGTGACGCCGGTCCCACACCCCCGTCCCGGGGGCGACGAGGACCACCAGCAACTCCCGCCCCAGGCGCGCCCGCAGCCGGGTGAGCGACCCGTCCGACGCGGTCACCGGCACATCTGCGGCGGGCGCACCGATCTCGGTGTCGACCGTGACCGAGCCCTCGGGGGCCGCCGCGGGCATCAGGGGCGAGCGGCTGTAGACCGGCGGCTCGCCCAGCGGGCCACGCCCCAGGTGACCGTCGGTCAGCAGCGCGTCGTGTGTGCGCACCGCGCCGGGCAGTACGGAGCGCCGCACCGCATGCCAGCCGCCGGAGGCCCGTACCAGGGGCAGCGCCTGGTCCGCGGCGCGCAGCCGGGCGCTCACCGCGCCGCGCCGCTCGGCCTGATAGCTGTCGAGCAGCGCGTCCGTCGCTCCGTGGTGCCAGGCGAGGGCCAGCTTCCAGGAGAGGTTGACGACGTCGCGCAGACCCTCGTCCAGCCCCTGGGTGCCCAGTGCGCCGAGCAGATGGGCGGCGTCCCCGGCGAGGAAGGCGCGGCCGACGCGCCAGCGGCGCGCGAGCCGGTGGTGCACGGTGTGCACGCCGGTGTCCAGAAGCTCGTAGGGGGGCGCGGGGTCCCCGCACCACCCCGTGAGGGTGTCGTGCACCCGCGCGAGAAGCGACTCCGGTGTGACCAGGTCCCGGCCCGGCGGCAGCAGCCAGTCCAGCCGCCAGACGCCGCGCGGCAGCGGGCGGGCGGTCACCTCCGTGTCGACGGTGCGCCACGGCGGCGAGCGGTGCAGCACGGCCTCCCCGGGCCAGGGGAGTTCGGCGCGCAGCGCGGCGACCGCGTGCCGCTCCACCGCGGTGCGGCCCGGGAAGCGCACGCCCAGGAGCTTGCGGACGGTGGACCGCGGCCCGTCGCAGCCGATCAGAAAGCTGCCCCGCCACCAGGTGCTCTGGGCGCCCCGGGTGTGGATGCTGACGCCCCGGGCGTCCTGTTCCAGGGTGTCGAGGCGAGTGCCCGAGATGATCCGTACCAGGTTCTCGCCGGGGACGGTGGCCAGCGCGGTGCGCAGGGCGCGGGTGAGCTCGTGCTGGGGCAGATGCAGCGGGGAGGGCAGCTCTGATTCCTCCGCCTCGTCGCCCTCCGGTCCGCCGCCGAAGCCGGCGCTGAAGCCGCCGCCGAAGCCGCCCTCCTGGCCGCCCGGGCCGTTCTCACGGACCTGGCCGCCGTCACGGACGTAGCCGACGTCATAGCCGCGGCTGTCGGGGCCGTCGTGGCCGCCTGCCGGGCCCAGGGGGAACAGCCCGCCGGGCACCAGGGTCAGCCGCCGGACCACCTGCCGCCGCCGCATCGTGCGCCAGCCGGTCCACGGCACGGCCGCCTGGCCGGCCCGGCAGCCCAGCCCCTCCAGCAGGGCGGCGGTGTCGGGGCGCAGCACGGCCGTACGGGCGGGGCGGCGCTCGTCGTCCCCCGAGCTCTCGTCGAGCAGGATGACGGGCACCTCGGCGCGCGCGAGGGCGAGGGCCAGGGCGAGGCCGACCGGGCCCGCCCCGGCGATGATCACCGGGTCCACGGCGCGGTTCCTGTGGCCCTGCGGGACGTACGTGAGTTGAGGAAACTGGCAGTTGAAACCCGGTGCGCGATCACACAAAGTATGCAACCCACTGCGGGTCCCCGCGTCAAGCGACGAGGGCGGTGGCGCGTGCGCCACCGCCCTCGAGGACCGGATACCGGATCGGGTATACGGTCAGTTCTTCGCTGCCGTGTCGGCCGGTCCGGTGACCTCGGACTGATCGACGACGTCCAGAGCGTCTCCCGCCGCGACCGGCTGCTCGGCCGGGGCGACCGCGATGCCGCTCTTGGACCGCCGACCGCGCCGCTCGATCCAGGTGGCCAGGGCGGACAGCGCCAGACACAGGGCCACGTAGATCACACCGCCGACGATGATCACCTGAACGTAGGGGCTCTCGTCGTTGACGACGGTCACCTCGGCGATGTGCTGCACCTTGTACAGCAGCTCCTGGTACGTGATGACGTAGCCGAGTGAGGTGTCCTTCAAGGTGACCACCAGCTGGCTGATGATGGTCGGCAGCATCGCGCGGACACCCTGCGGGACCAGAATGGTCGTCATGACCTGGGTCTTGCGCATACCCAGGGCGTAGGCGGCCTCACTCTGCCCCTTGGGCACCGAGTTGATGCCCGCCCGCAACACCTCGGCCTGCACCGAGCCGTTGTAGACGGTCAGGCCGATGACCAGGGCCCAGAACTCCGTCCCGTCACCGGTGAACCCCAGGTCGTTCTTGTAGGTGAGGAAGAGCACCCACAGGCCGTAGATGGTGATCAGCAGCGGGACGGCCCGGAACAGCTCGATGAATCCGGTCGTGAACAGACGGATCGGCTTGTGGTCCGAGAGCCGGCCGACGGCGAGCACCACGCCGAGCGCCAGCGACAGCACCGAGGCCACCGCGAACACCTGGAGGGTGGTCAGCAGGCCGTCGACGATGTCGTTCTGGACACCCTTGTAGTTGAAGATGTCCCACATCTCCGGCGCGAACTGGCCCTTGTCGTTCAGTCGCATGACGACGAAGGCGATCAGGCCGAGCACGGCGAGACCGCCGATGACCGAGTAGACGCGGTTGCGTATACGGGCCTTGGGGCCGGGTGCGTCGTACAGGACGCTTGCGCTCATCGGGCCACCTCCATGCGGCGCTCCAGCAGCCGGAAGAGCCCGCTGATGGAGAAGGTGATAACCAGGTAGGCGAGCGCGATCCAGAGGAAGATCCAGCCGATCGGGTACCCCTTGTCACTCAGCAGCTTCGAGACGCTGAAGAGCTCCGTGTTGCTGAAGGCGCCCGCGATGGCGGAGTTCTTGGTCAGAGCGATGAATATGCTGCTCAGCGGGGGGATGACGGTCCGGGTGGCCTGCGGCAGGACGATCATCCGCAGGGTCTGGAAGAAGGTCATCCCCAGGCTCCGGGCCGCTTCGGCCTGCCCAATGGGCACGGTGCCGATGCCGGAGCGCACCGCCTCGCAGATGAACGTCGAGGTGTAGCAGCCCAGCGCCCCCACCGCGAGCTTGTAGGGGCTCGTCCCGGGGAAGAGGATCTGGGGCATCACGAAGAACGTGATCAGGAACAGCAGGGTCAGCGGGGTGTTCCGCAGCAGCGTGACCCAGGCGGTGCCGAAGGCACGCAGGGGCGGGATGGGGGACACCCTGAAGCCGGCCATGATGATGCCGAGGATGAGGGCGAGCGCCGCGCTGGCCGCGGTCAGCGACAGAGTTCCGAGGAACCCGTCGCGGAACTCAGGAAAGTAATCGAAGAGTAGGTTCATCTGTTCTCCGCGCTAGCGGTCAGGGCAGCACGACGGATCGCACCGGCTTCAGGGCGTACGGGGAGATCCGGCTCAGTAGCGCGGCAGGGGGGTCTTCGGGGCGACGTAGGCGGAGCCGGACTTGCCGAGCGTGCCCTCGTACGCCTTCTTGTAGTCGCCGTTCTTGATGTGCTTCTCGAGCGCGTCGGAGATCGCGTCGCGCAGCGCCTTGTCGTCCTTGTTCATGCCGACGCCGTAGGGCTCCTCGGTGAACGGCTTGCCGACGACCCTGAGCTTGCTCGGGCGCTGGGCCGCGTAGCCCTTGAGGATCGCGTCATCGGTGGTGACCGCGTCCACCTGGCCGTCCAGCAGCTGCTTGACGCACAGCGAGTACTTGCCGAGCTCGGTGGTCTTGGCGCCGTACTTCGGCTTCTTGATCTCCTGGAGCGGAGTGGAGCCGACGATCGAACAGACCTTCTTGCCCTTGACGGAATCCGCGCCGGTGATGCCCTTCTCGTCCTTGCGCACCAGCAGGTCCGCGCCGGCGACGTAGTACGGGCCCGCGAAGCCGACCTGCTTCTTGCGCTCGTCGTTGATGGTGTAGGTGCCGACGTAGTAGTCGACCTGGCCCTTGGAGATGGAGGTCTCGCGGACGTTGGAGTCGACCGTCTTGAACTCGATCTGGTCCTCGGAGAAGCCCAGGTCGGCGGCGACCATCTTGGCGATCTCGATGTCGAAGCCGGAGCGCTTGCCGTTGGTGTCCTCGAAGCCGAGGTAGGGCTGGTCGGCCTTGGCGCCGATGATCAGCTTGCCGCGCTTCTGCGCCGCCTTGAGGGTCGGCGAGTCCAGCTTCACGTCCTTGGCGACGGTGTACTTGCCGCTGACGACCTCGCCGCCCTTGGGCTTGTCGCCGGCCGTGCCTTCCTTGCCACCGCAGGCCGCGGTCGCCGCCAGAGCCAGAACCACCGAAGCCGCTGCGGCCGTCTTACGAATTCTCATCGTGCATCCCTCAAGGTTTGTTGTGCGTGCGTGCAGAGGTGGGTGAGCCGTGCGGGGCTCAGTGGTGAAGCCAGGTGCGGGCTTGGGAACCCAGGGGTGGGCCTCAGTGGTGAAGGATCTTCGACAGGAAGTCCTTGGCCCGGTCGCTGCGGGGGTTGTTGAAGAACTCCTCGGGCTTGGCCTCTTCGACGATCCGGCCGTCGGCCATGAAGACCACCCGGTTCGCCGCGGAGCGCGCGAAGCCCATCTCGTGCGTGACGACGACCATCGTCATACCGTCCCGGGCGAGCTGCTGCATGACGTCCAGCACCTCGTTGATCATCTCCGGGTCGAGCGCGGAGGTCGGCTCGTCGAACAGGATCGCCTTCGGGTCCATGGCCAGCGCTCGGGCGATGGCCACGCGCTGCTGCTGACCACCGGACATCTGCGCGGGGTACTTGTCCGCCTGCTTGCCCACGCCCACTCGGTCGAGCAGCGCGCGGGCCTTCTCCTCGGCGGCCTTCTTGTCTGTCTTGCGCACCTTCAGCTGGCCCAGCATCACGTTTTCGAGCACGGTCTTGTGCGCGAAAAGGTTGAACGACTGGAAAACCATGCCGACGTCGGCACGCAGCCGGGCGAGCTCCTTGCCCTCTTGAGGCAGTGGCTTGCCGTCGATCGTGATGGTGCCGGAGTCGATCGTCTCCAGGCGGTTGATGGTGCGGCAGAGGGTCGACTTGCCGGACCCGGAAGGGCCGATCACAACGACCACTTCGCCCCGTGCGATGTTCAGGTTGATGTCCTGGAGCACATGCAGCGCGCCGAAGTGCTTGTTGACTCCTGACAGCGCAACCAACGCGTCCGCAACAGGAGTTGCGTCCTTGGTCACCGGTACTTCGCTCATTCGGCGTTTCGCTCCGTCCTCCTCGGTTGGGAGGACATTAGGGGGCCGCCGAGACCAGCGTCATTACATCTGAGCGAGAATTGAGGATAACGATCCGGCAGCGGGGCGACACTCTGTGTGAATGCGATCCGAGGCTGTCGTACCGGCTACGTAACGGAAACCTAAGTGTGACTAGATGCGTCTTGACGGGCACGTGCCGACTAGGCGTGGATGCCCTGTGGCCATGTTGCTGAAACGCATGCGCCACTCAGTGGAAAGGTGGTGTAGGGGTCGGTGAGACTGCTGCTCGTCGAGGACGACAACCATGTCGCCGCGGCTCTGTCCGCGGTGCTCGCGAGGCACGGTTTCGAAGTAACGCACGCCAGAAGCGGTGAGGAAGCGCTGAGAGCACTGCTGCCCGACTCGGGGCCGCCGTTCGGCGTCGTACTCCTCGACCTCGGGCTGCCGGACCAGGACGGCTTCCAAGTGTGTGGCCGTATCCGCAAGCGGACCACCACTCCCGTGATCATGGTGACCGCGCGGGCGGATGTAAGATCCCGCATCCATGGCCTCAACCTCGGTGCCGACGACTATGTGGTCAAACCCTACGACACCATGGAGCTGCTCGCCCGGATCCACGCTGTGAGTCGGCGCACGCTTCCGGCCGACCCCGCACCGAGCGCCGAGGAGGCTGCCGACAGCCGCAACGCCCCGCTGCACATAGGCCCGGTCATCCTCGATCTGGCCACTCGGCAGGTCGCGGTGGACGGCGCGACCGTCTCGCTCACCCGTAAGGAGTTCGACTTGCTCGCCCTGCTCGCCCAGCGCCCCGGCGTGGTGTTCCGCCGCGAGCAGATCATCAGCGAAGTGTGGCGCACCAGTTGGGAGGGGACCGGGCGCACCCTTGAGGTGCATATCGCCTCGCTCCGCTCCAAGCTGCGCATGCCCGCGCTGATCGAGACGGTCCGGGGCGTCGGGTACCGCCTGGTGTCACCGGCGAACTGAGGAACCGCGAGACTTCTCCCCGTGCGCACCCGACTTCTCCCACTCCTCATCGTCCTCATGGCCGGCGTGCTGCTCGCGCTCGGCTTCCCGCTCGCGGGCAGCGTGGCCGCCCGCGAGCAGCAGCGCGTGGTCGTCGACCGGATCGACGACACCGCGCGGTTCGCCGCGCTCGCCCAGTTCGTCACGGCCGGGCCGGCCGCCGCCACCACCGCGGAGGACGACGAACGGCTGAGCACCCTGAGGGCCGAACTCCGGCGTTACCACGACCTGTACGGCATCCGGGCCGGTGTCTACTACCGGAACGGCAGGCCCATGGCCCAGGCGCCGGGCGACTGGCGGCTCCCCGAGACCGGCGACGGCGCCGAGGCGTTCGACGAGGCCCTTCAGGGCCGCCGCAGCCACGATCCGGACCAGGTCTGGCCCTGGCAGCAAGGCCGGCTCACCGTCGCCTCCCCCGTGGTGCGCGACGGCGACGTGGTGGCCGTCGTGGTCACCGACTCGCCCACCCCACAGATGCGGACGCGCATCCTGCACGGCTGGCTGGTGATCGCCGCGGGGGAGGCGGCCGCGATGCTCCTGGCGGTCGGGGCGGCCTTCCGGCTCACCGGCTGGGTGCTGCGCCCCGTACGCATCCTCGACACGGCCACCCACGACATCGCCACCGGGCGCATGCAGTCCCGTGTCGCGGCCGCCTCCGGGCCACCGGAGCTGCGCCGCCTGGCCCGCTCGTTCAACGAGATGGCCGACAACGTGGAAGAAGTCCTCGAACAGCAGCGGGCCTTCGTCGCCGACGCCTCCCACCAGCTGCGCAACCCGCTGTCGGCGCTGCTGCTGCGCATCGAGCTGCTGGCCCTCGACCTGCCCGAGGGGCACGAGGAGATCGCCTCGGTGCGCACCGAGGGCAAACGCCTCGCCCAGGTCCTGGACGACCTCCTCGACCTGGCCCTGGCCGAGCACTCCACCACCGACCTCAAGTTCACCGACATCGCGGAGCTCGCCACCGACCGGGTCGATGCCTGGCTGCCGGTCGCCGAGCGCGAGGGGGTCCGCCTCTCCTACGAGGGCCCGACGGCCGTGGCCGGCTGGGCGGACCCGGTGGCGCTGTCCAGCGCGCTGGACGCGGTCGTGGACAACGCCGTGAAGTTCACGCCGGCGGGCGCGGAGGTGGTGGTCTCCGCCCAGCCGAACGGGGACACGGTCGCCATCGTCGTCGCCGACGGGGGCCCCGGGCTCACCGAGGACGAGCTCGCGCGCGTGGGCGACCGCTTCTGGCGTAGCGGCCGCCACCAGAACATCAACGGCTCCGGGCTGGGGCTGTCGATCTCCCGGGCGCTGCTCACGGCGGGCGGCGGCTCCATCGCGTACGCCCCCAACGAGCCGTGCGGGCTGCGTGTGACCATCACCGTGCCGCGCACGGGGCCGCATTAGGGGGCGTATCAAGGGGCGCCGGGGCGCGGGCGGTGGGCCCTATGGCTGGCCCTACGGCTTGGGGCCCCTACGGATTGGGCCCCTGCGGCTTGGGCCCCTACGGCTTGACCGAGCGGTAGTAGCGCTCCGCGCCCGTGTGGAGTTCCAGCGGGTCGGTGAAGATCGCGGTGCGCAGGTCCACCTTCTGCGCCGCGTGCACCCTGGAGCCGATACGGTCGCGGTTCTTGATCACGGTCCGGGTGACGGCCTCCGCGAGCGCGGGGTCCACCCGGTCCGTGGTGACCAGGAGGTTGGGCACCGCGATCGTCTTGATGGCGTCCCGCTGGTGCATGTCCTCGTACGCGTCGGCGGGCACCGACGCCGCCCGGTAGTAGCGGGTCACCCCGCCCTGGTTGTGCAGCGGGCCGATGAGGTCGCCGAGCTGGACCAGCCGGATCGGATAGTCGTGGGCCAGGGTGCGCACGGCGGTCGTCGGCAGCCCGCCCGACCAGAAGAACGCGTCCAGCTTCTTGGCCTTCAGCAGGCCCGGCATCCGGTCGATGCCCTCGCGCACGGCCTTGACGTCCTTGCCCATGTCGAGCCCGGCGGCCTTGAGCAGCGACTTGGCGATCAGCTGTACGCCCGAGTCGTCCTCGCCGACGCCGACCCGCAGCCCCTTGAGATCCCGGGCGGACTGCACCCGGGAGCCCTTGGGCACCACCAGCTGCATGTAGTCGTCGTACAGCCGCGCGCAGGCGCGCAGCCGATCGGCGCCCTTCCCGCGCTGTTCGCGGTAGGCGGCGACCGCGTCGCTGGCGGCGATGGCGAACGTGGCGCGGCCCTCGGCGAGCCGCCGGACGTTGTCCGGGGACCCCTTGCTGCGCTGGAGCGTCACATCCAGGTCGGGGAGGTCCCGGGAGAGGTCGCGGCGCAGCATCTTGCCGTAGGTTTCGTACACGCCGGTGGGTACGCCGGTCGCGAAGGTCACCCGACCCTGGGGCGATTCGTCGCCCCCGAACGGCAGCAGCCACCACAGGAGCAGAGCGAGCGCGACGGCTCCGGCGGCGGCGGACTGCAGCGCGCGGCGCCGGCCGAGGCGCGGAAGACGGACGGCCATGAGACAGGATCATGACAGTCCTCCCGGCCTGTTGGGGAGTCGGGGGCCGTCGGGGCCGTACGGTCGGCCTTCGTCATTCGGCACAGTGGCCTGATCGCGGCCCCTTACCCTGGATGGGTGAGCAGCAGTGAGGTAGCCGGTTTGAAGACCTACGAGGTGCGCACCTACGGGTGCCAGATGAACGTCCACGACTCCGAGCGGCTCTCCGGCCTCTTGGAGGACGCCGGCTACGTCCGCGCGCCCGAGGGCGCGGGCGAGGGTGACGAGGCCTTCGCCGACGTCGTCGTGTTCAACACCTGCGCGGTGCGGGAGAACGCCGACAACAGGCTGTACGGAAACCTCGGCCGGCTCGCGCCGATCAAGGCCAGGCGCCCCGGTATGCAGATCGCGGTCGGCGGATGCCTGGCCCAGAAGGACCGCGACACCATCGTCAAGAAGGCCCCCTGGGTCGACGTGGTCTTCGGCACCCACAACATCGGCAGCCTGCCGGTGCTGCTCGAGCGCGCCCGGATCCAGGAAGAGGCCCAGGTCGAGATCGCCGAATCCCTGGAGGCCTTCCCGTCCACGCTGCCGACGCGCCGCGAGTCGGCGTACGCGGCGTGGGTCTCCGTCTCCGTCGGCTGCAACAACACCTGCACCTTCTGCATCGTCCCGGCGCTGCGCGGCAAGGAGAAGGACCGCCGTCCGGGCGACATCCTCGCCGAGGTGGAGGCCCTGGTCGCGGAGGGCGTCAGCGAGATCACCCTGCTGGGCCAGAACGTGAACGCGTACGGGTCCGACATCGGCGACCGCGAGGCGTTCAGCAAGCTGCTGCGGGCCTGCGGGAAGGTGTCCGGCCTGGAGCGCGTCCGCTTCACCTCGCCGCACCCCCGCGACTTCACGGACGACGTCATCGCGGCCATGGCCGAGACCGAGAACGTGATGCCCCAGCTGCACATGCCGCTCCAGTCCGGCTCCGACACCGTGCTGAAGGCGATGCGCCGCTCCTACCGGCAGGAGCGCTACCTCGGGATCATCGAGAAGGTGCGCGCCGCCATGCCGGACGCCGCGATCTCGACCGACATCATCGTCGGCTTCCCCGGCGAGACCGACGCCGACTTCGAGCAGACGCTGCACGTGGTGCGCGAGGCGCGCTTCACACAGGCGTTCACCTTCCAGTACTCCAAGCGGCCCGGCACGCCCGCCGCCGAGATGGACGGGCAGGTGCCGAAGTCCGTCGTACAGGAGCGCTACGAGCGGCTGGTCGCCCTCCAGGAGGAGGTCTCCTGGGAGGAGAACAAGAAGCAGGTCGGCCGGACCGTGGAGGTGCTGGTCGCCGAGGGCGAGGGCCGCAAGGACGGCGCCACCCACCGGCTGTCCGGCCGCGCGCCCGACAACCGCCTCGTCCACTTCGCACGGCCCGAGGAGAGCGTCCGTCCGGGTGACGTCGTGACGGTGGACATCACTTACGCCGCACCGCACCACCTGCTCGCCGAGGGCCCGGCCAGGGGCGTGCGGCGCACCCGCTCGGGTGACGCGTGGGAGCGGCGCACCGCGGCCGAGGAGAAGAAGTCCGCGGGCGTGATGCTGGGCCTGCCGACCGTCGGCGCCCCGCCGCCGGTGGCCGCGCCCGCCGCGGGCTGCGGCTGCGACTGAGCGACCGTACGAGCGGGGCGACTGGACGACGGTACGAGCCGGGCGACCGCATCAGCTGAGTGATTGCACGACCGGGCGACTGGGCGCCCGGGATCCGACGGGGGAGATGGCGTGACGGGGGACGGCGGCGTGACCGGGGACGATGCGGCGACGTGGTGGGGCCTGCTGGTGGAGGACTACCTCCAGATCATGGGTCCGGGCGCCAGGAACCACTCGATCACCCCGCTGGCGCACGTCAGAGGGACCCGGGAAGAGGCTCTGCAGGCGCTCCGCGAGCGCGCGCTGCGCTATGAGCCGCGGCACCCGGTCAACCCGTACCGGAAGCTGGTGTACCGCGACGGGGACGTCTTCCTGATGGTCCTGGAGGCCGCGACGGGCAACTACTGCTACCGGTTCCGGGCGGCCGAGCTGCTGTGGGACTCGGCGCCCCGGCCCGAGCCCGCCGGATAGGCTGGCGATCATGCTGATCGCCGCCGCTGTCTGTCCCTGCCCGCCGCTCCTGGTGCCCGAGGTCGCCGCCGGGGCGGCCGGTGAGCTGGACGAGCTGCGCGCGGCGTGCCTGGACGCGGTCGGTGTGCTGGCCGCGGCCCGGCCCGAGCGGCTGATCGTCGTCGGGCCCGCGGAGCGCGACGGGCGGGGGCCGCACCCCCAGGGCACCCCCGGGTCCTTCCGGGGCTTCGGGGTGGATCTCGACGTACGGCTCGGGGGCTGGGGCGAGGCCGCGGCCGAGGCCTCGGAGCGGACGCTGCCGCCTTCGCTGGCCGTGGCCGCGTGGCTGCTGGAGCGCGCGAGGTGGCAGGCGGCGCCGGTCGAAGGGCTGGGCGTGGGGGAACCTCTGGCGTCCGAGCGGTGTAGAGAAGTCGGAAGGGAATTGGCGGCGCAGGCCGAGCGGGTCGCGCTGCTGGTGATGGGCGACGGCAGCGCGTGCCGTTCGCTGAAGGCTCCGGGCTATCTCGACGAGCGCGCGGCCGGCTTCGACGCGGATGTGGCGCGGGCGCTGGGCGCGGCGGACGTCGGCGCGCTCGCCGCGCTGGACGAGGAGTTGGCGGCGGAGCTGAAGGCGGCGGGCCGGGCGCCGTTGCAGGTGCTCGCGGGCGCGGGCGAGGGGGCCGCGCTGAAGGGGGAGTTGCGGTATGAGGGAGCGCCGTACGGCGTGGGGTATTTCGTCGCGATGTGGTCCTAGCGCCTCGAGATCGCGACGCGGTCGCGGCGCGCCGGGAGCGCGGTGTGGTCGTAGCGCGTCGGGATCACGATCTGGTCGTAGCGCCTTGAGACGCGATCCTGGCGGCTGCGGGGGCGGGCGCGCGTCCGGGCCCGGGAGGGGCGGTCGGCAGCGGGCCGGGAGTGGAGACGGTCGCGGCCGCGGAGCGGCGGCTCCGCGGCCGTTCACCGTCGGGGCTCAGGTGCTGGGCCGGCGGTGGCCTTTGGCCTTGCCCTGGCCCTCCTGTGGGTGGGAGAAGCGGCCGAGAGCGTTCTTGGCCTTGTCCGCACCGGTCTCGAGCTTGTTTCGGTACTTGCCCTTGGTCTTGCTGTCGACCGTCTTGACGGCCTTGTCCAGGCCTCGCTCGATCTTCTCTTCGTGCTGTTGTGTGAAGCCGACGGCCTTGTCCTTCATGACTCCGGCCTTGGCCTTGAGGTTGTCCAGCACGCTCATGGGCCACCTTCCCTCGGTCAATGGCTATGTGCGGGCGCTCTCGCCGGTTTCGCTGTCCGCGCCGCCGGAAGGCTTCCGCACGGTTTTCTGCGCGGCGTCCGGCGCCGTCTCCTGTTCAGGATGGCGTACGCCCTCCCGAGCGGCATCGGCTTCCTGCTTGGACTGCTGCTTCGGAATACCGATGCCGTCGCCCGGCGGGGCCTCTGCCTCGCCGCGTCCCCGCGCCGATCCGTCAGCCTGGTCGGCCGTCGCTCCGGCTGCCGGGGTGTCGGCCCGGGCCTGCTCGGTTGACGCCTCGGGCGGTCGGCTCGCCTCCTTGGAAGCTCGGCGAAACCAATCAAAAACACCCATATGCTTCTCCATACCCTACTCGTGCGGGCGATATCGCGTGCCGCTCAGGCAACGAGACCGGAAGTGCTCCGTCACGTCGCTCGTTCGAGTAGGCCGCCTGGGATTTGCGAGACTGGTCCGGTGAATACCGCAGGCCCTCCACACCGCGTCATCGCCGTCGTCGGCCCCACCGCGGCCGGAAAGTCCGACCTGGGCGTCGCCATCGCCCACCACCTCGACGGCGAGGTGGTCAACGCGGACTCCATGCAGCTCTACCGCGGCATGGACATCGGCACCGCCAAGCTGACCGAGAAGGAGCGGCAAGGGGTGCCGCACCGACTGCTGGACATCTGGGACGTCACCGAGACGGCCAGCGTCGCCGAGTACCAGCGGCTGGCGCGTGCCGAGATCGACCGGCTGCTCGCGGAGGGCCGCACCCCTGTCCTGGTCGGCGGCTCGGGGCTGTACATCCGGGGGGCGATCGACGCCCTCGAGTTCCCCGGTACGGACCCGGTCGTCCGGGCCCGGCTTGAGGCCGAGCTGGCGGAGCTCGGCTCGGGGCTGCTGCACGCCCGGCTCGCCGCCGCCGACCCGGAAGCGGCCCGCGCGATCCTGCCCAGCAACGGCCGGCGGGTGGTCCGGGCGCTCGAGGTCATCGAGATCACCGGCCGCCCCTTCACCGCCAATCTGCCGGGCCATGAGGCCGTCTACGACACCCTGCAGATCGGCGTCGACGTCGAGCGGCCCGAGCTGGACGAGCGCATCGCCCGGCGCGTGGACCGCATGTGGGAGGCCGGGCTCGTGGACGAGGTACGGCGGCTGGAGGGCATCGGGCTGCGCGCCGGGCGCACCGCCTCCCGCGCGCTCGGCTATCAGCAGGTGCTCTCCGCGCTGGCCGGGGAGTACGGCGAGGAGCAGGCGCGCGCCGAGACCGTGCGGGCCACCAAACGGTTCGCGCGCCGCCAGGACTCCTGGTTCCGCCGCGACCCGCGCGTCCACTGGCTCAGCGGCGCGGCCGCCCGCCGCGAAGCGCTTCTGCCGGACGCGCTGGCGTTGGTCGACCGGGCGGTCACAGCCTGATCACGTGATGGCATCGGGACGCTCCGTGTGCCATACCGGCCCCCACGGGCATGCCATCATCGAGCTCCGATCGTGGTGTTGTTCAGGAGTTGGGAGGGCGGGTGGCGATGGAGGCCGGCCCTCGCGACGTATCGCGCCAGTCGCCCCACAGCGATCCGGGACCGCTCACCTCTGACGGTCCGGACCTCACCTCCGACGGTCCGGACGACGACGTGGTCCCCGGCGAGCCCGGAGCCCCGGCCCTCGACGACGGCGCCGAGGGCCTGCCCGCCGCCGGCGAGTCCTTCAGCGAGCTTCGCCCGCCGCGTCGGCTGCGGATCTGGCAGATCGCGCCGATCGTGGGCCTCGCCATCCTGGGCTCCCTGATGTTCGCCTTCCCGCTCGCCTTCGAATTCGGCGACGGCGGGGCGGTGGTCGCCATGCTCGGCCTGCTGCTCAGCTGCTGCGCCGCCGGGTGGGGGCTGATGGCCGCCCGCCGCGTGGGCTACACCTGGCCGGGGCTGCCGCCCCGGGGCTCCGGGCGCCGCCCCGACTGGCGGTTCGTCGTGCTGTACGTGGTGATCGTGGCCCTGCTGGCCGCCCTCACCTTCTGGCGCGTGGCCCGCCTCCGCTGACCTCTGCGTACAGCGACCCCTGCCGGTGGCGGAGCCCGGTCCGGGCGGTTGTCCTGGGCGCCCCGTACGATCGAGGGATGAGCGACGCGCCCCGCCTGGCCTTTCTCAAGGGCCATGGCACCGAGAACGACTTCGTCATCGTCCCCGACCCGGACGGGCGGCTCGAGCTGTCCCCGGCCGCCGTCGCCCGGATCTGCGACCGTCGGGCCGGCGTCGGCGGTGACGGGTTGATCCGCGTCGTACGGTCCTCGGCGCACCCCGAGGCGCGGGGCATGGCCGACGAGGCCGAGTGGTTCATGGACTACCGCAACAGCGACGGCAGCGTCGCCGAGATGTGCGGCAACGGCGTCCGCGTCTTCGCCCGCTATCTGGAGCGGGCGGGGCTCGTCGAGGCAGGCGATCTCGCGGTCGCCACCCGGGCCGGAGTGCGCCGCATCCACATCGCCAAGGACGACCTCGGCGGCGCGGACGCCCCCGGTGGGGCGATCACCGTTCAGATGGGCAAGGCCGCACTGCCCGAGCCCGGCCCCGAGGGCGCGGTCACGGTCGCCGTCGGCGAGCACAGCTGGCCCGCCCGCCACGTCGACATGGGCAACCCGCACGCGGTCGCGTTCGTCGACGACCTCGACCAGGCGGGGCGCCTGTTCGACGCTCCCGCCGTCACCCCTGGTTCGGCGTATCCGCACGGCACCAACGTCGAGTTCGTGGTCGACCGAGGCCCGCGCCATGTGGCGATGCGGGTGCATGAGCGCGGCTCGGGCGAGACCCGTTCCTGCGGCACCGGCGCCTGCGCGGTGATGGTGGCCACGGCCCGGCGGGACGGCGCCGACCCCGTTGCCGACGGCCACCCCGTCACGTATACCGTGGATGTCCCCGGCGGCCGTCTGGTGATCAGTGAGCTTCCGGACGGAACGGTCGAGATGACCGGCCCGGCCGTGATCGTCGCCGAGGGCGAGCTCGACCCCGCATGGCTGGACACGGCCCTCGCCTGACAGTTCACCCCAATGGGTGATCCATTTCACTCTGGGCGAGAGCCGGTCGGCCGTGCGTGATGGGCTCGGTAGCATCAAGCACCGGCCCAGGGGGAGTGCCCACGCCGGTTGACGCTCGACGCCGCCGGAGGTGCCCATGAGCGCAGAGGCCACCGACCATGCTGTTCTCGGCCGCAGGCGCGGCCTCCCGCGCATCGACCTGCGTAATCTCCGCAGGTTCAGCAGGGCCGCCCTGTTGGGTTCGCCTGCCCGCGGCCGCCTGCCGGACGCGATCGAGCATGTGGCCAAGGTGCACCGGGCCCACCACCCCGGTGCCGATCTCGACGTACTGCGCAAGGCGTATGTGCTCGCCGAGTCCTCGCACCGCGGCCAGATGCGCAAGAGCGGTGAGCCGTACATCACCCATCCGCTCGCCGTCACCCTCATCCTCGCCGAACTGGGCGCCGAGACCACGACCTTGACGGCGTCACTCCTCCACGACACGGTCGAGGACACGGACGTGACGCTGGATCAGGTGGGCGAGCAGTTCGGCGAAGAGGTCCGCTATCTCGTCGACGGCGTCACCAAGTTGGAGAAGGTCGACTACGGCGCGGCGGCCGAGCCGGAGACCTTTCGCAAGATGCTGGTCGCCACCGGCAACGACGTGCGCGTGATGTCCATCAAGCTCGCCGACCGCCTGCACAACATGCGCACCCTGGGCGTGATGCGCCCCGAGAAACAGGCCCGCATCGCGAAGGTCACCCGCGATGTGCTGATTCCGCTCGCCGAGCGGCTGGGTGTGCAGGCCCTCAAGACCGAGCTGGAGGACCTGGTCTTCGCCATCCTCCACCCCGCGGAGTACGCCCGCACCCGCGAGCTCCTGCTGGAGCACGCGGGCCGCCCGGACCCGCTCGCCCGCGCCGCCGAGGACGTGCGCGGCGTGTTGCACGAGGCGGGCATCGCCGCCGAAGTCCTCGTCCGGCCGCGGCACTTCGTATCCGTCCACCGGGTCGGCGTCAAGCGCGGCGAGCTGACCGGCTCCGACCTCGGTCGGCTGCTCGTCCTCGTCTCGGAGGACGCCGACTGTTACGCGGTCCTCGGCGAGCTGCACACCTGCTTCACCCCGGTCATCTCGGAGTTCAAGGACTTCATCGCCGTCCCCAAGTTCAACCTGTACCAGTCGCTGCACACGGCCGTGGCCGGGCGCGACGGCGAGGTCGCCGAAGTCCTCATCCGTACCCACCAGATGCACCTGGTCGCCGAGGCCGGAGTGATCGCCCTCGGCAATCCGTACGCGACCAACGCGCCGAACGCGCCGGTGGAGGCCGCCGACGCCGTCGACGGTGAGCGCGCCGACCCCACCCGCCCCGGCTGGCTGTCGCGGCTGTTGGCCTGGCAGAGCGCCGCCCCCGACCCCGACACCTTCTGGTCCTCGCTGCGCGCCGAGCTCGCCCAGGACCGGGAGATCACCGTCTTCCGGGCCGACGGCGGCACGCTCGGCCTGCCCGCGGGCGCGAGCTGCGTGGACGCCGCGTACGCCCAGTACGGCGAGGCCGCCCACGACTGCATCGGGGCCAGGGTCAACGGCCGTATCGCGACGCTGAGCACGGTGCTGCGCGACGGCGACATGCTCCAGCTGCTCATGGCGCGCGACACCCGGGACGCCGCCTCCTCAGGGCCCTCGCCCGAATGGCTCGACCACGCCCGTACGCCCGCCGCGCGCATCGCCATCAGCCGCTGGCTGGCCGCCAATCCGGAGCGCCAGCAGCCCCCGTCGGACCCCGCCCCGGACCCGGCCCCCGCCGAGTACCAGGCCGGAGCCGGTGCGCCCGGCGGGGCCGAGGCCCGGGCGGCGGTCGCCCCGGGCGTGGCCGCGGACCTGCCCGGCGCGGCCGTACGGCTGGCGGGCTGCTGCACCCCCGTGCCCCCGGACGCCGTCATCGGCTTCGCGGTGCGCGGCAGGACCGTCACCGTCCACCGCGAGCAGTGCCCCGCGGTGTCCCGTATGACGGCGACCGGGCGCGGCACGGTCGGGGTGCGCTGGCTGGACGAGGAGGGGGGCGACGGGGGCGACTACCGCGTGACCCTCCTGGCCGAGGCGTTCAGCAGACCGCACTTGCTGGCCGACCTCACCGAGGCCATCGCCGCCGAAGGGGTGGCCGTGGTCTCGGCCGCTGTCGAGCCGCCCCGCGAGCAGCGCGTCCGCCATACGTACACGCTCCAGCTGCCCGACCCCGGCCGACTGCCGACGCTGATGCGCGCCATGCGCGATGTGCCCGGCGTCTACGACGTGACGCGGGCGGGCCGCAGCATGGCGGCGGCCCGGTCCTGAACCCGGTCGGTGCCTCTGGGCCTCTTCGGTCCCTTCGCCCTTTGGCGCCGAACCGGGGCCAAACCCCCCGCCGAACCCCATTCGGGTGGACTTGGGCCGTGCCGTCGGCCGCTTCTGCCCGGGCGTTGATAGCCGTAGGTCATGCTGTCTTCCCCGAGGGGCCGCCCCTCGTCAGCCCGGCGCGCGCGGCGGCGCAGGACCGCCGCCGCGGCCGCCGCGATCACCGCCGCCCTCGTCGTGGTCTGCCCGTCCTCCGCCGCGGGGCGGGTGTCCGCGGCGGAGCCGCCGCCCCCGGTTCCCCGGGGCATCGGCGACCGGCTCTTCCCGTATCTCGGCAACCCCGGCTACGACGTCACGGCCTATGACATCGCCTTCCGCTACCACGGCAACGACCGGGCGCTGGATGCCGTCACCACCCTCGACGCCCGCGCCACCGCCCCGCTGCGCACCTTCAACCTCGACTTCACGCACGGCTCCGTGCGCTCGGTGCGGGTCGACGGCAGGCCCGCCCAGTTCACCGGCGCGGGGGAGGACCTGGTCATCACCCCTGCCCGGCCCGTCCGCAGCGGCGCCTCCTTCCAGGTCACCCTTGCGCACACCAGCGACCCGAGCGGCAACAGCGGCGGCTGGATCCGCACCCACGATGGGCTCGCGATGGCCAACCAGGCCGACGCCGCCCACCGCGTCTTCCCCTGCAACGACCACCCCTCCGACAAGGCGCGCTTCACCTTCGGCGTCACCGCCCCCAAGCACCTCACGGTCGTCGCGAACGGGAAGTCCCTGGGGCGCAGCCGCGAGGGGGACAACGTCACCTGGCGATACCGCCTCGCCCACCCCATGGCCACCGAACTGGCGCAGATCTCCATCGGCCGTTCGGCCGTGCTGCACCGCACCGGCCCCGGTGGGCTGCCGGTGCGCGATGTCGTGCCCGCGGCGGACAGCACGCGCCTGGCCAAGTGGCCGGCGCGCACACCGGGACAGCTGGAGTGGATGGAGAAGAAGGTCGGCCCGTACCCCTTCGAGACGTACGGCGTGCTGATCGCCAAGGCCACGACAGGCTTCGAGCTGGAGACCCAGACGCTCTCCCTCTTCGAGAGAGGGCTGTTCACCACCTCGGGACTGCCGTCGTGGTACATCGAGTCGATCATGGTGCATGAGCTGGCGCACCAGTGGTTCGGCGACAGCGTCAGCCCGCGCCGCTGGTCCGACCTGTGGCTCAACGAGGGCCATGCCACCTGGTACGAGGCGCTTTACGGGGACGAGCGCGGGAAGATGCCGCTCGACAAGCGGATGCGTCTCGCCTACGGGCAGTCCGACGCCTGGCGCGCGGCCGGGGGCCCGCCCGCCGCGCCGCTGCCGTCCGACCCCGACCACCAGATCGGCATCTTCCGCCCGATCGTCTACGACGGCAGCGCCCTGGTCCTGTACGCGCTGCGGCAGCGGATCGGGCGGGCGGCGTTCGAGCGGCTGGAGCGGCGGTGGGTGCACAAGTACCGCGACGGCGTGGCCTCGACCGCCGACTTCGTCCGGCTGGCGTCGGAGGTGGCGGGCCGCGATCTGACCGGTTTCCTGTGGCCGTGGCTGTACGGGAGGACGACGCCGCAGATGCCGGGGCACCCCGAGTGGAGGCCCGACGTCAGATCCTCGGGGAGGGCCATGGCGAAGGCCGACGGAAAGGCGGACCGCCGGGCGTACGAATCCGCCGGGAAACCCGGGTGACGGCCCGGCCGCCGCGTGCGACCATCAACAGGTCGGCGCCGCGGCCGGCGGCCGGGAATCCTCCGGGTCCGCCACGCGTTGTCGACGGTGACAGTACTCAACGACGTAAGGATCGATTTGACCCACTCCTCTTCCCTTCCGCAGGACCGGCAGCGCATCGCCTTCGCCGAGAGCCTTCGGGCCGACGCCCTGATGGAAGAGGACGTCGCCTGGAGTCACGAGATCGACCAGCAGCGTGACGGCGATCAGTACGACCGCTCCGAGCGAGCCGCGCTACGGCGCGTCGTGGGCCTGTCCACCGAGCTGGAGGACGTCACCGAGGTCGAGTACCGGCAGCTGCGCCTGGAGCGCGTGGTGCTGGTCGGCGTCTGGACCTCCGGCACCGTGCAGGACGCGGAGAACTCGCTGTCGGAGCTGGCCGCGCTCGCCGAGACCGCTGGCGCCCTCGTGCTCGACGGGGTCATCCAGCGGCGCGACAAGCCGGATCCGGCCACGTACATCGGCTCCGGCAAGGCCCAGGAGCTGCGCGACGTCGTGATCGAGTCCGGTGCCGACACCGTCGTATGCGACGGTGAGCTGAGCCCCGGCCAGCTGATCCACCTGGAGGATGTCGTCAAGGTCAAGGTGGTGGACCGCACCGCCCTGATCCTCGACATCTTCGCCCAGCACGCCAAGTCCCGCGAGGGCAAGGCGCAGGTCTCCCTGGCCCAGATGCAGTACATGCTGCCGAGGCTGCGCGGCTGGGGTCAGTCGCTGTCCCGGCAGATGGGTGGCGGTGGCTCCGGAGCGGCGGGCGGCGGCGGTATGGCCACCCGTGGTCCCGGTGAGACCAAGATCGAGACCGACCGGCGCCGCATCCGCGAGAAGATGGCGAAGATGCGCCGGGAGATCGCGGAGATGAAGACCGGCCGCGATATCAAGCGGCAGGAGCGCAAGCGCCACAAGGTGCCCTCGGTCGCCATCGCCGGATACACCAACGCGGGGAAGTCCTCGCTGCTCAACCGGCTGACCGGCGCGGGCGTCCTGGTGGAGAACGCGCTGTTCGCCACCCTGGACCCGACCGTGCGCCGGGCGGAGACGCCCAGCGGGCGGCTGTACACCCTGGCGGACACCGTCGGCTTTGTGCGGCATCTGCCGCACCATCTGGTCGAGGCGTTCCGCTCCACCATGGAGGAGGTCGGCGACGCCGATCTGATCGTCCATGTGGTGGACGGCTCGCATCCGATGCCGGAGGAGCAGCTGGCCGCCGTGCGCGAGGTGATCCGCGATGTGGGCGCGGTCGATGTGCCCGAGATCGTGGTGATCAACAAGGGGGATATGGCGGACCCGCTGGTGCTGCAGCGGCTGCTGCGCGTCGAGAAGCGCGCCCTCGTGGTGTCGGCCCGTACGGGGCAGGGCATCGACGAGCTGCTCGGACTGATCGACAACGAGCTGCCGCGGCCTCAGGTCGAGATCGAGGCGCTGGTGCCGTACACCCAGGGCAAGCTGGTCGCGCGCACGCATGCCGAGGGCGAGGTGATCTCCGAGGAGCACACCCCGGAGGGCACGCTGCTCAAGGCACGGGTGCACGAGGAACTGGCCGCAGAGCTGCGGCGGTACGTGCCCGCCGGCTCCGCGCAGGGCTGATCCACACCCCTTCCACGGCGAAGGCCCGCCCCCGGGACACCGGGGGCGGGCCTTCGCCGTCTGGTCTGTATCTCTACTGGTTGGCGAACTTCTTGCTGACCGCGTTGTAGAGGGCCTTCGCCTCAGGGCCGAGGTGCGGACCCGCCAGCCAGGTGGCGGTGGTCGGGCCGATCGAGGTGTTCGACACCAGCGCCGGCTTGCCGTCCGAGCCGGTCGCGACCCAGCCGCCGCCGGACGAACCCGCGGTCATCGTGCAACCGATGCGGTACATCGTCGGCTGCTTGGCGTCGAGCGAGAGCCTGCCCGGCTTGTCCGAGCACTGGTTCATCTTCTGGCCGTCGAACGGCGGCGCGGCCGGGTAGCCCGTGGCCGTGATCTTGCTGATGGAC
>NZ_NCSM01000014.1:54778-468232 GCF_002224125.1 Streptomyces sp. NBS 14/10
GGCGCCCTTGCCGCCGACGGCCGCGCCGTTGTCGATCCACTGCGAGGAGGTCTGCGCCCAGTCCGCCCACCAGACGCCCTTCGGCGCCAGCTGCTCCTTGGTGGCGTTCTCCAGCTCGTCGACCGACTTGCCGGCGTCGTTGTACGAGGGGACGAACATCAGGTTCTTGTACCAGCCGCCGCCCTTGCCCGCGTGTACGCAGTGGCCCGCCGTCCACACCAGGTTGGACTTGCCCGGGTGCGCCGGGTCCTGCACGACGGTGGCGGAGCAGACCATCGAGCCCTCGGGGCCGTCGAAGAAGACCTTGCCCGCGTCGGGGACGTTGGCGCTGTAGGGGCTCGCGACCTGCTTGGCCGCGACCGGCTGGGGGTCGGGGTCCGTGACGCCCTGATCGCCCGAGATGTCATTGTCGTCGACCGGGGTGTCGGGCTCCTGGGCCTCCTTCATCCGGTCGGGCTTCCAGAGGTCCTTGATGATCGGGTTGATGAAGTCGCCGGCCTCACGCAGCCAGTCGTCCTTGTCCCACTTGTTCCAGGCGCCGTTCTTCCACTTGTCCAGGTCGACCCCGAGCTCCTTCAACTTGTCGTTGAGGTTGTCGGGAAGGGCGATGTCCCCTGCGCTCTGCGACGACGCGGCACTCGGCTCGGACCCCGCGTTGTCGTCCGAGGGGCCGCACGCCGTGGCGGTCAGCGCCAGCACCGAGGCGATCGCCGCGGCGGCCAGCACGGGGGAACTGCTGCGGGCGCGCAGCGCCCTCCACCTGGACCCTGGACGCGAGGCTGGCTGGCGATTGGATGGCATGGGCGGAACTCCCCCTGATGTTCTGGGCTGCTCTGAGTGCTGCTGTGAAATTGTCATGCACCGCCCCGATTAGGGGACGGCCCCCACTATGCCGGTGCCGCCTACGACGGCCACAGCCGGGTCCTTGGTTCCCGGCCGCACGGATCTGCCGGTTGCCCGTGATCCCGCGCCCCGCGCGTCGTTGGTACGTGCGGGGGACAGCCGAAAGGCGTTCAGCAGCAGGAGGACCGACAGCCGTGCCCGCACCCGATATGCCGCACTCCCCCCGGGAACACCACCCACACCTCCCGCCGGCACCGCAGACCGCTGCCTGGGCCCATGGCAGGGAAGCCCACGGTAAGGCAGCCCGCGGCGAGGAGGCCCACGACGAGGGTTGCGCCGAGGTGGCGGCTGTCCCACGGCAGGGCCGCCGCGCCGACGGCGTCCACGAAGGTGCCCACGACACCGCCCCGGACGATGCCCTGGACCACCCCGACCCCTGGGCCGCGGCGGACGCCTGCGCCACCGAGAACCTGCTGCGCTGCTGGGCGCGCGAGAGCGGTGCGGCGCCCCCCGACGCCGGCACTTGGCGTATCCCGCTCCCCGCCGCCGGCACCGCCCTGCTGGTGCCCGTGCGCCACTGGTCCGCCACCGGATGGCACCGCTTCGGCCCGCCCGCGCTCGACGGCGGCGCCCCGGATGCGCCCGCCCTCGACGGGGTCACCCTCGCGGCCCTCCTCGGCCGGGAGGCGGCCCACGGCCCCGAGCGGATCAGCTCCCGGGCACCGCTCACCGAACTCGTCGGCCGGGTCGCGGACTCCGTGCGACACACCGCCCAATTCCTGTCCGCCCGACGGGCCATGCCCGCCGACCCCGCGACGGACACCCCCTTTCTGACCGCCGAACAGTCCCTTCTCCTGGGTCACCCCCTGCATCCCACCCCTAAGAGCCGCGAAGGGCTCTCCGAGGCCGAATCGCCTGTCTTCTCACCGGAGTCGCGTGGCTCCTTTCCGCTGCACTGGTTCGCCGTCGATCAGTCCGTCCTGTCCCGCGACTCGGCCTGGACCGAACGCGGCCGGACCGTGCCCGCCGAACGGCTCGCCCTCTCGCTCGCGGGCCCGGACCTCGAACGGCCGCCCGGCACCGTGCCGTTGCCGCTGCACCCCTGGCAGGCCCGGGAGATCCGGTACCGCCCGGAGGTCACCGCGCTCTTCGACGCGGGGCTGCTGCACGACCTGGGACCGGCCGGCGAGCACTGGCACCCCACCTCCTCCATCCGCACCGTCTACCGGACCGGCGCCCCCGCGATGCTCAAGCTGTCGCTCGCCCTGCGGATCACCAACTCCCGCCGGGAGAACCTGCGCAAGGAGCTGTGGCGCGGCGTCGAGGTGCACCGGCTCCTGCGCAGCGGACTCTCCGGGCAGTGGCGGGCGACCTGCCCGGGGCGCCCCGGCTTCGACATCGTCCGCGACCCCGCCTGGCTCGCGGTCGACAGCCCCGACGGCACCCCGATCAGCGGACTCGACGTCGTCGTCCGGCACAACCCGTTCGGCCCGGGTGACGAGGCCGTATGCCTGGCCGGCCTCACCGCGCTCCGCCCCTGGCCGGACCGGAGGACGATGTGCTCACGGCTGGCCCGGATCGTCGCCCGGATCGCCGCCCGCACCGGCCACCGCCCGGCGACCGTCAGCACCGAGTGGTTTCTGCGCTATCTGCACACCGTCGTACGGCCCGTGCTCTGGCTGGACGGCGAGGCCGGTATCGCACTGGAGGCACACCAGCAGAACACCTTGGTACTGCTCGACCCCGACGGCTGGCCGGCCGGCGGCCGCTATCGCGACAACCAGGGGTACTACTTCCGTGAGTCCCGGTGCGCCGAACTCCAGCGGCGACTGCCCGAGATCGGTGCCCACAGCGACACCTTCGTCTCCGACGAGGTCGCCGACGAACGGTTCGCCTACTACCTCGGCGTCAACAACGTCCTCGGTCTGGTCGGGGCGTTCGGCTCCCAGCGGCTCGCTGATGAGCGCCTTCTGCTGGCCGCGTTCCGCCGCTTCCTCGCCGAGGCCGCGTCCGGCCCCGCGAAGATCCGCTCGACACTGCCCGCCAGGCTCCTGGAGGCGCCCACCCTGCGCTGCAAGGCCAACCTGCTCACCCGGCTGCGCGGCCTGGATGAACTCGTGGGACCGGTGGACACCCAGTCCGTCTACGTCACCATCGCCAACCCCCTTTTCCGCTCGGCGACGCCCGTGACGCCCGCGACGTCCACGGCGTGACTCCCTGGCATGACATCCATGGCGTGACGCCCGCGCCGACGATCAGGCGCCCCACGACGCCCCGGTAACGACGAGAGGAGAGCGTCGCCATGCCGTCCACCGACTCCGGCACCAGCTCCAGCAGCGAGGACACCCTCGATATGCGGCCCTCTGAGGAACAGGCCGCACGCCTCATCGAGGAGCACCTTGCCGGTCCGGCGGCCCCCGATCGGCCGGACCTGCTCGACCAGGTCGCCCAGTGGGGGCCCGTCGGCACGGCGGTGGGCGCCTTCCAGCTCGTCCCCGTCCACCTCGATCGCGATGTCGAGCTCATCGCCCGTTGGATGAACGACCCGGCTGTCTCCGCCTTCTGGGAGCTGTCCGGCCCGCACGAGGCCACCGCACGGCACCTGTGCACCCAGCTGGACGGCGACGGCCGCAGCGTGCCCTGTCTGGGGGTCCTGGACGGCGTGCCGATGAGCTACTGGGAGGTGTACCGCGCCGACCTCGCTCCCCTCGCCCGGTACTACCCGGCCCGGCCGCAGGACACGGGTCTCCACCTGCTCATCGGCCGCGTACGCGATCGGGGCCGGGGTATCGGCACGGCGCTGCTGCGCGCCGTCGCCGATCTCGTCCTCGACCGGCGACCCTCCTGCGGCCGCGTGGTCGCGGAACCCGATCTGCGGAACACCCCCTGCGTCGCCGCCTTCCTCGGCGCCGGCTTCCGGCTGTCCGCCGAGGTGGAACTGCCCGACAAACACGCGGCCCTCATGCTGCGGGATCGCACCCTGCGCCACCTCCTGTGATCCACCGGCGCCACTTCGTGCCTCTGACTTCGCGCCTCTGATCTCTAGTACACCGCCCAACCCGTTCAGGTTCCGCGTCAGGAGTCTCGCCCGTGATGTCAGTGCTGCCGCGTAGGCTGACTCTCCTATGACTGCATCGTCCCCGCCTACCCTCGCCGACCTGCTGCATGCCGCCGTCACCGCCGTGGGCGGCACCGAGCGCCCTGGCCAGACCGCCATGGCCGAAGCCGTAGCCGAGGCGATCGACGACAACGCGCATCTGCTCGCCCAGGCCGGCACCGGCACCGGAAAGTCCCTCGGCTATCTCGTGCCCGCCATCGCCCATGGAGAGCGCGTCGTCGTCGCGACGGCCACCCTCGCCCTGCAGCGCCAGCTCGTCGAGCGCGACCTGCCGCGCACCGTCGACGCCCTGCATCCGCTGCTGCGCCGCCGCCCCGAGTTCGCCATGCTCAAGGGCCGCTCCAACTACCTGTGCCTGCACCGCCTCCACGAGGGTGTGCCGCAGGAGGACGCCGAGGCGGGGGAGGTCGGGCTGTTCGACCCGTTCGAGGCGGCCGAGCCCACCAGCAAGCTGGGCAAGGACCTGCTGCGGATGCGCGACTGGGCCGACGAGACCGAGACGGGCGACCGCGACGATCTGACCCCCGGTGTCTCCGACCGCGCCTGGTCCCAGGTCTCCGTGTCCTCCCGGGAATGCCTCGGCGCGTCCAAGTGCACCTATGGCGCCGAATGCTTCGCCGAGGCCGCCCGCGAGCGGGCCAAGCTGGCCGAGGTCGTGGTCACCAACCACGCCTTGCTGGCCATCGACGCCATCGAGGGCGCGCCGGTCCTGCCGAGCCATGAGGTGCTGATCGTCGACGAGGCCCATGAGCTCGTCTCCCGGGTTACCGGAGTCGCCAGCGGC
This sequence comes from Streptomyces sp. NBS 14/10, assembly GCF_002224125.1. Classification (GTDB taxonomy): domain Bacteria; phylum Actinomycetota; class Actinomycetes; order Streptomycetales; family Streptomycetaceae; genus Streptomyces. The sequence goes on from NZ_NCSM01000014.1 coordinate 59,524, forward strand.
GAGCTCACTCCGGGCCAGGTCAACCGCGCGGTGCGCCGCGCCGCCAAGCTCGTCAACGAGAAGGCGGCGGACGCTCTGCAGACCGCCTCCGAGACCTTCGAGCGGCTGATGGAGCTCGCGCTGCCCGGCCGCCTCGAGGAGATTCCCGAAGACCTCGGCTATGCCCTGATGGCGCTCCGCGACGCGGCCCGTACGGTCATCTCGGCGCTCGGTGCCACGCGCGACGCCTCGGTCCAGGACGAGGACGCCGTGCGTAAGCAGGCCCTCGCCTCCGTGGAGAACATCCACCAAGTGGCCGAGCGCATCGTGGACGGGTCCGAGTACGACGTCGTCTGGTACGAGCGGCACGACCGCTTCGGCGCCTCGCTGCGCGTCGCCCCGCTCTCGGTGTCCGGCCTGCTGCGCGAGAAGCTCTTCGAGGACCGTTCCGTGGTCCTTACCTCCGCCACCCTCAAGCTCGGCGGGGATTTCAACGGTGTGGCCGCCTCGCTCGGTCTCTTTCCCGAGGGTGTCCGGGACGCCAAGGGCGAGGAGGGCGCCGCGCCCCCGTGGAAGGGGCTCGACGTCGGATCGCCCTTCGACTACTCCAAGCAGGGGATCCTTTACGTCGCGAAGCATTTGGCCCAGCCCGGTCGCGAGGGCAGCCGCTCGGACATGCTCGACGAGCTCGCCGAGCTGGTGGAGGCCGCGGGCGGCCGGACTCTCGGCCTCTTCTCCTCGATGCGCGCCGCTCAGGCGGCCGCGGAGGAGCTGCGCGGCCGTCTGGACGTGCCCATCCTGCTCCAGGGCGAGGAGACGCTGGGCGAGCTGATCCGCACCTTCGCGGGCGACGCCCGTACGTGCCTGTTCGGCACGCTCTCGCTCTGGCAGGGCGTCGATGTCCCAGGTCCGAACTGCCAGCTGGTGGTGATGGACCGGGTGCCGTTCCCGCGCCCCGACGACCCTCTGATGAGCGCTCGCCAGAAGGCCGTGGAGGACGCCGGCGGCAATGGTTTCATGGCGGTTGCGGCCACGCATGCCGCCCTGTTGATGGCGCAAGGGGCAGGTCGGCTGGTGCGCGCCTCCGGAGACCGCGGGGTCGTCGCCGTGCTCGACCCGCGGGTCGAGCGGGCCCGCTACGGCTCGTTCCTGCGCAAGTCCATGCCGGACTTCTGGTACACGACCGACCGCAACCAGGTGCGCCGCTCGCTGGCCGCCATCGACGCCGCGGCCAAGGCGGCTGACGCCTAGGCGGGGCCCAGGCTCTGCGTGGCCCCGCGTAGGGGCGCGGACACAGCAGCGGCGTGGATACAGCAGGGCCCCGGAACCGGCGCAGAGGTTCCGGGGCCCGGTCGCTGGGCGCGGAGGGTCGGCGCGCCTGGACCTGCCAAGCTCGGACCGGCTGAACTCGGACCGGCCGAACTCGAACCGGCCGAGCTCAGATCCGCCGAGCTCAGACCCGGCGCAGCACCGCGACCACCTTGCCCAGGATGGTCGCCTCGTCGCCCGGGATCGGCTGGTACGCGGCGTTGTGCGGGAGGAGCCACACATGGCCGTCCTCGCGCTTGAAGCGCTTGACCGTGGCCTCTCCGTCCAGCATGGCGGCGACGATGTCGCCGTTCTCCGCGACGGGCTGGCGGCGGACCGTCACCCAGTCGCCGTCGCAGATGGCGGCCTCGATCATGGAGTCGCCGACCACCTTCAGGACGAAGAGCTCACCGTCTCCGACCAGCTGCCGGGGGAGCGGGAAGACATCCTCGACCGACTCCTCGGCGAGGATGGGGCCACCGGCCGCGATCCGGCCGACGAGGGGAACATACGAGGCGGCGGGCTTGCCGGTGGTGTCGGCGGGCTGAGCGCTGGGCTGGTCGGAGCCGCGCACCTCGTACGCCCGGGGCCGGTGCGGGTCGCGCCGCAGGAAGCCCTTGCGCTCCAGCGCCATGAGCTGATGGGCGACGGACGAGGTGCTGGAGAGGCCCACCGCCTGCCCGATCTCACGCATGGACGGCGGGTAGCCGCGGCGCTGCACAGAGTCGCGAATGACTTCGATGACTCGACGCTGCCGGTCGGTCAGCCCGGAGCTGTCCGCCCGGATCCCTGGAGGTCGGCCGGGTAGGGAGCGCGTGGGCTTCTGCCCCTCCGGGTTCGTGGCTGCGTCATTCATCGCGTGGCCCTGGTTCATCGCATGCGTGTGTTCGAGTCGGCTCTGGGAGCGCTCCTGGGTGGTGATGGTGGCGCTCTCTGTGGTGGTGGTCACGACGGCCCCTCTCGAGATGTTCTCCCTAGTAGGGCAACGGTAGTTGCTTTCGAAAGGTTGCGCCAAACACACGTTCGAGTGAAATTTCGCAGATGAGCTGACGTGATCACAGGATTGGGTGTATGGGGCGGTTGATTCGATGGTCGGCTGGGGCGGCGTACCAGTGTGACACCCTCACCCCCGTGGCGCGGGGACCGGTGGGCTTCGCGTAGTCTCGTGCCTGCTCGCGGGGCGGGACACGCCATTGTGGCGGATGAGTGTCAAGCACCACATCTAGTGGTTTGATGGATGGTAGCCGCCCACAAGTTGTGGTCCCCGGTCGTTCATGACCGAGTACTTCGCCTATGCTTGGGGCTGCTTCGAAAGGCCTGTGAGGGCCGGTCGAGGCATGTCAGCCATGCGCCGTTCTTGAGGGTGAGGAGGGTACGGAGTCATGCACTGCCCCTTCTGTAGGCACCCCGACAGTCGAGTCGTCGACAGCCGGACCACAGACGACGGTTGTTCGATCCGCAGGCGCCGCCAGTGCCCCGACTGCTCGCGCCGCTTCACGACCGTGGAGACCGCGTCGCTGATGGTGATCAAGCGGAGTGGGGTCACCGAGCCCTTCAGCCGCGACAAGGTCATCTCCGGGGTGCGCAAGGCGTGCCAGGGCCGTCCGGTCACCGAGGACGCCCTCGCCAAGCTCGGCCAGCGGGTGGAGGAGGCCGTACGGGCCACCGGCAGCGCGGAGCTGTCCACCCATGACGTGGGGCTCGCCATACTCGGCCCGCTCCAGGAGCTCGACCTCGTCGCATACCTCCGCTTCGCCTCCGTCTACCGCGCCTTCGACTCCCTCGAGGACTTCGAGGCCGCGGTCACGGAGCTGCGCAGCCAGCAACAGCCTCCCGCGAACGACCGCGGGCCCGGCGCCGACGGGGCCGCGGAGGTCCCCGCGTCCGCCACCACCGCCGACTGAGTCACCGAGTCGCGGCGATCAAGGCTTACCGGGGGTGAGATGCCTCCGGATGAACGACATACACCGTGCCATGGGAAGAAATGGGCACATCAGGGCGTTTTTGCCCGTACAGGGAGGCGGAATGACAGAGACGACGAGCGGCCCCGCGCGAGGCTCCCGCTCCAAGGGCAGCAAGGCGGCCAAGGGTCTGCGCATCGAGCGCATCCACACCACCCCCGGCGTGCATCCGTACGACGAGGTGGTCTGGGAGCGCCGTGACGTCGTCATGACCAACTGGCGCGACGGGTCGATCAACTTCGAACAGCGTGGCGTCGAGTTCCCCGACTTCTGGTCGGTGAACGCGGTCAACATCGTCACGAGCAAGTACTTCCGTGGCGCGGTCGGCTCCCCGGAGCGCGAGTCGAGCCTGAAGCAGCTCATCGACCGGGTGGTGCGCACCTACCGCCAGGCCGGCGAGGACAACGGCTACTTCGCCTCCCCCGCGGACGCCGAGATCTTCGACCACGAGCTCACCTACGCCCTGCTGCACCAGGTCTTCAGCTTCAACTCGCCCGTGTGGTTCAACGTCGGAACCAAGCAGCCGCAGCAGGTCAGCGCCTGCTTCATCCTCTCCGTCGACGACTCCATGGAGTCGATCCTCGACTGGTACAAGGAAGAGGGGATGATCTTCAAGGGCGGCTCCGGAGCCGGTCTGAACCTCTCCCGTATCCGTTCGTCCAAGGAACTGCTCTCCTCCGGTGGCAACGCCTCCGGTCCGGTCTCCTTCATGCGCGGCGCCGACGCCTCCGCCGGAACGATCAAGTCCGGCGGCGCCACCCGCAGGGCCGCCAAGATGGTCGTCCTCGACGTCGACCATCCGGATGTCGAGGCCTTCATCGAGGCCAAGGTGAAGGAGGAGGAGAAGATCCGCGCCCTGCGCGACGCGGGCTTCGACATGGACCTGGGCGGCGAGGACATCACGTCCGTCCAGTACCAGAACGCCAACAACTCGGTCCGGGTGAACGACACGTTCATGAAGGCCGTGGAGTCCGGCTCGAAGTTCGGTCTGCGCGCCCGTATGAGCGGCGAGATCCTCGAAGAGGTCGACGCCAAGTCGCTCTTCCGCAAGATGGCCGAGGCCGCCTGGGCCTGCGCCGACCCGGGCATCCAGTACGACGACACGATCAACCACTGGCACACCTCGCCGGAGACGGGCCGGATCACCGCCTCCAACCCGTGCAGCGAGTACATGCACCTGGACAACTCCTCGTGCAACCTGGCCTCGCTCAACCTGATGAAGTTCCTCGACGACGATGACGCGGGCCACCAGCGCTTCGACGCCGAGCGCTTCGCCAAGGTCGTCGAGCTCGTCATCACCGCGATGGACATCTCCATCTGCTTCGCGGACTTCCCGACCCAGAAGATCGGCGAGACCACCCGCGCCTTCCGCCAGCTGGGCATCGGCTACGCCAACCTCGGCGCTCTGCTGATGGCCACCGGCCACGCCTACGACAGCGACGGCGGCCGGGCCCTGGCCGGGGCCATCACCTCGCTGATGACCGGCACGTCCTACCGGCGCTCCGCGGAGCTGGCCGCGGTCGTCGGCCCGTACGAGGGCTACGCCCGCAACGCCGACGCCCACAAGCGCGTCATGAAGCAGCACTCGGACGCCAACGGCGCCGCCAAGCGCATGGACGACCTGGACACGCCGGTGTGGGCCGCGGCCACCGAGGCCTGGCAGGACGTGATCCGCCTCGGCGAGAAGAACGGCTTCCGCAACGCCCAGGCGTCGGTGCTCGCGCCGACCGGCACCATCGGCCTGATGATGGACTGCGACACCACGGGCATCGAGCCGGACCTGGCCCTGGTCAAGTTCAAGAAGCTCGTCGGCGGCGGCTCGATGCAGATCGTGAACAACACGGTCCCGAAGGCGCTCAAGCGGCTCGGCTACCAGCCCGAGCAGGTCGAGGCGATCGTCGCCCACATCGCCGAGCACGGCAACGTCATCGACGCGCCGGGGCTCAAGTCCGAGCACTACGAGGTGTTCGACTGCGCCATGGGCGACCGCTCCATCTCGCCGATGGGCCATGTGCGCATGATGGCCGCGGCCCAGCCCTTCCTGTCGGGTGCGATCTCCAAGACGGTCAACATGCCGGAGTCGGCCACCGTCGAGGAGATCGAGGAGATCTACTTCGAGGGCTGGAAGCTGGGCCTGAAGGCGCTGGCGATCTACCGCGACAACTGCAAGGTCGGCCAGCCCCTCTCGGCCAAGAAGAAGGAGGAGAAGCCGGCTGAGCAGGCCGAGCCCGAGGCCGAGAAGGTCATCGAGTACCGCCCGGTCCGCAAGCGCCTCCCCAAGGGCCGTCCCGGCATCACGACCTCCTTCACGGTGGGCGGCGCCGAGGGCTACATGACGGCGAACTCGTACCCGGACGACGGCCTCGGCGAGGTCTTCCTGAAGATGTCCAAGCAGGGCTCGACCCTCGCGGGCATGATGGACGCCTTCTCGATCGCCGTCTCGGTCGGCCTGCAGTACGGCGTGCCGCTGGAGACCTACGTCTCGAAGTTCACCAACATGCGCTTCGAGCCGGCCGGCATGACGGACGACCCGGACGTGCGGATGGCGCAGTCGATCGTCGACTACATCTTCCGCCGGCTGGCGCTGGACTTCCTGCCCTTCGAGACCCGGTCGGCGCTCGGCATCCACTCCGCGGAGGAGCGGCAGCGCCACCTGGAGACCGGTTCGTACGAGCAGTCCATCGACGACGCCGAGGTGGATGTCGAGGGCCTGGCACAGTCGGCCCCGCGCCATGTGGACGCCCCGCAGGCCGCCACTTCCAAGCCGCGGGCCGTCGCCCCGGCGCCCAAGCAGGCTCACAGCTCCACTGAGCTCGCCGAGATCCAGTTCGGGCTGAACGCCGACGCGCCGCTGTGCTTCTCCTGCGGCACGAAGATGCGCCGGGCGGGCAGCTGCTACCTGTGCGAGGGCTGCGGCTCGACCAGCGGCTGCAGCTGATCACCGGCCCCTCGTGGGCGAACCGCTGAGGCGGGGTGCGGGCCCTGGGCCCGCACCCCGCCTTTGTCGCTGCCTTTGTCGCCCTGCGGCATGTCGCCTGGTCGCCTCTGAGGGGTGTGCGCCAGGCGTACGGCCGAGCGGATCCTCGAACGTGCTGCCGCCGGGCGACCCCCATGCGTAGCCGGACTCCTTCAGTCCGTGATGCGGGCCACCTTCGGGGCCGTACGATGGCGCGGTGCTGGTCAAGTGGATTCGCTGCACCGTGGTGGACCGCCGCGGTTTCGAGCGGGGGCAGCGGAAGTGGGCGGGGTTGCTCGGCGAACCGGGTTTCCGGGGGCAGGGCGGCGGCTGGAGCCGGGGGCGGCCGGATGTGGCGCACATCTTCGCGTTCTGGGAGAGCAGAGCGTTCTACGACTCCTTCATGGCGCGCTCCCACGACCGGCTGGCGGCCGCGCAGTCGGGCACGTACCGGGACATGCAGGTGCGGCTGTTCGAGCACCGCTTCGATGTGAAGGTGGGCTTCCAGCCGCGGTTCACGGACGCGGACGTGGTGCGGGTGGCGCACTGCCGGGTCCACCCGGACCGGGTGGAGCACTTCACGCTGGTGCAGGAGAAGGTGTGGAATCCGGCGATGGCCGGGTCGCCGGGGATGGTGCGCGGGGTGTTCGGGGACGCTCCGGGCGGTGAGTTCCTGGTGCTGTCGATGTGGAATTCCGCCGCCGAGCACGGCAAGTACCGCGTGGAGCGGGTGGAACGGCTCGCCCTGCGCGCGCAGACCGAGGCGGACGTAGCGGCGATCGCGGGCGATGTCGTGGGGGTCGAGTCCTCCTGGACGGTGTGAGCCGGGGCCGGTGGCCTAGGGTGGCCGCATGGCACGACCCCGGCGCATCGTTCTCGTACGGCACGGCGAATCGGAGGGGAACGTTGACGACACGGTGTACGAGCGGGTGCCCGACCATGCCCTGAGCCTGACGGAGACCGGGCGGCGGCAGTCCGTTGAGGTGGGGGAGCGGTTGCGCGCGATCTTCGCCGACGAGCGGCTCTCGGTCTATGTCTCGCCGTATCGACGCACCCACCAGACCCTGGAACTGCTCGGCCTCGACCCGTCGCGCACCCGCGTCAGGGAGGAGCCGCGGCTGCGCGAACAGGACTGGGGGAACTGGCAGGACCGGGAGGACGTCCGTAAACAGAAGGCCTACCGGGACGCCTATGGGCACTTCTTCTACCGCTTCGCCCAGGGCGAGTCGGGCGCCGACGTCTACGACCGGGTGGACGCCTTTCTGGAGAGCCTGTGGCGCAGCTTCGAGGACCCCGCCCATCCGCCGAACGTCCTGCTGGTGACCCATGGGCTGACCATGCGGCTGTTCTTCATGCGGTGGCTGCACTGGACCGTCGCGGAGTTCGAGTCGCTGTCCAACCCGGGCAACGGTGAGACACGGGCCCTGGTGCTCGGCCCCGACGGGCGCTACCACCTCGACCGGCCCTTCGAGCGCTGGTGCGCTCCCGAGCCCTATGGCCTTACCAGTTGGAGTGCGCGCTGATGACCGGAGACCGTTTCCAGCGGGCCCTGCGGAGCCTGCGTGGGCTGGCTGTGGGCGATGCCCTCGGCTCCCAGTTCTTTGTACCTGTCAACTATCCCCTGCTGGGGCGGCGCGAGCTGCCGCCCGGGGCCTGGCAGTGGACCGATGACACCGAGATGGCGGGCTCGGTGCTGGCCGTTCTGGTCACCCATGGCCGTATCGACCAGGACGCGCTCGCCCATTCCTTCGCCGAGCACCATGACTTCGACCGCGGCTACGGGCCCGCGGTGAACCGGATGCTCAGGCTGATCAGAGAGGGCGGCGACTGGCGGGAGCTGGCCGCGGGCCTGTTCCAGGGGCAGGGCTCATGGGGCAACGGCGCCGCGATGCGGATCGCGCCGCTGGGCGCCTGGTACGCGGGCGACCCGGAGCAGGCCACGCACCAGGCGGAGATCTCCGCGTACACCACGCACCAGCACCGGGAAGCCGTGGCGGGGGCGATGGCGGTGGCCGCGGCGGCGTCGCTGGCCGCCGATCCGGCGGGCGTCGGCGGGCCGGACGCCCTGCTGGACCGGGTGATCTCGCTCGTCCCGCGCAGCGCCGTCCAGGCGGGGCTGCGCCGCGCCCGTGACATGCTCGACTACGCGGACGCGGGGACCGTCGCGGCGGTGCTCGGCTGTGGCCGCCGCACCAGCGCGCATGACACCGTGCCGTTCGCCCTGTGGTCGGCGGCCCGGCACCTCGGCGCGTTCGAGGAGGCGTTCTGGACGACCGCCCAGGTGGGTGGGGACGTGGACACCAACTGCGCCATCGTCGGGGGCGTGATCGCGGCCGCGGCGGCCGGTGCGCCGCCGGGCGAGTGGCAGGACCGCACCGAGCCGCTTCCGGGCTGGGTCCCGGCCGCGGACTGACACGTACTGACACTCACTGACCTGCGCCGACGCGGGAGTGACACGCAGTGCCCACGGGACGTTCCCCCGGCGCCCGGCCCGCGCCGTCGAACCGCCCACGGGCGCTGTCGCGTTGAGTGAGGCGGTCCACGAGGGCCGGTCGCGGGCCGCCAGGCATAACCCGGTGCACGAGCGGTGCCCGGGCGGCGTAATCTGGTCCTCGCCATGGTCTACGAACCGCCCACTCACCGCGTCGAGCGCTCGCTCCGCGCCACCACAGGAGCCAAGATCGTCGTCGGGATCGACGAGGTCGGGCGCGGGGCCTGGGCCGGTCCGGTGACGGTCTGCGCGGCGGTCACCGGGCTGCGGCGACCGCCGGCCGGGCTCACCGACTCCAAGCTGCTGAGCCCCAAGAAGCGCACGGCGCTCGCCCAGGAGTTGGAGACGTGGGTCACCTCGTACTCCCTTGGCCATGCCTCCCCCGAGGAGATCGACGACCTGGGGATGACGGCGGCCCTCCGGCTCGCCGCCACCCGCGCGCTCGACGGACTGCCCGTGCGCCCCGACGCGGTGATACTCGACGGGAAGCATGACTACCTGGGCGAGCCCTGGAAGGTCCGTACGGTCATCAAGGGCGATCAGTCCTGCGTGGCCGTCGCCGCGGCCTCGGTGATCGCCAAGGTCCGGCGGGATACGCTGATGGCCGAACTGGGAGCCGCTCACGCGGACTTCCGCTTCGGCGACAACGCGGGGTATCCGTCGCCCGTGCACCGCGCCGCTCTGACGGAGTTGGGTCCCACCCCCTACCACCGGCTGTCCTGGGCATATCTGGACGGATTGCCCCGCTGGCGGCACCTCAAGCGGGTCCGCAGCGTTCCCGGACCAGCCGATGCGGAGGATTCCGGTCAACTCGGCTTCGACTTCTGAACGGTTTATTTCCACCCACCCGCCGATGCGACTCGCACCGACGTTTGATAGACATCAGCCCATGCCTCTCATCCCCGAGGAGCCTCAGATTCACGAGAGTGTCCCGGGTCCTCGCGCGACACCGGCCGCAGGCCGCACCGCGCCGACCCCTCGTCCCGTCCCCGGCCCCGGCCCCCGGCCCGCCCCACGGCGGCCCGGCAGCCCCGGCCCCAACCGCGGCTCCGCCGCGACCCCCTCGGCCCCGGCCCAGCGCACCGCTGGTGACGTGGCCAGGCCCGGTCCGCCCGCCGGTGCGGCCAAGCCCGCGCCGCCCGTCTCTTCCGTGGAGCCTGCCGGTCCGCAGCTCCAGCTGATCCCCGCCTCGCCGGAGGGGGCCCTGGACGCGGCGGACGAGGCCGTCGACCTGTTGCTGGACTCCGGTCGGGCGCCCGGCGAAATCCTGGTGCTGACCACGGGGGAACAGCATCCGTGGGCGGCGCATGAGCTGTCCTTCGGCGAGGCGTCCTACTGGGCGCAGCAGGACGCCGGTGACGACGTCTTCTACGCCGCCACCGCTGCCCGCCGCGTCACGGCCCGCCCGGTCGTGGTCGTCGCGGTCAACGGGGGAGGCGACGACGCCGTCGCCCGCGCACTGCCCGAGGCGATGCGCCGGGCCGGAACGCTGCTGATCGTCTGCGGCGACTCCGAGCGGATCAACACCCTCATGACCGCGGGCGTCTGATCGCGCACCGCGGGAGCGCGGCCGCTCACACGGCCGCGGAGCGGCGCAGCGCCTCGCGAGCTTCACCGTGGGGGTGCGGTACCGCTGCCGTGACGCTGTCGGCGGTGGTGGTACCGAAGCCGAGGCCGCTGTGGCGGGAGGCGGAGTGCGGCCGACGGCCGCCCCGCCCTTCGCCCAGCACCTGCCAGCCCGCCCGGGTCAGCGTGATGTAGGCGCCGCAGCGCAGCCCGTGCAGGGTGCAGGCATCGCGCAGGCCCCACATCCAGGCGCCGTCCTCCTCCGTCCACTGGCTCTCGCCGTCCCGGCAGTAGAGCAGCACGGCGGTACGGACCGGTGTGCGGCGCCGCAGATCGTGCGGGATGACCCGGCGCAGCTGGGCCAGGAGCGCGTTTCGGAACTCCCAGCCGTCGGCCGCCCAGGAGCGGCGCCGGGTGAACGAGGCACTGGCCGCCAGCCGCTCCTCCGGATCGAGGACCGCGACCACGGCTGTCGAGGGTGTGGGCAGATGGCGGCTGTGCAGGCCGGTGACGACCTCACGCGGATTGCGCAGCAGCGGAATGCCGGCAGCGGCCCACTCTGCGGGCTCGAGCATCCGGCCAAGCCCGGAAACGTGATCGGTGGCAGGCGACGGAGCGAAGCCGAAGGTCACGGTCCTCCCTTCGTCTGCGCGCCCACGGTCCGTGCGAAGGTCGGGCATGGGCGCACACCACGACACGGCTCCGGCGCACCACGGGCGGCGGCCCGGAAGCAGGGAACTGCTTCAATTCTTGCGGTCGTACTGGCGCGCGGCAACGAGCAATTGGCACACCTGACCGGTTTGGGCCGGTCCGCCGTCAATATTCCGCGAGCCGCTCTCACCTGCGGCGGCGGTCATCCCTGCACTGCGAGGACCAGCGGAAAGACCGCCTCGGCCCCGGCCCGGCGGAGCAGCCGGGCGGCCACCGCCAGCGTCCAGCCGGTGTCCGCCAGGTCGTCGACGAGAAGCACCGGCCCCGAGGTCTGCCCGAGCGCCTCGGCCAGCGCGGGCGGCACCGTCAGCGCGCCGTGCAGCGCCCGCAGCCGCTGAGCGCTGTTGGTGCGCGGCACCCGGGTGTCGGTCCCGGAGCCGAGGTAGGAGACCGAACCGAGCAGGGGCATCCGGCCGACGGAGGCGATCCGCTCGCCCAGCGTCTGGATCAGCCGCGGCCGGGTGTGCGAGGCCACCGTGACCACGCCGACCGGCCGGGCCGGAGCGTCCGGTGCCCCCGACGCCCAGCCTCCGGGCCCCTTGGCCCAGTCGGCGAGCACCGTCACCACGGCGTCGGCCACATCGTCCGGAACCGGCTCGTCCGGGTTGTGCGGGGCGAGCAGCGGCCGCAGCCGGTTTCCCCAGCCGATATCGGAGAGGCGGCCGAGCGCCCGCCCGGGAGCGGCCTGCTCACCCGCCGGGATCCGGCCCTTGAGCTCGACGCCGACCGCGGGCAGTCCGGTCGGCCACATACGGCGCGGCTCCACCTCGACGCCGGGGCGCCCCAACTCGCCGCGCGCCGCGTCCAGCGACGCCGCGGACACCTCGGCGGTGAACCGGGCCCCGGCACAGTTGTCGCAGCGCCCGCACGGCGCCGCCGCCTCGTCGTCCAGCTGCCGCCGCAGGAACTCCATCCGGCAGCTGGTCGCCGAGGCGTAGTCCCGCATCGCCTGCTGCTCGGACTCCCGCTGCCGCGCCACCCATGCGTAGCGCTCCGCGTCGTACGCCCAGGGCTGCCCCGTCGCGGTCCAGCCGCCGCGCACCCGATGGACCGCGCCGTCCACGTCGAGCACCTTGAGCATGATCTCCAGGCGCGAGCGGCGCAGGTCGACCTGCGGCTCGAGCGCGGGCAGGGACACCGGCCGGTCCGCCGCCGCCAGCACATCGAGCGTGCGGCGCACCTGCTCCTCGGAAGGGAAGGCGAGCGAGGCGAAATAGCGCCAGATGGCCTCGTCCTCACGGCCCGGCAGCAGCAGCACTTCGGCATGCTCCACGCCACGCCCGGCCCGCCCGACCTGCTGGTAGTAGGCGATGGGGGACGAGGGCGAGCCCAGGTGGACCACGAAGCCCAGATCCGGCTTGTCGAAGCCCATGCCCAGCGCGGAGGTGGCCACCAGGGCCTTGACCCGGTTTCCCAGCAGGTCCTCCTCGGCCTGCTGACGGTCGGCGTTCTCCGTCTTGCCGGTGTAGGAGGCGACGGTATGGCCGCGCTGCCGCAGGAACGCGGTCACCTCCTCGGCCGCGGCGACCGTGAGGGTGTAAATGATCCCCGAGCCCGGGAGCTCGGGGAGGTGGTCGGCGAGCCAGGCCAGCCGGTGTGCCGCGTCCGGCAGCCGCAGCACGCCCAGGCTCAGGCTCTCCCGGTCCAGCGGCCCGCGCAGCACCAGCGCCCTCGTGCCGTCCGCGCCGGAGCCGTCCGCCGCCGACGGCCCGCCCGTGCCCAGCTGGTCGGCGACGTCCGCGGTCACCCGGGCGTTGGCAGTCGCGGTCGTGGCCAGCACGGGCACGCCCGGCGGCAGGTCGGCGAGCATGGTGCGCAGCCTGCGGTAGTCGGGGCGGAAGTCATGGCCCCAGTCGGAGATGCAGTGTGCCTCGTCGACGACCAGCAGGCCGGTGGCCGCGGCGAGCTTGGGCAGCACCTGGTCCCGGAAGTCGGGATTGTTCAGCCGCTCGGGGCTGACGAGCAGCACATCCACCTCACCGGCGGCCACCTCGGCCTGGATGGTGTCCCACTCCTCGGTGTTGGCGGAATTGATCGTGCGCGCGCGGATACCGGCCCGCGCGGCGGCCTCGACCTGGTTGCGCATCAGCGCCAGCAGCGGCGAGACGATCACCGTCGGGCCGCTGCCGCGCTCGCGCAGCAGGGAGGTGGCGACGAAATACACCGCGGACTTTCCCCATCCCGTGCGCTGCACGACCAGCGCTCGGCGGCGGTGGGAGACCAGCGCCTCGATCGCCCGCCACTGATCCTCCCGCAGGCGGGCGGAGCCGGAGGGATCCCCGACGAGGCGGGCCAGGACGCGGTCGGCCGCGATGCGCAGGTCTTCGTCGCTCATGCCCCCATGCAACCCGATCCCACCGTCATCGCGCGAACCAGGCCCCAGGCCTGTGGATAACGTTATCCACAGGCCTGGCGGGCCAGGCTCGGCTGGGAGACCGTCGGGTCATGACTCGACACAACGAAGCGGCCGGCCTGTCCGGCGATGACCAGATCACGCTCCGCAGCCCGGCCGAGCTCGCCGACGCCCTGCCCTACGTCCTCGGGTTCCACCCGGACGACAGCATCGTCATGATCGCGCTGCACGGGCCACGCGGCCGCTTCGGCGGTCGCCTCAGGCTGGGCATTCCCCGGACGAGCGAGGAGTGGCCGGAGGTCTGCGACCAGCTCGCCGAGTGCCTGGTGACGGGCAGCGAGCGGCGGGCGGGCCGGCCCGACGGGACGGTGCTGTTCCTGTGCCAGGAGCCGGCCGAGGGCGAGTCGGGGCAGGACGTGATGGAGCGCCTGCGGCCGCTCGCCCAGCGGCTGCGCACCGCGTGCGGCGGGCTTGAGGTGCCGGTCTTCGAAGCGCTGTGCATCTCCGACGGCCGGTTCTGGTCGTATGTCTGCCCCGACCGGCGCTGCTGCCCGCCGGAAGGCGTCCCGCTCACCCTGCCCGGCACCTCCGTGATGGCGGCTGCGGCGACCTACGCGGGCATCCATGTGCGCGGGTCGCTGCGCGAGATGGAGGCCAGGCTCGCGCCGCTCGCCCCGCCCCGGGCCGAGGAGCAGGAGCGGGCGCTGGACGCGGCGGGCAGTGAGCTCGTGCCGAGGATCCTGGGCGGCTCGGACTGCGCGACGGTGCGCGAGGAGACGCTGGTCCTCGTCGGAGGCATGCTGACCCGGCTCCGCGCCGCGCCGCCGATCACCGACCCGGTCGCGGCCGACGTCCGCGACGACGGGCTGATCGGCGACGAGGAGGCGGCCGCGGTCATCATCGGGCTGCAGGACCGGCTGGCGCGCGACCGGGCCGCGCAGTGGATGGAAGGGCCGGAGGCGGAGGCGGCGCTGCGGCTGTGGCGTGCCCTCGCCCGCCGCTGCGTCGGCTCGTACGGGGAGCACGCCGCGGCACCGCTCACCCTCGCCGGCTGGGTCGCCTGGTCGCTCGGGGACGAGCCGGCGGCGCGCGTCTCGCTCGGCCGCGCGCTGTGCGTCGACCCCCACTACCTGTTCGCCAGGCTGCTGCACCAGGCGTGCAACGAAGGGCTCGATCCGGAGCTGCTGCGCCGCTCGCTGCGCCAGGAGCGCGTCGACAGGGCCCTGCAGACCGCGGTGCGCGGGGAGTTGGAGCGCCTTGGTGCCGCTGCGGCCACGGCGTCCGACGGAGTGTCCGGCAAATCGTCCGGGTCCGGCGGGACCGGGCGGTCGCGCGGCGTCCGGGCCAAGAGTCCGGGTGCGCAGGCGGCCAGGACGCGTCCGGCGGGGCGGATGCGGGTGCGGCGCAGGCCCGGCCAGCGAGGGGACCGCAGCCGCCACTGAGCCCCGGCGGGATCGCCGTGGCGGGAGCGCTTCCATCAACATCGACGATCATTCTGAAGGGACTGATTATCGTCAGGAAGACGACTATGATCGCCACATGCCCTACGATCCAGCGGCCTTCCCGCCGTTCGCCGTCACCGTGGATCTGGTCGTACTGACGGTCCGGCGGCATGCGCTGTGCGCGCTGGCCGTCCGCCGTGGCGAGCCGCCCTTCCAGGGGCGCTGGGCTCTGCCGGGCGGTTTCGTGCGGGCCGATGAGGACCTGACCGCGGCGGCCGCCAGGGAACTGGCCGAGGAGACCGGGCTGCTCGCCCACGACCCCGCGGTCCCGGCTCCTCCCAACGCCGCCCATCTCGAACAACTCGCCACCTACGGAGACCCCAAGCGCGACCCCAGGATGCGGGTGGTGAGCGTCGCCCACCTCGCCCTCGCACCGGACCTCCCCGCGCCCCGGCCCGGCGGCGATGCGCACAGCGTGCGCTGGGCGCCGGTCGAGTCTCTGCTCGACCAGGACGGGACCTTCGGCCGCGACGCGGAGCTGGCCGCCCCGCTCGCCTTCGATCACGCCCGCATCCTCGCGGATGGCGTGGAGCGCGCCCGCTCCAAGATCGAGTACTCCTCACTGGCCACCGCCTTCTGCCCTCAGGAGTTCACGGTCGGCGAGCTGCGCAGGGTGTACGAGGCGGTGTGGGGGGTGGCGCTCGACCCGCGCAACTTCCATCGAAAGGTCACCGGGACGCCCGGATTCCTGGTGCCCACGGGTGGTACGACGACCCGTCAGGGTGGCCGTCCCGCACAGCTGTTCCGGGCCGGGGGTGCGACGCTGCTCAACCCGCCCATGCTTCGTCCCGAGGTGTGACGGCCCATGACACGACGACTCGACAGGGGGTGTAGGTGCCGACGAAATAGGACATAGCGGGTTACCGTGCTCCGGTACGTCACCAGTCCCCACGTGCCACGAGCGGTTCCACGCCCCGCGGGAGAAGCCATGATCCAGGCCACCGGGCTGACCAGCACCCCCCGCCGTAACCATCGGCCTGCCGTCGACGATCTCAGCTTTGAGGCTCCACCGGGCCGCGTGACCGCCTTGTTCGGCGCCCCCGGCGCGGGCAAGACCAGCGCGCTGAGGCTTCTGCTCCAGCTCGACCGGGGCCATGGCGCCGCCTTCTTCCGGGGCCGCCCGCTCCACCGCATCCGGCGCCCGGCCCGGGAGATCGGGGTCCTTCTGGACGATGTCCCCGGCCACCCCGGCCGCACCGCTCGCGGCCACCTCCGGATGCTCGGAGCCGCCGTCGGGGTGCCCGCCGCCCGCGCGGACGTGGTGCTGGACGTGGTCGGCCTCACCGAGCTGGCCGATGAGCGCATCGGCGACCTGGCGGCCGGGATGGAGCGTCGCCTCGGCCTCGCCACGGCTCTCCTGGGAGACCCGCACACCCTCGTCCTCGACGCCCCCACGCGCGGTCTGTCCGCCCGCGAGACCGTCTGGATGCACGGTCTGCTGCGGCAGTTCGCCGGGCAGGGCGGTGCCGTCCTCGTCACCGACCAGGACCCGGAGAGCGTCACCCGCCTCGCCGATCAGGTCCTCACCCTGGACGGCGGCCGACTGATCGCGGACCAGCCGGTCGACGAGTTCGCGCGCACCCGGCTGCGCCCTCGCGTCGCCGTGCTCTCGCCGCTGGCCGGGCGGCTGGCCGCCGTGCTGGAAGAGGAGGCGCGTGCCGCCCAGCCGCCCGCGCCGCGCGAAGCCGAGGACGAGGGTGAGGCCAAGGGGAGTGCCGACGGGGCGGAGGACGGTACCAAGGTCGAGGCGGGGGCCGAAGCGGTCAGAGCCGAGGTCAAGACGGCCGCTGGGGCAGGGGCCATGAACGGGGCGGTCGAGATCGGTGCCCTGGCTGTCAACGGGACGGCGGAGGCCGCCGCGGGGGCCGCTGACGGAGTGGGTAGTGGAGCGGCCGGCGGAGCGGAGGGTGGGGAGGAAGCTGCGGCTGGGGGCGAGGCCGAGCCTGACGGCCGTACCGGACAACCGAGCGTTGCCGTGCCCACGCCCGCTGCCCCGCCCGGAGATGCCTTGGGGTCTGCACGCGTTGCCGTGCCCGCGGACGCCTCGGGGTCTGCGCACGTTGCCCTGCCGGCGGACGCCTCCGGGTCTGCGCACGTTGCTGTGGCTGGGGACGCCTCCGGGTCTACGGACGATGTCGTGCCTGGGGACGCCTCGGGGCCTGCGGATGCTGCGAGGCATGTCGATGCCTCCGTACCAACTGATGTCGCCGTGCCCGCGGACGCAGCCGTGCCTGCGGCCGCCGTGGCTGTGGATGTCGCCGTGCCTGCGGCCGCCGTGCCCGCTGACACTGTGCCCGCCGACGCCGTGCCCGCGGTCGGGCGTCGGCTTTCGGTGGTGCGGGAGGACGAGACGCGCATCTCCGTCTACGGGCTGCCCTGCGCCGCCGTCGGCGAGGCCGCGTACCGCCATGGCATCGTCGTGCACCGGCTGGTCGAGGAGACCGCCGACATGGGCCCGGAGGCCACGCGCGGCGACAGCGCCGCCCGCGGTCCCCGGGTCACCCCGCCCCGTGTGCTCCCGCGGCTGCCGCTGCCCGGCCCGGCCTGGCCGCTGCGCTACGAGCTGCGCCGCGCCACCGGTGTACGTACCGGTTGGCTGATCGCCGTCGCGGCCCTGGTGGCCTCGCTCGTCGGTTCCGTACTGCTCGCCAGGGCGGGCGGGGCGGGGGAGCTGCACCGGATCACGGGTTGGCCCGCCGACGTTCCACTGCCGCCCGTGGCGATCGCTGCCGGGCTCCTGGGCGCGCTGTCCTTCGGGGAGGAGTTCCGCTATCCCGCGCTGGCCCCGGCGCGGGACACGGTGCCACGTCGGCTGAGTCTGCTGACGGCCAAGTTCCTGGTGTGCGCGGTTGGGGCGCTGCTGCTTTCCTTCGCCATCCTCGCCCTGGACGGGGCGGCGCTGCTCATGCTGGTCGGTGGCAACGCGGTACCGCTGCCGGGCGACTGGCCGATGCTGATCGCGAGCGTGTGCGCTCTCGCGATCGGCTCCGGCTGGGCCGGGCTGATGGCGGCGGCCGTCTTCCGGTCCACCGCGCTCGGCCTGGCCACCCTGCTGGCGGTGCCCGTCATGGCGGTGCCGGTCGTCGAGCGGCTGATGGCCGAGCCTTCGGTGCGCTCGCTCGTCGGGCTGCCGCACCGGCTGCGCGCGGAGGCACTGGACCAGCCGCACACCATGGTGGACCGGGCCCTGGCGCTCGCCCTGCGGCTGGCGTCCCAGCCCGTGGGGCAGGCCCTGCTGCTGTCGCTGGTCGTCCTGCTGTGCGCGTATGCCCTCACCGGCCTGCGCGGCCGGGCGCGGCAGTAATGCCGGGCCGATACCGGGTCGGCACCGTGCCGATCACCTACGAGGAACCAGAGGAATCAACGGGGCGGCACCCGGCATCCGGGTCCGAAACCGTGCCCGGTGGTGAGCCCCGGAGCCGCGGCTCTCGGCGCGCCGGGGGAGTCCACCCGGCGTAGCGCCGGCGCAGCCCGCGCGGCGGTGGACCAGGTCGGAAGGGGTTCCGTAGGCCCATCGCGTGAAGTGGTCGCAACTCCCCGAAGGCTGCTGCTTTCTGTCCGATTCGGCGTCAATTATGAGGTAATGGGCGATCACCCTTTCGTGTGCTTTTCACCAAAGACCTCAAGGGCTTCCGGGGCGTCGCCGACAAAGGATGCGTGAGTACCCTTGCGCACACCACGATGACCGCGGCTCGCCCCGCCGATTCCGGCCTCGCCGGCCCGGGCGAGCTTGACCGCTACCCCTTCGCCGACGCCCCCGGCGGCGACCGCGGCGGCGCCCCCTCCTGGGACGGCGCCGACGCCGAGATCGGCCGAGTCGGCCGACGCTCGGCCGGCAGCCGGGGCCGCGGGCTGCACGGCCAACTCGTCCAGCAGCTGGGCCAGATGATCGTCTCCGGCGATCTCGGGGCCGACCGTCCGCTCGTCCCCGAGGAGATCGGCCAGCGCTTCGAGGTCTCCCGCACCGTCGTGCGGGAGTCGCTGCGCGTCCTGGAGGCCAAGGGCCTGGTCAGCGCCCGCCCCAATGTGGGCACCCGGGTTCGCCCCGTCAGCGACTGGAACCTCCTGGACCCCGACATCATCGAGTGGCGGGCCTTCGGGCCGCAGCGCGACGACCAGCGCCGCGAGCTGTGCGAGCTGCGCTGGACCATCGAGCCGCTCGCCGCCCGTCTCGCCGCCGGCGCCGGTCGTGAGGACGTGCAGCAGCGGCTCGCCGACATGGCCGAGATCATGGGCCATGCGCTGGGGCAGGGCGACGCCCTGACGTTCTCGCGCGCCGACGCCGAGTTCCACGCCCTGCTGCTGCACGTCGCGGGCAACCGCATGCTGGAGCACCTGGCGGGCATCGTCGCCGCCGCGCTGCATGTCTCCGGCGCCCCGGTCACCGGCTGCGACCGGCTCACCGAGGCCGGGGTGGGTCACCACCGCCGGATCGTCGAGGCCATCGGCTCCGGCGACGCCGCGGCGGCGGAGGCCGCGATGCGCCAGCTGCTGATCGTTCACCCCGATCTCGACCACGCCGAGGTGGGGGTGCCCGCGCCGCGCGAGCACTGACCCCGCGGGCCGCGGCATACGGCGTAGGAGAGCGGCGTCGCCGGAACCCGCCCGGCGGGTTCGGCGGCGCAACGCGGCGGCGAAACGCGGCAAGGCAAAGAGGCAAGGCAAGGCCGCGAGGCAAAGAGGCGGCGCAAAGCCGCGAGGCGAAGCAAAGTGGCGAGGCGGCGCCCCGGAGTGACGCGGCGGGGTGACGCCGCGGCGCAACGCCAATTTCCGCGGATACGGTGGCGCGGGCGCCGCGCATGATCAGCTAAAGCCGATCTGCCCGGTCGATCTGTCCGCTGAGTGGGCATTGCGACCGTTATGGGGTGTGACTCGGGACACGAGGAATGGGCGTAACGCTCTTTGGGGCAGCGCGATGATTAAAGAGGTGGCAGCCGCAGAGGGAATACGGGCGTCGTTCGCGACGCTGTACTCCACCCGCAGCACTCCGCCCGCGCCGTCGGTTCATCCTGCCGGCGGTCGTCGGCTCCAGTCCCCAGCGGACGGGGCCGGAAGCCGTTTCCATCGTTCCGAGAGGTTGTTCGTGTCGGCCAGCACATCCCGTACGCTCCCGCCGGAGATCGCCGAATCCGAGTCTGTCATGGCGCTCATCGAGCGGGGAAAGGCTGAGGGGCAGATCGCCGGCGATGACGTGCGTCGGGCCTTCGAGGCTGACCAGATTCCGCCAACCCAGTGGAAGAACGTTCTGCGCAGCCTCAACCAGGTCCTCGACGAGGAGGGTGTGACGCTGATGGTCAGTGCCGCAGAAGCGCCCAAGCGCACCCGCAAGAGCGTCGCAGCGAAGAGTCCGGCAAAGCGCACCGCCACCAAGACCGTCACGGCCAAGACGGTCCCCGCGAAGAAGACCCCTGCCGCCGCTCCGACCGCCTCGGCGGCCGAGGCAGGAGAGGGCGTGGCCGGAGAGGCCGCGGCGGCGCCCGCGAAGAAGGCCGTAGCCAAGAAGACCGCCGCCAAGAAGACGGTGGCCAAGAAGACCGCCGCCAAGAAGACGGTGGCGAAGAAGACTGCCGCCAAGAAGGACTCGGACGAGATCCTCGAGGGTGAGGACGTCATCGAGGACGCTCCCGGCGGCAAGCCCGGAGCCGAGGGTGGCGAGGGCGAGCCCGAGAATCAGGGATTCGTGCTCTCCGACGAGGACGAGGACGACGCCCCGGCGCAGCAGGTCGCCGCGGCGGGCGCGACCGCCGACCCGGTCAAGGACTACCTGAAGCAGATCGGCAAGGTCCCGCTCCTCAACGCCGAGCAGGAGGTCGAGCTCGCCAAGCGCATCGAGGCCGGCCTGTTCGCCGAGGACAAGCTCGCCAACTCCGACAAGCTCGCGCCCAAGCTCAAGCGCGAACTGGAGATCATCGCCGAGGACGGCCGCCGGGCCAAGAACCACCTCCTGGAGGCCAACCTCCGACTGGTGGTCTCCCTGGCCAAGCGCTACACCGGCCGCGGCATGCTCTTCCTGGACCTCATCCAGGAAGGCAACCTGGGTCTGATCCGCGCCGTCGAGAAGTTCGACTACACCAAGGGCTACAAGTTCTCCACGTACGCCACCTGGTGGATCCGTCAGGCGATCACCCGAGCGATGGCCGACCAGGCCCGCACCATCCGTATCCCGGTGCACATGGTCGAGGTCATCAACAAGCTCGCGCGGGTGCAGCGCCAGATGCTCCAGGACCTGGGCCGCGAGCCCACTCCGGAGGAGCTGGCCAAGGAGCTCGACATGACCCCTGAGAAGGTCATCGAGGTCCAGAAGTACGGCCGCGAGCCGATCTCCCTCCACACCCCGCTGGGTGAGGACGGCGACAGCGAGTTCGGTGACCTGATCGAGGACTCCGAGGCGGTCGTTCCGGCCGACGCGGTGAGCTTCACGCTGCTGCAGGAGCAGCTGCACTCCGTCCTCGACACGCTCAGCGAGCGCGAGGCGGGCGTGGTCTCCATGCGCTTCGGCCTGACCGACGGCCAGCCGAAGACGCTCGACGAGATTGGCAAGGTCTACGGGGTGACGCGTGAGCGCATCCGGCAGATCGAGTCGAAGACGATGTCGAAGCTGCGCCACCCGTCCCGGTCCCAGGTTCTGCGCGACTACCTGGACTGACGGACAGCGGTCCGCACGGACCGGATAACAGCGCGAAGGCCGGGCCCTCCCAAGGGCCCGGCCTTCGCGCTGTGTGCCCCACCCCCGTTCGGCCCCTCCCAGGATGCGGAGTGGCGAAGACAGGGTGACGCTGGGTGTGCGACGCGCTCCGTACGGTCAGGAGGCTGAATGCGTAGGTCGCTGTCCGCCCTGTTCGCTCCTCTCGCGGCCCCGCTGGTCACCGCCCTGGCCATGCTGGCGATCCTGCCTCCCTCGGCGACGGCAGACCGCACGGTGGTCGGCGGCCACCCGGCTCATACGGAATTGGCGCCCTGGGCGGTGGCGCTGGCGAGCCGTGAGCGGTTCGGGGGAGCACGCTCGGGCCAGTTCTGCGGCGGCGTGGTGGTGGGCCCCACCACGGTGCTCACGGCCGCGCACTGCCTGAGCCGCGAGGTGCTGGGCGTGGATTGGTGGGAGGTCGGGGACCTTCGCGTGATCATCGGCCGGGACGATCTGCGCGGCAGTGGAGGGGTGGAGATGGCTCCGCTCCGGGCCTGGGTCAATCCGGCATACGAGCAGGTCGGCCGGTCCGGGGACGTCGCCGTGCTCACCCTCGCCCAGCCACTGCCCCGGGTCTACGGCATCGCCATGGCGGCCGACGGAGATCTGGCCTATCAGCCGGGGGCGCGGGCGGCGGTGTACGGATGGGGCGATACGCGGGGCAACGGCAGCTACGCCTCGGCGCTGCGGGCCAGCCGTCTGCGGGTGCTGCCGGACGAGGCATGTGAGGAGGCCTATCCGGGGAACGCGGAGGGGGAGTACCGCTCGGAGACCATGATGTGCGCCGGGCTGCCGGACGGGGGCCGGGACGCCTGCCAGGGGGACAGTGGCGGACCGCTCGTCGCCCGCGGGAAGCTCGTGGGCCTGGTGTCCTGGGGGAGCGGCTGCGCGGAGGCCGGCCGACCGGGCGTCTATACGCGGATCTCGTCGGTGCTGTCGCTGGCGGCCGCAGCCGAGGCGGACCGGGAGACCGCAACCGAGGCGGATGTGGGAACCGGGGCCGACGCGGATGTGGAGACCGGGGCCGAGGCGGATCAGGTGACCACGTCTGAAGCGCACCGGGCGACCGCCTCTGGGACGGACTGGGCGGCCGCGTCCGATGCGGAGTGAGGGGGCGGGGGCACGCGGAATGGGGGCGAGCACGAGGACGGGCGGCCTCCCCTTGTGGGGACGGCCGCCCGAGGTCCCGGCCCTGGGCCGGTGTCGCTCGTCGTCGTCGGATGATGCGAGGTGTCAGCGTTCGTCGTCGGACGCGGACGCCTGGACGGCCGTGAGCCGCTCGGTCTCGTCCTGTATCTCTGCGGCGATCTTCTTGAGTTCCGGCTCGAACTTGCGCCCGTGGTGGGCGCAGAAGAGCAGTTCGCCGCCGCTCACCAGGACGACGCGCAGGTACGCCTGGGCGCCGCAGCGGTCGCAGCGGTCAGCGGCCGTCAGGGGGCTCGCGGGGGTCAGAACAGTAGTCACGTCGCCTCTTCTCTAGCTCGACGAGCTGTCGTACCAGGGTCAACATCCAACCAAGCCGAAAACGTTCCCGCTCGTGGCTTTTTCTCAAAAATTGCTTCTGAGTAGGCCGGATGGTGGCGGTTGGCGGCGAATGAGCCGTATTGCGTGGGTTTACGGTTTCACGTCGCTTGTCGGATTTGTCCTCCCGGCTGGGTTGCCGGTTGTTGGTGAGGACGTGCCCGGAGCCTAAATGGTTCATGCCTGAAAGGGAACGTGATGTTTGTGTCACCCCGACGAGCGATCGAACGTACGAGCGAAAGTCAAGGAGTCTGGACTAGCATGGACGTTCTTATGGGTGGCGACACAAAGGCTCTATCAGGCCTCGGTACGCTCTGACGGGCGACCCAGCCACCAAGTCGGCCCCCTGCGGGGCCAAGAAGAAATTCAGCGAGGAGCGAACCGCGTGACCGCCGACACGTCCGTGCCGTCCACTGCGCTGCTGACCGGAGCAGACCGGGGCGGCTCCAACTACACCGCGCGGCACCTGCTCGTCCTGGAAGGACTCGAAGCGGTACGCAAGCGCCCTGGTATGTACATCGGCTCCACGGACAGCCGTGGCCTCATGCACTGCCTATGGGAGATCATCGACAACTCCGTCGACGAGGCGCTGGGCGGCTACTGCGACCGCATCGAGGTGATCCTGCACGACGACGGCTCGGTGGAGGTGCGGGACAACGGCCGCGGCATCCCGGTCGACGTCGAGCCCAAGACCGGCCTGTCGGGCGTCGAGGTCGTGATGACCAAGCTGCACGCGGGCGGAAAGTTCGGCGGCGGCTCGTACGCGGCCTCCGGCGGTCTGCACGGCGTCGGCGCCTCCGTGGTGAACGCGCTGTCCTCCCGGCTCGATGTGGAGGTGGACCGGGACGCCAAGACCCACTCGATCAGCTTCCGGCGCGGCGTCCCCGGCATCTTCACCGAATCGGGCCCCGAGGCCCCCTTCGACCCGTCGAGCGGCCTGCTCAAGGGCAAGCGCGTCCCCAAGACCCGCACCGGCACCCGCATCCGCTACTGGGCGGACCGGCAGATCTTCCTCAAGGACGCCAAGCTCTCCCTGGAGACGCTGTACGCCCGCGCCCGCCAGACGGCCTTCCTGGTGCCGGGCCTGACGCTGATCGTCAGGGACGAGCGCACCGCCGAGGGCCGGGACGGCGCCGAGGGTCCCACGGAGGAGATCTTCCGGTTCGACGGCGGCATCAGCGAGTTCTGTGAGTACCTGGCGCAGGACAAGGCCGTCTGCGATGTGCTGAGGCTGTCCGGGCAGGGCACTTTCAAGGAGACCGTCCCGGTCCTGGACGAGCGCGGCCATATGACGCCGACCGAGGTCACGCGCGAGCTCGGTGTCGACATCGCGCTGCGCTGGGGCACCGGCTACGACAGCACCACGAAGTCCTTCGTCAACATCATCGCCACCCCTAAGGGCGGCACCCACGTCTCCGGCTTCGAGCGCTCGGTGACCAAGACGGTCAACGAGGTGCTGCGCAGCGCCAAGCTGCTGCGTGTCGCCGAGGACGACGTCGTCAAGGACGACGCCATGGAGGGGCTCACCGCGGTCGTGACCGTGCGGCTGGCGGAGCCGCAGTTCGAGGGGCAGACCAAGGAGGTGCTGGGCACCTCGGCGGCCTCCCGGATCGTGGCGAACGTGGTGGCCAAGGAGCTCAAGGCGTTTCTCACCTCCACCAAGCGGGACGGCAAGCAGCAGGCCCGCGCCGTGCTGGAGAAGGTCGTGGCGGCCGCCCGCACCCGCATCGCGGCCCGTCAGCACAAGGAGGCGCAGCGCCGTAAGACCGCGCTGGAGTCCTCCTCGCTGCCCGCGAAGCTGGCCGACTGCCGCAGCGATGACGTGGACCGCAGCGAGCTGTTCATCGTCGAGGGTGACTCGGCGCTCGGCACGGCCAAGCTCGCCCGGAACTCCGAGTTCCAGGCGCTGCTGCCGATCCGCGGCAAGATTCTCAACGTTCAGAAGGCGTCGGTCTCCGACATGCTGAAGAACGCCGAGTGCGGTTCGATCATCCAGGTCATAGGGGCCGGCTCGGGCCGGACGTTCGACATCGACCAAGCCCGCTACGGCAAGGTGATCTTCCTCGCCGACGCCGATGTGGACGGCGCCCACATCCGCATCCTGCTGCTCACCCTCTTCCAGCGCTATATGCGGCCGATGGTCGAGCAGGGGCGGGTCTTCTCGGCCGTACCGCCCCTGCACCGGGTCGAGCTGGTCAACCCCAAGCGGGGCCAGGACAAGTACGTCTACACGTACTCCGACCACGAACTCCAGGAGACGCTGCTGGACCTCCAGCGCCGGAACGTGCGCTACAAGGACGGCATCCAGCGCTACAAGGGTCTGGGCGAGATGGACGCCGACCAGCTCGCGGAGACCACGATGGACCCGCGCCACCGCACCCTGCGGCGGATCAACATCAGCGACCTGGAGGCCGCGGAGCAGGTGTTCGACCTGCTCATGGGCAATGAGGTCGCGCCCCGTAAGGAGTTCATCACCAACTCGGCGGCGACCCTGGACCGGTCGCGCATCGACGCCTGACGTACCCCGGCCCGCGGCGGACAAGTGCCTCTCCACCCCTGGGTGGAGAGGCACTTTCCACCCAGGGCCCGCCTCACGGCTGATCCGCGCCGCAGAGGTCGTTCCGTAGCGTCTGGGACTCCGCCGGACCCAGGGAGGGCCGATGAACCGATGGACCCAGTGGCCCTCGCGGCAGGCGCTAAGCCGCCAGGGCGTGCCCCGGGTCCGGCTGATGATCAACACGGGCATGTGGGTCTTCGGGGCGAGCCTGCTGCTGTGGGACGTGGTCCGCGACGACGCCTTCCCGAGGTGGGCGCGGATCGTCCTGCTCGCCGCCGTCGCCGGATGCGCGGCCACGGTGTACGCGTTCCGCCGCGTCACCGTCGACCACCGGCTGGGCCCCGCCCTCGCCCTGCTCGCCCTGCTGCTCGGGGCGGGGGCGGCCCTCAGGGCCGTGGGAGCCGACAACCCGGCGGCCGCGGTGTGGATCGTCGGGGTGGTCGTCTCGATGGAGCGGCTGCCGCTGATGGCCGGCCTGCCCGCCGGGATCGTGGCCGCCTGCTCGTTCACGATCTTCGGCGATCACAGCCTGCCGGGCGGTCTGGCCGCGGGCCTCGGCTTTCTGCTCGTCGGCTATACGCTCCGGCTGGACGAGGAGGCGCGCGGCACCGGCTACCGGCTGCTGGAGCAGGAGCGGGCGGCACGCCGCGCCGAGGCGCAGAGCGCGGCGCTCGCCGAGCGGGCCAGGATCGCCCGGGAGATCCACGACGTACTGGCGCACAGCCTCTCCGCCCAGCTCGTCCACCTGGAGGCGGCCAGGCTGCTGGTCGAGCGCGGGGAGGACCGGGCCATGGTGCTGGAGCGGGTGGTGGCGGCCCGCAGGATGGCGCGCCACGGCCTGGCCGAGACCCGCCAGGCGCTGTACGCGCTGCGCGGCGAGATGGCGCCGGTCGAGGACTTCCTGCGGGAGTCCGCCTCGACCGAGGGCGCACGGTTCGAGACGGAGGGCGAGCCGCGCGAACTGGCCGCTGAGGCCGGGCTCGCGGTCCGGAGGGTCGCGCAGGAGGCGCTGACCAACGTCCGCAAGCACGCGCCGGGCGCCCGGGTGGAGCTGCGGCTCGTCTACCGGACGGACGAGGTGCTCCTCGAGATACGGGACGGCGGGGCCCGCGAGACGTCCGCCGGCGGCCCGGCGGCGACCGGGGCCGGATACGGTCTGCGGGGGATGCGCGAGCGCGCCGAACTCCTCGGCGGCACGCTGGAGGCAGGACCCGCAGACGGGGGCTTCGTGGTACGCCTGCGGGTCCCGGCGTGACGTCGGCAGGGGGAGACGCAGGGGGAGACACAGGGGGAGATGCAATGAGCGAAGGGCGCGGGGCCGCCGGGCCACGGGCGGTGCGCGTACTGGTCGTCGACGACCAGATCATGGTGCGCGAGGGCATCGTGCTGCTGCTGGGGCTGCTGCCCGGCATCGAGGTCGTCGGCTCCGCGGGCGACGGCGAGGAGGCGCTGCGGCTGGTCGCCGAGGTCTCCCCGGACGTGGCGCTGATGGATCTGCGGATGCCCCGCTGCGACGGCGTCGAGGCGACCCGGCGCATCCGTGCCGAGCACCCCGCGACCCAGGTCGTGGTGGTGACCACCTACGCCGACGACGAGTGGCTCTTCCCGGCCCTGAAGGCGGGCGCCCGCGGCTATGTGACCAAGGACGCCGACGCGGAGGAGATCGCCCGCGCCATCGAGGACGTGATGTCCGGACAGGCCGGGCTGTCGCCGAAGGTGCAGCGACGGCTGCTGGAGCGACTGGCCACAAGCACCGCGGACACCACGGACACCACGGACTTCGCCGACGGAACAGCCGCGAAGACGGGAGCCGGGGCCGTACCGGGCCCGCTGCCCGACGGGCTCACGCCCCGCGAGGCGGAGGTCCTGACACTGGTCGCCGAGGGGCTGTCCAACGCCGAGATCGCCCGGCGGCTGCACATCGGCCCGGCGACCGTGAAGACCCACATCAACAACCTCTTCGCCAAGGCGGGGGTGCGCGACCGCGCCCAGGCCGTGCGCTACGCCTACCGGAGCGGGATCGCCCAGCCGCCTGGCCCCGCCACCCCCACCTCCGGCCCCGAACCCGGCCCGTAATACGGTCCCGATACGGTCCCGGTTCCGGGATGTTCGTCACCTGAGTCACCTGATGGGGTGAACGTCCGTTATTGAGGGGTCCGGGGCCTCCCGCTCCGTCCATCCTTGGCACGCGGCCAATGCGGCAGTGGAGCAAGGAGTGTTCGGGTGGACATGCAGCACAACGCGCGCGACGCCGGGGTGGTCGGGCTGGGCGATCCCTGGTACGACACGGTCGCCTCCGGCTGGGGCGAGGACGAGACCGGCGGCGCACCCGGACCCCGGCGCGCCCGCCCGCCCGCCGCGGCGGACGTCTACACCGAGGTGCACGGCAGCGCCGCCTTCCAGGAAGTACGCAGACGCTACCGCCGCTTTGTCTTCCCCGCGGCCGCCCTCTTCCTCCTCTGGTACCTCGCGTACGTCGTCGCGGCGACCACCGCGCCCGGTCTGATGGCCCGCCCCGTCGTCGGCGCGCTCAATGTGGCGATGGTCGCCGGGCTCGCTCAGTTCGCCACCACCTTCCTGCTGACCTGGGCGTATGCCCGCCATGCCCGGCTGCGCCGGGACCGGGTCGCGCTGGAGCTCCGCTGGGTGACGCAGGAGATGATGCGGGGGCACGGCCGGTGACGGGCAATCAGCAGGGCCTGGCGCTGCTGCTCTTCGGCGTGTTCGTCGCCGCCACCCTCGCCATCACCACCTGGGCGGGCCGCCGGCGGCACGGCTCTCCGGAGGAGTTCTACGCGGGCGGGCGGCTGTTCTCGCCGATGGAGAACGGCTTCGCCATCGCGGGCGACTACATGTCGGCCGCCTCCTTCCTCGGCATCTCCGGCATCATCGCGCTCTTCGGCTACGACGGGGTGCTGTACTGCGTCGGCTTCTTCGTCGCCTGGCTGGTCGTGCTGCTCCTGGTCGCCGAACTGGTCCGCAACTGCGGCCGGTTCACCCTCGCCGACGTGCTCGCCGCCCGGATGAGCGAGCCTCCGGTCCGGATCGCCGCGGGCGTCTCGTCCGTCACCGTATGCGTGCTCTACCTCGTCGCCCAGATGGTCGGGGCGGGCAGCCTGATCGCCCTGCTGATCGGCGAGACGGGCCCCCGCGCCCGCGCCTGGACGGTCATCGGCGTGGGCACCCTGATGGTGATCTTCGTGGCGCTCGGCGGTATGCGCGCCACGACCTGGATCCAGATCGTCAAGGCGGTGCTGCTGATGGCCGGGGCGGCCACGCTCACCGCCCTCGTCCTGGTCCGCTTCCACGGGGACGTGGACGCGCTGCTCAGCGCGGCGGCGCGGCACAGCGGACACGGCCGGGACTTCCTCGCCCCGGGGCTCAAGTACGGTGGCGGCTGGACCGCGCGGCTGGACTTCATCAGCCTCGGACTCGCCCTCGTTCTCGGCACCGCCGGGCTGCCGCATATCCTGTCGCGCTTCTACACCGTGCCCACCGCCCGGGCCGCCCGCCGCTCGGTCATCTGGTCCATCGGGCTGATCGGCGGCTTCTACCTGATGACCATCGTGCTGGGCTTCGGTGCCGCCGCCGTGCTGGGCAGCGACACCGTACGGACCGCCAACCCGGCCGGGAACACCGCCGTGCCGCTGCTCGCGCTGGACCTCGGCGGGGGCGCGGGATCGACCGGCGGCACGGTGTTGTTCGCCACGGTCGCCGCCGTCGCGTTCGCCACCATCCTCGCCGTGGTCGCCGGAATCACCCTGGCTTCCTCCGCCTCGGTCGCCCACGATCTGTACGCCTCGCTGAGCCGCCGCGCGACCGGTACGCCGCGCGGCGAGGTCGCGGTCGCGCGGATCGCCGCCGTCGGGATCGGGGCGGTCGCCATCGGCCTCGGGCTGCTCGCCCAGGACCTCAATGTGGCCTTCCTGGTCGGGCTCGCCTTTGCGGTCGCCGCCTCGGCAAACCTCCCGGTGCTGCTGTACTCGCTCTTCTGGCGGCGGTTCACCACGCGCGGCGCGGTGTGGGCCGTCTACGGCGGGCTGCTCCCGGCCGTCGTGCTGGTGGTGCTCTCGCCGGTGGTCTCCGGCGGCCCGGAGGCGATCTTCCCGGGGGTGGACTTCCATGTCTTCCCGCTGGACAACCCGGGCCTGGTCTCCGTGCCCCTCGGCTTCCTGGCCGGCTGGCTCGGCACCGTCACCTCATCCCAGGCCGCGGGCGCCACCGGGGCCGCCGCCGCCAAGCACGCCGAGATGGAGGTGCGGGCCCTCACCGGGGCGGGAGCGGCCTGACGGCGGCGTGTCACACCCATACGTAGCGGTGCTCCGGGCGCCCCGTCTCGCCGTACTTCAGGCTGAGCCGGACCCGGCCCGTGCGCTCCAGGAGCTTGAGATAGCGCTGGGCGGTCTGACGGCTGAGCGCGGACCGATCGGCGACCTCC
The DNA here is from genome assembly GCF_002224125.1 of Streptomyces sp. NBS 14/10. Classification (GTDB taxonomy): domain Bacteria; phylum Actinomycetota; class Actinomycetes; order Streptomycetales; family Streptomycetaceae; genus Streptomyces. Next base: position 89,552 of record NZ_NCSM01000014.1, read on the forward strand.
TGTGCCGACAGCGGGCCCTCGGCCCCTCGCAGTACCTCCCGCACCAGGTCGGCCGTGAGCGCGGAGTGGCCCTTGGGCAGCTCCGCCGGACCGGCCGAGGCGCCGCCCACGGCGCCGAAGATCCGGTCGACCTGGTCCTGTCCGGCCTCGCCGCCGCCCTCCAGGGCGCGCCGCAGCGCCGCGTAGCCCTGCAGCTTGGCGCGCAGCCCGGCGAAGGTGAAGGGTTTGACCAGGTACTGCAGCGCGCCGTGGCGCATCGCCGCCTGGACGGTCGCGATATCGCGGGCGGCGGTCACCATGATGATGTCGGTGTGGTGGCCGCGCTCGCGCAGCCGCCGCACCAGCGCGAGGCCCGTCTCGTCCGGCAGATAGTGGTCGAGCAGCACCAGGTCGACCTCGGCACGGTCCAGGAAGGCCAGCGCCTCGGCGGCCGTATGCGCCTGCCCCGCGACGCGGAAGCCGGGCACCTTCTCCACATACGCCGCGTTGACCCGGGCCACCCGCACATCGTCGTCCACGACCAGCACATCAATAGCGCCACTGGCGCCACTCGCGCCGCCCGCGCGGTTCACGTCCGTCACCTCCGTACCTCCCTCATCGCGGCTCTCCCGCCGTGCTCAGCCGGGGCTCGCTCGGCTCCTCGGCCAGCGCCTCGGGCAGCACCACCGTGAACTCCGCGCCCCCGCCGTCCCGGTCGGCCACCCGTACGCTGCCGCCCTGCCGCTGGGCGAGGCGGCGCACCAGCGCCAGGCCGATGCCGCGCTTGCGGTGCGCGGGCGGTTCCTTCGTCGACCAGCCCTCGGCGAAGACGACGTCGCGCCGGTCGGCCGGGATACCGGGCCCGCTGTCGGAGACCCGGAGCACGACCGTGCTGTCGTCAGCGGACAGCTCCACCTCGACCAGCGGATCGGCCGTTCCGGCCGCCGCGTCCAGTGCGTTGTCGATGAGGTTGCCGACGATCGTCACCAGGCCCGGCGGGTCCACCAGCCGGTTCGGCAGCAGCGTCCCCGGGGCGATGCGCAGCGAGACGCCGCGTTCGGCGGCGACCGTGGCCTTGCCGACCAGCAGGGCGGCCAGCAGCGGGTCGTGGACGCGCTCGGTGACCTGTTCGGCGGTGGCCCGGTGCACCCCGACCGCCTCGGTGACGAACTCCACCGCCTCCTCGTACAGCTCGAGCTCCAGCAGCCCGAGGAGGGTGTGCAGATGGTTGGCGTGCTCATGGTCCTGGGCGCGCAGCGCGTCGATCAGCCCCCGGGTGCCGTCCAGCTCGCGGCCCAGCCGTTCCAGCTCGGTGCGGTCGCGCAGGGTGGCCACGGCCCCGCCGTCGTCCGTCGGCATCCGGTTGGCGACCAGCACCCGGCCGCCGCTGACGGTCAGCAGATCGGAGCCGCTGACCCGCCCGGCGAGCACATCGGTGGTGCGGCCCGGCGGCAGCACCTCGTCCAGCGGCCGCCCGGTGTCCTCGGCGCGCAGGTCCAAAAGCCGCTGCGCCTCGTCGTTGACCAGCCGGATACGGCCCCGCGCGTCCAGGGCCAGCACCCCCTCGCGGATGCCGTGCAGCATCGCCTCGCGCTCGGCGAGCAGCGCGGAGATATCGGAGAAGGCCAGGTCGTGGGTGCGGCGCCGGAGCCTGCGGGCGACCACGTACGCCGCCACCGCGCCCACCGCGAGCGTGCCGCCCGCGTACGCGAGCAGCCCCGGCACCGCGCCGATGAGCCGGTCGCGCACGCTCTGGTACGAGATGCCGACCGAAACGGCGCCGACGATGCGGCCGTCCTCGTCGCGCAGCGGGACCTTGCCGCGGGCCGAGCGGCCGAGCGTGCCGTTGTCGATCTCCATGACCTCCTGGCCGGCGAGGGCGTCGCTGGGGTCGGTGGAGACATGCCGGCCGATCTCCTCGGACGAGGTGTGCGACCAGCGCACACCCCGCTTGTCCATGATCACGACGTACTCGGCGCCGGTCGCCCGGCGGATCCGCTCCGCCTGGGCCTGGACCGGGCCGTGGGGGGTGGGCCGGGTGTCCACGAGCGCGTCGGGGAGCCCCGGGGCGGAGGCCGTGGTCTGGGCGATGGCGAGGGCGCGGCGCATGGCCTGGTCGTCCAGCTGGGAGCCGAGCCGGGAGAGAAAGAGGCCGGTCGCGAGCACGATGACGCCCGTGGCGATGGTCAGCTGCATCAGCAGCACTTGGGAGAAGACACGGCGGGGCCAGCCGATGCGCCACCTTGGAGCCTCGGCACGCGGCCCCCTGGGTATCGCGGCGCTCATGGCAAGGAGGGTAACCAAGCGCGGGTCCGCGGCACGGCGCCAGGCGGCCTCTCTTTGCGCCTAAACCGGCGCCGCGCTCGCGGAGGTGGCCGCTCGCCGTGGGGGTTCCTCAAGTGACGGTTGCGTCACAGTCGCGGCTGTGACCGCGGCCGCGGTGGCGACGGTCGGCGCCGGGCGCCCGGCGCGCACCGCCCGCACGCCGATGACGTCCATACGGGCCGGGGAGCCCAGCACCGACCCGCAGCTCTCCGGCCGCGGCGGCGCGCTGGCGATCTGCACGACGCCGACCCGCCACCGCCGTCCGTCGGCGTGCTCGACGGTGACGTTCCAGGCGGGGGCGGCGCCCTCGGTCCGCAGCACGGTCAGCGCGTCCGCCCCCGCATCGCCGGTCAGCTCGCGGACCGCCAGCTCGGCGGCCTGGCCGGGGCGATCCCAGGTGGACCGGCCGCGGCAGCCCTCGGTGACGATCCTGCCCTCGCGCAGCGCGTCCAGGACGTCCTGCACGGACCGCGCGGTGGCCCGCCCGTAGGCGTATCCGTACGGCAGCACCATGAGCGTCGGCGAGAAGCGGTGGCCGCCGATGTGGGTGATCTCCCAGGTGCCACGCACCCCGGAGGCGGTCAGCTCGGCGGCGAGCGGCCGGCCGAGCAGGGCGCAGCAGCGGTCGCGCTTGCCGTTGGTGCACACGAGCACCAAGGGGTCGCCCGTGTACGTCTCCCACCCCTGGTCGGGGCCCGCGGCGGCGGGGCGCAGACCGCCCGGGTCGCCCGCGCCCAGCGCGGCGAAGTCGAGGGCGAGCAGCCGCTCGGGCTCGGTGAGCGCGGTCGTACGGATCCAGGAGCGGCCCGGGCGGGTGTGCGCGACGAAGACCCGCTGTTGGGGGTGGGTGTGGCAGTCGGCGTGCCGGCCGGGGCGCCGGATCAGCGCGACGCGGACGCCGGTGTCCTTGGTGGCGCGCTCCAGCGCGCGGCCGACGGCCGGGGCCAGATGGCTGGCGGTCAGGGCTTCGGCACCCCAGGGGCCGGGCTGTTCGAGCAGCAGCCAGGTGGTGGCGGCGGTCGCCGTCCCGGCGAGCGGCTCGGACAGATCGCGGGAGGCGGTCGCGCACGTGCTCACGAAGGTAAGCCTAACCTCTCTTGTGACCTTGGTCCTCCGAAGGCGCGTCTTCGGCGGATCTTCGGCGGCAAGAGGCACGTTTCTGCCGGTCGCGGCCGGGTTCCATGAGGGCGGACAGGGCGGGAAAATGGCGTTCGCGGGCTTGAGGGGGCTCGTACGGGGGTGCGCGAACGGGGGCGGGAGGGGGCACGTTCTGTATGGGGCTGCGGGTGCGCGCGGGGCTGTGCGCGGGGTGGCGCAGACGCCGGGGGAGGCGTGGACGCCTGGGGAGGCGCGGGGCCGCGCCGCTGGGCCCGGTGCTCGAGGCGATGGTCGGCGCGGCGTACGAGCAGCGGCGGCCGATCCCCGAGGCGCTGGCCCGCGAGGCGGCCGAGGCCGGGGATCCGCGCGGGATGACGGTCCACGGCATCGGGCTCGTCCAGCGTGGGGCGTACGCGGAGGCCGCGCGCTGGCTCGGCCGGGCGATCGAGGCGGGGGACACCCAGGCGATGGTGGTGCTCGGCACCCTGTACATGGATCTCGGCAGGCTGGACGAGGCGGAGCGGCACCTGCGCCGGGCGGCGGACAGCGGCCACCCCGGCGCCCGGGCGGCCCTGCACCAGCTGCGCGCACGGCGCAACGGCGCGGCCTCCTAGCCGCGTCGGCCGGTGGTGCGCAGGGCCGTGGTGAGTTCGGCCAGGTACGTCGAGACCGGGCCCACGGTGAGCAGTCCGCTGCCCGCCCCGGCCAGCTCCGCCGCCGCGGGGGCGAGCTCGCGGTGGGCGCGCTCCATCGTCTCCCGGTCGCCGACGGCGACGGCCGCCCGGGCGGTCAGGCACCACAGGGCCTCGAACAGCAGGTCACGGGGCGGGTCCGGGGTCTCGCGCAGCGCCGCGGCGGCCTCGGGGCGGCGGTTCTGGGCCAGCAGCACCAAGGGGCGGGCCCAGGGCTCGTACGGTCCCCAGCCGCCGTGCTCATCGACCTGAGCGGGCAGCCCGTGCCGCGCGCGCAGGCACAGCAGCGCGAGCGGCAGCAGCCCGCGCTCCAGACCGGGCATACCGGCCCCGTCCAGCCGCGCGGCGGCGTTCCGGTAGGCCGCCTCCGCCGCGTCCGCCGGCATTTGTTCTCCCTGTTCCGCCGGTTGACCAGTCGCGGCGAGCCGTAGCGTGGCGTACCACTGGGTGAACACGCCGACCAGCGGCAGCTCATGGCGCTCGGCCAGGCGGTCCGCAGCGCTCGCGTGGCCGTCGGCTCCGGTGAAGTCCGCCAGGGCGGCTCGGGCCTGGAGCCGGATGAGGTGACCCAAGACCTCGAAGGTGGTCAGGCCGTGCCGGGCGGACAGGGCGATCAGCTCTGCGCCGATCGCGTCCCGGCGCGGCGCCAGACCAGCGCGGTGGAAGGTCTGCATGAACGTGGCGTTGAGGGCGAACGCCAGCAGCGCGGGATCGTCCAGGCGGCGGGCGATCTCCTCCGCCTGCCGGGCCGCCTGTGGCCCGCGCGCCGCGCGGGTGCCCCGCGACTCCAGGGCGATCGTGGCCAGCAGCCGGGCCCGGGCCGCGTCGTGCCCGTCGGGCGGGAGGGCGGACAGGGCGCGCTCGGCGGCCGCGACGACCCGCGCGGCCTGCTCCGGGTCGTCGAGCCGCGTCCAGATGGCCGGGACGTCGTACGCGCCGATCACCCGGGCGGTCAGCTCCGCGTCGCCGAGCTCCTCGGCCGCCGCGACGGCCGCCACGCGGTGGTGGCGGGCCGTCTGGAGGCCGCTGCCGCCGGTCACCGCGAGGCTGCGCAGCAGACCCACCGTCGACTCCAGACGTGCCCGGGCGCCGGACGGCACGGTGCGGTCGTAGGCCGCCGCCGTACGCGCCCACACCCGGTCGGCCGCCCCGGGCCCCGGGCCCGGGCCGGGGGCGAGGTGGGCGGCGTGGCCGAGGATGTCGGCCTCCAGGCCGCGCAGCCGCGGGCCCGGGTCCACCCCCAGCTGCTCGGCGAGGAGCGTACGCGCCCGGCGCAGGACCGCCAGCGCGTCGCCCTGGCGACCGGACCGGTACAGCGCCAGGGCCAGCAGCCGCCAGGCGTCCTCGCGCCAGGGGTGCTCGGCCACATGGGAGTCCAGGTCAGCCGCCGCCTCGGCGGCCAGGCCCAGCGCGAGCCGGGCCTCGGCGCGCCGCTCGACGGCGTGCAGCCGCAGCTCGGCGAGGCGCGAGCGCTCCGCGCGGGCCCATGGCTCGTCTGCGAACTCCGCGTAGGCGGGCCCGCGCCACCACTCCAGCGCCTCGTCCAGCCGCGCGAACGCGTCCTCGGGCGGCAGCGCCGCGGCGGCGGTCACCGCCCGCTCGAAGCTCCAGGCGTCCACCGCGCCCGGGTCGGCGCGCAGCGCGTACCCCGGGCCCTCGGTGACCAGCAGGCGGGCCGGGGCGCGGGGCGGGCGCTCCGGTTCCAGAGTGCGCCGCAGCGCGGCCACGAAGGTGCGGATCGCGCCCACCCGGCCGGCGGGGGGCTCCTCCGGCCACAGGTCCTCGGCCAGGCGGCGGACCGGGACGACACGGCGGCGGGCGACGATCAGCCGGGCCAGCACCGCGCGGTGTCGCGGCCCCTTCAAGGCGATCGCGTCGCCGGCCCCGTCCCAGGCCGCCACCGGACCCAGCACGCCGAACAGGAACCGCACGCCGGACCACCCTTTCCGGGGCAGCGCCCCCGGTCACGGTAACGCGCTCATCCGATGCTCATTCGCGCCCGGCACGCTGACGACGCCTGACCACATCTGATCACTTCGGAATTCTCCTGAAAGGGGCGGAACCATGCCGCCTGTCATCGCCGGCTTCGCTCACCACCGTGTCCCCGTCGCCGACGGCGTGTCCCTCCACGCGGCCGTCGGCGGCTCGGGCACCCCGATCGTGCTGCTGCACGGCTTTCCGCAGACCCATTTGATGTGGCGGCACGTCGCAGCCGACCTCGCCGCCGACCACACCGTGATCTGCCCCGACCTGCGCGGCTACGGCGCCAGCGACAAGCCCGCCGACCCCGACGGCACCGGCTACGCCAAGCGCACCATGGCCGCCGACATCGTGGCCCTGGCCCGCGCCCTGGGACACACACGGTTCGCACTGGCCGGGCACGACCGCGGCGCCCTGGTCGCCTTCCGGGCCGCCCTCGACCACCCGGCGGCCATCACCCATCTGGCCTGCCTCGATGTGCTCCCGACCCTGGACATGTGGGAGGCGCTGCACGGCACCACCGCCGCCGTGGGCTTCCACCTGTATCTGATGGCCCAGCCGCCCGGACTGCCCGAGCGGCTGATCGGGGCCGCGCCGGACCTCTTCTTCGGCCACTTCCTCGACCTGTGGACGGGCGACCCGCAGGCCATCCCGGCCGATGTCCGCGCCGCGTACCTGGACGCCTGCCGTGAGGCGGTGCCCTCGATCGTCGCCGACTACCGGGCCTCCGCCGGCATCGACACCGACCACGACCGGGCCGACCGCGCCGCCGGCCACCGGCTGCGGATGCCGGTCACCGTGCTCCAGCAGGACTGGGGCGCCGCCCTCGGCTACGACGCCGCCGCGCTGTGGCGCGCCTGGGCGCCCGATCTGCGGCACACCACCGTCACCTGCGGCCACTTCATGGCCGAGGAGGCCCCCGCCGATATCGCCAAGGCCCTGCGGGACCTGCTCACCCGCTGAAGACACTCGAACGGTCCAACACACCCCCGTACCGCCGAAGACGCCCGAACGGCCGAAGCGGCCGGGCCGTACGCGCGAGACGTACGACCCGGCCGCTTCGGCCGCCGCATCGGGGCCAGTGGCCGGGCTACACCGGCCCGGCGACCACCGCCACCGGCTTGGCGAGCGGCTCCCCCGAGCCGTCGCGGCGCGGGTCGGGCTCCGGCAGCGGCACCGGGGTGCCGGTCGAGGTGGTCGCGCGGGCCGGTGTCGCGCCCGCCCAGGCCAGGACCAGGTAGTCCTCGCCCTTCAGGAACCGCTGGCAGCGCACTCCGCCGGTGGCCCGGCCCTTGCGCGGGTACTGGTCGAACGGAGTGAGCTTGGCCGACTGCTGCACCGAGTCGTCGAGGGTGCCGCGCGAGCCGGCGATCGTGAACACCGCAGCGTCGACCGCCGGGTCGACGGCTGTGAACGAGATCACCTTCGCTCCCGCGCCCAGTTTGATACCGGCCATGCCACCCGCCGGGCGGCCCTGTGGCCGTACTTGGCTCGCCGGGTAGCGCAGCAACTGCGCGTCGTCGGTGATGAAGACCAGGTCCTCCTCGCCCGTACGCAGCTCCACCGCGCCGACGATCCGGTCGCCCTCCTTGAGGCCGATGACCTCCAACTCGTCCTTGTTGGCTGGATAGTCGGGGACCACGCGCTTGACGACGCCCTGCTCCGTGCCGATCGCGAGCCCCGGTGAGGACTCGTCGAGCGTGGTGAGGCAGATCAGCTCCTCGCCGTCCTCCAGCGACAGGAACTCCGCGATCGGAGCCCCGCCCGCCAGGTTCGGCGCGCCGGCCGTCTCGGGGAGTATCGGCAGATCGACCACGGCGAGCCGTAGCAGCCGCCCGGTCGAGGTGACCGCCCCCAGGTCCCCGCGGGCCGTGGCCGGGACCGCCGAGAGGATCACATCGTGCTTGGTGCGCTTGGCCTGGCCCTCGCCGGGGAACGGCTCACCGTTGGCCGTGCGGGCCAGCAGGCCGGTGGAGGACAGCAGCACCCGGCACGGGTCGTCGGCGACCTCCAGCGGCACCGCGGTCACCGGGGCGTTCGCCGACTCCTGGAGCACGGTGCGCCGCGGCGTGCCGAACTTCTTGGCCACCTGGGCCAGTTCCGCCGACACCAGCTTGCGCAGCTCGGCGTCCGACTCCAGGATCCGGGTCAGCTCCTCGATCTCCGACTTGAGGCGGTCGCGCTCCGACTCCAGCTCGATCCGGTCGAACTTGGTCAGCCGGCGCAGCGGAGTGTCCAGAATGTACTGCGTCTGGACCTCGGAGAGCTCGAAGCGGGCGATCAGGGACTGCTTCGCCTGCGCCGCGTTCTCGCTGGAGCGGATGATGCGGATGACCTCGTCGATGTCCAGCAGGGCGACCAGCAGGCCCTCGACCAGGTGCAGCCGGTCCCGCCGCTTGCGGCGCCGGAACTCGCTGCGCCGCCGCACCACATCGAAGCGGTGGTCGAGATAGACCTCCAGCAGCTCCTTGAGCCCCAGCGTCAGCGGCTGGCCGTCGACCAGCGCGACGTTGTTGATGCCGAAGGACTCCTCCATCGGCGTCAGCTTGTAGAGCTGCTCCAGCACGGCCTCGGGGTTGAAGCCGTTCTTGATCTCGATGACCAGGCGCAGACCGTGCTCGCGGTCGGTGAGGTCCTTGACGTCCGCGATACCCAGCAGCTTCTTCGAGCCGACCAGGTCCTTGATCTTCGAAATGACCTTCTCGGGGCCGACCGTGAAGGGCAGTTCGGTGACGACCAGGCCCTTGCGGCGCGCCGTCACGGTCTCCACGGAGACCGTGGCGCGGATCTTGAAGGTGCCGCGCCCCTTCTCGTACGCGTCCCGGACGCCACCCAGGCCCACGATCCGGCCGCCGGTCGGCAGGTCGGGGCCCGGTACGAACCGCATCAGGGCGTCCAGGTCCGCGGCCGGGTGCCTGATCAGATGGCGGGCGGCGGCGATCACCTCGCCCAGGTTGTGCGGGGCCATGTTGGTCGCCATGCCGACCGCGATCCCGGACGCCCCGTTGACCAGCAGGTTGGGGTAGGCGGCGGGCAGCGCCAGCGGTTCCTGTTCGCTGCCGTCGTAGTTGGGCGCGAAGTCGACGGTGTCCTCGTCGATCGACTCGGTCATCAGCGACGTCGCCGAGGCCATCCGGCACTCGGTGTAGCGCATCGCCGCGGGCGGGTCGTCGTTGCCCAGGGAGCCGAAGTTCCCGTGGCCGTCGACCAGCGGCACCCGCATCGAGAAGGGCTGGGCCATACGCACCAGCGCGTCATAGATCGACGCGTCGCCATGGGGGTGCAGTTTGCCCATGACCTCGCCGACGACCCGGGCGCACTTGACGAAGCCGCGCTCGGGCCGCAGGCCCATCTCGTTCATCTGGTAGAGGATGCGTCGGTGCACCGGCTTGAGCCCGTCCCGGGCGTCTGGCAGGGCGCGCGAGTAGATCACCGAGTACGCGTACTCGAGGAAGGAGCCCTGCATCTCGTCGACGACGTCGATGTCGAGAATGCGCTCCTCGAAATCGTCCGGCGGAGGGGTTTTTGTACTGCGGCGGGCCATCGCGCTTGCGGCTCCTTCAACTGCCGAGGCGGGATCTGACGCCGACCATTGTGGACCGGGCCACCGACAAGTGTGGAACGGGCTACTGACAATGCCCCCTCCGCGAGATTCCCCGGCGGGAACTTCGCCAGATGTCGGTGCGCTTGCATACAGTGACAGGACCGCACTTCAAGCGGCTCGCACGCGCTCCATCACGCGATCGAAGGGACGTACATGCCCATGGGTCACACGGCCACGGAACAAGCCGGCTCCGGCGGCCTGACAGCGACCGAGCACCGGCTGGCCAACGGCCTGCGGGTAGTGCTCTCCGAGGACCACCTGACCCCGGTCGCGGCAATCTGCCTGTGGTACGACGTCGGCTCGCGCCACGAAGTCAAGGGGCGTACGGGTCTGGCTCACCTTTTCGAGCACTTGATGTTCCAGGGCTCGGCGCAGGTCACGGGGAACGGCCACTTCGAGCTGGTGCAGGGCGCCGGCGGCTCGCTCAACGGGACGACCAGCTTCGAGCGGACCAACTACTTCGAGACCATGCCGACCCACCAGGTGGAGCTGGCGCTGTGGCTCGAGGCGGACCGCATGGGGTCGCTGCTGACCGCGCTGGACGAGGAGAGCCTGGAGAACCAGCGCGACGTCGTCAAGAACGAGCGCCGCCAGCGCTATGACAATGTGCCGTACGGCACGGCTTTTGAGCGCCTGGTCGGCATGGCCTACCCCGAGGGCCACCCGTACCACCACACCCCGATCGGCTCGATGGCCGACCTGGACGCGGCCTCCCTGGAGGACGCCCGCGAGTTCTTCCGCACGTACTACGCGCCGAACAACGCGGTGCTGGCGGTCGTGGGCGACATCGACCCCGAGCAGACGCTGGCCTGGATCGAGAAGTACTTCGGCACCATCCCCTCGCACGACGGCAAGCGCCCGCCCCGCGACGGCACCCTGCCGGAGGTGATCGGCGGCCAGCTGCGCGAGGTCGTCGAGGAAGAGGTCCCGGCCCGCGCCCTGATGGCCGCCTACCGGCTGCCGCACGACGGCACCCGCGAGGCCGACGCCGCAGACCTGGCGCTGACCGTCCTGGGCGGCGGGGAGTCCTCCCGCCTGCACAACCGCCTGGTGCGGCGGGACCGTACGGCGGTGGCCGCGGGCTTCGGCCTGCTGCGGCTGTCGGGCGCCCCCTCGCTCGGCTGGCTGGACGTGAAGACCTCCGGCGGCGTGGAGGTCCCCGACATCGAGGCCGCCGTCGACGAGGAACTGGCCAGGTTCGCCGAGGAGGGGCCGACCCCGGAGGAGATGGAGCGCGCCCAGGCCCAGCTGGAGCGCGAGTGGCTGGACCGGCTGGCCACCGTCGGCGGCCGCGCCGACGAGCTGTGCCGTTACGCGGTGCTGTTCGGCGACCCGCAGCTGGCGCTGACCGCCGTGTCGCGCGTCCTGCAGGTGACGGCCGAGGAGGTGCGGGCCGTGGCCCAGGCCAGGCTGCGCCCCGACAACCGCGCGGTACTGGTCTACGAGCCGGTCCAGGGCGCCGAGCAGGCCGACGCCGACGCCGACGGCGACCACGACGCAGCAGCCGACGACAACGACGCAGAAGGGGAGTCGGCCCAGTGAGCGACGCCGCCACCACCATGACCTTCCACCCGCAGCCGCAGGCGGGTGCCGCCAGGCCGTGGGCCTTCCCGGCCCCCGAGCGCACCGAGCTGTCCAACGGGCTGACCGTGCTGCGCTGCCACCGCCCCGGCCAGCAGGTCGTCGCCGTGGAGATCAACCTCGCCGCCCCGCTGGACGCCGAGCCGGCCGGGCTCGACGGCATCGCCACGATCATGGCCCGCGCCCTGTCCGAGGGGACCGACAAGCACACCGCCGAGGAGTTCGCCGCCGAGCTGGAGCGCTGCGGCGCCACCCTGGACGCCCACGCCGACCACCCCGCCGTCCGGGTGTCCCTGGAGGTCCCCGTCTCCCGGCTGCCCAAGGCGCTCGGCCTGCTGGCCGACGCGCTGCGCGCGCCCGCCTTCCCCGAGGGCGAGGTCGAGCGGGTGGTCCGCAACCGCCTGGACGAGATCCCGCACGAGCTGGCCAACCCGGCCAGGCGCGCCTCCATGGCGCTGGCCAAGGAGCTGTTCCCGGCCGAGGCCCGGATGTCCCGGCCGCGCCAGGGCACCCAGGAGACCGTCGAGGGCATCGACGCCGCGGCCGTGCGGGCCTTCTACGAGACGTATGTCCGCCCGTCCACCTCGACCGCCGTGGTCGTCGGCGACCTGGCCGGCGTCGACCTCGACAAGGCGCTGGCCGAATCCCTCGGCGCCTGGACGGGCGGCGCCGCCGAGCCCCGCCCCATGCCGCCGATCACCGCCGACGACACCGGCCGCGTGATCATCGTCGACCGGCCGGGCGCGGTGCAGACCCAGCTGCTCATCGGCCGGATCGGCGCCGACCGCCACGACCGGGTCTGGCCCGCCCAGGTGCTGGGCACCTACTGCCTGGGCGGCACCCTCACCTCCCGGCTCGACCGCGTGCTGCGCGAGGAGAAGGGCTACACGTACGGCGTGCGCGCCTTCGGCCAGGTGCTCCGCTCCGCGGCCCCGGACGCCTCCGGAGGGGCCACGGGCGCAGCGCTGCTGGCCATCAGCGGCTCGGTGGCCACCGAGGTCACCGGCCCCGCCCTGGAGGACCTGTGGAAGGTTCTGGGCACGCTGAAGGAGGAGGGCCTGACGGACGCCGAGCGCGATGTCGCCGTGCAGAACCTGGTCGGGGTGGCCCCGCTGAAGTACGAGACGGCGGCCGCCGTCGCGGGCACGCTCGCCGACCAGGTCGAGCAGCATCTGCCGGACGACTTCCAGGCGCAGTTGTACGCGCGCCTCGCGGAGACCGGCACGGTGGAGGCGACCGCCGCGGTGGTGAGCGCCTTCCCGACCGACCGGCTGGTCACGGTGCTCGTCGGTGACGCCTCGCAGATCGAGGAGCCGGTCAAGGCGCTCGGTATCGGCGAGGTGCGCGTCATCCAGGGCTGACCGGCCGACGGACCGAAAACTGACAGATCGACAGGCCGACGGGCCGGCCCGGCCAGGGAGCAACGGGCCGTCACCGCAAGGACCCTGGCGCCGCTTCAGGCGCCAGGGTCTCTTTTTGCCGGTCGTTTCCTCGATTGTTTCGTCCGCTTTGTGGCAGAGATTGCTCGTCTGGGTGATCGTGTCTGTGGGGAAACCAACAAAAAAGCGGAACCGTTTGGTGAACGAATGCGATCACGCTTAGCGTCAGTTCGGTTGTCCGCCCGAGACACGCCGCATCCGCGGCACGGGCAACCATCGCCGAGTCCCCGTACGGCGCGAGCCAGGGGAGCCGGGGAACCAACCTCGCCCGTCGCCGCCCGCGGCGCCGGACGGGTGATCCCCAGGGGTGAATCGGACGCCTTCCCCACGTGGGGGAGGGGCCCGTAGGAGACCTTCCTGCTCCGAACCCGTCAGCTAACCCGGTAGGCGAGAGGAAGGAAAGGAGTGCGCCGGACCATGGCGTTCACCCGTACCGCCGGGAAGCACCGCCGCCCCACCCGGGCCCCCCGCACCACCCGTTCCAACGCCAACCTCGCGGGCATAGCCACGCTGGCCGCCTCCGGCGTGGTCGCCGGCTTCGCCGCCCCCGCCCTCGCGGCGTCGGACGACCCGCGCGGTTTTGAGGACACCGGGCTGCGCCAGGCGGTCGCCATGGACGACCAGCTCGCCGACCAGGTGCAGGCCCAGGCGGAGAGCCAGCAGAGCGCCGCCGAGGAGGCCGCCGCCAAGGCGCAGGCGGAGGCCCAGGCCCGCAAGGAGGCCGCGCGTCAGGCGGCCGAGGCGAAGCGCAAGGCCGAGGCGGCCGCGAAGAAGGCCAAGCAGGAACGCGAGGCCAAGGAGCGCGCGGCGCGCGAGGCCGAGCGCAAGCGGCTGAACGCGTTCGTGCTGCCGGTCACCGGCTCGTATGTCTCCACCAGCTACCAGGCGTCCAGCGGCCTGTGGTCCTCCGGCACCCACACCGGGGTGGACTTCCACGCATCGTCCGGCACCTCGGTGCACTCCGTCGGCTCCGGCACCGTCGTCGAGGCCGGCTGGGGCGGTGCGTACGGCAACAACATCGTGATCAAGATGAACGACGGCACCTACACCCAGTACGGCCACCTGTCGTCCATCGGCGTCTCCGTCGGCCAGACGGTCACCCCCGGCCAGCAGATCGGCCTGTCCGGCGCCACGGGCAACGTCACCGGCCCGCATCTGCACTTCGAGGCCCGCACCAGCCCTGACTACGGCTCGGACATCGACCCCGTCGCCTACCTGCGCTCGCACGGCGTGAACCTCTGATCACGCCGCCCCGCACACCTCCCGAAGGCCCCGGTCCCGCGGACCGGGGCCTTCGGCGTACTCGCATGGGCACCCGGCCGCCTGGGCCATCCGGCTGCCCGGCCGGGCCTGGTCGCCTGGCCAAAAATATCCATGAAATCTCCGCGCCCATCGGAAATTCCGGCTGTTTAGAATAGAGTCGCTGAACACGCGTCAATCGGCTGCGTTTCGCGGAGATTAAGGCGGAGGTTCGACAATGCGGGACCGGAAGTGAGCGGCGATACGACCGCGATGGCGGGCGGTCGCCGGATTTCGGCGCACGCGGTGTGTACGGCGATCCGCGACGACATCGTCTCCGGCACCTTCGCGCCCGGCAGCCGGCTGATCGAGGAATTCCTCGCCCGGCGCTACGGCGTCTCGCGCGTGCCCGTGCGCGAGGCGCTGCGCACCCTGGAGTCGGAAGGCTTTGTGACCACCCGCAGACACGCGGGCGCATGCGTCGCCCAGCCGTCCGAGCGGGAGGCCGCCGACCTGCTGGACATCCGCGCGCTGCTGGAGCCCCTGGGGGCCGCCCGGGCCGCCCAGCGGCGCAGCGAGGCGCATCTGAAGGTGTTGCGCGGCCTGGTCAGGCTCGGCCAGGAGCGGGCCCGGCGCGGCCAGCTGGGCGAGCTGCGGCCGCTCGGCGACTGGTTCCACGAGACGTTGGCCCAGGCCTCCGGCAGCCCGAGCCTGGCCGGGCTGCTGGTGCAGCTGAGGCGCAAGATCGCCTGGGTGTATGCGGTGGAACCGGCCCACAGGCAGGCGCCGTCCGCCCCGGGCACCGTACTGCGCTCCGACTTCTCGCTGCGGGCCGTGGCGTCCTGGGACGAGCACGGCGCGCTGGTCGACGCGGTGGCGCGCGGCGACGCCGACCGCGCGCGGGCGCTGGCCGCGGCGCATGCCGAGCGCTCGATGTCGGAATACCGGCTGCGTCGCCCCGTCCGTGTGAGGAGTTCGAAACATTCCGTAAACACGGCGGGCGTCCGGAATTAACAGCGGCCCCGTATACAACTTCTAAGAATTACCGCCGGTGTGTCGCGGCCGTGGATTTCCGCGGCCGCGTATTTCGCGTTCCCGTATTGCGCAGCCCGGTATTCGTCCCCGTATTCGCCCCCGTAAGGTGTTGGATAAACAGTTCGGCCGCGGTCCCCTGTCATGGGTCACCGCGGCCGCGCCGTGTGAATTTATCGGGCGGAGCCAGTCAGACGGTCTCCGGAAGCTCCTCCAGCCCCTCCGCGACCAGCTTGGCCAGGCGGTCGAGCGCGACCTCCGCGTCGTCCGACGCGGAGGCCAGGACGACCTCCTCGCCGCCCTGGGCGCCCAGGCCGAGCACGGCGAGCATGGAAGCGGCGTTGACCGGGGTGCCGTCCGCCTTGGCGATCGTGATGGGGACGCCGGCGGCGGTGGCCGCCCGGACGAAGATCGACGCGGGGCGGGCGTGCAGGCCCTCGGCCCAGCCGATGTTGACGCGGCGCTCAGCCATGGTGTTGCCCTTCAGGTGCGGGGTTTGCCGTTGTCTAGACCAATATCATACGGGCGTGCGTGTCTGGGTCTGTCCGGAACGGTGCCCGAGTGAGCCCGGCCATGCCCGTACAGGTCCGATTATGGACTTTCCCTCGACACCTCCCCGTAACGCAAGGGTGTCCGCCATTCGGACGTCCGGACCCATGTCCGCCCGGGCCGTAGTCTTGGCCGCATGCGGCAGTCGTCCGACACCCACGCCTACCCGGCCCACTGGGAGGCCGATGTGGTGCTCCGCGACGGTGGCACCGCCCGGATCCGCCCCATCACCGCTGATGACGCGCAGCGCCTGGTCAGCTTCTACGAGCGGGTCTCGGACGAGTCCAAGTACTACCGCTTCTTCGCGCCCTACCCCCGGCTCTCCGACCGCGACGTGCACCGCTTCACGCACCACGACTACGTCGACCGGGTGGGCCTGGCCGCCACGGTCGGGGACGAGTTCATCGCCACCGTCCGCTACGACCGGATCGACGGCCACGGCCTGCCCTCGACGGCGCCGGCCGACGAGGCCGAGGTCGCGTTCCTCGTCCAGGACGCCCACCAGGGCCGTGGGGTGGCCTCCGCCCTCCTCGAGCACATCGCCGCCGTCGCCCGCGAGCGCGGGATCCGCCGCTTCGCCGCCGAGGTGCTGCCCGCCAACACCAAGATGATCAAGGTGTTCACGGACGCGGGCTACACCCAGAAGCGCAGCTTCGAGGACGGCGTCGTCCGCCTGGAGTTCGACCTCGAACCCACCGACCGCTCCCTGGCCGTCATGCGCGCCCGCGAGCAGCGCGCCGAGGCCCGCTCCGTACAGCGGCTGCTCGCCCCCGGCTCCGTCGCCGTCATCGGCACCGGGCGCGCCCCGGGCGGCGTCGGCCGCACCGTGCTGCGCAACCTCCTCGACGGCGGGTTCAGCGGGCGCGTGTACGCCGTCAACCGCGCCTTTCCCGGGGAACAGGACCGGCTGGACCCCGAGGGCGTCCCGGCCCACCGCTCGATCCACGAGATCGGCGGCCCGGTCGACCTCGCCGTCGTCGCCGTCCCCGCCGCCCAGGTGCCCTCAGTGGTCGCGGACTGCGGCGACAGCGGCGTCCAGAGCCTCGTCGTGGTCTCCGCCGGCTACGCGGAGAGCGGGCCGGAGGGCCGCGACCGGCAGCGCGAGCTGGTCCGCCAGGCGCGCACCTACGGCATGCGGATCATCGGCCCCAACGCCTTCGGCGTCATCAACACCGCCGACGGCGTGCGGCTCAACGCCTCCCTCTCGCCGCGGCTGCCCGCCCCCGGGCGGCTCGGCCTGTTCACCCAGTCCGGGGCGATAGGCATCGCGCTGCTGTCAGGGCTCGACCTGCGCGGCGCGGGGACCGCCGGGGTCTCCACCTTCATCTCCGCGGGCAACCGCGCCGACGTCTCCGGCAACGACGTCCTGCAGTACTGGTACGACGACCCGCGGACCGACGTCGCCCTGATGTACCTCGAGTCCATCGGCAACCCCCGCAAGTTCACCCGGCTGGCCAAGCGCACGGCCGCGGTCAAGCCGGTCGTGGTCGTCAAGGGCGCCCGCCACAGCGGCAGCGCCCCCACCGGCCACGCCGTCCCCGCCCCCGGCATCCCGGACGCCACCGTCTCCGCCCTGCTGCGGCAGGCGGGCGTCATCCGGGTCGATACGGTCACCGAGCTCGTCGACGCCGGGCTGCTGCTCGCCTCCCAGCCGCTCCCCGGCGGCCCGCGCATCGCCATCCTGGGCAACTCCGACTCCCTGGGGCTGCTCACCTACGACGCCTGCCTCACCGACGGGCTCCGCCCGCTGCCGCCCCGCGACCTGACCACGGCCGCCGCCCCCGACGACTTCCGGCGAGCCCTCGCCGCGGCCCTCGCCGACGACGCGTGCGACGCGGTCGTCGTCACCGCCATCCCCGGCGTCGGCGCCGCCGCCGCGGCCGACCTCGCCCGGGCGATGCGCCATGCGGCCGCCGAGGCCGCGGCGCGCGGTGCGGCCAAGCCGGTGGCGGTGGTCCATCTGCAGATCCCAGGGCTCGCCGAGGCCCTGGCCGAGCCGTGGGACGCCCCCGGGGCCGGTGACGGTGCTGGGAACGAGGCCGCAGCCGGGGACGACGCGGCTGACGAGGCGCCGTTCCCGGCCCCGCGGATCCCCGCGTATCCGGCCTCGGAGCGCGCCGTACGGGCCCTCGCCGAGGCCGTGGGGTACGCGCGGTGGCGGCGCCAGGCCGAGGAGGCTGGTAAGACGGCGCAGTTCCCCGAGTACGAGGACATCGACGAGGCGGGCGCCGCGGCCGACATCGACGTACTGCTCGCGCCGCCCGAGGGCGAGCCGACGGCGCAAGCCCGGACCGAGGAGGCCGCGACCGAGGGCACGCCGACGGGAGCCGCGCCGACGGGAGCCGCGCCGACGGGAGCCGCGCCGACGGGAGCCGCGCCGACGGGAGCCGCGCCCGCCGAAGCCGCCCAGGCCGACGGCGCCCCCCGCCCCCAGGCCGCCGCCGCGCCGCCCGACGAGTCGGCGGACGCCCACGCCCTGTACGCCGTCACCCTCTCCGCCCCCGACGCCCAGCGCCTCCTCGCCCGCTACGGCGTCAGCGTGCTGCCCGCGCTCCCCGCCCCCGACCCGGACGCCGCCGTACGGGCCGCGGCCAGGCTCGGCTTCCCCGTCGCGATCAAGACCACCGCCCCCCATCTGCGCCACCGCGCCGACCTGGGCGGAGTCCGCCTCGACCTCGGCGGCGAGGCGGAACTCCGACGCGCCTACGCCGAGTTGACCGACTACCTCGGCGCCCCCGAAGAGCTGCGGCTCGTCGTGCAGCGGATGGCCCCGCGCGGCGTCGACACCGTCGTACGGGCCGCCATCGACCCCGCCGCCGGGGCGGTGCTCTCCTTCGGGCTCGCCGGAGCCCCCTCCGAACTGCTCGGGGACACCGCCCACCGGCTCGTCCCGGCCACCGACCGGGACGCCGCCGAGCTGATCAGATCCATCCGGACCGCGCCGCTCCTGTTCGGCTGGCGCGGCTCAAGACCAGTCGACACCGCGGCGCTCGAAGAACTCCTGCTGCGGGTGTCCCGCATGGTGGACGACCATCCCGAGGTGGTCTCCGTCGACCTCGAACCGGTCGTCGTCGCCCCGCACGGCCTCTCCGTGCTCGGTGCGGCCGTCCGGCTGGCCCCGCCGCCCCCGCGCACCGACCTCGGCCCCCGCCACCTGCCCAGCTACTGACGTCCGCGGCCATGGCCGGCATGGGCGCCGGTGTCGGTGCGGCCCCGTAGGATGGGCACATGGCGAAGACCGGTACGACGACCCAGGGGCTGCGCGCGGCGATCGAGCGCAGTGGCTATTACCCGGCACTCGTTGCCGAAGCGGTGGAGGCCGCCGTGGGCGGTGAGCCGGTCGTCTCGTATCTGGTCCATCAGGAGACCACCTTCGACTCCAACGAGGTCCGCCGCCATGTCACGGTCCTCGTCCTGACCGGCACCCGCTTCATCGTCAGCCACACCGACGAGCAGGCCGCCGACGGCACCTCCCCGTCGCCGTACGCCACCACCTCCACCGAGTCCGTGAAGCTCCATCGGATCTCCTCGGTCGTGCTGAGCCGGGTCGTGGCCAACCCCGAGTCGTACACCCCCGGCACGCTGCCCCGCGAGGTGGTCCTCACCATCGGCTGGGGCGCGGTCAACCGCCTCGACCTCGAGCCCGCCGCCTGCGGCGACCCCAACTGCGAGGCCGACCACGGCTACACCGGCTCCTCCACCGCCGACGATCTGAGCCTGCGGGTCAGCGAGGCGGGAGACGGCCCCGACAGCGTCCGGCAGACCCTCGCCTTCGCCCAGTCGCTCTCGGAAGCCACCGCGGAAACGCCGGACACAGGCCGCTGATGTCCGATTCCTTCGCGGGCTCCGCCACCGCCTCCCCCTGGCAGGAGCCCGAGCCCCAGCCGCTCGACCCGCGCTCCGCCCCCGTGCCGCGCTACGGCACGGGTTCGCTCGCCGATCTGCTGCCCGCCATCGCCGCGGGCCAGGGCGTTCCGGGCCTGCCGCCGCTGTCCCCGGGCCTCGCCCTCGCGCCCGCCGACCGCGTATGCGTCTTCCTGATCGACGGCCTCGGCTGGGAGCTGCTGCGTGCCCACCCAGCCGAAGCGCCCTTTCTGACCTCGCTGCTGCCCGGCTCGCTGGGCGGCACCGGGGCGCCGATCACCGCGGGCTTCCCCTCCACCACCGCGACCTCGCTGGCCTCCGTCGGCACGGGCCTGCCGCCCGGCGCCCACGGCCTGCCCGGCTATACGGTGGCCGACCCCGCCACCGGCCAGCTGATGAACCAGCTGCGCTGGCAGCCGTGGACGGATCCGCACGCCTGGCAGCCGTACCCCACCGTCTTCCAACTGGCCGACGCCGCGGGCGTGCACACCTGCCAGGTGTCCGCGCCGACCTTCGCCGAGACCCCGCTCACCAAGATCGCGCTGAGCGGCGGCACCTTCCTCGGCCGGCTCTCCGGCGAGGAGCGGATGGATCTCGCGGCCGAGCGGTTGGCCGCGGGCGACCGCTCGCTCGTCTACACGTACTACAGCGAAGTCGACGGCAAGGGGCACCGCTTCGGCGTCGACTCCGCCGAGTGGCGCGCCCAGCTGCGCTATGTGGACGGGCTCGTCCAGCGCCTCGCCGAGCAACTGCCGCCCCGCGCCGCCCTCTACGTGACCGCCGACCACGGCATGATCGACGTCCCCTTCGACCCGGAGTCGCGGATCGACTTCGACGAGGACTGGGAGCTGCGGGCCGGAGTCGCCCTGTTGGGCGGCGAGGGCCGCGCCCGCCATGTGTACGCGGTCCCCGGCGCGGCGGGCGATGTGCTGGCGGTGTGGCGCGAGGTGGTCGGCGAGCAGATGTGGGTGGCGAGCCGTGACGAGGCCATCGAGGCGGGCTGGTTCGGGCAGCCCGACGACGCCGGCGGCGGCGGCGTGGACGAGCGGGTGTACCGGCGGATCGGCGATGTGGTGGCCGCCGCCAGCGCGGATGTCGCGATCGTCGCGTCGCGGACCGAGCCGAAGGAGTCGGCGATGGTGGGGCTGCATGGCTCGATGACCCCCGTCGAGCAGCTTGTCCCGCTGCTCGAAGTACGCTCCTGAGCCGTCCCGCTCCACTCCGCCCCGCCCGTCCCGACCGTAAGAAAGGCCTCGCCACCCCATGCCCGAGCTGGTGTTCTTCTCCGGAACCATGGACTGCGGAAAGAGCACCCTCGCTCTGCAGATCGAGCACAACCGCTCGGCGCGCGGCCTGCAGGGCATGATCTACACCCGGGACGACCGGGCGGGCCGGGGCAAGCTCTCCTCGCGGCTGGGGCTGGTCACCGAGGCCGTCGAGGCGGGGGACGACCTCGACTTCTACGCCCATGTGGTCGGGATCCTCACGGCCGGGGGCCGCGCCGACTATGTGATCGTGGACGAGGCGCAGTTCCTCGCCCCGTCCCAGATCGACCAGCTCGCCCGCGTCGTGGACGACCTCGGGCTCGACGTCTTCGCCTTCGGCATCACCACCGACTTCCGCAGCAAGCTCTTCCCCGGCTCCCAGCGGCTGGTCGAGCTCGCGGACCGGATCGAGGTGCTGCAGGTCGAGGCGTTGTGCTGGTGCGGGGCCCGCGCCACGCACAACGCCCGTACCGTCGGCGGCGAGATGGTCGTCGAGGGCGCCCAGGTCGTCGTCGGCGACGTCAACCAGCCCGGGGCCGAGGTGGGTTACGAGGTGCTGTGCCGGCGCCACCACCGGCGCCGCATGACGGCCGCGGCCGCCCGCGCCGCCACGCTGTCGCCGGATGTGCTCCCCGTCGACCCCGCGGCGGCCCCGGCCCCCGTGCCACACGACGCCCGGACAACGTCCCGGACCGCCCCCTAGACGACCTTCAGCCGCCCCTCAGCGGCCCTTCAGCGGCCTCTCAGCCGCCCGTCAGCCGTCCGTCCCGACCAGGGCGAAGAACGCCCCCTCCGGGTCCGTGACGGTGGCCGTACGGCCCGCCGCGCCGTCCTGGGGCGGCAGGACGACATAGCCGCCCAGCTCGGTCACCTGGCGCACCGCCTTGTCCACGTCGGCCACCGCGAAGTAGGTCCGCCAGTGCGGGCCCCGGTCGCGCGGCAGGGCGCCGCCCATGTCGTGGATCGCGGCCACCGGCCGCCCCGCCACCCGCAGGGTCAGCGCATCGGACCCGGGCTCGGGGGCCGGGCCGGGGCCGTCCGCGCTCCAGGGCTCGCTGTGGCAGCCGAAGACCATGTCGTAGAACTTGCCGACGGCCGAGGGGTCCCGGGTCATCAGCTCGTGCCAGACCGGGGAGCCCGGCGCCCCGATCTCCTCGGCGCCCAGGTGCTCGCGCGCCTGCCATACGCCGAAGGCCGCGCCCTGCGGGTCGGCCGCGAGGGCCATCCGGCCCGCCTCGCCCGCGTCCAGCGGGCCCACGGCCACGGTGCCGCCGCAGGCGCGGATCAGCTCCGCCGTCTCGTCGGCGTCGTCGGAGGCCAGATACGTCGTCCAGGCGACCGGGAGGTGGCGCTCCGGAGGCAGTTCGCCAAGACCCGCGACCGGCCGGTCGCCGATCCGCGCGCGTACGTACGCGCCCAGGTGCTCAGGCCCCGGGGTGAACTCCCAGCCGAACAAGGCGTGGTAGAACTCCTGCGTCGCGGCCAGGCTGTGCACCATCAGGCTCGTCCAGCAAGGCGTGCCCGGCGTGTGCCGAGTCGCTGCCTCGGTCATCGTCACTCTCTCCTCGGACCGTTGTGGTGTCCGTGCGGCTCCGGCCGGCCCGCTGGTGCGCGGGGCGGTGATGGGGGTGGCGCCCGACAGATATTCGCACCCCCTGTCGCAACACGCGCCCTGGCCGCGCCGCAATTCGCGGCTCCTGACAGGACAATGCCCGCTTTCGAGCCCCGCATCCGTTTCCAGCCCATGGCCGCGAGGTGTCCGTCATCTGTACGGAGGGTGATCGAGTGGGCCAATCGTCGCAGACGTATCTACGCAAAGATGGTGCCCATGAATGCCATCATCACCGCATCCGATCTCATGGACGAGCTGGCGGGGGAGCAACCGCCGCTCCTCCTGGACGTCCGCTACCAGCTGGGCGGCCCGCCCGGCCGCCCCGTCTACGAGGCGGGGCACCTCCCCGGTGCGGTCTACGTCGACCTGGAGGCCGAACTCGCGGGCCCCGCGGGCGCGGCCGGCCGCCACCCGCTGCCGGACCTGTCCATCTTCGCCGCCGCGATGCGCCGGGCGGGAGTCCGTGCGGACCGGCGCGTGGTGGCGTACGACGGCGGACAGGGGTGGGCGGCGGCGCGTGCCTGGTGGCTGCTGCGCTGGGCGGGCCACCCGTCCGTACGCGTCCTCGACGGCGGCCTGGCCGCCTGGACCGAGCACGACGGCCCGCTGAGCACCGAGACCACCGCCCCGCCCGAGGGCGACTTCGAGCCCCGGCCCGGCGCCCTCCCGCTGCTGGACGCGGACGGCGCGGCGGCGCTCGCCCGGCGCGGACTGCTGCTGGACGCGCGGGCCGCCGAGCGGTACCGGGGCGAGGTGGAGCCGATCGACCCCGTGGCCGGGCATATCCCGGGGGCGGTCTCGGCGCCGACGATGGAGAACGTCACCCCCGAGGGCCGGTTCCTGCCCGCCGACCGGCTGGCCGAGCGCTTCGCCGGGCTCGGCGCCACCGAGGAGGCCGAGGTGGGGGTCTACTGCGGCTCGGGCGTCTCGGCCGCTCACCAGGTGCTGGCGCTGGCGGTCGCGGGCGTCCCGGCGGCCCTGTACGTCGGCTCCTGGAGCGAGTGGTCCGCCGATTCCACCCGCCCGGTGGCCACCGGCCCCGACCGCGGCTGAGGGGCACATAGGTCCGGGCCTCGCCGTCGGAGTACGACGGCGAGGCCCGGACGCATGTGTGAAGTGACGCCGCTGCCGCTACTCCTGTTTCTTACGGCGGGTGCCGAAGACGATCTCGTCCCAGCTCGGCACCGCCGCCCGGCGGCCCGGACGCACGCCGTCCGCCTCCGCCTGACGGTCCGTGGTGCCGGTCAGCCGATCGCGGTGGCCGGCGACCGAACGGGGCATCAGGACGTCCGCGTACGCCGAGCCGGCGCTGGCCGCCGGGGCCGGGGGCTCGACGGGCTCGGGCTCCTCGACGGGCTCGTCCGCCGGGGAGGCCGGGCCGGGCGCTTCCGGCACGACCATGTCGCCCCGGAAGTTCGGCACGGCTTCCAGCAGGCTGGTGAGCGAGTCCCGCTCGCCGCCGAGGCCGTCCTCCACCGAGGCGGACGCCGCCGTGGAGTCGGACTCGCCGTCGCCGCGCTCGAACGAGCCCGGCCGGTCCCGCTCTCGATCACGGTCACGCGGCAGCCGGGCGATCCGCGGTACGAACGGGAAGCTCGGCTCCGGGGTGTCGTCGGCCTCGCCGATCAGCGCCCGGGCCTCGTCGTCCACGGCCTGGACGAGCCGTCGGGGCGGGTCGTAGGTCCAGCTGGCCGAGTGCGGCTCTCCGGCCACGCGGTAGACCAGCAGCACCTCCCAGGTGCCGTCGTCCCGCCGCCAGGAGTCCCACTGCGCGGTGTCCTTCTCCGCGCCGCGCAGCAGCAGCCGCTCCGCGACGGCCTCGCCGAGCTGTGGCCCGGCGTTCTCACCGGGGCGGCGCACGGGTGTTTTGCGGGCGCGCTCGGCCATGAAGGCGCGCTCCGCGAGCACCGGACCCTCGAAGCGGCGCACGCGGTCGACGGGGATGCCCGCCATCTGTGCGACCTCTTCGGCCGAGGCGCCGGCGCGTATACGGGCCTGGATGTCGCGCGGCCGCAGATGGCTCTCGACCTCGATCTCGATCTGGCCGAGCCGAGCGCGGTCATTGCGCACTGCGGCGCGCAGACGCTCGTCGATGGGAAGTGTGTACTCCGTGCTGTCCGCAGCCTTGAGCACCAGCCGTGTGCCGTCGTTGCTGACGGCCACGACACGCAGTTCGGGCATGGGGACCTCCCGGGTGGTGCCTGCCGACGTCACGGTTGCGTCGCTGCTCTCCCGCTAGACGAGTGTGGCGTGCCCGGGTGCAGCCTGCCACAACTTTGCCGAGTTGCCCGGCGTGTCGGGCCTGCGCCCCGATCCGCCGTTATGGCACGGTGACCTGTTTGCAGCCCAAAGCGACGGCGCCGTCGCTCGGGGCAGCGATCCCCATGTCATGTCGCGGCGCCGCCGGTTGAGTTGCCGCCTTTTGACCCCTCCCGTTGGGTCCGGGCGGCCGGACGGGAAAGCGGGGCCAGGGACCGCAACAGTACTCCATTCGGGCCGCTCAGGTGGAGCGGCGCGCCAGTCAAGTTCTCGCCGCGGGGGGCCTGTGGACCATGAACTGGGCGGCGTGGGGCGTGATGTGGGTGGCAAGTTTCACATGATCGACAGAAACGGAACGATCTCCTTCGATTTTGTCCGCTTCCCTTCGCGGGTGGGAACGAATGTGCGGGCAGAGGTAGATGGGGTCGGAGTGGGCGCCGAGAGCGGGGGTGAGGGTGGGGCGCGTCAGTCGCCCAGGACCCGCCGCAGATAGTCGTTGCCGAACAGCCGCTCCGGGTCCAGCCGGTCGCGGATGGCCGTGAACTCCCCGAACCGCGGATAGGCCCCGGCCAGATACGCGGCGTCGCGGCTGTGCAGCTTGCCCCAGTGCGGGCGCCCGCCGTGCGCGGTCATGATCTGCTCGGTCGCCGTGAAGTACGCCCGGTGCGGGGTGCCCCGGTACAGGTGCACCGCGATGTAGGCGGTGTCCCGGCCCGAGGCGGTGGACAGCGGGATGTCGTCGGCCGGTGCGGTGCGCACCTCCACCGGGAAGCTGACCCTCAGCCCCGAGCGCTCCACGGTCGCCTTGAGCTCGCGCAGCACCGTGACCGCGGCCTCGCGCGGCACCGCGTACTCCATCTCGACGAAGCGGACCCGGCGCGGACTGGTGAAGACTTTGTAAGGGATGTCCGTGTACGTGCGGGCCGACAGCGCGCGGCTGGAGATCTTGGCGATGCCGGGGATGGTGGCGGGGACCGCCCGCCCCACCGAACAGGCCACCTGAAAGATGCCGTTGGACAGCAGCTCGTCGTCGACCCAGCCGCTCACCCGGCCCAGCGGGGCGGCGGGCCCGTCGGTGCGGTTATTGCGCTTGGTGTTGCAGCTGCCCGTATGCGGGAACCAGTAAAACTCGAAGTGTTCGTTCTCTGCGACAAGTTGGTCGAAATCCGCCATGACCCGGTCGAAGGGCATGGGTTCCTCATGCGCGGTGAGCAGGAACTCCGGCTCCACGGCGAAGGTGATCGCGCTCACCACGCCCAGTGCGCCGAGCCCGATCCGGGCGGCGGAGAAGATCTCCGGATTCTCCTCGGCCGAACAGCGCAGCACCGAGCCGTCCGCCGTCACCAGCTCCAGACCTCTGATCTGGGTGGCGATCGACGCGCTGGTCCGGCCCGTCCCGTGGGTGCCGGTGGCGGTGGCCCCGGCCACCGTCTGCTCCATGATGTCGCCCATATTGGTCAGCGACAGGCCGTGCGCCGCCAGGGTGTGGTTGAGCTGCCACAGCGGGGTGCCCGCCGCGACGGTCGCCGTCCCCGCCTCCCGGTCGATCTCCCGGATCCCGGCCAGTCGCTCGGGGCGTATCAGCAGCCCGTCCGTGGCGGCCGCGGCGGTGAAGGAGTGGCCGGTGCCCACCGCCTTGACCCGCAGGCCCTCCTCGGTCGCGTGGCGCACCACCTCGGCCAGCTCCGCGGTCGACGAGGGGGCGATGCTCCGGGCCGGCCGGGCGATCACATTGCCCGCCCAGTTACGCCACACGCCGTTCCGGCTGGTCCTCATGGTCCTTACGGTCTTTACGGCCATCCGCGCCCGACCCCTCCCGCTGTGGCGCCGGCCGCAGCCGGCGGTACCCGAGGAACGCCACCGCCGCCGCGAACGCCCCGGCCACGGTCGGCACCGCGTACCCCGCGCGCGCTCCGGCGGCGTCGACCACCCATCCGGCGGCCGACGAGCCGAGCGCCACCCCGACCGAGAGCCCGGTGCTCACCCAGGTCATGCCCTCGGTCAGTTTCGCGCGTGGCACGAGCTGTTCGACCAGGGCCATGGTGGTGACCATCGTCGGTGCGACGGCCAGGCCCGCGACGAAGAGCGCCACGGCCAGAAACGAAAGGTTCCCGACCAGTTGGAGGGGGATCATACTCACGGCGATCGCACACACACCCAGCAGCCACCTGAGGGGGGCCGAACCCTTCAGGCGCAGCAGTCCGAAGACCGCGCCCGCCAGGCAGGAGCCCGCCGCGTAGATGGCGAGTACGACGCTTGCCGCGGCCTTGTTGCCCTGCTCCTCGGCGAACGCCACCGTCACCACGTCGATCGCCCCGAAGAGCGCGCCCACGGCGGCGAAGGCGGTCATCAGCACCATGAGCCCGGCCGAGCGCAGCGCCGAGCCGTCGGTGTGGTGCTCGCGCGGATGCGGTACGGGCTCGGTGGCGCGCTGCGCGGTCAGCGCCAGCACCCCGACCGCCAGGAAGCAGCCGGCCAGCAGCGGGCCCGCCTCCGGGAACCAGGCGGTGGAAAGACCGACGGACAGGATCGGGCCGACGAT
The DNA here is from genome assembly GCF_002224125.1 of Streptomyces sp. NBS 14/10. GTDB lineage: Bacteria > Actinomycetota > Actinomycetes > Streptomycetales > Streptomycetaceae > Streptomyces. The sequence continues at coordinate 116,612 of NZ_NCSM01000014.1, forward strand.
GAAGCAGACCTCGTCGACGACGGACTCGAAGGCGTACGCGGCATGCAGCCGGTGCGGCGTGTCACGGTAGATCGCCGCCCAGCGGGCCCGCACCATCGCCCCGATGCTCGGCACGCATCCGGCCGCCGCGGCGAACGCGAACAGGGTCCAGTCCGGCCAGCGCAGATGCGCGCTCAGCAGCAGCCCGGCGACGGCGGTGAGCGCGACGAGGCTGGCCGGGCGCAGCACCCGCCGCTGGCCGTGCCGGTCCACCAGCCGGGAGATCTGAGGGCCCAGCGCCGCCGAAGAGATCGAGAGCGCGGCCGACACCGCGCCCGCCAGTCCGTACCGGCCGGTGAGCTCGGAGATCATCGTGACCACGCCGATGGCGGTCATCGACATCGTCAGCCGGCCGGGGAACCCCGCGGCGGCGAAGCCTTTGGTGCCGGGGGCGGCGAATATCGCGCGATAGGGGCCGGGGCTGGACAAGGGAGGGCTCCGCGGTGGGCAAGTTCTGGCAGGGGTGCCAGGGGTGACAGGGGTGATGAGCAGGTGAGCGGTTAAGCGGTCAATCCGGTAAGGAACGTAGGCGCCGAGACAGATTACGGCCATCCACAGGGCCGCGCAGGTCTATTTCCCGCCCGTCAGTGCCGGGTGGCAGGATCGGGGACATGCCGGAACAGCCAGCCCAGCCATCCCCCGCTCGATCTTCCGCTCCGTACGACGCGCTGCTGCTGCTCTCCTTCGGCGGCCCGGAGGGCCCCGAGGACGTGGTGCCGTTCCTGGAGAACGTGACGCGCGGCCGCGGCATCCCGCGGGAGCGGCTGAAGGAGGTGGGCCGGCATTACTTCCTCTTCGGCGGCGTCAGCCCGATCAACGAGCAGAACCGCGAGCTGCTGCAGGCGCTGCGCAAGGACTTCGCCGAGCACGGCCTCGACCTGCCGGTCTACTGGGGCAACCGCAACTGGGCGCCCTATCTGACCGACACCCTGCGCGAGATGGCCGCCGACGGCCGCCGCCGCGTGCTGGTGCTGGCCACCAGCGCGTACGCCTCGTACTCCGGCTGCCGCCAGTACCGCGAGAACCTTGCCGACGCGCTGGCCGCGCTCGAGGCGGAGGGCCTGGAGCCGCCGCGCGTCGACAAGCTGCGGCACTACTTCAACCACCCCGGCTTCGTCCGGCCCATGGTCGACGCGACGCTCGCCGCGCTGGCCGAGCTGCCCGAGGCCGTACGCGCCGGGGCGCACCTCGCCTTCACCACGCACTCCATCCCGACCGCCTCCGCCGACACCTCCGGCCCGCCCCAGGGCCATGGGGACGGCGGCGCGTATGTCGCCCAGCACCTGGACGTGGCCCGGCTGATCGCCGACGCGGTGCGCGAGGAGACCGGCGTGGAGCACCCCTGGCGCCTCGTCTACCAGTCGCGCAGCGGCGCCCCGCACATCCCGTGGCTGGAGCCGGACATCTGCGACCACCTGGAGGAGCTGCACGGCGCGGGCGCTCCCGCCGCCGTGATGGTCCCGATCGGCTTCGTCTCGGACCACATGGAGGTCAAGTACGACCTCGACACGGAGGCGGCGGCCAAGGCCGAGGAGCTGGGGCTGCCGGTCGCGCGCGCCTCGACGGTGGGCGCGGACCCGCGCTTCGCGGCCGCGGTGCGCGATCTGGTCCTGGAGCGCGCGGCCGCCGAGCGCTTCGCCGCCGGCCAGGAGGCGGCCGCGCCGACGCGCTGCGCGCTGGGCGCGCTCGGCCCGAGCCACGACCTCTGCCCGGCGGGCTGCTGCCCGGCCCGGGCGCCGCGGCCCGCCGCCGCGGGCGAGGACTGAGCGCACGACCGCACCGCCGCACCGCCCGGGAGCCGAGCCTCGACCACCGGCCCGTCAACGTCGTGGCGAGCGTGTCCTGGCGCGCTGTGCGGGCTGGACTGAGGAGCCGCGCAGCGACGAAGGAGCGAGCAGAGACGAGGGAAGCCCGCACATTGAAGCGCGCCAAGATTGAGCGGGGGACACAGTGCCGTCCGTCCGCATGCCTTTAAGGAGCACGATGACCGACCCGCTCACGACCGAACTCCTCGACGTCGCCCTGGAGGCCGCCCGCCGGGCGGGAAACCTGCTCCGTGACGGCCGCCCGGCCGACCTCGGCGTGGCCGCCACCAAGACCAGCCCCATCGACGTGGTCACCGAGATGGACCTGGCCGCCGAGAAGCTGATCACGGACTTCCTCTCCGACCGCCGCCCCGCCGACGGCGTGCTGGGGGAGGAGGGCGCGAGCACCGAGGGCAGCAGCGGGGTGCGCTGGGTGATCGACCCGCTCGACGGCACGGTCAACTACCTCTACGGCCTGCCGGCCTGGGCGGTGAGCATCGCCGCCGAGCGGGACGGCGAGGCGGTCGTGGGCGTGGTGACGGCCCCGATGCGCCGCGAGACGTACCACGCGGTGCTCGGCGGCGGTGCGTACCTCGTAGCCGAGGGGCAGGAGCGGGGGGAGCGGATGCGCTGCCGTCCCGCGCCCGTGCTGGATCAGGCGCTCGTGGGCACCGGCTTCGGCTACCGCACCGAGCGGCGCGTCGGCCAGGCCGAGGTGGTCCGCTCCCTGGTGCCCAAGGTGCGCGACATCCGGCGGGGCGGATCGGCGGCCATCGATCTGTGCGATGTGGCGTGCGGCCGGCTCAACGGCTACTACGAGCGCGGGCTGAACCCGTGGGACTACGCGGCCGGTGCGCTGATAGCCCGCGAGGCGGGCGCGCTGACCGGTGGGCGGCCGGGGATCGCGGCCTCGGGCGAGCTCATCATCGCCGCGCCCCCGGGCCTCTTCGAGCCGCTGCAGGGGCTCCTGGAGGACCTGGGCGCCTGGCACGACTGACCCTGTGACCACCCGTACGCCCGTACGCCCTGCCGTACGGGCGGCAGCCCCGTTGAACGCGGTCTGAACGCAGCACGACGCCCCGGTGCCGCAAGGGCAGCCGGGGCGTCACGGAGTTGCTGAGCGCGGGTGCCGGGGGATCGCCGTCAGGCGATCGCGCCGACCTCCACGCCGTGCTCGGCGGCAAGCCGACGCAGGTCTTCGAGCTCCGACAGCTCGACATCGGCAAGGTAGTCGTCGCCCGTCTCACGGGCGCGAGTGAGATCGGACTGGGTGGTCTCTATACGCTGCAGAATGCCTGCGGTGAACGCGTCCATGTGCGCCCCCTCATCGTGGGTCGGTGGCACGGGGGTGTGCCGGGGCGGGACGATCACGTGCGTGGTCCCTGCTGGTGACAGAGATGCTTGTGGGATGCCACATACAGGGCGTGATCGGGGTGTGCAGTCGTCCTCCCCATCGCTCTGTGAGGGGAAACCTCCGCACAAAAAGAATCTTGAGCAGACCCTTCCGGATCCCCCTTACCGCCGGTTTATGAGCCTTCGAGGCAGGATGGAGGCGCCGGGCGCCGATCGAGTCCGGCCGGATCGAGCCCGCCGGGCACTCCATGACGCCCGTAAGGCACCCAAGGGAAGGACCCACGAACGTGCGTGTACTCGTCGTCGAGGACGAGCAGCTGCTCGCCGATGCGGTGGCCACCGGACTGCGCCGGGAGGCCATGGCCGTCGACGTCGTGTACGACGGGGCCGCCGCCTTGGAGCGCATCGCGGTCAACGACTACGACGTGGTCGTCCTCGACCGGGACCTTCCGCTGGTCCACGGCGACGATGTGTGCCGCAAGCTCGTCGAGCTCGGCATGCCCACCCGGGTGCTGATGCTGACCGCCTCCGGCGACGTCAGCGACCGCGTCGAGGGGCTGGAGATCGGCGCGGACGACTATCTGCCCAAGCCCTTCGCCTTCAGCGAGCTGATCGCCCGCGTACGGGCGCTCGGCCGCCGCACCACGGTCGCCCTGCCGCCGGTGCTGGAGCGCTCCGGGATCAAGCTGGACCCCAACCGCCGTGAGGTCTTCCGGGACGGCCGGGAGGTCCAGCTGGCGCCCAAGGAGTTCGCGGTGCTCGAGGTGCTGATGCGCAGCGAGGGCGCCGTCGTCTCCGCCGAGCAGCTGCTGGAGAAGGCGTGGGACGAGAACACCGACCCGTTCACCAACGTGGTCCGGGTCACCGTCATGACGCTGCGCCGCAAGCTCGGCGAACCCGCGGTGATCGTCACGGTGCCCGGCTCCGGCTACCGGATCTGATCGGGCATGGCCACGACCCCGATTCCGCCCACCGCACCACCCAAGCCCAGCTGGGACCCGCGGCCGGCGGCGAGCCCGCGTCCCTGGCTGCGGCCCACGATCCGGATACGGCTGACCCTGCTGTACGGCGGGATGTTCCTGATCGCCGGCGTGGTGCTGCTGACGATCATCTACCTGCTGGCGGCGGACGTCCTGCAGGGGAGCAGCAAGCTCCCGTTCCAGATCGTCAAGATGGACTACAGCCTCACCGACCCCACCTGTGAGCTGCCCAGCCAGTCCAGCACCACGCTGTTCAACCAGGCGGTGGCGAATTGCATGAACCACCAGCGCGCCCTCGCCCTCGACGCCCTGCTGCGCCGGTCGCTGCTGGCGCTGCTTGGCCTGGCCGTGGTGGCCTTCGCGTTCGGCTACGCCATGGCCGGGCGGGTGCTCTCGCCGCTCGGCCGGATCACCCGCACCGCGCGCCAGGTGGCGGGTTCGGACCTGTCCCGGCGGATCAAGCTGGACGGCCCGGACGACGAGCTGAAGGAGCTGGCCGACACCTTCGACGAGATGCTGGAGCGCCTGGACCGCGCGTTCACCGCCCAGCAGCGGTTCGTGGCCAACGCCTCGCATGAGCTGCGCACCCCGCTGGCGATCAACCGGACCCTGCTGGAGGTGCAGCTCTCCGATCCGCAGGCGTCCCCTGACCTGGCCCAGCTCGGCAAGACGCTGCTGGCCACCAACGAGCGCAGCGAGCAGCTGGTGGAGGGTCTTTTGCTGCTCGCCCGCAGCGACAACGAGATCGTCGACCGCAAGCCCGTGGACCTCGCCGAGGTCGCCTCCCAGGCGCTGGAGCAGGTCCGTACGGAGGCGCAGGACAAGGGCGTGGCGGTGCGCGGGGTGCGGCAGTCCGCGGTGGTCCAGGGCAATGGCGTGCTGCTGGAGCGGATCGCGCTGAACCTCATCCAGAACGCGGTGCGGTACAACATTCCTCAGGGCGGTTGGGTCGAGGTGACCACGGAGGTGCAGGAGGGGGCGGGACAGGCGGTGCTGGTGGTGGCGAATACCGGGCCGGTGGTCCCCGCGTATGAGCTGGACAACATCTTCGAGCCCTTCCGCAGGCTGCGCACCGAGCGCACGGGCAGCGACAAGGGCGTCGGGCTCGGCCTGTCGATCGCCCGCTCCGTGGCCCGCGCGCACGGCGGTCGGATCACCGCCGAGCCGAGGGACGGCGGCGGCCTGGTGATGCGGGTCGTGCTCCCGGTCTGATATTGGCTGGGGCGCCGGGTTGAAGGCACCCCTGGTTGAAGACCGGCTGAGAGCCGGCTGAGGCCGAGGAGAAGTTCCGGGACGCAGACGTTGCGTTGTTCGCTTTGGGAGGAATTTTGGCGATCCGACCCCCGCCTGTATCCTGTGTGATCGATCACATGGGCGAATTTCAAGCCATATACTCTGTGTGATCGTCACGACTGGTGGAAAGCCGGGAAAGTCCGGGTTTCCGGAGGCCGTGATCACGGGAAGTACACGTGAGGGCGCATGTGAGTGCGACATTCGGACCGTGTACGGTCCCGATCGCCATCCAAGCCGATCACCTCTTCAGGGGTGCGGTTGGGTGTCGATTGAGTAACAGACCTTGATGTGAGGCAAAATCTCCGCCTCGGGTCGGGCACAAGTCCGGCCTCTCACGCGTTACGTGCGCTGGAGACACCGCAGACACCCAGAGGGGGAGAGCGACATGGCAACGGATTACGACACCCCACGCAAGACCGACGACGATGTCAACGAGGACAGCATTGAGGAGCTGAAGGCCCGGCGGAACGACAAGTCCGCATCGACGGTCGACGTGGATGAGTTCGAACAGGCTGAGGGCTTGGAGCTGCCCGGCGCGGACCTCTCCAACGAGGAGCTGTCCGTTCGGGTCCTGCCCCGCCAGGCCGACGAGTTCACCTGCATGAGCTGCTTCCTTGTGCACCACCGCAGCCAGCTGGCCAACGAGACCAAGAACGGCCAGCCGATCTGCCGCGACTGCGCGGCGTAAGCCGCGGGTCCGGCGTGGATGCGGAGCACGGCGACGTGACCGAGGCGCACGTCGAGCGAGGCCGGCTGGCCTCGCTCGCGGCCGCTGTCGGCCGAGGTGCCCGTAAGGGAGGCGAGCGCGCTAGATCGGGGGTCTACGCGGTCGCCGATCGGATCGTCGCGAACGCTCCGCGGATTCCGGTCCGCGACCTCGCCGCGCTGCGCAAGCAGTTCCCCGGGCTCGGCCCGGAAGAGATCGCGGACAAACTGGTGGCCGGTGCCGCAAACGGCACCTCCACCGTGGGCGCGGGCGTCGGCGCCGCGGCGATGCTGCCGGCCCCGCCCGCCATGCCCACCGAGCTGGCCGCCGAGATCATCGGCGTCGCCTCGATAGAGATCAAGCTCATCGCCGAGCTCCATGAGGTCTACGGGGTGCGCGCGCCCGGCACCGGCCGGCAGCGCGCCATCGCCTATCTCGAGTCATGGGCCGAGGAGCGCGGTATCGACGCCGCCGCCGTCCCGGCGAGTGTGAACGCCGCGCTCGGCGTTCACGCGAAGCGTGAGCTGCGCCAGCAGGTCCTCAAGCGCAGCTTCCGCAATCTGCCGAACCTCGCGCCCTTCATGATCGGCGCCACCGTGGGCGCCGCGATGAACCGGCGCGACACCAAGAAGCTCGCCCGGAAGATCCGCAAGGATCTGCGCGCCCGGCAGGTGCCCTGGGGCGCGCTGCCACCGCTGGAGGCCTGACCCGCCGAGCGGGTAGGGCCGGGCGGCTACTGGGCCCGTACGGCCGAGAGAGCGGCGGACAGGGCCTCGGGGTCGCGGGTCGAGACGTAGACGTACGGCGTCGAGTCCTGCGGATCGGTGACCTCCACCCGCAGGGCGGTCGGGATGTAGCTGCGCAGCAGCATGAACGCCCGCGGATCGGCCTTGTAGGTGCGCCAGGCGGCCGCCTCGTCGCGGTCCAGCACCTCGGCCGTCCCCAGCGCCGACACCGGGATCTTCGCCTCACCGGCGACCAGCGAGCCCGCCACCACCCGGACCCGCACCGAACCGTAGGCGCTCACCACGACCGCGGCGGCCGCCGCCCCGCCGATCAGCCCGCCGAGCATCGGCAGCGTCCCGAACGGCAGCAGGATCAGCGCCCCCGCGACCCCGACCAGAAATGCGATGAACCACCATGAACGGGGTGCGGTCAGGCGTTCTTCGTAAGGCTGCATGGTCCCAAGCTTGGCATGGCCGCCGACCGGCGCTTCCCGCGCGGGTAAGGTCAGCCGATGTGAGTGGAGTACAGACCGCGTTGAAGCCGCCGGACGGCGCCAGGGCACCCGTACGGCACCCCGACGCGCCCGCGCCCGGGGGCGTCCTCGGGGCGCACTACGAGGCGTGCTTCGGCTGCGGCCAGGAGCACGGTCTCGGCCTCGAGACCCGGGCGGGCGACGGCGTGAGCGTCACGGCCGAGTTCACCGTGCGCACCGGCCACCAGGGCGCGCCGGGCCTGGCCCACGGCGGGGTGCTGACCGCGGCGCTGGACGAGGCGCTGGGGGCGCTCAACTGGCTCCAGCGGGTCATCGCGGTGACCGGACGGCTGGAGACGGACTTCCTCCGGCCCGTGCCCGTGGGCACCGTGCTGCACCTGGACGCGCGGGTGACGGCGGTGTACGGGCGCAAGATCTACTGCACGGCCACCGGCCGGATGGGCGGCCCGGACGGCCCGGTCGCGGTGCGGGCCGACGCGCTCTTCATAGAGGTCAAGGTCGACCACTTCATCAAGAACGGCCGCGCGGAGGAGATCGACGCGGCGCTCGCCGATCCGGACCAGGTCAAGGTCGCTCGCGCGTTCGAGGTGAACCCGTGAGCGACGCATGGCCGACGAAGCGAACAAAAGCACAGGCGAAGGGGAAGGCGTGAGCGACGCACGCGAGGCCGCCGGGCCGCAGGGGGCTACGAAAGCAGCACTTTGCGCCTCGCGGGCGACAGTGCCCGCGGCGGAGCCGCTGATGTCACGAGCAGCCGCTGGCGCGGCGGGGCGAACGAAGGGGATGCAGTGACTGTGACGCCCGTAGATGTGTTGATCCGCCGGGTGCACCCCGAGGTGCCGATCCCGGCGTACGCCCATCCCGGCGACGCCGGCGCCGACCTCGTCACCACCGAGGCGGCCGAGCTCGCCCCCGGTGAGCGCGCGGTACTGCCGACCGGAGTGTCTATCGCGCTCCCGGACGGGTATGCCGCCTTCGTGCATCCGAGGTCCGGACTCGCCGCCCGCTGTGGGGTCGCCATGGTGAATGCGCCCGGGACCATCGATGCCGGGTACCGTGGAGAAATCAAGGTGATCGTGGTCAACCTGGATCCACGCGAGAGTGTGCGGTTCGAGCGCTACGACCGGGTCGCCCAACTGATCGTCCAGCAGGTCGAGAAGGTGCGCTTCCACGAGGTGGCGGAGCTTCCCGGTTCGGCGCGGGCCGACGGGGGCTTCGGGTCCACCGGCGGTCATGCCGCAGTGGACGGTTCAACGGGCAGGGCAACGGGTGGGAATAGGTACGCTTCGGTCGGTTCCGACCGGGAAGGACGATGACGTGTTCGGACGTCGCCGCAAGCGCAGCAAGGAGGACGTCGAGCCGCTCGACGTGGCCTCCGAGGAGTTGGCCGAGAACGGCGAAGACGCCGAGGACGCGGGTGCTGCCGCGGACCCCGAGGAGGACGCTGCCGCCGAGCGGGTGAGCCTGCCCCCGGCGCCGCGCCCCGAAGGGCCGTGGGACGTGTCCGAGGTGCGTCAGCCCGGCGAGGGCCGAGTGGACCTGGGCGGCCTGTTCGTGCCCGGTGTCGAGGGCATGGAGCTGCGGGTGGAGGTCGCGGGTGACGCGATCGTCGCCGCGACCGTGGTGCTGCGGGACAGCGCCGTCCAGCTCCAGGGGTTCGCCGCGCCCAAGAAGGAAGGCATCTGGGGCGAGGTGCGCGACGAGATCGCCACCGGCATCACTCAGCAGGGCGGGGTCGTCGACGAGGTCGAGGGCCCGCTCGGCTGGGAGCTGCGCGCCCAGGTGCCGGTGCAGCTGCCGGACGGCAAGAACGGCGTGCAGGTGGTCCGCTTCGTCGGTGTGGACGGGCCGCGCTGGTTCCTGCGCGGGGTGATCTCCGGGCAGGGCGCGGTGCAGCCCGAGACCGGCAGCCTGCTGGAAGCGATCTTCCGGGACACGGTCGTGGTGCGCGGCGAGGGCCCGATGGCCCCGCGCGACCCGATCGTCCTCAAGCTGCCGGACGATGCGCAGATGGTGCCCGACGGGGTGCAGCAGGAGGAGGCGCAGGGCTCGCGGTTCGCGGGCGGCGCCGATCGGCTGCAGCGCGGGCCGGAGATCAGCGAGGTGCGCTGAGCGCACGCGCTCTGCGCGCCGGCGCTGTCGCCGGCCGAGTCCGAGGGGCCCGGGAGCCAGTCTCCCGGGCCCCTCGGGCTTTCCGGACGCCGCTCCTGGCGGCCGCTCTTTCCGCTCTTTCGGTAGCTCTTTCCGCTTTTTCCGGGGCTGCTTTGCGGGGGCGGCTTTGCCGGGGCGGATTTTTTCTTGAGGCACATTGAACACAGCTGTCACCCGGCCCGTACTGATGGGCGCGAGACCTTGCGCGACCCGGAGCAGGGGCAGGACGGGGCGCCACCAGTAGACCGTTGCTGTTTGTGACCTCACGAGGTGATCAGATGTCCCGTGGCCTTCCGTTACTGCACCGTCGGCGCGTCCTGGTTTTCGGTGCCATCGGCGGTGTTACCTGCGCGGCTGTCGCGGTGGGAGCCGCCATGGCCGGGCAGGACGGCTCGGGATCGAGCAGCGATGCGAGCACCAAAGCGGCGTCCACCATCAGCTGCCCCGATGTGACGGGCTCCCTGCCCGAGATCCCCGCCAAGGCCAAGGCGGAGGTGGACCGCAACCTGGCACTGCTCCAGACGCAGATCGACGAGGCCAACAAGCGACTGGTCTCGTCCGCGGGCGAGGGTGGCCCGAACTTCGTCCAGAACGCGATCCTCGGCCCGCTGGCGGACAAGCGGAAGTCCACCCTGGACCGGATCGCGATCTCCATCGGCCGCCAGGCCGAGAAGCCACAGGGCCTCGACGCGCTCGCCGAGTGCTCCCTGGGCGGTGACGCGGGCGCCGGCCAGGGCGGCGCCGGACAGGGCTCCGACGCGGGCTCAGGCGGCGCGGCGGAGCCCCCCGCGACTGCTCCGGGCACGGCCGAGCCCACGGATCCGGGCTCCGGGGCGGAGGACGGCGCGGGCTCGGACGCCGGGGCCGACACCGGCACCGGGCAGTCGATCAGCTGCCCGGACGTCGCTTCCAAGGTCGGCGCGGTGCCGGCCGCCGCCCAGGCGGAGGTGGACCGCAACATCACGCTGCTGCAGACGCAGATCGACGAGGCCAACAAGCGGCTGGCCTCGTCCGTGGGCCAGGGTGGCCCGAACTTCGTCCAGAACGCGATCCTCGGCCCGCTGAAGGACAAGCGCACCTCCACCATCGACCGCATCCGCATCTCGATCTCCCGCCAGGGCGCGACCGCCCCCTCTGGTCTTGACGCCCTGGCGGGCTGCTCGCTGGCATCCGGCTGATCCAGGTCGTCGGCAAGGCCTGACGCCAGCGGCGTCGGTGGGCCGCACTCCTTCCCTCGGAGTGCGGCCCACCGGCTTTTTGCTGCGCGGGCCAGGGGGGCGTAAAAGAAGCGTCAAGAGCGTGGTCACAGCCGTCAGAGAGCCGTCAACGGCGATCGCAAGCGGCCGGACGGCAGGTTTCCTCAAGAAAACGCCCAACGGGGAAAATGAGACCATGGGACGCGGGAAACTTCGTATCTACCTCGGCGCGGCGCCGGGCGTCGGCAAGACGTACGCCATGCTGTCCGAGGGACACCGGCGGGTCGAGCGGGGCACCGACCTCGTCGTCGGATTCGTCGAGCACCACGGCAGGCCGCGCACCCAGGTGATGCTTCGCGGCCTCGAGGAGGTGCCCCGCCGGGAGATGGAGTACCGCGGGGCCCGGTTCACGGAGATGGACGTGGACGCGGTCCTGGCCCGCCGCCCCGCCGTCGTCCTTGTCGACGAGCTCGCCCACACCAACGTCCCCGGCTGCCGGAACGCCAAGCGCTGGCAGGACGTCGAGGAGCTGCTGCGGGCGGGTATCGATGTCGTTTCCAACCTCAACATCCAGCACCTGGAGTCGCTGGGCGACGTGGTGGAGTCGATAACCGGGGTACGGCAGCGGGAGACCGTGCCCGACGAGGTCGTCCGCCGCGCCGACCAGATCGAGCTGGTCGACATGTCGCCCCAGGCGCTGCGCCGCCGGATGGCGCACGGCAACATCTACAAACCGGACAAGGTCGACGCCGCGCTCTCGAACTACTTCCGGCCCGGCAACCTCACCGCGCTGCGCGAGCTGGCCCTGCTGTGGACGGCGGACCGGGTCGACGAATACCTCCAGCAGTACCGCTCCGAGCACAGCATCCGCTCCACCTGGCAGGCCCGCGAGCGCATCGTCGTCGGCATCACCGGCGGCCCCGAGGGGCGCACCCTGATCCGCCGCGCCGCCCGGATGGCGGCCAAGGGCTCAGGCAGCGAGGTCCTGGCCGTCTACGTCGCCCGCAGCGACGGCCTGACCTCGGCATCGCCCAAGGAGCTAGCTCTCCAGCGCACCCTCGTCGAGGACCTGGGCGGCACCTTCCACCACGTCATCGGGGAGGACATCCCCCGCGCCCTGCTGGACTTCGCGCGCGGGGTCAACGCCACCCAGATCGTGCTCGGCTCCAGCCGCCGCAAGACCTGGCAGTACATCTTCGGGCCCGGTGTGGGCGCCACGGTCGCCCGCGACTCCGGGCCCGACCTCGACGTCCACATCGTCACCCACGACGAGGTCGCCAGGGGCCGCGGTCTGCCGGTCGCGCGCGGTGCCCGGCTCGGCCGCACCCGGCTGATCGCGGGCTGGCTGACCGGGGTCGCCGGACCGGTGCTGCTCACCCTGCTGCTGACCCACTCGGGCGGCGCGCTGGCCACCGACGGCGGACCGGGCTTCGCCAACGAGGTGCTGCTGTTCCTGTTCCTCACCGTGGTCGCGGCGCTGCTCGGCGGGCTGCTGCCGGCCCTCGCCTCGGCGGCCGTCGGCTCGCTGCTGCTGAACTACTACTTCACCCCGCCCACCCACACCCTCACCATCGCCGACCCCCAGAACATCCTCGCCATCGCGGTCTTCGTGGCCGTGGCCGTCTGTGTGGCCTCCGTCGTGGACCTCGCCGCGCGCCGCACCCACCAGGCCGCCCGGCTGCGCGCCGAATCCGAGGTGCTGTCCTTCCTCGCCGGCAGCGTGCTGCGCGGCGAGACCAGCCTGGAGGCGCTTTTGGAGCGGGTCCGCGAGACCTTCGGCATGGACTCGGTGGCGCTGCTGGAGCGGGAGAGCGACGTCGCCCCCTGGACCTGCGCGGGCAGCGTCGGCGGCAACGGGGGAGCGCCGCTGCCCGAGCGGCCCGAGGACGCGGACGTCGACATGCCGGTCGGCGACCACATGGCGCTCGCGCTCTCCGGCCGGGTGCTGCCCGCCGAGGACCGCCGGGTGCTCGCCGCCTTCGCCGCCCAGGCCGCCGTGGTCCTGGACCGGCAGCGGCTGGCCCTGGAGGCCGAGCGGGCCCGGGACCTGGCCGAGGGCAACCGCACCCGCACCGCGCTGCTGGCCGCCGTCAGCCACGATCTGCGCACCCCTCTCGCGGCCATCAAGGCGGCCGTGTCCTCGCTGCGCTCCGACGACGTCGCCTGGTCGCCCGAGGACGAGGCCGAGCTCCTGGAGGGCATCGAGAACGGCGCCGACCGCCTCGACCACCTGGTCGGCAACCTCCTCGACATGTCCCGGCTGCAGACCGGCACCGTCACGCCGCTGATCCGCGAGATCGACCTCGACGAGGTGGTCCCGATGGCCCTGGTCGGCGTCCCGGAGACCTGCGTCAGCCTCGAGATCCCCGAGGAGCTTCCGATGGTCGCGGTCGACCCCGGCCTGCTGGAGCGCAGCGTCGCCAACATCGTGGAGAACGCCGTGAAGTACAGCCCGGACGGCCTGCCCGTCCTGGTGTCCGCCAGCGCCCTGGGCGACCGCGTCGAGCTGCGGGTCGCCGACGGCGGCCCTGGCGTCCCCGACAGCGCCAAGGACCGCATCTTCGAGCCGTTCCAGCGGTACGGAGACGCCCCGCGCGGCGCGGGGGTCGGCCTCGGGCTCGCGGTCGCCCGCGGCTTCGTGGAGGCGATGGGCGGCCGGCTGGCCGCCGAGGACACGCCCGGCGGCGGGATGACCATGGTGCTCACCCTGCGGGCCGCCGCCGGCCGTGAGCCGGTCAGCTCCCCGCTGCCCGCCCAGGTCACCTCGTGATCAGCGACCATGGACCAGACACAAGCGAAAGGGCAGGCCGTCAGATGAACCGGGTGCTCGTGGTGGACGACGAGCCGCAGATCGTGCGCGCGCTCGTGATCAACCTGAAGGCGCGCAAATACGAGGTCGACGCCGCCTCCGACGGCGCCACCGCCCTGCGGCTCGCCGCCACCCGCCACCCCGATGTGGTCGTACTCGACCTGGGCCTGCCCGATATGGACGGCGTCGAGGTGATCAAGGGGCTGCGCGGCTGGACCCGGGTCCCGATCCTCGTCCTCTCGGCCCGCCAGACCTCGGACGAGAAGGTCGAGGCTCTCGACGCCGGGGCCGACGACTACGTCACCAAGCCCTTCGGCATGGACGAGCTGCTGGCCCGGCTGCGCGCCGCCGTCCGCCGCGCCGAGCCCGTCGGGGCGGCCGACGGCGGCGCGGTCGTGGAGACCGAGGGGTTTACGGTCGACCTGGCCGCCAAGAAGGTCAACCGCGGCGGCGTGGACGTCCGGTTGACGCCCACCGAATGGCATCTGCTGGAGGTCCTGGTCCGCAACACGGGCCGGCTGGTCAGCCAGAAGCAGCTGCTGCAGGAGGTCTGGGGGCCCTCGTACGGCACCGAGACCAACTATCTGCGGGTCTACATGGCCCAGCTGCGCCGCAAGCTGGAGGCCGACCCCTCGCATCCGCGCCACTTCGTCACCGAGCCGGGCATGGGCTACCGCTTCGAGCGCTGAGCGCCGCTTGGAGCGCTGAGCGCCGGTTCGGGCGCTGGGCGCCGGTTCGGGCGGCGACCCCGTGAGGGCTCCCCGGTACGCTGGCCGTATGAGTGCCGTAGACGAGCCCCCTGGCAAATCCGATAAGCCGGCCGGCCGATTCCGGAGGATGCTGGACCGGCTGTCGAGCTCCCAGGAGGAGCTTCACTCCGCGGAACTGCAGCAGGACGCCGAGGCCGCCGGCTGCACCAAGATCGGCGATTGCGGCGACCGGCAGATAGTCAAGGTGACCGGTACACTGCGCACCGTCACGCTGCGGCCGCGGGCCGGGGTGCCGGCCCTGGAGGCGGAGCTCTTCGACGGCACCGCCGCTCTGGACGTGGTGTGGCTTGGCCGGCGCTCCATCCTCGGGATCGAGCCGGGCCGCAAGCTGATCGCCACCGGCCGGATCTCCATGAGCCACGGACGCCGGGTGCTGTTCAACCCCAAGTACGAACTCCGACCGCTCGGACAGGAATAGCCGGTGACGAGAGACGACGAGCCGACGGCGACCGAAGAGGATTCCGCGGCCGCCGCGCGGAGCAGAGCGGCGGCGGACACCGCGCTCCTGGAGGCGTTTGGCGGGGTACGGGGCATGGTGGACACCACCGTTCCCGGGCTGGTCTTCGTCCTGTTCTACACGATCAAGCGCGATATCCACCTCGCGGCCCTGGCGTCGCTGGGGCTCACGGTGCTCCTCGCGCTGGCCCGGCTGATCCGCAAGGAGACCCTGAAGCACGCCTTCAGCGGGGTCTTCGGGGTCGCCTTCGGCGCGATCTTCGCGATGATGTCCGGCGACGCGAAGAACTTCTATCTGCCGGGCATGCTCTACACCCTGGGCCTGGCCGTCGCCTACGTGCTCTCGGCGATCTTCCGCTATCCGCTGATCGGCGTGCTGCTCGGGCCGATGCTCAAGGAGAACCTCTCCTGGCGCACCCGCAACCCCGGCCGGTTCCGCGCGTACACCAAGTCCACCTGGGCCTGGGGGCTGATCCTGCTCGCCAAGTCGGCGATCCTCTTCCCGCTGTACTGGTGGGGCGACGCCACCCAGCTCGGCTGGGTCAAGGTCGCGCTCGGCATTCCGCCGTTCCTGCTGGCCGTCTATCTGACGTGGATATTCCTGGCCAAGGCGCCGCCGCCGATCGACGTCATCGCGGAGATGGAGGCGGAGGAGAAGGCGGAGCAGGAGCGGGAGCGGGCGAAGGCCGCCGAGGCCGAGGCGCAGGCCCAGGCCCAGAAGATCGGCGATCCGCTGCTGGCGGAGTGGACCGACCAGATCGTCAGCGAGGCCCAGCAGGAGTCCGCGGACCGGCGCTATCCGCCGCGCCCCTGAGAGAACCCTCAGAGGCCTCTGCGAGACCTCTGAGAGACCGAAAAGCGCCGGGCGGGCCGGATGGTGGCCCGCCCGGCGCTTTGTGTCGCGTACGGGCGTCAGGAGGGTCGTACGGGCGCCAGGAGAGCGCTAGGGGGCGTCCGCGCGCTGGACGGACAGCAGTTCCTCCAGCTGCTCCTCGCGGGCCTGGGCCGCGACGAACAGCAGCTCGTCGCCCGCCTCCAGGACGTCGTCCTTGCTCGGCGTCAGGACGCGGGTGCCGCGGATGATGGTGACCAGCGAGGTGTCCTCCGGCCACTCCACGTCCCCGACCCGGGTGCCGGCCAGCGCCGCCTCCGGCGGCAGCGTCAGCTCCACCAGGTTGGCATCGCCGTGGCTGAAGCGCAGCAGCCGCACCAGGTCGCCGACGCTCACCGCCTCCTCGACCAGCGCCGACATCAGCCGTGGCGTGGAGACCGCGACATCGACGCCCCACGCCTCGTTGAACAGCCATTCATTCTTGGGGTTGTTGACCCGGGCGACCACCCTCGGCACCCCGTACTCGGTCTTCGCGAGCAGCGAGACAACCAGGTTGACCTTGTCGTCACCGGTCGCCGCGATCGCCACGTTGCAGCGCTGCAGCGCGGCCTCGTCCAGCGAGGTGATCTCGCAGGCGTCGGCGAGCAGCCACTCGGCCTGCGGCACCCGCTCCACGGAGATGGCCGTCGGCGCCTTGTCGATGAGCAGCACTTCGTGCCCGTTCTCCAGCAGCTCGCTCGCGATGGAACGCCCCACGGCGCCCGCTCCAGCGATGGCAACCCTCACAGCGCCTCCTCGTTCGCCCCGCCGCGCCAGCGGCTGATGTCACTGTCGCACGCACGGCGCAGAGGTGCGGCTTTCGCTTTCGGCTGCGGCCCAGCTGCCGTGCACCGTGCTCCCCCAGCTACCGCTGGGAGGTGCCCCCTGCTCACCGTCCGGCCTCCTCGGGTCCCTCATCGAAAGCCGCCTCGACCTTCTCCACCTCGTCGGTGCGCATCATCACGTGCACCAGGTCGCCCTCCTGCAGCACCGTCTGCGAGGTCGGCAGCATCGCCTCGCCGAGCCGGGTGAGGAACGCGACGCGCACGCCGGTCTCCTCCTGCAGCTTGCTGACCTTGTGGCCCACCCAGGCGGGGGAGGTGTGCACCTCGGCGAGCTGCACCCCGCCGCTGGGGTCGCGCCACAGCGGCTCCGCGCCGGACGGCAGCAGCCGCCGCAGCATCTGGTCCGCGGTCCAGCGCACGGTGGCCACGGTGGGGATGCCGAGCCGCTGGTAGACCTCGGCGCGGCGGGGGTCGTAGATACGGGCCGCGACGTTCTCGATGCCGAACATCTCGCGCGCCACCCGGGCCGCGATGATGTTGGAGTTGTCGCCGCTGCTGACCGCGGCGAAGGCGCCGGCCTCCTCGATGCCCGCCTCGCGCAGGGTGTCCTGGTCGAAGCCGACGCCGGTCACCCGGCGTCCGCCGAAGCCGGCGCCGAGGCGGCGGAAGGCGGTCGGGTCCTGGTCGACGACGGCGACGGTATGTCCCTGTCGCTCCAGGGTCTGGGCGAGTGCCGCACCCACCCGGCCGCAGCCCATGATCACGATATGCATGCGACTACCCCGCACTCCTCATTACCGTGCTGAACCGCACAAACACCCTGCTCACATCTTCCTTCCAGGCCTACGGGGCGACAGCGGGGGTAGAGACCCCGTTGTCGAGGCCGCGGGGCAGCGGAAGGCTGTCCGCCACGGCGTCTGTCACCACCGTATCCGCACTTGTGTGACGGGCCCGAGTCCCCTGCTCAGGTACGGGTGGAGAGCCGGCGCCGTACGGCGTACAGGGGGGCGACGGCGCCCCGGAACGGCGAACGCCGCTTGCGAACGTTCCGGTGGTGCGGAGGCGGTCCCGGTGCGTTTCGGCCGCTCTTCCCGTCGGCGTGTCGCCGGTCGCCGGAGCGCGCGGCGGGGCCTCATCGCGGCAAGATGGCGGCGTGGTCGTTTTTGCCCCGGGCTGAGGGGACGCCATCTCCCCGCGGCCTTCCCGATCTTCATGGGATCTTCACCGGAATTGGCAATGGTGCCCTGACAGTTCGAATGTTGTTACGGGCATCGGGCGCCAAGACACCGGCGTGGCTAAGATGATCGCCGTATTCCGTTTCCGGACGGGACATCAGGGCACTGAATCGTCCGCGCCCGCGTTCTCCTGGCACGAGGTTTCTGATGACAGATCACATATGGGAGGCGGTGAGCTGGTGCCTGGGTGTTGTCCTGCTCATCGTCTTCGTCCTGCTGATGCGCCAGCGAACGATCGCCGCCGGCGTGCGCAGGCGTAACGCCACGCTTGAGGAAAGCCTGAAGTCGCGCGACGAAGAGCTCCAACACCTCGTCGAGATGCGCCTTCCGGTCATCGCGGACGCCCTCAACCAGCCCTCGCAACTGCCCGGGCTGAGGGACGAGAGGCTGGCCGGCACCACCTTCGCGCAGAGTCTTCACGGAGTCGTGGAACTGTTCACCCGCGCGGTGGACAAGGCGCAGGCGAGGGCCGACGCCTCGGCGAAGGCGGCGCTCAAGGCGTCGATGCGCGCCATCCAGGGTCTGGCCAACGAGCAGCAGCTGTCGATCTCCCAGATGCAGGACCGGCACGACAACCCCGACGTGCTCCGGGACCTCTTGGAGATCGACCACGCCAACTCCCAGTTCGGCCGCCGCGCCCAGGCCATCGCCGTGCTCTGCGGCTCCTGGCCCGGCCGCCAGCGGGTCTCCTCCCCGCTGACCGACGTGGTACGGGGCGCCAAGTCCCGGATCCGTGACTACCGCCGGGTCCAGGTGCACGCCCTGGTCGACGTCGCCGTGATGAGCCGCGCGGTGGAGCCGGTCGTGCTCGCCGTCGCGGAGCTGCTGGACAACGCCGCGCGCCACTCGCAGCCCAACACCAACGTCGAGGTCAGCCTGCAGCCGGTGCACAACGGCGCGGTCATCGTGATCGACGACGCCGGCGTCGGCATGGACGGCATGGAGGTGCAGCGCGCCGCCACGCTGCTGTCCGGAGAGCGCGCCGTGGACGTCGCCCGGCTCGGCGACCCGCCGCAGTTCGGCTTCGCCGTCATCGGCCTGCTCGCCGCCCGGTACGGCTTCAGCGTCTCCGTGGACACCAGGTCCCCGTACGGCGGTGTGCGCGCCGTGCTCTTCCTGCCCACCGCGCTGCTCACCCACGTCGACGCCGACGAGCCGGGCAACCGGCAGGCCGTACCGCAGGAGCCCCAGCAGTCGGGCCTGGATTCGGGTCTGCACACCATCCCCTCCCTCCCGACCCGCAAGACCCGCTCCGCCCGCCGGACCGAGCCCGCCATGGGGCAGATCCCCCATCAGCAGGCCGCGCCCCAGCAGGGCGTGCCCCAGCAGCCCGCTCCCCAGCAGGCCGCGCCCGCCCCGGCGGACCAGGCGCCCTCCGCGCCGACCCACCCGTCGGCGATCGATGAAGCGTCACGTACGTATGGCTCGACGGCCGGCGGACTGCCCAAGCGCCGTCGGCGGCAGCCCACCGTTCAGCAGTCGGCGGACGACTGGCCCACGGCCGCCCCGGAGCCCGACACCGGCTCGCACCGCGTCCGTTCGGCCGAGGAGACGGCCCAGCGCATGGGGGCCTTCGCACGCGGCACCCGCTCGGGCCGTTCCGGTTACCAGGACGCCGCCCCCCAAACCGAAGAAGGGAATCGCCAGGCATGAACGACCACATAAACAACGAGCTGGGCTGGATGCTCGACGAGGTCGTGAAGATGCCGGAGGCGCGCCACGCGATCCTGCTCTCGGCGGACGGGATGCTGCGGGCGCACTCCGAGGGCATCGCGCGGGACGAGGCGGAGCGCCAGGCCGCGGCGCTCTCCGGTCTTCAGTCGATCAGCCGCTCCACCGCCGAGTTCTGCGACCCGGACGACGAGACCCCGTGGCAGCAGACGCTCATCGAGTTCGTCGGCGGCTATGTCTTCCTGATCGCCGCCGGCCCCGGCGCCTATCTCGCGGTCTCCGCCACCGAGAACGTGGACATGGAGGCGGTCAGCTACCGGATGCAGAAGCTGGTCGACCGGCTCGGCAAGGAGCTGACCAGCCCGCCCCGTCAGGGCACCACCCGACAGGGCATCGGCAGCCCGGCATGACCCCGGCCAGGCGCGAACGAGGACTGGTACGGCCGTATGTCGTGACCGACGGCCGTGCCTATCCGACCCGCAACACCTTCGACCTGGTGACGCTGGTCATGGCGCATCCGGACCGGCCGCTCGCCGGCCTCAGCCCCGAGAAGCGCCGGCTGATGGAGCTGTGCCTCGGCGGCGCCCTCTCGGTCGCCGAGGTCGCCGGGTATCTCCAGCTGCCGGTCAGCGTCACCAAGGTTCTGCTCGGCGACCTCGTGGACAGCGGCCACATCACCACGCGGTCGCCCATTCCCACGGCCGAGCTGCCCGACATCCAGCTTCTGCAGGAGGTGCTCGATGGACTCCGCGCTCGCCTCTGAGGGAGCGGTCTATCTGCCGCAGACCGTCAGAACAGCGGTGAAACTGCTGGTCGTCGGGCACTTCGCGGTCGGCAAGACCACCTATGTCGGCTCGCTGTCGGAGATCAAGCCGCTGCGCACCGAGGAGACGATGACCCAGGCCGGTGCGCTCGTCGACGACCTCGAGGGGATCGAGGACAAGACGACCACCACCGTGGCCATGGACTTCGGCCGCCTCACCCTGAGCGACACGCTGGTCCTGTATCTGTTCGGCGCCCCCGGACAGCGGCGTTTCACCCGGCTGTGGCAGGACATGACGCGCGGGGCGCTGGGCGCCCTGGTCCTCGCCGACACCCGGCGGCTCGACCAGTCCTTCCCGGTGATGGCCATCCTGGAGGAGCACGGCCTGCCGTACGCGGTCGCCGTCAACCACTTCGAGGGAGCGCCGCGGTTCGCCGAGGCGGAGGTCAGGGAAGCGCTCGACCTGCTGCCGGAGACCCCGCTGGTCACCTGCGACGCCCGGGACCGGATCTCCTCGACCCACGCCCTGATCGCCCTCGTGCAGTATCTGCAGAACCGCCAGGCCCCACCCTCCCAGGAGCACGCGTGACCTACCGCCCCGACACCACGGCCGCAGTCGGGTACCGCCCCGACACCGAGGCCGGAGTCGGGGTCGTACCGCCGCCGGGCTGCCCCGCGCATGCGGGCCAAGCCCGCTTCGGGGGACCCGCCCGCCCTGCCGCCCAGAGCCTGCCCCTGTACGGACCCGAGTTCGCCGCCGATCCGCACCTCTTCTACGAGCGGCTGCGGCAGTACGGGCCCATCGCCCCGGTCGAGCTGTCCCCCGGCGTCGAGGCGTACCTGATCACCAGCTACTCCCTCGCGCTTGAGGTGCTGCGCGACACCGAGCGGTTCGCCAAGGACCCCCGCGGCTGGCGCGCGCTGAACGAGGGACGGATCCCGCCGGACTGCCCGGTGGGCCCGATGATGATGTACCGGCCCAACGCGCTGTTCAACGACGGCGAGGCGCATGCCCGGCTGCGCGGGGCCATCACGGACAGCCTCACCCGGCTGGACCCGTACGCGCTGAGCGAATACGTCGAGCGCAGCGCCGACACGCTGATCAACGCGTTCGCCGACCGGGGTGAGGCGGACCTGCTCGCCGACTACGCGGCGGCCATCCCGCTGCTCGTCTTCAACGAGCTCTTCGGCTACCCCGCCGAACACGGGCTGCGCCTCGTCGGCACCATGGCGAGGCTCTTCGACAGCGGCGAGGACGCGGCCGAGGCCAACCAGGAGCTGCTGGACTACATGGCGGGCCTGATCGCCGCCAAGCGCCGGCGGCCCGCGGCCGACATCACCTCCTGGATGCTCGTCCACCCCTCCCAGCTGGCGGACGACGAGCTGCTGCAGCAGCTCATGCTGATCCTGGCCGCCGGAACCGAGCCCCAGCTGAACCTGATCGCCAACGCGCTGCGGCTGCTGCTCTCCGACGACCGGTTCGCCGGTGAGCTCTCCGGGGGCAGCCTGCCCGTCCAGGACGCCATCGACGAGGTCCTGTGGACCGACCCCCCGCTGGCCAACTTCGGGACCCGGTTCGCCCGCCAGGACCTGGACCTCGCGGGCGTGCGGATCCGCCAGGGCGAGCCGATCCTCACCAGCTACGCCGCCGCCAACAACGACCCCGAGCTGACCTCAGGCGGCCGACTCGGCAACCGCGCCCACCTCGCCTGGAGCATCGGCGCCCACCGCTGCCCGGCCGAGAGCCCGGCGCGGGTGATCGCCTCGGTGGCCATCGAGAAGCTTCTCGACCGGCTCCCGGACATCGAACTGGCCGTTCCGGTCGACCAGCTGGCCTGGCGCACCGGCCCCTTCCACCGCGCGCTCGTGGCGCTGCCCGTCCGCTTCCCCGTCACGGCCCGGCCCACGGCCGCAGCCGTCCCCGCGGCCGTTTCCGCGCCCTCGGCCGGCTCCGCGCCCGCCCCGGCGGCGGCCCCGGCGGAGCCCCATGGGTCACCGCGGACCGCACCGGCCGAGTCCGACCCGCCCGGCCAGTCCGCGCGGGCGGCCCAGCGGCGCCGGTGGGGTTCGCTCGCGGCGTGGTGGCGCGGGCAGTAGACGGGTTCACCGGGTCCCGCCGTCATGCCTCGGGCGGGGTGGGCGGCGGCCCGGGCTACCGCTTACGATCCTCTCCGTGTCCAAACTGACCGACGTTCCTAAACGGATCCTCATCGGGCGGGCGCTGCGCAGCGACAAGCTGGGAGAAACGCTCCTCCCCAAGCGCATCGCGCTCCCCGTCTTCGCCTCCGACCCGCTGTCCTCCGTCGCGTACGCGCCAGGGCAGGTGATGATCGTTCTGTCGGTGGCGGGTGCGTCGGGCTATCACTACAGCCCCTGGATCACGGTCGCGATCATCGTGCTGATGTTCACGGTGGTCGCCTCGTACCGCCAGAACGTGCACGCCTATCCCAGCGGCGGCGGCGACTATGAGGTCGCCAACACGAACCTGGGCCCCCGGGCGGGGCTGACCGTCGCCAGTGCCCTGCTCGTGGACTACATCCTGACCGTGGCGGTGTCGATCTCCTCGGGCGTGGAGAACCTGGGCTCCGCGGTCCCCTTCGTCGTCGAGCACAAGACCCTGTGCGCGATCGGCATCATCCTGCTGCTGACCCTGATGAACCTGCGCGGCGTGCGCGAGTCCGGCAAGCTGTTCGCGATCCCCACCTATGTGTTCGTCGCCGGCGTCTTCATCATGATCGCCTGGGGCGCCTACCGCGGGCTGGTCCTCGGCGATGCCATGAAGGCGCCCACCGCCGGCTACGAGATCAAGGCCGAGCACACCGGGCTCGCCGGGTTCGCGCTGGTCTTCCTGCTGCTCCGGGCCTTCTCCGACGGCTGTGCCGCGCTCACCGGCGTCGAGGCGATCAGCAACGGCGTGCCCGCCTTCCGCAAGCCCAAGAGCCGGAACGCCGCCACCACGCTGGCGCTGATGGGCGGCCTCGCCGTCACCATGTTCTGCGGGATCATCGCCCTCGCGATGGCCACCGATGTGAAGATGGCCGAGGACCCGGCCAGGGACCTGCTGGACAAGGGTGTGGCGCTCGGCGAGCACTACACCCAGGACCCGGTGATCACCCAGGTCGCGGCGGCCGTCTTCGGCGACGGCTCGCTGCTGTTCGTGGTGCTGGCCGCGGCCACCGCGCTGGTGCTGTTCCTGGCCGCCAACACCGCGTACAACGGCTTCCCGCTGCTCGGCTCGATCCTCGCCCAGGACCGCTACCTCCCGCGCCAGCTGCACACCCGCGGCGACCGGCTCGCCTTCTCCAACGGCATCGTGCTGCTCGCCGGCGCCGCCGCCATCCTGGTCTACATCTACGGCGCGGACTCGACCCGGCTGATCCAGCTCTACATCGTCGGCGTCTTCGTCTCCTTCACGCTCAGCCAGACCGGCATGGTGCGGCACTGGAACCGCCATCTGCGGACCGAGCAGGACCCGGCGGTGCGCCGCCGGATGCTCCGCTCGCGCGCGATCAACACCTTCGGCGCCTTCTTCACCGGCCTGGTGCTGGCCGTGGTGCTGCTGACCAAGTTCACCCACGGCGCCTGGGTCGCCCTGCTGGGCATGGTCTTCTTCTACATCCTGATGACCGCGATCCGCCGCCACTACGACAGCGTCTCCGGCGAGCTGTCGGCGTACGAGGAAGACGAGTCCGAGACCGTACGCCCCTCCCGGGTGCACTCCATCGTCCTCGTCTCCAAGATCCACAAGCCGACGCTGCGCGCCCTGGCCTACGCCAAGCTGATGCGCTCCCACAAGCTGGAGGCGCTGAGCATCAGCGTGGACCCGGCCGAGACCAAGGCGCTGCAGGAGGAGTGGACCGAGCGCGGCATAGACGTCCCCCTCAAGATCCTCGACTCGCCCTACCGCGAGATCACCCGGCCGGCCATCGAATACGTCAAGAGCCTGCGCCGGGAGAGCCCCCGCGACGTGATCTCCATCTATATCCCGGAGTACGTGGTCGGCCGCTGGTACGAGCATCTGCTGCACAACCAGAGCGCGCTGCGGCTCAAGGGCCGGCTGCTGTTCACCCCGGGCGTCATGGTGACCTCGGTGCCCTGGCAGCTGGACTCCTCGGAGCTGGCCCGTAAGCGCGCCCGCAAGCGGGCCGAGTGGCATGCGCCGGGCGCGGTGCGGCGTGGCCCGGTGGGGCCGCCCAAGGGCGACAAGGCAAAGGCTGACAAAACCACAGGTGAGGGGGCAGCCGCGCCGCAGCCGGTCGGTGAGCGGCAGCCGAGGGCCTAGACTGGTGGGCTGACCGGTGGGCGCTCTCGTCCACCGCAGCCCCACCACCCCCACCCGCACCCTCTGGAGCCGAGCCGCAATGCACAGTGACCCCAAAGCATCGCTGGTCGGCGAGGAGTACGAGGTCGAGGTCGGGCCGGTCGCACACGGCGGCCACTGCGTCGCCCGCACCGCCGAGGGCCGGGTGCTGTTCGTCCGGCACGCGCTGCCCGGCGAGCGCGTGGTGGCCCGGGTGACCGAGGGCGAGACGGACTCGCGCCTCCTGCGCGCCGACGCCGTACGGGTGCTGGAGGCGTCCAAGGACCGGGTCGAGGCCCCCTGCCCGTTCTCCGGCCCCGGCCGGTGCGGCGGCTGCGACTGGCAGCACGCGGCCCCGGGCGCCCAGCGCCGGCTGAAGGCGGACGTCATCACCGAGCAGCTGAGCCGGCTCGCCGGGCTGACCCCCGAGGAGGCCCGCTGGGACGGCACCGTCGAGCCCGCCCCCGGCGACAAGGTCGCCCGGGGCGAGGTCCCGGCCTGGCGCACCCGCGTGCAGTACGCGGTGGACGAGCAGGGGCGGCCGGGCCTGCGCCGCCACCGCTCGCACGAGGTCGAGCCCATCGACCACTGCCTGATCGCCGCCCCCGGCGTCACCGAGCTCGGCGTCGAGAAGCGCGAATGGCCGCAGATCGCGACCGTGGAGGCGATCGCCGCCACGGGCTCCTCCGACCGCCAGGTCGTCCTCACCCCGCGCCCTGGCGGCCGGCTCCCGCTGGTGGAGCTGGACCGGCCGGTCTCCGTGCTCCGCCTGGGCGAGCCCCAGAGCCGTGAGGGCACCCGCGCGGTGCACCGGGTCCACGGCCGCCCGTTCGTACGCGAGCGCGCCGCGGGCCGCACCTGGCGCGTCGGCGAGGGCGGCTTCTGGCAGGTCCATCCCAAGGCCGCCGATCTGCTCGTCGAGGCCGTCATGCAGGGCCTGATGCCCCGTAAGGGCGAGATGGCCCTCGACCTGTACTGCGGCGTCGGCCTCTTCGCGGGCGCGCTCGGCGAGCGGGTCGGCGAGCGCGGCGCGGTGCTGGGCATCGAGTCCGGCAAGCGCGCGGTGGAGGACGCCCGCCACAACCTCCAGGACCTGGACCGGGTACGGATCGAGCACGGCAAGGTCGAGCAGGTCCTGCCCCGCACCGGCATCACCGAGGCCGACCTGATCGTCCTGGACCCGCCCCGCGCCGGCGCGGGCAAGGAGACCGTCGCCCGCCTGGCCTCCCTCGGCCCGCGCCGCATCGCCTACGTCGCCTGCGACCCGGCGGCCCTGGCCCGCGACCTCGCCTACTTCCGCGAGGCGGGCTATGTGCCGCGGCGGCTGCGCGCGTTCGACCTGTTTCCGGTGACGCACCACGTGGAGTGCGTGGCGATCCTTGAACCGGCCGCGAAGAGCCGCTGACCTGCTATTTCTTCTGAACTGGCCAGGACGGTCGGGCGTCCGCCCCGCGGCGTCGAGCCGTGGCCACGGCCGACAGCAGCCACGACTCCGTCGCCTGGCCGGCCTCCGCATCCAACGGCAGATGCGGTTTGACCGGAGGCTAACTCCGTTTATGCTCGACTCAGTGCGGAGGCATCCTCCGTTTTGCTGGTCGCAGGGTCGTACGAGTCAGGAGGACGCATGGGCGCCAAGGAGCAGCAGGGGCGTCGGCCGCGTGCGGACGTCCAGCGCAACCGTGCGGCTCTCCTGGACGCGGCCCAGCGTCACTTCCTGCGTTATGGCGTCGGCACGTCGCTGGAGGCGGTGGCCAAGGAGGCGGGCGTCGGACCCGGCACGTTGTACCGGCACTTTCCCACCCGGGAGGCGCTGCTGGCGAGCGTGCTGCAGACACGCTCCGAGGAACTGGTGGCCCGCCAGGCGGAGATCGCCCGGCTCGGCGACGCCGCCGAGGCGCTGGTGCAGTGGTTGCGGGCGATGGAGGAGTACTTCAGCTCCTTCAGCGGGCTGCCGGAACCGCTCATGGCCGCGGCCAGGGCGGAGGAGCCGGGTAACCCGCTCACGGTTCCCTGTGACACCCTCATCGCCACCACCGACGAGTACGTGCGGGCCGCTCAGCTCGCGGGACACGTACGCCCGGGGGTGAAGGGGTACGACCTGTTCCTCGCGGCCTGTTCCGTTGCCTGGATCAAGGGCACCGGCGCCACAGGCGAGGAGTCGCTGGACCGTCTCCGTGCGCTCATCGAAATCGGATACCGCGAGCGGGACGACGAGGCGTAGTCCATCGGGGCGCCCCCCTCATGGCCTGTCGTCGGGGCAGCAGGGGACCCGGCGGAGTTCCGGTTCCGAGGTTCAGTTCCCGGCGACGACCAGTGGCCTGCGATACCACCTGCATATTCATCACCTTTTGCGCCCTCAAGGGTGGCGCAACCTTTGGAAGGACAAATCATGAGAATTGCTGTTATTGGCGCAGGGGCGATCGGGGGGAATCTGGCCCGTAGGCTCAGCGCGGCCGGTCACGACGTCCAAGTGGCAGGCGCCAGGGGGCCCGAGGCCGTCCCGGACAACGTGCTGGAGTTCGGAGCCCGCGCGGCGGCTCTTGAGGCCGCTGTTCAGGACAAGGAGGTGGTCATCCTGTCCATCCCGTTCGATCGGGTCCCGGAACTGGCCGGCCTGTTTGCCTCCGTGCCCGCCGAGACGGTGGTCATCGACACCTCCAACTACTACCCGCACCTCAACGGCCGCATCGAGGCGGTGGACAAGGGTCAGGTGGAAAGCCTGTGGGTGACCGAGCAGTTGGGGCGGCCTGTGGGCAAGGCATGGAACGCTGCCCTGGCCGAGACCCAGCGGACCAAGGGCGTTCCGGCAGGCACCCCGGGCCGCATCGCCATCCCGGTCGCCGCCGACTCGGATGAGGCACGGCGTGTGGCCATGCGCCTCGTGGACGACACCGGCTTCGACCCCTACGACGCGGGCGTGCTGGCCGACTCCTGGCGTCAGCAGCCGATGGGCCCCGCCTACTGCACCGAACTGACCCTCGACGAGCTGCCGGCGGCCCTGGCTGCGGCCGATCGTGTCAAGGACACGCACGTCCGCGACAGCATGCCGGAGCGTTTTGCCGCCCTCCCGGCCAACCCCACGCTGGAGGATGTCGTCGAGATGAACCGCGCCGCCCACCGCTGACATCGTGCTGGTGGAGGGGTGGCGGTGCGCGGGGTCGCGGTCGCGACGTGGCGCGAACGTGAAGAGCCATCACATTCCCCTGCCGATAATCCAGAGGCTGCCTCCGGATCATCCGGGGGGTGGATGCGTTCACCGATTCATCTTGCCTCGTTCGAAGGAGCGACCATGACAAGCCGACAGATGCTCCTGTGCATGCAGTTCACCAGCGGCTACGGAGCCGCACCCGGAGCATGGCGCCTGCCCGGGGTGAAACTGTCCAGCTACACGGACATGGACCAGTTCGTGCGGTGCGCGCAGGCGGCCGAGCGCGGCAAGATCCAGATGCTGTTCTTCGCGGACACCCCGGTCCTGGACGTGGACCTCGAACACCAGGCTCCGCGCCCACCCGATCGACCCACTGCCGGTCATCTTTCTGCGAACACGGAACGTGAAGCCGTCCTCGGCGCCGAGGGCATCACTGCCCAGTGAGGCGAGTGAGGATCTGGACGGCGGATTCTTCTCGGGCGTCGGCGGGTCAGTCGCGTTGTCTGCGAGCGCGCAGGGCGGCCCAGTGGCGTAGGCGTTCGGTGATCTGGGCTTCGTAACCATTTTGGGTGGGCTGGTAGTACGTCTCGCGGTCCATGTCGTCGGGGAAGTAGTCGGCGCCGGAGAAACCGTCGGTGGTGTCGGGGTCGTACTGATAGTCCTTGCCGTAGCCGAGGCCCTTCATCAGCCGGGTCGGGGCGTTGAGGATGTGGGCGGGTGGCATGAGCGAGCCGGTGCGGCGGGCGGCGCGGTGTGAGGCGTTGAAGCCGCGGTAGACGGCGATGGACTTGGGGGCGGTGGCGAGGTAGACGACTGCCTGGGCGATCGCCAGCTCACCCTCGGGGGAGCCGAGTCGCTCGTACACGTCCCAGGCGGCGAGGGCCTGGTGGACGGCGTGCGGGTCGGCGATGCCGATGTCCTCGTTCGCGAAGCGGACCAGGCGGCGGGCTACGAACAGGGGGTCCTCGCCGCCGTCGAGCATACGGGCGAGCCAGTACAGGGCCGCGTCCGGGTCGGAGCCGCGCATCGACTTGTGCAGCGCGGAGATCAGGTTGTAGTGACCCTCCTGCGCCTTGTCGTACAGCGGGGCGCGCTGCTGGATGTGGTGGGCGAGCGCGGTGGTGTCCAGGGGCATCTCGGCGTTCGGGAGGGTCTGGAGCTGTTCGGCCATGTTGAGGAGGTAGCGGCCGTCGCCGTCGGCCATAGCGATCAGGGCGCGGCGGGCGTCGTCGTCCAAGGGCAGCCGGTGGCCGGTGAGCTGCTCGGCTCGGTCGAGCAGTGTGGACAGGGCGGCTTCGTCGAGGCGTTTGAGGACGAGGACCTGGGTGCGGGACAGGAGGGCGCCGTTGAGTTCGAAGCTAGGGTTCTCCGTGGTGGCGCCGATCAGGGCGATCGTGCCGTCCTCGACGTAGGGCAGGAAGCTGTCCTGCTGGGCGCGGTTGAAGCGGTGGATCTCGTCGACGAACAGCAGGGTGCCCTGGCCGATGCTGCGCCGGCTTCGTGCAGCGGCGAAGACCTTCCGCAGGTCCGCCACGCCGGAGAAGGTGGCCGACACCGGTTCGAAGGCCAGGTTGCTGCCGTCCGCGAGGAGCCGGGCGATGGTCGTCTTGCCGACGCCGGGCGGGCCCCACAGGATGGCGGAGCTCAGGCGCTGCTGGGCGACCATGCGGCCCAGCGGGGCGTCCGGGGCCAGGAGGTGCTCCTGCCCGACGACGTCTTCCAGTTGTGTGGGGCGAAGGCGGTCGGCGAGTGGCCGGGCGGGCTCGTCGTCGAAGAACGGCAGGGTCGGTTCCATCGGTCTCTCGGGGCGGAGGCGTAGGTGTGAGGATGCGGCGGGCGTTGCACGGCCGCTGGTGAGTGTGGGCTCAGGTGCTCGCGGCGCTCACCGAGCACCAGGGCGGTCGCGCTCCGGCAGCCGCTCGACGACCAGGTCGTAGGAGTCCTCGACCGCGTCGGTGACCAGCCGCTTGGTGATGCCGGGTCCCGGTCCCAGTGAGATCCAGTGCCGTTTGTCGAGATAGCGGCCCGGCGTGATCGAGGCGTAGCGGCGAACTTGCGCGCGGGCGTGTTCAGGTTCGCACTTGACCGTGATGATCTGCTCGTCCGGGTCGTCGGTGACGATCAGGAACACCTTGCCGGCGACCTTGTAGACGTCCAGGTGCTCCGTGAACGGGTAACCATGGTCCGTTCCCGGCAGCGCGAGGGCCGTCTGGCGGGCGGTGTCCTGGAGCCGGTCGCCGGCCGTGCTCACCGGGCTGCCCGAGTTGTGCTGCCGTAGGTGTGCGGGTCGACGGGCCGGTCGGCCTTGGGCAGGCGGGCGACGACGAGCCGGTAGGACTCGGTGACGAGCTCCCTGACGAGCGAGTCGTCCACGCCGTCCCCGCCCTCCAGCGTGATCCAGTGCTTCTTGTTCATGTGATAGCCGGGGGTGATGTGGCTGTTGTGTTCCCGCAGAGCGAGGGCCTCGCCGGGATCCGCCTTGAGGATCACGACGGGACGCCCGGGGACCTCGGTCATCAGCATGAACACCTTGCCGCGCACCTTGAAGACCTCCCAGTCGTCGCCGAAAGGGTGCTCCAACTGGGCTCCGGGAAGTTCCTCCGCGCAATCGGCGGCGGTCTTGTGCAGGGTCGATCCGTTCATGGGGACGTCGTCTTCCGTGAGGTGGTGACAGGCTGCGGCATCAAAGGACGCGGGGGCACGCCGCGCGGTCGCGGCGGCGGCACGTCCCATCCTTCCCCCGAAGCCGACAAAAAGGGCGGTAGGCTGCGGACACGTGATGGTCGACAAGCGACACCCCAGATCAAGCGGCCAGGCCGGACCGGCCGCGGTTCCGCTGTACGGTTTCCAGCCCCCGGTCGGCACTCCGTACGGCCTTGAGGTGAGTACCGTCGAGGACTTCTTCGCCCAGCACGACGACTGGCCGTGGAATCCGCCCCGGCCGGGCCGCGCCACCTTCCACTACCTGATCCTGGTCACCGCGGGCGAGTTGCGGCACGACGTCGACCACGTCACGCGGACCATCGCCCCCGGCCAATGGCTGTGGGTGCGCCCCGGACACGTGCAGTGCTGGCATCCACCAGGCGCCGCCCGCGGCCCGTTCATCCTGTTCGAGCCGGACGTGCTGAGGCCCGACACCGCCCGACTCCTGGCCCCGCTCACCGCGCACGATGCTCCTGCGGTGCTGAGCCCGCACCCCGACGACGCCGCCTGGCTCCAGCAGACGGCCCTCCAACTCCTTGACGAACACCGAGCTCTCGGGCGCCGCCCCCTCGACGTCCACCACGCCCTGCGCCGCAGCCTGCTCGAATCGCTGCTGCTGCGCCTCGCCAACGCCCCCGGCATCACCCCCACCGGCGCGGCGACGTGCGGCACGGGTCGTGGTGACACGTACAGGCGGTTCGTGGACGCCCTGGAGCTGCACTTCCGCGAACTGCACCAGGCCGCGGACTACGCCGAGCTGCTCGGCTGCTCGGTCCGCACCCTCAGCCGCGCCGCCCGGGACGCCACCGGCAAGGGGGTGCGTGAGCTCGTCGACGAGCGGCGGCTGCTCGAAGCCCGGCGCCTGCTGGGAAATGCGCAGTGGGAGGCCCGGACTGTGGCCGCTCACCTCGGCTTCACCGATCCCGCGAACTTCGGCCGCTTCTTCCGCGATCGCACCGGTCTCACGCCGGCCGCGTTCGCGGCCCGCGAAGCCACAACCGGTCCGTGAGCGGAGTGCGGCCCCCGGGTACTCGCTTCTCAGTCCTCCAGGACGACGACGTGCTTGCCCGGGGTGGTGCCGGACTCGACGTCGGCCTGGGCGTCACGGACCTGTTCCAGGCCGCAGTAGACCTTGGCGACCGGGACCTTGAGGCGCCCTTCGGCGATGGCCTGGAGCTGGCGGGCGAAGACGTCGGCCGGCAGGTCGGCTGCCTCGCCCGCGTAGCTGGTCAGCCGCACCCCGCTGGGGATCATGAACGGGGTGAAGTCGGGAACGGACCAGCCGCCCGCCAGGGCGCCGGTGAAGCAGACGGCGCCGTGCACCCGCACGCACCCGAAGGTGTCGGGCAGGACGGTGCAGCCGACCAGTTCCAGCGCCGCGTCCACGCCCTCCGGTGCGAGGTCCCGGACCTTCGTGGCGATCTGTCCGTCGTCCACGACCGGGTGGTCGACGCCTATCGCCCGCAGTTCGTCGGACCGGTCGGCGTTGCGAGTGGTGGCGATGACGGTGGCGCCGATCTCCTTGGCCATCGTCGCCGCACTCAGGCCCACCGTGGAGGTGCCGCCGCGGATCAGCAGCGTCTGCCCGGACTTCAGGTCCAGGCCGCGGGTCAGTGAGCCGTACGCGGTCTGGAACATCTCCGGCAGGGCGCCGACCACGTCCCACGGCAGGCTGGTGTCGAACGGGATGACCTGTCCGGCGGGGACGGTCACGTACTGGGCGTAGGCGCCATCGTAGGAGCGGCCCATGCTGCCCATCATGGTCGAGACCTGCTGTCCTGGCCGCAGCCCGCTGTCCTCGTCGACATCGTCGATGACGCCGACGCCTTCGATGCCGGGGATGCGCGGGTAGGTGACCTCGGCGTCCGACTCTCCCTTGCGGGTGGTGACCTCGGACTCGTTGACGCCGAACGCCTTCACCTTGATCCGCACCCAGCCGGGCTTGCGTGCGGGCACCGGCACATCCTTGATCTCCAGGGCGTCCAGGCCGCCCGGGCGGGTGACGACCACGGCCCGCATCGTCGCGGGTGCGGCGGCGGTGTCGACTGCTGTGGGGTGGCTCATGCCAAGCTCCTTGTCGTGTTCGCATGCCCCCGGGTGTGAAGGTGGAGCCGGGTGGGGCTCCTGGCGCAGGCACCCGGCTGATCACGTCGGTCCTGTCCGTCGACCGCTGGCCGTCAGGGGCGGTCGATGCCCTCGTACCGGTCGAGGACGGACTGGTAGTGCTCGCCGGCCTCGACGGGAAGGTTGCCGACGCCTTCTGCGCTGGGGCGGTCGATGACGGCGGGCCACAGCCGGGTCCGCTGGCCGGCGGCGAAGTCGAGGACGATGTCGCGGATACGGGTGTCACGCTCGGCCTGCTCGGCGCTGCGGCCCGGCTGCTCCTGGCCGACCAGGGCGTACATCTCGGTGCCGTGCACGGCGGGCGCGCCCTCGGAGGGTCCGATCAGGAGGAGATGGGCGTTTCCGCCCGCGGCGGCGTGGGCCAGGGCGCCGCGGGCCGCGGACACGGCGAAGGCGTAGTCCGTCAGGTACGCGGCGCGGACCTCGGCCGGGGTGCGGCCGCCCTTGTTGTAGGCGTCGACGATCTTCTGGGCGCGGGAGCGGGGAATCCGCCACGCCGCGATTTCGTCGGTGATGGCCTCGCTGGTGTGCGGGTCGAACCGGTCGAGGTCGTTCGCCACCCACCAGCCCATCTCGTCACTGCCAGCGCTCAGCAGGATGTCGACGTCCCGGTGTGTGCCGGAGGCCAGGACGTCCATGGGGTGGGCGCGCAGCACCGCTCCGGGCTGTCCGGCGTCCAGGACGACGCCCATGCTCGTGCCCAGCATCCCGCCGCGGATGCCGATGTCGGTCGGGGTGACCTTGTGTACGGCGGCCTCCAGCGTGGCCGTGTCGAGGTCGAGGAGCTTGTCCGGGTTGTCCGCGACACCGAGTTCGGTGACGAACCGGTGCGCGTGCTCCTCGGCCCACCAAGCCGGCTGGATACGCGAGGGGCCTCCGGAAAATCCGGCCACGCGCCGGTACAGGCCGTTGGCGGCCGGGGCCCCGAGCAGCCCGAAGGTGGAAAAGGCGCCAGCACTGTGACCGTAGACCGTGACGTTGCCGGGGTCGCCGCCGAAGTAGGCGATGTTCTGCTTGATCCAGCTCAGCGCGGCGATGACGTCCTGCAGACAGAGGTTGCTGGCCTCGGCGAGCGCGCCGCCGTACTGCGACAGCGACAGCGCGCCCAGGGCGCCGAGCCGGTAGTTGATCGACACGCCCACGACGCGTCCCGTCGCGGCGAGGCCGGCGGCGTTCGAGGTGATCTGTGTGTTCGCGCCGTACTCGAATCCTCCGCCGTGGATGTACACGGTCACCGGCAGCGCCTCCCCGGCCGGCTGCTCGGGGGCCCACACGTTCAGGTTCAGGCAGTCCTCGCCCATCCCGCTGTCCGCTTCGAGCCAATCGCCGCTGTCGGGCTGGACGGAGACGACGCCCTTGCGGTCATAGGGGAGGTCCGGATCGAAGTCTGCGACCACGGGGCGGCGGTACCGCTCGGCGGTGGCGTACGGGATTCCCCACCAGGACCGCACCCCTGGTGCAGCCGGGGCCTTGGGGGCGGTGGCGGTCATGACATGTCCTTCCGGCGCGGTTCGGTGTTCTCCATCGTTTCCTGGGATCCGACAGATCGCCCGGCGGCCAGCGGTCACCCGGTGGTCACCAGGTGACACTTCTCTTCCCTTGCTCTTCTCGTAGCTCAGGCCGCCGCCGGCAGGCTGAGGTCCTGCCGTCAGCGGACCCTGAGGAGGAAAGCCCTCCGAGCGGGCACAGCACGGTGCCACTGGTGAAGGGGTCGTGCAGCTGTTGCCGCTGCCGAGGTTGATCAGCAGCGGAGCGGCGAGCGGTATGGAGGCCGGCTCAGGCGGCTTGACCGAGGTCGGCGGCAGTCGGGGCCTGCTCGCGGAGCTGGGTGAAGTCGACGTTCAGCTTCGGGTCGTACGCCTTGGGCTGGATGCCGAGCTCGTGCGTGGAATACTCGCCGAACCGGTTGATGTGCTCGGTCAGGTACGGCGAGATGCGGGCCAGC
This sequence comes from Streptomyces sp. NBS 14/10, assembly GCF_002224125.1. GTDB lineage: Bacteria > Actinomycetota > Actinomycetes > Streptomycetales > Streptomycetaceae > Streptomyces. The sequence continues at coordinate 150,934 of NZ_NCSM01000014.1, forward strand.
TCCTCCGGGCCCTGACCTCCTCCTCCGGGCGCTTGCCGTTGAAAACCGATCGGTGTACGTTTGGGAAACCGAACGGTTTTCCCGGGAGTTTCGCATACTGCTACTGATGGCTGCGTGCTCAACCTCTGGAGTCGAAAGCCATGTCTTCTCACGCCACCTCCACTATCTTTGTCATCGGCGGCACAGGGGCTCAAGGGATGCGCATCGTCCGCGCTCTTGTCGCCGACAAGAAGTACTCTGTCCGAGTCCTCACCCGCGATTCCGCCTCCCCTCGAGCCCAGGCCCTCCTCGCGCTCGGCAATGTCTCCATCCTCGAAGGGTCATTCGCCGACGAAGACGTGCCCCGGGAGGGATTTAGCAGCTGTGACGGGGCATTCATCAACATCGACGGGTTCAACACCGGCGAGAAGGCCGAGACCTACTGGGCCATACGCAGTTACGAGATAGCGATTGAATAAGGAATCAAGTTCTTCGTCTACGGGAATCTGGACTACGTCCTCAAGAAGTCCGGCTACGACTCCAGGTTCCGCACCGGCCACTATGACGGCAAAGGCCGCATGGCTGAATGGGTACTGTTCCAAAACGAAAAGAACAGGGACAGGATGGGAGCGGCGGTCTTCACTTCAGGTCCCTACATGGACATGGTGATCTCACCGCTCACGCCCATGACACCCTCCGTCGAGGACGGTGTCGTCACGTGGCGAGTCCCACTCGGTAAGGGAGCCGTTCCCCACGTGGATCTCGAAGATTGCGGATTCTACGTTCGCTGGCTCTTCGACCATCCAGAGCGGGCGAGTGGCATGGACCTCGAAGTCGCTATCGAGCACGTGGCCTATGCCGATATGGCTGCGGCATTCGAGAAGGTCACCGGGCATCGGGCACAGTACATCGACACTGATCTGAACACATATTGGAGCGGTCCGCTGAAGGAGGTTGCCGATCTCCCTGCCGGATATAACGCCGATCCCAACGACAAGGCCACCATGAGCTTCAGGGACAATTTCACGGGATTCTGGAATGTGTGGAAGCATGGAATCGTCACCAGGGATTACGCTCTGCTCGACGAAATTCACCCCAACAGGATCCGAAGTGCTGAGGAGTGGTTCCGCCGAGAAGGCCAGGCGGGACGAGACCTCGGTAAGGGAAGTCTCTGGGAGAGGGTACAGCCGGAGAACTGGAGCATCGACTCTGCGGTGCTCAAGAGCAGTGCGGATATGAGGAAGGGCAAGTTGTAAACGGGTGAGCGGCAATACGGCCGTGCGTGCTGTCGGAGTGGGCCGTCGGCGGGGTGACCGAGACGCGACAGGGCGGCGTCGGTGCCCCGGTTCGCCGTATCCCCGCGCCCCGCGGCAGCGCGGCCGGGGCCTTCGAATGACTACCGCTCGCGGCGTCGAGGTGCAGTCGGCGGATGACCGGCGGCTGGCAGCCCCCGGCGAAGTGCTCCGTAGCCTCCTGGTCCGGCGGCGACAGGGCTGACGGCGGGCGGGCCTGCTCGCTGGGGTGCGAGTCGGCGTCTTGGATTTGAACGTGGAAACCGATCGGTTTACGATGAGATTGAAACCGACCGGTTTTCCGTGTTGACGGTGGTCTGAGCGTGATCTGGGAGCCGTCGCCGACGGCGGACGGTCAGGAGTGCATTGTCCTCAGGCGACCGTGTGCGCCGGGGGTTTCTGAGGGTCGCCGGCCTGCAATGGCGCTGTCCGGTCTCCTCCTGATGCGGCTGTGCTGTCGAGACCGGAGTCAAGTCATGACTGGGATTCACCCCTTCCGTGTATTGCGCGCCAAACCCCTGTGGATCGCCAATGGCGTCATCACGGGCGTTCTCGCCCTGCTGTTCACCGTGTTCTACGTCGGTGCCAACATCGATCCGGTCGATCACCTGAAGAACCTGCCCGTCGGCCTGGTCAACACCGACAAGGGGGCCGCCGTGGGCGGCAAGAAGGTCAACCTGGGGGCGCAGATCACCGAGTCGATCAAGAAGTCCGCTGCGAGCGGGGGCAAGATCGACTGGAAGACGATGGACGAGAAGAAGGTGAAGGAGGAGCTGGGCGAGGGCAAGCTGTACGGCGCGCTCGTCGTCCCCGCCGACTTCACGGCCTCCGCCACCACGCTGACCGGCACCGCGACCACCGGGACCCCGGCTCGCCCGACCCTGACGGTGCTGACCAACCAGTCCGCCGGCAGCCTGGGCTCCAGCCTGGCCCGGTCGGCGACGACGCAGGCGGCCGAGAGCGCCTCGCTCCAGGTGGGCAAGGAACTGACCGCACGGGCCGGGCAGGCGAAGCTGCCCGCCGCGGCGCGCGTCATGCTGGCCGATCCGGCCGCCGTCACGGTCAAGGACGGCCATCCTCTCGCCTCGCACAGCGGCCTGGGGCTGACGGCGTTCTACTACGCGCTCGTCCTGGTGGTCTGCGGCATGCTCTCCGCCAACGTCATCAGTGGGCAGGTGGACCACGCTCTCGGCTACACCCACAACGACATGGGCCCGCTGCGCCGACACCGCCCGCTGATCTGGGCGACCCGGGTGCAGACGCTCGCCGTCGGCAGCACCCTCATGGTCGGCCTGTCCCTGCTGATGGGCACCCTGGTCACCGTGGGTGCGGTCGGCATCATGGGCATGGCTGCCTCCCACCTGCCGCTGCTGTGGCTGTACTCGGTGTGTGTCATCGCGGTCTCCGGGATTGGTGCGCTCACTCTCCTGGCCGTCTTCGGCACGCCCGGCATGCTGGTGGTCACGCTGGTCTTCATCGGTATGGCGGTGCCGACGGCCGGCGCCACCACGCCCATCGAGGCGCTGCCCGGCTTCTACCGCTTCCTGGCGGAGTTCGAGCCGCTGCGGCAGATCACCGGCGGCGTCCGCTCGATCCTCTACTACGACGCCCAGGCCGACGCCGGTCTGACCCGGGGCTGGGTGATGATGGCCGCCGGCCTCATGGCGGCCGCGCTGTTCGGCTTCGGCGTGACGGGCTGGTACGACCGCAGGGGGCTGCACCGTATCCCCGCCCAGGCGAACCCCGAGAAGACCGCCGCCCTGGCGTAGCGGATCCGCGCCGTCGCGCTGGCAGCACCGCTGTCCCGGCCGACCGGCCGGAAACCGATCGGTTTATATTTTTCCCGAATCGGGTTAACCTCGCAGTATGAGCACCGAAGTGAAGGCAAGTCCCCGAGAGCGGCTTCTTACGGCGGCGGCCACGCTCACCTACCGAGACGGCGTCGGCATCGGCATCGAGGCGCTGTGCAAGGCGGCGGGGGTGTCGAAGCGCTCCATGTACCAGCTGTTCGAGAGCAAGGATGAACTGCTGGCGGCAAGCCTGGAGCAACGCGCTTCCACCTTCGTGACGACACTCCTGCCCGCAGCGGACGATGGCCGTACACCCCGCGAGCGGATCCTGTATGTCTTCGAGCAGGTGGAATCGCAGGCTGGTGCGCCCGAGTTCCGGGGCTGTCGGTATCTGGCTGTCCAGATCGAGCTCAAGGATCAGAGTCACCCCGCGAGCCAGGTGGCCCACCGGATCAAGGGAAACCTGACGGCCTTCTTCCGGGCCGAGGCCGAACAGGGCGGTGCGAGCGATCCCGACCTGCTGGCCCGACAGCTCAGCCTGGTCTTCGACGGCGCCAGCGCCCGCGCGGGGATCGGGGCCGACAACCTCACCGGGCTCATCGCCCCCACGGTGGCCACCCTGCTCGATGCGGCAGGGGTGCGCTGACGCATCACCTTTTCGAGCGGGCTCGGCGACCGATGCGCTCTCGGGGCTGACGCCCGCCTCCGGCGGCCGGAGCTGCCTGCATCTGCGTCAGCCGCGCGGATGGCACTCTCGCGTCTCTCCTGCGCGCCGATCGGGGCCATGCTGCCCGCTTCCGGTCGGACGGCGCTCCCTGCACTTGCACCTAGAAACCGATCGGTTTACCGTTGTTGGAAACCGATCGGTTTCTCAGTGAGGCTCAGGAGTCCATGATGAGTACGCATCGGCCGGTGGCACTCGTGACGGGTGCGTCATCCGGCATCGGGAAGGCAGCCGCGTTCGCGCTGGTCGAAGCGGGGTTCGACGTGGTTGGCACAAGCCGCGACACCTCCCGCGTCACCCCGCCCCGCGGCGTGACCTTCCTCGACCTCGACGTGGCCGGTGACGCGTCTGCCACCGCCGTGGTCCAGCAGGTGATCGACCGCTTCGGGCGGATCGATGTCCTGGTCAACAACGCCGGCGTGGGCTTGATGGGTGCGGCCGAGGAGAACTCGGTCGCGCAGGCCCAGGCCGTCTTCAACGTCAACGTCTTCGGCGTGATGCGCATGGTGCAGGCGGTCCTGCCGCACATGCGCGCCCGTGGACGCGGACGCATCATCAACCTCTCCTCCGTGGTCGGATTCCTCCCGTCGCCGTACATGGCCGTCTACGCCGCGTCCAAGCATGCGATCGAGGGGTACTCCCAGTCCCTGGACCATGAGATCCGCGATTTCGGCGTCCGGGCGCTTCTCGTCGAACCCGCTTACACCAGTACCGGTTTCGAGGCCAACAGTCCGCGGCCCGACATGCCCCTGCAGGTCTACGCCGCCCAGCGGCGCGCCTTCGACCGCATGATGGAAACAGCGATCAAGGACGGCGACGACCCCGCCGTCGTCGCCAAGGTGATCGTCACGGCGGCGACCGCCCCGAAGCCGAAGCTGCGCTACACCGCCGGTCCCCTGGCCGGACGCGCGAGCGCACTGCGCCGCCTCGCTCCTGCCGGGGTCTTCGACAAGCGGATCCGCAAGCTCAACCGGCTGGCCGGCTGACGCCTGCGGCCGGCTGCCGTAGGGCAAGCACACGCCCGTGATGGCCATGAAACTGATCGGTTTCCCGCTCTTGGGGGTAGTCGTGACAGCAATCGAAGGTGCCACCGTCCTCGTCACCGGAGGCGGCCGGGGTATCGGCAAGATGCTGGTCGAGGAGCTCTACGGGCGCGGCGCCGGCAAGGTCTACGCCACGGCCCGCGACCCGCGCACGGTGACGCACCCCGACGCCGTTCCGCTGGCTCTTGAGGTCACCGACCCCGCGTCCGTGACGGCCGCCGCCGAGCAGGCCCAGGACGTCACCATCCTGATCAACAGCGCCGGCGCCTCCAAGGCCGCCCTGTGGTCGCAGACCAACTCTCTGCGGCTGGAGCTGCGGCCGCGCGGCATCGCGGTGACCGGGCTCCACGTGGCCTACGTGGACACCGACATGACGTCGGGCCTCGACGCACCCAAGGCCGATCCCCGCGATGTCGCCGTGGCCGCCCTCGACGGCATCCAGGCGGGGGCCCACGAGGTGCTGGCCGACGACACCACCCGCTGGGTCAAGTCGCAGCTGTCCGCCGATCTGGAAGCCCTCTACCCGCGGCTGAACAACTAGGACGCACTCACCGATTTCAAGGAAATTCTCGTGGAAAGTTCGCTCACCCACCGCTTCGTCGAAGTGAACGGAGTCAGACTGCACATCGCCGAGCAGGGGCAGGGGCCGCTGGTCCTGCTGCTGCACGGCTGGCCGGAGAGCTGGTACTCCTGGCGTCACCAGTTCGGGGCGCTGGCAGCGGCCGGGTACCGGGTCGTCGCCCCGGACCAGCGCGGCTACGCCCGCAGCGAGCAGCCGCCGGACGTCACCTCGTACACCCTGCTCCACCTCGTCGGCGACGTGATCGCCCTGATCGAGGAACTCGGCGAGGAGCAGGCGATCGTCGTGGGCCACGACTGGGGCGCACCCGTCGCCTGGACCGCGGCGATGCTGCGCCCCGACAAGGTCCGCGCGGTGGCCGGGCTCAGCATTCCGCCGATCCTGCCCGGCGGGATGGTCCCGCCCTCGATCACCCGCACCCAGTACGGCGATGGCTTCTATCAGGTCTACTTCCAGCAGCCGGGAGTAGCCGACGCCGAATTCGCCAAGGACATCCCGGAATCCTTCCGCCGCCTCCTGGTCGGTGCCTCGGGCGACAACCCGCTCGGCAGGGAGCCCCGCCCGTTGGTCGTACCTGAGGGTCTGGGCTTCCTGGACACCATGCCGGAGTCGCCCGACCTCCCGGCCTGGCTGACGGAGGACGACATCCAGGCGTATGCCGAGGACTTCGCCCTCCACGGCGAGCGGGCCTTCACCGGAGCGTTCAACTGGTACCGGAACATCGAGCGGAACAACGAACTGCTCGCCGTATTCCAGGGGCGCGGGATCGACGTCCCTGCGCTGTATGTGGTGGGAGACCGCGACATGGTCACCTCGTTGCGCAGCCCGGACGGGGGCAGCTCGCTGAGCGAATTGCTCCGGGGTGAGGGCGGGTCGGGCAACCCGCTGAGCGCTGTCGCGCCTCAACTGCACGACGTGGTGGTGCTTCCGGGCTGCGGGCATTGGACGCAGCAGGAGCGCCCCGCGGAGACCAACGCCGCGCTCCTGGACTTCCTCGCCCACATCGACGGCGCTTCGCCCCGATGACGCGGGCGTAGACGCCCCAGGCGACCGAAGCGGCCCAAGGCGATCGCAGGTCACATCCCGTGGCTTCCCTACGGCTGACCCACCCAACCAGACAGAGGAATGATCGATGTCAGAGCGCAATCCCATCCTGATCACCGGAGCCGCCGGCCATATCGGTGGTGTGAGCCGAACGATCGTCGACATGCTGCTTGAACAAGGCCACCCGGTACGCGCGTTCGTGCGGCAGGACGACGAACGCGCGCAGGCGCTCCGCCAGGCCGGGGCCGAGGTCTTCGTCGGAGACCTGCTCACCATCGCTGATGTGACAGCCGCGCTGAAGGGCGTCCGGCGCGTCTACTTCAGCATGAGCCTGTCGCCGTACTACACCGACGCCGTCAGCCTGATGGCCGCGGCGGCGCGGGCACAGGGTGACATCGAGGTCTTCGTCAACATGTCCGAATTCGAGCAGTCGTTCATGACGTTCGAGAAGATGACCGCGCCGGACGGAGAACGGCGTTCATGGCTCGGCGGACTCGTCGCGGACTGGTCGCCGCAGCAGCGCGCCCACTGGGTCGCCGAGCGGCTGCTGGAGTGGTCCGGCCTCCCGACCGTCAACATCCGGGCGGCCATGTTCGTGGAGAACCCCCTGATGACCTGGCTGGCGCTGGGCCCGCTGAGCAACGGTGAGCTGCGCCTGCCCTTCGGCCACCACCGGCTCGCGCCCATCGCGGGTTACGACGTGGCGGAGGCGTGCGCGAAGATCCTGGCCGATCCGGCGCCGCACATCTCGAAGTCCTACGAACTCAACGGCCCTGAACTGAAGGACATGCACGGCTTCGCGGAGGACTTCGCGGCCGTGCTGGGACGCCAGGTCACCTACGTTCCCGAAGAGGTCGAAACCTGGAACGAGACCTACGTGGACCCTGCCCTGGCCGAGTTTCCGCACACCGCGGAGCACATGAAGACCCTGACCCGGCTGATCGGCGGCGGCGGGTACCGCGGTGTCACCGACCAGCTCGAAACCCTCCTCGGGCGTGCGCCGAAGACCGTGCGGTGGGCGCTCGAGAACCATCCGCGCATCCAGAAGCTGGCAGCTGCCTGAGCCGCCGAGCTGGACCCGGCGCCGCCTACGCGAGAGCCCTGCCGTCCGAAAGGGACCGGCAGGGCTCGCGTGATCGTACGAGCGTCAGAGACCCCGCTCCGACGAGGCGAACCCGACGAAGCCCGCCCACGCCTCGCGCGACACCGTGAGGACGGGCCCGGCGGTGGCCTTGGAGTCCCGGACGTGCACAACTGCCATGTCGGCGGCGACCTCTACACACTGACCACCCTCGGCTCCGCTGTAGCTGCTCTTGAACCAGACGAGGCCAGAGGCGACGGTCGAGGACTCAGTGTTGTTCATAGCTCTCCCAGCAACCCTTCGATGAACTCCAGTGACTCTCTTGAGGTGAGAGCCTGTGACCGGATAATCCCATAGCGCGCGGCGGCGAGAGTCGTTTGTTCCGGGTCGGTCTGAAGAGCGCTGGTTCCCTGCGCCTCGGCGTACACGAACTTCCTGCCGTCCTTGCGTGTGACGACCGTGAACGGCCCGTCCACGCCAGCACTCTCCTCACAGTCGAGCCGCATGACCTGGATCTCGACGTTCCGTTTCTGGCCGATGAGGTGGAGGTGCTCCAGCTGTCCCCGCAGCACGTCCTTTCCGCCGTACCAACGTCGCAACACCGACTCGTCCATCACGAAGCTCAGCAGCGGCGCGGGCCAGCGCTCGAAGATGTCCTGTCGCGCCAATCGTGCGGCCACGCGCTGCTCAATGGTCTCCTGGTCCAGGACCGGACGTCGCATCGCCAGCAGCGCCCTCATGTACTCCTCGGTCTGGAGCAGGCCCTTGACCACGAGGGTGTCGTACGAGAGAAGTTCAATGGCTTCCTTCTCCAGCGTCGCCATCCCCTGGAAGAACACCGGATACTGAGCCCGCTCCACCTCTTCCTTCCACAGGCACAGCAACCCGTCCGCCTCCAGCACCTCGTCCGCCCGGTCGATGGTCCGGGGCGACAGAATCCTCCGCCCCTGCTCGAACGCCGCGATGTGGAGGCCGAGTACCCGAGCTGTTTGCCGAACTCCTCGCGCTCCATCGCCTTCCGCACGCGCAGCATCTTCATGGTCTGCCCGAACGCCGTGATGACGCCCCGCCCCGCCTTGTCCTCCGGTCGCCGCCCGGCCCCGTCGTCACCCTCCCAGCCATCCGCAAGGTTGACGACCGCTCCGCCGCCACCGCGCGGAACCGCCCCGGCCTCCGCCGCAGCACCTGTACGCTCCGTCATCGATCACCGCCTCCCCGGCCCAACGCCCCCGGCAGGGACGCCGTCACGCCGCGCGCCTCGTACCCGTACACACACCGCGCGCACAACCGGTCCGCGTCGGTGCGTCACCACTGGTTAACGCTACGCGACCAGCGGGACCGTGGTCGGCATGACGAGCAATCCCGACAGCCCCGCCCGTACCACCCAACTCACCGCCCCCACCGGACGCTTGACCACCACCCCCGCCCCCGCTGACCTCACCTTCGAGATGTGCTTCACCTCCACACCCCGAGGTGTCCGTCTCGCCCGGCTGGCAGCCATCCGGCTGGACGCATGGGGAATCCCGTACGGCACCGAGCCCCACGACGAGATCGACTTGATCGTCGCCGAGCTGACTTCGAATGCCGTGCGGCACGGTCGCGTCCCCGGCCGTGACTTCCACCTCCGCCTGCGCGTGACGGCGGCGCACGCGCGCCCGGCCGCCGCCCGGATCGAGGTCACCGACGCCCGCGCCGGGGGTGTGCCGCGACGCCCTGCCGTCCCGCCTGCTTCGGATGGCCCGGCGCCGAGGAGACCGGCCGCGGCCTGCTCCTCGTATCGCGCCTGGCCACCCGCTGGGACTGGCGCCTACGGCCCGACGGCTCGGGCAAGACGGTCTGGGCGGACTACGTTCTCCCTGGTTCGCCCATCCCTGGCCCGCCGGGTTTGCGGTGAGTATCGGACAGCGACACGCCGACGCCATGGCGTGTCGCTGTCCGATACTCACCGCAACTCACTCGGCCAGGGCGTGAGCGGCCATCTCCTCGGCCGGCAGGACGCCGCGTACGTATGCGTCGGCGTCCTGGTCGGAGGCGGGGTCGGCCGGAGGGGGAGCCCGTGAGGGATTCGGCTGCCTTCCTGCGGGCGACGAGGCGCCTCAGTCTCTCGGGGGCGCCAGGTGAGATGTGCATCTGACACATTTATGGCATGAGTGATCCCGCCGTCGAATCCATGGCCGAGGTCCGCAGTCACCTCGCCGACGTCATTGACAGTGCCCGGCGCGAGGAGAACCGACGTTCATCACCCGTCGACATCCCTGAGTACCAGCGCCTCCGCCGGATCGCCAAAGACGGCGAAGATGCATGGCTCAGCCGGCTGGCCGACGAAGCCGAGTCCGAAGGCACGGAAGGGTCTGTCTCGCTCGAAGAGATGGCCGCCCTGTTCCACGCCGATCAGGCCTGACGCCTCCTGTTCCGCCTCACTGAACTGCGGAAGGCGACGGACTCGGGCGACAGGCAATCGCCGCGATATCTACCGCCAGGTTCCCCTGAGACCCGCCTGACCGCGCGGTCCACGCTGCGAAGGGTCGCTCACATCGCCCCGCAGGATTGTGTGCGGTGGGTGTTACCCCAGAAGATCCGCCGCGGCGACGCCCGCGTAATGAGTCGTTTGTACGATCACGGACGTACGGCGGTCACAAAGGGCCGAACCAGGTCGAACAGGAGAGAGAGGCGCCCGTGGTCGCACCGGACTCGTGGGCCGACGGCACGACGAAGGTGCGGACGGTCTGCTCGTACTGCGGGGTGGGTTGCGGCATGGTCCTCGATGTCGGCAGGGGGCCGGACGGGCGGCGTACGGTGCTGAAGGCGGCCGGGGACAAGGAGCATCCGGCGAACTTCGGCCGGCTTTGCACCAAGGGCGCCACCACCGCGGACATGCTGGCGGCCCCGGGGCGGCTGACCACCGCCCTCGTCCGGCCGGACCGGGGCGAGGAGCCGCGGTCCGCGCCCGTGGCGGACGCCATCGCGGAGACCGCCGAGCGGCTGCGGGCGATCGTCGACGAGCACGGGCAGGACGCGGTCGCCCTCTATGTCTCCGGGCAGATGGGCCTGGAGGCGCAGTACTTGGCGAACAAGCTGGCCAAGGGGTTCCTCCGGACCAACCAGATCGAGTCGAACTCCCGGCTGTGCATGGCCAGCGCCGGCACCGGCTACAAGCTGTCGCTGGGCGCGGACGGGCCGCCTGGCTCGTATCAGGACTTCGACAAGGCGGATGTCTTCTTCGTCATCGGTGCCAACATGGCCGACTGCCATCCGATCCTCTTCCTGCGCATGATGGATCGGGTGAAAGCGGGGGCCAAGCTGATCGTCGTCGATCCGCGGCGCACCGCCACCGCGGCCAAGGCCGATCTGTTTCTGCAGATCAAGCCGGGTACGGATCTGGCGCTGCTCAATGGGCTGTTGCATCTGCTGCATGCGAACGGCCACACCGACCCCGGGTTCATCGCCGCGCACACCGAGGGCTGGGAGGCGATGCCCGGCTTCCTCGCCGACTATCCGCCCGCCGCCGTCGCGGAGATCACCGGCATTCCGGAGGACGACATCCGCGAGGCCGCCCGGCTGATCGGCGAGGCGGGGGAGTGGATGAGCTGCTGGACGATGGGGCTGAACCAGTCCACGCACGGCACCTGGAACACCAACGCGCTGGTCAACCTGCATCTCGCCACGGGCGCGATCTGCCGCCCCGGCAGCGGGCCCTTCTCCCTCACCGGGCAGCCCAACGCCATGGGCGGCCGGGAGATGGGCTACATGGGCCCGGGGCTCCCCGGCCAGCGGTCCGTACTCGCCGACGCCGACCGTGACTTCGTCGAGGGGCTGTGGGAGCTGGAGCCGGGCGCGCTGCGCGCCGACGGCGTCGGCAAGGGCACGGTCGAGATGTTCCAGAAGATGGCCGAGGGGGACATCAAGGCGTGCTGGATCATCTGCACCAACCCGGTCGCCTCCGTCGCCAACCGCAAGACGGTCATCGAGGGCCTGGAGGCCGCCGAGTTCGTCGTCACCCAGGACGTGTTCGCCGAGACGGAGACGAACGCGTACGCCGATGTTGTCCTGCCCGGCGCGCTGTGGACCGAGGCGGAGGGCGTCCTGGTCAACAGTGAGCGCAACCTCACCCTCGCCCGCCCGGCCGCCGATCCGCCCGGTGAGGCGATGGCGGACTGGCGGATCATCGCCGCCGTGGCCCGCGCGATGGGCTACGAGAAGGGCTTCGCGTACGACAGCGCCGAGGAGGTCTTCGAGGAGATCAAGCGCGCCTGGAACCCGGCGACCGGCTGGGATCTGCGCGGGGTGAGCTACGAGCGGCTGCGCACCACCCCGGTGCAGTGGCCGGCGGCGACCGCGGACGGGCCCGACCGCAACCCGATCCGGTACGTCGGCGAGGACGGCTCGCTCACCTTCCCCACGGCGAGCGGGCGCGCCGTATTCCACGCCCGTCCGCACATCCCGACCGCCGAGATGCCCGACGACGACTACCCGTACGTGCTCAACACCGGCCGCCTCCAGCACCAGTGGCACACCCTCACCAAGACGGCCAGGGTGCCCAAGCTGAACAAGCTCAACCCCGGCCCCTTCGTGGAGGTGCATCCGCGGGACGCGGCCCGGCTGGGCATCGCCGAGGGGGATTCGGTGGAGGTCGCCTCGCGGCGCGGGCGGGCCGTGCTGCCCGCGGTCGTCACCGACCGGGTGCGGCCGGGCTGCTGTTTCGCACCGTTCCACTGGAACGACCTGTTCGGGGAGTACCTGAGCGTCAACGCGGTGACCAGCGACGCCGTCGATCCACTGTCGTTCCAGCCCGAGCTCAAGGTGTGCGCGGTGTCGCTGGCCAAGGTGGCCGCCCCGGTGACGGTGCGGGCCCCGGTCTCGGCTGCGGCGGGTGTTCCGGTCTCGGCTACGGCGTCCATTCCCGGCCCGTTCGGCCTTGAGCCCGCGCCGCCGCCGGTCCTGGCCGAACACGAACGCCGCTATCTGACCGGCTTCCTGACCGGTATCCCGTCCGGCGCCCCGGGCGTACCGGTGCTGCCGCCGGACGCCCCGTTCAGCCCGGAGCACGTCCTGTGGGTGAACGGTGTGCTGGCCGGGATGTACTCCAGGACCCAGGCGACGCCTTCCACCGCGTACGGCCCCGGCGGCTCCGCGCGGCTCTCTCGCCGCCAGGTCGTGATCCTCTGGGCGTCGCAGACCGGGAACGCCGAGGAGTTCGCGAACGCCGCGGCGCAGCGGCTCACCGCGGACGGCCACCTCGCCTCCCTCCTGCCCATGGAGCAGGCCGACCCCGCCGCGCTGCCGCACGACACCGACCTGCTGCTGATCACGAGTACCTTCGGCGACGGCGACGCCCCGGACAACGGCGCCGGGTTCTGGGACGCCCTCGCCTCGCCGGACGCCCCTCGCCTGAGGGGTCGGCGGTACGCCGTTCTGGCCTTCGGTGACTCCTCGTACGACGACTTCTGCGGCCACGGCCGCCGCCTCGACCAGCGGCTGGCGGAGCTGGAGGCGATACGGCTGGCCCCGCGCGCCGACTGCGAACCGGACTACGAGAACGAGGCCAAGTCCTGGCTCGACCAGGTGATCATCGCGCTGCGGAGCACCGAGCCGCCGGCCCCCGCCCAGGCCCCCGACCTGGCCCCCGACCTGGCCCCCGCCGCCACGGTCCCGGCCGCCGCTCCCTGGTCGGGCCGAGCCGCCCCCGTCACCGCGCGCCTGACCGGCAACCGCCTGCTGAGCCTGCCCGGTGCGGGCAAGGAGGTGCGGCGCTTCACCTTCGACACCCGCGACAGCGACACCCCGCTGCGCTACGAGGCCGGGGACGCCCTGGCCGTGCACCCGGTCAACTGGCCGGAGCTGGTGGCGGAGTGGCTGGCCGTCACCGGTCTGGACGCGAACGCGACCGTGTCGGTCACCGGCGTCGGAGACCTGCCCTTCGCCGACGCCCTGCTGCGCCACCTGGACATCACCCGGATCACCCCCGATCTGCTGCGCTTCGCCGCCGACCGCGCCCGCGACCCGCGCGAGCTGCGGAAGCTGCTGCGCCCGGACAACAAGGGCGGGCTGGCGCAGTGGTCCTGGGGGCGCCAGGCCGTCGACGTGGCCGCCGAATTTCCGCTACGCGCCGGGGCGCAGGAGTGGGCCGAGGTGCTGGGGCGGCTGCAGCCACGCCTGTACTCCATATCCTCCAGCCCCCTCACCGACCCCCATCTGGTGTCGCTGACGGTCTCCGTCGTCCGCTACGAGAATCTGCGCGGCCGCCCCCGCCAGGGTGTGTGCTCACCCTTCCTCGCCGACGCCGAGCCCGGCGCCCCGGTGCCGGTCCGCGTCCAGCCGGCGCCGTACTTCCGCCCGCCCGCCGACCCCGCCACACCGGTGGTGATGGTGGGCCCCGGCACCGGCATAGCGCCCTTCATCGGCTTCCTGGAGGAGCGCCGGGCTCGCGGCCATCGCGCCCCGAACTGGCTGTTCTTCGGGGAACAGCACAGCGCGACCGACTTCTACTACGAGGAGGAGCTGGCCGCGTTCCTCGCCGGGGGCACGCTCACCCGCCTGGACACCGCCTTCTCCCGCGATCAGCGCGCCAAACTCTACGTACAGGACCGGATGCGCGAACACGGTCCGCAGCTGTGGTCCTGGCTGCTGGACGGCGCCCATCTCTATGTGTGCGGCGACGCCTCCCGCATGGCCAAGGACGTCGACCGGGCCCTGCGGGAGATCGCCACCGTCCACGGTGGCCTGGACGAGGCCGAGGCGGAGGCGTACGTCAAACAGCTCGCCGCCGATAAGCGCTACGTACGTGATGTGTACTGACCTCAGGACCTCAGGACCTTCACGACCTCAGGACCTTCACGACCTCAGGACCTTCACGACCTCAGGACCTTCAGGACCTCAGGCGGGGTACGCGTGTGTCTGGGCCGCCTTGACCGTGGCCCACACCGTGGCCCCCGGGCGGAGGTCGAGCTCGGCGGCGGCGATCGTGGTCAGGTCGGCGGCCAGGGGCAGTTCGCCGGTGAGGGCGGCGCGGATCTGGTCGCCGTGGGTCTCCAGACCGGCGACCTCGCAGCGCCAGAGGTTGCGGGCGCTGGAGCCGGTGGGGCGGTCCCGGTGCAGGGTCACCGCGTTCGGCGGGAAGGCGACGAAGGCCGGGCCCGTCAGGTCCTCCGTGGTGGTGATCCCGGGGCCGCCGTCGACGCGGACCGTGTGCCCTTCGGCCCGGCCCTTGTAGAGGTTGAGGCCGACCAGATGGGCGATGTAGTCCGTACGGGGGCGGCGGGCGATGTCGGAGGGCGTGCCCTCCTGGACGACGCGGCCGTCCTCGACGACGACGAGGTGGTCGGCCAGCACCATGGCGTCCAGCGGATCATGCGTGACGAGTACGGCGACCGCCTCGAAGTCGGCCAGGTGACGGCGGAGCTGGGCCCGGACGTCGAGGCGGGTACGGGCGTCGAGGGCGGCGAGCGGTTCGTCGAGGAGCAGCATCCGCGGACGGGTGGCCAGGGCGCGGGCGAGGGCGACGCGCTGCGCCTGGCCGCCGGAGAGCCGGCGGGGCTTGGCCCCGGCGTGGGCGGCCAGGTCCATGCGGTCCAGCCATTCGGCGGCCTGCGCGCGGGCCTGCGCCTTGCTCGCGCCGTGGCAGCGGGGACCGAACGCCACGTTGTCGAGCGCCGAGAGATGAGGGAAGAGCAGATAGTCCTGGAAGACCACGCCGACCGGGCGGGACTCCGGCGGCGTACGGTCCAGTACGGCGCCGTCCAGCCGCAGATGGCCGTCCGTGAGCGGTACGAGGCCGGCCAGCGCGCGCAGGGCGGTGGTCTTGCCGGCGCCGTTGGGCCCCAGGAGCGCGACCACGTCACCGGGCGCGGCCGTCAGCGCCACATCGAGTCGGAAGGACCCGCGCTCGACCACGAGACGGGCATCAAGACCCTGGGCGGTCGGGGTGGTCGCCTTGTGTGTGGTCTGTGCGGTCTTGGCGGCGTCGGTCATGCGGGGGCCATCCAGCGGTCACGCAGCCCCGCCAGCACCGCGATCGACACGGCCAGCAGCACCAGGCTCAGGGCGATGGCCGCCTCCGGGTCGTTCTGGAGGGCCAGGTAGACCGCGAGCGGCATCGTCTGCGTACGGCCCGGGAAGTTGCCCGCGAAGGTGATCGTCGCGCCGAACTCGCCGAGCGCCCGCGCCCAGGCGAGCACGGCTCCCGCCGCGATGCCCGGAGCGATCAGCGGCAGCGTGACCCGGCGGAAGGCGGTGAAGCGGGAGGCGCCGAGGGTGGTGGCGGCCTCCTCGTAGCGCGGGTCGGCGGCGCGCAGGGTGCCCTCGACGCTGATCACCAGGAACGGCATCGCGACGAACGCCTCGGCCACGATGACGCCCGTGGTGGTGAACGGCAGCGTGATCCCGAACCAGGAGTCCAGCCAGCGCCCGACGACCCCGTTGCGGCCGAGCGCCATCAGCAGGGCCACACCGCCCACGACCGGCGGCAGGACGAGCGGCAGGGTCACCAGGGCGCGTACGAGGCCACGGCCGGGGAACTCGACGCGGGCGAGCAGCCAGGCCAGCGGGACCCCGAGGACCAGGCTCACCGCGGTCGCGGCCGTGGCGCAGACCAGGGAGAGCTGGAGGGCCTGCCAGACCTCGGTGCTGGTCAGCAGGTCGGGGAGGCTGCTCCAGGGGGCCCGGATGAGCAGCGCGACGAGGGGGACCAGCAGGAAGGCCAGGCCGATCAGCGAGGGCAGCAGGAGGGGCAGCGGTACGCCCCCGCGGACGCGGCCCCCGCCCATGCGGCGGCCCCCGCGGACCAGCGGTACGCCCCGGCGGACGCGGCGGCGCCGCGGGCCCCTGGTGAGGGCGTCCGCGGCGCCGGTCTTGTCCTGTGGGGTCACGGCTTGAGGAACCCGGCCTCGGTGAGGACCTTCTGGCCCTCGGCGGACCGCACAAGCTCGATGAACGCCTTGGCCGTCTTGGCGTTGGGGGCGTTCTTGAGCAGGGCGACCGGGTAGTCGTTGATGGCGTTGGCAGACTCGGGGAACTCCACGCCCTCCACCTTGTCACCCGCCGCCTTCACATCGGTCTTGTAGACGACCGCGGCATCGGCCTCCTTGAGCACGACCTTGTTCAGCGCGGACTTGACGTCCTGCTCGTAGGAGACCGGGGTGAGCTTGAGCTTGCTCGCGTCCAGGGCCTTCTGCGCGGCGGCACCGCAGGGCACCGTCTTGTCGCACAGCACGACCTTCAGGCCCGATTTGGTGAGGTCCTTCAGGGAAGCGACCTTGTCCGGGTTGCCCGGCAGGGTGGCGATCTCCAGCTGGTTGCGCACGAAGGTGGCCGGGGTGCCGGCCGCGTCGCCCTTGTCCGTCACGATCTTCATCGTCTTGGGGCTGGCGGCGGCGAACACATCGGCCGGGGCGCCACCGGTGATACTGGCCGCGAGGCTGTCGCTGCCGCCGAAGCTGAAGGTGACCTTCGTCCCCGGGTGCTCCTTCTCGAACGTGTCGCCGAGAGTGCTGAAGCTCTCCTTCAGAGAGGCCGCGGCGAAGACCGTCACCTCGCCGGACAGCTTGTCCGAGCCGGAAGAGCCCTTTGTGGAGGAGTCCTTCTGCCCGGTCCCGGAGGAGTCCGAGTCGGACGAGGAGCAGGCGCTCAGGGTCAGCAGGGCGGCGGCACCTGCGCCGGCCACCTGAAGCATCCGGCGGGTCCGGCGCGCGGAACGGGTCATCACGGGTCCACTCCCTCGGGTCCTGACTCTGGTCAGGCGTTGATGATACTTCCGCACTTGCGAGGGGAAACCCTCCTGCCACATTGCATGAGCTGGATCTTCCGTGCACTGGCATCGCATATGCGTTTGTGCGGGATGGCTGTTCGGGTACGGGTCACCAGGGAGGTGGTACCTCGTGAGCCAGTCCCTCACAGCCGCCGGTACGGCCGCCGGTCCGGTGGCGGAACTCGTCCTCGCAGGCGATCTGGCCCGTCCGGCCCGCCTGACGGTGCCCGACCCGGTCCCGTCTTCGACGCGGCCCGCCGCAAGGACCGGCTGCGCTTCCTCATCGCCGTACACGGCACGGACGGCCACCGCGCGCTGCTGTCCTGGGCGGAGATCGACCCGGACTTCGGCCGCGCCCCCGTCCTGCTCGCGGTCACCCTCGACGACACCCCGCTCGACCGCGCGGGCCCCCAGCTGGTCCTGCCCCAGGACCGCTGCGGCGCCCGGTACATCAGCGGTATCGACACGATCCGGGTGGACGGCGGATACACCGCGTGGAGCTGAGAGCCATGGGAGGGTGTCAGACGCGGTCGATATGCACGTTCGTCGACTTCACCCGGGCGGTGGCCTCCATGCCGACCTCCAGCCCCAGCTCCTCCACGGCCTCCCGGGTGAGCAGCGATACGAGCCGGTGCGGTCCGGCCTGGATCTCCACCTGTGCCGCCACATCACCGAGCTTGATCGCGGTGACGATGCCGGGGAAGGCGTTGCGGACCGAGGTGTAGGACGCCTCCTCCTCCGTACTTCCGCCACTCCCGCCACTCCCGCCCTTGGCGAGCTCCACGGAGAACGCGGCCAGGTCCTTCCCGTCGATGAGCCGCTTCCCGCTCTCGTCGCGGTGGGTCGCCACCCGGCCCGCGTCCGCCCACCGCCGCGCGGTGTCCGGACTCACGCCGAGGAGCCGTGCCGCCTGGCCGATCGTGTATGACTGCATGCGCGCCAAGATAAGGCCACAGGGGCCCCTTTGACCTGCGCCTCCGCCGAGCCCCGGCCGCTGGAACCCAAGCGTCGGCCCGTGCTCGGCGCCGTGCCGCCGTACGGATTTCAGCGCAGGTGGTCCGCCGTGGCCGCTGCCGCCAGGGCGAGCAGGGCGGCCGTGTCGTCCAGGGTGGCCGGGTCTTCGGAGAGCCTGCTGGTGGCGACCCGTATGTGGGGCTGGGAGTAGGAGACGCAGAAGCGGCCGCCCGGTGAGACGGTGACGCCCCGGGCGGCCAGGGTGACCAGTGCGGAGGTCTCGTCGGCCACGGGCACCCAGAGCATGAGGCCGTCCTGGTTGAGGGTGGGCACGCCGAGCCCGGCGAGCCGTTCGGCGAGCGCGCCGCGGCGCAGCCCGTACCGCTCGGCGGCCTCCTGGACCCGGCGGGTGGTGGCCGCGTCGGTGAGCAGGTGGGCGAGCGCGTCCTGGAGGATGCGGCTGGTCCAGCCGGAGCCGAAGGTCCGCAGGACGCGGGCGCGTTCGACCAGCTCCCCCGGGCCGCCGACCACGGCCAGGCGCAGATCGGGCCCGTACGCCTTGGAGTAGGAGCGGACCAGCGCGGTGCGCCCCGGGAGGTGCCCTCCGATGCTGGCGCCCGGGCGTGTGGCGAGCGGGCCGATGCCGTCGTCCTCGATGACGGTGACGTTCGGGGCGTCCTCCAGGACGGCGGCGAGGGCCGCGGCCCGTTGTTCGCTGAGCGTCCAGCCGCAGGGGGCCTGGGCCCGGGACTGGTGCAGGAACAGGGCGGGGCGTTGGTCGAGGGCGCGCGCCAGCGCGTCGGCGCGCGGCCCCTCGGCGTCGCAGGCGACCGGCACGACCTGGGCGTCGAGGGCTTCGAGGATGTCCAGCAGGCGGGCCGCCGTGGGGTCCTCCACCATGACCCGGTCGCCGGGGACGATCAGCGCCTGGCACAGCAGTTGTACGCCCGCGTAGCCGCCGTCGACGGCCATCCATGCCTCGGGCGCGAACGGCCAGGTGTCGCGTACGGCGTCGAGGAGCCCGTCCGTGATGGCGGTGCGGGAGTAGTCGTTGAGCAGCGGGGTGCGTGCCCCGGCGAGCAGGGCGTCGGCCGGCGGGGGCAGCAGGGCGGGGTCCGGTGCGGCCACGGCGAGGTCGAGGGTGAGATGGGTGCCGAAGTCGCCGACGCGTTCGTAGCGCACCGGATGCGGGACCGACGGGGGGCCGCTGACCACGCTTCCGCGCCGGCCGAGCGTGGTGATCATCCGGTGCCGGCGCAGCACCGCCCACGCCTCGGCCACGGTGCTGGGGCTGACGGCCAGTTCACCGGCCAGGGCCCGCACGGTGGGCAGCGAGCTGCCGGGAGCCAGCTCCCCTGACCGGATCAGATCGGTCATGGCGACCGCGATACCGCGGGCGCTCGCGTCCTTGATGTGCCCCGCCAGCCTGCTGGTCGGCCATGTGCCGCCCGGTCCCTCGACCCTGCCGTTTCCGTCGCTCACCAGCTCGTTCCCCCCACATCTGCGTTCCGTCGCCGCTTGTGTGCCCACAGGTTACGACACGGAAAAACTATGTTCAGTAACAAACTAGATCTTGTTTGGCCTCTGTTCTGAACAATAGCCTGCCGGTCATCGCATGGATGAAAACAAGCCATGTGCGTCAAGTGCGTCATGAGCGAGCTTCGCGTGTCATGTACCAACCGCTAGGAGTGCGTGCTGTGTCATCGCCCACGATCCGTCTGGGACTCCGCGACTGGGACCACCTGGTGCCGCTGATGTCCGGGCGGGTGCAGGTGCCGGGCTTCCGGATCGAGATCGACGCGCGGGACGTCACCCCCGACGTGCTCGCCGAGCCCGGCCTCGACGGCGGGGAGACCTCCTTCAGCCGCTACGTACGGGCCCGCGCGGCGGGCGACGACCGGCTGGTCGGCCTGCCCGCGTTCGTGATGCGCGGCTTCCGGCACCGCTGCGTCCTGGTGCGCGCCGACAGCCCGCTGCGCTCGTTCGGCGAGCTCGCCGGTGCCCGGGTCGGCCTCACCGGCTGGCCCGACTCCGGCAACACCTGGACCCGCGCGCTGATCCGGGCCGCGGGCGTGGACCTGTCCGGTATCGAGTGGCGGGTGGGGCCGCTGGCCGCCGGGGAGGTCGGCAAGGAGCGGCTGGGAGACCGTCCGCTGCCGCGAAACGTCTTGGCCATGGCCGAGGGCGAGTCGCTGGTCGGGGAGCTGGCCGCGGGGCGGCTGGACGCGATCCTCACCCCGTTCATGCCGCCGGAGTTCTTCACCCCGGACAGCCGCTTCCGGCATCTGCTCGACGATCACCCGGCCGCGGAGCGCGCCTACTGGGCGGCCACCGGGTTCGTGCCCGGGATCCACCTGGTGACGCTGAAGAAGGAGGTCGTCGAGGCCCACCCGGAGCTGCCCGCCGCCCTTCTCGCGGGCCTGGAGGCGTCCAAGCGCCACTGGCTGGAGCGGCGGCGGCTGCTCGCCGACACCACGCCCTGGCTGCTGCACTCCCTCACCGAGTCGGCCGAGGTCTTCGGCGCGGACTGGATGCCGTACGGCACCGAGAACAACGCCGCGATGACCCGGGCCTTCTGCGAGGAGCTGTACGCGCAGGGCATCGCGCCCGAGCCCATCGACCCCGCCGTCGTCTTCCCGCTGCCGTCCCCTGCCGTCGCCCCCGCCGCGTGACGCCACCGGCCCTGCCCACCTCACCGATCGACACCTCTTGGAGCACCGCCGCATGCGTATCGCCGTAGGACAGTTCGCCGCCAGCCCCGACTGGAAGGAGAACCTGGGCGCGTGCCTCGACCTCGCCGCCGAGGCGGACCGGGGCGGCGCGGACCTGCTCGTTCTCCCCGAGGGCGTGCTGGCCCGCTTCACCGAGGACCGCCACCGCATCCGCGAGGTCGCCCAGCCGCTGGACGGCCCGTTCGTCACCGAACTGGCCGCCGCCACCGCGCACGGCTCCACCACCATCGTGGTGGGCATCCACGAGCCCTCCGACGACGGCCGGGTCTTCAACACCCTGGTGGTGCTCCGCGCGGGCGAGCTGATCGCCCGCTACCGCAAGATCCACCTCTATGACGCCTTCGGCGACCAGGAGTCCGCCAACGTCCGCCCCGCCGACGAACCGCCCGTCGTCGTCGAGGTGGCCGACACCAAGGTGGGCCTGATGACCTGCTACGACGTCCGCTTCCCTGAGCTGGCCCGGCTGCTGACCGACGCGGGCGCCGAGGTGCTGGCGCTCCCGGCCGCCTGGGTGCGCGGCCCGGCCAAGGAACGCCACTGGGAGGTCATGATCGCCGCGCGGGCCCTGGAGAACACCTGCTGGGTCGCCGCCAGCGGCGAGTCCGGCCCGCGCAACATCGGCAACAGCCTGATCGTCGACCCGCTCGGCACCGTGCGCTCCCGGCTCGCCACCGGCCAGGGCCTGGCCTGGGCCGAAGCCGACCCGGGCGTCACCGCCGCCGCCCGCTCCACCCTCCCCGTCCTCGCCAACCGGCGGTTCGCCGTCGACCCGACCGTCCGTCCCCTGGGCACCCTTCCCCTCGGCACCCTTCCCCTCGGAGCCTGATATGTCCCCCAGACGACTCGCCCTCGCCGCCGGCGCCGCCCTGTCCTGTACCGCCCTGCTCGCCGCCTGCGGCGCCAACCCGCCCCAGGCCGACGGCGCGGTGAGCGAGAAGACGGCCGCCGCGGCGGGGTCCCAGCTCACCGAGGACAAGGAACTGCACGGCCAACTGCCCGAGAAGGCGCGCAAGTCCGGAAAGCTGGTGTCGGTCAACAACGGCTCCTTCCCGCCGTACGAGATCGCCGGCTCCGACGGCCACAACCTCAGCGGGGCCTCCGCGGACCTCTCGGCCGCGCTCGGGAAGGTGCTCGGCGTCACCATCGAGCATGTGACGGCGGACGGGCTGCCCAGCGAGCTGACGGGCATCAAGGCCGGCCGCTACGACTTCGCCATCGGCCCGATCGGCGACTTCAAGGAGCGGCAGGGCGCCAACGACTTCGTGGACTGGGTCCGGGAGTTCGTCGTCTTCGCCGTGCCCAAGGGCAACCCGAAGAAAATCACCTCCCTCGACACCGCCTGCGGCCGGAAGGTCGCGGTCATGGCCGGCGGCTCCGCCGAGGGCGTCATCAAGAAGCAGTCCGAGGCGTGCACGAAGAAGGGCAAGGCCGCCGTCCAGGTCCAGTCGTACAAGGACCAGCCGTCCTCCATCCTCGCCGTGAAGTCCGGCCGCGCCGACGCGTTCTTCTCCTCGCAGGCCCCGCTGACGTACTTCGTGCAGCAGTCCAAGGGAGAGCTGGAGCTGGCGGGCACCGGGCAGTCCAACGGGTTCGACGACCTCTACCAGGGCGCCGTCGTCCCCAAGGACGGACCGCTGCGCGACGTCCTGCTCAAGGCCATCCAGAAGCTCATCGACAACGGCAGCTACGACCAGATCATGCGGAAGTGGGGGCTCAAGGACAACGAGCTCAAGCAGGCGGGCGTCAACCTCGCCAAATCCTGACTCACGAAAGGAGGTGAGCCGCCATGGCCACCGAATCCTCCCCGGATCACTCCCCGGCGGTCGTCGCCGTCAAGGAACGGACGGAGCACCCGCACGCCCCCGACCACCCCGTGGACGTGGCCCATGCCGTTCCCGTACGGCATCCGCTGCGCTGGCTTTCCGTGGTGGTCCTGGCCGTGCTCGCCGCCCAGCTCGGGCACTTCCTGATCACCAACCCCAATTTCGAATGGGGCACGGTGGGCGCCTACTTCGGCGCACAGGTCTTCGGCCAGGGCATCGTCACCACCATCGAACTCACCGTGGTGGCCATGGCGATCGGCACCGTCGGCGGCGTCTTCGTCGCGGTGGGCCGCATGTCGGAGAACCGGGTGCTCAGCACGGTCTGCGGCGCCTACGTCTGGTTCTTCCGTGGCATTCCGGTCCTGGTGCAGCTGATCTTCTGGTACAACCTCTCGGCGCTGCTGCCCCGGATCTCCTTCGGTATCCCGTTCGGCCCCGAGTTCATCAGCGCCGAGACCAACACCCTGATCAGCCCCTGGCTCGCCGCCATCCTCGGCCTCGGCCTCAACGAGGCCGCGTACATGGCCGAAATCGTGCGCGGCGGTCTGCTCGGCGTCGACCACGGTCAGACCGAGGCCGCCTCCGCGCTCGGCATGGGCCGGGCCCGCATCCTGCGCCGGATCGTGCTGCCGCAGGCGATGCGCTTCATCGTGCCGCCCACCGGCAGCCAGGTCATCAACATGCTCAAGGCGACCTCGCTGGTCAGCGTGATAGCCCTCGCCGACCTGCTGTACACGGCGCAGTCGATCTACAACCGCACCTTCGAAACCATCCCGCTGCTCGTCGTGGCCTGCCTGTGGTACCTGGTCATGACCTCCGTGCTCTACGTCGGGCAGTCGTTCATCGAGCGCTACTACGCCCGCGGCAGCAGCCGTAACTCCCCGCAGAGCTTCTGGGACTTCGCGCTCTTCCGCCGCCGTACGGCACGAGTACGCAAGGCAGGGACGGAACCCGTATCGGAGACCCCCTCATGACGACGATGACGACCAAGGCGACGGACCCGGCCACCGCCTGGCCGATGGTGCGGGCGCACCAGGTGCACAAGCGGTTCGGACATGTGGAGGTCCTCAAGGGCATCGACCTGGAGGTCCACTCGGGCGAGGTGGTGGTGCTGCTCGGCCCGTCCGGTTCGGGCAAGTCGACCTTCCTGCGCTGCGTCAACAACCTGGAGCGGATCGACTCCGGCTCCGTCCACGTCGAGGGCGAGCTGATCGGGTTCCGCCGGACCGGCTCCCGCGTCCACCACCTGCGGCCCCGCGAGGCGACCCGGCAGCGGCGCGACATCGGCATGGTGTTCCAGCACTTCAACCTGTTCCCGCACCAGACGGTCCTCGGCAACGTCATGGAGGCCCCGGTGGGCGTCCTGGGCATGCCAAAGGCTGAGGCGCGGGAGACGGCGTTGCGGCTGCTGGAACAGGTCGGTCTCGCCGAGAAGGCGGACGCCTACCCGCGCCAGCTGTCCGGCGGCCAGCAGCAGCGGGTGGCCATCGCCCGCGCCCTGGCCATGCGGCCGAAGCTGATGCTCTTCGACGAGCCGACCAGCGCCCTCGACCCCGAACTGGTCGGCGAAGTCCTCGCCACCATGCGGGACCTGGCGCGCGGCGGCCTCACCATGCTGGTGGTCACCCACGAGATCGGCTTCGCCCGGGAGGTCGCCGACCGGGTGGTCTTCATGGACGGCGGCCGCATCGTGGAGAGCGGCACCCCCGAGGAGGTGCTCGACAACCCGGCCAACCCGCGCACCCGGGCGTTCCTCAGCCGCTTCCTGTGAGCGGGTGCCCCCGCGGTCGCCTACGCGCCCGCCTCGCCCCGTGCCGGATTCCCGGCAGGGGGCGAAGGTGTGAACGCCATTCAGCCGAAACGACGTTGGCGAAAGTCCGTCTACAGCATCGGGTAGGGTCTACTTCGCGCGCGTGAAGACCAAGCGCGCTCGACGCGCTGAGCGAGGACCAAGCCGGCGCAACCCAACGCATTCGGGCGACCAGGTGAATTATGTCCCGGTTGGTGTTGGGGAAGTAAGTTTTTTTCGGGTCGCTGACCTACGGGGGCTTCATGAGTCAGGAATCCCCTTGCTTCAGTTGACAATCCATCGCGATCATCTGGCGAATCAAGGAGACGAGAAGTGCGAATTGCCCGGCGAATAGGCGCGGCTGCCGCGTCCGCTGCCGTAATCCTCGGGGGCGCCGTGCTCACCGCCCCGACCGCCTCGGCGGCATCCCTGCCGAGGGCGTGCAACCTGATAGTTACGCAGACCAAGGAGGCTTCGGCGGCCGTGAACCTGCGCAGCGGCCCCGGAACGAATTACACCTCCCTTGGACTCCTGTCCAAGGGTACCGATTTCACCGAGTACTGCACCAAGGATTACAAGTGGAGCTACGGCAAGGTCACCAGCGGGGCCAACAAGGGGAAGAAGGGCTGGGTCAAGTACTCCCTCCTCAACCCCGTCGAAAAGCGCTGACCCGCGCCGTAATTCCTTCTCGCGCACAAAACACTTCCTGAAGCCATATTAGAGCCAGGTCAAAGCCCAACGTCGATTCCGTTGAGTGACCTTGTCGCTCGGGGCGGCCAGGTTCCGCTCGCTTGCGGCGAATGGACCCTGGCTGCCCCGCCTGCCCGCCTGCCCGCCGCGTCCGTCACTCCTCGCGCAGGGCGTCCCGCGCCGCGTCGACGAAGTCCGTGAGGGCGGCCCAGAACGGGCGGTAGGCGGCCTCGAAGCGGCGTACGGCATCGGGGTCGGCGGGGGCGTCGGAGCGCATGTCCCGCAGGGCCCGGTGGAAGGGGCCGGTCGCGTTCTGCAGGGCGTTCGCCGCCGTGGCCGCGGCGGGCGGTCCCTCCAGCTCGACGACGCGCACGCGCCGACGCAGCTTCCCGTACTGGTCGAGCTCCCGCTCGACCAGCTCTGCGAGGGCGGCGGCCCGGCGCTCGGCGTCGGCGGTGCGCTGGGCGGCGGACACCTCCCAGTACACCTCGACGTTCTGGTGGGCGTGTTCGATCAGATCGAGGTACGCGGTGCGCCTGCTCTCGCGCCGCCGCTCCGACTGCTGGGCCCGTGCCGCGGTGTCCGCCTGGATCCGGGCGGCCCGGGTGTTGCCCCGGCTGGTGACCCAGCTGGCCAGGACGGCGGTGCCGCCGGTGAGGGCGGCGATCCAGAACGTGCTGTCGGCCACGGTGCGAAGCTCCCCGTTCGTCATGTCATTCGTCATGTCAGGCGGGCGGTCGCCATCGCCCGATCGTAGGAAGATTAGGAAGATACGTAAGACGGAACGGTTCGGCGGTGCGGCGCGGGAGATACGTTCCCGGGCATGAGCGCATCCGGACTGCGGCCGGTCGTCACGGAGTTGAGGCTGTCGGCCTTCAAGACGCACTGCCGCGCGGCCTTTCCCCTGGGGCCGCTGACCTTGTTCGCCGGGCCGAGCGGAAGCGGTAAGTCCGGTGTGTTGGAGGCGTACGCGGCGCTCGCGCGCCTGGCGGGTGGCCAGCGGCTGGAGGAGGTCTTCCGCGACCCCGCCGGGTACATCCCGCGGCGCGCCCGGCCGGACGGGCAGGGGCGGCGCGGCTTCCGGATCGGCTGCACGGTGGACGGCCCGGTCGGGCCGGTGCGGCTGGATGTGGCCGTGCAGGCGGAGCCCGAGCTGCGGATCGTGGGCGAGCGGATGACGGGCGCGGGGGAGACCCTGCTGGAGACGGCGCTGCGCGACCCGGGGCGGCGCCGGGTGCAGGCCGCCTGGCATACGGCGGGGGCGGTCGCGGTCACCCGCGCCCCGCTGCCCGACGACCGGCTGGCCACCGCGCTGCTGCCGCTGCGGGTGGCGGGCAAGACCGAGGGGCAGCGGCTCGCGCTGGCCGCCGCCGAGCAGGTCGTCGTCGCGCTGCGGTCCGTCTTCGTCTGCGATCCGCGTCCGGAGCGGATGCGGGCACCGGCGCCGCCGCGGGACGGGCGGCTGCGCGGCGGCTGCGAGAACCTGGCGGCGGTGCTGCGGCGCACCAGCCGGGAGTGCGGCTCCCGGCATGCGGCGCTGGTCGCGGCGGTGCGGGCGGGGTGCACCGGGCCGGTGGAGGACCTGGTCACGGAGGGGCCGGCGGGCGGGGTGGTGCGGGCCCTGCTGGCGCAGGGGGAGCTGGGGGCGATGCCCGTCGAACGGCTGGGAGACGGGGAGCTGCGCTATATCGCGCTCGCGCTGGTGCTGCTCACCGGGCCGGGGGTGCTGGAGATGGACCCGGCGGCGGATGTGCTCTCGGCGCGGCAGGTGCTGACAGTGCTGGCCGACGGGTTCGACCGGTGCCTGGACCGGCGGCAGGCGCGGGCGCTGCTGAGGGTCGCGGCGCGGATGTGCGCACGGGGGCACATCCGGCTGGTGGGGACGGTGGCGGAGCCGCCGGTGGCGGATCTGCCGGGTGCGGAGGAGGCGGCTGGGGCGACAGTGGTACACCTGGGGTGTGAGCGAGGCACGAGAGTACCGACAGCCCGGTGAGTCACAGGCCGGGGAGTCGCAGGTCGAGGGGTCGCAGGTCGAGGGGGCACAGCCCGGTGAGTCGGCGGTCGGGGGGTCGCAGGCTGAGGGGTCGCAGACTGAGGGATCGCAGGCCGAGGGGCGGGATGTGCGGGCGCTGCAGGCTCGGCTGGCCGCGTTCGCGGCGGCGCGCGACTGGCAGCCGTACCACACGCCCAAGAACCTGGCCACGGCGCTGAGCGTCGAGGCGTCGGAGCTGGTGGAGATCTTCCAGTGGCTGACGCCCGAGGAGTCGGCGCGGGTGATGGAGGAGTCGGGGAGCGCGGCGCGGGTCGAGGACGAGGTCGCCGACGTACTGGCGTATCTGCTCCAGTTCTGCGAGGTGTTGGGGATCGACGCGCTGGCGGCTCTCGCGGCCAAGATCGACCGCAATGAGGTCCGTTTTCCGGCCACCAGGCGTTAGGGATCTTTGTTTCGTCACTCTCTGTAGTGAAAAAGTTATCCACAACGCAACTGTTGTCAACAGATTCCTGAATTCCCCTAGCTTTTCTGCCTGTTAGTCATCACTCTGGGTAGTGGAGGAGTGACGGGTGTGGGAAGTCCGTTGAGAGGGGATCGGGGCATGGACGCGATGCGGCTGATCGGTGTCACGCGGCACGCTCTGGCGCAGGCCGGGACCGTGCATGACATCGTGGCCGAGGCTTGGCAGATACAGGCCCTCGCGGAAGCGATCGGTGGCCACTTTGTCGTGAGCGGTCCGGCGGCCGCGCGCGCGGAGGCGCGCGGCCTGTGCGAGGCGGGAAGCAGGGCGCGCGGCGCCCTGTTCCACCCCGCGTTGCATCACCCCGCCTTGCACAGCGGGGGCTTACGGGCCGCCCAGCTGTCCGAGGTGAGGGATCCGAGGGAGGTGTTGCTGGCCCTCGGCGATCTGCTCGCGGAGGCGGGTTTCGCGCTGGTCGGCGTCGCCTCCAACACAGACGAGGAGGCACTGTACTGGCAGTGCGTCGAGGCGATCGACGCGGCGGACGAGGCGAGGGACCGGGTGCACGGGATGCTCAGGCACATGACGGTGCTGGAGTGGGGTGGCGCGGCATGACAGTGCAGGATGGGATCCATGGATCTGCGAATCTTCACCGAGCCCCAGCAGGGGGCGAGCTACGACACCCTGCTCTCCGTCGCCAAGGCCACCGAGGATCTTGGATTCGACGCGTTCTTCCGCTCCGACCATTACATGAAGATGGGAGACGTCGACGGGCTGCCCGGCCCCACCGACGCGTGGATCACCCTGGCCGGGATCGCCCGCGAGACCCGGCGGATCCGGCTCGGCACGCTGATGACGGCCGCGACCTTCCGGCTGCCGGGCGTGCTCGCGATCCAGGTCGCGCAGGTGGACCAGATGTCCGGTGGCCGTGTGGAGCTGGGCCTGGGCGCGGGCTGGTACGAGGAGGAGCACCGGGCGTACGGCATCCCCTTCCCGGCGGAGAAGTTCGCCAGGCTGGAGGAGCAGCTGGCCATCGTCACCGGTCTGTGGCGCACGCCGGTCGGCGAGACCTTCGGATACGAGGGGACGCACTACCAGCTCGCCGACTCGCCCGCGCTCCCCAAGCCCGCGCAGGACCGGGTGCCCGTGCTGATCGGCGGCCACGGCAAGACCCGCACCCCCCGTCTCGCGGCGCAGTACGCGGACGAGTTCAATATGCCGTTCGCGTCGGCCGAGGACAGTGAGCGGCAGTTCGGACGGGTCCGGGCGGCGGCCGAGGCCGCGGGCCGCAAGGGCGACGACCTGGTGTACTCCAACGCGCTGGTGGTCTGCGTGGGCAAGGACGACGCCGAGGTCGCCCGGCGGGCCGATGCCATCGGACGCAAGGTGGACGAGCTGAAGGAGAACGGTCTGGCGGGCTCGCCGGCCGAGGTTGTCGACAAGATCGGCAAGTATGCGCAGGCCGGCTCGTCGCGGATCTATCTCCAGATTCTGGACCTCGACGACCTCGATCACCTGGAGCTGATTTCCTCGCAGGTCCAGGCCCAGCTGGGCTGAACCCCACGCACCACCGCATGACTGCACCACCGCACCACCCTGAGCAAGGAGCACCCGTGATGTCTGCCCGCCGTACGCCACTGGCCGCCGCCCTGGAGCGCGGGCCGCTCGTCCTCGACGGCGGGCTGTCCAACCAGCTGGAGGCGCAGGGCTGCGATCTCTCCGATGAGCTGTGGTCGGCCCGGCTGCTGGCCGATGACCCGCGGCAGATCGAGGAGGCCCATGCGGCGTATGCGCGGGCGGGCGCACGGGTGCTGATCACCAGCAGCTATCAGGCGACCTACGAGGGCTTCGCCCGTCGGGGCGTGCTGGAGAAGGAGGCCACGGCGCTGCTGGAGCGCAGCGTGGAGCTGGCGCGCCGGGCGGCCGAGGGCGCGGGCGGCACCGCCGACCGGCCGGTGTGGGTGGCCGCCTCCGTCGGTCCGTACGGGGCGATGCTGGCGGACGGCAGCGAGTACCGCGGGCGCTATGGGCTGAGCGTCGGCGAGTTGGAGCGGTTCCACCGGCCGCGGATCGAGGCACTGGCCGCGGCCGGACCCGATGTGCTCGCGCTGGAGACGGTGCCGGACGCCGACGAGGCCGAGGCGCTGCTGCGGGCGGTCGAGGGCTGTGGGATACCGGTGTGGCTGTCGTACAGCATCGCGGGAGAGCACACCCGGGCCGGGCAGCCGCTGCGCGAGGCGTTCGCCCTGGCGGCGGGGAACGACCAGGTGCTGGCCGTGGGCGTCAACTGCTGTGAGCCGGGCGACGCCGACCGGGCGGTGGAGATCGCCGCGACGACCACGGGCAAGCCGGTGGTGGTCTATCCGAACAGCGGCGAGGAGTGGGACGCCAAGGCCCGCGGCTGGCGCGGCCGGGCGACGTTCGACCCGGCACGGGTGAAGGCGTGGCGCGACGCGGGCGCGCGACTCATCGGCGGCTGCTGCCGGGTGGGGCCGGACCGGATCGCGGAGCTGGCGGCCGTGATGGCCGACGAGCGGAAGTGACTGACATATGAAAGCGGCGAGCGGAAGTGGCCGGCGTCAGTAGCCGGCGTCAGCAGCCGGCAGAAGGGGGGAGAGCGTGGGACTAAACCATTAGAAACGCGGCGGTGGTCCGGCGATACTCGGACGGGTGTTCTTGACGATAACCACCACCGGTACCGCCGAGCGCCCCGCGACCGACCTCGGGTTCCTGCTGCATAAGCACCCCGACAAGGCGCAGCGGTTCTCGACCTCCCATGGCACGGCGCACGTCTTCTACCCCGAGGCGGACGTCGAGCGCTGTACGGCGGCGCTGCTGCTGGAGGTGGATCCCGTGGCGCTGGTGCGCCGGGGCCGGGGCAAGGGCCGGGGCGGCGCCCCGGACGCGGCGCTCGGGAACTACGTCAACGACCGCCCGTACGCCGCCTCCTCACTGCTCTCCGTCGCCCTCAGCAGCGTCTTCTCCAGCGCCCTCAAGGGCCGCTGCAAGGCGCGGCCCGAGCTGCCGGAGCGGGCGATGCCGCTGCGGATCGAGGTGCCCGCCCTCCCCGCGCGGGGAGGCGCCGAGCTGGTCGTGCGGCTCTTCGAGCCGCTGGGCTGGGAGGTGACCGCCGAGCCGGTGCCGCTGGACGAGCAGTTCCCGCAGTGGGGCGACTCGCGGTACGTACGGCTGGTGCTGGAGGGCGAGCTGCGGCTGGCCGACGCGCTGCGCCATCTGTATGTGCTGCTGCCGGTGCTCGACGACGCCAAGCACTACTGGGTGGCCCCGGATGAGGTGGACAAGCTGATCGACTCCGGCGAGGGCTGGCTGGAGCACCACCCCGAGCAGCGGCTCATCACCAGCCGCTATCTGGCCCGCCGTTGGTCGCTCACGCGCAGCGCCCTGGAGCGGCTTGAGCTGGTGCGGCTCGCGGAGGCGGACGACACGGAGGTGGAGGAGATCGACAACGCGGTGGACGAGCGGTCCGACACCGAGGACAAGCCGGTGCCGCTGGCCGTGCGGCGGCGCGAGGCGATCCTCGATGCCCTGCGCTCGGCCGACGCCGCCCGGGTGCTCGACCTGGGCTGTGGACAGGGGCAGTTGGTGGGCGCGCTGCTCAAGGAGACGCGGTTCACCGAGATCGTCGGTGTCGATGTGTCGATGCGCGCGCTGAACGAGGCGGCCCGGCGGCTGCGCCTGGACCGGATGGGCGAGCGTCGCTCGGCGCGGGTGAAGCTGCTCCAGGGGTCGCTGGCGTACACCGACAGCCGGTTGCGCGGGTATGACGCCGCGGTGCTCAGCGAGGTGGTCGAGCATCTGGACCCGCCGCGGCTGCCCGCCCTGGAGTACGCGGTGTTCGGCGCCGCCCGGCCCCGTACGGTCGTGGTGACCACGCCGAACGTGGAGTACAACGTGCGCTGGGAGACCCTGCCCGCCGGGCGGGTACGCCACCCCGACCACCGCTTCGAGTGGACGCGGGAGGAGTTCCAGGGCTGGGCGCGGACCGTCGCCGAACGCCATGGGTACGCCGTGGAGTTCCGGCCCGTCGGCCCCGACGACCCGGAGGTCGGCCCGCCGACCCAGCTCGCGCTGTTCCGCCTCGGGACCGGGACCGGGACCGGGGACGGGGACGGGGACGGGACCGACACAGAAACCACCCCTGAGACCAACACCACGACTGCGAACGCCACGACCGCGAAGGAGACGGCCGCATGACTTCCGCCAAGCGCGGCCTCGCCGTGCCCGACCTGGCCCTTGTGGTCCTCATCGGCACCACCGGCTCCGGTAAGTCCACCTTCGCCCGCCGCCATTTCCTGCCCACCCAGATCGTGTCCTCCGACGTATGCCGCGGGCTGGTCGCCGACGACGACAACGACCAGAGCGCCACCCCCGACGCCTTCGCCCTGCTCCACTACATCGCGGGCAAGCGGCTCGCCGCCGGGCGGCTCACCGTCGTCGACGCGACCAACGTCCAGCCTCAGGCCCGCCGCAGCCTGATCGAGCTGGCCCGCGAGCACGACGTACTGCCCGTCGCCATCGTCCTGGACGTGCCGGAGAGCGTCTGCGTGCGGCGCAACGCCGAGCGCCCCGACCGGGCGGACCTGCCCGCCCATGTCATCCCGCGCCAGCGCCGCGAGCTGCGCCGGTCGCTGAAGTCCCTGGAGCGCGAGGGCTTCCGCAAGGTGCATATCCTGCGCGGCGAGGAGGAGGTCGAGACCGCCGGGATCGTCACCGAGCGCCGCTACAACGATCTGCGCCACCTCACCGGCCCGTTCGACATCATCGGCGACATCCACGGCTGCCGCTCCGAGCTGGAGACCCTGCTCGGCACGCTCGGCTACGCGCTGGACCGCGACCCCCTCGGCCGCCCCGTGGACGCCACCCACCCCGAGGGACGTACGGCCGTCTTCGTCGGCGACCTCGTGGACCGCGGGCCCGACAGCCCCGGTGTGCTGCGCCTGGTGATGGGCATGGTCGCCTCGGGCGCGGCGCTGTGCGTGCCCGGCAACCACGAGAACAAGCTGGGCCGCTACCTCAAGGGCCGCAACGTCCAGCACACCCACGGACTGGCTCAGACCATCGAGCAGTTGGAGAAGGAGGACGCCACCGACCCGGCCTTCCGCGACCAGGTGCGGGACTTCATCGCCTCGCTCGTCAGCCACTACGTGCTGGACGGCGGCGCCCTGGTGGTCTGCCACGCCGGGCTGCCCGAGAAGTACCACGGCCGCACCTCCGGCCGGGTCCGTTCGCACGCGCTGTACGGCGACACGACCGGCGAGACCGACGAGTTCGGCCTGCCGGTGCGCTACCCGTGGGCCGAGGACTACCGCGGCCGGGCCGCCGTGGTCTACGGCCACACCCCGACCCCTCGGGCGTCCTGGCTGAACAACACCATCTGCCTGGACACCGGCTGTGTCTTCGGCGGCCGGATGACCGCCCTGCGCTGGCCCGAGCGCGAGCTGGTGGACGTCCCCGCCGAGCGGGTCTGGTACGAGCCCGTCAAGCCCCTGACGACCGAGGGCCCGGGCGGCGCCGACGGCCGGCCGCTCGACCTGAAGGACGTACACGGGCGCCGTGTCATCGAGACCCGGCACATGGGCCGCATCGCGGTGAAGGAGGAGAACGCGGCGGCGGCGCTTGAGGTCATGAGCCGCTTCGCCATCGACCCGAGGCTGCTGCCCTACCTCCCGCCGACCATGGCCCCCTGCGCGACGTCCAAGGAAGACGCCCGCGGCGGAGCCGCTGATGGAGGCTTCTTGGAGCACCCGGCGGAGGCGTTCGCCGCCTACCGGGCGGACGGGGTGCGCCAGGTCGTCTGCGAGGAGAAGCACATGGGTTCGCGCGCGGTGGTGCTGGTCTGCCGCGACGAGGAGGTCGCGCGCGAGCGCTTCGGCGCGCCGGAGGGCGTGTCCGGCGCGCTGTACACGCGTACGGGCCGGCCGTTCTTCGACGACCCGACGGTGACCGAGCGCATCCTGCACCGGCTGCGCGGCACCATCGGCCGCGAGGGCCTGTGGGAGGAGCTGGACACCGACTGGCTGCTGCTCGACGCCGAGCTGATGCCCTGGTCGCTGAAGGCGGAGGGGCTGCTGCGCAACCAGTACGCGGCCGTGGGCGCGGCCTCGGGCGCCGCGTTCCCCGGGGCGCTCGCGGCCCTGGAGTCGGCCGCCGCGCGCGGTGTGGAGGTGGCCTCCCTGCTCGACAAGCAGCGCGAACGCGCCGCCGACGCGGCCGCGTTCACCGAGGCATACCGGCGCTACTGCTGGCCGGTGGGGGATCCGCAGCGCGGCTGGCCCGGGGAGCGGCAGGAGACCGGCAGGCGCCGTACGGTGGGGGCGCGCGGCACGGACGGCCTGGACGGCATCCGGCTGGCGCCGTTCCAGATCCTGGCGGTGCGCGGCCGCAGCCTCGCCGCGCTCCCGCACGACCAGCAGCTCGCGCTGATCGACCGGATTGTCGAGCGCGAGGAACTGGACGCCGATGCGAATAACGGCATCTGTGCCTACGTCCCGAAGTATGTGAACCGGCTGCTCGCCCCCACCCGTCGGCTGGTCGTCGACACCGAGGACGAGGCGTCGGTCGCCGAGGGCGTGCGGTGGTGGCTGGAGCTGACGGAAGCGGGCGGCGAGGGCATGGTGGTCAAGCCGCTGGCGGGGCTGGTGCGCAAGGACGGTACGGACGGTCGGCTCGTCCAGCCGGGCGTCAAGTGCCGTGGCCGGGAGTACCTGCGGATCATCTACGGCCCGGAGTACACCCGACCGGAGAACCTGGACCGGCTGCGCGAGCGGCACCTGGGCCACAAGCGCTCGCTCGCGCTGCGTGAGTACGCGCTTGGGTTGGAGGCGCTGGACCGGCTGGCGGAGGGGGAGCCGCTGTGGCGGGTCCACGAGGCGGTGTTCGGCGTGCTGGCCCTGGAGTCGGAGCCGGTGGACCCCCGGCTCTAGCGCAGGCGCGGGTCAGAGGGTTGGCGTGGCCGGGCGGCGGGCGCGGAAGGCGCGGCGGTAGTCGTGCGGCGGCACGCCCACCGCCCGGGTGAAGTGGCGCCGTAGATTCGCCGCCGTGCCGAGCCCGCACAGCTCCGCCACCCGGTCCACCGGCAGGTCCCCGCCCTCCAGCAGCTCGCGAGCCCGCGCGATCCGCTGGGCCTGCAGCCAGCGCAGCGGCGTCGTGCCGGTCGCGGCGTGGAAGCGGCGGGCCAGGGTGCGCGGGCTGGTGTGGGCGCGCCGGGCCAGGTCGGCGACGGTCAGCGGGGTGTTCAGACGCTCGGCGGCCCAGTGCAGCAGCGGGGCGAGCGAGTCGTCGGTGCGCTCAGGCAGCGGCGCCTCGATGTACTGGGCCTGGCCGCCCGGCCGGTGGGCGGGCGCGACCAGCTGCCGGGCCAGGGTGTTGGCGGCCGCGCTGCCGAAGTCCTCGCGCACGATGTGCAGACACACGTCGATGCACGCGGTCGACCCCGCCCCGGTGAGGACATCGCCGTGGTCCACGTACAGCACGCTCGGGTCGAGCCGCACCGCCGGATAGCGCTCGGCGAACAGCGCCGCGTACATCCAGTGGGTGGCCGCCGTACGGCCGTCGAGGAGGCCGGTCGCGGCGAGCGTGAACGCGCCCGAGCACAGCGACACCACGCGGGCGCCGCGCCGGTGGGCCTCGCGCAGGGCGTCGATGAGGTCGCCGGGCGGATCGCCGCGCACATCTGCGGAGGCCGGGACGATCACTGTGTCGGCGGCGATCAGGTCCTCGGCCCCGTACGGCGTATGCGCCGCGAACCAGGAGCGGGTGGCGACCGGGCCGCTGTCCGGGCCGATCGCGCAGACGCGCAAGTCGTACCACCCGTCGGGGAGTTCCGGCCGGTCGGTGCCGAAGACATGGCAGGGCACGGCCAGATCGAAGATCGGCATACCGGCGGTGACGGCGACGGCTATCGAAGGCATGGCAGAAATGTAGCGGGTGCTGTCACTCTTGCCACTCGTGAGTGCGTGCCGCGCCGTCGATGCTGGATGGGCATGACGATCCCTTCCACAAAGGCCCAGGGGAGCGGTGTGCCCGAACCCGCGACCTCCCCGGGCCCCGATCCCCGCCGCTGGCTGATCCTCGCCGTGGCGTCCGCGGCCCAATTCCTCGCCGTACTCGACCTGATCGCGGTCAATATCGCCTTCCCCGCGATCGGCGCCGACTTCCGCTCGGCCTCCACCGCCGCGCTCTCCTGGGTCCTGAACGCCTACACGATCGTGCTCGCGGCGCTGCTGGTCCCGGCGGGCAGGCTCGCCGACGAGACGGGCAGGCGCCGTTCCTTCCTGCTGGGCATGGCCCTGTTCGGGGTGGCCTCGCTCGGCTGCGGGGCCGTCCCCGGCCTCGGCTGGCTCATCGCGGCACGGGTGGTGCAGGGGGTCGCGGCGGCGGTCGTGGTGCCCACCTCCCTCTCCCTGGCGCTGCCCGCCTTCGCACCGCACGAGCGGGCCACGGCCGTGGGGGTGTGGACGGCGGTCAGCGCGGTGGCTGCGAGCTCGGGGCCGGTGGTGGGCGGACTGCTCGCGGCCTCCGACTGGCGGTGGATCTTCCTGATCAATGTCCCGGTGGTGCTGGTGGCGGTGGCGGCGGGCCTATGGATCCTGCCGCGCACCGAGCCGGTGCGCGCCGAGCCTGTGCCTACCGAGCCCGTACGCAGCGAGTCCGCGCGTACCGAGCCGGTGCGTCCGGTGCGTACCGGGCCGGTACGGAGCCGTGCCCGTCGGCTCGATCCGCTCGGCACCCTGCTGGTGCTGCTGGCCACCGGCTCCCTGACCACCGCCTGCGTCGAGGCGCCGGACTGGGGGTACGCCGCGCCCGCCACCCTCGCCTTCCTGGCCACGGGCCTCGCGGCCGCCGCGCTGTGCGCGGCGCATATGCGGCGGCACCCGGACCCGGTGGTGGACCCGGAGCTGTTCCGCACGCGCGGGTTCACCACCGCCACCCTCGGTCTGCTCAGCTACTTTCTCGCCTACTCGGCGATGCTGCTCTCCGCCACCTGGCTGTTCACCGGCGTCTGGGGCTACTCGACGCGCCGCGCGGGCGTCGCCATCGCCGCATGGCCGCTGACCGTGCTGGTCGTCTCGATGCCGTCGGGGCGGATCGTCCGGGTGCTGGGGGAGCGGCGCAGTGCCGTGCTGGGTGCCGCCGCGTTCACCGCGGCGCCGGTGTGGTGGCTGGTGGCGGCGGGCCCGTCGGGGGACGGGGCGCACTACACGGCCGGTTTTCTGCCCGGGCTGGTGCTCGCCGGGATCGGCGCCGGGCTGTACCAGCCGGTGATGTTCGCGGCGGCCGGTCTGCTGCCCGCCCACCGGCTGTCCCTGGGCTCGGGGGTGCTGATGATGTCGCGTCAGGGCGGTACCGCGCTGGGCGTCGCGGCCCTGGTGGTGGTCACCGGCGGCGCCCACCAGCCGGACCTGGGGGCGCTGCGCGCGGGCTGGGTCTTCGCGGCACTGACCGCGGCGGTGGCGGCGCTCGCGGGCGCGGTGTTCCGTACCGGGCAGCACCGGGTGGGTACCGGGCAGGACCGGGCGGCGAGGCGCCATTGACGTGCCTGTGACATGTGCCTAGCGTGCTGTCGCTCATGTCTCGGTCGCAGGGTTCTCGCCGGACTGTTTCAGGACTGTCGCGGGGTTACGCAACACCCGCCCGCCGCGCCTATAACTGGAACAGCCCCGAATAACTTGAACAGCGAGGGTGTTCTCCGCGAGCCGGACGACGAAGAGCCGGACGGCGAACACACCGAGCGGCGCACTTATCGATATGCGGCTCCGCCGCGTGGCACCGAGCGGGGAGGGCGGATGAGTCTCTTCGAGGGCGGCAGGCCCTTCCTTGACGCACTCCCCGCACAGGACCGGCGCGCGCTGCTCGCGCTCGGCAGACACCGGACGTACGAGCCCTCGCAGGTCGTGCTGCGTGAGCACGACCGTACGACCTTCGTCGTCGCCATCACCTCCGGCTGGGCCACCGTCTCGGTGGAGACCGAGCGCGGTGTCCGCCTGATACTGGCCCTGCGCGGGGCGGGCGAGGTGGTCGGCGACCAGGCCGCCGTCGACCACGGCTCGCGCAGCGCCACGGTCACCGCGCTCGGGCGGCTGGAGGCGGTCGTCGTCTCCGGCGACCGCTTCCGCGCGTATCTGGCCGCCCGCCCCACCGCCACCGTACTGATCATGCGCCAGCTCAGTTCCCGGCTGCGCAGCTCCGACGGCGAACGGCGCTCCCTGGCCTCCGAGAAGGTGCTGCAGCGCCTCGCCGCACGCCTCGTCGAACTCGCCGAACGCACCGGCCGCCCGGAAGCCGACGGCGGCATCTCCGTGGATCTGCCGCTGCCGCAGCACGACATCGCCGCCGCCGTGGGGTCCACCCGGGAAGCGGTCGCCAAGGCGCTGCGGCTGCTGCGCGACCAGGGCGTGGTACAGACCGCCTCGCGCCGCTTCGTCGTCGTGGACACCGCCCTGCTGCGCCTGCTGGCCGAGGGGCGCGCGACGGGGTGACCGGCCGCGGCCGGCCCGCGAGCGCGCGCCCGCGCGTGAGCCCCGGGCCACGCGGCGGAGCCGCATATCGAAACTGCGCCGACTGTGTAAACGGCTACAGCCGCCCGAGCCCCGGGCCGCGACTCTGAAGAAGGTACGGGGAGCGGGACCGTGTGCGACGGGGGTGCACGCGGCCCAGCGCCCGGCACCGGAGGAGGGCGGCGGAGCGGAGCACGGGGGCAGAGCCCCGCCGCCCACTTCGGCCAGAGCCCCACCACGTGACATATGACAGCTGTACGACGGCCGCGACGGCCGTACGGCGCTGATGGATCAGCGGACCGCCCCCGAGCCGCGACATACGGACGGCACCAGGCACGAAGGACGGCGGGGCGATGAGCGGACCGGAAGCCACCCACATGGACAGCACGCGCCTGGACCTGCCCATGGACGGCATGGACAGCCCGTTGGGCACCGTGGGCGAGGCGGGCGGCGCCCGGGCGGCCCGCGAGGCATGCGCGAATCTGCACACGGACGCGCATCCGCGTACCGCCACGGACCTGCGCACCGCCACGGATCCGCGTACCGGCACACAGCCGCACACCGCCGCGCAGCCCCACGACCGCGACAGCGCCCACGACCACGACAGCGGCTACACCCAAGGCCACGCCGCCCGCCCCCCGTCCGAGAGCGCCCCGGCAGGCCCGCTCCCCGAAGGGCCGGTCGCCCACGACGAGCTCGCCCGTCTGCGCCGGATCCACCGCAGG
This sequence comes from Streptomyces sp. NBS 14/10, assembly GCF_002224125.1. Classification (GTDB taxonomy): domain Bacteria; phylum Actinomycetota; class Actinomycetes; order Streptomycetales; family Streptomycetaceae; genus Streptomyces. Next base: position 189,892 of record NZ_NCSM01000014.1, read on the forward strand.
GGCCCGGGCTACGACGCCATGCGGGAACACCTGCGCCGCACCCACCTCCTCGCGCTGTGCGGCGAGCCCGGCTCCGGGCGCGGCTGGACCGCGCTCGCGCTGCTGGCCGAGCTGGCCGAGACGACGGGCGGCGGGGTGTGGCGGCTCGGCGCGGCGCCAGGACCGGGCGCCGGTTCCGGCGCCGAACACCCCGCGCCGGTGGGCGAGAAGACCGCGCGGGGCCACGGCTATCTGCTCGAACTGCCCACCGAGCTGCCCGACTTCGGGGTCACCGGCCCGGAGGCCCGGCTCGACCGGCTGCGCGCCCACTTCGCCGAGCACGAGGCGTTCTGCGTCGTCCTTGTTTCTGGCGTTTCCGGCGGCGAGGCGGCCGACCGCCTGCTGCGCGGCCGCCGGCACGCCATACCGTACGAGCCCCCGGCCGCCGCCGACGTACTCGACGCCCACCTGGCCGACCTGCTGGCCGACGAGCCGCCGGAGCTGATCCGCCGGGCCCGCGCGAGCGCCGTGAGCGCCGAGGTGACCGAGGCCCTGGGCCTGGAGGAGCCGCTGCCCGGCGAGGCGGCCCGGCTGGCCGGCCATCTCGCCGAGCACGCCCGGGGCGCGCTGTCCGAGGCGGAACTGCTCGCGTGCTGCCGGTCGTTCGCCCCGCGCCAGGCGCGCGAGTGGTTCGCGGACGCCGCCCGGCCCGGCACGCTGCCCGCCGCGCTGCCCGCGCTGCGCCGGGCGGCGCACCGTATCGCCCTCGCCGTCTTCAACGGCTCGGCCCACAGCCTCACCGCCGAGGCGGCCGAGCTGCTGGCCTGGGAGCTGGCGGTCACCCTCGACCCGCAGTACGCGCCCGGGCGACCACCGTTCACCGCGCCCGCCGACGGCCTGCCGACCGCCGCCCGCGCGGTGCCGGGGGAGGGCGTGGAGGACCTGGGCGAGGCGGCCGTGCCGGTCCGTACGGTGTGGTTCCAGGGGCGCGGTCTCGCGCCCGCGGTGCTCTTCGAGGTGTGGGACCACCACCACAACACCCGTGGCCCGATGGCGCGCTGGCTGCGCGGCCTGTGCGACGACCCGCGGCCCCAGGTGTGGGTGCGCGCCGCCGTCGCCGCGGGCGTGCTCAGCGCCCGCGACTACCTGTACGGCCTCACCGAACTGCTGCTCCCGCTGGCCCGCGGCGACAGCCCGGTGCAGCGCATGGCGGCGGCGACGGCGCTCGCCGAGGCGTCGCGCGACGCCGATGTACGGCCCGCCGTGGCGGGCCTGCTGAACGGCTGGGCGGCGGGCGGCGACGAGCGGGAGCGCGAGACCGCCGCGCTCGCCCACGGCTACGGCCTGGCGGCCGGCTCGGTCACCGCGTCCCTGGAGGAACTGGCCCGGATCGCGGCCATGGACGGCGGCTCCACCGCCTCGTACAGCGCCGTGCGGCTGCTGGCCGGGGCGCAGCCCGGGACCGTACTGGCGCGGCTGACCCACTGGCTGGGCGACACCCGCCGTTCCCACCGCGATCTCGCGCTGCTGACCGTGTTGCGCGCGGTCGGGACCCGCACCTCACATCTGTGGGGGCTGCGGGAGGTGCCGGAGCTGGCGCCGTACGCCGCCTGGCCGCTGGCCACGGCGCTGCTGGCGGCCCGCCCGCAGTGCCGGTCGGCGCTGGCGGAGTTGCTGCGGGCGGCGCTGACCTGGGCCAGATCGGCCGAGGCGGCCGAGAACGCGCTCGTGGGCTGGATGCGGCGGGCGGCCGGTGACGAGCGGCAGTTGGCGGTGTTGTGCGACTTCCTGCCGCTGCTGGCGCAGGAGGGTCATGAACCGCTCGACGCGCGGGCGGCCGCACGGATACGGGAGGTGCTGGAAGCGCTGTGAGGAGAACGACGGCGATGGTGGATGAGGAGATGTTGGACGAAGCAATGCTGGAGGAGCAGGGGGCGGAACACACGGCGGAGCAAGCGGACCAGGCGCGCCCGGCCGCCCCGGTGGCGGGAGCGCGGAGACTGCGCGAGGTGCTGCGCCAGGGCGGCGAGGCATTCCCCGCGGCGCTGCGCGAGGCCGACGACGGCCTGCTGCTGAGCGCGCTCGACGACGGGATGCCCGCCGACCGGGCCACCCGCGTCGTCGTGGAGCTGGTGCGCCGCGCCCCCGAGCGCGGGCCGGAGCTCGCGGACGCGGTCTGCGAGAAGGTGCTGCTGGCCAGGCTCTACCTTGACGCGGGGGAGCCGTCGGGCGCCGACGACCGGCTGCGGGTGCGCAACGCGCTGATGCTGTACGACGGCCTGGTCCGCCCCTGCGCCCAGCGCGGCGGTACCCCGGAACTGCTGGCCTGCGTGGTGCCCGCGCTGTGGGCCGCTCGGGGCGGCGCGGGCCGCGAGGTGGTGCGTCGCATCGTGGACTCGCGGCAGCCCACGGGCTTCGGCGAACGAGCCTGGAAGGAGCTGTTCACCAGCGCGGCCGAGGAGTGCCGCGAACACGAGGCCGCGGCGGCCACCGCCGCCCGGCGCGGGGCGCGGCGCTGGTGGCTGAGCCGGAGGCTGCGCCGCGGTGAGGACGGCGGCCGGATCGATCTGCAGCCCGGTCAGCTGTGGGTGTCCGTCCTGCTGGCGGTGATCTCCGTGGCCTTGGTCCTGATCGTCGTCCTGGCCGCCCGGTAGCGCGGAGGCACACGGCTCACGAGGACGCCCGTACGGCCTTCACCGAGGGGCCCCAGTGGTTCACCGAGGGGCCGCAGTGGTTCACCGCGGGCCGCAGTGGTTCGCCGTGGCGCCGCAGCGGCGAAGATGGAGGCATGGGTTTCCATGTGGACTCCGAGGCCGGGCGGCTGCGCCGCGTCATCCTGCACCGCCCCGACCTGGAGCTGAAGCGGCTCACCCCCTCCAACAAGGACGCGCTCCTCTTCGACGACGTCCTGTGGGTGCGCCGCGCCCGCCAGGAGCACGACGGCTTCGCCGACGTACTGCGCGACCGCGGCGTCGAGGTGCATCTCTTCGGGGATCTGCTGGCCGAGAGCATGGCCGTCCCGGCGGCGCGGGCGCTGGTGCTGGACCGCGTCTTCGACGAGAAGGAGTACGGCCCGCTGGCCACCGACCATCTGCGGGCGGCCTTCGACGAACTGGGCGGCGCCGAGCTGGCGGGGGCGCTGATCGGCGGGATGACCAAGCGGGAGTATCTGGAGCGCTGTCCGGAGCCGGTCTCCATCCGCTTCCACACCATGGAGCCGGACGACTTCGTGGTGGACCCGCTCCCCAACCACCTCTTCACCCGGGACGCCTCCGCCTGGGTGTACGACGGGGTGTCCATCAACGCGATGCGCTGGCCCGCCCGCTGGCACGAGACGGTCCACTACGAGGCCGTCTACCGCCACCACCCGCTCTTCGCGGCCGGCGGCTTCAACGTCTGGTCGGAGGGGCAGGCGGCCTATCCGTCGACGATCGAGGGCGGCGACGTCCTGGTGCTCGGCAATGGCGCGGTGCTGATCGGAATGAGCGAGCGGACCACGCCGCAGGCGGTGGAGATGCTGGCGCGCGGGCTGTTCGCGGCCGGTTCCGCGCGGACGATCGTGGCGCTCGACATGCCCAAGGCGCGGGCGTTCATGCACCTGGACACCGTGATGACCATGGTCGACGGGGACACCTTCACCCAGTACGCGGGCCTGGGGATGCTCCGCTCGTACACCATCGAGCCGGGCGGCGCCGACCAGGAGCTCAAGGTCACCGACCATCCGCCGGAGCATATGCACCGGGCGATAGCGGCCGCGCTCGGCCTGGACGCCATCCGGGTCCTCACGGCCACACAGGACGTGCACGCGGCGGAGCGCGAGCAGTGGGACGACGGCTGCAATGTGCTGGCCGTGGAGCCGGGGGTGGTTCTCGCCTACGAGCGGAACGCGACCACCAACACCCATCTGCGCAAATGCGGGATCGAGGTCATCACGATCCCGGGCAGTGAGCTGGGACGGGGGCGGGGCGGGCCGCGCTGTATGAGCTGCCCGGTCGAGCGGGACGCCGTCTGACGTGGTTCTAGGGTGCAGCTACGATCGCGGAGCCGAACGGGCTTCCGTATATATACGGTGTCTCGTATAGACTTCCATCATTCCTCGTTCCCCTCGTGATCGCACCCTAGGAGCCCGATATGGCGACAGATCTCACCGGCCGCCACTTCCTCAAGGAGCTGGACTTCACCGCCGAGGAGTTCCGCCATCTGATCGCCCTGGCCGCCGAGCTGAAGGCGGCCAAGCGCGCGGGTACCGAGGACCGGCGGCTCACGGGCAAGAACATCGCGCTGGTCTTCGAGAAGACCTCCACCCGCACCCGCTGCGCCTTCGAGGTCGCCGCCGCCGACCAGGGCGCCTCCACCACCTACCTGGACCCGTCGGGCTCCCAGATCGGCCACAAGGAGTCGGTCAAGGACACCGCGCGTGTGCTGGGCCGGATGTACGACGGGATCGAGTACCGCGGCAGCGGACAGGACGTCGTGGAGGAGCTGGCCGCGCACGCCGGAGTGCCCGTCTACAACGGCCTCACCGACGAGTGGCACCCCACCCAGATGCTCGCCGACGTGCTCACCATGACCGAGCACAGCGACAAGCCGCTGGCGGAGATCCGCTTCGCCTACCTCGGCGACGCCCGCTACAACATGGGCAACTCCTACCTGATCACCGGCGCGCTGCTGGGCATGGACGTACGGATCGTCGCCCCCCGCGGGCTGTGGCCCGACGAGGCCGTCGTCGAGCGGGCCCACGGGCTCGCGAAGGAGTCGGGCGCCCGCGTCACGCTCACCGAGGACATCGCCGAGGGCGTGGCCGGGGCGGACTTCGTCGCCACCGACGTCTGGGTGTCGATGGGCGAGCCGAAGGAGGTCTGGGCCGAGCGCATAGCGCTGCTCGGCCCGTACGCGGTCACCATGGACGTGCTGCGCGCCACCGGCAACGACGACGTGAAGTTCCTGCACTGCCTGCCGGCCTTCCACGACCTGGGCACCGCCGTCGGCCGCGAGATCCACGAGCAGCACGGGCTGACCTCGCTGGAGGTCACCGACGAGGTCTTCGAATCCGCTCACTCCGTCGTCTTCGACGAGGCCGAGAACCGGATGCACACGATCAAGGCGGTGCTGGTCGCCACGCTCGGGCGGCCCTAGCGCGCCCGTGGCGAGGCCCCGTATAACCCTTCGCACCTGCTCGCCTCGCCCGGTACGGTCTCGATCCCGAGAGCAGTTCCCACGCTGAGAGTAGGTTTCGTCCATGGCATGCCGTATCAGTGAACTCGTGCTCGAATGCCGCGACCCCGAGGCGCTGGCGCGGTTCTGGTGCGAGGTCCTGGACTTCGTGGTGCTCGATCGCGAAGCGGAGGGCTGTATCGAGATCGGGCCGCGCGAAGGGTTCGGCGGGCCGCAGCCGACGATCATCCTCATCCGCAGCGACGAGCCGCAGCCGGGGAAGGCCCGGCTGCACATCGACGTCAACGCGACCGACCGCGATCAGGACGCCGAGCTCGAACGCCTCCTGAAGCTCGGGGCGCGCCGGGCCGACATCGGCCAGACCGGCGAGGAGTCCTGGCACGTTCTCGCCGACCCCGAGGGCAATGAGTTCTGCCTGCTCAAGCGCCGCCTCAACCCGCTCTGAGGGTGAACCAGACCGCCTTGCCCTCGGGGGTGGAGCGGTAGCCCGCCTCCGCGCTGAGGGTCCGGAGCAGTTGCAGACCGCGGCCGCGCTCGGGGACCTCGCGCGGGTCGGGGGCGCCGCTGTTCGGCCTGTCCGGTCCGTCCTGTGCACCAGGCCCGTTCTGCGCCTCAGGGCCGCTCTGCGCGCCGGGGTCGCGGAGGGCGGCCGGTGGGGCCGGGTCCCGGTCGTGTACCTCGACCTGCCACTGGCCGGTCGGCGCCAGCCCCATCACCAGCTCTATGGGCTCGTCGCCGTCCGTGTGCTGTACGGCGTTGGCGACCAGCTCGGCCGTCAGCAGCTCCGCGGCGTGGCGGTCCACGGGTGTGCCGGTGTCCGCGAGGGTGTTGCGGACCAGCGCGCGGGCCAGTGGGACGGCCACCGGGGTGTGCGGGAGGGCGAAACGCCAGGAGGCGATCGCGGAGGCGGGGTCGGGCACGGGCACGGCTCGGTCCAGTCGGTGTCGAAACCTCGCGGTCTTAGGGCAACGGTCTCGGGCAAACGGTGGGCGTCCTCCGTCCTTCGACCCTGGGGGCGCCTCCCCGCGGCGGGCGGCCGGGGAAGGTATGAAGCGGACGATAGCGCCGTAAGAGGCTATGGACCACTCTTGATGTGACTTATTACCACTCACTTGACGAGGTACGGCCTCTCCGGCGGTTCTCCTGCCCGTATTTATCGCGCACTCGTGACGATAGTCACAGTCGAGTGATAACTTCGGGGAGCAGGCACCAGCCGCCCGGCTCAAGGAGGCCCTGGCCCATGAGTCCGTTCACCGGCTCCGCGACCGGGACCAAGGAGTGGCGCCATCTGCGCCTGACCCTCGACGCCGGAGTCGCGACCGTCACCCTCGCCCGTCCCGAAAAGCTCAACGCGCTCACCTTCGGCGCCTACGCCGATCTGCGCGACCTGCTCGCCGAACTGTCCCGGGAGGGCTCCGTACGGGCCCTGGTGCTGGGCGGGGAGGGCCGCGGCTTCTGCTCCGGCGGCGACGTCGACGACATCATCGGCGCCACCCTCGCCATGGACACCCGTCAGCTGCTCGACTTCAACCGTATGACCGGGCAGGTCGTACGCGCCCTGCGGGAGTGCCCCTTTCCCGTCGTGGCCGCGGTGCACGGGGCCGCGGCGGGCGCCGGCGCGGTGCTGGCCCTGGCCGCCGACTTCCGGGTCGCCGATCCGTCGGCGCGCTTCTCGTTCCTCTTCACCAAGGTCGGGCTGTCCGGCGGCGACATGGGTGCCGCGTATCTGCTGCCGCGCGTCGTGGGCCTCGGGCACGCCACCCGGCTGCTGATGCTCGGCGAGCCGGTGCGCGCGGCGGAGGCCGAGCGCATCGGGCTGATCAGCAAGCTCGTCGACGAGGGCCATGCGGCGGCCGAGGCCGCGGCGCTGGCCCGCCGCCTCGCCGACGGGCCCGCGCTCGCCCTCGCGCAGACCAAGGCGCTGCTCACGGCGGAGCTCGATATGCCGCTCGGCGCGTCGATCGAGATGGACGCGGCCACGCAGGCACTGCTGATGAACAGCGCGGACTACGCCGAGTTCCACGCCGCGTTCACGGCTCGGCGCTCGCCCGACTGGCAGGGCCGATGACCCGGCCGCCCCGGCCAACTCGGCCGGCTCAGCTGCTCTGGCCGCCCGAGCGGGTTCAGCCGGCCGAGCTGACTCCGCGACCCTGGCCGCCCCGGTCGTCCCGGCGGGCCGAGCCGCCCCGGCCGCCCGAGCGGGCCGAGCCGACTCCGTCGACCCAGCCGCCCCAAGGGGTGCAGCCGTCGCCCTGGCGGGCCCGGCGGCCGCCGCTGCCCGAGCGGGCCCAGCTGACTCCGCCACCTCAGCCGCCCCGCGGGGCGCAGCCGCCGCCGACCCCGCCACCCGCCGCCCCCGCCGGCCGGGCGCGCGCCCGGCCGCCGCAGGCCCTGCCGGGCGGGCGGCTGTCGCCGCCCCAGCGGACCAGGGCCCGCCCCCTCCGGATCGCCGTCGTCGGCGGCGGGCCCGGTGGTCTGTACGTGGCCGCGCTGCTGCGCCGGCTCACCCCCGGGCCCGAGGTCACCGTGTGGGAGCGCAACGCCGCCGACGACACCTTCGGCTTCGGTGTCGTCCTCTCCGACGAGACCCTTGGCGGCATCGAACACGCCGACCCCGCCGTTTACGCCGCCCTGCGCGAGGACTTCGTCCGCTGGGACGACATCGATGTCGCGCACCGCGGACAGACGCTGACCTCGGGCGGCCACGGCTTCGCCGCCCTCGGCCGGCGCCGCCTGCTGCGGATCCTGCACGAGCGCTGCCGCGCCCTGGGCGTCCGGCTCAACTTCCGGACCCACGCGCCCCCCGCCGCCGAACTGGCCCGCGCGTACGACCTGGTGATCGCCGCCGACGGGGTGCACAGCGCGACCCGCCAGGACTGCGCCGACGTCTTCGGGACCCGGCTGACCACCCACCGCTGCCGCTACATCTGGCTCTCCGCCGACTTCGCGTTCGACGCCTTCCGCTTCGAGATCGCCGAGACCGAGCACGGCGTGCTGCAACTGCACGGCTACCCCTACGCACCGGACGCCAGCACCGTCATCGTCGAGGCCCGCGAGGAGGTCTGGCGCCGGGCCGGACTCGACCGGCTGGACGAGCGGGAGTCCACGCGGCGGTGCGCCGAGCTCTTCGCCGACGCCCTCGGGGGCCGACCGCTGCGCGGCAACCGCTCCCAGTGGACCGCCTTCCGTACGGTCGTCAACGAGCGCTGGTGGCACGGGAACACGGTGCTGCTCGGCGACGCCGCGCACACCGCGCACTTCTCGATCGGCTCCGGCACCAAGCTCGCCATCGAGGACGCCGTGGCGCTCGCGAACCACCTCGCGAACCACCTCCAAGAGCAGCGTTCCCCGCTGTCCGAGGCATTAGCGGCGTACGAGGCCGAGCGCCGCCCGGCCGTCGAGTCGACCCAGCGCGCGGCCCGCGCCAGCCTGGAGTGGTTCGAGAACCTGGCGCTGTACGTGGACCAGCCGCCCCGCCGGTTCGCCTTCAACCTCCTCACCCGCAGCCGCCGCGTCACCCACGACAATCTGCGGCTGCGCGACGCCGCCTTCGTGTCGGCGGTCGAGCGCGAGGCCGAGCTGCCCCCGGACACCCCGCCGATGTTCACCCCCTTCCGGCTGCGCGGACTGACGCTGCGCAACCGGGTGGTCGTCTCGCCCATGGACATGTACTCGGCCCAGGACGGCACCCCCGGCGACTTCCACCTCGTCCACCTGGGCGCGCGGGCGCTGGGCGGTGCGGGCCTGGTGATGACCGAGATGGTGTGCGTGAGCCCAGAGGGCCGTATCACCCCCGGCTGTACGGGCCTGTACGCCGACGCGCACGACGCCGCCTGGCGCCGGGTCGTCGACTTCGCGCACGACGCCTCCCCGGGCACGGCCCTCGGCGTCCAGCTGGGCCACAGCGGCCGCAAGGGTTCCACCCGGCTGATGTGGGAGGGAATGGACGATCCCCTTCCGCGCGGCAACTGGCCCTTGGTCGCCCCCTCGCCGCTGCCCTACCGCCGCGGTGTCAGCCAGGTTCCCCAGGCCCTGGACACCGCCGGGCTCGCCGCCGTCCGTGAGCAGTTCGTCGCCGCCGCGCGGCGCGCCGCGCGCGCCGGCTTCGACCTCCTCGAACTCCACTGCGCCCACGGCTATCTGCTCTCCAGCTTCCTGTCCCCGCTCACCAACCACCGCACCGACGCCTACGGCGGCACCCTCGCCGCCCGGCTGCGCTATCCGCTCGAAGTCTTCGACGCCGTACGGGAGGTGTGGCCCGCCGACTCCCCGATGACGGTCCGCATCTCCGCCACCGACTGGGCCGAGGGCGGTACGACCGCCGATGACGCGGTCGCCGTCGCCGCCGCCTTCGCCGCCCACGGCGCGGACGCGATCGACGTCTCCACCGGCCAGGTCGTCCCCGACGAGCGCCCCGACTTCGGCCGCTCGTACCAGACCCCGTACGCCGACCGGATACGCAATGAACTCGGCGTCCCCGTCATCGCGGTCGGGGCCATCTCCTCCTGGGACGATGTGAACTCCCTGCTGCTGGCGGGCCGCGTCGACCTGTGCGCACTCGGCCGCCCCCATCTCTACGACCCGCACTGGACCCTGCACGCCGCCGCCGAACAGGGCTACACCGGCCCCGGCGCGCCCTGGCCGCTCCCGTACCGGGCAGGCAGCAGAAAGCCCCCGACGGGCCGCGCCGATGGACGATGATGAGGGCATGACCATGCGCAGAAGGGCCGAGCTGTTCGTCCCCGAGGAGCAGGACCGCAGGCTCGACGCCCGGACGACCGGTGACGAACGGGGCATCCTGGTCGACTGCCTGGCCAAGCAGCGGGCGACCCTGGAGCTGAAGTGCGCGGGCGTGGAGGACGCGTTGTCCCGGCGCTCGGTGGAGCCCTCCACGCTCTCGCTGCTCGGGCTGGTCCGGCATCTCGCCGATGTGGAGCGCCGCTGGTTCCGGCGGGTCATGGCCGGACAGGAGGTGCCGCTGCTCTTCTCCACCGAGGACAACCCCGACCAGGACTTCGACGGTGCGATGCCCGGTCCGGCGGTCGTCGCGGAGGCGTGGGAGGCCTGGCGCGCGGAGGTGGCCTTCGCCGAGCGCTTCGTCGCCGAGGCACCCGACCTGGACATCACGCGCGACGACGGATGGCTCGGGGCGGTCTCGCTGCGCTGGGTCCTCATCCACATGATCGAGGAGTACGCCCGGCACAACGGCCACGCCGACCTGCTGCGGGAGCGGATCGACGGCGCGATCGGAGTGTGAGGCGTTCGGTGTTGGGCGTCAGGTGTCAGGCACGCGTGGCCGTCAGCACCTCCCGTACGTACCCGGCGCCCGCGTCGTACAGCCGGTCGTGCAGCGCCGTGAACACCTCCGCCGCCCGGACGCCGGGCCAGTCCCGCGGCAGCAGCGCGGGCGGCAGACCGGGGTCGGCGTAGGGGAGGAAGCGCCAGGAGTCCAGGGCGAGGACGTAGTCGCGGTAGGCATCCTCGGGGTCCGGTATGGCGCGTCCCGCCCAGCGCTCCAGCACCGGTTCCTGGGCGTCCAGGTAGGCGCGGTGCAGCTTCGCCAGCTGCCCCAGGTCCCACCAGCGGCGCACCGCCTGCTCCGTCGGCTCGAAGTCCGCGTGGGCGCCGCGGAAGAGGTCGACGTACGGGGAGAGTTCGAGGCGGGCCAGGGTGTGGCGGGTCTCGTCGTAGAGGTGTTCGGGGGCGATCCACACCCCGGGCGCGGCGGTGCCGAAGCCGAGCCGGGCCAGCCGCGAGCGCAGCAGATGGCGCTTGTGGCGCTCCTGTTCGGGGACCGAGAAGACGGCGAGCAGCCAGCCGTCCGTATTCTCCTCCGCCCCCGGGCGGCCGTAGATGCGGCGGTCGCCGTCGTCGAGCAGTTGGCGCGCGTCCTCGGAGAGCGCGTATCCGGCGGCCCCGGCGTCCGTGCGGTCGGCGACCAGCAGCGCGCGCCGCTTGAGGCGGGAGACGGCGGACCGTACGGAGGGCGCGTCCACGCCCACCGCGCCCAGCAGCCGGATCAGCGCGGCGATGGGGACGGGTCCGGCGGGGCGGCCGGCGCCGCCGCGGCCGTAGGCGCCGTAGAAGGTGACGATCAAGGAGCGAGGGGTGGGCTGGCCGGTCACGCGCTTACTCTAGGGCGCCGTTCGTGCCCCACTTACCGTGCCGCGTGGTCCCGTCCCGCAGCAGATAGCGCTGGAGCTTGCCGGTGGCGGTGCGGGGCAGGGCGTCCAGGAAGACGAACTCGCGCGGGCACTTGTACGGGGCCAGCTCCGCGGTGATGAACTCCCGCAGCGCGGCCATGGTTTCCTCGGTATGCGCGACGCCCGGCCGCAGCACCACATGCGCGACCACGACCGTGCCCCGCCGCTCGTCCGGCCGCCCGGTCACCGCGGCCTCCACCACATGCGGGTGGCGCAGCAGCGCCTCCTCGACCTCGGGGCCCGCGATGTTGTACCCGGCCGAGATGATCATGTCGTCGGCGCGTGCCATATACCGGAAGTAGCCGTCCGGGTCGCGGATGAAGGCGTCCCCGGTGAGGTTCCAGCCGTCCTGTACGTATTCGCGCTGCCGCTCGTCCGCCAGATAGCGACAGCCCGTGGGCCCGCGCACGGCGAGCAGCCCGGGCCGTCCGTCCGGAACGGGCCGCAACCCGGAGGCCGCGTCCGTGAAGTCCACCACCCGCGCCTCGAATCCCGGCACCGGGACCCCGGTCGCGCCCGGCCGGATCGCGTCGTCGGCGGCGGAGATGAAGATGTGCAGCAGCTCGGTCGACCCGATGCCGTTGATGATCCGCAGCCCGGTCGCCCGGTGCCATGCGTGCCAGGTGCCGGTGGGCAGGTGCTCGCCGGCCGAGACGCAGCGGCGCAGCGAGGAGATGTCGTACGCGCCGCCGTCCGGCGCCGCGCCGTCCAGCCGCCCCAGCATCGCCCGGTAGGCGGTCGGCGCGGTGAACAGCACGGAGATCCGGTGCCGTGCGATATCGGCCAGCAGCCGCTCCGGACCGCCCCAGTCGGACAGCAGCGCGGAAGCGCCCGCGCGCAGCGGGAAGACGACCAGGCCGCCGAGGCCGAAGGTGAAGCCGAGCGGAGGGCTGCCCGCGAACACGTCCTCGGGGCGGGGCCGCAGCACCTGCGCCGAGAAGGTGTCGGCGATGGCCAGCACATCGCGGTGGAAGTGCATACAGCCCTTGGGCCGCCCGGTCGTCCCCGAGGTGAAGGCGATCAGCGCCACGTCGTCGGCGGAGGTCTCCACCGCCTCGTACGACGCGGGCGCGGTGGCCGCGAGCCGTAGCAGGTCCTCGGGGCCGTCCCCGCCGTAGTACGTCGTCCGCAGCCCCGGCACCCCGGCCTTCACCAGGTCGTCCGCGCACCGTACGTCACACAGAGCGTGCCGTATCCGGGCCAGCTCGCAGATCGTCGCCAACTCCCGGGCCCGGTGGGCGGCCAGTACGGTCACGGCGACCGCCCCCGCCTTCATCACCGCCAGCCAGCAGGCGGCCAGCCACGGCGAGGTGGCCCCGCGCAGCAGCACCCGGTTGCCGGGGACCACGCCGAGCGGGCCGGTCAGGGTGTGTGCGACCCGGTCGACGTGGGCGCGCAGTTCGCCGTACGTCCACACCTCGCCCGTGGCGGCGCGCACCGCGACCCGGTCGGCGCCGAACCGCTCGACGCTGCGGTCCAGCAGCTCGGCGCCGCAGTTGAGACGGTCGGGGTAGGACGGTCCTGGCAGGTCGAGGTGGAAGGCGGGCCACTGCTCGGCGGGCGGCAGATGGTCCCGGGCGAAGGTGTCGGTATGGGCCGAAGGCCTGAGCTCCATCGAGGACGCGCCCCCTATGCCTGCACATGCCTGCCTGAAGTCGCCTTGTCAGCGTAACGTGATGGTGACGACAGTCAACAGATCGCGATAAACGTTCCGTTGGGGAGGCCGTCCAGTGCCGTCGTTCGCACTTGATCCGAAGCAGCGGCGCTGGTGCGCCGGGGTGCGGTCGCTCGCCCGCGACCTGCTGCGCCCGCTCGCCGAGAGCGGCCCGCCAGGCCGGGTCAACCGGCCGCTGACCGCCGCGCTCGGCGAACTCGGTCTGCTGCGGCGGTTGTTCCCCGACGAGGGGCCGGTGCGCGCCCTCGACCTGTGCCTGCTGCGCGAATCGCTCGCCCGGGAGTGCACGGAGGCCGAGACCGCGCTCGCCCTCCAGGGGCTTGGCGGCTATCCGATCGTGCTTTCCGGCAGCCCCGAGCAGTACGCGCGCTGGATGCCCGAGGTCCGGGCGGGCCGCGCGGTCGCCGCCTTCGCGCTCAGCGAGCCGCAGGCCGGCTCCGACGCCGCCGCGCTCGGTCTGCGGGCCGACCCCGACGGGGCCGGTGGCTGGCGGCTGGAGGGCGAGAAGTGCTGGATCTCCAACGCCCCGGAGGCCGACTTCACCGTCGTCTTCGCCCGCACCACCCAGGGCGCGGGCTCGCGCGGCGTCACCGCCTTTCTCGTCCCCGCCGACCGGCCGGGGCTCACCGGCGAGCGTCTTGACATGCTCAGCCCGCACCCCATCGGCAGCCTCGCCTTCGACGGTGTCCCCGTCACCCGCGAGGACGTCCTGGGCACACCCGACAAGGGGTTCGGGGTCGCCATGCGCACCCTCAACCTGCTGCGGCCGAGCGTCGGCGCGTTCGCCGTCGGCATGGCCCAGGCCGCGCTCGACGCGTCCGTGGCCCACGCCGGGGAGCGCACCGCATTCGGCGGGCCGCTGAAGGACCTTCAGGCCGTCTCCCACCAGCTCGCCGAGATGGCCACCCGCACCGAGGCCGCCCGCCTGCTGGTCTACGCGGCCGCCACCGCGTACGACGAGGGCGCGCCGGGCATCGCCAAGAACTCGGCGATGGCCAAGCTCCTGGCCACCGAGACCGCCCAGTACGTCGTGGACGCCGCCGTACAGATCCACGGCGCGCGGGCGTTGCGCCGCGGCCATCTCCTGGAGCACCTGTACCGCGAGGTGCGCGCGCCCCGGATCTACGAGGGGGCGACCGAGGTCCAGCGCACGATCATCGCGAAGGAGCTGTACCGATGACCGAGCCCCGCCCAACCCTGCGGCGCGTCAACCCGCCCGAGCTCTCCCCGCCCACCGGCTTCAGCCACGCCGTCACGGCCACCGGCGGCCGCCTGGTCTTCCTGGCGGGCCAGACCGCGCTGGACGGCGCGGGCGCGGTCGTCGGTGCCACGCTTCCGGCCCAGTTCCGGCGCGCGCTGGCCAACCTGCTCACCGCCCTGACCGCGGTCGGCGGCACCCCCGCGGACCTGGCCCGGCTGACCGTGCACACCACCGACGTCGCGGCCTACCGCGCGTCCGCCCCCGAACTCGGCCGGATCTGGCGGGAGCTGGCGGGCCGCGACTACCCCGCGATGGCGGTCATCGGCGTCGTCCGGCTGTGGGACGAGGCGGCGATGGTCGAGCTGGACGGCATCGCGGTGCTGCCGTAGCGCATCACCCCACATGGCGGGGTATTGGCCAGGCCCGCGCCGCGCGGTACCGTCGGTGCGATATCGACGACGGCAAGACGGAAGCCGGTGAGAACCCGGCACGGTCGCGCCACTGTGAACGAGACGTTCCACACGATCCAAGGGACGGCTTGTGAGTCAGACCCGTAGCTGTCGTCCAGTGCACCACCGAGATGGGACGCGAAACTCCCTTAAGGAGGCCCTGCCATGGCGCAGTATGCCGCACAGCCGACCACCACCACCCCCGCTCTCCCGGCAAAGTTGCCGATCGGTGCGATCGCCCCGTGGGCGGTGTTCTTCGGCATCCTGATGCTGGTCCTGCTGTACTTCGTCGGCGCCGAACAGGGCGCCACCTCGGTCGTCTCCGGCGAGGACGTCCACGAGTGGGTGCACGACGCCCGCCACCTGCTCGGTTTCCCCTGCCACTGAGGCAAGGGACACCGACACCCTCATGAATTCCGCAACGGTACGGAACCTGCTCGTCCGTGGCATGCTCGCCGGCCTCGGGGCCGGCGTGCTCGCCCTGATCGTCGCCTACCTCCTCGGGGAACCGAATGTCGACAAGGCGATCGGCTTCGAGGAGTCCCATGCCCCGGCGCATGAGCACCACGAGGTCGAACTCGTCTCCCGCAGCCTGCAGTCCACCGTCGGCCTGGCCACCGGTGTGCTGATCTACGGGGTCGCCTTCGGCGGCATCGCCGCCCTCGCCTACTGCTTCGCCCTGGGCCGCATCGGCCGCTTCACCCCGCGGGCCACCGCGCTGCTGCTGTCCGGCTGCGCCCTGCTCGCGGTGTACGTCGTGCCGTTCCTGAAGTACCCGGCCAACCCGCCCGCCGTCGGCGACCCCGACACCATCTCCAAGCGGACCAATCTGTATCTGCTGATGATGGTGGGCAGCGTGCTCCTCGCGATCGCCGCGACCATCCTCGGCAAGCGGCTCGCCCCGAAACTGGGCACCTGGTACGCCACCGTCGCCGCGGTGGCCGCCTTCGCCCTGGTGATCGGCCTGGCGTTTGCGTTTCTGCCGGCCGTCAACGAGGTGCCCGCCGATTTCCCGGCCACCGTGCTGTGGCGGTTCCGGCTCTCCGCGCTGGCCATCCAGGTCACTCTGTGGGGAGGCTTCGGGCTGGTCTTCGGCGAGTTGGCCGAGCGCCTGCTGAGCCCCAAACCCGCCACCAGGGCCCCGGCATCGCCGGTGGCCGCCGCCGGCCGACCGTGATTCGACCGTCGCCCTGACCCCACCGGGTCGGGGCCCTCTTCAGGGGCGGTCGAGTGGCCGCCCCAGTCCGAGGTTCCAGCGTCCGGCCCGTCCACTGATCCCGGTCGCGGTCAGCGGCGGTACGTCGGCACGCCAGAAGGCCGCCGCGGGCGCGCCCAGCACATGCACCACCGCGGCCCGCACCACGTCCGGCTCCACCACGGCGAGCGTATGGCCGTCCGTCAGCGCCGCCGCGTCCAGCCACCGTCCGATCCGCAGGCACAGGTCCCGTACCGACTCCCCGCCGTGGGGTGCGGCCGCCGGGTCGGCCAGCCACCGGGCCACCGCCTCCGGCTCGGCGGCACCGACCTCGTCCAGAGTGAGGCCCCGCCAGCGGCCCGTATCCATACCAGCCAGTTCCGCACGGGGCTCGGCCACGCCGAGCCCCAGCGCGGCGGCGGTCTCCCGGCAGCGCAGGCTGGGGGAGGTGACGGCGCGGGCGGCCGAGGGCAGCGCCCCGGCCACGGCGCGGGCCCGTGCCGCGGCGCCGTCCTCGAGAGGGGTCATGCCGTCGTCGAACCGGGCCTGGCGCAGCGATGGGCTCATCGCGGCTGAGATGAAGGTGACGCGGCTGGTCACGCGCTCGCTCCTCCTACCTGTGCCATGGGCGGTACGGCACCTACGTAACCACCGGTGGGCCCGCACCTGCCACACGTCCGACCGCAGGGCGGGCTTGATAGCCTCTGGGGGCCAGTCGAGCCACACCTGAGGCCAGGGAATCCGGTGCGAATCCGGAACTGACGCGCAGCGGTGAGGGGGACGGGCGGGGCACACCATGCCACTGGGAGGGGAACGGGCCGGCCGAAGGGCGGGCGCGGGACCGTGCCGGGAAGGCGCCTCGTCCGGGCGAACCCGAGTCCGAAGACCTGCTGGCACCTCCGCGCCCCGGCGGGGAGGCCGTCCGTAGGCCAGGCTCCGCGTACGAGCCCCGACCACCGAGGCATGCCCGTGCTGCTGCTCCGTACCTCTCTCCGTCCCGCCGCGGCTCTGCTGCTCGCCCCCGCCCTGCTGCTCACCGGATGCGGTGGCTCGGGAGGCGGCGCCGAGGGCGCCGGGAAGTCCGCCGGGTCGGCCGGTTCGACCGGTTCGGGCTATCCGCGCACCCTCGACAACTGCGGCCACAAGGTCACCCTGAAGTCGGCCCCCGAGCGGGCCGTCTCCCTCAACCAGGGCACCACGGAGATCCTGCTCTCCCTCGGCCTCGCCGACCGTATGGCCGGTACGGCGACCTGGACGGACCCGGTGCCGAAGGGCCTGGCGAAGGCCAATGCGTCCGTGCCGCGGCTGGCGGACAACGCGCCCTCGTTCGAGAAGGTGCTGGACGCCGACCCGGACTTCGTCACCGCCTCGTTCGTCTCCACCCTCGGCAAGGGCGGCGTGGCCACCCGTGAGCAGTTCGAGAAGCTGGGCGTGCCCACCTACGTCTCGCCCTCCGACTGCTCGGCGGGCAAGGACAACGACAGCGGCGGCGACGGATCGCGCGGCACCCCGCTCACCCTCGACAGCGTCTACGGCGAGATAGCCGACCTGGCGCGGGCGTTCGGGGTGGCGGAGCGAGGGAAGAAGCTCATCGCGGAGCTGAAGGGGCGGGTGAGCAAGGCCACCGCCGGGCTCGACGCTTCCGATGTCTCCCTCATGTACTGGTTCGCCAACTCCCAGTCGCCCTACCTGGCCGGCTGCTGCGGGGCGCCGGGCGCGATCACCCGGGCGGTCGGCGCGGAGAACGCCTTCGCCGACACCCACGACGAGTGGCCCCAGATCAACTGGGAAACCGTCGCCGACCGCGACCCCGACGTCATCGTCCTCGGCGATCTGACCCGTAAGCAGCAGACCGCGGAGACCGCCCGGGCCAAGATGCGTTTCCTGGAGAGCAACCCCGCCACCCGCAACCTGACGGCCGTGAAGAAGAAGCGGTACGTGCTGCTGAGCGGGCAGTCGATGAACCCGTCCATCCGCACGGTCGAAGGGATCGAGAAGGTCGCCGCGGGGCTGCGCGACTTCGGGCTCGCCAAGTGAGCGCCCGTACGCTGCTGCTGACCGGCGGCGGGGTGGCCGCGCTGCTGATGTCGGTCGCCGTCGCGGTGACGATCGGACCGGCCGATATCTCCACGGGCGATGTGTGGGCCTCCGTCGCCGCCCACCTCGGCGTGGGCGAGAGCACGCTGACGCCGCTGCGCGACGGCATCGTGTGGAATCTGCGGATGCCGCGCACCCTGCTCGCCGCCGTATGCGGGGCCGGGCTCGCCGTATGCGGGGCGGTGATGCAGTCCCTGCTGCGCAATCCGCTGGCCGATCCGTTTGTGCTCGGGGTGTCCTCCGGCGCGTCCACGGGGGCCGTCGCCGTGGTCGTGCTCGGGGTGGGCGGGGGAGCCGTGTCGCTGTCCGCGGGGGCCTTCCTCGGCGCGCTGCTCTCCTTCGCGCTGGTGCTGCTGCTCAGCCACACCCTGGGCGGCAGCACGGACCGGGTCGTGCTGTCCGGGGTGGCCGCCATGCAGTTGTTCTCCGCGCTGACCTCATTCGTTGTGCTGACCTCCGCCGACGCCGACACCACCCGGGCCGTGCTGTTCTGGCTGCTCGGCTCGCTCACCGGCGCCGGCTGGGGGCAGGTGCTGCTGTGCGCCCTCGTCCTGGCCGTGGTCCTCGCCCTCTGCCTCGGATACGCCCGCACCCTGGACGCGTTCGCCTTCGGCGACGAGGCCGCGGCCGGACTCGGCGTCCGTGTCGCGCGTACCCGCCTGGTCCTGCTCTCGGCGACCGCGCTGCTCACCGCCGCCCTGGTCAGCTGTGCCGGGGCGATCGGCTTCGTCGGCCTGGTCCTCCCGCACGCCACACGCGCCCTCACCGGCGCCGGCCACGCCCGCCTCCTGCCCGTCACGGCGCTGACCGGAGCCGTCTTCCTGGTGTGGGTGGACACCCTGGCCCGCACCGCCCTCGATCCCCAGGAGGTCCCGGTGGGCGTGGTGACGTCCCTCATCGGCGTACCGGCGTTCGTGGCCGTGCTCTACCGCGGCCGGAGCAAGGCATGACGGGCCTGCCGGAGCAAGACACGCAGCCAGGCATGACCGGTCTGCGCGCGGACCGGGTCAGCCGCCGCACCGCCGACAAGGTCATCGTGGACGGCCTCACCCTCACCCTCGGCCCCGGCGAGACGGTCGGCCTGCTCGGCCCCAACGGCTCCGGCAAGTCGACGCTGCTCAGACTGCTCGCGGGCGTCCTCGCCCCCACCGCCGGGGTCGTCACCCTGGACGGGCGCCCGCTGCCGGAGGCCGGCCGCCGCGCCACCGCCCGGCGTATCGCCACCGTCGAACAGCACGCCCACACCCAGACCGAACTGACCGTCCGCGATGTCGTGGCCCTCGGCCGCATCCCGCACCGCCGCGCCTGGACCCCGCCCACGGCGGCCGACGCCGAGGCCGTCACCGCGGCCCTGGCCCGCACCGGACTGACCGACCGGGCCGCCCAGTCCTGGCACACCCTGTCCGGCGGCGAACGCCAGCGCACCCAGATCGCCCGCGCCCTCGCCCAGGAACCCCGCGAGCTCCTGCTCGACGAGCCCACCAACCACCTCGACATCCAGCACCAACTCGACCTGCTGGAACTGGTCGTGGGCCTCCCGGTCACCACCGTGATCGCCCTGCACGACCTCAACCTCGCCGCGATGTACTGCGACCGCCTGCTCGTCCTCCGCGACGGCCGAGCCGTCGCGGAGGGCACCCCGGCCGAGGTCCTGACCCCCGCCCTCATCGAGCAGGTCTACGCCGTCCGCACCGAGGTCACCACCGAACCCGGCCACCCCGTGATCCGCTTCCTGCGGCGCGGTGCCGGAGGGGCCGCCGAACCGTCGGCCCGGCCCGCCTGATCGCCTGATCGACGGGCCGGGGCGGTTGGGGCACGCCGGCCGGTCAGATGTCGCGGAAGATCTCGATCTGCGCGCCGATCGAGTTCAGCCGCTCCGCCAGGTCTTCGTAACCCCGGTTGATCACATACACATTGCGCAGCACCGACGTCCCCGGCGCCGCCATCATCGCCAGCAGCACCACCACCGCGGGGCGCAGCGCCGGCGGGCACATCATCTCGGCCGCCCGCCACCGGGTCGGGCCCTCGACCAGTACCCGGTGCGGGTCGAGGAGCTTGACGTGGGCGCCGAGGCGGTTCAACTCGGTGAGGTAGATGGCCCGGTTGTCGTAGACCCAGTCGTGGATCAGCGTGGAGCCCTGCGCGGACGCGGCGATGGCCGCGAAGAAGGGCACGTTGTCGATGTTGACGCCGGGGAACGGCATCGGGTGGATCTTGTCGATGGGCGCCTGGAGCTTGGAGGGCCGTACGGTCAGGTCGATCAGCCGCGTACGGCCGTTGTCCGCCGCGTACTCGGCGCTGCGCTCGTGGTCGAGGCCCATCTCCTCCAGTACGGCCAGCTCGATCTCCAGGAACTCCACCGGCACCCGTCGGATCGTCAGCTCCGACTCCGTGACCACCGCGGCGGCCAGCAGGCTCATCGCCTCGACCGGGTCCTCGGACGGGGCGAAGTCCACGTCCCGGTCGATACCGGCGAGGCCGTGCACGGTGAGCGTGGTGGTCCCTATTCCTTCGACCTTGACCCCCAACTCCTCCAGGAAGAAGCACAGATCCTGGACCATGTAGTTGGGGGAGGCGTTGCGGATCACGGTGACGCCGTCGTGCCGGGCCGCGGCCAGCAGCGCGTTCTCGGTGACGGTGTCGCCGCGCTCGGTCAGCACGATGGCGCGGGCCGGGGACACCTCGCGGTCCACCCGCGCGTGGTACATCCCGTCCGTGGCGGTGACTTCGAGGCCGAAGGGGCGCAGCGCGGTCATATGGGGCTGCACGGTGCGGGTGCCGAGGTCGCAGCCGCCCGCGTACGGGATCTTGAACTGCCGCATACGGTGCAGCAGCGGGCCGAGGAACATGATGACGCTGCGGGTACGGCGGGCGGCCTCGGTGTCCATGGAGTCGAGGTCCAGCTCGGCGGGCGGCACGATCTCCAGATCGGCCCCGTCGTTGATCCAGCGGGTGCGGACGCCGATGCTGCCCAGCACCTCCAGGATGCGGTAGACCTCCTCGATCCGGGCGACCCTCCTCAGGGTCGTACGGCCCGAGTTGAGCAGCGTGGCGCACAGCAGCGCGACGCATGCGTTCTTGCTGGTCTTGACGTCGATGGCGCCCGAGAGGCGCCGGCCGCCGACGACCCGCAGATGCATCGGCCCCGCGTATCCGAGCGAGACGATCTCGCTGTCCAGGGCCTCGCCGATCCTGGCAATCATCTCAAGACTGATGTTCTGGTTGCCTCGCTCGATGCGATTGACCGCGCTCTGGCTGGTGTTGAGCGCTTCCGCTAGCTGCGCTTGGGTCCAGCCGCGATGCTGGCGGGCGTCGCGGATGAGCTTGCCGATACGGGAGAGGTAGGCGTCAGTCATACGGCAGAGACTATCTCAGATATGAGATGTGTGCGCGACGGGGGTGGCGTTCGGGTGAGGGGGCTGTCAGGCGCCCTGCCCGGCAATCCCTGTTGTTCTAGTTGCATGCGAACAACTATGATGCGAACACCTGATGCAGGAGGCACCCGTGTATCAACCGCTACGTCGCACCTTGGTGATCGCCTTCCCCTTCGCCCTCGCCTGCGCCGCCGTCCTCACGACGTACGCGGCCCTGCGCGACCACCTTCCCGACCCGCTCGCCACCCACTTCCCGGCGAGCGGCAAGGCCGACGGCTTCTCCAGCGCGACATCCTTCATCTGGGTGAGCATGGCTCTGCTAGCGGTCCAGGGGGCGGTCTTCGCGGCCCTCGTCCACCGCTCCGGCAGGGGCAGCAGGGGCAGCCGGGGCGTCGGCTCGCTGCGCCTGATGGCCGCGTTCGCGTACGGGGAGTCGGGGCTGCTGGGCTACCTCTTCCCCGCCACGCTCTTCGCCAACGCCGATGTCCCCGACGCAGCCGACGTCCGCCTCCCCATGTGGCAGCTGGCCGTGGCCCTGGCCTGCGCGCTGCTCGCCGCGGCGCTGGGCTGGCTGCTGGCCGGGGCGGACGCCGCGCCCGCCGACGAGCCCGCCGAAGAGCCGCACCGGCTGCCGCTCCGCGAGGGCGAGGTCGCCAGCTGGACCCGCACCGTCACCTCACGCGTACTGCTCGGCGTCGGGCTGGCCCTCGCGTGCGCGGGCGCGGTACTGGCCTTTACGGTGAGCCCAGGAATCGGGCTGCCGATGGCCGTGATGGGGGTGATCGCCGTGTTGCTGTCCGGCTGCCGGGTCACCGTCGACCGGCGCGGCCTGACCGTGTCCCCGCCCGTCGTCCGGCTGCCCCGGCTGCGGGTGCCGCTCGGCCGTATCGAGGAGGCCACCAGCCGACAGGTGAGCGCGTTCGACGACTTCGGCGGCTGGGGCTACCGGATCAGGGCGGGGCGCAGCGGCCTGGTGCTGCGCTCCGGGGACGCGCTGTGTCTGCGGCTGACCACCGGCAAGGAGTTCGTGGTGACAGTGGACGACGCCCGCACCGCCGCGGCGCTGCTCAACACGCTCATCCACCGGGCGGCGGACCGCGGCGCGGGCCGCTCGGTGGACGCGAGCTGACATGCTGTTCACGGTCGATCCCGGCTCCCCGGTCCCGCTCGGCGACCAGATCGCCGCCTCCGTACGCCGCGCCATCGCCGACGGCACGGTCCACCCCGGCGAACGCCTCCCCGCCGCCAGGGCCCTCGCCGACTCCCTCGGCGTCAATGTGCACACCGTCCTCCGCGGCTACCAGCGGCTCCGCGAAGAGGGCCTGATCGAACTGCGCCGCGGCCGCGGCGCCGTCGTCACCGGCGCCCCCACCTCCGTCGGCCGCGCCCGCCTCGTCGAGGGCGTCCACGGCCTGGTCACCCAGGCCCGCGCGATCGGGCTCTCCGACGACGAACTGCTCGCCCTGGTGCGCAACGGCCTCACGGGCGGCTGATCGCCCCGGCGATCACTCGTACCGGTGACCGCCCGTCCCCGTCCCCGCCGACACCCCCGCTGCCGCCCCCGCCGTCAACCCCGTCACCATCCCCGCCACCAGCTCCGCGAGGTCCGCCGCCGGGTCGTCCAGGGGTGTCGCGTGGAGGAGTTCGACGCGGTGTACGAGGCGGGGGGAGATCAGGGGGATCGCGACGATGCCGGGGGCGCCCTTGGTGGCGGAGTGGGGGAGGAGGGTCAGGCCGTGGCCCGCGGCGACGAGGGTGAGGAGGGCCCGTACGTCGGTGCCCTCGTAGCGCAGGGCGGCGCGGAAGCCGTTGGTGCCGCCGACGGCGCGCAGGTGGCGCAGGGGGACGGCGGCGTCGGGGGCGTCGAGCCAGCGCCAGCGGGGGGCGGCGAGGTCGGTCAGGCGCAGGCCGAGGCGGCGGGTCAGGGGGTGGCCGAGGGGGAGGGGGACGACGAGCGCGCCCTCGGCGATGGGCAGGGTGGACAGCGGGCCGAGGTCGGGCAGCGGCAGGGGGTCGCCTGGCGCCGTCAGGCCGTCGGTCAGGCCGAGGTCGAGCTGCCCGGTGGCCATGGCCGCGGGGATCTCGTCGCGGGACAGGAGCCGTACGGCCGTCCGTACGCCCGGGTGGGCCCGGCGCACCTCGGCCAGGGCCGCCGCGACCCGGGGCGTCATGGCGGGCGGCGAGGCGCCGAGCGTAAGACGCGCGGTGGTGGCGCCGGCGAGGCGCTCGACGTCCGCGCGGGCCGCGTCCAGCCGGTGCAGCAGTGGGCCCGCGTGTTCCAGCAGCCGTGCGCCCGCCGCGGTCGGCGCCACCGGACGCCGGGTCAGCAGCGGGGTCCGCAGATCGGCTTCGAGCGTGGCGATGTGCCGGGACACGGCTGACGGGGGGAACCCCAGGTCGCGCGCCGCCTCCGCGAAGGACGCGCGGCGGGCCACGGACACGAAGGTGCGGAGCAGGTGCGGATCCATCAGACCTTCTTTCGAGGGGGCCACCGGCTTGAGCCCGTGGAGGTGTCCAATCCTTGAAGCGGAGCGCGAAGCGGCGGAGCACGCTGCGTTGTCAGTGGTGGCCGGTAGTGTGATGGCACCGGCCTTGACCAGGGGAGACGTAAAGGGGGTGGGCTGCGTTGCTGCGTGCGTACAAATTCCTGCTGCGGCCCACCGTCCGGCAGGCGCAGGCCCTGACGGAGATGTTGCGGGACCACTGCTCGCTCTACAACGGGG
Organism: Streptomyces sp. NBS 14/10; assembly: GCF_002224125.1. Taxonomy (GTDB): domain Bacteria; phylum Actinomycetota; class Actinomycetes; order Streptomycetales; family Streptomycetaceae; genus Streptomyces. The sequence continues at coordinate 213,963 of NZ_NCSM01000014.1, forward strand.
CTCTGCAGGAGCGCCGCGACGCCTGGCGGCACACGTCGAAGACCAGCATCACGTACGGTGACCAGTCGGCGCAGCCGAGGGAGATCCGGGCGTTCGACCCGGAGCGTCAGGGCCGCTGGTCGTTCTCCAGCCAGCAGGCCACGCTCAGGCGGCTGAACAAGGCGTTCCAGGCGTTCTTCCGCCGGGGCAGGAGCGGTGGGAAGCCCGGCTACCCCAGGTTCAAGGGTGTGGGCCATTTCGATACCGTCGTCTTCCCGAGGGACGGGGACGGCTGCCGCTGGGACTCCACCCCGCACGATACCCACACCCGGGTACGTCTCCAGGGCGTGGGGCATGTGCGTGTGCATCAGCACCGGCGCGTGAATGGGCAGGTCAAGACGGTCTCGGTGAAGCGCGAGGGCAACCGCTGGTACGTGGTCCTGGCCTGCGACAGCGTGCCCGCTGAGCCTCTGCCCTCCACCGGCAGCGTCGTGGGCATCGACATGGGCACGGTGCACTTCTTCACCGACTCGGGCGGTGAGCACGCCCCGAACCCCGGGTTCCTTGACGCGGTGGCCGAGGAGCTGGCCGAGGCTCAGCGGCAGCTGGCCACTTTCCCTCGGCGCACCCGTCGCCGGACCAAGAAGCACAAGGCGGCGGCCCGGAAGGTCGCCAGGCTGCACGCCAGGATCCGGCGTCAGCGCCTTGACCATCATCACAAGCGGGCGCTCGCGCTGGTGCGGGAGCATGACGTGATCGCCCACGAGAAGCTGAACACGGCGGGTATGACCAAAGCGCCCGCACCCAAGCCCGACCCCGAGCGCGACGGAGCGTTCCTTGCGAACGGGGCCGCCGCGAAGGCCGGACTGAACCGCAGCATCCTCGACGTGGGTTGGGGGCAGTTCCTGGGAATCCTGGCGAACAAGGCTGAGAGTGCCGGTCGCCTCGTGATCCCGGTGGACGCCCGCAACACCTCGATCACATGCACCGCATGCGGGCATGTCGACAAGAGGAACCGTGTCACCCAGGCGAAGTTCACATGCGTCTTGTGCGGGTTCACCGCGAACGCGGACCACATTGGCGCACTGAACGTTCTCAACAGGGCCGGGCTGGTCCTCTGTGACGCCGCTTAGCCAGCGACGCAGGAAGCCCGCGCGTTTACGCGTGGGTGGAGTCACCGCCTCAGTATTCCGGCTCGCGAGGCCCCCGATGACCTCATCTCCGGGCGCCTGACGCTCAGGGAGCGTCACTTGGGCGGGCGTTCGAATCCGGGGTGTCCGGCGGCCGGGCGACCAGCCGCGCGTACCAGGCGGAGGAGGCCACCAGCTGGCCGATCGCCAGTCCCGCCACCACGATCAGAAACACCACGATGAGCCAGGACAGCAGCGTGAAGACGGGGCCGAGGGGGCCGAAGTCGGCGAGGCTGCGGTTCATGGCCCGCGGCATGACCAGACGGGAGGCATAGCCCAGCGCGACGGTGCCGGTGCCCGCGAGCACCGCGCCCGGCAGCAGCGGCAGCCAGCCGACCCGGCCGCCCAGCAGCAGATGCTGGGTCCACCACCACAGCAGGACGGACGACAGCAGGGACAGCACGAGCCCCGAGACGATCCCGGTGCCGAAGCCCCTGCGCACCGGCGCCTGGACGAACAGCACCGCCAGCCAGACCAGCACCCACAGCAGCCAGCGCCACGCCGCCACGCGCATCCTCGCCCTGGGCAGGTTCCAGCACCGCTCGCAGACCGTCTGCAGGGCCCGGCTGAAGGCCGTCGCCGACACCAGCGCGACCAGGAGACCCACGGCGCCCGAGGGTTTCCTCGTCGTACCGGACGCGGCGAGCGCCCGGCGCAGCTCTTCCAGCGCCTTGCCGCGCACACCGACCACCGAGCGTACGGAGTCCGCCAGCAGGCCCTTCCAGCCCTCGGGAGCGAAGGCCGCCACCACCATCAGCAGCGGCAAGGCGGTCAGGAACGCCTGCGCGGCCAGTCGGCTGGCGGCCTCCAGGGTGTTCACGGCAAGCAGCCGCTCCGTCAGCCGGGCGACCCGCCCGGCGACCGACGGGGAGCGCGCCGCGGCCAGGACACTCCGTGCTCCGCCGAACCGGGGTGGCCGGTGTTCGTCTCCGTCGGAACCCACCGCCTGCCTCCTGCGTTCCAGGCTGCCACCTGGGCCTCGGCCTGTTCACCTCAGCCGCCGCCACCGCCGATAACGGGTGCTTGTGACGCCCGTTCGCCGCCGCCGCGGCGATGCCCAGCAGCACCAGGACGAGGACGACGAGGCCCAGGACGAGCGCCACGGACGCCGGGGTGGGGTGGTTCCACAGGACGAGGGCGAGCGCGCCGCCGCCGATGACGACCCCGGCGGTCCAGCCGCGGTGGCCGTCCAGCCAGCGGCCCGTACCGCCCGTACGTACACCGGCGCGGGCCAGGGCCCGGCCGGTGGCGCCGGTGGCGCGGGCGGCTCCGGCGCGCACGGCGCGGGCGCCGCGCCCGGGGCCGTAGAGATAGCCGGACAGCGCGGTGATGACCGCGATGACCAGGATCGTGCGGGTGCTCTCGCGCAGGAAGCGTACGAAGGTGTCGTAGATGGTGGCGGCGGCGTCCTCGGGCAGCGTGGTGGGCGGGACGGAGTCCAGGTAGACCCGGCGCAGTACGGCGAGGCCGACGAGCAGCACCAGCATCATCACCGCGACGCCGATGCCCACGCTCATCAGCGCCACCCGGTGCGCGGGGGCCGTCCCCACGGCGAGGGCGGCGAGCACGAGCGCCGTGATCGGCAGCCAGACGCCCAGGACGTTCAGCAGCCGCATGGCGTTCTGCGCCTTGTCGAGCTTGTCGGTCTTCAGCAGTGGGACCGTACGCTCCACGGTGGGGATGTGTGCGGCCCTCGCGTAGCCCTCGTGGACCAGTCTGTGTTTGACGTTGTCGATCAGGGTGCCGATGTCCAGGACGATGGTGTTCCCCCTGGCCTGGACGGCGCTGGGCCCCTCGCCGGTGAGGACCTTCACCACGGCGGCGTGCGCCCGGCGGTTGGCGGCGGTCCACACCTGGGCGAACTGGTCGCTGTGCACCACCTTGGCCACCACGTCGTGGACGGCCGTGGTGAGGGCCGTCTTCAGCGGCCCGGTCAGCAGCCGCGCGCTGTCGGCCACCCGGGGCGGGGCGCCGACCCGGTCGAGGGCCTTGGTGAGCGCGGCGGTGACCCCGGCGACGTCGACGTTGTCGACGACGCGCTTGGTGAGCCGGTCGGTCACCGCGCTCTGTACGGCGGGGTCGGAGGCCAGCGGCGCCACGGTCTGGACGTATCGGTCGGTGTCCGAGACCTCCTCATGCGCCCAGGTGGCGACCACGGCGAGCGGTGCCAGCAGCACGGCAAGCACCAGCAGCACCGACGCTCCCGCGTACCGCAGTCGGCGGTGGCGGACGGCGACCGCCTTGCGCAGCCGCTCGTACTCCTGGCGCTCGGTGGTGCTCAGCGGAGAATCTGAGGACGGGGTGCTCGAGGAGTCCATGCGGGCCTCCTTCGCATGATCCTCATGGTGCGCGGAGGCGCGGTTGATCGCCATTTGGGCCGTGTCGGCAAGGACGAGCCGGCACGGGCGAAGTCGAACAGATCAGTGACTGCGCTGTTACAGTCCGCTTGCCCCGAGTGCGGGGACACGACGGAAAACAGAATGAGGGGACCAGAGTTGCGCTTACAACTGAGACGGATGACCGCGGCGATCGGGATGGGGCTCGCGCTTGCCCTGGCGCCGATCACGGGGACCGCAGCGGCGCAGGAGACGGGCACCATGGCCGTGACCAACATGGACTTCACCCCGTCCGAAGTGGACGCGACGCCTGGCGGCGAGACCGTCACGCTCCGCTGGACGATGACGGATACCACCCCAGAGACCGACGGCATGAGCGCGCGGGTCTACCTGCGCCGCCAGGGCGCGACGGCCGACACGTACCTGGGCGTGCCGCTGGTCGGGACCTATGACGTGGGCTCCTCTGGCCAGGACATCACAGTGGTGCCCGGTTCGACGCCTCAGGAGGCTACTTATGAGTGGACCCTGGCCGTTCCGCAGTACGCGGCCGGGACGTCGGTCACCTGGGCCGTTACCCGCTTAGAGGCCTGGGACAACCAGGGCACCTCGCTGGACTGGGGCACCGCCGAGCTGGGTGCGTTCCACAGCACGTTCGAGGCGAAGACGCTCGCCGACGCGCAGGGTCCGACGTACGACGACCTTGCGGTGAACAGCGAACAGGAGCCGTACGTCTACGCCGGCGAGGACTCGTCGAGCATGACCTACGAGCTCGATGTGTACGACGCCCAGGTCGGCATCTCCGGCGGCACCCTGACGGTGACCGGCCCCGGCGGGCAGCACCTGACCGGCTCGTTCGCGATCGAGTGGACCTGGTACGAGGGCTACCAGGGGTGTGGCTACATCGACTGGGGCCAGACGTACGCCGGGTCCTGCCGCGTATCCGTGACCTTCCCCGCGCACGCGGCATCAGGCACGTGGACCGTCTCGCAGGTCAAGCTCACCGACAACGCGGGCAACACCAGCACCTACGACAACCTCTCAGCCGCCCCCGTCCACGTCACCTCCAACGACGTGCTCTCCGCCGACGGTTTCACGGCAACGCCGAACCCGGTCGACACCTGGCACGGCGCCCGGACGGTCAAGGTCGGTTTCCGGCCCCACGGGGGCCAGGGCGAGGTCGCCTCGGCGGTCGTGAACTCCAACAGTGCCAACGGCTGCCGGCAGACCTCCACCACGGCGACGACCGCGGCGGACGGGACCGTCTCGGTGAACTACCAGGTGCCGCGGGGGGCCTTCACCTGCCGTATCACCGGCCTGATCATCACGGACAACGCCGGGAATGTCGCCCTGTACGGCTCGGAGTTCGGCGCACCGGAGACCGGTCTGACGATCGCTTCGGCCCCTGACACGGTGCTGCCCCAGATCGACCAGGCCACGCTCTCGCCCACCACCATCCCGGCAACAGACCACTCCACGGACATCCGCCTCACCGTCAACGTCTCGGGCACCACCGCGGGTGTCAACGGCTACGACCTCTATCTGATCGACTCCTCGGGGCAGTGGATCCCGGCCGTGTCCGGCGGTACCTCAGTGACCTTCAGCGGCCCGTTGACCCTATCCTTCTCACTCCCCTCCAACGTGCCCCCCGGGACGTACACCATCGCCCTGCGCCTGTCCGACCAGGCGCGCAAGTCCTCGTCCGTTTCCCGAACGGCACCCCGATGCCGGGCGGGCCGGTGACGTTGACGGTCACCTAGGCGCCCCGAGCCTGAACGGACCGTCACCGGGAGGTGCCCGGTCTCGCTGCGAGGCCGGGCACAGTCCATTCGAGGAAAGGCCTCGATTGGATGAGGGTGGTCAGCCGCATACGGCTGCCCGAGTATGAGAAACGGATCACGGCAGTGCGAGCCCACCGTGCGGCGGTCCATGTATTAGGGTTATCTTGACATCGAGATATCCGCCGGAAGGCGCACCGCGGCCGCGCCAGTAAGGCTTGCCTAACTAAGCCTGACCTTACCTGATGGGTGAGGGCGTGGGGCGGCAGGATTGCGGTAGTACGCGCGAGATCATGCATGAAGGAGACTGTCGTGTCGGCGAACAGCTTCGACGCCCATAGCACGCTTCAGGTGGGCGACGAGTCGTACGAGATCTTCAGGCTGGACAAGGTGGAGGGGTCCGCCCGTCTGCCGTACAGCCTCAAGGTGCTGCTGGAGAACCTGCTCCGTACCGAGGACGGCGCGAACATCACCGCCGACCACATCCGCGCGCTGGGCAACTGGGACCCGAGCGCCCAGCCCAGCCAGGAGATCCAGTTCACGCCGGCCCGCGTGATCATGCAGGACTTCACCGGCGTGCCGTGTGTCGTGGACCTCGCCACCATGCGCGAGGCCGTCAAGGAGCTGGGCGGCGACGCCGCCCGTATCAACCCGCTCGCCCCCGCCGAGCTGGTCATCGACCACTCGGTCATCGCCGACCGCTTCGGCACCCCCGACGCCTTCACCCAGAACGTGGAGCTGGAGTACGGGCGCAACAAGGAGCGCTACCAGTTCCTGCGCTGGGGCCAGACCGCGTTCGACGAGTTCAAGGTCGTCCCGCCGGGCACCGGCATCGTCCACCAGGTCAACATCGAGCACCTGGCCCGCACCGTCATGGTCCGGAACGGACAGGCGTACCCCGACACCCTGGTCGGCACCGACTCGCACACCACCATGGTCAACGGCCTGGGCGTGCTGGGCTGGGGCGTCGGCGGCATCGAGGCCGAGGCCGCGATGCTGGGCCAGCCGGTCTCGATGCTGATCCCGCGCGTCGTCGGCTTCAAGCTGACCGGCTCGCTGCCGACCGGCACCACCGCCACCGACCTGGTGCTGACGATCACCGAGATGCTGCGCAAGCACGGTGTGGTCGGCAAGTTCGTCGAGTTCTACGGCGAGGGCGTCTCGTCCATCCCGCTCGCCAACCGCGCCACCATCGGCAACATGTCGCCGGAGTTCGGCTCCACCGCCGCGATCTTCCCGATCGACGTTGAGACGATCAACTACCTCAAGCTCACCGGCCGCAGCGAGCAGCAGCTCGCGCTCGTCGAGGCGTACGCCAAGGAGCAGGGCCTGTGGCTGGACCCGGCCGCCGAGCCCGACTTCTCCGAGAAGCTGGAGCTGGACCTGTCGACGGTCGTCCCGTCGATCGCCGGCCCCAAGCGCCCGCAGGACCGGATCGTGCTGGCCGAGGCCGCGGAGCAGTTCGCCCAGGACATCCGTAACTACGTGGCCGAGGACGAGGAGACGGGCAAGGAGTCCTTCCCGGCCTCCGACGCCCCGGCCATCGACCACAACGGCATGCCGACCAAGCCGACCCCGGTCATCGCCCCCGACGGCAGCCAGTACGAGATCGACCACGGCGCCGTCACCGTCGCCGCGATCACCTCCTGCACCAACACCTCCAACCCGTACGTCATGGTCGCCGCCGCCCTCGTGGCCAAGAAGGCCGTCGAGAAGGGCCTGACCCGCAAGCCGTGGGTCAAGACCACCCTGGCCCCCGGGTCCAAGGTCGTCATGGACTACTACGACCGCGCCGGCCTCACCCCGTACCTCGACAAGCTCGGCTTCAACCTGGTCGGCTACGGCTGCACCACCTGCATCGGCAACTCCGGCCCGCTGCCGGAGGAGGTCTCCAAGGCCGTCAACGAGGCCGACCTCGCCGTCACCTCCGTGCTGTCCGGCAACCGCAACTTCGAGGGCCGGATCAACCCGGACGTCAAGATGAACTACCTGGCGTCCCCGCCGCTGGTCGTCGCGTACGCCATCGCGGGCTCCATGAAGGTGGACATCACCAAGGACGCGCTCGGCACCGACCAGAGCGGCAACCCGGTCCACCTGGCCGACATCTGGCCCTCCGAGAAGGAGGTCGAGGAGGTCGTCGCCTCCGCGATCGGCCAGGAGATGTTCAACACCAGCTACGCCGACGTCTTCGCGGGCGACGCGCAGTGGCAGGCGCTGCCCATCCCGACCGGCAACACCTTCGACTGGGACCCGGAGTCCACCTACGTCCGCAAGCCCCCGTACTTCGAGGGCATGACCATGGACCCGGCGCCGGTCCAGGACGTCACCGGCGCCCGCGTGCTCGCCAAGCTCGGCGACTCGGTCACCACCGACCACATCTCCCCGGCCGGCGCCATCAAGGCCGACACCCCGGCCGGCAAGTACCTCACCGAGCACGGCGTCGAGCGCCGCGACTTCAACTCCTACGGCTCGCGCCGAGGCAACCACGAGGTCATGATCCGCGGCACCTTCGCCAACATCCGGCTGCGCAACCAGGTCGCGCCGGGCACCGAGGGCGGCTACACCCGCGACTTCACTCAGGATGGCGCCCCGGTCTCCTTCATCTACGACGCGTCGCAGAACTACCAGGCCGCGGGCATCCCGCTGGTGATCCTGGCGGGCAAGGAGTACGGCTCCGGCTCCTCCCGCGACTGGGCCGCCAAGGGCACCGCGCTGCTGGGCGTCAAGGCCGTCATCGCCGAGTCGTACGAGCGCATCCACCGCTCGAACCTCATCGGCATGGGCGTGCTGCCGCTCCAGTTCCCGGAGGGCGCCTCGGCGCTGTCGCTGGGCCTGACCGGCGAGGAGACCTTCTCCATCACGGGCGTCACCGAGCTGAACGACGGCACCACCCCGCGCACCGTCAAGGTCACCACGGACACGGGCGTCGAGTTCGACGCGGTCGTGCGCATCGACACCCCCGGTGAGGCGGACTACTACCGCAACGGCGGCATCATGCAGTACGTGCTGCGCTCGCTGATCCGGAAGTAAGTCCGGCGAGTCCTCACGGACTTACGGACGGGCCGCACTCCCCGGCGCGGGGGGTGCGGCCCGTCCGCGTGCTCAGGAACCCTGGCGCGGCAGCTCGACCTTCACCGGGCCGCAGCCCAGCCGCTCCGCCTCGGCGGCGGCGTAGCGGGGGAGGAGCTTGCGCGGAAGGTCGTCCATGCGGGTGCCCTCGTCCTGGATGAGGAAGACGACCAGACCGGTCTGGCACGAGGTCTGGTACAGAGCCAGGCCCGGGCCGGCGGAACTGCCGCCTCTCTTGTCGAACTCGCGCCGCCCGAAGGCCGCGCCCAGGTCGGCGAGGACCTGGGCGAGCCGTGGGTCCTCGATGGTGACCAGCCGCAGCCGCGCCCGGGTCGCGGCGGCACCGAGACCGACGCCGCAGACGCGGGCCGTCCCGGGGCTGTGCGTGAGCAGCGTGTCTTCGAGCTGGTAGCGCTCGTCCTTGGAGAGGGGGGCCAGCGCCAGCCCGTCGACGCCGCAGAGCCGTCGTGGCTCGGTGTTTTTCTGGCGCGGGGTTGCGGGAAGCGTCCCGGGGATCGGGAGGGCGCCGTCGCAGTCCAGGGCGCGCATGGCGCCGTTCGCCAGCCGGACGGTCGCCCGCGCCACCTGATCCCGCCAGCGGGGCTTGTCACGAGAGTTCATCGGCAGCCTGCCCCAGGACGCGTCGACGACCGCGGGCCCGTCGGAGAGCCCCCCGTCGGAGCAACCGCTGGGGAGCGCGACCCAGGTCCGGTTCTCCGAGGTCATCCCGACGAATCCCTTGCCGAACGGCACCGCCAGCGGGGAGAGGAAGTCCGCCAGCCAACCCGTGGCCTGCGGGTCGTACCGCCCGTCGAGCTGGTGGAGCCGGAAGTCGATATGCGCGACGGGGCTGCCGTCGCGCAGCGCCACCAGCCGGCAGGCACCCTGGGCATCGGGCGAGCTGTCGCTGCCGTAGTCCGGGCGGATCTCCTCCGCGCGGACCGAGAGCTCGGAGCGGAACAACGCCTCCGCGTCCTTCTCGGGGAGTGTCCCCCAGCACACGGTCTCATTCTCGTCCGACCACGGGAGGCTGTCCGTCTGCCAGGCGGTCAGCAGGCCGCCGATGAGGGCGCCCACGACCCCCACGGAGATCAGCTGACCGGGCCGTGACCGCAGCAGGCCCCAGGCTCGTCGGCCACGCCGCGCCCACCGGCCCTTGCGCGCCGCCTCGGTGGCGATGCGGATGTGCTCCTGTCGCTGCCACTCGTCGGGGCTGCTCATGCCGGCTCCCCGTGTGGTGTGACGGCGGCGCAGCCGAGGCGCTTGGCCACCGCGGCGGCGTAGACGGGGAAGACGCGGGACGGGGTGGCGAACGGGGTGTCCTTGGCGATGGCCGTGTTCTGCATGAACATCACCGTCGTACGGCCCGCGCACCGGGTCCGGACGAGCGCGCCATCCGCGTCTGTATAGCCCTGGCCGCGCCAGCCCCGGGCGAGCGGGGCGCCGCCGGTGAGGCTGTCGAAGAGCTTCAGCAGCCTGGGGTGGGCGGTCATGCTGAACTGGGCGGCCATGTTGTCGGACCAGTAGACGACGCAGGTCTGCAGGTCGTCGCTGACCGGGCCCACGGCGGAGTGCAGGCCGTCCTCGTCCTCCTCGCCATGGCGGGGTGCGGGTCCGAGCCCGTCGATCCGGCAGGCGCCCGGGGCGAAGCTGGTGTCGAAGGTGCCGTCAGGTGCGTGTACCGACACTATGGGCGCGGTGAAACCCAGCGGCTTCTCCGGCGCGCAACCGGCCTTCTCCATGCCCCGGTTGGCGACGTCGACGAGCACCTGCCCCGCCTGCCACGGCTCGGAGGAGACGCCCGGCAGACTGGCGGTGTTGCCCTCGTTGTCGCTCTGCACGCCGCTGATGGTCACGACCGAGGGGCGGCCGTCGACCTCGCACTTCTCGGGGAGCACCAGCGTGGCGGAGCCCTTGCTGACGAAGCCAGGCAGCCCCTCGGGAAGCTGGTCTCTCGCGTCGGCGAAGAGCGCGGCCAGCCAGGCGCGGCGCTTCTTCGCGTCCTTCGGGCCGGTGCCGTAGCTGACGGAGATCTTCTCGTGGATGGTCTCGTCGGTGCCGTAGGTCCAGCTCGCGGTGATCGTGCACGAGCCGCGCGGGCGTTCGGGCGTCGGGGCCGTCTCCCGGAAGGTGCGGTCGTCCCTCTCGAGGAGGAGCGACGGTTCGTCGCTCTGTGACCAGGCGCCCCAGCAGTGTCTCTTCGCCGCGTCGTCGCCGGCCCTGATGACCAGCCAGCCCGCCACCAGCGCGGCGGCAAGCCCACCCGCCAGCGCCGCGCGTGCGCGCCGCGCCGCCAGGGCGCGGCGCAGCCGTCCGCCACCCCCACCGAAACCGGCGGCGTCACCGTCGCGCGTCGTCTGTTCGTCCATCTGGCTTCCCCCCGAAAGCAGGTGTGCCGTGGATCGTATCGGGCGGCACTGACAGGTACCTCAGAGAAAAGTGCCGGACGGGATGTACGGAGTAGGCGGCCGCATCCCGCGCAGGCACACATAACCCTGGGTGGACAGTTCGAGCCCCGCCGCCAGCCCCACGTCCACCGCCCACTCCTGCTCGGCCGTCAGGCTCGGGACCCGGGCCTCGGTGCCCTCCGGGAGGCTGAGCAGCGCGGCGGTCAGCAGCCGCGTGGCCAGCCGTCGCGAGGTCGCGGCCAGCAGCTCGACCTTGCCGTCGTCGCCGACGTAGCAGTATCCGCTGCCCGCCAGGTCGTCCGAGACGAACAGCCGGCGCTGGCGCAGCAGCAGCTCGTGGTCCGGGCCGTGTGCCCCGCCCCGGGTGCGGCGGTCGACGGAGTCCATCATGTCCCGCTGCCTGGGCCCGCCCTCGAACACGGCCCCGTCCGGCGCCGGAAGCCGCTCCTTGTTGACGATTCCGCGCATGCGGATGGCCGGGTGCAGGGTGAAACCCGCCTGCCGGTACGTGGCGGCCGCCCGCGGATCCTCGGAGCCGACGATGATCCCGCGCAGACACGCCCGCCCGTACGCGAGCGCCGCCGCCAGCAGCTCCCGGCCCAGGCCCCGCCCCTGCGTCCGCGGCAGCACCGCGAACAGCGCGAGACCCCACGTGCCCTCGCGTCTGCTGGACAGCGCCGCGCCGACCGGCATCCCGGCGTCGTCCACGGCGAGCCAGCAGCCGCCGGGGTCGGTGCGGGCGAGGTGCCGGTTGCGGCCGTGTACGGAGGCTATGCGGCGCGGCGGCCACTCTTCGTCGGTCTCGCCGGGGAGGGCGCGGGAGGCGCGGGAGGCGCCGAAGGCGGCGATGGCCACGGTCCGTACCGCCTCGGCGTCCTCCTCGGTGTCGCGTAGCTGGCGGACAATCATGTGCTCATGATGGCGTGTGGTGTCGGTTGTGTGGACGTGGCTTGGTCGACCTACGAACGCGACAACGTTGTCAGAAAGGCTCTAGGGATCAGTACGCCGCCAACCGGCCCGCCCTGTCAAGTGCCCGTACGCCGCGCCCAGTTCAAGCGGGCCGACCGGCCCGACGCACCCTTACGGCCGACGCGCCCCGTGCGGTACGGTCCCTGCGGCTTGCTCGACCCGGCGAACGCGGCCCTGCGCGAAAGATGGGACCGCGATGCCCTCAAGACCCCCGGCCGCCCTGGCGGCCGTGGCCCTGACCGCCGGACTGCTCGCGTCCGCGCTGACCGCCGCCCCCGCGACGGCCGCGGCGGCCGAACTCGTCAAGGACCCCGCCGCCTACGTCGATCCGCTCATCGGCAGCCGCAACGGCGGCAACACCTACCCCGGTGCCGTCGTCCCCTTCGGCGTGCTCTCCTGGAGCCCCGAGAACACGCGCGGCAACGCCACCCGCACCGCCGCCCCCGGCGGCTACCAGTACGACGCGACCCGCATCCGGGGCTTCAGCCTCACTCACATGTCCGGCACCGGCTGCGCGGGCGGCTCCGGCGACGTTCCGTTCTTCCCCTTCCCGGGCGAGGTCACCTCGTCCCCCGCCGCGGACACCAAGGACGAGGTGTACGCGTCCGACTTCCGGCACGAGGACGAGACCGCGCGGCCCGGCCGGTACCAGGTCACCCTCGGCTCCGGCGCCGGAGCCGAGCTGACCGCCACCGCCCGCACCGGATCCGCCCGCTTCACCTACCCCGAGGGCAAGGCGGCCTCGCTGCTCATCCGCACCTCCGCGGCCGAAGTCGGCAGCACGGACGCGGACATCACGATCGACCCGGCGCACCGCACCGTCTCCGGCTCGGTCACCAGCGGCAACTTCTGCGGCTACCTCGACCCCGAAGGGCGCCGCAGCTACTACACACTCCACTTCACCGCCACCTTCGACACCGCGTTCACCGCCCACGGCACCTGGCAGGACGACCGGCTGCGCCCCGGCACCACGACCGCCGAGGGTGGCACGGGCGGGTACGGCACCGACGGCCGCCCCGTCGCCGGGAAGGGCTCCGGCGGCTACCTCCGCTTCCCCGACGGCACCCGCCGGGTCGGGGTCAAGGTCGGCATCAGCTACGTCGGCCAGGCGGGCGCCAAGGCCAACCTGGCCGCCGAGAACCCGCCGGGGCGCGGCTTCGGGCAGGTGCGCGACGCCGCGTACGACGCCTGGCGCCGCCGGCTGGCCGACATCAGGGTCGGCGGCGGCTCGGACACGGACCGCACCACGTTCTACACCGCGCTGTACCACTCGCTGCTGCACCCCAACGTCATCAGCGACACCGACGGCCGCTACCGGGGCAGCGACGGCGAGGTGCACTCGGTGACCCCGGGCCACCGGGCCCAGTACGGCACCTTCTCCGGCTGGGACGTCTACCGCTCCCAGGTCCAGCTGCTCACGCTCCTCGACCCCGGCCGCGGCTCCGATATCGCGCAGTCGCTGCTGAACTTCGCGCGCCAGAACGGCGGCGTATGGGACCGGTGGATCCACAACTCCTCCGGCACCCACGTCATGAACGGCGATCCGTCGGCCGCCGCCCTCGCCGGGATCCGGGCCTTCGGCGGCACCCGTTTCGACCTCGACGGCGCCCTCGACTCGCTGGTCCGGGCCGCCACCGTGCCGACGGAGAAGGACACCAGCCCGGCCGGTAAACCGATCATGTCGGTGGGCCAGCGGCCCTCCCTCGACAAGTATCTGAAGCTGCACTACATGCCGTCCGTCTCCAACGCCTGGGGCGGCGCGGCCGAGACCCTGGAGATGTCCGGCGCGGACTTCGCGATCTCGCAGCTCGCCGAGGCGGCGGGGGAGCCGGACACCGCCCGCGCCTTCACGGCCCGCGCCCAGTGGTGGCAGAACAACTTCAACGCCGCCGCCGATCCGGACACCGGCGGCTACATGGCCAACCGCAAGGCGGACGGCAGCTGGGTCACCGGCTTCACCCCGGCCACCGGCAACGGCTTCGTCGAGGGCACCAGCGCCCAGTACACCTGGATGGTGCAGCACAACCCGGCGGGCCTGTTCGCCGCCCTGGGTGGCAGGGACGCCGCGGTCAAGCGCCTGGACTCCTTCTTCCACGACGCCGACGGCGGCTGGGCGCTCACCGGCGCGGGCGGCGAGAAGGCCGAACTGGACAACGAGCCGTCGATCAACGTGCCGTATCTGTACGCCTACGCCGGAGCGCCGTACAAGACCCAGGAGACCGTCCGCGCGGCGATGCGGCAGCTGTGGAGCACCGAGCCCGGCGGCATCCCCGGCAACGACGACCTCGGCGAGATGTCGTCCTGGTACGTGTTCTCGGCCCTCGGCATGTATCCGCAGGTCCCCTCCCGCGCCGAACTGGTGCTGGCCTCCCCGCTGTTCCCGCGCGTGGAGATCGAGCGCGGCGGCCGTGACATCTCCATCCGGGCCCCGCAGGCCGCGCCGGACGCCCCGTACGTCCAGTCGCTGAAGGTCGACGGCCGGGCGAGCGGCCGGCCCTGGCTGCCGGAGTCGTTCGTCAGGCGCGGCGGCACGCTGGAGTACGCCCTGGGCACCGAGCCCAACCGCTCCTGGGGCTCGGCCGCGACCGACGCGCCCCCGTCGTTCCGTGACGGCGAGCAGCCGTACCAGATCGGCGTGGGGCCCACCACCGGCACCGTCGCGCCCGGCGAGAGCCTGACGGTGAAGGTGGCCGCCGTCCCGGTCCGCGACGGTGACCGCCCCGAGGTGCGCTTCACCGCCGACGCCCCGGACGGGCTCACCGCCTCGCCCGCCTCCGGGACGGTGGGGCCCGACGGCTCGGCCGAGATCACCCTGCGCGCCGGGAAGGACACGGCCGAGGGCTTCTACGACGCCAAGGTGACGGTGACCGGCGAGGGCACGGACGTCGTCCAGCCGGTCACGGTGACCGTCGCCGGGCCCGGCAGCCTGCTCGCCGCGTACAACAACGTCGGCGCCACCGACGACGCGGGCGAGCACGACGAGGGCGACTACGACGGCGGCGGCTGGAGCTATTCGCGTCAGGCCCTGACCGAGGCCGGTCTCGCGCCGGGCGCCCGGGGCAGCGTCCAGGGCCTGGAGTTCACCTGGCCCGGCTCGCCCGCCGGCCGCCCCGACAACGCCTCGGCCGACGGCCAGACCATCGACCTGCCGGCCTCCACCGCCCTCTCGTTCGTCGGCAGCGCGGTCAACGGCAACCAGGAGACCACCGCCAAGGTCACCTACACCGACGGCAGTTCGGACAGCGCCGAGCTGGCCTTCACCGACTGGACCGTGGGCGGCGGCGGAGGGACGGTCCAGTACGGCAACGTGACCGTCGCCAGGACCCCGTACCGCAACATCAGCGGCGGGGACAAGGACGTCGTGGACGCCTACATCTTCGCGACGAAGGCGTTCCGGGCGCCGGACGGTAAGACGATCAAGAGCGTCACGCTGCCGGACAACGCGGATCTCCACGTCTTCGCGATCGCCCGCGGCTGACGGCGGAGGCGTACGGGAAGTACGGGGGTGTTCACCGGCCCACCCCGGCCGGTGAACACCCCGTCCCGGCAACGCCCTTGCGCCCCGGCGGCGCCACGCCCTTTACTTGATCGCTCGCCGTACCGCCCGTACCGCCCTCCCGCGACGGCAGGACAACACCGGAGGTGGACCACATCAGCACGCGGCCCCTGACGTTCGTCGTCGGCACCGGACGCAGCGGCTCGACCGCGCTGTCGCACGTCCTGAACCTGCACCCCGGCATCCTCAGCGTCAACGAGCTGTTCACCTCCCTCGGCGCGGAGCCCCACCGCCATCCGCTGCCCGGGCGGGTGCTGACCGGCGCGGACTTCTGGCAGCTCATCACCCGGCCGAACGAGGAGTTCGACCGGATGATCCGCAGCGGCATCCCGGCGCCGGAACTCCTCTACCACCGGCGCCCCGGCCGCTTCTCGGCCGAGACGACCGGCATCCCCGCCCTGTGCTCGATGGTCCTGCCGCATCTCACCGACGACCCGGACGCGCTCTTCGACGAACTCGCGCCGCGCGTCTCGGCCTGGCCCGGCTGCCCCGTCGCCCGGCACTACGAGGCGCTGTTCGGGCTGCTGGCCGACCGGTTCGGCGGCGGTGTGGTCGTCGAGCGCTCCGGCGGCTCGCTGAGCTGGGTGCCCTGGATCCGGGAGGCGTTCCCCGAGGCGCGGTTCGTCCATATGTTCCGGGACGGGCCGGACTGCGCGCTGTCGATGAGCCGCCACCCGGGCTTCCGGATGATCCTGCGCACCATGGACGCCAGGAGCGCGTCCGGGGCGGGCCCGCTGGTGCCCCGGCTCACCGACCAGCACCTCCAGGCCCTGCCGCCGGAACTCGCGGGGCTGTTCGCCGAACGGTTCGACCCCGCGCTGCTGATGGCGGCGCCCGTGCCGGTCGCCCGGTTCGGCGAGATGTGGTCGCGCCTGATCAGCCGGGGTCTGACGGCGCTGTCACGGGTCCCGGAGGGCTCCCGTACGGCCCTGTCCTACGAGGGACTGCTCGACGCGCCCCGGTCGGAGCTGACCCGGCTGGCGGAGTTCGTCGGCGTCGAGGCCACGGAGGAGTGGCTGACGGCGGCCGAGGCCACGCTCGACCACGGTCGGCGCGGCTCCGCCCTCCGCCTCCCGCCGGACGAGCTGTCCGCCCTGCGGGAGTCCTGCGCCCCGGGCACCGAGGCGCTGCGCACGGCCCTGGCGGGCGCCTAGCGCTCCCGGCCCGGAATTCGCCGACAGCCGGGATTCTGCTCCCCAGCCGGGATTCCGCCCACCGCGTGTCTGCTCACAGCAGACGCCGATTCCGCCGGTGCCGCCCGGCGTGCAGAGTCACCGTCATGAGACTTCTGCTGCTGGGCGGTACGGAATTCGTGGGGCGCGCCGTCGCCGAGGAGGCGCTTGCGCGCGGCTGGCAGGTGACGGTGTTCAACCGCGGACGCCATGACCCGCCGCCGGGCGTGACCGCCCTGCGGGGCGACCGGAGCGCCGTGGGCGGCCTGGCGGCCCTGGAGGCGCCCGGGGCGGGGGAGTGGGACGTCGTCGTCGACACCTGGACGGGCGCGCCGTCCGCCGTGCGCGACGCGGCCCGGCTGCTGGCCGGGCGGGCGGGGCGGTACGTCTACATCTCCAGCCGGTCCGTCTACGCCTACCCCGCCCCGGCCGGGCTCGACGAGGACGGCCCGCTGGTGGAGGCGTCGCCGGACGCGGACGAGGCCGAGTACGCCCAGGCCAAGCGGGGCGGGGAGCTGGCGGCGCAGGCGGCGTTCGGCGAGCGGGCGCTGCTGGCCCGGGCGGGGCTGATCCTGGGCCCGTACGAGAACGTCGGCCGGCTGCCGTGGTGGCTGACGCGTATCTCCCGGGGCGGCCCGGTCCTGGCGCCGGGGCCGCGCGAGCTGGCGCTCCAGTACATCGACGTCCGCGACCTGGCCGGCTGGGTGCTGGAGGCGGCCGAGCGCGGGCTCGGCGGCCCGTACAACCTGGTGAGCCCGCCGGGCCAGGCGACCTTCGGCGAGCTGCTCGAGGCATGCGCGGCCGTCACCGGGTCGGACGCCGAGCTGTGCTGGACGGACCCGGAGGCGGTCCTGGCCGCCGGTATCGAGCCGTGGACCGAGCTGCCGGTCTGGCTGCCGCCGGGGGAGCTGTCCGACACGATGTACGGCGGGGATGTGTCCCGGGCGCTCGCCACGGGCCTGCGCTGCCGCCCCGTCGCCGAGACCGTGGCCGCCACCTGGGAGTGGCTGCGGCAGCTGGGCGGCCGGGCGCCCCAGCGCCCGGACCGCCCGCAGGTGGGTCTCGACCCGGAGCGGGAGGCGAAGGTGCTGAGGGCGGCCGGACGCTTGTAGGGGACTCCGCCCGGCTAGGCGGAGGGCGTCTGCCGCGGCCCCGGGACCGGGCGTACGGGGTGCTTGCTCATGATCGAGACCCGGTTGAACGCGTTCATGGCGATCGCCACCCAGATCACCGCCGAGATCTCGTCGTCGGACAGCACCTGGCGCGCCTCGCCGTAGGCCGCCTCCTGCACGGCGGCGTCCGCGGGGGTGGTGGTCGCCTCGGCGAGGCCGAGCGCGGCCCGCTCCCGCGCGGTGAACACCTCGGTGTCGCGCCACGCCGCCAGCACGCCCAGGCGCTGTGTCGTCTCACCGGCCCGCAGCGCGGCCTTGGTGTGCAGGTTCAGACAGAAAGCGCAGCGGTTGATCTGGGACACGCGCAGATTGACCAGCTCCACGAGCGTCCGGTCGAGCCCTGCCTCGGCGGCGGTCTCCCGGACCGCCTCGGCGGTCTGCACCAGCGCGCCGTAGGCCTGCGGGCTCTGCTTGTCGACGAAGATCCGCTTCGCTGCCGTGTCCGTCACCTGCACTCCTTCACCGGGCCGCGTCGGCCGCTTCCGGTATGTTGCGCACCTCACCGAGGTGTCGATCTATCATCGCTATTATTATTGTTGAGCGTACAACTATCGCCCGCTTGGGAGGCGTCGCGCCATGAGCAACACCGAGACCCAGCCCGCCGTGCAGCGCTGCGGTGCCTCCCCCGAGGGAGCGGCCGCCCCGCGCGTGGAGGTGCTGACCCCGCGCGACGTCCCGCTGGGCGGCCCGCGCGCGATGACCGTACGACGCACCCTGCCACAGCGGGCCAGGTCGCTGATCGGCGCCTGGTGCTTCGCGGACCACTACGGCCCCGACGACGTCTCCGTCAGCGGCGGGATGGACGTCGCCCCGCATCCGCACACCGGTCTGCAGACCGTGAGCTGGCTGTTCAGCGGGGAGATCGAACACCGCGACAGCCTGGGCAGCCACGCGTACGTACGGCCGGGCGAGCTGAACCTGATGACCGGCGGCCACGGGATCAGCCACTCCGAGGTCTCCACCGGCCGGACCACGATCCTGCACGGCGTACAGCTGTGGGTGGCGCTGCCCGAGGCGCACCGGCACACCGACCGCGACTTCCAGCACTATGTGCCGGGCCCCATCGCCCTCCCCGGCGACCGGGCGGCCGGAAACCAGGCGGCCGGGGACGGGGCGGCCGGGGACGGAGCGGTCGAGGGCGGGCCCGTGGGCGAGGTCAGGGTCTTCCTCGGCTCCCTCGCGGGCGACACCTCACCGGTGCCCACCTTCAGCCCCCTGCTGGGCGCCGAGATCATCCTCGAGCCGCACGCCACGGTCTGCCTGGCCATCGACACGAGCTTCGAGCACGGCGTCCTCGTGGACCGCGGTGAGGTCCGCATGGCCGATACGCTCCTGAGCCCCGCCGAACTCGGCTATCTCGCCCCCGGGAACGGGACGCTCGAGCTGACGAACACCACGGACTCCACCGCCCGGCTGGTGCTGCTCGGCGGGACGCCGTTCGGGGAGCAGATCGTGATGTGGTGGAACTTCATCGGGCGGTCGCACGAGGACATCGCGCAGGCCCGCGAGGACTGGATGACGGGCTCGCGCTTCGGTGAGGTGACGGGGTACGACGGCGACCGGCTGCCCGCGCCCGAGCTGCCCAACGCGCCGCTGAAGCCGCGCGGAGCGGCACGCTGACTCGGGGAACCTCGTCGCGGGCAGGGAGCGGCGTCAACTCGCTGAATCAGCTACAGCATGACGCTTCCTTCAAGGGCACATACATGGGGTTGAATTTCTCGTGTATGTACAACAGGGGATCCCCCTGCTCGACGAGCACGTACGCCTTGTACGCGCATGGCTCCGCGCTGCCCGATGAGTCGTCCCACAGGTCCTCTCCTGTCGCGACGATATGACGGGATTGACTCAGCCCGAGTGAGACCAGCCCGCGACCCAACGGCGCCCGCGTGTTGCTCAACAGGCTCAGCATCGGGCTGTGGTTCCCCTGGCGTGCCACGACCAGATTCTTCGAAATCGATTCCCCGGACGCGGTCCGCAGCCGCGACCGCCGGACAAGTAATTCGGACTCCGCGCCGACCCCGATGGAGCCCGGTATCTCCGGCGGGAAATCCCGCGCGGACGCCCTGCCCTGGCAGAGGACATCCACGGTGAGTTTGCCACCCGTCAGCGCTTCGAGCAGCAAGGTGGTCGAACCGTCCGAGGCCAAGAGCATGCGGGTTATCGCGGGGCTGAAAGTACGTGAAACCGATGAGAGTTTCACCACCCACCTCCTTTCCGTGAGCAGCCGTGCAATGTGGTCAGAGTGTGGATGTGAGCCATTCCTGGATCACCTGGGCGGTCTGAGACGAGTCCGTGCCGACCATGGCGAAATGGTCGGACCGTACGGTCCTGAGGGCGTGCGTCCGCTCGAAGGGCTCCGCCGGCCGACGGTCCGTATCCGGGTCATCCGCCATCAGCGGCTGTTCGGCCTGGACGAACAGGACCGGCGCGGCGACCGGCTCGAAGCTCAGTTCGGACATCACCGCGAGCCAGCGCCCCATGGCGGACAGCGAATTGCCGGTGATTCCGCCGAAGGCGTGGCCGTCGGCGAATATCTGGCGCAGTACGGGGCCGACGGGGGCCGCGGTGTCGCCCGGCTGGAACGCGTCGATCATGACGACCGCAGCGGGCCGGGCTTGGTGTTCCGTCTCCAGATGGCGGGCCACGGCGTAGGCCAGCGCTCCCCCCGAGGAATATCCCAGAAGGACGAATGGATCGCCGTCAGCGGCTTTCCGTACGCATTCGGCCGCCGCCGCGACCGCCGCGTCAGCGGTCGCGGGCAGTCTCTCGTCCGGTGCGAATCCCGGCAGGGGTACCGCCGAGACGGGCATGGTGTGCTGGAAATGCGCGGCGAGACGTGCGTGTTGGTGTACTCCGCCGTTCGCCATTGGCGAGCTCAGGGCGATCAGCCGGGCTCCGGTTGGCCCTTCGGAGAGGGCCGTCGGCGCGGGAATCCGCTGGAGATCGGCGACGGAGGCGAATGTCGGCCTGAGGTCCGCCACCGCACGCATGAGGTGAAAGGCCCGCTCTGTCTTCCCCTCCTCCGCCGCGCGCCGAATCAGCAGGCAGACGGAATCGGAGTCGGAGCCCGGGGCGGAGTGCGGTGCCGCCGTCGGCGGATCCGTCGCCCGGAGGCCCGCCTCCGCTGCTCCGCTCATCGCGTCGCTCAGCCATTCGGCGAGTGCGGCGGGGGTCTTGGCGTCGAATACCGTCATGGGGGTCAGATGCAGACCGGTGGCCTCGCTGAGCCTGTTGCGCAGTTGCGTCGCCGAGAGCGAGTCGAAGCCGTTCTGCAGGAATGGACGGTTGAGGTCCACGTCGGACGGATCGCGATAGCCGAGCACGGCGGCGGCACGGGACCGCACCAGTTCCTGGAAGATCGGGATCCGCTCGGCCTCGTCGAGCCCGGCGAGCCGTCGGCGCAATGAGTCCGGTGTCCCGGCACCCGTCCCCGTACCGGCCGCGGCGGCCGTGGTCCGTGTGCTCGGGGGCCGTACGATGCCGTGCCAGATCGGTGCCGGCAGGCCGGACCGCAGCGCCGTGAGGTCGACGCGCACGGCCGCGAGCAGCGCCGGGCCGGCTGTGAGGGCGGCGTCGAAGAGCGCGAGCCCGTCCTCGTCGGCCAGCGCGCCGATACCACTCTGGGAGAGCCTGTGCCGGTCGGCGTCCGTCATCGCGCCGGTCATGCCGCTGGTCTGCTCCCACAGCCCCCAGGCCACGGATACGGCCGGCAGGCCCCGCGCCCTGCGGTGTGCCGCCAGCCCGTCCGAACAGGCGTTGGCCGCGCCGTAGTTGCCCTGGCCTGAGCTGCCGAGCAGGCCCGCGACCGAGGAGAAGAGGACGAACAGGTCCAGGGGGCGGTCCCGGGTGAGCTCGTGGAGATGCCGGGCGGCGTCGGCCTTCACCCGCAGCACCGCGTCGAGTCGCTTGGCGCTCAGCGAGCCGATGACGCCGTCGTCGAGCACGGCCGCCGCGTGGATGACACCGGTCAGCGGATGGTCCGGGTCGACGCCGGCCAGTACGGCGGCGAGGGCGGTACGGTCGCCGACGTCGCAGGCGACGATGTCCACCTGGCAGTCGGCGGCGGCCAACTCCTCGCGCAGCGCCGCCGCCCCGGGCGCGTCGGGTCCCTGCCGGGAGAGCAGCAGCAGATGGCGCACCTTGTACCGGTCGACCAGATGCCTGGCCAGCAGTCCGCCGAGCGTCCCGGTCCCGCCGGTGATCAGCACCGTGCCGTCCGGGTCCACGGTCACCGGTTCGCCGCCCGCCGCCTGCCGGGCCAGCCGGGGCACCAGGAACGAGCCGGAGCGGATGGCGAATTCGGGCTCCCGGAGGGGCACGGTCCGCTGGAACGACGCCGGGTCGTCGGTATCGGCGAGGACGAAGAGGCCGGGGTCCTCCCGCTGGGCCGAGCGGACCAGGCCCCATACGGCGGCCTGGGCGGGATCGACGTCCTCCCCGTCCGCGGTGGCCACCGCACGGCTGGTCAGCACCACCAGCCCGGCCCCCCGCGCCGCCTTGCCCTGCAGCGCGGTCAACACCCGGGTGAGTGCGGTCCGCGGATCCCGCTCGGCGCTCACGTCCAGTACCTCGCGGTCGTCGGCCGACCGGTCCGCGGCCGCCGTCCAGTCCATCCGGAACAGCGACTGCCGGGCGACCGTGTCCTGCTGGAGACGGCCGCCCGCCAGCCGACGGGCGACCAGGGAGTTCACCCGGGCGACCGGGAGACCCCGGTCGTCGACGATGTCCAGGGCGGTCCCACCGGTCCGCTCATCCGGCCACAGGCGCACCCGCAGCGCCGTGGCCCCCGTCGCGAACAGGCTCACCCCCCGCCAGCAGAACGGCAGCGCGGGACCGGCGGAGTGATCGTGGGCCAGCGCCGTCGGATGAAGGGCTCCGTCCAGCAGCGCGGGGTGCAGGGCGAAGGGGAGCGGGCCCTCCCGAAGGTCCTCGGGCCGGGTGACTTCGGCGAACAGCTCGCTGCCCCGCCGCCACACCGCGCGCAGCCCGCGGAAGACCGGCCCGTGCACCACACCGGCCTCGACGAGCGGCGCGTACACGGCATCCAGCGGCACGGGCTGTGCGTCGGCGGGCGGCCAGGAGGCCGGCGCGAACCCGGCGGACCCGGGGGGTTCCACGTCCGGCGTGACCACCCCGGTCGCGCAGGTCGTCCAGGGCTGCTGCCCCTCGTTCCGCGCGTGGACGGTCAGCGCCAGGCGCTCGCCCGGCTCCGCCGGCGAGGTGTCGCAAACCCGTACCTGCACCTGGACACCGAGGTCGTCGGGTACGGCCAGCGGGGCCTGGAGGATCAGCTCCTCCACCCGGCCGTGGCCGAAGTGGTTCCCGATATGGGCCGCCAGCTCCAGCAGCGCCGTGCCCGGGAGCACCGCCGTCCCCGCTATCCGGTGGTCGCCCAGCCAGCTGTGCTCGGCCAGCGAGATCCGGCCGGTGAACACCGCGCCACCAGCACCGGCAGCGGCATCGGGTTGCTCGACGAGCGCCGCGAGCAGCGGGTGGTCGACGGTCCGCTGGCCGAGTCCGGCCGCGGACGACCGCGCCGCCGTGTCGACCCAGTAGCGGCGGCGCTGGAAGGGGTAGGTGGGCAGGTCGATATGGCGGGCTCCGCTGCCGTCGAACCGACTCGCCCAGTCGACGGCGAGCCCGCGTACGTACCCCTCGGCCAGCGAGGTCGCGAACCGGTCGGCACCGCCCTGATCACGGCGCAACGTGGCCAGGGCCAGCCCGGATTCGGCCACCGTCTCCTGGATCGCGGCGGCGAGTACGGGGCGGGGTCCGGCCTCGATGAAGTGGCTGAACCCGGCTGACGCCAGGGTCTCCACGGTCGGGGCGAACCGCACCGGTTGGCGGAGGTTGTCGTACCAGTAGCGGGCGTCGGCCTCCGGGCCCGCCATCACCCGGCCGGTCACCGTCGAGTACCAGGGGATGCTCGCCGGTTGCGGGCGGATATCGGCGAGCCCTTCCAGCAGGCGGTCACGGATGGGCTCGACATGGACGGAGTGCGAGGCGTAGCGGACCGGGATGACCCGGGCCCGTACCCCCTCGGCCTGGTACTCCTCGGCCAGTGCGGTGACGGATGCGGTGTCTCCCGCCAGGACCACGGAGGAGGGCCCGTTGTACGCGGCGACGCTCACCCCGGGCATTCCGGAGATCCGTTGCTCGACGTCCTGTGCCGACTCGACCGACAGCAGCAGCCCGGTGCCGGCCAGGGAGGAGCAGAGCATGCTGCGGCGGACGACCGCCCGGACGGCGTCGCGCAGCGACAGCACGCCCGCGATATGCGCCGCCGCGATCTCCCCCTGCGAATGGCCGACCACCGCGTCCGGCACGACGCCGTGGGACTGCCACAGGCGTGCCAGCGAGACCATGACCGCGAAGAGGGCGGGCTGGACGACTTCGTCCCTGCCGAGGACCGACTCGTCGCCGAGGACATCGGTCAACGACCAGTCGACGAACTCGGCCAGCGTGCGCTCGCACTCCGCCATCGCGGCGGCGAAGACGGGGGAGGAGCCGAGCAGTTCGACACCCATGCCGACCCACTGCGCGCCCTGCCCGGGGAAGACGAACGCCGTCCGGCCCCGCAGATCCGCCTGACCGGTCACCGCGGCACCGGGCGCCCCCGCGGCAAGTGCGGCCAGCTCGTCCCGATCGGCGCCCCGCACGACGGCGCGATGGTCGAGCCGTGCGCGTGTGGTGGCCAGCGAGTAGCCCACATCCGCGGGTTCGGCACCCGCTTCCAGGAGGGCGAGTACCCGTGCGGCCTGGTCGCTCAGCGCCCGCGGTGTCGCTGCCGAGAGGATCAGCGGCACCGCGGAGGCCGGTTGACGCGCGGAGTCCATGTCCTGGCCCGCCATCGCGCCTTCTTCAGCCTTTTCGGGGCCTGCGTCATCCGGCGGGGCCTGCTCGACGATGACATGGGCGTTCGTACCGCTGATCCCGAACGCCGAGACACCGGCGCGGCGCGGCCGTCCGGTCTCCGGCCACGGCACCGGCTCGGTGACCAGACGCACCGCCCCCGAGGTCCAGTCCACATGCGGGGTCGGCTCGTCCACATGCAGGGTCCTGGGCACCACCCCGCGGCGCAGAGCCATGATCATCTTGATCGTCCCGAGAACGCCGGCGGCGGCCTGGGCGTGGCCGATGTTCGACTTCACCGAGCCCAGCAGCAGCGGGCTTTCGCGGTCTTCCCCGTACGCCGCCAGGATCGCCCGCGCCTCGATCGGGTCGCCGAGCCTGGTGCCCGTGCCGTGGGCTTCCACCACGTCCACATCGGCCCCTTGGAGTCCGGCCTGTGCCAGGGCGCGGCGGATCACCAGGTGCTGCGCCTGGCCGCTGGGGGCGGTCAGGCCGTTCGAGGCGCCGTCCTGGTTGACGGCCGTACCGCGGATGACTCCGAGTACGCGATGGCGGGCCCGGCGGGCGTCGGAGAGGCGTTCGAGGACGAGCATCCCGACCCCTTCCGAGAAGCCCGTCCCGTCGGCCGCGGCGGCGAACGCCTTGCACCGCCCGTCGGCCGCGAGGGCCTGCTGCCGGGTGAACTCGGTGAAGGTGGCCGGGGTCGACATGACCGTCGCGCCGCCGACCAGCGCCAGCGAGCACTCACCGTCCCGCAGTGAGCGCGCCGCCAGGTGCAGGGCCACCAGCGAGGAGGAGCACGCCGTGTCCACGGTGAGGGACGGGCCGCGCAGTCCCAGCACATAGGAGATCCGGCCGGATGCGACGCCGCCGGTGTTTCCGGTCACCGTGCCGCCGTCGTCGTCCTCGGCCGTTCCGGCGCAGCGCGATACGTAGTCGGAGGCCATCATGCCGACGAAGACCCCGGTTTCGCTGTCCTTGAGCGAGTCCGGGTCGATCCGGGCGTGCTCCAGCGCCTCCCATGCCGTCTCCAGCAGCAGCCGCTGCTGGGGATCCATCGTCACGGCTTCCCGCGGGGCGATCCGGAAGAAGTCGGAGTCGAACCAGGCGGCGCCCGGGAGGAAACCGCCGCGCGAGGTGTACGAGGCATCCGGGTCGAGGCCCCAGCCGCGATCGGCGGGAAACCCGGAGATCGCCTCCTCTCCGGCCGCCAGGAGGTCCCAGAACTCCTCGGGCGACCCGCCACCGCCGGGCAGTCGGCATCCCATGCCCACGACGACGACCGGATCCTCCTCGTCGGACGGCCGCGACAGGACCGGAGCGCCGGCCGCGTGCAACGCATTGTGCTGCTCGCCGGTGAGGAGACCGGTCAGATGCCGGGCCAGCAGATTCGGAGTCGGCAGGTCGAAGGCGACGGTCGTCGGCAGATCGAGCCCGGTGGCCTCGACGAGTCCGGCGCGCAGCCTGACCGCGGTCAGCGACTTCAGGCCGTACTCCGTGAACACCTGGTCCGGGCCGATCCGGTCGGACCGCCCGAGCACCGAGGCCAGGAGTTCGCCCACCAGATCCAGCGCCGGCTGAAGCCGCTCGGGCGCGGGCAGCTCCAGGACCCGCCGGGCCCACGGCGTGCGCCGATCCGCTACCCCGCGGTCGAGCACCGTGGCGAGGCGGCTCTTGGCGATCTTTCCGGTCGGGGTGCACGGCATATCGTCGAGCACGATCAGCTCGACGGGGATCTTGTACTCGGCCACCCCCTTGGCGGCCAGATGCCCGGTGATCTGGTCCAAGGTGACGGATGCACCGTCGCGCAAGGTGACGGCGAGGCATGGATATTCGCCGAGACGGTCGTCCGGGCGGCCGACGACGGCGAGTAGCCCCAGGCCGGGCAGATCGTCGAGCAGCGCCTCGATCTCCGCCGCGCTGAACTTCACCCCGCCGACGTTGATCACCTCGGCGTCGCGGCCCCGGAAGGCGATCGTGCCGTCCTCGTTCACGCTTGCCAGGTCGCCGGTCCGCAGCCAGCCGTCGCCGGTGAACGCGTTCCGCGTCAGCTCCGGGTCCTCGAAGTACTCCTGGAAGAGGGACGGCCCGCGGAACTGGAGTTCCCCGGTTTCGCCCGCGGCGCACGGGCTGCCGTCCTCCGCGACCACACGCGCCCGGCCACCGGAGACCGGGCGGCCGATGCTGCCGGTCGCCGCCTCCGGAGGGTCATCGGGCCGGGTGTAAAGGCCCGCGCCCAACTCGGACATGCCCCAGTGCGTGACCATCCGCGCCCCCAGCAGGCGCCGGGCGTCCTCGACCAGTGTGGCGGGTACGGCCGCGCCGGCGGCTCGTACCTCGCGCAGCCGCAGTCCGCCCGCGTCGGCCGACGAGCGCAGCCGGGAGACGACATCACGCAGCTGCGCGGGTACGGCGAAGAGCACGGTCGGCTCGCTCTGCCCGGCCAGCCGGAGGAAGTCCGCCACGTCCCACCGGCGCAACAGCGCCTGCCTGTTCCGCGTCACCAGGCTGAGATGGAGCGAGAGGAGCCCGAAGAGATGGGTGAACGGGCTGCCGCTGACGATCGTGTCGGTGCCGAGCGCCTTGCCGTCGGCGGCCACTGCGGCGGCGTTGGCCAGCAGGCCGTCATGGGTGTGCACGCAGATCTTCTGG
Source organism: Streptomyces sp. NBS 14/10 (assembly GCF_002224125.1). Lineage (GTDB taxonomy): Bacteria > Actinomycetota > Actinomycetes > Streptomycetales > Streptomycetaceae > Streptomyces. The sequence goes on from NZ_NCSM01000014.1 coordinate 241,093, forward strand.
CGGAGCGAGGTCGTACCGGAGGACGGGAGGAGCACGAACGGATCCTCCGGCAGGACCTGCGCGGTCGGCGGCTCGGTCCCCCGCCAGCGGCGCACTACCGCATCGAGGGACAGCACATCGCCCGTCCCGTCGCCATCGGCGTATGCCTCGTCGGCGACCAGCACATGCTGGAGCGCCGTCGATCCCTCCAGGAGCTGCTGGACGAACTCGCCGCACGGCAGGCCCTGGTGGCCGGAGGTGAGGACCAGCGTCCGGGCCCGGGTGCGTTCGAGTAGCGAGCGCAGTTCCTTCACCCCCAGGCCCATGTGCAGCGGGAGCATGACGGCCCCCGTGGCGGCGACGGCGACGTGGACGGTGAGGAATTCCCAGCAGTTGGGCAGGTGCACGGCGACCACGTCACCCCGCCGGACGCCCAGCTCATGGAGGCCGCGGCTCAGCGCGTCCGCCTCGTCACGCCACCGTGCCCAGGTCCGGTGTCCGCCGTCGGTGAACACCGCCGGTTGGTCCGCGGCGGCGTCGGCGGCCGCGGCGAACAGTGAGGGAAGCGTGTAACGCATGCGCACTCCTGTGGTGTTCACCGCTCGGACCCGAGTGCGCCGCGCAGCACCTTGCCCATGGGGGACCTGGGGATGCGGGGCACGGCTTCGATGCGCCGGATCTTCTTGTACGGCGCCACCCGCTCCGCGACATACGCCGACACCTCGTCGAGCGGGACCGGGGCGCTGAGGACCACGTATGCCTTGGGGATTTCTCCGACGGCCTCGTCCGCTACGCCCACGACGACGGCGTCGCAGACATCCGGGTGACCGAGCAGGATCGCTTCGAGCTCGGCGGGCGCGACCTGATGGCCCTTGTACTTGATGAGCTGCTTGCACCGACCGGTGATCGTGACGTACCCCCGCGCGTCGCTGCGACCGATGTCACCGGTGTGCAGCCAGCCGTCGGCGTCGACGACGGGGACGATGCTGTCCGGCCCCCGCAGGCAGCCGGGGGAGATCTGCGGACCGCGGATCCAGATCTCGCCGGCCGCCCCGTTTCCGACGTCGAGGCCGGTGTCGGGGTCGACGAACCGCGTCTGTGTGCCCGGGATGGGGACCCCGATCGATCCCGGCGGGCTGGGGCTGCCGTCGGGCGGAGCGTGGGTGCAGCCCCCCGCCTCGGTCATGCCGTAGCTCTGGACGACCTCGGCCCCCAGCACGCGCGCACAGGTCTCGGCGATCGCCAGGGGGAGCGGTGCGCCGCCCGAGTGCAGCATCCGCAGGCTTGAGGTGTCGTACCGCTCGATATCGGGGAACCGGGCCAGTTCGGCGAGCACGCTCGGGACCACATAGGCGACCGTGACGCGGTGGCGCTGCACGGCGTCGAGCAGGTTCTCCGCGCTGAACGGCGTGGCCAGGGAGACGAGCGTGCCGCGTGCGTGCATGGTGCGGTTCATCGAGATCTGCATGCCGTACAGATGCCGGAACGGAGTGATGCCCAGGACCACATCGTCGGCCGTCAGCCGGTGTACGCAGTTGACCTGGAGGATGTTCGCGGCGAGGTTGCGATGGGTCAGCACGATCTGCTTGGGCGTGCCCGAACTGCCGCTGGACGCGGCCAGCACCGCCGTCCGGCCGCCTCCCTCGGCCACCGCGGCGTCCGTCTCCGCACCGAGCATCTGGTCCCAGTCGGCCGCCTCGACTGCTTCGACCATGGGGGACGCCGACCGTGTGCCGCCTTCCCCGATGACGAAGACATGCTGGAACGAGTCCGCGAAGGCTTGCCCCTCGAGCTTCTGCCACACCGCGGCGGTCACGACCGCGAACCGTGGGCGGCTGTGCTCCAGCGCCGTATGCCATTCGTTCCCGCTCCCCAGGGGCTCCAGGGGGAGGACCACGCCCCCGGCCCACAGCGTGCCGTAATAGGAAGCGATGAATTCGCCGCTGTTGTCACAGACGATCGCCACACTCTCGCCGGGGCGAAGCCCCCGACGCCGCAGGGCGGCGGCGAACCGTCGGCTGTCGAGCAGCAGATCCTGGTACCGGTGGGTCCGGCCGGTCGGGTGCTCGATCAGCGCGACTCCGTCGCCCTGCCCGGCTCCCCATACGATGTCGGCGAGGTTCCGCTGTCCCACGGCGGCGTCGACATTCCATCCCACGGCCGTCATCGGGGGTTCCAGCCGCCGTGGGGGATCGTCATCGTGAACGCGCCGCAGCTGAAGCTGAGGCCGAATGCCACGAGAAGGCCCTGCCCCGCCGGGCGGTGCACCGGCTCCGCCACCATCAGGGGGACCGAACACCCCAGCGTATTGCCGTAGTCGCGCAGCACCCGGTACGACGAGGCGACGGATTCGGCGTCCTTGGGGTGGCCGAACTGCTCGCACAGGGTGTCCAGGATGCGCACACTGCCGGTGTGCAGAAGCAGCACCGAGGCGTCACGGGGGTCGGACAGCGCGCAGGACTCGTCGGCCAGCGCCATACGGACGGTTTCCCGGGCGTAGAAGGATCCGCGCGGAGTGACGTCGGGGCCCAGCGTGTAGGCCCGCCGCCCGTGCACCACCGGAATGTCCGATCCGCCGTCGGGGACGGTGCCGAGTTCGGCGTCCTCCGGCTGTTCGTTCGTCAGATTGGACACCGGGCCGAACGTCGGTCCCTCGCCCTCCGCGCCGAGCAGCATCGCCACGGCAGCGTCCGCGAAGAGAAAGCCGTGCAGCACGTTCACCGTGTCCTGGTGCTCCTCCTTGTCCACTTCGGAGAAGTGCGAGTAGAAGCCCGGAAGTTCCGGGGACAGCGGTGTGATCGCCTCCATGAAGCAGACAAGGACCCGTTTGCCGGGGTTGCAGCTCAGATACCAACGGGCCGTATCGACAACCTTCGACATCGCGGAGCAGCCCATGTACTCGATGCTCAGATTCGCCGCGGTCCGCGGCAGTTCCGGCATCCGCGCGAACACATCGCACACCAGGCTGGGCAGCAGCCGGCCGGGGGTGCTGCTCACGCCCAGCACCAGACCGATCGACTCCACCGGCACATCGGCCTTGGCCAGGCATGTGCGGGCGGCGCCCACCGCGAGGTCGACGGCGAGGGTGTCCAGTTTCGGTTCGGCACCCTGGAAGAGGACGTCCGTGTAATTGGCGAGGACCGAATGCCTCTTCTCCACCCCCAGGCCGCCGAGCATCGCAGCGAGTTTGTCGGAGCAGTGCCCTCGGCCGGCCTCGAGTAATTCCTCGGTCGTGTACTCGGGGCGAGGCATTTCGGTGGCGATCGAGATGAGTCGGGGATCGATTCCGGTGACGGCGGTCATGCACTCGCTCCTGTTTCTCGGGGGGAGAGCGTCACGTATATCTGGTCGTCGGCCGCGTCGTAATGCGCGAGGGTCACCTGGCTGTCCAGGGCGTGATCGGCGGTGGGCAGATCGGGGCGGAAGAAGAATCCGCGGCTCTCCCCGCGCGCCATGGTCGACCGGGTGTATGCCTCGGCCAGGATGAGCAGATCCACGTCCTCGTTGTCCGGTGCGCTGCCCGCCCGGCGACGCGCTCGTTCACTCCGGCACCAGCGCGCGAATTCCTCGGCCGAGGCCATGGAGAATCTGCTGTCCTGAAAGGCGTCCAGACGGTGCCGGATCTCCTGGCGCAGGGACGCATCCGCACCCGGCTGGGCCCTACCGGCCTCGAAGTCGGTCTCGGCGACGCCGGTCGAGTGTCGCACCAGCGCGTCGGCGAGCATACGGCCCTTGGCGAGGAAGGACGGGAAGGGTTTACCGGAAATCGAGTCGACGGCCAGACCGTAGGCGCATTCGCCGGTGGCGTGGACGTTCCGCAAGGTGGGGGCCAGTCGCGTCGCCATGCCCCCCATGCTGAATCCCCTGACCGGCCCCAGCCGGAACGTGCCGTCCGCCAACTCCACGGTGTGCGGCACATCGAGGTTCCGCGTCCAGTAGTGCGCGAATACGTCCACGTCGCACCGGTCTCCCTGGTACGCGTCGAGCGCCTTCTCCAGCTCGCTTGCCCGCTCCCCGGCCCGCAGCAGCCGGGGCGCCCCGTCGAAATCGGACGGATAGAGGGGGCGGCCCAGGTCCGGGAGGCCCAGCGGGAACCGGTTGAACAGTTCGAGACTGGCCAGATGGCCGCCGTGCCGCGCATATGTGCCCAGCAGATAACCGGTGTTGCCGCCGACCCCGTCCGCGAACAATCCGCAGAACCCGCCCGACGCGAAGACCAATTGAGTGCAGAGAATCCTGCCGGGCACGCCATGGTGTTCATAACGCACACCCAGACAGACATCGCCGTCGATGACGAGATCGGTCACCCGTCCGTGGAGTATGGTCCCGCCCAGTTCCTCGAACCGTGCCAGCACCGCGTCCACCACGCTGCCGCCGCCGCCCATATGGATACCGGGTTCGGCAAGGCGCGGATGCAGATACGGACCGAAGGGCCCGTATTCCACCAGCCGGCTCAGTTCCTCGAATTCCTCGGCGAAGTACTCGGCCATCATGGGGGCGTAGCCCGGATCCTGGGTGCCGGAACCGTCCGCGAACACTTCCGCCGCGGGCGCGGTGGCACAGTCGAAAACCCGCTGTTCCACAAGGCCGAACGCCCACTGCCGGGATGCCGCCGGGGCGTGCTCCTCCGTGGAGATCAGCACCGTCGGCACGTCTCGCTGAACCAGCCGGTAGGCCAGCCAGGCCCCCGCGATACCGCCACCGACGATGGCCACCTCGCTGGTGTGGCGATAAGCCTGACTAGCGGGCATCGAGATCACCCGCAACCTCGCCCTCGTAAGGACCGGCGAGCACTGCCGCCTTGGCCCCGTTGTCCATACTTTCTCCCAACGGTGAAGCAGTCGACTCAAGCGCGAGATCCCGTCCCCGGGTCTCGGCGGTGTGCCAGACCACGGTGGCGCTGACCAGGCAGGTGGCCAGCATGTACAGCGCGACCAGCCAGGGGTCGTCGCCTCCGGCGGCCGACAGCAGAAGCGCTCCGATCAGCGGCGCGAGGCCACCACCGACGACGGCGGCCAGCTGGTAGCCCATGGACACCCCGGTGTAGCGGGTGCCGGTGCCGAACATCTCGGAGAACAGCGCGGGCACCGGGCCGAGCAGCGAGCCCATCGGCAGCGGCGCGAGGATCCCCAGCGCGATCAGCATCAGCGGCAGCGACCCCGTATTGATCAGGGCGAACACCGGGAACGCCATGGCGCCGAGGGTGAGCGCCGCGCCCAGCAGGACCGGGCGCCGGCCGACCCGGTCGGACCAGGCCGCGGAGACCGGTATCGCGATCGCCGCCGCGACGCCGTTGACCAGTTGGCCGATCAGAATCTCGGTGCGCGAATAGCCGACGTCCTTCGCGAAGCTGATGGTGAACACACTGGTCAGCGCCTGGGACACGGTGGCCCCGAAGACCACGAAGCACGCCTGGAGCAGGGGTTTGGGCTTGCGCAGGATCTCGACCAGCGGTCTGCGCACCACGGACTCGCTCTGCTGGACCTCGGTGAACAGCGGGCTCTCGGTCACCTTCAGCCGTACGAACAGGCCGATCGTGAGCAGGGCGGCACTGAGCAGGAACGGGATCCGCCAGCCCCAGGACAGGAACTGGTCGTCGGGCAGGGTGGAGAACAGCATGAGGGCGAGCGTGGACAGCACCGTGCCGGCCGGCCCTCCCATCTGCACCAGACTGGTCAGCAGTCCGCGCCGGCGCGACGAAGCGTGCTCGGCGGTCAGCAGCGCGGCCCCGCCCCATTCGCCGCCGACGGCGACGCCCTGGATGAGCCGCAGCACGATCAGCAGCGTGGGTGCCAGGTTGCCGACCTGGTCATGCGTGGGGAGCAGCCCGATGAGCGTGCTGGCGATGCCCATCATCGCCATCGAGACCACCAGCATCGCCTTGCGGCCGAGCCGGTCCCCGAAGTGGCCGAAGATCGCCCCGCCCAGGGGGCGGGCCAGATACCCGACGGCGAAGGTGCCGAAGGAGGCGATCGTCCCGGCCACGGGGGAGAGGTTGGTGAAGAAGAGCTTGTCGAACACGAGGGATGCGGCAGTGCCGTAGAGCAGGAAGTCGTAGTACTCGATCGTGCTGCCGAGCCAGCCGGACAGTACGACACGGCGGATCTGCGCACGGTTTTCCGTGCCGGACCCAGGGTCGAGCCGAGACATCGCGATACCCCTTTGCCTGTGCGGATACGGCGGATACGGGCGTGCGTAGGCGGATACGGGCGTGCGTGGGCGTTGATCCGGGCTGTGGGAGCGGCGCGGCGTCAGACCGGACGGCGGGTCTCCCGGTAGTGGGCGAGGGCCCGGTCGACGAGTTCGCCGGCGGCACCGGTGTAGTGGCCGGGGTCGAGCAGTTCGGCCAGTTCGGCGGCGTCGACGTGGCCGTTCAGCTCGGGAAGGTCCAGCAGCACGGCGCTCAGCGGTCTGCCGGTGCGCGTCGTCTCCGCCGCGGCCCGGCTCATCAGCGACTTCGCCGTGGCCTTGCCGACCACGGGCGCCAGCACGGCGGCCAGCCGCTCGGTGATCAGCAGACTGCCGGTCATCCCCAGGTTGTCCCGCATCCGCCCGGGGCGCACGCTCAGCCCTTCGGCCAGCTCGACGGCGGTGTGCGCGGCGCCTCCCGCCAGCCGCAGACACTCCCGCATCGGCTGCCACTCGGCGTGCCAGACCCCGGCGGGCCGCTCGTCCTCGGCGAGCATGGCCTGGGCCAGCACCAGGGCCAGAGCGGGGACTTGCAGGGCCGCGGAGCGAATGAGTGTGGCCAGCGCCGGGTTCCGCTTGTGCGGCATCGCCGACGACACCCCGCGTCCGGCCGCCGAAGGCTCGGAGACCTCGGCGATCTCGGTGCGGGAGAGCGTCTGGACGTCCACGGCGAACTTGCCGAGCGCCCCGGTGACCTCGGTGAGCGCCGATCCGATCCGGGCGATGGGGGCGCGGGCCGTATGCCAGGGCAGCACCGGTTCGGCCAGCCCCAGCTCGGCGGCGAAGGCGGCAAGCAACTTCTCCCCGTACCCCGCGGCGTACCCCGACCCCGCGGCGTACCCCGACTCCGCGAGGCGGGCGTACTCCAGATAGCCCGCCAGGGTGCCCGCCGCGCCGCCGAGCTGGACGGGCAGCTGTGCGCGCAGCCCGCGCAGCCGCTCCCCGGCCTCCAGGACGGCCTGCAGCCAGCCCGCCGCCTTCAGCCCGAAGGTGACGGGCACCGCGTGCAGCGCGAGGGTGCGCCCCGGCATGGCGGTGTCCCGGTGGTCCTCGGCGAGCCGGGCCAGCGCCGCGGCCACCCGGTCCAGATCGGCCAGGATCAGCCCCGTGGTCCGGTGCGCGACCAGCATCGCGGCGCTGTCCATGATGTCCTGGCTCGTGGAGCCCCGATGCACGTACTCGGCCGAGTCCGGATCGGTCAGGGCGACGGCGGCGGTCAGCTCCTCCACCAGCGCCACCACCGGGTTGGCGGCACCGCGGCCGCGGCGGGCCAGCCGTACGAGGTCGAGCCGGCCGGCCCGCGCGGTACGGGTGATGGCCGCGGCGGCCTCCTCGGGTACCACACCCAGCCGGGCCTGGGCCCGGACCAGGCCCGTCTCCGCGTCCAGCAGCGCCTGGAGCCATGCCTCGTCACAGGCCGCGGCTTCCGCCGGCGCGCCCGCGCGCACCGGGGACAGCAGCCCGGAGTCCAGGCCGCATTCGACGGTCGGAGTGGGGGCGTCCTGCGCGGTCATACCGTGGCCTTCGTGGTCTTGGTTTCCGTCTCGGGAGTTTCCGTCCCGGACACCTCGGTGGCCAGCGAGAGGGCGGCCCGGGCGATGGCATCGGCGTCGCTGAGCGTCACCGAGTTGACGCCAGGACGGATGCCCGCGGCGGTCACCCAGTGCACCGCCTCCGTGGGCACGCCGAAGGCGAACCGCCTCGGATGCGGCCGGCCCGACGCGTCGAGGAGATGGAAGAGGCCCTCGGTCACGTCCAGGCCGCCGGTCTGGTAGGCCGTGCCGTCGGGGTTGGGTATCCGGTGCGGTCGGCACTGGCCGCTGACCAGCAGATACGTCAGCAGGGGATCGGCGGTCCTGCGTACGTCGATATCGGGCAGCCGGGCGTCGATGAGGGCCGTGGTCCACACCTCGGACCCCGGTACGGAGCCCGCTTTGACGGCGAAGACCCCGGCTTCGCCGTCGGCGTGCGCGGTCACATCGGGGCCCAGGACCTCCAGCAGACCCGCGTCGATCAGGGCCACGGCTTCCTCGATCCGCTGGACGGGCGGGCCGATGGAGAGGAAGGCGTTCAACGGCGTGTACCACCGTTCGAGGTCCTGGTGGTGGGAGTGTCCGGTGAGCCCCCGGTGATCGACCAGCAGCCGCACCTCGTTCCGCAGATCGCGCAGCACATCCAGCGCGGCCTTCAGCGGACCGCGGACATTGCCCGCCCGCGCCTCGGCGATGTCCTGGCGCAGATGGTCCAGCAGCCAGTCGCGGAAGTCGGCGGGGCCGGTGAACTGCCGGTCGTCGTACGGGCGGGCGATCCGCTCCCAGTCCCATCTGTGGTCGCGGGGGAAGCCGAAGGTGTCCAGGAGCCGGGTCTCCTCCGGCGTGCCCCAGGGGAGGGCGAGATAGCGTCTGCGGAACGCCTCAGCTGCCCGTACGCCCTGCGACGCCGTGAGCGAGGTGGCGTAGTAGACCGTTTCCACCTCCTTCGCCACCAGCGGCCATATGTCGCGGCGAAAGTCGATGCCGCCGTTCGACCCCTGGGCGCGCAGACCGTCGATCACTTCGGGGGTGAGGACGACGGGAATGTGCCGCCCGTGCGCGCCCTTCTCGTTCTCGCCCCGGGAGTGGAAGGGGATGCCGCGCCGGGAACCTGCGTACAGACGCGGCTCGTTGCCGGACGCGAGATAGGTGAGGGTGCCGTCCTCCTCGCGTTCGAACCGCCCGCCGCGCCCGACGGTGAACAGGGCGATGTAGTCGAAGGCGCACAGGCCGAGACCGAGCAGGGCGACGAGCTCCTTCGGGCGCACCTGGCCGAGATCCGCGTCCGCCGGGTTGGCCGGCGGGAAGTACAGCAGTTCGCGCTCGGCCGCGAACCGGCTCAGCGCGGCCTCGCGTCCGGTGGCGGCGGTGGGCAGATGGCCCTGGGCGAGCACCACCGCGTGCAGCCCGTCGAGCCAGCTGCCGTCGTCCAGCTGCACGGTTTGCAGCTCACTGAGATCACCCGGATCAGGGGCGGCGTCGTCCAGGGCGACGGCGCGTGCCTCGTGGACCTGGACCAGGACATGGTCCGGTGCCGCGCTCACGACGCGGTGGAACACCCATTCCAGATAGTGCCCGTAGAAGGCCCGGCTGGGATACGAGTCCGGCCCCAGCGCGGCGGCCTCCTCAAGGATCAGGGGCCGGTACTGGTACCGGTCGAAGGGCCCCATCAGCGTGAGGAACCTGGCCCATTCGTACAGGCTCGGACCGGGTGCCAGCGGGCCTTCGAGGTCCACACTGTCGTCGGTGAACATGGTCACCTGCGAGGCGACGGTGTTCATCAACAGGTGTCGCGACTGCGCGGTGCGCCACACCTTGCCCGCACCCGCCGGGTGGGGGTCCACGACATGCACGGTGATCTGCGTATCGGACCCCGTGTGGCGGGCGTTGGCACAGATTCTCTCCAGCACCGAGAGTCCCCGAGGCCCCATGCCGATGATGCAGATGTCGAGTCGTCGGCCAGCCATCAATTCTCCAATGGGTTGCTTGCGTCGAACCGACGGACAGCAGCCCGGAGCGTGGACGGCCGTCTGCGCACACTCCACCGCCCCGCCGCCCGGGAGTCGTCCCGGGCGGCGAGGGGTGGCTCACAGGAGGTTCAAGAGGGGTGATTCACAGGAGGTTCAATCCGAACTCTCGTGACAGCCCTTCCGCGCCCGCGGGGGTCACCACGACCGCCCGCTTGTGCTCACGCGCTCGGGCGATCCAGCCCAGCTCGAACAGCTGGTCCGTCAGGGCCGTTGCCGCGGTCCCGGCCAGGTGGTGGCGGCGCTCGCTCCAGTCCACGCACCCTTTGATCAGCGGCTGTCCCTCGATCTCCAACGGGCCGGAGGCCAGGCCGAGCGGCTTGTCCGCGTCCCAGCGCTCCGTGTCGATCTCCAGGCCGCTCTCCTCACGGCGCACCAGCCCCCGGTCGAGCAACGCGCCCGCCAGCTCCACCCCGATGCGCCCGGCCAGATGCCGGTAGCAGGTACGTGCGTGGCTGAGGGTCTTCAGCAGCCGCGCGGACCGCAGCGAGGTGGGAGGCCTCAGCGGTGCGATGACCGCCAGCGCCTCGATCAACTCGGCCACCTGCGGGCTCGAGATCCGGTAGTAGGCGTGCCGCCCCATGCGGTCGACGGAGAGCAGACCGCGGTCCACCAGCCGGGAGAGGTGTTCGCTCGCCGTGGGCCTGGAGACGCCCGCGATCGAGGCGAGTTCACCGGCGGGCATCACAAAGTCTCCCGCCAACGCACTGACCATCGTGGCGCGTGTCGTATTGCCCAAAAGCTCGGCTACGGTCGCGATATCGGGCCGTGCCTGCCCGGGGTCCAGCATGTTTTCTCCGTTGTCACGCCGTGGGTTGTGAGGGGGGAATATGCGCTACGCACTGCACCTCCACCTGGAGGTTGGGCAGAGGCAGCCCGGAAACGGCCACCGCGGTGCTCGAGACCAGAATTTCCCCAAGGATCTCCCTTCGAATGTCGAAGAAACGCGGGGCATTGCGCATATCCGTCAGATAGATGGTCATGGACACCAGGTGCTCCATACCACCGCCCGCCGCGCTCAGCACGCGCCGGACGTTCTCCATCGCCCGGTACGCCTGCTCGTCGAAGCTGTCGCTGACCGGCTTGTAGTCCTCGTCGATCCCGAGCTGGCCCGAGACGAAGAGCAGTCCGCCCGCGCTGACCGCCTGTGCGTACCCGAACCTGCGCGGATCGCCGACACCGGGCACCTCCACATACCGGACGACCTCCTCGTCCGCCGCCGCTCCGGCTTCCCGACGGTCAGTGGTCATGCCTTGGCTCCGATCTCGGACTCGGATACGGGGAGGGCCTGGATGCTGTCGGCGGGCAGTCCCGAGCCGGCCAGCGGTGTGCTGAAGCGGGTCGGCAGCCGCTCCTGGGAGCAGCATTCCGTGAGGTATTCGACGATCCGGCGCCCGGTCTCGCTCTCGGGCGCCACCGGCACCGGTTCGTTACGGGCGTCGATCAGCGCCGGGCAGAACCCGGCGGAGAGCACTCCCTCGGAGCCGACGCGGACCACGGCCACGCCGGTCATCCGCGCATCCGGGTGGAAGGGCAGCAGCGGGTATTCCTCCTTGGGGCTGATACGGAACTCGCCGAACCGGCGGCTCAGCTCGATCTCGTCCTGCGGCCGGGCCGCGCTGAGATAGCCGTCCTTGGCCAGGCGCTGCGGCAGGTTGGGCAGATCGAAGACGTAGTGCCCGAGCCCGTAGAAGATCGGCTTGCCCTCGTACCACTCGATGCCGCGCAGCATGTGGTGGTGGTGCCCGAGGACGATGTCGGCCCCGGAGTCCACGGCCAGCCGGGCCAGCCGGCGCTCGTTGTCGGTCAGCACGAACGGGCGGGTGAAGTCCCCCCAGTGGAAGCTGATCGCGACGATGTCCGCCTGTTCGCGCGCGGCCCGTACGTCACGGGTGAAAGCCTCCACGTCCTCGGGAAAGTTCTCCGTGGTGACGCGGGGAAGCAGCCCGGGATTCCACTCGTTGAGCTCCCACGGCGTATAGCGGGTGTGGGCGCGCAGCGGGGCGAGTCCGGGAACCCCGGCGCGGGCCTCATAGCCGTGCGGGAAGACCGACGAGTAGGCCAGGAAGGCGATGCGCAGCCCGTCCCGCTCGACGATCGCGGGCGTGCGGGCCTCGGCGATGTCGGCGCCCGCGCCGGCCGTCGCGATGCCCAGGTCGTGCAGCGTGTCCCGGGTGTTGAGCAGCGCCTGGTGACCGCCGTCCACGCTGTGGTTGTTGGCCAGCGACATCACATGGAATCCCGCTTCCGCGAGCGGTGCGGCGTTCTTGGTCGGGGCCACGACGGGAGAACCGGAACTCGGCGCCCTTTCCCAGGTGTCGCTGAAAACTCCTTCGCAGTTGCCGAAGACGACGTCCCCGGCGCTCAGTACGTTTTTGGCCACATCAAACGCGGTCTCGGGATTCTCCCGGTCGATGAAGACATCGCCAACCGCGAATAAGGAGACTGCCATGCTCACTCTTTCGGACGCTGGAGACGGGCGGGACGGGTGTGGAATGTGTCCACTCCGTTTTGCCGAATAAGCCTAGATGCTCCGTGATTCGGGGGCGGCCTAACCGTCGTCGGGCGCGGCGGTCGGTCACTGCCCCGCGGTGCCCCGGTTCAGGCGGGCAGCGGGTGCCGGCCCGCGTGGCCGATCAGGAGGAGACGGTGCATCGGCGCCTCGAGCACCGCCACACGTTCGAGCCCCGCCTCCGCCAGCCACTGGTCGTAGGCGCTCAGCGTGTAGGCGTCACCGCCGCCGGTGGCCAGCATGGAGGCGGCGAACAGCATGGCGAAGCGGTCCTGCGCCGTCACCGGCCGCGCCTCGTCCACGACGATCTGGTCGGCGATGCAGATGAGGCCGTCGGGGGCGAGGACATCGGCGGCGCTGCGCATCAGCTTCTGTACGGAGTCGGGCGTCTGCAGATGGAAGATGTTGGCGAACAGGATCAGGTCGACGGTCTCGCCCCAGCCGTCCTTCCAGAAGTCGCGGACCGTGCCGGTGAAGCGCGAGCCGACGCCGAGCCGCTCCGCCTGCGCGGTGGCCAGGCGGATGATGCGCGGAGCGTCGATGCCCTCCGCCTTCCAGGCGGGGAACCGCTCGAGCAGCAGCTGGCTGTAGAGGCCGGTCCCACAGCCGACGTCGAGCACCGAGACGGCTTCGTCCTTCTTCCAGCCGGTCTCGGCGAGGGCGGCGGACAGCACGTCCACGATCGGCGGCGCCCAGAAGTTGATGCCGGAGGTCAGATCCTCGTAGTCGGCCTCCGAGATCTGGTTCGTACGGTCGTTGCCCGACTGGTCGCGGGTGCCGTGCCGGACGGCGTCGCCGAGGTTGCGCCAGCCGGCCCAGGCGACATGCCGGTCATGGAGCATCTTGCCCACCAGGCTGAAGGTCCCGCCGGGGAGCAGCGCCTGCCGGAATTCACTCGGAAGGGAGTAGCGGACCTCGCCGTCGAGCTCGGAGCGCTCGATCACCCCGTAGGCGAGGAGCCCGCCCAGGAGGACCCGGGTGGCCCGCTGATCGGTTTCGAGCTCGGCGGACATCTCCTCCACGGTGCCGGGCCGGTTGGCCAGCCAGGAGAAGACCCCGAGGTCGTGGGCGGCCTCGATGACCGCGGGCGCCCAGAGACCTATCAGATGCTCGTATATCTGATGAGCCGCGCGGACCGTCTTCTGCTCGCCGGTCGTGGCGGACAGAAAGTTGAAGTCCACCAACGTCCTGACGCTGTCGTCACGGCGGGTGGGAGCGCCGGACGCGTACGCGCGGTCGTCGAGTCCGATGACAGAAGTGGGGGATTGCTCAACCATGTGGGTGTTCCTCTCGTTGCCGACCACACGGATCTGGCCCCGGGGAATGGCCGGCGGGATGTAACAGGGGGATGTAACAGCCGCTGTGCGGGCAGGGATCAGCGCGTCCGGCCGCAGCCGCGGCCGCGGCCGGACACACTGGGGTGAAGGCCACCGCTAGGTGTTGTCGCGGGCCTGGAATCGGGTGTCGAAACGCGCGGTGCCGTCCGGAACTCGGGCGAGCCGTTCTTCACCCTTGACGTCGATGGACCACAGTCGCAGCCAGCCGTCCCGGCTCGCCGCATAAACCGCGCCGGATTCGACGCGCAGCATTCCCGGAGCATCGGGCTCGGGGAACTTACGGCCCACGTCTTCCACGGTCAGGATGGTGAGTTGGGCCCCGTGGTCGGTGGAGACATACGCACCGGGTCTGCGGTATCCCGCGCGGACGGTCCTCGCGATCGCCGCACTCGACTGGGTGAAGTCCAGCCAGTAGTCGCGATCCTCCGGTTTGCTGAAGTAGCTGCGTAAGTCGGCCACTTGGGGGGAGGTCGTGTACTCCCGTGCGATCAGCCGGGGGAGGAGCTGCCGCAGCAGCGCCACATTGGCCATCGTATGGGATTCCCTGACCTCGAGGGCCGTTTCATGGCCGGTCAGCCGGATCGGCTTCTGCATGATGACCGGCCCGCCGTCGATTTCCGGTGTCACATCGATCGCGGTCACCCCGCTGTCGAGCTCTCCCTCTCTGACCATCCAGAAGAAGGGCGCCCAGCCGGCATAGCGCGGCAGCGGACTTGGGTGAAAGTTGACCGTGGTGACGGTCGGCACGGCCAGAATGTCGGGCCGGAGGATCTGCTGGTAGTTGCCGATCAGGAAGTAATCCGGCTCCAGGGCCGCCAGTTCACTGATCACCGCGGGGTCGTTGACCTTGGCCGCGCGAAACACCGGAATGCCTCGGTCACTGGCCTGCTTCTCGAGGTCGACCTGGTCCTCTTCCCCGATGAAGTAGGGGCAGAGCTTTCCGGGCGGGCTGGTGACCACGCCGACGAGTTGGACCAGCGGGTGCTCGGCGAGAATGGACAGGAACGGCGAACCGAGCTTTGAGTTGACTTCGGAGAAGAGTACGACCCGGATCGGGTGTAACTCGCTCACTTAAGCCCACCACTTCCCCGGAACCATCTTCGCCGTCCAGCTCACCGAGTCGAAGATGGCGTAGCCGGGCTGGACGGGGAGGGGTTCGAGGCCCGGGATCTCAAGGATTTCCAGGGCGAGCCGCTCGGTCAGGATGCCCTCGGCCATCGGCGGACAGGCGCCGAAGATGGGCATGCGCTCCATGTCGACGAACCAGTGGTCGATCATCTCGCGCCCCGGATAGGGCGGCATGACCGCGATGGCGCGCTCCACCAGCTTGTTGATGACCTCGGGCGTGAACTCGGCGTCCTCGGGGATGTCGTACACCTCCTCGATGGTCATCGAGTCCTTGGTGTACTTGTAGACGATGACCGTGTGGCCCACCGTCGGTATCTTGAGCATGAACTTGCACCGGTCGGACTTCCGGAATGCGCGGTGCAGAGCATACCGATTCTTTACCTGGTAGAACTCCATCTGGTCCATGACGTAGTCACAGCCGTCCATGAACTCTTCGGCTGAGTCGGGCGTGATCCCCTCGGGGAACACGTCGATATTCACGTCCTTGGTCAGGTCGTACGTCATTTCCGCGACGACCTCGGCCTTGTTGCGGCCGATGGTCTTGACATCCGCCCCCATCTGCCGCTGCACATTGGAGAGCTCGAAGATGTCGGGGTCGGCGAGCTTGAGATTGCGGACTCCCATACGGGCGAGCCGCATGGCGACCGCGCCGCCGATTCCGCCGGTGCCGACGATTCCGATGACGGAATCGCGAAGCTTCTCCTGGCGAGCCCGCTGCTCTTCCGGGGTGTTGCCGAGCCAGCCGAGGTTGCGGTCGACGCGCTCCCAGTAGAACTTCTCGTCGTAGGTGCCCCGATAGGTGATCCTGTCAGCCATCGCGTGGGTCCTCTCGTGAATGAGCGGAAAACTCAACGCACCTGGGCGCGGCCAAGGGGGGCGATTGCTCCTTTTCCCCTGCGGCGCCTGCTGCAAAAAAGTTACCTGAAGAACAGTTAGGGAGCCGCCTAAGTGTGCGAAAGCTGCCGGGCGTTGGCTCCTAGGCGCCCGCTAAGCGTGTGAAAGGTGCAGGGTGTTGGCCCGGCAAGGCAATCGGAGTGCTCTATTCCGTTCCGATGCGGGGGTGAATCAATCGATCTCTTTGGATTCGCTGGAAGTAAAGATTCCGTTCCTGTGGGCAAGGCCGAAAAAGACTGTGGAATTCCCTACTTCGGCGTGTCGCTCAGCTGGCCTCGCCAGGGCCGAGGTTATGGTGATCGACATGGGACGATCACCGGATTTCGGGCCTGATATCGCCACGGTGGCACAGTTGTTAGGGGACCGGACGCGTGCTCTCATGGTCGGTGAGTTGACAACCGGCCAGCCATTGTCAGCCAGTTCGCTGGCGGCCCTGGTCGGAATTTCCAGGCCGACCGCCAGCGAGCATCTGGGCAAGCTGGTCGAAGGAGGCATCTTGCATGTCGAGCGCGTCGGGCGGCATGCCTATTACCGGCTCGCGAGCCACGATGTCGCCGTCGCGCTGGACGCCTTGGCCTCGGTGGCCCCGGATCTGACACTGCCCGCCCCGCCGGCTTGCGGTCCGAGTGTTCTGAGCGAGACAAGAACGTGCTACGACCATCTCGGCGGGAAGCTCGGGGTGGCGCTCACCGAAGCACTGCAGGAACAGGGTCTGATCCGCCGGGATGCCCAGCAATGGGAGGTCGAATTCGAGACATGGGACGAACGCCGTCCCCTGGGCATCACCTGTGAGCCGCTGAAGGACTCCCGGCGGCCCATCGTCCGTGGCTGCGCCGACTGGAGCGGGCCGAGCCACCACATCGCCGGCGGTCTGGCCGCGGCCCTGACCCAGCGTCTTTTCAGCCTCGGATGGCTGACGCGGGCCTCCAAGGACGACCGCACGGTCGCCCCGACGAGGGTCGGTCTGGCCGGGTTACGGAACACCTTCGGTCTGACACTGTGCGAACTGGGGCCTGCCCGATGACCACCGTCATCGACCAGGCCCCAGTCCATTTGCCCCAGCCCATTCAGCGGCAACGCCGCGCTGGTAGCGGTCAGGCGTCGATCGTCCGCATGATTCCCTCCGGATACCGGTCTCCCGACACCGCGTCACCGGGCACCAGCGCGTCCAGCTCGCCGACCTGGTCGGCGGTCAGTACGACACCGGCCGCCGCCGCGTTCTCCTCCACATAGCGCACCCGCTTGGTGCCCGGGATCGGAACGATGTGCTCATTTTTCGCCAGGAGCCAGGCGAGTGCGATCTGCCCGGGGGTCGCTCCGGCCTCCTTGGCGAAGACCTGGATACGGTCGAACAGGGCGAGGTTGCGGACGAGGTTTTCGCCCTGGAACCGGGGGTCGGTGTGCCGGTAGTCGTCGTCGGACAGCCCCTCCAGGGTGCGGACCGTGCCGGTGAGCATGCCCCGCCCCAGCGGTGAGAAGGCGACCAGTCCGATGCCCAGTTCCAGGCACGCCGGCAGAATGGCGGGCTCGTTGTGCCGGGCGAACAGCGAGTACTCGCTCTCCAGGGCCGCCAGCGGATAGGTGGCGTGCGCCCGCCGGAGCGTGTCCTCGTTGACCTCGGACAGGCCGATGTGGCGGACCTTCCCCTCGGTCACCAGCTCGGCCATGCCGCCGATGATCTCCTCAATGGGCATCGAACGGTCCCTGCGATGCAGGTAGTAGAGGTCGATGACATCGGTCTTCAGCCGGCGCAGGGACGCCTCGCACGCCTGCTTCGCATACGCCGGGCTGGAGTCGAGGACGAAGCTGCCGTCCTTGGACCAGCCCTTGATGCCGAACTTGGTGGCGATCGTCACCTCGTCCCGGCGTCCGGCGATCGCGTCGCCGATCAGCTCCTCGTTGTGGCCCATCCCGGACACGCTCGAAACCCCGTACATGTCCGAGCTGTCGAGGAACGTCATGCCGAGGTCGAGCGACCGGTGGATGGAGGCGATCGACTCACCCCGGTCGGCGGGACCGTAGTTCTGGGACATGCCCATGCAGCCGAGACCGATGGCGGAGACCTCGAGTCCGCCCAGCATGCGTGTCTTCATCGTGGTGTCCTCACTCTCACTCGGGACTCTCACTCGGGGTGCAATTCGAGTTCGGCCGCGATCTCCACCGGTACGTCCCACGGCAGCCCGGCCACGCCGACCGCCACCCGGGCGTGGTAGCCGATGTCCTCGCCGAACATGTCGAGCAGCAGTTGCGAAGCCGGGTTGAAGACGGCGGGGAAGTCGAAGAAGCCGGGCACCGCGTTGGCCATGCAGTGCAGTCGGCACCACGCCTTCACCCGGTCCAGGTCCCCCACCGTGCGCTCGACGCTCGCGACCATGGACAGGACCGTCCGCACCGCGGCGTCCTGTGCCGAGGGGAGGCCGACGGTGTCACCGATCTTGCCGTAGGGTCCGGTGAGCTGCCCGTCCTTGCTGATCGGGACATGCCCCGAGATGAAAACCCGGGAGCCGACCACCCGCACCAGCTGGGCCGGAATCTTCACATCGGGGCTGATCGGGATGCGCCAGGGTTCCGGCAGCGACAGACCTCGCACCGCAAGCCGTTTGGACACCTCCTGGCTCGATACCCGGTCGGCGGCCGCCACCTGATGGTGCACTTCCTCGCTGGTCGTCGCGGATTGCGCCACTATGAGTTTCCTCTTCTCGGCTTCTGTGCGGCTGATGTGTGTGCGACCTCAGGCGGTGCCCTCGGAGTACCGCGCCCGCAGGGTCTTCTTGTCGATCTTGCCGATGCTGGTCTTGGGCAGTGCGGCGACCGGCTCGATGGTGTCCGGGACCCATGAGGCCGCGACCCGGGAGGCCAGGAACTCGCGCAGCCGCTCACCCGTCACCGATTCGCCGTCCTCCGCGCGGAGCACCACACAGGCCAGCGGACGCTCTCCGGTCTTGGCATCGGGGACCGCGACGACCGCGGCCTCCACCACGGCGGGGTGGTTGAGCAGCTGCTCCTCCAGCTTGAGCGAGGAGATCCACTCGCCGTCGGACTTCACCAGGTCCTTCATCCGGTCGACGATGCGGATGTAGCCCAGTTCGTCGATGACGGCCACATCACCGGTGCGCAGCCAGCCGTCCATGAACTTGTCGGGCTGGGCGCCTTCGCGGGAGTACTCACGGGCGACCCAGGGGCCACGCGCCTGCAGTTCCCCCATGGTGTGGCCGTCCCGTGCCATCTCCGTCCCGGCGTCGTCGGCGATCCTCATCTCCACCAGCGGCAGCGGACGCCCCTGTGAGGTCGCGTAGTACCCGCGGGTCTCCTCGGTCGGGCTGTCGCCCACCTCCGCGGGGAGCCCGCTGAAGCTGCCGTGGCCGCTGGTCTCGGTCATGCCGAAGACCTGGACGATCGGGAACCCCACCTCTTCGTCGAACGCGCGCGAAATCGGCCGGGCGACCGGAGAGCCGCCGCACACCATGCGCTTGAGCGACGACAGATCCGGGTGCTGGGCCCGCCAGTGGTCGAGCAGCCCGGTCAGCGCGGCGCCGAACCCGACGGCGACGGTGGGGCGTTCCTTCTCCACCAGTTCGCACACCCCGGCCGGGGTCAGATCGCGGCCCGGCAGCACCAGCGCCGAGCCGTGCAGCGCGGCGGCGAAGGGCAGCCCGACCTGGCTGAGCCCCAACGGCACCAGGGCCAGCAGGGTCTCGGACGAGGAAAGCCCCTCCGCGTCGGTGAGGCCGGTGCAGAAACTCTGCAGAACGGTGCTGCGGTGGCTGAAGACCACGCCCTTGGGGCGCCCGGTCGTACCGGTCGTATAGCTGGTGTGAGCCGGGGCGCTCTCCTCCAGCACCGGCCAGGTCTCCACCGGCTCCGCCGCGGCGAGCAGCGCCTCGTAGTCCAGTGCGGCTCCGTCCCGAGAGGTGTCGGTGGAGTCCGGCAGGACGATGACGCGCCGCGGGCGGCTCAGATGCTTCTCGGCAAGCCGCCACTCGGAGAGGAGGCTGCGGTCGCAGAGCACGATCGAGTCGTCGGCGTGGTCCACGATGTAGGCGACCTGCTCGGCGGGCAGGCTGGTGTTCACCGTGTGCAGCACCGCGCCCATCGACGG
Organism: Streptomyces sp. NBS 14/10; assembly: GCF_002224125.1. Classification (GTDB taxonomy): domain Bacteria; phylum Actinomycetota; class Actinomycetes; order Streptomycetales; family Streptomycetaceae; genus Streptomyces. The sequence goes on from NZ_NCSM01000014.1 coordinate 260,790, forward strand.
TACGGCGAGATAGGTCTCGACGTGCCGGTGTGTGCTCCCGGCGAAGGTCGCCACACGGTCGCCCGGCCGGATGCCCAGCTCCCGCAACGCCCCGGCCAACCGCCGGGCTCGCTCCACCACTTCGCCCCACGTCGAGCGGTGAAGACCCTCCCCGACCCGGCTGACCACCGGCCGGCCGGCAAACAGCTTTTCGGCCCGACTCGTGATCATCGACGGGATGGTGAGCGGGACCTCCGGCACTGCCTGCTGCATCCGACTACCTTTCACATGAAGAGCACTCTGCCTGCGGGGTCGGTCCTTGAGCTCCGGTACGGGGTGCGTACCGGCTGCCCGTTCCAAGTATTCGGAATTACCGTTTGGCCGGGGCCGAAGTGTGTTGGTGATGGCGCGGCGACTGCGGGTTACCGGGCGGGTTGCCGTACGGGTTACCGCCCGCCGAGCCCGCGCAGAAAGGCGTCGACCACCATGTCGGCGGCCTGGGCGTCGCTGAGCCTTCGCCCAAGCGGTCGTCGACGTGGACCACTTCTGACCCGGTCCGCCACCGACCGCGGCCCGGCCCGGCCCGGCCCGGCCCGCCCGTACCGTGGCTGCGCACCGGGGCATTCATATGCACTTCTCCGTCCGTTATCGACCACCTTCCTGTGTTCGCTCTCCGGCGGCTCATAGCGTGCGCTCCATCACCCCCGTACCACCGCGTGGAGCAGCGCCATGTGCAGAAGACCCGATCAGGTCAGTGAGCCGCAGACCGGAACCCGCCGCCGTACCTTCCTGCGCACCACGGGACTCGTCGGCGCGGGCGTGGCGATCACCGGTCTTGAGGCGACGCCCGCCGGGGCCGCCGAACCGGCCGCCGAACAGGCCCCCGCCTGGCGCCCCGACGCCGACAGCCCGCGATTCACCGTCGCCGTCATGCCGGACACCCAGTACCTCTTCGACGGCGAGAGCATCCACCCGGCGCCGGTGGAGGCGTCCTTCCGCTATCTCCTCAGCCGTGCACGCGAGGAGAACATCGTCTTCCTGTCCCACCTCGGCGACCTCACCGAACACGGACAGCCCGCCGAATTCGGGCCGATCGGCCGGGCCTTCCGGCTCCTGGACGAGCGGGGCGCCGCCTACAGCGTGGTGGCCGGAAACCACGATCTCGACTCGCGCACCGACGACCAGCGCGGCCGGACGCCCTACCTGGACACCTTCGGCCCCCGGCGGTTCAGCTCCGCGCCCTCGTTCCGCGGCGCGAGCCCGGACGGCTACAGCACGTACCACACCTTCCGCGCCGCTGGCCGGGAGTGGCTGGTGCTCGCCCTGGACTGGCGCCCCTCCGCGAAGGGCATCGCCTGGGCGCGGGACGTCATCGCACAACACCCCAGGACCCCGGTCCTGCTCACCACCCATGAACTGGTCTACGCGGACCACGAGGGCGAGGAGGCGCGGTTCTCCGACCACGGCCAGTGGCTGTGGGACGAACTGATCGCGGACCACGACCAGATATTCCTGACGCTCAACGGCCACTACTGGCCGCCGGCCCGTACGGTCCGCAAGAACACCGCGGGCCACGACGTCCATCTGCACATCACCAACTACCAGGACCGCTACTACGGCGGCGCCGGGATGATCCGCCTCTACCGGTTCGACCTGGCCCGTAACACCATCGACGCCCAGACGCTCTCGCCCTGGATCCTCGGCCGCGCCGACGACGAACGGGGCGAGCTGGAGCGCGGCGAGATCGAACGTACCGGCCCCCAGGACTACTTCAGCGTCCCGATCGACTTCGAGCGGCGCTTCGCCGGATTCGCCCCCGTCGCCCCGCGCCCGGCCCGGCCCGCCTCCCGAATGGTGATTCCCGGTACGGTCGCCTACTGGCGCTTCGACCAGGGCGACCGGAACGGCGCGCCCGTCGAGGACTCCGTACGGATCACCGACCACTCCGGCCGCGGCAACCACCTCACCAAGGTCACCGTGGACGGCAGCCCCGCCGACGCCCTCACCTGGTCCGATGAGTACCACCCTGACCAGCCGGGACACGGCAGCCTCGCCTTCCACGGAGACAAGCCCCCGCTGCGCGGCGCCTATCTGCGTACGGCCGACGGCGCCCCGCTCAACGGCGCGACCTTCCGCTCCGGCTACACCGTCGAGGCGTTCCTCAAGCTGCCCGCCGACTGGGACAGCGGGCACAGCGCCTGGTCGGCGCTGCTCAGCCGGCGGGGCCGCAGCGGCGATGCGGGAAAGACCGGCGGGGACACGGACGAGCCGGTGGTCACCCTCTCGCTGTCCGACGGCCATGCGCTCCAGTGGGCCGTCTATCCGCAGAACCAGGACGGCGCGGTGACCAACTGGAGCCATGAGCTGCCGCTGAACACCTGGTGGCATGCGGCGGTGGTGAACGACGGACGGCACACCACGATGTATGTGGACGGTTGCCCGGTGGCGCGCAACCCCTCCACCGTGGCCACGGGCCTCGCCACCCTCGGGCTGCCCTGGCTGCTGGGCGGCTATGAGTACGGCGGGAAGATCGACCAGGTCATGAACGGCTGGATCGGCGACGTCCGGGTCGTGGACCGGGCGCTGGCGGTGCGCGACTTCATGTCCGCCTGAGCAGACGGACCACGATCCCCTTCGATGTCGGCGTCCTGCTGATGTCCGCCATGCTGTCCAACGGCACCAGGACGTTGGTCTCCGGGTAGTACGCGGCGGCGCACCCGGGCGCCGTGGGATAGGCGACCACTTGGAAGTCTTCCGCACGGCGCTCGGCCCCGTCCTGCCAGACGCTCACCAGATCGACCCGGTCGTCCTGCTTCAGGCCGAGCGCACGCAGATCGGCAGGGTTGACGAAGACGACATGGCGGGAGCCGTGGATACCGCGGTAGCGGTCGTTCAAGGTGTACGGGACGGTGTTCCACTGGTCGTGGGAGCGCAGACTCTGCAGGATGAGATGCCCTTCCGGCGCCTTCAGCATCTCGAACTCATTGCGGGTGAACATGGCCTTTCCGGTCGCGGTCACGAAAATTCCCTCGTCGACCAGGCTCGGAAGTCTGAAGCCGCCCGGTTTGACCACCCGGGCGTTGAAGTCGTGGAAACCGGGCACGACACGGGAGATATGTTCCCGGATCGTCTCGTAACTCGTCTCGAAACGCTCCCAGGAGACCGGCACTTTGTCGCCGAGGGTCCGCCGGGCCAGTCTGCTGAGAATTGTCACCTCGCTGAGCAGATGCTTGGAGGCGGGTTCCAGTTTTCCGTAGGAGGCGTGCACCTCGCTCATCGAGTCCTCGACCGTGACGAACTGCTCCCCGTCGGCCTGGATATCGCGTTCGCTGCGGCCAAGGGCGGGGAGGATGAGCGCGGTCCGGCCGCACACCGCGTGTGAGCGGTTCAGCTTCGTGGAGATATGCGCCGTGAGCCGGCACTGGCGCATCGCCTGCTCCGTGGCCTTGCTGTCGGGTGTGGCGCGGACGAAGTTTCCGGCCAGGCTGAGGAAGACCTTCGCCCGGCCGTCGAGCATGGCCTTGATGGAGGCCACCGTGTCCCAGCCGTGTGCGGCCGGCGGGGTGAAGGAGAATTCCTTTTCCAGCGCGTCCAGGAATTCCTGCGGCATCTGCTCCCAGATTCCCATGGTCCGGTCGCCCTGGACATTGCTGTGACCTCGCACCGGGCATACGCCGGCCCCGAGCTTCCCGATGTTCCCGCGCAGCAGAAGAAAGTTCACCACCTCGCGAATGGTGGGAACGCTGTGTTTGTGCTGGGTCAGCCCCATCGCCCAGCAGACCACGATCCGGCCGCTGCGCAGCACCAGATCACGCAGGTCCTCGATCTCCTTGCGGGTGAGCCCGGTGGCGGCCAGGACATCCGGCCAGGAGACGGTCTGGCGGAGGTGTTCGGCGTACTCGGCGAAGCCGCTGGTGTGGGAGTCGATGAAGTTCCGGTTGAGCACCGTGCCGGGCGCGGCTTCCTCGGCCTCCAGAAGCAGCAGGTCAAGGGCTTGGAAGAGGGCGAGGTCGCCGCCGAGGCGGATATGGAGGAACTGATCGGCGATGGGGGTGCCGCGGCCGATCACACCGCGGGGCTTCTGCGGATGCTTGAAGCGCATCAGCCCTGACTCGGGGAGGGGGTTCACCGCGACGATCCGGCCGCCCCTGCGCTTGCACTCCTCCAGCGCGGACAGCATCCGCGGATGGTTGGTGCCCGGATTCTGCCCCACCACAAAAATCAGATCGGCGTGGTAGATATCAGTCAGGCTCACATCGCCCTTGCCGATGCCCAGCGTTTCGTACAGCGCCGCGCCGCTGGACTCATGGCACATATTGGAGCAGTCGGGAAGGTTGTTGGTGCCGAAGGCGCGGGCGAAGAGCTGGAGGACGAAGGCGGCTTCGTTACTGGCCCGTCCGGAGGTGTAGAAGATCGCCTCGTTCGGCGAGTCCAGCCTCCGCAGCTCATCGGCGATCAATTGCAGCGCACCGCTCCAGCTGATCGGCTCGTAGTGGTCGGCGTCGGGCGGCTTCACCATCGGCACGGTGAGCCGCCCCTGTTGATTGAGCCACTGATCGGATCGGCGGCCGAGTTCCGAGACCGGATACCGGCGGAAGAATTCGGCGGTGATACGTCGTGTCGTCGCCTCGTCATTGACGTGTTTGGCGCCGTTCTCGCAGTACTCGTTTCTGTGCCGCATGCCCGGTTCGGGCTCCGGCCACGCACAGCCGGGGCAGTCGAAACCCTTCCCCTGATTCATATTCAGCAGTGTCAGAGCGGTACGCCGGGGCGATGTCTGGCTCAGCGAGTACTTGAGCGCGTTCGCCACCCCGGGGACACCGACGGCCCAGGTCTTGGGCGGGGTCACCGTCGCCTTGTCATCCTGCCCGTCCGCGGTCCGCGGATCCTCCATCGCTGTGCACCTTTCGTCGGTCTGCGCCGGATCAGCCGCACGGCCAGTTCGGAACCTGTGGGCGCTCCTGTCCGGACTCGGGCTGCACATAGCCGTCCTTGATCGCGCCGCGCCACCGTCCGGTCTCGCTTCCCTCCTCTTCGATGAATTCCTTGAAGTTCTCCAGCTCGCCCTGGATATGGCGCCGGACGATGCCCAGGCCGCCGCCGGCTCTTTCCATCACTCCGCTGGGTTTGAAGGACATCGCCAGCGTCACCCTGGAGCGGTCCCCTTCGAGCGACTGGAACTCCACCCGGCCGACGTGCCTGGGCCTGCTTCTCCACCGGCCCGAACGCTCGGGATGCTCCAGCGAGCGCCACCTCAGCCGCTCATCCGGACGTTGCTCCACGGTCTCGGCGTCGAACTCGCGGATGACGCCGTACATCTTGGTGACCCAGTGGGTCATGCTGGACTGAGGCCGGTCGACGCGCTTCACCCCGTCCATGAAGCGGGGGAAGAGGGGGAACTGAGTCCACTGGTTGTAGGCGATTTGGACCGGCACATCGATGTCGACCGAAGCCCGGATCAGGGTCATGGCGGCCTGCCTCTCCACAGCTGTGACGTGCGGAAACCCCGCAGCTGAGGCCGAACGCGTGATGAGGGTGCTGGCGTGGCCCCACGGGTTCCCCGCCTGTCGTCCGATGAAACGGCCAGGCCGCCGGGTGCGGAAGTTTCCCTTCCGTACGACCCTTGGCAGGACGCGCGACTCTGTTTATGGTGCAGTGCAATGCTACATGTCACTGGAGGACGGATGGGTCACCAGACCGTGGCGCCCCTGCGGGGCTCACGTGTGCGCATCACCGGGGGGCTGCTGGCCGACTGGCAGCGGCGCAACCGCGAAGCCACCGCGCCGCACACGCTGGAGCAGCTGAGGAAGGCGGGCAATCTCGACAACCTCCGCCGACTGCTGCCCGAGGTGCCCGAGGAGAAGCGGCGCACCACGCCCTACCGCGGGCGGTATCCGTTCCTGGACACCGACCTCTACAAGACCTTGGAGGGGCTGGTCTACGAACTGGCGCTGCCGGACGACGACGGCGGCCGGCAGGCGATGCGGGACTTCTACGAGGAGACCGTGGACCTGCTGGAGCGCGTCCAGGCGCCGGACGGCTACCTCAACTCCTTCTTCCAGGACCCCGACTCTGCCAAGGCACCCTGGGAAGACCTTTCCTGGGGCCATGAAATGTACAACCTCGGCCATCTCATCCAGGCCGCCGTCGCCGCGCACCGGCAGCTCGGGGACAGACGGCTGCTTGACGTGGCCGTACGCTTCGCGGATCTGGTGGTGGAGCGCTACGGACCGCGGGGCGAGGATGCGGTCTGCGGCCACCCCGAAGTCGAGATGGCCCTGGTGGAGTTGTACCGGGAGACCGGCGAAGAGCGGTATCTGACCCAGGCCCGGCTGTTCGTCGACCGCCGCGGCCGGGGCACCGTGCCATCGCGGGGCATGGGCTCCGCGTACTTCCAGGACCATCTGCCACTGCGCGAACTCCCCTCGGTGACCGGACACGCGGTGCGGATGGTCTACCTGGCCGCGGGCGCCACCGATGTGTTCCGGGAGACCGGCGACCGGACACTGTTCGACGCGCTGCGGCGGCTGTGGGACGACATGGTGGCCACCAAGCTGTATGTGACGGGAGGTCTTGGCAGCCGCCACTCCGACGAGGCTGTTGGTGACCGTTACGAACTTCCCTCCGAGCGCTCCTACAGCGAGACCTGCGCGGCCATCGGCACCATGCAGTGGGCCTGGCGGATGTTCCTGGCCACCGGTGACGCCCGCTATCCCGACGTGCTGGAACGCGTCCTGTACAACGCGTTCGCCGTGGGCCTGTCAGCGGACGGACGCGCCTTCTTCTACGACAACCCGCTTCAGCGGCGCCCCGACCACGAGCAGCGCAGCGGGGCCGAGGAGAGCGGCGAACCGCTGCGCCAGTCCTGGTTCGGCTGCCCCTGCTGCCCGCCCAACGTGGTGCGCTGGATGGCCCAGCTCGCGGACTTCCTCGTCGCGGAGCGGGAGGGAGAGCTGCTGGTCGCGGGGTACGCCGAGGCCGGTGTGGACGGGGAGGAGGTCGCGCTGGACATGGTGACCGGCTATCCGTGGGACGGCGAGGTGCGGCTCACCGTGCGCCGGGCGCCCGACCGGCCGTACCGGATCTCGCTCCGGGTGCCCGGCTGGGCGGACGCCGGGCGGGTCCGGCTCACGGTGGGCTCGGTGGGCGAAGAGGCTGTGGCCGGGGACGTGGCGGACGGCTGGCTGAGCGTCGAGCGGCGCTGGAGCCCGGGCGACGAACTGCGGCTGAGCCTGCCCATGCCGGTCCGCGGCCATGTCTCCCACCCCTACCTGGACGCGACGCGCGGCACGGTCGCGGTGGCCCGGGGGCCGTTGGTCTACTGCGTGGAGCAGCAGGACTGCACGGCCGGCGTCGACGACGTGCTGATCGGCGCCGAGCACATCGCTGCCGCCCGGACCGCCGTCGCCCCGGAATCCGACGGTGTGCCGTCGGGAGCGCCGCTGATCCGGATCACCGCGGACATCGCGCCGCCGCCCTCACCCGAGCTGTATCCCGTGCTCGCGACCGGTCCGCAACAGGACCGGCCCGACGCTGCCACCGACACCGCCGAGCTGACCCTCGTCCCGTACTTCGCATGGGGCAACCGAGAGCCCGGCCCCATGCGGGTGTGGATCAGAAACACCTGATCAACCCCCCACCTGATCAACCCCCCTGCCTGTACATATCCCTCCGCCTGTACATCCCCCTGCCTGTATCTCCCCCCACGCGTACGTCCCCCTGCGTACGTCCCTTGTCCGCCCTCCCTCACTTCCGGAGAAGGTGCCATGAGAAGAGCTGTCCTGTCCTGCGCCGCCCTGTGTACCGCCATTCCCCTGACCCTCACTGCCTGCAGCGGAGGTGGCCCCGCCGCCTCCGGCCAGGCCAAGCCCACCGCGGACCCCGCCACCGGCGGCACCGTGCACGTCCTGGGGAAGGCCGATTACTCGCATCTCGATCCGGCACGCGGTTTCGACGGCGGGGTCAACAACTTCTACCGTCTGGTCTACCGCACCCTCACCACCCGGGAGGCGGCCGGTCCGCACAGCGACGGGACGAAGATCGTCGGAGATCTGGCCACCGACACCGGCCGCCCGTCCAATGACCACAAGACCTGGACCTTCACCCTCAAGAAGGAGCTGTTCTTCCAGAACGGCGCCCCGATCACCAGCCAGGACGTCAAGTTCGGCGTGGAGCGGGCCTGGGATCCCGACGCGGGCATCGGCTCGCCGTACGCCAAGCAGGTCATCGCCGCACCCGCCGACTACAAGGGCCCCTACCAGTCCGGCGATCTGGACACCATCGAGACCCCGAACGATCGCACGATCGTCTTCCACCTCAAGACGTCCTATCCGCAGTTCTCCAGCGTGGTCGCACAACCGAACTTCACCCCCTTCCCCAAGGGCACCGGCGCCAAGGCCGCCTTCGACACCAAGCCGATCGCGTCCGGTCCGTACCAGGTGGACAGCTACCGGCGGGGCGCCACGCTGGAACTCGTCCGCAACAAGCACTGGAAGCGCTCCTCCGACCCGGTGCGCGCCGCCCGCCCCGACGGTTTCGTCTTCACCTTCGGACTCGATCCGGCCACCATGGACGAGCGCCTGATAGCGGGTCAGGGCAAGGACATCAACGCCATCGGTGCCATGGTGCAGCCCGCCACCATCGCCCGGCTCCGCACCCCGCAGCTCAAGCCGCGCACGCTCGGCAACGTGACCGGCTGCACCACGTACATGAGCCTGAACACCACCAAGGGGCCGCTCAAGGACGTCCGGGTGCGCCAGGCGATCGAGTACGCCGTCAACAAGCAGACCACGGTGGACGCGCTCGGCGGCTCCACCCTGGCGACCGCGGCCACCTCCATCCAGCCCCCGTCGATTCCCGGCCGCGATGCCACGGATGTGTATCCCTCCAAGGACGGCACCGGCGATCCGGCCGCCGCCCGCAAACTGCTGGCCGAGGCCGGCCAGTCCAAGGGCTTCACCCTCACCGTGGACGCCCGGGCCGCCGCCACCGAGCAGGCCGTGGCGGTGGCCGTCCAGCAGGGGCTGAAGCGGGTGGGCATCAAGGTGAAGATCAACACCATTGACACCTCGACCTTCTACGAGGTCATCGGCACGCCCTCGCAGCAGCACGACGCGGCGCTCACCGGCTGGTGCCCGGACTGGCCGGGCGGCACCACCTTCCTGCCGCCGCTGTTCGACGGACGGCTCATCTCAGCCAAGGGCAACTCGGTGCTCTCCATGCTCGACGACAAGAAGATCCAGAAGCGCATCGACGAGATCGCGGGGATGGATGACGAGACGGCACAGAACGAGGCCTACGGCAAGCTCGACGCCGAGATCATGAAGCTCGCCCCGATCGTGCCGCTCAACTACACCAAGACCGTGCTGGTGGTCGGCAGCAATATCGCGGGCGCCCACACCTCGATTTCGTTCAGCGGCGGAATCGACCTGGTCGGCATCGGCCTCGCCGACCCGAAGAAGTAGCCCGCATGGCGACCACCACCCTCCACGAGGCGCAGCCCGGACTGCCCTCGCCCCCGGCCGGCGCCGCGCCGCCCGGGGGCACCGGGCGACGTGTGCTGCGCGAACTGCGGCGCGATATCGGGGCCGTGCTCAGCACCGCGTTTCTCGCCCTGCTGGTGCTGATGGCCCTGTGCGCGCCGCTGATCGGCACGCTGACCGGGCACGGCCCGGACACCTTCGACAGCGCGGCCGTCGACAAGGACCTGGGCGGGCTGCCCAAGGGATCGCTCGGCGGTATCAGCGGCGACCACTGGCTGGGCGTGGAACCGCAGAACGGCCGCGACATCCTGGTCCGGATCGCCTACGGGGCGCGGATCTCGATGCTGATCGCCGTCTCCGCGACCCTCCTGACCACCGTCATCGGCGTGGTGCTCGGCCTGCTGGCCGGGTTCTACGGCCGCTGGGTGGATCAGGTCATCTCCCGGCTGATGGACTTCCTGATGGCCTTCCCGGCCCTGATCTTCATGATCGCGGTGCTGTCCGCGCTGCCGGCCGGCAACCGTCCGGTGCTGCTGGTGATCGTGTTGAGCGTCTTCGGCTGGCCGTATCTGGCGCGTGTGGTGCGCGGTCAGACGCTGACCCTGACGGGCCGGGAGTTCGTCGAGGCGGCGCGGTCCTCCGGGGCGAGCAGCCGGGCGCTGATCTTCGCGGAGATCCTGCCCAATCTGCGCAGCACCATCATCGTGATGACCACGCTCGCCGTGCCCGGATACATCGGCACCGAGGCCGGACTCTCCTTCCTCGGCGTCGGGGTCACCCCGCCGACCGCCTCCTGGGGGCAGATGATCGCCACCTCGGTCAGCTGGTACCAGGTGGACCCGATGTACTTCGTGATCCCCGGAACCTTCCTCTTCGGCACCGTGCTCGCGCTGACCGTGGTGGGCGACCGGCTGCGGCACGCCCTGGACGCGGGGGAGGCCTCCTGATGCTCCGCTACGTCGCCGGCCGGCTCTCCTGGGTGCTGGTCATCCTGCTGGCCGTCTGTGTGTTCACCTATGTCATCTTCTTCCAGCTCTCGCCGGACCCGGCGGTGATGGTCTGCGGCAAGACCTGCACACCGGAGCGCATCGACACGATCCGGACCTCCCTCGGCCTCGACCGCCCGTTCCTCCAGCAGCTGTGGGACTTCCTGCGCGGCATCGTGGCCGGACGGGACTACGGCTCGGGCGCCAATCTGGTCCACTGCCCCGCCCCCTGCCTCGGCTACAGCTTCCAGAGCGGCCAGTCGGTGTGGGAGATGGTCCTCGAGCGGCTCCCGGTGAGCGTCACCGTCGCCGTCGGCGCGGCCGTGCTCTGGCTGCTGGGCGGGATCACCATCGGGCTGCTGAGCGGGGTCAAGGAGGGCACGTGGTGGGACCGCTCCACCATGGCGCTGGCGCTCGGCGGCTCCAGCATCCCCCCGTACGTACTCGCCCTGGCGCTCCAGTACCTGCTGGTGGTCAAGTGGCAAGTGCTGCCGTTCCCCGCGGCGATCCCGTTCGGCGACGATCCGGTGGCCTGGTTCCAGTCGTATCTGATGCCGTGGATCGTGCTCGCCATCGGATACGCGTGTCTGTACGCCCGGATGACGCGGGCGAACGTCATCGACACCCTCGCCGAGAACTTCATGCGCACGGCACGCGCCAAGGGGCTCGGACCGGTCCTGATCCTCCGCCGGCACGCGCTGCGGCCGGCGCTCACCCCGATCGTCACCATCTTCGGGATGGACTTCGCCGGTCTGCTCGGCGGCGCCCTCATCACCGAAACCGTCTTCGGCCTCAACGGCGTGGGCAAGATGGCCTCGGACGCGATCGCGAAGAACGACCAGCCGGTGATCATGGCGGTCACGCTGCTGGCGGCGTTCTTCGTGGTGATCGGCAACGTCGTGGTCGATCTGCTCTATACGGCGCTGGACCCGCGCGTAAGGATCACCGCGTCATGACCGCATCCCCAGCCCACCGGGCTGACTCGGCCGAGTCCGCGGACCTGCTGGCGGTCGAGGGTCTGACCGTGACCTTCCCGACCACCCGAGGACCGGTGGACGTCGTCCGCGACAACACCTTCACTCTGCGGAACAACGAAACCCTGGGCATCGTCGGCGAATCCGGCTCCGGCAAGTCCATGACGGCCCTCGCCGTCATGGGGCTGCTCCCACGGGGCGCGCGCACCAGCGGCAGCATCCGGTTCCGGGGCACCGAACTGCTCGGCCGCCCGGACGCCGAGCTGCGCCGGCTGCGCGGAAACGTGATGTCCATGGTCTTCCAGGACCCGCTGTCCTCGCTCAACCCGTACTACACGGTGGGCCTCCAGATCGCCGAGGTCTACCGCTGCCACCGCGGCGGCTCGCGCCGCGCGGCGCGAACGATGGCCGTCGACGCACTCGGCCGGGTCGGCATCCCGGACCCGGCCGAGCGGGTCGACCGCTATCCGCACCAGTTCTCCGGCGGACAGCGGCAGCGCATCATGATCGCGATGGCGCTGATCTGCGAACCCGCCCTGCTCATCGCGGACGAGCCGACCACCGCGCTGGACGTCACGGTGCAGTCCCAGATCCTCGAGCTGCTGGCCGAGCTGAAGCGGCAGACCGGCACCGGCATGCTCTTCATCACCCACGACCTGGCGGTGATCGCCACGATCGCCCAGCGGGTGCTGGTGATGCGCGAGGGCGAACAGCTCGAATACGCCGACACGGAGCGGGTCTTCTCCGCGCCGCGCCACCCTTACACCCGGATGCTGCTGGAGAGCATCCCGCGTATCGACGACGAGGCACAGGAGGAAGTCCGGTGACCGGCAGCCGAGCTGAGGTACGGCCCCTGCTGCGCGCCCGCGATCTCACCAAGCGCTTCACCACGCGGGGCGGGGGCGGTCCGCTGGGGCGCAAATCGGTGTTCACCGCGGTGGACTCGGTCAGCTTTGAGGTGTTTCCGCACGAGACGCTGGCGCTGGTGGGCGAGTCCGGCAGCGGGAAGTCCACCACCGCGCGGCTGGTGGCGAAGCTGATGGAAGCCACCGAGGGCACCGTCGAGTTCGACGGGCAGGACGTCACCCATGCCCGCGGGCCCGACCTGGCCCGCTTCCGCAACGACGTCCAGGTCGTCTTCCAGGACCCCTTCTCCTCGCTCAACCCCCGCCACACCGTGGAGCGCATCCTCACCGCACCCCTGGTCTACCAGGGGCTTCCCATCCCCGGAGGGCGGCGGGCCTTCGCCGGGGAGCTGATGGAACGGGTCGGTCTCAACCCCGACCATCTGCACCGCTACCCGGCGCAGTTCTCCGGCGGACAGGCCCAGCGGATCGGCATCGCCCGCGCCCTCGCGGTCGGCCCGAAGCTGGTGATCTGCGACGAGGCGGTCTCCGCGCTCGATGTGTCGGTGCAGGCCCAGGTGATGGACCTGCTGCTGCGCCTCCAGCGGGAGAGCGGCTTCTCCTACCTCTTCATCGCCCACGACCTCGCCGTGGTGCGCCGGATTTCGCACCGTATCGCCGTCATGAAGCAGGGTGTCATCGTGGAGTCCGGCCCCTGCGCGGAGGTCTTCGATCGCCCCCGGGACCCGTACACCCGCACCCTGCTGGCCGCGATACCCCGTATCGACCCGGAATGGGACCGCCGGCGCCGCGAGGGCGCCACTGAGCACGCGTCCACCACCGCCTCAGCCGAGGAGCTGCCATGACCGACGACCTGACCACCCGCTCCCGTACCGCCACCGCCACGGAGGCTCCCGCCATCGCCACGGACACCCCCACCACTGCTACGGAGAGCCCCGCGCCGCAGCCCGCGCCGCAGTCCTCGCCGCGGCCCACGAAGCTGGACCCGCGGATGCCCCGGCTGGCCGAGCTGCCCTCCTTCGCGGCGTTCATGGCGGAGGGCTGGGACACCCCCGACCGCAGCGCCCGGACCGTGCCGGGAGCCGCGGAGGCCGCCGCACACCACCGGGCGCGGCTCAGCGCCGCCCACCCGGGAGCGGCGATCGTGGTGGCCGCCGGGCGCGCTCCGGTGCGCTCCAACGACACCAACTACGACTTCCGCCCGGACAGCGACTTCTACTGGCTGACCGGGTGTGGCGGGGTGGAGCACGGCGTACTGGTGCTGCGCCCCGTACCGGGGGGCCATGACGCGACCCTGCACCTGCCCGCCCCGGCCCGGCCCGGGGAGACGGGGTTCTTCGCCGACGCCGCGCACGGCGAGCTGTGGGTCGGTGGCGCCCCCGGGCTCGACGAGTGGAGCGAGGCGCTGGGCCTGGCCGTCCGGCCACTCGACGAGCTCGACGCCGCGCTGGCCGGGCTCAGCAAGCCGCTGCTGACCGGTGGGCTCGACCCCGACACCGCACACCGCCACGGCCTCGCCGTGTCCGCCGATCTGGGCCGTACGCTGTCAGAACTGCGCATGGTCAAGGACGCCTGGGAAATCGAGCAGATGCGGCAGGCCGTGGACCGCACCGTCGAGGGCTTCGCCGCCGTGGTGCGCGAGTTCCCGGCGGCCATCGCGGGCGGCGGGGAGCGCTGGCTGCAGGGCACCTTCGACCGCTACGCCCGCACCCACGGCAACGGCCCCGGCTACGCGTCCATCGTGGGCAGCGGCACACACGCGGCCACGCTGCACTGGGTGCGCTGCGACGGCCCGGTGGCGGAGGACAAGGCGGTGCTGCTTGACCTGGGGGTGGAGACGAACAGCTACTACACCGCCGATGTGACGCGCACCTTCCCGGCCTCGGGCCGGTTCAGCCAGGCCCAGCGCGACGTGCACGACCTGGTGGAGCGGGCGCACCGGGCGGGCCTGGCCGCCGTCGTCCCGGGCCGGGACTTCGCCGACTTCCACACCGCCGCCATGGAGGTGGTGGCGCGGGGCCTGGCCGACTGGGGGCTGCTGCCGGTCTCCGTCGACGAGGCGCTGTCCCCGCAGGGCCAGCACCACCGGCGCTATCTGGTCTGCGGCATCGGACACCACCTGGGTCTCGATGTGCACGACTGCGCGCGGTCGGACTACGCCGCGTACCAGGGCGGGAAGATGACGCCCGGCATGGTGCTCACCGTGGAGCCGGGGCTGTACTTCCACGAGCACGACCTCACCCTCCCGCCGGAGCTCCGCGGGATCGGGATGCGCATCGAGGACGATCTGCTGGTCACCGAGGACGGCGCGGAGGTGCTGTCCGCGGCCCTGCCGCTGGACGCCGCGGGCCTGGAGCGCTGGATGACGACCCGCTGAGCCGCCTACCCGTAAGCACCAGTGGTATGTAACATTGCACTGTTCCTAAAAGGAGGATCCATGACCGTCGGCCCCGACACCCCCTGGCGCGGAATCCATGTCGCGACGCCGCTGCCGCTGCGCAGCGACCTCTCCGTCGACTACGACGCCTACGCGGAGCACGTCCGCTTTCTCGCCGCCGGTGGCTGTGACGGCGTCTGCCCCAACGGCTCCCTCGGCGAGTACCAGACCCTGTCCGATGAGGAGCGCGCCCGTATGGTGCGCACCGCCGTCGAGGCGTCCCCCGAGGGCCACACCGTGATGCCCGGCGTGTCCGCGTACGGCGCGCTGGAGGCCCGCCGTTGGGCCGAGCAGGCGGCCGAGGCGGGCGCCGACTCGGTGCTGCTGCTGCCGCCCAACACCTACCGCGCCGACCGCGAGGCCGTGGTGGCGCACTACCGCGAGGTGGCCGCGGCCGGTCTTCCGGTCGTCGCGTACAACAACCCCCATGACACCCGGGTCGACCTCACCCCCGACCTGCTGGCCGAACTGCACGCCGAGGGCCTGATCGTCGCGGTCAAGGAGTTCAGCGGAGACGTCCGCCGCGCCTATGAGCTGGCCGAACTCGCCCCCGGCCTCGACCTGATCATCGGCGCCGACGACGTCCTGCTCGAACTCGGCCTGGCCGGGGCGGTCGGCTGGATCGCCGGCTACCCGGGCGTCCTCCCGGAGAGCTGCGTGGAGCTCTACCGGCTCGCCACCTCCGGCGAACCCGCCGACATCGCCAAGGCCCTGCCGCTCTACCGCGATCTGCACCCGCTGCTGCGCTGGGACTCCAAGACCGAGTTCGTCCAGTCCATCAAGCTGTCCATGGATGTCGTCGGGCTGCGCGGTGGCCCCTGCCGCCCGCCGCGCACCCCGCTCCGGCCCGAGATCGCCGAGCGGGTCGTCCGGGACACCGAAGCCGCTGTCGCCAAGGGATACAAGTGAGATCCAGCCGCGTCTTCCACACCGTCGAATCCCATACGGAGGGCATGCCCACCCGGGTCGTGGTCGGCGGTGTGGGCGTCATCCCGGGAAAGACCATGGCCGAGCGCCGCTCGTGGTTCATGGCCAACCGCGACGACGTACGCACCCTGCTGATGTACGAGCCGCGCGGCCACTCGGCGATGAGCGGCGCCATCCTGCAGCCGCCGACCACCCCCGAGGCCGACTGGGGTGTGCTGTTCATCGAGGTCAGCGGCCTGCTGCCGATGTGTGGCCACGGCACCATCGGAGTCGCCACCGTGCTGGTGGAAACCGGCATGGTGGAGGTGCGCGAACCGGTCACCGTCATCCGGCTGGACACCCCGGCCGGGCCGGTGACGGCCGAGGTGGCGGTGGAGGACGGCCGCGCACGCTCGGTGACCCTGCGCAACGTCGTCTCCTTCGCCCACGCCCTGGACCGTACGGTCGATGTGCCCGGCCTCGGCAAGGTCCGCTACGACATGGCGTTCGGCGGCAACTTCTACGCCATCGTCGAGCTGGCGGAGCTGGGCCTGCCGTTCGACCGGCGGGCCGGGAACGAACTGCTGTCGGCCAGCCTGGGGATCATGGCCGCGATCAATGAGCAGGACGAGCCGGTCCACCCCGAGCGCCCCGACATCCGCGGCTGCCACCACGTCTATCTGAAGGCGCCCGGCTCGACCGCCGCCCACTCCCGGCACGCCATGGGCATCCACCCCGGCTGGTTCGACCGCTCGCCGTGCGGCACCGGCACCAGCGCCCGTATGGCGCAGCTCCACGCCCGGGGCGAACTGGCCGTGGGGGCGGAGTTCGTGAACGAGTCCTTCATCGGCACGCGCTTCATCGGGCGGCTGATCGAGGAGACTGAGGTGGCCGGACGACCCGCCGTGGTGCCCACCATCACCGGGCGCGCATGGGTCACCGGCACCGCCCAGTACACCCTGGATCCGGACGACCCCTTTCCGGCCGGATTCCTGCTTTAGAAAGAGGCAACCCAGTTGGACGGCGAACGGCCGGTCACGGAGGAGTCGACGACGCAAGGGTCGACGACGCGAGAGTCGACGACGCACCTCCGCACCGTGGGAAAGCGTGAAATCCTCCGTGACCGGGTGCGAAACGCCCTGCGCGCCGCGATCATCTCCGGAGAGCTGACACCCGGCACGGTGTATTCCGCGCCGACGCTGGCCGCCAAGTTCGGGGTGTCCTCCACCCCGGTGCGCGAGGCGATGATCGACCTGG
This sequence comes from Streptomyces sp. NBS 14/10, assembly GCF_002224125.1. Lineage (GTDB taxonomy): Bacteria > Actinomycetota > Actinomycetes > Streptomycetales > Streptomycetaceae > Streptomyces. The sequence continues at coordinate 277,677 of NZ_NCSM01000014.1, forward strand.
TCAAGGAGGAGCTGGTGGTGGCGCAGCCCAACAAGGGCTTCCTCATCACCGAGGTCTCCGAGCAGGACCTGGACGAGGTGACGGCGGTGCGGCTGCTCGTCGAACCGCCCTCGGTACGGGCCGTGGTGCCGCTGGTCCCGGCGGAGGCGTTCCCCGAGCTGCGGGAGCTGGCCCAGCGGATCGTGGAGGCCGCCGAGAAGGGCGACCTCATCGGCTACGTCGAGGCCGACCGGGTCTTCCACCTCGCCCTGCTGGCGCACGGCGGCAACCGGCGGCTGCTGGACGTGGTGGCCGGCCTCCGGGCCCAGACCCGGCTGCTGGGTCTCGCACCGCTGGTCCGCAAGGGCAACCTGGTGGAGTCCGCGGCGGAACACCACCAGCTGCTGGACTTCGTCGAGTCCAGGAACGCCGAGGCGGCCGAGTTGTTCATGCACCGCCACATCGGACACGTACGGGGCATCTGGGCGGGCGGCACATGACCGGGTCGGCTCCGCGTACTGACACCGCCGACCTGGTGGTGATCGGGGCCGGGGTGGTCGGCGCGGCCGCCGCGTACTTCGCGGCCCGCGCCGGACTCCGCGTCACCGTCGTCGACCGTGGCCCGCTCGCCGGCGGTACGTCCAGCGCCGGCGAGGGCAATCTGCTGGTCTCCGACAAGGAGGCCGGACCCGAACTCGATCTCGCCCTGTTCTCCCAGCGGGTCTGGCGCGAGGACCTGGCCGAACACGCCGGGTTGTGGGAGTTCGAGGCCAAGGGCGGTCTGGTGGTGGCCGCCACCCCGGGCGGTGCGGACGCGCTCGCCAAGCTCGTCCTGGAGCAGCGCGCCCAGGGGATCGAGGCCGTCGACGTACCGAAGGACGAACTGCCGGACTACGAGCCCCAGCTGTCGCCCGAGCTGGTCTCCGGCGCCTTCTACCCGCAGGACGCACAGGTCCAGCCCATGCTGGTGGTGGCGCAGCTGCTCCGGATGGCGCGGCAGGCGGGCGCACGGGTACGGACGGACACCGAGGTCACCGGGTTCCTCCGGACCGGCGACCGGATCACCGGAGTCCGCACCAGCCGCGGCCCGCTCAGCGCCCCCGCCGTGCTCAACGCCGCGGGCACCTGGGGCGGCGCCGTCGCCGAACTGGCCGGGGTGCGGGTGCCGGTGCTGCCGCGGCGGGGATGCGTCCTGGTCACCCAGCCGCTGCCGGTCATGGTCCGGCACAAGGTGTACGCGGCGGAGTACGTGGGCGACGTGGCCAGTTCGGACGCGGCGCTGCAGACCTCACCCGTCGTCGAGGGCACCCGCGCGGGCACCGTCCTGATCGGCTCGTCCCGGGAACGGGTCGGCTTCGACCGCGACGTCCCGCCCGCCGTCCTCGCGGCGCTGGCCCGCAACGCGATCGCGCTCTTCCCCTTCCTGGCCTCCGTCCAGGCCATCCGCAGCTATCTGGGCTTCCGGCCGTACTGCCCCGACCACCTGCCGGTGATCGGCCCCGACCCGCGGGCCCCCGGGCTCTGGCACGCCTGTGGCCACGAGGGCGCCGGAGTGGGCCTGTCGGTGGGGACCGGCAAGCTGCTCGCACAGGCCATGACGGACCGCCCGACCGGCCTGGACCTGAGCCCCTTCGCGCCCGAACGATTCGAACAAGCCCTGCCCGGCGACGAGGTGAGCCCCGATGCCCCCTGACCCGATGCCCCCTGAGACAGCACAGCCCTTCGACCTGTCCTTCGACGGGCGGACCATCCACGCCCGGCCGGGCCAGAGCGTCGGGGCGGCGCTGGTCGCGGCCGGGGTGGTCGCCTGGCGCACCACCCGGGGGGAGGGCAGGCCGCGCGGGCTGTTCTGCGGGATCGGCGTCTGTTACGACTGCCTGATCACCGTCGACGGCCGCCCCGACCAGCGGGCCTGTCTGGTGCCCGCGGCCGAGGGCATGCGGCTGGAGTCGGGACGTACGGGAGGGGAGACCGATGCGCGGGAACGGTGACGCAACAGCAGAGGTAACGGCCGATGTGGCGGTGGTCGGCGCCGGTCCGGCGGGGATGGCCGCCGCGGCCGAGGCGGCGGCGGCCGGGCTGACCGTGGCCCTGGTGGACGCCGGCGAGCGGCCCGGCGGCCAGTACTGGCGGCACGGTCCGCACGACGAGGGACCCGTACGAGGTCAGCACGGCCGCCGTACGTTCGCCGCCCTGCGCGCGGGCCTGGTCCGTACGGGGACCCGTACGCTCTTCGGACACCAGGTGTGGCTCATCACCCGCGACACCGACCGGTTCACCCTCCATCTGCGGCCCACGCACGACGGCCGCGCGCCGGGGACCGGACCCGGTACCCGGACGCTGACCGCGCGTTCGCTGATCCTCTGCCCGGGTGCGTACGACCGCCAACTCCCGGTGCCCGGCTGGGATCTGCCCGGCGTCATGGCGGCCGGCGGGGTGCAGGCCCTGCTCAAGGGGAGCGGCACCCTGGCCGGGCGGCGGGCCGTGGTGGCGGGGACGGGACCGTTCCTGCTGCCGGTGGCCACCGGCCTCGCCGCGGCGGGCGCCGAGATCGTGATGGTCTGCGAGGCCAATCCGCTCCGCGGCTGGCTGCGCGACCCGGGCGGCGCGCTACGGGAACCGGCCAAGGCGGTCGAGGGCGCCCAGTACGCCGCGCTCCTCGCCCGGCACGGCATCCCGTACCGCACCAGGACCGTGGTCACCGAGATCCGCGGCGAGGACCGGGTGCGGTCCGTCCGTATCGCGCCGCTGGACCGCGACGGGCGCCCGCGCAGCGGTGTGCGGATCGAGCTGGACGCCGATCTGGTCGCGCTGGGCTGGGGGTTCACCCCGTCGCTCGAACTGCCGCTGATGGTCGGTGCGAGTACCCGGCTGGACACCGACGGCTCGCTGGTCGCCGTGGTCGACGCCCGGCAGCGGGCTGATGTGCCCGGCGGCCCTGCTGTTTATCTCGCGGGGGAGGCCACCGGGGTCGGTGGCGCGGTGCTCGCCGTCCGCGAAGGGCGGCTGAGCGGGCTCGCCGCGGCAGCCGACCTGGGACGGACCGTCGACGAGGGCCGGATACGCCGGCTCCAGCGCGCGGTCCGCAGGGGCCGGCGCTTCGCCGCCGCCCTGCACACCGCCACTCCGGTGCCACCGGGCTGGACCGACTGGCTCGACGGGTCCACGCTCATCTGCCGCTGCGAGGAGGTGACGTACGGCGATCTGTGCCACGCGGTACGCGAACTCGGCGCAGAGGACCCACGGACGCTGAAGATGCTGGCCCGGCCCGGTATGGGGATGTGCCAGGGCCGGGTGTGCGGCTTCGCGACCGCCCAGGTGGCGGCGGCGCTCACGGGTGGATCACCGGGTGCGCCCGGCACGCCCAGCACGCCCAGCACTCCCAGCGCGGACGATCTCCTTCCGCTGGCCCGCCGACCGCTGGCCACCCCGGTGACGCTCGGCGAAATCGCCGCGTTGGAGGAGGAGTCCTGACGCGCCCGCACTCAACCGTCTGACGCCTGCCGGGTGGCGGCCCGTGCGCGGTCGTTGCTGAGCACCGTCTCCAAGTACTCCGCGATGGCGTCCCGGTTGCGCACCAGACAGCCGATGCGCTCGGTCATCCGGTCGCGTTCGTGCTCCAGTGTGGCGATCATCTCCGGTGTCGCGTCCGAGAAGTGGATGATCCGGGGCTTGTCGAGGCAGGGGAGGATCTGTTTGATGATCCGGGTCGGCAGCCCGGCGTCGAGCAGGCCCCTGATCTGCAGGACCCGGTCCACGAAGCGTTCGTCGTAGTCGCGGTAGCCGTTCGGGCAACGGTCCGCGGCGATCAGCCCCTGCTCCTCGTAGTAGCGCAGCAGCCGACGGGGGGTGCCGGTGAGCTCCGACAGCTCTCCGATGCGCATGTGCTCCACCTCGTCCACACTCGTTTGACCTTCACATCTGTGTGATGGTTCGAGCATACGAGGCGTGCGCAACGACACCACACAGAAACTCCCCCTGCCCGCGCTGCTGGCGCTGGCCACCGCCGTCTTCATCACCAGCCTGACCGAGACGCTGCCCGCGGGCGTGCTGCCCGCGATGGGCGCCGACTTGGGGGTCGGCGAATCCGCGATGGGGCAGTCGGTGACGATCTACGCCATCGGGACCGCGCTCACCGCGATCCCGCTGTCCGCGGCCACCGCGGGATGGCGCCGCAAGCGGCTGCTGCTGACGGCCATGGCGGGCTTCGCCGTCGCCAACACGGTCACCGCGGCCTCGGCGAGCTATCCCCTGACCATGGCCGCCCGGTTCGTCGCCGGGGTCGCGGCGGGCCTGGCCTGGGCGCTGCTGGCCGGATACGCCCGCCGTATGGCGCCCGTCGCGCTCCAGGGCAAGGCGGTCGCGGTCGTGATGACCGGCATACCGATCGCCCTGTCGCTGGGGGTGCCCGCGGGCACCTTCCTCGGCGAAGTGCTCGGCTGGCGGGTGACGTTCACCCTCATCACCGTGCTCGCCGCCGTCCTGATCGGGTGGATCGCCGCGCTGGTCCCCGACTACCCGGGGCAGCGGCGGGACGGCCGCGCCCCGATCCTGCGGGCCCTGACCGTCCCCGGCGTGGCCCCGGTCCTGTTCGTCACGCTGGTCTATGTGCTGGCCCACACCATCCTCTACACCTACATCGCCACCTACCTCGACGGGCTCGGCATGGGCGGCTCCACCGACCTCGTCCTGCTGGTCTTCGGCGCCGCCTCCATGGCGAGCATCTGGATCGTGGGCGCCCGTATCGACCGCCGGCTGCGGGCCCTGACCATCGCCGCCACGGTCCTGTTCGCCGCCGCGGCCGCCGTCCTCGCGATCCCGGCCGGCAGCCGCGCCCTGGTCTACCTCGCGGCGGCGCTGTGGGGCCTGGGCTGGGGAGGCGTCCCCACGCTGCTGCAGACCGCCGTGGCCGACGCGGGAGGCGACGCGGCGGACTCCGCGCAGGCCATGCTCGTCACCCTGTGGAACGCGGCCATGGCCGGCGGCGGAGTCGCCGGCGGCATCCTCCTCGACCGCCTCGGCCCCGACGCCTTCCCCTGGAGCGTCCTGGCGCTCCTGGCGCCCGTACTGGCCGTGGTGATCGCCGCCCGCGCGCACGGCTTCCCCGCGGAGCGCTCGCGTACGACGTGAACGGCCGCTACGGAACACTCCGGCGGGCGTGGCGCTCCGCGGCGGCATGCCACCAGCCGGGCGGGGACGGTCCCTCGACCGCCGCGGTCGGCTGGCCGGGATGGAGCCCGAGGCGGCGTAGCGCGTCGGCGCGGACGTGGACCTGGATCCAGCCGCGTCGACGGCCGTCGGCGTCGACGCCGCACATCAGGTCGCAGCGGATCTCGTCCTCCGGCCTGAACGGCATCCAGTCGATGCCGCGGTCGCGCAGTCAAGCGCGCGTGGCCGCCAGGGGGCGCGGACAGCCGGGCAGGTTCTCGTAGGACGCGATGGTGACCCAGGCGTCCGGGGTCGGAGAGGTCATGGCGTCCATGATGCCCGATACGCCACGGAGTTGGCGGCCCGGTCGCCGGGCGACCGGGCCGCGTCTGCCCTTGTGAGCGCTCAGTACTCGTCCACCGTGGTGCCGTCGGGGACCCGGAAGCAGGCGGAGACGAGATGGAACATGATCCCGGGCTCCGCACCGCTCCTCTCGGCGTCCCTCGCGGTCGGGATCAGCAAGGTGGCCTTCAGGGTGAACTTCTTCCGGGTGGAGTCGGCCATCAGGAACGGGGACTGGGCGACGGTCGACTCGCGCCCCTCGTGGACGATCTCCCAGCCGTGCCGGGGAAGGTCCTCCCTGAGGCCCTGCCAGCCGGCCTCGAGGTCCCCGGCCGGCAGGCCGTACAGCGACCACAGATGGCGGATGACATAGAACGTCTCGGGGTCCAGGTCGCCGCATACGTCCACGCCCGGGCCGGGCGCGGAGGTCTTCCCCTTCACCCGCAGCAGGTCGTACAGCTTGCTGGAGAGCCGCCTGGCCTCCTCCCGGGGCGCGGAGACCTCCCGCACCTCCGGCGTATAGCCGAGACCGAGGTCAGCGGAGTCGGGACCGGGACCGGAGTCGGAGTCGGAGTCGGACATCGAAAATTACCCCCGCTACTTCAACTGGACCTCGTCGTAGCGTCCCACCACGACTCTCGCCTGGTTCTCCAGGCTCTCCGAACCGGCCAGCCAGTAGTTTCCGTGCCCATGGGTGTCGGTGGCCATCTGGTTGGCGCCGAAGATGGGGTCTTTGGGGGTGATGAACTGCGTCAGACCTTCGTGGTGGCCATGGGTGGGCGCGCCCCACTTGGGCACCCAGTCACCCTCTGCCTTCTGGTTCCACACATGCCCCGAGGGCACGTCCAGATCCTTGGCCCGCCCGACCTGGACGCCGGGGCTGCCGCTGAGCATCACATCGTCCGCCTCCAGGGTGCCCTGGCGGGCGGCGGAGCCCACCACCACGGTGCCGTAGCTCTGCGCCTGCACCGACAGGTGGTCATTGGCCTTCGGGTCGTGGGCGGTGTGCAGCCCCGACAGGAATTTATTGAGATCCGGTCCTGCCTCGTCGGCGTACTTGTCCTTCATGGCTTCCGGGAAGAAGTTCTGCGGAGCGTCGTAACCGTGCCAGGTGATGGTCGACACCTTGGGGTCGCCTGGCATCGCGCTGGCCGCCTGCCAGAGATTGGTGCCCGCGATGACGGGTTTGTTGATGCCGCCGAGCGTGCCGTTGGTGCCGCCGACCATCACGGCGGTGTGATCGGCCGTGTCCGGATTGCCGTTCGCGATGATCGCGCGCCCGTTCTTCTCGGGGTCGAAATCCAGCAGATACGCGGGCGGCAGCCCGTCGCCGGTCGGTTTGTAACCGGAGGGCCGGGTGTTGTCGAAGGCGTCGACCTTCCCCGTGTCGTCGAAACGCATCTGAATGCGCTTCATACCGTTGAGGGAGGACTTCAATTGCTTCTTATGCTCGTCCCACTTGGTCCACTCCCGATTGAGGACCATGGACCGTCCGGCCAGGATGTACTTGGGCTTCGGCTCAGGTGGCAGATTGGCCAGCTCGGTCTGGTACTTCGCCCGCTGCTCGTTGAACCAGATGCGATTGGCCTCGTCGCGGTCCTCGGCGGGAAGCCCGTCCAGCTTGCCGATGCTCGCCGGATACAGGGAGATGTACTCCGCCTGCTCCTCTTTGCTCAGGCTCTTCCACCAGAGCGCGTTGTTCTTCGGCGACATGTCCTTGTTGGGGAAGTCCGGCAGATAGTCGCCGACCGTCTTCTTGACGTCTCCGCGGTCCTTCGCGGCGTCGGTCCAGTCGTCCTTGGTGACCGACAGATCGGCCACCGTGATCAGCTTGCCCAGCGTCTTCGCGTACTTGCCGTCCGCGTCCGTCGCGTCCTTGAGCGCGTCACCGATCCGGTCGGCGAACCCCTGCGCCTGCTGCTTCGGCGTCGTCGTCACAAATGGCGTCCCGTTCCCGGGCGGCTCGTACTCCTGGCCCGGCAGCAGGACCAACGGCGGCTTGTACTCCACCGAACCGTCTTCCTTGACGGTCATCCCCGCGTCCTGTGCGTCCTGGACGGCGTTGTCCAGTTTCTTCTTCGCCGCCCGCAGCTCAGAGGCCAGCCCGTTCAACGCCGTAAGGATCAGCGCGCACTCCACCTGCATGTAGTGGAAGTTCTCGCTCAGCCGCTCCAGCCGGCCCAGCGCCGCACCGACCCCCTGGCCCTTCAGGCCCCCGCGGAGCTTCGCGTTGATCTCATTGTCCAGCCGGTCCTTGGCCGCACTGGCGCTGCTGCTCACCTTGTGCCAGCCGTCCGCCGCCTGCTCGAACTGGGCGGGGTCGACCGCCTTCAACTGTGCGAAAGTCACCATGGCGCGGATCACCAGCTCCCTGACGGGCCGCCCGGCGGGGGTATCGGCCTCGTATCCTGCGCCTTGAACAGAGTCTCAATCGCCTCGTCCTGATTGGCGAGGTCCTTGCCCGCCTTCTGCAGCTTCCCCATGAGTTCGCCGCATTCGTCGCGTACGACCGTCAGCCGCGCCTCCCAGGAGTTGAAGACCCGCTGCTGCACGGACGTGCTCTCCAGCCCCTCGACGCCCTTGCTGGCGACCCCCGCGCCCTCCTGGCCGTGCTTGAGGTCGCCCAGCGCGGTCGTGGCATTCCGGCGCAGCTCGTCCAGGGCGTTTGACGCGGTATTCCACGGCCCCTTCGACGATTTCAGATCGCCGTCGGAGCCGCCCTTCCCGCCCCCTTTATTCCCGTCCGCACTGGCCAGCCTGGTTTGAACGTCTTTGTCGCCGCTATCCGTTCCGCCCGCCGCGTCGTAATACGCCTGCCAACGCTCAGACAGTCCCGTGTCCCCCATACTGCCTTCCTCCACCCGTACACCATGTTCTTCATGGCAGAACAAGGAAGGTAACAGAGCGCAATAACGGAAGGGAACTTGTCGAGAGCCGGGCTGGAGAGATCCTGGGGTCTGGTTTGTGCGGAGTTTGCAACCGCGGCCGTCCCGCCGCCTGTTGGTGGCGCAACGTGACCGTACCGTGGCTCGGTGAGACGTCCCAGGTCCGCTCCCAGCGCCGCATTGTTAGCGGACAGCGCCGTCTCCTTAGCACTGATGGGGCTTGGGGAATTCATACCGGACCCGGTGGAGAAATGGGTCGGGAAACGGGTCGAAGACGCCGGTGAGGCCGACGACCGCACGGTGCGCTACGAACACGACGCCGCCGGCCAACGGGTCGCGCGCACCACCGCGCTGGGCGAGCACATCGCCCACGAACACGATGTGCTCGGCCGCACCGTCGCGAAGGACGCCGCCGGCCGGACCACCACCTACACCTACGACGCGGTCGGCAACCGCACCGCCCTCACCGCCTCCGGCCACCCGCTCGAGTTCGACCACGACGCCGCGGGCCGCGAAACCACCCGCCGGCTGAGCGGCACCCTCTCCCTCACCCAGATCTGGGACCCCGCCGGACATCTCACCGACCAGACCCTGACCTGATGGGCCCGACCGCCGCCCCTCCCCTGCTGGGCATCCGGGACCTTGTCGGGTCCCGGAGCCCCGTGGTGGCAGGGCCGCACAGCCCCGGCCGAAGCTGTGCCGACTATGACGAGAGGATCGCCGTCGCCTTGTCGAGGGCCGGGTCCTTGCCGGTGGACACGTCCGCCGCGGTCAGCGGCGCGTAGTGGTCCGGGGGGACGCCGATACCGTCGATGATCTCGCCGTTCGCGCCGATGGCGCGCTGCGACGGCAGACGGATCAGGCTCGTGTGATCGTTGAGCGCGTACAGGCGGGCGGGGCCGGAGTTCACTCCCGCGGTGCGGGTGCCGACGAGGGCGCCCAGGTGGAGGTCCTTGACGCCCGTCGCGAACACCTCGCACGCGGAGGCGCAGCCGTCGTCGGTGAGCGTGACCATGGGCAGGTGCAGCAACGGGGTGCTGTTGTCGACGGGCTGGGGGTCGCAGGTGCCGTCGGCGTCGCAGAAGGAAACGGCCGATGCGTCGTGGACGAACGCGCCCATCAGTTTGTTGCCCTCGTCGGCGACGCCGCCGCGGTTGCCGCGCAGGTCGAAGATGATGCCGGTGAGCTTGGTGGTCGCCTTGAGGTCGGCGATGGCCTTGAGGGCTTCCTGGGCGACGCCCGGATAGAAGGCGTCGACGCGGACGTCGGCGATGCTGCCGGCCACCAGGGTGACGTCCACGCGCGGCTTGGGCTGCGCGGGCAGCGGACCGGGAGTGACACGTACGTGCAGGGTCCGGCCGGTGGCGGGTCGCCGTACGGTCAGGGTCACCGGGACGCGCCGGGGATACGAGGGGCGGAGGGAGTCCACAACTCCCGGGTTCAGCTGACGGTTGGTGAAGACCGGGACATTGTTCACCCGCTCGATGACGTCTCCGGGCTTGAGCCCGGCCGCGGCGGCGGGAGTATCGGTGCCGACCGTGGTGAGGAAGAGCGGACCGGTGAAGTCCGGGGCGGTCGCGGCCGGGGGGAGGGTCCTGTTCAGGCCGATGCCCAGGCCCCACGGGTGGGCGTCCGGCGTGGCACCCGGGCTGCCGGGACCCTGGTAGTCGGCGTGGTTGTCGTGCAGGGCGGTGAGCATCCCCTGGATCGCCGCGACGGCGAGCGAGGAGCGCAGTGCCTGGTCTTCCGGCACCGCGTCCAGCACTTCCTGGAGCCGCTTGGCGAAGAGCGGCCAGTCCTTGTCCCGGTCGCCGGTCAGCGCCGGCAGGACGGCGAACGGCTGGTCGACACCGCGTTTGCGCAGCTCCCGGACGACGGCCTGGGCGGCGTACTGGAGCAGTGGGCGGTCATCGAGCCGGGCACCGCCGTAATAGTTGTCGAAGATGCAGTAGTACGCCTGCTCCACCGTGCTGACGGAGGTCGGGGCCGGGTCCTGCGCGGGCGGCGGGGGGCTGGTCGGGTCCTGCGGTGCGCAGGCGGCGGGCCGGTCGGCCTGGTGCGGCTCTGCCGACGGGCTGGCGGACGCGGTCAGGGCGGTGACGAGCACGCTGCACGCGAGGACGGCGATCCCGGTCGTGGCCAGTACGCGCCGCTGCCGCGGCAGCCCGAGCCGGCGGTGGCCGAGCCCGCGGCCGGGCGACGACGCTTGGGCGGTGGCCGGGAGTTCCGCCGACGAGGGTGTGGTGGCGGTCGGCAGCGGGGCGGCCGGTGTGTTGCTCATGGGGAGTGCTCCTGAACTCGCGTCGGTCGTGCCGTGGGCGACGCCGCGGCCACTGGTGCGGCGGTCGGTGCGGCGGCGCTGACGGACGTTCTACGCGGCAGGCGGTTTCAGGGCGGTTGCGTCGTCACGGCGGTCGCGTTGTCGCGGCGGTTGTGTCGTCACGGCGGTTGTGTTGCCGCGGCGGGAAAGCGGACCGTGACGACCAGGCCGCCGCCGGGCCGCGGGGCGGCGGTGAGGGTGGCATCGTGGGCGGATGCGATGGCCGAGACGATGGACAGGCCCAGGCCGAACCCCTGGGACGACGCCCCCCGGCCACCGCTGCCGGTGCGAGCCGGGCCGAGGCGCTGGAAGGGCAGGAGGATCCGCTCGACGGCGTCCGCGGGCACGTCCGGGCCGGTATTGGCGACCGTGAGGACGGCGCGGCCGGCCTGTGTGCCGGTGGTGATGTCCACCTGCCCGCCGGGCATGTTGTAGCGGATCGCGTTGTCCAGCAGATTGGCCACCAGCCGTTCGGCGAGCGCCCGGTGGCCCGAGGAGACGGCCGCGTCGGCCTGGGGGCGCAGCGCCACCTGCCGTTCGTGGGCCGCGGTGGCGCGCGCGGCCACGGCTTCCCGGGCGAGCCGGGCCAGGTCGAAGGGGCGGCGCTCGTCGAGGCCCGCGTGGCCGCGGGCCAGGGTCAGCAGCGCTTCGATGAGCCGTTCCTGCTGCTGTCCGGCGGCGAGTATCCGTTCGTGGGCCGTACGCAGGGACTCGACGGTCGGTTCGGGGTCGGCCAGGGCGACCTGGCCCAGTACGCGCTGGCGGGCCAGTGGCGTACGCAGCTCGTGGGAAGCGTTGGCGACGAACTGCCGCTGCGCCTGGAAGGCACCGTCGAGCCGGGCCAGCAGCGCGTCGAACGTGTCGCCCAACTCCCGCAGTTCGTCCCGCGGGCCGGCCAGGGCCAGCCGGCGGTGCAAGCTGGTCGCCGAGATGTCCTGTGCGGTGGAGGTGATGGTCCGCAGCGGGCGCAGGACACGGCCGGCCACGACCCAGCCCAGCAGCACGGATGTCAGTGACATCAGGCCCAGGGCGATCCCCGACTGGACCAGCAGGGTGTGCAGCATGGCGGACTTCTGGTGGTCAACGGTCCGCTGTACGTCCTTCTGCAGGGCCGCCATGGCGGTGTCCATGGCGGCCCGATCGCCGGGCCCACCCCCAGGCCGTGTCCCCTCGTTCCCCCCTTGTGCCCGGCCGGCCGATGCGCTCGGGCTGGGGGAGGCCACGGTCACCTCCCGCTTCAGGACCGTGGGCGGACGGTCGACGGCGCCGGCCACCAGGCCGTACGTCACCGCGAGCAGCGCGGCGCCGGACACCAGGAACAGCCCTCCGTACAAGGCGGTCAGCCGCAACCGTACGGTGCGGCGGGGCAGGCCCGCGCACACGATCCGGGCGGTGAGCCGGCGCAGAGCGGCGGGGGCGAGGCCGCGGACGGCAGCGGAGGTGTGGACGGGCATGTGAACGTGGCGACCTTTCGGCTGGATCCTGCACTGTGCTCGCCCCCACAACCCCTCAGATCCGGTAACCGCTCCTGGCCACCGTCTCGATGACCGGCGGCGTCCCGAGTTTGGCCCGCAGCCGGCTGATCGTGATCTTCACGGCGCTGGTGAAGGGGTCGGCGGCCTCGTCCCAGACCCGTTCGAGCAACTCCTCGGCGGAGACGGTACGGCCCCCGGCGGCGAGGAGCAGTTCGAGGACGCCGAACTCCTTGGGCGTGAGGGCCAGCGCTCGGCCTGCCCGTACGGCGGTGCGCCGGGCGCTGTCGACCACGAGGTCGCCGTGGCGCACGACGGGCGGTACGGCCGGATGCGCGCGGCGGGCCAGGGCGGTGATCCGGGCGACGAGTACGGGGAAATCGAAGGGCTTGGGGAGGTAGTCGTCGGCGCCCAGGCCCAGCCCGTCCACGATGTCGTCCGCCGTTCCCGCGGCGGTGAGCATCAGGATGCGGCTGCGGCACCCGGCTGCGATCAGCGCCGCGCAGACCTCGTCGCCATGCGTCCCGGGCAGGTCCCGGTCCAGGACGACCACGTCGTACGCGTCGCTGTCGGCGCCCAGCCGTTCCAGCGCCTCCGTACCGTCGAACGCCACATCGACGGCCATCCGCGCACGGCGCAGGCCCACCGCGACGACCTGTGCCATCTCCTCGTCGTCATCGACGATGAGCACGCGCATCCCCCGGCACCCCCCTCTCGTGTCGTCGTCCCAGTGTCCCGCAGCCCCCTCGGGCGACTCCGGCGGGCCCACGGACACAGGAGCGTCAGATGTCCAGGGAACTCAGATCGCGACGCAGAACGTTGCGAGCCGCTTCGGTCGTCTCTCGATGCGCTTGCCCGGCTGCCTCATAGCCCGGTGTGGGCACGGTGGCGCCGGAGGCAAGTACCTCGCGGATCCGGCGAAGCGAGACGTACGACGCGTCGATCGCCGACACCACCTCGTCGGTTGCGGTGAGGATCAGCCGTTCCCGCGCCTCATCACATCCCGACGCCTGGTAGACCTGCCGGATCCTGGCCGCTCTCGCCTGTGGACTCGGACGCTCTTCGTCGGCGGCCAACCGCATGGCCTCGTGCGCCTTCCGAAACGAGACGAGGCAGTCCGCGTACAGGTTGCGGCGGTCCTGCAGCCTGTTGTCCCTGGTGGCGCGCCGCCACCGCACATGCTCGCCAACCAAGGTGGCCCCCACCCCCAGTACGGCCCCGAACCCCGTCCCGACCAGACTCGACCACTCCACGCCAACGGATAGTGCCATGCGGGCATAGGCGTACAGAACCCTCTGATCCCTAGCGATATCCGGAAGCGGTCAGCAGCGGCCAGCAGCGGCCATCCTGCGCTGAATCGCGACACGCCCACAAATGGCGGTGACACTCCGTTGCGTGTCGAATACCGTTACGTAGCAAGGGAGTTCGACCAAGGAGGACAAGGGGGCGTGATGAGTCTGCCGGGGCAGATCGCGATACGAGGGGCTAGTTGCTGCGTACTCACTACGCGCGTAGTGGAGCCGAGACCTGCCCTGTGCGTCGCCCTGCCCGGGGAGGGCGTCCGATGAGCGGCGGTGGCGGTGGCGGGGGCGGTGGCAAGGAGCCGGACCTGAAGCTGGACAAGGAGGCGTTAGAGGACATCACGAAGGGTTTGCGGGCGGCCATCAGTGAGTTGAAGGACATCGGGTCGGCGACGGACGCCGTGATCGGGTCGGGGTTCGACGAGTTGTCGCTGACGTCGATGGAGGCGGGGCACAACGGTCTCGCCAAGGACTTCGAGGACTTCTGCGAGCGCTGGGAGTGGGGGGTGCGCGGCCTGATCCAGGACGCGAACAAGCTGGCCAAGAAGGTGGGCCTCGCGGCGGGGATGCAGTGGGAGGAGGACCGGTACATCGACGGCACGTTCAAGGTCGTGGCGAACTCGGTGGCCGGCAATCCGCATCTGAGCGAGGAGGAAGTCACCCAGAAGGAGTGGGGCGAGCTGTTCTCGGGGGACACCTGGCGCCCGGACTACAGCAAGGAGTCCTACGACAAGGCGAGCGAGGAGATCAAGGGCACCTGGCAGGCCACGGGCGACAAGATAGGCGGCACCAGCCGTATCGCCCAGTACGCCGTCCCGCCCGCTGAGCAAGGTGGCGAGCAGGGTGGCGGTGAGGGCTGATGGGCTTCGGTGATTTCGTCCCCGATGTCATCGAGGACAAGGTCGAGGACGGCGTCGAGGCGCTCGGAGATGTCGTCGAGGCGGGCGGCAACAAGATCGCGGACGGCCTGGACTACGTCGGTTGGGAAGGCGGGGCGGACTGGGTCCGTGACAAGTCCCGCTCGGCGGCGAACCAGCTGGGCGCGGATGTCGCCGAGATGCAGCTGGATGAGACCGAGAACCCGAAGAAGCTGATCTTCGGCAGTGCGAGCAAGATCCGCTCGACGGCGAGCCATCTGCGGGACTTCAAGAAGGCGTTCAACGACGTCGGGGACGGCCTGAAGCGCCTGGATTCGGCGCACTGGAAGGGCAAGGCGGCGGACGCGTTCCGCGAGGAGGTGGCGGTCGAGCCGAAGAAGTGGTTCAAGGCCGCCGACGCATGCGAGAAGGCCGCGCTCGCGATGGAGACGTTCGCGGGGACGGTGGAGTGGGCCCAGACCCAGGCACAGGAGGCCATCGACGCCTACAAGGCCGCGAAGAAGGCGTCGAAGGACGCGGTGTCGGCCTACAACGAGCAGGTCACGGCGTACAACGCGGCCGTCGAGGACGGCAAGGATGCCTGCAAGCCGGGCAAGTTCCACGACCCGGGCCCGGGCAAGGCCAAGCTGGCGCAGCAGAAGCTGGACGAGGCCCGCCGCCAGCGCAACGAGGCCGCGGATACGGCCCGTACGGCTGTGAAGGCCGCGCGGGACGCCGCGCCGCCCAAACCGTCGTACTTCGAGCAGGCGGATGACGGTTTCACCGGCCTGAAGCTGGACGCCACGCATTTCACGGCCGGTGTCATCAAGGGCGGCGCGGGGGTCATCGGCTTCGCGCGCAGCGTCAACCCGCTGGACCCGTACAACATCACGCACCCGGCCGAGTACGCGACGGGCCTGAACAACACGGCGGCGGGGCTGGTCAACCTGGCCAGCGATCCCTATGGCACGGGCAAGCAGATGCTGGACGGGTTCGCCAAGGATCCCGCTGAGGGGGTCGGCAGGGTCTTCGGCGAGGCGCTGGGGGCCAAGGGGATCGGCGCGGCACGCAAGGGGGTCACGGCGGGCAAGTACGCCCGGCCGCGAGGCAGGGTCCGCGAGTCGCTGCGCAAGTGGGGGAAAAAGGCGCTAGGTCGCAAGGAGAAAGAGACCGGAGGGTCGGACCCCATCGATCTGGCGACGGGAAAGATGTTCCTGCCCCAGACGGACGTAACCCTTCCCGGTGTCCTACCGCTGGTCTTCACCCGTCGGGTTGAATCGGGTTATACCGAGGGCCGCTGGTTCGGCCCGTCATGGTCGAGTACGGCCGACCAGCGACTGGAGATCGACGCGGAGGGCGTCGTCTTCCTGACCGAGGACGGCATGCTGCTGTCCTACCCTCATCCGGCCCCGGGTCTGCCGACGCTCCCCGACACGGGCCCCCGCTGGCCGCTCGAACGGGACGAGCACGCCGACTACACCGTCACCGACCCGTCCGCCGGTCACGTCCTCCACTTCACCGGCCCGAGTGGCGGAGGCGATGGGACCGCGCGGCTGGAGCAGATATCGGACCGCTCCGGCAACTTCATCACCTTCGAGTACGAGGACGATGTGCCCACGAGCATCGTCCACTCCGCCGGCTACCACCTGAAGCTGACCACCCAGGACGGGAGGATCACGGCTCTCCACCTGGCAGGCGCGGCCCCTGACGGTGGGGACCAAGAGTTACTTCGCTACGGCTACATCGACGGCAACCTCACCGGGGTCATCAACTCCTCTGGTCTGCCGTTGCGGTTCGAGTACGACGACGAGCGCCGGATCAGCGCGTGGATCGACACCAACGACCGCCGCTACGACTACGTCTACGACAACCGCGACCGCTGCATCGCGGAAGGTGGCGAGGCGGGCCACATGGCCCTGCGCGTCGACTACGACCAGATTGACCAGGCCACGGGCCACCGCGTTACGACCCTCACGACGGCTGACGGCCATGCCACCCGCTACCTGGTCAACGACTCCTATCAGATCGTCGCCGAGACCGACCCCCTCGGCCACACCACCCGCACCACGTACGACCGCCACGACCGGATCCTGACCCGGACCGACCCGCTCGGCCACACCACCGCCTATACGTACGACGAGGCAGGCCACGTCACAAGGATCGCGGGCCCGGACGGTCATGAGACCACCGCCGCGTACAACGCGCTGGGCTTACTGACGTCCGTGACCGGCCCGGACGGTGCCAGGTGTAGCCAGACCTACGACGAGGCGGGCCACCGCACCAGCGTCACCGACCCGGCCGGCCACACCACCCGCTACACCTATGACGACCACGGCCACTTGAACGCCATCACTGACGCGCTTGGCCAGACCACGGGCGTGTGTTGTGACGCGGCGGGTTTGCCGGTGGAGATCGCCGATCCACTCGGCGCCACCACGCGCTATCAGCGTGACGCCTTTGGCCGCCCGATTGTCCTCACCGACCCCTTGGGCCACACCACACACCTGCGATGGACGGTCGAGGGTAAACTCGCCGCCCGCACCGGCCCGGACGGGACGACGGAGAGCTGGACGCACGACGGGGAGGGCAACTGCACGCGGAGTGTTGACGCGGCAGGTGGGGTCACCTCGTACGAGTACACCCACTTCGACCTGCTGGCCGCCCGTACCGGCCCGGACGGGGTGCGCTACCAATTCACGCACGACTCTGCTTTGCATCTGACCCAGGTCACCAATCCCCAGGGCCTGACATGGACCTACGAATACGATCCGGCAGGCCGCCTGGTCGCCGAGACGGACTTCGACAACCGCACTCTCACGTACATCCACGATGCGGCAGGACGCCTCACCGCGCACATCAACCCGCTCGGCCAGACGATCCACTATGAGCACGACGCTGCGGGGCGCATTGCCAGCAAGGCTGCCGACGGTCGCGTCACCCGGTACACCTACGATCCGGCAGGCCGCCTCCTCCAGGCCACCTGCCCAGATTCAGAAGTGGTGTACCAGCGCGACCGTATGGGCCGCGTCAAGACCGAAATGGTCAACGGCCAGGTCATGGCCCACACCTATGACGCTTTAGGCCGCCGTACCCGCCGCACCACGCCCACCGGTGCCACCACCACGTACACCTACGACGCGGCGGGCAACCGCACCACCCTCACCGCCTCCGGCCACAGCGTCGCCTTCGACCGCGACGCCGCAGGCCGCGAGATCACCCGCCGCATCGGGGACGAGCTGTCCCTCTCCCATATCTGGGATCCGGCTGGCCGCCTCACCGAACAGGCCCTGACGGGACCGGCCGTCGGAACAGTCCGGCGCCGCGCCTACACCTACCGTGCCGATGGCTACGTCACCGCGATCGACGATCAGCTCTCTGGCCGCCGGACCTTCGACCTCGACGCGGTAGGCCGAGTGACCACCGTTCAGGCCCTGGACTGGACTGAGAGGTACGCCTACGACGAGGCAGGCAACCAGACGCAGGCGAGCTGGCCCAGCGCCCATCCTGCCCAGGAATCGACCGGGACCCGTGCCTACACCGGCACCCGGATCACTCGTGCGGGAAACATCCGCTACGAACACGACGACGCGGGCCGCCTCACCCTGCGCCAGAAGACCCGGCTGTCCAAGAAGCCCGACACTTGGCACTACACCTGGGATGCCGAAGACCGCCTTACTTCTGTCATCACCCCCGATGGCACGGTATGGCGCTATCTGTACGACCCTTTCGGCCGCCGCACCGCCAAACAAAGCCTCGCGGCCGACGGCGAAACGGTCGCCGAGCAGGTGGACTTCACCTGGGACGGCTCCACCCTTGTCGAACAGACGGCCACCACGCCTGACCTCCCCCACCCCGTCACCCTCACGTGGGACCACGACGGTCTGCACCCCATCGCCCAGACCGAGCGCATCACCGAGGCCACCACCCAGCAGGAGATCGACCAGCGCTTCTACGCCATCATCACGGATCTCGTCGGCACGCCCACGGAACTCGTCGACGAGACCGGTGATATCGCCTGGCAGACCCGCGCCACTTTGTGGGGCACTACTGCCTGGACCACAGACAGCACCACCTATACGCCTCTCCGCTTCCCGGGCCAGTACTACGACCCGGAGACCGGCCTCCACTACAACCACCACCGCTATTACGACCCCACCACCGCCCGCTACCTCACCCCCGACCCCCTCGGCCTCACCCCGGCTCCCAACCCCACCACCTACGTCCACAACCCCCATACCTGGACTGACCCGCACGGGCTGCTTTCGTGTGACGATGAGGTGACCATCTATCGCGGGACTAACCTGTACATGGATAATTACATAGCGGGAGATACGGGTCACCTCATGAGCGAAGCCGCAAGGCACGCCTACAGGGAAAGCGGAGGTTCTATGGAAGCCGCGCTCCGAGCGTCCCAAGAAGCTTATGCGGCAGCCTTGAGGGAATGGGGAAGCTTGGAGAATTATGCCCTGGCGCATGCGGAGTGGGGAACGGAGCTGTCTCAGATTTACGGCCACAGGCCGATGATGTCATTTACTACCGACGCGCAGGTGGCCAAGGACTTCGCGGACGGCGGTATGATATATCAGGCGACAATTAGACGGGGTGATGGGCATTGGCAGACGCTGCCGACATCTGGTGAGAGTGAAGTTCTGATTGCTCACATGGTAAGGGTAACTCCATGGACGCCTTGACGGTAAAGATCCACAAGTGGGATGTCTTTTATTTCCCGGCAAATACGCCGATCGACAACCGTGGGAAAATAGGTAATTTCGACGAGCTGGAGGATCGGCTGCTGGCTGGGCATCCCAGGATGCGCCGCATTTTGGTGCAGTTGTCGCCGAACTGGCCGCTGGGTCTCTACTATCTGCACTGGGGCAATGGAAGTGACCTGAGCGAGCTCGACTTCCGAGTCGCGGCCGGTGTGGCAAGGGAGGCCGATTTCGAAGGCGCAGTGGTCGGGGAAGCGAAAGGAACCAGTTGCTTTGAGTGTCACACGCGGATGCGCATAATTGGTCTGGAGCCCGGGCTGGCTCTGTTCTCCAACGACCTTGAGAGAATCCGTGCGCACGAATACAGGCAGCATTGTCCAGTGTGTGGAAAAAGATGGACCAGTAATGCGCTTGAATTCATCGACACCAAGTACTGGGACGCTCCCTCTTGAATTCTTCTTGTCTGTCTCGGTGGGAATTCTAGACGTTTCCGTGCTTCGGGGTGTGGAAATGGATGGCCTGGTCGGTAGGTGGATTGGGTGAAACGGCGCGTCGGTGGTCATCGCGGTCAGCAAGCGCCGCCCCGACGTGTCCGGATCATGCCCTGGATGCTGATCTCTAGGTAGGTCGTGAAAATCTATATTACGACAAGTGATCCCATGACGGCGGAATCTTGGGCGAACGTTTTTCGGCGCAGGATGATGTGGAGGTTATCGAATCCCGGGCCACCTCACTCGAAGTAGATATTGTTGTGATGGCGGGTGTTTGGGCATTCGAGCGTTACGGTGGACGGCCGTCTCACGAGCAGGCTCAGATTCTGCCGAATGAAACGGGGGATGGATTTCCCTTGTGGGTGGTGATTCCGCCATATCGCCCTGTTGTGCGGAAGGATGACGAGATCGTGGTACGCGAGGACTTTGCAACGGTGAGTCCTGCATATTTCGCAATCGTGCGGAGCCTCCAGGCAATGAGGCGGGAGTTCGGCAGCGAGGTGGTGGTTCTCTTTGGTCTACCACTTCTGGGTATGGATGATCCGCGCGACCGGGAAACACCAGTATCCGAAGCTAGGGCAATTGGTGAATCCCGGAGCGAATAAGAAAACGCTGCGAAGCAACCCGTTGGTCTAAGGCCAGGAGCGGGCATCGGGTGCCGTCCAGGTGGTCCTGTCACTCGCGGTTCAACGGGGTGGATCGGTGATCGTTGAGGTGGTCGAAAATGCCTGCTTTGGCGGCGCGTATGAAGACGCCGAGGATGGTGGGGGTGGCGGTGAGGATGATGTCGGGGTCGTCGCTCTCGCGGATCTTGATGACGTCGGGGGTGGGGGCGGCAACGTTGAGGCAGTTGGATCCTTGGGCGCTGTGGGAGGACTTTCGCCAGTCGGCGGGCAGTCTGGCTACATAGAGGCAGTTAGCCGCCTCGCCGCTGAACGAGGACTTCTGCCAGTGGTGAGTGGTCACGTCCGCTCCCTTCTCAGATGTCTTGTGCGATGCGGTGGATCAGGTCACGGGACTCGGCTGGCTTGAGTGCGCACGCCGCCATTCGGCCGAGGACGGTCCGATACTTGACCAGCTGCGCTTGGGCGTCGTGGAACTCGGATCCATAATCCGTGTCGAGCTGCACTGTATCGAGCTGTGGCATAACACCGCTGAAGTAGACGATGGACTGTCCCGAGCTGGGAAAGGTGCCCGCGTCGAAAGGGATCACCAGGAGGGAAATGTGTTCGTGCTCGCTCATCGTGATGAGGTGGTCGAGTTGTGCGCGGGCTACGGAAGGTCCGCCGAACTCCATCCGTAGTGCGGCCTCATGGACAATCGCTGTCAGAGTCGTCGGTTGGTCGCTGTAAATGGTGGCTTGTCTCTTGAGGCGAAATGAGACGCGGTGTTCTACGTCTGGGGGCGCCAGCGGCGGTACGACATCGCTGATGACGGCGCGGGCATGGTCCCTGGTCTGAAGGAGTCCGGGGAGGTGGATCACCGAGGCGACGCGAATGGCGGTCGCGTGATGCTCGAGCTCGGCCAGGTCGAGAGCCCCAGGTGGGAGGATCTCGCGGTACTCCTCCCACCACCCGCGCATCTGGCGGCCAGTCATTTGGGTCAGGCTCTCGACGAGCTCCTGATCTGTGCAGCTATAGGAGCGGGCCATAGCGCGTACCCGATCCGCGCTCACCGCGTAGCGTCCAGCTTCGATGCTGCTGACGCGTGGCTGGTTGACGCCCAGGAGCGCGCCGGCCTGAGTGGCGGAGAGGTCAGCCTGCTCGCGGAGCCTGCGCAGTTCGGCGCCCAGGCGCCGTTGGCGCACGGTCAGCCGGAGGTTGCTCGGGGGCATCGGTCTTCTTGTCTCCTCGCTTGCACGTGGTGTGTAGCCATCACCCACATGGGTGTTCTCGGCACTCATATTCAAGACTGCATGGCATGTATCTTATGTTGCGCGCTACGGTGTGACGCGTGCCACTTTGGTCGTGGCGTCGCATAGCTGCGGCGTGCATGGCCTCGACCTCCCCAACTCCTCCTCGCGACAGGAGACATCCATGGACACCGTATCCCCGCAGAACACCCAACCCGCCCCGTATGACACCGACCAGGAGCTGTGCGAACTCGCCCTCAACAACGCCCCGCGCGTCTTCGCCGTCACCGTCCAGTACGACGTGGCCCCAGGCGAGCCCGAAGGGCGGATCGCAGCCTGGGGACTGGCGTACGGAGACGGAAGTGCTCACATCGTCACCGCGGACGGTCAGTACCGGCTGAGCCTTAAGTCCGCTGAGCGCGCTGCCTGGTGGTTCGGGCGTCGGGACAACACCACCGCTCGGCTGCTTTGGTTCGCCGCGCCCTCCGCGCCCACCTTCGAGCCCGCCGAGGCCGCCTGAGACGCCGACGGGCCGCGCCGCCCTCGTAGGGACGACGCGGCCCGTGCCGAACACGCCGGGCTACGCCAGCAGCTCAACCTCCGCCAGCGTCGCCTTCCCCTCCGGCACCAAGCGGTAGCGCTCATACGCCCCCGGCGACCGCACCGAGAAGACCCGCGTCTGCTTGTCCCAGGCGAAGGACTCGTCCGACCGCCGG
Source organism: Streptomyces sp. NBS 14/10 (assembly GCF_002224125.1). Lineage (GTDB taxonomy): Bacteria > Actinomycetota > Actinomycetes > Streptomycetales > Streptomycetaceae > Streptomyces. Next base: position 299,749 of record NZ_NCSM01000014.1, read on the forward strand.
TCCACGTCCGTCCACTTCTCGCCGTCGTGGGAACCCTGCAGCACCCAGCCCGACGGGGCCTTCGACCGATCCCCGGGCGACGTCAGCGTGTACTGGACCACCCGGGACGCCTCGGCCAACGGAAGGTCCAGCGACTCGAACGACGCCTCCGTCCCCGACGTATCGTCCAGCAGCGCCGAACCCCCACCCGGCGGCACCGTCACATCGTGGCGCGGCGTGGGCACCTTGTCGTCCGTCGTAATCGATCTAGGCGCTGCGCCCACCCCCGTGCCCCACTTCGTGGGCTTAGCGCCCATGTCGAAGTCCAGCGTCCCGCCCCGCGCGAGTACGTCATGGGGCAGAGCGGTCGAGTTCCAGGGCTTGCCGTTCACCTTCAGGCCCTGGATGTAGACATTCCGGGCGCTGTTCTTCGGGGCCCGGACGACCAGGTCGCGGCCGTTCTCCAGGTGCACCGTGGCCTTGGTGAACAAGGGGGAGCCCACCGCGTACTCGGAACCGCCCATGACCAGCGGGTAGAAGCCCAGGGCGCTGAAGACGTACCACCCGGACTGCTCGCCGTTGTCCTCGTCGCCGTGGTAGCCCTGGCCGATTTCGCTGCCGAGGTAGAGGCGGGAGAGGACTTCGCGGACCTTCTCCTGGGTCTTCCAGGGTTGGCCGGCCGCGTCGTACATGTATGCCGCGTGGTGGGCGACCTGGTTGCTGTGGCCGTACATGCCCATGCGGACGTCGCGGGCCTCGGTCATCTCGTGGATGACGCCGTTGTAGGAACCGGCGAATTCAGGGGAGGCGGTTTCCGGGGTGGTGAAGTAGGCGTCGAGCTTCTTGGCGAGCCCGGAGCGGCCGCCGTAGAGGTTGGCGAGGCCCCGGCTGTCCTGGGGGGCGGTGAAGGCGTAGCCCCAGCCGTTGGTCTCGGTGTAGTCGTAGCCCCAGATCCTGGGGTCGTACTTCTCGGAATCGACGCGCCACGCGCCATCCGCGTCCTTGCCCTGGAAGAAGCCCGCCTTGTCGTCGAAGAGCTTGACGTAGTTCTGGGCGCGGCGCAGGAAGTACTCGGACTCCTCCTTGTAGCGGGCCTTCTTGGTCTTCTCGTAGAGCGCCTTGCCCATCTTCGCGAGGCCGAAGTCGTTGACATAGCCCTCCAGCGCCCAGGACAGGCCCTCATGGGTTTTGGTCGTGGTGTAGCCGAGGAAGATGGACGTGTCCACGCCCTTGCGGCCGACCCCCGATTCGGACGGGACGGTGGTGGCGTTCTTCAGGGCGGCCTCGTACGCGGCCTCGGCGTCGAAGTGGACGCCCTTGAGGTACGCGTCGGCGAAGGCGACGTCCGAGCTGGTGCCGGTCATCAGGTCGGCGTAGCCGGGGGAGGACCAGCGGGAGATCCAGCCGCCGTCCTTGTACTGCTGGACGAAGCCGTCGACCATCTCACCGGCCCGCTTGGGGGTCAGCAGGGAGTACGCGGGCCAGGTGGTGCGGTAGGTGTCCCAGAAGCCGTTGTTGACGTAGACCTGGCCGTCGACGATCTTGGCGCCGGTGCGGGTGGGGGTGTTCTCGCCGACCGGCTCGGAGAATGCGCTGGCGTATTGGTACTTGGGCTTGTCCGCGGTGCCCGTGTTCTCGAAAGCGGAATTGGGATACAGGTATAGCCGGTAGAGGCTGGAGTAGAGGGTGGTGAGCTGGTCGCGGGTCGCGCCCTCTACCTCGATCCTCCCCAGGATGTTGTCCCAGGCCGTCTGCGCATGGTCTTTGACCTGGGTGAAGGACGCGGACGCGGGGATTTCGCGGTCCAGGTTCGTCTTCGCCTGGTCCAGGCTTATCAGGGACGTGGCGATCCGTAGCGTCACCGTACGGTCCGCGCCGGGCTTGAAGCGGAAGTATCCGGCGACGTCCTTGCCGCCCCCGCCGGACAGCTTGCCGCCCGCGCTCACGGGTGCGTCGAAGACCCCGTACACGAACATGCGGCCCGACCCCGGGTTGCGGTCGCTCTTGACGTCGGAGTAGCCGGTGACGACGCCGTGCTCGGCGTCCAGGGTCAGCCCGCCGTCCCCGGTGACGTTGTCGAAGATGACACTCGCGTCGTCGCCGGGGTACGTGAACCGCAGCAGCGCCGCGTGGTCGGTGGGGGTGATCTCCGCCTTCAGGCCGTTCTCGAAGGTCACACCGTAGTAGTGCGGCCGGGCGGTCTCATTGGTGTGGCGGAAGGGGAGGGCGCGGGCGGTGCGCCCGGCGTTGGGGGTGCCGGTGGCGGTGGACGGCATCAGCTGGAAGGTCTGCCGGTCGCCCATCCAGGGGCTCGGCTCATGGCTGGCGCTGAAGGCCTGGATGGTGGGGAGGTTGTCGTCGTTGTTGGCGCGGGCGTACTCGTACAGCCAGCTGCGTGAGCCCGCGTTGGTCATCGGGGTCCAGAAGTTGAAGCCGTTCGGGACGGCGGTGGCCGGGAAGTTGTTGCCGCGGGAGAAGCTGCCGCTGGAGTTGGTGCCACGGGTGGTGACCGCGTAGTCGGAGAGGTGCTTGAGGCGCTTCTCGGGGGCCTTGGCGGCGATGGAGATGTCGTCGACCCAGCCGCGGAACTTCGCCGGGCCTTTGGGCGAGTCGTACGCGACCAGGACACGGTCGATCGTCTTGCCCGCCGCGACCGTGCCGATCCGCGACTCCTTGTGGTTCCACTGGTTGACGTACAGCGTCTTGGAGGCGGCCTGGCCCTGGGGGCTCAGCCGGGCGCCGTGCTGGTCGACGGCGCCGGGCAGATCGCTCAGGTAGGTGCCGTCGGTGAAGGCGAGGTCGACGGAGACGTGGGTGGCCGGATAGTTGAGGTCGGTCTCCGGCATCGAGGGGAAGATCCGGTACGAGAGCAGGGTGTCGCGGGTGACGGCCGTGTTCACGTCGAAGATCTTGTTGTACGAGTACGCCCGGCCGTCCGGCTTGTGGGTGCCCGCGTAGAGGAGGGCGTGGGTGCCGGTGAAGCCGGCGTCGGCCTTGGCGGTGGGGGAGCCGGCCGGGCCGCTGTCGACCTGCGTGCGCATATCGGCGGGGGCGGGCGGGGCGGTGTCGGCGGTCGCGAGCTGCAGCTCGGCGAGTTGCACGATGTCTTCGCCGGCGTTGCGGGTGATCTCCAGCCGGTAGTGCTGGTAGGCCGTCTCGTTGTCGAAGGCGAACTCGCGGGTCTGGAGGCGCGCGGAGAAGGACTGGTTCTCGCGGGTGTCGAGGGTCTTCCAGTCGGAGCCGTCGGCGGAGCCCTTGAGGGTCCAGTCGGCGGGGTCGCGGCCGGGGACGTCGTTGGCGGAGGTGAGGGCGTAGCGGACGGCCTTGACCGGGTCCTTGAGGTCGAATTCCAGCCAGGCGGTCTTCTCGAAGACCAGCCACTTGGTGCTGGACTCTCCGTCGACGAGGTTCTCCTTCACCTCGCCGCCGTCGCTGTTCTCCCCGTTGGCCCGGACCGCGGTCACCTTGTCGGTGACATTGCCGGGGATGCCGTTGCTGTAGCCGCCGTCGACCCCTGAGGCCTTCTTCTCACCGTCGGGGCCCGTCTCCACCGTGTTGCGCCAGTCCGGTTGCGGGTCGTCCGATTCGAAGGACGACGCGAAGGACGACTTGGCGGACGACTTGGCGGACGCGGCGGCGGGATCGGCCTGCGCGGCGGCCGCCGCCGCGCCCTGGGCCGTCAGCGTCAGCACAACGGCCGCCACCAGGGCGGCCGGTCGTCGGGGTGCGTGCCATGGTCTGGGGCTGGGGCGTCTCAGTCGCATGCTCCGCCTCTCCACGAGCTAGACAACGTTGTCAGTTGCGTCGGGCAGAGTTAAGTAGGGAGGCTGCGCCCCAGCGGTGTCAAGGCGGTGTCACGGATGTGTGGGGGAATCCGAACCGGGGTCAGTAGATGAGTGGGTGAGCGGGTGGGTGGATGAGCGGGTGGGTGGATGAGCGCGTGAGCCGGTGGGGCGGGACCGGCCGCGGTGGGGGTGTGGCCGCTCCCGCCTCCCGTGCTCATCGGCGGCTCACGGCGCGGTCGTCCGCGGCTTCGGACACGGTCACCGGTGCTCATCGCGACACGGCCATCGGTGGCTCAGAGCACGGCTATCCGCGGTCGGGACCCGGGCCTCCGCCGCTCAGGACGCCGTCTTCGACTTGGTGCCCAGGCTCAGCCTGCACTTCTTCGCCTTCTTCGACGAGTCCGCCTTCAGCCCGACCACCTTGATGGTCTTGCTCGATTTCCCGGAAACCGCGGCGTCCGACTCGATGCCCGTCGTGATCACGTCCTCGTTGGAGTCGACAAAGCCGACCAGCAGCGAGTAGTAGGACGTGGTCGAATCGGAGTTGGTTATCTTCACATTGGCGTACGGGATGCCGTCCGAGCCCCATCCGCAGGTGCCCATCTTCGCGTCCGAGGTGACCAGTCCGGCGCCGCCGGTCGGCGTGTCCGTGGGGTCGTCGGTCGGGTAGTCCGTCGGGTCTTCGGTGGGGCTGGGGGACTCGGTGGGCTCGACCGGGAGCTCGGCCATGCCCTTTCCGAGCGCCGCGCCGCCCTTGGAGTCGCCGGCGGAGGACCCGCCCCCTTCGGAGCCGCACGCCGATATCGACGCGAGTGTCGCGACCACGACAAGCGCGGTGGCGAAGGGGAATTGCTTCCGGGCCACAGGGGCCGCCTTTCTTGTTGGTTCACGCGCACGGCGGCGTGCCGTACGGGCTGTGTCCCCTACGGTATGTCGGACAGGTCTCAACTCGGGAAAGACTCTGGCCCAATGACCATTCGATCTTGCCCACTTGAGGCCCAGTGGACTATACCTGTCGCCCCGGGGGGAGGCCGCTGTGCGGCCCTACGTCGCGTCCGCCTGAGCGGGCCTCCGTGCTCCCCGGCGCACACTCAGCAATACTCCGTTTCACGCTTCAACTGACCCGCGGTGTCGGGCCCCTCGCCGGAGGCGAGTATGTACGGGAAACCGCTACACCGCCTGAGTCCTGACGAAGGCGAGGACTTGAGCATGGGATCCACCCCAGATTTCGGCCGTCGCGACCTGATCAAGCGGTCCGCGGCGCTCGGACTGGTTGCCGTGCCGTCCATCAGCACCCTGACCGCCTGCGCGAGCGGTGGTGACGACGACGGCAACAAGGTCGACAAGGGCAAGAAGAGCGACAAGAACCCGCTCGCCGTCAATGAGAGCGCCGCGCTCGATGTCGTCATTTTCGATGGTGGTTTCGGCCAGAAGTACGCGAAGGACGCCGAGGCCGAGTACGAGAAGGCGTACCCGAAGACGGCCGGCAAGGTCAAGCACTCCGCCACTCAGAAGATCCAGACGGTGCTGCAGCCGCGGTTCAACGGTGGCACCCCGCCGGACCTGATCGACAACTCCGGCGCCGAGCAGATGGACTTCGGCACCCTTGTCGCAAAGAACCAGCTGACCGACCTGACGCCGCTGCTGGACGCGCCCTCCGTGGACGACCCCAGCAAGAAGGTGCGCGACACGCTGCGCCCCGGTGTCGTGGAGATGGGCCAGTTCGACGGCAAGCCGGTGTGGATCCTGTACTACGCCTACACCGTCTACGGCGTCTGGTACTCCAAGACCAACCTGGAGAAGCTGGACGCTGAGTACCCGGAGACTTGGGACGACATGCTCAAGCTCTGCGAGAAGGCGAAGAAGAAGGGCGTCGCCGGCTGGACCTACCCGGGCAAGTTCCCGTACTACATGCCGTTCAGCCTCTACCCCTTCATCGCGAAGATCGGCGGTCCCGAGACCCTGATCGCGATCGACAACCTGGAGCCGAACGCCTGGAAGCACCCGGCCGTCAAGGCCGCCTTCGAGGCGTACTACGAGCTCTACAAGAAGGGCTACATCCTCAAGGGCAGCCCCGGCCTGACCCACATCGAGTCGCAGACCGCGTGGAACCAGGGCAAGGCGCTGTTCATCCCGAACGGCTCCTGGGTGGAGAACGAGGCGAAGAAGACCACGCCGGACAACTTCCAGATGTCCGTCGGTGCGCCCTCCAGCCTGGACAGCGGCGACAAGATGCCGTTCGGCACCATCTGGGCGTCGGGCGGTGAGCCCTTCATCGTGCCCAAGTCGGCGAAGAACCCCGAGGGCGGCATGGAGCTGCTGCGGATCATGCTCGGCGAGAAGTCCACCAAGAACTTCGTCAAGCAGGTCTCCTCGCTCACCTCGCTCAACGGCGGCACCAACGGTCTGAGCCTGCCGCCGGGTCTGGCGTCCGCCCAGGAGGCGCTGAAGAAGGCCGGGACGAACGTCGTCAACCCGCGTCTGCAGGACTGGTACGTGGCGCTGCAGAAGCAGCAGATCGGCGTGGGCGCGCTGGGCGAGATGATGGCGGGCCGGATGACCCCGGCCGAGACGATCAAGAAGATCCAGAAGTTCGCCGATGACACGGCCAAGGACAAGGCCGTGAAGAAGTACAAGCACGCCTGATGAGGTTCGAGCGTCACCAGCGGCCCTGTGCGCAGGGAAAGACCGAGGTCGGTAGAGATGCAGCACGGTAAGCACCAGTCGGCTACGGCGGTGGTCGCGAAGGTCCCGGGCGGTAAACACCCGGGCGTCAGGCAACCGCGCGTCAAGCTGTCCACGCGGCAGAAGATCGAGCGTGCGTATCGGCAGTACGGGTTTCCCCTGGGATTCCTGGCCCTGCCGGTGGTCATTTATGCGATCTTCGTGATTTCGCCGTTCGTCCAGTCCATTTATTACTCCTTCACGGACTGGACGGGACTGAGCTCCGACTTCAAGATGGTCGGGTTCGAAAACTACGACTGGCTTCTGCACGACGACCTGTTCTGGACAGCGGTGGGGCACAATGTGCTCCTGCTGCTTGTCGTGCCGCTGGTGACGCTCGGCCTGGGCCTGTTCTTCGCCTTCATGCTCAATGTCGGCGGCCGTAGCAAGAAGAACGCGGCCGTCTCCGGGGTGCGCGGGTCGAGCATCTACAAGGTGGTGTACTTCTTCCCGCAGGTGCTCTCGATCGCGATTGTCGCCCTGCTGTTCCAGTTCACGTACAACCCGCGGAACGGCGCGCTCAACGCGTTTCTGGGCGGCATCGGGCTGGATTCGCTGCAGCAGGAGTGGCTGGCCGATCCTAAGCTCGCGCTGTGGTGCCTCATGGTGGTCATGGTCTGGTGCAACGTCGGCTTCTATGTCGTCCTGTTCTCCGCCGGAATGAGCGCCATTCCCAAGGACTTCTACGAGGCGGCGCTGCTGGACGGCGCCAACCGCATCACGACCTTCTTCAGGATCACCCTGCCGCTGCTGTGGGACACGGTCCAGACCGGCTGGATCTATATGGGCATACTCGCCCTCGACGCGTTCGCCGTCGTGCAGATCATGACCGTGGGGCCGGGGGGACCCGCGGACTCCACCCAGGTGCTGGGCTACATGGTCTACACGAAGACGTTCCGCGACGGGCAGGCCGGGCGTGCGACGGCGATCGGCGTCGCGATGCTGATCGTGACCCTGATCTTCGCGGTCATCGTGGGCAGGCTCGGTCGGCGCGAGCGGCTGGAGTACTGATGGCCAGGCTCTCTTTCGCAGACCGGAACCGCCGTATCTCCGCTGACCTGGGGGTAGCACAGTGACCGCGCAAGCACAGCCCTCGGAGCTCCCGGGCGCCACCAAGACGGACGAGGAGCCCGGGGCGGCGGGCAAGGTGCCGGGCACGGGAACGCGCAAGGTGCCGGACTTCACCCCCAAGGGCCGCCTCGGCGGCGAGGGGAAGGTCCTCAACGTCTTCTCGCACGGCATGCTGGTGCTCTGGGGACTGCTGGTCACCCTGCCGCTGCTGTGGGCGGTGATGAGCTCGCTCAAGACCGACAAGGAGATCTTCACCTCTCCCTGGGGTCTGCCGTCCAGCCTGCACTTCGACAACTGGTCGCGGGCCTGGAACAAGTCGAACATCGGCGACTTCTTCCTCAACACCGTTCTGGTGGTGGGATGTTCGCTGATCGGGACGATGCTGCTGGGATCGATGGCGGCATACGTTCTGGCCCGCTTCGAATTCCCGGGCAAGCGGATCATCTACTTCATGTTCGTGGGCGGAATGAGCTTCCCGGTCATTCTGGCGCTGGTGCCGCTGTTCTTCGTCATGCGGAACATGGACCTGCTCAACACCTTCCACGGGCTGATTCTGGTCTATATCGCCTATTCGCTGCCGTTCACCGTCTTCTTCCTCACGTCCTTCTTCAAGACGCTGCCCTCATCGGTGGCCGAAGCGGCGCTGATCGACGGGGCCTCGCAGACCCGGACCTTTTTCCAGGTGATGCTGCCGATGGCGAAGCCGGGCCTGATCAGCGTCGGCATCTTCAACTTCCTGGGGCAGTGGAACCAGTACATGCTGCCCACCGTGCTCAACACGGAGGAGGACAAGCGGGTGCTGACGCAGGGCCTGGTGCAGCTGGCGGCCAGCCAGCAGTACAAGGGGGACTGGTCCGCGCTCTTCGCCGGACTGGTGCTGGCGATGCTGCCGGTGCTCGGCGTGTACATCGTCTTCCAGCGTCAGGTCCAGGCGGGTCTGACAGCGGGGGCGCTCAAGTAACCCGGCGTTCCAGGCGTTCCAGGCCCCGCTCTTCCCCAGCACGGGGAGGGCGGGGCCTTGGTCTGTCGCGGTGTCGCTGATTCGCCGATGATGTTGCTGCCAATCCCTCTCACCCGCGCGGTACGCGCCTGTATGGTGCCCGTAGTTTCCCGGCGCTGACCCGGGCGACAAGTCGCCGTTTCCGGGCGGCAATTCCTCAATGGCGGCATTGCGCGTCCTGTGGCGGAATTCCCGGGCGACGGGACATTCAGGCGACGAGGCTTACAACGGGGAGGAGCCGCGGTGTCCATGGGGCTGTGCGAGGAGATCGCGAGCCGGATCGCCGATCCGGGCCGCGTCGCCGTCAGGGAGCAGGCCGGTCACACCTGGAGCTGGGACGGGCTGCTCGGGGCGGCCGAAGACCTGGCCGAGCGCCTGCGGCCGCGGGGGCCGCTGCGGCTGGCGGCGGTGCGTACGGGCAGGCCCGTACAGACCCTCGTCGCGACCCTCGCCTGCGATCTGCTCCAGGTACCGCTGATGCATCTGGACTCCGGCCAGCCGGAGGCCGAGTACGCCCGTGTCACCGCCGCCTTCGGACCGCATCTGCTGCTGGCCGACCCCCGGCCCGGCGACGACACCGAGGCCGACTCTGGATCCGTATGGGAACGTCACGGGCTCTCGCTGGCCGTCTCCGCCTCCGGAGGCGACGGCGAGGGCGCCGCCTTCCCCTCCCCCCGCTCGGGGATCTTCCTCACCTCGGGCTCGACAGGTGAACCCTCGGGCGCCGTACGGTCGATGCGCGCCCAGATCGTGGACTCGCTGCGGTGCGCCGAGGCCATGGGCTACGACCCCTCGACCCCTGTGGTGTGCGCGGCGCCGGTCTTCCATCTGTACGGACATACGCTCGGCCTGCTCGCCCCGCTGCTCAGCGGCGCCCCGGTGACGCTGTGCGGATCGCGCGTGGTGCCCTCCCAGATCGCGGCCGCGGTCCGGGACAGCGGGGCGCGGGTGCTGATCGCCCTGCCCTTCCACTACCGGCTCATGGCGGCCGACACCACCTCCCGCTTCGACGGCCTGGAGCGCGCGCTGTCCGCCGGCGCCCCGATTCCCAGCGGCGCCGCGGCGGCGGTGATGAAGGAGCACGGCTTCGCGCTGCTCAACATGTACGGCTGCTCGGAGGCCGGGGCGATCACCGTGAAGCCCGTCGATCCGGAGGGCGACCGCCCGGGGGACGTCGGGCAGCCGCTGCCCGGGATCGTGGCGACCCTCCGGGAGGCGGACGAGGAGGACGGCGCGGGCGAACTCCAACTGGCCACGGAGACATTGGCCGACGGCTACGCCCATGTCGACGGGGTGCGCCCGCTGTCCCTGAACGGGGAGCTGCTGCGCACCGGGGACCTGGCGACGCTGGGCCCGGACGGCTCCATCAAGCTGATCGGCCGGCTCGCCCGGATGATCAACGTCGGCGGGAAGAAGGTCAACCCGGTGGAGGTGGAGCGGGTGCTCGCCGAGCACCCAGCCGTCACCGACGCGCAGGTCTTCGCGGAGGCGGACGGCGGCCGCGGCCAGGTGCCGGTGGCCCGGGTCGCCGCCCCCGGGCCGGTGGCGGCCGACGAGCTGATCCGGTGGTGCCAGGAGCGGCTGATGGAGCACAAGATTCCGCGGCGTATCCAGGTGACCGCCGACCTGCCCCGCTCGACGACCGGCAAGGTCCTCGCCCCGCGTCCCGCCGCACCTGGGCCCGAGGCCGGGCCGGAGCACGACAAGGAAGGAAGCGCGTGATGGACCGCGAGAGCCTGGTCGGGGAGATCGCCCGGCAGATCACCGTGGTGGTGCCCGCGCTGGCCGAGGCCCCGCCCGGCCCCGGCACCAACCTGCTGGAGATCCCCGACTTCGACTCGATGGCCATGCTGGAGCTGCTGGTCTGGCTCCAGGGGAACTACGGAATCGACGTCCCCGACGGAGAGATGTCACCGGACAACCTCTCGACCGTCGGCCGGATGGCGGACTTCGTGCTGAGGCAGCGTTGACCGGCGCGGAGTTCCCTCGCGAGGAGGTCGTCGAGTTCGGCGGGCTGCGCGCCGTACGCGCCCCGCTCACCTGGGGCCAGCAGGTCATCTACCGCGCGCTCCAGAGCCGTGCCCAGCGGGCCCACTACGACTACAACCAGCGCATGTCGCTGCCGGTGCCCGAGGGCCGCTCGCTGCGCGAGGTGATCGACGCCGTACGGGATTTGGTCACCGCCCACGAGAGCCTGCGCACCGTGTACCGGGACGGGACCGCCGACTCCGCCCCGCACCAGGAGGTGCAGGGGGAGGGGCGGCTGACGGTCCGGGTCGTCCACGGCGACGATCCGGCCGCGGCGCTGGACGCCCTGGCCGTGACGGACTTCGACCTGTCGCGGGAGTGGGGCATCCGCGTGGCGGTGCTGACCGGGCCCGGCGGCGAGCCGCGTCGGCTCGCGCTGTACGTGTCCCATGTCGCGGTGGACGGCTGGGCGATGGGCCTGGTCGTGCGCCGGCTGAAGGGCCTGTTGGCGGACGGCGCCGCCGTACGCGCCGAGGCCGAGGCCGAGGCTGAGGCCGTGGCCGGCGAGGCTGCGCCTGCCGGGGCTGTGCCCGCTGGGGCTGTGGCTACCCAGGGCGCGTCCGGCGAGGCTGCCCCTGCCGGAGGCGCGTCCGTCCAGGCCGTGCCCGCCGGGGCCGTGCCCGCCGGGGCCGCGGCCGCCGAGGCGGCGCGAGGCGAGGGCGCGCCTGTCGGAGCCGAGGCTGTGCCCGCCAAGGCCGTGCCTGCCCACGCCACGCCCGCCGAGGCCGTACGCGCCGCAGCCGTACCTACCCCGTCCGCACCAACCGCGCCCGTACCGCAGCCCGCCGACCTCGCCGAGACCGAGCGTTCGGAGATCGGGCGGACCGCGGACCGGCGCGCCGACGCGTACCAGCGGTCGCTGCTGCGGCGCGCGCCCCGGACCATGTTTCCCAACCGCCCCTCCACGCCTCCCGCGACCGCGCCCGCTGGCGCCGCGGGGCCGCAGGGGTGGGCACACGGCGAGTTCCGGTCGGGGCGGCTGGAGGCGGCGGCGCGGGAGGTGGCCGGGCGTTGCCGGGCCGGCGAGGAGACCGTGTATCTCGCGGCAGTCGGCACGCTGCTGGCGCGCCGGGCGGGCCTCTCCCACTGCGTACTCAAGACGATCTTCGCTAACCGGATCGGCGCCGAGCGGCAGGCGATGGTGACCCCGCTCGCCTCGGATGTGCTGCTCTGCTTCGACGTCTCAGGGCCCTCGTTCGACGACTGCGTCCGCGCCGCCCACCTCGCCAAGCTGCGCGGATACGCCCGCGCCCAGTACGACCCCGCACGTCTGGAGCGGCTGGTCGCGGAGATCGGCCGGGAGCGCGGTGAGCAGCTGGACCTGTCCGTGCTGCACAACGACCTCGGCGCCCTCGCGCCCCCCGCGGCGGACGGCGGCCGCCCGGCGCGCGGCTCCGCCGCAACGGAGACCTCCTTCCGCTGGGCCGAGCCCTTCCGGCTGCCCTCGGTCAAGCTCTACTGCAGTGTGCGCACCACGGACCGCGGCGAGCGGGTGATCGGCCTGGCCGCCGACACCCGGTATCTGCCCGCGCCCGACCTCCGCGGGCTGCTCTACGGCGTGGAGGAGCTGGTGGTGAACGAGCACCAAGGAGAGGCGCGGGACCGGGACGTCGACGAGCGGCTGTCGGCTCATGTCTCGTAACACCGTCGGGGTGGTGATCGCCGCGATGAACTCCGCGGCGTTCATCGACCAGGCGCTCGGCTCCCTGGCCATGCAGACCACGCTCGCCGACCAGGTGGTGGTGGTCGACGACAACTCGGGGGACGACACCGTACGGCTCGTCGAGCGCTGGCGCGCCATCCTGCCGCTGACGCTGCTGCGCAACCACGGCCCGCGCCGCCTGGGAGTGTGGGGCGCGCGGCGGGCCGCGATCGAGGCGCTGGAGACGGATCTGGTGCTCCAGCTGGACGGCGACGACGTCGTACTGCCGCACCATGTGGCCGCGATGAGCGAGACGTACGCGGCCGCGCCCGGCCTGATCAGCCCGCGCCCGCTGACCTGGACCGGGCAGGGCCCCTTCCGCCCCGCCACGTACACCAAGGGCGGGCTGCCGGTCCCCGGCGACCAGCTGATCCAGCTGCTGGCACAGAACTACGTCGTCGTGGGGTCGTTGTTCGCGCGCGAGCTGTACGAGCGGATCGGCGGCTACCGCCATGTGGCGTACGGCGAGGAGTGGGATCTGTGGCTGCGGCTGGTGGCGGCGGGGGCGCGGGTGAGCAAGCCGGACGAGCCGTCGTATGTCTACCGGGTGCGGGCCTCCAGCTATGCGGGGGGTTTCGCCCGGAACGAGGCGGAGACCGAAGTGCTGAACCGATTCCTTGAGGAAGCCGAGCACCCCGTCCACCGGCAGGCCGTGAAGGTGGCCCTGCTGCAGCGTACGGGTCTCGCCGCGCTCGGCGGCGCGCTCACGCCGGTGAGTGGCCCGCTGCCCGAGCCCGTACGGGCCTTCGCCGCCGGGCATGAACGGCCCCTGACGCGGGCGTACCGCGATCAGGACCTGGGCTGGGTCCTCGCCTTCGACTCCGAAGTGGCTGTCACCGACGACCACGCCCGGGTGATCGTGCACGTGGTCGAGAAGGACGGGAACTACGAGGCCGTGGAGATAGCCGATCCGTTGATGCGGCGCGACGCGTCCTCGCTGCGCGACATCCTGCGCGGCGAACGAGGCGAGCGCGGCGAGCGAGGTGAGCGATGAGCCGCGAGCAGGCGGTCAAGGAGGTGTTGGAGCGGGCCGCGCGGGTCCCGGACCGCTTCCGGCGGTTCGAGGTGGGCGCCGAGACCGCGGCCCGGGTGCACCGGATCGACGGGGCGCTGCTGGACGAGGCACTGGACCTCGGCCTCGCGTACGAGGGGAGCGGTGCGGACCGCCGCTTCGACGACTTCGATCTGAAGAACCTCGGCCTCGGCCTGCGCATCCCGTCCCCCGCCTGGCTTCAGGTACGGCTGTCTGCTCAGCCCTTCAACGCGGAGGCGGTCGTCACGACCACCTACCGGACGCGGTTCCAGGGGCGGGTGGGCGGCGCGGTCCTGGAGCCCTCGTCGCAGCTCGCCTCCGGGGTGGTGGACGGCACGCTGCGGCGGATGGGGCCCGATGTGTTCGAGGCGGATCTCCATGTGTCCGCAGGCGAAAACGCGCCGGATGCGGACAAGGGCGCGGCCGACTGCGCTCGGGAACTGGGGCCGGTGCTGCCGGAGGCCGCACGGCTCGAGTACTACCTCGTGCCCGACGAACTCCGCGACGACGTCGGCTTCGTACGGGAGACCCGGCTGGCCGACTGCCGCGCCGGCACCACCTATCTGGCGCACGTGGCGGCAGAGGCCGGGGCGGCCGTGCGGCCGGCCAGCGGGCTGCTGCTGGCCGGCGCGTTCCCGCTGCCGCACGCCTGGCTCGAGGTGCGCCGCGGCGATCGGTGGCTGCCCGCCGATCCGTACTACCTCATCAGCATGGCCGGATACGGGCTGCTCGACGGCGAGCGGTGGCCGCCGCACCGGTCGGTCGCGGGGACGGTGTGGAAGATCTGCGGCCCCTACACGGATCTGTGCTTCCTGGCGACGGCGAGCGGCGGCCTGAGCGACGGCCCGAGCGGCGGACGGCCCGTGGGCCCGAGCGGCGGGCGGCCCGTAAAGACCTCCGTCAGGATTCTGCGGCGATCGACCTGAGCGCCTTGCGGTCCGTCTTGCCGTTGCCCGTGAGCGGCAGCTCCGGGACCACCAGACAGCGGGCCGGGACCTTGTACGCCTCGATCTCCGCCTTGAGCGCGGTCAGCACCTCGCCGGGGCGCAGCGAGGAGCCCGCCACGCACAGCACCGCCTCCCCGCCGTCCCCCGACGGCGGCAGTACGGCCGCGCCGCGCACCCCGGGCACCCGGCGGGCGGCGGTCTCCACCTCCTCGGCGCTCACCCGGAACCCGCGCTGCTTGTACAGATCGTCGCGGCGCCCGGAAAAATACAGATAGCCGTCCTCGTCCAGCCGGCCGTAGTCCCCGGTGCGCAGCTCGGGGAAAAGCCCCTCGGCGCGCGGGAACCGCTGCGCGGTCTGCTCCGGCCGCCGCCAGTAACCCGCCATCACATGCGGGCCGCGCACCACGATCTCGCCCACGGTGCCCGGCGCCACCCGCCGCCCCCGCTCGTCCACCACCAGGACCTCCGTACCGGGCAGCGCCCGCCCGCACGCGCCCGGTCTGCGCAGATCCTCGTCCGGCGGCATGATGGCCACCCGCTTGCACTCCGTCAGGCCGAACATCAGCTGCACCCGCAGCCCGGGCAGCGCGGCGCGCAGCCCGGCCAGCACCTGCGGGGGCATCGCGGAGCCGGTGTTGGTGAGCAGCCGCAGCCGTACGCCTTCGGCGCCGTAGCGCGGCAGCATACGGGCCAGGCCCTGCGCGAGCGACGGGACGACGGGCAGCACGGTGGCCCCGGAGCGGCGGAGGTTCTTCAGCAGGACCGGTCCTACGTCCGAGGTGCCGCCGAGCCAGAGGTGGGCGCCGGCCAGGGTGCTGAGGAAGAGCTGGTAGAGGCCGTAGTCGAAGGAGAGCGGCAGCGCGCAGTACACGACGTCCTCGGTGCGGTACGCCAGCTCGCCGTGGATGGCCCGGGCCGCGAACAGCAGTTGGGCGTGGGTGGATACGACGGCCTTGGGCGAACCGGTGGAGCCCGAGGTGTAGATGAGGCAGACGGGGTCGACGGACAGCGGGCCGGAGGTTTCCCAAAGGTCCCCGCCGTCCTCGGCGTCCTCGCCGTCCTCATCCAGGAGCGGTGGGCCGTCGTCCGCGGTGACCAGGAGGGCCGCCTGGCTGTCCTCGCGGACATGGGCGAGGGCCGGGCCGCGTACCTGCTCATGCAGCACGCAGAACGCGGCCCCCACCCGCGAACAGCCGTACACCAGGGCCGCCATGGCGAGGCCGGACGGCAGGGCCAGCAGCACCCGGTCGCCGCGCCCGACGCCCCGCTCGCGCAGCCACCCGGCGGCCCGCAGCGAGGCCGTGCGCAGCCGGGCGTAGTCCCAGGTCAGCTTGGTGTGGGTGAGAGCCGGGCGGGTGGGGTGGCGGCGGGCCGCCGCGTCGAGCAGATCGTGCAGTACGGCCGGCTGCCGGGAGGCGAGTACGTCGTGCGGTACGGCCGACTGCCCGGAGTCGGGCAGATCGCGTCGTACGGCCGGCGGCCCGAACCCGGGGTCACCGGCGGGCAGCTCACCGGCGGGCAGGTCACCGGCGGGCATCCCGCCCTGCCTCCCGCGCGGCCTCCGCGGCCAGCGCCTTGCGGTCGATCTTGCCGTTGGCGTTCAGCGGGAACCGCGCCACCTGCTTCAGGACGCGCGGAATCGCGGCCCGGGGGAGCAGCTTGCCGAGTTCTTCGACGACCGGCCCCCGCTCGGTGGCGGCCCCGGTGTAATAGGCGTGCAGGGCATGGCTGTTGCCCGCGGGCACCGCCACCACCACCGCCTCGTCCACCCCCGAGCAGCGCCGCAGCGCCCACTCCACCTCCGGGATCTCCACCCGTACGCCCCGGATCTGCACCTGGTGGTCGAGCCGGCCCGAGTACAGCAGGGTGCCGCCGGGGGCCGTGGTGACCAGGTCGCCGGTGCGGTACCAGCGTTCGCCGTCGAGGTCGAGGAAGCGCCCGGCGTCGTCCTCCGGATCGAGGTAGCCCGCGAACATCTGCGGCCCGGTGACGCACAGTTCGCCCCGCTCCGGATGGCGGTTCCCCTCCGCGTCGAGGAGCGTGGCGCGCATCCCGGGGTGGAGCCGGCCCATGGGCACGCCGCCGTGCGCCTCGGGGTGTGGGACGTCGGTCGCGTGCCACTTGTGGACGGTGACGTTCATGGTGGCTTCCGTGGGTCCGTACAGGTTCACCACGGTGGATCCGGGGGCGGCCCGCTGCCAGTCGGCCGCGTCGTGTTCCATCAGCGCCTCGCCCGCGAAGAAGCTCCAGCGCAGGCCGGGCATGGCCGCGTCGGTGAGCCGCCGGGTCCTGCGGACGACGGAGATCGTGCTGGGGGCGGAGAACCAGACCGTAATGCCGAGCTCGTTCACCAGCGCGGGGAGATCGGCATAGCCGAGGCCGGGGACGTGGGCGACGCACGCCCCCGCGCTCCAGGCGCAGAACAGATCGAAGATCAGGGGGTCGAAGGTGATGTCGACCGTCTGTGAGAAGACATCCTGCGGCCCGAAGTCGTAGAGGTCTCGCACACACCGCAGAAAGTGCTCGCCATTCGCGTGCGAGATGGGCACGCCTTTCGGGCGGCCGGTGGAGCCCGAGGTGAACATGATGTACGCGCGGTCGTCCGGTTCGACGCACCACGGCTCGAACGGCTCGAACGGCGCGGTCGCACCCGGATTTTCCGCCGGGCCATTTCCGGCCGGGGCGCTTTCGCCGCTCTCTCCGGTATTTATGCGTTCGGCATGCACGACCGGCGGGTGATCGGTCAGCTGATCGAGGATCCGCGCACCCTGGTCGTCCGCAAGGACCAGGGCCGTGTCGGCGGCCCGCAGCATGGCGTCGGTGCGCGCCGCGGGGAATTCCACGTTCAGCGGCATCGCCGCGGCGCCCGCGTACATCGCGGCCAGGATGCCGATGTACGCCACCTCGCCGCGTGCCGCGAGGACGCCGACCGTGGCCGGCCTGCCCTTGGCGGCGTCCACCAGGGCCGACGCCCAGGACAGCGCGGTCCGGTGCATCTCGGCGTAGGTCCAGGTCCGCGTGGACACCCGTAGCGCGATCCGGTCCGGATGAGCCCGTACCGAGGCCAGGAAATGGCCGTGCATACCCTGCCGGCCGCCCGGCCCGCCCCCGTCGGCCAGATGAGCGCTAGCCATGCGAGCTCACAAACTCCGTAAGAGTTCCCACGGTGGCGAAATGCTCCAGTTCCAGGCTTTCCGTATCGAATTCGGCGCCCGTCTGTGTCTCGATGAGCATGAGCAGTTCAATAACCGAGGTGGAATCGAGACCGAGGTCCTCGAAGAGCCGGGTGCCGGTGTCGACGCCGGGCAGCTCGCCGCGTCCCAAAACTTGTCGCAGCGCCGCTAGAACGCTCTGCTCGGCGGAGGACTTTCGCATGGTCCGGATCGAAGTGGATACGCCATCAGGTGTCAAGGTCTTGACGTGTATCTTGGTGGCTCCTAGGGTCTTGCCGCACGATTGACCATCACCGGGGGCCGGGGTATATGGGGTTGGGGGATATGGCGGCAAAAGCTGCGGAATTGTCCTCCACGGACCCCGGATTGGACCCAGGAGCGGCGCCCGGAGCGGACCCCGAAGTGGACCCCCTCTCCGCCGCATTGGACGTCTTGCGCACCGCCCGCGAGACCGGCCTCTCTTCGGCTTTGGCCGCCGCCGTGCGACACCTGGATTTCCTCGCACCCTGCTCCGACAAGGGCTTTTGTGTTCTGCCCGACGGGTCGGCGGCCAGTTCCCCGGAAATACGCGGCTGGCTGATGGCGGGCCGCGTGGTGCCCGGCGAGCGGGTCACGGTACGGCCGGGCCCGCGCCACGAGTTGGCCGAGCGCGAGGGTCTCGAGGTCCTTCAGGTCGTTCCCCGAGATCGTCTCGACGACGGCGCAGGGCCGGAGCCCGGCCAGCACGATCGGCTCGCGCTCGCCGGGACGCTGTTCGCCGCGCTGCGCGCCGGGCTGGCCGAGGCGCTGCTGGAGCGGGCTGTGGCGCACGTAGCGGGGCGGCGCTCCGGCGAACGGCCGCTGATCGAGCGGCAGTTGGTGCGCGCCAAGATCGCCGACTGCGTCGCCGCCGTCCGCGCCTGCGAGCTTCTGCTGACCACGTCCGGGGCCGATCCGTACGCCGCACCCGAGCTCCACCGGCGCCTCGACGCGGCCGACGCGGCCCTGACGAACCTCTTCGGCGGCGCCGGCTATCTGGCCGACCACCCCGTGCGCTCCCTGTACGTCGCGGCGTACGTCGGCAGCCTGTGGGTGGCGCCGCCGCGGGACCCCGAACGGGAGTGGTCGTGACGGCCCTGGCCCTGGATGCCGAGGACCCGGTCCTGGATGCCGCGCACAGGCGTATGCGCGCCCGTGCGCGCGAGGTCGCCCCCGCGCTGCGGGAGGCCGCGCTCGCCATCGACGCCGACCCGGCCCGTATGGCCGACCACCTCGACAACCCCGCCTTCCGCCTCTTCCGCGCCATGGGCATCCCCGAGCGGTTCCAGGACGAGCGGTACCGGGCCGAAGTCAAGGGCCTGCCGCGGGACTTCCTCGCGCAGATGATCTGCTCCATGGAGCTGGCGCGCGGCGACGCGGGCGCCATGTTCGCCGGCCCCGCCCCCGCCCTCGCCGGCGTGGTCGTCCGCACCCTCGGCGACGAACGGCAGCAGGCCGCGTTCTACGAGCGCGTCGCCGACGGCGCGACCTGGGCCTTCTGCGCCATCACCGAACCACAGGCGGGCAGCGACGCCACCCGCATGCAGACCGCGCTCACCCCCGCCGACCCCGCCGACCGGAGTGGCGACTGGCTGCTGAGCGGCGCCAAGAAGTACGTCGGGAACGGCTCGCGCGGCGGCGTCGGCGTGGTCTTCGCGCAGACCGGCAACTCGCCGCTGAGCGTACGCGCCGCGCTCCTGGAGCTCCCGGCGCCCGGTGCGCGCGGCGAGGCGCTGGACATGATCGGGCTGCGGGGCGCGCGTATCAGCGAAATGACCTTCCGCGAGGTGCCGATCGCCCGGGACCGGCTGCTCGGCGCCCATCTGCCCGCCACCCGCCGGGGGATGTGGGGCGCGGTCACGGCCTTCTACGGCGCGCGCGTACAGATCTCCGCGACCGCCGTCGGGCTCGCCGCGGCGGTGTACGACTACGTACGCGCCGAGCGCCGGACGCCGGCCCCGGCCGCCGAGCGGCGGGTGCTGGAGACGGCCGCGCTGCGCATCGCGGCCGCCGCCCGGCTCGTCCACCGCACCGCGCTCCTCGTCGAGGCGGACCAGGGGCGCGGCGACGCCTCCGCCCTGTGCAAGCTGGAGGCGGTCCGCCTGGTCGGGGACGTCACCCGCCGACTGCCCGCGCTCCTCGGACGTGGCGCGCTGCTGGACCATCCGCTGCTGGAGAAGTGGACCCGGGATGCCGCCGCGCTGGAGCTCATGGAGGGCACCAGCGATATCCAACGGCTGCGGCTGGCCCAGGACTTCGCCCGGTCGGGCGCCGTGCCCGCGGGCGGCGATCCGGTGCCCGCGGGCGAGGGCGGGTGACGCCGATGCGCCTGGGGCCCGTCGGCACCTTCGTCCCGCACACCGCGCTCACGGTCGCGGACGTCACCGCGGGCGCCGGGCTCCCGGACGCCAAGGCCCGCTTCTACCGCGACTACCTCGGCTTCCGCGACATCCCCCGAAGCACCGGCCATTCGCTCGCCGACATGCTCACGGCGGCGGGCCGCGAGGCGCTGCGCGGCACGGACCCGCGCGAGATACGCCAGGTGCTGTTCGCGCGCATCGGCGAGGAGGTGGGCCCTGCGGAGGGCCCGTCACAGGGCCCGGCGGGGGCTGATCCCACCGGGGCCGGCCCGGCGGGGGCCCAGCTGCTCGACGGCGTCCGCACCGCCCTTGGCCTCGACCACGCCCCCGCCTTCGCGGTCGGCCAGATGAACTGCGCCGCCGGGCTGTTCGCGCTCTTCCTGGCCGGGCAGCTGCTGACACCCGACACGGGCGGCAGCGCGCTGCTGCTCACCGGTGACCGGGTGGCCCGCCCGGAGCGGGGGGTCATCCCCGGGATCGCGGTCGTCGCCGACGCCGCCGCCGCATGCGTCGTGGGCCCGCGGGTGCCGGGCGATCTGCTGCTGGGCTCCGCCTTCCGTACGTACGGGCGGTTCTACCGCAGCCTCGGCGGCCAGGACCCCGAGCGGGAGCGGGAGTACACCCGGTTCTACGCCCCCGCCCTCGCCGCCGTGATCCAGGAGGCGCTGGAGGAGGCGGGCACCGGGCTCGACGGCGTACGGTGGATCGTCCCGCACAACGTCAACCGCCTGTCCTGGAAAGGCGTGGCCAAGGAGCTGGGCATCCCCTTCTCCCAGATCTTCCTCGACAATCTGCCCCTTCTGGGCCACGCCAACTGCGCCGACCCGTATCTCAACCTCGCCTCGCTGCGCGCCTCCGGGCGGCTCGCGCCGGGCGACCGGTATGTGCTGGCCACGGTCGGCCTCGGCGCCACCTTCGGCGCGGTGGTCCTGCAACGAGAAGGCGGGCAAGGCGGGCGAGGGAGCGAGGGAGGACGCGATGGAGAGCTTTGAGGCCGTCCAGGGGATCCGGGCCGCGGATCTGGCGGACCACTACGGCACTCCGCTGTACGTCTACGACGGCGAACTGCTGGCGGGCGCGGTGAGGTCGCTCGCGGAGGCGCTGCCGCGCCCCATGGAGATCTTCTACTCCCTCAAGGCCAACCCCAACAGCAGCGTCTGCTCACTGCTGTTCGCCCACGGCGCCCACGCCGAGGTCTCCTCCCTCGTCGAGCTGCGCACCGCCCGCACGGCGGGGGCCCGCCCCGAGAACATCATCTTCCTCGGCCCCGGAAAGAACGCCGAGGACATCCGCGCCTGCGTCCAGGGCCGGGTGTACGCCATCGTCTGCGAGTCCTGGGAAGAGCTGGAGCTCATCGAGGCGACGGCGCGTCAGGCTGGACTGCGGCAGCGGGTGCTGTTGCGGATCAACCCCTCCTTCGGCGGTGTCGGTTCGCGCCTTGCCATGGGCGGCAAGCCCCGGCAGTTCGGCATCGACGAGGAACAAGTGCTCGCCGGCAACGACCGGTTGAGCGCGCTCACGCACGCCGTACCCCTGGGCGTACACGTCTATCTGGGCACCCGGATCCTCGACGCGGCGGCGATCGTGGAGAACACCGCCCAGGTGCTTGCGCTGGCCGAACGGATCGCGGCGGCCACGGGCATCGAGCTGGAGGCCGTGGACGTCGGCGGCGGGCTCGGAGTCGCGTACTTCGAGAACGAACAGGACCTCGACCTCGACGCGCTGCGCGCGGGGCTCACCCCCGTCGTGGGCGACTTCGCGCGCCGCCATCCGCGCACCCGGCTGCTGCTGGAGTCCGGGCGCTTCCTCACCGCCCGCGCCGGGGCCTACCTGGTGCGGGTTCAGTACGTGAAGGAATCCCGCGACACGTGGTTCGCCGTCACCGACGGCGGTACGCACCACCATATGGCGGCGGTCGGCGTCGGCTCGTACGCCCGCCGCAACTTCCCCGTCGCGGCGGTCGCGGGCGATGGCGCGGGGCCCGAGCGCCGCTGGCACATCACCGGCCCGCTGTGCACCCCCGAGGACACCCTCGCCCGCGGCGTGTCCCTGCCGGACCTCGCGCCGGGCGATGTGCTGGCCGTGCTGCGGTCGGGCGCGTACGGGCCGACGGCGTCGCCCGGACTCTTCCTCAGCCATGGATTCCCGGCCGAGGTGCTGGTCCACGAGGGCCGTCCGCTGCTGGTCCGCGACCGCGACACCGCCGACGACCTGCTGCGCAAGCAGCGACACCACCAGTTCGTTCAGTAAGTGACGGGAGGCCCGGGATGGACCGCGCACAGATGGTCGAGTCGATCGGCAAGGCGGTGGCCGCGATGGTGCCGTACTCCGACACCCCGGTGGACGAGGGCAAACGGCTCTTCGAGGACCTGGGGCTCGACTCCACCAGCATCGTCGAGCTCATGATCGACCTGGAGGACAACGCGGGGGTCGTCGTCGACACGGACGCCATCGAACCGGACGTCTTCGAGACCGTCGGCTCGCTCGTCGACTTCCTGATGCGCGGCCTCCCGGCCGAGCGCTGAGGGATGGCGGATACGGGGGTGGCGGATACGGGGGTGGCGGGGCTGCGCCTGGACGCGACCTGGGGGCTGGACTTCCCGGGGCCGCCCGGCGAGCGCTCCTTCGTCGCGATGGGCGGCGAGCTGCTGGCGGGAACGCCCGGTGGCGGTGGGCAGCACGCTCCGGGGACATCAGGGCCGGGGACATCAGGGCCGGGGCTGTCGCGGCCCCTGGACTACCTGGTGGTGGCCCACGAGGCGTATGACGCGGCCCCCGCCGGGCTGGCGGCCGGCTTCCTCGCCGAGGCATGCCCCGGCGAGCCGCGCGCCTTCTCGATCGCCGACCAGGGGATCGGCGCCCCCTTCAGCGGTCTGAAGGTGCTCGACCGCATCCACCGGAGCGGGGGCCTGAGCGACGCCGCGCTGTTCGTGCTCGACCCGGCGGCCGGGGCGGTGCTGGCCCTAAGCGACCTCGGGGAAGTGAGGCACGCCCCCGCGCCGCCCGGCACGGCGCCCCCAGCTACCGCTGGGGGTGCCCCCGGCCGCGTTGTCGCAGCACCCGCCACGCCGCGCCAGCGGCATATCGACCACAGCGCCCAGTACGAGGGCGCCGCTCCGCCTTGCGATGCTCCCCCAGCTACCGCTGGGAGGGGCCCCCTGCACCGGACGACGCGGGAACGCACCCCACCTCCCCGAGGCCGCTCAGGCGGGACGGGCGGCTGGGCCCTGGAGACGGTGGCGGAGGAGCGGGCCGGGGACGCGGCGGACTGCCTGCCGCTGCTCGGGCCGGCCGCGCGTACCTCGTACGTCCTGGGCGACGGGCTGCGCGACCTGGCGGGGCCCCTGGAGGCGGCGGGGGCCACGGTACGGACCGCCGAGGCGGCGCACGGCTGCGCCGGGGTGTGGCGGGCGCTGCGCGATGCGGCGGCGGACGCGGCAGGGGACGTGATGGCGGACGCGGCGGGGGAGGGCGCCGAGCGGCTGGTGATCGCGGACCGCGACCGGGGGCTGGGCCGGCTGCATGTCGCGGTGTTCGTCCGGGCATGATCGCCCGATCGCTCAGCTGCTGGACACCCCCTACCGCCTGGCGCCGCCCGTCGTACGCTGGCGCGATATCGAGATTGTGTGTGCGGGGCACGGGAAGCCTCAAGTCACACCGACGCGGCGGAGCGCAACCGTCCGGCCTGGTACACACCAATCGATCAAGGAGTCGTCTTAGTTCCGTCATGGTCTGTCAAGGACTTGACGGGGGACAACCGAGGCGGCTCAGCTTAGAGTTCACATGTTGGAGACAAGCCGGGCCTCACTGCTGCGGCCCGGTCGGCGGAGCGGCGGTCGTGTCGCCCGTGGAGGCAGGAGTGGATGGGCGTGGAGACTCCGGGATCGCAGTCGTCGCTGCACCGGGCCAACCTCGAGCGGGTGGTCCGCGCGGTGCGCATGGCGGGTTCGCTCACCCAGGCGGAGATCGCCCGGACCACCGGGCTGTCCGCGGCCACCGTCTCCAATATCGTCCGTGAGCTCAAGGACGGCGGCACGGTCGAGGTCACCCCGACCTCGGCGGGCGGCCGCCGGGCGCGCAGCGTCTCGCTCAGCGGGGACGCGGGCATCGTAGTCGGCGTGGACTTCGGGCATACGCATCTGCGTGTGGCGATCGGCAATCTGGCCCATCAGGTGCTGGCCGAGGAGTCCGAGCCGCTGGACGTGGACGCCTCGGCCTCGCAGGGCCTGGACCGGGCGGAACACCTGGTCAGCAGGCTGATCGCGGCGACCGGCATCAGCCAGGACAAGGTGGTGGGCGTCGGCCTCGGCGTACCGGCCCCGATCGACGTCGAGACCGGCACGCTCGGGTCGACCGCGATCCTGCCCGGCTGGGCGGGCACCAATCCGCGCGACGACCTGGCCCAGCGCCTCGGCGTGCCGGTGCATGTGGACAACGATGCCAACCTGGGCGCGCTCGGCGAGCTGGTGTGGGGGGCCGGGCGCGGGGTGGCCGACCTCGCGTACATCAAGGTCGCCGACGGTGTCGGCGCGGGCCTGGTGATCAGCGGGCATATCTACCGCGGGCCCGGCGGTACGGCCGGTGAGATCGGCCACATCACGCTGGACGAGTCGGGCCCGGTGTGCCGCTGCGGCAACCGCGGCTGCCTGGAGACGTTCACCGCGGCCCGGTACGTGCTGCCGCTGCTGTACTCCAGCCATGGCGCGGACCTGACCGTGGAGCGCATGGTGCAGCTGGCCCGGGACGGCGACCCCGGCTGCCGCCGGGTGATCGCGGACGTGGGGCGGCACATCGGCAGCGGTGTGGCGAATCTGTGCAATCTGATCAACCCGAGCCGGGTGGTGCTGGGCGGCCATCTCGCCGAGGCGGGGGAGCTGGTGCTCGGCCCGATCCGGGAGTCGGTCGCGCGGTACGCCATCCCGAGCGCGGCCCGCCGGCTGTCGGTGATGCCGGGGGCGCTGGGCGGCCGGGCCGAGGTGCTGGGCGCGTTGGCGCTGGTGCTGAGCGAGATGGGCGACTCGACGCTGCTCGACGGCGCCCTGTCGGCGGGCACCCCCGCGCTCACCTGACCCGCTTCACCGCCGGAACGAGCCGGGGCTCCGGGCACTGATTGTGCCCGGAGCCCCGGCTTTTCTGCCTGGTCTGGACCGGATCACGCTGCGTTCACTCAGATAACGAATGGCACCGTTGCCATCTCGTTAAGGATTTACTTCTTGACGTCATGCGGGCGGCCGAGTTGACTTCCAGCCACCTCGGCCGCAACGACGCGGCCTCGTCAGGGAGGTCACCCCCAACATGAACGCAACGATGCGTCGCGTCGTCGTCGCCACGGCCGCCGTTTCGATGGCCGTCTCGCTCGCTGCCTGTGGCTCCGCCAAGGAATCCGGCAAGAGCAAGGACGACAACAAGAAGAAGACCGGCCCCCTCACCATCGGCCTGCTCCTGCCGGAAGACCAGACCGCCAGATACGAGGCGATGGACCACCCGCTGATCGAGAAGGAGATCAAGGCGGGCTGTGCGGACTGCAAGATCGTGTATGCCAACGCCAAGTCGGACACCTCGGTCCAGCAGCAGCAGGTCGACTCGATGATCACCAAGAAGGTGGACGTGATCATCCTCGACTCGGTGGACTCCAAGGCCATCTCCAGCTCGGTCAAGAAGGCCGACGAGGCCGGAATCCCGGTCGTCGCCTACGACCGGCTCGCCGAGGGCCCGGTCTCCGCGTACACCTCGTTCGACAACGAGACGGTCGGCAAGGTGCAGGGCGAGGCGCTGCTCAAGGCGCTGGGCAACAAGGCCAAGTCCGGCAAGGTCGTCATGCTCAACGGCTGGGAGGCCGACCCGAACGCGGCGCTGTTCAAGAAGGGCGCGCTGTCGGTTCTGGAGGGCAAGGTCGACATCGCCAAGAAGTACGACATCGACCGCTGGCTGGCGGATGAGGCCAACAAGGCCATGACCGGCGCGATCAACTCGCTCGGCAAGGACAAGATCATCGGTGTCTACTCGGCCAACGACACCATGGCCGGCGGCGCGATCTCCGCGCTCAAGGCCGGTGGCGTCGACCCGCTGCCCCCGGTCACCGGGCAGGACGCGGAACTCGCGGGCGTGCAGCGGGTCCTGGCGGGCACGCAGTACATGAGCGTCTACAAGCCCTACGGCCAGGAGGCGGTGGCCGCCGCGAAGATGGCCCTCGCGCTCGGCCACGGTGAGAAGGTCCCCGCCGAGGCCACGGCCGACAGCCCGACCAAGAAGGGCATCCCGGCGACGCTGATCCCGCCGGTGTCGATGACCAAGGACAACATCAAGGACACCGTGATCAAGGACGGCCTGTACAAGGCCTCCGACATCTGCACGGCCAAGTACAAGGCCGCGTGCGACAAGCTCGGCATCAAGTAGTGCGCCACCGGCCGCCCGTGAGCCACGGGCGGCCCGCCGCTGCCACCACCACAGCCCCCACAAGAAGGCGAGAGGGGGGAGCGCTCTCTCCTCTCCGTAACACCGCAGGGGTCCACCCCTGCTCAGATCGGAGATGGCCATCGTGCCGAATGAACCCGTGTTGGCGTTGCGCGGGATCTCCAAGCGGTTCGGCGCCGTCCAGGCGCTGACGGACATAGACCTGGAGGTCCGCGCCGGTGAAGTGGTCGCCCTGGTCGGCGACAACGGCGCCGGCAAGTCGACCCTCGTCAAGGCGATCGCCGGAGTCGGCCCCGCCGACGAGGGCGTCGTCGAGTGGGAGGGCAGGCCGGTCCAGGTCAGCCGCCCGCACGACGCCCAGGAGCTGGGCATCGCGACCGTGTACCAGGACCTCGCCCTGTGCGACAACATCGACGTGGTCGGCAATCTCTTCCTCGGCCGCGAGATTCTGCGCGCCGGGGTGCTCGACGAGGTCGAGATGGAGCGCCGCTCCCGCGAGTTGCTCCAGACCCTGTCCATCCGGATCCCCAGTGTGCGGATCCCGATCGCCTCGCTCTCCGGCGGCCAGCGGCAGACCGTCGCCATCGCCCGCTCGATGCTCGGCGAGCCCAAGCTGGTCATCCTCGACGAGCCGACCGCGGCCCTGGGCGTCGAGCAGACCGCGCAGGTCCTCGACCTGGTCGAGCGGCTGCGCGAGCGCGGCCTCGCGGTGATCCTCATCAGCCACAACATGGCCGACGTCAAGGCCGTGGCGGACCGGGTCGCGGTGCTGCGGCTCGGCCGTAACAACGGCACCTTCGATGTGAAGACCACCTCTCAAGAAGAGATCATCTCCGCCATCACCGGCGCCACGGACAACGCCGTGACCCGCCGCAAGGCGCGTAACGCGGAGGTCGCCAAGTGACCACCAAGATCGACGAGACCAATGGCGGCGACACCGAGGACGTGACTCCGGTCGCCAAGGACGCGGTCACCGCGGTCGACCCCCGGCTGCTGGTGCGCCAGGAGGGCTTCAAGGGCTACCTCCAGGAGTTCGGCCGCAAGATGCGCAGCGGTGAGCTGGGCGCGCTGCCGGTCATCGTGGGCATCGCCGTCATCTGGGCGGTATACCAGATCAAGGACGACGCCTTCCTGTCGCCCAAGAACCTCTCCGACCTGTCGATCCTGATCGTCGGCACCGGCCTGATCTCGGTCGGCATCGTCTTCGTGCTGCTGCTCGGCGAGATCGACCTGTCCGTCGGCTCGCTCAGCGGGCTGGCCGCGAGCACCATGGCGGTGCTCAACATCAGGCACGGGGTGCCCGAAGTGCTCGCCGTGGTCATCGCGCTGGCCCTCGGTGCCGCCCTCGGCGCGCTGCACGGCTTCTTCTTCGCCAAGATCGGCACCCCGGCCTTCGTGGTCACCCTCGCCGGTCTGCTGGCCTGGAACGGGCTGATGCTGCAGGTGCTCGGTACCACCGGCACCCTCGACCTCGACGACGACGGCTTTGTGCAGACCCTGTCCGGTCACTACTTCTCACAGCTGATCGCCGCGTACGGGGCGGCCACGGTCGCCGTGGCCGCGTTCTTCCTGGCCCAGTTCCTGGACGCCAGGCGCCGCAAGGCGGCCGGCGTACCCTCCCGGCCGCTGAGCGAGATCCTGGTGCGCACCGCGGTGCTGGCCGTCATCGCCTACGCCGCGGCCTGGCGGCTCAACGAGTACAAGGGCCTGCCGCTGGCGCTCGTCATCTTCGTGGTGGTGCTGCTCGCCCTCGACTTCGTGGTGCGCCGCACCTCGTACGGGCGCAAGGTGATCGCGCTGGGCGGCAGCGTCGAGGCGGCCCGCCGCGCGGGCATCAATGTGGCGGCGGTGCGGATCTCGGTGTTCGCCCTGTCCGGGCTGATGGCGGCGTTCGGCGGAATCATGATCGCCTCCCGGATCGGCTCCGCCAGCCAGCAGGCCGGCACCGGCAACCTGCTCATGGAGGCGATCGCCGCCGCGGTCATCGGCGGCACCAGCCTCTTCGGCGGCCGCGGCTCGGTCTGGTCGGCGCTGCTGGGCATGCTGGTCATCGGCTCCATCGCGTCCGGTATGGCCCTGCTGGGTGTCGCCAACTCCGTGCAGTACATGATCACCGGTGCGGTGCTGCTGGCCGCGGTCGTGATCGACTCGGTCTCGCGGAGGACCCAGCGCTCGGCGGGACGCGGCTGAGCCCCCTCTGCGGCTGAGCCCAGGAGCCCCGTTACCCGCTGTGCCGTTTCTCACGTGCCCGGCACCGCCTCGCACAGGCGGTGCCGGGCACGGGTGTTCTGCCGCCGAACGCGTGACGCGTATCGCATGGACCGGGCCTTCGCCCGCCGGTCGGAACATTAGACTCAGGCGGACCGGTAAGGCTCGACAGGCACAAGTGCAAAGACGCACGACGGCAAACTCGACAGCAAGGAGGCACGGGTGCTGCTGACCCACATCAGGGGACCGCGTGATCTGGACCGGCTCACTCTGGAGCAGCTGGACCAGCTGGCCGCGGAGATCCGCACCTTCCTCGTCGACGCCGTCTCCAAGACCGGTGGCCATCTGGGCCCCAACCTCGGCGTGGTGGAGCTCACCATCGCCCTGCACCGGGTCTTCGACTCGCCCAGGGACAAGGTGCTCCTGGACACCGGCCATCAGAGCTACGTCCATAAACTCCTCACCGGCCGCCAGGACTTCTCCAAGCTCAAGAGCAAGGGCGGGCTGTCCGGCTACCCCTCGCGCGCCGAGTCCGAGCACGACGTCATCGAGAACAGCCACGCCTCCACCGTGCTGGGCTGGGCCGAGGGCCTGGCCAAGGCCAATGAGCTGCTGGGCAAGCAGGACCATGTGGTCGCGGTCATCGGTGACGGCGCGCTGACCGGCGGCATGGCCTGGGAAGCGCTCAACAACATCGCCGCGGCCAAGAACCGCCCGCTGGTCATCGTCGTCAACGACAACGAGCGCTCGTACGCGCCGACCATCGGCGGCCTCGCCAACCACCTGGCCACCCTGCGCACCACCGACGGCTATGAGCGCTTCCTGGCCCGCGGCAAGGACCTCCTGGAGCGCACCCCGGTCGTCGGCCGTCCGCTGTACGAGACACTGCACGGGGCCAAGAAGGGGCTGAAGGACTTCATCGCGCCGCAGGGCATGTTCGAGGACCTGGGCCTGAAGTACGTGGGCCCGATCGACGGCCATGACATCGAGGCCCTGGAGTCCGCGCTGCAGCGCGCCAAGCGCTTCGGCGGCCCGGTCATCGTCCACTGTCTGACCGAGAAGGGCCGCGGCTACCAGCCCGCCCTCCAGGACGAGGCCGACCGCTTCCACCAGGTCGGCAAGATCCACCCGGACACCGGTCTGCCGATCTCGGAGTCCGGCGCCAACTGGACCTCGGTCTTCGCCGAGGAGATGGTCAAGCTCGGCCATGAGCGCGAGGACATCGTCGCGATCACGGCGGCCATGCTCCAGCCGGTCGGCCTGGACAAGTTCGCCAGGGCGTTCCCGAACCGGGTCTACGACGTCGGCATCGCCGAGCAGCACGCGGCCGTCTCGGCGGCGGGCCTGGCGACCGGCGGGCTGCACCCGGTCTTCGCGGTCTACGCCACCTTCCTCAACCGCGCCTTCGACCAGGTCCTGATGGATGTGGCGCTGCACAAGTGCGGGGTGACCTTCGTTCTCGACCGGGCCGGCATCACCGGTACGGACGGCGCCTCGCACAACGGCATGTGGGACATGTCCCTCCTCCAGGTCGTCCCGGGGCTGCGGATCGCCGCCCCGCGCGACGCCGACCAGGTCCGCGCCCAGCTGCGCGAGGCCGTGGAGGTGGACGGGGCCCCGACGGTGGTGCGCTACTCGAAGGGCGCGGTCGGCCCGGCGGTCCGGGCGGTGGGCCGGATCGGCGGCATGGACGTGCTGCGCGAGCCCGCCCCGGCGGACGCGGACCGGCCGGATGTGCTGCTGGTCTCGGTCGGCGCGCTGGCCCCGATGTGTCTGGAGGTCGCCGACCTCCTCGACAAACAGGGCATTTCTACCACGGTGGTGGACCCGCGCTGGGTCAAGCCCGTGGACGAGGAACTGCCCGCGCTCGCCGAGCGGCACCGCGTCGTGGTCACCGTCGAGGACAACATCCGGGTCGGCGGCGTGGGCTCCGCCATCGCGCAGGCGCTGCGCGACTCCGGAGTGGACATGCCGCTGCGCGACTTCGGCATCCCGCCCCGCTTCCTCGACCACGCCTCCCGCAAGGAGGTCATGGCGGAGATCGGGCTGACCGCTCCGGACATCGCCCGCCAGGTCACCGGTCTGGTCTCCAGGATCGGCGGACGATACGAGGACGAGTCGGTCAACGCGTCGGAGTCGGCCGCCGCGGCCCAGCCCGCCGGGACGGGGGCGGCGGCGCAGTCCACCGCGGCCGAGCCCGTACGGGACTGATCCCCCCAGCACCATCACCTCCGTACCACCACGTCCGGCCGGGCCGGTCGGGGCCGCCGCGCGACACGCGCGGTGCTCCGACCGGCCCAGTGCTTTTCCCGCCGCCGCGCCCCATCGGGTGAATCGGGAATACCGAAGGGTGTGCATACATCCCGCATCCCCGGTAACCACAACGATGGCGCGCACGGGCAGGCGTGGAGGTGGCGCGGTGAACGGACAAGAACCAGACAGCGGAGGCGCCGGGAAGCGGGCCGGAGGCAGGGGCCCCAGAGGACTCTTCCGGACGAAGTCCGTGGAACAGTCCATCCAGGACACCGAGGAGCCCGAGCACGCCCTGACCAGGACGCTCTCCGCCCTCGACCTGACCGTCTTCGGCGTCGGCGTGATCATCGGCACCGGTATCTTCGTGCTGACCGGAGCCGTGGCCAAACAGCAGGCGGGGCCCGCGACCGCGCTCGCCTTCGTGGCCGCCGGGGTCGCCTGTGCGCTGGCCGCGCTGTGCTACGCCGAGTTCGCCTCCACCGTGCCGGTGGCCGGATCCGCGTACACCTTCTCGTACGCCTCGCTCGGCGAACTGCCCGCCTGGATCATCGGCTGGGACCTGGTCCTGGAATTCGCCCTGGCCACCGCCGTGGTGGCGGTCGGCTGGTCAGGCTATGTGCGCTCGCTGCTGGACAACGCGGGATGGCATCTGCCGGATGTGCTGTCGGGCCCCGATGTGGCCCACGGCTTCGGCTTCGACATCCTGGCGTTCCTGCTGGTGCTGCTGCTGACGGGGATTCTGGTCCTGGGCATGAAGCTGTCCGCGCATGTCACGGCGGTGGTGGTCGCCATCAAGGTGACCGTGGTGCTGCTGGTCATCATCGCCGGGTCCTTCTTCATCCACGGCGAGAACTACCACCCCTTCATCCCGCCGGCCAGGGAGACGACCACCAGCGCCGGGCTCAAGGCCCCGCTGATCGAGGTGTTGTCCGAGTATCAGCCGACCTCCTTCGGCGTCCAGGGCATCTTCACCGCCGCCGCCGTGGTCTTCTTCGCCTTCATCGGCTTCGACATCGTGGCCACCACGGCCGAGGAGACCAGAAACCCGCAGCGGGACATGCCGCGCGGCATCCTCGGCTCGCTCTTCATCTGCACCGTGCTCTACGTCGCGGTCTCCGTCGTCGTCACCGGTATGCAGAAGTACACCGAGCTGTCGGTGGACGCCCCGCTCGCCGACGCCTTCAAGGCGACCGGACACCCCTTCTACGCGGGCCTCATCAGCTTCGGCGCGGCGATCGGGCTCACCACCGTCTGTCTGATCCTGCTGCTCGGGCAGACCCGCGTTTTCTTCGCCATGAGCCGCGACGGGCTGCTGCCCAGGGTCTTCTCGAAGGTGCACCCGAAGTACGCCACGCCGTACCGCTCGACGGTCGTGCTCGGCGCCGTCATCGCCGTCGTCGCCGGGTTCACCAGCATCTCCGAACTGGCGGCGCTGGTGAACATCGGCACGCTCTTCGCCTTCGTCGTGGTCGCCCTCGGCGTCATCGTGCTCCGCCGCACCCGCCCCGACCTGCCCCGCGCCTTCCGCGCCCCCTGGGTTCCGGTGCTGCCGATCGCCTCGGTCGCCGCCTCGCTGTGGCTGATGCTGAACCTGCCCGCCGAGACCTGGGTGCGGTTCGGGGTGTGGATGGCGATCGGCTTCGTCGTCTACTTCCTCTACGGGCGCCGCCACAGCCGGATGGGCCAGGCCGCCGAGGCGTCAGCTCCGGGGCGGAGCTGAGGCCCCGCCCCGGCCGCGCCACTGTTACGCGGTCAGGCGCTGTTCCAGGTCCGCCACGACCTTGTTCGCGGCCATCACTCCGAGGCCCAGGTACCAGGTCTCGTCCGGGACGTCGGTGGCGTGACCGGCCTTGACCGCCTTGAGGTTCTTCCACAGCGGGTTGCCCTGCGCCTTGGAGCGGTCCGTGGCCTTCGGGTCGCCGTAGACGCCGGTGAAGATGTAGTCGGCGTCGGCCTTGTCGATGTTCTCGGCGCTGATCTCGGTGGCGAGGTCTTCGACGTCCTGGTTCTTCGGCCGCGGAATGTGCGCGTCCTTCAGGATCGTGCCGATGAACGAGGCGTTGGCGTAGAGGCGGATCACGCCGTCGGGCATGAACCGGACCATGGAGACGGTCGGCTTCTTGGCACCCAGCCTGGTGTCCAGCGCCTTGACCTTCTTGTCGTAGTCGGCGAGTTCCGCCTTGGCCTCGGCCGTCTTGTCCAGCGCGGCGGCGTTGAGCAGGTAGTTCTGCTTCCAGGTGAAGCCGGGGCGGATGGAGAAGACGGTCGGCGCTATCTTCGACAGCTCGTCGTACTTGTCCGCGGCGCGCAGCTGGCTGCCGAGGATCAGATCGGGCTTGAGCCCCGCGATCGCCTCGAGGTTGAGGTTGTTGATGGTGCCGACGTTCTTCGGGTCGCCCGCCTCCTTCTTCAGGTACGACGGGAGCTCCGGGGAGCCCTCGGTCGGCGCCAGGCCGACCGGCTTGATGCCGAGCGACACCACGTTGTCGAGCTCACCGACGTCCAGTACGACGACCCGCTTGGGCTGGGCCTTGAGCTCGGTCTTGCCCATGGCGTGGGTGATGGTGCGCGGCCACTGGCCGGCCTTGGCGTCCGTGCCCATCGCGGCGGTCTTCTTGGCCGCGCTCGCGAAGTCCTTGCCGTCCTTGGACACGGACTTCTTGTCGCCCTGCCCGCCGCTGCCTCCTTCTTGGCCGTTCTCGCCGTCGGAGGAGCCGCCGCAGGCCGCGAGGGACAGCGCGGCGGCGACAGCGAGGGCGACGGCGGCGGTACCGCGGCGTCGAGGGGACATGGCAGGGCTCCTGTCACAGGCAGTTCTTAGGCGAGGCTTACCTTATGTTGCGTACGGGTGCGGCGGTAGCACCGCCCCCGGCAGCACCATCCTTGGCGGCACCACCCCCGGCCCCCGCCCACGGAGCGCCCGGGACCACCAGCGGATCGCCCGTCACCGGATCCGGTACGACGACCGAGGCCAGCCCGAAGACCTCCCGCACCAGCTCCGCGGTGACGATGTCCCCCGGCGCGCCCTCCGCCACGATCCGCCCGCCCCGCATGGCGATCAGGTGGTCGGCGTAGCGCGCCGCCTGGTTCAGATCGTGCAGCACCGCGACCACGGTGCGGCCGCGGTCGTGGTTGAGCTGCCGTACCAGGTCGAGCACCTCCACCTGGTGGGCGATGTCGAGATAGGTCGTCGGCTCGTCGAGCAGCAGCACATCGGTGTCCTGGGCGAGCGCCATGGCGATCCACACGCGCTGCCGCTGGCCGCCGGAGAGTTCGTCGACGGGCCGCTCGGCGAGCTCGGCGGTCCCGGTGCGCTCCATGGCCTCGCCGACGGCCCGTTCGTCGTCCTCCGACCACTGCTGCCACCACTTCTGATGCGGCTGCCGCCCGCGCGAGACCAGATCCGCCACCGTGATCCCCTCCGGCGGCACCGGGGTCTGCGGCAGCAGCCCGATGGCCTGGGCGATCCGCTTGGTCGGCAGACGGGACAGCTCGGCGCCGTCCAGCAGCACCGCGCCGCGCCGCGGCTTGAGGAGCCGGCCGAGCGCGCGCAGCAGGGTGGACTTGCCGCAGGCGTTGGGGCCGACGATCACCGTGACCTTGCCGTGCGGGATCTCCAGATCGAGGCCGTCGACGACCGTGCGGTCCTCGTACGCGAGGGTCAGCTCCCGCGCGGTCAGACGGTTGTCGGTCACGCGGTTGTCGGTCACGCGGTGCCTCCGGAACGGCTACGGGTGCGGATGAGCAGCCACATCAGATACGGGGCGCCCACCAGGGCGGTGAACACGCCGACCGGCAGCTCGGTCGGCGAGAAGAGCCTGCGGGCCAGCAGGTCCGCCGTGACCACGACCAGCGCCCCGGTCAGCGCCGAACACAGCAGCGGCGGCTGCTCGGTGCGCGCGACCCGGCGCGCGATCTGCGGGGCGAGCAGCGCCACGAAGTCCACCGGACCGGCGGCGCCGGTGGCGACGGACGCGAGCACCACCCCGAGGCCGCTCAGCCCCAGCCGGACCCGGTCAAGACGGACGCCGAGCGCGGTGGCCGTATCGTCGTCCAGCGACACCCCGCGCCGCGCCCGGGCCGCCCACAGCAGCGGCACCAGCAGGAGCAGCAGCGCCGTCGCGAGCGGCGCGGCCTGGTCGTAACCGCGGCCGTTGAGCGACCCGGTGAGCCAGACCTTGGCCTGCTGGGCCACCAGATAGTCGCCCTTGGTCAGAAACAGCCGGGACAGCGAGCCCAGGGCCACCGAGATCCCGATGCCGATGAGGACGAAGCGCGAGGCGCTGAGCCCCTTGCGCCAGGCGAACACGTACACCAGCGCCGCGGCCGCGAGACCGCCGCCGATCGACACATACGGCAGGGCGGTGTACGAGGTGATGCCGAAGGTCATGGCGGCGACCGTGGCCGCGCCCGCGCCGTGCGTCACCCCGATGACATCGGGGCTGGCGAGCGGATTGCGGGCCATGGTCTGGATCAGCGCTCCGGACAGCCCGAAGGCCACGCCGACCAGGAGCCCGGTCACCAGGCGCGGCAGCCGGAGCGTGCCCACCACCAGTTCGTCGGGGCTGGGCTGGCCCAGCAGCACCCGTACGACCTCCGTCGGCGGGACGAACGACTCCCCGACGCACAGCGACGCCACGACGGCCACGGCCAGCGCGACGGCGAGGACGACGGCCGCCACAACGGCCCTGCGGTGTACCAGGAAGCTGCCCCGCCCGGCCCTGACCACGGTGTACCCGGCGGCACGGGTGGTCGTGCTGCTCACGCTGTGACCGCCTTCCTACGAACCAGGGCGATCAGGAACGGCACGCCCGCCAGGGCGGTCATCACGGACACCGGCACCTCCGAGGGCGGGAAGACGATACGGCCGATGACATCCGAGGTGAGGATCATCACCGGGCCGAGCAGCGCGGCCATCGGCAGCAGCCAGCGGTGGCCGGTGCCGACGAGGGCGCGCGCGATATGCGGAACGGCCAGGCCGGTGAAGGCGATCGGGCCCGCGGCGGCGACCGCGACACCGGTCAGCACGGTCGCGCCCACGGTGCCCGCCATCCGCAGCAGCGCGACATTTCGGCCAAGCCCCCGCGCGACGTCGTCGCCGAGGGCGAGCGCGTCGAGCCCGCGGGCCATCGCCAGCACCAGCAGCAGCCCGGCGGCCAGGAACGGCCAGGTCTGGCCGGCGATCGTGGCGTCACGCCCGCCGAGCGAGCCCACGTCCCAGAACCGGAACTCGTCCAGGACCCGGGCGTTGGTGGTGACGATCGCCGAGACCACCGAGGCGATGAACGCGTTCATCGCGGCACCGGCCAGGGCGAGTTTGACCGGCGACGCGCCCCCGCGCCCGCTGCTGGCCACCGCGTACACGCACACCGCCGCGAGCGCCGCGCCCGCGAACGCGAACCAGACGTACCCGTTCAGCGTGTGCACCCCGAAGAACGCGATCGCGCAGACCACGCCCAGCGAGGCCCCCTGGCTGATGCCCAGGATGCCGGGCTCGGCGATCGGGTTGCGGGTGATCCCCTGAAGTACGGTGCCGGCCACGGCGAGGGCCACCCCGACCATGACGCCGATGACGGTCCGCGGCACCCGCAGGGACCGTACGACTTGGGCGTTGTCGCTCGTACCGCCGTGCAGCAGGGCGTCGTACACCTCGCCGATGGCGATCGGGCGGCTGCCGACCGCGAGGCTGAGCACCACGGCGGCCAGGAGCAGCAGCGCCGCCGCGGATATCCAGCCGACGCGGCGGCGCGCGACTCCCGACATTCGCCCCTACTCTCTTCCGTACTCTTAGCCAAGGCTTGCCTAAGAGTACGTGGGGCCGGCGGGCCGCTCAGTCGGCGGGGCGGACCGAGCGCGGGCCTGTGACCTCGGCCCCCAGCGCCCGTACCCGCGTCCGGAGCTCCCGGTCGGCGGTCACCGCCAGACACGGCCGCCCCGGCTCGCGGGCCGCCACCACCTCCACGATCCGGTCGTCCCCGCTGCCCGGCGCCCGCTCCACCCGCACCCCCGGTACGGACGCCACATCGCGCGCGGCGCCCTCGACCACGAGCACGATGTCCACGGGCGGCCGGCCGGCCCACTCCGGGACCCCGGGACGGGGCGGCAGCCCGCTCTCGGCGAGGGCGGCGAGCCGGTCCCGCAGCCGCTCGGCCGCGCCGCGCCGGTCCCGCCACCAGCCGTCGGGCACCGAACCGATGACATTCGCCGCGTCCACGACGACAAGACCTTCCATAAGGGAGGCAAAATACTATGGGTGGCACCGCGTCAGCAGGGGTGACGCGCAAGCCTCGTGGACCTCGGCGACCTAGTGGAGGCCCACCCAGGCTCAGCCAGGGGGAAACGACGTCAGGGAAGGGTTACAGCGGGCCATGGCGTTGCGGTTGCTCCGCGGCAAGGACGGCAGGCTCACGGCCTACGCACCGGTGGCGGGCGGCATCGCCCGCTGGACCGAGGAGCGGCCCGGGGGCCCGCGGTGGACCGGGCCGCGGCTGATCGAAGTGCCCGGCCTGACCGCGCTGACGGTGGCCCAGGGCGCCGACGGCTACGCCCATCTGCTCGGGCTGCGGCACCGGCAGGGCGGCGGCGACGGCCCGGACGTGGACATCGTCCACGCCACCCAGTTCCAGACCGCCAGACCGCTCACGGCCTGGCACTCCCTCGGCACCCCGCACCCCAAGGACCGGGGCAAGGCACAGCGCACCGGGGCTCCGGCCGCGGCCGTGGACTCCTCGGGGGCCGTGCACGTCTTCGTACGCAACGCCGGACGCGGGGTCAGCGCGCGGCGGCAGGACGGCAAGGGCAAGTGGGGCGGGTGGACCGACCTCAAGGGCGCCGACGTACTGGACGGGCTGTCCGCCGCCGCGACCGCCGACGGGCGGGTCGAACTGCTCGCCCCGGCGGGTCGCGGCGCCCTGCGCTGGTACCAGCCCGAGGCCGGCGCCGCGTACGAGCGCGCCGACGACATCCCCGCCCGCCCCGAGGCCGCCTCCGCCGCCGCCCTCGCCAGCGGTCGCGACACGGTCACGCACTACTGGCGCGACGCGGAGGGGCGCGGTGTGCTGGCCTGGCGGCCCGGCGCGGACGAGGTGGCGCCGCTGGGCGGGGAGACGGGCACCGGGCCGGTCGCGGCGATCCGTACGACGGTGGACGGCTACGACTGCACCGTGCTGGCCCACCGCGACGCCAAGACCGGACGTCTCGGCGTCGCGGCACACCCGACGGAGGACGAGGCGGCGGGGGTGTGGTGGACGCCCTCGGGCCGGCCGGGCACGGGATGGCCCGCGCTGGCCCTGGACGGCCTGGGCCTGGTCGTACTCGCCGCCCTGGCGGGCGACGGCGCGCTGCTGGTGGCCCGCCAGAAGACGGACGAGCCGGGGCTGGCGCTACGGGCGTGGGGGCGCGTTGGGGAGTGAGTCGGGCTACCTCAGCCGATGGGGTTGAGGTCGCCGATGGTCCAGGCGCCCACTTCGGACAGCGGCACCCGCAGCAGCCCGTAGTCGTCGATGGGGACGGCGGGGCCACCGGTGACGATCCGCGCCCAGGTCAGATGTATATGGGTGGTCTCGGGCTCGTGGCGCAGCATGTCCTCGGCGAAATCCTTGGCGAATTCGGTCAGTGAACTCTTCTCGGACAGCAGGCTCATGTGCTGCCTGAGCCATTCGTCACGGGGGAGAATGGCGCCGGTGATGATGACGCCGCCCACCATGATGGTGATGGGGAGCGGGGCTTCGCAGTCTTCGTCGTCGGCCCGGCTGACGAGCTTTTCCAGCAGTGCGTCTTCGTACATCATGAAATGCTCCAGGTTTTCGGGATGGGCTAGCCGTGGCCGTCGCAGGCCTTGCAGTCACCGCTGCCGCGGCAGCTGTCGCATTTCCATACGCCGCGGAATCCGGATCCGCCGCAGGTGGTGCACTTTCCATCGCCCTTGCAGCGTCGGCACATGGGTGGCGGTCCTTTCGGGTCGGGGGTGTCGGCGGAGCGAACCGCGCCGCCGGAGACCACCGTGCACCGGCCTTGAAGGGTGGGCACGTGGTGCAACGGGGTGGCTCGTTGCACTGCCATGTGCACTGCTCTGACCTGCGGATCCGTGCGTTGCGGTGCAACCGGAACCGGCTCGGCCGCCGCTGACTGGCCCGTGATGAAGTGGTGTTCTATAGTTAACGGCATTCACTGTGGGGGGTGTTCATGGAGGAACCGACCGAGCTCTTCAGGGATTCGGCGCACGCCTTGGTACAGGCCCTCGACGCCTGGGCGGCCACGGTCGGCCAGGTGACCGACACCGCGCGGCGCCCCACCCGCGCCGGTCTGGTTGCGGAACTGGAGCGAGAGCGCCTGGAGTTCGAGCGCATCGGTCGGAGCCGTAAGAGAATCGATCTGCCTCTGCTGTCGTACTGGCTCAAAGGCCGCGATCAATTGCTGCCCGGCAGCAAGAAGAATCGACTGCCCAGCCAGGAGGATTGCGAAGCAATCGCCCGGGCGCTCTCGCAAAAGGCGCCGCGCAGCGCTCAGGAGCTGCCGAAGGTCGGCGTCGAAATCGCGGACCTCGCACGGCGGTTGAAAGAGGAGGCCGGTCCCGGCTGGAGGGATGAAGTCCTCGCCTGTCTCGCCCCCGCGGCCACCGTCGCGACGCACGCCGCTTCTGAAACGAACACCGCTTCTGAAACGAACACCGCTTCCGAAACAAACACCGCCACCGAGCCAAACACCGCCCCCGAAACGCACGCTCTTCCGAAGCGGAGAGGATGGCAATTCGCCATGGCGACCGCGATCGCCGTGGGGCTGATCACCGGCACCATGGCGCTGCGCAGCGGCGCCTCGGAAGGAGACGGCGCATCGGGCGGTGGGGACGTCGCGCAGATGGCTGACCTGACAGGCAATCACCGCTGCGGACCTGTACGGACGGTGGGCGCCGTGTCATGGCGGCCCTGCACCAAAGTCGGCGAGGACTCCCTGTCCTTCGTCGTCCAGTTCGGCAACTCCTCGACCCGGGCGGCCACGGTGAAGGCCAGGATCGCCTACGTCCAGGCCGGGTCCCAGCACGACTGTCCCGCGCCGTGGGGCACCGCGCAGGATGTCACCGTCCCGGCCGGTGCCACCGTGACCAGTCCGCTCGAAGGCTGCGCCGCACCCCTCGTCGCCGCCCAGGCATTCCAGGCCAGGGCCTGGGTGGCCGAGCCGAACGCCTCCGCGTGGGGATACCGGGAGCACTCACCGACGCTGCACATCCAGGCCAACAGCCGTCTCGTCTGGGCCGACCAGATCTGAAACGCGCACGCCCGAACTCGCTAGGGTCCAGCCCATCGGAGCATCGAGCGACCACAGCGACGAGGGGGATGTGCGGTGACGGATGAGCGGACGCGGCGCGAGAAGCGGTTGCGAGGGGCGCTGGCGCCGACGGGATGGACCAAGTCCGCCGAAAGGGCCATGGCGCGTACGGACGCGAACGGGACCACGTGGCACTGCACCCTCGAACCCGCCGAGGACGACGGCGCGCCGGAAACCCTCCGCCTGGAGATACGCGGTGCGGGCCGAAGCTTCTCGGCAGACTATGTGCTCGATGTCAGGGGGACCGCCGACCCCGCGGGATTCTTCGACGGCCCGGTCGACCGGCTCGGCGAACTGCTCGGCGTCATCGCCGGTCTGCAGACCGCCGTGACCGGGCGCACGCTCACCGACAAGGTGCTGATGCCCCTGCTCGTGCGCACGGCGGTGTTCACCGGGAGGTTCGGGGTTCCCCTCCGCACCTCCGGGTTCCACAGGGAGCGGCTGCCCCACCCGGTCTCCGCCCCGCTGCCGCGGGCCGTCGCCGCCGCGCTCGCCGCGCCCCACGACGGCACGCGCTGGCTGGACGCCGCCTTCGCCGCCCTCGACGCGGACTTCCCGCACCTCGCGCTCACCGCGCTGGACCGGGCGCTGGCCGCCGGGGCGGATCCTGCGGTTCCGGAGCTGTGGCGCGCCTGGCTGCTCAGGAGCGTGGACACGGCTGAGGCCCTGGCCGCGCTGGACCGGGCCGCGACGGCCGGAGGCGGCGTCACCGGCCTCGCCCGCTGTCTGCAGGGGACCATCCACCAGCTCGGCGGCGATGCGGAGCGCGCGCTGGAGGCATGGGAGCGGGCCACGCTGGAGGACCCGGACGACCCGTACGGATGGGGCGTACGGGGGCTGACGCTCGCCAAACGAGGACGCACCGCCGACGCGGCCGGCGTCCTCGCCGACGCCGTCGCCCGCCACCCCGGCGACGCCACCCTGCAGTACTACCTGGGCTATGCGCGCACGCTGCTCGGTGACGCCGAGGGGGCGTTCGACGCGCTGGAGGAGGCGATCCGGCTCCGGCCCCCGCTCGCCGGGGAGATCCTTCCCGACCCGGATCTGGCCGGGCTGCGGGACCATGAGCGCTTCGCGTCCCTGACCTCCGCGCGCGCCGCGGACAACGGTCAGGAGGCCGAGGTGACGGAGTCCCTGCGACGGCTCGCCACCGCCGTCGCGTCCCAGGGGGCGCAGCGGGCGAAGGACTGGCGGCGCGCCCGACTCATCACGTACGTCGGCGGCGACGCGCTCGTCGGCGGCGAGGAGGAGGGCGGGACCGACGTCTCGTACACCGCGGCACAGGGCACAGAGCGCGATCTCAACGTGGACCTGAAGGCCCTGCGCCCGCTGGTCCATGCCCTGGAGCGGTCCCTGCCGGACGAGGCCACGGCCGTCGAACTGCACGTCCACGCCGCGGGCTGGTTCGAAGCGCTCACCGCCCCGGGCGTCCGCGGCAGCCACCGCCGGAACCAGACCGTCCATGTGCTCGGCAGGCCCGGTGACCCCTGCGGCGACCCGGGCGACGTGCCCGGGGGCCCGGACGACCCGACCGAGGCCGGCGACCCCGCCGAGGCCCGCCGCCTGCTGCGCGACTACCTCCGCCGGCGCGCCGAGATCACCGGTGCCGAGGAGACGCTGCCCGCCCCCGACCCCGAACGCGCGGACCGCCTCGCCTCGCCGGCGCGGGAGTACGGCACGGCACTCCCCGCGGACCTGCGCGCGCTGTACGACATCGCCGACGGGGACGGCGACCTCGGGCTCCTGGACGGCTTCGAGTGGTTCACCGTTTCGGAGCTGGAAGACCACCTGGTCAACCGCTGGTGGACGGTGGACATCCACGAGAACGCCTGGATCGACGGAGCGGTCTCCGACGGCGGTCCGCACGCGGCCGTGCGCCGCTCGCACGACCGTCCGGGCTGGATCCCGTTCGCGTACGGCAGTAGCCTCGACTATCTCGCGGTCGACCTGGACCCCGCGGAGAACGGACGGCCGGGCCAGGTCATCCGGATCGGCACCCGCCGCCCGCACGCCGAGTACGTCGCCGACTCCATGACCTCTCTGCTGCGCGGGCACGTCGAGGCGCTGCGGCAGGGCCGCTTCACCGACGAGGACGGCTGGCTGACGATCGATCTGGCGGGCATGGGGCGGGAGGACGGCCATGGCGGCGCATGCCATGTGCGCGGCACCCTGGGCGACGCCGACATCGACGAACGCACCCTGACCCTCGACGCCAGGGCCAACGGCGACCTCGACCTCACGGCCGTACGCAACGCCCCGCTGCTGCGCGAGGCCCGCCTGCTCTGCGGTTCCGCCGACCTGACGCCGCTGAACGACGTGCCCGTCAGAACGCTGGACCTGGACCTGCGCGCACTCGACCTCTCTCCGCTGGCCGGCCACCCCACGCTGCGGACCCTGACGCTGAAGGCGCCGCACGCGGTGGACCTCACCCCGCTGCTGACGGCCGGACACCTCAACGGCCTCGACCTGTCGCAGGCCACGGTCCGGGACATCACCGTGCTCGGCGGCCTGCGGCGACTGCGGCATCTGTCACTCAGCTACGAGCAGTGGCAGCAGCTCTGGGCCGAGGGTGTGACC
This sequence comes from Streptomyces sp. NBS 14/10, assembly GCF_002224125.1. Lineage (GTDB taxonomy): Bacteria > Actinomycetota > Actinomycetes > Streptomycetales > Streptomycetaceae > Streptomyces. The sequence continues at coordinate 342,345 of NZ_NCSM01000014.1, forward strand.
CCACCGGCGCTGACCGTGGCCATCCTGGACGGCGACCACGCATCGAGCACCCGGGCGGACTGGCTGAACCAGTTCACTACCGCCCGCCAGTACATCGGCGCCTTCCCCACCACAGGAGGGTGAACGCGCGAGTGCCGGACGGGCGGACAGCCCGTCCGGCACTCGGGGAACAACGCGCTACGCCGGGACGCTCGCCACGCCCGGGGCCAGGAACCGGTGGCCGACCACCCGCTCCGAGACGCCCTCGCGGTCCAGGTACGGCGTGATGCCGCCCAGGTGGAAGGGCCAGCCGGCGCCGGTGATCAGGCACAGGTCGATGTCCTGCGCCTCGGCGACGACGCCCTCGTCCAGCATCAGGCCGATCTCCTGCGCGACCACGTCCAGGACGCGCGTCCGTACCTGCTCCTCCGTCAGGACCGAGTCGCCCTGCTCCAGCAGCGCGGCGACCTCCGGGTCCAGCTCCGGCTTACCGGAGTCGTGGACGTAGAAGCCGCGCTTGCCCGCCTCGACCACGCGCCGCAGGTTCTCCGAGACCGTGAACCGGTCCGGGAACGCCCGGTGCAGGGTCTCCGAGACATGCAGGCCGATCGCCGGGCCGACCAGCTCCAGCAGCACCAGCGGCGACATCGGCAGGCCCAGCGGTTCGACGGCGCGCTCGGCGACGTCGACCGGGGTGCCCTCGTCGATGACGTTCTGGATCTCGCCCATGAAGCGGGTCAGGATCCGGTTGACGACGAACGCCGGGGCGTCCTTGACCAGGACGGCCGTCTTCTTCAGCTTCTTGGCCACGCCGAAGGCGGTGGCCAGCGAGGCGTTGTCGGTCTTCGCACCGCGGACGATCTCCAGCAGCGGCAGGATCGCGACCGGGTTGAAGAAGTGGAAGCCGACGACCCGCTCCGGGTGCTGAAGCTTCGAGGCCATCTCGCTCACCGACAGCGAGGAGGTGTTGGTGGCCAGGATGGCGTGGGCCGGCACCACCGCCTCGACCTCGGCGAACACCTGCTGCTTGACGCCCATCTCCTCGAAGACGGCCTCGATGACGAAGTCGGCGTCGGAGAAGGCCGCGGCCTTGTCGAGCGAGCCGGTCACCGCGGCCTTGAGGCGGTTGGCCTTGTCCTGGTTGACGCGGCCCTTGAGCAGCAGCTTGTCGATCTCGTCGTGGACATAGCCCACGCCCTTGTCGACCCGCTCCTGGTCGATGTCGGTCAGCACGACCGGCACCTCGAGGCGGCGCGCGAAAAGCAGCGCCAGCTGCGAGGCCATCAGGCCCGCGCCGACCACGCCCACCTTGGAGACCGGGCGCGCCAGGGACTTGTCCGGGGCGCCGGCCGGGCGCTTGGCGCGCTTCTGGACCAGGTTGAAGGCGTAGATGCCGCTGCGCAGCTCGCCGCCCATGATCAGGTCGGCGAGGGCGACATTTTCTAGATCAAACACAGTCTCGGTGTCGAAGCCCTCGTGGGCGGAGCCCACGTTCTTCGCGGCGGCGATGATGTCCAGCGCCCGGTACGCGGCCGGGGCCGCCCCGTGCACCTTGCTGTCGGCGATGGCCCGGCCGCGCTCGACGGCCGCGTCCCATCCCTCGCCGCGGTCCACGTCGGGACGTACGACCTCGGTCTGGCCGCTCAGCACGGACGCGGTCCAGATCAGGGACTGCTCCAGGAAGTCCGCGCCCTCGAAGATCGCGTCGGCGATCCCGAGCTCGTAGACCTGCTTGCCCTTGAGCTGCCGGTTCTGGTTGAGCGAGTTCTCGATGATCACCGTGACCGCGCGGTCGGCGCCGATCAGGTTCGGCAGCAGGGTGCAGCCGCCCCAGCCGGGGACCAGGCCGAGGAAGACCTCGGGCAGCGAGAAGGCGGGCAGCGCGGCCGAGACGGTGCGGTAGGAGCAGTGCAGTCCGACCTCGACGCCGCCGCCCATCGCCGCGCCGTTGTAGTACGCGAAGGTGGGCACGGCCAGATCCGCCAGCCGCTTGAAGACGTCGTGGCCGCCCTTGCCGATGGCCAGCGCGTCCTCGTGGCGCTTCAGCAGCTCGACGCCCTTGAGGTCGGCGCCGACGGCGAAGATGAACGGCTTGCCGGTGACACCGACGCCGACGATCTCGCCCTCGGTGGCCTCCTTCTCGACCTGGTCGAGCGCGGCGTTCAGATTCGCCAGCGAGGCCGGGCCGAAGGTGGTGGGCTTGGTGTGGTCAAGCCCGTTGTCGAGGGTGATCAGGGCGAACCGGCCCGCGCCTTGCGGCAGGTCCAGATGGCGGACGTACGCCTGCGTCACGACCTCGTCCGGGAACAGCTCGGCCGCGCCCCTCAGAAGCTCTTCGGTACTGGTCACTTGTTCCCCTCGAAGTGCGGGTTCTCCCAGATCACGGTGCCGCCCATGCCGAAGCCGATGCACATGGTGGTGATGCCGTAGCGGACCTCGGGCTGCTCCTCGAACTGCCGGGCCAGCTGCGTCATCAGCCGCACCCCGGAGGAGGCGAGCGGGTGCCCGAACGCGATCGCGCCGCCGTACTGGTTGACGCGCGGATCGTCGTCGTCGATGCCGTAGTGGTCGAGGAAGGACAGGACCTGTACGGCGAAGGCCTCGTTGATCTCGAAGAGGCCGATGTCCTCGATCGTCAGCCCCGCCTTGGCGAGCGCCTTCTGGGTCGACGGGATCGGGCCGTAGCCCATCACCTCCGGCTCGACACCCGCGAAGGCGTAGCTGACCAGCCGCATCTTCACCGGCAGGCCCAGCTCCCGGGCCACGTCCTCGGCGGCGACCAGCGAGGCGGTCGCGCCGTCGTTGAGCCCCGCGGAGTTGCCCGCGGTGATCCGGCCGTGCGGGCGGAACGGGGTCTTCAGCGTGGCCAGGCCCTCCAGCGTGGTGCCGGGGCGCATCGGCTCGTCGGCGGTCGCCAGGCCCCAGCCCAGCTCGCCGCCTGACCCCGCGGCGGAGCCGCTATCAGACGCTGCGGTGCGCCGCACCGAGATCGGCACCAGATCTGGCTGGATCTTGCCGTTGGCGTACGCCTTGGCGGCCTTCTCCTGGCTGCGCACCGCGTACTCGTCGGCGCGCTGCTTGGTGATGTGCGGCAGCCGGTCGTGGAGGTTCTCCGCCGTCATGCCCATGAACAGGGCCGACTCGTCGACCAGCTTCTCCGAGACGAACCGCGGGTTCGGGTCGACGCCCTCGCCCATCGGGTGGCGGCCCATGTGCTCCACCCCGGCCGCGACGACGATGTCGTACGCGCCGAAGGCGATCGAGCCGGCGGTCGTCGTCACGGCGGTCATCGCACCGGCGCACATCCGGTCGATGGCGTAGCCGGGCACCGACTGGGGCAGCCCGGCCAGGATGCCCGCGGTGCGGCCGATGGTCAGGCCCTGGTCGCCGATCTGCGTGGTCGCGGCCACGGCCACCTCGTCGATGCGCTCCGGCGGCAGGTCCGGGTTGCGGCGCAGCAGCTCCCGGATGCACTTGACGACCAGGTCGTCGGCGCGGGTCTCGTGGTAGATGCCCTTGGGACCCGCCTTGCCGAACGGGGTCCGGACGCCGTCGACGAAGACGACGTCCCTAGCGGTACGAGGCACGTTGGCTCTCCTCCAGGTGCGCGGGGTGGCACTGCTGCGGGCACGCCCGGCAAGGGGCGCGCCATGACCTCATGCTACTTATGAGTAACCACGGTGCCCAGCCCCCGCCCCGGGAGGGTCGAACATCACACGTGTGCCGCCGTTTCGGCCGGAGTGATTCGCGGTGAGTATGAGACAGCGACACGCCGTTGCGTCGGCGTGTCGCTGTCCGATACTCACCACAAATCAAACCCCGTCCTAATCCTCCAGGGCCGCCAGGAGGATCGGGGTGGTCTGCTCGATCTGCCAGGGGCGGGCGCCGTAGCCGTGCAGGACCTCCGCGACGGACTCGGCGGTCACCTCGGCCGGGGGCTCCCAGCACAGCCGGCGCACCGTGTCCGGGGCGATCAGGTTCTCCTGCGGCAGATTCAGCTGCTCGGCCAGGCCGGTCACCGCCGTGCGGGCCGCCGAGAGCCGGGCCGCCGCGGCCGGGTCCTTGTCGGCCCAGGCGCGCGGGGGCGGCGGGCCGGCCACCGGCTGGCCCGGCTGAGGGAGCTCCGACTCCGGCAGGGCCCGCGCCCGGTCCACCGCGGACTGCCACTGCTCCAGCTGGCGGCGGCCCATGCGGTGGCCGAAGCCGCCCAGCGCGCCCAGGGCGCGCGCGGTCGTCGGCAGGGCAAGCGCGGCCTCGATGATGGCTGCGTCGCCCAGCACCTTGCCCGGTGAGACGTCGCGGCGCTGCGCGATCTTGTCCCGGGCCGTCCACAGCTCGCGCACCACGGCCATCTGCCGGCGCCGCCGGACCTTGTGCATGCCCGACGTACGCCGCCAGGGGTCCTTGCGGGGCGGGGCGGGCGGGGCCGCGGCGATGGCGGCGAACTCCTGGTGGGCCCAGTCCAGCTTGCCCTGCCGCGTCAGCTCCTCCTCCAGCGCGTCGCGCAGGTCCACCAGCAGCTCGACGTCGAGCGCGGCGTAGTGCAGCCACGGGTCGGGCAGCGGGCGGGTGGACCAGTCGACGGCGGAGTGGCCCTTCTCCAGGGCGTACCCGAGGATGTTCTCGACCATGGCGCCGAGGCCCACCCGGGCGAACCCGGCCAGCCGGCCCGCCAGTTCGGTGTCGAAGAGGCGGCCGGGGAGCATGCCTATGTCGCGCAGACAGGGCAGGTCCTGGGTGGCGGCGTGCAGCACCCATTCGGCGTCGGCGATGGCATCGCCCAGGCCGGACAGGTCGGGGCAGCCGACAGGGTCGATCAGGGCGGTCCCCGCGCCGGCGCGGCGCAGCTGGACGAGATAGGCCCGCTGGCCGTAGCGGTAGCCGGAGGCGCGCTCGGCGTCCACGGCTACCGGGCCGTGGCCCTCGGCGAAGGCGGTGATGACCTCGGCGAGCGCGTCCGGGTCGGCGGTGACGGGCGGAATGCCCTCACGTGGCTCCAGCAAGGGAACCGGCGCCGAGGGGAGGTCGTCCGGGGGAGCGCCCCCGGTGGTTCGCAGTGTCGTCTCTGCTGCGGTCTCTTGGGCGTCGGTCACCTGTCAAGGGTAGCTGTGTACAGCGGGTACGCAGGGCGCCCGCCGACGGAACGTTCCGTCGGCGGGCGCCGGGCGTTGGATGGACGGTGGTGGCCTGGGCGGGAGCCAGGGGCTGTACGGGGTGTGTACGGAGTCTGTACGGGCTCTGTGAGGGGTCTGTGCGGGCTCAGGGGACGGGTGGGGCGGGGGTCAGTGGATGATCCCGGTACGCAGCGCGACCGCGACCATTCCGGCCCGGTCGCCGGTGCCCAGCTTGCGGGCGATACGGGCGAGGTGACTCTTGACGGTGAGGGCGGACAGGCCCATCGAGACGCCGATGGCTTTGTTGGACTGGCCCTCCGCAACCAGCCTCAGCACCTCGACCTCGCGTCCCGACAGCTCGCGGTAGCCGCCCGGATGTCCGGGGGCGCCCGGCGGGCGGCGGTGCATCCGGGCGGCGGCGCCGAGGGGAGCGGCGCCGGGGCGGCCCGGGATGCCCAGGTTGGTGCGGGTGCCGGTGACGACGTAGCCCTTGACGCCGCCGGCCAGGGCGTTGCGTACGGCGCCGATATCGTCGGCGGCGGAGAGGGCCAGCCCGTTCGGCCAGCCCGCGGCGCGGGTCTCGGACAGCAGGGTGAGGCCGGAGCCGTCGGGGAGATGGACATCGGCGACGCAGATGTCGCGGGGGTTGCCGATACGGGGACGGGCCTCCGCGATGGACGACGCCTCGATGACGTCGCGCACCCCGAGGGCCCACAGGTGACGGGTGACGGTGGAACGGACGCGGGGGTCGGCGACGACGACCATGGCCGTCGGCTTGTTCGGGCGATAGGCGACCAGGCTGGAAGGTTGCTCGAGGAGAACAGACACCAGGCCTCCTGGGGGAAGTGGTGGGACGGGTCACCACGTCCTTCGGCACCGATACGGCCCGGCTTTAGGGAATGATCACGATTTAGTGAGTAACAATTCGGGCAATTAGGACGACTGATCGATCAAGCCTGATCAGCGAGCGCTCGCCGGGCGCTCGCCGAGTGCGCGGCAGATGCGCGGCAGATGCCAGCCGGGCGCGCGGCTCGTGCGCAGCGAATGCCCGGCTCGCGTGCGGCAGCAGGTGCTCGGCGAATGCTCGGCGGGCGGGCGCTCAGCGAGCGCTCGGCGCCGCGCTCAGCGGGGCTGAGGGCCGCGCCGCTGCGGCAGCGATACGACGCCCGCCTCCGCCGCCCCGACCGGCGGCAGCCCCGCGATCTGGCACAGCAGATCGCACCAGGCGGCAAGGTGCGCACCGGTGTCGGGCACCCCGGCCGGTCCGTCGCCCGCGGCGAAGGGCCGCTCCGGCCGCCGGTGCTCGCCCAGGGCCGGTTCCGCCGCGGGCGGCTCTGCCGGCGTCCAGGAGGCGCGGATCTCGATCCGGGTCGACGGCTCGCGCTCCCCGATCCCGCCGAAGTAGTGCGAGCTCGCCCGGGTCACCGTGCCGCTCGGCTGCCGGTACTCGACCCCGCGCGCCTCCAGCGCGCCGGTCAGCCACGACCAGCACACCTCGGGCAGCAGCGGATCCGCCGCCATCTCCGGCTCCAGATCCGCGTGCACCAGGGTGACCAGGCGGAACGTACCGCACCAGGAGTCGTGCCCGGCCGGGTCGTGCAGCAGGATCAGCCGCCCCTCGGCCAGCTCCTCGTCGTCGCCCCCCGAATCCGCCGGGTCCGCGGTGACGGCCGCCTCGAGCGCGTACGAGAACGGCGCGAGCCGCCGCGGCGGCGGGGTCGGGGAGAGCTCCACCTCGGGCCGCGGCCGTACGGCACACAGCCCGGCCACGGCATGCCGGAAGACGGCCGGGGCCCCTTCCCCGTCCGCCGCGTCCGCCCCGTCGGCGCTCCCGGCGCCATCAGCACCGTTCGAGAGGTGTCCTTGAACCGCTGCCATGCCCGGAAGACTAGGCGCAACTGGGGCCTCAACCGGGGAAGAACACCCGGGTTGGCGGGTCACTCGTTCGGCCCGTGCGAAGATTTGGGTCATGAGCGCCAACGAGCGGCCCTCGGGCCACCAGCAGACCGGCCGCACCGCGGCGAGCGCCACAGCCGACTCGGCCTTCCTGCGCGCCTGCCGACGTGAGCCGGTTTCGCATACTCCGGTGTGGTTCATGCGGCAGGCCGGCCGCTCGCTGCCGGAGTACCACAAGGTCCGCGAGGGCATCGCGATGCTCGACTCCTGTACGCGGCCGGACCTGATCACCGAGATCACGCTGCAGCCGGTTCGTCGCCACCATGTGGACGCGGCCGTCTATTTCAGCGACATCGTGGTCCCGCTGAAGGCCATCGGGCTCGACCTCGACATCAAGCCCGGCGTCGGCCCGGTCATCGCGGACCCCATCCGTACCCGTGCGGACCTGGACCGGCTGCGCCCGCTCGACCCGGATGATGTGAAGTACGTCACCGAGGCGGTCGGGATGCTCACCGGAGAGCTCGGCGCCACCCCGCTGATCGGCTTCGCCGGCGCGCCGTTCACGCTCGCCAGCTACCTCGTCGAGGGCGGCCCGTCGCGCAACCACGAGCACACCAAGGCGCTCATGTACGGCGACCCCGAGCTGTGGGCCGAGCTGCTCGACCGGCTCGCCGACATCGCCGCCACCTTCCTGAAGGTGCAGATCGAGGCGGGCGCCTCCGCCGTCCAGCTCTTCGACTCCTGGGTCGGCGCCCTGTCCCCCGCGGACTACCGGGCCCGCGTGATGCCCGCCTCCACGAAGGTCTTCGACGCCGTGGCCGGATACGGGGTGCCGCGCATCCACTACGGCGTCGGCACCGGCGAGCTGCTGGGGCTGCTCGGCGAGGCGGGCGCGGACGTCGTCGGCGTGGACTGGCGGGTGCCGCTGGACGAGGCGGCCCGGCGGGTCGGCCCCGGCAAGGCGCTGCAGGGCAACCTCGACCCGGCCGTGCTCTTCGCCCCGCGTCAGGCCGTCGAGGCCAAGACCGACGAGGTGCTGGAAGCGGCCCGGGGCCTGGAGGGCCACATCTTCAACCTCGGCCACGGCGTGCTGCCCAGCACCGACCCCGACGCCCTGACCCGCCTGGTGGAGTACGTCCACACCCGGACCGCCCGCTGAGCCCGCGCGCTCAGGTCCGCGCGCTCACGTCTGAGCACTCAGGTCCGCGCGCTCAGTAGTCGGAACCCGCACGGGGTCCCTCATCGTCTGGGAGACCATGAGGGACTTCCCTGCCATCACCGCCGACCGCGTCCGGGAACTGGCCGACCAGTGGGACGCCGTCCGCGAGGGCCGCTCCAAGGACGACGCCGACCGGCTCGTCCGAGACTGTGCCGAGCGGCTGACCGCCGAGCCCACCGGTGACCACGCCTATCTGTGGACGCTCGGCCTGCTGATGACGGCCGAACACACCGGCTGGCTCACCGGGGACGGCGTCGAAGGCGTCGCCCTGGTGGCGCTCGACGCCGCCGACAGCGCCCTGCGCGGCCACGCCTGCGGGCACCAGCGGCACCCGTACGAGGACGACCTGGACGAGCGCCACGACCACCTGGCGCGGCTGCTGCCGCTGCTGGGCAACGGCAGGAGCGAGGCCGAGGACGGGCAGTGGCACGACGCGGCCACCAAGGAGGAGTGGCTGTGCCCGCGCAACATCGCCGGATACGCGCGCGTGGCCATCGACATCATCGACCCCGGTACCGTGGCCGACGTCCCGCCCCGGCTGCCCCTCATCGACGTACGGAAGGCAGGCCACCTGCGGTCGATCCTCTGGGACTACCCGCACGTCGACCCCGCGTACGAGCTCTTCGAGCACGCCGCCGCGCTGCGCGCCCACCCCGACGGCGACAGCCGCGCCGGGCTCGTGGTCATCCTGCACGCCGCCTGCTGGTACGCGGTGAGCGGCCGGATCCGCGGCAAGTGGGTGCTGGACGAGATGATCGGGGCGCTCGAGGCCGTACTGCCCGGGCTCGGCGACGAGCCCTGCGCACACCGGGACGGCGAGCACCCCGGGACCGGCGACGACCCGGCGGCGCTGGCCACCGTGGGCGTCCATCTGCTCAGCCCCGGCGGGCGGGGCGTGTACGAGCGGCGGGGCGGCATCGAGGGATGGCACACCTCCCTGGAGGGATGGCTGTGCCCGGCCTTCCTCGCCGGGCTGGCCCGCGAGACGCTGGACCGGCTGCTGGCCGGGCGCGACAAGCTCTTCGGCAGCCGCGACACCGCCCACCTCGACGCCGAGTATCTGCTCGCCGACGGGCGGATCGACATCGACACCCTCACCACCACCTACCGGCAGTCCTGGGTCACCGAACACGACGAGCTGGTGCAGAACGCCGCGCTGTGGGCCGCCCGCCGGTACGCGGCTGGAGCCGGGTCCGGAGCCGGGTCCGGAGCTGGACCTGGGGACGAGCGGGAGCGGGCCGCTCTGCTGCTGCTCGCCTGCTGGGCGGTGGACGGAATGGCCGTCGACCTGCCGACCTCCGTGCTCGGTGTGCTGGAGGAGATCTTCGTGACCATCGATCTCGCCCCGCTGCACGAGCCGTGTCCGCACCCCGGGGAGCACCCCTGGCAGGACCTGGAGCGTATCGCGGGCCGCGGATACGGCGTCGCGGGCAACCCCGACGCGCTGATCGGCGCGCATCTCAACCACTTCTGCGCGCCCGGGGACTTCGAGGCCCCCGACGAGCCGTTCGCCCCCGACGCCTGGAGCTGCCCCCGCCATCTGGCCGAGCGGGTCCGGGACGCGCTGGACGTCCTCCACGAGGTGAAGGAGAACGACGCCGAGGGCGAGCTCTAGGGGCGGCTGACCTGCTCGCGGATCAGGTAGTACAGGACGGCGCTGGCGAGCATCAGAGCGCCGTCGATATAGACGGCGTGCGTCCAGGTTCCGTAGTGGTCGAAGAGGGTGCCGCTGAGCGCCGGGCTGATCACCGCGCCGATCTCGCCCACGAGGTTGAACATCCCGAAGGCGGCCCCGCGCTCGGCGGCGTCGACCACGTCGTTCAGCAGCGCGTGGGCCATGGGCTGGAGCGCGTTGAAGAACAGGCTGGTGACGAACAGGAGCACCGACATCACCAGCAGCGAGGGCGTCTCGTCGGCCTGCAGATAGGCGCCGAAGACCAGTACCAGCAACCCCTGGACCACGGTGAACGCGACCAGCAGCGGCCGCCGCCCCCAGCCCCGGTCCTTCGCCCGGTCCGAGAGCCAGCCGCCCGCGGGGAAGCCGAGGATGCCCGCGCCCGCGTTGAAGGTGGCGACCAGCGCGGCGTTCTGGAAGGAGCTGTGCGCGGCGTCGGCGACGATCGACACCGACCAGAAGCTGAAGAACCACAGGTTCCACATCACCGCGATGAAGGCGAAGCTGAGCAGCAGCGCGTTGCGGTTGCGGGAGACGGCGCCGAGCCGCGAGCCGCGCCGGGCGAAGATCGCCCCGATGAGGACGAACGCGAGCACGCACTCCAGGACGGCCACGCCCCAGCTCGGCAGCCCCGCCCCGTCGGCGATCAGATAGACGGCCAGCACCGCGGCGCACAGCACCACCGAGATGCCCAGGAGCCGCAGCGCCGAGCCGGTCGCCCGCAGCGGGCCGCCGATACGGCGCAGATAGGCGGCCGAGACCACGCCGAAAACCAGCGTCGCGCTGCCCAGGACCAGGAACGGCATCCGCCAGGCGTCCTCATGGCCGAACACATCGGCGCCCCAGTCGATCAGATACGGGGCGCTGATGGTCGCGATCGTCAACCCGATGGACAGACCGGTGATCGCCACGCCCATCCCCAGGCCGGCCTTGGCGGGCGGGGTCCGCTGGGCGATCAGGGTGCGGTCGTTGGAGTAGAAGACGCCCTCGCCGAGCCCGGTCAGCACGCGCAGCACCACGAAGGCGATCAGCCCGCCGACCAGCCCGCTGGCGAGCGTCGCCACACCCGCCCACAGCAGCGAGATGGCGAGCATCGCGCGGTGCCCGAAGCGGTCCCCGAGATAGCCGCCGGGGAACTGCGTCAGCATGTAGCCCGCGAAGAAGAGGCTGCCGATCAGCCCGCCGAGCGCGTGCGGATGGCTGGCGGAGCCCAGCATTCCGTGGTCGTTCTCGATGAGCCAGGTGACCACCGGGCCGGTGATGGTGCGGTCGGCGTACGAGAAGAGCCAGCCGCCGAGCAGCATGGCCCACAGGGTGTGATATGGCTTCCAGCCTCCGGACCCGGCCTCCGGCTCCCGGCCGGTGGTCGGTGCGGTCACTTCGGACATGGCCTCAGGTCCCCCTCTGGGCACGGTGGTTCGGGCGTCGGTGGCTGAGGTGGCTGTGGTGCTTGGTGCGAGGTGTCCCACAGCTTGTGGGCCGAATCGCGGCGCGGCAAGGGGCGCGGTCGCACCCTTTCACCGACCGGAAGCCTCGGCGACGGGGGCTTGCCCCCAGGCGGCCGCGACGGTACGGGAGATGCCGTGCGCGGCCACCCGTACGGCCGGAATCAGTCCCGGCGCCCGCCCCTCGGCGGCCGGGACCACGACGGACAGCGAGGCCACCACCTCCCCGCCCGGCCCGCGCACCGGAGCGGCGACCGACAGCGCGTCCATGGTGATCTGCCGGTCGCTGACCGCGATTCCGGCGCGCCGCACCTCCGCGAGGACGGCCCGCAGCCGGGCCGGGTCGCAGATCGTCAGCTCCGTGAAGCGGCGCAGCGGCCCCGCGCACACCCGCTCGCGCAGCCGGTGCGGCCCGTACGCGAGCAGCACCAGGCCGACGCCGGTCGCGTGCAGCGGCCAGCGGCCGCCGACCCGGCTGCGCACCCGTACCGCGGAACGCCCGGAGATCCGCTCGATGTACACCACCTCCAGGCCGTCGCGTACGGCGAGTTGGACGTTCTCGTGGGTGGCCTCGTACAGGTCCTCCATGAAGGGCAGCGCCGCCTCGCGCAGCCCCACCCCGCGCGGCGACAGCGTCGCCACTTCCCACAGCCGCAGCCCGATGTGGTACGCGCCCGCCGCGTCCCGTTCCAGGGCGCCCCAGTCGGTGAGCGCGGCGACCAGCCGGTGCGCGGTGGCCAGCGGCAGGTCGGCGCGGCGGGCGAGCGCGGTGAGGGACAGCGAGCGGTGCGTGGCGTCGAACGCGTTCAGCAGGGCGAGCACCCGGCCCGCGACCGAGCGGCGGCCCTCCAGGGCGCGGGGGGCCAGGGGACGGGGACCCACGGGACCGGGTCCCGGGGGACTGGGCGCGGTCATGACAGCGGGAGGCCGACGTAGTTCTCGGCGAGTTCGGCGGACGCGGCCGGGGAGGCGGCGATCCGCTCCAGCTGGGCCAGTTGCAGCCGCTCCTCGAACGGGGTCCGGTCCGGGTGCGGATGGAGGGTGTCGGTCATGAAGGCCGAGAAGCGCTCGGCCTGCCACACCCGGCGCAGACAGGTCTCGGAGTAGCTGTCGAGCAGTTCGGTGGAACCGGTCTCGTGGTGCAGGGTCAGGGCGCGGGCCAGGGTGACCACGTCCGTGACGGCCAGGTTGAGGCCCTTGGCGCCGGTGGGCGGCACGATATGCGCCGCGTCGCCCGCCAGGAACAGCCGGCCGTGGCGCATCGGCTCCTGGACGTAAGAGCGCATCGGGGTGACCGACTTGGCGGTGATCGGCCCGCGTTCGAGGGCCCAGTCCCCGTCGACGGCGAAGCGGGCGGACAGCTCGTCCCAGATCCGCTCGTCGGACCAGTCGGCCGGATCGGTGCCGGCCGGTACCTGGAGGTAGAGCCGGGAGACCTGCGGGGAGCGCATGCTGTGCAGGGCGAAGCCGCGCCGGTGGCGGGCGTAGATCAGCTCCTCGCAGGACGGCGGCACATCGGCCAGCACGCCGAGCCAGGAGTACGGGTAGTCGCGCTCGAACACCGCGGTGCGCTCGGCGGGGATCGCCCGGCGGGCCACGCCGTGGAAGCCGTCGCAGCCCGCCACGAAGTCGCAGCTGAGCGTCTGTTCGCGGCCTTCGCGGCCTTCGCGGCCCTCGTGCCGGAAGCGGATGGTGGGCGTGGCGGAGTCGGGATCCTCGACGGCCAGGACCTCGGCCCCGAACAGCAGCGGCGGTCCGTCGGCGAGCTGGAGGGCGACCAGGTCCTTCACGACCTCCGTCTGGGCGTAGACCATCACCGACCGCCCGTCGGTCAGCGCCGGGAAGTCGATGCGGTGGGCGCGGCCCTCGAAGCGCAGCTCGATACCGCGGTGGAGCAGCCCCTCCCGGTCCATCCGCGCGCCCGCCCCGCACTTCCGCAACACGTCCACCGTGCCCTGCTCCAGGATCCCGGCCCGCTGGCGCGCCTCGACATAGCGGCGCTCGCGGCTCTCCAGTACGACGCAGTCCATGCCGGCGCGGTGCAGCAGACGGGCGAGCAGCAGGCCGGCGGGGCCGCCGCCGATGATGCCGACGGTCGTGCGCATCTCATCGCTCCCTCTGGCTCTCGCTTTGGGGTTGTTCGCCTGGTGAAACTTGGTTCATAATCTGAGTGGTGATGAGTCTCAGCGCGGCTACACCGCCTGTCAATGCTGTTGGCGGTTTGGCCGACGGTTCGGTCGGCGGTTCGGTCGGCCCTCTTGAGCGCGGCCTCGCCGTGCTGCGCGCGCTGACCGTCCTGTCCGCGCACGGCGCGGGACCGGCGGTCCGCCCCGGCGACCTGGTGCGCGCCACGGGGCTGGCCCGCTCCGTCGTCGACCGCGTGCTCGGCACGCTCCAGCAACTCGGATACGTACGGCTGGACGGGCGCGAGGTGAGCCTGGCGACCCGGCTGATGGAGCTGGGCAACGCCTATCTCGCGGCGAGCGGACTGCCGGACGCGCTCCTTCCGTTCGCGGAGCGGCTGGCGGACTCCCTCGACGAGTCGGTCTCGGTCGCCGTCCCGGACGGCGACGGCGTGCGCTTCGTCGTCCAGGCCACCCGGCGCCGCACGATGTCCCTCGCCTTCCGCATCGGCGACCTCCTCCCCGCCGAACGCTGCGCCCCCGGCGCGCTGTTCGCCGCCGAATGGGACGAGCGCACCTGGGCCGACTGGCGCGCCCGCCGCGCCGCCGACCCCCTGGACGGCTCCTTCCCCGCCGTCCCGCCCAGGCCGGGCCCCGCCGACGCCCCGGACCCCGACGCGTTCGCGCACCGCGCCAAGGCGGCGGCCCACGACGGCTGTGCCCTTGACGACCAGCTGATCGAACCGGGTCTGGTGGCGGTGGCCGTTCCGCTCCGGGACCCGGCGGGGCGTATCGCGTGTGCGGTGAACGTGGTCAGCCACACCAGTCGCCACGACATCGCGTCCCTCAGGCGGACCGCGCTGGCCGCCCTGCGGGACCGGATCCCGGCCATGGAGGCGGCGCTTGCGGCGCCCGTGGGGGCTGGGCAGGGCGCGGGCGGCGAGCCGCCCGTGGTTGGTGCCATCGGCGAGGATCCGGCCCGGCTGGCCAAGCGGGAGATGGGGGCGGGCTTTCTGCAGTCGCTCGCCCGTGGGCTGACCGTACTGCGGGCGCTGGGCGAGCGGCCCCCGGGCGGCCCGCAGCCCCACGGCGGCCCGCCATCCCACGGCGGTGGGCCGCCCCACGACGGCATGCCCCTCACCGCCGTCGCCGGGGCGACCGGCCTCGCCCGCGCCACCGCCCGCCGCTCCCTCCTCACCCTCGTGGAACTCGGCTACGCCGCGACCGACGGAGCCCGCCTCTTCCGCCCCACCCCCCGCGTCCTGGAGCTCGGCTACGCCCCGCTCGCCGGGCTCGGCTTCACCGATATCGCGCGGCCGCATCTGCGCGAACTGGTCGGCGCCGTCCACGAGTCGGCGTCCCTGGCAGTCCTCGACGGCGGCGACATCCGGTACGTCGAGCGCGTGCCGACCGTCCGCATCATGAGTGTCAACATCACCATCGGCACCCGCTTCCCCGCCTACGCCACCTCCATGGGCCGGGTGCTGCTCGCGGGCCTGGACGCCGACGCCCGCGCCGGGTATCTCGCCGACCTCGACCCTCGGCCGCTGACGCGGCACACCCTGACCTCCGTACCCGGGCTCGCGCGTGTCCTGGGCGGTGTGGCGGAGAGCGGATACGCCCTGGTCGACGAGGAGTTGGAGGACGGGCTGCGGTCCCTGGCCGTGCCCGTACGGGACGCCGACGGGCGCGTGGCGGCGGCGCTCAACCTCGCCGTGCACGCGGGTCGGGGCACCCCGGAGGACACCGTACGCACCCTCCTGCCACCCCTGCGCACCACCGCCGCCCGTATCGAGGCCGACCTGCGCACGGCCTTCGCCCACCGCCCCCGTGGCCTGGGCGCCAGGCGTCTGTCGGGCGTCTGACGTCCATCGGGCGTCTGAGAGAGTGGGGTCATGAGCGCAGCGAAGGGCCGTACGGGCCATGTCGTGGTCGTCGGTGGCGGAATCTCCGGGCTCGCGGCCGCCCATCGCCTGCTGACCGGCGGGGCCCGGGTGACCGTGCTGGAGGCGTCCGGCCGGCTCGGCGGCAAGCTGTACGCGGGCGAGATCGCGGGCGTCCCCGTGGACCTCGGCGCCGAGTCGATGCTCGCGCGCCGCCCCGAGGCCGTGGACCTGGCGCGCGCGGTCGGGCTCGGCGGCCGGCTGCAGCCGCCCGCGACCGCCACCGCCTCGCTGTGGACCCGCGGCGGGCTGCGGCCGATGCCCAAGGGCCATGTGATGGGCGTGCCCGGGGACCCGGCCCCGCTGGCCGCCTCCGGCGTGGTCTCGGCCGAAGGGCTCGCGCGGCTCGCCCAGGAGCCCCAGCTGCCGCCGGCGGAGCTGGGCGAGGACGTCGCCCTCGGCGAGTTCGTCGCCGCGCGGCTGGGCCGCGAGGTCGTGGACCGGCTGGTCGAGCCGCTGCTGGGCGGGGTGTACGCGGGCGATGTGTACCGGACGTCGATGCGGGCCTCGGTGCCCACGCTCTTCGAGGCGGCCCGTACGCACGGCTCGCTGACCGAGGGCGCGCGGGCGCTCGCCGCGCGGGCCGCGGCGGCGCCGGCCGGCCCGGTGTTCACCGGTATCGACGGGGGGATCGGGCGGCTTCCGCTCGCCGTCGCCGACGCGGTGCGCGCCGCGGGCGGCGAGATCCGTACCGGCGAGCCCGTACGGGAGCTGCGCCCGACCGCCGCCCCCGGCAGCGCCGACAGTTCCGACGACCCGGGGGAGGGGCGGGCGGCGCGGTGGACGGTGGTCACCGAGCGTGGCGAGACGCTGGAGGCCGACGCCGTCGTGCTCGCCGCCCCCGCACCCGTCGCGGCCCGGCTGCTCGCCGCCGACTCCCCGGCCGCCTCCGCCGAGCTGGCCACCGTCGACTACGCCTCCATGGCGCTGATCACCATGGCCTTCCGCCGCGCCGACGTGGCCGAGCTCGCCCAGGGCAGCGGTTTCCTCGTGCCGCCCGTCGACGGCCACACCATCAAGGCCGCCACCTTCTCCAGCCGCAAATGGGGCTGGGTGGGGGAGGCCGACCCCGATCTCTTCGTGCTGCGTACCTCGATCGGGCGGTTTGAGGACGAGGCGGACCTGAGCCGGGACGACGAGGATCTGGTAAGGCTGTCGCTCGCCGATCTCGGCCAGGCCATCGGCCTGACCGCGCGCCCGGTCGCCACCCGCGTGAACCGCTGGGAGGGCGGGCTGCCGCAGTACCCCGTGGGCCACCTCGACCGCGTGGCCCGTATCCGCGCGGAGGTCGCCAAGCTCCCGGCGCTGCGGGTGTGCGGCGCGGTGTACGACGGTGTGGGCATCCCGGCCTGCGTCGCCAGCGCCGGTACCGCCGCCGATGAGCTGCTGGAACTGCTGGCGGCCACCCAGGCGCGGGGCGCCGGGCGCGGAGAGCGAGAATAGGGACCATGACTGCTGCATCCGCCCCCGAGACCGCCCCGTCCGGCAAGGTTCCCAACGCCGGCAAGAAGGCCAAGGACCTCAACGAGGTCATCCGCTACACCCTGTGGTCGGTGTTCAAGCTGCGCGACGTCCTGCCCGAGGACCGCACCGGCTACGCCGACGAGGTCGAGGAGCTGTTCGCGCAGCTCGCCGCCAAGGACGTCACGGTGCGCGGCACCTACGACCTCTCCGGGCTGCGCGCGGACGCGGACGTCATGATCTGGTGGCACGCGGAGACCTCCGACGCGCTGCAGGAGGCGTACAACCTCTTCCGCCGCACCAAGCTGGGCCGGGCCCTGGAGCCGGTGTGGTCGAACATGGCGCTGCACCGCCCGGCCGAGTTCAACCGCTCGCACATCCCGGCGTTCCTGGCCGACGAGACCCCCCGCGACTACGTCAGCGTGTACCCCTTCGTCCGGTCCTACGAGTGGTATCTGCTGCCCGACGAGGAGCGCCGCGCGATGCTCGCGGACCACGGCAAGATGGCGCGCGGCTACCCGGACGTGCGGGCCAACACGGTCGCGTCCTTCTCGCTCGGCGACTACGAGTGGATCCTCGCCTTCGAGGCCGACGAGCTGCACCGGATCGTCGACCTCATGCGGCATCTGCGCGGCTCCGAGGCGCGCCGGCATGTGCGCGAGGAGGTGCCGTTCTTCACCGGGCGGCGCAAGGCGCTCTCCGAGCTGGTCGCCGGGCTGGCCTGACTCACGGGGTCGGCCCGACTCACCGGGTGGGCCTGATCGGCGGCACCGCCCTCGCCGCGGCGCGGCCGCCGGTCACCAGGCCGCCGCGCCCACCGCCGGCGTCGCTTCCGCCTCTGGCTCCGTTTCCGGTTGCGTTTCAAGGCCCGGCGGCGCCCAGACGCTGGGCTCGGGCGCCTGGCGCGGCGAGCAGGACACGGAGCGGCCCGGCGTCCGCCCGGTCAGCAGGTAGGTGTCGACGTACCCGTTGACGCAGTCGTTCGGGCCGCCCCACAGCCCGTGCGTACCCGCCCCGCGCTCGGTCACCAGCGATGAGCCCGGCAGCCTGCGCCGCAGCTCCTTGGCGCCCTCGTACGGCGTGGCCGCGTCCCGCTCGGCGGCCAGCAGCAGCACCGGCGGCGGCGTCCCGTGCCCCGCACCGCCCCGGGAGCCCACCGTCAGTGGCCGCTGCCGGGGCGCGGACCAGTAGGCGCACGGCAGGTTCATCGCCACGTTGACCCAGGTCTCGAAGGGCGCGCGGCGGGCCAGGGCGCTGTTGTCGCGGTTCCATCTGGCCCAATCCCGTGGCCAGGGCGCGTCGTTGCACTGGACGGCCGTGTAGACGGCGTTGCCGTTCTCCTCGGCCGCGGCCTGGGCCGGGTCGTGCGCGGCCAGCGCGACCAGGGGCCCCTCGTCGCCGCCCAGATAGGCGGCCAGTGCGTGCGCGCTCATATCCCAGAAGGCGTCGTTGTAGATGTTGCGCGCATAGGCGTCCTGGAGCTGCGTGGTGCCCACCTTCCCGCCCGCCGGATGGCGCGCCAGCCGCCGCCGGGCCTTCTCGTACGAGGCGGACACCTCGGCCGCGGTGCCGCCCAGGTGGTAGACGTCGTCATACCCGGCGGCCCAGCGGCGCCAGTCGCCCCAGCGCCCCTCGAAGGCCAGCGACTGCTTCAGGTTGTTGCCGTACCAGATCTGCCGCGGATCGGGGTCGACCACGCTGTCGAAGACCATGCGGCGCACATGGTGGGGGAAGAGCGTGGCGTAGACGGCGCCGTAGTACGTGCCGTAGGACGCGGCCACGAAGTTCAGCCGCGTCTCGCCGAGGGCGGCGCGCAGCACATCGAGGTCGCGGGCGTTGTTGAGGGTCGTGTAGTGGCGCAGCGCACCGCCCGCGCGGCGGGCGCAGCCGTCCGCGTAGGCCCGGGCCCGCTTGACCATCGTCCGTTTGAAGGCGGCGGAGGGGTGCACGGGGAAGTTCGCCGGCGACTTGGCGAAGGCGGCCGGGTCCGCGCAGGACAGCGGCGCCGAGCGGCCCACCCCGCGCGGTGCGTACCCGACGAAGTCGTACGCCTCGGCGGCCTTCCGGAACCCGGCCACACTGGCGTACGCGGGGAACGCCATACCGGAGGCGCCGGGCCCGCCCGGGTTGTAGACCAGCGCGCCCTGGTGGCGCTCCCGCGGGCCGGTGGCGCGGAGCCGGCTGACGGTGAGGGACAGCTGGGTGGAGTGGGGGTGCGCGTAGTCCAGCGGCACCTCGAAGGTGCCGCACCGGGCGGCTGCGGGCAGCTCCTCGCCGGGCGCGCAGCGGCCGAAGTCGATGCCGCGGGCGGCGGCGCGCCGGGCGGCGACCGCCACGCCCCGGTCCTCGGCGGTGTCGCCGTGGCGGGCCGGGGCCGTGGCGGTCGCGGCGGTGGCGGCGGGCGCCGGGGCGGCGAGGAGCGCGGCCATGGCCAGGGCCAGGGACAGCGGCCCGAGTACGCCGTACAGCGGTACTGCTCTCACGGGCCGTCCCCTCGTATCCGTTCGTCTTCCGTCGCGTTCGGTCATTTCGCGACGAAAGGGATACTTGGGGTGGTGGTCGGACATGTAAAGCACCGCGCCGAGGTGTCGGGGTCAATGACCCCAATGCGCCTTGAAGGCCGCGCGCAGCGCGGGATCGGGGAGGGCGGAGGCGCCGTGCAGCGCGAGCAGGGTCAGGAGCTCGGCGTCGGCGCCCTCCCGGCCGTACGCGCCGACACCGCCGCCCCGGCCGACACTGCCGCCCCGGCCGTAGGCGGGCCGGGCGGGCCAGGCGGGCCGTGCTGGCCGTGGCCGGGGCGTCTCGATCCGGCCCAGCAGCTTCTGCCCGGCGGGCGAGGCCCACCGGGTGTACGGATGCGCCTCGACGCGGGCTATCGCCAGACAGCCGAGGGTCAGCAGCAGCGGCAGCGCGAACCACGCCGCCGCCTTCTCCCGCCCCGGCCCAGGCTCCACGATCAGCAGCGCCGCCGCCCCCATGAGCAGGACAAGACCGGCCGCCGCCCGCACCTGACGGACCGCGGCCGCCACGTTCGTACGCGCCGCCGCGGGCACCGCGAGCCCGGCGGCCACCAGCCGGTCGGCGAGCGCCCGAACCGGCGCCGCACCGGCGAGCGCGGCCCGCACCGGCGGGACGGGCGACTGGCCGTGCGGCCCTATCGCGGCGATGACGGAGCGCTCCAACTCGTCCTGGCCGTCCGGGTCGACCACCGTGACCCAGCCGGTGTGCGCCAGCAGCAGCCGGCGCTGCCGGTCCATCGCCACCAGGGCCAGATCGCCGACCCGCTGCGGACCGCCGGACAGGAACGCCGTCTCGTACAGGCTCAAGGCCCCGCCGCCGGCCCCGGCGCCCTCGGGCTCCCGGGCGGCGGCGACGGCGGCCGTGCACAGCCGGGCACAGGAGGCGACGGCGGCGGCACAGGCGACGAGCAGGAACAACAGCCAGAGCATGGCCGATTTGTACTCGACCCGCCCCGCCTTCCGCCAGGGCATTTCAGCAGACGAACCCAGATGAACATGGTGAAGCGGCGAATACGGCGAACACCGCGAACGCGGCGGCCGGTCACCCGCCCCCGCAGCCGCCGCCCCCGCCGCCACAGCCGCCCCCGCCACCGCAACTGGAGCCGCCGCCGCAGCTGGAGCCACCGCTCCCGCCCCCGCAGCTGGAGCCGGAGCTGCCCCCGCAGCTGGAACTGCCGCAGCTGGAGCCGCCGCCCCCGGAGTTGCCGCACCACGAGCTGTTGTTCCCGCAGGACCCCGAGGACCCCGAGGAGCTGGACGAGGACGACGAGGAGGACGCCGAAGACCCTGCTGAGGCCGCGGCGGCATGGGCGCGGTGCGCCTCCAGCAGCTGGTCCCGCAGCAGTTCGTCGGCGGCCAGTGCG
This sequence comes from Streptomyces sp. NBS 14/10, assembly GCF_002224125.1. Taxonomy (GTDB): domain Bacteria; phylum Actinomycetota; class Actinomycetes; order Streptomycetales; family Streptomycetaceae; genus Streptomyces. The sequence goes on from NZ_NCSM01000014.1 coordinate 363,083, forward strand.
GTCACCCCGGCCAGCGCGACGGTCTCGGCCACCGACGCCATCCGCGTACCGGTCCGGTACGGGGTGCCGTCCTGTGGCTGGGCCGAGACGTAGGCGAGGTCCTGCCGGTACGCGGCCAGTGCCCGCTTCCCGGCCGCCGTGATCCGCTTCCTGTTCGCGGCGCCGCAGATGACGCCGACCAGGAAGCCGCCGAACAGCGCCGGGAGGATCCTGAAGATCAGCGGAAGCCCGCCGTCGTACCCTCCCGAGTCCTCCACGGCAGTTCCCCAGATGCCCAGGAACACGCCCGCGACCGCGGCGACGGTCTGGGCGGCGGCCAGGCGCCGCCAGAAGTTGATCCGCCGCGGCCGCACCATCAGCCCGCGCTCCGCGAGCCGGTCGCCGATCGACTGCACCGCCGGATGGCGCATCAGCTCCGAGCGCAGCAGGGTGAGTCCGCCGTGCGGTGCCCGCGAGTGCACCTCGAGCAGCGCCTGCTCCACCGCGTTGCGGGCGACCGGCTGCCGTACCGAGACCACCCCGGGGCCGCCCACGGCCAGCCGTCCGTCGGTGTGCATCGCGCAGATCACCGTGTCGGCCACCCGGGCCGGGCCGGCCTCCAGGAAGGCGGCCTCCAGCAGATCGTGTGCGCGGGCGTCCGCCACCGGGCCGCCCGAGCGTCGGGTACGGACCGTACCCGTGATGAGCGCCGCCGACGACGCGGCGAACGCCAGATAGACCAGTTCCGTCTTCATCTCCATCACCTTCCGAGCAGCGCGCGTCGGGCGGCCCGCGCCAGGCGCGCCGCGGGGCCGGGGCGTACCGGAGCGGGCCCCGACCGCTCCCGCCACCACTGCGTCAGCTCCCGCCGCGCCGCGGGGTCCTCGGGCCGCTCGGCGGCCAGCAGATGCTCGGCGAACGCCAGGGCGTCGCGGCGGTAGCCGCCGGTCATCGGGCGGCCCCGCGCATAGGCCAGGAACGCCGGGCGGTAGTCCGCGCCCAGGATCCGCGGCAGCTCGGGGGCGACCTTCCCGACCACGTCGGCCCGCTTGGCCGCCAGCGCCCGGCTCTGCACCCCCAGCCGCCGCCGGTCGAACCCCTCGGGCGCGGGGGCGCCCGCGACCAGCGAGGACAGCAGGGACGTCTGGGCCAGCGCGACCCGCTCCCGGGCGCCCTCCACGGCCTGCGCCGCGGACACCGGCCCGGCCGCCACCAGCACCCCACGGGCCTCGGGGACCTTGCGGGCGGGAGAACCGGAAATCCCAACGGCCCCAGGGTCTCCAACAACCACCGAAATCCCCACGGTGCTGGAAATCCCCACAGCCCCGGAAACCCTCGCAGCCCCGGAAACCCCAACAGCCGCCTTGGCCGTCACGGCCCGGATCGCGTCGAGTTCGGCCGCGAGTTCGTCGCCCGCGGGGAAGTTCTCGTCGCGCTCCAGCAGCACGCCGGGCGGCGTCGTACGGGCGCACAGCTCGGCCAGTACGTCGAGCACCGGCTGGGTCACCGGGTGGGCGTGGCTGTCGTGCCACACCCCGTCCCGCTCGACCCCGCCCGCCACATGGACATAGGCGATGGCCGAGGTCGGGAGCTCGTCCAGGGCCGCGGCCGGGGCCTCGCCCCGGTTGACGTGGTTGGTGTGCAGATTGGCCACGTCGATCAGCAGCCGTACACCCGTCCGCTCGACGAGCTCGGCGAGGAACTGCCCCTCCGTCAGCTCCTCACCCGGCCAGGCGATCAGCGCCGCGATGTTCTCCAGGGCCAGCGGCACCGGAAGCGACTCCTGGGCGATGCGGACGTTCTCGCACAGCACGTCCAGCGCGTCGCGAGTGCGCGGCACGGGCAGCAGATGCCCGGCCTCGGCCGTCGGCGACGCGGTCCGCGGCCCGCCCGCCCGTACGAACGCGATGTGCTCGGTCACCAGGGGCGAGCCCAGCGCCTCCGCCCGCTCGGCGAGCGCCGCGAGCCGCCCCGCGTCGGGCCGCTCGGCGCCCCCGAGGCCGAGCGAGACGCCGTGCGGGACCACCGTCGTCCCCCGCTTCCGCAGCCGCTCCAGTGCGTCAGGGAGGTGGCCCGGGCAGATGTTCTCCGCCACCACCTCAACCCAGTCGATGCCCGGCAGCCGCTCGATGTCATCGGCGATCTCCGGGCGCCATCCAATGCCGGTTCCGAGGCGCCTCATGGCTTCCCCCTCCTCGTCCGTCCCCCTGTCCGGGGGTCGTCTGGGGGTGATGACCCCGCTGGAGAAGGACGAACCCAGCAGCCGTGCGGTTCAGAGGTTCATTTGAGCTTCGGGGGTTCACGCTCAAGTCCCGTGTGAGTCGCGCGTGAGTCGTGTGTGCCGTGCGTGATCCGCGTCGCGGAATATCATCACTGTTACAAAAATTTGGTGCTCTGAGGCGACAGATGTTCGGAAAGCGTCATAGGGTCGTGTCGTCTTCGGGGGGACGGACCATCAGATCTTTGGCCGCGCCCCGCGCGCGGATCGTGGGGGACACGTGCAGGGCAGCAACAACGCTGGGGGCAGACACCGCCGTAAGGCACCGAGCCGCAAGGCGCCGACCATCAAGGCGCCCAACATGCCGAGCCTCACAGGGCGTTCGACCTCGACGTGGTGGACGCTGCGCCGCTGGGCCGTCCGCGGTGCCAGGCTGGACTACCCCCGCGCGAGCAGGCGCGGCCCCCTGCGCTGGCTGCCCTCGTGGCGGCAGATGGCCATGCTTTTCCTGTTCTGCGTCGGCGGTCTGACGGGTGTGCTGAGCTATATGTATCTGCAGACCGACATCCCGGACGACCTCAACGACTTCGCCACCCAGCAGGACAATGTCTATTACTGGGCGGACGGTACGGAAATGGCCCGTACGGGACCCGTCAACCGGCAGGAAGTCCCGCTCAAAAAGGTCCCGGAGAAGGTGCAGTGGGCGGTGCTCGCCGCCGAGAACGCCAGCTTCTACTCCGACAGCGGGGTTTCGCCGAGCGGTGTGATGCGCGCCCTGACCCGGATGGTGACGGGCGGTGAGACCCAGGGCGGTTCCACCATCACCCAACAGTATGTGAAGAACGCCTATCTGAATCAGCAGCAGACATTCTCCCGCAAGCTGACCGAGATGTTCATCGCCATCAAGCTGGACGACAAGATGAGCAAGGAGGACATCCTCGCGCGATATCTCAACACCAGCTGGTTCGGCCGCGGCACCTACGGCATTCAGCGGGCCGCCTACGCCTATTACGGCAAGGACGTCTCCAAGCTCAACCCGAGTGAGGGCGCCATGCTGGCGTCCCTGCTCAAGGGCGCCGGGACCTTCGACCCCACAGTCAGCGCCAAGAACCACCGCCGGGCTGTGGACCGCTGGAAATGGGTCCTGGACCGGATGGTCCAGATCGGCAAGCTCTCCAAGTCCGAGCGGGCCAAGTACACCAAATTCCCGGAGCCCAAGGCGCCCCCGAAACCGGAGGGGCTGACCGGCCAGGTCGGCTATCTCGTCGAGACGGCGAGGGCGTATGTGTCCTCCCACACCGACATATCCGACGCCGATTTCGACCTGGGCGGCTATCAGATACACACCACCTTCGAGAAGCCGAAGGTGAATGAGCTCGCCAAGTCGGTGGACAAGATGCGCGCCGGCCTCGACCCGAAGGGCCGCAAGGAGGACCGGTACGTACGGGTCGGCGCCGCCTCCGTAGCGCCGGACGGCCGTATCGCCGCGCTCTACGGCGGCCCCGGCTATCTCGAACAGGGCTTCAACGACGCCAACGCCTCCACCGTCCCGGCCGGCACGTCCTTCACACCCTTCGTCTACGCCGCGGCCCTGCGCGACGGCGTCCAGCTCGAACGCGACGGCGCACGCACCCCCGTGTCCCCGACCAGCGTCTACGACGGCAACGACAAGGTGGCCGTGCGCACCCCCGAGGGCCCGTACTGGGACCGCGGCGGCCAGATCGTACGGGGCAGGAACGACGGAGACCGCTCGTGGGGGCAGGTGACCCTGCGGCAGTCGATCGTGGATTCGATCAACACCCCGATGATGCAGCTGGGCATGGACGTGGGCCTGGACCGGGTGCGCAAGGCGTCCATCGACGCGGGCCTGCTGCCCGACAGCTTCGGCTCCCGGGTGCCCGCCTTCTCGCTCGGCACGGCCACCCCCAGCTCCATCCGCATGGCCAGCGCCTACGGGACCTTCGCGGCCGGGGGCCGGCACACCCCGCCGTACTCGGTCACCGGGCTCACCCACCAGGGCGAGCGGGTGCCCCTCGAAAAGCAGCCCGCGACCCGGGCGTTCAGCCCGGAGGTGGCGGCGCAGGTGGACGACGCGCTGCACGGGGCGGTGCAGGGCGGAACCGCTCGGTCGGCCGCGGCGGTCGGCTCCGATGTGGCGGGCAAGACGGGTACCGAGCAGGACAACACCTCGTCGTGGTTCGTGGGGTATACGAAGGAGATGTCGACGGCCGTGTCGCTGTCGCGGGTGGATCCCAAGACCCAGGAGCTGCTGCCCCTGGACGGACTCGGCGGATCCGGCACCGCCGGAACCTCCGGCACCGGATCCACCTACGCCATCGACATCTGGACGCGCTATATGAAGGCCGTTACTCGGCCTTCGTGAAGGTGGACCAGTCGGGCGCCTGCGCCGGATCCAGCGTGCGCAGCTTCTCCAGGACCTTCGGGTCCTGGGCGTCCAGCCAGTCCGCGAGCTGTTTGAACGAGACGCATTCGACGCCCTCGCGGGGGCATACGTCCCGCATCACGTCCTCGATGGCCTGCATATAGATGCCGCCGTTCCAGGTCTCGAAGTGGTTGCCGATGAACAGCGGCGCCCGGCTGCCGTTGTAGACGCGCTCGAAGCCGTTCTTATAGCCCTCGCGGGTCAGCCGCTCCCACTCCGGGTACTTCGCCGGATCGCCCTCGGTGCTGTCGCCCGACTGGTTGTAGAGGAAGTTGAAGTCCATCGAGAGGACCTGCTTCTCGCTCTCCGGGTAGGGCACCAGCTGAAGCGGGAAGTTCCAGATCCCGTCGATCTTCGACGGCCAGATCTGGAAGTCGCCGGGCGAACTCGCGTCGTACCGCCAGCCCATGGACTTGATGGCCGGGATGAGGTTCTTCTGCCCCTCCAGGCACGGCGCCCGCCCGCCCACCAGCTCCTCGTCGTAGTCGAAGGGCAGCGGGGCCACATCGGTGAAGCCGGTGTTGGTCTTCCAGTTCTTCACAAACGAATACGCCTGCTCGGTCTCGCTCTTCCACTCCTCCGTGCTCCAGTCCTCGCCGCCCTTGGCGCCGCAGAAGTGGCCGTTGAAGTGGGAGCCGATCTCGTTGCCCTCCTGCCACGCCCCGCGCAGCTGCTCCAGCGTCTCCCGGATGTGTTCATCGGTCGGGTAGGAGATCGCGGCCGAGCCCCGCTGGTGCTGCGGCGGCTGGTAGAGGTCGCTCTTCGACTTGGGCAGCAGATACATGCCGCTCAGGAAGAACGTCATCGTGGCATCGCTCTCCTTGGCCACGTCGCGGAAGTGGGAGAAGAGGTGGTCGCCGTTCTCCAGGCCCCCGTCCCAGGAGAAGACCACGAACTGTGGCGGTTTCTCCCCGGGTTTCAGCCTCTTGGGCTTGAGCTGCTTCGGCTGCGGCCCGGTGTACGAGGTGGAGCCGTCCCCGAGCACCTTGACCTTGCCGTCCCAGTCGGCGTACTTGCTCTTTTTCTTCTTGGTGCCGGGGGCGCCCCCGGCCGGCGCGGGGGACGCGCCGGCCACCGACGCCTTCTCTCCGGGCGAGCCGTCCGCCTCGCCGCCCGGCAGTGCCGCGAGCAGAACGGCGACGACGACACCCACGGCGACCAGGGCACCCATGGGGCCCGTCACTCCATAGGCGTTCCTCGGCTGTAACGCCTTCAAAGCCTTCAAGGTCTTCAGCCCCTTCACGGGTCCCGCCCCCGGAGACAGTACGGCTCACCAGTATCACTGAAGAATTACCGTCTCTTCACACAGGCCCCGTATCAAGGGGGTCTACGGCACCTGTGCGCCCGGTGGCCCGACGGGCACATCGCCGCACAGGGTGATGCGGTGCATGACGCGGCGGAAGTCCCCGTAGTCACGGTTGGCGTAGTGGGCGGTGGACCGGTTGTCCCACATCGCCACGTCACCCGGGCGCCAGCGGTGTCGCACGATGTGCTCGGGCTTCTGGAGATGTGCGTACAGCAGGTCCAGAATGGCCCGGCTCTCGGCGTCCGACACGCCCACGATGTGGGAGGTGAAGCCCGGATTCACGAACAGGCCCTTGCGGCCGGTCTCCGGGTGGACGCGGACCACCGGATGCTCCACCGGGTCGAGGGACCGGTACCGCTCCCCGTCCCACTCGCTGCCCTCACCACCGCGCTGGGCGAGGTAGTACCCGAACGCGCGGTTGCCGTCGTGCACCGCGGTCAGCCGGTCGGCCAGATCACGCACCGGGGCGGACAATGAGTCGTACGCGAGTTGCAGATCGGCCCAGTTGGTGTCGCCACCGGTGGGCGGCAGTTGAACGGCGCGCAGCACCGAGGCCATCGGCGGCCTGCGCACGAAGGTGACGTCGGTGTGCCAAACGTCCGCGTACCCGTCCTCGGCGGCGTCCAACGCGTAGATCTCCGCGTGGTTCTCGTCGACCCCGGGCACGACCGGATGCGAGGCGGTCGTCTCACCCAGCCGCCGGCCGAGCGCCACCTGACTGTCGGGGTCGAGGCGCTGGCCGGGGAAGAACAGCACCTTGTGGGCGACGAGGGCGCGCCGTACCTCCGCGATCTCCGCATCGTCCGCGGTGGTCAGGTCCAGATCGTGAACTCGGGCGCCGAACGAGGGCCCCAGTGGCTCGACGGACAGCTCCACCGCCGTGGCGGACTGAAGGTCGGACTGAAGGTCTGTGACGGTCATTCATGCCTCCTGGAAGACGGACTCCGGTGCGAGAGAAGGGTTCAGTGGTGGTCAGGCCGCGGCGGCGCGCACGGCGGCTCCGACTCGTGCGCGCAGTGCGGCGTATTCGGGCAGGCCGCGCAGTTCGTCGCTGTCGATGCCGCCGCGTGGCAGCCCGACCCGCAGGTCCAGGGCCACCGTGCCCGGCCGCGCGGTGAGCACGACGATCCGGGTGGCCAAGAACACCGCCTCGTCGACGCTGTGCGTGACGAACACCGAGGTGGCGCCCGTCTCCAGGCTCACCCTGCGCAGGTCCTCCTGAAGCCGCTCACGGGTCAGGGCGTCGAGCGCCGCGAACGGTTCGTCGAGCAGCAGCAGTCCCTTGCCACCCGCGAGGGCACGGGCGATGGCGGCCCGCTGCTGCTGGCCCCCGGAGATCTCCCAGACACGGCGGTCCGCCGTCTCTGACAGACCGACCCGGTCCAGCAGTTCCGCGGTGCGTCGGCCCTGTTCCGCCCGGGGCACCCCGGCGTAGCGCAGCGCGAGGGCCACGTTCTCGCCGACGGTACGCCAGGGGAAGAGCCTCGGCTGCTGGAAGACGACGCCTGCCTGCCTGCCCGGCCGCGGCGCTCCGCCCTGCACGGTGACGGAGCCGGAAGTAGGACGCTCGAAGCCGGCGATGAGACGCAGCAGCGTGCTCTTGCCGCATCCGGACGGACCCACCAGCACCAGGAACTCGCCCGGCGGGACCTCGAGGGAGAGCGGCCCCAGCGCCTCGACGGACGAGGCGCCCCGGCCGTGCACCCGGGTCACGTCGGCAACCGAGATCGCCTGGGGCTCCGCCGCGCCGGACGGCGCGGGCGCGGCCCGCCGCGAGGTGGTGGCCTTACCGAGCGACGTCATCTGCGAGCCCCTTGACATGGACGGCGTTCACCAGCGTGTTCCGGCCGGGTGCCTTGTCGATCTGCTTCTGGTCGGCAAGGAACGCGGTCGCGCTGCGAAGGTCTTCGGCCAGATGTCCGACGCGCCCCGGCCGGCCCAGCCAGGTGGCGCTCGCCTGGTCGGCGGGCCGGAGGAAGATCCCCTTGTCGAGCTGCGCCCGTGCTTCCTTGTCGCCGATCCCCAACTGCCGCGCGACCGCGGCGGTGGCCGCGGACGGATCGTCATGGATCAGGTCCAGGGCCCGGGCCTGCGCCTTGCGCCAGGCGCTGATCACATCGGGGTGCGCCTGGATGAACGACGCGGCGGCGACGCCGAGGTCGAGGGTGGGTTTTCCGGCCTTGGCCAGCTCCTTGCTGGTGACGAGCACCTTGCCCGACTTCTCGAGCTCCGCCAGGGTCGGCAGCCAGACGTAGGAGGCGTCGATGTCCCCGCGGGTCCAGGCGGCGAGGATGTCCTGCGGCTCCATGTCGAGGATGTTCACCTTGGACGCGTCGACCCCCGCCCGGTCCAGCGCGGCGAGCAGGCTGTAGTGGGAGGTGGAGCTGAACGGCGTCGCCACCTTGCGGCCGGTCAGATCGCGTACGTTCGAGATGCCGGTGCCGTCGCGGGCGACGAGCGCCTCGTTCTCACCGGCCACGTCGAGCACCCATATCACCTTGTAGGGGATGTCGAGCGGGGCGGACAGACCGCGGGCCATCGGGCTCGAGCCGATCGCCGCGATGTCCACCGACTTGGCCAGGAACGCGGTGTTGATGCTCGCGCCCGAGTCGAACTTCGTCCAGGCAATGTGGTGCTCCGGCAGCGCCTTCTCCAGCCAGCCGCGGTCCTTGACGATCAGATCGCCGCTGGGGAAGGCCTGGTAGGCGATGCGGACGGTTTTCTTCCCGTCCCCGGAGGCCGCGTCGGCGGAGCAGGCGCTCAGGACGGGCAGGACGCCGATGCCCAGGGCGGCGGTAAGGACGCTGCGCCGACTGCGGTGTCCGGTCATGGGGCGTGTCTTCTTTCTCTTGTGTCCCTTGCCCGGTATGCGCGAGGTGCTGTGCGGGGCAGGAGAGTGACGGTCTGTCGGGAGGGGAAGCGGGCGGCTCATATGCGGCCGCGCCAGGGCACGAGCCGGTGTTCCAGCGCGCGCAGCACTCCGTCGATGAGCAGCCCGGAGATCCCGATGGCGAACAGACCGAGGATGACGATGTCGGTCTGGTTGAAGCGCTGGGCGTCGCGCACCATGCCGCCTATGCCGGGCAGGCCGTTGACGGTTTCGGCCGCGACGACGGAGGAGTACGCGATGCCGAACGCGAGCCGGATGCCGACCAGGATCTCGGGCAGCGCGGACGGCAGGACGACGGCGGTGATGACCTGGCTTCTCCGGGCGCCGATCGCCTCGGCGGCTTCGATGAGCGAGCGGGGAGCGGAGGCGACGGCCGCGGCCGTCGCGACCGCCACCGGCGGCATCGCCGCGATGGCGAGCAGCCAGATCTTGGGGGCCTCCTCGATCCCGAACCAGATGATCAGCAGGCTGAAGTACGCGAGCGGCGGCAGGGTGCGCACGAACGCCACCCACGGCTCCACGACCACCCGTACCCACGGCACGGTGCCCATCAGCAGCCCGGCGGCCAGGCCCACCAGCGTGCCGAGGCCGGCTCCGACGGCTATCCGGCGCAGGGTGACTCCCAGATGCTCGACGAGCAGGTGCCCCTGGTACCCCCGGACGCCGTCATGCGTGGTGGATGTCCTGACCAAGGCGTCGAACACCGCCTTCGGAGAAGGCAGGAGAACGGGGGACCACAGGTGGAGCGCGACGCCCGTCTGCCAGAGGCCGAGCAGCACCACCAGGGCGAGTAGCCGCAGTGCGACGCGGCGCGACAGGTCGCCGACGGCGGGCCGTCGGCCTTTCAACAGGGCAGGCATGGGCGCTCCGGCAGGGGCGGGGGAACGGACGCGGACGCGGACAGGCGTCAGCGGAAGATCACCGGAAGGTCACCGGGAGAAAAGGGGGGAGGTAGGTGCGAACGCTCAAAAACGCCGTCAGGCGCAACAAGTGGCGCTGGCCGTGCGCCGGAGGTCTACGTGGAGACGCGCCACGAGAGGTGAGGTGAGCTGCACAACGCCATTGGTACCAGGCCATACGGAGCAAGCCAAGACGACATTCGCATGATGAGACGTGCGGAGGCGCCGCGCCGCGGACGCACCCGGGCGGACAAAGCCCCGCGATGCGCCGCCGCCGGTCCTGGGTGATGCTGGATAAACACGTCAAAAAGGCGAGAGGCAACGGATGCGTACCACCGGACTGACATCCCGCACGCTGACAGCCCTCCGCGCCAGGCGCTCCTACCCCGCGGTCACCATCACCCTGCCCACGCACCGCCGCGAGCCCTACCGCCCGGCGGACACCGTGCGGCTGCGCAATCTGATCGCCGAGGCCAAGCGCCGGCTTGAAGAGGATCCGGACGTGCCGCGCGAGGCCCGCTACGACATCAGTGGGCAGCTCGACCGCGCCATGGCCGACGTGGATCTGCGCGATGCCCTGGACTCGCTGGTGATCTCCGCGGCCAAGGGCGAATGGGAGGTGTGGGCCCTGCCGAGGACCGCACCCGAGCGCGTCGTCTTCAGCGACACCTTCCTGACCCGCAACCTCGTCGCCGCGCGCGAGCGGACCCGCCCCTACTGGGTGCTGGCCGTCTCCGTGGACCGTACGGCGCTGTGGCGCGGCAGCGACGGCAACCTGGTGGAGGAGCGGACCGCGGGCTTCCCGCTGGAGCCCGAGCCGACGCGCAACGAGGACGTCGAGCGCGAGGAGCGGGTCGGCGATGTGCCGGGACCGTACGACGACGAGGGCACCCGCACCTATCTGCGGCAGGTCGACACCGCCCTGGACGCCCTGCTGGCCGCCGACCCGCGCCCGCTCTACCTGGTCGGCCTCGCGCCCGCGCTGAGCCTCCTGGAGGAGGTGGGCTCGGCGGCGAAGGCGGCCGTCAGCAAGGTCGTCAAGGGCGGGCTGACCAACGGCCCCGCCCGCGCCCTCGCCGAGGCGCTGCGCCCCGCCCTGTGGGAGCAGGCGGGGCGGCACACCGACCGCGTCGTCGAGCGCATCGGGCAGGCGCAGGGGCGCCGCGCCTTCGCCGCCGGGCTCGAAGAGGTGTGGCAGGTGTGCAAGGAGGGGCGGATCGAACTGCTCGCCGTCGAGGAGAACTACCAGCGGACGGTGAGGGTCACCGGGGAGCACCTGACTCCGGTCGACCCGGAGGAGATCTCGCCCGCCGAGCTGGGCACGGCGGTGCTGGAGGACATCGTGGACGAGATCATCGAGACCACGCTGGACAGGGGCGGGGAGGTCGCGTTCATGCCGGACGGCTGCCTGGCCGCGCACGAGCGCATAGCGGCGGTCCTGCGCTTCTGAACCTCTGCCACTCCGCCCCTTCTGCTCCTTATGCCCCTGTATGTGCCGACGGATCTGACGGTGCTTCGGTCACAGAAAAGTCACAGCGGGTACGACGCGATGTTGCCTGCCGCTGCCAACGTGGCGGCCGGTCACCCCCCACCGCAAGCGACCGAGGACAGTACCCATGACGGCAACCGCCCCGCGCGCGGCGCAGCAACCCCGCACTCTCCACGAGGTCAAAGGCTGGTTCCCCAGCCTGGATCAAGTGATCTTCGATCGCTTCCTGTCCCGCCAGAAACGGCTGGGACAGCGCGGCGACCTGCTGGAGATGGGCGCCTATATGGGCAAGAGCGCCATCTTCACCGCCGGCTATCTGAGGGTGGACGAGCGCTTCACCGTATGCGACCTCTTCGACGCGCCCGCGCCCGACGAGCGGAACGCGGCGGAGGCCCGAAAGTCGTACGCCACCCTGACCCGGGTCGCCTTCGAACAGAACTACCTGGCCTTCCACGACGAACTGCCCGACGTCGTACAGGGCCCCACCTCCCTCGTCCCGGACCACGTCGCCGCCGACAGCTGCCGCTTCGTCCACGTCGACGCCTCGCATCTGTACGAGCACGTGGCGGGCGACATCGACGCCGCCCACACCGCGCTGGTGCCCACCGGCGTGGTGGTCCTGGACGACTTCCGCTCCGAGCACACCCCGGGCGTGGCCGCCGCCACCTGGGAGGCGGTGTTCCTGCGCGGGCTGCGGCCGGTGTGCCTGACCACCCAGAAGCTCTACGGCACATGGGGCGACCCCGAGCCGCTGCAGGAGGAACTGCTCGCGGATGAGGAGTGGCGCGCCGGGACGCATCTGAGCGTGCAGGAGATCGCCGGACAGCGGGTGCTGCGCTTCTCGGGCCGCCCGCCCAGCCCGGCCGCCCCCCGGTCCCGCTACGCCGGCGAGATCCGCGAGTCCGACACGCGCGAGTCCGACACCGCGGCCGCGCCGTCCCCGCAGGCCCCCCGGGCCGCGGGTTCTGCGGGGTCCGTGCCGCGCCGCCGGAGCCCGGTGCGCAAACTCGCGGCGGACGTCCTGCCGCCGGTCGTGACGCGCGCGATCCGCCGCAGGGGCGGCAAGCAGTAAACGGGCTGGTTTTTGGTGGGGTGGGCGGGGCTGATCAGGCCCCGTCCACCCGATGGCTTCGGCCGGGCCGGCGCAGGGCCGGGTGGTCCGCGACGACGGTGCACGAGCCGGGCGCGATCTCGGTGTACCCCGCGTCACGCACCACCGGCAGACCGCCGTCGGCGACCAGCCGGGCCCAGCGGTCCGCCGACGGGGTGCGCACCGACAGCGGGAAGCCCGCCGAGCGCCAGACCGCGCGCGCGGCGTCGTCCAGCTCCCACCAGGCGAGCTGCGCGCCGTGCCCGGCCTGCGCCATCGCCTTGCCCGCCGACATGGTGATCTCCGGATTCAGCCACAGCACCGGCTCGGCCAGGTCGGGCGCGGACGGCGGCTCGGGGTCGTCCAGGTCGGTGCCCGAGACCTGCAGCTTGGCGAGGTCCTTCGGCCAGCCGTCGAGCGGCACCGGAGGGAACACCCGCACCTCCGCCGCCGGCGGACCGCCGTCCACGGCCGCCCGGCCGCCGAGCGTGATCCCCGGCAGCCCCTCGGCCCGCCGCCACTCCGCGCCCCGCGCCCGCCGCACGACCTTGCGGATCCGGGCGTCCTGCCAGCTCCGTACGGCCTCGGCCCACTCGCCGCCCGGCGCCGTCGCCCGCTCGTCCGACAGCAGAACGAGCACGGCGCGCGCCGCCGTCTCCAGGGCGTCCGTACGGGCGGGCGGAGTGGCCTTCTCGATGCGCACCACCAAGGGCAGCACAAACTGCGGCGCGGCGTCCCGGTCGGTCGTGCGGACGGGGTCGTCGGAGCTGTCGTAGCTGGTGGGGGCGTCTGGACGGGTATCGGAGCTGGTCACGCGCCCCAGTGTGCCACCCGCGCCATCCATGCCCCCGGAACGGCCTTACGACCTGGGGTGCGATAGGGATCGGCGTCGCGACGCCCGGCACGGCCGCTCGCGGCGTTGCCGAAACGTCCTAGTAGCTCCTTCCCCAAGCTCTCGGCTTCGCTCGAGCAGGGGATACCCCATCCGAGGACCTTCCGGCGCCTTGCGATCGACCGCACCGGACGCCGCTCCTTCTCCCGATCCCTATCGCACCCCAGGTCGTTAACCGCATAGGGTCAACGGTTATGAGACTGCGTGGAGTTGGCCGACGCTACGGTCTGCGAGGGGCATGGGTGCTGCGCGGCGTCGACCTGGAGGTGCGGCCGGGCTCGCTGATCCGGGTGACGGGGAGCAACGGCAGCGGCAAGTCCACCCTCCTGCGGCTCTTCGCCGGCATCGACGCCCCCACCACCGGCCGGATCACCGCCCGGCCGCGCACCGCGTACGTCCCCGAGCGCTTCCCCGCGGACCTCCCCTTCACCGCCCTCGGCTACCTCACCCACCTGGGCCGCGTCCACGGCCTCGGCCGCGCCGCGGCGGCGCACGGCGCCGAGGAGTGGCTGGAACGCTTCGGCGCGGCCGGACACGCCCACACCCCACTTTCCGAGCTGTCCAAGGGCACCAGCCAAAAGGTCGCCGTCGCCCAGGCCCTCCTGGCCGCCCCCGACCTCCTCGTCCTGGACGAGGCATGGACCGGCCTCGACCAAGCCGCCCGCGCCACCCTCGACGAGGCGGTCACCTCCCGCGTCGCCGCGGGCGCCACGGTCATCTACGTCGACCACGACCCCCGCCGCCTGGCCTCCTCCGCCGACGAGATCTTCCACATCACGGACACCCGGCTGGTACGGGCGCCGGCCACGCCTACTGCGCCGCTTGCGCCGGTCACGCCCGGTGCCGAGGCGCGCGTGTGCGTGGAGGCCGAGGGGGTGCCCGGGGCTTCGGTTCCGGAGGGGTTGCCGGGGGCCCCGGTCGGGGAGCGGGGGCTGGGCGGTGGAGCCCCCGTCGTACGGCTGACGGTGGCCGCCGACCACTCCGACGCGCTGCTGCACGCGCTCCTCACCACCCGTCCGCCGTGGCACATCCGCGCCGTGACGCCCGTGACGCCCGTAACGGCCGACGAGCAGCGGGGCGCGGGGCACGCTGCGCCGGCCGGGGGCGAGGCGGGTGGCGGCGCGCCCGTACCGGGGCCGGCCACCGTCGGGGCGGGGGGCCGAGGGCCCGTGCCGTGGGCGGCCGGGGCCGGGGCGAGCGGTCGCGCGTTGCCCGCGCTGCTGCGCTATCAGGCCGCGTTGCTGGCGCGCTCGCAGCGTTGGGTGCCGCCGGTTGTTCTCTACGGCGCGTTCATGGCCATCGGCGTGATGGCGGGGCAGCCGATCCTCGACTCCTTCGGGTACGCCGCGGCCGCCCTGCTGCCCATCGCGGCGTGGCTGGTGCGCGTATGCGTCAACAATGAGCCGACCGCCGCGCGCAACTGCGCCGCCGCGGCGGCCGGGCCCGCCCGGGTGCATCTCAGCTCCGTGGTCACCGGGCTCGCCGCCGCGGCCGGGCTCGGGGTCGTGGGGGCGTTGTTCGTCGCGTTGATCAGCGATCCGAAGACCTCCGACCAGCGGATCGACGTCTCACGCTGGGACGCGACGGCCGCCGGGCTGCTCGCGGCTCTCACCTGCGCTCTGCTGGGCGCGGCGATCGGCGCGCTGTTCAGCCGTCCGCTGCTGCGCAGCACCGGCTGGGGCATCCAGGCCACCGCGGTCGCCTCGCTGCTGGTGCTGGTGGTCTCGGTGTCCCCCGCGAACGCGGCCGTGACCGGCCTGGTCAGCGGCTCGCAGAACGGCACCGTGACGCTGCCCCTGCTGCCGCTCGCCATGACCGCCGCGGCCGCCGCGGGGGCGACCGCGCTGGCCTGCGTGCTCAGCTCACGGCGGTCCTGAGGCCCCGGCGTAGGGTCGGGCGCATGGATGACGACCGTACGGACGACCCCACGCCGGGTTACTGCGAGCCCGTGGGCGGCCCGCGCCCGCACGGTGACGACGTCGGCCCGCCGTACGCGGACTGCGTGCTGTGCGGCGAGCCGACCGAGCACCCCGCGTCGCGGCCCGGGGCCACGCTGTGCCCCGTCTGCGAGTGGCAGGAGGCCCAGCGCACGGCCTGCTCCGGCTGAACGCCGCAGCAGGCCGTGGCCTCAGGTCGTGGTCTCAGGCCGTGGCCTGCGGACTCAGTGGCGCCAGGGCCCCGTCACCGCGAAGGTCGTGCCCGGGGTGTAGCAGTTCACGTACATCGTGCGCCGGTCCGGTGCGAAGGTCACCCCCGCGAACTCACCCCACTCCGGCTTCTCCGGGGTGCCGATGTTCTGGCGTCCGCGCGCCATCGGATAGACCTCCCCGCGTCTGCTTAGCCCGAAGACGTGCTGCGCGCCGTTGCCGTCCTCGCAGACCATCAGGCCGCCGCTGGGCGCGAGCGTGATGTTGTCGGGTGACTCGCCGGGCAGCTGCACGTCCGTGCTCGGGCCGAAGACGATCACGAGGGTGAGGCGGCTCTGCTGCGGGTCGTACCGCCAGATCTGTCCGTAGTGGTCGGCGGCCGAGCCGTCCGCGCTCTTGGCGAAGCTGGAGACGAAATAGACGGACGAGCCGCCCCAGTAGCAGCCCTCCAGCTTCTGTGCGTGGGTGATGCCCTTGGGGCCGAAGTCCTGGAGCCGGACGGGGGTCTGTCTGGCGAGCGGGTCGGGGACGGGCACCCACTCGATGTCGTGGAAGGACGTGCCGGTCTCCTGGACGGCCGACAGGTCCCGTACGCCGGGCACGCGCATCGCGTACAGCTCGCCGCCCGCGCGCAGCGACCCCGTACCGCCGAGCGGCTTGTGCGGCAGGAAGCGGTAGAAGAGGCCGAAGGGCTTCTCGAAGGCGTCCTCGGTCTCGTAGACGACTCCGCTGCGCGGGTCGATCGCGATGGCCTCGTGCTGGAAGCGGCCCATGGCGGTCAGCGGTACGGCGCCGGTGCGGCGCGGGTCGTACGGGTCGACTTCGAAGATGAAGCCGTGGTCTTTGGTGTAGCCGTTGGTGCCGGCCTTGTCCTCGGTCTCCTCGCAGGTCAGCCAGGTGTTCCAGGGGGTGGGGCCGCCCGCGCAGTTGACGGCGGTGCCGGCGATGGCGACGTGTTCGGCGAGGACGCGGTTGCCCGCGTCGAGTTCGAGGGCCGTGCAGCCGCCCATGCCCATGGGGTCGTAGGTGAGGCCCTGGACGGCGGGGACGCGGATCGCGGCGGTGGGGCGGTTCTCGTGGTTGCGGACCAGGTGGGTACGGGCCCGGGCGCCGGCCCGGCCGGGGAAGGCGGCCATGCCGTCGTGGTTGCTGGGGACCTTGCCCTCGCCGGAGCGCAGCTCGTCGCCCTCGCGGGACAGCACCCGGTAGCGGAAGCCCTCGGGGAGGTCGAGCAGGCCGTCGGGGTCGGGGACGAGCGGGCCGTAGCCGCCGGAGCCGGCCGCGGCCTCCGGGCCGGGCTCGGCGGCCGCGGCCGTACCGGCGAAGAGTTCGGAGATGTTGCCTGCGAAAGCGATGGCGGCACCGGCCGCACCACTGCGGGCCAGGACCTGACGTCGCGTTACTGACATGCGGTAACTCCCTGTTGGCGGACAGGAAATGTGACCGCACGTGTGTATCACGCGAATTCGCGCGCGGGAACCATCCGATCAACGGCCTGGCGGCGCGTCGCGCTCCCTTCTTCAGGGCTCGGTTCTCCCCCAGCTACCGCTGGGAGGTGCCCCCGGGGGGCGCTACAGCCCCTGTCGACGGTCGACCGTGCTCGCCCCTCCGCGCGGCGGAGCCGCATATCGATTGCAGTCTCAGGGCCTCCGCGCGCTCTCCCTTTCACGGTGACATCAGCGCCTCCGGCGCGGGCGGCCGCGCCCCTCGGCTCACTCGCCAGGGGTCGAGGCGGCCAGCCGCTTCCCGTCCCGCGCCAGCGCCGTGAGTCGCGAGATCGCCCGGAAGTACTTCTTCCGGTAGCCGCCCTGCAACATCTCCTCGCTGAAGAGACGGTCGAACGGCACCCCGGACGCCAGCACCGGCACCTCGCGGTCGTACAGCCGGTCCGCGAGCACCACAAGACGCAGCGCGGTCGACTGGTCGGGCACCGGCCCGACCCCGGTCAGGCACACCGCCTCGATTCCGTCGCACATCGCGCCGTAGCGGCTCGGGTGGACCCGGGACAGGTGCTCGAGGAGGGTGGGGAAGTCGTCGAGCGAGGCGCCGGGCGTGTGGTGCGCGGCGCGGGTGACGGTCTCGTCCGAGTACGGGGCGGGGGCTTCCGGCAGGCCGCGGTGGCGGTAGTCCTCGCCGTCGATGCGCAGCGGCCGGAAGCGGGCGGACAGGCCCTGGATCTCGCGCAGGAAGTCGGCCGCGGCGAACCGGCCTTCGCCGAGCTTGCCGGGGAGGGTGTTGGAGGTGGCGGCCAGCGCCACGCCCGCGTCGACGAGCTTGCCGAGCAGCGTGGAGACCAGCACCGTGTCGCCGGGGTCGTCCAGTTCGAACTCGTCGATGCACAGCAGCCGGTGGCCGCTGAGGGTCTGGACGGTCTGCTGGAAGCCGAGGGCGCCGACCAGGTTGGTCAGCTCGACGAAGGTGCCGAACGCCTTCCGCTCGGGCGGGGCCGCGGTGGCGTGCCAGAGGGAGGCCAGCAGATGGGTCTTGCCGACGCCGTAGCCGCCGTCCAGATACATTCCGCGCGGGCCGCGCGGCGCGGCGGGCCTGGTCTCCCGGCGGAACCAGCTCTTGCGAGCGCGGCCGTCCGCCGCCCCGCCGCCGTCGCTGACGGAGGTGGCGAAGGCCGCCAGCTCCTTCACGGCGGTGGCCTGGCTGGGCTGTCCCGGGTCGGGGATGTAGTTGTCGAAGCTCACCGTCGAGAAGCGCGGCGGCGGCACCATCTCCGCCACCAGACGCTCGGCGGGGACGTGCGGCGTACGGGAGGCGAGGGCGGCGGGAGTCTGCTCGGCTGCAGGAGCCTGCTCGGCTGCAGGAGTCTGCTCGGCTATCGGACCCGCGGGCCTGTCGGACGTGGTGGTTCGCGATGACACAAACTCCGAGCGTAGTCCCTTCGGGGGAGGTCACCGCCGGATAGGGAGGCATGTCACACTGCCGCCTATGCGACGCCTGTTCCCGCTGCCGACCGAAACGCCCGCCGGACCATCCTCGGGAGAAGACCGCGAGTGGGGGCTGGACGAGCTGGCCGACGCGTACGCCTACCCGGACCTCCCGGACCTCCCGGACCTCCCGGACCTCCCAGCCGGACCGGGAGGACCGGCCGGACCGGGAGGACGGCCCGCGGCGGCCTGGCTGCGGGCCAACATGGTGTCCTCGCTGGACGGCGCCGCCCACCACGACGGGCGGTCGCAGCAGCTGTCCTCCGCCGCCGATATGCGGATCTTCGGGGTGCTGCGGGGGCTGGCCGACGCCGTCGTGGTCGGCGCCGAGACCGTACGCCGGGAGGGCTACCGCCCGGCCCGCGCCCGCGAGGCGTTCGTCGCCCGCCGGGCGGCGCAGGGGCGCCCGCCGGTGGCCGCGATCGCCGTGGTCAGCGCGAGCCTGGACCTGGACTTCTCGCTGCCGCTGTTCACCGAGCCGCTGGTGCCCACGCTGGTGGTCACCGGCGCGCAGGCCCCCGCGGACCGCCTGGCGGCGGCCCGGCGGGCGGGCGCCGAGGTGGTGCTGGCGGGGGAGGGGGCCGGGGTGGATCCGGCGCGGGTGGTGTCCGCGCTCGCCGAGCGCGGTTTGACGCGGCTGCTGTCGGAGGGCGGGCCTAAGCTGCTCGGGCAGTTCGCGGCGGCGGGGGTGCTGGACGAGCTGTGTCTGTCGCTGGCCCCGCTGATCGCGGCGGGCGACGCGGAGCGGATCGTCAAGGGCCCGACGCTGGTGGAACCGGAACGGTTCAGCCTGTTTTCCGTCCTGGAGGACGCCGGGTTTCTTTTCACCAGCTACCGTCGCAAGCGGCAATAAGGCGATAATTGGTTTTAGTTAAAAAAGGAATATGCGGAATAAATCGCATGAGAGGGCGCCGGCAGTGTTCACGAGCGTATTGATGATCGAGAAGCCCCTGAGCCCCGTCGACGTGGACTTCGTCACGAGCTTGCACGGCGACGACGCGGTCTCCTTCGTCGTGCTCATGCAGCCGCGGGGCAGCAAGGACCGGCTGTTGCGCGCGATCGACGACATCGCGCTCGGCGATCTGGAGCACGCCGTCCAGGAGCGCGACGAGCCGGAGGGCCAGGAGGCGCTGGAGCCCGCCGAGCGCGCCCTGCGCCTCTCCCTCGCCGCCCTGCGCGCGGCGGGCAGCGAGGCCAGTGGGGAGGTCGTCCAGCGCCATCCGCTGGACGCGCTGCGCGGCACGGTCGAGCGGGCCGGCGCGGACGAGGTGATCGTGCTGACCGAGCCGCACTTCGTGGAGGAGTTCTTCCACCGGGACTGGGCGTCGCGGGCGCGGCACAAGGTGGGCGTCCCGGTGCTCAAGCTCTTCTCGCACGCGGCCGACGAGGAGCAGCCGACGAAGGGCGCCTGACCACACGCCGCACCCCACCCCGTACCCGCCCCGTACCCGCCCCGCCGATGCACCGGACGGGCCTTCGCCGAACCCCTCCCCACAAGGTGCGAGAATCGGGCCCGACAGCGACGAACCGCGACCCAGGGGAGACCCGTACATGGCACCGGCCGGCTTTGCCTCCGACGCGATGGCCCGACCGCACTTCATCGGCATCGGCGGCGCCGGGATGTCGGGCATCGCGAAGATCCTCGCCATGCGCGGCTCGCGGGTCGCGGGCAGCGACTCCAAGGACTCCCCGACCGTCGAGGCGCTGCGCGCCCTCGGCGTGACGGTGCACATCGGCCACGCCGCCGAGCATCTGGCGGCCGACGCCACCAGCGTGGTCGTCTCCAGCGCGATCCGCGCCGACAACGCCGAGCTGACCGCGGCCGCCGAGCGCGGCATCCCCGTCATACACCGCTCCGACGCGCTGGCCGGCCTGATGGACGGCGCCCGCCCCATCGCGGTCGCGGGCACCCACGGCAAGACGACCACCACCTCCATGCTGGCCGTCTCCCTCACCACCCTGGGCCTCGACCCGTCGTACGCGATCGGCGGCGACCTGGACGCGCCCGGCTCCAACGCCCAGCACGGCGGCGGCGAGATCTTCGTCGCCGAGGCGGATGAAAGCGACCGCAGCTTCCACAAGTACGCGCCCGAGGTCGCGATCATCCTCAATGTGGAGCTCGACCACCACGCCAACTACGCCTCGATGGAGGAGATCCACGAGTCGTTCCAGACCTTCGTGGAGCGGATCCGGCCCGGCGGCACGCTGGTCGTCTCCGCCGACCACCCCGGCGCCCGCGAGCTGACCGGCCGCGTTACCAGCCGCCTCACTGGCCGCGCCACCGGCCACGAGGGCCTGCGCGTGCTGACGTACGGCGAGGACCCGGGCGCGGACGTACGTGTCCTGGACATCGCCCAGCGGGGACTGACCAGCGAGGTCACCGTCCTCCTCCCGGACGCCCTGGGCGGCGGCGAGCTGACCTTCACCGTCTCCGTCCCCGGCCGCCACTACGCCCTCAACGCCGTCGCCGCCCTGACCGCGGGCGCCGCCCTCGGCGTCCCCGCCCGCGAGCTGGCCCCCGCCCTCGGCTCGTACACCGGCGTCAGGCGCCGCCTCCAGCTCAAGGGCGTCGCCGCCGGGGTGCAGGTCATCGACTCGTACGCACACCACCCCACCGAGATCTCCGCCGACCTCGAGGCGATCCGCGGCGGTGCCGGTGACGGCCGGGTGCTGGTCGTCTTCCAGCCGCACCTCTTCAGCCGCACCCGCGAGCTGGGCGTCGAGATGGGCCAGGCGCTCGCCCTCGCCGACGCCAGCGTCGTCCTGGACATCTACCCCGCCCGTGAGGACCCCGTCCCCGGCATCACCAGCGCCCTGATCATCGACGCCGCCGCCCGCCACGGCGCCGACGTCACCGCCGAGCACGACCGGACCGCGATCCCCGAGCTCATCGCCGGAATGGCCAAGCCCGGTGACCTTGTTCTCACCATGGGCGCGGGCGATGTCACGGACCTCGGTCCGGAGATCCTCGCCCGCCTGGAGAGCTAGGAGAGTGAGTCCATGGCGTACGAGATCGACAAGCCGGAAGAGCAGTGGCGGGCGGAGCTGACCCCGCAGGAGTACCAGGTCCTCCGCGAGGCCGGCACCGAGCGCGCCTTCACGGGTGAGTACACCGACACCAAGACGGCCGGCGTCTACTCCTGCCGGGCCTGCGGGGCCGAGCTGTTCCGCTCCGAGACCAAGTTCGAGAGCCACTGCGGCTGGCCGTCCTTCTACGACCCGGCCGAGTCCTCCGCCGTCGAACTGATCGAGGACCGCTCGCTCGGCATGGTCCGCACCGAGGTCCGCTGCGCCCGCTGCGGCTCCCACCTCGGCCATGTCTTCGCGGGCGAGGGCTACCCGACCCCGACGGACCAGCGTTACTGCATCAACTCGATCTCGCTGCGGCTGGAGCCGAAGGAGAGCTGATCTCCTGGCCCTTGTGGGGCGCCGAGTCGCAGCACCACGGCCGTCTCCGGCGGCAGCCGCAGGGTGCCGTCCGGGCCGGGCGGGTCGATGGGCCGCCAGGCGGCGACGACCTCGGTGCGGTCGGTGGTCGCGTGCGGGCCGAGGCGGGCCTCGGCCGGGCGGTCGTACGGGTTGATCACGACGCACAGCGGGCCGCGCCGGAAGTCGATACAGCCGTCCGAGGAGACGGACGGGCGGGTGGCGGACCACCGGGGGTCGGTCAGGGCCGGTTCGGCGCGGCGCAGGGCGATCAGCCGCCGGTGCCAGTCGAGCAGTTCCGTATGCGGCTCGCGGGCCGGCTCGGTCCAGTCCAGGCAGGAGCGCAGCCGCGTCGCCGGGTCCTGCGGGTCGGGGACGTCCTCCTCCGCCCAGCCGTGGGCGGCGAACTCCCGGCGCCGGCCGCGCCGTACGGCCTCGGCGAGCTCCGGGTCCTGGTGGTCCGTGAAGTACTGCCAGGGCGTACCCGCCCCCCACTCCTCGCCCATGAAGAGCATCGGGGTGAAGGGCGAGCACAGCACGACGGCGGCCGCGCAGGCCAGCAGCCCGGGGGAGAGCCGGGCGGAGAGCCGGTCGCCGACCGCGCGGTTGCCGATCTGGTCGTGGGTCTGGGCGTAGCCAAGCAGGCGGTACGTGGGGGTGGCCAGGGTGTTCAGCGGGGCGCCGTGGCCCCGGCCGCGGAACGCCGAGTACGTGCCGTCGTGGAAGAAGCCGCCGGTCAGGGTCTTGGCGAGGGCATACGCGCCGTCGGCGGCGAAGTCGGCGTAATAGCCCTGCCGTTCACCGGTGAGGAGGGTGTGCAGGGCGTGGTGGAAGTCGTCGTTCCACTGTGCGTGCAGCCCATGGCCGCCCGCCTCGCGCGGGGTGGTGGTGCGCGGGTCGTTCAGGTCGGACTCGCCGATGAGGAACAGCGGTCGGCCGACCTGGGCGGCGAGCGCGTCCACGGCGGCGGACAGCTCGGCGAGGAAGTGGCGGGCGCGGGTGTCGCGCAGCGCGTGCACCGCGTCGAGCCGCAGCCCGTCCAGGCGGTAGTCGCGCAGCCAGGCGAGGGCGCTGCCCAGGAAGTACGCGCGGACCTCGTCCGAGCCGGGGGCGTCCAGGTTGACGGCCGCCCCCCAGGGCGTGTGGTGGGTGTCGGTGAAGTACGGGCCGAAGGAGGGGAGATGGTTGCCGGAGGGGCCCAGATGGTTGTGGACCACGTCCAGGACCACGCCGAGGCCGTGGCCGTGCGCGGCGTCCACGAAGCGCGCAAGCCCTTCCGGCCCCCCGTACGGCTCGTGCACCGCCCACGGCGCCACGCCGTCGTACCCCCAGCCGTGTGCCCCCGGGAACGGGCAGACGGGCATCAGCTCGACGTGGGTGACGCCGAGTTCGGCGAGGTGGGGCAGGCGTTCGGCGGCCGCGTCGAAGGTGCCCTCGCGGGTGAAGGTGCCGATGTGCAGCTCGTACAGGACCGCGCCCGGCAGCGGCCGGCCCCGCCACTCGCGCCGCCACTCGAAGCCCGCGGGGTCGCTGACCGCGCTCAGGCCCTCGGGGCCGTCGGGCTGGCGGCGGGAGCGCGGATCGGGCAGCGGCGCGCCGCCGTCCAGCGCGAAGCCGTAGCGCTCGCCAGGCCCGGCCTCGGCCGCCGCCCGCCACCACCCCTCCCGGGCCGGATCGCGCTCCATGGGCTGCGTACGGGCCGTCGTACGGTCCGTGCGGTGGCCCGTACGGACCGTACTGCGGCCCGTACGGCCCTCCAGATGGAGCTCGACCCGCCCGGCGCGCGGCGCCCACACCTCGAACAGCACTTGAGTCTCCTCACCTCAGCGGTGGCTGGGAGACCATGCTGCGCGACGCGAGGTGCGCCGCGCAGCATGCCACGGGCATCAGACGAGGTCGATGCGCTCCTGGGTGATGGGATAGCCCACCTTGGCGAAGTGCCTGGCCATCGGGAGGTTGGGCTGGTCGGTCGCCGCCGCTATCTTCGTCGCGCCCCGCTCCACCAGATCGTGGGTGCACTCCACCAGCAGGTCGTACGCATAGCCGTGGCCGCGCTGCTCCGCGACCACCCCGATGTAGCCGACGCACGGGCCGCCCGGGTTGTGCGCGGGCACCTGGATGCCGACCAGCTCGCCCTCCGGCGTCCAGGCCAGCCGCCACCATTCGCGCGGCGACGGGCACCAGTTCAGGAAGTCCATCAGCTCGCGCACCGGGGCGTCGATGCCCCCCTGGGCGATGGCCCGCAGGTCGTGCGCGTCGAGGGTGCCCGGCATGATGCGGCGCAGCGCCTCGGCGATCTTCTCGTCGTCGGGCTCGGGCCGGAACTCCAGCCGCCCCGGCCGCTCGGGAAGCCCGCATTCGGGGGTCCACTCGTAGCGGTAGCGCTCCACCAGTGGCTCCATCCCGGCGGCGAGGGCGGCGTCGATCCGGGCCTGCGCCGCGGCACGCTCCTCGGGCCGGTCGCGCCAGCCGGGCGCCGCCAGCAGGCTGTACTCGGCGCGCAGCGGGGCGGTGCGCAGCAACTCCGCCGCCGCGTCGGCCTCACCGTCGGCGAAGTCGAACCAGTCCAGGGCGATGGGTTTGGTGTCGTCGGCGGCGCCCCACCAGGCGGCGCGGGCGACCACACGGCCGTCGCGCAGCGCGACCCAGGTCCAGTCGGGGCGGTAGTCGCCGCCTTCGGCGCGGGTGCGGTAGGTGTGGCCGAAGCGGGCGCGGCCGACGTGCGCGGGGTCGTGCAGGGTGTTGAAGAGATGTGCGTCGCTCTCGGTGAGCGCGCGGATGACCAGCTCGGTCATGGGATTCCTTCCGGGATGGCGATGCGCTCCCGGTCGGATCGATGATCAGACGGCGGTACGCCCAGTGGACAAGGGGCGGGAGCGCGGGTACGACGTCGTGTTCATCGGCTCTCGCCTCCTTCCTCGATCATGGGCGTGCTCGCACTCTATGCGGGCCGACGGACCGTTGTCCAGGCGTTTTTGGCACGGCTCAGGAGGGTGCCCCATTCGCGCCGTGCTGCTCCTCGCGCTTGACCTTCTCATTGATGTCAACCCATAACGTCGGCTCCGCGGGCGGGCATTGCGCACCTTGCCCACCTTGTGCGCCCGCTCCGTCGATTCCCTACCGTCCCCACCGCTGGAGCGATCATGACGTCTTTCGTCGCACACCGTAACGGCCAGGCGGCGACCGCCGAGGAGCTGGCGCCGCTCGCCTTCGCGGGCTATGCCCACTTCACCGCGATGCAGGTGCGCGGGGGCCGGGTCCGGGGCCTCGACCTCCATCTGGAGCGGCTGCGGACCGCCTCGGTGGAGTTGTTCGGCCGCGCGCTGCCCGACGACCAGGTGCGGTCGTATCTGCGGGCGGCGCTGGAGGCCGGCCCGGCCGACCTCTCGCTGACGGCCACGGTCTACTCGAGGGCGGGCGAGTTCACCGCGGCCGGGACCGGGGCGGAGCCCGAGGTACTGGTCCGTACCGGACCGCCCTCCGCTGGGCCGGCGGGCCCGCTGGCGCTGGCGGCGGTCGAGCATGAGCGGTTCCTCCCGGCCGTGAAGCATGTCGGCGAGGTGGCCAAGACGTACTTCCTCCGCCAGGCGGTCGCGCAGGGCTTCGACGACGCCGCGTTCGTCGACCGGCGGGGGCGGCTCAGCGAGGCGACGATCTGGAATCTCGCCTTCTGGGACGGTGACTCGGTGGTGTGGCCCCAGGCCGAGGTGCTGGGCGGGATGACGATGAGCATCGTCCGTCGGCAACTGGACCGCCTCGGCCTCCCTCAGCGCGTCCAGGACATCACGCTCGACGACGTGCCGACGCTGGCCGGGGGCGTGGTCATGAACTCCTGGACGCCGGGCGTGGCGGTGAGCCGGATCGGCGCCGTGTCCTTGCCGGAGGCGCCGTCCTTCCTGGAGCTGCTGCACAAGGCGTACGAGGCCGAATCACCCACCGCGCCGTGAGGTTGCGGGGAGCGTCATTCGAGCAGGCCGGCGTCGTGGGCCAACAGAGCTATCTGTACGCGGTTGTTGAGCTCCAGCTTGGTCAGGATCCGTGATACGTGGGTCTTGACGGTCGCGAGGCTCATGAACAGGCCCGCGGAGATCTCCGCGTTGGACTTGCCCTGGCCCACGGCGACCGCGACCTCGCGCTCCCGGTCGTTCAACTGGTCCAGCAGCGCCCAGGCCCGCTCCTGCCGCGCGTCCTGGCCTGAGCCCGCCACATGCTCGATGAGCTGCTGGGTCACGGTGGGGGACAGCACCGGCTCGCCCGCCGCCACCCGTCGCACGGCCGCGACGAGATCGGCGGGCGGCGTGTCCTTGAGTACGAAGCCGGCCGCTCCGGCGCGCAGCGCCCGCAGTACATGCTCATCCGCGTTGAACGTCGTCAGGATCACCACCTCGGGGGCGGGTTCGCGCTGCCGTAGCTGCTCGGTCGCGGCGAGCCCGTCCACCGTCGGCATACGGATGTCCATGAGGACGACGTCGGGGGAGTGGCGGTCCACGAGCGCGGCCACCTCCGTGCCGTCGGACGCCTCGCCCACGATCTCGATACCGGAGGAGGCGCCGCCCAGCATCAGCCGCAACCCGGCGCGGACCAGCGGGTCGTCGTCGACGACCAGCAGGCGGATGGGGGCTGGGGCGGGCGCGGGGGTGGGCGCGGGGGCGGGTCCCTGGTTGGTGGACTCCGGTGGGGATGAGCTCATGCGGGCCACGGTAGCCAGGCGTGCAGCCGGAAGTCCCCGTCGTCCGAAGGGCCGCACTCCAGCCGGCCGCCCGTCAGCGCCGCGCGCTCGGCCAGCCCGGCCAGGCCCTGGCCCGATCCGGGGATCGCCTCGGGCCGGTCGCTGTGCTGCGGCGGCTCGGCGGGTGTGCCGGCGCGCACCGGGGCGCGTACGGCATTGCGCACCTCTACGGTCAGCCCCTCGCCCGGCGCCCCCGACGCCGTCACCGTCACCTCCGCGTCGGGCGCGTGCTTGCGCGCGTTGGTCAGCCCCTCCTGCACGATCCGGTAGGCCGTACGGCCCGTGGCGCCCGGCACGGCCGCCTCGCCCGGCACGGTTGCCTCGCTCGCCCTGGCCGCCTCGCCTGGCACGGCGACGCCCGCCTCGCCTGGCACGGCTGCTTCGCTCGCCCCGGCCCTCTCACCCGCCCCGGCGACGCCCGCCACGTCCGACAGCGTCACCCGCATGCCCGCCCGGCGTGACTCCTCCACCAGCCGCGGCAGATCTGCGAGGGTCGGCTGGGGCTGGTCGGGCGGGCTGCCCTCGGCGTCGGCATCGTTGGGGTCTGGGGCCCGCAGCACGCCGATCACCTCGCGCAGATCCTGCAGCGCCTGGTGCGCGCTGCTGCGTATCACCCCGGCGGCCTCGGCCACCTCCTGCGGGGACGCGTCGGCCCGGTACTCCAACGCGCCCGCGTGCACGCTCAGCAGGGAGAGCCGGTGGGCGAGCACATCGTGCATCTCCCGGGCGATCCGCTCACGTGTCAGGCGCTGGGTCCGCTCGGCGCGCAGCGCCGCCTCCGCCTCGGCCCGCGCCGCCCGTTCGCGCAGCGATTCGAGCAGCAGGCGCCGTGAGCGCACGAACATGCCCCAGCCGATGGCGCCGCTGATGAGCAGGGCACCGAGCAGCACGTCTCCGATGTAGTCGACGTCGGGGTCGGGGTGCACCGCCGGGGCGGCGAAGATCTGGGCCAGCGCTGCCGCGCCGACCCACGCGACCGTACGCAGCGGCCGGTGCACCGCGACCGTGAACAGCGCGACGAGCAGCGGCCCCGCGACGTAGTACGAGACCACGCCCGCGGCCAGCAGCACCAGCGCCAGCTCGACCGGCCGGCGGCGGCGCAGCCACAGCGCGAGACAGGCCACCACACCGGCCATCAGATCGGCGAACAGCGCCCCGTCCGACACCGACGGGTCGTTGGCCATCGACTCGGAGGCCGTCAGCGAGAACAGGGCCGCCAGCGAGATGCAGCACACGTCCACGATCCAGTCGCGCATGGTGCGGCGCGTCCCGACCCGCTTGCTGTCGCGCGCCCGCGCCCGCGCCTGCTCGCTGCTTGCCGTCGGCACGGCCTCTGAGCTGCCCATACGACGAATCTACTGGCGAGCGGGGGCGGGGTCGCGGCTTCGGGCGCGGGTATCGACCAAAGTTGCGGGGCCATAGACCTTTGGCTGACCCGCGCCCGCCGGACCGCCGCCTAGCCTCGAATACATGAGAAAGGCATGCGAGTTGGTGGGCGGCTTTCTGCTGTTCCAGGGGCTCATCGGGATCGCCCACGAGCTCATCGGCTGGTTCCGGCTGATGGCGCTGGTCCGTTTTCTGCCGTTCCTGGACGGCTATGAGCTGTACGCGAGCATCGGCCTGACCGTGGTCGGCTTCCTCGTGGTGGCCGTCGCCGAGGAGTCGGGCAAGCCGTCGGGCAAGAGCTCGTCCGGAAGCCCGTCCGGTCCGCTCATACCTGGTGCAGACCGCGCCCGGCCAGAGTGAGGAAGGCTTCGCCGACGGCCTCGGAGAGGGTGGGGTGCGGGTGGATGTGCTGGGCCAGGTCGGAGGGTTCGGCGTCCCAGCCGACGATCAGCTGGCTCTCGGCGACCATCTCCGAGACATGGGGGCCGACGAGATGGACGCCGAGCACCTGGCCGGTGCCCTCACCCGCCCGTTCGGCGACGACCTTCACCATGCCTCCCTGGCCGTGCACCATGCCCTTGGCCACGGCGGTCAGCGGCATGGTGTTGACGACGACGTCCAGGCCCCGCTCGCGCGTCTGAGCCTCCGACAGGCCGACGGCGGCGGTCTGCGGACTGGAGTAGGTCACCCGGGGGACGGTGTCGTAGTCCACGGGCCGGGGTTGGGGTGAGAGGCCCGCCAGGGTCTCGGCCACCAGCAGCCCCTCCGCGAAGGAGGCGTGGGCCAGCCCGAGCGAGGGCGGCGGCAGCAGATCGCCGACGACATGGATGCCCGGCACCGCGGTCTCCAGCCGCGACCAGTCGGCGGGGGCGATGAATCCGCGGTCGTCGGTGGTCAGCCCGGCGGCGCCCAGGTTCAGGCCGTCGGTGACCGGGGCGCGGCCGACGGCGACCAGCAGTCGCCGGGCGTCGAGGGTGCGCGGCTCGCCGCGGGCCGGGCGGACGGTGGCGCGCACCCCGTCCGGGTACGGCTCGGCGTGCTCCAGCCGGGCGCCGGTCAGCACCTCGATGCCGCGCTTCTTCAGCCCACGCGTCAAGTGGCAGCTGACGTCCGCGTCCTCGAGCGGCAGCAGCCGGTCCGCCGCCTCGACCAGGGTGACGTCCGCGCCCATGGAGCGGTGCAGTGAGGCATATTCGACGCCGATCGCGCCGCCGCCCAGCACCAGGACGGAGTCCGGGAGTCCCGGGGCGAAGAGGGCGTCGTCGCTGGTGACGACCCGTTGGCCGTCGGACGCCAGCCCGGGGAGGGTGCGCGGGCGGGAGCCGGTCGCCAGCACGATGCCGCGCCGCGCGGTCCACTCACCACCCGCGTCCGCGCCGGCACCGGTCGCTGTGCCGGTCGGCGTGATGCGTACGGTGCGCGGGCCGGTCAGGGCGGCGGAGCCGCGGACCACGTGGACGCCCGCGTGGGACAGATGGCCTTCGACGCCGCGGTGGTTGCGGGCCACGATGTCGTCGCGGGTCGCGGTGAGGGCGGACCAGTCCACGGCCTCCAGGGTGGCCTTCACCCCCCATCGCTCGCGCGCCTCGGAGATGCCGTCGACCAGCTCCGCGGCGTGCAGCATCGCCTTGCTGGGGATGCAGCCGCGGTGCAGGCAGGTCCCGCCCACCAGGTCGCGTTCGGCCAGGACGACGTCGAGACCGAGGGCCGCCGCCCTCGGTCTCGACGTCGTCGATGACGATGATGTCTGTCCCATGCATGAGTCCAGCGTCTCTGATCGGCTTGGGTTTCCCGGGTCGTCCTGGGTGGTCCGGGGCGACGTCGGGTGGTTGGCTCGTGTTGGCGTGCCGACGGGGGTTGGAGTCCCGCGGGTGTGAGCCGGTTGTGGCCGCCTGGGCGGCCGGTGCCGATCGTGTTCGGTTCCTGCTGCTGTCGACGCCGCTGGGTGCAGGGGGCACCTCCCAGCGGTAGCTGGGGGAGGGTCTGGCGCGGTGGAGGCCGCCCTGCCGGACGCTTTCCGAGCCGGTGTGGACCCGGCCGGGGCAGGCTGCATCGATATGCGGCTCCGCCGCGTGTCCACGCCGCCTCCCGGGCGCGGGGCGTTTGGTTCATGGGAGCCGTGGAGTCTGCTCCCTGTTCTGTTGGCAGGCCGACGCGGTATGAAGATTCGCGGCCAGGACTGCACCGTGGCGCCATCGCCCTCACCGGCAACAGCGCCACCGGACATCTCACCCGATCGCGTGAATGTATCGAACGGGTGATCCAGAAATTGCGGCTCGCCCGCCCAGAAACACATGGAGCGCGGTGTGGCGGATGTCGCGATCGGCCACCGCCCCAAGGGGTGGCAGGGGCCCGTGGTGTCGCTGGGCGAGGAGGAGTTCATGGTGGTCGTGGAGCCGGACGACCTGCTGGCCGAACAGGGCTCCGTGCGGCTGGCCGAGCTGGCGGACCGGGACTGGGTGCGCTGTGCGCTGGAGCCGGTGGTCGAGGGCCGTCGCTTTCTCGATCTGGCCTGTGAGCGGGCGGGCTTCACGCCTCGTACGGGGGCCCATACGGACCACACCTCGACGGCCGTGCGGCTGGCCGCCGCCGGGGCGGGGGTGCTCATCGCCCCCGCGCATGTGGCCGCCAGGTACGACTGTGCGGTGCTGCCCCTGGATCCGCCCTGGCAGCGCGAGCTGACGGCGTTCTCCCGGGTGGAACTCACCGGGGCCGCGGCTTCCTTCGTCGGGCTGCTTGACCGGGGGTGGTGGGGGTGGGCAGAGAAAGGCCGGTCTGCCGCCCACGAGGGGGAAGGGGACGGCAGACCGGCAGGGTGAGGTGCACCTGACAGGGCGGAGGAGCGGATCAGGGCACCGTGCGGATCAGGGGTCGGGGCAGCGCGCTGTGCGGGTCAGCTCGCTGCGTGGGTCAGCCTGCTGCGGGATCGGGTCAGTGCACCATGCAGATCGGCGCCGCCGCCGCGTCGGGCGAGCCGCCGCTGGCCGCATAGCCGAAGGTTGTCGACGCTCCGGCCGCCAGTGAGCCGTTCCAGTCGGCATTGGTGACCGATGCCGATGAGCCCGTGGCGGTCAGTTTGCCGTTCCAGACGCTGTCCACCCGCTGCCCGGACGGCAGGTTCCAGTCGACCATCCAGGAGGAGATGGGGGTGGCGCCGGAGTTGGTCACCGTCACCTCGGCCTGGTAGCCGCCGTTCCAGGTGCTGGTGGTCTTCTGGGCGGCGGTGCACTTGGCCGTCGGCGGGTCGGTCGGGTCGCTGCCGCCGCCGCTGGAGGCGCCCGGCACCGTCACCTCACCGTTGCCGCCGTCGAAGACCACGTCGGAGCAGCTGTAGAAGGTCTCCTGGCTGTCCGAGCGGGTCCAGACGGTGTAGATGATGTGGCGGCCACTCTTGCCCGAGGGCAGATTGGCGGTCCAGGTGTACTTGCCGTCCACCGTGCCGACCGGGCCGGTCTGCGGCGGGTTCGTCACCGTGTTGAACGGCTGGTCCTCCAGGTCGTTCCAGGTGAGCGGCTTCGTCGGGTCGATCGGGTTCTTGGTGACGTAGCTGCGGAACGAACCGGGGTGCGCGGCCCAGGCGTTGTAGGTGAACTGCATCGACTTACCGGCGGTCAGATGGGTCACCGGCCAGTCGTTGCTGCCCAGGTCGAAACCGGAGAAGTTGTAGACGGTGGCCGCACCGCTGCACAGCTGGCCGTCCGGGATGAAGCCCTTGGTCCGGCCCGCCCCGTCCGACCGCAGCACCGCGAACCAGTTGTAGAACGCGTTGGCCCCGCCCTTGTCGAACGCGGCCTTGCACGCGGGGTTGGTCGGCTTGACCTCTCCGGTGCTGGACAGGCTGTACTTCCAGCACAGATAGGTGCGGCTGCCGGGCGCCATCGGCGCTCCGTGCGCGGAGGCGCTGCCGCCGCCGAAGAAGACCAGGCCGAGGGCGGGCAGCACACCGAGCAGCACCAGCAGTACGGACCGGCGGGCGCGGGAACTGCCCGGCGGGCGAGCGGGACGTGCGAGAGCCATCAATCGTCGTGGCATTGCGCTTCTTCTTCCCTTCGACGTGAACGGGTCAGGAACCGTCGTATGGGAGCGCTCCCAAGTTACTTTGTGAAGGTAGCGCCGTCCGGAGTGCCTGTAAATGCTTTAGGCCGCGAACACAGCGCCAGTTCTGGCGGACCGTCAGCTCCGGATCAGCAACGCCACCGGAAACCGGTCGAAAAGGTCACTCAACGGACTGGCGCCCTCGACCGTCCGCCCGGTCAGCAGATCCCGCCAGCAGCCCGGCGGCAGCGCCAGCGCCGTGCCGCGCCAGCCGCCCGCCTCCGCGAGCCGCCGCGACAGCCGGGTGACGGCGGTGACCGCCCCGCCATCCGCACCGCCCCCGCCGTCCCCGCCGCCCCCACCCGCTTCCGCGCTGTCGCCCTCGCCCCGGCCGTCCGTTCGCAGGAAGGCCACACAGTGCGCCGCCGCCGGGCCCTCCGCGGGCAGCGGGGTGTACGCGCCCGACGGGCCGAACCACCGGGGGTGGCGCCGCCGCAGCCGCAGGGCCGCCGTGGTCAGCAGCAGTTTCTCGGCCGACGTCCCGTCCGGCTCGCGCCCCGCGTCCAGCTGGGCCAGCAGTTCGGGGCGCGGTTCGGGCGGGCGGCGGTTGTCCGGGTCGACCAGCGCGGTGTAGCTGAGCTCGGTGCCCATGTAGAGGTCCGGCACGCCCGGCATGGTCAGCTGGAGCAGCGCCGCGCCCAGCGCGTTGGCACGCGCCGGGGCGTCCAGCGCGCCGCCCAGCGCCGCCCACGCCGGGTGGTGGGGGTCGCATGGGCCCGCTTTGAGGAAGGCGGCGACCTCGTCCTCGTACGCCGGGTCCTGCTCGGTCCAGGTCGTCCGCAGCCCCGCCTCCCGCACCCCCTTCAGCACCGTGGGAACCAGCCGCTCGCCCTCCGGCGACCCCAGCCCCACCGCCGTCTGCCAGGCCGTCCATGCCAGATGGGCGTCGGGCGCCGCCGCGCTGCCCGGCGCCGCCGTCTCCCGCGCCTCCACTGTCACTTGCACTCTCTCCCGCACCTCCACTGCCTCCCGCACCTCCTCCGCCTCCCGTACCTCCACTGCCTCCAGCAGCTGCCCCCAGCGGTCCGGGCACTCGGTCAGCGCCGCGAGCCGCGCCCGGACATCCGCGCTGCGCTTGGTGTCGTGCGTGGACAGCACCGTGCCGGTCGAGGGCCAGTCGGCCTGCAGCCGGGTGGCGAAGGCGTGGAACCGGTCGGGGGAGACCGCCGGTTGCCCCGGGTCGCCGCCGACCTCCGCCGCCGAGAGCAGCGGCGCGAAGCGGTAGAAGGCGGTGTCCTCGACCGACTTGGCGCGCAGCGCGGCGGCGGTCTGGGCGAAGCGCGCGCAGAAGTCGCGGTGGTGCGGTCCGTCGCCCAGTCTGCCGAGCGCCGCGTCCCGCACGGTGAACACCACCCACGCCTCCTCCCGCACCGCGAACGCCGCCCGCGCGTCCCCCGCCGCCAGGATCAGCATCTCGGCGTCCGTCCGGGTCGGCGGGGTGTCGGGGGAGACGTACGGGCGGTAGACCGGCAGCCGCACCAGCAGCTCGCGGATCGCCGTGCGCAGCGCCCACGGCGCGTGGTCGCGCAGCCGCGGTTCGGCGGCGCAGATCCGCACGGCGGTGCGCACCAGCCGCTCCACCTCGGCGGCCAGCTCATGCGTCACCACATGCCGTGCGGCGCGCCGCACGGTCGCCGGCCAGTCGCCGCCCAGGTCCTCGGGGGGTGCGGCGAAGCCGCGGTATCGCGCGGTCAGCTCCGCAAGACCGGCCGGGTCGACGAACAGGCCGTCGATATGGTGCAGGGCGTCATAGCCGGTCGTGCCGGCGACCGGCCAGTGTGCGGGCAGCCGCTCGCCCCGGCCGAGGATCTTCTCCACGACGGTCCACCGGCCGCCGCCCGCCGCGGCCCGCACCTCGCGGTCCAGCCGTCGCAGATACCCCTCCGGATCGGCGAGGCCGTCCGGGTGGTCCACCCGCAGCCCGTCGATCACCCCGTCGCGCACCAGCTCCAGCAGCTTCCCATGGGTCGCCGCGAAGACCTCGGGGTCCTCCACCCGCACCGCGATCAGCTCGGAGATGGTGAAGAAGCGCCGGTAGTTCAGCTCCGTGCGGGCCAGCCGCCACCAGCCCAGCCGGTACCACTGCCGGTCAAGCAGCTCGGGCAGCGGCAGCCCCTCGGTGCCGGCCCGCAGCGGGAACTCGTGGTCGTGGTAGCGCAGCGCCCCGTCCGCCACCCGCAGCGCGGCCAGCTCCTCGCCGAGCGGGCCGCCGAGGACCGGCAGCAGCACCTTGCCGCAGTGGCGGCCCCAGTCGATGTCGAACCACCGTGCGTACGGCGAGGCAGGCCCGTCCTTCAGCACCTCCCACAGCGGTCTGTTCAGCCGCTCCGGGGCGGGCACCGCCATGTGGTTGGGCACGATGTCGACGATCAGCCCGAGCCCATGGGCGCGCGCCGTACGGGCCAGGGCGCGCAGCCCCTCCTCGCCGCCCAGCTCCGCCCGCACGGCCGAGTGGTCGACCACGTCATAGCCGTGGGTGGAGCCGGGCCGGGCCTCAAGCACCGGCGAGAGGTGCAGATGGGAGACGCCGAGCGCGGCCAGATACGGCACGGCCGCGCCCGCCGCCTCGAAGGGGAAGGCGGGCTGCAGCTGCAGCCGGTAGGTGGCGGTCGGCGGGGCGGACCCAGGAGCGGTGCGGTCGGACGTCATAGAACGTACGTACCCACAACCCGCACGGCATCAGATCGAAGCAACCGCCAAACACTCGTACGAGGGTTTCTTCGCCCAAACGGGAACCCGCCCCGTCCCCCTCCACACACACCACCGGCCCGCGGGGTTACCCCGGTCGCTGCAGCACCAGCAGGCTCCGGTCCACCAGCGTCAGCCGGTCGCCCGCCGCCACCTTCGCCCCGCTGCCGGGCTCCACGCCCTCCGGCAGCGAGGTGTCCACGATCAGCTGCCACTGCTTGCCGTGGTCGATGGGCACCGTGAAGTCCAGCGGCTCGTGGTGCGCGTTGAACATCAGCAGGAAGGAGTCGTCAGTGATCCGCTCCCCGCGCGGTCCCGGTTCGGAGATCGCGCTGCCGTTGAGGAAGACCGTCAGCGACTTGGCGTGCGCCGCCTGCCAGTCGCGCTGCCGCATCTCCTCGCCCTCGGCCGTGAACCACGCGATGTCGGACAGCTCGTCGTGGGTGCCCTCCACCGGCCGTCCGTGGAAGAAGCGGCGCCGCCGGAAGACCGGGTGGTCGCGGCGGAGCCAGATCAGCGAGCGGGTGAAGCGCAGCAGCTCCAGGGCCGACGCGTCCGCCTCGGCAGCCTGGGTCGCCCCGGCTGGACCGGCCGCCCCGGCCGCCCCGGCCGACGCGTCCCCCTCGGCCGCCTGGACAGCCGCGTTTCTGCGTTCCGGCCAGTGCACCCAGGACACCTCGTTGTCCTGGCAGTACGCGTTGTTGTTGCCGTGCTGGGTGCGCGCGAACTCATCGCCGTGGCTGAGCATCGGCACGCCCTGGGACAGCATCAGCGTGGCGATGAAGTTGCGCATCTGGCGCTCGCGCAGCGCCCGCACCGCCGGGTCGTCGGTCTCGCCCTCGACCCCGCAGTTCCATGACCGGTTGTAGCTCTCGCCGTCCTGGTTGCCCTCGCCGTTGGCCTCGTTGTGCTTCTCGTCGTACGAGACCAGGTCGCGCAGCGTGAAGCCGTCGTGGCAGGTGACGAAGTTGACGGAGGCCAGCGGCCGCCGCCCGTCGCCCTGGTAGAGGTCGGAGGAGCCGGTCAGCCGGGAGGCGAACTCGGCCAGCGTGCGCGGTTCGCCCCGCCACAGATCGCGCACCGTATCGCGGAACTTGCCGTTCCATTCGGTCCACAGGGGCGGGAAGTTCCCCACCTGGTAGCCGCCCTCGCCGACGTCCCAGGGCTCGGCGATCAGCTTCACCTGGCTGACCACCGGGTCCTGCTGCACCAGGTCGAAGAACGAGGACAGCCGGTCCACCTCGTGGAACTGCCGGGCCAGGGTGGCCGCCAGATCGAAGCGGAAGCCGTCGACCCGCATCTCGGTCACCCAGTAGCGCAGCGAGTCCATGATGAGCTGGAGGACGTGCGGACTGCGCATCAGCAGGGAGTTCCCGGTGCCGGTGGTGTCCGTGTAGTACCGCCGGTCGCCCGCCAGCCGGTAGTACGAGGCGTTGTCCAGGCCCCGGAAGGACAGCGTCGGCCCCAGGTGGTTGCCCTCGGCGGTGTGGTTGTAGACGACGTCGAGGATCACCTCGATACCGGCCTGGTGGAGGGCGCGTACGGCCGACTTGAACTCCAGGACCTGCTGTCCCCGGTCGCCCCAGGAGGCGTAGGCGTTGTGCGGGGCGAAGAACCCGATGGTGTTGTAGCCCCAGTAGTTCGACAGACCCGCGTCGGCCAGCCGGTGGTCGTGCACGAACTGGTGCACCGGCATCAGTTCGAGGGTGGTGACGCCCAGTTCGGTCAGATGTTCGATGATCGCGGGGTGCGCGAGCGCCGCGTAGGTCCCGCGCAGCTCCTCCGGGAGCCGCGGATGGCGCATGGTGAGGCCCTTGACATGGGCCTCGTAGATGACGGTGCGGTGGTAGTCGGTGCGCGGCGGCCGGTCGTCGCCCCAGTTGAAGTAGGGGTTGACCACGACCGAGGCCATGGTGTGCGGGGCCGAGTCGAGGTCGTTGCGCTTCTCGGGCCGGTCGAAGTGGTAGCCGTAGACCTCCTCGCCCCAGTTGATCTGCCCGCTGAGCGCCTTGGCGTACGGGTCGAGCAGCAGCTTCGCGGAGTTGCACCGCTGGCCGCGCTCCGGCTGGTACGGGCCGTGGGCCCGGAAGCCGTAGCGCTGCCCGGGCATGATCCCCGGCAGATAGGCGTGGCGTACGAAGGCGTCGGTCTCGCGCAGCTCCACCGCGGTCTCCGAGCCGTCGTCGTGCAGTAGGCACAGCTCGATCCGCACGGCGGCCTCGGAGAAGACCGCGAAGTTGGTTCCGGCGCCGTCGTAGGTGGCGCCCAGGGGGTAAGCCTGTCCCGGCCAGACCTGCATGCGTCGACTCTTCCACTTCTGCCCCGGGGCCCGCGAGCACCCCTGGCGCCGGACGAGGAGGAATCCTTGCCCAACTCGGGCCCTGGCGTAGCACTTTCGCCACAACTTCCTGGAAACGGAGGCAACCTGCGACGAGATCGGTTCGTCCTACGGGGTGACTCCGCATACTGGATCTCCCGGTATGCGGTCCCATGCGACCTGAGGGGTGTTTGGGGGAGAATGTGCGCACAGTAATGCACCGCCACCTGGGCAAGGTGGTGGCCGGTGCGGCCATCGCGGTCACCGCCACTGCGGTGATGGTGGGGGTGACGCTTCCGAGCGACGCGTCCGGCCAGGAGAAAGGCGCGGCGGCGGGGCGCGACGGCGGCCCGCAGAGCTCGACGGCCGAGCAGGGTGGGTCGGCGGCGCAGCAGCCCGCTGTTGTGGAGTCCGCCCCCACTCAGGGGAAGACCGGCACCGGCCGGGATCCGCTCACCGACGACGAGATGAAGCGCGCCGAGCAGCTTGCGGTGGGCCGGAGCCTGCGCGACAGCAGTGAGAACGTCACCGGCGGCAAGGGCCCGCAGCGGCTGGCCACCGACCTCGCGGAGCTGTCTCCCGAGGAGGTGGCACAGGCCGACCCGCCGCGCCGAGCCGAGGTCTCGTACTACGACTACAAGGACGACGCCTACGTCATCAAGACCGTCAACCTCGCCTCCGGCAAGGTCGAACACACCGAAACCCAGCACGGCGTCCAGCCGCCGCCGACCCGCGACGAGGCGCGCGAGGCCGCCCGGCTGCTGATCGCCGACAAGCTCGGCGACGGCCTCAAGCGGGACTACAAGGGCGCCACCAGCAGAGCACTGACCGGTCCCGACCAGCTGACCGTCACCGGCTTCGTCTACCGAGTCGACGAGGAGAACGCCGGGCCGGCCGCCCTCGCGGACTGCGGGAAGCACCGCTGCGTACGGCTGTTCACCCGGGTCACGGGCGGACAGTGGATCGACACCCGGCAGCTGGTGATCGACCTGAGCGACCGCACCGTCCACCGGCTGGGCTGACGCCCCCGGCGAGCTCCTTTTCGCACACCCTTACGTTCATCACAGGAGTACCTCCATGCCTGAAAGAAGGCTTCGCCGTGCCCGCGTCCGGGTCGCGGCGGCCCTCGGCGCCTCCGCGCTCATCGGGGTCACGGGCGTCGCCGCCGGTCCGGCCGGCTCCGCCCAGGCCGCCCCCAAGGCGCCCGCGAAGGCCCCGGCCGCCGCGGCCGACTGCTCGGCCGCGTACAAGATCGAACAGAAGCTGGACGGCGGCACCACCTGGCGGATGTGCTGGCACTACGACAGCAAGGCCGGGCTCGTACTCGACAACGTCTCGTACCAGCCCAAGGGCGAGGCCGCCCCGATCAAGGTGCTGACCAGCGCGAAACTCGCCCAGATCCATGTGCCGTACGACGACGGCAGCAATGAGTACGACGATCTCACCGGCCAGGACTTCGCCCAGGCGCTGCAACAGCTCGACCCGGCCGAATGCCCCGGCGGCACCATCAAGACCGTCCGCGTCCCGGGCGCATGGGACCCGGATCACCCGGATGTGAAAGGTCTGTGTGCCACCACCCGAGCCCGCGGCCACGCCTACCGCATGGGCGGCGCCGGCCCCGACGGCGACAAGGTCTACCAGCGGCAGGGCAAGGACCTGCTCCTCTACACCGTCAACATGGTCGGCTGGTACGAGTACATCACCGAGTGGCGGTTCTCCGGCGACGGCACCATGACCATGCAGGTCGGCGCCACCGGCACGCTCTCCCCGATCGACTACGACGCGGGTGACGGCCGCGGCTGGCCGATCGGCAAGGGAGCCAAGGACTACGCCACCAGCCATGCCCACAACGTCTTCTGGCGGCTGAACTTCGGCCTCGACGGCTCCCCCAAGAGCAAGATCGAGCAGTACGACTCCAAGACCACCACGGCCACCGGCCAGAAGCCCAAGACCAAGACCACCCGCACCAAGGTCACCAAGGAACTGGCCGGGGACGCCGCGGCCCAGCGCTGGTGGCGGGTCGTGTCCACCGCGGGCAAGAACAAGGACGGCCATCCGCGCAGCTACGAGATCGTGCCCGGCCACACCAGCAAGTTCCCCGGCCGCAGCTACACCAAGCACGACGTTTATTTCACCGAGTACAACAAATGCGAGCAGTTCGCCAGCAACAACCCGCGCAGCTGCAGTGTGGGCAAGAGCGTCGACAAGTGGGTGAACGGCGAGAACCTCAAGCACCCCATCGTGTGGGTCAACATCGGGTTCCACCACATCGCCCGCGACGAGGACCAGGAGCCCATGCCGGTGCACTGGCAGGGCTTCCAGCTCGCCCCCCGGGACGTCACCGCTATGAATCCGCTCACGCCTTCTGCACTGTCTGATCACAACGGCCATACAGAAGGAGGAGGTTGACCGTAAGGTCGATCGATCGAGCTGCACCGCCCCCGTCCGCCGCAGTAGTCTGCGGTGATCGTTGGATGGGGGCGGAAGGCGGTGCACAGGTGAGCTCGGGCGGGCTGGAGCTGCCTTCTGGGGACGCGGTTCCCGGAAGCGACAGCGCCACCGACACACCTCCCGGTGCGGTGTCCCTGGTACAGCCGGTGGAGATCGGAGCGGAACTGGACTGGGGCGCCGACGCCTGGGCCGAGGTGCGCACCCGCGCACGCCGGGCCGGGCGGGCCTACATCTGGCTGAACCTCGTCGAGCAGCGGCTGCGCGCGGTCGTGGCCGCCGTGCTCCGCCCCATCTACGAGCCGGTCCACGACGACGACTGGGTCGTCGCCGCGGCCGGTCCCGCCGGGCAGGAGTGGGTGCAGCGCGCCGTCGCCGTACGGGAGGTGAGCCGCCGCAAGGGCTATCTGCTGGACCCGGCCGACGACAACGTCCTCAGCTTCCTCACCCTGCCGCAGCTGCGCGAACTCCTCGTCCAGCACTGGCCGTGCTTCGAGCCGTACCTCGACGACCGGCGCGAGGTGGAACTGGCCCTGGACGAGCTGGAGGTCGCCCGCAACGTCGTCTCCCGCAACCGGGCCCTGTCCGTGACCGTCCTGGCCCAGGCCGAGCGAGCCTCCGCCCGGCTCCTGGACATCCTCGGCAGCGGCACCGGCACCCCCTCCGCCGACCGGCTGCCCATCGACGCCGTCGAGGACCTGGTGGGGGACCGG
Source organism: Streptomyces sp. NBS 14/10 (assembly GCF_002224125.1). Classification (GTDB taxonomy): domain Bacteria; phylum Actinomycetota; class Actinomycetes; order Streptomycetales; family Streptomycetaceae; genus Streptomyces. The sequence continues at coordinate 403,174 of NZ_NCSM01000014.1, forward strand.
TACGCGGACGTCGTGGGGGTCCACCCCGACCGCGTACGGCTGCAGCGGCAGCTGCCCGTCGAGGACCTGTTCGGCAACGCCCGCCGCCTCGACGCCGTCGGCATCGGGCTCAACCTCCTGGTCCAGAACTACTCCGGCCGCCGGCTGGTCCGGCTGGCCGAGGCCGGCTGCCGGGCCCGGCTGCTGTTCCTCAACCCGGCCAGCAGCGCGGTGCGGCGGCGCGAACGCGAGCTGGGGCTCAAGAAGGGCGAGATGAGCCGGTCGGTGGAGATGAACATCCTCCATATGCGGCGGGTGCGCGCCCGGCTGCGCGACCCCGGCGCGTTCGAGATCCATGTCTTCGACGAGACCCCGCGCTTCACCGCCTACCTGGTCAACGGCGACGGCTCCGACGGTCTGGCCGTCGTCCAGTCGTATCTGCGCAAGGCCCGGGGCATCGAGGCCCCGGTGCTGGTGCTGCGCGGCGGCGGGCGCGGGCACGATGTGGTGCGGGACGGGCAGGACCTGAGCCGCGACGGCGACAACGGGCTGTTCGGTACGTACCGGGAGGAGTTCGAGAGCGTGTGGGCGGACTCCCGGCCGGTGTCCTGACCTGCGCTGTCAGTGGTGGTGGTTAGCCTCCCGGCATGCCGGATGCCTACACCATGCTGTGGACCAACGACCTGTGCGCGTACCTCAAGAAGGAGGGCTACGAGGGCGAGCGCCTGGTGATCCTCTTCGGCGGGCCGTTCCAGTCGATGCCCAGCTTCCTGCGCGCCGGGGTCAAGGAGGGCGACCACATCTACCCCGTGCGCGCCTTCCGCAAGCGGCTGTGGGCGCTGGGCCGCATGGAGGTGGGCCGGATCCTTCCGTACGACACGGTCGGCGAGCTGACCACCGACGAGGACTACGCCCGGGTGCTGCGCTGGCGGGCGCTGAAGGCCGGGGGCGGGATGAGCGAGGTGCTGCTCGGCCCGCCCGGTTCGCCGCTGCGGTTCGACCGGGCGGTGCCGCCCGACCTCCTGGCCTCCTTGACCTACCGCTCCCGGCGGGGCGAGCGCCGCATCAAGCACGTCGAGGACGGCGAGTTGAAGCGCTCCCACAGCGTCCAGGGCATCTATCGGCTGGCCCCCGAGTCGGCGGCGGCCATGGCCGCGCTGGTGGCCGGCTGAAGGAGGCCGCCGGTACGGGTAGGGCCGCCGGTGCGGGTCCGGCCGGTGCGGGCCGTCCAGCGGCCTTCGGTGCGGGTGATACGGACCGGGTGGCCGAAACAGGCGCTGATCCGCTCCGTGGTGACCACCTCGTCGGCCGCCCCGGAGGCCAGGGCGCGCCCCTCGCGCAGCAGCAGGGCGTGCGTGGTGCCGGCCGGCAGCTCCTCCAGATGGTGCGTCACCAGGACGGTCGCGAGCTCTGGATGGTCGCGCGCCAGCGCGTCCAGGCTGTCCAGCAGCTGCTCGCGCGCCGCCAGGTCCAGACCGGTGGCCGGCTCGTCGAGCAGCAGCAGCCGCGGGCGGGGCATCAGCGCCCGGGCGATCAGCACCCGGCCGCGCTCGCCCTGGGACAGGGTTGGCCACAGGGCGTCCCGCCGGTCGCCCACCCCCAGCGTGTCGAGCAGCCGCTCGGCCTGCTCCAGCCGGGCGGGTTCCGGCCGTCGGCGCGGAACGGCCTCGACGGTGTTGGTCAGCCCGGTCAGCACCACGTCCCGCACCCGCAGCGGGGAGCGCAGCGGATGGCGGGGGTTGACATGGCCGACGAGGGTGCGCAGCTCCCGCAGGTCCACCCGGCCCAGCGTGTGCCCGAGGACCTGCACCGTGCCCCGGGTGGGGTGGGTCAGCGCGCCGAGCAGGCCGAGCAGGGTGCTCTTGCCCGCGCCGTTGGCGCCGAGCAGCGCCCAGTGCTCGCCCTCGCATACGGTCAGCGAGATCGACCGCAGCAGATACCGGCCGTCGCGTACGACGTCGACGTCCTCGGCCCGCAGTACGGGGGAGCCAGTCACCGTACCTCCTCCCCGGCAGGGCTGATGGGATCGACGAGAGCCATGACGGCCTCCAGGTGCCGGGTGGTGGCGGCGATCGCGGCCGCGGCGTCGCCGCGCGCCAGGGCGTCCAGCAGATCCGCGTGGGCGCAGGACAGATCGGGCAGCCTGGTCTCGTACGTCACCATCTCGACCAGCGCCTCGCGCAGCACCGGCAGTACGGAGGTGAACAGGCCGAGCAGCACGGCGTTGCCCGACAGCTCGACGACCGTCCGGTGGAACTCCAAGTCGGCGTCCACAAACGCGGCGGGCCCGGCCTCGGCGGCCTCCTGCCGCCGCTTCAGGTCCGCGGTGAGCCGGGCGATGTCCTCGGGGCGGGTCCGCCGCGCGGCCAGCCGGGCCGCCTCCACCTCGAGGGCCCGGCGCACCTCGTAGACCTCCAGCAGCCGGGCGCGGCGCAGCAGGTGCCGCAGATCCAGCTCCCCGGCCGCGTCGGCCCGCCCAGTGTGCCCGGAGGTCTGTTCGGCCTGCCCGGTCTGCTCGGGCTCGGTCCGAGTGACGAAGGTGCCCGAGCCGTGGCGCACATCCAGCAGACCGTCCCGGGCCAGCAGCCGAACGGCCTCCCGCACCGAGGACCGGCCGACGCCCAGCTCGGCCGCGAGCATCACCTCGTTGGGCAGCCGCTCGCCGCGCTCCCAGCGCCCCTCGCGCAGCATGTCCCGCAGCGCGCCTTCGACCTGCGGTACGACAGGCCCGTGCCGCAGCCGGGTCGGCTCCGCCATGCCCCTACCCCTCCCGATCATGTCTGACGGCGGGGACTCTAACACGAGTCCTCAGACGTCTGAGGACTCGGCACCCCGGTGGGCTCATCGCCCCGGCGGGCCCGGGGCGTTGTCAGTGGTGCGTGGGAGGGTGGTGCACACCAGGGGGAAGTGAAGGAGGGCCGGTATGGGCTGGCACCGGGAGCTGTTGATCGGATTCGACCTCGAGACCACGGGCACGGACCCGGCGGAGGCGCGGATCGTGACGGCGGCCGTGGTCGAGGTGAGGGGCGGGGAGCCGGTCGGGCGGCGCGAGTGGCTGGCCGATCCGGGCGTGACCATTCCGGACGACGCCGTGGCCGTGCACGGCATCAGCACCGAGCGGGCGGCGGCCGAGGGGCGCCCCGCGCGCGAGGTGGCCGACGAGATAGCGGATGTGCTGGTGGCCCACTGGCAGGCGGGCGCGCCGGTGGTGGCGTACAACGCTGCGTTCGATCTGAGCCTGCTCGCCGCCGAGTTGCGGCGCCATGGGCTGCCCTCGCTGGGCGAGCGGCTGGGCGGCGCCGAGACCGGCCCGGTCGTGGATCCGTACACGATAGACCGGGCCGTCGACCGGTATCGCAAGGGCAAGCGCACGCTGGAGGCGGTGTGCGGGGAGTACGGGGTGGTCCATGAGCGCGCCCATGACGCGGGGGCGGACGCGCTGGCGGCGGTCCACGTCGCCTACGCGGTCGCGGAGCGGCACGGCCAGGTGGCGGGTCTCGACCTGTGGGAGCTGCACCGCCGGCAGGTCGTCTGGTATGCCCAATGGGCGGCCGATTTCCAGGCCTGGCTGCGCCGCAAGGGCACGCCGGACGCGGTGGTCGATGGCCACTGGCCACTCCACGAGGCCGAGGACAAGGCCGAGGCCGAGGTGGGGGCGGAGGCGGTGGCGGGCTGACCGCCCCACGGTGCGGCAAGCCCTGGCAGGGCGGCGGCTCTTCAGCGCGCCGCCCCCTCGGGGCGGCCGGTCGGACGGGACGCCCGGTCAGAACGCGTACCAGCGGACCGTGGGATCGCCGTCACGCAAGGAGGCCACCCGGCGGCGCAATTCGGTGAGCGCGGCCGGATCGCCCGGCGCGTGCTGGGCCACCCAGGCGCAGCTCGCGATCTCGCGCGCGCCCCGCAGCACCGCGCAGCCGTCCCACTCCCGCACATCCCAGCCGTACGCCGCCACGAACTCGTCGTACGCGGCCGGGCCGAGCCCGTAGCGGTCCCGGGTGAGGGCCATGACGACGAGGTCGTGCTCGCGCAGGTCGTAGGAGAAGGTCTCCAGGTCGACCAGCACCGGTCCGTCGGGGCCGATATGCACATTGCGCGGCAGCGCGTCGCCGTGTACCGGGCCGGGCGTCAGCCGTGGGGTCAGCTCCGCGGCGGCCGCCGCGGCCTCGTCCCGGCGGGCCCGTAGATACGCCGCGTCCGCCGGGTCGATCGCGTCTCCGGCCAGCCGCAGCCAGCGCTCGACGCCGCCCAGCAGATCGCGGCCCGGCAGGGCGAAGGGTGGGTCGGGCAGCGCGTGCACCAGCTGCAGCAGCGCGCCGAGGTCGCGGGGGCCGGCGGGGCGTACGGGCTCGGGGAGCTGGCGCCAGTAGGTGACGAGGTGGCCGCCGAAGGGGAGGGGCTGCTCCGGGCCGTAGCGGCGGTCCGGACGCACCGCGGGCAGGCCCTCCCGTGCCAGCCAGTCGGCGACCTGGAGCTCTCGCGTGGCCCGGTCCCACACCTCCAGATCGCGGCTGATCCGCACCACGAGGGACAGGCTGTCGACGGCGAAGACGGCGTTCTCGCCGAGCGCCAGCAGCCGCGCCTCGGCGGTGCCCGCCCGGTACGGCGGCAGCGCGGCGGCGAGCACCGCGCGCGCCCGCTCCTCGGTCAGCGCCGCGTTCCCCATACCGTGCCTCCTCTGCGCATCGCGCCCATCATGCCGTCCGGCCGGGCGCCGACGGCGGCGGGCCCCGGCGTCGACGAGCCGCCGGAGCGGGCGCCCCGAGCGGTGGCCGCGCCCAAGTCCCGCACAGACCAAGGAGATCCAAGGAGATCCAAACGCTTGACTGCGCCGCGCACCCTCCGCACGATGACGTGGGCCTCCGCACCGGGCGCCCTGATTCAGCCACACTGAGATGCGCCCTAAGGAGCCCTTCGCCGTGACATCGATGGCCGCAATGGCGCGGCCGGGCAACAGACCGCCGGGCAACAAGCCGCCGGACGGGAGGCCCGGTCGCGGCGCGTGGTTCCTGGTCCTGCCCGCACTCATACCGATCCTCGTGCTCAGCGTCGGCCCCCTGCTGTACGGGATCGCGCTGGCCTTCACCGACTCCCAGTCGGGCCGCACCCGCCCCACCCAGTGGATCGGCCTGCGGGGCTTCCAGGACCTGGCGCAGGACCGGCTCTTCTGGGAGTCCTTCCGCATCGGCCTTCAGTGGGCGGTCGGGGTGACGGTCCCGCAGTTCGTACTGGCGCTGGGACTGGCGCTGCTGCTCAACCAGAACCTCCGCTTCCGGTGGCTGGCGCGCGCCCTCGCGATCGTCCCCTGGGCGATGCCCGAAATCGTCGTCGGCATCATGTGGCGGCTGGTCTACCAGCCCGACGCGGGCCTCCTGGGCGACGCGCTGGGCACCGACAAGGACTGGCTGGGCGACCCCACGACCGCCCTGCCCGCCGTCATCGTGGTCGGCATCTGGGCGGGCATGCCGCAGGTGACCGTCGCGCTGCTGGCCGGGCTCGCCAATGTGCCCCGTGAGCTGCACGAGGCCGCGGCGGTGGACGGCGCCGGCGCCTGGCGCCGGTTCCGCACCGTCACCTGGCCCGCCATCCGGCCGATAGCCCTCGCGATCAGCGCGCTCAGCTTCATCTGGAACCTCAACTCCTTCGCGCTGGTCTACGTCCTGACCAACGGCGGCCCCGGCGGCCGCACCCGGCTGCCGATGCTCTTCGCGTACGAAGAGGCTTTCCGCTACGGCCAGTTCGGCTACGCGGCGGCGATGGGCTGCGTCCTGGTCGCGGTGGTGTCCGTACTGCTCGCCGTGTATCTGGTCGGCCGGCTGAGGGGAGACGACCGATGAAGCGCATGGGCACCATGAGCACCGTGGGCACCCGTCGGACGGCCCGCGCCGGGCAGTACCTCGCGCTGCTGTGCTACCTGGCCTTCCTCGTCCTGCCCTTCCTGTGGCTGATGTCCACCGCCTTCAAGCCGCCCCGCGAGCTGGCGACCCTGGACCCGCACTGGATCCCCGACCACCCCACCCTGGACAACTTCCGCCAGGCGTTCGACGAGCAGCCGCTCCTCCAGGCCGCGGCCAACAGCCTGATCGCCGCCGCCTGCGCCGCCGTCATCGCCGTCGCCCTCGCGACCCCGATGGCGTACGTCATGGCCCGCCACCGGTCCCCGCTGTCCCGCGCGGCCACCGGCTGGGTCGTGGTCAGCCAGGCGTTCCCGCTGGTGCTGGTGATCATCCCGCTGTTCCTGATCCTCAAGAACCTCAGCCTGATCGACTCCCTCGCGGGCCTGGTGGCGGTGTACGTGGTGTGGGCGCTGCCGTTCGCGCTGTGGATGCTCACCGGGTACGTCCGCGCCGTGCCGCGCGAGCTGGAGGAGGCCGCGGCCGTGGACGGCGCGGGCAAGGCGCGCATCCTCGTCTCGGTGACCGCGCCGCTGCTCGCCCCGGGGATCGTGGCCACCGCCCTCTTCGCCTTCATCACCTCCTGGAACGAGTTCTTCTTCGCCCTGGTCCTGCTCAAGTCGCCGGAGAAGCAGACCATGCCGGTCATCCTCACCCACTTCATCGGCGCGGAGGGCGTGGCCGACCTCGGTCCGCTCGCCGCGGCCGCGCTGCTCGCCACGATCCCCTCCCTCGTCCTGTTCGCCGTCCTCCAGCGGCGGATCACGGGCGGCGTGCTGGCCGGGGCGGTGAAGCACTGATGCGCCGCAGGCACTTCCTCGCCGGGGCGCTGGCCGCGCCCGCCACCGCCGCACTGCTGTCGACTGCCGCGCTGCTGCCCGCCTCCGCGCTGCTGTCCGGCTGTTCGGCGGACCGGCGCCGCCGCTCGGCCGATGGCACGGTCACCCTGCGCTTCCAGTCGCTGGCTTGGCAGCAGGAGTCCATCGCCGTGAACAAACAGCTGGTCGCGGAGTGGAACGCGGCCAACCCGAAGATCCGGGTGAGTTACGTCCAGGGCAGCTGGACCGGCGTCCACGACCAGCTGCTGACCGCCTTCGAGGGCGGTGAGCCGCCCGACATCATCCACGACGCCACCGACGACCTCGCGGACTTCGCGTACGGCGGCTCGCTGGCCGACCTCACCGGGCTGCTGCCTCGGCGCCTCGAGGAGGACATCCCGGCGGAGAGCTGGGGGACCGCGACGTTCGGCGGCGGCATCTATGGCGTGCCGTTCCTCCAGGAGCCGCGCATGATCATGGCGAACCGCGCCCTGCTGGAGGCGGCGCGGGTGCGGATCCCGACCGCGCGGGACCCGTGGAGCTGGGAGGAGTTCGAGGAGGTCGCCAAGCGGCTGACGCACAAGGGCACGTACGGGGTGGCCTGGCCGCTCAAGGAGCCCGTCTCCGCGACCCTCAACCTGTCGCTGTCCACCGGCGGCCAGGTCTTCCACCGGGGCGCCGGCGGCAAGGTCACCATCCGCTTCGACGCCGCCGACCAGGCGGTCCCCGCCGTCATCCACCGCCAGTTGGGCGCCGATCGCACCGGCTCCCGGTCCACCCTCGGCATGGGCGGCTCGGACACCCTGCCCGGCTTCTTCGGCGGCAAGTACGCGATGGTGCCGCTCGGCTTCTCGTACCGCCAGCAGCTCGTGCAGCAGGCGCCCAAGGGCTTCGCGTGGACCGTTCTCCCGGCGCCCGCGGGGCCGGGCGGAGACCAGCGGCAGGGCGTCAGCCCGCAGACGCTGTCGATCGCCGAGGACTGCCCGTACAAGGAGGAGGCGATCCGCTTCATCGACTTCTTCCTCCGGCCGCGCAACATGGTGCGGCTCGCGCGCGGCGACTGGCTGCTGCCGACGGGCACCCGCGCCCTGGCCGACCCCGCGCTGCGCACCCGCGAGCACGGCTGGGCGACCGGCACGGCCCTGGCGCCCGCGCTGCGCCCGGCGCCCGCCCAGACGGTGCGCGGTTATCCGGAGTGGAAGGACAAGATCGCCACGCCGGGGCTCCAGGAGTACTACGGCGGCGAGATCGGGATGGCGGAGCTGAGAGAGCGACTGGTGGACGACGGAAACCTGGTGCTCGCCCGCTACCAGCGATAAGAGCGGAAGCAGGAGGACTACGAGAGCGGAAGCAGGAGGACTACGAGAGCGGGGGCAGGAGGACTGCGGAGGTTGCACGAGACGTCTCGTCTCGTTTAATGTCACGGCCGTGGCCGAACCCTTCGACGCCCTCCTGTGCCCGCTGTGCGGCGACGGCCTCCGGCCCCGCACCGGGGCGCTCGGCTGCGCCCGAGGCCACGCCTTCGACATCGCCCGCCAGGGATACGCCAGCCTGCTCGTCGGCGGCGCGTCCACGGCGAGCGCCGACACCGCGGCCATGGTCCGGGCCCGGGCCGCGTTCCTCGGGGCCGGGCACTACGCGGGACTTGCGGATACTCTCGCCGAGCTCGCCGCGCCGCTGTGCCCGCCCGGCGGCACCGTGCTGGACGCCGGGGCGGGCACCGGCTACTACCTGTCCGCCGTACTGGACGCCGCCCCCGGCGCGGTCGGCCTGGCGCTGGACACCTCCAAGTACGCGCTGCGGCGCGCCGGGCGGGCCCACCCACGCGCGGGCGCCGCCCGCTGGGACCTCCGGCGGCCGCTGCCCGTACGCACCGGCTCGGTCGATGTGCTGCTCAATGTGTTCGCGCCGCGCAACGGCGGGGAGTTCCGCCGCATACTGCGGCCCGGTGGGGCGCTGCTGGTGGTCACCCCCACGGAGCGCCATCTGGGCGAACTCAGGCCCTCCATGGGCCTGCTGTCGGTCGACCCGGCCAAGGAGGCCCGGCTGCGCCGTGCGCTGGACGGCCACTTCCGGCTGGAGCGCACCGCGTCGTACGACCGTATGGTCGCGCTGACCGCCGAGGACGCGGAGCACGCGGCCGCCATGGGGCCCTCGGCCCACCACCTCGACGGGGCGGAGGTGCGCCGCCGGGCGGCCCGCCTGCCCGCCCCGCTACGGGTGACCACGTCCTTCCGGCTGGCGGTCTACCGGCCCGGCTGACAGGCGGGTGCCATGGACCCGCTCCCTCCGGGAGACCGTTACCGCGCGCAAAAGGTTGTGTTCGGTCGACCTTGTGTCCTTTCTTAACGGCTTCTTACCGTCGGGTGAACTCTTGACCAAAGCCGGGAAGTTGGACATGCGCTCAGACATACCGCCACTCGCCGAAGTGCGTCAGATCACCGAGAAGAAGCGCGACGCGTGGTGGACCGTCCTGCTCGTGGACCCCGTCGCCACACCGCTGGTCCGCTGGACCGCGATGCACACCCGCGCCACCCCCAACCAGCTCACCTGGGGCGCGTTCATCGTTGGCCTCGGGTCCGCCGCCTGCTTCGCACAGGGGGACTGGCGCTGGCTGCTGCTCGGCGCCCTGCTCTACCACGTCAGCTTCATCTTCGACTGCATGGACGGCAAGCTCGCCCGGCTGACCGGGACCGGCTCGGTCTTCGGCGCCTGGCTGGACTTCGTCTTCGACCGGATCCGCGTCTTGGTCTGCGCGGTCGCGCTGATGGGCGGCCAGTACGAGCGCACCGGGGATGTGCTCTACATCTGGCTCGCACTCGCCGTGACATCCCTGGACGCGCTGCGCTATATCAACGCGCTCGAGACGTTCAAGATCCGGCACGGGATGCGCGAGCAGATCAAGGCCCGGATGCAGGCGGCCCGTGAGTCGCACAACGAGGCCGAACTCGCCTTCATGGAGGACCTGCTCCGGGAGAACCCCGAAGCCGATGTGGAGCACGACCGCGCCGCCGCGGCCAAGGCGGCGCGCGATACGACGGCCGAAGCGGGGGCGGAAACAACGACGACGGCGGGGGCGGAAGCGACGGCCGAGGCCATCACGGTGACCGCGCCGGAGACCTCCGACGCGGCCGAGCCCACGGTCGTCGATCTCCAGCAGGAGTTCCGCCGTCGCTTCCCCTGGTGGACACGGTGCCGCTCGTTCCTGACGCGGCACCGCGTCCGTGCCCATCTCATCAGCGGTATCGAGTTCCAGATGGGCGTGTTCATCGTCGGGCCCGTCCTGGACTCGGTGGTGGCGGGGACCGTCGTCTCGGGTGTCCTGCTGCTCGTCTTCGAGCTGGCCATCATCTACAAGCTGCTGCTGTCCACCCGGGACTTCACCCGCACTCTCAACTCCTTCGAGTCAACCGTCTGAGCACCGGTTATCCGGGCGTGCCGCTCAGCTCCTCGAACAGCAGCAGCCACTGCCGCGGTGTCGCGTACGCCACCACGGCGTCCTGGCCCAGCCCCGCCCGCCGGAACGCGCGGTCCAGCCGCCGGGCGGGGTGCGCGCGGCGCAGCGATGCGTACAAGGTCCCGCCGACGCCGGAGAAGCCGAGCTCGACCATCCGCTCGTACGCGGCCCGCTCGGCCGCGCCCGTCAGCAGCGGCCGGGGGCGCCGCGTCAGCCGCAGGATCCCGCTGTCGACGCGCGGCACCGGCCGGAAGGCGGCGCGCGGCACCCGCCCGCACAGCTGCCAGTCGACGTCCGGCCAGGTCCGTACGGTCAGCAGGCTCCAGCGGCCGTAGTCCCCGGTGCGCTTACGGGCGTACTCCAACTGGGTCATGAAGGTGGCCGAGGTCAGCCGGGGCGCCCGCAGACACCAGTCGACGATCTCGGAGGTGCGGGCGTAGGGCACATTGCCCACCACCGCGAACGGCTCGAGCGGTGGCCGGGCGGTCAGGAAGTCCTGGTGCAGGACGCGCACATGGGAGTGCGCGGCCAGGCGCAGCCGCAGCCCGGGGATGAGATGGCGGTCGATCTCGTAGCCGATGAGCTCGCGGCAGCGCGGCGCGAGCGCTTCGGTGAGCGCCCCCTTGCCCATGCCGACCTCGACCACCAGGCCGTCGTGGTGTGGCCGAGCGGCCCGCACCACACGGGCGACGGCGGCCGGGTCGACCAGGAAGTTCTGCGAGAGCGTACGGCGCGCCAGATCGCGTTCTGAATAGCGCGGGTTTCGGGATGGATTTCGCTTGCGGGCCACAGCCGGCGGTCCTTTCGGAGCCGGGCGGGCGGCAGCAGCGCGGAACGGGCCCTGCCGCCCGTCCCGGAGTGAGTGATTCCTGGACTGGCGGGGGCCCTGGCCGAGGGCATACGGAAGCGATACCGCTACAAAGCTACGGAGCTTACAAAGCTACGGAGCTCAGAAAGGGTCAGCGACGAGCGGGTGTCGAGCGCTCAGTGGCGAGCGGTCAACGGCTCGGGAAGGCGCTGGGCGCGTCCGGGCCGGCCAGGGCACCAGGGCCGCGCCGCGGGCGGCGGGTGAGCAGGAGAGAGGCGTTCACACACGCAGCCCGGGCGAGGCCCTGGGTGTCGCGGATGAACGCGCCGAACATGGATCCCATCGGTGAGCGCCTTCCGCGAGCGTGCGTGTGTTGTGCCTGCGGTCCGTGCCGACGTACCGTCAAAGCACGAACCGGCCGCGCGGCACAAGGGCCACGCGACCGGTTCACCGTAAGGACCCGTCCTAGCGGGCCGCAACCGATTTACGCTCCGGCTCCGGCTGCGCCCCGGCGACCGGGGGCGCCGCCGCGACCGGCTCGTTGTGCGTGAGGTCCGGCAGCCACTGCAGCCAGCGCGGCAGGTACCAGTTGCGCTCGCCGAGCAGCGACATCACGGCCGGCAGCAGCACCCCGCGGATCACGGTGGCGTCGATGAGCACCGCGGCCGCGAGGCCCACACCCATCTGCTTCATGCTCTGCATCGACAGCGTTCCGAAGATCGCGAAGACCGCGACCATGATGACGGCGGCGCTGGTGACCACGCCCGCCGTGGTGACCACGCCGTGCACCACGGCGTCCTTGGTGGTCCGTCCGGCCATTCGCGCCTCGCGGATCCGGGAGACCACGAAGACGTGGTAGTCCATGCTCAGCCCGAACAGGATCACGAAGAGGAACAGCGGCAGCCAGGACAGGATCGCCCCGACCCCCTCCGCGCCGACCAGGCCCGCGCCCCAGCCGTGCTGGAAGATGGCGGTCAGGACGCCGTACGCGGCGCCCACCGAGAGCAGGTTGAGCACGATCGAGGTGATGGCGATCGTCAGCGACCTGAAGGACATCAGCATCAGCAGGAAGGCGAAGACGATGACGAAGGCGAAGACCGGCGTCACGGCCGAGCCGAGCTTGTCGTTGAAGTCCTTGGACTGGGCCGTGGAGCCGCCGATGGGGGCGTCGGCGATGCCGTCCACCTTGTCGAGCGTGTCCGGGCGCACCGTGTCGCGCAGGATGTTCAGGCTCTTCTCGCTCTTGGCCTCGTCGGAGCCGCCGACCAGCGGCACCTCGATGACGGCGAGGTTCTGGCGGTCGTGGACGGTCACCTTCACCGGGCCCTTGGACGCGCCCTTGGCGACGGCCTCGTCGCGGAAGTCCTCGATCGCGGCGCGCACCGGCGCGGCGTTGATGTCATCGGCCTTGACGGCCACCTGGGCGGGGGAGGGCCCGCCGGGGAACGCCTCGTCCATGTGCTCGTACGCGGCCACGATCGGCAGCGAGTTGCCGAACTCCTGGTCCAGGGTGAGGTTCGCGGTGTTCATGCCCACGGCCGGGACGGCCACGGCGACCAGCACACCGGTCGCGAGCGCCACCGACAGCTTGGGCTTGCGCAGCACCCGCTTCAGCACCGCACGCCAGAAGCGGCTCTCGCCGTTGCTCCGGCTCTTGGCCCGGCCCAGGAACGGCACCCGGCCCTTCTCGACCCGCTCGCCCAGCAGCGACAGCAGCGCCGGGAGCACCGTCACCGAGCCGATCATCGCCACCGCCACCACCAGCAGGGTGGCCAGGCCCATCGCCTTGAACTCGGCGATACCGGTGAAGAGCATGCCCGCCATCGCCACGATGACGGTGAAGCCCGAGACGAGGATGGCCCGGCCGGAGGTGGCGGCGGCTATCCGCAGCGCGGTCTGCGCGTCCCGGCCCGCCGCCCGCTCCTCGCGTTCGCGCCGCAGATAGAACAGGCAGTAGTCGACGCCCACCGCGAGACCCACCAGCAGCATCACGGAGTTGGCGGTGTCGCTCATGTGCACGGCGTGGCTGACCACCGCCACCAGACCGGTGGTGGCCAGGAACGCGGTCATCGCGAGCAGGACCGGCAGCAGGGCGGCGACCAGCGCGCCGAAGGCGATCAGCAGAATGCCCAGGGCCACGGGCAGCGCCGAGTACTCGGCCTGCTGGAAGTCGTCGCCGAACGCGTCGTCGAACGCCTTCTGGCCGCTCGCGTCGCCGAACTGCTCGATCCGCAGGTCCTTGTGGGCGCCCTGCGCCTTCTCCACCGCGTCCAGTACGGGCTGGACGTGGTCGGTGGCCTTGTCGGGGTCGCCGCGCATATCGAACTGGACGAGCGCGGAGCGCCGGTCCGCGGAGATCGTCTTCGTCTCGTACGGCGAGGTGACGCCGGTGACCTGACCCGTGCCCTGGACGGCCTTGATCACCCCGTCGACGGCGGAGCGGAACGCCGGGTCGCTCGCCGTGACACCCTTGCCCTTCGCCTGGACGAGCACGGTTTCACCGGCCGGGTCTTCGATGCCGACGTCGTCCAGAAGCTTCGAGACCCGCCCGGCCTCGCCCGGCATGGACTCGCCGTCCGATACATCCACCCGGCCCACCATCGACCCGACGGCGAGGGCGAGGATGACGAGCAGCACCCATCCCCCGACCGCGGTCCACCGGTGCCGGGCACTCCAACTCCCCATGCGGGCCGCGATCCCGTGCGGCCTGTCCAAGCGGCCTGTGTCCGCCACGACGTCCCCTTTTCCCAGATCTCCCGATGGCGGACTCGCTGCCGCCGACCTGGGTTCGACGCTATGGGGCGCGGGGACGCCATCCCATCCTGCTGTCCGGTGAACCGTCGGGCGGCCTCCTCCACCGAAAGGAGGGGGGATATCCCTACCCCCGAGAAGGAGGCCCCTTACATGTAAAGAAACCGCGACCGTCCTGCCACCGAACTGTCAACGCCCTGTGGTGTGAGTGAAGTTGCCTAGATCACACGTGGTCGAGGATCTTGAATTGAGCGCGTCAATCAGTCAGGGTTTCCAGTCAGGCCGGAGCGGGTCCCCACCGATGCTCCGGCGCTGTTGCCACGCGCACTTTCCCCCCACAACCACACGAGGAGGATCCCTCGTCATGGCAGTTCACAAGCAAGTCAACGCGCGTCGACTCACCTTGGCCACGGCCGTCGCCGCCGCAGTGGCGGCCGGTGCCTTCGTAGCCGTCCCGGCCGGCGCGTCCACCGCCGCTCCGGCCGAGGGCAAGGTCTACGGCACCCAGTCCGCGGACGCCGTCAAGGGCAGCTACATCGTCCTGCTCAAGGGCGGTAAGAGCATCAAGGCACAGAACACGGGCAAGGACCTCGCCGAGCGCTACGGCGGCACGCTGCGCCGCAGCTACGACTCCGCGGTCAACGGCTTCTCCGCGAGCGGCCTGACCCAGACCGAGGCCAAGCGGCTGGCCGCCGACCCGGCCGTCGCCAAGGTCGTCCAGAACCACCGCTTCACGATCGACGCCACCCAGGACAACCCGCCGTCCTGGGGCCTGGACCGTATCGACCAGGCCGACACCGAGGGCGACAAGAAGTACACCTACCCCGACAGCGCGGGCGAGGGCGTCACCGCGTACGTCATCGACACCGGCGTACGCATCAGTCACAAGGACTTCGGCGGCCGCGCCACCTCCGGCTTCGACGCCATCGACAACGACGACGACGCGAACGACGGCCACGGCCACGGCACGCATGTGGCGGGCACCATCGCCGGCGCCGACCACGGCGTCGCCAAGAAGGCCAAGATCGTCGCCGTCCGCGTCCTGGACGACCAGGGGTCGGGGACGACCGAACAGGTCGTCGCGGGCATCGACTGGGTCACCGAGAACCACAAGGGCCCCTCCGTCGCCAATATGAGCCTCGGCGGCACTGTCGATGAAGCGCTTGACGCGGCCGTCCAGAAGGCCATCGACTCCGGCGTCACCTTCGGCGTCGCGGCCGGCAACGAGTCCACCGACGCCAGCAAGGGCTCGCCCGCGCGCGTCAAGGACGCGATCACCGTCGCTTCCAGCACGGACGCCGACGAGCAGTCCGACTTCTCCAACTACGGCGACATCGTCGACATCTACGCCCCCGGCTCGGACATCACCTCCGACTGGAACACCGGCGACGACGCCACCAACACCATCTCCGGCACTTCGATGGCCACCCCGCACGTCGTGGGCGCCGCGGCGGTCTACCTCGCAGGCCACCCCGACGCCAAGCCGGCGGACGTGGCCAAGGCGCTGACCGAGGGCGCGACCCCGGACAAGATCTCCAACCCTGGCACGGGCACGCCGAACAAGCTGCTGAAGATAGTCGAGTAGGACCCGTACGACCCCGTGGCCGCCGCGCTCATCCCCCATGGAGCGCGGCGGTCCCGCTTCTCGGCCGGAAATGGCCCACGGAGCGCGGGTGCAAGTGGCCCAGGGGGCCGGGCCGCCGCACGGCTAAAGTCCCCAGGGTGAACACACTTTCGAACGCTGCGGACGCCACTGTGACCACCACGCACACCAAGGTGGACCTCTACTTCGACCCCATCTGCCCCTTCGCCTGGATCACTTCACGCTGGATCCTGGAGGTCGAGCGCCAGCGCGACCTCGACCTGCGCTTCCGGGTCATGAGCCTGTCCGTCCTCAACGAGGGCCGCGAAGACCTCCCCGAGCGCTACCGCGACCTGCTGGAGGCGGGCTGGGGCCCCGTCCGCGTCTGCATCGCCGCCGCGCAGCATCACGGCGAGGAGGTCCTGCGCGACCTGTACACCGCGCTCGGCACCCGTATCCACAACCAGGGCAATGAGGACACCGAGGCCGTGATCCGTGAAGCCCTCGCCGAGGTCGGCCTCCCCGCCGACCTCGCCTCGGCCGCGACCAGCACCGCCTACGACGAAGCCCTCCGCAAGAGCCACCACGAGGGCATGGACCCCGTCGGCGAGGACGTCGGCACCCCGACCCTCCACATCGACGGCGTCGCCTTCTTCGGCCCGGTCCTCTCCTCCATCCCGCGCGGCGAGGACGCCCTGCGCATCTTCGACGGCGCCCGGCTGCTCGCGGGCTATCCGGACTTCTTCGAGCTCAAGCGGACGCGGACGGGGGACTTGGACTTCAGCTGACCAATAAATCTGTGGACGCCGCTCGCGCGCCCGGGAAATCCTTGGCGCCATGCGACAGGACGAGATCTGGGACGCCGAGATCGCCCAGGGCTATGACACCCCCGGCGCCGGCATGTTCGCCCCAGAGGTTCTGGACCCCACCGTCGACCGCCTCGCCGAACTCGCCGACGGCGGCCGGGCCCTCGAGTTCGCCATCGGCACCGGCCGTGTGGCCGTCCCGCTCGCGCAGCGCGGAGTGCCGGTCACCGGCATCGAGATGTCGCAGCCGATGATCGGCCAACTGCGTACGAAGGCGGACGACGCGACGATCCCGGTCGTCGTCGGCGACATGGCGACCGCGACCGCCGACGCTCCAGACACGTTCCAGCTCGTCTATCTCATCTACAACACGATCTCCAATCTGCTCACCCAGGCCGAGCAGGTCGCGTGCTTCCGCAACGCCGCCCGCCACCTCGCACCGGGCGGCCGGTTCGTCATCGAGCTCTGGGTCCCCGAGGTACGCAAGCTTCCTCCCGGCCAGCAGGCCATGGTGTGGAAGTCCGAGGCCGGTTACATCGGCCTGGACACGTACGACGTACTGCGTCAGCACGTCGTCTCCCACCACTTCCGGTTCGGCGAGGCCAGGGAGGCGCGGGTGTTCCGCAGTCCGCACCGCTACATCTGGCCGACCGAACTCGATCTCATGGCCCAGCTGGCCGGGTTCGAGCTGGAGTCCCGGCATGCCGACTGGCAGGGAGCGGAATTCACGGCCGAATCGCGCTCCCACGTCTCGGTCTACCGACTCCCTCAATGACTACCGTGCTGCTGCCTCCTGGCGCGGCGCACCTCTGACGCCCATGCTGCCGGGCACCGAGAGGAGCGCGCTGTACCAGACGTTCGCCATCTTGCTGTAGCCGCCCGCGTTCGGATGCACTCCGTCGGCCAGGTCGGCCGTCGTGAGTGCCCGGTACATGTCAACCAGATGGACGCGCTTACCGGCGTTCACCTTGCTCTGCACGATCCCGGGGATCGTCGCGTTGAAGGTACGGACGGTCGAGTCGGCGAAGGAGATGGGGATGATCGTGGACACGAAGACATCCGTATTGGGGGACGTGGCGGTGATGTGGTCGAGCAGCGTGGAGAGCCGGGCAGGTGCCCCGGCGGGGTCGCTGCCGTACATGTCGTTGGTGCCGATGTGCAGGAGTACGGTGCGCGGGGTGTAGGTGCGCAGCCAGTTCACGACGTTGCTGTCGATCTGGCCGATCGTCCACCCGGAGTGGCCTTCGTGGTCCCGGTCGCCGAGACTGCTCGGACCGTTGGACTGGGAACCGACGAAGTCGACGCTCCGGCCGCCTGCCACGAACTTCTGCCAGAGGCCGACGCGGTAGCCGCCGGGTACGTTGTAGCCGTCGGTGATCGAGTCACCGAGCGGCATGATGCGCACGCCGGCCCTGGGCGCGGCGGGGGCGGAGGTTGCGGCGTGGGCGGTGCCGGTTGCGGTGAACAGCGCGAGGATCAGGGACGCGAGAGCGATGGTGCTGGTGAACAGGCGTCTTGTCCTTGTCATGATCGCCTTCCTTTGGTGAGGGGATCACGAGGCCGCCGCTTGATCTCTGGCGACTCCGGAAAGGTGCTGAAACATTCCGGAGTGTGTTCCGAACTTTTTCAGTCGGCAAGGGTCAAGACGCGCCATCGCAAGGCGAGCCCAGGTGGTCGAGCGCGCCGGTTTTGGCGGTGCGTATGAAGGTGCCGAGCTGGGCTGGGGTCGTGCGGATGGCTACGGCGGGTGTGTCGCTCTCCCGCAGCCGCACTTTGCCGTCTGCGACGGCCAGTTCGACGCAGTTCTCCTCCTCGCCGTGGCCCGAGAAGGATGATTTCCGCCACTCCATTGCTTCAGTCACGATCTGTCCCTTCAAAGTTCTGCCGAGATGCGACGGATGAGATCTCGCGATTCCTCCGGTGAGAGAGCGAATCCGAGGGCCTTGTCGAGGAGGGAGCGAAACCGCACGAGCTGCGACTCTGCGTCTAGCAAAATCATCCTCAGTGCGTCCAGCTGTACGGTATCCAGTTTCGGTACAGGCCCACCTGCGTACAGCATGGAATTTCCGGCCCCGCCAAACCCGTCGACATCGAAGGGGATCACCCGGACAGTGATGTTCGGCCGTTCTGACTGCTCCAGTACGTACCGCAGCTGGCGACGCGCTACGTCCCGGTCGGCAACCCGTGTGCGCAGGGCGGATTCGCAGATGACCGCTTCGAATGGGGGAGGGGCGTCGCGCTCCAGAACGCGCTGACGACGCATGCGGAAGTCCACCAGCAAGTCAAGGTGGTGTGGCGTCGGCTCGGGGAGTCCATAAGCCATGAGGGCGCGCATGTATTCCTCGGTCTGCAGAAGACCCGGAATGTAGACAGCCTGAAGTGTTCGCATATAGCGGGAGCGGGATTCCAGCTCGGCCAGATCCAGCGCACCGTGTGCGAGGTGGCCTCGGAACTCCTCCCACCACCCCTTGCCGCGATCGGTGGCCATGGCGGCCAACTCGGCGACCAATTCCTCGTCGAGGCACGCGTACTGAGTCGCGATCTGCCGAACTCGTTCGGCGCTGATGCCCGCCCGTCCCGATTCCACATGGCTCATCTGGGCCGAGGTGGTTCCGACCCGCTCGGCCGCCTCCCGGGCAGTCATGCCTGCCGACTCGCGCATCTTGCGCAGCTCGGCGCCCAACCGCGCCTGGAACGCGGTGGGCTGACTCCTCAATGCCATGCCCGTCCCTCCGCTCTGTCGAGCCTCCGAAAGGCGCTCGTTCCGCCATCCAATCAGACAGCTCGGACATCGCCACAAACTTGTGGTGCACAAAATTGTGCCGTACTGTGAGTGACGCGCTCATCACACAGTGATGACCGGCGCGAGCCGGAAGCGCACTGCCCCCACATGCCTGCCGCCCTGGCACCGGCATGCCCGAAGCGGGGGCACCGACACCACTCGGAGGCCCATATGGAGACACCGAACCCCAACCCACCGAGCCCGAACGACCCCCCGCTCTCGTTCCCGTGGGCGGACACGTCCCTCGAAGCCTTCGACAAAGAGCTGTGCGACCTCGTCGTCGCCGTCGCGCCGCGGATCTTCGCTGTCGTCCAGGAATACGAGGTGGACCCGGGCGTGAAGGACGGATGCGTCGCGGCTTGGGGCCTGGCCTTCGATGACGGACCCGTGCGGGTCACCACCACGGATGGCACCCGCCAGTTCGTCCTCAAAACGCCCGAGCGGGCCCTCCGGTGGTTCGCAGGGCGAGGGCGCGGCGGCGAGGACGAGGTGTCGGCCAGGCTGGTCTGGCTCGGTCGATCCGTAGTCGCCGACTTCGAGCAGGCCGAGGCGGCCTGAGCGCATACCGGGGAGCGGGGCGGGGCGCCCCGCCCCGCTCCTCGGGTCGATAGTGTGCGAAGAGACGCCGGACCGTCGGTAGGAGGCACACATGTACGTCACCGAGCTGGAGCTTTCCGGCGTCCGGGGGTTCCACGGCCAGCGGGCCGCGTCGCTGCGCTTCCCTCGGCGCGAGGACGGCAGCCACGCGGGCTGGACCGTACTGGCCGGGCGTAACGGCTCCGGTAAAACGACGGTCCTGCAGGCGCTCGCGTTGGCGCTGCAGGGCCCGGCCGTCACTCATGCGCTGCTCAAGGAGGCTGGCGATTGGGTGACGGGTGGGGGGCGTAAGGCAGTCGTCGAGGCGGGGGTTGCCGGTCCCGAACACGTGGATGC
Organism: Streptomyces sp. NBS 14/10; assembly: GCF_002224125.1. GTDB lineage: Bacteria > Actinomycetota > Actinomycetes > Streptomycetales > Streptomycetaceae > Streptomyces. The sequence goes on from NZ_NCSM01000014.1 coordinate 422,981, forward strand.
CCGATGGGTCAGTACCGACAACCACCTCGCGAAGATTTGGTTCCCGGAGACTGGGAGCGTCCGGCTGGTCTGGGAGCGGGTGACCAACCGTGGTGAGAGCCATGTCCGCCTGCGGCGCCCGTCGACGGCGGCGGCGTTCGAACTGCAACGCAGGGCTGAGTCGGGCCCCTGGCAGGAAACCCCGCAGGGGTGGCTGTGCCTCGGCTACGGCCCCTACCGCCGTCTCGACGGCGGAGTCTCCGCTCGGTCCGGGGGCTCCGAGCGCGCTGATCGGCTGGCAACGCTCTTCGATGAGAGCGTCTGCCTGACGGAAGGCGTCACCTGGCTGATCGACCAGCATCTGCGCAGCCTCGAAGGGCGTACCGGCGCACGCGAGCTCGTCGAGGCCGTGAAACTCCTGCTCGGTGATGGGTTGCTGCCCGACGATCACGAAGTGACAGGGGTGGACTCCGACGGTCTCTGGGTGAACACCCCGCGCGGAGTGCTGGCCTTGCGCGGGATGAGTGACGGCTACCGCTCAGTCACCGCACTGGTCGTCGACATAGTCCGACACCTGCATGGCGCGTATGGCGAGCTTCGAGTCGAGGAGCGCGACGGACATCCCGTCATCCCCATGCCGGGTGTCGTGCTCATAGATGAAGTCGACGCCCATCTGCACGTCAGCTGGCAGAAACGGCTCGGGCATTGGATGAAGCAGCACTTCCCCGAGATCCAGTTCATCGTCACCACCCACAGCCCGTACATCTGCCAGGCCGCCGACCCCGGCGGCTTGATCCGGCTGGCCGGCCCGACCGAGGAGCGGCCGCCCGAGGTGGTCGACGAGGAGCTGTACCAGCGAGTCGTGTATGGCAGCGGGGACGACGCGATCCTCTCGGACCTCTTTGGGGTGGACTCCCCGTACTCCGAGCGGGCCGATGAACTGCGACGACAACTGGCAGCCATGGAGTTCCGAGTCCTGGACGAGCAGGCGAGCGAGGAGGAGCTGGCCGAATACCGGCGGTTGAGCGCACAGCTGAACAGTTCCTTGTCGGCCCGAGTGAGCGAAGTCGCCGCCCATCTGGGGCGTGACGAGTGATTCCACTGCAACGGCCGCCGCTCGACACCCGGACCGCCCATCTCCTCGCCAAAGCACACGAGCGCTTACCCGAGGTCGGCATGACCGAAGCCATTGCCCGGAGCGCCTGGAAGGCCGCTAGTGGCACGCGCGGCAGGGTGACCGACGCGTTACGCACCATGGCCAGCGGCATCGAGCGCTGCATGTACTGCTCGGAAAGTCTCGGCACTGCGATCGACCATCACGAGCCTCTGAACCATGCGCCACGACGGGTCTTCGACTGGTACAACCACCTGCTCGCCTGCGCCTTCTGCAACACCCACGCCAAAGGCGGTGCCTTCCCCCGAGATGCGGCTGGGAATCCCCTGCTCGTCGATCCCACGGCGGACGAACCGGCGGATCACTTCCGGCTTTCGCTCACCAGCGGTGAGTACCACTGCCTGACCGCGCGAGGCTGCGCGTCCCTCGATGTCTTCCGGCTCAATCGAGGCACGCTACGCAAAGGTCGGCTGGACGCGGTCGGGCAGTGCCTCGACACGTTGGCGAAGTGCGCCGAGTGCCTGGCGAAGGACGACAAGGACGAAGTGGACCAGCGGATACGCAGACTCGGGCGGCAGCCTTTCGCGGATGTGCTCCAAGAACTCAGACGGATCGCCGACCGGCCCTCGGCCTCCGTGGTGCTGGGGAACGATGCCGCCCTCGTGGCCCTGCGCGCCCTGTATGCACCGCTCACCGCCAAGCCCGTATCCATCCCCAAACAGGCGCGTCACGAGCCGAACTGCCGGTCGTGGAGCGTCCCCGCGTCAGCGGGGAGCGGGTAGGCGAGAAGGGTCAGGCGCTCAGCCTGCCAGATCGCCGAGCAGCGCGGGGACGTCCAACTCGACGCTGAACTCTCCGGCGACCTGGACGGACTCCTTGCCCGTGACCGTGGCCACCTCGCGGTAGGTGTCGACGGACAGCTCGTGCACCACAATCCGCACCTCGGGCTCGAGCTCGACGCGCCAGTAGGCCGGCACCTTCGCCTGGGCGTAGAGCGCGGGCTTGAGGATACGGTCGGTGGACCGGTTGAACGGCGACACGATTTCCACGAGCAGCAGGACCGCTTCGAGTGGCACGGCCAGCGTCCCGCGCTGGACGGCGGCGCGGTCGACGATGGCGATGTCGGGGATGAACAGCCTGGACTCGCCGGTCACCATCACAGCGCCAGCGGATAGGAACGGTGCGGCAGATTGGGCAAAGGCGGTGTGGATCTGACGGTGCAGTTCTGAGGACACGATCTGGTGGTCCCAGGCGGGCGCGGGGGACATCATGAGGACGCCGTCCACGAGCTCATAGCGGGCGCGTGCCGGGTGCTCCGGGAGTGCGAGGACGTCCTCGACTGTCCAAGGACCTTCGTGATCGTCGACTCGCATCTTGGCGACGCTCATGACCGCCATTACCGCCTCCTCGTGTTCCTGGACTCCAGCTTGGCACGCGGTTCGGACACTCGACCCTGGGTCCCTCGGTGTCCTCAGCGCTCCACGTCGCGTGGCGGCGTGCCGTGGTATCCGGCGAGCAGCGGTGTCGGCAGTGGGCCCTTGATGCGGGCGCCGCCCTCGTACTCTTCCCAGGCATGCGCCAGGATGCCCACGCTGCGCGAGAGGACGAAAAGGCCGCGGCCGAGCTCGGCGGGGAAGCCCAGCTCCGCGTAGATGATGGCGGTTGCGCCGTCGATGTTCATGGGGACCGGCTTGGTGCGGCCCTCGGCCAGGGCCGCCTCCAGGGCGAGGCCCGCGGCCAGGGCGTGGCCGGGGACCTCGCCCGCGTCCACGGCCTCGCGTACCAGGGTCAGGAGGGGGTCTCGGCGCGGGTCGCGCGGGTGGAAGCGGTGGCCGAATCCCGGTACGTAGGCCTTCCGTTGCCTGAACTCGCTTACCACGTCTGTGGGTTGTTCGCCGCCTATGATGCGGGCCAAGATCTCCATGCACTGCTGGCCGGCTCCGCCATGGGTGTCGCCCAGCAGGCCCGCGCCGGTGGCAACCGCGCTGTTGAGGCCGACACCGCAGGTCGCGGCCATGCGCGCGGCGGCGATGGACGGGGCCTGCGGGCCGTGGTCCACGGCGGCGACCAGCGCGGCCTCCAGGAGCCGACACTGTGCCGGGCTCGGTAGCTCACCGCGCAGCATCAGCCAGATCTGCTCGGCGAATCCCGTGCGACCGATGAGCTGCTCGACGGGGTAGCCGCGCAGAAGGATCTCACCGGGGCGGATGCGGCTGACTGCGGTGGACCACCAGCCGGTGACCTTCGCTTCGTCGATCGGTCGGGGTGCGGTGGGGCTGGTGGTTGGCGGTTCGCTGGTCATGTTGCTGTCCTTGGGTGGTGGGGTGGCAGGGTCATACGGCGCCGCGCTCCCGCAGCCGTGCGATTTCCTGCTCGTCGTAGCCCAGTTCGGCTAGTGCCGTGTCCGTGTGCTGGCCGAGCAGCGGCGGTGGGGTCGACGGTCCTGCCGGGTGGCCATCGACGCTGACGGGGCTGCCCAGCACCCGCAGGGACCGATCGCGGCCGTCCGGGAACGGCAGGCTGTGGACGAACGAGCGGGATGCCAACTGCTCCAGGCCGAGCGCGTCCGGAACCGACAGGACACGGGCCGCGGGGACTCCGGCGTCGGAGAGGACTTCCTCCCACTCCTTCGCCGTACGCGCCGAGAGCCCGGCCTCGACCTCGGCCCGCAGCTCGTCCCGGTACGCCTTGCGGTCGGCCGGGTGACGGAAGCGCGGGTCGTCGAGCAGGTCGTCGCGGGCGATGAGGCGGCACAGGGTGGCGAACTGCTGTTGCCGGTTGGCGGCGATGTTGAGGTACCCGTCGGCCGTGGCGAAGGTGCCCGACGGCGCGGCGGTGAAGTTCTCGTTGCCCATGGGGTGCGGTTCGCGGCCGGTGATCAGGTAGTTGGAGGTGACCCAGCCCATCGCCGTCAGCGCCGCCTCCAGCATCGACACGTCGAGCAGGGCGCCCTCGCCGGTGCGGGCGCGCCGCACCAGGGCCGCCGCGATCGCGTACGCCGCCGCCATGCCGCCGAGCGTGTCCGCCACGGGGAACCCGGCCCGCAGCGGGGCCACGTCAGGGGTTCCGGTGACGCTCATCATGCCGCTCAGCCCCTGCACGATCTGGTCGTAGGCGGGCCGTGAGCGCATCGGCCCCGTCTGTCCGAATCCGGAGATCGCGCAGTAGACGAGGCTCGGATTCTCTTTGCGCAGCTCCTGCCAGCCGACGCCCAGGCGGTCCATGACGCCGGGCCTGAAGTTCTCGACGAGGACGTCGGCCTCGCGCACCGCCCGCAGCAGCGCGGCGCGGCCCTCGGGGTCCTTGAGGTTGAGGGTCAGGGAGCGTTTGCCCGCGTTCTGTGCGAGAAACGAGGCCCCCAGCAGGTCCTCGCTCAGTGCCCGGTCGGCGCCCAACTGCCGTGCCAGATCGCCGGAGCCAGGCATTTCGATCTTGAGGACGTCGGCGCCCTGGAGGGCGAGCTGATATCCCGCGAACGGCCCGGCGAGGACGTTCGTGAGGTCGAGGACGCGTACGCCGTCGAGGAGCGCGCCGGTCATCGGGCCGCCGCCGGTCATCGGGCCGTCCCTCCGATGCAGTCGAGTGCCGTCAGGTCGCGTGCCGCCGCGGTCAGCGCCGGAACGAAGCCCGCCACCGCCTCGTCGGTGAAGCGTGTGGTGGGCCCGCCCAGGGCGAGGGCGGCGGTGAGGCGCCCGGCTTTGTCGAAGACGGGGGCGGCGACACCGGACACCCCGGCCTCGCGCTCCCCGTGGCTGACCGCCCAGCCCGCGACGGCCGCCTTCTGCGCCCGCTCCCACAGCACCGTCGCCCAGTCCTCGTGCGGTGCGGCGGCGGCCACCTCTGCCACGTCGGCCTGTTCGGCGCGGGAGAGGAGGACATGGCTCGCGGCTCCCGACCACAGGGGCATCTCCTGCCCGACCCGGACCACGTGCCGCAGGGTGCGGGCGCCCTCATGGCGGGCGATGCAGACGCGGGCCTGCTGCTGGCGCACGTACAGGTGCACGGCCTCGCCGTCACTGGCCTCGCTCAGCTGCTTCATCACGGCGAGGGCCGATTCGGGCAACTGCCAGGTGGACCGGGCGAGTTCGGCCCAGTGCAGCAGTCCGGGGCCGGGGACGGTGTGTCCGTCCCCGCGGCTCCACAGCAGCCCGCACCGCTCAAGGGTGTGCACGAGGCGCACCACGGTGGTTTTGGCCAGACCGGTCGCGTCGACGAGCTCGCGCACGGTGCGGCTGGGGTGTTCGGCGTCGTACAGGGCGAGCAGCTCGACCGCGCGCTGCACGCTGCGGACGCCTCCCGCGTCGGACTCGGGCATGGGTCTCCTCACGGCGGAAACAAGTCGGCGCCACCCCCTTGTCACCGGGTGGGCGCCTCCATAACATCACCGAACCATTCAGCGGCACAAGTGGACCACCTAGTGGTACAGCGTCGCATTCTCCGTCAGTCGACGAAGGAGTCCCATGAGCGAAGTAGCAAGCAGACGGCGCGTGTTCCAGCCGAGGGTCATGCTCGCGGCGGTCTTCGGCACCACCGTCGAGTGGTACGACTTCGCGCTGTACGGCACGGCGGCCTCGTTGGTCTTCAACAAGGTGTACTTCCCCGACAGCGACCCCCTGGTCGGCACGATCCTCGCCTACGGCACCTTCGCGATCGGCTTCGTCGCCCGCCCGCTCGGCGGCGCCTTCTTCGGCGAACGCGGCGACACCCGCGGCCGCAAGAACGTCCTGGTCGCCACCCTGCTGCTGATGGGCCTGGCCACCACCGCGATCGGCCTGCTGCCCACGTACGCGCAGATAGGCGTCGCCGCGCCGCTGCTGCTCACGCTGCTGCGGTTCGTACAGGGCTTCGCCGCGGGCGGCGAGAAGACCGGAGCGCTGATCATCCTGTTCGAGAACGCCCCGCCGAAGTGGCGCGGCCTGCTCACCTCACTGCCCGCGATCGGCACCGGCACCGGAACGCTGCTGTCCACCGGTGCCTTCGCCCTCGCGACCGGGCTGCTGTCCGAGGAGGCGTTCCTGTCCTGGGGTTGGCGGGTGCCGTTCCTGCTCAGCGCGGTGCTGACGCTCTTCGGGCTGTGGGTGCGCAGGTCGGTCGGGGAGACCGCCGAGTTCCAGGACTCCGGCGCAGCCGCCCGCCCGCAGCGGACCGGCACGCTGCGCGAGCGGCTGGGCCGCACCCGCTTCGTCGAGGCCTGGCGCCGCTATCCCCGGCAGATGCTCATCGTGATCGGCGCGGGCGCCGCGGAGAACGCGGGCTACTACATCTTCGGCACGTTCTCGGTCGCGTACGCCGAGGACCGCGGGATGTCCACGTCCGCGCTGCTCGGCGGCATCTCCATCGCCGCGGCCGTGAAACTGGTGACCGTCCCGGCGTTCGGGGCGCTCTCGGACCGGGTCGGCCGGCGGCCCGTCTCGATCGGCGGCGCGCTGGTCCTGCTCGCCGCCGCCTGGCCGTTCTTCGCCGTCGTCGACGGGCAGAACACCTGGCTGATCTGGCTCGCGCTCCTGGTCACCCTCGGCGTCGGCCAGTCCGCGATCCTGGGCTCACAGCCCGCCTTCTTCGCCGAACTCTTCGACACCAGGGTGCGGTTCAGCGCCGTCGGTGTCGCCAACAACCTCGGCACCGTCCTCACCGGGGGACTGGCCCCCGTGCTGGCCACCAGTCTGCTGCTCTGGTTCGACCACAGCGTGGCCGGGGTGGTCGTCTTCATCGCTTCGATGAGCATGCTCACCGTCGTCACCGTGGCTCTCGCGAAGGAGACCAGGCACCGGGAGGCCGCGGCGGCACCGTCCCGTCCCGCGGCCAAGGTCTAGCCGCTGATGTAGATGAGGGCGGTGCGCTGCGCCCCGACCAGGAGGAGACAGGAGTCCCCTTCGCCGGACAGGACGGATTCGAGGGGGAGGTTCTTGGCGTACGCGAGGGTGGGCGGGGTGCCGGGCGCGCCGGTGATCTTGGTGAGGACCGTTTCGAGGAGGTCGCGGGCGAGCCAGGAGACCAGTTCATCGCCGGGGATCTCGGGCGTCGTGGAGTCGAACTCCCAGACCAGGGTCTGGGCCCGGGCCGCCGCGACCATGTTCTGTTCGGACTCGGTCAGCGCGGCTTTCAGGGAGGCGGCGTCCAGGGGCCACAGGACGTCGTCGGTTTCGTCGTCGTCCTCCTCCGCGATCAGCCAGTCTTCGTCCCCGGCCCAGCCCGCGCGGAAGGCGGCGTCGGGGTCGGCGACGTTCAGGTCGACGTCATGGGTGCCGAAGGTCACCTCGAAGGTCACGGCGTCGGTGTTGTTGATCTGGAGGAATTCGCTGAGCAGGGACGTGACGCAGGCGATCCGGTACTCGGGCGTGTCATTGGCGTCGGGGGCGGTTGCGGCGTCGGCCAGGGCCAGCCGGGTTGTTCTGTCGTGGGAGCGCACCAGCAGGTGCAGCTCATCGTCCAGCGCGGGGCCGTCCGGCTCGGCGGCCACCATGATGCGGAGCAGATCCGTACCGTCCGCCGCCAGATATCCGGCCAGGTATCCGGCGAGCGCCCGGCCCCGGCCCGACTCCGTTCCGTCGGTGAGGAATTCGCTGATGAACGCGAACGTATGCTCCGCACCCTCGTCCGGCAGGCCCCATGAGGCGTGCAGGGGGCCGGACGATGTCTCGTCCGGGTCCTCGATGTCGAACCGCTCGACGGCCACCGGATGGCGCTGCCCGTCGGGGCCGTCGAACGTGGCCGGGAAGGCGCCGTAGTCCGACACCTCGGCCGGCGAGGGCGCGGCGGTCCACTCCTCCTCGTACGACGGCGGAGCTTCGCCGCCGACGAGTGCCAGGCGCCAGTGCGGCAGCCACAGCGCGAACAGGTGCTCCACGGCTTCGAGCGGGTCGATATGGCGCGGCTCTGCTTCCGTCAACGTTCCTCCCCCGGGCCCACGTTGGTGATCACGGCGGAGCCTACAAGGCGTGGACCGCGCCGCGCCCCAGCAACCCCGCCAGCAGCCCCGCGATGTTCCACGCGTCGTCCACGCCCCGGTGGTGTGTGCCCTCGAGAGGGAGCCCCGCGTGATTGAGGGCGCCGGCCATGCCCAGTTCGCGGTCGAGGGAGTGCATCAGCGAGTAGAGGTTCTTGACGTTGAGATGCCGGGTGCCGAACGGATAGCGGGTGTTCGTCGCCGCGCACTGGCGGGTGAACTGGGCGCGGTCGTACTCGCCCCAGCTGGCCCATACGCGGTGTCCGGCGCCGTGTTCGGCGCGCAGGATCTCGCAGGCCTCGGCGAAACCGATGCCGGCGGCGGCCTGTTCGGGGGTGATGGTGGTCAGCTCGGTGCAGAAGGGGCTGACGGTGGAGCGCTCGGGGCGGACCATGAGGGAGCTGCGGACGGGGCGTTCGCCGGTGGCGATGTCCAGTTCGCACAGGCCGATTTCGATGATCTCGGATTCCATGCCCTCGGGGGTCGGGCCGTCCCAGCAGGTCGCTTCGATGTCCACGACGAGGACGCGGTCGAGTCGCAGTCTTGCCATACGGGGTAGCGAATCACGGCGATGCGGTTGCGGGCACGCCAATTGTCGTCAGGCCGGGCGCCGCCGGGGTGCGGGCCGGGGCCGGGGCGGCGGCCAGGCGGCGATGGCGCCGGCGGTGCCGCCGCCGAGGAGGGCGAGCGCGATGGTCCAGGCGATCCAGCGGTGGGCCGCGAGGTCGAGGACGCTCTGGTCGAGGGCGCCGGCGGGCTGTGCCTCGTAGGGGTTCGCCCGGTCGTAGACGACGGTCGTCGCCACGCGGTCCTCGGCGTCGCGGTGGCCGTGCGGGACGTAGAGCGAGCCGTCGATCGTCTCCTCCGGTACGGAGACGGAGTCGCCGTCGGCGTCGTTGAAATCGAGCCACACCGATGACGTGTGGCAGCTGATGCCCCGGCCCTGGCTGCAGGAGGTGGTCAGGGACGCCTGGGCCCGGGCGTGCAGTCCGTGGGCGCGCAGCGCGGCCAACTCGGTGTGGCCGTCCCATACGTGCTTGACCTGGCCTGCCAGCAGCAGAGCGCCGATCAGCACAACGGTCACGGCGGCCGCGGTCGTCCCCCAGCGGCGCAGCAGACTCTTCACCAGGCCCTCCTCACTCGTGTTGTCATATCGTCGGGCTAGGGTCCCTGACCATGACACACGACAGGCTCCGCGAACTCCTCGCCACCGGACTGATCGACACCCTCGACGCCCGCGACAAGGCGCTGCTGGAGCGCCGCGCGCGGATCAAGGCCAGTGGGGAGAAGCCGTCCCGGCTGGAACCGCGCGGATGGTGGTACGCGGTGCCCGGCGCGGCGTACGAGGGGGTCTTCGAGGCGCTGGGGCTGCACGACCGGTTTCCGGTCACGCTGGAGGAAGGCGCCGATGTGGAGGACATGTCGTCGCGCAGGGGCGCGTACCCCGTGTTCATCACGCCGGAACTGGACGGCTGGCGGCTGATCTTCGGCAACCTCGCCGAGGCGGTCGGCTGGGACTGGGGCGACTGGATGGGTGCGGTCGAGCGGCTGAGCGAGCACTGCGGCGAGGCGCAGATGTTCTTCCAGGACGAGGCGGGCGGGTCGGACGTCTGGGTGGTGGCCGAGAAGGGGCGGATCCGGCGGCGTTACGCGGCGGAGAGCGACCCCGAGTGGATCGGCGAGCCGCTGCCCTGGGAGGACCTGGTCGTCGACGACGAGGACTACGACCCGGAGTACTACGAAGCCGAGCCGAACGAGGGTACGGCGCGGGCCGCCTACGCGTGCGGACTGCTGTCCGTCGACCCCACCGAGATCGGCCCCGACACGCGGATGAGCGGCCACGGCTGGCTGGCCCTCAACGCCCCGGACATCGGACACAAGGGCCTCGACCTGCTTGTGTAGCAGGCACGCGATGTGCGGTGAGTATGGGACAGCGACACGCCAATACGACGGCGTGTCGCTGTCCCGTACTCACCGCAAATTCAGCGTGCGGGGCCTGCCGGGAGCACCTGCACCGTGTCGCCCACCGGACGCTCGCCCGCCGCGTCCGAGGGGGCGTTGACGAGTTCACCCGCGACGGTCATGGTGCTGGATCCGCCGCCGTCCAGGTTGAGGGCCTGCTCCGCGCCCAGGGAGCGCATGAAGTCGGCGCCCTCCGCCAGGGTGAAGCCCTCACTGACGCCGGGCCGGCGGCCGTCCACGGTGACGAGGAGCAGGCGTCCGCGCTTGTCGAGGCCGGCCATGGTGCGCGGCTGCCGTCCGTTGGACCAGGCGTAGCCGAAGGAGAGGTCCTGGGGGTCGAGCATGCCCTCGGTGGCGGCGTCGATGGCGATCCGGCCGTCCTCCACCAGGGTGGGCGCGGCGCTGACGATGCTGTCGTCGCGGCCGAGCTCGACCTGCCGCCCGGCGGTGTCGCGGACCGTCTCCTGGACGGCGATCCGCGCGCCCGGACGGCCTTGGGCGGTCAGCCAGTCGGCGGCGGAGCCGACGCCCTGCAGCACCGAGCCACCGGCCGGGACCTCGCCGCCGCGCCGGCCGGCGGAGACCACGTGGTGGTCGGCGTCGAGCACCACCTGGACACCCGGGCCGGTGGGCAGGTCGGCGCGGAACGCCGCCGTGAACTTGACCAGGTCGTCGGCCTTGGCGCAGGTGAGGTCCTGGCGGGGCAGCTCGGTGGGGGTGGCGCCGGGGCGGCCGCAGTTGCGCACCTTGCCGGGCACCCGGTTGATGCCCTGCACCGCGTAGGTGGCGGACCCGGACCGCGCGGTGACCGTGGTGGTCAGATCCGCGATACGGGCACGCCGCCCGCCGTCGGCGAGGATCAGCGCGGCGCGCGAACCGGCGGCCATCGACTGCAGCTCGCCGTCGTAGGCGCCGATTCCGGCCATCGTGCCCTGTACGCCGTCGGAGTCGGAGGTGATGAAGAAGCCGCCGTTGACGCCGACCAGCGAGCCGTTCTTCGCGGCGGCCGAAGAGGTCGTCTCGCGGTCCGCGACATTGCCGTTGTGCGTGGCCTCGACGGTGCCGGTGAACGCGGCCGGGTCGATGACCGCGACATGCACGCTCTCCCGGTCGGCCGGCTGCTCGACGTCGTAGCCGGTCCACTCCACGGCCGGCTGGAGGCCGAGCGCGGTCACCTTCGGGGTCGTACGCTGCGCCTCGTCCGAAGTGGCGTACGCACCGACGCGCACCCGCCAACCCATCGTGCCGCGCGGCGTGTCCGCGTACGCGGGCCAGCTGACCTGCTCCAGGCGCGGCTCGAGCCCGGCGTCGCGCAGCCGCCGCGCGGTGTCCTCCGCCCAGGTGCGGGCGCCGACCGGGGCGAACGTCTTGGCGCCGGTCAGCCGGTTGACGGCGGGGGCGTGGATGGCGACGGTCCAGGCCGGTTCGGCGTCCGGGTGCTGGATGGTGCCGGTGCGTATCTGGACGCCCGGGGCCACGGTCCGCGTCGTCCAGTTGACCTGGGCCTGGACCTGGGCGGGGGTGGTGGCCGCCTGCGCTGGTCCGGGCACCGTCAGCGCGATGGTGGACGCCACGGCGAGCGCGACTCGCGTACGAGGTCCGCGGCGGGCTCTGTCGGCTTCGAGTGTACGAGTGGCGCGTTCGTTGCGCATGACATCCCCTCCTGGTGGGTGCGGGGAAAGTCCAGCGGTGTCCGGGGGCCGGGTCGGCAAGAGTGGCGGACGGTACGCGGAAGGGGCGGTGAACGGCGGGGAGGGGAGGGATGTGGTCCGGCCGGGTGATGAGTAGCAGGATTATCCCCCAGCGGCGGCCATGCCGCCCCTCGTACTGGGGCGCCGGGACCCGTCAGGCCGTGAGTGCGGTGAGCTTCCCGGCCCCCGCCCGCGCCTCGTCGTAGCGGCGCAGCAGCAGCCGGGCCAGCTCCGGGGCCGGGCCCAGAACGCCCGCCAGGACATCCGCGCCCGCCTCGCGCGCGCCGTGCGCGATGCGGTCCGGGAGCCGGCCGGGGGCGATGACGTACGGGGCGACGGCCACCCGGCGGACGCCCTCGGCGCGCAGCGCGCGCACCGCGTCCTCGGTGCGCGGGAGAGAGGCGGAGGCGAACGCGGGCCGCACGGCGCACCAACCGGTGTGCCGCCACTCCCGCGCGATTTCTGCGATCACCGCGATCGCCTCCGGGTCGGTGGAGCCCGCCGAGGCCAGGACGACCCCGGTCGAGCGTCGGTCGCCGGGCCGCAGCCCGGCCTCGTACAGGCGCCGCTCCAGGGCCCGCGTCAGCAGCGGCGAGGGGCCCAGGACCTCGGCCTGCCGGACGCGCAGGCCAAGGTGGCGGGCCGTCGCCTCGCGCAGCACCGCCGGGATGTCGGCCTTCGCGTGGAAGGCGCGGGTGAGGAGCAGCGGGAGGGCGACGATGTCGTGGGCGCCCTCCGCCGCCAGGCGGTCCAGGACCTGGCCCACCCGCGGCGCGTTGAAGTCCAGGAACGCCGCCTCCACCCGCAGCCCCGCCCGCAGCGACCGCGCCCGCGCGCACAGCGCGGCGACGGTCGCCGCGTGGCGTGGGTCGCGGCTGCCGTGGGCGATGACCAGCAGGGTGGGGGTGGGGGAGGTCACGGGAGGCGTTTCCGGATTCCTTAGAGGGTGGGATGCGGGCCGGGTACGGGCGTCAGCGGGCGTTTGCCAGCAGGCCCCGGCTGCGCAGCACCCGCCGCTCGATCGGGGCGAAGATCAGCAGCTCGATCGCGATCCCGACGAACAGGATCATGATGATGCCGAGCAGCACCCCCGCCATATCGGAGTTGTTGCGCTGGTTCTCCAGGTACTGGCCGAGCCCGAGTCCCAGGTCGGGGGACTTGGCGATGATCTCCGCGGCCATCAGCGAGCGCCAGGAGAACGCCCAGCCCTGCTTGAGCCCGGCGACATAGCCGGGCAGCGCGGCGGGCAGCAGGATGTGCCGGGCGCTGACCAGGCCCCGGGCGCCGAGTGTGCGTCCGGCGCGGAGGAACAGCGGGGGCACCTGGTCGATGCCGGAGACCAGGCCGTTGGCGATCGAGGGGACCGCGCCGAGCAGGATGACGGTGTACATCATCTTGTCGTTGAGGCCCAGCCAGATCACCGCGGGCGGCACCCACGCCACCGAGGGCAGCGACTGGAGCCCGGACAGGATCGGGCCGATCCCGGCCCGGACGAACTTCACCCGGGCGACGATCAGCCCCAGCGGGGTGGCGATGGCCAGCGCGATGAGGAAGCCGAACAGGCCGCGCGAGACGCTGGTCCAGATGATGTCGAGCAGTTCGCCCTTGAGCCACAGGTCCCGCAGCGCGTCCCAGACCAGCTTGGGGTCGGGGAGCTTGTAGTCGGCGGTGACCTTCGCCCAGACCAGCACCTTCCAGATGAGGAGGATCAGGGCGACGGCCACGACGGGCGGCAGCACCTTCTGGACCAGCACCTCGGCCGGGGACGTACGCCGGATCTGCACCGCGTCCAGCGCGTCGAGCCCGGCCTCGAGACCCGCCAGGTCCTGGCTGGACTGCTTTGGCCGTTTCCCTGTGGGCTCGTCCGTCTTCTCCACGGCGGCCGTCGTCTTCGGCGACTCGCCGGTGATCTCAGTGCCGGCCATGGCGGCGGATCTCCCCACGCAGTTCATCGGTGATCTCAATGGACAGGTCCGCGACGGCCGCGTCCTCGATCCGGCGCGGCTGCGGAATGTCGACCGTCCACTCCCGGACGACCCGCCCCGGCCGCGAGGACAGCAGCACCACGCGCTGGGCCAGACGTACCGCCTCGCGCACGTTGTGCGTGACGAACAGGACCGAGACGCCCGTCTCGCTCCAGATGCGGGTCAGTTCGCCGTGCAGCACATCGCGGGTGATGGCGTCGAGCGCGGCGAACGGCTCGTCCATCAGCAGCACGCTGGAGTCCTGCGCCAGCGCGCGGGCGAGCGCGACGCGCTGCCGCATACCGCCCGACAGTTCGTGCACCCGCTTGCCGTGCGAGCCGCCCAGCCGCACCAGCTCCAGCAGCTCCTCCGCCCTGGGCTTGCGGTCGGCGCGCGGTACGCCGCGCAGCCGCAGCGCCAGTTCGATGTTCTTGCCCGCGGTCAGCCACGGGAAGAGCGCGTGCTCCTGGAACATCAGGGCCGGCCGGCCGCCGGCGACCTCGATGGTCCCGGCGGTCGGCCTGTCCAGGTCCGCGACCAGGTTGAGCAGCGTCGACTTACCGCAGCCCGAGGCGCCCAGGATGCAGACGAACTCGCCCGGCCGGACATCGAGGTTGATGTCGTCGAGCACGGGCTGTGCGGCGCCGGGGCGGCCGAACGCCTTGTGGACGTGGTCGATCCGGACAGCTCCGGAGGATTGCGACGGGCCTGCCGCGGCCGCCGTGGCCGCGCCCGCCCGGTCGGCCTTGTCGGTGGTCAGTGCCGGGGACATCCGGTCACCTCCTGATGGGTGCGTACGTGCGGTGTGCGTACGTGCGGGTGTGCGTACGGGATGCGGGTGTGCGTACGGGGCGCCCGCGTACGCGATGCGTGCGTACGCGGGCGCCCGGCGGCTACTGGGTGCCAAGACCGGCGGCCGAGACCGTGGGCTTGCCCTCCGCCTTGAGGACCTTGTTGAGCAGGGTCAGGTCGTAGATGCCCTTGAGGTCGGGCTTCTCCAGCAGCCCGGCCGCCACCGCGTGGTCCGCCTCGGTGTTGAGGGTCGAGGCCAGCGGGTCGTCGGTGACCTCGATGCCCTTCCACGCCGGGTCGATCACCTCGGCCGGGAGCGCCTTGCCGGTCTCCGCCTTGAGCGTGGCGTTGGCCTCGGCCTTCGCCTTGTCGGGGTTGGCCTTGATGTACGCGTTGGTCTTCACCGAGCCGCGCAGTACGGCCTCGACGACATCCGGGTGCTCCTTGAGGAAGTCCTGCCGGACGATCACATTGGTGATGACGAACTTCTTGTCCGGCCACAGGGTGGACTCGTCCAGCAGCACCTTGCCGCCCTCGGCGACCAGCTTGGAGGCGGTCGGCTCGGGCACCCAGGCGCCGTCGATGGAGCCGGACTTGTACGCGTCGGGGGTCACCTTGTTGTCCGTACGGACCACGGAGACATCGCCCTTGCCGCTCTGGGCGTCGACCTTCCAGCCCTTCTCGGCGATCCAATTGAGGAACGCCACGTCCTGGGTGTTGCCCAGCTGCGGGGTGGCGATCTTCTTGCCCTTGATGTCGTCGAGTTTCTTGATCTTCTTCGGGTTGACGACGAGCTTGACCCCGCCCGATGCGGAACCCGAGATGATCTTGAGGTTCTTGCCGTGGGACTTCACATAGCCGTTGATGGACGGCGAGGGGCCGATCCAGCCGATGTCGATGGAGCCACCGTTCAGCGCCTCGATCTCGGACGGGCCCGCGTTGAAGACGAACGGCTTGATCTTGGTGCCGCCCAGCTCCTTCTGGATCTCCCCGCCGTCGCGCAGACCCACCAGCGCGGTGGCGTGGGTGAGGTTGGCGAAGTAGCCGACCTTCACCGTGTCCAGGCCGCCGATCTTCTTGCCGCCGGCGGCGGGGACGGTCTTGTCTCCCGTGTCGTCCTTCTCGGAGCCGTAGCCGCAGGCGCCCAGCGCGCCGATCAGCAGGGGGAGGGCGGCGGCTGCCGCGAAGAGGCGGGTGCGTCGGCTAAAGGCGGGTCGAGGATGCGTGGTGCGGTCGACGGACACGGGAGGATTTCCTCTCGGAGGGCCGGGGACAGCGTCAGGGGACGCCCGGCAGTTCGGCTGGTCTTCGGTTGCGATGGGGCAGGGGGACGGGGAGCACACAGGTCAGCTGGCACATCGGCCGACCCCTCCCTGCCCACTGCCCAGGGCACCGCTGCCGACGCGGCCGCCCTCCTTCGCGAAGGTGGAGAAGACATCACCGGACATGGTCAGAAGTCCCATCCGTCGTCATCGGCCTGCTCGTCATGGGTGGGGACAGGGGTCGCGAACGAGTCGCCCACCATGCCCGCGGTCAGCGTCGTGCCGTCGGCCGGGTCGATCAGGATGAACGAGCCGGTGCGGCGCGAATCGGCGTAGGAGTCGACCGGCAGCGGCTCGGCGGTACGTAGCTTCAGCCGGCCGATGTCGTTGGCGACAAGCTGCTCCGGGTGCGGGTGCAGGGACAGATCGTCGAGGGTCAGCCGGGACGGGATGTCCTTGACGATGGCCTTCACGGTGCGGGTGCCGTGCTTGAGCAGCACCCGGTGGCCGACCGTCAGCGGCTGGTCGGCGACATGGCAGACCGTCGCCTCGATGTCCTGCGTGGCCTGCGGCGCGTCCTTGCCCGGCACGATCAGATCGCCGCGCGAGACGTCGATGTCGTCCGTCAGCAGAACGGTCACCGACTGCGTCGTCCAGGCCACCTCCACCGGCTTGCCCAGCAGGTCGATGCCCGAGATCGTGGTCGTACGGCCGGACGGCAGCACCATGACCCGCTCGCCGACACGGAACGAACCGGCCGCGATCTGGCCCGCGTAGCCCCGGTAGTCCGGGTGCTCCGCGGTCTGCGGACGGATCACGTACTGCACGGGCAACCGTGCGTGGCAGTGCGCCAGGTCATGGCTGACCGGGACGGTCTCCAGGTGCTCCAGGACGGTCGGGCCGCCGTACCAGTCCATCGTCGCGGACGGCTCCACCACGTTGTCACCGGCCAGCGCCGAGATCGGGATGGCGGTGACCTCGGGGATGCCGAGCTCGGTGGCGTACGCCGTGAACTCCTCGGCGATGGTCGCGAAGACGGCCTCCCGGTAGTCGACCAGGTCCATCTTGTTGACCGCGAGGACCACATGCGGGACGCGCAGCAGCGCCGCGATCGCGGCGTGGCGGCGGGTCTGCTCGACCACGCCGTTGCGGGCGTCGACCAGGATCACCGTGAGCTCGGCGGTGGAGGCGCCGGTGACCATGTTGCGGGTGTACTGCACATGGCCGGGCGTGTCGGCGAGGATGAACCGGCGCCGGGGCGTGGCGAAGTAGCGGTACGCCACGTCGATGGTGATGCCCTGCTCGCGCTCGGCGCGCAGCCCGTCGGTGAGCAGCGCGAGGTCCGGGCCGTCCTGGCCGCGGCTCGCCGACGCGCGCTCCACGGCCTCCAGCTGGTCGGCGAGGACCGACTTGGAGTCGTGCAGCAGGCGGCCGACGAGGGTGGACTTGCCGTCGTCGACCGAACCGGCGGTGGCGAACCGCAGGAGGGTCGTCTCGGCGAGCTCTGCGGTCGTGGTCGTGGTCTTGGGCGTCGTGGTCATGCTTAGAAGTACCCCTCGCGCTTGCGGTCCTCCATGGCGGCCTCGGACAGCTTGTCGTCGGCGCGGGTGGCGCCGCGCTCGGTGAGCCGGGAGGCGGCGATCTCGGCGATGACGGCGTCCAGCGTGGTCGCGTCGGAGTCGACGGCGCCGGTGCAGGACATATCGCCGACGGTGCGGTAGCGGACCTGCCGCTTCTCGACCGTCTCGCCGTCCTTGGGCCCACCCCACTCGCCGGCGGTCAGCCACATGCCGCCGCGCTGGAAGACCTCGCGCTCATGGGCGAAGTAGATCTCCGGCAGTTCGATGTGCTCGCGGGCGATGTACTGCCACACATCCAGCTCGGTCCAGTTGGACAGCGGGAAGACGCGGACGTGCTCGCCCGGCGCGTGGCGGCCGTTGTACAGGTTCCACAGCTCAGGGCGCTGGCGGCGCGGATCCCACTGCGAGAACTCGTCCCGCAGCGAGAACACCCGCTCCTTGGCGCGGGCCTTCTCCTCGTCGCGGCGACCGCCGCCGAAGACCGCGTCGAACCGCTCGGCCTGGATCTTCTCCGTCAGCGGCAGCGTCTGCAGCGGGTTGCGGGTGCCGTCGGGGCGCTCCTTGAGGACCCCGCGGTCGATGTAGTCCTGTACGGAGGCCACATGGAGGCGCAGCCCATGGGCCGCCACCACACGGTCCCGGTACTCCAGGACCTCGGGGAAGTTGTGTCCGGTGTCGACGTGCAGCAGCGAGAAGGGCACCTGCGCCGGGGCGAACGCCTTGAGCGCCAGATGCAGCATGAGGATGGAGTCCTTGCCGCCGGAGAACAGGATCACCGGCCGCTCGAACTCGCCCGCCACCTCGCGGAGGATGTGCACCGCCTCGGACTCCAGCGCGTCCAGGTGCGTCAGCGCGTAGAGATTGCCGTCCTCGCCGCCGTCCTCCGGGCCGGGTCCGGTTCCGTTCGTCTGAGCCACGGTGGTCATGCCAGACCCCTCTCACTCAGCAGCGACCTGAGCGCCGCGGCGGACTCCTGCACACCCTGCTGATGCGTCTCGATGCGCAGATCCGGGGAGTCGGGGGCCTCGTACGGGTCGTCGACCCCGGTCAGCCCCTTGATCGCGCCCGCGGCCTGCTTGGCGTACAGCCCCTTCACATCGCGCTCGGCACATACGTCCACCGGCGTGGCGACATGCACCTCCAGATACGCCGTGCCCTCGGTCTGGTGGCGCTTGCGGACCGCCTCGCGGCTGTCCGCGTACGGGGCGATGACCGGCACCAGGACCTTGACGCCGTTGGAGGCCAGCAGTTCGGCCACGAAGCCGATCCGCTGGACGTTGGTGTCCCGATCCTCGCGGGAGAAGCCGAGGCCGGAGGAGAGGAACTCGCGGATCTCGTCGCCGTCCAGCACCTCCACCCGGTGACCCTCGCCGCGCAGCCGCTCGGCCAGCGCGTAGGCAATGGTGGTCTTGCCCGCACTGGGCAACCCGGTCAGCCACACCGTAGCGCCCCTTTTGATTGGCGCTCCCGCCTCCGGGCGCCCGATGCCGGTGTCGACGCTCGTCGGCTTCGGTCGCTCACGCGGCGGAGCCGCAAATCCTGCTGCAGCCCGAGCTCCCTGTGCCTCCTCACTTTCACGGTGCATATCAGCGCCTCCGGCGCGGGCACCGCGCCCTACGGCTCCCGCGCTGCGCCCTGTCGCGCTCATCTGGTTCTCCTGGTCAGCCATCAGCCGTGCAGCCCGCACTCGGTCTTGGCGCGGCCCGCCCAGCGGCCGGCCCGTGCGTCCTCGCCCTCCAATACCCGCCGGGTGCAGGGCGCGCACCCCACCGACGCGTATCCGTCCATCAGCAGGGGGTTGGTGAGCACACCGTGTTCGTCGACGTACGCGTCCACGTCCGCCTGCGTCCAGCGGGCGATCGGGGAGACCTTGACCTTGGCCCGCTTGGGGTCCCAGCCCACCACCGGGGTGTTGGCGCGGGTCGGGGACTCGTCGCGGCGCAGCCCGGTCGCCCAGGCGTCATAGCCGCGCAGCCCCTCCTCCAGCGGCTTGACCTTGCGCAGGGCGCAGCACAGGTCCGGGTTCCGGTCGTGCAGCTTGGGGCCGTACTCGGCGTCCTGCTCGGCGACGGTCTGGCGGGGGGTGAGCGTGATGACGTTGACGTCCATCACGGCCGCCACCGCGTCGCGGGTGCCGATGGTCTCCGGGAAGTGGTAGCCGGTGTCGAGGAACACCACATCGACGCCCGGCAGCACACGGGACGCCAGATGGGCCACCACCGCGTCCTCCATCGAGGACGTGACGCAGAAGCGCGGCCCGAACGTGTCGGCCGCCCAGCGCAGGATCTCCAGCGCCGGGGCGTCCTCCAGTTCACGCCCCGCGCGCTCGGCCAGCTCTTGCAGGTCCAGTGTGTTCTGCTGCTGCTCGGTCATATCGCCGTGCCCCCTTCGCCGTGGTCGCGCCGCAGCCCCTTGGCCAGCAGCCCGAGAAACGACAGCCGGAACGCGCGGTTGCAGGACACGCATTCCCAGGCGCCGTGGCCTTCTTCGGAGGGGCGCAGGTCCTCGTCCCCGCAGTACGGGCAGTAGAAAGGCGCCGCACGCTCACTCATGACGCCTCCTTCTTCCTGTCGCTCGCTTCGCTCGAAGGTGCCTTCTTGCTCGCTTCTCCGCCCGCGCGGCGCAGAGGCGCGACTTTCGTGGTCGTCTGCGGCCCGGCGTCCCGCCCGTCTCCCGCCACCGCCCTCAAGCGGCTGCGCTGCGCGCAGGCAGCTTTCATGCGTGCGTCGCTCACGAAAGTGCCTCCTCGCTCGCCCGCGCCGCCCACGTCGCGAACCGCTCGCCCTCTTCCCGCTCTTCCTGGAAGCGGCGCAGCACGCGCTCGATGTAGTCGGGGAGTTCGGCGGAAGTGACCTTCAGACCGCGCACCTTGCGGCCGAAGCCGGGCTCCAGGCCGAGCGCGCCGCCCAGGTGGACCTGGTAGCCCTCGACCTGGTCGCCGTTGTCGTCCATGACCAGCTGGCCCTTGAGGCCGATATCGGCGACCTGGATACGTGCGCACGCGTTGGGGCAGCCGTTGAGGTTGATGGTGATGGGCTCGTCGAACTCGGGCAGCCGGCGCTCCAGCTCATCGATCAGCGCGGAGCCGCGCGCCTTGGTCTCGACGATCGCGAGCTTGCAGAACTCGATGCCGGTGCAGGCCATCGTGCCGCGCCGGAACGTGGACGGCTGGACCTGAAGGTCCAGCGCCTCCAGGCCGGCGACGAGCGAGTCGACCCGGTCCTGTTCGACGTCGAGCACGATCATCTTCTGCTCGACGGTGGTACGGAGACGGCCGGAGCCATGTGCCTCGGCCAGTTCGGCGATCTTGGTGAGGGTCGCCCCGTCCACACGGCCGACGCGCGGCGCGAAGCCGACGTAGTAGCGGCCGTCCTGCTGGCGGTGTACGCCGATGTGGTCGCGCCATCGCTGCAGTGGCTGCTCCGGCGCGGGGCCGTCGACCAGCTTGTGCTTCAGGTACTCGTCCTCCAGCACCTGGCGGAACTTCTCCGCGCCCCAGTCGGCCACCAGGTACTTCAGCCGGGCGCGGTTGCGCAGCCGTCGGTAGCCGTAGTCGCGGAAGATGCCGATCACACCCGCCCAGACCGCCGGGACCTCGTCCAGCGGGACCCAGGCGCCGAGCCGGATGCCGATCTTCGGGTTGGTGGACAGACCGCCGCCGACCCACAGGTCGAAGCCCGGGCCGTGCTCGGGGTGACGTACGCCGACGAACGCGACGTCGTTGATCTCGTGGACGACGTCGAGCAGCGGCGAGCCGGAGATGGCCGTCTTGAACTTGCGCGGCAGGTTGGAGAACTCCTTGTTGCCGATGAAGCGGCTGTGGATCTCCTCGATGGCCGGGGTGCCGTCGATGATCTCGTCCTCGGCGATCCCGGCGACGGGCGAGCCGACGATGACGCGCGGGGTGTCGCCGCACGCCTCGGTGGTCGACAGGCCGACGGCCTCCAGCCGCCGCCAGATCTCCGGCATGTCCTCGATCCGGATCCAGTGGTACTGGATGTTCTGCCGGTCGGTGATGTCGGCCGTGCCGCGGGCGAACTCCTGGGAGACCTCGCCGATGACCCGCAGCTGCTCGGTGGTCAGCCGACCGCCGTCGATACGGACGCGCAGCATGAAGAACTCGTCGTCCAGCTCCTCCGGCTCCAGGATGGCGGTCTTACCGCCGTCGATACCGGGCTTGCGCTGGGTGTACAGACCCCACCAGCGCATACGTCCGCGCAGGTCGGCGCCGTCGATGGCGTCGAAACCACGGTGGGCGTAGATCGTCTCAATGCGTGTCCGCACATTGAGACCGTCGTCGTCCTTCTTGAACTGCTCGTTGGCGTTGAGGGGCGTGAAGTGACCCGCGGCCCACTGGCCCTCGCCGCGGTGGCGTCCGGCCTTGCGGCGGGGCGTGGCTGCGCTGGGGCGGTCCGGGGTGGCGGCCATGGCGGTGTGTGTCCTTCTGAGCGGCTCTGGTGCGGCGGACGGTGCTCGTGCACACCCTCGGTGCCCAGCGCTTTGGCCTGCGCTTCGGTGACCTGCGCTTTGACCTGCGGTTTTGCGCAGGCGGGCATGGCAATACGGGGGAGGGTGAGGTGCGGTGGCGGGGAGAGTGAGGCGTGCGAGGTCGCCCACGTCGTCGGGGGCGGCAGGGAATGCGGTGGGGCCGGCGGTGCTGGCGGTGCTTTCCCGGAGGGGTGGGGCCCGCCTAGAGGTACAGCCTCAGCCGGCTGGACAGATCGCGCTGGACATGCGGCCGAGATCGACGTGGCGCCGACTCACCAAGGCAATTCCAGCTCGAGACATGAGGGAAGCGTGGCATGGGGGTCTCGGGGCAGTCCACCATCATCCAATATCTGGACAAGAATGTCCCGCATGGTGAGATGCTGTGTCCTTGGTCACCTGTCGCATGACTTGCGGTCCGGGCGGTCGGCTCACTCGGTCTCTGTGTGGGTGTCGGTCTCGGCGTCGTGCTTGGTGTCGAAGACCCGGAACCCGCGCCGCCGGTAGTTGTCCAGCGCGTACGGCCCGTCCTCGCTGCAGGTGTGCAGCCACACCCGCTTGGTCGGCGGCCGCCAGGCCCAGCGCTCGGCCAGGTCCCAGGCGCGGGCGGTGCCCCAGGTCAGCAGATGCCCGCCGATGCGCCGCCCCCGGAAGGCGGGCAGCAGCCCGAAGTACGCGATCTCCACCACGCCCTCGTCCTGCCCGTCCAGCTCGATGTACCCCGCCGGAGTGCCGCGCTCATACGCGACCCAGGTCTCCACGCCGGGCCGCTCCAGGAACTCCCGCCACTGCTCGACGGTCCACCCCAGCCGGTCCGTCCAGGCCACATCCGCGCCGACGGCCCTATAGAGGAAGCGGTTGAACTCCGGGCCCGGGATCTCGGCCCGTACGATCCGCACCCCCGCGTCGGCGGGGGGCTGCTGGGCCGGGGCGAGGTCCGCGGGCGAGGTCTGCTCGAGGGACCAGGTGGTGACGGTGATGCTCATGCGGCACATCCCATCACGGCCGCGGCCGGTGGCTGCAACGCGGCGCAACCTTTGCGCATGGCTGTAGAAGGCACGGACAGTGGGCGTGGCGGAGGGCGGTACCGAGTCGGCGCGGCATCCCCTCCGCCGAGTTCCGCCGAGTTCTCGTCGGACCTGGTCACCGGGTGGTCACGGAGGGAAACACCGGGGGCCGTGGGGCGTCCCGGGGCGGATACCGTTGGAAGGTGCAGCCAGGGAAAGAACCGTCGAAGCCGTCCGGTCGGCTCAACAAGGCCCGTGCCTTGTACCGCAATGTGTCCAAGCGCAGGATGGCCTGGCTGCTGCTGAAGGACACCGTCCACTCCTGCATGGAGTACCGGGTCACCGGCCTGGCCGCCGAGGCGGCCTTCTTCACCCTGCTGTCGCTGCCGCCGCTGCTGCTCGGGCTGATCGGGCTCCTCGGCTACTTCGACGCGTGGACCAACACCGACACCGTGGCCACCATCCGGCAGAACATCCTCAACGCCTCGGGGACCGTGCTGTCCGACAAGGGGGTCCGGGAGATCGCCCGGCCGCTGCTGGACGACGTGATCAGGGGCGGCCGCCCGGACGTCATCTCGCTCGGCTTCGCCATCGCCCTGTGGTCCGGCTCCCGCGCCGTCAACGTCTTCGTCGACACCATCACCATCATGTACGGGCTCGAAGGCCGCCGCGGGATCGTCAGGACCCGGCTGCTGTCCTTCCTTCTCTATCTGGTCGCGCTGATCATCGGGGCGGTGGCGCTGCCCCTGATGGTGATCGGCCCGGAGACCGTCGTGGGCCTGGTGCCCGCGAGCGGGGACCTCGTACGGATCCTGTACTGGCCCGTGGTGATCCTGCTGTCCGTCGCCTTCCTCACCACGCTCTACCACGTCTCCGTGCCGGTGCGCTCGCCCTGGCGGGAGGACATCCCCGGGGCGCTGGTCGCGCTGGCCATATGGGTGCTCGGCAGCGTCCTGCTCCGTATCTACCTGGTCCACACCGTCGAGGGGCCGACGATCTACGGCTCGCTGGCCGCGCCCGTCGCCGTGCTGCTGTGGATCGGTGTGTCCGCCTTCGCGGTGCTCGTCGGCGCGGCCGTCAACGCCGCGATCGACCGGGTCTGGCCGTCGGTCGCCACCGCCGCCGGGCGCGCCGAGGCCGCCGCCCGGGCGCGGGAGGATGCGGCCAGGCGGCGGGCCTGGGAGCAGCGCACCGCGGACGACGGGGCGGCGGAGATCACCCCGCCCTCGGAGTTCCCCGAGCGCTGGGCGCAGTTCCTGCCGCATGCCGACGTACGCTCCCGGCTGCACCACAGGCGCACCCCACGACAGGCACCCAGAACACCGGAGACACAGACGCCGGAGACGAAGACACCGGACACGAAGACACCGGAGACACCGGCGCCCGAGGCGCGGACACCCGAGGCGCGGACGCCGGAGCCCCGAGCGTCCGAGAACGGCGGTTCGAAGAACCTCGCGGCGGAGAACGGCGCCTCGCGGGACTCCCGGCCGAGCGAATCCAGGCCAGGCGATTCGAGGCCCGGCTCCCGGCCCAAGGGCACCCCGCCGCAGGACGACTCCCCGCCCGACGGCCGGACCGACGCCGCCGGGAATCCGGTGCGCAGCGCGACCGGCGGATCAGTGCCAGATACGGGAGGCCAGTAGCCCAAGACCGGCCTCGGCCGTCTCCCGCCACACCCGCAGCGGCCCGTCGAGCAGCGCCTCGGCCTCCTTTTCGCCCGGCCAGTCGTCGATCCGGGCCAGCGCCCGCTCGCGCTCCGCCCCGGACACCGCGAGCGCGGCCTCGGCCGCCGGAAGCCGGCGGCGCACCTCGTCGGCGGGGAACACCGCGTCGCCGGCCCAGCCGGGCAGCAGCGCCGCGCGCTCGGGGCCAAGGCCGTGGAAGAGGGCGGCCACCGGGTTGTCCTTGCGTACGGACTCGAAGAACGGCTGGACCGTGTCGGTGTCGAGCCGGTCCCACCAGTCCATGATGTGGAGCTTCCCCGAGCTGTCCATCGCGTCGAAGGCCGAGTCGTCGACCAAGTTGGACAGGCGCAGCGCGTCCTCGGTGTTGTAGACGCCGTCCTCGCGCCACACCGGCACCGCGCCACCGCCGCGCGCCGCGTCGCGCTCCCAGCGCGACCAGGTGCCCACCGCCGCCGACCGCGCCGCCGTGGCCTCGATGGCGGGCACCGCCAGCGGGGCCAGCTCCGCGACGGCCACCTCACCCAGCGCCCCCACGAGCCAGAAGCTGGACATCCCCATACCGCGCCCCTCCGTATCCACCGCGACTCGCTCCGGAATCGCAGCGTGTCATGGCCCACCGACAGCGGGGTTGGCCCCATCAGGTGACACGCGCCTGCCAGGTGGCGCATGTGCCGCCGGGGGTGCTCGACCTGCCCCTGCTCGGATGACACCGTCCAGGCATGGACGACAGCGCTCGAACGCGGAACCTGCGCCCGAGGCTGGTGCTGGCCAGCGCCACCATGCTCTTTGTGGAGTTGGCGCTGATCAGGTGGACCGGCGCCAACATCGTCCACCTGAGCTACTTCTCGAACTTCATCCTGCTGGGCTCGTTCCTCGGCATCGGCCTGGGGTTTCTGATCCCGGCCGGGCGCGGGCAGTGGCTCACCCGCTGGGCGCCCGTGCCGCTCGCAGTCCTCGTGGTCCTGGTGCGGGAGTTTCCCGTACAGGTGCGGCAGACCAGCGGCGAGGTCATCTACTTCACGGCCGTGAAGACCACCGGGCTGCCCCAGTGGGTGACTCTCCCCATCCTGTTCGGGCTGGTCGCGCTCATCATGATGGCCATCGGCAAGATGACGGCGGATCTGTTCCGGCAGCTGCCGTCGCTGGACGCCTACCGCTACGACCTGCTGGGCTCGCTGGCCGGCTCGCTCTCGTTCGCCGCGCTGTCCTGGCTGCGCGCCCCGTCGGTGGTGTGGGGGATCCTCGCCGCGGTGGCGCTGCTGGTGCTGGGCGGGCGGCACAACACCGTCCGGTACTCGGTGCCGCTGGCCCTGGTGGTGGCGGCGCTGACGCTGGAGTCGCTGGCGAGCGGCGTCTCCTGGTCCCCGTACTACAAGATCGAGCTCACGCGTCCGAGCTCGGGCAGCCGGGACTACAAGATCTCCGCCAATGGGGTTCCGCATCAGAGCATCGCCCCGCTGAAGGTGCTGCGGCGCTCCGACTCCCCGTACGAGGAGCCGTACCGGGAGACCCCGGCCAACCCCCACCGCCGCGTCCTGGTCATCGGGGCGGGCAACGGCAATGACGTCGCCGTCGCGCTCGCGCACGGCGCCCAGCGGGTGGACGCCGTCGAGATCGACCCCAGGCTCCGGCAGATCGGCGCCGATCTGCACCCCGACCGGCCGTACGACGACCCCCGGGTGCATGTCCACATCGACGACGGGCGGGCCTTCCTCGAGCGTACGGACGCCCACTACGACCTGGTGGTCCTCGCCCTGCCGGACTCCCTGACCCTGGTGTCCGGTGCCAGCAACCTCCGCCTGGAGAGCTATCTGTTCACCCGGCAGGCATTCGAGGCGGCACACCGCCATCTGGCCCCCGGCGGCGCGTTCGCGATGTACAACTACTACCGGCAGAACTGGCTGATCGACCGGTACGGCTCCACCCTCAGCACGGTCTTCGGACACGCGCCCTGCATCACCCACTACGGCGGCAAGAAGGCCGCCATCCTCGTCGCCGGTGCCACCCCCGGCGACCAGCGGTGCGCCACCGCGTGGCGGCCCTCGGGCCCGGTGCCCGCGGCCGCCACCGACGACCACCCCTTCCCGTATCTGCTGCACCGCACCATCCCCAGCCTCTACATCTGGGTGCTGGGCGCGATCCTGCTGGTGACCGTGGTGTCGGTGCGGCTGACCGGGGTCCGCGTCCGGCGCACCGTCCGATACACCGACATGTTTCTGCTCGGTGCGGCCTTCATGCTGCTCGAGACGAAGAACGTGATCGGGTTCGCCCTCTACTTCGGCACCACCTGGCTGGTGAACGCCATCGTCTTCGCCGGTGTCATGCTGGCGGTGCTCGGCGCGGTCGAGACCCGGCGCCGGATGCGCCGCGTCAACCAGTCCGTGCTGCAGCTGCTGCTGTTCGCCACCCTGGCCGTGTCCTGGCTCGTCCCGACCCACTGGGTGCTCGGGCTGCCCGTCGCGGCGCGGCTGATCGCGGCGATCGCCCTGGCCTTCGCGCCGATCTTCTGCGCCAACCTCATCTTCTCCGACCGCCTGGCCGCGGCCCCCGACCCCACGGCCGCCTTCGGCGCGAACCTCCTGGGCGCCCTCACCGGTGGCACGCTCGAATACCTCGCCCTGGTCACCGGCTATCAGGCGCTGCTTCTCGTCGTCGCCGGGCTGTACGTGGGCGCGTGTATCGCGATGCGCTTCACCCGATACACCCGGGGCCCGGCGGAGCCGGTCGAACGGGTCACGGTCGAGCCCACCGCGCGCCCCTGAGTCCTGAGTCCCGAGCCCTGAGCTGCACCTGACAGATTTCCCCGTTCCGGCGGGTTCTCATCCCCGTATCCGCGCTGGCACAATGATCTCCGCTGTTGAATCGATTCAATAGTTTTGGAGGCGACGTTGTCAAAGGCGACATGGAGAGTCCCCGGACGCCGGGAGACCGGCAGCGGTCTGCGGCGGATCGGCGTGCTGCTGGCCGCCGCCCTGCTCCCGGTGGTGCCGACGGCCGTCCCGGGCCATGCGGCGGCGGCCGAATCGCGCGGTGGCCACGCCCCTCTCGCCCCGGCGGACCTCACCGTCGGCGACCGCGCCCGGCCGCTCGACGTCGAGGGCGCCCCGCTGTTCGGGTGGCGGCCGCGCGATGTCGACCCGGGGGAGAGGCAGACCGCGTACCAGATCCGGGTGGCCAGGACCGGTGCCGGTCCGGGCGGCTCCCGCCAGGTGTGGGACAGCGGCAAGGTCGCCTCCGCGCGGCAGGCGTATGTGGCCTACGACGGGCCGGAGCTGCCCGGCGGCACCGGATACACCTGGACCGTACGCACCTGGGACCGGACCGGCGCGGCCTCGCCATGGGCCGGGCGGGCCGCCTTCGACACCGGCATCTCCGACTCGCGGGGAACATCCCTGAGCTGACGGTACGGAGCGCCGTGGAATCACTCCGTAATGCATCTGGTACGCTCAGTGCATCATCGGGGGCGACAGCCAAGTCTCCGACAACCCGAGCGAGTCCCGTACTTGCTCCGGCGGCCGGAAGGGTCGTCGTCGGACAGGCGTGACCTGTCAAACTCCCCGGAGCGATCCAGGGGAGAGTCTCCCGGATTCATCCGGGAGAGAACTTCAAGTGGCGGCGTCCCAGCAGTACCAGGGGCGCGCCGTCGGCGAGCCGGGGCTGCTGGCCCGGCTGGTCGTCGAACACGCCGACGGGTCCCGGCAGGTGGTGGTGTCCGACGGCAGCTGGCGGGTCGCGCGCGGGCCGTGGCTGTCCCTGCCCTACCGCAACGACGACGGCCGCGACTACATCGAGGGCGTCGACGGCCGGATCGCCCAGCGCCAGCAGGGCTGGAACCGGCCCGGCTTCGACGCCTCGTCCTGGCAGTCGCCGCAGGTGGTCGGCGTGCACCCGGCCGGGGTCTTCCGCCATCTGCGCAGCCAGCAGACGCGGCTGGCCTACCGTACGGTGCGCCCGGTCACGGTGACCCGGCTCGCCTCGGGCGCGGTGGTCGCCGACTTCGGCACGATCATCCCGGCGGTGCCGCAGGTGCGGTTCGCCCATGGCGTGTCCGGCCGCACGATCGAGATGCGGGCGGGCTATGTGCGCAACGCGGACGGCACCGTGTCCGACTCCGCCCACGACAACCAGAAGACCGACCTGTCGTACCAGTACATCCAGCACGACGGCGCCCAGTCCTTCCAGGCCTATACCTACGAGGGGTTCCGCTATCTCCAGATCGACGACCCCGGCGAGCCGCTGAGCGCGTCGTCGATCGCCGCCGTCGTCCAGCACACCGACGCCGACCCGGCCCGCGCCGCCACCTTCCACAGCTCCGACCCCACCCTGGACGCGGTGGCCGAGCTGATGCGGCGCTCCGCGCTGTACGACTCGCAGGAGCAGTTCCTGGACACCCCGACCCGGGAGAAGGGGCAGTTCCTCGGCGACTCCGTGGACGTCTCCCGCGCCCTGATGGCCGGCTCCGGCGACCGCGCGCTCACCGCCAGGGCGATCCGCGAGTTCGCCGAGTCGCAGCGGCGGTACTGGCCCGACGGCCGGATGAACGCCGTCTACCCCAACGGCGACGGCAAGCGGGACATCCCCGACTACACCGAGATGTTCCCGGGCTGGGTGTGGGAGTACTACCTCAATTCCGGCGACCGCGCCACGCTCGCCGCCACCTACCCGGCCTCGGCCGCCATTGCCGACTACATCCGCCGCTATATCGACCCCGCCACCGGTCTGGTCACCAAGCTGGCCGGGGGCTCCGGGGCCTATCAGTACGGCATCATCGACTGGCCCAACCGGTACGGCTACGACACGGACACCACGGCCCGCACCACCGTCAACATCCTCGCCGTGGACGCCCTGCGGCGGACCGCCGACCAGGCCACCGCCCTCGGCCGGCCGAAGGCCGAGGCCGACGCGCTGCGCGCCGACGCCGCCAAGGTGGCCGAGGCCGTCAACGACCGGCTGCGCCGCCCGGACGGCCGCTACACCGACGGGCTGAAGGCGGACGGCAGCCAGAGCGCGCACGCCTCGCAGATCGCGAACGCGTACGCCATCGCCTTCGGTATCGCGCCCGAGGCGAGCGTGGACACCATCGCCGACCACCTCGTCTCGCTCAAGCTCCAGATGGGTCCGATGACCGCCAACTGGCTGCTCACCGCCCTGCACCGGGCGGGCCGCGACGATCAGGTGCTGGCCCGGTTCACCGACCGCACCTCGCTCGGCTGGGCCAACATCCTGGCCCGGGGTGGCACCTTCACCTGGGAGTCATGGGAGGCGCCGGACGACGGCCAGAGCCTGTCCCACGGATGGGGCGCGACCGCCCTGGTGGACCTCCAGCAGGATCTGCTCGGGCTGAACGTCACCGGCACGGCCGCCACCACGCTGCGGATCCGGCCACCGCGCGACACCGAACTGACCCACGCCGAGGGCACGGTGTGGACGCAGGCCGGGACCGTCGGGGTCCGCTGGAACACCACCGCGCACGGCACCGAGGTCAAGGTCGACATCCCGGTCAACACCACTGCTGAAGTGGAGGTTCCGCTCGCCGGCGGCCGGGCACCCAAGGCCGGTGGCGCGGGCCCGGACGGGGCGTCCGCACCGCGCTTCGAGGGTGTTCGTAACGGCTACGCCATCTATACGGTGGGCTCCGGTCGCTCCACGTTCACCCCGGCCGCCTGAGGCGGTCCGCCGCAGGTCGGTGAGGGCCGGACAGGGTGGCGCGAGATGGCGCCAACCACCCTTGTCCCACCCGTCCCATGTGTCTAAGTTCCCCCTCAGACAGGCCACCTGAGGGGGAGCCATGGGCCGTCAGGAGAGGCCGCTCGATCCCGGCGCGGGCCCCGAGCAGCGGTTCGCGTTCGCGCTGCGCAAGCTGAGGTCGGAGGCCGGAGGACCGACATACCGGGCGATGGCGCAGCGCACCCCGTACACGGTCTCGACCCTGTCGCGGGCCGCCGCCGGGGAGCAGCTGCCCTCGCTGGAGGTCGCCCTCGCGTATGTGGCCGCGTGCGGCGGGGACCGCGAGGAGTGGGAGCGGCACTGGCGGCAGACGTCCGAGGAGATCACGCTGCGGGCCGTCGAGGACGACGACGCCGAGCCGCCCTACCAGGGCCTCGCGCGGTTCGAACCGGGGGACCACGAGCGGTTCTTCGGCCGGGACCGGCTCGTCGGCGACCTCGTCGGCCTGGTCCGTACGCATCGGTTCGTGGTGCTGGTCGGGGCCTCGGGGAGTGGGAAGTCCTCGCTGCTGCGGGCCGGTTTGATCCCCAGGCTGCGGGGCCCCGACGAGCCGCGCGAGCCGTCCGAGCCGCATGAGCGCGCTGCCGAGGAGCCGTACGAGAGCGCAGGCGAGCCGTACGAGCGGCCCGCCGCCGTCCGCATCCTCGCCCCGGGCGAACACCCCGCCCGTACGCACACCGAAGCGCTCGCGCCGATGAGTGGCGAGGGCGGCGAGGGCGAGACGGTGGTCGTCGTCGACCAGTTCGAGGAGGTCTTCACCCTCTGCCGCGACCCGGACGAACGCAAGGCGTTCCTCGACCGATTACTGGACGCCCGCCGCGCCGGAAGCGGGTTACGGGTCGTCGTCGCGGTGCGGGCGGACTTCTTCGGGCACTGCGCCGAACACCGCGAACTCGCTGAATCCTGCCGGGAGGCCACCCTGCTCATCGGCCCGATGACCCCGGACGAGCTGCGCGACGTCATCGTCAAACCGGCCACGGCGGCGGGCCTGGTCGTCGAACGCTCCCTGACCGCACGGCTGATCGCCGAGGTCGACGGCGAGCCGGGCGGGTTGCCGCTGCTGTCCCACGTGCTGCTCGAGGCCTGGCGGCGACGGAAGGGCCGGACGCTGGCGGAGACCACGTACGACGCGGTCGGCGGGGTGCGCGGGGCCGTGGCCCGTACCGCCGAGGACGTCTACGCCCGGCTCACCCCCGCCCAGGCGTCGCTCGCCCGCCGCGTTCTGCTCCGGCTGATCACACCGGGTGAGGGGGCGCAGGACACCCGCCGCGGCGTCGACCGCGCCGAACTCGACTGGGGCGACCCCGCCGACACCCCCGCCGACACCACCCCCGCCGACACCACCGCCGTCCTGGACCGGCTGGCCCGCGCCCGGCTGATCACGCTGGACGAGAACACGGTCGACCTGGCCCACGAGGCCCTGATCACGGCGTGGCCGAGGCTGCGCGGCTGGGTGGCGGAGGACCGGGAACGGCTGCGTACGCACCGGCAGCTGACCGAGGCCGCGCGCGCCTGGGAGGAGCTGCGGCGCGAGACGGGCGCGCTGTACCGGGGGACGCGGCTCGCGGTGGCGCGCGAGTGGGCGGCGCGTGACGGCGCCCTCGACGAACTGAACTCCGTGGAGCGCGCGTTCCTGGAGGCGAGCATCGGCCTGGAGGACGGCGAGCGGGCCGCCGCCGCGCGCCGCGCCCGCCGGCTGGCCTTTCTCGCGGCGTGTCTGGCGGTGCTCCTGGTCGTGGTCACGGCCGTCGGCGTGGTGGCCGTACGGCAGCGGCACAGCGCCGTCGAGGCCCAGCGGGTCGCCGTCTCCCGTCAACTGGCCGCACAGGCGCTGAACTTGGGCGATTCACGGCCCGGTACCGCCATGCTGCTCGCCGTGGAGGCGTACCGCACCGCGCCGACGCCCGAGGCGCGCGGGGCCCTGCTGAGCATGTCCGCGCGCCGCTCCTACCAGGCCGAGCTGAACGGCCACGCCGACGCCGTGTCCGAAGTGGCGTTCAGCCCCGATGGAACACTCGCCAGCGTCGGCCGGGACGGGAAGACGGTGCTGTGGGACGCCCGCCACCACACCCGGCTGGCCACCCTCACCGGCCACGCCACCTGGCTCAGGGCGGTGGACTTCAGCCCGGACGGGCGCCGGATGGCCACGGGTGGCGACGACCGGAAGGTGGTGCTGTGGGATGTGGCGCACCGCACGAAGGTGGCCACCCTCACCGGACACCGGGGGCCGGTCAAGAGCGTCGCGTTCAGCCCGGACGGCCGTACGGTGGCCGGTTCGAGCGACGACGGGACCGTCATCCTGTGGGATGTCAAAAGCGGCTCCCGGCGGGTCACCCTGACCGGCCACCGCGCCATGGTGTGGGCGGTGGAGTTCAGCCCGGACGGAAAACTGCTGGCCACGGCCAGCGCGGACCGTACGGTGCGGCTGTGGAGCGCGGCGACCGGTGAGCAACTGGCCGTGTTACGGGGCCACACCCGGTCCGTGGACGCCGTCGCGTTCAGCCCCGACGGGAAGCTGCTGGCCTCGGCCAGCCAGGACTACACCGCCAGGGTGTGGGACGTGCGACGCCGTACCTCGGTGGCCAGGCTCGTCGGGCACGGCGCGGAGGTCAGGGCGGTGGGCTTCAGCCCCGACGGCCGTACGGTGGCCACCAGCGGACAGGACCACACGGTCATGCTCTGGGACGCCGAGCGCCACACCCGCCAGGCCACCCTCGTCGGACACGGCACCAACATCTACAGCCTCGCCTACGACCCGAGCGGCACCCTCCTCGCCACGGCCGGGGAAAGCGGCTCGATCACCCTGTGGGACCCCACCCGGATCCCGCTGACCGGCCTCGCCGACCGGGTCAACAAGGTGGTGTTCAGCCCGGACGGACGCGCCCTCGCCACAGCGGGCCAGAACGGGTCCGCCGTGCTGTGGGACGTCGTCCACCGCACCCCGCGCGCCGTGCTGCCCAGTGGCCACGGAACCGTCAGATCGGCGGCGTTCAGCCCGGACGGCCGTACGCTGGCCACGGTCACCGGGATCTCCCAGGACACTCCGACCGGGCCCGCCTCCCGGCCGCCGAGCCCCAAGGACCAGACGCTGATGCTGTGGCCGCTCGCCGGCCGCGCGGGCCCGCGGCGCCCCGTCACCCTCACCGGTCACACCGCCCGGGTCCTGGACGTGGCCTACAGCCCGGACGGGCGGATCATCGCGACGGGCGCCGCGGACAAGAAGGTGATGTTGTGGGACGCGGCCCGGGGGACCCGGCTCGCCACCTTCACCGCGGACACCGGCACGGAGGGCAGCGGCGTCAACGCGGTGGCGTTCAGCCCCGACGGCCGTACGCTCGCCACCGCCAACTACGACGGCAGGGTGACTCTGTGGAACGTGGCCCGGCGGACCCGCATGGCCACGCTCACCGGCCACACCGGGCAGGTGCGGGCGGTGACCTTCAGCCCCGACGGCCGCACGCTGGCCAGCGCCGGTATCGACCAGACGGTGATGCTGTGGGACGTGGCCAGGCACACCCGCCTGGCGACCCTGGCCGGTGACACCGGGCCCGCGTTCGCGGTGGCGTTCAGCCCCGACGGCCGTACGCTCGCCACCGCCAACGCGGACACCTCGGTCATGCTCTGGGACGTGGCCCGCCGCAAACAACTGGCCACCTTCACCGGCCACACCGCGCAGGTGAGATCGGTCGCCTTCAGCCCCGACGGCCGCACACTGGCCACGGCGGGGGACGACGGCACCGTCCGGCTGTGGAACACCGACCCCCGGCGCACCGCGACGCAGCTGTGCTCGGCGCTCTCCCGCGATCTGACCCGCGAGGAGTGGAAGCAGCTGATCCCGGAGAAGTCGTATCGCAGAACGTGCGACATGGGCTGAGCGCGGTCTCCCCGGTGATCGCGATCTTCCCGATACCGTGTGCGCAGACGCGAGTTGGGGGTGGGCTGTGGAGCCGTTCACGATGGCGGCGGTGGCCTCGGCGGTCACCACGGTGACCTCGGGCGCCCTGTCGGGCGCGGGCGGGGAGATGGGGCGGCGGAGCTCGGAGGCGCTGGCCGGGCTCGTACGGAGGATGCGGCGCCGCGACGCGGACCCTGAGCCCGACCCGGGGACGCCGGAGGACCGCGGCGTCCGCGCGGACGAGTCGCCCCTGCTGCCCGCCACCGACGAGGAGCGGCGCGAGCTGGCCCGGCAGTTGTGGGAGAGCTCCCGCACGTCTCCCGGCTTCGCCCGCGACGTGACGGCCTGGTTGCGGGAGACCGGGTGGCTGGGGTCGCGCGCCGTCCCCGCCGTGGCTCCCGGGGCGTCCCGCCCGCGGATGCTGCCGCCCGCGAACGCCGCCTTCACCGACCGCGAGGCGCTGCCGGACCAGATCGCCCGGGTGCTGGACGGCGAGGAGAGGGCCGACGGCGTCCCGGCGGTGGTGGTGCTGGTGGGGCCCGGCGGTATCGGGAAGACCGCGGCGGCCGTGCACTGCGCGCACCGGCTCACCGAGCGCTTCCCCGACGGCCAGCTCTACATCGATCTGCGGGGGCAGTCCGCGACGACGGCGCTGACCCCCTCCGAGGCGCTGGTCCGCCTCCTGGACGCGCTGCGGGTGCCGACCGGCCGGCTGCCGGCCGACGAGCGGCGGCTGAGCGAGCTCTACCGCGACCGCACGGCCGAGCGGCGCATGGTCGTCGTACTGGACAACGCCCACTCCGAACGGCAGGTCAGGCCGCTGCTGACCGCCGCCCCGGAGTCCCTGGCCATCATCACCAGCCGCTACCGCCTCGACCGGCTCGCGGCCGATCCGGGCGCCAAGGTGATCAGGCTCGACCCGCTGACCACCGCCGACTCGGTCCGGCTGCTGACCCGCATCGTGGGCCGGGACGCGACGGCCGGGCGCGGGCCGGGCCCCGGTGTCGCGGCGGTCGCGGAGCGGTGCGGCGGGATTCCGCTCGCGCTGTGCGAGACGGGCGCCCGCGTCGCCGTACGGGAACACCTCACTTGGGACACCGTCGAGCGGCAGCTGTCCGAGCGGGCACACCGAAGGGAACAGGAGGCCCTGTCCATGGATGACCGGTCCGCCCGGGGCGCGGTGGACCTCACCACCGACGTCACGTACGGGGAACTGAGCCCGCGGGCGGCCCTGCTGTACCGGATGCTCGGGGTGTGGCCGTGGCCCGGTATCACCGTGGGGGCCGCCCGGAAGGCCGTGGACGCGGCGGACGACGACGAGGCGCGGGCGCTCCTCGACGAACTGGCGGGCGTCCATCTGCTCGAGGAAGTGGGGGAGGAGCGCTACCGCTTCCACGACCTCGTACGCGACCACGCCGCGCGGTGCGGCGAGGCGGAGGACCGCCACGCCGACCGGGCGGCGGCCGTGCGCCGCGTCGTCGGCTGGTACCTGGGGTTCGCGGCGGCGGCCGACCTCCGCGTCATCCCCGGGCGCTGGCGGCTGGGCCCCGCCTACGCACGGCTGGCGCCGCCCGCGGCGGACCGCGACCCTGAGGACGGCCGCCTCGCCTTGGCCGAACTGCGCGCCGAACGCGAGAACCTGGCCGCGGCCGTACGGGCCGCCGAGCACCACGGCTTCGACGAACTGGCCTGGCAGCTGTGCGAGGCCATGTGGGGCCTGCATCTGCGCCTCGGCTTCCACGAACAGTGGGTCGAGACCCACCTGAAGGGCGTGGCGGCCGCCCGCCGGAGCGCCGCGGAGTTCGGCGACCCGCGGGCCGAGGGCCGGGTGCTGGTCCAGCTCGCCTTCGCCCGCATGGGCCTCGAAAGCTGGCCCGAGGCCGAGGAAGCCCTGGTGAACGCCGCCGCCGCGGACGAGCGGGCCGGGCACCACCGCGGCCAGGCGAGCGCCGTCGAGGCGCTGGGGCTGCTGCGGCTCAAGCAGTGGCGATACCCCGAGGCGCAGCGGAGTTTCGAGGAGGCCCGGCAGGTGCTGGGGCGGATCCGCCCGGGGGACGACGGCGCGGCGGACGTGCCCCGCGCCCTGGCGCTGCTCGACCACCACACCGGCCGCGCCCTGCGCGGACAGGAGCGGTACGGCGAGGCGGTGCGCCGACTCCACGAGGCCCTGGCCCACTTCCGGGCCCTGCCTGAGCCCGATCTGTACAACGAGGGCCGGGTGTACATGAGCCTCGGCGAGACGCATCTGGACGCCGGTGACGCCGAGGCGGCCCGCGTCTGCCTCGACGAGGCCATCGCCACCATGGGCCGGGAGGGCGCCGAACTCCAGCACGCCGACGCCGCGGAGATGCGGGCCCGCTGTGCGAGGGCGCTGGGCGACCCGGCCGCGGAGGCCGGCGATCTGCGCACGGCGGTCGCGCTGTACGAGACGGTGGGCGACCAGGCGTCGGTCGAGCGCGTGCGCGCGCGGTTGGCGGAGGTCACGGAGTGAATCTGTGGTGAGTATGGGACGGCGACACGCCGACGCGATGGCGTGTCGCTGTCCCATACTCACCACAAATCAGGCCGACAGGCGCTCCACCGCGACGCGGTGGTGTGCCGCCCCGGTGACCACGGTCAGCTCCGCCTGCGCCGCGCCGAGCGGCTTGGCCCCGAGCCAGGCCAGCAGCGCCGACGCGTACGCCGCCGGGTCGCACAGGTCGGCCCGGCCGGTCCCGTCCGGGGCGGCCGTCAGCCGCACCAGATCCCCCTGCCGGGTGCGCACCGTGCAGCGGTCCGGACCGGTCACATACGCGGCCAGGGCACAGTGCGGATGGCGCGCCAGGACCTCCGCCGTCCAGGCGGCGGGCGGGCCGACCCGGGGGTCGTCCGCCGCGCCGTACCGTACGACGACGTCCGCGACGCTCAGCCGCCCGGCGTCCTGGGTGTCCTCGTGCACCGCGGTGTGCGCGCCGTCGGCGTCCGGGTCCTCCGGCTCGTGGGCGGTGTCGGCGTAGCGGGTGACGGCGACGGTCGGCGGGTCGGCGTCGATCAGCCGGGTCAGGACGCGTACGGGCGCGGTGCGTTCGGCGGGCTCGTACGGCGGCAGCGGCAGCCGGTCGAGGAGGGCGGGGCGGTCGGCGGGCTCGGGGATGCCGATGAGGTCGTAGAACAGGCGGCGCAGCAGACCGGCGGAGCGGCCCGGCGCGGATGTGGTCTGGGCGGCCAACTCGGCGTACCGGCTGGGGTCATGGCCCTGGACGGCGCGTTCGATCTGCGCGCGCAGGCTGCCGTGCGGGCGGAGCTTCGGGGCGGTCCGGCCGAGCGCGGCGACCGGCGAGCCGGGGTCGAGGTCGCCGTCGGGGAACGCGCCGAGGAGGGCGGGCCTGCCGATGGAGGCCGCGTAGTACGTGACGCTGCTGTGGTCGCCCAGGACGCAGTCCGCCGCTATCAGGGCCTGCCGCCAGCCGTGCAGTTCGGAGATCAGGCCGAGGCCGGCCCGGCGCGCCCGGTCCAGCCAGCCCCGGACCTGCCCGGGGCCGTGTCCGTACCAGATGTTGGGGTGCAGGACGGCCACCGTGCGGTATTCGTCGGCCGGCAGCTCGGCCGCCAGGCGGGGCAGCAGCCAGGGCAGCAGATCGCCTTCGCCGTTGCTCTCGGTGTCGCCGTCGCCGAAGAGGGAGCGCGGCGCCCAGGTGGAGCTGACCACGACCAGCCGCTGATGCGGGGCGACACCGAGCGCGCGGCGGAAGCGTTCGCGGTACGGGAGGCCGTCAAGGATGCGGTCGTAGCAGGGGTCCCCGGCGAGGACGGCCGTCGCTGCCGCCTCCGGGCAGGCGGTGCCGAGCCGGTCCAGCTGCTCGGGGTGGGACAGGACGGTGGCGGAGGCGATGGGGCGGCCGTCGTGCAGCAGCCACTCGGGGGCCAGCCCGAAGACCGGTGTTGTCCGGTGTTGTCCGGTGTTGTCCGGTGTTGTCCGGTGTTGCGAGCTTCTTATTGTACCCAACGCCATGCGACAGCACGGCCAACTCGCCTTGCAGTGCGTGGAGTTGACCACCGTAGCTCGCGGACACCGCCAGGTCGACGGGGGTGTCCTTCGCCTGCTCCCAGGGGAGGACCGGCAGCCCCGCGGCGGCCAGCAACTCGGGCACCCCGGCCAGAAAGGGCGAGGACTGGGTGCACGTCGCCAGCAGTTGCACCCGCAGATCGCCGCTGAGCAGCGGGAGCACGTCCAGCAGCCGGGTCGCGGAGGTGACGTTGTGCACCACGAGCAGCACCCGGCGGCACTGTGCCCGGGTCACCCACCGCTCCGCGTCGGTGCCGACCGGAACTCTCAGCCGCGGCGTGCCCGTCATCCTGGCGATCTTACCGGCGGTGACCTTGGTCGTTCTTCGCGCTGCACCCAACCGATCTTTGTCCTGTGAGTGGGGAAAGTCTGCAGTAATCCATGCACAACTTCTTCCCAGGTCCAGCAGCCGCTGCTACGTTCCCTACGAAAGCCCGGCACTGGGGCGGAATCTGGGCGGGGAGGGGACAGTGAGACGCATGACGGCACGACCGGCGAGCGCCCACCAGGCGCGCCTGCTCAAGCTGCTGCGCGACGGCGGCCCCAACTCCCGTGCCCAGCTGGGCGACCAGATCGACCTGTCCCGCTCCAAACTGGCCGTGGAGCTGCACCGGCTGCTGGAGACGGGCCTGGTGGTGGCCGACGGGCTCGCCGCCTCGCGCGGCGGCCGCCGCTCCCACAACGTCCGGCTCAACCCGGGCCTGAGGTTCCTCGGCGTCGACATCGGCGCGACATCGGTCGACGTCGCCGTCACCAACGCGGAGCTGGAGGTCCTGGGCCACCTCAACCAGCCGATGGACGTCCGTGAGGGCCCCGTGGCGGTCTTCGAGCAAGTCCTGGACATGGCCGAGAAGCTGAAGGCCACCGGGCTCGCCGAGGGCTTCGACGGCGCCGGCATCGGCGTTCCCGGACCGGTCCGCTTCCCCGAGGGCATACCGGTGGCCCCGCCGATCATGCCGGGCTGGGACGGCTTCCCCGTACGGGAGGCGCTCAGCCAGGAACTCGGCTGCCCGATCATGGTCGACAACGATGTGAACCTCATGGCGATGGGCGAACAGCACGCCGGAGTCGCCCGCAACGTGGCCGATTTCCTCTGTGTCAAGATCGGCACCGGTATCGGCTGCGGCATCGTCGTCGGCGGCCAGGTCTATCGCGGCACCACCGGCAGCGCGGGCGACATCGGCCACATCCAGGCCGTGCCCGGCGGCAGGCCCTGCGCCTGTGGCAACCGGGGCTGCCTGGAAGCTCACTTCAGCGGCGCCGCGCTGGCCCGCGACGCGGTGCAGGTGGCCCAACAGGGCCTGTCCACCGACCTCGCGGCCCGGCTGGCGGCGAATGGCACCCTCACCGCCGCCGATGTCGCCGCCGCGGCCACCGCGGGCGACACCACCGCACTGGAGCTGATCCGCGAGGGCGGCACCCGCGTCGGCGAGGTCATCGCCGGCCTCGTCTCCTTCTTCAACCCCGGTCTGTTAGTGATCGGCGGCGGGGTGACCGGCCTGGGCCACACCCTGCTCGCCGCGATCCGTACCCAGGTCTACCGCCAGTCGCTGCCCCTTGCGACCGGCAATCTCCCCATCGTCCTGGGCGAGTTGGGCTCCACCGCCGGAGTGACCGGTGCGGCCCGGCTGATCAGCGACCATCTCTTCTCACCCGCCTGAGCGACTACTTCTCCCCCCTTACGCACGCCTGCTCGGCGCCGCGCCTACCGAGGCGCGCCACGCCCTGACACCGGCCCTCGATGCCACATTCTCCAACTGACCAGGTCAACCAGGTCAGTTGTCCAGAGCTCCGGGATGACGGCGCATCCCGGCGTACCCGCCTGCTCGTACAACCAGCCCCATTCTGGAGGCATTTCGTGCACGGGAACGACCGCACCACCCGCACCCGCACCCGCCCCCGAACCCACAGATCGCGTCTGCACAAGGCGATCGCGCTGCTCAGCGGCGCCCTCCTCGCCGGTGCCGGCCTGACCCTCACCACCCCCCAGGCCGGCGCAGCCGTCACCGGCCAGGAGAAGGCCGCGGCGGCCGAGGACTTCCAGCAGGTCACCCTCGCCAAGGGGGAGGCGGAGGTCGGCGAGCCCATGTCGCTGGCCGTCCTC
Source organism: Streptomyces sp. NBS 14/10 (assembly GCF_002224125.1). Taxonomy (GTDB): domain Bacteria; phylum Actinomycetota; class Actinomycetes; order Streptomycetales; family Streptomycetaceae; genus Streptomyces. Next base: position 463,219 of record NZ_NCSM01000014.1, read on the forward strand.
CCCGACCGCTCGGTCCTGCACACCTCCCGCGACGGCGAACTGCGCCTGACCGACGCCGCGGGCAACACCAAACTCGCGGGCAAGCTCGACGTCTACTCCCATGACGAGGAGGGCCTGCAAGGCGTCGGCGTCGACCCGGGCTTCACCGACAACCGCTTCATCTACCTCTACTACGCGCCCCCGCTGAACACCCCGGCGGGCGACGCCCCGGAGACCGGCACCGCCGCCGACTTCGCACCCTTCGACGGCGTCAACCGCCTCTCCCGCTTCGTGCTGAAGGCCGACGGTACCCTCGACACCGCCAGCGAGAAGAAGATCCTCGACGTCTCCGCCACCCGCGGCCTGTGCTGCCACGTCGGCGGCGACATCGACTTCGACGCGGCCGGCAACCTGTACCTGTCGACCGGCGACGACACCAACCCCTTCCAGTCGGACGGCTACACCCCGATCGACGAACGCGACAACCGCAACCCCGGCTTCGACGCCCAGCGCTCCGCGGGCAACACCAACGACCTGCGCGGCAAGATCCTGCGCATCAAGGTCGAGGCCGACGGCTCGTACTCCATCCCCGAGGGCAACCTCTTCAAGCCCGGCACCGACAAGACGCGGCCCGAGATCTATGCGATGGGCTTCCGCAACCCGTTCCGGTTCAGCGTCGACAAGAAGACCGGCATCCTCTACGTCGGCGACTACGGCCCCGACGCCGGCGCCGCCGACCCGAAACGCGGACCGGCCGGACAGGTCGAGTTCGCCCGTGTCACCGGCCCCGGCAACTTCGGCTGGCCGTACTGCACCGGCGCCAACGACGCCTACGTCGACTTCGACTTCGCCACCCGCGCCTCCGGCGCCGCCTTCGACTGCTCCGCCCCGAAGAACACCTCGCCGCACAACACCGGCCTGACGGATCTGCCCCCGGCGCAGTCCGCCTGGATTCCGTACAACGGCGGATCCGTACCGGAGTTCGGCGACGGCTCCGAGTCCCCGATGGGCGGCCCGGTCTACCACTACGACGCCGCCCTCGACTCGCCCGTGAAGTTCCCCGAGGCGTACGACGGCGACTTCTTCGCCGGTGAGTTCGGCCGCCGCTGGATCAAGCGGATCAGCAGCGACGCCGACGGCAAGGTGCAGTCGATCAACGACATCCCCTGGAGCGGCACCCAGGTGATGGACATGGCCTTCGGCCCGGACGGCGCCCTGTACGTCCTCGACTACGGCACCGCCTGGTTCGGCGGCGACGAGCACTCGGCGCTGTACCGCATCGAGAACGCGACCGACGGCCACTCCCCGTCGCCCCAGGCCGCCGCGGACCGCACCTCGGGCCAGGCCCCGATGAAGGTCCAGTTCTCCTCGGCCGGCACCACCGACCAGGACGGCGACAAGCTCACCTACAGCTGGGACTTCGGCGACGGCGCCACCTCCACGGCCGCCGACCCCGCCCACAGGTATTCAAAGAACGGCACCTACACCGCCACCGTCACCGCCAAGGACCCCTCCGGCCGCACCGGCAGCGCCAGTGTGCAGATCGTCGTCGGCAACACCGCGCCCAAGGTCGTCCTCGAGACGCCCAAGGACGGGCAGCTGTTCAGCTTCGGCGACGCCATCCCGTTCAAGGTGAAGGTCACCGACCCCGAGGACGGCCGGACCATCGACTGCGACAAGGTCAAGGTCACCCTGATCCTCGGCCATGACACCCACGGCCACCCGCTCACCTCGGCCAACGGCTGCTCCGGCACCATCCAGTCCAGCGCCGACGGCGGCCACGACGAGGACGCCAACATCTTCGGTGTCCTGGACGCCGAGTACACCGACGGCGGAGGCGGCGGCCAGGCCCCGCTCACCTCGCACGACCGGCACGTCCTGCAGCCCCGCCACCGCCAGGCCGAGCACTTCGGCACCAGCTCCGGCGTGACGGTCGTCGGCCATGACACCGCCCAGGGCGCCAAGGTCGTCGGCGACATCGACAACGGCGACTGGATCGCCTTCAAGCCCTACGTACTGGGCGACGCCACGAAGATCACCGCACGGATCGCCTCCGCCGGCGCGGGCGGCACCCTCGAGGTCCGCGCGGGCTCGGCCACCGGCACCCTGCTCGGCAAGGCCACGGTGCCGGTGACCGGCGGCTGGGAGACCTACCAGGACGTCTCGGCCGACCTGTCCCGCGCACCGAGCGGCACCACCACCCTCTACCTCGTCTTCAAGGGCGGCAGCGGTGACCTCTACGAGATCGACGGCTTCACCTTCACGACCCGCTGAGCCACGACCCGCTGAGCCCGCCATGGGCCGCTGAGCCCGCCACGGGCCACTGAACGGCGGCGGGCGGGAGACGCCGGACTCCCGCCCGCCGTCACCACCCCTCATCCCATCCGGGAGCTACCCCTCATCCCCTCCGGGTTTTCGTGCCCCGGACAAGGAGGCAGCCCATGTCCGCGTCCCTGTCCCCGTCCCTCTCCCGTCCCCCTCGGACCGGCGTCTGGCTGGTCGGGGCCCGCGGCTCCGTCGCCACCACCGTCGTCGCCGGATGCGCCGCCGTGGTGGCGGGGCTGCGCCCGCCGACCGGCCTGGTCACCGAGGCGCCCGCGTTCGCCGGCAGCAGCCTGCCCGCCCTGTCCTCCCTTGTCTTCGGCGGCCACGACACCACCGACTGCCCCCTGCCCAAACGCGCCGAGCAACTGGCCGCGGGCGGCGTCCTCCCGACCGGTCTGCCCGCCGCCGTCGCGGCCGAACTCGCCACCGCCGACGCGGAGGTCAGGCCCGGCGGCCCGCTCCCCGGCGACACCCGGGACGAGGACGCGCTGATCGCCGCCTTCGCCGCCGACCTCCTGGACTTCGTCACCCGGCTCGGCCTGGAGCGCGCGGTGGTCGTGAACGTCGCCTCCACCGAACCGGCCCCGCCACCAGGACCCCCTCTTCCGCCCAGCTCGCTCTACGCGGCCGCCGCCCTGCGCGCCGGCTGCCCGTACGTCAACTTCACCCCGTCCACAGGCCTGCACCACCCGGCGCTCGCCCCGCTCGCCGCGGCGAGCGGACTGCCGTACGCGGGCCGTGACGGCAAGACGGGGCAGACCCTGCTGCGCTCCGTCCTCGGCCCCATGTTCGCCCAGCGGGCGCTGGACGTCCGGGCCTGGTCCGGCACCAACCTCCTCGGCGGGGGCGACGGCGCCTCCCTCGCCGACCCGGCCGCCGCGGCGGCGAAGAACGCCGGCAAGGAACGCGTCCTCGCGGACACCCTCGGCACCACCCCCGAGGGCGAGGTCCACATCGACGACGTGCCCGCGCTCGGCGACTGGAAGACCGCCTGGGACCACGTCGCCTTCGACGGATTCCTCGGCACCCGCATGGTCCTCCAGACCATCTGGCAGGGCTGCGACTCGGCCCTCGCCGCGCCCCTGGTCCTCGACCTGGCCCGGCTCGTCGCCCGCGCCCACGAGACCGGTCTGCGCGGCCCGCTCGCCGAACTCGCCTTCTTCTTCAAGGACCCGGTCGGGGACGCGCCGTCGGCGCTGGGGGAGCAGTACGCGGAACTGGTGCGGTTCGCCCGGGGGCTGGAGGAGGGCGAGTGAGCCGACTCCACCTCCACGCCTGGGCCGAACTGCTGCGTCTGCCCGCCCTGTTCACCGTCCCCGGTGACGGGCTGGCCGGGGCGGCCGCCGTCGCCGCCCGCCCCGACCGCCGTACCGCGCTCGCCGTCGGCTGCTCCCTGTGCCTGTACGAGGCCGGGATGGCCCTCAACGACTGGGCCGACCGGGCGGAGGACGCCGTCGAGCGCCCGCACCGCCCGCTCCCGTCCGGCCGGGTCCGCCCCGCCGCCGCCCTCGCCGCGGCCTGCGCCCTCACGGCCGCGGGCCTCGCCCTGGCCGCCCGCGCGGGGCGCCCGGCGCTGGCGGTCGCGGTGCCCCTGGCGGCCACCGTCTGGTCGTACGACCTGGTCCTGAAGCGCACGCCCGCCGGGCCCGGCGCCATGGCCGCCGCCCGCGGCCTCGACCTGCTACTCGGCGCCGCGGCCACCGCCGGCACCGTCCGCCCGGCCCTGCCCTCGGCGGCCCTGCTCTCCACCCACACCCTCGCCGTCACCGCCGTCTCCCGCCAGGAGACCCGCGACGGCACTCCCCTGGCCCCGCTCGCGGCGCTGGCCGCCACGGCCACCCTGACCCGGCTGCTGCCGGGCGACCTGGGGCGCGAGCGCCGAGCTGTCCTCGCAGCCGCGCGACGGGAACCTTCTGGCGTCTCGCCAGCTCCCTCTCCCACCCCACCCCCAGGTCAGAGCCGGCCGTCCGGCTTCCTCACCACCGCCCTCGCCCTCAGCTACGCCGCCGCCACGGCCCGCCCGTACCTGAACGCCGCCCTCAATCCCTCGCCGCCGCTCACCCAGCGCGCCGTGGGCGCCGGCATCCGCGCCACCATCCCGCTCCAGGCGGCCCTCGCCGCCCGCGCCGGAGCCGGGGCCACCGCGCTGGGCACGGCCGCCCTCACCGCACTGGCACGGCGCTTCTCGAAGCGGGTGAGTGTCACATGACTTCCCAGGGGACCGCCCTCCGGTTCGGCTACGGCACCAACGGCCTCGCCGACCTCCGGCTTGAGGACGCCCTCGCCCTGCTGGCCGATCTCGGCTACGACGGCGTCGGCCTGACCCTCGACCATATGCACCTCGACCCGCTCGCCCCCGACCTCGCCGCCCGCACCGGGCGGGTCGGCCGACGGCTGGCCGCGCTCGGACTCGACGTCACCGTGGAGACCGGCGCCCGCTATGTCCTCGACCCCCGCCGCAAACACGGCCCCTCGCTCCTCGACCCGGCCCCGGAGGCCCGCGCCCGCCGTGTGGACCTCCTGCTACGCGCGGTCCGAGTGGCCGCCGACCTCGGCGCGCACGCCGTGCACTGCTTCAGCGGGATCGTTCCGCCGGCGGGTGGTGCGGCTACGGGTGCTGCGGCTACGGGTGGTGCGGCTACGGGTGGCGCGCCTGCCGGTGTTGTGTCTGCCGGTGGCGCGCCTGCCGGTGATGCGCCCGCTGGTGGTG
>NZ_NCSM01000014.1:468375-543069 GCF_002224125.1 Streptomyces sp. NBS 14/10
ATGCGCCTGCTGGTGGCGCGCCCGTCGGTGGCGTGCCCGCTGGTGGTGTGCCCGCCGGTGATGCGGCCGCTGGTGGCGCGCCCGTCGGCGACGCGCCCACCAGCGACCCGGCCACCAGTGACGCCGCCACCGGCGACGCGGCCACGGCCTGGCAGCGGCTGGCCGCCTCCCTCACTCCCGTCCTGGAAGCCGCCGACGCGGCCGGGATCCCGCTCGCCATCGAGCCCGAACCCGGCCATCTCCTCGCCACCCTCGCCGACTTCCACCACCTCCGCCGCCTCCTCGGCGATCCGCCCGCGCTGGGCCTCACCCTGGACCTCGGCCACTGCCAGTGCCTGGAACCCCTGCCGCCCGCCGACTGCGTACGCGCGGCCGCGCCCTGGCTGCGGCACGTCCAGATCGAGGACATGCGGCGCGGCGTCCACGACCACCTCCCGTTCGGGGAGGGCGAGATGGACTTCCCACCCGTCCTCGCGGCGCTCGCCGCGACCGGCTACCAGGGACTGACCGTCGTCGAGCTGCCCCGCCACTCCCACGCCGGCCCCCACTACGCCGAGACCTCCCTGCCGTTCCTACGCCGCGCGGCCGCCGCCCCGGCGGCCGCCGCCCCGGAAACCACCACCCCCGCCACCGCCGTGCCGGAAGGGAGCACCCCATGACCCACTCGCCCGCCACGGGCACCGGCCCGGACCCCACCCCCGGCGCACTCCCCGACGCACTCCCCGACGCACTCCGCGACCACCGCGACCGCCTCGACACCCACCTCCACCCGGCCGCCCGCGCCTGGCTCCGGCAGGCCCTGGACGAGGCCGCCGCCAAGTCCGGCTCCGGGTGGGAGCTGCGCGTGGCGGAGGCCGGGCGCCGTTGCGGCAGCCGGAACGCCGACGCCGCCCGCATCCTCATCCTGCACGCGGCCCACGCCGACCCCGCCACCCTCACCCGCCTCTACCACCAGGGCTCGGCCGCCGAACGCCGCGCCGTGCTGTCCGCCCTGCCGCACCTCGTGCCCGGCCCCGACGCGGTCCCCCTGGTCGAGGACGCACTGCGCACCAATGACACCCGCCTCCTCGCCGCCGCCCTCGGCCCCTACGCGGCCCGCCACCTCGACGCCCACAGCTGGCGGCACGCCGTACTGAAGTGTCTGTTCACCGGCGTCCCGGTGGACGCGGTGGCCGGCCTCTCGGCGCGCGGGCGCGGCGACGCCGAACTGGCCCGCATGCTCGCCGACTACGCGGCCGAGCGCACCGCCGCCGACCGGCCCGTGCCCGCCGACCTGTACCGCGTCCTGGACCTGGCCGCCGAAGACCCGGCCGCCGAAGACCCCGAGGCGGACCACCCCCACGGCAAGGAGGAGTCCTGATGCGCCTGTTCGACCCGCACATCCACATGACCTCCCGCACCACCGACGACTACGAGGCGATGCGCGCCGCCGGGATCCGCGCCGTGGTCGAGCCGTCGTTCTGGCTCGGCCAGCCCCGTACCTCGCCCGCCTCCTTCCTCGACTACTTCGACTCCCTGCTCGGCTGGGAGCCCTTCCGCGCCGCCCAGCACGGCATCGCCCACCACTGCACGCTCGCCCTCAACCCCAAGGAGGCGAACGACCCCCGCTGCGTGCCCGTGCTCGACGAGTTGCCCCGTTATCTCGTCAAGGACCAGGTCGTGGCCGTGGGGGAGATCGGCTACGACTCGATGACCCCCGCCGAGGACACCGCCCTCGCCGCACAGCTCCAGCTCGCCGCCGACCACGGCCTGCCCGCGCTCGTGCACACCCCGCACCGCGACAAGCTCGCCGGTCTGCGCCGCACCCTCGACGTCGTCCGCGAGTCCGCGCTGCCGGTGGACCGGGTGCTGGTGGACCACCTCAACGAGACGACGGTGAAGGAGGCCAAGGACAGCGGCTGCTGGCTGGGTTTCTCCGTCTACCCCGTCACCAAGATGGACGAGCGCCGGATGGTGGCGATCCTGCGCGCGTACGGGCCCGAGAAGGTGCTGGTGAACTCCGCCGCCGACTGGGGCAGAAGCGATCCGCTGAAGACCCGCCGGGTGGCCGACCTGATGCTGGCCGAGGGGTTCAGCGAGGACGACGTCGACCGGGTGCTGTGGCGTAACCCCGTCGCCTTCTACGGGCTCAGCGGCCGACTGGAACTCGAGGTCACCCCGCCGGAGGCCACCCACGAGGGCAACTCCCTGCTGCGCGGAGGGGAGTGAGCGATGCGCTTCCGCCACCCGGACGGCACCACCGTCCACCTCGCCTACTGCACCAATGTGCACCCCGCCGAATCCCTCGACGGCGTCATGGCCCAGCTCCGCGACCACTGCGCGCCCGTCCGCCGCCGCCTGGGCCGCGACCGCCTGGGCATCGGCCTGTGGCTGGCCCGCGACGCCGCCCGTACTCTCGACACCGACCCGGCCGCGCTGCGCGCCCTGCGCCGCGAACTCGACCGCGGCGGCCTGGAGGTCGTCACCCTCAACGGCTTCCCGTACGAGGGCTTCGGCGCCGCCGAGGTGAAGTACCGCGTGTACAAGCCGGACTGGGCCGATCCCGAGCGCCTGGAGTACACCACCGCACTGGCCCGGATCCTCACCGGTCTGCTGCCCGACGATGTCACCGAGGGCAGCGTCTCCACCCTGCCGCTCGGCTGGCGCACCACCTGGAGCGCCGACCGCGCCCGCGCGGGGCAGCGGGCGCTGTCGACCCTCGCCGAGCGCCTGGACGCCCTGGCGGAACTGACCGGCCGGAGCGTCCGGGTGGGCCTGGAACCGGAGCCCGGCTGCACCGTGGAGACCACCGGTGACGCCCTCGCCCCGCTCACCGCCGTCGGTCACCCCCGTATCGGCGTCTGCGTCGACACCTGCCATCTCGCCACCTCCTTCGAGGACCCGACGGCGGCCCTGGACGCGCTCGCCGCCGCCCGCGTCCCCGTCGTCAAGTCCCAGCTGTCGGCCGCCCTGCACGCCGAACACCCCGACCGGCCGGAGGTCCGCGCGGCCCTCGCCGCCTTCGCCGAACCCCGCTTTCTGCACCAGACCCGCACGGTCACGGCGACCGGCCTGCGCGGCACCGACGACCTCGACGAGGCCGTCGGCGGTTCGGCCCTGCCCGCCACCGCCCCCTGGCGGTCCCACTTCCACGTCCCGCTGCACGCGGCCCCCGCCGCGCCCCTCACCTCCACACTCCCGGTCCTGCGGACCGCCCTGAACCGCCTCGTCGGCGGCTCGTATCCGCTGACCCGCCATCTGGAGGTGGAGACGTACACCTGGCAGGCGCTCCCGCCCGAGCTGCGGCCCCGCAGCCGGGACCGGCTCGCCGACGGCATCGCCGCCGAACTCGCCCTCGCCCGCGACGAGCTGACCGGCCTCGGGCTGAAGGAGCTGCCATGACCTGGCCGATGACCGGGAACACGACCGAACCCATGCCCGAACCCATGACCGCGCCCAACCTGGGAGCCGCCACGACCGGGCCCAACGGGCCCCGCCCCACCCCGCTCCTCGTCCTCGATGTGGTCGGCCTCACCCCCCGGCTCCTCGCCCATATGCCCCGCCTCAAGGCCCTCGCCGCCGCCGGCTCCCGGGCCCATCTCGGCACCGTACTGCCCGCCGTCACCTGCGCCGCCCAGTCCACCTTCCTCACCGGCACGATGCCCTCCGAACACGGCATCGTCGCCAACGGCTGGTACTTCCGCGAGCTCGGCGACGTCCTGCTGTGGCGCCAGCACAACGGCCTCGTCGCCGGGGACAAGGTGTGGGACGCGGCCCGCCGCGCCCACCCCGGCTATACGGTCGCCAACATCTGCTGGTGGTACGCCATGGGCGCCGACACCGACCTCACCGTCACCCCGCGCCCCGTCTACTACGCCGACGGCCGCAAGGAGCCGGACTGCTACACCCGGCCGCCCGCCCTGCACGACGAACTCACCGAGAAGTTGGGCACGTTCCCGCTGTTCCACTTCTGGGGGCCCGGCGCCGATCTGGTCTCCAGCCAGTGGATCATCGACGCCACCCGCCACATCCTCCGCACCCGCCACCCCGACCTGGCGCTCTGCTACCTCCCGCACCTCGACTACGACCTCCAGCGCTACGGCCCCGACGACCCCCGCTCCCGCAAGGCGGCCGCCGACCTGGACGCGGCCATGGCCCCGCTGCTGGACGACGCCCGCGCCGAGGGCCGTACGGTCGTCGCGCTGTCCGAGTACGGCATCACCCGGGTGAGCCGGCCCGTCGACATCAACCGCGCCCTGCGCCGCGCCGGGCTGCTGGAGGTGCACACCCAGGACGGGATGGAATACCTCGACCCGATGGCCTCCCGCGCCTTCGCCGTCGCCGACCACCAGATCGCCCATGTGTACGTCCGCCGCCCCGAGGACATGGCCGCCACCCGCGCCGCCCTCGACGGGCTGCCCGGGATCGAGCAACTACTCGACGACGAGGGCAAGAAGGCCCACCACCTCGACCACGCGCGCTCCGGCGAACTGGTCGCCATCGCCGAACCGGACGCCTGGTTCACGTACTACTACTGGCTCGACGACGCCCGCGCGCCCGACTTCGCGCAACTCGTCGAGATCCACCGCAAGCCCGGCTACGATCCGGTCGAGCTGTTCATGGACCCGCTCGACCCCTATGTGAAGGTCAAGGCCGCCACCGCGCTCGCCCGCAAGAAGCTCGGGATGCGCTACCGGATGGCGGTCGTCCCCCTCGACCCCACCCCGATCCGCGGCAGCCACGGCCGCCTGCCCACGAGCGACGACGACGGTCCGCTCCTCCTGTGCTCCACCCCCCGCGCCGTCGGCGACCGCATCGCGGCCACCGACGTGAAGTCCCTGCTGCTCCACCTCGCCGGTCTCGACACCGACGCCCCAGAGGAAACGAAGGAAGGCACCCCGTGAACAACACGCCTGACACCGACGACCAGCTCCGCCGCAGCCTCGGCGTCGGCCGCCGCCGCTTCCTGAGCACCTGCACCGCCGTCGCGGCCGGGGCGATCGCAGCCCCCGTCCTCGGCGCGAGCCCCGTACAGGCCGCCGCACCCCGGTCGGCCGGCACCGGCAGAGGGCACGCACTCGTCCCCGCGGACAAGCGCGGCATCATCCTCTACACGGTCCGCGACGCCATCGGCCGCGACCCGCTCACCTCCTCCCTCCCGTCCGGCTTCCGCGCCGTCTTCGAACAACTCGCCCGCTTCGGCTACCGCCAGGTCGAGTTCGCCGGCTACGGCCAGCACGCCAACGCCCCCGGCGGCGCGAGCCTGGAGTCCGTCGAGGGCGCCAAGCTGCTGCGCCGCTGGCTGGACGACAACGGTCTGCGCGCCCAGGGCAACCACGGCTTCATCCCCGGCTCCTGGCCCCTGACCAGCGCCGACCTGGACACCTTCAAAAAGCACCTGGAGATCGCGAACATCCTCGGCCTGGCCCACATGGGCACCGGTGGCGACCCCACCGGAAGCGCCTACAAGGCCGACTGGGACGTCGCCGCCGACAAGTGGCACGCCCTCGGCGCGATCGCCCGCCGCGCCGGCCTCAAGCTCTACACCCACAACCACGACGCGGCCTACGGCTTCCTGCTCGACGGCGGCCCGCTGGACGCCCAGGGCAAGCCCACCCGCAGCTCGGGCATCCGCAAGCTGGAGTACTTCCTGTCCATCACCGACCCCCAGCTGGTCTGGCTGGAGATGGACGTCTTCTGGGCGCATGTCGCCCAGTACAAGTTCCGCACCTACACCGCCCACGACGGCTCCACGCAGACGAACGTCTTCGACCCGGCCGGCCTCGTCACCCGTAACAACAAGCGCTACCCGCTGTTCCACGCCAAGGACGGCGTCGTCAACGCCACCAACGGGATGGGCTACGACATGGTCCCGTTCGGCACCGGCGTCATCGACTACACCACGTTCTTCTCCCGCGTGGGCCACCGCAACTACCACAACCCGATGGTCGAGCAGGACAACGCGCCCAGCACCACCAACCCGGGCCAGTCCCTGGAACACGCGGCGATCGGCTACCGCAACCTGGCCGCCCTGCGCCGTTAAAAACAGGCACGGGCGGAGGGCCTTCCGGGCAACCCGGCCGCCCTCTGCCCGTGCCGAGCGAAATTCCGTGGCGCCCGCGGGCATTCTGACCATGGATCGAGGTGGGCGGCACCCTGGCGCGCGCCGGTGCGGGGACCAGGTGTCATGCCCGTCGGATGGTGAGCCGGATGACCTGGAAGGCCGAGATCGACCGGAGTGATCCGCGACGGCGCCACGGCGGTCGGACCGCGCCCCTGACACCCCCACCCGCTCACCCGAATACACCGAGTCCTGCGGCCGGCAGATCCTCCGGTAGCAGCGTCCGCAGATCGTCCACGCTGGGTGCGCGCACTGCGGTGAGCCGCCGGGCCTGGTGGGTGATCATCGTTTCCAGGAGCTGCCGTGCCAGGCGCCCGTTACCGAAGGAGCGGTCGCGGGGGATGGCGTCGATATGGGTGTGCAGCGCGTCGAGGGTGTCCGCCGTGCAGGTGTAGCCGGACTCCTCGGCGTGCCGCTCCAGGATGGTGAGGAGCTCGTCGGTGGAGTAGTTCTCGAACTCCACGAACCGCGAGAAGCGGGAGGCCAGGCCTGGGTTGGAGGCCAGGAAGCGCCGCATCTCCGCGGTGTAGCCGGCGACGATGACCACGACCTGGTCCCGGTGGTCCTCCATCAGCTTCAGCAGCGTGTCCACGGCCTCGCGGCCGAAGTCGGAACCGCCCCCTTCGGGGGTGAGGGTGTAGGCCTCGTCGATGAACAGCACCCCGCCCATGGCGCTTTCGAAGACCTCCTTGGTGAGCTGCGCGGTGTGGCCCACATAGCGGCCCACCAGATCGGCGCGGGCGACCTCGACGAGCTGGCCGCGGGGCAGGACGCCCAGGGAGTGCAGCAGCCCGGCGTAGAGGCGGGCGACGGTGGTCTTGCCGGTGCCGGGCGGGCCGGAGAAGACCAGATGCTGGCTGATGCGCGGGGCCGGCAGCCCGGCGGCCTCGCGCTGCTTGGCCGTGGTGAGCAGCGAGACCAAGTCGGTGACCTCGCGCTTGACCGCGCTGAGGCCGACCATGGCCTCGAGCCTGGCGAGCATCGCCTCCCGGTCCTCATCGGTCTGCTGGTATGCGCCGCTCTCGTCGCTGACGTCCTCGGGGAGCAGCAGGGTGAGGTCCCGTTCGGCGGGTTCGGCCATGGTGGCGAGGCGGAAGGCCTGGCGGTCGACCATCTCCTCGAAGACCCGGCGGGCCGCGCGGCCGTTGCCGAAGCTGGCGCCCCGGTCCATCCCCTCGAAGTGCGCCGCGAGCGTCTCCGTGGTCCCCGGGCCCAGTTCGTACTGGTGGGAGGCGCACATGCTCTCCGTGATGGTCACCAGGTCCGTCACGGAGTAGTTGGCGAACTCGATGGTGCGGGTGAAGCGGGAGGCCAGGCCGGGGTTGGACTCCAGGAAGGACGTCATCTCGGCGGAGTAGCCCGCCGCGATGACCACCACGTCCTCGCGGTGGTCCTCCATCAGTTTCAGCAGGGTGTCCACGGCCTCGCGGCCGAAGTCGTTGGAGCTGCCGCCGTCGGGGGTGAGGGTGTAGGCCTCGTCGATGAACAGCACCCCGCCGATGGCCTGGTTGAACGCCTCGGTGGTCTTGATGGCCGTACCGCCGATGACCTGGGCGACGAGGTCGGCGCGGGAGACTTCGACCAGGTGGCCTTCGGGGAGGACGCCGAGCTGGGCGAGGATGGAGCCGTAGAGCCGGGCGACGGTGGTCTTACCCGTACCCGGGGGGCCGGCGAAGACCAGATGGCGGCTCATGGAGGGCACCGGCATGCCCAGCCGCTGCCGCCGCTGGGCGAGCTGGTTGAGGTTGACCAGGGTCCGTACCTGGTGCTTGACCCCCTCCAGACCGATCAGGGCGTCCAGTTCCTCCAGCGGATCCGCCGGCTCACCGCGGCCGGAGTCCTTGCCCGAAGCGGCGCGCCCACCGGCACCAGCGGCCACCGCGTCACCCCACACGTCGGGCGTCCCGTTGTCCGCGCTGGTCAGCTCCGTGATGTCCAGGCGCTCGCTGGGCCGGGTCTGGGCGAGTCCGGCGCCGCGGTTGTCGCGGACGGTGCAGCCGGTGACGGTGACCGGCTCGGCGGTGTCGACGCGGATGCCGTCGCCGACGCTGCCGCTGATCTGGCAGGTACGCAGTTCGGCGCGCGAGCCCGCCGTGAGCAGGACGCCATGCGCCTGGGCACCGGTGATCCGGGCCCGGGTGAGGGTGAGTTCGGCGCCGTCCTCGACGGCTATGCCGGAGGCGCCGCTGCCGTCGATCTCGATGTCGCGGACGGTGGCGATGCCCTCGCGGCCGATGGAGACGGCGGCTTCGCCGGAGGCGCGCAGTACGCAGTCGTCCAGTTGGGTGTTGCCGCCGTCGGCGATGCGTATCCCGGCGTCGGTGGCGCGCTCGATGGTGCAGAACTCCAGTCGGCCGCGGCCCTCTTCGCCCACCTCGACGCCGAACCGGCCGGGTGCGGTGATGAGGGCATGGCGGACGAGCGGGTTGGCGTGGGTGCGGATGGAGATGGCGCTGCCCTGGGCGTCCGACACCTCCAGCCGGTCGAACTCCGCGGTCGACTCATCGACGAGCTGCACCGCGGCCGCGGGGTCGGCGCAGTCACGCACCACCGCGCGGAAGAACGACGGCGAACTGGAGTCGGCCACCCGGATCGCCGAACCGCCTGCCGAGGTGAACTCACAGTCCTCGAAGGTACCGCGCGAACGCTCCGAGACCACCAGCCCAGGACCCTTCGTCCGGGTCGTGGTACACCGCCGCAACAGGGGGTCGGCGCCGGCTGACAATGCGATCCCCGGCCCGGTCGTACCGGACACCGACACCTGCTCCAGTGTGGGACGCGAGGAGCTGGTCAGGTAGACGCCGACGGAGGTGTCGCGCACGGTGGTGTGCATGACTCGCGTCGTGCTGTTGCCCTCCAGCGCGATCGCGGGCTTGTCCGTCCCGGTGATGTCACACGACTCGATCGAACCCTGGGCTTCGCCGTTGGCGAGGACGCCGTTGCCGCGTGTGTCGCGCATGCGGCAGTTGCGAATCGTGGATCGGGCGTTCTCGCTGAGCACGATGGCCGAGGTGCCGAGGTTCTCCAGTACACAGTCCTCGATGACGCTGCCGGTCTCGGATGTGTCGACGATTCCGGCGCCCTCGCGGTTGGTGACCCGGCAGCCGCGCATGGCCAGCGAACCCGTCTGCCGCGCCAGCACCGCCGTCCACCCTGACCCGACGATCGTGCAACTGTCCATGGCCACCTGACCGCGCGGCGCGTCCACCACGGCCACATCCTCAGCTCCGCCGCGCAGCACCAGATCGGTCAGCATGACCGCATCCGCCACCAGCGTCAGCGCCGTACCCCGCCGCGGACAGATCTCCACACTCCCCGGCTCACCCTCGGCCACGATCGTCACCCGGGTCCGGACCGTGAGGTTTTCGGCGTACCGGCCGGGACGGATGTGGATGACCGCGCCCGTACGTGCCGTGGCCAGCGCCTCACCAATCGTCCGGAAACCCTCCGGCTGCTCCGGACCGACCGTAAGTACCTGCCGTGACACGCTACGACCTCCTGGTTTCGTGGGGGGCCGGGCCCGGCCCGGTCCCCATATCCAATCCCATACCATGTGCCGTATGCCATCCGACCGTTACCGTCGGGCTGCGGCCCTCGCGGCGGCAGCCGCACTTCCCGCTCTGGTGATGTCCCCGCCCGCCCATGCCGATGACGGCGATCCGGTGAGGCTGCCCCCGCTGCGGCTGCGGATGGCTGCCGACGATTCGTGTGCCACCGCCTCGGTCAAGACGGCCGAAGCCCGGCCCTGGACGCACCAGGCGCTCCAACTGTCCCGCTCCTGGCAGCTGTCGCAGGGCGTCGGCGTGACCGTGGCCGTGGTGGACACCGGGGTCGGACAGCAGAGCCCCGCGCTGTCCGGCCGCGTCACGGCCGAGGGCACGGCGGGCCAGGACTGCGTGGGCCACGGCAGTTTCGCCGCGGGTCTGATCGCGGCCGCCCCCACCGGGAAGGGCGCCGTCACGGGTGTCGCGCCCGCCGCGCGCATCCTCGCCGTACGGGGTACGGACACCCGGGGCAATCCCTCCGCCCAGCTGGTGGCGGACGGCATCAGGTCCGCCGTGGACGACGGGGCGGACGTGGTGTACGTCGGCCAGGCCCTGGCCACCGGCGGCAAGGAGCTGACCGAAGCCGTCGCCTACGCCGGCAGCAAGGACGTGCTGATCGTCGCCCCCGTGGCCCCCGACGTCGCTCCCGAGGGCGCCGACGGGAAGCCCGACACCCGGGCCAGGGCGTACTGGCCGGCGCGTATCCCCCATGTGCTGTCGGTCGTCGACTACGGCCCGGCCGGAACCCGTCCCGAGGGAGCGCCCCCGGCGCTCGACCCCGACCTGGCCGCGCCCGGGGACGCCGTGGTGGGCATCGGGCCCAAGGGCAGTGGCCACTACATCGGCTCGGGCTCGTCGCTGGCGGCCGCACACGTGGCGGGAGCGGCGGCGCTGATCCGTTCCTACCAGCCCGACCTCTCCGCGGCCCAGGTCTCGCGCAGGCTGCTGGAGGCCGCCTACCCCGACGCCGTACCCAAACTGGATGCCTACGCCGGGCTGACGGCCGTCCTCCCGACCGACGGGCCCGCCGCCGAGGCCGAGGCCGCCCCGGCGCACATCCCCCCGGCCGCCTCGGACACGCCCCGTGTGCGGGCGCTGATGATCGGCGGCGGTGCCCTGGTGGTGGTGCTGCTGGTGGGCGCCGCGATGGTGATCGTGCCGCTGGGCAAGGCCCGCGGCTGGCGCCCGGCGCCCTAGGGCGCTTCTCTCGCGCCGGGTGCGGGGGACTCGTTCCCCCGCACCCGTGGCGTATCTGGTCCCCAGCATCAGGACCCCGGCCGTACCGGCTCCGGGCCTGCGGAGTCCGGGGCGAGGAGGGCGGTTTGGACCTCCACCTTCTTGCGGCGGGTGATGTGGGTGCCGCGTCCTGGTATGAGGTTGCGGCCCTTGACGTTGCTGAAGAGATAGCCCTCGGTGGGCGGGCAGGAGAGCAGGATGCCGGGGGCGTTGACTTCCTGCAGGCGTCGCATGAGGGGGTCGTTGAGTCCGCGTCCGGCTCCGGCGGCGGCGCGGGCGACGATGAGGTGCATGCCGACTTCGTAGCCGAGGGCGAGGTGGTCCATGAGGGGTGAGAAGGGCTGGTTGAGGGGTCCGCCGCCGCCGACCATGTCGTAGTCGTCGACCAGGATGAACAGCCGCGGTCCGGTCCACCAGTCGCACAGCCGCATCCGCGCGGGTGCGATATCGGGGCCGGGGAGTCGGGTGCGTACGGCCCGGGCCGCTCCGTCGACCAGCTCCTTGAGGGCGTCGATGGAGACGGCGTGGCCGAGGCGGTAGTCGTCGGGGATGGCCTCGACGAGTTCGCGGCGGTAGTCGACGACCATGATGCGGGCTTCGGCGGGGGTGTAGCGGTCGGTGATGGCTTTGGCCATCAGACGCAGGAGGTTCGTTTTGCCGCTTTCGGTGTCGCCGACGACGATCAGGTGGGGGTTGGTGGTGAAGTCGTGCCAGAGGGTGTCCATCCGCTCTTCCCCCATGCCCAGCGGTACCCGCAAGTCGCCCTCGGGCGCGGGCAGTTCTGCGGCCGGAAGCAGGGTGGGCAGCATCCTCACGGGCGGGGCCGACGGGCCGGTCCAGTGTTCGCGCACCCTCGCCACGAGGTCGGCGACGCCGTCGGAGAGGTCGTCGGCGTCCGGCTTCCCGTCCACGCGCGGCAGCGCGGCGAGGTAATCCAGCTTGGAGTCGTGGGTGAGGCCGCGGCCGGGGATGCGGGGGACTTTGGCGGCTTTGCGGATGTCGATGCCGGAGTCCATGGGGTCGCCCATGCGCAGTTCGAGGCGGGTGCCGGACTGGTCGCGGATGGCGGAGGAGAGTTCGACCCAGCGGGCGGTGGTGGTGATGAGGTGGATTCCGTAGTTGAGGCCGCGGCTGGCGATGGCGTTGAAGGTCTGGATGTGCTGGTCGTAGTCCTGGCGGACGGTGGACCAGCCGTCGATGACCAGGAAGGCGTCGCCGTGCGCCTCGTTGGGGAACTCGCCCGCTGCCCGGCGGCGGCGGAGGGTGGGCATGGAGTCGATGCCGTGGTCGAGGAAGAACTTCTCCCGGTGCGCGAGGAGCGAGGTGATTTCGGAGATGACCCGCCCGACCCGCTCCTTGTCCATGCGGGCGGCCACACCGCCGACGTGGGGGAGCCGAGCGAGTCCGGCCAGGGTGCCGCCGCCGAAGTCGAGGCAGTAGAACTGCACTTCGCGGGGGGTGTGGGTGAGGGCGAGTGAGGTGATGAGGGTGCGGAGCAGGGTGGATTTGCCGCTCTGCGGGCCGCCGGCGATGGCGACGTGGCCACCGGCGCCGGACACGTCCACCAGCAGCTCGTCCCGGCGCTGGTCGAAGGGACGGTCGATGATGCCCACCGGTGCGGTGAGCCGTCCCCGCCGCGCGCCGTCGCAGGTCAGGCCGTACTCGGTGTCGGGCGCCAGCGGCGCCAGCAGCTCATCCAGGGTGGACGGTTTGCTGAGCGGGGGCAGCCAGACCTGGTGGGCGGGCGGGCCGGCGTGGCGCATGCGGTCCACGGCGACCGACAGCAGCGAGTCACCGTCCTCTTCCTCGTCGGGCTTCTCGGGCTCGTTCTCGGGCAGGTCGGGCAGCTGCCGGGGCACCACCCAGCCCGCCGTCCACGGCACCACCTGACTGGCCACCCGGGCCTGATGCGCGCTGCCGCTCCGGCGGCGGTAAGGGCCGGAGACATAGGCGGCGCGGAACCGGGTCAGCGCTTCCACACCGGTCTTGATGAAACCACTACCCGGACGCGACGGCAGTTCGTAGGCGTCGGGTACGCCGAGGACGCCGCGGCTTTCCATCGCGGAGAAGGTACGCAGACCGATGCGGTAGGACAAGTGGGATTCCAATTGGTGCATGCGGCCTTCGTCCAGGCGCTGCGAGGCGAGCAGCAGATGGACGCCGAGGCTGCGCCCGAGGCGTCCGATCATGACGAAGAGTTCCATGAACTCCCGGTGCGCGGCGAGGAGTTCGCTGAACTCGTCGACGACGACGAACAGGCTCGGCAACGGGTTCAGCGGTGTTCCGTCGGCCCGGGCCTTTTCGTATTCCAGTGCCGAGGTGTAGTTACCGGCCGCCCGCAGGAGTTCCTGGCGGCGGATGAGTTCACCGTGCAGGGCGTCCTGCATACGGGAAACCAGCGCCACCTCATCGGCGAGGTTGGTGATGACCGCTGAGGTGTGCGGCAATTCGTCCAGGCCCAGGAATGTCGCGCCACCCTTGAAGTCCACCAGGACGAAATTGAGGGTCTCGGAGGAGTTGGTGAGCGCGAGCGAGAGTACCAGGGTGCGCAGCAGCTCACTTTTACCCGAGCCGGTCGCGCCGATCAGCATTCCGTGCGGGCCCGTACCGCCCTGCGCGGACTCCTTGATGTCCAGCTCCACCGGCGCTCCGTCCGTGCCGACCGCGATCGGCACCCGCAGCCGCTCCGATCCCGTACGCCGCTCCCACAGCGAGGGCGGCTCATGACGGTGCAGGTCGGGGATGCCCAGCAGCGAGGTCAGCTCGACGTCGGCGGCCAGGGGTTCGGAGGAATCCTGGGCTATGCCCATCCGGTAGGGGGCGAGCCGCTTGGCCAGTGAGGTCGCGGTGGCCATGGCCATCCGGTCCGGCCGCCCCAGCGGAGTGTGCTGCTCCTTGCGCTCACGGTCGGTGCGCACCAGGCGCATGATCTCTTCGGCCAGGTCGAGCCGGAGCGTGGACCGGCCGGGCCGCCAGGTGAGCGAGGTGTCCAGGTCGAGGACGACCGCGTTGCGGAAGCCGGGACCCTCCATCCGATGTCCGCCCGGGACCGTGACCCCGTCCAGGACGACTACGGTGTAGGGCTCCTCACGCCCGGCCATGGCGTCGGGCTCGAACGGGGGACGCTCGGTGAACTCGGCGCCGAGGAGATCGTCAAGCTCGTTGACGGAGGAGACGACCATCCGTACCGAACCGGCGCCGTCGGACTCCTGCTGGTGGAGGTTGTGGGGAAGCCACTTCACCCACTCCCACTCGCCGCGCCGCTCATCGGCCGCGCAGATCGCGATCCACAAGTCCTCGGGGGAGTGGACCACGGCCAGCTGCGCCACCATCGCCCGCGCCAGCGCGTGGATGCGCTCCTCGTCGCCGCGGAACAGCACCCGGGCCCAGGTGCGCAGATAGACTGCGATGGGCTGCTCGGGCACGGTGGAGTACGCGCGGATGAAGCTGCGCAGGGCGTGTGCGCTGAGCGGTTCGAGGTCCTCGACCGGCTTGGTGGACAGCGGGGCGAGCCGCAGCCCCAGTTTCTGATCGCCGACCGCGACCCGTACTTCGCCGAAGTCGTCATCGGCCGGACGGCGTTCCCACAGCCGGGTGGTGCCGACCAGCGACCACAGGGCATCGGGTGCGGGGTGGCGCCAGGCCAGGGCGCGCTGCTGGTCGGCCACGGCGCCACGGACCTTGCGCCGGGTCTGGCGCAGATAGCGCAGGTAGTCCCGCCGTTCGCCCTTGAGTTTCTGTTTGCGTTCGCTGCTGCGGCGGACGAGCTGGCCCAGGATCATGGCGCCCGCGGAGACGACCATCATGCCCAGGGCGAGGTAGATGAAGGCGCCGCTCCTGGAGCCGCCGGGCCTCATGTACATGAGCATCATGGACACCGACATCAGTGCCATGGGGAGGTAGTTCCAGATGGCGGAGGAGTCGGGGGTGACCTCGGGGAGAGTGGGCGGCTCCTGGAGGCTCAGTTCCCCTTCGGGCATGTCCGGTCCGCGCCGACGCGCGGGCCTGCGGAACAGGACGGTACTCAAGCGGGTGGTCTCCTTCGGAGGGTGCTGTCCTTCCGGCCGTACCCGACAGCAACTCGGGGACGGGACGGGGGTATGGACGCTGACCTGGGCAACAGGACAGCCGGGACGGTGGAGACAAGCGTGCAGGTGCGAGAGACGGCACGTGCCATCGCGGCCGGTCCGGGGGCAGGAACCCCGACCGGACGGGAAGAGTCTACGATCCGTTTCTACGGTTCACTCAGACGGACGCACACGAGCAGGCGTTCAGCAAAGTAGTGTGCAGCTCAACCGCGCACACGTCCAACGAACGGCCCTCCCCGGAGACTTGAAAGTCTCCCGACGAAGCGTGAGTTTTCCCATGCCTGAGAGCGCAACGGCAGGTCTGTGCCGCGTCACGGTGCACGCGCCGGCCAAATCCATCGATCTGGCGGTTCCCGCCGACGTACCCGTGGCTGATCTGCTGCCCACCCTGGTGAGTTACGCCGGTGACGATCTCGCCGAAAGGGGGCTGGAACACGGCGGCTGGATCCTCCAGCGGCTGGGCGGGCAGCCGCTGGAAGAGGACCGCAGCCTGGAGTCCATCGGGCTGCGCGACGGTGAGACCCTCTACCTGCGGCCGCGCACCGACTCCCTCCCCGAGGTCGTGCTGGACGACCTGGTGGACGGCATCGCCACCACCATGCAGGACCGCCCCTTCGGGTGGGCGCCGAAAATCAGCCGCAGAACGCTCCTGAGCATGCTGATGCTCACCCTCGCCGCCGGTCTGGCCGCGCTCGCCGTGCCGGGGTCCTCCGGCGAGCTGCGTGCGCTGGCCGCGGCCGGCGCGGGGATGCTGCTGCTCGGGGGCGCCGGTTCGGCCAGCCGTGCCGTCGGCGACGCGGAGGCCGGTGCCGCGCTGGGCTTCGCGGCCGTGCCGTACTTCGGCCTGGCCGGCTGGCTGCTGCCCGGCGGGGCTCTGAGCGGGCCGCACTACTACGAGATGCTGGGCTCCCGGATCCTGGCCGCCGGTGCCGCGGCGGCGGGCGGTGCGATGCTCGCGGTCGCCGTCGCGGCCGCCTTCGCCTCGCTGTTCCTGGCCCTGGTCGCGGTCGCGGTGGCCGCTGTGCTGGCGGGGGCGCTGATGATGACCGCTGATCTCGGCCCGGGTCACACGGCCGGAGTGCTCGCCCTCGTCGCGGTCGTCTTCGGGGCGTTCGTGCCCTCGATGTCCTTCCGGCTCTCCGGGATGCGCATGCCACCACTGCCCACCAACGCCCATCAGTTGCAGGAGGGGATCGAGCCGCACTCACCCTCCGCCGTGGCCGCCCGCACCGTGGTCGCCGACGGCTGGATGACCGGTCTGTACGGCGCCACCGCCGCCATCTGCGCGGCCTGCCAGTACGGCCTGGCCCACCGCCTCACCCTCCCCACCACCCTCACCATCGTGGCCCTCTCCCTGCTCCTGCTGCTGCACAGCCGCGGCCTGGGCAACACCCTCCAGCGCCTGTCACTGGTCGCCGCAGGCGTATGGGGCGCCGGACTCCTGGCCTACGACGCCGCCGTCTCCACCACCCCGGGTGGGCGGTTGCTGCTGGCGGCGGGGCTGCTGGCGGTCGCCGCCGCCATCGCCATCGCATCGTGGACCGTGCCCGGCCGCCGGCTGGTCCCGTACTGGGGCCGGGCGGCCGAAATCCTGCACTCCGCCATGGCCATCAGCCTGCTGCCCCTGTCGCTGTGGGTGCTCGGCGTCTACGGCTGGCTGCGCGCCCTCAACGGCTGACCCCTAAGGACCGACAAGCACATGCAGAACAAACGCGACCAGGTCCAGGCCCACATGTTCCTCATGGGCCGTCTGACCTCCAGCATGCTGCGCGCGGACCCCGACGCGCCCGAAAGCCCGCAGGGACGGACGAACCGCGGCGTGGCCATCGGGATCATCATCGCCATCCTGCTGGCGGCCGGAGCCTTCGTCATCGGCCTGATCAGCCCAGGCAAAACGGATTCCTGGCGTTCCTCGGGCGATCTCATCGTGGACAAGAACAGCGGGGCCCGCTATCTCTTCCTGGGCGGCCGGCTCCGCCCGGTGCGCAATTACGCGTCGGCGAAACTCCTTGGCGGAGGGGACCTGGCCACCACCACCGTGGGCGCGGGTTCCCTCAAGGGCACTCCGCACGGGGCCCCGGTCGGCATCGAGGGGGCGCCGGACGAGATTCCCGGGGCCGGTGATCTGTCCGGTGATCCCTGGCAGGTGTGCGCCACTCCCGAGAAGGACGCCACGGGCAAGGTCGATTCCATCACCACCCTGGCGGTGGGCAACGGCGCCGGCGGCGACCCCCTCGGCAAGGACCAAGGGGTACTGGTGGCGGCTCCGGGCGGTACCGACTACCTGCTGTGGCAGGGAAGCCGACTGCGTCTTGACCGCACCTCCGCCGCACCGGAGGCGCTCGGATACGCCTCCACCAACCCCGTACCGGTCTCGGCCGCCTTCCTGAACGCGCTGCCCGCCGGGCCCGACCTCGCCCCGCCGGACAACCCCGGACTCGGGACCTCCGGGCCCGAGCTGGGGGGCCGGGCGACCAGGGTCGGGCAGGTCTTCAAGCTGACCGTCCCGGGCGCCGACGCGCGCTACTACCTGCTGCGCGGGGACGGCCTGGCACCGCTCACCGCAACCGAGGTGGCCTTGGTGCTCGGCGATCCGCGGACCCGCCAGAAGGCGTACGGCGGTGCTTCCCCGGCCCCCGTCACGCTGACCTCCCAGGCACTCAAGAGCCATCTGGCGCCCGGCGCCGGGGAGGCCAAGGGCCCTGGAGCGTCGCCGGAGAACCCGCCGAAGCCGGTGGTGGTTCCGCAGGATCAGACGCTGTGCGCGCGGGTCACGCCGCAGGGCAAGGGCACCCGGGTGGGCGTGGCGCTGGCGGCCGCACCCGACCTCGGCCCGGTCGCCCAGCACTCCTCCGGAGCGGCCGCGGCGGCGTGTCTGCCCGTGGACCGGATCACCGTGCCACCGGGCCGTGGCGCTTTGGTCCGCGCCGTGGGCGCGGGCGGCGGCAAGGTCGGCGGCACGCTCTACCTGGTCACCGAAACCGGTGTGAAGTACCGCCTGGCCACCGCAGACGCCGTTGAAGCGCTGGGCTACCAGGACGCGACACCGAAGGAGATGCCGTTGCTGATGCTGGCGATGCTGCCCTCCGGCCCCGACCTGTCCCCGAAGGCCGCCCAGACGGGCCGCGCCGATGTCACGGCACCGCGTTGCGCCTGGCAGAACAAGCGCGACAACTGAAAAACAATCTGACGACAAGTCAGGTTGCTCGAAAGGCAACCACCCGCTCGTAGCATCGCCATCCCGGATCGAGCGACGAGAGGGCTACGCATGGCCATCAACGGAATGCAGCAGTCTGAGGAGAATGCGACACGGAACGGTGTCCAGGCGCTGGAGATGGCGTTCAGCGGCGTCATGAAGTGCCGCCAGGACGTCGAGAACACCAAGAACAACCTCATGGCCCACTACAAGGGCAGTGACGGTGGGGCGTTCAAGGACCTGGTCACCGCCTGGGAGGAGAAGGCCGACGTCATCCTCACCAACGTCCAGGACATGATCGAAACGCTCAACCAGACCCTCACCGAGCACGGCAAGCAGCAGGGGTCCTCCAACGAGGCCATCAACCAGGCGTACGCCCAGTCGGACGCCGTCTTCGACGCCCTGACCGGCTGAGCCCGAGCTCTCCCGGAACCCCCTTCGCATCCGACGCGAGACTGAGGACAGGTAAATGAGCGACTTCACCGACGGCTACATCTACGTCGACTACTCGCAGATGGGCAACGCCGCGGACGACATGATCAGCCAGACCAAGGCGATCGCGACCACCCTCTCCAATCTGGAGATGGAGCTGAGCGAGCTGAGGAACAGCTGGATCGGTGACGACAAGGACGTCTACTCACAGAAGCAGCAGGCCTGGGACAACGCGGTCAAGGCCATGGAGGAACTGCTGACCAAGCACTCCACCCTGCTCACCTCGGTGTCCGAGAACTACCAGTACAGCGAGCAGTCGCTGACCCAGATGTGGGATTCGGTGAAGATCGGCCGCTGACCCTCCCGCTTCGGGCGGCCGTTACTGTGGCCCCGCCGCGTCCCGCCCTCTCGACCAAAGGAGACTCGCCATGGCAGAAGACCCGAATTCGAAGACCGGCAAACTGTCCATGGACAAGGCCGGACTCGAGGCGTTCCGGGACAACCGGTTGGTGCCGTTCCAGGACGAGCTGCGCAAGATCGCAGCGGATGACCCGACCCTCGGACCGACGATGGGTTCGCTGCTCGGGGACACCGACTACACCACCCCCGAGCAGTTCGATTCATACGGGCTCAGTAAACCGCTGCGACTCGGACTCATGCTCAAGCAGGAGAATCTGCATGGCAAGGGTGATGCGCTCAACAAGGCCATCGCCAAGACCGCCACCGATCTGATGACGATTTACGAAGAGCAGGGCAAGCTCTTCGGGGACATCGCGGACAACCTGAAGACCTCGCTCGAGACCCTCTTCTCGACGCAGGCGGGCAGTCTGTTGGAGATCGACGGTCAGGAATTCCTCGATATCTTCGAGGATGTGGACTCCGACATGGGCGGAAAAAAGGGCGGCGGTGGCAAGGGTGACGACGAAGACTGACGCAATCCCCTCACCCGTTCGCCTCATCTTGCCCTGACCCGCTCATCGGAGGACCCCCACCGTGGCCGACAAAGTCGTTTTCCCAGCGGATTCCGTGGATGACTACTGGCACACCGCGATCCAGGTGCTGACCGGGATGGTGCTGCCGAAGCGCGAGACGCTCTTCGGGGCGCTGCTGGGAAACGATGACATCCCGATGATGAGGGTCGAGTTCTCCGACTACGACGGTGAACCGTCCAATGCCATCGTCGAGGCGTCCGACGACCTGAACTGGCTGTACCAAAGCTCCGGTTGGCGCATCGAGAACACCGACGTCGTGATCCCGTTCTACTCCGGCAAGCACGGCAAGGTCGGAGACGCGGACGTGAACACCAAGGTCGTCATGAAGAAGGCCCGGATCACGATGCTGGGCACCACCGGCTCGGCCGACGCCCCGGCCGGTGGGGTGTTCTACGGCGGAGAGTTCAAGAGCGGTCTCGGGAAGGACTTCGAGGGCCAGTCCAAGGACACGGTCTGGAGCAACAAGGCCCTTTCGCAGTACGCCTTCGGCGGTGGCATGGCGCTGCAACAACTGCTGGACCACGACACCACGTCCGGCTACTCATGGAACGACCTCCCCATCACTGAGGAGAACGCGGTAGACCTGAAGTCGTTTGAGGACAATGCCAAGGCGTTCGACCGGGTCGCGCAGTTCTTCCAGCAGCGCTACCGGGATCTCCAGGACTGGGAGTTCGACCTCGGTAAGCAGGAGGCGGCCTGGAAGGGGCAGGCCGCCGGCGTCTTCAAGGACATGATCCATGGGCTCGTCCGCAACTACAAGTCCTACAACGAGCAGTTCCCGGTGTCCGGAGCAACCGGTTCGAAGTACGGCGACGACCTTCGGAATTACCGCGTGGAGGTGCGGAAAAGCGCACAGCGACTGCATGACAAGTGGGACACGTGGGCCACCTTGACCGGAAACCCGCTCCGTTGGCTGCTTGACATCCTGAGCGAGGTGGCGAAGGAGGTGTGGCACAACAACATCACCAAGGTCCGCTACAAGCCGGTTTACAGTCGTTATGGCACTAGCAACGGCTACCACTATGTGAAGTTCGGCGGCTTCTACGGCGGTGACAGGAAGTACGGCCCGCTGGAGGACAAGGACACCTGGAAGAAGATCGGTGAGGAGGCCATCAGGCGGTGGCAGCAATCGGTCAAGGACGTCCTCCAAGTGGCCGGCAAGAAGGCGCTTATCGACATCGAAAACGCCATCAACGACCAGAAGTTCCCGAAGAAGATCGAAACGGAGACCGTCAGCCTGACGGAGAAGTTCAACGTCGACCAGGCCGCGAAGGAGAAGGACGAAGCGAAGAAGGAGAAGGAGGAGGCGGAGAAGAAGGCCGAGGAGAAGGAGAAGGAGGCCGAGCGGAAGGCCGAGGAGAAGGAGAAGGAGGCCGAGCGGAAGGCCGAGGAAGCCGAGAAACGGGCCGAGGAGAGGCAGAGGGAAGCCGAAGAGCGGGCCGACAAGAAGCAGAAGGAAGCCGAGCAGCGGGCCGAGGAGAAGGAGAAGGAGCAGGAGCGCAAGCAGGAGGAGAAGGAGAAGGAGCAGGAGGCCAAGCAGGCCGAGCAGGAGCGCAAGCAGGAAGAGAAGGAGAAGGAGCAGGAGGCGAAGCAGGAGCAGAAGGAGAAGGAACAGGAGGCCAAGCAGGCGGAGCAGGAGGCGAAGCAGGAGCAGAAGGAGAAGGAAGCCGAAGAACGGCAGATCGTTGCCACTAATCAGGCCCGTGCGGAACGCGAGCAAGAGAAGAAGGAGCAGGAGCGCAAGCAGGCGGAGCAGGAGCAGAAGCAGGCCCAGAAGGAGGCTGAGCAGGAGAAGAAGCAGGCGGAGCAGGAGCAGAAGCAGGAGGAGAAGGAGAAGGAGGCCGAGCAGAAGCAGGAACAGAAGGAGAAGGAACAGGAGCAGAAGCAGGCCGAGCAGGAGGCCAAACAGGAACAGAAGGAGAAGGAGCAGGAACAGAAGCAGATCCAGACCGAATCCGAGTACCAGGCCAAGCAGGAGGAGCAGGAGGCCAAGCAGGAGCAGAAGGAGAAGGAGCAGGAGCAGAAGCAGCAGGAGGCCGAGCAGAAGGCCGAGCAGAAGCAGGCCGAGCAAGAGGCCAAGCAGGAGCAGCTCCAGCAGGAGCAGGAGCAGAAGCAGGCCGAGCAAGAGGCCAAGCAGGCGGAGAAGGAGAAGGAGGCCGAGCAGAAGCAGGCGGAGGCCGAGAAGAAGGCCGAGCAGCAGCAGAAGGAGGCCGAGGAGCGCTATGCGCGCGGCCTCGGCGGCGGCGATCTGCCGGGCCTCGGCGACCTGCCGAGCGACGGCGATCTGCTCGGGCAGGACTCCGCCACCACCACGCTCAACCCCGACGGCTCGGTCACGATGGACTACCCCGACGGGACGTCGCGGACCATCGATGTACCCAGTGGCGATGTCACCACGACGCTGCCCGACGGCTCGACCGACATCGACAGCCTGCGCCCCGGGGACTCGATCACCAACAGCGACGGCAGCACCACCACCCTCAACCCGGATGGCACCGTCACCACCGATTTCCCCGACGGCGGCTCCAGCGTTCTGGACCCGGACCGGGGGACGATCACCAGTCACCAGCCCGACGGCACGACGATCACCACCCCCATCGACCCGGGCCAGACCCTGCCCAGCGAACTCGGCGGACCCTCCGGCCTCGGCGGCGGCCCGTCAGGACTGGGTAACTCGGGCGACTCGGTGTACTCGCCCTCGTACGACGGCTCGGGTTACGAGGAGGAGCTGTTCGACGACACCCCCGGCTCCATGGACCCGTCCGAGTACGGCATGGGCACCGGCAACGGCGCGGGTGGCATGCCGATGATGCCCGGCCGCATGGGCGGCATGGGTGGCGGCGGATCGTCGAGCGACGGCGAACGCGTCCGCGCCGTGATGGACGACGGGCAGACCATGACCGCCCGGCGGAGCACACCGCAGACCAGCAGGGGCGGCTACCAGGACGAGGAGACGATCCCCGTCGCGGGCCGCGGCACGGCCACCACGTCGGGCGGAATGCCCTTCATGCCGCCGATGGGCGGTGCCGGCGGTCCGGGCCAGCAGCAGACCCAGTCGGGTGACCGTGAACGGTCCTCCTGGGTGGAGGAGGACGACGATGTCTGGGGTACCGATGAGGGCGGCGCGCCGGCCGTGATCGGACGCTGAACGAGCCCGTACGAGGGCCGAGTTCCACTGGAGGAAATGAGTTGAAAGAATCGATCAAGGACCGGCTGGCCAAGGCCGTGGCCAACCTGGAAGAAACCCAGAAGGCCGTGGCTGTCGCGCGAGAGCAGCTGAGCGTGGCTTCGGCCACGGTGCGCTCCCGGGACCGCAGCGTGGAGGTCACCGTCAATTCCCAGGGCCAGCTCAGCGAGGTGAAGTTCCTGGACGGCAAGTACCGCGCCATGGGCGCCGCTCAGCTGTCGGCGTCGGTGATCGAGGCGGCCCAGCAGGCTCAGGCGGAGATGGCCCAGATGGTGCTGAACACCTTTCAGCCGCTGTCCGAGACGCCGGGAGCCAGGCCCCACGTCGAGGGATCGGGTGTCGACTGGGACCAGATCTTCGGCCCGCTCACGGAGACCGTTGAGCGGGGCGCGGCCGCACGCCGCGGAGCGAGCGACAAGCTGCGGGATGAGATCACCGAGGACGGGGAGAAGAGGTAGCGGCCAATGGTCTACGGATACGGAGACAGTTTCCAGCTCGATCCCGGTCGTCTCGAGGCCTTCATAGCCGAGAGCCGCGCTCTCGGCAAGGACATACGGGCCGCCGCGGCCAAATTCGAGTCGGACCTGGAGCATACGTCCCTCTGGGCTGGATACGATGACGACTTCCACGACGAGGTGGACCCGGGGGACCGTCGTGAAGTCGCATCCTTGGTCCAGTCGTACTACGCCATCGCCGACGCCTTCGACGGCATCACCGAGGGCCGCTTCCTGGAGCTGCGAAAGGCCAGGAAGACCGTGGGCGAAAACATCGACAGCATGGACGCGTTGAAGTCGCAAATGAACAATATCGGTGAGGGCCCCGGCGGCGAGAGCACCGGCGGAAAGCGCTGACCTTGGTACCCGACAGCATCGAATTCCCCGAAGAGGTCCGCTGGATACTCTTTGTCCTGCTGGGCGAGTTGCCGCTGCAGGCGTCCTCGGACATGGCGTTCGACAGGAACACGCCGTACGAGGACAACGGGGATCGTGTGCTGGAACTCCGTGATCGCATCACGGATTTGGTGTACAAGGTCGACGGCGCCCTGCCGCCGGAGGTGGCCGACCGCTTCAAGGAGGCGATGGCCACTCTGATCGACGTCGGGGGCTCGGACACGATGTCCGGGTTCTCCGATCAGTTCCGCCAGAAGTCGCGCAATCAGATCGGCCACTCCAGAAACATCATGGAGTCCAAGTTCGAGATCATCGCCGAGGCGTTGATCCTGCTTGCGGAGCTGGCCATCATCGCGGCCCTGTCCTTCTTCACCGGAGGGTTGTCCTTCGGTGACACCGCCGCGGCGAAGGCCCGGACGACGGTGGCGATCCTGACGACCCTCAACCGCCTGCTGCGCCAGACGCATCTGCTGCCCTCGATCACCGAGGCGATCGAGGAGGCGCTCACCACCTTCGCGGTACGGCTGGCGATGCTGGCGCTGAACGACGGCAAGCGCCGCCCGGACGGCATCGACGGGATGAACATCCTCAAGTCCTTCGCGGTCGGCGCGTTCGCGGGGCTCTTCACCTCCGTCATCTCCAAGTACATCGGCAACTTCTACAAGAACCAGTTCAACAACTTCAACAACAACAAGTGGGGGCAGTTCGGGGGCGAGGCCTTCCGGGGCTTCTCCAGCGAAGGCCCCAGTGAGGCCGTCGCCGAGACCCTGGTCAACGGCCTCTTCGACGGCAAGTGGAAGTTCGACCCCATGTCGCTGGTCGGCGGTGGCCTCAGCGCCATCTCCGAACTCATCATGAGCACAGCCCTGGAGAGTATCGGCAAGAGTCTGAACACCAAGTTCTTCGACGGCCGCAACATCTTCGCCAGGTACAACCCCCTGCCCGGCCCGAACTCCGTCCTGGGGGGCGGCGGCCGCGGCCCGATCGTCAAGCCGGTCACCAACAACACAACGACCCTCGATACGCGGGACCCGACGCCGACGCCGTCCTCCCCGAACACGACGCCGACCCCCACGCCCGTACCCACGGCGGTCACTCCTCCGACCGTCTACAGCGACCCTGTCGAGACGCCGACGAGCGAGATCCTGGACCTCGACCGGGACGACGACTTCTCGGACACGGACACCGACTACGCCCTGGACTCGGACACCGACTCGATCGCGGATTCCGACGGGTACTCCGACATCACCGACTGGGACGCGTACGAGGAGACCGACACCTCGTCCCCGGCCACCGACCCCGGCGCCGTGCCGCTGACCACGCCCAAAGCCGGTGCCCCCGACCCCACGCCACTGCCGTCGACGTCCCGGCGGGCCGACACCACCCCGCTCCCGGACTCCGTGCTGGACGGCGATCTCTCGCTGCCGCCCACGTCCACGCCATCCATCACTCCCTCCACGACCCCCTCGACCCCCTCGACCACGCCGTTCGCACCGCCGCGCGGTCGCGACAACACGCTGGACACCGGATTCGACGGAACCCTCGACGAGACGCCGGATCTGACACTCGACCCGGAGCCGCTCCCGGACCCGATCGTGGACGAGACGAGCGGGACGCTCGACACGAGCGGCCTGCCGCACAGCACGGGGGTGCCGGGGGACGGGTCCACCGGCCACGCCACCAACCCCGCGCCCGCGAGCGCCACACCGAGGCCGCGTACGGAGTCGGAGGCCATCGCCGACCAGGAAACCGGGATGCTCCCGGACGAGCGGTCGCCGCAGGACATCCCGGCGGCGTCCCCCTCCGCGACCCCGGACGCCACTACGGGCCGGACCCCGACGGCCACCGGCCCGGGCAACACCCCTACCACCGGCCACGACTCGGCCACCCGGCCGACCACCACGCCGGCCGGCCACAATGAGGACGACACCCTCACCACCGACGAGACCACCACCCCGGACCCGGTTTCCGACGAGGTGGCACAGCCCACCCCGTACCAGCCGGCGACCGCGGAACCGGTCCGGGACCCGGTACGCCCCGAGCAGTGGCGGCCACGGCAGCAGCAGGCGCCCGCGACCCCCGTGCGCACCGACATCCAGGCCCCGGTCGCCGAGGACCAGACGGTGGACCAGGACCTCGACCCGGCGGCCGAGTCCGGGCAGAACACGGTCGTGCGCACCGTGGTCCAGCGCGTCCAGGCCGACGACGGCCGCTTCGTACGCAACCTGACGCTGGACCTCCCGGTGCGGTTCGGCGACGGGTTCCCCGCCGACCAGCTCCAGCAGTTCCAGGAGCGGATGCGCGCACTGCTGGAGACCCAGGTCAACCACGGGCTGCCGCTGCCGGGCTCCGGCGATCAGCTCCACATCGACCTGAACCTCGTGCACGACTCCGGCAACCCCGAGGCCATCGAGCTGTCCGCGACGGCGACGGACACCCCCGCCCCGTCCGACCAGTTCCACATCCGGCTCGCCTCCGACGACCCGTCGCTCGCCGCGCCCGAACGTGACCGCCGCCAGGCCCGCAACGACACCACGGCCCTGCGCCAGATGCTGCGCTACGCCGGTGTCGCCCCGGCCCCGGACGCCCTGCCGGGCCCGGCCGTACGGCTGGACCAGCTCCAGACCGTCGAGGACCTGACCGACACCCGCCCGGCCGTCTCCACCGAGGGCCCGGCCGTCTCCACCGACGATCCGGTCGCCGCGCCGCACCGGCCCGTCACCACGACGTCGAGTGCGTTCCCCGAGGCCCCCGCGGCGCCCCCCGCGAGCGCGCGCGAGGGGCGTTCGCGGCTGCGGCCGGGGCCGGAGCGGCATGTCGAAATCGGGCAGGCGCCTCAGGTGGAGGAACACTCCGCCGACGTGCCCGAGGAGTCGGCCACCTCAGGCTGGGGCATGTCCCGCGACAACCACCTTCGGTTCCAGGCATTCGCCGACCAGGGCGAGCTGGTCATCGACGTGCGGCCGCGCAACGTGGACTCCGTGAAGTGGCTGACGCTGGGCGCGCTTCCGAAGCCCGAGGAGATCAAGGCGAAGACGGTCAACGCCTTGGACGTGCGTCTCGGTGCGCCGCAGGACAAGCGCGGGCTGGTCGGCTTCTTCGAGCCGCGGCTGCCCGAGGGCGTGTCCGCCGACGACCCGGTCCTGGCCCGTTACCAGCAGCGCCTGAAGGAGTACCAGTCGCTGCGGAACCAGATGGACGAGCTGGCGGCGGAGGGCCGGTACCGGACGGTCGGCGGCGTGGTCCACGCGGTCCTCGACGACGGCACACTGAGGCCGCTCACCGGAGATCTCGACATCTTCAGGATCACCAGACTCGATGGCACCCCGTTGTCGGCGGAGCAGTACGAGTCGCTCATCGAGCAGATGAAGAACTCCGACATGGACGTCATGCACGGGGCGCATCTGCGCTGGAATCCGCAGAGCGATTTCGGCCAGGCGCTCTACCGCACCATCAACGAGGCGCACCGGCTGGGGGGCGGCGGGGAGCCGTTGCTCAGGTTCGTGGCCGGTCGGAGGTCCTCGACCGTCGCCTACACGGATTCATGGTCGTCCGGTAGCGGGTTCCAGGACGAGCCGGCGAGTTCCACCGACAGCCTGCCCCCCGGCACGGCGGCCTACCCGGCGCCTCCCGGGCAGGCACCGGGCGAGGCCGGCCTCCAGACGTCCCCCGGCGCCCCGTCCACCGCGCCGCGGCCGGTGCCGCAGGCCGCCGGGACCCCCGGGGCGTCGCCCGTTCCACCGCTCCCGGACGACGTGAAGCTGGACGTCGGTCGTCGGTTCAACGCCCTCATGCGGGACATCGGCCACCCCGTCGTCCTCGCCGGCGGGGCCCGGGGCAGGGTGCAGTTCGAGAACCCGCGCCCCCTCGGCACCCTGGAGTTCCACCTCCCCACAGATGTCGGCCAGTTCGCCGATGTCGTCAACCGGGCCATCGCCCAGTGGTTCCCCGCGGTGTCGCCGAACGCCCTGCGCGCGGGCGCGGACGGACGCACGCTGACCGGTACGGTCCAGGGGGTGGAGATCACCGTCGGCACGGCCACCCACGTTCCCACCGACACCACCGAGACCGACGGCTTCACCGTTCCCTCCGCCACTGAGTCGCTGGCGGACACCGCGTACACGCTGGCCCTGGCCACCGACGAGCAGCAGCGCGAGGGGGGCCTGCTCGACCTGCTGTGGGGCCTGTCGTACGCCCCGGACGACGACGCGCTCCCGGCCGCCCGGCTGGAGGCGCTACGCGGCGACGCCTACCGTGCCGCACGCCCCTCCGGGGCCGCCCCCACACTGACCGTCCGGTTCAGCGAGTTGCTGGACGGGGTGGCGCGGAACCCCGACGCCCGGTCGGTGTACGAGGCGAAGTGGTCGGCCCTCGGCGCGGTACAGGCCGACCTGAGGTGGCTGAACGACGAACTCACCACCCTTGCCGACGCCCTGCGTGCCACCGAGGCGGTGGCCTCCGACCCGATCCGGCAACTGGCGTCGCGTCTACCGGATATGCCAGAGGCGGACCGGACGCGGGAGCTGGAGTTGCTGTCGCCGGGCGACCGTGAGCGGCTGGCGTCCGACCCAGCGCTGGTGGACGCGCTCCGGACCACGCTGCCCGGCGAGGAGTTCGCCACGACGGCGGCCCACCTGATGGTGCAGATACCGGCCGGGGTGGACCAGCCGGTGTCGGCGCGCCACGAGGTGCAGACGCAGATCGCGCGCATGCTGCGAGACCCGGACGTCACGGCGAAGCTGCTGAAGGACGGCGCTCGCGTGATCGTGGTGCCCAGGAGCGAGGCGATCACCACGCTGGACCCGTTCCGCGACCTGGCGGGGCGGATCAGGTCGGACGGCCGGTCGTGGGACGAGGTGCGGGGTATCGGCCGGCGGACGGCGGGAGTGACGGAGGAGAACCTCCTCGGCGAGTTCACCTCCGTCCCAGGGACCCAGCCCGCCTATCCGGACGGGTACTCCACGACCCTCCACGAGTTCGCGCACACGATCCACCAGTACGGGCTGAGCGAGGCGGAGCAGCAGCTCATCCACGACTTGTACCAGGAGACCCTGGACGAGGACGGCGCGTTGTGGCCCGACGGCCCACGGTACGGCTACGACGGCGAGGGGCGCCGTACAGGGGCCAATTACTCGAGCCGGGACGAGCTGGAGTTCTTCGCCCAGCTCACCAACGTCTACTTCCGGGCGAACCGGGGGAAGGACCCGTACACCGGGGAGTCGCGGCACAACGGCGGACCGGACTGGGTCCGCAGGCACTACCCGACGTTGTTCCCGCTGACGCAGCGGCTGTACGGCGCCGACCCGGAGGCCGTGTACGCGGGGACGGTCAACCCGGTCGACGCCACCCAGGCGGAGAACGAGATCTGGGAGGGCTTCCGGGCGCTGTGGGACGAGGCGGAGGGCACCCATGTGCCCCAGCCCCACACCCCCGCCCCGGTGCCCGCGCCCCCCGAGCGCCCGGCCGGCGGGATCACGGACGCTCCCGCCGCGCCGCCGATCACGGGCGGCACGACGTCCGCGAAGGGGAACGAGCCGGCCGCCGCACCGCAGACCCAGCAGACCTCGCCGCCCGCTTCCGGTGAGCTGTCGGAGTACATCCAGAGCCAGGGCACCCAGTACGACGGGCACCTCGGCCTCGTCCTGCACGAGCCGACCCCCGACGGCGTCCTCGACGGGCTGTACCGGCAGGTCATCGAGGCGCTCGGCGTCGAGCCGGACAGTGCCGACGGCCGTGCCCTGCGCACCCGGCTGAGCGAGGTGCTGAGCGCGGAGGAGATCGAGCGGAACCGGCCGTATCTGCGCAGCAGGCAGGGCCACCGGATCACCGTCCAGGTCGGTGACCGGGAGCGGACGGTCGACGTACGGCTCGCCCACGCGGACATCCGGAAGTCGACGAAGTACGGGCAGACCCCGGCGTCGCTGCCCGACGTCCAGGTGGAGCGCCGCGCCGAGGGGAGCCAGTCGTCCTCGGACGCGGAGGGGTCGGGGAACGTACGCAGCGGCTCGTTGCCGTGGACCGCGGTCTACCCGCACGACGGTGGCGGCGCGCTGCGCTGGTGGGACGGCACGGTCACGCTGTCCGCGACGCACAACCAGCTGGCCCAGTCCATCACCGTCGGTGAGACGTTCCTGGTCACGAGCAAGCAGCATGCCAAGGATCCCGCGCATCCGGTGGACTTCGACGGGCGATGGCAGGTCCGGGTGGACACCCCGCGCGAGGATCTGACCGCCAACTGGCAGCCGGAGCAGTCGCACGGGACCCTCACCGCGTGGTACCCCGAGCATCTGGCCTTCGATGGCCCCGACGCCGCCGACCTGCCCGAGCCCGGGGGCGTCGACGACCTCCCGCTGTGGGGCGTCGACAGCGTCGCCGAACCGCGCAGGCTGCTGACCGAACTCCTCCAGGACGAGCGCTTCGCCGATCTGACCGACCAGGAGCGGGCGCTGGAGGACTTCCTGTCCGAGCAGATGCTGAAGGGCACGGCGCATCTGCAGCGCGACGGCGGGGTGTATTCGGCGACGCTGCTGGACGAGGACGGCAACGCGGTCGGGATGGTCAAGCTCGCCGCGCGGATCGAACCGGGACAGCCGACGAGGAAGAGCGCCGACGGCAAGTTCTCGCTGGAGACCTGGCTCACGCACGCGTCCAGCGTGGACCGCTCGGCGAGGTTCACCAGCGGCATCGGGGTCGAGGGCTCGGGCGGGCCGACGTTCACCACCGACCACGCCGCGGGACACCCCCGTGGTCCGGCGTCGTTCGGCGGCAACCTCATAGGCAAGGCGGGCGTCAACTGGCAGGTGAACGAGGGGCTGAACACCGCCAGCAGCGCGACGCTGATGCACGGTGTCCACACCGGCAGCAGCCATCTGCTCACGCCCAGCCGGGTCACCTACGACGTGACGTTCTACCGGGCCGGGGGCGGGGAGGTCACCGGTTCGTTCGGGCCGTGGGAGGACGGCCTGCGGCTGCGGATCGCCCAGCGGGCGACGATGGCGGGCCACCGGCCCGGCCCGGACGAGGTGCGGGAGCTGCCCGAGCACCTGGAGAACCTGGAGAGCATCGGGTACTCCGAGACGCCCTTCAAGGTCGAGGGGGCCGATCCGCTGTTCACGCGGGCGGAGGCGTGGCTGCGGCAGGAGGGGTTCCTGCCGCCGGCCGAGCCCCGGCGGCGGTCCTTCCCGCTGCGCCTCGACGAGCCGCTGGTCCTGGCACAGCTGGAGAACCTGCGGCGGCTGGGACGGATGCGGTCGCAGTTCTCACTGGCCACCTCGGCGCCGGACGAGGTGGACGGCGGGCACCCGGAGTGGTTCGAGCGGCCCAACGCCGTCACCGGCACCCGGCGGGTGCAGCTGCGGTTCTCCATCACGCGGGACACCGGGCGGCACTCCGAGCACACCCGCAGGCTGCCCGATGTCCACCAGACCGGGTTCAGTTCGTACGAGTCCAGTGGCGGGCGGCAGCGGGGTACGGCGCTGGGCGGCGCCGTGGGTGGCGGCGGGGGCTTCAACATCCCGCTCGCGGACGGCGACTGGACGCTGAACACGGGCCCGGACTACACCGGCACCGGGCAGCTCTCGGACTCCGTGAGCACCGGTGACGCGGTCGGCCTCGACCAGGTCGTCATCGCGACGGAGAACGGCAGCGAGGTCTTCCGGGTGCCGGGCAGGCTCGCCCTGGACCTGTACGAGGGCGAGGGCGACGCCCCGCGCATCCGCTTCGCCGATGACGACACGGCACCGGCGGACGCCGACGGCCGTACGGACACCGCGGGTCCCGCGGACGCGGTGGAGCTGCGGGACCGGGGTGCCACCCCGCACACCGTCCCGGGCAGTGTCTGGTTGCTCGTGCCGCACTACCGCACCCACCAGCCGAGCCGGAGCCTCGTACCCGCCGCGCCCCGGCGGGGACATGTGATCCGGGAACCGGTCACCGACGGCGGGCCGACGGACGATTACCGGCGCCTGGACATGGTCGACGGGGAGGGCCGCCCGCTGCCGGGCCTGACCCGGCTGCCGGACGGCGCGGTCGTGGACACCTTCCGTGCCACCGCCGCCCTGATGGAGGCCCTGGGCCAGATCGTCGCGGGGACCTATCCGGGCCACCCGGAGCAGGGGCCGCTGGGCCGGGCGGTGCGGCGTGCCTCCGAGACGCTGACCGACCTGGCCACGAGCGCCTCCAGGCGGGGTTCAGCGGTGAAGGAGGCGCTGCCCGCGAGCCTGACCGGCGCCGTCAACCGGGTCGGCACGGCCGTCAGCTGGGCGGCGACGCCCGTGACCTGGGCGGCCCAGGCCTCCACGACCGGGGCGGTGGCGACCTACAAGTGGACATCGGTGGCCGTGGCGGGCGCGGCGCTGAACGATCAGGGCACCCTCGCGGCCGAGACCCGGCATGACGGGATCCGCCCGGCCCAGCTCCTGTCCCGGGCTCCGCAGGTCCTGGGCGGCGTGCATGTGGTCGAGGGCCTGACGCTGCCGGGCATGGCGGCGGACCAGGTCATGATGGTGGAGATCAGGGGCTATCTGACCAATCCCCGGCAGCTGGGCTCCGAGTCGCTGTACTCCGAGCAGGACGTGATCGCCGCGGACACGGCGGGCCGGCAGCGCGGCGTCGGCGGTGCACACCAGGGCAACTTCCAGCTCACCGCGCTCCAGACGGCCCCGACCGTGCCCGACCGGCTGGTCCACCAGTTCAACCCGAGTGGCCGGTACACCCACTCCCGCCGCACCGACGACACCGACGCGCTGAGCTCCGGCACGAAGATCACAAGTATCCCGTCCGAGAAGGGCGACCAGCTCTGGATCGGAAACGACCTGACGCTGCTGGTGACGGTCAAGTGGGGTATGCGCAACGTGGCCGGGAACACCGTCGGCCTGGGCAGCTACGCCCCGGTGACGGTCGCGATCGACCTGCCCCGCGCCGTGACGTACCTGGCTCCCGCTCAGGCCCTGGCCCGCCTGGCGGCGTGGTTCCAGGGCATCCCGGGCATCCCGAGCCTGACGCTGCCGGGGCCGGGCGTCCCGCTTCCCGACCGGTTCGCCCGGACCCGCCAGCTGGGTGTGGCAGCCGTTCTGTCGGTCACTCAGCTCGACGACACGACGAACCGCCGGGAGCGCCGGGACCGGCTGGGCCGGGAGCTGACGGCCCTGGTGGAGAACGAGGCGCCGGGCGTCATACGGCCCGGCCACGCCTCCTACCTGTCCGGTGTGGAGACCGAGATCGCCCGCCACACCGAGCCCTCGGCGCTGCGCGCCCTGCCCGGACGCGGCCCCGCAGGTTATGTGCGATTCCACTTCCTCCACGTCGCCTACGGCGCCGCGCGGCTGGTCGAGGTGACCCTGCGTGCCGAGCCCTACCTCCAGACGCCCGCCCTGCGCGGGGTACGCGGCCGCCCGGCCGGTGAGGGCTCCGGCCTGGAACAGACCGATTCGCACACCCCTGGAAACAAGGCGAAATCCTCCACCGTCACCACGACGCGTCAGACGGCGGTCAACCCCGTCTCCCGCTATCCGCGCCCCGGTTACACCGGGCGTACGGACCGTGAGGGCCCGTCCATCGCGCTGACCGACACCCGGTCACGCACCAGGCGGTCCGAGGTGACCGGGGACGACCGCTTCCAGATGCGTTCGGGGAGCGCCGCCGACTTCGACATCGACTACCGCTTCACCGCGTCCGTCCGCTCCCAGCTGATATGGGAGTGGCCGGCCAACATCCCCGGCGGGATCTTCCAGGGCGGGCTGCTGAACCTGTCCGGCCTCGAAGGCGATGTGGCCGAGAGGGTGCGCACCTGGGTCCGGCGTCTGCTGCGGGGCCGGCCGGAGGGCGTGGCCACCGTGCCGGTCGCGACAGTACTGCGGTTCGCCGGCTCCGAGGCCGTACAGCCGCGGCAGCACGCCGGGCCCCGGCCTCCGGCGCTGCTCACCGAGGACCCGCTGGAGATGTCGCCGCAGCAGGCGCGGGCCCAGGGCGCACTGCCGTTCCCGGGCGGTTCGCGTCTGGTGCCGACCGGGACGACGCCGGTGTACGACTACAACGCCGTCCCGCAGCTGAGGCAGGCGCTGCACGACGTCGCCCCGCGCACGACCGCCTCCTGGGGGCTGCCCGCGAACGCCTCCGCGGAAGCGACGGCCACCCGTCTGGGCGAGCTGATCCAGGCCGGTGACATCAGCCTCGACCCGCCACGCACGGCGGCCGGCCTGACCACCACGATGCCCGGCAGCTGGCCGCTTCAGGGCCCCGGTTCCGCGCCGTCCCTGCAGATCACGCTGCACAACCCGCGGCCCGTGACGGATGCGGGCGATGTGGCCGTGGACCGGATCCGCAAGCAGGGCCGCACCTCCTCGACGACGTCCTCGGCGGGCAGTTCCTTCGCCCTGAACCAGCAGGGCACCTACAGCCTCAAGAGCGGCAACGTCCAACTGCTGAGTCTGGGATTCCCGCTGGCGGCACAGCAGCCGCACACCACCTCCTCCGGAGGCGGCGCGTCCGCCGCCGGCCTCAACCGCATGCGGATCGGCAACACCACCGAGCCCGACGACCGGCACGGCACGCGCAGCTACGAGACCCTGGTGGACACCGTCACCACGGTGAGTGGCCCCGAGGGCACCCGGTATGTCACCGGAAGTTCCACCGTGCGGCTGTGGGAACGCGACGTGCTCGGCTTCGGCATCACTCCGCCGCGCCCCGGCCCCGGGATCTACGACCTGCCCGCGATGCTCGCCGACCAGGACGTGGACGACCTGCGGGACTGGGCCCGGCATCCGGTCACCGACCTGCCGCGGACGCTGACGGACGGTATCGACGAGGCAGACGAGGCGGCCCAGTTGTGGCTCGCGCTCGACACCGACCCGGACGGGACACGGCTGGCCCGCGCCTTGTTCGTCGCCTCCCGTACGGCCGCGCTGTCCGGGAAGCCGGTCGAACTGGTGGTGCGCGCCGAGGAGGGGCTGCGTCACTGGCCGTTCGCCGCCGACGGCTCTCTCGCCGATATGACCGAGGCCACCCGCGCCACCTGGGAGCGGATACAGGGCGCCATCGACACCTACCTCGACGCGGTGCGGGCCGAGGCGACGGCGCGCCACAGGGAGGACGGGCTGGTGCGGCGGCAGCGCGGCGCGGCGCGGGCCCTGGAGACCACCGGCCGTGCCGTGGACACCGCCACCACCGCACATCAGGGCGCCGATCGAACCCACGGCGATGCCGTCCGGAGCGCCCTGGCCATCCGGACCGTACTCGGCAGGGTGCGGACCGAGATCCGGGAGGCGGAGAAGGAAATCGCGAGCCTGGAGAAGGCCGCGCGTGACGCGCAGGCGCTCTACGACGCCGCTCCGGAGGCGGAGCGGCAGATGCGCGAGGAGTGGCAGCAGGCGCAGGCCGAGGTGGAGCGCATCGAGCAGCTCATCGCCACCTCACCGGCAGCAGACCCGGCCGTCGCCGCCGAACCACAGAGCACCCTGGCCGAGGCCCAGGAGCGTGCCACCACCGCCCATGAACGGGTGCTGGCCGCCCCGCGGCAGCGTCAGCAGTACTACACGGCGATGACCACCGCGCGAGAGTCGGCCGACGAGCTCGGGACCAACCTCGAAGAGACACGCGAGCGGGAGAGCACCCTCACCCAGGACCTCGAACGCGCCGAGGGCGCCGTGGACCGGGCGGAGCAGAGGCTGGAGCAGGCGGTCAGGGAGCTGACCCGCAGGACCAGGGCCCGCGACGCGGTCCAGGTCCAGGTCCGCGGCATCGAGCGGGATCTGAACGACGTCCGGCAGGAACTGGAAAGGCAGGCGCGCCGCCATACGGAGGCGTGGGGCGGGCTGCCCGGTCTCGCGGGCAGGCTGGACACCGGCCGCCGTGCGGAGGGCACCGGCGAGGGACCGTCCCTGCTCGGCTCCCTGTCCTCGGCACCCGCCCGTTCGCTCCGTTCCGGCCTGGCCGGGACGGAGGAGCCTTCCCTGTTCTCGCCGCCCCCCGGCCCGCCCGTTCCCTCGTCCACGGTGCCCGCTCCCGCTCCCCAGGCCACGTCGGGGACTTTCGCCGGTGCGTCCGATCCGTTGTTGTCCGCGCTGACTCGGCTGGCCGGTCCGTCGGGTGCGGGGCAGGGGCGGAACTGGACGGGCAAGCCGGTGAGCCGGGTGCTGCCCGGTCGGGTGCGGCTGTATGAGACGCGTCCGGGTAAGACGCCGCTGATCGTCTCGGATGAGCCCGCGCCGTGGCCGGATTCGGCGTATGTGGTGGCCGGCCAGGGTGAGAACGGGGGTGTGCGGGTCCCTGACGGCCGGGTGCTGGATGCGGCGGCGTTGGCCGATGTGCTGGGCACGGACCCCGAGTTGGCGGGGTTGCCGAAGGACGTGCCGGTGGTGCTGGCTGTGCCGAACATGGGCAGTGAGTATCTGGATGAGATGGCCCGCCGGCTCGGCCGGAGGGTGTGGGCGCCCAGTGGTGAGGGGCGCCTGATTCCCGACGGATCGGGTAACGCGCATGTTCTGGGGCTGGTCGACCGTGATGCGGATCTGCCGTACGGCGCTTGGGTGCCGTTCGATCCGACGCCCAAGACGGGGGCGCCGTTCGAGGACCGTGAGTGGACGGCGCTGGACGGCAGCAAGTTCCGTGACAGCGATGTGTATACGCGGCCATTGGTCTCGAAGGACCATGAGCGGTACGGGCGGATTTCGATCCTGGACCGCGACAATCTGCGGCGGCGGGAAGAGCGGTTCCGGACGTTCCGGGAGATGCGGCGGCTTGTGCATCTGGTGCCGGCCGGTGGCAGTCGGCACGATGGGACGTCCGAGGAGGTAACTCCGGATCCCGCGATCTATGTGTTCGCCGGTCATGGGAAGCCCGGTGTGCTGGCTCTTGCGCTCCGCGACGGCCGGATCATGCGGCTGGGCAAGCATGATGCGGCGCGCTATGTCGCGGGTTTGCGCGAGGTACGTGAACTGCCGGCAGGGCATCGGCTGCACGCGGAGGTGTGCTGGAGTGCCTCGGACGGCGACCCGATGCGGGCTCACCCCGATACTGCTCCCGCGCCGCATATTGATGATCCGCTGGAGGACATTCCGTTCGGTCATCTTCTGGCGAATGAGAGTGGGCGGGAGACGTCGGCGGTCACGCGGTCGACGGGCCTGAACGACAACGACCGTGTGGTGGTGGACGGGGCCGATGGTGAGCGGGGGCGTCGGGTCACCTACCGTCCGGACCCGTCGAATCCCCAGTTGGACAAGCTGGCCCGCGACATGGATCTGCACAAGGGGCCGGGTGATGTGTCGCCGGAGACTCGTGCGACCACTTTGCGGCTGGTGCGGGCGCTGCGGACCGCGTTGGGCAATAAGTTTGAGGACAATCCGTTCCGGTACCGGCAGGCGCTCAAGGGCATCGGCGCGCTGGAAACAATGCGCGCGAATGACCCGGAGCTGAAGAACCTCACCCCGTTCCGTCTGGACATGCTGGATTTCCTGACCCAGGCGCATACCGGGAAGGCTCCGGACGAGGCAGGCTATCGGGCATTGCTCACCTTCGCCCGGGAACAGATCGCGGCAAATCCGCATGCCCAGCTGAGCAAGGGGATCAATTCACCTGCCCTGCGACTGACGCTCGGCCAGTTCTCCACCAGCGGTGAAGCTGTGGTGCGTTTCGTGAAGGCACTGCCCAGCACGGTGGCATTGACCCAGAAGCACGTGGCATCCGCAGTGTGGGCGACAGCTCGTGCCGCTCAGCGGTTGGGTGAGGTACCGGGGCCGGACCGGGAGGCGTTCGGCCGCAAGGTGCTCCATCTGCCCGACACCGAGACATGGGACCGGGCGAAGCAGGAAACGCTCTGGGCGCTGGCGGCGAAGGCCATCGCTGAAGGCATCGACGTCACCGACGGCAATGTCATGGCCGCCTACCACTTGAGGGAGAGCGGCGCGTTCGGCCCCGGCGCTCTGCTGATGCAGGGGCAGAACGTCCAGGGCGTCAACTGGAGCGGCACACCCGCACCCACGGGCGTCAACTGGGGCAGCATGCGCCAGATGACGAACGGGCCCAGCGGGACCGCCACCCAGCCCGTACAGCCCGCCTGGGCGGGCCAGGGGCAGCCCACGCCGCTGCTGAACCTGATCCATGTGGACCAGGCCGGGAACATCGTGCTGCACCTCCCCGGCCGCCCCCCGCTCTTGGTATCGGAAGACGAGTTCCTGGCACTGCTGGACCTCGACCCGGGGCTGCGCAGTACGCCACTCGCCAATCCGGTGCTGTTCCTGACCTCCGGTCCCGGCGCCCTGAGGCCGGAGCTGGTGCAGCGGTTCTCCGACCGCACCGGCCGTCCCGCCTTCGGCTACAGCGCGCCGCTGATGCTGACCTCCGGGAATCCGTTCGTCCCGCTCAACATCCTCGCCCTCCTGGACCCGGCCACCCAGGCCCCGGGCACCTGGCACGCCGCCTCCCGGCAACCGAACCCGTCCACGCAGTCCTCGGCCTCATCCGACCCCGACACCTTCAGCCCCACCGACCCGGCCGCCCCGCAACCGGCAAGCCCCGGACCGACGGACCCGTTGCTGTCGCCGCAGACCCTGATGGCGGGCCCGTCGGGTGCGGGGCAGGGGCGGAACTGGACGGGCAAGCCGGTGAGCCGGGTGCGGCCCGGCCGGGTCCGCCTGATCGAGACGCGGCCGGACGCGCTGGCGAAGATCGTGTCGGAGAAGGATGCGCCGTGGCCGGATGAGACGTATGTCGTCGCGGCGAACGGCGACCCGGGCGGGGTGCGGGTCTCCGGCGGCCGGGTGCTGGACACGGAGGCGTTGGCCGACGTGCTGGCCGCCGACCCCGAGCTGGCACGGCTGCCGAAGAACGTGCCGGTGCTGCTGGTTGTGCCGTTCGCGCAGCGGTCCCTGGATCTGCAGGTGCTGGCGGACCGGCTGGGCCGGCGGGTGGTGGGCCCCAGCGGTGACGGACGTCTGGTCGGTGACGGGTCGGGGAACGCGCACCTTCCGGTGCTGGTCGACCGCGCGGCCGACAAGCCGGTCGGCGTCTGGGCACCCTACGATCCCCAGGCCACGACGCCGCCGTTCGAGGACCGGGAGTGGACGGCGCTGGACGGCACCACGTTCCGGGACAGCGACGTGGACACCCGGCCCCTGGTCTCCAGCGGGCACACGCAGCGGATCGGCCAGATCTCGGTGGAGGACCGCAACGAGCTGCGGGAGTTCGAGCAGCGGTTCAAGTCGTACCTCGACATGCGGCGGATCGTGCACCAGGTTCCGGCTGGTTCCGGCACTCAGGAGGCTGAGACCGAGGAGCTAACCCCTGATCCGGCGGTCTATGTCTACGCTGGTCACGGGCATCCGGGCCGGATGACGCTCGCCCTCCGCGACGGCCGGATCGTGCGGTTGGGCAAGCGGGACGCCGCGCGTTACGTCGCCGGGCTGCGCGAGGTGCGCCAGCTGCCCCAGGGGCACCGGCTGGGCCTGGAGGTCTGCTGGAGCGCGGCGGACGGCGACCCGCATCAGCAGCACCCTCATCACGCTCCGCGGCCCCACGTCGACGACCCCTGGGACGACGTCCCGTTCGGTCAGTACGTCGCCAACGAGAGCAGGCGTGAGACCACTTCGGCGACCAGGCCGACCGGTCTGACCTATACCTATCGTGTGCTGATCGCCGCGGCCAATGGTGAGAGGGGGCGTCGCGTCACGTTCCGGCCTGAGCCGCTTGATCATGAGCTGGACGGGCTGGCGCGTGACGCGGGTCTGCACAAGGGTCCGGGTTCGGTGCCGGCGGAGACTCGTGCGACCGCGTTGCGGCTGGTGCGAGGGCTGCGAGGCGTCTTCGGCAACGACGTCGAGAACGACCGTGGTGTGCCGGGCGGGCGGTATGAGCGGCTGCTCAAGGGCATCGGCGCGCTGGAGACGATGCGTGCGAACGACCCGGCGCTCAGCGGGGTCACCCCGCTGCGGGAGGACATGCTGGCCTTCTACGCCCAGCAGCACAGCGGGAGGACCCCGGACGCCGCCGCCTATGAATCCCTCCTCGACCTCGCCCGGGACCGTGTCGCCGCGGATCCCGATGCCCGGCTCAGCACGGAGGTGCCGGCGCCGGCTCTGACCGTGACGCTCAATGAGCTCGCCACGTCGGGCGAGGCCATCTTGCGTTCCGTCCAAGGGCTGCCCGTCGGCGTGACGGCG
Source organism: Streptomyces sp. NBS 14/10 (assembly GCF_002224125.1). Classification (GTDB taxonomy): domain Bacteria; phylum Actinomycetota; class Actinomycetes; order Streptomycetales; family Streptomycetaceae; genus Streptomyces. Next base: position 508,193 of record NZ_NCSM01000014.1, read on the forward strand.
AGCCCGGGGCAGGTGGCGTCCACTCTCTGGGCGACGGTCCGGGCCGCGAAGATGCTGTTCAACGAGATCCCGCCGGCGGACCGGGAAGCACACGGCCGCAGTGTGCTCCACCTGACCGACGCGGACCCGTGGGGCCTGCCGAAGCGGAAAACCCTCTGGGCCTTGACCGCCAAGGCCCTCGCCGAGGGGTTGGACGTCACCGACCGCAGCCTGCTGGCCGCCTACCACCTGAAGCAGACCGGCGCCTTCGGCCCGGCCGGTCTGCTGTGGCAAGGGCAGAACGTCCAAGGCGTCTACTGGAGCGACACGCCCGCGCCCGAGGGAGTGAACTGGCGCAGCGTGCGTCAGATGACGCAGGGGACGGGCGGGACCACCACTCAAGAGGTCGTGCCGGAATGGGTCGGACCAGAGCTGCCCGACCCCCTTCTGAACCTGATCAATGTGGACCGGGCCGGGAACATCGTGCTGCACCTGCCCGGCCGCACCCCGCTCCCGGTGTCCGAGGACGACTTCCTGGCGCTGTTGGACCTCGACCCGGCGCTGCGCACAACGCCGCTGGGTACTCCCGTCCTGTTCCTGACCTCCGGTCCCGGATCCCTGAGGCCGGAGCTGGTGCAGCGGTTCGCCCAGCGCACCGGCCGTCCCGCCTTCAGCTACAGCGCACCCCTCACGCTGACCGCCGCCGATCCGTCGGCCCCGCTCGACATCGTCGCTCTCCCGGACCCGGCCACCAAGGCCCCGGGCCACTGGACCAAGGCCACCCGGCAGTCGCCGCCCGTGGAGCCCTCGGGCCCCACCAGCATCGTGAACCCGGCAGACCCGGCAGACCCGGCCGCCGCACAGCAAGCGGGTTCGGACGGAACCGGTCCGTTGCTGTCGGAGGAGACCCTGATGGCGGGTCCGTCGGGTGCGGGGCAGGGGCGGAACTGGACGGGCAAGCCGGTGAGCCGGGTGCGGCCCGGCCGGGTGGGTCTGATGGAGACGCGGTTGGGTGCGCCGACGAGGATCGTCGCGGAGGAGGACGCGCCGTGGCCGGATTCGGCGTATGTCGTCGCGGCGGAGGGCGACCCCGGCGGGGTGCGGGTCGCCGGCGGCCGGGTGCTGGACACGGAGGCGTTGGCCGACGTGCTGGCCGCCGACCCCGAGCTGGCGCGGCTGCCGAAGAACGTGCCGGTGCTGCTGGTTGTGCCGTTCGCGCAGCGGTCCCTGGATCTGCAGGTGCTGGCGGACCGGCTGGGCCGGCGGGTGGTGGGTCCCAGCGGTGAGGGGCGGCTGGTCGGTGACGGGTCGGGGGACGCGCATCTTCCGGTGCTGGTCGACCGTGACGCGAAGAAGGCGTTCGGTCTCTGGGCACCCTACGATCCCCAGGACACGGCGCTGCCGTTCGAGGACCGGGAGTGGACGGCGCTGGACGGGACCACGTTCCGGGACAGCGACGTGGACACCCGGCCCCTGGTCTCCGAGGATCACGAGCGGTTCGGCCGGATCTCGGCGCGGGACGGCGAGAGCTTGCGGAGGTCGGAGCAGTGGTTCAAGTCGTACCTCGACATGCGGCGGCTCGTGCACGAGATTCCGGCTGGTTCCGGCCGCCAGGACGTCGGGTTCGAGGAGATAACCCCTGATCCGGCGGTCTACGTCTTCACAGCACACGGGAGTCCGGGCCTGATGGCGCTCGCCCTCCGTGACGGCCGGACCGTGCGGTTGGGCAAGCGGGACGCCGCGCGTTACGTCGCCGGGCTGCGCGAGGTGCGCCAGCTGCCCGAGGGGCACCGGCTGGGCCTGGAGGTCTGCTACAGCGCCTCGGACGCCGACCCGCGTCGGGCGCATGGCGTGAACCAGCCCGTGCCCCACGTCGACGATCCTTGGGCTGACGTCCCGTTCGGTCAGTACGCCGCCAACGAGAGCAGGCGGGAAACCAAGGCGACCACCAGATCGACCGGTATAGGCAGTGGCACTCGTGTGATGACCGCCGCGGTCAATGGTGAGAGGGGGCGTCGTGTCACGTTCCGGCCTGAGCCGCTTGATCATGAGCTGGACCGGCTGGCGCGTGACGCGGGTCTGCACAAGGGTCCGGGTTCGGTGCCGGCGGAGTCTCGTGCGACCGCGTTGCGGCTGGTGCGAGGGCTGCGAGGCGTCTTCGGCAACGACGTCGAGAACGACCGTGGCACGCCGGGCGGCCGGTACGAGCGGCTGCTCAAGGGCATCGGCGCGCTGGAGACGATGCGTGCGAACGACCCGGCGCTCAGCGGGGTCACCCCGCTGCGGGAGGACATGCTGGCGTTCTACGCCCAGCAGCACAGCGGGAGGATCGCGGATGCCGCCGCCTACGAGTCTCTCCTGGACTTCGCCCGGGGCCGTGTCGCCGCGGATCCCAATGCGCGGCTCAGCACGGAGGTGCCGGCGCCGGCTCTGACGGTGACGCTCAATGAGCTCGCCACGTCGGGCGAGGCCATATTGAGTTCCGTTCAGGGGCTGCCCGCCGGGGCGACGGCGAGCCCGGGGCAGGTGGCGTCCACTCTCTGGGCGATGGTCCGGGCCGCGAAGACGCTGTTCAACGAGATACCGCCGGCGGACCGGGAAGCACACGGCCGCAGTGTGCTCCACCTGACCGACGCGGACCCGTGGGACCTGCCGAAGCAGAAGAAAATCTGGGCCTTGACCGCCAAGGCCCTCGCCGAGGGGTTGGACGTCACCGACCGCACCATGCTGGCCGCCTTCCACCTGAAGCAATTTGCCTTCGTCAAGGCCAAGCTGCTGAGGCAGGGGCAGGTGATACAGGGCGCCAACTGGAGCGACACGCCGGCGCCTGCGGGGGTCAACTGGCGCAGCGTGGCCCAGATGACGCAGGGGCCGGGCGGGACCACCACCCAACAGGTCCAGCCGGAATGGGCCGGACCGGGACTGCCCGACCCCATCCTCAATCTGGTTCACGTGAATCAGGCCGGGAACGTGGTCCTGCACCTGCCCGGCGGGCCTCCGATCGAAGTGTCCGACGACGAGTTCCTGGCACTGCTGAGTCTGGAACCGGGTATGCGCAGAGCCAACCTTGTACAACCGGTTCTGTTCCTGACCTCAGGTCCCGGCGCCCTGCGGCCGGAGCTGGCGCAGCGGTTCTCCCAGCGCGCCGGCCGTCCCGCCTTCAGCTACAGCGCACCCCTCACGCTGACCGCCGCCGATCCGTCGGCCCCGCTCACCATCGGCGCTCTCCCGGACCCGGCCACCAAGGCCCCGGGCCACTGGACCAAGGCCACTCGGCAACCGCCGAAGTCGGTCCCCCAGCCGTCGGCGTCAGCGGGCTCCGTCACCATGTTCGGCACGACGGACCCCCCTGCCGCGTCGGCACAGACGCCGGACATCGGGGCGCTGCAGATCGGTGCGGAGGGGGAACCCTCGTCCGGTCCGCTGACGGCGCCCGGGACGTTGATGACGAACGCGTCGGGCGCGCCGCGTGGGCGTAACGTGACGGGCGAGACGGTGCGTCAGCTGCGGCTCGGGCGGGTGCGGGTGTTCGAGGAGCGGCCGGGTGCGCCGTTGAAGGAGGTGTTGGACGCCGCCGCCCCCGCGCCGTGGGGTGATGCGGCGTACGCGGTGTGGGGCGGGAACGACCCGGCGGGTGTGCGCCTGCGGGACGGTCAGGTGCTGAGTGCCGAGGAGTTGGCGGAGGCACTGGCGGCGGATCCGGAGTTGGCGAAGCTGCCGGAGGACGTGCCGGTGGTGCTGGTGGTGCCGTATCTGGCGAACGAGCGGTACCTGGAGTACATGCGCGCGGTCGCGAATCGGCTGGGGCGGAAGGTGTGGGCTCCCAGTGGTGATGGGCGTCTGGTGCGGAACAAGAAGCGTGAGCATGTTCCGGCGCTGATCGATCATGGTTCTGACCAGCCGGTTGGTGCGTGGGTGCCGTTCCACCCGACCACGAAGTCCGCGCCGTTCGAGGACCGTGAGTGGACGGCGCTGGACGGGACGACGTTCCGGGACAGCGATGTGGACTCCCGGCCTCTGGTCTCCGACCGGCATGAGCGATTCGGCCGGATGTCGCACGCGGATGATGTACGGGACCGGGAACAAAAGCTGCGGTCGTACCTCCATGCGAAGAAGCTGGTGCATCTGGTGCCGTCCGGTGGCCGGACGGCGCTGGTCAGCGAGGAGAAGCGGCCGCCGTCGGACCCGGCGGTCTATTCCTTCGTCGCTCACGGGCTGCCAGGAGGACTGCAGCTCGCTCTCCGTAACGGCCGGACGGTGTGGCTGAGTGCCGCGGACGGCGGGCGGTACATCGGCGGGCTGCGTGAGGTGAGCGAGCTGCCCGACGGGCACCGGATGGGTCTGGAGGTGTGCTGGGCCGGTTCGGCGGGGCATCCGTTGCTGCCGCAGTTGGACAACCGGCCGGCGCTCCCGGTGGACGATCCGCTGGCAGAGGTGTCCCTCAGCCAGCACACGGCCAATGCGAGCCGGCGGGTGACCAACGCGTCGGTGATGAGCAGCGGGTTCTTCGACGACACGCGCATTCTGCTGGACACGCCCGGTGGTGTGGCCGGGCGCCGTGAGGACTCGGTGCCCGAGCCGCTGCCGCGTGAGCTGGACGACATGGCCGTGAAGGCGGGGCTGCACTCCGGTGAGGGCGAGGCGCCGCCCGCGGTGCGGGCGGTCACCCTCCGGCTGGTACGGGCGTTGCGGAACGTGTTCGGCCCGGAGGCCGAGGCGGACCGTGACCTGCACCAGCAGTTGCTCAAGGGCATCGGCGCCATGGAGATCCAGCGTGCCAACGATCCGGCACTGAGCCGGTTCACGCCGTTCCGGATGGAGTTGTGGACCTTCATCGCGCAGCGTGTGGGCGGTAAGACGCCGGATCGGGACGCTTACCGGAAGGTTCTGGACCTCGCCGCGAAGGGGCTCGCGCAGAAGCCGGATGCCCGGTTGAGCGAGGCCATCGCGGATCCGTACATCCAGCACGCCCTTAACCAGGTGACGAAGATGGGCGCGGGTCTGGTGCGGACGGTGCTGAGGCAGCCCGAGACCACGCCGGTGACCCAGCGCGCGGTGACGCAGGTCTTCTGGGCGATGGCCGGTGCCGCACAGCGGATGGGCGGCATGGATGAGGCGTTCACGGAGCGGCTGGGGCGCAAGGTGCTCCACATGCCCCCGGAGGAACAGTGGACCCCGGCGAAGAAACAGGAGCTGTGGATCCTGACGGCCCAGGCCATCGCGACCAGGCTGGACCCGTCGGACTACTTCACGCTGGCCGCTTTCCACCTCGCGTCCAAGGGGGCGTTCGGGCCGGCGCATCTCCTCAAGGAAGGCGAGACGGTCCGGGGCTACAACTGGAGCGGCACGCCGGCGCCCGACGGCGTGTACCTGCGTGTCGTCGGCAGGCAGGACCAGGAGGACGGCGGGACGACGTCCCTCAAGTACTTCCGCGCGGCGTGGACGGCCGACGGGGAGCCCGAGGACGTCATGGTGGTGTGGACGGATACCGACGCGGACGGATTCGTGGTCCTCCACCTGCCCGGGATGCCTCCGCTCCGGCTGCCCGACAAGGAGTTCCTGGCGCTGCTGGACCTGGCCCCGATGCTGCGCGCGACACCCCTCGGTGTGCCGCTGGTGTTCGTGGTGTCCGGTGCGGGTGGCGTGGGGCGTGCGGGGCGTGCGGTGCCGTTGTCGCAGGTGTTCTCCGACCGTACGGGCCGGAACGACTGGGCCTACAGCGGGCCGCTGTCGGTGGTCCCCACCACCCCGCCCGCGGGCGCCGCGTCCGCTCCGCTGCGTATCCTCGGCCTGCCCGAGGCGGGTACCGGGAAGCCGGGCAGGTGGAGCAAGACGTGGTTGGATCGTCCCAACCCCACCACCATCACGTCGCCGGCCACGCAGGGGGCCGCACTGATGTCCTCCCCGCCTCCCCGAACCACGCTCCCCGCGTCGCCGAGCGGCTCCGCCGGGCAGCCGGACGCTCCGGCGACCGGCCAGGCATCCGCCGCGCCGTCCGGCCCTCCCACGGTCGAGGAACCCGCGGCGGATCGGCTGCTGTCGCCGCGGATCCGGCATGCCTCCGGCGTCGGGACGTTCCACTTCGCGCCCGGCACTCCGCTCACCGTCGGCCAGGACGGCGCCGGTTCCGGGGAGCGGGACGAGCGATCCGGTATCGCCTACCCGGCCCCCGTCCAGATCAATGCCACCCCCGTGTCCGCGGCCGACCCGGAGAACGCCCCCGAGGCAGGTACCGAGAACGCTTCCGAGGGTGGTCCGGGCTGGTCGGTGTCGTCCTGGCGCCCGGCCGGATCACCGGGCATGGTGCGGTTCGCGAGCCTGTACCGGGACCGTGAGTGGCGTCGTCGCAGCGTGGCCCTGGAGTTCGCGCTCGCCGGGGTGGTGAGCGGGGTCGGCGCGATCACCGAGTCCGCCCGCGACGCCACGTTCCGGATGTACGAGCAACTCGCCGCGCGCCACGGCGAGGCCGCGGCGGCGCGTGCCTTCTTCCCCCATGACGCCGTTCCGGCCGACCCCGCGGCCGCGCTGGAGCGGCTGCGTACCCTGCCCCCGGGGCCGCTCACGCTCGATGAGCTGATGACCGCGCTCACCCACGCGGCGTACGCCGGTCCGGGACTGCCGTCCGAACTCGCCGAGGTGCTGTCCCGGCCGGTCGGCCGCCGTGCGCGCTACGCGCCGGGGAGCGCCTACCGTGCCGTGCACGACAGCCGCGGTTTCCGCCGGGTGGGCGGTGAGCGTGGCCCCGCGCTGCGGCTGCTGGGCGCCTACGCCGCGCTCGGCGCGTCTCGCGCGGAGCTGCTCGCGTTCCGCAGCGTGCTCATGGCCTGGATGATTCCGGCCGATCTGCAGTCGCTGCACGAGATCTTCCGCGCCTCCCACCTGATCGGCATGGGTGACGCGGGAGAACGGAGCGTCACCATGCGTGATGCCGCGGGGCTCCACAACTGGGCGGCGGAGGCAGCCAAGGGGGCCGGTCTTCGGCGCCTCGGCCCCGACGATGCTCTCTTCGACCAGCTGACCCCGCCTCATCGCGCGCTGTACGGCGAGCGGATGAGGTACGACCGGCGGTCCACTCCGAGCGCGCTGAACGTTCCGGACGATCTCAAGTCCATGGTCGACGCCGCGCTCGCCGGTCTCCTGCCGTCCGTCACCCGCAGGAGCGCCGTGCTCCAGGGCTGGCTGCGCCACTACGGCCCCAGGGGCAGGCAAGCTCTGGACCGGCTCGCCCCCGCCCACATGACGGCCCTGCACCTCTACAGCGGCCCCGATTACCGGCTGATGAAGGCGTTCCTCAACGGTGAGCGACTCGGCTCGGGGATGGGCCGTCGCATGGTGCGCCTCAGCGTCTGGTCGGTGACCCGGAGGGCGGCGGCGGTCGACGCAGCCGATTTCCTTCCGATGATGCTGCGCAAGCAGCCCAATCTTGAGGACCTGTTCGACGAGATGAGGGCCGTGCCGGACCTCGGGGCGTCGAGCCCCCACGTGTCCCGGCTGCGGATGCGGCTCAACGCGATGGCCGACCGGCTGTACGCCGAGATGCCGCTGCACATCGACATGGCGATCGAGGCGCTGGAGATACTGCCTCCGGTGAACGACGATGTCTGGTGGGGCGACCGCGGCGTGCCGGGTTCGCTGGACGAGCCGCCGGTGGACGGCCCGGTGTACGGCCGGGACACGATCACGATGCCGTTCTTCCGCAGCACATCACTGCTCCATAGTCAGGCACATGGGTTCATGACCCGGAGCAAGGGGGCGCCCGAGGGCTCGCACCCTGGTCTGGTGCACGTTCCGGGGTCGACGGCTCGGGAGATCAGCCCGTTCGTGGTCTTCCTGTCGGAGACGGAGGCCGTGTATCCGCCGGGTGCGACCTTCGGCATCACCCGCCGGAGCGTCACCGGAGCGCCCGCCGACAGGCAGCGGTACGAGGCCATGGTCGCCGAGGAGGCCACTGCGCCCATGGGCGACGCCTCCGACCGCTCCATTCCATCGGTCCGTGAACTCGGCGCGCTGATGGACCTGTTCCACATCGGCCGGGCGGCCGACACCGCTGAGGAGGCGGAGCGGCCCGCGCCGGTGCTGCGGGAGATTCGCGCGGAGGACGGCAGGGTCATCGGTGTGGCGTCGTTCGATGACGCGGATTGGGCGGTGCGGCGGAATCGCTATGCGCGATTGGACAGGGCGACCGACTATGTGTCGTGGGAGCGTGACGTTGACGGGCGTCCCGTGGCGACGCACCGGGCGTTGCCGGGTGGCGGGGCTGCCGGGGGGACGTTCTTCTTCGCTTCGCATGGTGGGGCCGAGGGGCTGGCACTCGCCGAGGAGGGTGGCGGCGTCCGGCGGGATGACGGGTCGTATACGGGGCGGCTGCTCGAATGGGTACGGGGCCGTGGCTTCCGTAGCGTGACGGTGGTGGCGTGTGGTCCTGGCGATGTGCCCGGGAGCGTGGAGGAGGCCAGGGCGCGGGCGCAGCGGTTGGCGGACGCGGCGGGCCTGCCGGTTCATCTGGAGGTGGGCCGTTCCGCGGTGTCCGGTGGTGGGCAGGTGCATCTGCTGGAGGATGCCGAAAAGCGGGCCACGGGGTGGGTGACGGCGTATCCGGCCGGTTGGCCGGTTCCGGCAGCGGCCCCGGCCCCGGACACCGGCACTCCCGGGACCACCGCCACGTACCCGGCTCCCGCCCAGGTCAACGCCACACCCGCGTCCGCGGCCGACCCGCAGAGCGCTGCCTCCGACGACGGTCCGGGCTGGTCGGTGTCGTCCTGGAGGCCGGCCGGATCGCCGGGCAGGGTGCGGTTCGCGCGGCTGTACCGGGACCGTGAGTGGCGTCGTCGCAGCGTGGCCATGGAGTTCGTGTTCGCGGGGTACATGGGCCAGATCGGCGCGTTCACCGAGACCGCTCGTGATGCCGTGCTCCGCATGTACCAGGAGCTCGCCGCGCGCCACGGCGAGGCCGCGGCGCAGCGCGCCTTCTTCCCGCCGACCGCGGTTCCGGCGAACCCCGCGGCGGCGCTGGAGCGGCTGCGCACGCTGCCGCCGGGGCCGCTCGCGCTGGATGAGCTGATGGCCGCGCTCACCCGCGCGTCGTACGCCGGTCCGGGGCTGCCGCGCGAGCTCGCCGAGGCGTTGTCCCGTCCGGTGGGCCGCCGGGCGCGGTACGCCCCGGGCAGTGCGTACCGTGAGGTGCACGACAGCCGTGGTTTGCGCCGGGTGGGCGGTGAGGATGGTCCCGCGCTGCGGCTGTTGCAGACCTTTGCCGCGCTCGGTGCGTCGCCTGCCCAGCTGTTCGCGTTCCGCGGCGCGCTCATCGGCTGGATGATCCCGGCCGATGTGCAGTCGCTGCACGAGATCCTGCGCGCCTCCCACCTGCTCGGCCTGGGGAACGCCCAAGAACGCGGCGCCGTGCTGCGCGACGGAGCCGGGCTCCACAACTGGGTGGCGGACTCCGCACGGAGCGCAGGCTTCCACAGGTTCGATCCTCACGGTCATCTGATCCCGCCGCATCGCCGGTTGTACGGCGAGCGGATGACGTACAGCGCGGACATCACCCCCAGTGAGCTGGATCTCCCGGGCGATCTCGTGAGGCTGACCGGCGCCGCGCTCACCGGGAATCTGCCGTCCGGCACCCGAAGGGAGCGGGCACTCCACGACTGGCTCCGCGAGTACGGTGACGCGGGTATGCAAGCTCTGGCGCGCCTGGCACCGGCCCACCTGACGGCCATACACCTGTACAGCGGGCCTGACTACCGGCTGGTGAAGGCGTACCTCAACGGTGAGCGTCTCGGCTCGGGGATGGGCCGTCGTCTGCTGCGCTCCAGCGTCTGGTCGTTGACCCGGCACGCGGTGGAGATGGACGCGCCCGCTTTTCTGCCGATGATGCTCCGCAACCATCCCGACCTCGATGAGCTCTTCGACGACATGCGGGCCGAATCGGACCTGGGTGAGCCGGGCCCCGAGGTGGCCGAGCTGAGGGAGCGCTCGGATGCGATGGCCGACTGGCTGTACGACCAGCTGCCGCTGCACGTCGACATGATGATCGAGGGGCTGGAGATCCTTCCGCCCGTGGGGCGTGACGTCTGGTGGGGCGACCGCGGGGTGCCGGGTCCGCTGGGCGGGCCGCCGGTGGACGGGCCGGTGTACGGCCGGGACACGATCACGATGCCGTTCCCCCGCAGCACATCGCTGGTGCGCGCCCGGGCACATGAGTTCATGACGTGGAGCAAGCGCCCGCCCCAGGGCTCGCACCCCGCTCTGGTGCATGTTCCGAACTCGACGGCGCGGGTGATCACTCCCTTCGTGGCCTCCCTGTCGGAGGCGGAGGCGACGTATCCGCCGGGTGCGTTCTTCCACCTCACCCACCGGGGCGTCGTTCCCGGTGACCAGCGGACCGTCCCGCACGAGTCCATGACCGTCCAGGAGGCCACGCCGCCCGGAGACCAACCCTCCGACGGCGCCGCTTTGCCGCTCCGCCAACTCGGGCTGCCCCACGACCTGTTCAGCATCGGTCCGCAACCCGCGCCGGTGTTGCGCCCGATTCACGGGCAGGACGGCGAGCTCATCGGTGTGGCGTCGTTCGACGACGCGGACTGGGCGGTGCGCCGCGAGCAGTACTCCCGGTTGGGCCGTGCGACGGGGTTCGTGTCGTGGGAGCGTGACGGCCAGGGCCGACCGGTGGCGACCCACCAGGCGTTGCCGGGTGGCGGCAGGGCCGGCGGTACGTTCTTCTTCGCGTCGCACGGTGGGCCCGAGGGGCTGGCGCTGGTCACCCAGGACGGCGGCGTCCGGCGTGATGACGGTTCGTACGCGGGGCGGTTGCTGCGGTCGGCGCGGGGGCGTGGGTTCCGCAGCGTGACGGTGCTCGCGTGTGGTCCCGGCGATGTGGCGGGGAGCGAGGCGGAGGCCAGGGCACGGGCCAAGCGGATGGCGAACCAGGCGGGGCTGCCGGTTCATCTGGGCGGGGGCCGTGCCGCGGTGTCCGAAGGGCTGCCGCATCTGCTGGAGGACGCCGAGGGGCGGGCCACGGGGTGGGTGACGGAGTATCCGGACGGCTGGTCGGGCCCCGAGGTACCGGCCCCGGGCACGGGAACCGGGAATCGCGTCGCGGTCGGCTATCCGGCCCGCGAACAGTTCAACGTCACGGGCAGCGTGCGGGACGCCGCCCCGGAGGAAATCGAGCGCATCGACGCCGCTGGGGGAGCGGCCTGGGCGGTGTCGGCCTGGCAGCCGGCCGGCGCCGCGGGCACGGCGCGGTTCACGGGCTTCTACCGGGACCGTGAGTGGCGGCAGCGCAGCGCCGACTGGGAGGACACCCTCGCCGAGGCGCTGAGCGACATCCCCGAACTCGCCGAGGTGGTCGGGCTGGCGGTGCGCGGCGTGTTCGAGAAGCTCGCCGAGAGCAACGGAGAAGAGCGGGCGCTGCGCGCCTTCTTCGCCCCGGACACGATGCCGGAGAACCCGGCTGCCGAGCTGGAACGGCTGCTCGACGCGCCCCCGGGGCCGGAGGCGCTGGACGGGCTGATGAGGGCCCTCCTCCACGCCGCGTACGCCGGTCCGGGGATGCCCTCCCAGGTCGAGCGGGCGCTGTCCGCGCTCGGCCGCGGATCCCGGCTCCACCCGGCGGACAGCGCCTACCGCGCCGTGCACGACAGCCGTGGTTTCCGCCGGGTGGGTGGCGAGCGTGGTCCCGCGCTGCGACTGCTGCGGATGTTCGCCGCGCTCGGCCTGCCGCCGTCCACGCTGCCGGTGTTCCGCACCGCTTTGACCGCCTGGATGATCCCGACCGATCTGCAATCCCTGCACGAGATCCTGCGCGCCTCCCACCTGATCGGCATGGGCGACCCGGACGAGCGGGCCGCCACGGGCCGCGACGCCGCCGGGCTGCACAGCTGGGCGCGGGACCACATCGCGGAGGGCGGACTGCTCCGGCTCGACCCCGCCGACCGCCGGCTCTCCGCCCTGATCCCGCCGCACCAGGCCGTGTACGACGACCGTATGACGTTCCCGGCCGTGCTCACCAATACGGTGGATGTGCCTGATGCCCTGGTCACCATGGTCGATGCCGCGCTCGCCGGCACACTGCCGCCCGCGACCACCGACAGGCTCGAGGCCATGTCCAAGTGGCTGGACCGTTACGGAAGCCGCGGCATCGAGGCGCTCAAGCGGCTCGCCCCCGCCCACATCACGGCCCTGTACCTCTACAGCGGTCCCGACTACCGGCTGATGAAGGCGCTGCTCAACGGTGAGCGGTTCGGCCCGGGCATGGGCCGACACCTGGTGCGCTTCACCACATGGAGGCTGGTGCGCGACGCGGTACTGATGGAAGATCCCGACGAGCTTCCGCTCGTACTGCTCAGTCATCCTTCTTTGCTGGAGGCGTTCGACGAGCTGAGTGAGCTGGCGGACCTGGAGACACCGAGCCCGGAGCTGTCCCGTCCCCGGCGCCGGCTGGACGCCATCGCCGCCCGGCTCTACGACGAGCTGAAGCTGCACATGGACATGGCGATCGAGGCGCTGGAGATCCTGCCGCCGGTCGGGCGGAACGTCTGGTGGGGCGACCGGGGGGCGCCGGGGCCGTTGGACCGGCCCTCGGTGAACGGCCCGGTCTACGGCGCCGAGACGATCGAGGTGCCGTACTTCCGCAGCACCTCGCTTCGGGTCGAGGCGGCACGGGACTTCGCACTGGACAACAGGTCGGTTCCCCAGCATTCGCACCGCAAGATGGTCGAGGTCAGGAACTCGACGGCTCGGGAAGGCGCCCCTTTCTTCGCGTATCCGATGGAGCACGAGGCGCTGTATCCGCCGGGTATGAGGTTCGACATCATCAGCCGACGGCGGGTCGACGGGGACAGGACGGGCCGCTCGTACGAGAGCCAGACGGTCGAGGAGGCCACTCCGCTGCCGGACGGCCGCTCCGCGGCCTCACGGGTCCACCCCCTTCCCGAGGTGCTGAGCGAAGGCGGTGCCGTCGCGGACGACCTCTTCGACCTCGGTTCCTCCGACGCCGAGATGTCCGACGCCGAGATGTCCGACATCGACATCGACATGGACTCCGACGCGGACGGTGACACGGACACCGGCACGCCTGTGCTGCGGGAGATTCGTGGAGCGGACGGCCGGGTCATCGGTGTGGCGTCGTTCGATGACGCGGACTGGGCGGTGCGGCGGGACGCGTACGCGCGGTTGGACGGTGCGACGGGTTTTGTGTCGTGGGAGCGTGACGCTGAGGGCCGGCCGGTGGCGACGCACCGGGCGTTGCCGGGTGGCGGGGCTGCCGGGGGGACGTTCTTCTTCGCTTCGCATGGTGGGGCCGAGGGGCTGGCACTCGCCGAGGAGGGTGGCGGCGTCCGGCGGGATCACGGGTCGTACGCGGGGCGGTTGCTGGAGAGTGTGCGGGGTCGTGGTTTCCGTAGCGTGACGGTGCTGGCGTGTGGTCCTGGCGATGTGCCCGGGAGCGTGGAGGAGGCCAGGGCGCGGGCGCAGCGGTTGGCGGACGCGGTGGGCCTGCCGGTTCATCTGGAGGTGGGCCGTGCCGCGGTGACCAGCGGGCGCGATGGTGGTCCGGCGCTGATCCACGCGCTGGAGGATGCCGAGGGGCGGGCCACGGGGTGGGTGACGGCGTATCCCGCCGGCCGGCCGGCCACCGACGCACCGGCCTGGGACACCGGACGTCCGATCGCGGCCGACTACCCGGCCTCCGGACTGATCAACGCCGACAGCGACATGGACCTCGATTCCCACTCCGGCGAGGCATCCGAGTCCGGCGAGGCATCCGAGTCCGACGAGGCATCCGAGTCCGGCAACGAGTTCGACGGCGACCTCGACTCGCTCATGCAGATCCCGTCCTGGCGGGTCACCGGCGCGCCTGACACTCCTCGCTTCACCGGGTACTACGGGAATGCCAACTGGCGCCAAAAGAGCCTCGACTTCGAGTTCGCGCTGGCCCAGCTCCTGGCCGCGCACCCGGATATGGTCACCACGGTGCGCCAGATACTCGGCCGCGCGCACCAGTTCCTCGCCCAGCGGTACGGGGAGGCGGCGGCCACCCAGGCGCTCTTCCCACCGCACGACCCGATGTGGGCGGCACCGGGCGGCCCCCTCGCGCAGCTGCTGGGACCGGGCGCCACGGCCACCCTGCCCCAGCTGATGTCGGCGTACGCCAACGCGGTCTTCGCCAACGCCGACAGCCCCGCGACCATCAGCCGCGCCCTGCCCGGCAGGATTCGTTACGCCGGACAGCCCGTGCCGAGGCTGAACCCCGCGGACCATGCGAGTTGGCAGCGGCACGACGCCCGAGGCTTCCGACAGGTGGGAGGTGTGAACGGGCCGGCGCTGTGGCTGCTTCAGAGCACCCATGAGCTCGGAGCCACCCCCGCCGAGCTGAGCACCTTCCGCGCGGCACTGATCGCCTGGACGGTCCCGGCGGGTCTGCAGTCCCTCCACGAGGTCCTGCGGTCCTCGCACCTGATCGGTCTGGGCGGGGCGGAGGAGCGCCTCGCGACGGCCCGGGACGCCGCCCGTACGCACGGTTGGGTCAGGGACCACCTCGTCCCCTGGCAGCACATCCCGCAGAACCCCCAGGGCATCGCTCTCACCAACCGTCTGAGCGCACCCCACGTGGCGCTGTACAGCGAAGGCGCGCGCTATCCCCGCGAGGCGATCGGTGAACTCGCCGTCCCGGATGACCTGCTGGCGATGGTCGACGCCCTTCTCTCCCCCGGCCCTTCGACGTTCCCCGACGAGGAACGCATGAACGTGGCACGAGAGTGGCTGGCACGGTACGGCGCGGAGGGCCGGGCCGCGCTGCGGAGGATGGCCCCGGGCCACATCACCGCCCTGTACATCTACAGCATGTCCGACTACCGGCTCATGAAAGCGCTCCTGAACGGTGAGCGGTTCGGACGGCACGCGAGCCGGTGGCTGCTGCGCTCCGTCGCCTGGAGGCTGGTCACGCGCGGTGTCTATAACGCGGGGGAGTGGGAGAACTTTGTTCCCTTGACACTGCGGACCCAGCCGGGTTTCGGGGAGGTGATGGAGGGGTTGCTGGACCTGTCCGATCTGGAACCCGGCCCCGAGGTGTCGCGGCTGCGCCGTAGGCTCGACGCGATCACCGATGGGCTCCACGGCCAGCTGAAGGTGCACATCGAGATGGCCGTCGAAGCTCTGGAACTGCTCCCCCCGGTGCGGCGTACGGTCTGGTGGGGCGACCGGGGCGTGCCCGGGTCACTGGCCCGACCGGCGACCAACTCTCCCTTGTACAACGGCGCTCTGATCTCGGTGCCGTTCTTCCGCAGCACCTCCATGGATGAAAGCGAAGCCATGGACTTCGCACTGCGCAATAGGCTCGCGCCGTCGAACACCCACCGTGGGGTGTTCGAGGTTCCCGACTCGACGGGCAAAGAGATCGCCATGTTCTCCGCCTACTCCGTCGAGTCGGAGGCCCTCTATCCGCCCGGTACCTTCTTCCTCACCCAAAACCGGACCATTCGCACATACGTCAATAGGTCGGAGCGCCAGAAGTACGCGTACTCCGTGGTCAAGGAGAGCAGCGGCCACTGGCCGGCGCCGCCGAGGGCCGCGGCCGACCCGGTCGACGGCGACGAGCAGATCCTCCGCTCCTTCTACGCGGATCCGCGCTGGTGGAAGCTGAGTGGGGAGTACGAAAGGGCCCTGGGCGAGGTGCTTGCCCACGACCCCGCCGTGCTGGACGCGGCGCGCGCGGCTGTCCGCATCCTGTACACCTATCTGTCGCACCACCTCGGCGCCCGCGCGGCGGCGTCCGCCTTCTTCCCGGAGATGTCCGAGGCGGACGACCCGCAGGCGCAGATCGACCTCCTGCTCGACGAGGACGCGACGACGAACGTGCGCACGCTCGCGCTCGCGCTCGTCGACGCCGGGTACGCGCCCTCGGGCGACGGGGTGTACTCGCTCAACCGGCTGTGGAGGACCCGCCCCGAGCTGAACGTCCAAAACCAGCTCACCATGGTCAAGGACGCGCGCCCGCACAAGCGCTCGGACCACTGGTACAAGGACCGGCACGACCGGCTGGGCCACGGAGTCGGCGACGGCTACGCGGAAGGGACGCAATGGCTGCTCCACGCGTTCCGGAACCTGCCGGGCACCGACCCCGCCCTGCTGCTGGGGCTGCGGAACGCCCTGCTGGCGGCCCGTCTGATGTTCGGCGAGCACTCGCTGGCCGAGGTGCTGGAGGCCGCCCAGTCGGCCGGGGTGCGCGACGAGGCCGAGCCCGAGCCGGGGGACGTCGAGGCGGCCCGGCTGTACGCCTGGGCCGACGCCGTCTTCGCGCCCCAAAAGCGCCTCGACTCCGAGCCCGAACTGCGCCGGGAGTTCGCCGACGACAGCACCCTGCGCGAGCGGCTGCGCCTGCCCCACCAGCGGATGTACCAGCAGCGCACCGCCTGGCTCGCGCCCTGGATCACCGGCAACGCGGCCGAGCCCGCCGCCATCACCGAGCTCGCCGGTCTGGAGGCAAGCACCTGGAGTGCCGAGGACCTGCGGACGCTGCCGTGGCCCACGGGCGAGGCGGCCCGGGAGCGGCGCCAGGCGCTGCGCGCCTGGCTGCTGCGGCATGAGAGCCAGGCGCTGCTGCGCAATGTCACCGCGGCGCACGTCCCCGCGCTCTATCTGATCAGCGGCCCCGACGGCGCGCTGACCGACCCACGGTTCACCACGGGCCCCGAGTCACTGGACCGGCTGCGCCAGGCCGTGGGCACGATGGTCCATCAGCGCGTCGCCCACGGTGCTCCGGAGCAGGCGTTCCCGCTGACGCTGCTGCGCGACCCGCGCTTGCGGGCCCTGGTGCGGCAGGCCAGGAGTGTGCCGCCGCTGGTCCCGAACCGGGCTGCCGCACTGGCCCGGATCGGTCAGCGGGCCGTGGCGCGCGCCGTCGAGCTGGCGGCCGGGATGCGCGGGGAGCTGGCCGTCCTGCGGCGCATGGCGCGCGAAGCCCTGCACCTGCTGCCGGCGGTGGACGCGCCGGTGTACTGGTCCGCCTGGGAACCCGGGACCCTGGAGGAGGCCCAGGGGACGGGCATGGCGGGAGTCGCCCTCACCAAGCGCGCCTTCCACCTCGCCTCGGCCTCGCGGAGCGTCGGGCTGCGCATGGTGTCGGGCCGCCCGCCACAGGGGGAGAGCCACCCGGTCCTGTACGAGGTGCGCCGGTCCTCCGCGCGGGACATCGCGCCGTTCAGCCGGACGCCTGAGGCGCGGCAGGCGATGTTCCCGGAGGAGACCCGGTTCGAGGAGGTGTCCCGCGAGGTCCGCTACGACGCCTCGCTGGGCCGTAGCCACGTGCACGTGATCCTGCGTGAGATGCCGGCCCGGCCCGCGCCCGAGCCGTGGGACCGGGAGATCCTCACCCGTCCCGTCATCGCTCCCGACGGCACCTGGTCCGGCGTCACCAGCTACACGGCGCAGGAGTGGTCGGAGCGCCACCACGCGCTCGCCAACCTGCCCGTCCTCACCTACTTCAAGTACTACGACACCGAGGCCGAGGAGTGGGAGGACGACCGCGTCCCCGTGCCCTGGAGTCGAGGCTCCCTGTTCTTCGCCGCGCCCAGCGACGGGCGGCTGGTCCAGGTGGGCTCCCGCTACGGATCCAAGCTCGCCACCGCCGGACAGGTCGGCAGCTTCCTGCGCGAGCTGCTGCGCGACTCCGCCGCCGGGGAGAACGCCGCGCTCGTCGTCTTCGGCTCGCCCGCCGGGGCCGGGCCGCTGGCCCAGCGGATGGCCGACCACTCGGGGCACGATGTCGTCGGCTCCACGGCTCCCAGCGACACCTACGACCGGGGCGAGCGCGCGAACCCGCGCCACGGGCTGGAACTCGAACACGATCCGGGGCAGCCCGCCCCCCGGTGGCTGATCCGCGCCCCGCGCGCCGAGGACGGCACCGAGGACGAGGCGCCGCGCGATCCGTCACGGCACGCCGACCGTTTCGCCGCGGTGTACGCCGACCCGCTCTGGGCGGAGGCCGCCCGCGACTGGGAGCGGGCGCTGGGCCGCGCCCTGGCCGGGGATCCGAGGGTCATCGCCGCCGCCCGCGCGGCGGTGCGGGCCGCCCACCGGTTTGTCATCGGCCGGTTCGGCGAGGCGGAAGCCGCGTCGATGTTCTTCCCCACCTCCGACGAAGACGCAGGCGTGGACCTCGACGCCGCCCTGCGGCGGCTGCTGGACCCCGACGGCGGCGCCGGGCTGCCGGAGCTGATGGACGCCTACGCGAGGGGTACGGGGCTCTCCGTCTGGTTCAGGCCCCCGCCGCCGCTGGACCGCGAGGGCAACTGGTACCGGGAGTTCCACCGCGACCGGGGCTTCCCCGTGGGCCATGGCCCCGCCGACGTCGCCCGCGACGCGCTGTCGCGCTACTCACGGCTGTCCGGCGTGCGACGGGCCGATGTCATGGCCTTCCGGGAGGCCGTCATCGGCTGGCAGCTGTCCATGGGCCGCCACTCCCTGATCGAGGTCCTTCTCGCCTCCCACACTCTCGGCCTCGGGGACACCACCGAGCGTGCCGCGGCCCTCGGTGACGCGGTCCACCTCCACCAATGGGCCGACGACGCCCTGACCCCTCGTACCCGCCCCGGCGCCGAAGAGCTCGCCGGCGACCTGCGGTTGCCGCACCGGCGCCTGTACGGCACGGGAGTCGGCCGGCTTCCCGCGGAGGCCACCGGAGCCGGCACGGCGCCCGACGGTCTCATCAACGCCATACGACGCGGTGAGCGGCTGCTCTCCGGGGAATTCGACCCCGAAGGGCTGCTGGGACGCGAGGAGGCGCTGCTCGACTGGCAGCGGCGCCACGGCGGTTCGCCCCTCGGCGGCCTGGACCGCGCCCACATCACCGCCCTCCACCTCCTGGGCGGTCCGGACGCCGCACTTCTGGGCAGGCCCAACCCGGTGGCGTCGGCCCAGTCCGTCGCCGCCGGCGAACTCCGCAGCGGCCGTCTCGCCTTCCCCGTCGTGCTGATGAACGACCCCGGCTTCCGCGGCCTCGCCGCACAGGCCAAGGCGATTCCCGAGTCCGCTCCCGACCGCTCCGAGCGGCTGGCCGCGCTGGTCCCCGCCATGGGGCAGCGGATCGGCGAACTGGCCGCCCGTATCCAGGCGGACGTGCCCCAGCACACCGCCTTCGGCTCCGAGGCACTCGACCGGCTGCCTCCGGTGAATGCCCCCGCGTGGTGGACGGCCTGGCTGCCCGGCGACCTCCCCTCCGGCCCCGACGGCACCGAACTGCCCAGGTCGCTGGACGGGGTCTCCACCTCCCCGTTCCACGTGGCGCGGCGCACGGAGGAGACCGCGCTGGACAAACTGTGGTCCGACGGCGATCCGCCGGCGGGCGGGCACCCGGTGGTCTTCGAGGTGGAACGCTCCTCGGGCCGCGATGTCTCGGTCTTCGCCGCGGACCCGGAGGACGAGCCGGTGGTCTATCCCGACCCGGCCGACTTCACGGTGCTCCGCCGCTCGATCCGTACGGATCCGGAGACGGGCCGCCGCTACGAACACGTCCTGCTCGCCGAGACCGCCGCCACCAGCCGGGCGCTCGCCGCCCCGCCGACGCCCTCCGAAGCCCCGGCCCCGGCCTACCCGGAGCCCGACTTCTGGAACACACCCTGGGAGGGGCACGAGACCGCCCGGTCCCTGGACGGGGTCGTGGTCCAGGAGATCCGGGCGGACGGGCGGACGGTCGGCAAGACGTCGTTCTCACGGCGCGACTGGGCGCTGCGCGAGCGTCCCTACGGCCATCTGCCCGAGGCCGCGCACTACACCGAGTGGAGCCGAGGCCCCGGCGGCGAACGGGTCGCCCGGCGCCGTCCGCTGCCCGCCACGGGCCGTACCGGCACGTTCTTCTGGTCGTCCCATGGCAAGGACGGCGGCTACGCCCTCGTCCGCCGGGACGACCTGCCCGTCGGCGCCGACGACGAGATGGTGGGGCGTCTCCTCGGCGGGGACCTGGCCGCGGCCGGCTTCACCAGCATCACGGTGCTCGCGTGTGACCCCGGTGCCGTACCCGAAGCCGACACCCTGGCGCGGGCCGTCGACCGGGCGCAGGGCATCGCGGACGCCACCGGCCTGGATGTGTACATCAACACCGGCGGGATGGCGGTCACCCCCGGCCGGGACGAGGGCGGCGGCGCCACGGCCGACATCCACCTCCTGGAGTCCGCTGACGGCAGTCCGACGACATGGCTGCGCATCCCCCCGCGAGGCCGTGCCGGAGCCGGCTCGCTCCCGGGCCTCCCGGAGCCCCCACCGTCCGCCGGCACGGAACCCGGCCCGCCCGCGGGCGTGGGCAATCCCTGGTCCGTGCCCGGATGGCGGGTCGCCGGGCTGCCCGAAACGGTGCGATTCGCGTCATACTACGGGCAGCGCGAATGGCGCAACCTCAGCGCGCGGTTCGAGTACACCCTCGCCGAGAGGTTGGCCACCCACCTCGGGACCGTTCAAGCCGTCGCGACGGCCGTCGTCCGGCTGCACCAGTTCCTGGCACAGCGGCACGGCCCGGCCGCCGCGGACCGGGCGTTCCTCCACGGGCCGGGGGCCGAGCCCTGGCTCCGGGAGCCCGGCGCGGTACGCCGGTTCCTGGACGGTCGGCCGCCCCTGGTCAGCCTGATGTCCGTGTTCGCCAACGCGGCGTACGCCGTCGAAGGGTCCACCTCCCTGCTCCACACCCTGCCCGGGTGGCTCCAGTCGCCGCGGGCGCCGCGGCCCCGGGGCCCCCGGCAGGGCGCGTACCGTACGGCGCACGACCCGCGCGGGTTCCGGTACGTCGGAGGGACTGCGGGCCCGGCTCTGTGGCTGCTCCAGGCCTACCAGGCGATCGGAGCGAGCGAAAAAGAGCTGCTGGCCTTCCGTAGCGGGCTGGTGGCCTGGTCCATCCTGAGCGACAGTCACTCCCTGCACGAGGTGTTGCGCGCCTCGCACCGGCTCGGCATGGGCGACGAAGCGGAGCGCACCGTGGTCGACCGGGACGGAGTACGTCTCCACCGGTGGGCCCAGCGTGCCTTCCCCCTCGGCATACCGCTGCCGCACCACCAGATGTACAACAGCCGGGCGCGCTTCGTTTCCACGTACGGCGTCTCTGTGCCCGAGGACATCCGTGAGGCGCTGGACGCCGCGATGGCCGGGCGGCAGATGGACACCGAGGACAACCGGGTCGAGGTCACCGAGGCGTGGCTGGAGCGGTTCGGCGAGGCGGGCCGGGAGGCCGTCCGGGCCCTGGCCCCCGGGCACCTGACCGCGCTGTACCTCTACACCGGCGACGATCACACGCTGTTCAAGACCTATGTCGCGGGAAGCCGCTTCGGTGCGGCGGTCGGCCGCTGGATGATCAGGAGGCTGGTGTGGAAGTACGCACGGGAGATCGCCGTCGGTGAGAACTCGGACCTGCCGCAGCTGCTCCAGGACGACCTCGACTTGAGCGGGGCGATCGAGGACCTGGCCGGCCTGGAGCCGGCCGCGGACGGGCCGGCCGTCGCTGAGGTGCGGCGCCGGGTGAACCAGGCCGCCGACCGGCTGTACGCCGATCTGGCCGCGCACGTCGACATGGCGGTGGAGGCGCTGGAGATACTGCCGCCCCTGAACGGACCGGTGTGGTGGGGCGGCTGGGCCTCGGGCCGCCTGGCGGAGACCCCGGGCGATTCGCCGCTCATCACGGCGGACACCATGTTCATCCCGCGATTCCGCAGCACCACCGAATACCAGTTCACGGCCATGGAGTACATGCGGGACGACGAGGAGGACGTGGCGGACCGGCACCCGATGCTGGCGCACGTCCCCCATTCGACGGGCCGGCTGGTCACCCCCTTCTCGCCGTGGATCGACGAGGACGAGGTGCTCTACGCACCGGGCTCCGCCGTGCACATCGAGGCGCGCGACATCGCCACCGACCCCGAGACCGGGTGGGAATACGCCGACTACACCCTGCGGGAGATGCCCCCCTACCCGCCCACGGCCTACCACAACGCCGACGACGAACCGTCGCCGCGGATCGTGGAGCTTGGCGACGACGAGGACACGGACGAGGCGGAGACAGCCGGGGAGGACACCGCCCTCAGCACCCGCGAGCCGGCGCCGCGCGGCGCCTACCGGCGCACCGGGCCGTACGCCGCCGAACTCGACGGCACGGTCTTCGCGCTGCACGAGTCGCCCGGGGAGGGCGACCGGCTGGCCGACACCCTCCTGTTCGCCCTCCGGTACGCGGCACCCGACGCGCTTCAGGACGCGGGAATCGACACGCCCGGCACCTTCCGCGACTGGATGGGGCGGAACGTCACCGACGACGACCTGCCTCAGGAGACGCCGCTTCCGCTGGACGGGGGCCGGATGATCCCGTTGAAACTGCTGGACGAGATCGGTGCGGAGATCGACGCCTCCCAGCGCACGGAGGGAGCCCTCCTCGGCGATGTGCTTCCGGCCTCGGGCGTCGACCTGAGCCCGGCCAAGCGGTTCCGGCTGCTGCTGCGGGACCCCTCGTACGGAGGTGAGAACGGCCCGGGGGCGCTGGCGGACGTGGTTCCGGCGATGGCCACCCGCGCGCTCGGCGTCGAGCTGGCCATGGTGGGCCCGGACGGGCAGGTGACGTTCCACGGCGGCACCTCGGACGACGACACCGCCGCGGACGCACCGCCCGCCCTCCTCGTCCGCGACGGCGACCGCTACCTCGCCGGACTTCCGGACGGGCCGGGCGACGTGGGGAACACCGCCGACCAGGACCAGGACCAGGACCAGGACCAGGACACGGCGCGGCTGCGCCGGGTGGCGCAGGCTGTGTCCGCCGCGCCCGACTCCGTGCGCCATCGGTTGCGGGACATGACCTCGACCCAGGCCCGGGACGGCTCGCGGCGGGCACCAGACTGGATCCGGGCCCGCATCCGTTACCTCGAGGAGGCCGAGCGCTTCGAGCGGAGGCTCGGCCTGTACCTCGGCGACCACGAGGCGGCCAACGCGCAGCTCGGCGTGATGGTCCGCGAGCTGTGGGACCGGGCCGTGGCGGCAGGCCGCTGGCGCGAACTCGGCTCGGACGACCCCACGATCGACGGCGTGGTGGGTACCGACCGGGACCGGCTCGAGGCGGTGGTCGAGTCCGGCAACCTGCGGGAACGGCTGGGCCTGCTGTATGTCGCCCAGGAGACGACCTCCGACCTGCTCGGCATCTCCCTGCCCCCCGCGTCGCAGATCGCGGACGAATACGTCCACCGGCTGCCCTCGGCGGCGATGACGGCATTCAAGAAGCTGGAGGAGCGGTCGGACGTCCTGACGCCCGAACAACGTGCCCGGCTGGCCGAGATGGAGCGGACGCTTCGGGCACCGGTGCGTCGGGATGAGGTCCGGCCCCCGCTCAGCGACGCCGAGCGCGCGATGATGCCGGACGAGGGCATTGCGTGGATCCCCGGCATGAGCCGCTGGGACATCGCCATGGGCAGCCCTCCCCAGGGCACCGCCGAGGAGAAGGGCGGCCTGGTGCGGGCGAGCATATCCGGCACGACCTACCGGCAGATGCGGCAGGCCGTGGCGATGCGGGACCGATGGGGTCTGGACATCGACCTGGGGCTGCTACGGCTCACGCTGATGGCCGAGATGCTGCCGGTCGGTCACCACTCCCTGCACGAGATCATGCGGGGGTCGCAGCTTGTCCTCGACCAGCTGCGGGAGGACGGCACCCCGGAGTCGCCGGACCTCGACTACATCGACAACTGGGGCCGCTACTGGCGCATTGCCCCGCTGACCGAGGCGGAGCTGCGCACATACGTGGCCACGGACGGCAAGTTCCCGGACGAGCACGCCCTGGAGGCCACGGCCTGGCCGACCGGCATCGGGCCGGACGGTGCCTCGGACGAGCAGGCCGACCCGGAGGTGGCGGCGTGGCTCGCGGCTCACCGTGACACCCTGGAGGACGTCCAGGACCTCCTGGTGGCGCTGGGGCCCGACGCCGTACTCGACGCCGACGGCGGCTCCCCCACCCCCGAACTGCTGGAGCGCCTGATCGACGACTGGTTCCGCGCCCGGGGTCTGGAGCCGTCCGGCTCTCTGGACGAGAAGCTCCGTCAGATCCTGAATGCCCGCACCTAACATCCCCATGAGGAGCTCATGAACGACAACACCGCCGCCGGGACCTCCACCGCCGAGGCCGGGGCCGCCGCCGACGCCGCGCCGCCGGTCCCCGAGGAGATCAAGGAGGCAGCCCGGCTCGCTCCCGACCACTGGCTGGGCATGGTCGACCCCGCGTGGTCAGGGGAGGGCGAGCCGCCGAACTGGGCGGTGGTGGGCCAGTGGCGGTCCGGCCTGGACGGGGAGATCGAGGAGTGGCGCGCCAACGAGGAGTACCGCCCCTCGCCCCAGGCGCTCGGCTGGCCCGCGCCGACCGACCCGGTGGACGAGGCGGTCCAGCTCGCGGCCACCGGTTACGGCCCGGGTGAGGCCGTACCGCGGTTGCTGGTCGGCGCGGAGGTGGCGGTGCTGCTCGGGCCCGGTGGCGGCCCGTTGTCGGCCACCTCGCCCGACGGTGCGTCGGTGGTCCCCGTCTTCACCTCCCCCACGTATCTGCACGCGGCCGGTCGCTTCGGATACGAGCTGATGCCGGTGATCCAGGTCGCGGACCGGATACCGGAAGGACATGTGCTCTACCTCAACCCCTCGGGACCGGTGAGCATGACCGTGGAAACCGGCGCACTGCGGCAGGCGGTCGAGGAGACGGCGCGGGCGGAGAACGGGGCCTGGGAGGGGGAGGAGCCCGAGCCCCCGGCCCCCGTGCGCCCCTCGACGGTCGGCGGTGCGAACGCGCCCGCCACGCCCGCCGCCACGGCTCCCGCCGAGGACGAGGCCGCCGACGGGAAGGCCGCCGAGAGGGAGACCGGGGGAACGGCCCCCGGCCTGGACTCCACCAGCTGATCCGCGGAATTCCGCGCCCACCGCACGTAACGCACACCCCGCACATCGACGGAGTTTCCTCCCATGACGACTTCTTCCGGAACACCAGACGACGAGCGCGAGAACACCGCGGAGGCGGACCCCGCGGGCGGTCCCGCCGGCGCGGACTCGGGCGCGTCCGCGCCCCAGGGCGGTCCTGGCGCGGTGCTCAAGGGCCAGGAGGGCTTCCGGGAGCCGCCCGAGGACTACGTCAAGGCCGCCAAGGTGGCCCCCAACCACTGGCTGTCCATCATCGACCGGCACTGGAACGGTGACGAGGACGAAGCCCCGCCTTCCTGGGCGAGCCTCGGGCGCTGGCGCAGCGACGAGAACGGCGAGATCGTCGAGTGGGAGAAGAACACCGAGTACCGCCCCTCGCCCGACGCGTACGGCTGGGCCCCGCCGGTCAGCCCCGTGGACGCAGCCGTGCGGCTGGTCGCCACCGGATACGCCTCGGAGGAGCTGTTCGCCCTGATGCTCGCCGATGCCGAGGTGGCCGTGTGTGTCGATGAGAACGGCGGCCTGGCGGTGACCGAGGCATCGGACGGTACAGAGGCCGTGCCCGTCTTCTCGGCATCACCGGAGCTGGAGGAGGACAGACTGCCCCCGCATGAGGTGATGTTGGTGACGGATCTGCTGGAGAGGCTGCCGGAGGGGAAAGAGGTGCTGTTCCTCAGCTCCTCCGCCCCGGTGGGGCAACTCGTCACGGTGAGCGCGCTGCGGGAGAGCAAGGCCGACCTGGAACGGTACGAGGCGGAGGGCGGAAACGAGTGGCCCGAGCCCGGCAGGGCCGACGACCGGCCGGACGCCATCACGGATCTGCCGGACAACGCGGCGCTCGAGGACTGGCCCGATTTCCTGACGGGTGATCAGCGGACGGCGACTCGGACGGCGGACGACGGTCCGGAGACGGGGCCGGGGACCGGGACGGAACGGAAGCCGGCCGAGCCCGGAGAGGTGGACGAGACCTGACACGCGTGGCCCCGGCGGAGACCGCCGGGGCCACGCGCGCACGAGCCGGACGGCTCAGTGGCGAGTGAAGATCCACTCGTGGTTGTTGAGATTCTCCGGTGCGCACGGCCAGACGATCAGGTTCTTGTTGTCCTCGTTGTTCGCGTACGAGTCCAGGCACTGGTTGTCGCTGGCGAAGTTGCGGATCCAGAACGTGCCGTCCTGCTGCTTGTCAAACCACCACAGCTGGTTGTCCTGGTCCGTGCCGTTGCACGGGAACTCCGTGACGTTCGTGGCGCCCCCGGCGGCACCGTAGCCGGGCAGGTCCAGGCACTTGGCGTCCATGACGTTGCGGATCTGGAAGAGGGGCACCCCGCCGGGACCGGCGCTGTCGTACCGCTTCTCCAGGTTCCACAGCTGGTTGTCGTCCGTGTTGCTGTTGCACACCGCGTGGCCGATCGGGCCGTCATTGGGGCCGCTGGTGTTGCCGGGGATGTCGACGCAGGTGCCGTTCGTGTTGTTCTTGATCAGCACATGGGTCATGACGGCCGGCAGATTGCCGGCCGGCTTCTTGCCGGCGGCCGCGGGTGCCTTCTTCTTGGCCTTCGGGGACGCCGAGGGGCTGGGGGGCGGCGGCGGGGCCGCGGCCTTCTCCTTCGCCGGGGAGGGGGAGGACTTTGGCTTCTTGTCCTTCTTCGCCTTCGACTTCTTGGGGGACGGCGACTCGGCCACGAACGCCCCAGACTTCGACCCGTCGTCGTCCAGAACGGTGTCGGCGGAGCTGGACGAGGCCACCTTCTCGCTCTTGTCGTCATCGTCCTTGCCGGTCGCCATGATGAGCAGCGGCACGGCGATGAGGATGGCCCCCGCCATGGCGGCGCCGGCAAGCAGGGGCTTCTTGGGACGGCCGGGGAAGCCGGCGTCCGCGTCGGGGGAGTCCCCGCCGGAGCCCGCGGCGGCGGCCGTCGCCGTCGCGGCCCCGCCGGACCGTCCGTCGCCGGACACGGTGGCGATCGCGCCCTTGCCGCGGCCGGACGTCCCGGCACGGGTACCGCTCTCGGACGGGGTACCGGTCGCCGACTCCCCAGCGGGGGCGGCTGCCTCGTCGTGTCCGCCGCGCACCTTCGATGCCTTCGGCTTCCTGCTGGTGCCGGCGGTTTCGGGTACGGCGGTGTCCGGCGCTTCGGACTCCGGCTCGGCGGTGGGCCCGGTGGCCGGGCCGCCGCGGGTGGCCGTCTGCTTACCGGTGGCCGGCTTCTCACCGGCCGCGGAACCGCTTGTGGACTCCTCTCCGTCGTCCTTGACCGTCGTCGCCCGGGTGGGCGTCGACGCACTGGAGCTGGTGGCGGATGTCTTCTTGCCGGTGAGGTGTTCCTCGATGCTCGCCGCGTCGGGCGAGGTGGAGGACCCCTCGTCGCAGGCGGGCGAGGAACCGCGCGCTGGGGTCGATTCCGGCGCGCGCGACGCGAATCCCGCGGCCGACCGGCCGTTCGGCGTCTCGGCGCCACCGGCCCGGTGCTGATCGGTCATGGACTTCTCCTCCTGGCCGAAGGACCTCGAGCCCAACGGCGGTGGGGGTGTTGACGGGGTGGGGGACAGGTCGTCAGAGCCCTTGCTCGGGTGCGGGATGACCTACGGGGTCGAACGCCTCCGGCGCCATCGGGCCCGCCGCGCGCAGCTGCCCGGCGATCCGTTCCGGATCGGCGCCCGGACGGTCGGCCAGAGCGCGGGCGAGGGACGCGTGCAGCAGCTGTCTGGAGGACGGGGTGAGGGTGCCCAGTACGATCTCGCGCGGCAGCTCGGGGAAACGGTAGCGCCCCGAACCGTGCTCGTCGGGGTCCGCGTCCCAGACCAGAACGCGGGCGGTGACGGCGGCGTCGATGAGCGGCAGCAGCCGTTCCCGTGGCATGCCTTGGACATCGGCGAGCAAACCGATGTCCAGCCGCGTCCCGTCGGCGGCGGCGTAGGTGAGCATCGTCCTGGCCGGCGCGGTCAGCTCGGCCAGCCGTGCGTGGACGACGCTGCTCACCGCGGCCGGGACCCGCGCCGCGGGCCCCACGCGCCGGTCCGGCGGCAGCTTCAACAGCTCGCCGAGGGTGAAGGGATTGCCCTCGCTCCGCCGGTGCAGCGCCGCCGCCTCCTGCGGCGAGGCGCTCTCGCCGCGGGCGGTGAGCAACTCGGCCACATCGGCGATGGACAGCGGATCCAGCTGCAGCCGGGTGGCGCCGTAGCGGGCCAGATCGGCGAGCAGCCCGCTGGCCGCGGGATCGTCGGCGTTCCGCAGGGCGCAGACCACGGCCACGGGTGCCTCCCGTACAAGGGCGGCGAGTTGGCGCAGCAGACTGTGGAAGTCCGGCGAGGCCCAGTCGAGGTCGTCGATGACGCACAGAGTGGGTCCGCGACGCAGTTCCCGTGCGAGCGCGGCGAGCCGCTCCTTGTCCCCGGTACCGTCCGGGCGGGTGTCGGCCCCCTCTGGGCGCAGCGCGTCGAGCAGTTGGGTCGCGGGGCAGACCAGGGAGATGCCGTGGCTTTCGCTGAGCGCCTGGCCGCCACTGGCCCGTGCGACGGTGAAGTCCGCGGCCGTGGCCCGGGAGGCCACCTCGTCCAGCAGCCGGCTCTTGCCGGACCCCGGCTCTCCGGAGACCACGGCCCACTGGGTGCGGCCCGCGGCGGCGGCGCGCAGCAGCGCGGTGAGCCGCCCGGTCTCCTCGCCCCGGCCCACCAAGGGCACGGTGGTGGGATCCGGTCCGTCGGACAGGACCACCGCGGAGCGGGACGGGCGGGGATCGCCCAGAACCTCGGTGTCATGCCGCAGGATGGCGGTGTGCAGATCGCGTATCCCGGGGCCGGGGTCGAGGCCGAGTTCCGTGGCCAGCATCGTGCGGAACCGCTCGTACTGCCGCACCGCCTCGACCGACCTTCCCGCCCCGTACAGCGCGCGCATCAGCAGCGCCCATGACGCCTCGCGGAGCGGGGCGCTGAGGGTGAGGCCCTCGGCGGCGCCGATCGCGCGCTCCAGGTCGCCCTGTTTGATGAGGATGGTGGCCCACAGCTCCTCGGCGTCCTGGCGGGCGGCGTTGAGCCGGGCCTTCTCGCGTATCGCGAAGGCATGGTCGGCGGCGTCGCCGAGGGCCTCGCCGCGCCACAGACCGAGCGCGCCGCCCAACTCCTCGCGGGCGGCCTCCAGTTGACCGCGCCTCATGGAGTCCCGGGCCTGGGCCACGGATTCCTCGAAGCGGGTGGTGTCCCGTGCCTCGCGGGGCACCCTCAGGGCGTAGCCCCCCGGCCCGTTGACCAGCAGCCTGGACCGGCCGTGCCGTACGGGGTCGAGCACCGAGCGCAGCCTGCTGACGTGCGCGCGTACGGAGGCGACTGCCCCGGCCGGCTGGGAGCCCTGCCACAGGTCCCGGCAGAGCTCCCCCGTGGAGACCGGCCGACCGTCCTCGATCAGCAGGCGGGTGAGCAACACCCTGCGCTGCCGGGGTCCCAAGTCCAGTGCGGTATCGCCGCGCAGCACCTCGACCGGGCCCAGGAGGCCGTACCAGGTGGCATGGCTGTGACGTGGATCCAATGCGGTCGCTCACCTCCTGGCGACCCTACCCAAGCCGCCGAGAGCATCCCTGACACAGGGGAGTACGGGCATGAAACACATGTTCAGACCCGCGTCGATGGGAGTGAAGCCTATGCCATCGACGTTTCATCGGATCGCCTGATCGAGGTGCAGGTCCCTACGGGCCTGTTCGGGACGCGAAAGTCTGGGGAAACACCTGGAGTCTGCGTCACACCGACAACCGTCGAAGGCGGACCGGCTGGTTCCGTCACGGCTGTGTAGTTCCACGAGCACCCGCGCGATGAGAGAGCCGGCCGGCCACCGCCCTTTCCGGCTGCCGGCCAGGTGTGCTCGGGCCGGCTGCCAGTCGGGTGATGCGTTGGACCGCGAGTTCGGCGAAGTTGGAGCGGGCGACGACGGCGGTGGTCTCGCCGTGCCGGCGGACGGTGCGCAGGTCGCGCTGGACCTGGCGCGAGAGTTGATGGAGCTCGCGTTGGGCGGTGGCGAGTCGCTGCTCGGCGGCGGTCCGGAGTTGCCGGTGCTCTCGTCTGGTGCGGGGTGTGCCGGTGCTGTCCGAAGAGCTCGGTGCGGGCATGCCGCTGCTCGATCCTGTGGTGGGCGGTCGCGTCGCTGCGAGGGAACGGACACTGACGGTGTCGAGATAGGTTTCGATGGACGTAGCCGCCGGTGTCGAGGATGTCGCCTCGGGTGCCGGGGCCGAGGTGTCGTCGACGTCGTGGCCGAGCAGAGTCCAGTGGGGCCCTTGGAACAGGCTGAACAGCCGGGTGGGGAGGCCGCCCGCGCCGGTCACGGGCGCGTCGGGCGCGCGGTCGCCGGCCAGTACACCGTTGTTGCGCTCGGGGCCGGCCAGCGTCAGGGGCGAGTCCAGGTAGCCGAGATCGAGGTGGCTGACCTCGCGGCCCCGGTGGATGTTGCGGTTCTTCGCCGCTTCGAGCAGCTTTTCCGACACGCCGAGGACGGCCTCGGCGATCGGCCGGCACTCCTTCTCATAGGTGGACAGCAGCGATTCCGGAGCACCGTCGAGTACGGCGGCGAGCTTCCGGCCGAGGTTGTAGGCGTCCTGGACGCTCGTGTTGAGGCCCCGTCCGCCGGTCGGTGGGTGGCAGTGCGCCGCGTCCCCGGTCAGGAATACGCGTCCGCGCTGGTATGTGTCGGCCGGCCGGGCGTTCATCTTGAACGCGGACGCCCAGTTCACGGCGCGGATCACGACGTCGTCCCGGCCTGTGCGTTCGCGGAAGAACGCGGTGAGCCCCTCGGCCGAAAGGTCCAGGTCGCTGTCGAAGGGGATGGGGGCGTTTCCTGGACGTACTGGCCTGGAGCCCGCTCGCCGGTGTCCTGCTGGGCGAGTTCGCGGCCCTGTGGGCCCGCCACGATGTGGAGGAACCCACCCGCGGCCAGATGCGCGTCAACCACCCCCTGGTCGGGGAACTGAACCTGGACTGGGACGCCTACCCGATGCCAGGGGCTCCCGGCCCCGTGCTCATCGTCTGCACCGCCGCCGAAGGCAGCCCCGACGCCGAGCGACTCCAACTGCTCGCCGGCCTGAAAGCCGCTGTGCCCCGGCCGGACCCGGAGCCGGGGCCCGAACCCGTGGCGGCCCGGGCCGACCTGTCGGTCGACCTCGATGGCCTGGTGGCGTGGGCTCAGGACGCCGGGGTCGGCGTGAGGACGTGAACGCGTTGCGCCATGGGTGCGCCGTAATTCGGTGGCGCCGGGGCTCGTGAGCCTCTAGGGTAGGTTGTGTTCGAGCGGTAACTCAGGGTCGCCGTGGGTGACTTGGCTTGTTTGGGAGGTGTGACCGATGGCTGTCGTCGAGATGGGCGCTGCCCGCATCCAGGAGTTCATCAAGTCCACCTCCGTGGCCTCCGGCTGACCGACTCTGTCCCTTGCACGCCTGGTCAAGGCGTCAGGCCGGGGCCGCCCCTGCGAAGGGTCCCCCTTTGTCTTTCTCTTCCCTCTTGGGCTCGTCTTCGTCGCATCCCCTCGCCGCATATGGCTGGGACGACGGCTGGGAGGCCGAGTTCGCCCCGCACGCCGAGCAGGGCCTCCTGCCCGGCCGTGTGGTACGTGTCGACCGCGGCCAATGCGACGTCGTCACGCCTGCCGGTGTCGTCCGTGCCGACACCGAGTTCGTCGTCCCCCGCGACCCGATGAAGGTCGTGTGCACCGGGGACTGGGCCGCGGTCGATCCCGAAGGCGGCGATCCGCGCTACGTCCAGGCGCTCCTGCCTCGTCGTACCGCCTTTGTGCGTTCGACGTCGTCGAAGCGTTCCGAGGGCCAGGTACTGGCCGCCAACGTCGACCACGCCGTCGTGGCCGTCTCCCTCGCCGTCGAGTTGGACCTGGGCCGCCTGGAGCGGTTCCTGGCCCTGGCCTGGGAGAGCGGCGCCCAGCCGCTGGTCGTCCTGACCAAGGCGGACCTGGTGCCCGACCCGGAGACGCTGGGCCACCTCCTGGCGGATGTCGAGACCGCCGCGCCCGGCGTCCAGGTGCTGGCCGTCAGCTCCGCGACCGGCGAGGGCCTGGACGTGCTCGGCGCCGTGCTCTCCTCGGGCACCTCGGTGCTGCTCGGGCAGTCCGGTGCGGGCAAGTCGACGCTCGCCAACGCGCTGCTGGGCGAGACCGCGCAGCAGGTGCACGAGGTCCGGGACGCCGACGGCAAGGGCCGGCACACCACGACCACCCGCGATCTGCTGCGGCTGCCGTGGGGCGGGGTCCTCATCGACACGCCCGGCGTACGCGGGGTCGGGCTGTGGGACGCCGAAGAAGGCGTCGCACAGGCGTTCTCCGAAATCGAGGCGCTGGCCGGGGAGTGCCGCTTCCACGACTGCGCCCACCAGGCGGAGCCGGGCTGCGCGGTGCTCGCCGCGGTCGAGGACGGCACACTGCCGGAACGCCGCCTCGACAGCTACCGCAAGCTGCTGCGCGAGAACGAACGCCTCGCCGCCCGCACCGACGACCGGCTGCGGGCCGAACTGCGGCGGACCTTCAAACAGCGGCAGGCGCTCGGCCGGCACATGATGGAGCGCAAGCGGGGCCCGATGCGCAAGCCGTGACCCATGGGCGAGCCGTGACGCTGCTCCGGCGCCATGACTCGTGTGGCCCACATCGGTTCCTTCGGGCGATGATGCCCGAAGGAACCGAAAGCCCGGCCACACGCCGGAGCCGGGCAGAGAGCGAGTTGCAATGATGGCCGCCACGGAGGAGTACGACGTCATCGTCCTGGGCGCGGGTCCCGTAGGAGAGAACGTCGCGGACCGGGTCCGCGCCGAAGGGCTCTCCGCGGTGATCGTGGAGAGCGAACTGGTCGGCGGCGACTGCTCGTACTGGGCCTGCGTCCCCAGCAAGGCGCTGCTGCGCCCGGTGATCGCGCGCGCCGACGCGCAGCGCCTGCCCGGTCTGCGCCACGCGGCGAGCGGGCCGCTGGACGCCCCGGCGGTCTTCGCGCGCCGCGACGACTACGTCTCCCGCTGGAAGGACGACGGGCAGGTCGCCTGGCTGGACTCGGCGGGCATCGACCTCGTCCGCGGGCACGGCCGGCTGGTGGGCGAGAAGCGGGTCGCGGTCACGGACGCGGAGGGGCAGGAACGCTTCCTCACCGCCCGGCACGCGGTCGCCGTATGCACCGGGAGCGCCGCGGCCCTCCCCGACCTGCCCGGCCTGACCGACGTACGCCCCTGGACCAGCCGCGAGGCGACCAGCGCGTCCGCCGTCCCCCGGCGGCTCGCCGTGGTGGGCGGCGGCGTGGTCGCCACCGAGATGGCCACCGCCTGGCAGGCGCTCGGCTCGGAGGTGACCGTGCTGGTCCGCGGCTCCGGTCTGCTGCCCCGCATGGAGCCGTTCGTCGGCGAGCTCGTCGCCAAGTCGCTGGCCGAGGCCGGGGCGCAGGTGCGCACCGGCACCTCCGTGACCGGCGTACGGCGGGCCCAGTCGGGCGGCCCGGCCGGCTACGGCTCCGGCGCCGGGCCGGTCACGCTGACCCTGTCGGACGGGGAGCAGCTGGAGGCGGACGAGGTGCTGTTCGCCACCGGGCGCACCCCGCGCACCGACGACATCGGCCTGGAGACGGTCGGCCTCGAACCGGGCAGCTGGCTGCGGGTCGACGACAGCTGCCGGGTGGCGGACGTGGAGGGCGGCTGGCTGTACGCCGTCGGCGACGTCAACCACCGCGCGCTGCTGACCCACCAGGGCAAGTACCAGGCGCGTATCGCGGGCGCCGCGATCGGCGCCCGGGCCCAGGGCGTACCCCTCCTGGAGACGGACCCGTGGGGCGCCCACGCGGCCACCGCCGACACCGCGGCGGTGCCGCAGGTCGTGTTCACCGACCCCGAGGTCGCCGCGGTCGGCCTCAGCGCGGCAGAGGCGGAGGCCCAGGGCCGCCGCATCCGCGTCGTCGACTACGACCTCGGCCGGGTCACCGGCTCCGCGCTGTACGCCGAGGGCTACCGCGGCCAGGCCCGCATGATCGTCGACCTGGACCGGGGCCATCTGATCGGCGTGACCTTCGCCGGCCCCGGGGTGGGCGAACTGCTGCACTCGGCCACGGTGGCGGTCGCGGGCGAGGTCCCCGTGGAACGGCTGTGGCACGCGGTCCCTTCGTTCCCGACGATCAGCGAGGTGTGGCTGCGGCTGCTGGAGACCTACCGCGGCTAGGGCCCGTCGGCACAGGCGGTGTTCCGCGCCGGGCTCGCCGGGGAAACAATGAACGGCATGAGCGAGCAGGGGGACAGGCACCGTCACGAGGACGACTGGTGGGGCGAGTTGTACCGCCGGGACACCGGCGACGCGGGCCCCGCCCCCGCGGCGGACTCCGTCGACGACCGATTCGACTCCGCCTCCCGCACGGTCGGCGGCCCCCCGCCCGGCTCCGCCCCGGCGGCCGGAGCCCCCTGGGGTCCGCGGCCGCCGGGGGAGGCGGGCGAGGCGGGAGCCTCGGGCGGACCGGATGGGGCGGGGGCATCGGACGAACCCGGAGCGCCGGCTGGGCCTGGGGCATCGGGCGGGTCAGGGGCGCCAAGCGAGTCCGGGGCACCGACCGGGCCGGGCAGACCCGCCCGGTCGGGTGAGGCCTTCGGATGGTTCTCCGGCCGCAAGGAACCCGGGCCCGGCCTGGGCGGGGGAGCAGACGCGGAGCCCGGCGTGGGCTCCGGCACGGGACTTGATGCGGGGCCCAGCGTGGGACCTGACGCCGACCCCGCTGGGGGCCCCAGCGCGGGACCGGATGCGGAACCCGGAGTGGGCCCCGATGTCGGCCCCGGCGCGGGTCCCGACGCCGGACCCGCTGTTGGCCCCGGCGCGGCGGAGCAGTCATCCCAGGCGGGGCCGCCTCAGGCGTGGCCGACCGAGGTGCAGCCGTCCGGGGAGCAGCCGCGCGAGCCGCACCCGCCCCAGGCGCAGCCACCCCGTGCGTGGGCTCCGCAGGCGCAGCCGCCCGAGCCGCAGCCACTCCAGGCGCGCCCACCTG
>NZ_NCSM01000014.1:543090-787451 GCF_002224125.1 Streptomyces sp. NBS 14/10
CACTCCAGGCGCGCCCACCTGAGGCGCGGCCGTACGAGGCGCGGCCGCCCGGGGTACAGCCGCCCCAGGTGCAGTCGTCCGGGGAGCAGCCGCCCGAGCCGCAGCCACTCCAGGCGCGCCCACCTGAGGCGCGGCCGTACGAGGCGCGGCCGCCCGGGGTACAGCCGCCCCAGGTGCAGTCGGCCGAGGCGCGCCCACCTCAGGCATGGCCGTACGAGGCGCGGCCGCCCCGGGTGCAGCCGTCCGAGCCGCAGCCACCTCAGGGATGGCCGCCCGAGGTGCAGCCGGCCGGGGAGCAGCTACCCCAGGAACTACGGCCCGAGCCGCAGCGGCCGCAGCCGCCCGGCGCGCAGCCACCCCAGGCGCAGCCGACTGGGCAGCAGCCACCCCAGGAGCCGCGGCCCGAGCCGCAGCCGCCCAAGCCCCAGCCGCCCCGCGCGCGGGCACCCCAGACCCAACCACCCCAGCCCCACCCACCTCAACCACAACCCGCCGCGTACGGCGACGAGCCGGTTGAGCTGCCGCTCGCCGAGCCGTACGAGTTGGCGGACCTCGTGCCCGACACCGTGTTGGACGGCGCCCGCTGCGGGACCGCCACGCTGCGGGCGGTCTCCTCTCGCGGCGAGTCGGCTCGCCGGAGCGGGGAGCCTCGGCGGGACGCGTTGCTGACGGCGCGGTTCGGGGCGGGGCCCGGGGCGTTGGTGATGGTGGCGCTCGCGAGCGGGGTGAGTGGCGTGGGGGGTGCCGAGGGGGCGCAGCGGGCGGCGCGTGAGCTGTGTGAGTGGATCGGCGGCGCGGTCGGCCGCAGCCATGCGCGATTAATAAACGACCTGCGCACCGGAAACCGGGGTGCGCTCAAGTCCGGGCTGCAGCGGCTCACCGACCGCGGCCTGGGCCGGCTGCGGGCCCGCGCGGCCGAGCTGGGGGTGGACCCGGCCGAGTACACCGCCGCGCTGCGCTGTCTGTTGCTGCCCGCCGACCCCGCCTGCCGTACCCGGGTGTTCTTCGGCGCGGGCGACGGCGGCGTCTTCCGGCTGCGCGCGGGCGCCTGGCAGGACCTGGAGCCGTCCGGGCCGGAACAGGACACCGTGGGCGGCCCCGTGGTGGGCTTCGGCGGTACGAAGCCGCCCACGCCACAAACCGCCGAGGCGCCCGCGACGATGAGCTTCGGGATCGCCACACCGGGCACCGGCCCCGCCCCGGGCCCGGGCCCGGCCCCGGTCCCCGCCGCCGCCCCGTTCCGGTTCCGGGCCTCCGTAGCCCGGTCGGGCGATGTGCTGCTGATGTGCGGCGGCGGGCTCGCCGGCCCGCTGCGCGGCCGGCCCGAGCTCGCCGGTCACCTGGCGGAACGCTGGGCGCAGGGCGAGCCGCCGGGGCTCGCCGCGTTCCTCGCGGACACCCGGACGCGGGTGAACGGATACGCCGGCTACGCCGACGACCGTACGGCGGCCGCCGTCTGGGAGGCGTGAGCGCGCGGTCCATGGGTTGATGGAGCCGTATGCCGCCGAACCGGCGGTATACGGCTCCATGACCCGGACGGAAGGGCGCGCGATGGGCAAGCAGACCGTGGCCGAGCAGTTTGTGGACCTCCTGGCGCGCGCCGGGGTGCGGCGGCTGTACGGGGTCGTGGGGGACAGCCTCAACCCGGTCGTGGACGCGGTGCGCCGCAACGCGGCCATCGACTGGATCCAGGTCCGCCACGAGGAGTCCGCGGCCTTCGCCGCCGGGGCCGAGGCGCAGCTCACCGGCCGCCTGGCGGCCTGTGCCGGCTCCTGCGGCCCCGGCAATCTGCATCTGATCAACGGCCTGTACGACGCGCACCGCTCGATGGCCCCGGTGCTCGCCCTGGCCTCGCACATCCCCAGCAGCGAGATCGGCAGCGGCTACTTCCAGGAGACCCACCCCGAACGGCTGTTCAACGAGTGCAGCCACTACTGCGAGCTGATCTCCAACCCGCGGCAGATGCCGCGCGTACCGCAGACCGCGATCCAGCACGCGATCGGCCGCAGCGGCGTCAGCGTCGTGGCGCTGCCCGGCGATATCGCGGCGCTCCCGGCGCCCGAGCGGGCCGAGGAGCACGCCCTGGTCACCGCCCGCCCCTCGGTGCGCCCCAGCGATGCGGAGATCGACGCGCTCGCCCGGATGGTGGACGCGGCCGACCGGGTGACGCTGTTCTGCGGCAGCGGTACGGCCGGGGCGCACGCCGAGGTGATGGCGTTCGCCGAGCGGGTGAAGGCCCCGGTGGGGCATGCGCTGCGGGGCAAGGAGTGGATTCAGTACGACAATCCGTACGACGTCGGCATGAGCGGGCTGCTGGGCTACGGCGCGGCGTACGAGGCCACCCACGAGTGCGATCTGCTGATCCTGCTGGGCACCGACTTCCCGTACAACGCCTTTCTGCCCGACGATGTGAAGACCGTGCAGATCGACGTCCGCCCCGAGCATCTGGGCCGCCGCTCCAAGCTCGACCTGGCGGTGTGGGGCGATGTGCGCGAGACGCTGGGCTGTCTGACGCCGAAGGTACGCGTCAAGGACGACCGCAGATTTCTGGACCGGATGCTGAAGAAGCACGCGGACGCGCTGGAGGGCGTGGTCAAGGCGTACACCCGCCGGGTGGACCGGCACATTCCGATCCATCCGGAGTATGTGGCGGCGGTGCTGGACGAAGAGGCGGCCCCGGACGCGGTGTTCACCGTCGACACCGGTATGTGCAATGTGTGGGCGGCCCGCTATCTGACCCCCAACGGCCGGCGCCGGGTGATCGGCTCGTTCACCCATGGCTCGATGGCCAACGCGGTGCCGCAGGCGATCGGCGCCCAGTTCCTCGACCGCCGCCGCCAGGTCGTCTCGATGTCGGGGGACGGCGGTTTCGCGATGCTGATGGGCGACTTCCTCACCCTCGTCCAGTACGACCTGCCGGTGAAGGTGGTGCTCTTCAACAACTCCTCGCTCGGCATGGTCGAGCTGGAGATGATGGTCTCGGGCCTGCCCACGTACGGCACCACCAATGTGAACCCCGACTTCGCGGAGATCGCCCGCGCCGCCGGGGCGTACGGCGAGCGGGTGGAGAAGCCCAAGCATCTGCGGGCGGCGCTGCGGGCCGCCTTCCGCTACAAGGGGCCCGCGCTGGTGGACGTGGTCACCGACCCCAATGCGCTGTCCATCCCGCCGAAGATCCGCGCGGAGATGGTGACCGGCTTCGCGCTGTCCGCGAGCAAGATCGTGCTGGACGGCGGGGTGGGCCGGATGGTGCAACTGGCCCGCGCGAATCTGCGGAACCTGCCCCGGCCCTGACCCCGCCGCCCGCACCGCCCCCCTACGCGGGCGTGAGCCTCAGGGTCAGGATCTCATGCGGGCGCAGGCTCAGGGCCAGCCCGCCCTCGCCGGTGGCCGCCTCGTGCAGCGGCCGCTCGAGCAGGTCGGTCACCTGGGCGCTGACCACCGGGAAGCCGGTGGTCAGCGTGGCGGACGCGCGCCCGCCGCGCGACTCGTACAGCCGCACCACCACATCGCCGCCGCGGTCCTCCGCCAGCTTGACGGACTCGACGGTGATCGCGGGGCTGTCGACGCCGACCAGGGACGGGAGCACCGGGCCCGCGGGGAGGGCGCGCGGCGGCAGGTTGAGCGCCAGGCCCTCGGCGACCGCGTCGCCCACCTCGGCGCCGGGCAGCAGCGCATAGCTGAAGCGGTGGGCGCCGAGGTCGGTCTCCGGATCGGGGCTGTGCGGGGCGCGCAGCAGGGTCAGCCGTACCGTCGTGCCCAGCACCGGCCCGCCCTCGCCGCCACCTTCGCCATCCGCCTTGTGCTCCGTACGGGTCACATCGTGGCCGTACGTCGAGTCGTTGAGCAGCGCCGCGCCATAGCCGGGCTCGGCGACCCGCAGCCAGCGGTGGGCGCAGATCTCGAACCGGGCCGCGTCCCAGCTGGTGTTGGTGTGCGTGGCGCGGTCCACATGCCCGAACTGGATCTCGGAGGTGGACACCTTGGCGTGGATGTCCAGCGGGAACGCGGCCTTGAGGACCTTCTCCGACTCCTGCCAGTCCACCTCGGTGGCGATGTCGAGCCGGCGGCTGCCCCGGCTGAGCCGGATCTCCTGGGTGACGCGGGAGGCCCCCGACGCGCCGAAGGCGCGCACCACCCGGACCGTGGCGCGCAGCGGCCCGGACTCGACCAGTTCGACGGACTCGGCGTCGGTGAGGTCGGTGTGGACCCGGCGGTAGTGCCGGTCGATGTCCCAGGCGTCCCACTGGTTCGGGTGGTCGGGGTGCAGCTGGAGGAGGTTGCCGCGGGCGCCGGGTGCGATCAGCTCGCGGTCGGCGGCCAGGTCCCGTACGGAGGTGAGCAGCCCGTCGCCGTCGATGACCACCCGCAGCACATCGTTGTCCAGCACGATCGTGCGCCCGTCGCTCAGCGCGCTGACCGGAGCCTCGGCCACGGCCGACTCCGGCGTGTCGGAGTGCACGGGCGCCGCGCCCAGCGCGGGCAGCCGCACCGCGACCGCGGCGCGCCCGTCCTCCAGGGGTTGGACGGGCGCGCCCTCCGGAAGGGCCGCCGCCGTCGGCGCGTCGAGCGTGACGACCTCGGTGCGCTCGTACGGGGACGCGTTCAGCACCACCGGCCCGTCCACCGCCCCGCCCGGCGCGCCGCCGAGCGCGCCGGCCGCCGCCGCGACGATCTGCTCAAGCTCGGTGCGGACCCGCTCATAGGTGTCGCGCGCCTCGCGGTGCACCCAGGCGATCGAGGAGCCCGGCAGGATGTCATGGAACTGGTGCAGCAGCACCGTCTTCCAGATCCGGTCGAGATCGTCGTACGGATAGGCGTACCCGGGGGCGCGCAGCGCGGCGGCCGTCGCCCACAGCTCCGCCTCCCGCAGCAGATGCTCGCTGCGCCGGTTGCCCTGCTTGGTCTTGGCCTGGGTGGTGTACGTCGCCCGGTGCAGCTCCAGATACAGCTCGCCCGACCACACCGGCGCCTTGGCCGCGTACTCCCGCTCCGCCTCCGCGAAGAACGCCGACGGCCGCTCGATCTCCACCCGCGGCGAGCCCTCCAGCGACCTGAGCCGGCGCGCCCTCTCCATCATCTCGCGGGTGGGGCCGCCCCCGCCGTCGCCGAAGCCGAAGGGGACGAGGGAGCGGGTGGCCAGGCCCTTGTCGGCGAAGTTCTTCTCCGCGTGGGCGAGTTCGTGAGCATGGAACTGGGAGTTGTAGGTGTCCACCGGCGGGAAGTGGGTGAACACCCGGGTGCCGTCGATGCCCTCCCACCAGAAGGTGTGGTGGGGCATCTTGTTCGACTGGTTCCAGGACAGCTTCTGGGTGAGGAACCACCGCACCCCCGCGAGCTTCGCCAACTGCGGGAACGCGGCCGTGTAGCCGAAGGAGTCCGGCAGCCAGATCTCCTCGGTGTCCACCCCCAACTCCTCCAGGAAGAACCGCTTGCCGTGCACGATCTGCCGGGCCAGCGCCTCGCCGCCGGGCATATTGGCGTCCGACTCGACCCACATCGAGCCGACGGGGGCCCAGTTGCCGTCCACCACCGCCTTCTTGATCCGCTCCCAGATATGCGGCTGATGCTCCTTCACCCACGCGTACTGCTGCGCCTGCGAACAGGCGAAGACCAGCTCGGGGTACTCGCCCGCGAGCGCGGTGACATTGGCGAAGGTACGGGACGCCTTGCGCACCGTCTCACGCAGCGGCCACAGCCACGCCGAGTCGATATGGGCGTGTCCGGTCGCCGACACGCGGTGTGCGCTGGCGTTGGCCGGGCGGCTGAGCACCTCGGTCAGCGCGGCGCGCCCGGCCGCGGCGGTGCCCGGCACGTCGTGGAGGTCCAGCGCGTCCAGCATGTTCTCCAGCGCACGCAGTATTTCGTGGCGCCGCGGCCGGTCCGCGGGGAGCTCGCGCATCAGCTCCGACAGCACCTCGATGTCCAGCACCAGATGCCAGACATCCTCGTTCAGCACGGCGAGGTCGGCCGAGGCGAAGCGGTACAGCGGCCGGTCACCGGCGGTCAGCACATCGCCGAGCCGCGTCGGCTCGAAGCCGTCCCGCAGTACGGCCGGGTTGGCCGCCGCCTCCAGCAGCAGCCGCACCGGCTCGCCGCCGGCCGCCGGGGCGGCGACGGGGATATGGCGGTTGCGCGGATGGATGCCCTTGATCGGCACCCCCTCCGCGTCGTACACCAGACCCTCGGCCTGGAAACCGGGACCGTCCCCGGTGAAGCCCGGGTCGATGACGGCCTCGACCCGCCGCCCCGCCCACTCCGACGGCACCTCGCCCGCCAGCCGGAACCACCAGGTCGACCACGGCGAGCCCCATTCGGCGCCGGTCTCGAAGGGCTCGTACGACCCCTTCAGCGCGTCGCCCACCGGCACCGGCTCGCCGGGGGTGCGCCACGCGGTCAGCGTCAGCGGGGCGCGCGCCGTGTACTGGGCGGGCCTGATGAACTGGCGCAGCGCCCGGTCAAGGCGCCCTTCCACCAGCGATCGGTCGTCGTGCATACGCGGCTCTCCTAGGCGTCGGCGCTCGTGTTGCTCGGTGTCGCCTCCGGGGCGCTACAGCCGCTGTCGACGGTCGATCGTGCTCGCCCCTTCGTTCCTCAGGGCCTGCGCGCGTTCTCCCTTTCGACAGCGGCGCGCCCCTTCGGCGCGGATCAACTCCCCGATCATTTCCCGCGGTGTGTGGGCACCCACACGCGGGAATGCATTCCGTGAGCGTGTTCGACGACATTTCGACACTGGCCGCGCCGTGTGCGGCCGGGGCGGGGGAGGATGAAGCGTCAGCCTTCACGGCGGGGCGGGACGGCCGGGCAGCGGCCGGAAGCGGGGGCGGTGGCCATCGAGAGCGCGCGGGGCCCGGCCCTCAGCAGGCGATTGCACGGCGGCGAGCTGTCCCGGGTGGCGGAGGTCCGCGCGGCCCTGCGGGAACTGCTGCGGCACTGGGGCGATCCCAGCAGAAGGGACCTGGCCGAACTGCTCATCAGCGAGCTGGTCACCAACGCGCTGGTGCACACCGACCGTGGGGCGCACATCACGGCCACGCTCGGCGACAGGCCCGACGCGCCGGTCGGCGGCCGATTACGGGTGGAGGTGCGGGACTTCGTCTCCCGGCATCCGACGCTGCGTACGCATGCGGCCGAGGAAGGCACATCCGGGCGCGGACTGCTGCTGGTGCATACGCTCGCGGATGCTTGGGGGGTGCGGGCCCACGGTGTGGGGAAGGCGGTCTGGTTCGAGCTCGACGCGCGGTTCGGACCGCCCGACACGCAATAGCAGGGAGACACGCCGTACAAATGACGCGGGGGCGGGAGAGGAGCCCGGCTCCCCGTCCCGCCCACCCAGCAGTCAGCTCACCCTCAGCCGAAGGCTCGCTCGATCTGTGCCAGCTTCTCCTCGAGGGAGTCGAGCCGCGGCATGGTCAGCGTGTCGTCCTCGGCGGTGAGGTCGATGGTGCGCGGGCGGTCGGCCTCGCGGTCGCCCAGTCCGGTGATGGCGCCGTCACTGTCACTCGCGGACCGCAGGGCGGGCCGGGACGCGGGCGCGGACAGCTGCCCCTTTTCCAGCGAGGAAGAGTTTTCCAGCGATTTCTCCGATATGGCAGGCTCCGATGTGAGCGCCGGCTGCGGGGAGGACCCCGTCACCTCCACCTGGCGGCCGCCGCGCCGCCCCCAATTGCGGTGCTGCCGGTTCAGCGCCCGGATCCTGGCCCGGTCCAGCCTCTCCTGCTCCCGCCTGCGGTGCCGGTTGTGCTCCTTCTCCTTGCGGTCCTCGCGCACCTCTTCGACGGCCTCGTCCAGGGTGCGGACGCCCTCGAGCAGCATCAGCGACCAGGCGGCGAAGGTCTCGCGGGGCGCGCGCAGCCAGCGCACGATGCGGATCTGCGGCAGCGGCCGCGGCACCAGGCCCTGCTCGCGCAGCGCCGCCCGGCGGGTCTGCTTGAGCGCGCGGTCGAAGAGGACCGCCGCCGACAGCGACATACCGGCGAAGAACTGCGGCGCACCGGCGTGGCCCATGCCACGGGGCGCGTGCACCCAGTTGAACCAGGCCGCGGCGCCGGCGAACAGCCACACCAGCAGTCGGGAGCCGAGCGCGGCGTCACCGTGGCTGGCCTCGCGCACCGCGAGCACCGAGCAGAACATCGCGGCGCCGTCGAGCCCGAACGGCACCAGGTACTCCCAGCCGTTCGTCAGGGCGAGGTTCTCCCGTCCGAAGCCCACCAGGCCCTGGAAGGAGAGTGCCGCCGCGACCCCGGCGCAGCAGAACAGCAGAACATAAGAGGCCATCCCATAGATGGCCTCCTTGCGCCGCCGCCGCTCCTCGCTGCGCTCCCAGGAGTCGGTGGACTTGTCGTCCTTGGCGTTGCGGCCCCGCGCGAGCACTGTCACCGCTCCCACGACGCCGACGAGTATCACGACGGCCGGGAGGCCCCAGCTCGATATGTCGGTCAGTCTCATCCGGTGTCCCTTGCCTCGCTTCCGTGAAGTTCTGGCCGTAGTACCCGGCCTACTCGCGCGACATCTTGGCGGAAACCCGGCTTGCCCCGAGCGGTTTCTGGACAAGAGGGCGCCAAATCGGCGGGGGGACACGCGGATAGGTGCGATACGGTTCGAACGCTCGCGCTGTGCAAGCGGCTTGCATTCTATTCATGGAACTCGACCGAGCGTAAACATACTGCTGAGCTTGCGTCAGGACGCTCGATCTGGTCCCGTGTGCGCCGTTCC
Organism: Streptomyces sp. NBS 14/10; assembly: GCF_002224125.1. Classification (GTDB taxonomy): domain Bacteria; phylum Actinomycetota; class Actinomycetes; order Streptomycetales; family Streptomycetaceae; genus Streptomyces. The sequence goes on from NZ_NCSM01000014.1 coordinate 551,806, forward strand.
GTTAGGGTTGCCTTAAATACGGCGTCCGAGGGGTTTGACCTCGCGCGGCGTCCGCATATCGTTTCAGGCGGACGTCAGGAGGAGCCGAGGTGGAGCAGGCCAGTGCCGAAACGGCGGCGGAGCCGCACCCGGGTCCCGGCATCCCCGGCCCCGGAAACCCCTGCCCCGGCGGGCCCGCCCCACGGAAGCCGCCCCAGCGCCACTCGGTGCGCGGGCAGATCCTGGACGCCCTGAGGGACGCGCTGGTCGGTGGCGAGCTCGCCCCCGGCGAGGTCTACTCCGCACCGGCCCTCGCCGAGCGCTTCGGCGTGTCGGCCACTCCCGTACGCGAGGCCATGCAGCAGCTCGCCGGCGAAGGCGCCGTCGAGGTGGTGCCGAACCGGGGATTCCGGGTGGCCCGGCGCAGCGCGCGCGAGCTGGCCGAGCTGGCCGAGGTCCGGGCCCTGCTGGAGGTCCCCGTGATGCTCAGCCTGGCCGAGGCGATCACGCCCGAGCGGTGGGCGGGGCTGCGGCCGTTCGCCGAGGCCACGGCGGTGGCGGCGGCGAAGGGGAACCGCGCGGCGTATCTGGAATCCGACCGCACCTTCCACCAGGCGGTCCTCAGCCTGGCCGGAAATCAACAGTTGGTCGTCGTGGCCGACGAACTGCACCGGCGGGCGCAGTGGCCGCTTCCCGGCGGTCAGATCGTGCGCACCGCCGACCTCGTCGCCGACGCGGCCGAGCATATGGCCCTGCTCGACGCCCTGGCCGCGCGGGATCTCGACACCGTCGAGTCCCTGGTGCGCGACCACTTCAACGGCGGAGCGTAATTCAACGGCGGAGCGTAAGCGGCCGTCTGCGGTCCCCGCCTCCGATCCCGCCCCGGAGCGCCCTGAGCCTAAGCGCCCGAAGCGCCCGAGAGCCCGCCCGGCGTCGTACACCGGACGGGCCAACGGGGATCCTGCCGCGCGCTACGCCGTCGCGGAGGGCGCCCGCTCTAACTGCTCCGCGAGCCACACCGGCACCCCGCCCAGCAGCCGCACCAGGCGGATCGCCTCCGTGCGCAGCCGGGCCGCCTCCGGCTCCTCCTCCACCTCGGCCAGCGCCGCGAGGGCCGGGGCGATGCCGATCAGATAGCCCAGCTCCTCCCGGATGCGCAGCGACTCGGTGAAGCCGCGCCGCGCCTCGGCCAGATCGCCCTCCTGCTCCGCCATCGCGGCCAGATGGCGCCAGGTGAACGAGCGCAGCAGCTCGTCGCCGTGGTTCGCGGCCCCGGCGTGTGCGCGCTGGAAGGCGGCCTGGGCGCCGGTCGGGTTCTGCGCCAGATGCTGGGCGATCAGACCGCGGCGGAAGTCCAGCAGCGGGCGGGTCCGCGAGCCGGGGCCGAGCAGCGCGGCGGCGCGCCCGAGCGCGGTCCGCGCCTCGTCGGCCCGGTCGCGCACCCCGAGCAGCGTGGCCGCGTACGCGAGATAGCCGCGTTCGCACGCCGTGGCGCCCCGCTCGTCATCGGTGAGCGCCAGCGCCTCGGCCGCCCTCAGGGAGTCCTCGGCCGCGTCCCACCCTTCGGAGGTGTACATGCAGCGCTCGGTGAGTACGGCGGTGCGCTTGAGCGCGGCCGAGGCGTCACCCGCCGCGCGTGGCTGGAGCAGGGCGGCGGCGTCGTGCCAACAGCCGCGCGAGCGTAGCCGCCACACCGCCGTGTCCAGGGGGTCGTCCACAAGACCCGGGCTGAGATCAGAATCGGAATCCGATGATCCAGGTGGTGACATGGCGGTGTCCGCCACATTGCCCTCCCAAGCGCGCCATCGAGCAGGAAGCTGTGATCCGAATCTCAGCATGAATGCGTGGGCGCGGCCAAGAGGTCGGTGTGAATGAATTCACAAACACCCCAGGGAAACAGGAGGGATGCAGGAGAAACTGAACATCCCTTGACCAACAGGCGGACAGCCGAACGGGCGAACGACAGGCACAGAGGGACACAGACGGACCGGCGCCCGGCCGGTCAGCTCATCCGCAGCGCAAGGAAGAAGTCCAACTTGTCCTCGAGACGCGCCAGATCGCGCCCCGTCAGCTGCTCGATCCGCCCCACCCGGTACCGCAGCGTGTTGACGTGCAGATGCAGCCGGGTCGCACAGCGCGTCCAGGAGCCGTCGCAGTCCAAGAACGCCCCCAGCGTGGGGATCAGCTCGGCGCGGTGGCGGCGGTCGTAGTCGTACAGCGGGTCCAGCAGCCGGGCGGTGAAGGCGCGGCGGACGTCGTCGGGCACGAAGGGGAGCAGCAGGACATGCGAGGCGAGCTCCTGGTGGCCCGCCGCACACACCCGGCCGGGCCGGGCGGCGGCGACCCGCCGGGCGTGCCGCGCCTCCTCCAGGGCGCCGCGCAGCCCGTCCGCGGAGTGGACGACGGCGCTGACACCGAGCGTCAGCCGCCCGTCGCCGTCGAGCCCGCGGGAGAGCGGTTCACGGACGGCGGCCAGCAGCGCGTCGGCCTGCAGCCCCGCCTCGAAGTCGTACGCCCCGCCGCCCTCGCCCTCGGCCCCCGGGGCCTCGGGCAGCGCGGGCAGCGGGATCAGCGCGACCGCCTCGTCGCCGGTGTACGCCACCGCGATCCGGTCCGAGGGCTCGGGCCCGGTGGCCTCCGGGTCGACCAGCACCTCTTCCAGCAGCGACTGGGCCACCGGACCGCCCGGCGCCCCGTCGCCCTCCCACTCCACCCGGGCCACCACCACCTGCCAGTGCGGCGCCGTGCCCAGCCCAGGCAGCAGTACGGGGGCGGCGACCCGCAGCCGCGCGGCGACCTCGGCGGGCGGCGCGCCCGACTGGACCAGCTCCAGCACCTCCTGGGCCAGCCGGCGCCGTACGGTGCGGTCGGCGTCCCTGCGGTCCCGCTCCACCGCGATCAGCTGGGTGACGCCGTGCAGCAGATCCAGCCGCTCCTCCGGCCAGTCGCCCGCGTCCGCCCCGACCACCAGCAGCCAGTCGAAGAGCACGGTCTCGCGTACGTCCCCGGCGTCCGACGGCGTACGGCCGCCGCCGCGGATGGGGAACAGGGAGTACGTGGCGCCGTCGGCGGCGGTCACCCGGTGCGGGCCGCGGCGGCCGGAGCGCTGGGCGGCCAGATGCTCCCCGGCGAGCCGCGCCCGCACCGCGGCCGGCAACTCGGGCGCGCCCCCGGAACCGGCGCCCGCGGAACCGGCGCCCGTCGAGGCCGCGCCCGCGGCGACGCTCGGCACCGCGATCCGGCGGCCGGTGGGGGAGAGCACCCAGGCGGGCAGGTCGAGGTCGGAGCCGAGCAGATCCAGCACGACCTCCGGGCCGCCGCCCGCGGGCCCCGAGCTCATCAGCCGCCGGTGCCGGTCGACGACGGCCGCCAGATCCCCGGCCCGCTCGCCGGAGACCCGGCGCACCACATACTCGGTGATCGACGCGAACGACACGTCCTCCACCACCGAGAACAGCGGCAGCCGATGCCGCGCGCAGGCCAGCACCAGATCCTCGGGCACGGAGCCGAGCTCCGCCTCGCCCGCCGCGAGCCCCGCGACCTGGGCCGCCACCAGGATCCGTACGAACCGCTCGGAGTCCTCCGGCTCCCGCCGCCACGCCAGACCGGTCAGCACCAGCTCGCCGCCGGAGAGATAGCGGCTCGGATCGCGCAGATCGGTGGTCATCACGCCGCGCACGGTGCGGTCCAGCTCGTCCTCGCCACCGAGCAGCCGCAGGCCCAGGGCGTCGGTCTCCAGCAGTGCGCGCAGCCGCATGTCGTCGCCAGCCGATCCTCGTGTGGTGCCGGTGGAAGCCTCGCCGTGTCCGGTGCTCGCCATTTCCGGTGAAGACTGCTGAGGTTTCCACTCCCCGTCTTTCGTTCGAATCTACAAGACCACGCCGCTGGCCAGCCAACTGCTTCATGGCTTTGGTGACTGCACCAGGTGGCCCACATCTCGGTCTACTGGCGGTAAGCCATGTGCAGAGTTCCGGGGGATGCCTCCCGGAGGGACCGGAGGAGAGGGAAGGGACACCCATGGAATTTCTGCGCCCTGCCAGTTGGGAGGAAGCGCTCGCCGCGAAGGCGGAGCATCCCGCGGCCGTGCCCATCGCGGGCGGGACCGACGTCATGGTCGAGATCAACTTCGACCGCCGCCGCCCCGACCAGCTGCTCGACCTCACCCGGATCGCCGAGCTGTACGAGTGGGAGACCGGCGCGGAGACCGTACGGCTGGGCGCCTCCGTGCCGTACACGCGGATCATCGAGCGGCTGGCGGCCGAGCTGCCGGGTCTTGCGATCGCCGCGCACACCGTCGGCTCGCCGCAGATCCGCAACCGCGGCAGCGTCGGCGGCAACCTCGGCGCGGCCTCGCCCGCCGGTGACGCACACCCCGCGCTGCTCGCCGCCGGGGCCGAGGTGGAGGCCGCCTCGGTACGCGGCAGCCGCCGCATCCCGGTCGAGGAGTTCTACACCGGGGTGAAGCACAACGCGCTGGCGGACGACGAGCTGATCAGGGCCGTCCACATCCGCAAGGCCGCCGGGCCGCAGCAGTTCTCCAAGGTCGGCACCCGCAACGCCATGGTCATCGCCGTCTGCGCCTTCGCGATCGCGCTCCATCCGGACACCCGCACGGTGCGGACCGGCATCGGATCGGCCGCGCCCACCCCGGTACGGGCGCGGGCGGCCGAGGACTTTCTGAACGCGGCGCTCGCCGAGGGCGGCTTCTGGGACGGCGGCCGGACCATCACTCCGTCGATCGCCCGCCGCTTCGCCGAACTGTGCGCCGCCGCCTGCGATCCGATCGACGATGTGCGCGGCAGCGCGGCGTACCGCCGCCACGCGGTGTCCGTCATGGCCCGCCGCACGCTCGGCTGGACCTGGGAGGCATTGACTGAGGGAGGCGCACGGTGCGCGTGACATTCACGGTCAACGGGCGGCCACAGCAGGCCGACGATGTGTGGGAGGGCGAGTCGCTGCTGTACGTACTGCGTGAGCGGCTGGGCCTCCCCGGCTCCAAGAACGCCTGTGAGCAGGGCGAATGCGGATCCTGTACGGTCCGGCTCGACGGTGTGCCGGTGTGCGCCTGTCTGGTGGCGGCCGGTCAGGCCGAAGGCCGCGAGGTCGTCACGGTCGAGGGCCTTGCGCGGTACGCCGACGCCAGGAGCCGGCGGGCCACGGCCGAGGAGGCGACAGCGTCCACCCCGCAGCCGCCCCCGCTCGCCCCCGTCCAGCAGGCGTTCATCGACGCAGGCGCCATCCAGTGCGGCTTCTGCACCCCCGGTCTGCTGATCGCCGCCGATGAACTGCTGGAGCGCACCCCCGACCCCTCCGACGCCGACATCCGCGAGGCGCTGTCCGGCAATCTGTGCCGCTGCACCGGCTACGAGAAGATCCTCGACGCGGTCCGCCTGGCGGCCGCGCGCACCACGGAGGCGAGGTAGCCCATGGGCCCCGGCCGCACTCCCACCCCCACCCCCACTCTCACCCCCGCCGAGCCGCCCCAGGCTGCCGCCACCCCGGGCACCATCGGCGAGTCCACACCGCGCCCCGACGGCACGCTCAAGGCGACCGGCGAGTTCGCGTACTCCTCCGATCTGTGGCACGAGGACATGCTGTGGGGCTTCACCCTGCGCAGCCCGTACGCCCACGCCGAGATCCGCTCCATCGACGTCGGCGAGGCGCTGGCCATGCCCGGCGTGCACACCGTCATGACGTACGCCGACCTCCCCGCCGAGACCCACTACGGCCTGGAGGTCCGCGATCAGCCCGTGCTCGCCGCCGACCGGGTCCGCTACCACGGCGAGGCCGTCGCGATCGTCGCCGCCGACCACCCCGAGACCGCGCGCCGCGCCGCCGCCCGGATCAAGGTCGAGTACGCCGAGCTGCCGCTGGTCACCGACGAGGCCACCGCCACCGCGCCCGGCGCGCCCGTGCTCCACCCGGGCCGTACGGACCGCCACGCCGCACACGCCCCGCACCCCAACATCGTCCACCGCCAGCCCATCAGGCGCGGCGACGTCGCCGCCGCCCGGGCCCGCGCCGATGTGGTGGTGCGCCGGGACTACGAGGTCGGCATGCAGGACCAGGCGTTCCTCGGCCCGGAGTCCGGTCTGGCCGTGCCCGCCGAGGACGGTGGCGTCGACCTGTACATCGCCACCCAGTGGCTGCACGTCGACCGCGATCAGCTCGCCCCGGTCCTGGGGCTGCCCGCCGACAAGGTACGGCTGACCCTGTCCGGCGTCGGCGGGGCCTTCGGCGCCCGCGAGGACCTGTCCATGCAGGCGCACGCATGCCTGCTGGCGCTGCGCACCGGCCGGCCCGTCAAGATCGTCTACAACCGGTACGAGTCGTTCTTCGGCCATGTCCACCGCCACCCCGCCAAGCTCACCTACGAGCACGGCGCGACCCGCGACGGCAGGCTGCTCTACGTCCAGTGCCGCATCGTCCTCGACGGCGGCGCGTACGCCTCCTCCTCCCCGGCCGTCGTCGGCAACGCCGCCTCTCTGTCCATCGGCCCGTACGCCGTCGACAACGTCGACATCGAGGCGCTGGCGCTGTACTCCAACAACCCGCCCTGCGGCGCGATGCGCGGCTTCGGCGCGGTGCAGGCATGCTTCGCGTACGAGGCGCAGATGGACGTGGTGGCGGCGGAGCTGGGCCTGGACCCGGTGGAGTTCCGGCAGCGCAACGCCATGGAGCAGGGCGCGGTCATGCCCACCGGCCAGCGCGTCGACTCCCCGGCCCCGGTCGCCGAGCTGCTGCGCCGGGTCAAGGCCCGCCCGATGCCGCGCGCCGGCGGCTTCTCCGACGTACGGGAGCTGCCGGGCGGGCTGTCCAACACCAGCCACGGCGAGGGGGTGGTGCGCGGCGTCGGCTACGCGGTCGGCATCAAGAACGTCGGCTTCTCCGAGGGCTTCGACGACTACTCCACCGCCCGGGTACGGCTCGAAGTGCTGGGCGGGGAGCCGGTCGCCCTGGTGCACACGGCCATGGCCGAGGTCGGCCAGGGCGGGGTGACCGTACACACCCAGATCGCCCGCACCGAGCTCGGCGTGGCGCAGGTCGTGCTGCACCCCGCCGACACCCAGGTCGGCTCGGCGGGCTCCACCTCCGCCTCCCGCCAGACGTATATGACCGGCGGCGCGATCAAGCACACCTGCGAGGCGGTGCGCGAGGAGGTGTTCCGGCGTGGCCGCGAGCGGTTCGGCGCCGACCACCCCGGCTGGGCGGGCGCGGGGCTGCTGCTGGCGGGCGGCAAGGTGGTCACCGGGGCGGGCGAGGTCATCGGCGATCTCGCCGAGATCCTGGGCGGGGACGCGATCGACATCGAGGAGGAGTTCCGGCACCGCCCGACCCAGCCCTTCCACCCGGAGACCGGGCAGGGCTTCGGCCACGTCCAGTACTCCTTCTGCGCCCACCGGGCCGTCGTCGACGTCGACACCGAACTCGGCCTGGTCAAGGTCGTCGAACTCGCCGCCGCCCAGGACGTCGGCAAGGCGCTCAACCCGCTGTCCGTGGTCGGCCAGATCCAGGGAGGTACGACGCAGGGGCTCGGGCTCGCGGTCATGGAGGAGATCGTGGTCTCGGACGGCGCGCGGGTCCGCAATCCGTCCTTCACCGACTATCTGATCCCCACCATCCTCGACACGCCGAGCATCCCGGTGGAGGTGCTGGAACTGGCCGACGACCATGCCCCGTACGGGCTGCGCGGGGTCGGCGAGGCGCCCACCCTGTCGTCCACCCCGGCCGTCGTCGCCGCCATCCGGGCGGCGACCGGGCTGCGGCTGGGCCGCGTCCCCGTCCGCCCGGAACATCTGACGGATATGTGACGGTTATGGGTAAATGTGGCGTGGTCGCGGCACGCCGCCGGACGTCACCCTTCGACGACGGACCCAGGAGCTGAGCTGCCATGCTGGACATCGCCGCCGAGCTGCACCGCTGGTGCGAGGAGGGACGGGACTTCGCCGTCGCCACCGTCGTGACCGCCGTCGGCAGCGCGCCGCGGCAGCCGGGCGCGGCGCTGGCCGTGGACGCCGCGGGGACGGCGATCGGCAGCGTGTCCGGCGGATGTGTGGAGGGCGCGGTCTACGACCTGTGCCAGGACGCGCTGCGCACCGGCCAGACCGTACGGGAGAGCTTCGGCTACTCCGACGAGGACGCCTTCGCCGTGGGCCTGACCTGCGGCGGGACCATCGACATCCTGGTCACCCCGGTGCCCGCCGACGACACCCGGCTGCGCCCGGTCCTCGCCGCCGCGCTGTCGGCCGCCGCGCTGTCCGGCGATGTCGACGGCCGCCCGGCGGCGCTCGTACGGATCGCCGGCGGGCCGCCGGAGCTGCTGGGCCGCGCGCTGCTGGTGCGCCCCGACGGCTCGTACGAGGGCAGCCTCGGCCCGGCCCTGGACGGTACGGCGGCTCTGGACCGTACGGCGGCCCTGGACCGTACGGCGGTGGACGAGGCCCGCGCGCTGCTGGAGGCCGGGCGCACCGCCACCGTGGAGGTCGGCGCGGACGGCGGCCGCTGCGGCGAGCCGGTCACCCTCCTCGTCGAATCCGCCGTGCCCCCGCCCCGCATGATCGTCTTCGGCGCGATCGACTTCGCGGGCGCGCTGGCGCGGATCGGGAAGTTCCTCGGCTACCACGTGACGGTGTGCGACGCCCGGCCCGTCTTCGCGACCGCCCGCCGCTTCCCGGACGCGGACGAGGTGGTCGTCGAGTGGCCGCACCGCTATCTGGACGCCACCGAGGTCGACGCCCGTACGGTGCTGTGCGTGCTCACCCACGACGCCAAGTTCGACATTCCGCTGCTGGAGCGGGCGCTGCGGCTGCCCGTCGGGTACGTCGGCGCGATGGGTTCGCGCCGCACCCACGAGGACCGGCTGCGGCGGCTGCGCGAGGCCGGGCTCGGCGAGTCGGCGCTGGCGCGGCTGCGCTCCCCGATCGGCCTCGACCTCGGCGCCCGCACGCCCGAGGAGACCGCCTTGTCCATCGCGAGCGAAATCGTCGCGGCCCGACGGGGCGGCAGCGGCGTGCCCCTGACGGGTGCCCATATCCCCATCCATCACGACCTTTCGGCGTCGGTGGGCATGGGGTGGATCGGCTCGGTCGTCTGACGGAGCGCCACCCGTGGGTGGGGGAGCGGTTCGGCCACCCGGCGGACGTACGCGTTGCGAGGTCCCGGTTTCTGATTGAGCCTCAGAAATCGACCCCGTAAAACGCCGCTCGAGGAGTGCGTACGTGCGTAGAAGACGGACGATCCCCACCAAGCCGATGGCCATCCTGGCCGCGATCGCGCTGCCCCTGTCCACCGCGGCCGCCGGATACGCGGTGGCGCCGGGGGAGCCCGCCCCGGTCAGGGCCCTGCACCGGCTGTACACCCCGCCGGCCGGTACGGGCCCCTTCCATCAGATGACCCGGCTGGTCAGGCACGGCGACCGCAGCGCCGCCGCCGCGTTGCTCGAGATGGTCCGCACGCCGCACGCGGTCTGGTTCGGGGACGACACACCGGAAGAGGTCGAGCAACTGGTCCGCGAGACCACCCGGCGCGCCGTGCGGCGGGGCCATGTGCCCGTCCTCGCGCTCTACAACACGCCCGGCCGTGACTGCGGCAGTTACTCGGCGGGCGGCGCGCAGAGCACCGCCGAGTACCGGAAGTGGATCGACGGCGTCGCCCGGGGCATCGGCCACCGGCGGGCAATGATCGTCCTGGAGCCCGACTCACTCGCCCTGCTGCCCTCCGACTGCGGCCGGGGCGTGAGCGCCGGGCGCGGCGAGGACTTCGCCGACGAGTCCGAGGGCGGGCCGGACGGCGCTCAGAACGCCGAGGACGCGTCCGAGGGCGATGCCTTCGACAGCCGTCTGTTCGGCGCCGGGGCCGCCGGCGCCGGGGTGCTCGGTGGCGAGCTCGCCCGCGCCGAGGCGCAGGCCGATGCGCAGGCCCAGAAGCAGATGGCGAGGCAGGGCGCCCATCAGGCCGCGGCCCCCGCCGACATCGACCCGGTCAAGGACCTGCCCGAGGAGGAGCACTCCGACACGCCGGACGAGGTGCACGCCGAGCCCGACGCGCCCGCGGACACGCCCACCGAGAGACCCACGGACATCCCCGCCGAGAACGCCGCCGAGAAACCCATCGGCAACGCCGCACCCGAACCCGTCAGCAAACCCGCGAGCGCACTCACGAACACACCCATGGACACCCTCTTGGGCACCGCCCGGAAGGCGCCCGCCCTCACTCCCACCGAGGCAAGGGCCCGTAACGCCGCCCGCTACGCCGAGCTCAACTACGCGGTCGACAAACTGGAGCCGCTGCCCGGCACCAAGGTCTACATGGACGGCGGCCACACGGACTGGCACCCCGTCAGCAGCATCGTGAGCCGGCTGCTCCACGCCGGTGTCGACAACGCCACCGGCTTCGCCCTCAACGTCTCCCACTACCAGACCGACGAGGACAACGCCTGGTACGGCCGGCTCATCTCCTCCTGCCTGGCCTATGTGGCCGACGGCGGCAACCCGGCGGAGTGCCCCGACCAGCGGTGGCCGCGGCTGCGCGCCGAGCGGTGGCTGGAGGTCAATGTGCTCAACGAACCCGAGGAGATGAAGCACTTCGTCACCGACACCAGCCGCAACGGCCGCGGCCCCTGGCTGCCCCGGGCCGGCAGCCACGCCGACCCCCAGTCCTGGTGCAACCCTCCCGGCCGCGGCCTGGGCATGCGTCCCACCACCAAGACCGGCGATCCGCTGCAGGACGCCGCGCTGTGGGTGAAGACCCCCGGCGAATCGGACGGCCAGTGCCTGCGCGGTACGGAGGGGCCCCATGACCCGGAGCGCGGGATGGTGGACCCGGAGGCGGGCGAGTGGTTCCCCGAGCAGGCCCTAGAACTGGTCCGCAACGCCCAGCCCTCCCTGTGACGGGTCGTCAGGCGGCGGCCGGCACCCCCGGTACGGTCACTCCGGCCGGGGGTGCCGGGGGTGCCGGGGGTGCCGGGGGCGGTGATCCCCACGAGCGAGACGCCGCGCCCAAGCGCCCGGCCCGACAGTGGGCACGACGTCTCACTCGCATGCGACTTTCGTAGGGTGGGCGGAACGCTGCGAGACGGTGGGGTGAGACCGGTGGTCCGGGTAGTGGTCGTGGACGACGAGCCGATGGTGTGCGTGTTCCTGCGTACGATCCTTGGCTCCGCCGAGGACATCGAGGTCGTGGCCGAGGCGCACGACGGCGCGGCCGGCGCCGAGGCGGTCGAGCGCCACCGGCCGGACGTGGTGCTCATGGATCTGCGGATGCCGGGCGTGGACGGGCTCACCGCGATCGAGCGCATCAGGGAGCTCGCCGACCCGCCGGTCATCGTGGTCCTGACGACCTTCGACGCCGACCAGTACGTACTGCGCGCGCTGCGGGCCGGTGCGACGGGCTTCCTGATCAAGACCACGCCGCCGGAGGACCTGATCGGACTGGTGCGCGTGGCCGCCGAGGGCCACACCGTGCTCTCCCCGGCCGCCGCCCGCCGGCTGATCGCGGCCTCCTCCGACGGCCACTCGGCGCGCGACCGTGCGCGGAGGCTGGTGGAGTCGCTGACCGAGCGGGAGGTCGAGGTGTTGGCCGGGCTCGGCGAGGGGCTGTCGAACGCGCAGATAGGGGCGCGGCTGTACCTCTCGGAAGCCACGATCAAGGGGTATGTGTCGCGGCTGCTGGACAAGCTGGGCTGTGTGAACCGCACCCAGGCCGGGCTGCTCGCCCATGAGGCGGGGGTCGTTGGCGCTTAGGTCGCGACAACGCCACCGATGCCGCTGCGGCCGGCCGGTGTGCCCACCAGCTCGACGCTCACACCGGAGCGGACGCGCTCGCCGAACACGGCGACGATCGCATCGGTGACTCCCGATATCAGCCGCGCGACGATCTCCTCCGCGTCCGGCCGGCGGAACGCGCCCTCCTTGATGCCGAACGTCACACTCGGCGACGGCTCCTGCGCCGGCTTGCCGCCGATGCCCCATCGGCTCGGCGGCAGACCGATCAGGTGCACGACCGCGATGTCTCGTGCCCAGTCCCCGTACACGGCGACGACTGCGTCGGTCAGTGCCTCGATCAAGTCGGTCTCCCGGCCGACGAGATCACTTTCGAGGACGTGAACGGTCAGATGTGGCATGACACCTCCAGGGGATAGCTTTGAAAGCAAAGTATCTTTGCTGGCAAAGCCATGTCAACACCCGATCAATCGGCGGGCTGCTCCGGCACCCACATCAATCGCGCGGAAATGTGCGGCGGGTGGGCGAACCTCCGCGCGCCGCGCTCCGGAGACCGCACGCTCATGCGGACCCGTCCTTCGGCATCGATGATCTCGGCGTGGTCGTCGAGCGCCATGCCCCATGCGGCGATCCGCCCGTCCTCGTCCTTGCCGTAGACCTGTACGACGGCGAACAGGCGTGGTGCGGAGTCGTTGACCAGCTCGCGTAGTTCGTGGTCGAAGTTCTCGATGGCGTCCATTCCCGGTTCCCCTCCCGGTCGGTGGTTTGTGACCCCTCGACGTTAGAGCTTTACGTAAAGAAGTCGCATCCCTCGAACGAGTGAAAGCTATTGACGTAAAGACCGGCGCTTATAGGCTCGCCGTGGTGTAGGAGGAGAGAGGGGCAACATGGCGGGCACATCAGCTCAGTTGCGGCGTCTGGGAGCGGAGCTGCGTCGGCTTCGGGAAGCTACCGGTCGCACCCAGGGGGACGTCGGGGCGGCCCTTGGTCGCACGCACGCGACGCTGGTCAACTGGGAGCGAGGCAAGAGCAAACCCAGCAAGTCGGACCTGGTGTGCCTCCTGGCCGAGCTGCGCGTGCCTGCTGAGCTGCGCAAAGGGCTGGAGCGACTTCGCGAGGACGCTACCCGGGGGCCGTCGCAGTGGGCGACCTATGGATTGCCGGGCTGGCTGCGTCCGTTGGTGAGCTTCGAGGAGGACGCGGTCAGGATCGAGACCTTTGAGCCGGTGCTCGTACCTGGTCTCTTGCAGACCGAGGATTACGCACGCGCTGTTCACGCGGGCGGGCGGCGCAAGGTCGCTCCTGAGCACGTTGAGAAGTGGGTCGCGGCAAGGATGCAGCGCCAACGGCGGCTGAGTGGGGTCGCTCCGGTTGTCCTGCACGCAGTGATCTCGGAAGCGGTTTTGCGGCTTGAGGTCGGTGGGCGCGCCGTCTTCGTTCGCCAACTGGAGTCGCTGCTTGACGCCATTGCGGCAGACAACATCACCCTTCAGGTCGTCGCTGAAGCGGAGGACGGCTACAGCGACGTCGCCAGCAATTTCACGGTGCTCCACTTCGACGAACCGGACGCTGACCCACCGTTGGGCTACTTCGATGGTCCGCTGGGCGGGAACATGATCAGCGATGAGGGTGACGTAGCCAGGCTGGCCCGTATGTTCGATGATGTCTGCCAGTTGGCGTTGTCAGAGGCGGACTCCACCGAGGCGCTGACTGCCGCACTCAAGGAGCTTCGCAAGAAGGGCAAAACACATGCTTGATCCGTCCATACGTGCGTGGCGCAAGTCCAGCTTCAGCAACGCGGGTGGCAACTGCGTCGAAGTCGCCCCGCAGGCGGACGGCACGATTGCCGTCCGCAACAGCAAGAACCCTGACGCGGGCACGGTCTTCTTCACGCGCGCGGAGATGGACGCCTGGCTCAGGGGTGTCAAGGCGGGCGAGTTCGACGACCTTGTGAGCTGAGTCAGGCCGCCGGGTTGTGCCGGATGAGGGTGTCGACGAGGCCGGAGACGGTGTTCGGGAAGTCCATCGGCACCACCCCGAGGCCGGTCCAGCCGGTGGCCTCTGAGCTCTCCAGGAAGCTCTTGACCTGCGGGTTCAGTCGGTCGGCGTTGGAGCGGGGCGGGAGCAGGGCGGCGGTGGAGACATAGTTGAAGAAGAGCTTGCCGGGCTGGGCCGCTGCCTTGCGGAACTGGGCCTGGATCTTCGGGTACTTGCCGAACGGCTCCGCCATGTAGTCGTCCTGGATGTCGAAGAGCCCCGCGTCGGCGTAGCGCACCCCCGGCATGTTGTCGGAGTCGGCCAGCAGGACGACCTTGCCGCGGGCCTGGCCCAGCGTCGGCAGCGTGGCGTCCAGGCGGAACAGCGAGCGCCAGCCCTTGCCGTCGAGGTAGGTGTCGAAGATACGGCGGAACTCCGCGGCGCTCTCCTCCGAGTACTCCTGCTTGACCCGCATCAGCACGGTCTCCGACGGGTGCGCGCGCAGGAAGTCGCGGCAGGCGCCGAGGACGTCGTCGAAGTTGAGGTGCTGGTAGAAGGCGCCGTGGTGGATGGGGAAGGCGCCCTCGAAGGCGCGGCAGCGGATGTCCAGGAAGCGTATGCCGCTGTTCAGCTGGTCGCCGATGGTGGTGTTCTGGCACTCCGTCCAGGGGCCGCCGTAGCGGGCGCCGGAGTCATGGGTGCCGGGCAGCGTCAGCCGCTGGACGGGGGTGGCGTCGGCGATACCGGACAGCCAGTCCTGGGGTGCCAGCGGCCTCGGTGCGGCGGTCGCCGTGGCCGTACCGCCCATGGCTGAGAACAGCCCTGCGGCGGATACCGCGGCCGCGCCCTTGAGGAACCCTCGCCGGTCCATGCGTGATCTCCCGTCGCCGTCGCTCGCCTGTGCGTGCCGGACGGCATCGAATCACAAGTCAGCTTGGGAAACTCCCAGTTGTGCTCCGGTGTGATCAAAATAGTGTGCCAAGCGATCAACTTGTGATCGGCGCTCTCGAACTCTCAGGCTGCGGTGGGGCCCCGGCGTAGTTGCCGCCGCGGCCCCACCTGAAGCATCAGACCCGTCGAACGACACCGCACTTGGCCAGCGCGCGGTTCACCGCTGCCGCCATGGCCTGCTCACCCTGTGCGTTCGGGTGGGCCGGCGCCGCCGGAGTCTCGGGAGCGAGGCTCTCGATCCAGCGCTCACCGACGGGTTGGCACATGTCGTGGCCGATGGTGGGCTTGTACGTGTCGACGTACGCGGCCCTGCCGAGCTCGGCGCTGCGAGCGATCATGGAGTTGAGGGACTTCGTCTTGTCCCGCAGATAGCCGAAGTCGCCGGCCGCGAAGGGGACGCTGGGGCTGGTGCAGCCGACTCCGCTGTCCGGGAAGAGCGACGGATAGCCGACCATGACCACCTTGGCCCGCGGGGCCCGACGGTGAACTTCGGCGATCACCTGGGAGATCTTCGGCGCCGTGGCGGCGATGCTCTGCTCCACCTGGTCGCTGCCGCCCTGGGTGAGAGCGTCACGGCACGGGCTTCCGGACGGGTTCCCCGCACCCAGCGTGGCGCAGCGTCCCAGTACGGCGGAGAAGCCGATGTCGTTGCCGCCGATGCTCACGGTCACCAGGTCGGTGTCGCGCTTGAGGGCGTCGTATTGGGCGGGCGCCGTGTCCGTGGCGAGGGCCAGGTCCGCGGTGGTCGCCCCGGAACATGTGACGTCCGTCAGCCGTGCCGTGTTCCGCTCGGCCACGAGATGCGGGTAGTTGGCGTTGGAGCGGGCGCACGCGGTGTCGATCTGCTCGGGGACGCCGGGCGCCGCGGCGTAGGAGTCTCCCAGGGCCACGTAGTCGAGCGATCCGGTGTGCCGCGGCGCGGCGCTCGCCGGTACAGAGGACGTCATCGCGAAGGCCAGCGCGCCGGCGGCGGCTATGGCGCCGAGGGCGGCCGTGCGTCGACGTGGGCTGTGCGTGGAATGTGGTTTCACCCGGGCAAGTATCGCGAACGCCCTCGTATCCTCCAAGCAACTCACCGACTGCACGTGGGACTTGGGAAGAGCCGGAGACCAGGACAGAAGCTGACCGCAAGGCCCCGTAGCGTGGAGCGCATGACGAACGACGTACTCGGCCCCCGAGCGCTCAACAGGGCGCTGCTGCAGCGCCAACTGCTGCTGGACCGGTCCGGGTCCCTCACCGCCCTCGAGGTGATCGAGCGGCTTGTCGGCATGCAGTCCCAGGCGCCGGGCGCCCCGTACATCGGCCTGTGGACGCGCCTGGACGGCTTCGCCTTCGAGGAGCTGGCGCGGCTGACGCAGGAGCGGGAGGTGGTGCGGATGGTGCTGATGCGCGGCACCGTGCACCTCGTCTCCGCGGCCGACGCGCTGCGGCTGCGGCCGTTCATCCAGCCCATGCTCGACAAGCAGTTCCGTGGCACGCCCTTCGCGCCCGGGCTGACCGGTGTGGTGCGGGAGGAACTGGTGTCGGCCGGGCGGAAGCTGCTCACGCGCGGTGCCCTGGGCCCGGCCGAGCTGCGCGCCGAGCTCGGCCCCCAGTGGCCGGACGCGGACCCGGACGCGCTGGTCAACGCGGTACGGCTGTGGGCGCCGCTGGTGCAGGTACCGCCGCGCGGGCTGTGGGGGAAGAGCGGCGGGCCCCGGTACGCGACCGTCGAGGACTGGCTGGGGCGGCCGATGGAGGCCGAACCCTCCCTGGACGCCGTGGTGCTGCGCTATCTCGCGGCCTTCGGGCCCGCGACCGTCGCGGACATCCAGAAGTGGTGCGGGCTGACCGGGCTGCGCGAGGTGGTCGAGCGGCTGGGGCCCGGCCTGCGGAGGTACCGGGACGAGAGCGGGCGCGAGCTGTACGACCCGGCGGACGCATCGCTCCCGGACCCCGATCTGCCCGTCTCCGCCCGCTTCGTAGCGGACTTCGACAACCTGCTGCTCTCACATGCCGACCGCGCCCGTATCCTCGCCGATGAGTACCGGGTGCCGGTGATGGGCGTCAACGGCATCGTGCGCGGCACGATCCTGGTGGACGGCTTCGTCGCCGGGATCTGGAAGGTCGAGCGCGCCCGCGGTGCGGCGGTGCTGCGCGTGACCCCGTTCGTCCGGCTCGGCGCCGCCGACCGGGAAAACCTGGAGGCCGAGGGCGCGCGGCTGCTGGCGGCGACCGACCCGGCGGCGGGGGAGCGGGATGTGCGGTTCGAGCCGGTGGCGGGCTGAGGGCGGTTCAGAGCCAGCCGCGCCGTTTGAACACCACGTACAGGCTCACGCAGACCACCGCCATGAGCAGGATCGCGAAGGGGTATCCGAAGGCCCAGTGCAGCTCCGGCATCTCGCGGAAGTTCATGCCGTAGATGGTGCCGACGAGGGTGGGGGCGAAGAGGATGGCCGCCCAGGCGGAGATCTTCTTGACCTCCTCGTTCTGCTCGAAGCCCGCCTCGGCCAGCGCCCGCATCTCCGCGTTCTGCTGCTGGGTGACCAAGGTGGCGTTGACGGCGAGGATGTCGGTGAGGGCCGAGCGGAAGCCGTCCACGCGCTCGCTGGTGTGGGTGACGTGGTCGGCGACGTCCCGTAGATAGCGCCGCAGCTCCTCGTCCGTGCCGTACTTGTCGAACCCGGCCATCAGGCCGTGCAACATCCCCACCAGCGGACGGGTCGCACGCTGGAACTCGACCATCTCGCGGGAGAGTTCATAGATACGGCGGGAGACCTCGGGGTGGCCCCGGAAGACCTCGGTCTCGATCTCGTCGATGTCGTTCTGCACGCCCGCGACCACCGGGGCGTAGCCGTCCACGACCGAGTCCAGGATGGCGTACAGCACGGCCTCAGGACCGAGCGCCAGCAGCTCGGGCGCGGCCTCCATCCGGCGGCGCACCGCCGACAGATCGGGGGCGGCGCCGTGGCGTACGGTGATCACGAAGTCGGGGCCGACGAAGACATGCAGCTCGCCGAAGTCGACCTCCTCGGGCGCGTCGAGGTAGCGGGCCGCGCGCAGCACCACGAACAGCGTGTCGCCGTAGCGCTCCAGCTTCGGCCGCTGATGGGCCTCCAGCGCGTCCTCGATGGCCAGCTTGTGCAGGTCGAACTCGTCCGCGAGCGACAGCAGCTCCGCCTCGGTGGGCCGCAGCAGCCCGATCCACGCCATGCCCCCGGGCTCCTCGCGCAGCCGCCGGTACGTGGCGGCCAGGGAGCTGGGCGTGCCGACCCGGCGCCCGTTCCGGTACACCGCGGCGTCGACCACGCTGCGGTCGTCCTCCGCCGCGGCCTGGGCACCCGGGCCTCCGGGGGGCGGTCCCGCGTCCAGAGGGTTCGGCGGCGGTGTGTCCCGCGCCGAGCCGGAGCCCGGTGCGGGGCGCAGCCAGGAGGGCTTCCGCGGTGAGCGCGGGGACCGGGGACGGCGCTCTTCGCTGGGCATCGCGGACCTCACCTCCTTGAGCCTGGGCGCGCCGGCACGGGGCGCGGACCTCAGCGTCTCAGGGAAGGATATACGTACCAAATGACCCGGATCGGGTCGGGGCGGGCAGGGGAGAGGGGCCCTATGGCAGCAGCCCGGCGCGCCGGGCCTCCACCACCGCGTGGAGCCTCGTATGCGCCCCCAACTTCCGCATCGACGAGCGCAGGTAGCTCTTCACGGTCTCCGGCCGCAGCCCCAGCCGGTCCGCCGCCGCCGAGTTCGTCGCGCCCGACGCCACGCACGCCAGCACATCCACCTCGCGCGGCGACAGCTCCACCCCCGGCCGCGCCGCCGTGTCCGCCGTGCCGCCCGAGGAGGCTTTGGCCAGCCGTCCGCAGGCGCTGAGGATCCGCTCCCGCAACTGCGGGTCGGTGACCTGCTGGGCCAGCGCCCGCAGATCGCCGTGCGCCTCTCGTACCTCTTCCCACAGCGCCGGATCCGCCTCGGGCTGCTGCTGTGTGACGGTGATCAGCCGCTGTGCCTCGTCCTGCGCCGCCAGCGAGTGCTCCAGTTCGCGCGCCGCCTCCATCGCCGCGTTCAGCGCCCGGTCGCCGAGCGCCAGGGGCTGGCGCAGCGCGCCGTACAGCACCCCGCGCACCCGGCCGCGGACCACCACCGGGACCGCCAGCATCGAGCGCAGGCCCTCGGCGCCGACCGCCGCGTCGTACTCATGGCTGATGACCCGGGAGACCGGGTAGTCGACCACCGAGATCGGCCGGGACATGGTGAGGACCTTGCCGCCGAGACCGTTGCCGGGGGTGACGGCGAGTCCGCGCAGGGAGTTGGTCGTGGTGCCGGTGAGTTCGGAGATACGGAACTGCCGCGCGCTCGGGAACAGCCCGCCGAAGGCCACGGGCAGCCCGCCGCGCCGCCGCATCCGTAGCAGGGCCGTCCGCACATCCACCGTCCGGTCCGATTCCGCCACGGCCACCTCCCCGAAATACCACCACCCCCGTCCGGGGGTGGTGAGACTCAGATCACCCGTCGCACGATGCTAGCGAGCGCCATGGCAATCAGGAGGAGATGTGACAGCAAACGGCCCGACTCAGAGTTTCCGGGCGGCACGGGATTTCCTCCTGGCCCACGGAGACGACTACGCGGCGGCGTACGAAGGTTTCAGATGGCCGCGCCCGGCCGAGTTCAACTGGGCGCTCGACTGGTTCGACCGGATCGCCCAGGACAACGACCGTACCGCGCTGCACATCGTCGAGGAAGACGGCCTGGAGACGCGGATCAGCTTCCAGGACATGCGCCGCCGCTCCGACCGGGTCGCGAACTGGCTGCGCGCCCAGGGCGTGCGGGCCGGTGACCGCATCGTGGTCATGCTCGGCAACCAGACCGAGCTGTGGGAGACCGCGCTGGCGGCCATGAAGCTGCGGGCCGTGGTCATCCCCGCCACCCCGCTGCTGGGCCCGCTCGACCTGGTCGACCGGGTGGAGCGCGGACGCGCCGCGCATGTGATCGTGCGGGCCGAGGACACCGCCAAGTTCGCCGAGGTGCCCGGCGACTACACCCGTATCGCGGTCGGCGGCGCGCCCGACGGCTGGCTGGCCTACGCGGACGCGGGCACGGGCACGGGCGCGAGTACGGGTACGGACGCGGGCACGAGTACGGGCACGGCCACGGGCACGGAGACCGGCGGGGGCGAACCCTTCGTGCCGGACGGTCCGACCCCGGCCACCGACCCCCTCATGCTCTACTTCACCTCGGGCACCACCGCCCGCCCCAAGCTGGTCCAGCACACCCACATCTCGTACCCCATCGGCCATCTGTCGACGATGTACTGGATCGGGCTCCGGCCCGGCGACGTCCACCTCAACATCTCCTCCCCGGGCTGGGCCAAGCACGCCTGGTCCAACCTGTTCGCCCCGTGGAACGCCGAGGCGACCGTGTTCGTGCACAACTACACCCGCTTCGACCCCACCCGCCTCATGGCCGAGATGGACCGCTGCGAGGTGACCACCTTCTGTGCCCCGCCGACCGTATGGCGGATGCTCATCCAGGCCGATCTGACCCAGCTGCGCACCCCGCCCCGCGAGGTCGCCGCGGCCGGGGAACCGCTCAACCCGGAGGTCATCGAGCATGTCCGGCGCGCCTGGGGGGTGACCATCAGGGACGGCTTCGGCCAGACCGAGACCTCCGTGCAGGTGGCCAACACCCCGGGCCAGCCGCTCAAGGTCGGCTCGATGGGCCGCCCCAGCCCCGGGTTCGCGGTCACCCTGCTCGACCCGGTCACCGGGCAGCCGGGGGACGAGGGCGAGATCTGTCTCGATCTGTCGGGTCCCTCCGGCCGGCCCGTCGGCCTGATGACCGGTTACGAGGGTGACGAGGAGCGGACCGCCGAGGCGACGGCGGGCGGCTACTACCGCACCGGGGACATCGGATCGCGCGACGCCGACGGCTACATCACCTATATCGGCCGAGCGGACGACGTCTTCAAGGCATCCGACTACAAGATCTCGCCATTCGAGCTGGAGAGCGCCCTTCTGGAGCACGAGGCGGTCGCCGAGGCCGCAGTGGTGCCGGCGCCCGATCCGCTGCGGCTGGCGGTGCCGAAGGCGTATGTCGTGCTGGCCGAGGGGTGGGAGCCGGGGCCCGAGACCGCGAAGGTCCTGTTCGCTCACTCCAGGGCGGTTCTTGCACCGTACAAGCGTGTCCGTCGACTGGAATTCGCCGAACTTCCCAAGACCGTGTCCGGCAAAATCCGCCGTATAGAGCTACGCGAGCGCACGCTGCGCGGCGATGGTGTCGAGTTTCATGAGGAGACCACCTCATGACCGACCCGCACTCACCACGCGATCACGAGGAGCACTCATGACCGACCGCCCGGCCGACCCAGCAGGCCCACCGGACTCATCAGGCCCACCGGACTCATCCGCGACCACCGCCGCGCTGTCGTACGCGAGCGGGGCGGGCGAGGTCCCGCTGCTCGGCGACACCATCGGCGCCAACCTGGCCGGCGCCATAGAGCGTTTCGCCGACCGGGAAGCGCTCGTCGACATTCCCACCGGCCGCCGCTGGACCTACGCCGAGTTCGGCCGGTCCGTCGAGGAGGTCGCGCTCGGGCTGATGGCCAAGGGCGTCGGCAAGGGCGACCGGGTCGGGATCTGGGCCGTCAACTGCGCCGAGTGGGTGCTGGTGCAGTACGCCACCGCCCGCATCGGCGCGATCATGGTCAATATCAACCCCGCCTCCCGCGTCCATGAGCTGACCTTCGTGCTGCGGCAGGCCGGTGTCTCCGTACTGATCTCCTCGACCGAGCACAAGACCAGCAACTACCGCCGCATGGTCGAACAGGTGCGCTCCGAGTGTTCCGCCCTGCGCGATGTCATCTACATCGGCGACCGCACGTGGGACGGTCTCGTACGGGCCGGCGCCGATGTGTCACGGGAGCGGCTGATCGAGCGCGAGGCCCGGCTGACCTGCGACGACCCGGTCAATATCCAGTACACCTCCGGTACGACCGGCTTCCCCAAGGGCGCCACGCTCTCGCACCACAACATCCTCAACAACGGCTACTCCGTCGGGGAGACGCTCGGCTATACCGAGCAGGACCGCGTCTGTCTGCCGGTCCCCTTCTCCCACTGCTTCGGCATGGTGACCGGCAACCTGGGCGCCACCAGCCACGGCGCCTGCATCGTCATCCCCGCCCCCACCTTCGACCCGGCCGCCACGCTCCGGGCCGTCGAACAGGAGCGGTGCACCTCGCTGTACGGCGTCCCGACGATGTTCATCGCGGAACTGGGGCTGCCCGACTTCGACTCGTACGACCTCTCCTCCCTGCGCACCGGGATCATCGCCGGATCCACCTGTCCGGTGGAGGTGCTGCGGCGCGTGGTGGACGAGATGCATATGGCCGAGGTGTCGATCTTCTACGGCATGACCGAGACCTCGCCGGTGTCCACCCAGACCCGGCGCGACGACGATCTGCGCCATCGCACCGGTACGGTCGGCCGGGTGCTGCCGCACCTCGAGATCAAGGTCGTGGACCCGCTGACCGGGGTGACGGTGCCCCGTGGCACCCGCGGTGAGCTGTGCACCCGCGGCTATTCGGTGATGCTCGGCTACTGGGAGGAGCCGGAGCGGACCGCCGAGGTGATCGACGGGGGGCGCTGGATGCACACCGGCGACCTCGCGATCATGGGCGAGGACGGCTATGTCCGGATCGTCGGCCGGATCAAGGACATGATCATCCGGGGTGGGGAGAAGGTGTACCCCCGGGAGATCGAGGAGTTCCTGTACACCCATCCCAAGATCGCCGATGTGCAGGTCGTCGGCGTACCGGACGAGAAGTACGGCGAGGAGATCCTGGCCTGCGTCATCCTGCGGGAGGGCGCCAAGTCGCTCACCCGCGACGAGCTGGCCCGCTTCTGCCGGGGCCGGCTCGCCCACTACAAGGCGCCCCGCTATCTGCGGGTCATGGACGCCTTCCCGATGACCGTCAGCGGTAAGGTCCGCAAGGTCGAGCTGCGCCAGGCGGGCATCGCCGACGCGGTCCGGCTGCGGAACTCCCGGACAGCACAGACGGACGCGAAGGCCCAGGCCACCCCCCTGCGCTGACGCATCAGGCGCGCACCCGGCGCCAGAAGCATGTCCGGCGGCAGCCTCACCCGCTGCCGCACGGCATCGAAGCCGAACCCCTACCCCGTACTCCCTCCCCTCGGCCCGGTTGAGGGCTCTGTCAGTGCCACGTGATGGACTGTCATCAGTACGGCAGAACGGCAAGCGGTATGGCGGGGCACCACGGGGGGGCACTGATGGCGGGACGGCGTTCGGCACTGGCCGGGATCGACACGCTGCGCGGGCTTTCGCGGGGCGTCCCTCCGCTGCCCACGGACGAAGGCGTGCTGCGCCGCCTGGCCGCCACGCATGTCACCTTCTGGCCGGGCGCCCGGTTCCCGGCCTGGGCGCGCGACGCCTGGGAGAGCTGCGGGATCGAGGATCCGCTGCGGCTGGTGCCGGAGCCCGACACCCGACGGGCGCTGACGCGGCTCCGCGAGGACCGCGTCTGGCGCAATGAGCTGGGGCTCGTCGATGGGCTCCGCGGGGAGCTGGACACGGCCTGGTTCGCAGGCACGGTCACCGGCCCGGACCTGCTCGCCGCCATCCCCGCCCGGTACACCATGCCGGTGCGGAACGATTCCGACTCCCCGGCCATGCAGGGGTTGGAGCGGACGCTGCGCGCCTTCCTGGCCGGTGCGCTCGGCAGCGACACGGACGCCTGGCTGCGGCTGCTGACCGCCGTGGAGGAGGTGCGCACCGCCCCCGGCGCGGACCGCGACGCCACCTGGCCCGATCTGCTGGCGCGCGCCGCCGACACCACCCCCGACCCCCGGCGGATCGTCCCGCACGCCAAGGTCACCGGACGCGACCGGGAGAAGCTGCTGCGCTGGCGTGAGTGGACCTGGCCGGCCGGAGAGGTGCTGCGGCGCGCGCCCGACGCCAAGATCCTGGACGCCCTCATGCCACTGCTGCCCGACCACACGGGATGGCTGCTCGCGCTCTACGTGGTCGCCCAGCGGATGGCCGCCCCCGAGGCGGTCGTCGAGCATGTGAAGGGATGTGGTGACCGCGAGGCGCTGATGATGCTGGCGGAGTGGATCGACCTGGACCCGCCCGCCCACCGCGCGCTGCTCGCCTTCGGCGACCCCGAGATCCACCTCGCCCTGCTCGCCCCGCACTTCTACACCGGTTCGGAGGAGGCCCGCGGGGTACTGGACGGCTCGGTCCCGCTCGCCCCGTACGAGGCGCGGATCCCTGGCAACGCCTATCCCGACCTGTTGCACGCGGCCGAACCGGAGCTGATCGAGGCCGCGTTCGTGCACGACCGCGGGCGGTTCAAGACCGCCGAGCAGCTTGTCGGCTGTCTGAACCTGCTGCGGCGCGGCGGCCCGCACCGGCTGTCCGCGCTGCTGGCCACCGGCCGGGTGGGCCCGGCCGTCACCAAGATGTGCAAGCAGGCCCTGGCCTCCGCCGACCCCCTTGCCGCGCTCGAAAAGCGGGCGGAGCGCGAGCTGACGACAGAGAAGCTGGCGAGCCGGCTGCGCAGGGTTCGTGTCACCCGCGGCTTCGCCGACACCGAGCGGCTGCTCGCCCTCTTCCCGGACATCGACTGGGCGTATCTGGAGGCCGAGCACGCCCGCGAGCCGTTCGAATTCTGGTCGGTGGTGGTCGGCCGCGCCACGACTCCCTCCGCCGTCGCCGCCCGCCACGCCGACGCGATCCTGGGCGACCGGCGCGGCAGCTACCGCGCCCGTCCCGTCCGGGACCCCGAGATCGCCCGCGGTATGGCCCGGCACGGGCTCAGGGCCTCCGACTGGCGGGCGATCACCCTGCGCGCCGACCGGCTGCTGGCCGACGGTCTGCTGACGGACCGCGACCTGGTCTCCGTCGCCGCCCCCGCCGACCGCATCCTCGGCTACCTCGGCAGCGCCCTCCGCCGCCCCGACGCCCCGCCCCAGGCCCGGGCCGCCACCGAGCGGATCGCCGAGCTCGTCGCGGTCCACCTCGACGGCAGCGCCGACCCGGACGCTGCCTGGCAGCGGACGTACGCCCGGCTGACCGGGCAGGACCCGCGGTGGCCACGGGCGAGCAGCATCGAGGCCACCCTCACCGAGACCACCCTCACCGAGACCACCCTCACCGAGACCACCCTCACTGAGACCACTCTCACTGAGGGCTGACTCCGGCGGTGAAGGAGCGGATCAGCCCGGCGACCGCGTTCGGGCGCTCCAGGAGCATCGCATGCGACGCGTCGAGGGTTTCGAGGGTGACGTGGGGGTGTGCGGCGGCGAGTTCGCCCAGGTCGCGGTCGAGGCCCTTGACGTACGCGGCCATCAGCTCGTCGAACCACGCCAGCGGGCCGCCCTGCGCCACCAGCCGCCCCGCGCGGACGATCAACACCGGGCGGGTGAGGCGGCGGTAGACAGGGGGGAGGTCGAGCGCTTTCATCTGGTCCAGCATTTCCAGGCCCCGCTCCCGGTCGGGCCGCAGATACAGCTGCCCCTCCGGGGTCTCGCCGAGCGCGCGCCGGATGCCCTCGTCGAGCACTTCGGGCGCGATCCCCAGCGCCTGGGCCATCGCCGCCTGCTGGGCGAGCACCGTCGTCTCCAGCTCCTCCGGTGGAAAGGTCCGGCCCATCGCGGCGGCGGAGAACTGGTGGGCGCGGTCGAGGCCCTGGACCACGGTGTCCCGGTCGAGGCCCACGTACTGCTCGGGGCGGCCGTGGCCGACGCCGTCGAGGTTGACCGCGGCGGGGGTGCGCGGATGGGCGTCCGCGTACAGCGCGGCGGCCATGCCGCCGAGGGAGTGGCCGACCGGTATGGCCTCCGCGATGCCGCAGGCATCCAGGACGGCCTCGATGTCGTCGAGCACGGCGGGGAACGTCCAGGGGGCGGAGCCGGGGCCGGAGCGGCCGTGGGCGCGCAGGTCCATTGAGACGACGCGGTGGTCCGTGGCGAGGTCGGCCGCCGCGACCGACCAGTCGGCGAGGGTGCGGGAGGCCCCGTGGAGCAGCAGCAGCGGGGTGCCGGCGCCGCCGTGGTCGCGTACGGCCAGCGGCACGCCGTCGCGCTCGACGGTGAGCTCGGCGGGGGAGCCGGGGGCGGATGAGGGCATGGGGTAGCGCTCCGTAGCGTCGCGGAAAGGGGGTCGACCACCACCGTAGGGCGCTTCGGAGAGCCGAAGATCATCCCCGAAGGGGAGGCCCGAGGGCCCTCCGCCGGGTCATAATGAACAAGGGCCGAACGTGGGGCAGGGGCTCACCGCTTGGGCGGCCCCACCCGGATCAGCGTGTCCGCCGGGTCGTTGATGGGCTGTGGGGTCCCGGTCAGATCCATGATGAAAAGCGGCAGCTGCAGCGCGTCGGCGCGCGCCCGCGCATCCCTCGCGTAGCCCGCGAGCGAGAAGAAGACGCCGGCGGCGGATTCATTGAGCCCGTTCAGCCACAGGCATTCGATATCGCGCAGCGCGGTGGGCCGGGTGGTCGGGTCCACCTGGGCGACCACACCAGGACCGCGCAGATCCACCCCGGAGGCGTCCTGGCCCTCCGGCCGCCGCACACCGCCGAAGCCGAGCCATTTCAGATACTGCGCGGCGGCCGTCACCGCGTCCCGCGCCGTACGGATCGTCACCGGCCGGAACGCGGGCCGCAGCACGGGCCGGCCCGGTGGTCCGGCGGCCCCCGTCGCCGGGCCGCCGGGGCGGGCGGTGGCCGGTGCGCGCTCCGCGGGGTCGGGCGCCGACGCCACGGGGACGCGGACCAGCGCCCCGCACGCGCAGCCGAACTCCGGCTGGGGCCAGTGGCCCTGTCGGCCGCACATGGCGCAGTTGGCCGCCACCCAGGTGTCCTCCCAGGTGCGGTGCTCGATCTTCTGCGGGGCGCCGTCGCGCACCACGGGGAGGGTGAGCGGCGCCCCGCACGAGCACGGGTAGGTGGGCGGAGTGAACGACTGCTCGCGGCGGCACGAGGGGCAGCGCACCGGCACGCTCTCTGTCATCTGTTGCTCCGAGGTCCGAGTTCCGGGAGGGAGGGTCTGTGCCCATGCTCCCCGAAGCGCGGGGCCGGGGGCGGCGAGTTGGGGGTTCTTGGGGGTTCTGCGTCCGGCGGACCGACCGCCGTGGGACGCTCGTGACGTCTCCTGTGCGGGAGCAGTAGGTTGGCGGCGTGAGACTGAGGGTTGAGTTCACCACCGAGCCGTTCGACCTCGACGAGGTGCCGCCGCATGCCGTGGTGGCCCGCGACATCGTCCAGGGCGCCCCGCTGGACTCCGTCGACGTCGGCCCGTTCGGCAACACCGCGGAGGGCGGTGCGGAGCATGTCCTGGCCGCCGTCCACGAACTGCTGCGCGAGTCCCTGGAGGCGGGGGCGACCCGTATCTCGCTCCAGGTCAACGTCATCCCGGAGTCGGCCGCGGCCACGGGCGAGGCGGGGGAGGGCGGCAGGTGACCCGTCCCGCCGACGACCCCTTCGTCACGGCGGTCAAGCCGCTGGTGGATGCCATCGGCGGCCGGCTGATCGCCCCGGACAGCGCCGAGGGCGACGATGTGGTCCTCTCCTGGGAGGGCCGGGAGGTCGTGGCCGTACGGCTGCCGCACCTCTCCGACTCGCTCGACCACATCCTCGCCGAGCTCCGCCGCCGCCACGGCGTCCCGCTCGCCGATCTCGACCGCAAGACCAAGCAGTCGGTCGTCCGCCTCCTCGAACAGCGCGGCGCCTTCTCCATGCGCCACGGCGTGGAGACGGTCGCGACCGCGCTCGGCGTCAGCCGCTTCACCGTCTACAACTACCTCAATTACGCCGATGAGCAGCGGGCCAAGGCGCGTGGGGGCGGTGAGCGGCCGCGGCAGGACGACTGACCCGGCGCACCGCGGCGATCAGGTCGGTTGCACCGCGATCAGGCAGGTGTCGTCGTCGGTGTCGGCGATGTCGCAGGACAGCAGGTCGTCCAGGTAGTCCTCGAGGTCGTCCACCGGGCGGCCGGCGGCGGCGAGGAGCTGTTCAAGGGCTTGGTCGATGCCGCTGTCGCGGCGCTCGATCAGGCCGTCGGTGTACACCAGCAGGATGTCGTGCCGCCGCAGCTCGTGCTGGGTCTCCTCGTACGAGGCGACGTCGACGGCGCCCAGCAGCACACCGTTCGGCGGCGTGAGCGCTTCGGCCTTCCCTCGGCTGACGAGGATCGGGGGCACGTGTCCCGCGTTGGCCCAGCGCAGGGTCCGGGCGGCGGGATCGAACAGGCCGCAGACGACTGTCGCGGTGACCTGCTCGGGGAGGCAGCAGGCGACGGTGTTGAGCCAGGAGAGCAGCCGGCCCGGCCCCGCACCGGTGACGGCCAGGCCGCGCAGGGCGTTGCGCAGGACGACCATGCCCGTCGCGGCGGCGATGCCGTGGCCGGCGATGTCACCGACCGTGAGCAGCACCCGGCCGTCGGGCAACTCGACGGCGTCGTACCAGTCTCCGCCGACCCGCTGGTCCTCCTCCGCCGGGCGGTAGCGCACGGCGACCCGCAGCCCCGCCCGGTACACCGGGTGTTCCGTCGGGGGCATGATCGCCCGCTGTAGCTGTCGGGTCAGCCGATGGCGCTCCGCGGACTGCTGCTCGGCGCCGGCGAGCCGGTCCCGGGTGGCGGCCAGCGCGACCTCGGTCCAGCGGTGGGCAGAGATGTCCTGGTAGGCGCCGCGTACCGCGACCAGCAGCCCGGAGGCGTCGCAGAGGGGTTCGGCGACCACCCGCAGATGGCGGACCACCCCGTCGGCGCGCCGAAGCCGGAAGGTGATCGCGCTCTCCTTCCGCTGGTGCAGCACGCTGCGCAGGAAGCGCCGCACGGCGCCGGTGTCGTCGGGGTGCGCATGTCCGGAGAGCTGGTGCAGCGGCACCGGGGCCGCGCCGGGCTCCAGCCCGTACAGGGTGGACAACTGCTCGGTCCAGGAGATCTCACCGGTGGTCAGGTTCTCCTCGAAGGCGCCGATCCGGCTGAGCCGCTGGGCGTGCCCCAGCAGGTCGGCCAGGCGGGCGTCGCTCTCCGGGAGCCGCCAGCTGAGCAGCACCACATCGCCGAAGCGGGCCAGCCCCACGGCAGTCACCACGGCCGGTGGCGCCGCGCTGCCCGAGAACCTGAGCACCGTGCTCCGGCTGCGATACGGAGCCCCAGTGCTGTGCACCCGCTTGATCCGCTCGAACAGGCCGCCCTCCGCGGCGAACAGCGGATACGCCTCCAGCAGCGGGAGCCCGGTCAGCGAGCCACGGGGACGGCCGGCCGGGTCGGTGAAGCGCGTGTTGGTGTGCTCGATCATGAAGTCGGTGATCCGGCCGTCGCGGTCCCGCAGCGGGCGCAGCAGGGCGGCGGAGTCCAGCAGGCCGTCGAGCAGTCCGACGAGCCAGGCGGCGGCCCCGCCGGGCGGGCTGTCCGACTCCACGCCGTGGTCGGAGAGCGACAGGGCGCACAGCTGGGCCAGGGCGTCCAGCTGTCGTTGGAGGGCGAGCGCGGGGTGGGGGCCCGGCCAGTGGACCTCCAGGACGCCCACCCGCTGACCGCCGACTCGAGCGGGCACGACGGCCCGTGTGCCGCCGCCGCTGCCGCCGCCGATGGTGGGCGGCGGCGGGTCGCCGGACTCGTCGATCCACAGCGTTCGGTCCTCGGCGATGGCCTGCTGGGCCGGGGTGCCGAGCCCCGGCGGGACATAGCGCCAGCGGGCGGCCTCGGCGGGGCCGAACCCCGCCTCTCCCGCCAGCGTGAGGGAGCCGTCGGGGGCGGCCGACCACACGGCGGCGGCGGTGGCGCCCAAGGGGCTCAGGGCCCGGTCGAGGAGGCCGCGGGCGAGCGCCTGGGCGTCGTCACCGGCCAGGATGGCGGCGGCCTCCGCCGTACGCAGCCGCAGGGCGGGCCCTTCGCGCCGCGGGCCCGCGGCTTCCCCCGCGGTTCCCCCCGCGGCTCCCTCTGCCGTACGGCCGGTGCCGGACGTGGCGGTCTGCGCGGCACGGGCTTCCGCGACCGCGCTTGCGGTGGCGTCCGAGGCGGCCTGGTTGATGATGTCGGCGGCCAGCTCGGGCAGGGGCATCCGGGCGTCGGAGGCGAGCGTCCGCAGCTGCTGCGCGGCTTCGGCCGGAGCGCAGTTCAGCCGTTCCACGAGGACGCCCTCGGCGAGTTCCACCAGAACCCGGGCCTCGCGGTCCTCCCACAGGGCGTGGATCTCGGTACTCAGCCGGTCGACCGTGGCCGCCAGCCCGGCCGTTCCGGCGTCATCGTGTGGTGCGGGACGCACGGCGGGTTCGGAAGGGGGCCGCTGCCGCGTGGGCTCGTGCTGCTGCTCCACCATGGGCTTGCTCCTCGGCCCGGGGATCCGGCGGGCGGTCGCTCTGCCCGCCGGGTGCCCACCCCAAGCACATCACACGTCGAGCCAGCGGCGCATGCAGTGGACCAGCTGCTGTGCGTCGACGGGCTTGGGCACGTAGTCGTCCGCCCCGGCGGCCAGGCACTTCTCCCGGTCACCGGACATGGCCTTGGCAGTGACCGCGATGACCGGCACACGGCGACGCCCGGGCATGACACGGATCGCCGCGGTGGCGGCGTAGCCGTCCATCTGCGGCATCATCACGTCCATCAGGACCAGGTCGATGTCCTCGTCGGCCAGCGCCTCCACGCCTTCACGGCCGTTCTCGGCGTGCACGACGCGCATGCCGTGCAGCTCCAGGATGCCGGTGACGGCGAAGACGTTCCGGGCATCGTCGTCGACGATCAGTACGGTGCGGCCGGCCAGCGGGTCGGCCTCCGGGGGTGCGGGCCCCGGCCTGGTCTTCGGGGCGTGGACCAGCGGCAGGGCCTCGCCCGGGTGCTCGGCGGTCAGGTGCAGCACGATGCGTGTCCGCAGCTCGTCCAGACTCGTGAGCACTTCGAGCGGCTGGGCTCCGGCCCGGGCCCGGAGCCGGTGCTCCTCCTCGGCCGAGGGCGCCTGGTGGCCGCAGTGGACCAGGACGGGGATGTGGCGCAGGGCCGGGTCGGCGTCGGCGTCGGCGTCGAGGAGACGCAGCAGTTCGCCCGCGCCCTCGCCGGGCAGACCGCAGTCCACCACCGCGCAGTGGTGTGTC
This sequence comes from Streptomyces sp. NBS 14/10, assembly GCF_002224125.1. Taxonomy (GTDB): domain Bacteria; phylum Actinomycetota; class Actinomycetes; order Streptomycetales; family Streptomycetaceae; genus Streptomyces. The sequence goes on from NZ_NCSM01000014.1 coordinate 582,517, forward strand.
CGGCCGGCCAGTGCGGCCGCCGCCTCCCCGGGATCGGCGGCGGTGTCCACCCGGACGGGCGAGGGGACCCCGGGCAGGTCGGCGACAGCGCTCTCGGCCAGCAGGGACAGCAGCCCCCGCGGCCTGGCCTCGACGACCAGCACGCGGCGCCCTGCGGGTGGCACGCTGTGGCGGTCCGCGGCGTGGCCGGCTTCGCCGGGGCGTCCCGGGCCGCCGGGTGCGGTGCCGCGGCGGTGGCGGGGCGCTGCGCCGGGCACTGCGCCGGGCACCGCCGCTGCGGGGGCCGCGGTGGCGGCGCCCGGCGGGTGCGCTGTCGCGGTGTCCTGGACGGCGGGGTGCACGGTCGGCAGGTACAGGGTGAAGCAGCTGCCCTCGCCCTGGGTGCTCCGCGCGTGGATGGAGCCGCCGAGCAGATAGGCGATCTCGCGGCAGATGGACAGGCCCAGGCCGGTTCCCCCGTACGTGCGGCTGGTGGTGCCATCGGCCTGCTGGAAGGCGCCGAAGATGCTCTCCAGGTGCTGTTCCGAGATGCCGACACCGGTGTCGCTGACCCGGAAGGCCAGGGCGGGGCGGCCGGCGCGGCGGACGGAGTCGGGCAGGTCGGCGGCCTCCTCGACGGGTTCGATCCGCAGTTCGACATGGCCTGCCTCGGTGAACTTCACCGCGTTGGAGAGCAGGTTCCGGAGCACCTGGCGCAGCCGGGACTCGTCGGTGACCAGTTCGGACGGGACTTCGGGCGCCGTGACGACCTGGAACTCCAGCCCCTTCTGGGAGGTCAGGGGGCGGAAGGCGGCCTCCAGGGAGTCCAGCAGCCGGCGCAGCCGGAAACGCTCGGGGCTGATGTCCATCTTCCCCGCCTCGACCTTGGACAGGTCGAGGATGTCGTTGATCAGCTGGAGCAGGTCGGATCCGGCGGAGTGGATGACCTCCGCGTACTCCACCTGCTTCGGGGTGAGATTGCGGCTGGGGTTCTGGGCCAACAGCTGGGCGAGGATGAGCAGGCTGTTGAGCGGGGTCCGCAGCTCGTGGCTCATGTTGGCCAGGAACTCCGACTTGTACCTGGAGGCACGGGCGAGCTCCCGGGCCCGGGCCTCGAGCTCCTGCCGCGCCTGCTCGATCTCCTGGTTCTTCGTCTCGATGTCCCGGTTCCGGCTGGCCAGCAGCGCGGCCTTCTCCTGCAGTTCGGCGTTGGAGTGCTGCAGTTCCTCCTGGCGGACCTGGAGCTCCTCCGAACGTGCCTGAAGCTCGCCCGCGAGGCGCTGGGACTCGCCCAGGAGCTCGTCGGTGCGGGTGCCCGCGATGATGGCGTGGACGTTGCCTCCGACGGTCTCCATCAGCTGGTCCAGGAAGTCCCGCTGCACCGGGGTGAAGCGGCCGGTGGAGGCCAGCTCGATGACGCCGAGCACCTGCTCCTCCGCCATGACGGGCAGCACGACCAGGCTGGCGGGGGCCGCGCCGCCGAGCCCGGAGGAGATGACGTAATCGGCCGGGACGTCGTCCACCGCGATGGTGCGCCGGCTGCGGGCGGCCTGACCCACCAGCGACTCGCCGAGCCGGAACCGCGTGGGGCGGCGGGAGCCCTCGGGACGGCCGTAGGAGTCGATCAGGCACAGCCGCACGCCTTCGTCGGTGTCCTCGGCGAGGAAGAAGGCGCCGTACTGGGCGGAGACCAGCGGTACCAGCTCGTCCATGATCAGCCCGGCGACGTCGGCGAGATCGCGGCGGCCCTGTATCAGGCCGGAGATCCGGGCCAGGTTGGTCTTGAGCCAGTCCTGCTCCTGGTTGGCCCGGGTGGTCTGGCGCAGCGACTTCACCATGGCGTTGATGTTGTCCTTGAGCTCGGCGACCTCTCCGGAGGCGTCCACGGTGATGGAGCGGGTGAGGTCGCCCTCGGCCACCGCACTGGTGACCTCGGCGATCGCGCGGACCTGCCGGGTGAGGTTGCCGGCCAGCTCGTTGACGTTCTCCGTGAGCCGCTTCCAGGTGCCCGAGACGCCCTCCACTTCGGCCTGCCCGCCGAGGCGGCCCTCGCTGCCGACCTCGCGGGCCACCCGGGTCACCTCCGCGGCGAAGGAGGACAGCTGGTCGACCATGGTGTTGATGGTGGTCTTGAGCTCCAGGATCTCCCCGCGGGCGTCCACGTCTATCTTGCGGTGCAGGTCGCCGCCCGCGACGGCGGTGGTGACCTGGGCGATATTGCGGACCTGGCCGGTCAGGTTGTTCGCCATGGAGTTGACGCTGTCCGTGAGGTCCTTCCAGGTGCCCGCCACATGCGGCACCCGGGCCTGGCCGCCGAGGATGCCGTCGGTGCCCACCTCGGAGGCCACCCTGGTCACCTCGTCGGCGAACGCGGACAGCGTGTCGACCATGGTGTTGATGACCCCGGCGAGGGCCGCGACCTCCCCCTTGGCCTCGACGACGATCCGCTGGGAGAGGTCGCCCCGGGCGACCGCGGTGGCCACCTGCGCGATGTTCCGCACCTGGCCGGTGAGATTGGACGCCATGACATTGACGTTGTCGGTGAGGTCCTTCCAGGTACCGGAGACCCCGCGGACGGTGGCCTGGCCGCCGAGGTTGCCCTCGGTGCCCACCTCGCGGGCCACCCGGGTCACCTCGTCGGCGAACGCCGAAAGCTGGTCGACCATCGTGTTGATGGTCTCCTTGAGCTCCAGGATCTCCCCGCGAGCGTCCACGGTGATCTTCTGGGAGAGATCGCCGCAGGCCACGGCGGTGGCCACCTGCGCGATGTTCCGCACCTGAGTGGTGAGGTTCCCCGCCATCGCGTTCACCGACTCGGTGAGGTCCTTCCACGACCCCGACACGTCCGGCACCCGGGCCTGTCCGCCGAGCCGGCCCTCGCTGCCGACCTCGCGGGCCACCCGGGTCACCTCGGAGGTGAACCGTGACAGCTGGTCCAGCATGCCGTTGAAGACGGTGGCGATCTCACCGAGCAGCCCCTCGCCGTCTTCGGGGATCCGGGTGCGGAAATCGCCGTCCCGGACCGCGGTGAGACCGTCGAGCAGACGGCGCAACCCGGTCTCGTCCATCTGGCGGGCCACGCTCGCAGGTCCGTCCCGCGCGGCCGCGCCGAAAGCCTCGGCCATCTCCGCTCCCGCCGTACTGATCCACCACCGACCGACCGGCGACCGGCCGGAAGGCTGCCTGGAGGTCGCGGCCCCTGGCCGCCGGAGGCCGCCCGGCGGTCGCTCCGTCGTCTCCAGTGTGCCGCCGCCGTGGCCGTCGGGGGCCGCGCGCCGTCACCCGAAGTTTTCAACAAACTGTTGACGTCTTACGGGGGCGGCTCCTAGCTTGCGAGTGTGACTACCAGCGCTCCGCCGGGACTGGCCCGGTTCAACGCAGCGGACGGGCCGGGCGTCGCCGCGCTGCTGCACGAGGTGTGCGCCAGCCGGGCGTGGGCGGCGGCGGTGGCCGCCGGGCGGCCGTACGGCAGCGTCGACGCGCTGCTGACCGCCGCCGAGCAGGCCATGGCGGGGCTGACCGACGCCGACCTCGCCGAGGCGATGGCCGGGCACCCGCCCATAGGGCGGCCGAAGCCCGGCGACGCCACCTCGGCGCGCGAGCAGAGCGGGGTGGGGGAGGCCGAGCGCGCGCGGCTGTTGGAGCTGAACCACGCCTACCAGGAGCGCCATGGACATGTCTTCCTCATCTGCGCCACCGGGCGCGGCGGCGAGGAGATGCTGGCTGCTCTCAACGAGCGGATCGGCAACGACACCGACACCGAACGCGAGATCGTCCGCACCGAGCTGGGCAAGATCAATCGCAACCGGCTGGCCCGGCTCATGGCCATGGACGAGGAGGGAGGGCAGCGGTGACAGCCAAGACGCCCGGTACGCACACCACCTCGCAGACCTCGGACACCCCGCACACCCCGGACACCCCGCACACGTCCGTGTCCACGCACATCCTGGACACCGCCCTCGGCCGCCCGGCCGCCGGAGTGGCCGTCGAGCTGTCCGTCCGCCCCGCGGGCGACGCGCCCTGGGCGGCCCACGCCGGCTCCGGCACGGACGCCGACGGCCGCTGCAAGGACCTGCCCGCCCTCCCCGAGGGCACCGCGCACGTACGGCTGCGGTTCGAGGTCGAGCCGTATCTCGCGCGCGCGGGACACCCATCAGCCGAGGGGCAGCGGAACGGAGCCTTCTTCCCGGAGGTGGCGGTGGTCTTCGCCGTCGAGCCCGGGGAGCACTACCACGTGCCCCTGCTGCTCAACCCGTTCGGCTACTCCGTATACCGAGGGAGCTAGCGCCCGATGCCCACACTCGGCCAGAACCAGTACGGCAAGGCGGAAACCCGCGTCGTCCGGATCGTGCGGGACGGAGCCGTCCACCACATCAAGGACCTGAACGTGTCGGTGGCGCTCTCCGGAGACATGGACGAGGTACACCTCTCCGGCAGCAACGCCAACGTCCTGCCGACGGACACCGCCAAGAACACCGTGTACGCCTTCGCCAAGGAACACGGCATCGCCTCGCCCGAGCAGTTCGGCATCCTGCTCGCCCGCCACTTCGTCACCGGCCAGGACGCCATCCACACCGCCCGGATCCGGGTCGAGGAGTACGGCTGGGAGCGGATCGAGACCGAGGGGGCGGCCCGCCACTCCTTCGTCCGTACGGGACAGGAGACCCGCACCGCCCAGGTCACCTTCGACGGAGAGGGATGGGAGGTGATCTCCGGGCTGACGGGGCTGACCGTGCTGAACTCCACCGACTCGGAGTTCTGGGGCTTCGTCAAGGACGAATACACCACGCTGCCGGAGGTGCGCGACCGTATCCTCGCCACCGATGTGCACGCCCGGTGGCGCTACGGCTGGTGTGCCGATGACGACGATGGTGGCGACGGTGGCGCGCCTGAGCCGGACTGGGAGCGCGGATACGCCGGGGCCAGAGCCGACCTGCTGGCCGCCTTCGCCGAGACGTACTCGCTCTCGCTCCAGCAGACGCTGTACCAGATGGGCGCCCGCGTGATCGAAAACCGGCCCGCGATCGACGAAATACGGCTCTCGCTGCCCAACAAGCACCACTTCCTGGTCGACCTGGAACCCTTCGGCCTGAAGAACGACAACGAGGTCTATTTCGCCGCCGACCGGCCGTACGGCCTCATCGAGGCCACGATCCTGCGGGACGGCGTCCGGCCCCGGATCGCCACCGACTGAAGGGCGCCACGATGGATATGAACAGCACCGCAGCAGAACCGCACCGCACCGCGGCAGCGAAGCGCATCGTCATCGAGAACTGCGCCATCGCGACCGTGGACGCCCACGACACCGAGTACACCAGCGGCCACATCGTCATCGCGGGCAACCGCCTGGAGTCGGTGGGACCGGGCCCCGCGCCCGCCGGCCTCGACGGGGTGGTCCGCAGGGTCGACGGCACCGGCCATCTGGCGACCCCCGGCCTGGTCAACACCCACCACCACTTCTACCAGTGGATCACCCGCGGCCTGGCCCAGGACGACAACCTCTTCAACTGGCTGGTCGCCCTCTACCCGATCTGGGCGCGGATCGACGAGCCCATGGTGTACGAGTCGGCGCGCGCCTCGCTGGCCATGATGGTCCGCGGCGGCGTCACCTGCGTCATGGACCACCACTACGTCTTCCCGCGCGGCGCGGGCGACCTGCTGGGCGCCGAGCTGCGCGCGGCCAGGGAGCTGGGCGTACGGTTCACGGCCGCGCGCGGCTCCATGGACCGCGGCGAATCGGACGGCGGGCTGCCGCCCGACTTCGCCGTCGAGACCATCGAGGACGCGCTGCGCGCCACCGAGGAGGCGATCGACGCCCACCACGACCCGTCGTACGACTCCATGCTGCAGATCGCGGTCGCGCCCTGCTCGCCCTTCTCGGTCTCCACCGAACTGCTCCGCGAGGCCGCGGTCCTGGCCCGCCGCAAGGGCGTACGGCTGCACACCCACGGCTCGGAGACGGTGGAGGAGGAGAAGTTCTGCCACGAGCTGTTCGGCATGGGCCCGACCGACTACTTCGAGTCGACCGGCTGGCTGGGCGAGGACGTGTGGATGGCGCACTGCGTCCATATGAACGACGCCGACATCGCGACCTTCGCCCGCACCGGCACGGGCGTGGCGCACTGCCCTTCGTCCAACGCCCGCCTGGCCGCCGGCATCGCCCGCGTCCCCGACCTGCTGGCCGCCGGCGTGCCGGTCGGCCTCGGCGTGGACGGCACCGCCTCCAACGAGTCCGGCGAACTGCACACCGAACTGCGCAACGCCCTGCTGATCAACCGCCTGGGCACACACCGCGAGACGGCGCTGAACGCCCGTCAGGCGCTGCGCCTCGGCACCTACGGCGGGGCGCGGGTGCTCGGCCGCCACGAGCAGATCGGCTCCCTGGAGCCGGGCAAACTGGCCGACCTGGTGCTGTGGAAGCTCGACGGCCTCGGCCACTCCACGATCGCCGACCCGGTCGCGGCGCTGGTCCTCGGCCCCCCGGCGCCGGTGACCCTGTCGCTCGTGGACGGCCGTCCGGTGGTGGAGTCGGGTCGGCTGCTCACCGCCGACGAGGACGACATCGCCCGCCGCGCCGGCGACGAGGCGCGCCGGCTCGCCCGTATCGCGGCTGACGGCTGAGCGGCTGACCGGCTGAGCCTTCCTGCGATCGAGCTCTCCTGGGGCCGAGGGCGCTCGGCCCCGGCCCGGGTCAGCGCAGGGCGCTCTTGGCCCGCCACTCCTCCCAGCCGACGTTCCAGTCGCCGAAGCCGTTGTTCAGCGCCACCTGCCCCTTGGTCTCCGCGCCCTTGACCTCGAACGGGTCACCGATCCGCGCCTGGCCGTAGAGCCATGCGGCGTCGGCGTCGCTCATGCCGATGCAGCCGTGGCTCCTGTTGGCCTTGCCGAAGTTCGCGGCGTTCCAGGGCGCGGCGTGCGCGTACGTCCCCGACCAGGTCAGCCGCATGGAGTAGTCGACCATCTTGTCGTAGGCGTTGCCGAGGTCGACGGTCTCGGAGTTCATCCGGATGGTGCCCTCCTTGGCCATCAGCACCTCCGTGCCCCGCCAGGAGCCGGTGTCGGCGCCGGGGGTGCCGCCGGAGACCGGGAAGGTGCGTACCGCCTTGCCGTCGCGCTCCAGGGTGAGCCGCTTGCTGTCGAGGTCGACCTTGACCACCTGCCGGGCGCCGACGGTGAAGCCGAGCTTGTAGTCGCGTACGAACCAGCCGCCGCCCGTGCCCGAGTCGGTGCCGTTGAGCCGGGCGTCCAGGGTGACCCGGGTACCGGGCCGCCAGTACTCCTCGGGCCGCCAGTCCACCCGGTCCTTGCCCGACCAGTCCTTCATCCAGCCCCAGGAGCCCTTGGTGTGGTTGGAGGTGGTGACCTTGAGCTGCTTCTCCACCGCGGCCTTGTTCGCCACCGGGCGGTCGAAGACCAGCGAGATCGGCTGAGCCACGCCGACCGTGGTGTCACCGCCCGGCCGCCAGTCGACCTTGTTGACCTGGCCGGCCGCGGCGGTGCTGAAGGTGGACTTCGCGTTTCCCTCCGCCCCGCCCTCGGCGCGGGTGGCCGCCTTGACGGTGTACGTGGTGCCGGGCGCGGCGTTGCGGTCCGAGGTCCAGGTCCGGCGGTCGTCCGACACCGCGCCGCCGAGCCTGCCACCGCGGCCGTCGGTGACGGTCACCGAGGCGAGGGTGCCGCCGCTCGCGGCGACCTTGACCGGCTCGCCCGCCTTCCGGGGCGTGACGGTCACCGTCACCGCCCTGCCGCCGCCCGAGCCTCCGCCGCCGACCTTCGCGTCCGCCTTCGCCGGGGCCGACCCGCCGGAGGAGCAGCCGGTCAGCGCGGCGGTCAGCAGGGCGGCGGCGGCCGTGGCCGCGGCGGCGGGGCGCACACGTATCTGGCGCAACGGAACCCTCCATGGAAGTGGAAGTGGCAGTGAAAGCCGGGGAGATGACGGGACGCTCAGGACTCTAAGCCGCGAAAAGCCCGGGAATCGGCCTTCGCGGCCATGTGACAGCAGCTGCAGAGGAACGGTCATCGTCCGGTCACATTCGCCGAGCGGCGCGGTCATGGGCGGCTGTGAATCTTCCTCGCGTTCCCATCAACGGCACCCGAGGAGGCGCAGTGTCAGCGCTGCTCGTGACGGCGGGCCCTCGTCCGCAGCAAGCCCGGCTGGGGCCCATCACCCCCGAGGCGTACCGCGCCTTCCTGGCATCCCGCACCGGCTCCGCCCTGGGCCCCGGCTTTCTGCAGTGCCCGTCCTGGGCCGCGGTGAAGGACGGCTGGCAGGCCCAACTGCTCGGCTGGGGCCCGGAGACCGGGCCCGGGGCGGGGGAGCTGAGCGGGGTCGCGCTGGTGCTGCTGCGCCAGCTGCCCGGCACCCGGAAGTACTTCGCCTATCTGCCCGAGGGGCCCGTCGCCGACTGGACCGACCCGGACATCGACGGCTGGCTCGACCCGCTGCTGCGCCATCTGCGCACCTCCGGCGCATTCGCCGTACGCATCGGCCCCACGCCCGCCTACCGCAGCTGGACCGCCGCCGCGCTCAAGGCGGCCACCGGCCCAGGACGCCGGCTGTCCGACGTCCTCACCTGCCAGGTCGACCCGCTGGGCACCGTCGTGACCGAGCGGCTGCGTGCCCGCGGCTGGCGCCGATGTGGCGACGACGGAGACGGGGCCGGGGACGCGCAGCCCCGCTATGTCTTCCGGGTCCCGCTGGCCGGCCGTACCCGCGAGGACCTGTGGGGTGGGCTCAACCAGGAGTGGCGGCGCAACATCCGCCGGGCCCACAAGTCGGGGGTACGGGTGGAGCTGGGCGGCCCCGCCGAACTCCCCGAGTTCTACCGGCTGCTGCGGATCACCGAGGAACGCGACGGCTTCCGCCTCGGCCGCTCACTGACGTACTACGAGCGCCAGTACGCGGCCCTCAACGCCGAGGCGCCGGGCCGGATGAGGCTCTACCTCGCCCGGTACGAGGGCGAGATCCTGGCCGCCCACACCATGATCACGGTCGGCCGGCGGGTCTGGTACCAGACCGGAGCCTCCGCCGACCACCGACGCGAGGTACGCCCCTCCAACGCCCTGCAGTGGCAGATGATGCTGGACGCCCACGCCCAGGGCGCGGAGGTCTACGACATGCGCGGGGTACCCTCCACACTCGACCCCGACGAACGGCCGTTCGGGCTGATGCGCTGGAAGCTGGGCACCGGAGGCCAGGTCGTCGAGACGCTGGGGGAGTGGGAGACACCATTGAGCGGCACCGCCAACCACGCGCTCCACCGCGCCTTCCAGCTCTACCTGGCCCGCCGATGAGCGCCCCCGCGAACCGGGTGGGCCCGGCGGGCCGGGCGAGCCGGGCGGTGTCGCCGCCCTCGGCAGTCGGCGCGACCCCGACGACCGACGCGCCTCCGGCGGTCGGCGCGCTCCCGGCTGACGATGTGGCTTCGACCACCGGAGCGGCCCTGGCGGGCGCCGGGGCTTCGGCAGGCGGTGCGACTTCGGTGGCCGGCGCAACCTCGGTGGCTGACGCGCCCCTGAGTGTCGGCGTGGCCTCGGCGACCGAGCCCCCGGCAGTCGGCGCGCCTCCGACCCCGGACGTGGCGCCGGCCCCGGAGGTGGTGGAGGTGGCGTCGGCCCCGGAGGTGGTGGAGGTGGCGTCGGCCCCGGACACAGCGCCAGCCCCCGACGCGCGCCCGGCCGCCGACCGGCCCGCCTCCGTGCTGCGCAGCGGGGCCGTCATGGCGGCGGGGTCCCTGGTCTCGCGCGCCACCGGATTCGTACGCTCCGCCGTCGTCGCCGCCGCGCTCGGTGTCGGGCTGGCGGCCGATGGGTACGCGGTCGGCAATTCCGTGCCCAATATCGTCTACACGCTGCTCCTCGGCGGTGCGCTCAACGCCGTCTTCGTGCCCGAGCTGGTCAAGGCCGCCAAGGAACACGCGGACGGCGGGGCCGCGTACACCGATCGGCTGCTGACCGTCTGTACGGCGGCCCTGTTGCTGATCACCGCCGGGGCGGTGTTCGCCGCGCCCGCCATCGTCGCGGCGTACACCGACTACACGGGCGGGCAGGCCACGATGACGGTCGCCTTCGCCCGCTACTGCCTGCCGCAGATCTTCTTCCTCGGTCTGTTCACCCTGCTGGGCCAAGTGCTCAACGCCCGGGGCCGGTTCGGCGCGATGATGTGGACTCCCGTCCTCAACAACGTCGTCGTCATCGCCGTCTTCGGCCTGTATCTGGCGACGGCAGGCACCGGGGGCACACTCACCCCCGGCGAGACCGTGCTGCTCGGCTGGGGCACGACCGCGGGCATCGCCGTCCAGGCGCTGGTGCTGCTGCCGTCGCTGCGTGCGGCGCGCTTCCGCTGGCGGCCGCGGTTCGACTGGCGGGGCAGTGGGCTGTCCCGGCCGCTGCGTTCGGCGGGGTGGCTGGTGCTGCTGGTGTTCACCAACCAGCTCGCGTACTGGGTGGTGACCTGGCTGGCCACGATGGCCGGGGAGCGCGCGGCGGCCGGGGGGACCGACGGCGCCGGGTTCAGCGCGTACAACAACGCGTATCTGCTGTGGGCCGTGCCGCACGGGATCGTGACCGTCTCGCTGGTCACCGCGCTGATGCCGCGGATGAGCGGGGCGGCGGCCGACGGTGACACCGCGGCCGTGCGGCGGGACGTCTCGTACGCCCTGCGCAGCAGCGCCGCCGCCGTCGTACCGGCCGCCTGTGTGCTGTTGGCGCTCGCCGAGCCGGTGATGGCGGTGGTCTTCCAGTACGGCAGGACCGGCGCGGACGATATCGCGGTGATGGCGGGGGCGCTGATGGCGTTCGCCCCGGGGCTGGTGGCCTTCTCCGGGCAGTACGTCCTCTCGCGCGCCTTCTACGCGCTCTCCGACACCCGCACACCCTTCTTCCTGAACCTGGTGATCTCCGGGCTCAACGCGGGGCTGTCCGGGGCCGCGTATCTGCTGCTGCCCGCGCGCTGGGCGGTGACCGGTATGGCCGGGGCGTACTCGGTGGCGCTGTTCGGGGGCTGGGCGGCCACCGCGTACGTACTGAACCGCAGGCTCCGGCCCGTGCGCTTGGCGGCCGAGCAGGAGAGGGCGGGGGCGCGGCGCGGCGGGCTGTGGCGCTCGCCGTCCGTGGCCGCGCTGGCCCGGCTGTCGCTGGCGGCCGTCCCGGCCACCGCGCTCGGCCAGTTCGCGGCCGGCCGTACGGCCCCGCTGGGCCCGCTCGCCGCCACGACGGTGGGGGTGGTGGCCATCCTGTTGGTCTTCGCGATCCTGGCCCGCCCGCTGCGGCTGACCGAACTGGACGCCGCGCTCAGGGCCGTGCCCCGCAAACTGAGCCGCCGGACCTGAGCCGCCGCGCCCGACCTGAGCCGCCGCGCCCGACCTGATCGGCCGCCGGAGCCGACCAGCCGCCGCATCTGAGCCGCCGTCCCCTCACCTGCCGAAATGGAATACTCCGCACATGCCACGCGTCCTTCTCATCGAAGACGACCCCTCCGTCCGCGAAGGGATCGAACTCGGCCTGCGCCGCCGCGGACATGATGTGCGCACCGCCGCCACCGGGGAGGCCGGGCTCACCGCCATCCGCGAGTTCGGGCCGGATCTGCTGCTCCTGGACCTGATGCTGCCCGGTATCAACGGAGTCCAGGTGTGCCGCCGGGTCCGCGAATCCAGCCAGCTGCCGATCATCATGCTCACCGCGCGCGGCGACGACTTCGACGTCGTGGTCGGGTTGGAGGCCGGGGCCGACGACTACATCGTCAAACCCGCCCGTACCGAGGTCATCGAGGCCCGCATCCGGGCGGTACTCCGCCGGATCGAGGAGCCCGGGGGCCGCCCCGCCGTCGAGTTCCACGGCGACCTCGCCATCGACCGCGCCGGACTGGCCGTGTCCAAGGCCGGGGAACGCCTCGCGCTCGCGCCCTCCGAGCTGAAGCTCCTGCTGTATCTGACCGCCGCGCCCGAGCAGGTCTTCAGCCGTCAGCAGCTGCTCGAACAGGTCTGGGAGCACAGCTACCACGGCGACGCCCGCCTGGTCGACGCCTGCGTACGGCGGCTGCGCCACAAGATCGAGGACGTGGCCGGCAGCCCGCGCTACATACAGACCCTGCGGGGCTTCGGCTACCGCTTCGGACCGCTGTGAGCCCCCGTTGACCCGCTGGAGAGCCCGCATCGGGCTGCGCACCCGGCTCGTGCTCGCCTTCCTGCTGGTCGCCGCGGTCAGCGCCGGCACCACCGCGACCCTCACCTACCGCAAGGCGCGCACCGCGATCCTCGAACAGGCCCAGGACACCGCCGTCTCCTCCTTCCGGGACCGGGTCAGCGACATGGGCATCCCACTCCCCGTCGAGCCCAAGTCCCTCCAGGAGCAGCTGCGCCAACTCGCCCGGCAGGGCAAGCCGCACCCCTGGGTGGTGTTCGCCGAGTACGGATCGGTCCGGGTCTCCTCCGGCACCAGCCCCGTCTCCACCGTCATCACCCCACAGCTGCGCCGTGCCGCGCTCGCCAGCCCGCGCAGCGGCAGCTTCCAGCGGGTCGAGAAGCACGGCGACCCCTGGCTGACCGTCGCCGTCCCGACCGTCTTCCGGACCGGGAAGACCGTACGCCCCACGGGCCTTGTGCTGTACGCCGTGATGCCGCTGACCGACGAGGAGGCCAACGTCCGGGCCATGGTCACCGCGGCCCGCGACGGGGCCCTGCCGGGGCTCGCGGTGGCGTTCATCCCCGCGCTGCTCGCCGCGCGCAGTGTGCTGCGCCCGGTGCGCGATCTGCGGAAGGCATCACAGAGCATGGGCCGGGGCCGCCTCGACACCCGCATCCAGGTCAAGGGCAGCGATGAACTCGCCGACCTCGCCCGTACCTTCAACGAGTCCGCCGTCGCCCTGGAGCGATCCGTCGGCGAACTCCAGGACGCCGAGGCGCGCGCCCGCCGCTTCGCCTCCGATGTCTCGCATGAGCTGCGCACCCCGCTCGCCGGGATGCTCGCGGTCACCGAGGTCCTGGACGAGGACGCCGCCCGCCTCGCCCCCGACACCGCGGCCGCCGTCCGGCTGATCAGCGCGGAGACGGGCAAACTCGCGGTCCTCGTCGAGGACCTGATGGAGATCTCCCGCTTCGACGCCGGGGCCGCCGAGCTGAACACCGACGAGGTCGACGTCGCGCAGACCATCCGCAAGACCCTGACCAGCCGCCACTGGACCGACCCCGACGAGATCGTCACCGACCTGCCCGACGGCATCCGGGCCCGGCTCGACCCCCGCCGTTTCGATGTCGTCGTCGCCAACCTCGTCGGCAACGCGCTGCGGCACGGCGCCGCGCCGGTCGTCGTACGGCTGCGGCTGGAGCCAGGAAGGCTTGTCGCCGAGGTCGCCGACAGCGGCCCCGGCATCCGCCCGGAGGCGCTGCCGCATATCTTCGACCGCTTCTACAAGGCGGACTCGGCCCGTACCCGGTCGGAGGGCAGCGGCCTCGGCCTCGCCATCACCCAGGAGAACGTACGGCTGCACGGAGGCACGATCCGGGCGGCGAACGGCCCACAGGGGGGTGCCGTCTTCACCGTGGAGATCCCACTGACGGGCGGGGAGGTATCGGAGTGAAGAGCGTGAGCCGCCTGAGCCGCCTGGGCCTTGCCGCGATGGCGGCCGTGTCCCTGACGGGCTGCGGGGTGCGGCAGAGCGACGTCATCGAGGCCGGCGGCCCGGCCACCGTGACGGTCTTCCCCGACGCCAAGCAGCGGCAGATCGTCTTCTTCGTCTCCTCGGAAGGCCGCCTGACTCCGGTGGCCGGGGGGGTCTTCACGGACACGGACCGGGAGGGGGGGTACGAAAACGGGAAGGTGCCCGGCGAGATGGCCCTCTCGATGCTGCTCTTCGGCCCGAGCGAGAAGGCGCGCGCGGCCGGGCTCCACACGGAGCTGCCCCCGGCGGAGGGGCACATCGACATGAAGTCGGGCACGGACCAGGCGTTGGTCCGTGTCCCGGTCGCGGTGCGGCGGCTCGGGAAGACCGCCGTGCGCCAGCTGGTCTGCACGGCGGCGTATGCGGAGGGCGGCGACGGCACCGCGGAGGTGACCGTCGCGGGTAACGACGGCAGGCTCCCGCCTGCCCACTGCGACGCGTGACGCCGCGAGGCGATGTGCCCCACCCGACCTCGACGGGTGGGGCCGGGTGGGGCACATCGCCCGCTGCGCGGCTCCGGCTCAGCGCAGCAGCTCGTACGCCGGCAGCGTCAGGAACTCCGCGTAGTCCTCGTCCAGCGCGACCTTGAGCAGCAGATCGTGGGCCTGCTGCCAGTTGCCCGCGGCGAACGCCTCCGCCCCGATCTCCTCGCGGATGGCCGTCAGCTCCTCCGCCGCGATGGTGCGGACGAGACCGGCCGTCGCCTTCTCGCCGTTCTCGAAGACGACGCCCGCGTTGATCCACTGCCAGATCTGGGAGCGGGAGATCTCGGCGGTGGCGGCGTCCTCCATGAGGTTGAAGATGGCGACCGCGCCCAGGCCGCGCAGCCAGGCCTCGATATAGCGGATGCCGACCTGGACCGCGTTGCGCAGCCCCGCCGAAGTGGGCTTGGCGTCCAGGGAGGCGACGTCGATCAGCTCGGCCGCGGTGACCTGGACCTCCTCGCGCAGCCGGTCCTTCTGGTTGGGCTTGTCGCCGAGCACCGCGTCGAACGAGGCGCGGGCGATCGGGACCAGGTCGGGGTGGGCGACCCAGGAGCCGTCGAAGCCGTCGTTCGCCTCGCGGTCCTTGTCGGCCCTGACCTTCTGATACGCGACGGCGTTGACCTCGGGGTCGCGGCGGGAGGGGATGAAGGCCGCCATGCCGCCGATCGCGTGGGCGCCGCGCTTGTGGCAGGTGCGCACCAGCAGCTCGGTGTACGCGCGCATGAAGGGGGCGGTCATGGTGACGGCGTTGCGGTCGGGGAGGACGAAGTCGGGCCCGGCGTCACGGAAGTTCTTGACGATGGAGAAGAGGTAGTCCCAGCGCCCCGCGTTCAGCCCGGAGGCGTGGTCGCGCAGCTCGTAGAGGATCTCGTCCATCTCGTACGCGGCGGTGATGGTCTCGATGAGCACGGTGGCGCGGATGGTGCCCTGGGGGATGCCGAGGTGGTCCTGGGCGAAGACGAAGATGTCGTTCCAGAGGCGGGCCTCGAGGTGCGACTCGGTCTTGGGGAGGTAGAAGTACGGGCCCTTGCCCTGGTCGAGCAGGCGCTGGGCGTTGTGGAAGAAGTAGAGCCCGAAGTCGACGAGGGCGCCGGGCACGGCGCGGTCGCCGGCCCGCAGATGGCGCTCGTCCAGGTGCCAGCCGCGCGGCCGGGCGACGACGGTGGCGAGCTCTTCGGCGGGGCGCAGTGCGTACGCCTTGCCCTCGGGGGTGGTGAAGTCGATGCGGCGCTGGTAGGCGTCGATCAGGTTGAGCTGGC
The DNA here is from genome assembly GCF_002224125.1 of Streptomyces sp. NBS 14/10. Taxonomy (GTDB): domain Bacteria; phylum Actinomycetota; class Actinomycetes; order Streptomycetales; family Streptomycetaceae; genus Streptomyces. The sequence continues at coordinate 597,897 of NZ_NCSM01000014.1, forward strand.
CGTGGACGACGTTTTCCCAGGTCGGCGCGGAGGCGTCCTCGAAGTCGGCGAGCCAGACCTTGGCGCCCGAGTTGAGGGCGTTGATGGTCATCTTGCGGTCGGTGGGACCGGTGATCTCCACCCGGCGGTCGTCGAGCGCGGCCGGGGCGGGGGCGACGCGCCAGTCGGCGTCCTCGCGGATGTGGACGGTCTGCGGGAGGAAGTCAAGGGTGCCGGTTCGGGCGATCTCGGCGCGGCGTTCGGCACGGCGGGCGAGCAGTTCGTCGCGGCGCGGGGTGAAGCGGTGGTGGAGCTCGGCCAGGAAGGCCAGGGCCGAGTCGGTCAGCACCTCTCCCTGCCGTTCCAGCGGCTCGGCGTCGACGATGGCCAGCGGGGACGGTGCTGGTGCGGACATGGGCGGTCACTCCTCGGGCGACACAGGGCAAGACATTTGGGCTTCTGTGACTTCTGCTTAGTGGATACTAATTTCCTCATGGCGGAACTTCAACGTTCTGTTGGACTCAGTCCAGCCGTTTCAGGTCCTCCGGGGTGTCGATGTCATCGGGCCGGGCGATATCGGAGCAGTCGACGAGCGTGACCTCCGACTGATGCTCCTTCAGATAGGCCCGTGCCCCGCGATCGCCCACCGCACTCGCCGCGACCTCCGCCCACCGCTCGGCGCCGAACAGCGCCGGATGGCCCCGCTGCCCGCCGTACACCGCCGCGGCCAGGCACGACGGCCCGTCGTACGCCGCCGCCACCCGGGCCACCGCCGCGGCCCCGATCCCCGGCTGGTCCACGAGCATCACCAGCGCCGCTCCTGCCTCCGTCCCCGCCCTCGTATCGGCCAGCGAGGCGAGCCCGGCCCGCAGCGAGGAGCCCATGCCCTCGGCCCAGTCCGGGTTGTCGACCAGCGTGCACCCGGGGAGCTCGGCCTTGGCCCGTACGGCCTCGGCGGCCGCCCCCAGCACGATATGCACCGGTTCGCAGCCGCCCTCCCGCAGCGCCCGCACCGCGTGCTCAATCAGCGGTCTGCCTCGGTAGGTCAGCAGCGCCTTCGGCCGCCCGCCCAGCCGCCTGCCCCCGCCGGCGGCCAGCAGCAACCCGGCGACCTGCGCCTTATCGTGCGATGTGTGATCTGTCGGCATTGCCTACCGCTCATCCCTTCTTGATCCCCCTATGTCTCCCCCTATCGCACCCGGTCTGATTTTCGCTCTCCGTATGGCGTGTCGCGCACAGAGTGGCGTTAACTGATCCGCGGCCTCTCGCGTCCGATCGACGCGTCCAGGGGTCATGGGGAGAAGGGGGCAGGCTTCGTGCAGAGGGGTGCGAGGGCGAGCAGGGCAGTCATGTCCGACGATCACATGAGACGCCGGGGGATGCCCGGCGCCTGGTCTGTGGAGGGCGCCGCGGTCGTGGAAGACAGGCGAGTGGCCGGCACCGAGGAGGATCCCAGAGCGGCGGAGCTGCGCCGGGCCGTCGCCCGGCTGCGGCGCGAACTCGCCGCCCACCCGGCCGACTTGCCGGACCGGGCCATAGCGGATGACGAGCTTGCCGCGCTGGACGCCATGGCGTGCGAGGGAGTGCCCGAGGTGCCCCGGCTGCGCCGCGCCCTGCTGCTCATCGCGGGCGCGCTCGGCTCGGTGAGCGCACTGGGGCCGGCGCTGAGGGGGGTGCGTGCGGCGATCGACCTGTTCGGCGATGTGCCGCAGGCAGGGGGGAGGGACTGAGGGGCGGGGGCGGGGCTTGAGCGGGCGCCGCCGGTACGGCTCGATACGGCACCGGCGGCGCGCCCGTACCGCCGCCGTCAGGCGGAGCCCGCGCTGGCGAGCGCGGTGGACAGCTCGGCCGCGACCTCCTTGAGGATCGGCACGATGTCCCGTGTGGCCTCGTCCGTCACCCGCCCGGCCGGGCCCGAGATCGAGATGGCGGCCGACGTGGGCGAGTCGGGCACGGACACGGCGAGGCAGCGCACGCCCATCTCCTGCTCGTTGTCATCCACCGCGTAGCCCAGCTCACGCACCTGCCGCAGCGCCTCCAGGAAGGCGTCCGGCGAGGTGATCGTCTTCTCGGTGGCGGCCGGCATACCGGTCCGGGCCAGCAGCGCGCGCACCTCGTCGGCGGGCGTGTCCGCGAGCAGCGCCTTGCCGACGCCGGTCGTATGCGGCAGCACCCGCCGCCCGACCTCGGTGAACATCCGCATCGAGTGGCGCGAGGGCACCTGCGCCACGTACACCACCTCGTCGCCGTCCAGCAGCGCCATGTTCGCGGTCTCGCCGGTCGCCTCCACCAGCCGCGCCAGATAGGGCCGGGCCCAGGTGCCCAGCAGCCGGGAGGCGCTTTCGCCGAGCCGGATCAGCCGGGGGCCCAGCGCGTAGCGGCGGTTCGGCTGCTGGCGTACATAGCCGCAGGCGACCAGGGTGCGCATCAGGCGGTGGATGGTGGGCAGCGGAAGCCCGCTGCTGCCGGAGAGCTCGCTCAGCCCGACCTCGCCCCCGGCGTCGGCCATCCGCTCGAGCAGATCGAAGGCGCGCTCGAGGGACTGGACGCCGCCGGAGTTGGCAGCGGCGGTCTTGGGCTCGGCGGACGGCACGTCGACGGTTCCTTTCGCGGCAGGTGAAACCGGCCCCCGTATGGCTGATTCGCCCCGGCCGACCGGCCAACGGGCAGCCTACCCGCCCCCGGCCGGCCAGGTTCTGCGCTCCGAAAATCGTCTTCCATTCTATGGACGGCCGTCCTGTGCCGGGGGCGCGGCCGGCGGGGTCTTGACCCGGCGGGCGGCTCGGTGAACACTCCTGGAACAGAAAAGTGTTTCCGCTTCGCGGAAAAATCGTGCTGATCTGAAGAGTCTGCCGAGAAACGGAGGGCACGGGTGTCAGACGCGGATCCGGACCTGGACCTGAACCTGGTGTTGCGCTCGACCCGCGTGGTGACCCCGGAGGGGATGCGCGCGGCATCGGTCGCCGTCTCCACGGCCGACGGAACGATCTCGGCCGTCCTGCCGTACGACGCGGCCGTCCCGCCCGGGGCCCGACTGGAGGACTTCGGGGACGACGTCCTGCTCCCCGGCCTCGTCGACACCCACGTCCATGTCAACGACCCGGGCCGCACTGAATGGGAGGGGTTCGCGTCCGCCACCCGCGCCGCCGCGGCCGGCGGCGTCACCACCCTCGTCGACATGCCGCTCAACAGCATCCCGCCGACCACCACCGTCCGCGCGCTGGAGATCAAGCGGGCCGTCGCCCGCGCCGCGGCCCATGTCGACATCGCCTTCTGGGGCGGCGCCGTCCCCGGCAACGTACGCGACCTGAGGCCCCTGCACGACGCCGGAGTCCTCGGCTTCAAATGCTTTCTGCTCCACTCCGGCGTGGACGAGTTCCCCCAGCTCGCCCCCGCCGAACTCGACGCGGCGCTCGGCGAGATCGCGGGCTTCGGCGGCCTGCTCATCGTCCACGCCGAGGACCCCCAGCTGATCGACCGGGCCCCCAGCCCCAGCGGCCCGCGCTACGCCGACTTCCTCGCCTCGCGCCCGCGCGAGGCCGAGAACCGGGCCATCGCGGGACTGATCGAGCTTGCGCGGAAGCACGCCGCCCGCGTGCACATCCTCCATCTGTCGTCCGCCGAAGCGCTTCCCCTGATCACCTCCGCCCGGAACGAGGGCATTGAGATCACGGTCGAGACCTGTCCGCACTTCCTCACGCTGACCGCCGAGGAAGTCCCCGACGGCGCCACCGAGTTCAAGTGCTGCCCGCCCATCCGCGAGGCCGCGAACCAGGACGCGCTGTGGCAGGGCCTGGCCGACGGCACCATCGACTGCGTCGTCTCCGACCACTCGCCGTGCACCGCGGACCTCAAGGTCGGCGACTTCGGGCAGGCCTGGGGCGGCATCGCCTCCCTCCAGCTCGGCCTCCCCGCGGTCTGGACCGAGGCGCGGCGGCGCGGCCGTACGCTCCCGGATCTCGCGCGCTGGATGTCCACCGCCCCCGCCGCACTGGTCGGCCTCGCGCACAAGGGGGCCATCGAGCCCGGCCGCGACGCCGACTTCGCGGTCCTCGCGCCCGAGGAGACCTTCACCGTCGACCCGGCCGCGCTCCACCACCGCAATCAGGTGACCGCCTACGCCGGGAAGACCCTGTACGGCGTCGTACGGTCCACCTGGCTGCGCGGCCGGAAGATCGCCGACCACGGCACCCCGACCAGCCCCACCGCGCTCACCACTGACCCCACTGGACCCACTAGATCCCCCACACCCCCCACACCCCATGGCCGACTCCTGGAAAGGCAGCACCGCACATGACCGCGCCGATCCCCCGCTTCACCGGCGACGCGAGCCCGTACGGCGGCGGCGACCCGTACGCCGACTACCGCACCGCGGACCTCCCCTTCACCCATCTCGCGGACCTGGCCGACCGGCGGCTCGGCGGAAGCGTCATCGCGGCCAACGACGAGTTCTTCGCCGAACGCGAGAACCTGCTGCGGCCCGAGGCCCCGCACTTCGACCCCGAGGACTTCGGCCACAAGGGCAAGGTCATGGACGGCTGGGAGACCCGCCGGCGGCGCGGCGCCTCGGCCGAGCAGCCGCACCCCGCCGACGACGACCACGACTGGGCCCTGATCCGCCTCGGCGCGCCCGGCGTCATCCACGGCATCGTCGTCGACACCGCCCACTTCCGCGGCAACTACCCGCAGTCGGTCAGCGTCGAGGCGACATCCGTGGAGGGCTCCCCGTCCCCCGAGGAACTGCTCGCCGACGAGGTGGAGTGGACGGAGCTCGTCCCCCGCACCCCGGTGGGCGGCCACGCGGCCAACGGCTTCCCGGTCGCGGTGGCGCGCCGCTTCACCCACCTCAGACTCAAGCAGCACCCCGACGGCGGGATCGCCCGCCTGCGCGTGTACGGCGAGGTTGCCCCCGACCCCGGCTGGCTGACCGCCCTCGGCACCTTCGACCTGGCCGCCCTGGAGAACGGCGGCGCGGCCGAGGACGCCTCCGACCGCTTCTACTCCCCGCCCGCCAACACCATCCAGCCCGGCCGCTCCCGCAAAATGGACGAGGGCTGGGAGACCCGCCGCCGCCGCGACCAGGGCCACGACTGGGTCCGCTACCGGCTCACCGAACAGGCCCGGATCCGGGCCGTCGAGATCGACACCGGCTGCTACAAGGGCAACGCGCCCGGCTGGGCCGCGCTGTACGTCCTCGACGCCACCTCCGGCGCCGACCCGGCCGACCACTCGGCCCCCGGCTGGACCGAACTCCTGCCCCGCACCCGCCTCCAGCCCGACACCATCCACCGCTTCCGACTCGCCGACGCCCCACCCGCCACCCACGTCCGCATCGACATCTTCCCGGACGGCGGCGTCGCCCGCCTGCGGCTGCACGGCACGCTCACGGAGGCGGGCGCGAGCCGGCTCCACGGCACGCTCGGGGGGGGGGGGGGGAGCCGGCTCGCGGCGCGCCATACGGAGCTGAACGGGCGCTGAACGGGGGCTGACCAGGGCTCAGAACCTCCTTCCGAGCCCTGTGTCAGCCGGAGGTGATCGAGGCCGCCGATGCTGCCTGGATCCCCGGCTTCCTCCAGGACAGGCCCAGCGATTCGTCACTTCCGCCGATCGACAAGTCGCTCCTCTTCCCCGAACCGGAGGAGGCCAACAACGCGTGCTGCCCGTTCCACAGCTGGGCGGATTTCGACGCCACGCGCAGCGAAGACGTCATCGAGCTGTACACGGCAGCTCAGACGTTCGCGAAGGTGCACATCATGTCGGCGCCCATCGTGATGCTCGGCCAGGATGTGCTCCTCGACCCCGAGAAGTTCGTGATCCGGGGCAACTCCATCCGCGTCCTCGGTACGGACTCACTGACCCCGGTGAACTTCGCCGCCTGCTGGAACGCCGGTGGCCTCCCCGGGAACTACATCGACGTCGCGGCCACCGTCGACACGGCGCACTTCCTCGTCCCGCCGATCCCCTTCACCGAGTCCGCCGACTCCTACCACCTGCGGTTCGACTTCATCCGCAACTCCTGGATGGTGAAGAACCAGCAGGTCACCATCCCCGTCCCCATGGTCCACGACGGGGTGTGCGACGACGGCGAACCCTACCCCTGGAGGTTCGCGGTCGACGAATTCTCCCTGTTCACCGACAGCGCCTCCGACAAGCGGAAGGCGGACCTCTGGTGGGTGGACAATCCGGCGCTGGAGGACGAGATGCGCGACGTGTTCGACTGAGGCGGGCTCACAGGTAGCGGACCCGTATACCCGGCCCGAGATTGCCGGTGCCCGTGACGACCTGGCTCTTGCCTACCTCGACGGTGAGACGGGGGTGGACCGGGCGGCCCGCCAGTGAGGACAGGTCAAGCGGGCCTGGATACGGGCCGTGGCACAAGCCGAAGAACACCGAGGTGAGTGAGGAGATCGCGTGCAGGGGGCTGAGGTCGGCGGGAAGGGCGCAGTCGTAGAAGCCCAGGTTCTTCACGCGGAGACCGGCGGCGGGCAGGGCGCGAAGCTGCTCGGTCAGATCGAATCCGGCTAGGCGCAGTTGCCTGAGGCCGACGATCACGGTCGAGTCCATGAGTCCTCGCGGACTCCCCGTGCCATCCAGCGACAGGTAGTCGAGTTGCGGCAGACGGTCGAGGAATCCCAGGTGAGGATCGGCAGGAAGGTTCCCCAGCGCAAGGTGGTCGAGCGACTGTGGCAGCGGAATCTCGGTCAGCGGGGGCAGAACCGACCAGTAGTTGAGCTGCAACTGCCGAAGACGGGTGAGTTCGCTCAGCACCTTGACGTTCCTCAAAGGGCTGTTGCCGTTGACTATGAGGCTGGTCAGCTCTGTGCGGTCGGCCAGTGGGCTGAGATCGCCCTCCTCCAGGAGCCGAAAGATCGACAGTCGGGTGAACCGGGGAAGTTCCTTCAACGCGGCGAGTCCGGGAGCGAAGGGAAAGTTGATCGCTATCTTCCGTACGGACCGTAGCCGAGTGGCCGCGGCCCACTGGCTGGGATGGGAGAGAGCGAGGGGGACGTCTTCCAGCGGAAGCTGGGACAGCACACGCCGGGCGTACTCATCGGGGTCGAAATACTGCCAGGCCTGTGCGACTTCCAGATGAACGTCGGCGCGCCCGTCCTCGGCGTAACCGCACAGCAAGTCCAGCGCGCCCCCTCCGCCGATAAGTGCCGCGGTGCGCACTGCCGCCCTGGCCGCAGCCTCCGTGAGGTCGTTGAGCGAGCGTGGCAGTCTGCCGAGGACCGGATCCCCCACAGCGGCCAGCGACATCGCGTCGCCTCGACGCCGGGGCGGCACCAACTGGCCGAGATTCACGTCCAGCCGTTCGGCGAGCCCGACAGGCACCGACTCCATCGTCTCCAGGCAGGACGCCGCCAACAGCCGTAGCCCCCGCGCATGACGGCGCTCCGCCTCCGCGCGGTCCAGGATGCCGGTGATCAGTTCCTCCCGCTGGCCGCGGTTGGCGTGCCCCGCGGCCATGATGATGGTCTCCCGCCAGGTGTCCAGATGGGCCCGCTCGATCAGATTGCCGATGCGGTCCTCCTCCGCCGCCTCCTCGGCGGCCAGGTACTCCTGGAAGCTGCGGTGCAGGAAGTCGATGCGGTCGTCGGCCGGGGCGCGGAGCACTCCCGAGCGGGTCACCAGGTGCTCCAGGGCGTGCCCGCCCTCGATGTCCAGATGGCGCATCGACCTCAGCTTGGCCGCGACGTGGTCGAGCGCCTTCTCCCGGGCGATCTCGCTGCGGTTGTTGTCCGACAGCCGCCAGGCCAGATCGCGCAGCAGGCACAGCTTGTCCGTGAGGCTGAGCCGTATGTCCAGCGCGCTGGGCACCCCGCGCTCCGCGTCGCGGCGCTGCACCAGCAGCTCCAGGGCGATCCGGTACAGCTCCATGCGGTTTCGCGGCAGCCGGCTGCGCCGCCCCAGGTGCAGCGCGCACAGCAGGGCGGCCAGCAGCGGGTTCGCGGCGAGCGCGAGCAGATGGGGGCGGTCCTGGAGGCTGGCCACGAGCGCCCGTTCGTAGTGGGGGAGCTCTTCCGGTGCGCATGGGGCGTCGCCGGAGTGGAGCTGTACGGCCTGATGCCACTGCTGGACGAAGGCGCGCAGGTCGGCAGGGGTCATCCGTTCAAGACCGACCGGGGCGAAGCCCTCCGAGCGCAGCCAGTCGCCGCCGGCGGCGGTCGGCCGGGTCGTCACCACGGCGCGGGTGTCCGGGTAGGCGCTGAGCAGCAGCCGGAGCCAGTCGCGGACCTTGCGCCGTTCGCTCGCGACGATTTCGTCAAGCCCGTCGACCAGGAGCAGGATCCGCCCCGCCTGGAACTGGCGGTCGACCCACGCGGCGGGCATATGGCCGGTCAGCGGCCCGGCGGTGACGTCCAGCAGCTGTTCGAGGCGCGGCAGCTCGCGTGTGGCGTAGTGGCGGAGCTTGACGAGGACGGGGACCAGGCCGTTCCAGTCGGCGAGATCGCCACCGAAGGAGCCCCGCGCCGCGGTGACGGCCAGCCAGTTGAGCAGCGTCGTCTTGCCGGAGCCCGCTTCCCCGCGCAACAGCACACGCGGCGACTGTTTCAGCGCCGCCTCGACCCGTACGCTCGCCGACGACTCCTGCTCGGCCGTGTCCCATGCGCCGATGCCGGTCCGTAACCGGTCGGCGGACCCATGGCCGGTCCGCCGGGCCGACCGTCCCTCGTCCGTGCTGACCCGCAGACTGATGTAGGCGACGGACAGCTTGGTACGCGGAGCCTGCCCCGCCGTGAAGCTGAACAGCTCCACCTCGTCCATGGTGCGGCTGATGAACTCCAGATACTCGTGACGGAAGGCGGCGTCCTGATCCGCGCCCTGCGGCGCGTACAACGACCTGACCGGCAGCCGCTCCAGCACCCGGCTCAGCTCCGAGCCGAGCTCGCCGACCCGCCCCAGCAGCTCGGTGACGCCGCGTTCGGTGAAGACCGGGAGGCGGCGCAGGGTCTGTACGTAGCAGTCGCAGCACTCGGCCAGCAGCAGCTCGTAGAAGCGCGTCTCGACCTCGCCGAGACCGGTCGGCGGGGGAGCGGCGGTACGGACGCGCCGGGCGAGCTCGGCGGGGTTGGCGTCGGAGCCGAGGATCGCGGCGTCGGACAGGTCCGCGTGGGCGAAGGCCGCCGTCACGGCGTCGAGCGCCGCCTGCCGTCCGCCCTCGTCCAGGTCGCGGAACTCATGCCCGCAGATCGGCTCGAGCCGCGCCGCGACCGCGTCCGCGATCTGCTCGAACTGCCGCTCCACGCCCCGCTGGGCCCGCAGCCCCGGTATCCGCCGCCGGATCAGCGCGGACATGTCCATCCGGCTCTCCTGCTCGCGCGTACGCGGGTCGAGCCACATCCGGACGGCGCGCGTCGCCAGCGTCCGCCCCAGGTTGATCGCCGCGACCTCAGCGCTCACGCCACTCCGCCCCTTCGAGGTAATCGTCAAGTACCGGGATTCCCACGTACCAGGATTCCCCTGTGGGGTGGCGCGCGTCACATCGACCCCATGTCACGTTCGGCCGGGCTGCTTGCATCTCGTGGTCGTCAGCAGGCAACGAGGGAGGACGGAACGATGAGCGCACACCGTGTGGTGGTTCTGGGGGCCGGGTACGCGGGCATGTCCGCGGCGATTCAGCTCGGGGCCCGGGTCAAGGGGCGTGAGGATGTGCAGGTGACCGTGGTGAATGCGCAGGAGCGGTTCACCGAGCGGCTGCGGCTGCACATGACGGCGACCGGGCAGCCGCTCGCCGAGCTGAGCGTCCCGGAGTTGCTGGAGGGGACGGGGGCGCGGTTCGTACGGGGCTGGGTGACGGCGATCGACGCCGACGCGAAGACGGTGCGGATCGATGACGACCGGATTCTGGAGTACGACACGCTGGTGTACGGGCTGGGCGGTGTGGCGGACACCTCGGCGGTGCCGGGCGTCGAGGACTACGCGTACACGCTGAACAGCGCGCAGGACGCCGAGGTGTTGGCCGACCGGTTGGCGCGGCTCGGCGGTGGGACGGTGGTGGTCGGGGGCAGCGGGCTGACCGGGGTCGAGTCGGCCGCGGAGATCGCGGAGCGGCATCCGGAGTTGGATGTGGTGCTGGTGGGCCGGTCCGAGCCCGGTGCGGCCATGAACCCTAAGGCCAGGGCGTATCTGCAGGCCGCGCTTCGGCGCCTGGGTGTCGAGGTGCGCAGTGGGGTCGAGGTGGCGAAGGTGCTGCCCTATGAGGTGGAGCTGGCGGGCGGGGAGAGCGTCGCCGCCGATGTGGTGCTGTGGACGAGCGGTACGCGGGTGTCGCCGCTGGCGGCCGCCGCCGGGCTGACCGTCGATGAGTGCGGCCGGATCGTCGCCGACGCCGCGCTGCGGTCGGTGTCGCATCCGGAGGTGTACGCGGTGGGTGACGCGGCGGCGATCCGTCAGGGCTACGGCGTGATGCACGGCACCTGCCAGGGTGGGATGCCGACCGGTGTGCACGCGGCGGTGTCGATCGTCCGTGAGCTGAAGGGCAAGCAGCCCAAGCCGTTCCGCTTCGGCTACTACCACACACCGGTGAGCCTGGGCCGTAACGACGCTGTTGTGCAGTTCACGCACCCTGACGACAGCCCGCGGCGGATATTTCTGACCGGTCGCTTCGCGGCCAGGTATAAGGAGACGGTGACTGCTTCGCCCTGGCCAACGTACGGCCGTATGAAGAAGATGCCCGCCTCGGGCGCGTTCTGGCCGCACGGTGGCCGCTTCACCCGCGTCCGGGGTGCGCGGTGAGCCACCCCTCCCCGGGCGCCTTCGTGGGCCCCGACCAGCAGGTCTTCAATGAGCATCGCAAGCTGCTGTTCGCCGTGGGGTACCGCATCCTCGGCGTCGCGGCGGATGCCGAGGACGCGGTCCAGGACGCCTGGATCAAGTGGTCGGCCGCAGACCGTTCGCAGGTGGCCGACCCCAAGGCGTATCTGACGCGGATCGTGTCGAATGTCGCGCTGGCGCGGCTGCGTTCCACCCAGCACAAGCGTGAGACGTATGTGGGACCGTGGCTTCCGGAGCCCCTCCTCACCATCGGCGACACCGCCGAGACCGTCGCGGACGCCGAGTCGGTGTCGATGGCCATGCTGGTGGTGCTGGAGACGCTGAGCCCGCTGGAGCGCGCGGTGTTCGTGCTGAAGGAGGTCTTCGACTTCAGCCATGCCGAGATCGCGGAGGCGGTGGAGCGCTCCGAAGCCGCGGTGCGGCAGGCCGCGCATCGCGCTCGTGAGCATGTACGGGCCAGGCGGCCGCGCTTCACCGCGGACCGGGGGCGGCAGCGCGAGGTCACCGAGCGGTTCCTCGCCGCGGCGACCGGGGGTGACGTCAACGCCCTGATGGAGTTGCTGTCCCCGGACGTCACCCTGTGGACCGACGGCGGCGGCAAGGTCCGCCAGGCCATGCGTCCGGTCGTGGGCGCCGCCACGGTGGCCGCCTGGTTCGCCGCCATCGGCTCGGTCACCTACCAGGGCATCGAGCCCGCCGATATGAAGGTCGAACTCGTCGAGGTCAACGGCGGGCCGGGCGTGGTGTTCAGCGGGCCGGGGCGCGTGATCGCCACCGTCACCTTCGATTTCGACTCCGACGGGCGCGTCACCGCCATCCACAACGTGGCCAACCCCGACAAGCTCCGGGCCGTCGCCACCGGCACCGCCCATGACGTCGGGACCCGGTGAACGATGAGCCGCAGCGGTTACCCCGTCGGCTCGGGGACCCCGACCGGGTTGGGGAAGCGGAGGGCGGAGCCGCAGGCGGTCGCGAGCGGGGTCAGGAGCCTGACCAGGTTCGCCGTCTCGTCGGGGCCGAGCGCCTGCCAGGGGCGCTCGGCCGCCCGGTCCGTCGCCGCCTCCGCCGTACGGAGTGTCTCGCGCCCGGCGTCCGTCGCGGAGCCGTCCGGGGCGAGCAGGCCGCGGTCGAGCAGGCGGTGTTCGGCGGCCTGCCACTGCTGATCGGTCCAGCCGCGCACGGGCTGGAGTTCGGCGCGGGGGAGGTCCACGGCGGCGCGGAGCGCGAGCGTTTCGCAGCCGTCGAGGCCGGCGGCGACGAGGGCCGCGACATGGCCGTCGCCGCGGTGTTCGCGGAGCACGGTGGTGGCGTGCCAGAGGCGTTCGAGGGGGTCGTCGGGGAAGTCGAGCGAGCCGTTCGCGGCGGCCAGTACGCGTCCGGCGCCGTCCAGGTCCGCGGCGCGCTGGGCCAGGGCCTCGGCGGCCCGCTCCACCTCGCGTTCGTGCCCGGCGAGCAGCCGGGCCAGCGAGGCCGCGGCGCCGGCGCGGCGCAGCTCCAGGGCGCGCTCGGGGGTGACCAGGGCCCAGATGGCGGGGAGGGCGCGGGCCACCATGGGCGGGGCGAAGCTGAAGAAGGCGGCCACGACGGGCTCCGGCCCGACCGGGCCGAGGGGCGCGGCGCGGCCCGCGAAGTAGCCGCGCCAGAAGCCGCGGAGGCCCGCGTCCTCGTACGTGGCCAGCGCCTCCGGCGCGAAGTACGTGACCGCGTGGATCGGCTCGAACAGGGTCCACATCGTGCGGGCCGTCGCCGCCGGGGTGGATTCCACGGTGGTGCTCCCTTCGGGGTCGGGGCGGGTCATCACGGGCCGTGCTCCCCCATCGGCGGGCGCGCTCCCCCATCGGCGGGAAGCGCCGGGTTTCGTGCGTCCGGGGCGGATGGGTCAGATTCCGGCTCCGGCTTGGGGTCCGGCTCCGGCTTGGGTTCCGGCTCCGGCTTGGGTTCCGGCTCCGGGGTCGGCTCCGGCTCCGGATCAGGCTCGCGGACGATCGCGAGGATCGTCAGTGCGGTCCGCGCCAGTTCCTCGTCTCCGCGCACCGTGGCCCGGCGCCGCGCCTCCCGCGGCGTGATCCCGCGCGTGGCCAGCCGCCACAGCGTGTCCGCGGCGAGTTCGACCTCGGCGGTCGCCGGGGTGGTGGGGTGGTTGTCCGGGGTGGCGGGGGTGCGGAGTGCCCAGCGGTCGTCCTCGCGTACCGCCGTCCACGCCCCGCCGGCCGGGCCGGGCACCAGGACCCGTACCACCGCGCCGGCGTGGGCCGGATGGGCGCGCAGGGTGTGCGGGAGGGCGCGCAGAAAGGCGTCGAGCACCGGGTGCAGCAGTTCGGGGCCGGTGGCGCCCGGCCGGTCCACGGCGTCGCGGATCTGCTGCTGGTGGACCCAGAACTCGGTGTACTCGCGGGCGGTGTCCAGCCAGTTCGGGGCGGGCGCCCCGGGGGCCGCCCAGGACACGTCGAGGCCGGCGGGCGCGGCGGGGTCGAGGCCCGCCCAGAAGTCGTCGAGGCGCGGGCCGAGCGTGGCCAGCAGATCGGTCAGCACGCGCGGGCTGAGCTGCCGGGATGCGCGGACGAAGTCCTCGTTGGTCCGCGTGATGAACCGCGGCAGCGTCTCGCCGGGGCCGAACGGCGGCCCCGGGTGCCCGTCGCGGCCGCCGGACAGCCGACGGAGGTGATCGTGGAGGAGGTGGGCCACCACGTCGTGCACATCCCACCCGGGGCAGCCGGTGGGGCGCCGCCAGTCGGCCGGATCCAGGGCGGTCAGCAGATCGAGCAGGGCACGGCGGTCGCGGGGGAAGAGGGGGCGTACGTCCCGGGGCGGCCCCAGCCGTGCCCAGTCCATGCCTGTGCCTGCGCCTGCGCCGGTGTCCATGATCGGGATTATTGTGCCGTCGGCCTGTGACCGCTATCGCGTTTTTCCGGTGGAACCCAGGGCTTCGGGTCGAACGTTGAGCAGGCGTTCCCCTGTCCCTTTGCGATATTTCCGCCATGTCCGTACCGAGGAGTCCTGCTGTGACCCTGCGCCAAGAGATCGTCGGCAACGCCATGCAGATGGCGGTCTGCAGCCTCCAGCCCGGCCAGACCGTCTACTGCGAGGCCGGAAAGTTCCTGTTCAAGACGGCAAACGTGACGATGGAGACCCGGCTGTCCGGGCCCGGGTCGGGCGGCGGCCAGGCCGCCGGGGGCAACGGCGGCGGGGGCGGTGGCGGCGGTGGTATGGGCGGCATGCTGCGCCAGGCCATGGGCACCGCGATGCAGGTGGGCCAGCGGGCGCTGGCGGGGGAGTCGCTTGCCTTCCAGTACTTCACCTCGACCGGCGGCGAGGGCACCGTCGGCTTCGCGGGCGTGCTGCCCGGGGAGATGCGCGCGCTGGAGCTGGACGGCGGCCGCGCGTGGTTCGCGGAGAAGGACGCCTTCGTGGCGGCCGAGTCGACCGTGGAGTTCGGTATCGCCTTCCAGGGCGGCAGGACGGGCCGCAGCGGCGGCGAGGGGTTCATCCTGGAGAAGTTCACCGGGCGCGGCACGGTGATCATCTGCGGTGCGGGCAATTTCATCGACCTCGACCCCGCCGACTTCGGCGGCCGGATCGAGGTCGACACGGGCTGCATCGTGGCCTTCGAGGAGGGCATCCAGTACGGCGTCCAGCGCATCGGCGGGCTCAACCGCCAGGGCCTGATGAACGCCGTGTTCGGCGGCGAGGGCCTGTCCCTGGCCACGCTGGAGGGCAATGGCCGGGTGATCCTGCAGTCGCTGACCATGGAGGGCTTGGCAAACGCGCTGAAGAAGGCCCAGGGCGGCGACAAGCAGGGTCCGACGGGCGGGCTGTTCTCCACCCACGCCGGGTGACAGCTGCCGCGGGGTGACAGGACGGCCTGTGGACGGCCGGGCTATTTCGCTCCGGCCAGGTAGAACAGCAGGAAGAGGAACGCGGCGATGAAGTGGACGCCGACGAGATAGATGAAGACGCGGATGGTGAGCCCCATCGGCGCCCGGTCCTCCTCCCGCACGGGCCCGCCGCGCGGCGCCGCCGCGTGCGCCGAGCCGTCGCCGGCCGTCGCGCCGCCGGTCGTCGTGTGGTCCAGGGTGTTGTCGGAGTCCGTCATGGTGCGTGGTGTCTCCCTCCGCGGACGGCGTCGCCGAGACACAGGTCGGCCGTGCCGCTCTGCAGCAGCGTGTGGACGAACAGCAGATCCGTGCCGCCGGGCGAGGCGGCGGCTATGCGGTGCGGGGTCAGCGAGTCGAAGTGGGCCGCGTCGCCGACGCCGAGCACATGGACCGTCTCGCCGAGCGTCAGCCGTAGCTGCCCCTGGGTGACGTACAGCCACTCCTCGCCCGGATGGACCCGCACCAGGTCCTCCTGCGGGCCGGTCCCCGCCGGTACGTGCACCCGCAGCGCCTGCATGGCCCGGCCGGGGCTGCCGGTCCGCCAGTACGTCCAGCCGCCCGCCTCCCAGGCCGCCGTGTGGTCGGCCCGCAGGATCGGGTCCCGCTCCGCCGACACCTCGCCGAGGAGGTCGGATACCGTGGTGCCGTAGGTACGGGCCAAGGCCAGCAGCATGGGGAGCGACGGCTGGCGCCGGGCGGTCTCCAGGCGGGACAGATGCGCGGGTGAGAGCCCGGCCAGCCGGGCGGCGGCTTCGAGCGTCAGGCCGCTGCGCCGCCGCAGGTCGCGCAGGCGCGGGGCGACGGAGGGCAGCTCGGCGGGGGGCCCGTCGGCGGGCCCCTCGGGGGACGAGGTCATGTCTCCGGTATAGCCAGTATTCGCCTCTCGGGCAAAAAATTTGCCTATGAGGCAAAACGAGCCGTCGAGGCGACGCCGCCGGGCCCGAGGCGTGGGCGTTACGTCTTCATTACTTCTCCCGGCGCTTCGCGCAGGTCTTGTGAACTCCTGGGGAACTCCCTTCATTTGGCATTGACATGTCAGGGTCTACGCGCGTCATGCTGTGAGGCATGAGAATCCCCCCACGGATCGCCCGCATCGGTGTGCTCGGCGCCCTCGCGTCGAGCCTTCTCATCGGCGGCCCGGCCGTCGTCTCCGCCACGGCAGCCCCGGTCGCGCCCCAGGCCGCCTCGTCGGTCCTCCAGATCACGGCCGTCGGCGATATCTGCTACTCCGACCTGCCGTCCCAGGCCCATGACACGCTCGACCTGATCGCGTCCGGCGGCCCCTTCCCGTACCCGCAGGACGGGACCGTCTTCCAGAACCGGGAGGGCATCCTTCCGTCCCAGTCCAGCGGCTACTACCACGAGTACACCGTCAAGACCCCCGGCTCCGACACCCGCGGCGCCCGCCGCATCGTGACCGGGAAGAAGACGGACGAGGACTACTACACGGCCGACCACTACGCGTCGTTCGACCTGGTCGACCACAGCTGCTGACCGCCGAAAACCGCCACCCCCCGCACCGCGGCCGCTGCCTGCTCGCAGGCAGCGGCCGCCGCGTTGTGCGCCCGGCATTCGCCGTGTCGTACGCCCGCTTCCGCAGGCCACAACGGCATTGCGTACGAAGGAATTTGACGGGGCGATAAGTGGCCTGAACCCCGCGGGGGCGGCTGTCGGTGCCGCCAGGTAGCGTTTCCGGGAGAAGGGGACGGGCGGGGAGCAAGGGGAGGCATCGGTGGCGAGCGGCCCTGAAGTGGTCACATGCGGTGAGGCGATGCTGTTGTTGCTCGCCGAGCCCGGGGTTCCCCTGGAGCAGGCCGTGCACTTCCGCCGCTCGGTCGCCGGAGCTGAGTCCAATGTGGCCACGGGCCTGGCCCGGCTCGGCCACAGCGCCCGCTGGCTGGGCCGGGTGGGCGCGGATCCGGCCGGCCAGGCCGTGCTGCGCGAGCTGCGCGCCGACGGCGTGGATGTGGCGTTCGCCGGGGTGGACGAGCAGGCCCCGACCGGGCTGCTGCTGCGCGACAGCCATCCGCACCGCGCCATCGATGTGCAGTACTACCGCTCCGGCTCGGCCGGCTCCCGGCTCGCGCCCGAGCACATATCGGCCGAGGCCGTCAGCGGCGCCCGCCTCGTGCACATCTCCGGAATCACCCCGATGCTGTCGCCGACCGCGGCGGCGGCCACGGACCGGCTCATCGAGCTGGCCCGTGCCGCGGGGGCGGAGGTCTCCTTCGATCCGAATGTGCGGCGCAAGCTGGGCGGCGCGGCGCAGTGGGCCCACACGGCCGGGCCGCTGCTGCGCGAGGCCGAGCTGGTCCTGGCGGGCGAGGACGAGCTGGAGCTGCTGACCGGCAGATCCGCCGACGAGGCCGCGGCGGAGCTGCTGGACGGCCGGGCGCACACCGTCGTCATCAAGCGCGCCGACCGCTCGGCGACCGCCGTGACCGCGGACGGGCGCTGGGACCAGCCGCCCTATCCGGTGCCGGTGGCCGACCCCGTGGGCGCGGGAGACGCCTTCGCGGCGGGGTACCTGTCGGGGCGGCTGCGCGGGCTGCCCGAGCCGCAGGCGCTCGCCGAGGGCGCCTGCGTCGCCGCGCTGGTCGTCCAGACCGCGACCGATACGGACGGGCTGCCCAGCGCGGCGGGGCGTGAGCGGGCCCTCGCCGCGTTCACCGGCGTCGCCGACTCCGTCCACCGCTGAGCCCGCGCCCCCCCACACAGTGCTTCCCCCACGCAGTGCTTCCCCCGCATCGACAATCGCAAAGCGAAAGGCCGCATATCCCGGAGGCACCCCGGGGCGGCATCTCCAGGAGACCCTTCTGAGAGGAAAGGCGGCGAATTGCCGTGTACCGCTGGGAGATCACCCGGGCCGCGCTCGCACAGCGGATCTTCGCCATCGTCCGCAGCGACAGCTATGACCACGCGACCGCGACGGCGGACACCCTGCTCTCCGCCGGCCTCACCACCGTGGAGTTCTCGCTGACCACCCCCTTCGCCCTGGAGGCCGTCACCACCCTGGTCCGCGAGGTCGGTGACGAGGCGGTGATCGGCGCGGGCACGGTGCTGGACGCCGCCTCCGCCCGGATGGCGGTCGACGCGGGCGCCCGGTTCCTGGTCTCCCCGAGCCTGGACCCGGAGGTGATCCGCACCGGCCACCGCTACGGCCTGCCGGTCTTCCCCGGCGTCGCCACGCCCACCGAGATGGTGCGCGCACTGGAGCTGGGCGCGGACGCCCTCAAGCTGTTCCCGGCCTCCGCCCACAGCCCCCGCTGGGTCAGGGACGTACGGGCCGCCCTGCCGCAGGCCGCCCTGCTGCCCACCGGCGGGGTGACCGTCGCCGAAGCGCCGGAGTGGATCGCCGCCGGAGCGGTCGCCTGCGGGATGGGCTCGGCGCTGTCGGAGGGCGACCGTGACGTGGTCGCCAAGCGCGCCGCGGAACTTCTCGCCCGGCTGCAGGACCTCGCCCCGGCCGACGTCTACTGATTCCGGGGCGGCCGAGCCCGCCGACTCCGCTTCCGGCCCGGCCTGCTGACGTTCCATCAGCAGGCCCCTCTGACGCAGGGGCGGCCGGGGCGGCGTTTCAGCAGCTGATCAACGGGTTCCGCCGGGCGGGCTCTTCTGCCACCCTGAGCGCGCTGTGATCACGCGCGAGGTCCCACACCGCCGGTGCGGCCCGCGCGTGCCGTCCCATGCCGCTCGCCGCGGCCTGTGCGAAGGAGTCGCCATGCGACGTTTCGTCACGCTGTCCGCCCTGGCCGCCGTGCTGGCCGCCACCGCCGCCGGCTCGGCCCTGGCCGCCGGTCCCACCGCCGCGCCCGCCGCCACTGCCGCCGCCTCGGCCAAGCACCAGCGCGGCACCCTGCTGGACCGGGTGCCCGAGCGCGGCGTGCTGCGCGTATGCACCACGGGCGACTACCGCCCCTTCACCCACCTCGACCCCAAGACCGGCGACTACACCGGTATCGATATCGACATGGCCCGCGACCTGGCCAAGAGCCTGGACGCCAAGCCCGCGTTCACCGCCACGACCTGGGCCAAGCTGGTGGACGATCTGGCGGCCGGGCGCTGTGACGTCGCCATGGGCGGGGTGTCGGTGACCCTGGCCCGGGCCCGTAAGGCGTACTTCAGCGACCCGTATCTGACCGACGGCAAGACCCCGGTGGTGCGGTGCGAGGACGAGCAGAAGTACCAGACGCTGGAGGACATCGACCAGCCGGGCGTGCGGGTGATCGTCAACCCGGGCGGTACGAATGAGCAGTTCGCCCGCGCCCACATCAAGCGGGCCACCCTCACCGTCCACCCCGACAACACCACGATCTTCGACGAGATCATCGCGGGCCGCGCCGATGTGATGATGACCGACGCCAGCGAGACCCGCTACCAGGCGAAGATCCACCCCGAGCTGTGCGCCGTCCACCCCGACAAGCCGTTCTCCTTCTCGGAGAAGGCGTACGTGCTGCCGCGCGGCGACGCCGAGTTCAAGGAGTACGTCGACCAGTGGGTGCACCTGGCGACGCACGACGGTACGTACGCCAAGTACGAGCAGGACTGGATGAAGTAGCAGGCATGTGTCCATGCGGGCAGATGGAGGGCGGGCGTCGGCCCGGTGTCCCGATTCCTCGGCCCGGTGGCCCTGGTGGCCCGGTGGCCCGGTGGCCCTGGTGGCCCGGTGGGTGGCTGGGCTCAGAACAGGCTCCGCTGCGCTCCGCCGCAGCTGTTGCCGCGCGGTGGCCGGTCGGCCCGGTCCGGCGGTGCGCTGGACTGGGGGCGCGGGAGCGTGACGAACGGGCCGGCGATCGCTGGGCGGCATGGTCCGGACGCCGCGTGCGGGCATCGTCTCGCGCCTTCGGCGCGGCCAGCAGCGGGAAGGGGAGGGGGCGTCGGCGCGCCGTCGCCGCCCAGCCCAAGGGGTCGTCACCGGCTCGCGGGCCGGAGGGACGGTGGATGGCCGCCCGAAGCGGTGGGCGCCGGTCCGGTTCAGGCCCTCCCCCCACCTGCTCTTAAAAAACTGCTTGCTCTACATCAAGTACTGCATCAAGCGTCTTTCTGAGAGGGGGCGGGTGCCGAGCCGATCCCATCCACTGGAGCCCGCCCTCCGTCGCGCTCCCGCGCCCCGGCCGGGCGCACCGGCGCCCCCCTTCCCTCCTCCTACTGGCGCTTTGGACCCGGAGAGTCCGAGACGAAACCCGCACCCGCCCGAACCGAATGCCGCGAGACGGCGCACAACTCGGGGCCGATGGGCGGCTTCTTCCGCGACGGCCCCCCGCTGCCCTGGTGACAGCGGCGGCTCACCACAAGTTCGACACTCCTCTGCGTGACCCTTGACCTCTTGCCCCACGTGGACCACCTGCGACGGGTGATCGATCCGCCGCCACGAGAGGTTGGGCACGGCAATGAATCCCGCGCCCCCGCCCAGGTCCACGAACACTCCGAAGTCAGCCACCGAGGTGACGCCCCCCCTGCACACCTGTCCGGGCCGCAAGGCCGCGACGACATCTCCGAGGGCCTCGACGCCGTCTTCGACCTTGTCCTCGATGACATCAGGGACGAAATCACCGAACCCCCTCAGCCTTCCAGCCGCAGCACCCGCACCCCGTACGGCTCCAGGACCACCGTCTCCGCCGGGGAGCCGTCCAAGGCGGTGAGCCTGCCGTCGGCCACCGTCGGCTTGAGCGACAGTTCCTCGTTCGCCTGGCTGACCAGCCAGACGAAGACCCGGCCGTCCTCGTGGACCAGGCGGTCCACGGCGATGCGGGGGTCGGAGGTGGTGACCGGGCGGCGGACGCCGGCGTGGGCGGCGAGGGCGTCGTACAGCGTGCTGGTCGCCTCGGGGTTGACGCGGGGGGTGACGGCCGCCATGTGCTCGATCGGATAGGTGCAGAAGACCACGCAGCCCTCGCCGGTCTCGCGCAGCAGCAGCGCCGGGCGGCCGTGGCCGTCGACCGCCAGGACCTGCGCGCCGTCGGGTTCGACGGGGAGGAAGACGCGGCTGTTGTCGGTGCCCGCGGCGCGGAAGGTGAGCCGGGCGCCCTCGGGGAGGGTGCCGAAGGCGCGGGTGAGGGTGAAGGTCACCTCGTCGTCCTCGATCGGGTCGACCAGGCCGTACTCCAGCTGGTGGCGGACGCCGAAGAGCTCGTTCAGATGGGCGTACCAGGGGCCGCGCTGCTCGTCGTGGGCGCCGGGGGAGTACGAGACATAGACCGTGGCGCCGTCCCGGGCCCGGCGCTCCAGCTCGTACCAGGTGGGGGAGAGGAGCTGCTTGGTGGAGGGGACCAGCCACAGCCGTACGTCGGTGGGCAGCGCGCCGTCGCTTTCGCGTACCACCGCCGCCGGGGCGTCGGCGAGCCGGGCGGCGAGCCAGGCCTGGCGGCCGGTCTGCTGGACGTAGCCGCGGTCCTCGGCGCGGGTGAACGGGTAGAGGGTGTCGAGGTAGGAGGAGACCAGCAGGGCCGTGTCGGTGTCGGCGCGGTGGCAGCGGGGGAAGTCCACCGCGCTCAGCACCTCGGAGAAGGCGCGCAGCTCGCGCAGTTGCGGCTTGGGGACACCGGCGGTGTCGGTGAGGCCGAAGTGCATCTCGAAGGCGTGATGGCGGTACGGGGGCTGCTCGCTCAGGTTGTCGTAGTCGGTGTTGTTCCAGGCGACCCAGCCGGTCGCCCCGGCCAGCAGGCTGTTGTGCAGGCTCTGCCGGTAGTAGCGGGCGGCGCCGGGGCCGGAGGCGAAGTCGGAGCTGACGCCGAACTCCTCCAGGACGACGGGGCGCTGGAAGGTGCCGGTCAGCTCGCATACCCAGGCGGCGGCGTAGTGCTGCCGGACCGGGTCGTTCTCCATGCGGTAGACGTGCGGGCCGAGGAAGTCGCACAGCTCGGCGGTGTCCTGGAGCCGGAAGCCGTTGTCGTGGCCGGAGTTCTCCAGGCCCCAGGCGCCGTCGCCGAGCGAGACGGGCTGGGTGCCGCCGCCGGCCCGTACGGCGTCGACCAGGATCTGGGCCCAGGCCGCGACCGCCTCGCGCTCCGCGGGCACCTGGCCGGAGCGTACGCCGGGCTGGCGGCCGTAGATGGGCATCTCGTTGGAGACCAGCCAGCCGGCCACCGCGGGGTGGGCGGCGAAGCGGCGCACCGTCTCGCGGGCGAACCACGCCTGGCGGGACACCAGCCACACATCGCTGTACAGATCGCGGTCGCCGCGCCAGGCGGGGTCCCAGTTCTCGCCGGACATATGGCCGACGAGGAAGGTGGGGACGGTGGTCATGCCGAGCGCCTGGTGGCGGTCGAGGAAGTCGGCGAAGCGCGCGCACAGCTCCGTATCGAGGCGGTCGGGGGCGGGCATGAAGTCCGGCCAGTAGAAGAACGACCGGGTCATGTTCAGCCCGTGGTCCCGCAGTACGCGCAACTCGGCGTCGACGACCTCGGGGTCGTACGAGCGCCACATCAGCGGACCGCCGGTGCGCGACCAGTAGTTGGCGCCGAGCCAGATGACGGGTTGGTCGCCGACGGTGAGCCGTGCGGACGTGCGCTGCATCTGCGAACTCTCCCTCAGGCAGGGGGCGTCAGGGATGCGGCCCGGTGCGGACGGGCGGTGCCGCGCAGCAAGCAGTGAACGGCTTTACCGGTTTAGTGTCAATACTTCGGACAAGGATCGTACGCATCGCCGCCCGGCGGTCTTGATCATCCAACTTTGGCTGTACGGGGTGGCTTTGGGCCGGGACCTGGGTGTTCGACGGGTTCGACTGATCCGGTTCAGTGACGGTGTCGTGTCAGCACTATTGACACCCTCTTCCGGGCGCCCTTAATTTCGCGGCCCCGGAGGTGCGCGGACCGCCGTCCGGCATTCGCCCTGTGAACCCGCACCGCTTCGACCCGCACAGCTTCGACCGCACACCGAGGGGAACCCATGATCTCGACGACAACGGCCGGTCCGCGCCGCGCGCTCGCCGCCGGGGCCGCGCTCACGCTCACCGTCACGCTCGCCGCCTGCGGCGGGGGCAAGAACAACAACGGCGGGTCGGGCGGGGTGCTGACCGTTGCCACGGGATCCACGGGCAATTTCATCCGGAACTTCAATCCGTTCGCCCCGCAGCCGCTCCAGGCGACGAACGGAATGATCTATGAGCCGCTGTTCCATCTGAACGCGGCGAAGGCCGGGGAGATCGAGCCGTGGCTGGCCACCAAGTACACCTGGTCGGACGGCGGCAAGACGCTCCGCGTCACGGTACGGACCAACGCCACCTGGAACGACGGAAAGCCCTTCACCGCCGAGGACGTGGCCTGGACCTTCCAGATGGCGAAGGAGAGCAAGGCGCAGAACATGTACGCCCTTCCCATCGAATCGGCGGCTGCCGAGGGCAAGGACACGGCGCTGATCAAGTTCTCCAAGTCCGCTTACACCAAGGAATACTTCATCCTCGGCAAGATGAAGATGCTGCCCAAGCACATCTGGTCGAAGATCCCGGTCAAGGAGCGGGCGACCACGCTCAACACCAACCCGGTGGGCACCGGCGCGTGGAAGGTGAAATCCGTCAAGGGCACGACCATGGATCTGGTTGCCCGTGACGACTATTACTTCAAGGGCCTTCCGCATTTCAAGATCATGCGGTATCGGTCCTTCACCGGAAACAGCGCCGTCACCGCCGCGGTCACCTCCGGCCAGATCGACTGGGGCGGCGGTTTCATCCCTGACATCAAGAAGAACTACCTCGCCAAGAACAAGAATTTCGAACTCGTCAACATCCCCCTGGCGACCACGTTCTTCCTGCCCAACGCCAAGCAGGGCCCGACGGCCGACGTCAATGTCCGCAAGGCGATCAGCGCCGCCCTCGACCGTGAGTTCATGAACCGGAGCGTGTACGACGGACAGGCGCCGGTCGCCAACCCCATGGCGCTGCTGCTCCCCAACTACGAGTCCGTACTCGACCCGTCCCTGAAGGACGCCGTGATCGAGACCGGCCAGGGCAAGGTCGACCAGTATCTGACCGCCTCCGGATACACCAAGTCGGGCGGCTCGTGGGAGAAGGACGGCAAGAAGCTGTCCGTGACGGTTGAGCTGGTCTCCGGCTGGACCGACTACGTCAGCGTCGCCCAGCTGGCCAAGCAGCAGCTCAAGAAGGCCGGGATCGAACTCGTCGTCAAGGCCGAGTCGTATGCGCAGTGGTCCAACAACCGCGCCCGCGGCCAGTTCCAGATGCTGCTCGACAACAGCGGCTACACCCCCGACCCGCGCGCGTATTACGCCCAGCTGGTGGACAGCACCATCCCGCCGAAGATCGGTGAATCCACCAACGTCGGCAATTTCGGCCGCTATTCCAACCCGGTCATGGACAAGGCCCTGGACGAGATCGCGTCCACCAAGGACCCGGCGAAGCAGAAGCCCTGGTACTACAAGATCCAGCAGGAATTCGTCAAGGACATGCCGGCCATCCCGCTCTTCTACGGCCAGAACGAGCAGGAGTTCAACGGAAACCGCGTCACCGGATATCCCACCGAGGACAACCTCTACGCGGCCCCCTCCATCTGGCTCGACCCCGACGGCGGCTGGGTGGCCGCCCGCATCAAGCCCGTCAACGGTAAATCCGGTAAGTAAGGGCGCGGCAGCGTGCGCTACGTCCTGAGAAAGCTCGGCTTCTACGCCGTGGCCGCCTGGATGGCCGTCACCGTCAACTTCTTTCTGCCCCGGCTCATCCCCGGCGATCCGGTGCAGCTGATGATGACGCGGATGGCGCAGTCCGGGCCCGTGGAGCCGGGCCAGGAGGAGGCCCTGGCCAGCATGTTCGGGCTGGGCCACGGCAATATCGCGGTCCAGTACTGGGACTATCTGGGCTCCGTGGTCCATCTGGACTTCGGACTCTCGGTCACCTACTTCCCCAGCCCCGTCACCGACGTCCTGAGCGACGCCCTGCCCTGGACGCTCGTCCTCGTCGGCGCCGCCACCCTCATCAGCTTCGTACTCGGCCTGACGCTGGGCACCCTCGCCGGCTGGCGGCGCGGCAGCTGGCTGGACTCCCTCGTCCCCTCCACCACCTTCCTGGCCGCCGTCCCCTACTTCTGGCTCGCGCTGCTGCTCCTCTACCTCTTCGGCCAGGTGTGGGGCGTACTGCCGCTGGGCGGCGGCTACGACGAGACGCTGGACATGGGGCTCAACGGAGACTTCCTCTCCTCCGCCGCCGAACACGCGGTGCTGCCCGCAGCCACCATCGTGCTCAGCTCGGTCGGCGGCTGGATGCTCGGCATGCGCAACATGATGGTCTCCACCCTCGCCGAGGACTACGTCACCGCTGCCGAGGCCAAGGGGCTGCGCCCGCGCACCGTCATGGTCGGCTACGCCGCCCGCAACGCCGTACTGCCTTCCGTCGCCGGATTCGCCATCTCGCTCGGCTTCATCGTCAGCGGTTCGCTCGTCATGGAGATCGTCTTCTCCTATCCAGGGATGGGCTTCACCCTCCTCCAGGCCGTCGAGAACACCGACTACCCCCTGATGCAGGCGGTCTTCCTCGTCATCACCTTCGCCGTCCTGGCCGCCAACTTCCTGGTGGACCTGGTGTACGGCTTTGTCGACCCCCGGACCAGGCAGGCCCGATGACCGCCACCCTCCCCGCCACCACCGCCCCCGGACGCCCCGTCGCCGGCCGCGGGCTGCTGCGCCTGGCGCTGCGCTCCCGCCGGCTGGCCCTCGGCCTCGGCATCCTCGCGGTCTTCGCGCTCACCGCGCTGATCGGCCCCTGGCTGGTCGACGACCCCGACGCGGTCAGCGTCGACCTGAGCCAGGGCCCCTCCGGGGCGCACTGGCTCGGCACCACCCAGACCGGCCAGGACGTCTTCGCCCAGCTCGTGGTCTCCGCCCGCGGCACCCTGCTGATCGGCGCCGCGGTCGCCGCCCTGGCCACCGCCGTCTCCGTGGTCGTCGGCATCGGCGGCGGCTTCCTCGGCGGCGTCGCCGACGAGACCATCTCCCTGATCAGCAATGTCTTCCTGGTCATCCCCGGGCTGCCGCTGGTCATCGTGGTCTCGGCGTACGTCAAGGGCGGCGGGCTCTCCTCCACGATCTTCGCCATCGCGCTGACCAGCTGGGCGGCCTCCGCCCGGGTGCTGCGCGCCCAGACCCTCTCGCTGCGCACCCGCGACTACGTCCTGGCCGCGCGCGTGTACGGGGAGAAGCGGTGGCGGATCGTGCTCGTGGAGATCGTCCCCAATGAACTGGCGATCATCGTCTCGCAGTTCATCCACGCGGCGATCTTCGCGGTGCTCACCCAGACCGGTCTGGCCTTCCTCGGCCTCGCCGACCTCTCCCATCTCACCTGGGGCACGATGCTCTACTTCGCCCAGGGCGCGGAGGCCCTGGCCGGTGGCGCCTGGTGGTGGTTCGTCCCGCCGGGGCTGTGCACCGCCCTCCTCGGCACCGCCCTGTCCCTCGTCAGCTTCGGTCTCGACGAGGTCCTGGACCCGCGGCTGCGCACCCGCCGCCCGCGGAAGCGTCAGCGGCAGCGGAAGGAAGAGCGATGAGCGACACCGTGCTGCGCGCCGAGCACATCGACGTCGCGTACGAGGCGTACGACGGCACCCGCCCGACCCGGGCCGTCCGCGACGTCAGCTTCGAGCTGCGCCGCGGCGAACTGCTGGGCATCGCGGGCGAGTCCGGTTGCGGCAAGTCCACCCTCGCGTACGCCGTCGCCCGCTGTCTTCAGCCGCCCGCCCGGCTCACCGCCGGCTCCGTGACCTTCCACGGCCGTGACGGCGGTGAGAGCGACCTGTCGGCGCTGGAGGGCGAGGCGCTGCGCGCCTTCCGCTGGAACAAGCTGTCCATCGTCTTCCAGAGCGCGATGAACGCCCTCAACCCGGTGACCCGTATCGGCCGCCAGTTCGACGACATCTTCCGCGCCCACCGCCCCGGTATGCCAGGCCCCGAGCGCCAGGAGCGCGCCCGCGCCCTCCTCGACATGGTCGGCATCGACCCCGCCCGGATCCGCGCCTACCCGCACGAGCTGTCCGGGGGCATGCGCCAGCGCGTCGTCATCGCCATGGCGCTCGCCCTCGAACCCGAGGTCGTCATCATGGACGAGCCGACGACCGCCCTCGACGTGGTCGTGCAGCGGGAGATCCTCGACGAGGTGGAGCGGCTGCGCGAGGAGCTGGGCTTCAGCGTCGTCTTCATCACCCACGACCTGTCCCTGCTGCTGGAGATCAGCGACCGGCTGGCCGTGATGTACGCGGGCTCCATCGTCGAGTACGGGCCGTGCGACCGCATCGCGCGGGGCGCGGGCCATCCGTACACCCAGGGGCTGCTGCGCTCCTTCCCGGAGCTGACCGGTGAGCGGCGCGCGCTGCGCGGCATCCCCGGCTCGCCGCCCGATCTGCGCGAGGAGCCGGCCGGGTGTCCGTTCGCGGACCGCTGCGAGCGGGCGTTCGCGCCGTGCCGCACGGTCGCCCCGCGCCAGGTGGAGCTGCCGGGTGGGGGCTACGCCGCCTGCCATCTGCACGATCCGGCCCATGCCGCCGCGGCGGCGGCGGGGCCGCTGCACGAGGGGAGCCGGCCGTGACCGCACTGGAGGTGACCGGGCTCACCGTCGATTTCCCGCAGCCCGGCGGGCGGCCCTTCCGGGCGGTCGACGGGGTCTCCTTCGCCCTGCGGGCCGGGCGCACCCTGGCGCTGGTGGGGGAGAGCGGCAGCGGTAAGTCGACCGTCGTACGCGCCCTGTCCCGGCTGGTGACGCCCACCGCCGGGGCGATCACGCTCGACGGGGCGCGGCGCACGCGTGGCGCGGACTACCGGCGGGCCGTGCAGATGGTCTTCCAGGACCCGTTCGCCTCCCTCAACCCCGCCCACACCATCGGCCATCATCTGCACCGGCCGCTGCTGGTCAACGGGAAGGCGCGGCGGGGGACGGACGTACGGGAGAAGGCGGAGGAGCTGCTGCGGTCGGTCAACCTGACGCCGCCGGCCGATGTGGCCCGTAAGCGCCCGCATGAGCTCTCCGGCGGTCAGCGGCAGCGGGTGGCCATCGCCCGGGCGCTCGCGCCGGGCCCCCAGGTGCTGCTGGCCGATGAGCCGGTGTCGATGCTGGACGTCTCGATCCGGCTGGAGATCCTGGGCCTGCTGGACCGGCTCAAGGACGAGCGGGGCCTCGCCCTGCTGTATGTGACGCACGACCTGGCCACCGCGCGCCACTTCTCCTCCGAGGTGATGGTGATGTACCGGGGCGAGATCGTCGAGCGCGGCCCGAGCGACGAGGTGATCCTCGCCCCCAAGCACCCCTACACCCAGCTGCTGGCCTCGGCCGCGACCGGCTCCGGGGCCACGCGGGAGGAGGCGCGCGCGGCGCGGATCGCCCGGCTCGCGGCGCGGGCGCGGCGGGACGCGGAGCGGCGGGAGATCGTGGTCGGCGACGGGTGCCGGTTCCGGCCGCGCTGCCCGCTGGCCATGGACGCCTGTGCGCGCCGGCCGCCCGAGGCAGAGGTGGGCCCCGGGCACCGGGCGCTGTGCTGGCTGCACGCCGGCGAGAACAGCGGGGAGGGCACCATTGCCGGCGGCCCCAACACTGACGGCGCTGACAGCGTTATCAGCAATCCCGGATAAGTTCTGCTAAGTTCTGCGTAGTTTGTCCGGACAACAGAACTTCACGACTTCCCGTCATGTGCTCGTCCGGCTACGCTCGCCCCGTGGCAATGCAGGAAGAAGGCTCCTCTGGCTCAGCGGAGGCGCTGCAGTTCAGCGTGGACCGCAGCAGCCCCGTCCCGCTGTACTTCCAGCTGTCCCAGCAGCTCGAAGCGGCGATCGAGCAGGGTCGGCTGGCCCCCGGCAGCCTGCTCGGCAATGAGATAGAGCTGGCAGGGCGGATGGGCCTGTCCCGTCCCACCGTCCGCCAGGCCATCCAGTCGCTGGTCGACAAGGGGCTGCTGGTGCGCCGCCGCGGCGTCGGCACCCAGGTGGTGCACAGCCAGGTCAAGCGCCCGCTCGAGCTGAGCAGCCTCTACGACGACCTGGAGACCGCGGGCCAGCGCCCCGCCACCCGCGTACTGCGCAACACCACCGAGCCCGCGACCGCCGAGGTCGCCGCCGCCCTCGGGGTCGCCGAGGGCACCGAGGTGGTGCTGATCGAGCGGCTGCGGCTGGCCCACGGCGAGCCCATGGCCCATCTGTGCAACCACCTCCCGGCGGGTCTGCTCAAGCTGGACAGCGCCGAGCTGGAGGAGACCGGTCTCTACCGCCTGATGCGCGCGGCCGGGATCACCCTGCACAGCGCCCGCCAGACGGTCGGCGCCCGCGCCGCCACCGCCGAGGAGGGCGAGCAGCTCGGCGAGCCGGAGGGCGCGCCGCTGCTGACCATGGCGCGGACGGCCTTCGACGACACCGGCCGGGCCGTCGAATACGGCTCGCACACGTACCGGGCCTCGCGCTACTCCTTCGAGTTCCAGCTGCTCGTACGTCCCTGAAGACCGCACCTTCCCCGCGTGAAAGGCCGCCCGAAGACGAACCGCTCCTGAAGATCCTCCCGAAAAGCCCCCGGAAAAAGCCCCGGACCCCTGGCGTACACCCCCTGGACCCCGGCCGTGCACCGTGACGGATACTTGGGCGGCGCCCGGGCCGATCGGTCATGCCCGGACGCCCCCGAAACGGGACGTCTTCGAGAAGGGCTGGGTCTTCGTGGCCAGGGTTGGGACAGGGGCACGTGCGTTGACCGCTGCCGTGCTTGCGGCGGTGCTGGGGTTCGCCTCGGCGGGATGCAGCAGTACGGGCGGCAAGCGCGCCGAGGAGCGGGCCGAGCAGGCGGCGAACGCTTCGGGGCGGGCGGCGGTGAACACCCCGAGGATGACCTTCGCCATGGTCACCCACTCCGGTGACGGCGACACCTTCTGGGACATCGTCCAGAGCGGGGCCGAGGAGGCCGCCCGCAAGGACAATGTGAAGTTCCTCTACGCCCACCACGAGGAGGGCAAGGACCAGGCCCAGCTCGTCCAGTCCTATATCGACCAGAAGGTCGACGGGCTGATCGTCACGCTCGCCAAGCCCGAGGCCATGGAGGCCGTGGTCAAGAAGGCCGAGAAGGCGGGCATACCGGTCATCACCGTCAACTCCGGGGCCGCGCAGTCCAAGTCCTTCGGGGCCCTGAGCCACATCGGCCAGGACGAGACCATCGCGGGCGAGGCGGTCGGCGAGGAGCTGAACAAGCGGGGCCGCAAGAAGGCCCTGTGCGTGCTGCACGAGCAGGGCAACGTCGGCCTTGAGCAGCGCTGCGACGGCACCGAGAAGACCTTCGACGGCAAGCTGGAGCGGGTCTACGTCGAGGGCACCAACATGCCCGACGTCGAGTCCACGATCGAGGCGAAGCTCCAGTCCGACAAGGGCATCGACGCCGTCGTGACGCTCGGCGCGCCCTTCGCGGCCACCGCCGCCAAGGCGGCGGACCAGTCGGGCAGCAAGGCGGAGATCGACACCTTCGACCTCAACGGCAAGGTCGCCGAATCGCTCCAGAACGGCACCCTCGGCTTCGCCGTCGACCAGCAGCCGTATATGCAGGGCTACGAGGCCGTGGACCTGCTGTGGCTCTACCACTACAACGCCGATGTCCTCGGCGGCGGCCAGCCGGTCCTCACCGGCCCCCAGATCATCACCAAGGACGACGCCGCGGACCTGGCCAAGTACACCAAGCGGGGGACCCGATGAGCGCGGACGCGCCGCCCCTGACCAAGGACGACCGTCTCATCCGCCGCTCGCTGCCGCGCCGGCTGGCCGGCCGGCCCGAGCTCGGCGCGATCGTCGGCGCCATCGCCGTCTTCGTCTTCTTCTCGGTCGTCGCCGACAGCTTTCTGCAGTGGTCGAGCTTCAGCACGGTGCTGTACGCCGCCTCCACCATCGGGATCATGGCGACGCCGGTCGCGCTGCTGATGATCGGCGGCGAGTTCGATCTGTCGACCGGGGTGATGGTCACCTCCTCCGCGCTGATCTCGTCGATGTTCTCGTACCAGATGACGGCGAACGTCTGGGCCGGCATCGGGGTGTCCCTGCTGGCCACCCTCGCCATCGGGTTCTTCAACGGCTTTCTGCTGGTGCGCACCGGACTGCCGAGCTTCATCATCACGCTCGGCACCTTCCTGATCCTCCAGGGCTGCAACCTCGGCTTCACCAAGCTGATCAGCGAGACGGTCTCCACCAAGACCATCGCCGACATGGAGGGCTTCCCCGAGGCCCACAAGGTCTTCGCCTCACATCTGACGATCGGGGACGTCGATCTCCAGGTCACCGTCCTGTGGTGGCTCGGCCTGGTCGCGCTCGCCACCTGGATCCTGCTGCGCACCCGCGCGGGCAACTGGATCTTCGCGGTGGGCGGTGCCAAGGAGGCTGCCCGCGCGGTCGGCGTGCCCGTGAACCGCACCAAGATCGGGCTGTACATGGGGGTCGCCTTCGCGGCCTGGATCTCCGGGCAGCATCTGCTGTTCAACTACGACGTCGTCCAGTCCGGCGAGGGCGTCGGCAACGAGTTCCTGTACATCATCGCGGCCGTCATCGGCGGCTGTCTGCTGACCGGCGGCTACGGCTCGGCGATCGGCGCCGCCGTCGGCGCGTTCATCTTCGGCATGGCGAACAAGGGCATCGTGTACGCGCAGTGGAGCGCGGACTGGTTCAAGTTCTTCCTCGGCGCGATGCTGCTGCTCGCCACGATGCTCAACTGGTGGGTCCGCAAGCGGGCGGAGGCCGCGAAATGACCACGACAGATACCGCCGCAGGCACCGCTACCCGGACGCCGCTGATCGAGCTGCGCGAGGTCAGCAAGAGCTACGGCAACGTCAAGGCGCTGCAGGGCGTCTCCCTCGAAGTGCACGCCGGGGAGATCACCTGTGTCCTCGGCGACAACGGCGCGGGCAAGTCCACCCTCATCAAGATCGTGGCCGGACTGCACCAGCACGACGCCGGCAGCCTCACCATCGAGGGCGAAGAGGCCCGGCTCGGCTCGCCGCGCGAGGCCCTGGACCGCGGCATCGCCACGGTCTACCAGGACCTCGCGGTGGTGCCGCTGATGCCGGTGTGGCGCAACTTCTTCCTCGGCTCCGAGCCCCGGAAGGGCCGCGGCCCCTTCAAGCGGCTCGACGTGGAGACGATGCGCACCACGACCCGGGCGGCACTGCTGCGCATGGGCATCGACCTGCGCGATGTCGACCAGCCCATCGGCACCCTCTCCGGCGGCGAGCGGCAGTGTGTGGCCATCGCCCGCGCCGTCCACTTCGGCGCCAAGGTCCTGATCCTGGACGAGCCCACGGCGGCGCTCGGCGTCAAGCAGTCCGGGGTGGTGCTCAAGTACGTCGCGGCCGCCCGTGACGCGGGTCTCGGTGTGGTGCTGATCACCCACAATCCGCACCACGCCCATCTCGTCGGCGACCGCTTCGTCCTCCTCAAGCGCGGCACGATGGCCGGCAGCCACCTCAAGTCGGAGATCGGGCTCGACGAGCTCACCCGGCAGATGGCGGGCGGCAGCGAGCTGGAACAGCTCAGCCACGAGCTCGCCCGCCCGACGGAGCCCGTGGAGCCCATGAAGCCCATGAAGCCCGTGGAGAAGGGCGCGGCCGGCGAGGTCTGAGAGAACCCGGGGTCACGCCGGGCGCCGCATGGCGCGATCACCCGCCCTGGGGCGGGACTCGCCATGCGGCGCCTGGCGCGGGTGAGGCACAATCGCACGGCGGGCCCCACCCGCCACGACCGTGTACGCCGAGGCCCCGGCCTCCCGAGACCCCCGCAGGGACGACGAACTCTTGCGAGCACGCACCCGCAGCGACCGCACCCTCCACGCCTGCGCCGCCGCCCCGGCCCGGGCGGCCCTCGGCCCTGGCCGCGCCGTAACCGAACCCGGTGAAGGGGTGAGCCGATGAGTCTCTACCGCGAAAGGGTGCACCGCGGGTCGGCCCGGGCGACCGTACTGCGCACCGTCGGCACCCGCGAGCGCCGCTCGCATCTCACCGCGCCCCGGGTCCCCACCGTCGGCATCGACATCGGCGGCACCAAGGTGATGGCGGGAGTCGTCGACGCCGACGGCAACATCCTGGAGAAGCTGCGCACCGAGACGCCCGACAAGTCCAAGAGCCCCAAGGTCGTCGAGGACACCATCACCGAGCTGGTGCTCGACCTCTCCGACCGGCATGACGTACACGCCGTCGGCATCGGCGCCGCGGGCTGGGTCGACGCCGACCGCGCCCGTGTCCTGTTCGCCCCCCACCTGTCCTGGCGCAACGAGCCGCTGCGCGACCGCCTCGCCGGGCGGCTGGCGGTCCCGGTGATGGTCGACAACGACGCCAACGCCGCCGCGTGGGCCGAGTGGCGGTTCGGCGCGGGGCGCGGCGAGGACCACCTCGTCATGATCACGCTCGGCACCGGTATCGGCGGCGCGATCCTGGAGGACGGCCAGGTCAAGCGCGGCAAGTACGGGGTCGCGGGCGAGTTCGGCCATATGCAGGTGGTGCCCGCCGGCCACCGCTGCCCCTGCGGCAACCGCGGCTGCTGGGAGCAGTACAGCTCCGGTAACGCGCTGGTCAGGGAGGCGCGCGAACTGGCCGCCGCCGAGTCCCCGGTCGCGTACGGGATCATCGACCGGGTCGGCGGCAACATCAACGAGATCACCGGGCCGCTGATCACCGAGCTGGCCCGCGAGGGCGACGCCATGTGCGTCGAGCTGCTGCAGGACATCGGCCAGTGGCTCGGCGTCGGCATCGCCAACCTCGCCGCGGCCCTGGACCCCTCCTGCTTCGTCATCGGCGGTGGCGTCAGCGCGGCCGACGACCTGCTGATCGGCCCGGCCCGGGACGCGTTCCGGCGCACCCTGACCGGCCGCGGCTACCGGCCGGAGGCCCGTATCGTCAAGGCCCAGCTGGGCCCCGAGGCGGGCATGGTCGGCGCCGCCGACCTGGCCCGGCTGGTCGCCCGCCGCTTCCGCCGCGCCAACCGGCGCCGCGTGGAGCGCTACGAGCGTGCCGGGGCCACCCCGTGGCTGGCGTCGCGCGGCCAGCAGGGGGGCCGGCAGTGACCGCCGCCGAGCAGCGCCCCGCCGCGCCCACCGCCCCCACCAACGGCGCCTCCGCCGCTCATGGGACCTCTGCCGCCAATGGGACCTCCGCCGTCTCCGCCAACGGTGCCTCGCCGCCGGGCCGGGGGAGCGGCGGGGACGTCGGGGAGCGGCCCGGCGGCGGGCCCCGGCCGCGCCGCTGGCTCAAGGTGGTGGTGGTCTTTCTGCTGATCACGATCCCCGCGGGCTATATGGTCATCTCCGCCCTCCAGAGCCGCAACAGCGGCGAGGACAAGCAGGAGAACGCCTCGGCGACCGGCCTCACCGCGGGCTGGCCGAGCAAGGTCCAGCGGCGCATCTACGACGTATGGATCCCGGGCTACTCCAAGGATGTGGCGTTCTACGAGACCAACTCCTGGGAGACCAGCTCGCTGTACGTGCAGTTCGTCACCTCCGTCCAGGGCCTGGACCGGTTCCTGGTCCGGCTCGGCACCGACCGCGCGGAGCTGGAGAACGGCAGGGTCACCATCGACGCCGACGACGCGAAGAAGGTCGGCTGGCGGATCGGCGGCGACGAGGACTGGTCCGGGATGGTGGTCAAGCAGAAGGAACCCCAGCCGGAGTTGGACATCACGGTCGATTTCGAGAACCGCAGCCACCCCAAGGTGTACGTCGTCTCCTCCGTCACACCCTGATCTCCGTCAGGGCCGTCGGATACCGTGACCCGGTGAGCGAGACGCAGACTCTTCAATACCGGTTCGACGGCCCCGAGGACGGGCCCGTCCTCATCCTGGGCCCGTCGCTGGGCACCACCTGGCACATGTGGGACCGCCAGATACCCGAGCTGTCCCGCCACTGGCGCGTGCTGCGGTTCGACCTGCCCGGCCACGGCGGCGCCGCCGCGCACCCCGCCCATTCGATACCCGACCTCGCCGAGCGCCTGCTGGGCACGCTCGACATGCTGGGCATCGACCGCTTCGGCTACGCGGGTTGCTCGATCGGCGCGGCCATCGGCGCGGAGCTGGCGCTGCGACATCCGCTCAGATTGGGCTCCCTCGCACTCGTCTCCGCCGCACCGCGCTTCGGCACCGCCGACTCCTACCGCCAGCGCGGCGTGGTGGTCCGTACCAACGGCCTCGACCCGATCGCCCGCGCCACCCCCGACCGCTGGTTCACCCCCATGTTCGCCGCCGGTCAGCCCGCCATCGTCGACTGGTCCGTCCAGATGGTCCGTACCACCGACCCCGGCTGCTACATCGCCGCCTGCGAGGCCCTGGCCGCCTTCGACATCCGCGCCGAGCTCGGCCGTATCGGCGCCCCGACCCTGGTCGTGGTGGGCGCCGACGACGAGGTGACCCCGCCGGCCGACGCCCGGGTGATGGTCGCCGGCATCCCCGACGCCCGGCTCGCGCTGGTCCCCGGCGCCTCCCACCTGGCGCCCGTCGAACAGCCCACCGCCGTCACCGACCTCCTGGTGCGCCACTTCTCCGCCTCCTGGCAGTCCGCGGACCAGCCGACCGGTATGACCGCGATCCCCACCCCCGCGGCCCGGTCGATGCTCGCCACCGCGCCGCCCACCGGCGTGCCCGTCAACGGCTTCCCGGTCAATGGCTTCCCGGCCAATGGCGTCCCCGTGAACGGAGTCCCCGTGAACGGAGCCGCGAACGGAGCCGTCAACGGTGTACACATCACCGGCGCCCCCGTCGCCGAGATCAGCTACGTCGAGCCCGGCTCCGCCCTCGTCGACACCCGTTCGGACGCGTACGAGAAGGGGATCAGGGTCCGCCGGGAAGTGCTCGGCGACGCCCATGTGGACCGCGCCCAGTCCAACGCCGACGAGTTCACCGGCGACTTCCAGGACTTCATCACCCGCTACGCCTGGGGCGAGGTGTGGAACCGGCCCGGTCTGGACCGGCGCACCCGCAGCGTGATCACCCTCACCGCGCTCGCCGCCCGCGGCCACCTCGACGAGCTCGCCTTCCACACCCGCGCCGCGCTGCGCAACGGGCTGACCCCCGCCGAGATCAAGGAAGTGCTGCTGCACACCGCCGTCTACTGCGGGGTGCCCACCGCGAACTCGGCCTTCGCCGTGGCGCAGCGCGTCATCCGCGAGGAGACGACGCCCGAGGGGTGACGCTTTCCGGGGGAACGTCCCGTGAGCGCCCCGTGAGCGGCCCGGGAGCGCCCGGCGCGCCCGCCGGGAGGACAATGATCCCCATGAAGCTCACCAAGAAGGGCCACGCCTGCGTGGCGCTGGAGAAGGACGGTCAGTCGCTCGTCATCGACCCCGGCGCGTTCAGCGAGGAGGACGCCGCGGTGGGCGCGGACGCGATCCTGGTCACCCACGAGCACATCGATCACTTCGACGAGCGGCGGCTGCGGGCCGCGCTCGACGCCAACCCCGCCGCGCGGATCTGGACGCTCGCCGCCGTCGCCGAGCGGATCGCGGACGCCTTCCCTGGCCGGGTGCACACCGTCGGCGAGGGCGACACCTTCACCGCCGCGGGATTCGATATCGAGGTCCACGGGCAGCTGCACGCCGTCATCCACCCGGACATCCCGCGGATCACCAATGTGGGCTACCTGGTGGACGGCACCGTCTTCCACCCCGGCGACGCGCTCACCGTGCCCGAGCGGCCGGTCGAGACCCTGATGCTGCCGGTCCACGCGCCGTGGAACAAGCTCGCCGAGATCGTCGACTACGTCCGCGAGGTCGCGCCGAGCCGCGCGATCGACATCCACGACGCCCTGCTGTCCGACGTCGCGCCGCTGGTCTACGGCCGTATGCTCGGCCCCGAGGGCCCCGGAATCGGCGCCGATCACCTGCGCCTGGTGCCGGGGGAGAGCGTCACGGCCTGAGGGAATCCCGCGCGGTGAGCGTTGTCGGACCCGCGAGGTAGGTTGTCCCCTATGCGCATCGCGACCTGGAACGTCAATTCGATCACCGCGCGGCTGCCCCGCCTGCTCGCCTGGCTGGAGAGCAGCGGCACGGACGTGCTGTGCATACAGGAGATCAAGAGCGCCGAGAGCGCCTTCCCGTACGAGCCGCTGCGCGATCTCGGCTATGAGGCCGCGGTCAACGCCACCGGCAGGTGGAACGGGGTGGGGGTGATCTCCCGCGTCGGCCTGGCGGACGTGACCCCCGGCCTGCCCGGCGGCCCGGCCTACGAGGGCGAGCAGGAGCCCCGCGCCATCGCCGCGACCTGCGGCGGCGTCCGCGTCCAGTCGGTGTACGTGCCCAACGGCCGGGAGATCGGGCATCCGCACTACGACTACAAGCTGAGCTGGTTCGAGGCGCTGCGGACCTCCGCCGCGGCCGACGCGGCGGCCGGCGGCCCCTTCGCCGTCCTCGGCGACTTCAATGTGGCGCCGACCGACGAGGACGTATGGGACCGCGCCGTCTTCGAGGGCTCGACGCATGTCACCACCAAGGAGCGCGAGGCGCTGGCCGCCCTGCGCGAGGTGGGCCTGTCCGATGTGATGCCGCGCCCCCTGAAGTACGACCACCCCTTCACCTACTGGGACTACCGGGAGCTGGGCTTCCCGAAGAACAAGGGCATGCGGATCGACCTGGTGTACGGCAACGAGGCATTCGCCAAGTCCGTGAGCGATGCGTATGTGGACCGCGAGGAGCGCAAGGGCAAGGGCGCCTCGGACCACGCGCCGGTCGTCGTGGACCTCGACATCTGACGCGTGGTCCGGCGGGCGCCTCAGCCGGTCAGCTGCCGCAGATCGATCGAGTCGGCCATCGCCCGCAGCCCCGCATCGCCGGGGTGCAGATGGTCGCCGCTGTCGTACGCGGGCGCGATCCGCTGCGGCCGCTCCGGATCGCGCACCACCGCGTCGAAGTCCAGCACCCCGTCGAACTCCCCGCCGCTGTCCCGGATGAAGGCGTTGACGGCGGTGCGCCGGACGTCCACGTCCGCGGTGCACAGCGACTCGCCCTCGCAGGGCGCGATCGTCGCCATCACCACCCGCAGCCCGCGCTCATGCGCGCGCTGGGCGATGGTGCGCAGCCCGGCGGTCAGCTGCTCGGCCGAGGCGCCCCAGCGCAGATCGTTGATGCCCTGGAAGACCACGACCGTACGGACGTCCGTCTGGGCGAACACATCGCGCTCCAGCCGGTGCAGGGCGCTCACCCCGCCGGTGTCCGTGCTCACCCCCTCGCCCGGGTAGCGGTCGGTCACCACGCGGTTGGCGGAGATGCCCTGGTTGAGCACCCCGTACGCGGGGACGTCGGACTGGCCGAGCAGCCGCCGGGCCAGCACGTCCGGCCAGCGCCGGTTGGCGTCGGTGGTCGACTTGGTGCCGTCGGTGATCGAGTCGCCGAGGGTCACCACCGACCCCGGCCCGCCCCCGACGTCCACACCGGTCAGAATCGGCCAGGTGGTCAGGGTGCCGGTGTACGCCTCGCCGCCCGCGTCGGCCGTATGGTCACCGCTGCCCGGCGGGCTCAGATACGAGCGCTGGGTGGCCTGGCTGTGCACCGGCACGGCCTGGACCGCCTCCGGCAGATGGATGCTCACCAGCAGATTGGCGTCCGGCGGCACGTCGAAGCCCACCGGGTCGCTGAACTCCTGCGCCCCCGCCGCGATCTCGATGCCCTCCCGGCCGCCGAAGGTGAGCGGGACGGGGTCGCCGTCCGCCGCCGCGCCCTGCGCCTGCAGGGAGACGCTAGCGTGGCCGATCCGCACCGGGGCCGCCGCGAAGGTGTTGGCCAGCCGGATCCGGGCCGTCGGGCCGCCCGCGCTGGTGTGCACCACGAGCCGCAGCGTCTGGTCGGTCCACGGGCCGACCGCCGTATAGCCGCTGGTGCTCGCCGACCAGCTGCCCGTCCAGCCCTCGGCGGCCCGGCGCACCGAGGCGGCGAACACATGCAGATCGGCCGCGCCCGGGTCGCGGGGCAGCACCACCGAGGAGATCTCCCGGCCGCGCTCCACCGGCACCGTCACCGCGTACAGCCGCGCGGTCTCCACCCGCTGTCCGGCACCGCTGTTGACATGGGGGAGGGCGACGGCCCGGGTGCCCGTCGGGCCCGAGCGCCAGTCCGGGGCGGTGAGCGTGTACGTACTGCTCGACCCGTCCCGGTAGCGGACG
Organism: Streptomyces sp. NBS 14/10; assembly: GCF_002224125.1. GTDB lineage: Bacteria > Actinomycetota > Actinomycetes > Streptomycetales > Streptomycetaceae > Streptomyces. The sequence continues at coordinate 636,600 of NZ_NCSM01000014.1, forward strand.
AGGCCGGTGCCGCTCGCCTCGCCGCCGGTCCCCGCGACCAGGAACGACAGCCCGTCGCCGCGCCCGCGCAGCCGTACCGTCTGCCCGTCGGCCCGTACATTGTCGGCGCGCGCGTCGTTGGCCGCGCGCGGCCACGTGAGCCGGGCCGAGTCGATGGTGAGCGTGCGGCCCGGGGCCCAGCCGGCGGCCCGCAGATCCTGCGCGGACAGCGAGTTGCCCGTCCCGTCGAAGTCCGCGCCGCCGGGGTCGGCGTCGTCGCTGACCGCCGTGTTGTCGAAAAGCCGCTCCAACGGGAGCGGCTTTCGGGGTTCTTGGCCGGGCGACCCCGGCGTGGCGGCGCCGGCCGGCGCCGCCGTCCAGGCGAAGGAGAGGGCGACACCTCCCGTCACGAACGCGGTCGCTGTCCACCGTCTGCCGACGAGCATGCGTGTGTCCCCTCTCGCAACCAACCCAACCGGCGATCCGACAGGTGCGGGTCGAACGTAGAGAGGCGGGTGGGTGTCGTCAAGACAATGATCAGATCACGGCACGTCCGCGCGCCCTGTGGTGTGGTGGGCGTGGGGGTGCCACGCTGAGTGGTATGAACATCCCGTTCTTGGGCAACTGGCGCAAGCGACACGACCAGGCGCACGGCACGGCTGTCATGACCGCCCGGGAGGCGGATCCCCAGGGCGTGGCCCAGCTGTTGTCGGAGTGTGAGCTGCTGCGCGCCCGGGCGGCGTCCGCGGGGGTCGGACTCGACGACTCTGCGGCCTCCCTGGAGGCGCTGGACCAGCTGCTGCCGCGCTGGCGCGACGACCCCGACGAGCTGCGGTGGCTCGGCAACGACGCCGGCCTGTATCTGGGCACGGTGATCATCCGTACCGTGCCCGGTGCGCTGTGGCAGGTGTGGCCCAACGGGCGGCCCATCGTCCGGCTCTCCTCCGGGCGGGAGATCGATGTGGTGGGGGCGGGCTATGAGTGGGCGGCCGACGGCGCGCCCGAGCTTTCGCAGGTGTACGCGGAGGTCGCCGAGAACTGAGCCGCGTTCCCCCGACCGGCCCCTTATGGGGGTTAAATACCCATTGATGCGTGTCTTCGGCGAGGCGTCCCCTATGTGCGGATAGTTTGCGCTGAGCCCGACACAGCTGAAAGTGGGTGTGGCGGTATGGCCGTCGGCGAATCGTTGATCGAGCTGCGCGAGGTCAACAAGTACTTCGGCGCGCTGCACGTCCTGCGGGACATCGACCTCGTAGTCGGCCGTGGTGAGGTGCTGGTCGTCATCGGCCCCTCCGGCTCCGGCAAGTCGACCCTGTGCCGGACGATCAACCGCCTCGAGGCCATCGACTCCGGCGCCATCACCGTCGACGGCGTCCCTCTGCCCGAGGAGGGCAAGGAACTGGCCCGGCTGCGCGCCGACGTCGGGATGGTCTTCCAGTCCTTCAACCTCTTCGCGCACAAGACCGTGCTGGCCAATGTGATGCTCGCCCAGCTCAAGGTGCGCGGCCGGACCAAGGAGGAGGCCGAGCGGCGCGCCCGTGAGCTGCTGGACCGGGTGGGGCTCGCGGACCAGGCGGCCAAGTACCCGGGCCAGCTGTCGGGCGGTCAGCAGCAGCGGGTGGCCATCGCCCGCGCGCTGGCCATGGACCCGAAGGTGATGCTCTTCGACGAGCCGACCTCCGCCCTCGACCCGGAGATGATCAACGAGGTGCTGGAGGTGATGCGCCAGCTGGCCCGGGACGGTATGACGATGGTCGTGGTCACCCATGAGATGGGGTTCGCGCGCTACGCCGCCAACCGCGTGGTGTTCATGGACAGCGGCAAGATCGTCGAGGACCGCCCGCCGGACGAGTTCTTCGCGTCGCCGAGCACCGAGCGCGCCAAGGACTTCCTCTCCAAGATCCTCAAGCACTAGGGCCTGGGTGGGGTTGTGATCTGGATTAGGGAGCGGGGCGTGGTGCGTGCGATCGCAAGGCGCCGGAAGGCCCTCGGATGGGGTATCCCCTGCTCGAGCGAAGCCGAGAGCTTGGGGAAGGAGCTACTAGGGCGTTTCGGCAACACCACGAGCGTGCGTGCCACGCCTCGCGAGCCCAGATCACAGCCCCACCCAGGCCCTGAGCCCCGGGTGGCCCCTATGACGCGTACCCACATGACGCGCATCCGCCGCGCGCTCGCGGCCCTGGGCCTGGCCCTCGCCCTGGTGGTGCTCGCCGCGGCGGCGGGCTGTGGCAAGGAGGGCAGCCCGCCGGTCAAGGGGCCCAAGCCCGGGGCGCTGCCCGCCTACAGGGTGGCCACCGGCTTTCGGCTGCCGTCCTCTCCCACCTGGCGGAAGGCCAAACGCCGCGGTTACCTCGTCGTCGGCGCCAAGGAGGACCAGCCGTACCTGGGTGAGAAGGACCCGGCCACCGGCCGCTACTCCGGTTTCGATATCGAGATCGCCAAGATGATGGCGGCCTCGCTCGGCTTCGACCCGAAGACGATCAGGTTCAAGACCATCGCCTCTGCGAACCGCGAGACCGCCCTCCAGAACGGTCAGATCGACTACTACGTCGGCACGTACACCATCAATCCGCTGCGCAAACGGCTGGTCGGCTTCGCCGGCCCCTACTTCATCGCCGGTCAGTCGCTGCTGGTCCGCACCGACGAGCACGACATCCACGGCCCGAAGGACCTGGCCGGCCGGACCGTGTGCTCGGTGGCCGGCTCCACCCCGCTGATGCGCATCCAGACCGACTACCCCAAGGCCCACGCCGTCGCGTACGACACGTACTCGGTCTGCGTCGACAACCTCATCAGCCTCCAGGTGGACGCGGTCACCACCGACAACACCATCCTGCTGGGCTACGCCGCCAAGGCCCCCAATGAGCTGAAGGTGGTCGGCAAGCCGTTCTCCAAGGAGCCGTACGGCATCGGTGTGCCGAAGAAGGACAACGCGCTGCGCTTTGCACTCAACGACGCGATCGAGGCCAACGAGCGCAACGGCAACTGGCTGAAGGCGTACAACGCGACCCTCGGCCTGTCCGGTGTGCCCGCCCCCAAGCCACCGCCCGTCGACCGCTACCCGCCGCCGCCCCCGCCGCACTGAGAAACCCGCTCCGCCCGTCTCCGACGATCGACCCCAGGACCCGCCCCCATGGACGTGCTCACGCATAACTTCTCCCTCTACGGCGAGGGCTTTCTCGGCACCGTCGAGCTGACCGTCTACGCCTCGCTGCTCGCGCTCGCGCTCGGCGTCCTGATGGCCGGTTTCCGCGTGGCGCCCGTCGCCCCGCTGCGGGTCTTCGGCACCGCATGGGTGACGGTGCTCCGCAATACCCCGCTGACCCTGCTCTTCTTCGCGGTGATGCTCGGCCTGCCCCGCTTCGGGCTGGTCCTGCCGTTCTTCACCTTCGCGGTGCTCGCGCTCGGCTGCTACACCTCGGCGTTCATCTGTGAGGCGGTGCGCTCCGGTATCAACACCGTGCCGGTCGGGCAGGGCGAGGCGGCCCGCAGCCTGGGCATGAACTTCCCGCAGACGCTCGGCTCGGTGGTGCTGCCGCAGGCGTTCCGTACCGTCATCCCGCCCATCGGCTCGACCCTGATCGCGCTCGCCAAGAACTCGGCCATCGCCGGTTCGTTCAGCGTCACCGAACTGCTCGGCACCTACAAACCGCTCAATGAGCGCGGCTACAGCATCATCTGGACCTTCGTCTGGATCGCCCTCGGCTATCTGATCATCACGCTCGCCATCAGCGCGCTGTTCCATGTGCTCGAGCGCCGCTGGGGAGTGCCCCGATGACCACCACCAGCGCCCTCTACGACATCCCCGGCCCGCACGCCCGGGCCCGCCACCGCGCCTACGGCATCCTCGCCGCCGTCGTCCTGCTGCTCCTGCTGGGCTGGGTCGTCTACGCACTCATCGACACCGGCCAGTTCGCGGCCGAGAAGTGGCGGCCCTTCGAGTACAAGGGCATCCAGCTCCTGCTGCTGCGCGGCCTCGGCAACACGCTCAAGGCCTTCGCCCTCGCCGCGGTCCTCTCCCTCGCCCTCGGCGCGGTCCTCGCGGCCGGGCGGCTGTCCGACCACGGCCCGGTGCGCTGGGTCGCCACGCTCGTCGTGGAGTTCTTCCGCGCGATGCCCGTGCTGGTGATGATCTTCTTCATCTTCGTGGCGCTGAAGGTGCAGCCACTGCCCGCGCTCGTGGCCGGACTGACCCTCTACAACGGCTCGGTGCTCGCCGAGGTGTTCCGTGCGGGCGTCAATTCCGTCGAGCGCGGGCAGCGCGAGGCGGCGTACTCGCTCGGTCTGCGCAAAACGCAGGTCATGGCGTATGTGCTGGTGCCGCAGGGGGTACGGGCGATGCTGCCGGCCATCATCAGCCAGCTGGTGGTGGCCCTGAAGGACACCTCGCTCGGCTTTCTCATCACCTACGAGGAGTTTCTGCACGCCGGCAAGCTGATCGCCGGAAACCTCGACTACGGCCTCCCGTTCATCCCGGTCGTCATGGTCATCTCCCCGGTCTACATCGGGATGTGCATGCTGCTGTCGTGGTTCGCCAACTGGGTCGCCAAGCGGGAGCGGCGCAGCGTGAAGACCGAGGCGGTGCGGGTGGCCCCGGCCGAGCCCGCCACGATGCTCCCGGGCGACACCAGGACGTGACGAGCGTGAGTCAGTCCCGCACCGGGACCGAGAGGTACGACGGGTCGGCCTTCGGCGAGGAGAAGGTGAGGTGCGCCCCGTCCGGGTTGTGCTCGATGTACAGCGGGTCGACGGTGTCGACGACCAGCGCGAGGCGGTGTCCGGCCGGGACGTCGTACGCCGTCGAGAACAGGTCGAGGTCGACGGCGAAGGGCGTGCCGGGTGTGCGGTCGTGGAAGGTGACGGGGGCGTTGGTGATGAGCTTGCCGACGCCGAGCGCGTCCACGTCGTAGAGGTAGGCCACGGCGGTGCCGCTGGACTTGTCGCTGGTGACGGTGGTGTGCAGGCGCACCGTGCCGCGGAGGCGCTGCGCCGTGCCGTAGCGGTCGGTCTGCCAGACGGCGGCCCGCTCGCGCGACAGCAGCGGGACCGAGACCAGCGGCGGGATCTTCAGGAACTGGTCGAGCGCGCCGGTCAGCAGCACCGTGCCCGCGTTGGCGCCGGAGTCGGAGTTCGCGGCGATCTGCCGGGTCTCGCCGAGGTCGACCCTGCGCTGCGCGGAGGGCACGGCCGACCAGCTGGGGTAGCCCTCGTAGCCGTCCGCCGTACGGGACTTGAGCTGGACCGGGCGCTCCTGGTCGATGCCGTTGCGCTCGCCCTTGACGTAGCGGTCGAGCCAGCGCCTGGCGTCGTTCCAGGTGTCGTTGGGCAGGCCGAGCAGCCCGGTGAGCTCGCCGGTGGCGTGGTCGCCAGGCCGGAACTCCAGGCGCTTGGGGCCGGTCAGCTTCTCGTAGAAGCCGGCGTAGGTGTTGGGCGGGAAGATGGAGTCGCCCCAGGCGTTGGCCAGCATGATCGCCGCGCCGTTGGCGTTGATCCGGTCGAGGTAGGTGGCGGCGGAGCGCTTCTTGCCCCACTCGACGATGTCCTGCTCCTTGGCGAGGTTGGAGCCGAGGAAGTCCTGGAAGATCTGGCGGAGTTCGGCGCTGGGGCGGCCCAGCAGCTCACCGGAGCCGCTGAGCAGGGCGGCGGCCTGGGCGTGCTGGGTACGGCCGCTGTAGATGGAGCCGACCAGATCCGCCCAGCCGCTCAGCGCGGCCACGGCCTTGATCCGCTTGTCGAAGCCGGAGGCGAGCAGGCTGATCCCGGCGCCGTACGAGACCCCGGCCATGCCGATCCGGTCGGGGTCGGCGGGGGTGTTGGCCAGCGCCCAGTCGATGACCTTGGAGGCGTCGGCGACATCGGGCGGTCCTGCGGTCTCGATCTCCCCGCCGGACTGCCAGAAGCCGCGGACGTTGTAGCTGAGCACGACATAGCCGGAGTCGGCCAGCTTCTGGGCCTGGGCCAGATATTCGGCCTGGGGCAGGGCCCAGCTCGTGGGCAGGACGACGAGCGGAAGGCGCTGCGCGTCGCCCGCGCCGCGCGGGGTGACGACGTTGGCGGCCAGGGTGACGCCGCCGTCGCCGGGGATGTCGACGAAGCGCACGGACGAGTCCACGGCCTGGGCGGCGGGGGCGAGGCCGAGGGCGGCACCGGCCAGCAGCGTCGCGAGGACGGCGCTTGCCGTGGTGGTGCGCAGGTGGGTGCGGGCGTGGGTCACTGGTGCTCCTGAGGGGGGAGTGGACCGGCGGAGGGGACCTGTCCGGCACCTGACAGGTCCTGATGACTACGTGACTCAGCGGCTGAGCGACTAAGTGACCCGACGGTAACCGCGGCGACTTACCCGTGGTAATAGCCGAGTAAGTTACGCCTGGGTAACGATGGTTGGGCCCGGCTCCGCCGCCCGCGCGTCCGGTGGCGTGTCCGGCAGCACGACCCGGAACACCGTCCGCCCCGGCCTGCTCGCCACCCCGACCGTCCCGCCGTGCGCGGCCACGACGGCCCGTACGATGGCCAGCCCCAGACCGGTGTTGCCCGCGGCCCGTGAGCGGCTGGGGTCCGCGCGCGCGAAGCGCTCGAACACCTCGGCCTGCAGCGCCTCGGGGATGCCAGGGCCGTTGTCCGCGACCGTCAGCTCCGTACGCCCGGCCGGCGCCCCCAGGCGGACCGCCACCTCGGTGCCCGGCGGGGTGTGCGTACGGGCGTTGGCGAGCAGATTGGCCACCACCTGCTGCAGCCGGTGCTCATCGCCCGTGACGGTCACCGGCTCCTCGGGCAGCTCCAGCGTCCAGCGGTGGTCAGGCCCCGCGGCACGCGCGTCGCCCGTGGCGTCCAGCACCAGCCGGGTCAGATCGACGGGCCCGCGGGCCAGCGGCCGGCCCGCGTCGAGCCGGGCGAGCAGCAGCAGATCGTCGACCAGCGTGCTCATCCGCTGCGACTCCGACTGGATCCGCTCCAGCGCGTGGCGTACCTCCACGGGCACCGGCCCGGGGTGGCGCAGCGCCAGCTCGGCGTGGCCGCGCACATTGGCCACCGGCGTCCGCAGCTCATGGCTGGCGTCCGCGGCGAACTGCCGCAGCCGCTCCTCGCCGGCGTGGCGGCGGGCCAGTGCGTCGCCGACATGCCCGAGCATCCGGTTCAGCGCTGCGCCCACCTGGCCGACCTCGGTACGCGGATCGGTGTCCGGCACCGGCGCCGGCATCGCCACCTCCCCACTGGCCAGCGGCAGCCGCGCCACCCCGGCCGCGGTGGCGGTCACCCGCCGCAGCGGGCGCAGCGACAGCCGCACCCACAGCGCCCCCGCCACCCCCGTCACGGCGAGCGCGGACCCGAAGACCACGGCCTCCACCAGCTCCACCCGGTGCACCGTCTCCGCCACCGGGCGCAGCGGCAGGCCGGTGATCAGGACATCGCCGTCGTCACCGGCCACGGCGAGCACCCGGTACGCGCCGATCGCCGACAACCGGACGTCGTGTCCGCGGCCGTCGACCGGCAGGTGTGCGAGGGCCCGCTGGTCGGCGCCGGTGAGCGGTACGCGGGCGTCCGTGTTGTCATGCACCACCGCCGCCTGCGTCGCCTCGCCGCCCTTCAGCCGGGCGCCGAACGTGTACGCGGACTGCCCGCGCGTATCGGGCCGGTTGTCCGCGTCCGGGCGCTCGCCGTGTTCCAGGCTCGCCGGGAAGCGGCCGCCCGCCGCGGTCAGCTGCTGGTCCAGGCGGCGTACGAGAAAGCCCTCCAGCGCCAGGACCGTGGTCAGCCCGACCGCCAGCGACGCGGCCGCGAGCAGCACCACGAGCCCGGCGGTCAGCCGGGCGCGCAGCGTCCGGGGGAGTACGGCCTGCAGCGCGCGCCTCATGGCGTATCCGGCTGGTTCGGCTTGAGCACGTACCCGACTCCGCGCACCGTGTGGATCAGCGGGGTCCGGCCCGCGTCGATCTTCTTGCGCAGATAGCTGATGTACAGCTCGACGACATGGGCCCGGCCGCCGAAGTCGTACGACCACACCCGGTCCAGGATCTGCGCCTTCGACAGCACCCGGCGCGGATTGCGCATCAGGAACCGCAGCAGCTCGAACTCGGTACGCGACAGCTCGATCACCACCCCGCCCCGGGCGACCTCCCGCGCCCTCTCGTCCATCACCAGATCGCCCACCACCAGCCGGTCATCCTGCTGGAGGTCCGACCCGCGCGCCATCCCGGCCCTGCGCAGCAGCCCGCGCAGCCTGGCCAGGACCTCCTCCAGGCTGAACGGCTTGGTCACATAGTCGTCGCCGCCCGCGGTGATCCCCGCGATCCGGTCCTCCACGGCGTCCCGCGCGGTGAGAAAGAGCACACAGACGCCCTCCAGCTCGGCGCGCAGCCCGCGCAGCACGGTCAGCCCGTCGGAGTCCGGCAGCATCCAGTCCAGCACGACCGCGTCCGGACGGAACGCGCGCGCCGCGGCCAGCGCGGACGCCCCGTCCGCCGCGGTGCGGACCTCCCAGCCCTCGTAGCGCAGGGCCCCCGACAGCACCTCGGTCAGGTCGGGCTCGTCGTCGACGACGAGGACGCGTACGGGGGCGCCGTCGGGGCGCAGCAGGAAAGGGCCGGTGATCTGGTTCTCCATGACACATCCAGCATCCCCCGGGCGCGCGACGAGACGGACCCCCGGGCCCTGTGAGCTTGCTCTGAGTTTCCTCTGCATCCGCCCCCTGGCCCCCTCTCCAAAGCTCTTTCAGAGGGTCCTCAGAAGTTCGCCTGTGAGGCTGACGGCCCGATCAACCCCTGTTCGCCGCGAAAGGACGACTTTGTGGCCACGACCCTTCACGACCGCCGCGCCGACGCGCCGCGCGCCCGGCCGCGCACCCCGGGGCCGCCCGACCTCGTCCCCGTCCTCACCCAGCTGGCGATCTGGGCGGGCGCCGCCGCCGTACTGGCCCTGTGGTGGCGCGACACCACCTCCGTGGTCGGCGCGGCCGGCTGGCTGACCGGCGCCGGGCGCATCACCGGGCTGCTCGCCGGATACGCGTGTGCCGTCCTGCTGCTGCTCATGGCCCGGGTGCCGGTGCTGGACCGAACCATCGGCAGCGACCGGCTGGCGCGCTGGCATGCGATGGGCGGGCGGTACGTCGTCTCCCTCGCCCTCGCGCACACCCTGCTGATCATCTGGGGCTACGCGCTGACCTCGCACACCGGCGTCGTGGACCAGACCACGACCCTCGTCTTCCACTACCCCGACCTCCTCAAGGGCACCATCGGCTTTCTGCTCTTCCTGGCCACCGGTGTCCTGTCCGCGCGCGCCGCCCGCCGCCGGGTCTCCTACGAGATCTGGCATCTGCTGCACCTCGTCACCTACCTGGCGATCTTCCTGGCCTTCTTCCACCAGCTGTCCAACGGCGCCGACTTCGTCGGCAACCGCACCGCCCAGCTCGCCTGGTACGCCCTGTACGGCGGGGTCGCGGCGCTGCTGCTGTGGTTCCGGTTCGCCGTCCCAGTACGGCGGGCGCTGCGCCACCGGCTGTGGGTCTCGGAGGTCCGGCCGGAGGCGCCCGGCGTCGTCTCGGTGTATCTGACCGGCGACCGTCTTGACGAGCTGCGCGTCGAGCCCGGCCAGTTCTTCCGCTGGCGTTTCCTCACGCCGGGCCTGTGGTGGGCCGCCAACCCGTACTCCCTCTCGGCCGCCGCCCACCCCTCCTTCCTGCGGATCACCGTGAAGGCGGCGGGCGGCCACAGCGCGGCGCTGGCCCGGCTCGCGCCCGGCACCCGGGTCCTGGCCGAGGGCCCGTACGGGGCCTTCACCGCCCGCCGCCGACGCGCGCCGAAGGTGCTGCTGCTCGGCGGCGGGGTGGGCATCACCCCACTGCGGGCGCTGTTCGAGACCATCCCCGGCGAGGCCGGCGAGGTGACCTTGATCTACCGCGCCCGGCGGCCGGAGGACCTGGCGCTGCGGACCGAACTCGACCAGCTCGCCGCCCGGCGCGGCGCCATCGTCCACTACGTCGTCGACGAGCCGGTCGAGTACTCGTCCCCGCTCACCGCGCGCGAGCTGCGCCGGCTCGTCCCGGACCTGGCCGAGCGCGATGTGTACCTGTGCGGTCCGCCAGGGATGGCGGAGGCGGCCCAGCGGGCGCTGCGCGGCGCGGGGGTGCCGCGCCGCCGTATCCACCACGAGTCGTTCGCCTTCTGATCCCGAGTCTGTGACCCCGAGCCCGTAAAGGAGCCCTGACTGTGCGCAAGGCCGCCCTCACCACCGTCTCTACCGTCGCGGGCGTGGTCCTGCTGCTGTCGCTCAAACCGCACGTCAACGCCACGACCGCGGTGGCGGCCCAGCCGCCGTCCCCGTCCCAGTCGTCGAGTGGTGCGTCGTCAAGCGGCGCGGCGCCGTCGCCGTCCACCTCGCACAGCGCCTCGGCCGGCCCGACCGGCACCTACACCGGCGACACGATCAACACCCGCTACGGCCCCGTGCAGCTCGCCGTCACCCTCTCCAAGGGGAAGATCACCGCCGTCAAGGCGCTGCAGACCCCGTCCGGCGACGGCCGCTCCCAGCAGATCGCCTCATACGCCGTACCGCAGCTCACCAACGAGACGCTCAGCGCTCAGAACGCGCAGATCGACGCGGTCTCCGGCGCCACCTACACCAGCGACGGCTACGTCCAGTCCCTGCAGAGCGCCCTGGACAAGGCCGGTGTCTGAGCCGCGGCGCGGTGTGCGTCACGTCGAGCACGCCATGGGCACTGTCTTCTCCTTCGACATCCGCGACCCGGCCACGCCCGCCATCGGCCGGGCCCTGGAGGAGGCCGTGGCCTGGCTGCACCACGTGGACGAGGTGTTCTCCACGTACCGCCCGGACAGCGCCATCAGCCGGCTCGGCCGGGGCGAGCTCTCCGTGGAGCGGTGCGGGCCCGAGGTGGCCGAGGTGCTGGGCCTGTGCGAGGCGGCGGCGCGCGCCACCGACGGCTGGTTCAGCCATACGGCCGGGGGCCGGCTCGACCCGTCCGGGATGGTCAAGGGCTGGGCGGTGGAGCGGGCCTCCCGGATCCTGTACGGGGCAGGGGCGCACAACACCTGTGTGAACGGCGGCGGGGACATTCAGCTGCGGGGCGAGGCGGCCCCGGGCGTCCCCTGGCGGGTCGGCATCGCGCACCCCCTGCGCCCCGGGGCGCTGTGTGCCGTCGTCACCGGCGGGGGAGGTGGTTTGGCCGTCGCCACCTCAGGCACGGCCGAACGCGGCCCGCACGTACTGGATCCGCGCACCGGTGAACCGGCCACCGCCCTGGCCTCCCTCACCCTGACCGGCCCCGGCCTGACCTGGACCGACGCCCTGGCCACGGCCGCCTTCGCGATGGGCCCGGCCGCCCGCGCCTGGACCGAGGCCCTGGACTCCCATCAGGCCCTAGGGGTCACTGCGGAAGGCGCGCTCTGGCAGACCCCGGGTTTGTCAACTACTCGTCGATAAATCGACGAGCTTGCACAACGGACGTCACTGGCTGTGACGCATCGCTTGCGTCCAGCTCCACCGGAGCGGAGCAGGGGCGATTGACTGCGCCCCGCACCTACGCGGTCGAACGTCCCGTGTGAAACCGGGTCCACCGGCAAAGCCGGATCTGTGCCTTCGAGGACTCCCGCGTGGGAGTGGCCATTTACCGTAATCTGCGTAGCGTTGGCCACCTCCGCAGGCGGAACTACGCTCCGCGCATCACGGGGCTCAGTCCGACTTGTGGGCGGCGCGCGAGCGGCCCGGCGTCGAGGTCGCCGCCTTGGTGACGTCCGCGACGACCTCGACGACGTCCGGGCCGTACGACTGGGAGTTCACGACCTTCAGCAGCAGGCAGAAGGTGCCTTGCGCGCCGTACTTGCGGGCAAACCGGGTGCGGTTGCGTACGAGGTGGCGGATCGCGGCGCGGTGGGTGACCGGGCGCTGGCCCGCGGCCAGGAACACGGGACGGCCGGTCTCACCCGCCGTGAGCCGGGCCAGCAGCACATACTCCACGGAGCCAGGCTCCGCGCGGTACTCGGTCCCGCCTATCGTGAACGAGCCGCGCTCCTGCGTCTCGTCGCCCTGGTGGACCGCGACCCCCGGCAGCAGATTGCCCATGTGGGCGGCGAGCCGGCGGTGCGCGGTCGGGTCGCCGACGCAGAACTCGGTGCGCGCCCCGAAGCCCTGGAGCCCGGTGTCATGCGGGGCGACCTCGGCGTGTGCGCCGCAGTTCTCCACGACGGCGGCGATCCCGAAGAGCGCGAGCGCGTCATGGCGCGGGATGCTCCAATGTGAGGAGGTGCTGTCCCGGTGTGTGACCAGCACGCACTCCGAGCCGTCCGGCAGCCCGAAGAACAACTGCTCGCGGGCGCGCCCGCGGCGCGCGAAGGCTGAGTGCACGGCCCAGCCGAGGGCCAGGCCCACGATCAGGGCCGCGCCGGAAGCGATGAGGTCCTGCACGGTGTCAGTCATGGCCGCGCATCGTAGCCGCGATGTGGGTGTTTGTTCGAGCCGCTGGGGGCTTCGCCTTCTGTGCGCCCCCTGTCGTCTCCGGGACGGTCACCGGTAGGCTCCGGCCCCTGCCGCTCGCTTGGAGGCCCGGATGGAGTACCCCGCAAGACCAGCCGCAACGTCCCCGACAACAGCAACTTCCACTCCTTTGCGCCGACTTCCGGCCCTCGCCGCGACGGCCGGTCTGGTCGTCGCCCTCGGCATCGCCCCGGCGGGCGCGCGGGGCGGCGCACCGGACGGAGCACAGGGCGGGGCGGCCCCGGTCGGCACGCCCGCCAAGACCCCCGTGGCCGTCGGATACGGCGGCGCGGTCTCCAGCGTGGACGCCGACGCCTCGGCGGCCGGTATCGAGGTGCTGCGGCGCGGCGGCAACGCGGTGGACGCGGCCGTGGCCACCGCGGCAGCGCTCGGCGTCACCGAGCCGTATTCGGCGGGCGTCGGCGGCGGCGGATACTTCGTCTACTACAGCGCCAAGCAGCACAAAGTGTTCACCCTCGACGGGCGCGAGACCGCGCCGCGCAGCGCGGACGACAAGCTCTTCCTGGACAAGGACGGCAAGCCGATCCCGTTCGCCGACGCCGTCACCAGCGGACTGAGCATCGGCACCCCCGGCACCCCCGCCACCTGGGACAGAGCGCTGGACACCTGGGGCACCCGCTCGCTCGCGCAGGTGCTGAAGCCCGCCGAGCGCATCGCACGTGACGGCTTCACCGTCGACACCACGTTCCATCAGCAGACCGCCGACAACCAGGCCCGCTTCAAGGACTTCCCGGACACCGCCAAGCTGTTCCTGCCCGGCGGCCGGCTCCCGGTCGTCGGCTCCACCTTCACCAACCCCGACCTGGCCCGCACCTACGCGCTGCTCGCCGAGAAGGGCGTCGGCGCCGTCTACAAGGGCGAACTGGGCCGCGACATCGTCAAGACGGTGCGCAAGCCCCCCGTGGACCCCGCGGCGCAGCGCGTCGTACGGTCCGGCGATCTGACCGAGCGGGACCTCGCCGGGTACAAGGTCAAGCGCCAGGCCCCGACCAGGACCTCGTACCGCGGCCTCGACGTGTACGGCATGGCCCCGTCCTCCTCCGGCGGCACCTCGGTCGCCGAGGCGCTGAACATCCTGGAGAAGACCGACCTCACCAAGCTCAGCGACCGCGACTATCTGCACCGCTACATCGAGGCCAGCCGGATAGCCTTCGCCGACCGGGGCCGCTGGGTCGGCGACCCGGCCTTCGAGGACGTGCCGACCAAGGGCCTCACCTCGCAGCGGTTCGCCGACTCCCGGGCCTGCCTGATCAAGGCCGACGCCGTACTGAGCAGCCCGCTCGCGCCCGGTGACCCCGCCCGGCCCACCGGCTGCGACAGCGGCGGGACCGCGGCCCCCACGACGTACGAGGGCGAGAACACCACGCACCTCACGGTCGCCGACAAGTGGGGCAACGTCGTCGCCTACACCTTGACGATTGAACAGACCGGCGGCAGCGGTATCACCGTGCCCGGCCGTGGCTTCCTGCTCAACAACGAGCTCACCGACTTCTCCTTCGCCCCCGCCAACTCGGCCGTCCACGACCCGAACCTGCCCGGCCCCGGCAAGCGCCCGCGCTCGTCCATGTCGCCGACGATCGTCACGGACAAGGGCCGCCCGGTGCTCGCGCTCGGCTCGCCCGGCGGCGCCACCATCATCACCACCGTGCTGCAGACCCTGCTCAACCACCTCGACCGCGGTATGCCCCTGGTCGACGCGATCGCCGCACCCCGCGCCAGCCAGCGCAACGCCGCGCAGACCGAACTGGAGCCGGGGCTGTGGAACAGCCCGCTGCGCGGACAGCTCACGACGCTCGGCCACTCCTTCAAACAGAACCCCGAGATCGGGGCGGCGACCGGCGTACAGCGGCTGTCCGGCGGGCGCTGGCTCGCGGCGGCGGAGACCGTGCGGCGCGGCGGCGGCTCGGCGATGGTGGTCAGCCCGGACAAGTGACGGACCTCGGCCGGCTGGTGTGTGCGGAGTCGGAAAAACTCCCGTAGCACGTTCGTAACCGTCCCCGTAACACAAAGGGTGTCGAATGCGTCCCCACTGGAGGGGGGTTCGTCCATGGGGACGCGGACGGCGACACGGGGAGAGGGATGACCATGGCTGGCGGTCAACTCCCGGCCGAGGTTGAGGAGTTCGCGCGCTATCTGCGTGCGCTGACGAGGCGTCTGGACGCGGAGCAGGGCTGGTACGGAGTCTTCGCGCAGCGCGATCCGGAAGGCATGCGCGCATGCCTCGACGGCCGGGAGGTGCCGCCCTGGGACGTGGTCCAGGCCCTGCTCCAGGACCTGTCCGCCCAGCGCGGCCCCGACGTGGCGAAGGAGGCCGCCACCCGCGCCGCCGCCCTCTACCGCGCCTCCGTCACCGCCTACGACACCACGGTCGGCGGCCGCACCGCCCTCCAGGGCCGGCTGGAGGCGATGCTCCGCGAGCAGCGCCACGCGGCCAAGCGCGAACGCGAACGCCACGCCGCCGTACGCGACGCCACCGCCGAAGCCGACGCCGACGCGAGGGAACGCCTCTCGACGGACCTCGCCTGGGCCCGCGACGACTGGGAGCGAGCCACCGCCCGCTGCGAGGAGCTACGCGCCCGCCTGACCGCCCTGGACGCGCTGCCCTCCCGAACCCCCGCCTCCCGCGGGGGTTCGCCGTCTGCGGGCGGGCGGGGTGGTCTGGCCGCGCCGGACGGGTGGTTCCGGGATGAGGCGGGGGCCGCGGGGGCCGCCGACGCCGCGCCAGGCGGGGCCTCGGCGCCGCCGGCCCAAGACGGCGGCCCGACGGGCGCGGGGGCTGCCCCCGCCCGGCTGCGGCGACCGCGCGGTTCACGGTTCCCCTCGGCGTACGACGAGACGGACGGCGAGCAGCCGCCCGCCGAGCCCGGCTGGGCCGCGCGGCAGGACCACGATCAGAGGGCTGGCGGCGGTCCGGGCACCGGGGCGGCAGCGGCAGCCGGGGCCGGTGGGTCTGGCGAGGTTCGGGCGGTGGGGGAGCCGGGAGGGTCCTCGCCCGTGGGTGGCGGCCTGGGAGGAACGGCTGGGGGGTGGGGTGGTAGCGGGGCGTCGGTGGGCCCCGACACACCTGGGGCCAGGGCAGCCCAGGGGCTCGGAGGGCCTGCCGCGGCGGCGGTCGGCGGGTCCGGCGAGGCGGGAGCCGGGCCGGGGGAGCCGGGACGGGGCTCGCCTATGGGTGGCCACTGGGCGGCTGGTGACGGCCCGGCGGGCGCGGCTGGGGGCCGGAGCGGTCGTGGTGGTACCGGCGGGCCGAGCGGCGCTGGCGGCAGTGGCGCACCTACGGCGGGGCCTCTCGGGGCCGGAGCCGCGGCGGGCGCGGAGCCGGGTGGCATGAGGGCCGCGGCCGGGCCTGGCGGGGGTCCGGGCGCTGTTGCAGCGGATGCGGCCGGGCCCGCCCCGGCGGCGGGCGGCGGGCGGGGTGACTGGGCTGCGGGGCCCGGTGGTGGCGACGCCACCCGGCCTGGCGTGGGCGGACCAGACGCGGCGGCAGGCGCGGGGTCCGGCGGCAGGGACGCCCGGCCCGGCGACGCCGGGCCCGCCCCGGCCCCGCGCCCCCGGGCACGTGGGGCGCGGTTCGCCGGGGTGGAGGAGTCCGCGCCCGTGGCGCGACCGCGCGGGGCCCGGTTCGCGGGGGCCGCGCCGGCCGAGCCGAGCGAGACCGTACAGGTGGCGACCGCGGCGACCGGCGAGGCCGAGGCGGAGTCGGGACACCCGGTCACGCCTCGGGGGGCGCGGTTCGCCGGGGTGGAGGAAGCCATGCCCGGGGCGTGGTTCGGCGGGGCCGGGCCGGTCGGGGGCGTCGGGGCCGCCCCTGCGGAGGCCGTCGCGGCGACCGGCGAGGCCGAGGCGGAGTCGGGACACCCGGTCACGCCTCGGGGCGCGCGGTTCGCCGGGGGCGCCCCTGCAGCCGTCGCGGCGCCCGGTGGGGCCGGGGCGGGAGCGGGGCAACCGGCCGGCGCCGAGTCGGAACACCCAGCCACGCCACGAGGCGCGCGGTTCGCCGGAGCGTACGGGAGCGGCGGCGGGGACGGGGCGAAGCGGCGTAGGCGGGACAGGGCGCAGGAGGAGGCCGAGCGGCGCGCGGCGCAGGAGGCGGCGCGGAACGCCGAGGCGCGGCGGGCCGCGGCCGGGGCCGTGGACCGGCTGGCGCGGCTGCGGGCGGACGGCCGGGGCGGGGAGGCGCATGTCCTGCTGTGCGAGGCCGCCGCCTGGCCCGCCCCCTGGCTCCCTTTACTCGCCGCCGAGCTGGAGCGCGCCGGGCTCGACGCGGACGTGGCCACCCTGCTGTGGGAGGTGGCTTGCCTTCCGCCCGCCGCGCTGGCGGCCGCCGCCGGGGCGCTCGTCGCCGCGGGCCGCGGCGAGGACGGCGCGCGGCTGCTGCGGCAGAGCGTCGCGCGCCCCGTCACCGACGTGGCCCAGACCGTGCTCGCGCTGCTGGCCTCGGGCAGCCGCGCGGAAGCGGCGTTTCTGCTGGAGGCGCTGGTGCGGGCGCGCAGACCCGACGAGGCCGCGCAGGCCGCGGCGAACGCCCCGGCCGAGCTGGTGCCGTTGCTGCTGGACGCCGCGAGCGGCGTGTCCTCCAGCAGCCACCACGATCTCGCGCACGCACTGCGCGCCGCGGGCCTGCCGGGCGTGCCCGGCCTTGCCTGACCTGAAGTGACCCGCCTTGCCTGACATAACACGAAACGTGAACGTCTTCGTTGAGTAACGGCCGCGGTATTGCCAGAGTGGTCAGTGCGCTTCTACGTTCTTTCCACAGCCGGAATCTACGTGCGTAGACGCCCAGACGCCCGCTAAGGCGAAGGCGAAGGAGCTGACCATGGCCAACGTCGTACGTGCCGCGCTCGTCCAGTGCACCTGGACCGGCGATACCGAATCGATGATCGCGAAGCACGAGGAGTACGCCCGGCAGGCCGCCGCCCAAGGCGCCAAGGTGATCGGCTTTCAGGAGGTGTTCAACGCCCCCTACTTCTGCCAGGTGCAGGAGGCGGAGCACTACCGCTGGGCGGAGCCGGTCCCGGACGGGCCGACGGTCCGGCGGATGCGGGAGCTGGCCCGGGAGACCGGCATGGTGATGGTGGTGCCCGTGTACGAGGTGGAGCAGTCCGGCTTCTACTACAACACCGCGGCGGTGATCGACGCGGACGGCAGCTTCCTCGGCAAGTACCGCAAGCACCACATCCCGCAGGTCAAGGGCTTCTGGGAGAAGTACTACTTCAAACCGGGCAACCTGGGCTGGCCGGTGTTCGACACCGCGGTCGGCAAGGTCGGGGTGTACATCTGCTACGACCGCCACTTCCCCGAGGGGTGGCGCGAGCTCGGCCTGGCCGGCGCCCAGCTGGTCTACAACCCGTCGGCGACCTCGCGCGGCCTCTCGGCGTATCTGTGGCAGCTGGAGCAGCCGGCGGCCGCGGTCGCCAACGAGTACTTCATCGCCGCGATCAACCGCGTCGGCGTCGAGGAGTACGGCGACAACGACTTCTACGGCACCAGCTACTTCGTGGACCCGCGCGGTCAGCTCGTCGGCGAGGCCGCCGGCGACAAGACGGAGGAGCTGGTCGTCCGGGACCTGGACTTCGGCCTGATCGACGAGGTGCGCCAGCAGTGGGCGTTCTACCGGGATCGACGGCCGGACGCGTACGAGGGGCTGGTGAAGCCGTGAACGTCGGACGCGCGGCCGCCGGGCCGCAGAAAGGCACGCTGCCCGCACCTCTGCGCCGCGCGGCCGACGGTGCCCGCGGCGGAGCCGCTGATGTGACGAGCAGCCGCTGCCGCGGCGGGGCGAACAAGGAGGCACGGTGAGCAGCGAGCTCCACGACCGCCACAAGGCCGTTCTGCCCGACTGGATCGCTCTCTACTACGAGCGGCCGATCGAGCTCACGCACGGCGAGGGCCGCCATGTCTGGGACGCCGACGGCAACCGCTACCTCGACTTCTTCGGTGGCATCCTCACCACCATGACCGCCCACGCCCTCCCCGAGGTCACCAAGGCGGTCAGCGAGCAGGCGGCGCGCATCATCCACAGCTCCACGCTCTATCTCGACCGCCCCATGGTGGAGCTGGCCGAGCGCGTCGCCGAGCTGTCCGGCATCCCCGACCCGCGCGTCTTCTTCACCACCTCCGGCACCGAGGCCAATGACACGGCCCTGCTCCTGGCCACCACGTACCGGCGCTCCAACCAGATCCTGGCGATGCGCAACAGCTACCACGGCCGGTCCTTCTCGACCGTCGGCATCACCGGCAACCGCTCGTGGTCGCCGACCAGCCTGTCGCCGCTTCAGACGCTGTACGTACACGGCGGGGTGCGCGGCCGCGGCCCGTACGCCGGGCTGTCGGACGCCGAGTTCATCAAGGCGTGCGTCGCCGATCTGGAGGATGTGCTGGGCCAGGCGTACGGCCAGGTCGCGGCGCTGATCGCGGAGCCGGTGCAGGGAGTCGGCGGGTTCACCTCACCGCCGGACGGGCTGTTCGCCGCCTTCCGGGAGGTCCTGGACCGGCACGGGATCCTGTGGATCAGCGACGAGGTGCAGACCGGCTGGGGGCGGACCGGCGACAACTTCTGGGGCTGGCAGGCACACGCCGCCTCCGGCCCGCCCGACGTCCTCACCTTCGCCAAGGGCATCGGCAACGGCATGTCCATCGGCGGTGTCGTCGCCCGCGCCGAGGTCATGAACTGTCTGGGCGCCAACTCCATCTCCACCTTCGGCGGCAGCCCGATCACCATGGCCGCCGGTCTCGCCAACCTCACCCACCTCCTCGAACACGACCTCCAGGGCAACGCGCGCCGCGTGGGCGGGCTGCTCATGGACCGGCTGCGCACCGCGGCCGCCGGGCTCGACGTCGTACGCGAGGTGCGCGGCCGGGGGCTGATGATCGGCATCGAGCTGGTGGAGCCGGGCAGCGACCGGCCCTCGCCCGACGCGGCCTCGGCCGTCCTGGAGACCGCGCGCGAGGGCGGGCTGCTGCTCGGCAAGGGCGGCGGCCACAACAGCAGCGTGCTGCGTATCGCCCCGCCGCTGAGCCTGACCGCCGCCGAGGCCGAGGAGGGCGCGGAGATCCTGGCGACGGCGCTCCGCGCGGCGCAGGCCATGGCGGACGGTTCGGCGGAAGCGGCCGACGAGGCCGGAAGGAGCGCACTATGACGTCCCGCAGCTCTCGCACCGTGATCCGCGGCGGCCTCGTCATCACCGCGGCCGAGGAGACCCGGGCCGACGTCCTCGTCGAGGACGGCCGTATCGCCGCCCTCGCCGCGCCCGACAGCGCGTACGCCCAGGGCTGGACGGCCGACCGTACGATCGACGCCACCGACAAGTACGTCATCCCGGGCGGGGTCGACGCGCACACCCACATAGAGATGCCTTTCGGCGGCACGTTCGCCTCCGACACCTTCGAGACCGGTACCCGCGCCGCGGCCTGGGGCGGGACGACGACCATCGTGGACTTCGCGGTCCAGTCGATGGGCCACTCGCTGCGCGAGGGGCTTGACGCCTGGCACGCCAAGGCGGCGGACCTGTGCGCGATCGACTACTCCTTCCACATGATCCTCGCCGACGTCAACGAGGGCACGCTCAGGGAGATGGACCTCCTCGTCGATGAGGGCATCACGTCCTTCAAGCTCTTCATGGCCTACCCGGGCGTCTTCTACAGCGACGACGGAAAGATCCTGCGGGCCATGCAGCGCGGCGCGGCCAACGGCGGGCTGATGCTGATGCACGCCGAGAACGGCCTCGCCATCGACGTCCTGATCGAGCAGGCGCTCGCCGAGGGCAAGACCGACCCGCGCTACCACGGCGAGGTCCGCAAGTCGCTGCTGGAGGCGGAGGCCACCCACCGCGCGATCCAGCTGGCCCGGGTGGCCGGGGCGCCGCTGTACGTCGTGCACGTCTCGGCCGCGGAGGCCGTGGCGGAGCTGGCCCAGGCCCGTGACAAGGGGCTTCCCGTCTTCGGCGAGACCTGCCCCCAGTACCTCTTCCTGTCCACCGACAACCTCGCCGAGCCGGACTTCGAGGGCGCCAAGTACGTCTGCTCCACGCCGCTGCGGCCGCGCGAACACCAGGCCGCGCTGTGGCGGGGCTTGCGCACCAACGATCTGCAGATCGTCTCCACCGACCACTGCCCCTTCTGCTTCGTGGGCCAGAAGGAGATGGGCCGCGGCGACTTCTCCAAGATCCCCAACGGGCTGCCGGGCGTGGAGCACCGGATGGATCTCCTCCATCAGGCGGTCGTCGACGGACATATCTCGCGCCGCCGCTGGATCGAGATCGCCTGCGCCACCCCGGCCCGGATGTTCGGCCTGTACCCGAAGAAGGGCACCATCGCGCCCGGGACGGACGCCGACCTCGTCATCTACGACCCGCGGGCCGAGCAGACGCTGTCCGCCCGGACCCACCACATGAACGTCGACTACTCGGCGTACGAGGGGAAGCGGATCACCGGGCAGGTGGAGACCGTGCTGTCGCGCGGCGAAACCGTCATCGACCGGCGGCAGTACACGGGGCGCGTGGGGCATGGCCAGTTCATCGCGCGCGACACCTGCCAATACCTGGACTAGCTGGGAGCGAGTATGGACTTCGGACTCGTCCTGCAGACCGATCCGCCCGCGGCGGAGGTGGTCGAACTGATGCGGCGCGCGGAGGGCGCGGGCTTCACACACGGCTGGACGTTCGACTCGGTCGTGCTGTGGCAGGAGCCGTTCGTCATCTACAGCCGCGTCCTGGAACACACCGAGCGGCTGATCGTCGGCCCCATGGTCACCAATCCGTCCACCCGCACCTGGGAGGTCACCGCCTCCACCTTCGCCACGCTCAACGAGATGTACGGCAACCGCACCGTATGCGGCATCGGCCGCGGCGACTCCGCGATGCGCGTGGCGGGCCGTAAACCCAACACCCTCGCC
This sequence comes from Streptomyces sp. NBS 14/10, assembly GCF_002224125.1. Classification (GTDB taxonomy): domain Bacteria; phylum Actinomycetota; class Actinomycetes; order Streptomycetales; family Streptomycetaceae; genus Streptomyces. Next base: position 657,973 of record NZ_NCSM01000014.1, read on the forward strand.
CGCCTCGGCCAGGCCATCGACGCCATCCGCGATCTGGCCGAGGGGCGGGAGGCGGTCGTCGACGGGACCTCCGTGCAGATCCCCTGGGTCGAGAACGGCAGACTGCCGGTCTGGATGGCCGCCTACGGCCCCAAGGCGCTGGCCCTCACCGGCCGCAAGGCCGACGGCTTCATCCTGCAACTCGCCGACCTCTATCTGACGGAGTGGATGATCAAGGCGGTGCGGACCGCCGCGGCCGAGGCCGGGCGCGACCCGGCCGCGCTCACCATCTGCGTCGCGGCCCCCGCGTACGTCGGGGACGACCTCGACTATGCCCGCGAGCAGTGCCGCTGGTTCGGCGGCATGGTCGGCAACCACGTCGCCGACCTGGTGCGCCGCTACGGCGAGCACTCCGGCGCCGTCCCCGAGGCCCTGACCGCGTACATCAAGGGCCGCGCCGGCTACGACTACGCCCACCACGGCCGCACCGGACACCCCAGCACGGGCTTCGTCCCCGACGAGATCGTCGACCACTTCTGCCTGCTCGGTCCGGTCGAGGCCCATATCGAGAAGCTGCGGGGGCTGCGCGCGCTGGGGGTCGACCAGTTCGCGATCTACGCCATGCACGACGCGAAGGAGGCGACCATCGACGCGTACGGCGAACACGTCATCCCGGCGCTGACCGACTGACCGGCCGGCCCCTTCCCGTCCTGACCACTGTCGAACGAAGAGGGGTTCCATGATCGCCAGCGCACCGCCCCCGTCGCCCGCCGGACCGGCCGGACCCGCCCCATCCGCTCAGACCACACACCCGGACGGCCGCGTCGAGCTCCCCGTGGGCGCGGCCGTTCCCACCGGGCGGTACGCCAATGAGGACCTGCTGCCCGTACCCGTCGCCCGGCGGACCTGGAACACGTACAACTTCGCCGCCCTCTGGGTCGGCATGGCCCACAACGCGGCCACCTGGACGCTCGCCTCCGGCCTCATCCAGCTCGGCATGGACTGGAAGCAGGCGGTGCTGACCATCGCCGTGGCCAATGTGATCGTGCTGGTGCCGATGCTGCTCACCGGCCACGCCGGCCCGCGCTACGGCATCCCGTTCCCCGTCTTCGCCCGCGCCTCCTTCGGCGTCCGGGGCGCCAACTTCCCCGCGCTGATCCGCGCGGCCGTCGCGTGCGCGTGGTTCGGGATCCAGACGTGGATCGGCGGGGCCGCCATCTTCCTCCTGGCGGGGAAGGTGCTCGGCGACGGGTGGACCGGCGCGGCTTCCTTCGGTGGCTATCCCTGGACGCACTGGCTGTCGTTCGCGCTGTTCTGGGCCCTCCAGATCGCCATCATCGTGCGCGGTATGGAGACCCTGCGGCGCTTCGAGAACTGGGCGGCCCCGTTCGTCATCGTCGGCGCGGTCGCCCTGCTGATCTGGATCTCCAACAAGGCCGGGGGCCTGGGCCCGCTGCTGGACCAGCCCTCCGAACTCGGCTGGGACGGCGACTTCTGGTCGGTGTTCTTTCCCGCCTTGATGCCGATGATCGGTTTCTGGTCGACCTTGTCGCTCAACATCCCCGACTTCACTCGCTACGGGGCCAATCAGCGCTCCCAGTTCTGGGGCCAGTCGCTGGGCCTGCCGACCACCATGACGCTCTTCACCCTGCTCTCGGTCCTGGTGACGTCCGGTACGCAGGCGGTCTACGGTGCGCCCATCTGGCAGCCCGAGCAGGTGGCGGCCAAGATCGACAACTGGGCGGGCGTGCTGTTCGCCCTGATCACGATCCTGGTCGCCACCGTATCCGTGAACATCGCGGCCAATGTCGTCTCGCCCGCCTTCGACCTCTCCCATATGGCACCCGGAAAGATCACCTTCCGGGTGGGCGCGGTGATCGCCGCGGTCGTCGGGGTCGCGATCTTCCCCTGGAAGCTGTACTCCAGCCCCGATGTCTACATCTTCACCTGGCTCGATACGGTCGGCGCCCTCCTCGGCACCGTCGCGGGCATCCTGATCGCCGACTACTGGGTCATCCGCCGCGCCTTCCTCCACCTGCCCGACCTCTACCGTGAGGGCGGCCGTTACTGGTACTCCGGCGGCTGGAACTGGCGGGCGCTCGCCGCCTTCGCGGCGGGCGGGGTGCTGGCGATCGGCGGCGCGCACACCGACCCCGGAACGGCGGGCCCGTTCCCGGAGGACGGGCTGATCCCGTTCCTCAAGCCGCTGGGCGGCTACGGCTGGGCGGTCGGGCTCGGGACCTCGCTCGTGCTCTACACGCTGCTGATGCTGGGACGCCGGGAAACGACTCCCAAGCCCTAATCCTCGGACCTTTTCCGGTAAGGTTCTTGACCCTTGACCCGGTGGCACCCATCATCTTCCGCCATGAAGCGACGACAAGCACTCACATTGCTCGGAGGTCTTGGCTTAGCCGGACCATTCGCCACCCTCGCGCCCTCCGGCCGCGCCTCGGCCGCCGAACTGCCGGAGGGCGTCTACTTCCAGAACCGCGGCAGCGTGGCGGGCTGGGACTACAGCTACACCCAGAAGCAGGGGTCGATCAGCACCATCGACACCCCGACCTACAAGGGCGCGCACTCACTGGAGGCGACCCAGACCTACATCAACGAAACCGGGGGCTACCACTCCGAAGTCCTCCAGCGGGGCGCGCAGAGCGTCGGCCAGGACCGCTACTACGGCCAGGCCATCCGCCTCGCGCCCGACTGGCGGTTCCACAACCAGAACGTCACCTTCCAGCAGTGGTCCCCCGAGGACCCGGAGGGCCCCTGGCTGCTGATGTTCGTTCAAGGGGACGAGATCCGTTACGGCGGCCGCGCGGTCTCCGGGACCGTCGGCAAGGTCACCGACCTGCGCGGCACATGGATCAGGCTGGTCGTACGGCTCAAGCTGGCCGGCGACGGCCAGGGCGCGTACGAGGTGTGGCTCAACGGACGCAAGACCGTGAGCTCGACCGGCATCACCCTGCTGCCCTCCACCTCGCAGACCATCCGCTGGTCCAGCGGCATCTACTGCACGGCCTGGCGGGACGGCACACCCGCGGGCGCCTCCACGCTGACGATCCTCCACGACCAGCACCGCATAGCCGCGTCATACGCACTGGCGGAGCCGGCCAACTGGACCTGACGCGCCCGTATCGACACAGGCCGCCGTCACGCCACCCCCGTGGTCGGTCACGGCACCCGCGTGGTCCACTCCCGCGAGCCGAACTTCGCCTCCGCCAGCCGCTGCGCCCGCGCCGCCTCCTCCTCCGTCACCTTGCCGTCCGCGAGCCCGTACCGCTCGCGGAAGGAGGCGATCATCCGGTCGATGACGGCGGCGCGCGCCAGTCCGGTCTGTCGGCGCAGCGGGTCCACGCGCTTCTTGGCGCTCCTGGTCCCCTTGTCGGACAGCTTCTCCCGGCCGATACGCAGCACCTCGACCATCTTGTCCGCGTCGATGTCGTACGACATCGTCACGTGATGCAGCACCGCCCCGGCCCCGGTCACCACCCGCTTCTGCGCGGCGCCGCCGATCTTCCCGGCGTCGGTCGCGATGTCGTTGAGCGGCTGGTACCACGCCGCGATGCCCATATCGCCGAGCGCGCCCAGCACCCAGTCGTCGAGGTACGCGTACGAATCGGCGAACGACAGGCCGGACACCAGCGACTCGGGCACATACAGCGAGTACGTGATGGTGTTCCCGGGCTCCACGAACATCGCCCCACCACCGCTGATCCGCCGCACCACCTCGACGCCGTGCCGCTCCGCGCCCTCGGGGTCCACCTCGTTGCGCAGCGACTGGAAGCTGCCGATGATCACGGCCGGCGAGGCCCACTCCCACACCCGCAACGTCGGCGGCCGCCGCCCCAGCGCGACCTCCTCGGTCAGCACCTCGTCCAGCGCCATGTGCAGGGCGGGCGGCTGCGGACCCTCGTGGATCAGCTGCCAGTCGTAATCCGTCCAGTCGGTGGCATGCGCCAACGCCCGTCGCACCGCGACACCCACGGCATCCGCCGTGAACCCGAACATGACCGCACCCTCCGGCAACGCCGCCTCGACCCGGCCCGCGAGCCCGCGCGCATCGGTGTCGGCGGGCGCGCCCTCCAGGGCGCGGTTGATGGCGAGCAGCGCCTCGTCAGGCTCCAGGAAGAAGTCCCCGGCGACCCGGACGTCCTTCAGCCGCCCGTCCTCGACCTCGAGGTCCACGACCACGAGCTTCCCGCCCGGCACCTTGTACTCACCGTGCATCCGCGCACCTTCGTTCTCGTCGCTGCTTCTTACGTCGCTAGCTCCGGCGTCACGGGGGATTATTCCGCTACGGGGGACTCAGCCGAGCGGGTGCGGTCGCGACTGGCGGTGCGGCGGGGCGAAGGACAGGCCGTTCTCGTCGAGGGCGTTGTGGACGGTGATCCGGCCCTCCGGGAAGACGAAGCTGACGTCGACGGTTCCGCGGGCCGCGTCGGGGCCGGTCCATTCGAGGAGTTCGACGTTCTGGAGGGGATGGTCCAGGAGCGGCGCCGCTTCGGGGATGGCGGTGTCACGCCATTGGAGGGCGAAGCCCGGCCATTCGGCTGGGCGGCGCGGATCGATGGAGTTCCAGGTGAGGGAGAGCTCGTCGAGCTTCCAGTGGTTGATCTCCACCTGCTCTCCATCGAAGTCGAGCAACACGGGGCAGTCCGGGAACCACTCGTCGTCCTCAAGGTCCCACACCACCCACAGCCGGGTCAGGGCGCGGCCGGCCAAGGCCCGCAGCCGGGCTCCGTGGGCCTCCTTGACCGCGCGGGGGCCGCTCGTCCAGTGCGGCCGGTAGCCCTCGATCCCGAAGTCGAACACGCGGATAGTGGAATCGCCTTTCCACGGAGGTGATGACGGTTACCGGTGACCTCGCCGTGGTTCGCCTGCGGCGTGATCTGTTCACCAGCGCCTGATCTCGACGTCAGTCGGCAGTGCCGGAGGGGACGACCCACCGATGGGGCTGACGGGTGATCGCAGCGATCTGCTCATAGTCCTCGTCGTAGTGCAGAACGGTTGCCGAGTGGCGCTCGGCCGTGGCGGCGATCAAAAGATCTGCCATGGACAGGGCGCGATGGTTGCCGGTCCGCGTTGCCAGCGACTGAACTTCCTTGGCGCGATCCCATACCTCGTCAGGGCAGGGAAGGTACTCGAAGCCGGATAGCCAGTAACGCAATTGGTCGGCTTCTGTACTGTTGCGAGCGGAGTAGAGGATTTCCATTTCGACCGCACCGCTGACAGCGATCAGTCCACGCTGGACAAGCGGGTCGAGGGCAGCTCGAACGGACGTCTTGGTCCGTCGCGCCAGAGCGGATTTGTCGATCAGGTAGCGCAAGGGTCAGGCCGCGTCCCCTGTAGCCGTGGTTCGAGCGTCATAGGTGAGATCAATCGCGCCGCTGTCGATGGCGTCCATGAACTCCAGGCGCCGATGCAGCTTGACGGTCTCCTCCATGGCGCGGCGTACCGCTGCTGCCTTGGTCTTCACGTTGTAGAGCCTCATCAGCTCTTCTGTGGTGTCGTCATCAAGATCGATTACGGTGCGAGACATCAAGGTATCGCTCTCTCCGGACAATAGATGTCCACACGATATCATGTAAACACGGTGGTCGATATCATTGATGGATGGTCGAGGTGGGAGATCTTCGGGCCTCAGAGGCCGATGCTCGGGTCGACGCCGGTCAGCTCGCGGCTCGCGTCCCACAGGCGCGCCGCGACCGCGGTGTCGGTCAGGTGGTCCCAGAGGGGTGCCGACCGTGGCAGGCCGCGCAGCCCGAACACGCGGGGAGCCCACAGCTCCCCGCCCGCCACGGCCGGGTCGAGGACGACCCGTACCGCGGGCCATGCGGCGGCCTCCTTGCCCTGGACGAAGAGGCCGGCCGGCAGGCCGCGCAGTCGGTCGCCGGTGGTGCGGACGTGGACGGGAGGGCGCGAGGGGGTGAGGGAGTCCAGCGCGCCGCCGGGGTGGGTGACCACGCTCAGCGCCGTACTGCCGGCCGCCCGCAGACGGCGGTCGAGCTCCAGGCCGAAGACCATCTGCGCCAGTTTCGACCGTCCGTAGGTGCGTTTGGGCCGGTAGTCCCGGGTGTTCTGGAGGTCGTCGAGGTCCAGCCGCTCGGACTTCGCCGCGAAGCTGCCCGTGGTGACGACACGGGCAGCGGGGGCGGCCGCGAGCAGCGGCGCGAGCCACGAGGTCAGCGCGAAGTGCCCGAGGTGGTTGGTCGCGAACATCAGCTCGTGGCCGTCCTCGGTCTCGCGGCGGGGCGGGTCGTCGAGCATGACCCCGGCGTTGTGGACGACTGCGTCGAGACGGTCCAGCCGCAGAGCTTCCACCGAGGCCTTGAGCGAGGAGAGATCGGCGAGGTCCAGCCGCAGGGCACGCACCCGCGCACCGGGCACCCGAGACCGGATCGAGGCCATCGCGGTTTCGGCCTTCGCCGTGTCCCGGCTGCCGAGCACGACGGTGGCCCCCGCGCCGGCGAGCTGTTCGGCGACGAAGTAACCGATCCCCGCGTTGCCGCCGGTGACCAGGACATTCCTGCCCGCGGCGGATGGCAGCCGGTGGACGTCCCAGGGCTCGGTCCGGGGTGTGGAGGGCATACGGGCTCCTTGTGCTCGCGGGGAGGTGTCGGACCCGTTCAGCGTCACAGCGGTCGCCGACATGCCATCGACAGATCGCCGACGGCTCACAGAGCGCACCCGAATCGGTGCGGGAGACTGGCGGCATGATCCCTCCCGCCACCCTCGCGTCCTCCGACGAGATACGGGACTACCTCGTCGACCGCCTCAACCTGGCCCTGCGCAGGCCCGGGATGATGGGCGGGGAGCCGAGCCTCCGGCTGCTGCTGGATCATCTGCTGTTCGTGGAGCGCCGGGAAGAGGCGTGGGCCGAGGAGCGGCGGGCGATGGAGGAGCGCGGGGCTTGGACGGCCACCGGGGTGGTGGGGGCGTTCCGGCCCTTGCTGCCGCGCGACCACGCACACGAGGTGGCCTCGGTCTACGCGGAGTTCGTCCGTAGGGCGGGGTGGCTGGAGGCGGACCGCGTGCTGGACGCAGAGGCGTACGCATCGATGCGGGGCCGAATCGCCGAGTGGGTCCGGCAGGACCGCGGATGGGCCGATGTGGTCGCCGAATTCGGGCCGCCTTCTGTGCTGTTCGGCGGCACGAACCCGCTCTACGGCAAGACGCTCGGCTATCTGACGGCGCGGACCGAGGACCCCATGGTGTTCTTCCACCTCTGGAACGGCACCGCGCCCGAAGCCCCCTCGTCCTGGCCGCCGGACCACGACGAACCCCTGCTGCTCGCGGTCCGCTGCGGTACGCGGCGCTTCGCGGACACCTTCACCTTCACCCCACGCGGGCAGCGGCTGCGACCCAGCCTCGGGCAAGATGCTCCCTAGCGCCGATCCCAGATCACGGCATCCGACGACGCCGCTGAGGCAGCCGAAGCGCACCTGGAAAACGGCGAATCCGCCTACCCTGATGGCCACTTCCGCTGACCAATAGATGACCTTCCACACCCCGCCGCCCGCTGCACGCGGGCGCAGGTAGGTTCCGCTTCGCTGCGCTTCGCCTGCGCCTGTGCGCCGTCTCGCGACATTCGGCTCATGCGGGTGCGGGTTTCGTCTCGGACCCTCCGGGTCCAAAGCGCCAGCAGGAGGGGGGAAGGGGGGCGGCTGGCCCGGTGTCCCGATTCCTCGGCCCGGCGGGTGGCTGAGCTCAAAGAGGCTCCGCTGCGCTCCGCCGCAGCTGCTGCCGCGCGGTGGCCGACCGATCAGCCCAGCGGTGCGCTCGGCCGGGGGCGCGGGAGCGCGACGGATGGGCGGGCACCGGGGGAGGGCCTCAACCGGACCCTTGGTCTGGACGGCGACGAAGCCCCCGGCGCCCCCACCCCTTTCCGCTGTTGGCCGCTGTGCGCCGAAGGCGCGAGACGATGCCCGCGCGCGGCGTTGGGACCATGCCGTCCAGCGGTTGCTGGCCCGTTCGTCGCGCTCGCGCGTCCCCGACGCAGCGCACCGTTGGGCTGACCACTTGACCACCGCGCGGCAGCAGCTGCTGCGGAGCGCAGCGGAGCCAGTTGTAAGCTCAGCCGCCCGCCGGGCCGAGGAATCGGAACACCGGCCTCGCGCCCCCGCCCCCCGCCCCCGCCGACATCCGCCGCGGCAAGAGCACCGGCCTCGGCCGCTTCCGGAGTGGTCGGACCGGCTGGTCAGCCCATGTGTACGGCAGGGGCGTCGGCGTCCGCCTCGGTGTGCTGGCGTTGGGCGGTGATGGCCAGCGCGGTGACGACAAGACCCGCGAGGAACATGGCGCCCGCGGCGGCGAAGGCCATGGTGTAGCCGTGGGTTACGGCCTCGCCCGCGCGGGCCGCCAGGGCGAAGTCCTTGGTGGCGAGCGCTCGGTAGAGGGTGGTGGCCGCATCGGGGAGTTTGTCGTTGGCGGCCGAGGTGGCGATCGTGGACAGCACGGCGAGGCCGAGCGCGCCGCCGATCTGCTGGGCGGTGTTCAGCAGTGCCGACGCGATGCCCGTGTCGTGGTGGGCGACGCCGCTGACCGCGCCGAGTGTCATCGGTACGAAGCTCATGCCCAGGCCGAGCGCGGTGACGAACATCGCGGGCATCAGATGCGCGGCGTAGGAGGAGTCGGGCTCCAGGGTGGCGAACCAGAACATGCCGACGGCCGCGACCAGCAGCCCCGGACCGGCTATGAGCCGGGGCGCGAAGTGCGTGATCAGCTTGGAGCTGACGCCGGCCGCCGTGGCCATGCCGAAGCTGAAGGGGAGATAGGCGAAGCCGGTCTTCACCGGGCTGTAGCCGAGGATGAGCTGCATGTACAGCGTCAGGAAGTAGAAGGTGGCGAACATGCCCGCGCCGATGAACAGCATCGTGGCGTAGCTGCCGGAGCGGCTGCGGTCCTTCAGCAGGCGCAGCGGCAGCATCGGGTCCGCGGTGCGGGCCTGGAGCAGCAGGAAGGTGGTGAGCAGCACGGCCGCGCCGGCGAAGGACGCCAGGGTCAGTGCGTCGGTCCAGCCGTGTTCGCCGCCCCGGGTGATGCCGTAGACCAGGGAGATCAGACCGCCGGTGCCGGTGATGGCGCCGGGTATGTCCAGGCGGCCGGGGTGGCGCTCCGCCTCGACGAGGGTCTTTGTGCCGGTGAGCACGGCCAGGCCGATGGGGATGTTGACGAAGAACACCCAGCGCCAGTCCAGGAGATCGGTGAGCGTGCCGCCGAGCAGCAGGCCGACCGTGGCGCCGACGCCGCCCATGGCCGCATACACGCCCATCGCGGTGTTGCGCGGTTTGCCCTGGGGGAACGTGGTGGTGACCAGGGCCAGGGCGCTGGGCGCGGCGAGTGCGGCGCCGACGCCCTGGAGGACACGGGCGCCGATCAGCAGGCCCTCGTCCGGGGCCAGGCCGCCCAGCAGGGAGGCCAGGGTGAAGACGGCGATGCCGGTTTGGAACATGCGCCGCCGCCCGAACAGGTCACCGGCCCGTCCGCCGAGCAGCAGCAGTCCGCCGAAGGCCAGCGCGTAGGAGTTGACGATCCAGGCGAGGTTCGCGTCGGTGACGTCGAGGTCGGTCTGGATGGCGGGCAGCGCGATATTGGTGATGGTGGCGTCGAGGACCACCATCAGCTGGGCGGCCGCGATCACGATCAGGGCCAGCCCGAGATGCCGGCCCCCGCCCGGCGGCGTGCTGGGCGTATCGGCCGGTGCGACGGCGGCAGCCGCACGGTCGGTGGACATGTTGGTAGACATGAAAAAAGGGCTCCAGAGGAGAGTTGATTGGCCCTGCGGCGCAAACGGCTTGCAAGGTTGCCGAGAAAGCAGGTCTGCGGATGAGGGAGTCGGTATCTGCGTTCGATCATCCCAGCGGTATATGACAATCGACGTCATATATCGGGGGGACTATTCGATCGGCACGGTTTCGGGGTACAGGGCCGCCGTCGCCTGTGCCGCCTCCCGGAGCGCGTTCCGGAGTTCGGGAGGATCGATGACCTCGACCTCCGGCCCGAAGGCCAGCAGGATGGTGGCGTGGCCGAGTGAATGGAACCGCAGCGTCAGCTCGGTCGCCGGTGTGTCCGGGCCGTCGCCGTCGTGGATGCCGTGTACGCCCTCGGGGTCGGTGAGCTCGGTTTGGTGGACCCGGAGGAACCGGGTGCGGGAGTCGGCGGCCACCCGGACCGTGACCTTCACGGGCCGCTCCAGGTTCTCGACCTCGCGGCGCAGGTCCTGCCATACGTGCTGCAGCTCCACCCCAGGGCGGAGCCGGGCTTGTTCGGACAGGACGCGTGCGGTCACGAGCCGATCGGCGCGGAAGAGCTTCGGCCGGGTCTGGTGGTCGGCCACCAGGTACCAGACGCCGGCCTTGTTCACGAGCCCGTACGCATCCAGCGTGTAGGAGCGTTCGCTGCCGTCACGGCCGTGGCGGTAACGGACGCGCAGCCGCCGGTCACCGAACACCGCGTCCTGCAAACGGGCCAGCTCCGGGACCGGAGCGGGAGCGGCGCCGGTGCGCCACCGGTCGGGCTCGATGAACACGCGGCGGCTGGCCAGGTCGGCGTCCGGGCGGTGGACCTCGGGGAGCACCGCCATGATCTTGCGGAGGGCGGACCCCATGGCCTGACCCAGCCCGAGATCCGCGTGGGCACTGTCGGACAGCAGAACGAACAGCGCCCGTGTCTCGTCCGCCGTGAGGCCGCTGACGTCCGTACGGTATCCGGGCACCAGCGCGATGCCGCCGCGCGCCCCGCGCTCCGTGTAGACCGGGACGCCCGCCGCCGACAGGGCCTCGACGTCACGCATCACCGTCCGTACGGACACCTCAAGGCGCTCGGCCAGCTCCCTGGCGGACGTCTGCCCATGCGTCTGCAGCAGGAGCAGAAGCGCCAGCAGCCGCTCGGAACGCACAGCTCACCCCCGCTTCTCCTCGTGGTCATCGTTCGATGGGAACGCCTCCACCGTAAAGCTCGAAATATGACAGGCAGCGTCATATATGGGAAAGCGGAGAGGGCAGAGACGGCGCCTTGTCCCGCGACCCCGGGCCTCAGCCGGACGACACCGCCCGCAGGGCCCGCAGCGCACCCGGGTGGCGGCCGGTGAGGCGGTCGAGGGCGGCGGAGGTGGCGTCGTCGGCGGGGAGGTGGACGATGAGGCGCTGATCGTCGTCGGCAGGCAGTTCGAGGGTTTCGTACGCCAGCCGGAGCTCGCCCACCTCGGGGTGGCGCAGCCGGGTGACCCCGCTGGAGCGGGGTAGGCCGGGCAGGGTGGCCACGCGCTCGCCGAAGGCGTCTCCGGTGATGACGGTCAACTCGTCGGCGAGGTGGGCGACATGGGGGTCCGCGCGGAAGGGGCCCTGCTTGAGGGCGGCGACCTGTTCGTCGGCGACATGGGCCCAGTCGGGGTACGCGGTGCGGGCGCGCGGGTCGGTGAAGACGAAGCGGGCGAGGTTCGGCTCGCTGCCGTCCAGCAGGCCGATGGGGCCCGCCAGCCGTTCGTAGCCGGCCGTGTGGGCGAGGATGTCGCCGAGCCGGTTGAGCAGGACGGCCGGGGCGGGCTCCAGGCGGTCGAGCAGGGCGCGTACGGTCGGGCGCACCGTACGGGCCGGGCCCGCGTCGCCCCGGCAGCTGAAGCCGGGCTCGGCGCCCTTGGTCAGCCGGTGCAGATGGACGCGTTCGGCGGTGGTGAGGCGGAGCGCGTCGGCCAGCGCGGAGATCACCTGCGCGGAGGGGCGGCGGTCGCGGCCCTGCTCAAGCCGGGTCACATACTCCACGCTGACCCCGGCCAGCGTGGCCAGCTCGGCCCGGCGCAGCCCGGGCGTACGGCGGCGAGGGCCGGTGGGCAGGCCCACCTCGGCGGGGGTGACCGCCTCCCGGCGGAGGCGCAGGAACATGCCCAGCTCGTTGTCGCTCACCGTATGAACGTAACAGCCGGGTTGAACGGGATCGTGGCCCTGCCACTACCAGTCTCCGCCCGGCCTTCCTGGCCCTGGCGCGGCCCGGCAGATTGGACGCCGTGGCCCTCCCGGCCACTTCGCCACCTCGGCGAGAACCACCTCAGCGAGAACCACCTCATCAGCAACAAGGAGCACGCACAGCCATGTCCAGCCAGACCCTCAAGCTCGCAGTGATCCTCGGCAGCGTCCGGGAGGGCCGGTTCGGCCCGACGGTCGCGAACTGGTTCGTCGAACAGGCCGAGGCACACGGCCGGTTCGCCGTGGACCTCATCGACCTGGCAGACACCCCGCTGCCGCTCGCCCTGCCGCCCATGCCGCCCGCGATGGAGCCGAACCTGCCCCGCCCCGCCGAGATGGCCGACCTCACGGCGCGGCTCGCGGCGGCCGACGCGTTCGTCGTGCTGACGCCGGACTACAACCGCGCCTACCCGGCCGCGCTGAAGGCCGCGATCGACTGGCACTACCTCGAGTGGCAGACCAAGCCGGTCGGCTTCGTCGGCTACAGCGGGGCCAGCGGCGGCCTGCTGGCCATCGAGGGCCTGCGTCAGGTCTTCAACGAGCTGCAGGCCCACACGGTCCGCGACTACGTCTCCTTCCCTCGCTACTACGAGCTGTTCGGCCCCGACGGCACGCTCAAGGACCCCGAGGGCCCGAACGCCGCGGCGAAGACGATGCTGGACCAGCTGTTGTGGTGGGGGTCTGTCCTCCACGACGCCCGGCGCGACCGCCCGTTCGCCGCGGCGTAGTACGCGGCGCAGTACGGGGTGGGGGCGGTCAGCCGAAGGGGACCCGGTCCAGCCAGAAGTCGAGGAGTCGCGCGTCCCCCAGCACCTCGACGCCCTCGCCGTGGGCCGGGCGCCGGCGGTAGACCAGCAGCAGAAGCTCGGCCAGCGGGGCCCGCACGGCGACGGCGGCCTTCTCATGGGCCCGCCGCCAGGCGATCACCTCGCCGGTGAGGTCGACCACCCACTCCGCCGCCGCATCGGGGGCGGTGTCCGTGGCGTGGAGGTGGATGGTGCGGTCGGGGCCCAGCAACTCACGCATCCGGGTATGGATCTCGAAGTGCATCGGCAGCGAGCCGAGTTCCATCCACTCGTCGAGAGCGTCGAGGGCCACGTCCTCGGCGAGGGCGAACTCCGCGCCGAGCGCCAGCGTCGCATCGGCCCGGTGCACGACCGTCTCATGCGTGAACCGGCGGGCGAAGAAGGCCGCGGTCCCGCCGGGCACCGGGGTCCACACCTCCACGTCGGGCCCCGCCGCGCGCAGCGTGTCCGCCAGCAGCCCGGCACCCTCGGAGAGCCAGGGGCCGAGCACGGCGGGGTCCTCATGGGCGTACGGGGACAGGTCGCGGAAGTGGTCGTCGGGGAGCGGGCTCGTCGCCCGGGTCCGTACGATCTCAGCGCCCCAGCGCTGGGCGCCGCCGAGATGGCGCAGCAGCTGCCCGACGTTCCAGCCCGGGCAGGACGGCACGGGGGCCGTCAGGTCCGCCCCCTTGATGAGCGGCCGCAACAGGTCGGTCTGCGCGGCGATCTCGGCACATAGGCGATCGTGACTCAGAACGGTCATAGCGCCACGGTAGGGCGTGGCACTGACAGCGCCCGGTAGAGCAGGGATCAGCGGGTGCCGGGGGCGGGCTCGGGGGCGGGCTCGGGCTCGGCTTCCTGTACGGGCTCCGGCTCCGGCTCCGGTTCCGGCTCCGGTTCGGGCTCCGGCTCCGGCTCCGTGAGCGTGCCCGCGATGAGCCAGGCCAGAGCGCACAGCGCGATCAGCGGGGCCAGTGCGGTGCGCAGACCGGCGACGTCGGCGAGGGCGCCGATGGCCGGGCTGGCCACGCCCCCGACGCTGACGGCCAGGCCCAGCGTGACGCCGCTGGCCGTGCCGACCCGGTTCGGCAGATAGTCCTGGCCCAGCGTGACGTGCAGCGAGAACGGCACGTACAGGGCGGCGGCCGTCAGCGCGGCGAAGGCGTAGAGGGCCGGCCCGGGGATGAACACCAGCCCGGCGACGGCGGGGACCGCCGCCCCGTAGGCGAGGCGCAGCGTACGGACGCGCCCCCAGCGCCCGGCCAGCGGGCCGCCCAGTACGGTGCCGACCGCGCCCCCGGCGAACAGCGTGAACAGCGCCGCCGACCCCGCCGCCGAGCCCCCGGGCACGCGCTGCTGGGCGTACAGGGCGATGAACGCGCTCAGGCCCACGTAGATGATCGAACGGCAGACGATGACCGCCGAGAGCCGCAGGAACTCCGGCCAGTTGTCCCGGCCGGTGCCCCGCGCGGCGGCCTGCTCGGCCGCCGCGCGCCGGGCCAGGGACCGGATCGCGGAGGCCGTCAGCACCACCCCGGCCACCGCGGGCACCATCAGCCACGGCGATGCGTTCAGCCCCCCGGCGGACAGCACCGGGGATACGGCGACGGGGGCGAGGGCGAAGCCGATGTTGCCGCCGAGGGAGTACCAGCCCATCGCCACATGGCTGCCGCGGCTCGCCGTCCGGGCCAGCCGCGCCGACTCGGGGTGGTAGGCGGCCACCCCGATGCCCGAGAGGGCGACCGCCAGGCAGGTGAGCGCGTACGAATCGCCGGGCCCGGACAGGGCGATGCCAAGACCCGCGCCCAGGGAGCTCACGGGGATCAGCCAGGGCATCGTCCACCGGTCGGTCAACGCCCCGAACAGGGGCTGCACGATCGAGGACAGCAGCGTGGCCGCCAGCACGATGCCGGACGCCGCCGCGTATCCGTAGTGGCGCTCGGCCACCAGGAACGGCACCAGGGTGGGCACAGCGCCCTGGTAGAAGTCCACGGTCGCGTGGCCGATGGCCATCATCGTGATCGGTCTGGATACGGAGCGGTCGCGGGAGTGGTTTTTCGGTGTCACGCCGACGATCCTCCGGGCCCGGCGGGTTGGCAGGCTTCCGATAAACTGCCAGGTGATGTCGGTATCCCGCCAAGCCTCCCGCCGGACCGTCCCGGCCCGGCCGCACCGGCCGACGACCACCCGCCTCCTGGACCCGGGCAGCGGGTTGTCCGCACACCGCCATGACGTACACCAGGTCGTCTACGCGGGGCGCGGTGTGCTGTCGGTGACGACGGAGGCCGGGAGCTGGGTCGCCCCCGCCACCCGGGCGATCTGGGTACCCGTCGGCACCCTGCACCAGCACCGGGCGTACGGGCGCACCGTGCTGCACGGCGTCGGCCTGCCGGTGGAGGCCAACCCGCTGGGCCTGGACCGGCCCGCCGTACTGGCGGTCGGCCCGCTGCTGCGCGAGCTGATCATCGCGTACAGCCGCCCGGACGCCGACCCCGGGACGGCGGAGTCCGGCCGGCTGCTCGCGGTCCTGCTCGACCAGTTGCGGCAGGCGCCGCAGCAGCCCCTGCATCTGCCCACGGCCCGGGATCCGCGGCTGGCCGCCGTATGCGCGCTCCTCCAGCACGACCCCGCGGACCCCCGGCCACTGCCCGAACTGGGCGCCCGGGTGGGGGCGAGCGCCCGCACGCTCACCCGCCTCTTCCGCGCCGAGATGGGCATGACGTTTCCTCAATGGCGCACCCAACTACGGCTGCACCACGCGCTGCTGCTCCTCTCCGACGGCCTGACCGTCACGGCGGTCGCCCACCGCTGCGGCTGGGCCTCGGCCAGCGCGTTCATCGACGTCTTCCGCCGCGCGTTCGGATACACCCCCGGCGACTACCGTACGCAGGCCTGACGCTGAGCCGTGGCTGCCTGGCGCCCGCCTGACGCCTGCCTGACGGTCAGCCTGACGGTCAGCCGCAGCCGATCCGCGCGGTCCCGACGGCGACGTCGTCGTACCAGAGGGTGTCGTCCCCCTCGCCGTAGCTCTCCCAGCCCAGCCGCAGATCCGTGGGCGCGGGGCGCCAGCCGCCCCGGGCCAGCCACTGCTGGTCGACGTCCTGGGTCGGGGTGCCGTCCACGACCAGGCCGGTGACGAGGGAGCCGTTGACCCAGGTGTCCAGGCGGCCCCCGGAGCGGTCGAGCCGGAACTCCAGGCAGGTCCAGGTGTTGAGCGGCAGCGGCGTGGACAGCGCCACGCCCGCTGGGCTCTGCGCGGGGAGGGTCGCGTCGTCGGACTCGCGGTTCCACTGGAGGGCCTTGTTCTGCCCGCCCATCCGCAGGTCCTTGGAGTTGTCGTTGGTGTCGCGCAGGGCGGCGAACGTGACGTGCTGGGCCGGGAGCGCGGTGGTGTGGCGGACCCAGAAGCGCGCGTACAGCTCGGAGCCGGCCGGGACGTCGGACAGGGACGTACCGGCGAAGGCGTGATTGCAGTACCCGGCCTTGCCGGTCACTCGTACGGACTTGGCGCCGGCGTGGGCGACGGTCGAGTCCACGGTCGCGGTGCCGGTGCCGGAGCAGTTGGCCACGGTCGTGGTCCAGCGGCCTGAGGGGGCGGTGCCGGTCTGCGACTCGAAGTCCTCGCAGAAGCCGTTCGCCGCGCAGGCGGCGGCGGGGCGGGCTTGGGTGGAGGGGCCGGCTGCGGAGGCGGCGGGGGTGACGGCCGCCGCGGCGGCCAGTGCGGCGGTCGCGGCGGCGAGGGTGCGGAGGCGGTTGGGCTTGCGGGGGTGGGGGTTGCGGTGGGGGTTCGGGTGCGGGGCGGGTGCCATGGGGTCCTCCTTCGGGGGTGCGGGAGTTGTCGTGATGGGAGCGCTCCCATTCAGGGAATGTAGCCGTGAGCATGACAGTCCGGAAGTCGGTCGGCGGTGTTTTGAGCGGTGCTTTGAACCGACGCCGCCGACGAGCCGTAAGGGATAACGGCGGCCCAGAGCTCCCGAGCCTGGTCCGCCGTGTCGCCGTCGGGGTGTCTAACAGTTGGCGGATTGACTTGGTTTTCCTGGGTTTTCCCGGGTGTCGTGGGTGGGGTGAATGGGAGTGCGTAACTCGTACGAGAGTTTGGTCGTTGATGTGATCGTCGGGCTGTCGCGAGGCGAGGCGCGTGAGGGGGAGGGTGGGGTGCGACGCAGGGTTGTGGTGGGTGAGGGGGAGGTGCAGCAGGTCGCGGCGGCCTGCGCCCGCGCGCTGCGTGGTGTGGATGTGGTGAGCGGGGAGCAGCTTGGTGAGGCGGCTTTGGTGGAGCGGGCCGGCTGGCTGACCGCTCTGGTCGGGTCGTTGGCGGCCGGGGTGGTCCAGGAGCACTGGAACGGGCCCGACCTGGCCCGGCTTGCCTCCGGTGTCGACCTGGTGGGCGCGTCGCTGCCGTCGCAGGGGTGGATGGCGTTGCGGAGGCTGGGCTGGTCGGTCACCATTCCGGAGGGTGTGTACGTGCCGGACCGGGTGGTGCGGATCGCGCAGGAGCAGGCGGGGCGGGTGCTGCGTTCGGCCTGGTGGCGCGCCGAGATCACCGCCGCGCTCCTGGCGACCTGGCCCGCTGATCCCGCCCGGCGCACCGTCGCGGACTGGGAGGCGCTGGGCACCGCGTTACCCGAGGGCCCGGTGGTGGCGACGGGTGTGCTGCTGGCCCGGACCCGCCAGATCGCCGCGTTCCAGGCCCGTCACCGGCGGCTGCCAGCGGGCCTGACGGAGTGCGAGCAAGCACCGGGCGCGGACGGGCAGGTGGTGCTGGCGGCGGTCGACAAGCAGCTCGCCACCCTCGAACGCTGCCCGCAAGACCCCTTCCGCAACGCGGTGCTGACGGTGCGGCTGCCGGCCCGGCCAGCGCCCGCGTGCCGGGCGGACTGGCGTCCGGTGCGTATCCGGTTCCGGCTGCCGCCGCATGTGCCCGCCACCGCGGTGCTCTGCCCGCCGACCCTGCGCGTCCGCCAGGGGCGGCTGCTTCTCGATGTGCCCTACGCGCTCGCCGTCCCGAAGCCGGAGCGGGCCGGTCACCGCACGGCGGTGGCTTTCGACTGGGGACTGAACACCCTGCTCACCGGCGGCACCCTCCACCTCACCACCGAGAGGCAGCCGAGGGTGGTGACCGACGGGCACCCGGTGTACTTCCGTGCGGCCGGGGTGCTGGCCAAGGCCGACCGGCTGCGTATCCTGGGCGAGTACATCGGCGCCCGCATCGACCGCCTGCGCGTCCTGATCACCTCACGGCAGGAGCGCGGGATGCGCCCGAACCCCTGGCTGGTGGGGAAACTCGCCGTCCTTCAAACCGAGCGGGACTGCGTGGCCCGGCGGCGTGCCCGGCTGAACGTGGCGCTCGCCAAGGCAGCGGCCGGCTTCATGACCGACCACGCGATCGCCGCGGGAGCCCGGGTCATCTACCTCGAAGACCTGCGGGACATGCAGGCGCGCGGCAAGGGCCGCACGCTCAACACTCGGCTGTCCCAGACCGTGCGCGGCGCCATCGTCACCCAACTGCGTCACCAGGCCGCCGTCCACGGAATCGCGGTGGTCATCGTCCCGCCCCGGGGCACGTCGAAGTACTGCCCCCGGTGTCTGACCGCCTTCCGTCACCACAAGGCGCCCAACGACCCCCGGGCGGGCTGGGCATGGGCGACCTGCCCCAACGATGCGTGCGGCTACAGCACCGGCCGGGACAACGCAGCGTGGCAGCGTATCGGGGCCCGTGGCCTGACCCACCAGCACAAGACCAGCCTCGACCGCACCAGCAAGACCTTCGTGATCCGCCGCGTGGTCGAGGCCTTGGACCGGGCGAGCAGGGTCCAGGGACAGACCCGGGATCGCACCAAGAGCGGCCCCACAGCAAAACGCCCTGTGCCCGGGAAGCGGCGCAGGGTCCCCGCCCCACCCAACAACCGCACCCCAACCAGGGCACGGCCGGGTGGCAAGCGTCCGGCGGGGCGGACCTCCACGCACCCGACCCACCGCGGCCAGCGGTGTCCACGGCAGCAGGGACCGACAACGATCGGCACCCCCGCACGGCCTCACCGGCCGGACGGGGCCAGACTCGGGGCAGGTTTCCACCGCCACGCCCACACCACCCCCACCCGGGGACAGCCGTGGCCGAGTCACCCTCCCGCGCGATCCCGAACACCCGGGATCGCCCAGGAAACCCAAGCCGATTAGAGACGCTTCGCAAGCACGGAAGGAACTTTGGGGTGTCGCCCTTCACACGCTCTCGTCAGCTGCCGGACATGGACAAGATGAACACTGAGGAGGGCCTGGCACCGGACGGCCTCGCGGCGCACTCGCCGGACGGGGCCGCCGCGGGTGATGCCGTTGAGGCCGGGTCGTCTGCGGACGCGGCTGCCTCGGACGACACGGCCGCGGACGGCTCTGCGGGTACCGCCGCCGCGCCGCGGGGTGCCGCTGCCCCCGAAGGCGAGGGTTCTGCGGGGGCCGCGGTATTGGATGACGTTGCTGAGCGGGGGAGCTCTGAGGGTGCCGCGGCTTCGAGTGCGCCCGTAGCGGGCGACGCGCCGGGCGACGCCGCCGCTGGCGAGGCCACAGCGGGTGATGCCTCGGCAGGAACGGCTGTCGCGGGCGGCGGTTCCCCAAATGCCTCTGCCGGGCGAGACGCATCTGCGAGCGATGTCGCGCGCGGCGATGCCTCTGATGGGGGCGCCGCTGTGGGTGGTTCCGCGTCTGATGCTGTTGCGGGTGTCCCTGCTGCGCGTGATAGCGGCGACGGTGACACCTCCGCGCTCGACGCCGTGTCGGCTGCCGCCGTCCCGGGCGACATCGAGTCGGTGGCCGCCCCCGGTGATGCCGCCCCCGGTGACCCCGTCGCCCCAGGCGATACCACCACCGACCAACCCCCCACCGGGCCCGCCGCAAGCGGCGGCTGGCGGGGTAAGTACCCCGTCGCCGCACGGGCGTTGGCGTGGGGGGCCACGGCCGTGTCCGTCGCGTTGGTTATCTTCGCGCTGCTGTTGCCGAATCAGCTTCCCCTCATCCAGCCCCGCGCCTTTCTGCACATCCCCGTGGAAGGGGTCCTCGGCGCCGGGGTGTTGCTCATCCTGCCGCCGATTCCGCGGCGGGTGGCCGCGGTGCTCGCCGGGGTGTTCCTCGGTCTGCTGACCATCCTCAACCTCCTCGACATCGGCTTCAACGAATTCCTCGGGCGCGGCTTCAACGTGGTGCTCGACTGGATCCTGCTCGACGACGCCCAGTCGTACCTCAAGGATTCGCTCGGCTCGACGACCGCGACGCTCGCCACGATCGGGGTCGTGGTGCTCGTTCTGGTGCTGCTCGCCGTCATGACGCTGGCGTGTCTGCGGATCGGCAAGGTCATGGCGCGGAACAACACCGTGGCGACCCGTACCGTCCTCGTGCTCGGCACCACGTGGGTGGTCTGTACGGCGCTCGGGCTGCAGGTGTCCGGGGCGCCGATCGCTTCCAGGAATACGGTCGTGCTCGTCCAGAACCGGGTGAAGTGGGTGAAGGCGACCCTCAAGGACGAGCGGGAGTTCAAGAAGGTGGCGGCACGGGACTCCTATGGGAACGTCCCGGGCGATCAGCTGCTGACCGGACTGCGCGGCAAGGACGTCATCTTCACCTTCATCGAGAGCTACGGCCGCAGCGCCGTCGAGGACCCGAAGATCGCGCCGGGGGTCGACGCGGTGCTCGACGAGAAGACCAAGGAGCTGAGCGACGCCGGGTACTCGTCCAAGAGCGGCTGGCTGACCTCGGCGACGTACGGCGGCAACAGCTGGCTCGGCCACTCCACCTTCCTGTCCGGACTGTGGATCGACAACCAGAGCCGCTACCGGACCGTCACCGCGGGCCATCACACCACCATCACCAGCGCCTTCAAGCGCACCGGCGCCTGGCGCACGGTCGGCATCATGCCAGGGGTCACCAAGGGGTGGCCGGAGGCGAAGTTCTACGGCCTCGACAACCTCTACGACTCCCGGGACCTCGGGTACAAGGGCCCCAAGTTCAGCTGGTCGACCATGCCCGACCAGTACGCCCTGACGGCCTTCGAGCGTCTTGAGCACGGCAAGAAGCACGACAAGCCGTTGATGTCGGAGATCATCCTGACCTCCAGCCACCAGCCGTGGGCGCCCATCCCCAAGATGATCGGCTGGGACGAGGTCGGCGACGGCTCGGTCTACGACGACATCAAGAAGGCGGGCAAGGACCCCAAGGACGTGTTCACGGACTCCACCCAGGCGCGCGCCGAGTACGGCAAGTCCATCCAGTACTCGCTGAACAGCCTCATCGACTACGTGGTGAAGTACGGCAACAAGAACACCGTGCTCGTCTTCCTGGGCGACCACCAGCCCATGGCGAAGGTCAGCGGCGACAAGGCCAGCCACGATGTGCCGGTCGCGATCGTCGCGCACGACCCGGCCGTCATGAAGCGGATTTCCGGCTGGGGGTGGCAGGACGGGCTGCGGCCCGGTGCGGACACCCCGGTCTGGCGGATGGACACCTTCCGGGACCGCTTCCTGAACGCCTATGGCCCGCAGCCCGGCTCCGGAGCCCCCAGCTCCGGGTCACCCAGCCCGGGGTCGTCCAGCCCGGGGTCGTCCGGTTCCGAGGCGTCCGACTCCCAGCCGACCGGTTCCAAGTCCACCCGTTCCAAGTCGTCCCGCTGAGCCGATCGGCGATCAGCCCCCGATGTCCAGCACCGCCTTCCCCCGCACCCGCCGCCCCAGCAGCTCCGCCACCGCCTCCGGCGCCCGCTCCCACGAGCCGCGCCAGCCGATCTGCGGGTCCAGCCGGCCCTTGGCCAGCAGGCTCACCAGATAGGCGAGGTCCGGGCCGAAGGGGGACCGTACGACGAAGGGTTCGAGCCGTCGGTCACCGCCCGTCAGCCGCTCGCGCTCGAAGTCGATGGTGGTCGGTTCGAGCGACGCCTTGCCGATGGACTGGGCCGAGCCTCCGGGCTCGACCAGGGCGAACGCCGCGGCCAGCAGCGGGCCGCCCACGTTGTCGAGGACGCCGAAGACCGGTGCGGTGACGTGCTCGAGGCCGACGACGACCTCGTCGGCGCCGAGTTCGCGCAGCCCCTCGCCGCGCTGCGGGCTGCCGACCGCCGCGATGACGTACGCGCCCGCGAGCGCGGCCAGCTGCACCGCGAAGCGTCCCAGGCCGCCCGAGGCGCCGGTGATCAGCACCCGGCGGCCGATCACCGGGCCCAGCGCGCGTACGGCCTGGAGCGCGGAGACCCCCGCGCCCGGCAGGGCGGACGCCGCGCCGAGGCCGACGGCGTCCGGGACCACGGCGAGTTCGGCGGTGTCGACCGCCCGCCGCTCGGCCCACGCTCCCGGTGGTCCGAAGGACACCACGCGGGTGCCGGCCGCGGGGCCGGAGCCGTCGGCGGCGGCTTGGACGACGACGCCCGCCGAGTCCAGGCCGAGCACCTGCCCGGGACGTGCTCGCTCCTCCCGGTAGGCGAGTTCGCCGAAGTTGAGGGATGCCGCGTGGACCTCGACGAGGACCTGTGCGTCGTGAGGCACCGGCTCCGGGGCCTCGCCGAGCCGCAGGCCCTGGGGAGCCTCGGGGTCGTACAGCAGAGCGCGCATCGCGGTCGCGTCCTTTCCGGTCGCTTGGCCCGGCGCCGGAGTCGGCACCGCCGCGATTCACGCTGCCTCCGGGGTGGGACCGCTGTCCAAGACCTCCGGTTATAGCCATCGGTTATCAGGGTGGGCAGGCCGGGGACGCGATTAAGTTCAGGTAACACCTATTTCCGGGGGCTATTCCTCCGCTTGACCATGCCTTTAGGTTCGGCGAGATCGTGATCTTCAAGCGGAGGGTACGGCTGTGGGCATATCACGCAGAAAGCTCATTCGGCGCGGCGGACAGGCCGCGGCCGGAGCCGGGGGTCTGTGGCTGGGTGGCCAGTTGACCGGGCTCGCCACGGTGGCGAACGCGGCAGAAAACGCAGAGAAGGCCGAAAACGCTGAAAACGCCGACAGCGCCGCGGACGGCGCCACTCGGCGGATCACCGTCACCCAGGCGACCAACGCCTCCGCAGCGCTCTCCCCGGACGGCCGGACCGTCGTCCTCGATCTGCTCAATCTGCTCTGGACCGTCCCGGCCGCCGGAGGCGAGGCCACCCGGCTCACCGGTATCGACCAGGAGGCGACCGAGCCCGACTTCTCGCCCGACGGCCGCCACCTGGTCTACCAGTCGTACACCGGCGGCAACTTCCACCTCTGGCTCGCCCGCGCCGACGGCACCGGGGCACGCCGGCTGACCAAGGGCACTGCCGACCACCGCGAGCCGCGCTTCTCCCCGGACGGCAAGCGGATCGCCTACGCGGGGGAGGCCGACGGCCGGTACGCGATCCACGTCCTCGATCTCGACAGCGGCGCCACCAAGGTGTGGGCGCCGAGCACGGACGCCACCGTCCAGCAGGCGCAGCCCTTCTGGCGCCCCGACGGAAAGGCGATCGCCTTCACCTCCGGCAAGGGTGACGCCCCGCAGAGCGTCGTCCAGGTCGACGCCGACGGCAAGCGCACCACGCTCGCCACCGTCACCCAGGGGCGGGTGGCGGGGCCCTCCTTCTCGCCGGACGGCGCCCGCTTCGCCTATGTCCACCTCGGCTCGGCGGGCACCGCCCTCGTGGTCGACGGCGAGAAGGTGTCGGACGCGGCGGAGGACGTGTTCCCGTTCGCGGCCCGCTGGCCTTCCGCGGACGAGGTGTTCTACACCGCCGACGGCAAGATCCGCCGCAGAAAGCTCTCCGGAGGGCTCTCCGGAGGCACAGCAAAGGCCAAGGCGGCGCAGGACATCGCCTTCGCCGCCCATCTCACCGTCCCCCGCGTCCAGGAGCGGCCCGCCGCACCCGACAGCGACGCGGCCCCGGCTTCCGCCTCCCCCCGCCCCGTCAAGGGCATCGTCTCCCCGTCCCTCTCCCCGGACGGGGAACGGATCGCCTTCGCCGCGCTCGGCGACATCTGGATCGCACCCGTCAACCCGCCCAGGGGCAAGGGCGCCGCGCCCAAGGCCGTGGTCTCCGACGGACATCTGAACACCGACCCCGCCTGGTCCCCCGACGGCTCCACCCTCGTCTACGTCAGCGACCGAGGCGGCGCCGCCGACCTGTGGGCGTACGACATCGCCGACGGCACGACCCGCCGGCTGACCGACCTCCAGGACGCGGCCTCGGGCCCGGCGTTCAGCCCCGACGGCGCGAGCGTCGCCTTCGGCCTCGGAGCGGGCACCCTGCACACCGTGGACGTGGCCACCGGCGCCGTACGCAAGGTCGCGGGCCCGCTCAACTCGCCCGGCAGGCCCACCTTCTCCGCCGACGGCCGCAAGCTCTCGCTGGCCGCCCTGGCGCCCGTCACCGCCCGCTACCGCGAGGGCTTCAACCGCGTCCTGACCGTCGACCTGGCCAGCGGCGAGGCGCACTACGACGACCCCGTCCCCGGCAAGTCCCTGGTCAACCGCATCGACGCGGGCCCGGTCCACTCGCCCGACGGCAAGCACACCGCGTACATCGTCGGCGGCACCCTGCACCTCAGCGCCCTGGACGCCGCCGGGCGGCCGACCGGGACCGCGCGCCGGCTGAACGACGAGACCGCCGACGCGCCCAGCTGGAGCGCCGACTCCCGTTCGCTGCTCTACCTCTCCAACGGCCGACTGCGCCTGGCCGACGCCCGTACGGGCCGCGCGCGGACCGTCCCCGTCAAGCTGACCTGGCGCCCCGCCAAGCCGACCGGCCGCACGGTGGTGCAGGTGGGCGCGGTGTGGGACGGCACGGGCGAGACGCTGCGCCGCGACGTCGACATCGTCATCGAAGGCGACCGCATCAAGGCGATCGTCGCGCGCGGATCGGTCCGCGCCGGGAGCGGCGGCCGTACCGTCGACGCGCGCCACCTCACCGCCCTGCCCGGTCTGATCGCCGTCCACGAACACGGCCCCTGGCAGCGGGCCGACACCATGAAGCTGTGGCTGTCGTACGGCGTGACGGCGGTCCGCTCGCCCGGCACCGCCCACTACGCGGCCGTCGAGGCCAAGGAGGCCACCGCCTCCGGGCGCCGCGTCGGCCCCCGGGTCTTCGCGGCGGGCGACCTGATCGACGGCTCGCGCATCTACTACTCCTCCGGCCGCCCCATAACCGACACCGAGGAGCTGGAGCGCGAACTCACCAAGGCCGAGGCGCTGGGCCACGACCTGGTCAAGACGTACGTACGGCTGCCGTACGCGATGCAGCGCGCCGCTGTCCGCGGCGGCCACCGGCTCGGGCTGCGCGCCACCTCGCACTACCTCTTCGGCCCGCTCGGCCTCGGCGCCGACGGCACCGAGCACCTGGGCGGCACCAGCCGCTACGGCCGCCGCCAGAAGGAGACCCACCTCGGCCACGCCTACGACGACATGACCGAGCCCCTGATCGCCTCCGGTATGGCCTTCACCCCGACCTTCGGGCTGTCCGGCGCCGGTCTGCCCGCCACCCGGGCGGCGATCTACCGCTATGCCGAATGGGCGGTCGGCGACCGGCGGCTCACCTCGCTGATGAGCGAGGCGGAGTACGAGGAGTTCCGCAGCGGCGTGGCGGCGGCGCAGCAGACCGTCCCCACCGACCTGCTCGCCTTCGTCGCCCGGCACGGGGCGACGGTACGCAGGCTGCTGGAGGGCGGGGCGCACGTCGGGGTGGGCACCGACAGCCCGCTCGTACCCCCGGCCATCTACTACCACCTCAACCTCCAGGCCATGGTCCGCTACGGCGCCACCCCCCACCAGGCGCTGCGCTCCGCCACCGCCGAGGGCGCTCGGGCGCTGGGCATGAGCGCGCGGATGGGCACCCTGGAGCCGGGGAAGCTCGCCGACCTGGTGCTGGTGGAGGGCGACCCGCTGAGCGACATCCGCGCGGCCGCGGCGGTGCGGAGCGTGGTGCTGGGGGGTGTGGTGCGCTCGGTGGACGACCTGGTGAGCGGGAAGCCCTCGGGTGCGGCGGCGGGCGTACGCGGCGCGGCGGCCGTACGTAGCGCGGCTGCGCCGAGCGTGGCCGACGTACCGCAGGGCCCCGCCCGCGAGCGCTACTGGTGGCACCAGGAGGAGCACGCCCACCACTCCTGCTGCTGAGGCCGTTCACGCGGCGGCCATTCTGTGGCCGCCGCCCGGTCACCGGCCGTCGCCGGGACATGGTTCCATGAGGGACATGTTCGAGCAGTTTCTGGTCTCCGGTGCACTGTCCGATGTCGAGGAGGCGGTGCGCAAGGCGGCCGCCGCCGAGGTCATGCCGAGGTTCCGGCAGCTCGCCGACCACGAGATCGTCGAGAAGAACGGCCCGCACGACCTGGTGACGGTCGCCGACCGCCAGGCCGAG
Organism: Streptomyces sp. NBS 14/10; assembly: GCF_002224125.1. Lineage (GTDB taxonomy): Bacteria > Actinomycetota > Actinomycetes > Streptomycetales > Streptomycetaceae > Streptomyces. Next base: position 684,033 of record NZ_NCSM01000014.1, read on the forward strand.
GAGCATCTGACCGCCTCGCTCACCGCGCTGCTGCCAGGCTCGGCCGTGGTGGGCGAGGAGGCCGTACACGCCGATCCGTCCGTGCTCGGCGCGCTGGGCGGGGACGCGCCGGTGTGGATCGTCGACCCGGTCGACGGCACCCGGCAGTTCGTCCACGGCGACCCGGGCTTCGCGATGCTGGTCACCCTCGCCCACCGCGGCGAGCTGCTGGCCTCGTGGACCTACGCCCCGGCGCTCGACCTGATGGCCGTCGCGCGCCGCGGCGGGGGAGCGGTGCTGAACGGCGAGCCGATACACTCCGGCCGGCCGGAGCACGGCAAGGATCTCCAAGTCGCCATCTCGCACCACGACTTCACCACGGACGCCGAGAAGCGCACCCTGTCCGTACTGCGGACACCAGGTGTCGCGCCGCGCCCGTGCGGCTCGGCCGGCCTGGAGTATCTGAACGTGGCCCGTGGCCTGCTGGACGCGGTGGCTTTCACCTGGGAGAACGCCTGGGACCACGCCGCCGGGCTGCTGCTGGTCGCCGAGGCGGGCGGCGCGAGCGCGACGCTGGCCGGCGATCCGTTCCGTATCACGGGCGGAAACGCGCTTCCTTTCACCGCGGCGCGGGACGCGGCGACCGTACGGCATATCCTGAGCCTGCTGGGCGCCCCGGCCGACCGGGCCGCCGGCTGACAGAGCTTCAGGAGTCCTCAGGAGTCCTCAGGACGGGGAGGGAGACCCGACGTGCCGTCCATGCTCGACGCGGTCGTGGTGGGTGCCGGGCCGAACGGGCTGACCGCGGCCGTCGAACTGGCCCGCCGCGGCTTTGCGGTGGAGATCTTCGAGGCCGCCGAGACGATCGGCGGCGGCGCCCGCACCGAAGAGCTCACCCTCCCCGGCTACCGGCACGACCCCTGCTCCGCGGTGCACCCGCTGGGCATCGGCTCCCCGGCCTTCCGCGCCATGCCGCTCGCCCGGCACGGCCTGGAGTGGCTGCATCCCGAGCTGCCGCTGGCACACCCCTTCCCGGACGGCACGGCCGCCGTCCTGGCCCGCTCGGTCGGTGAGACGGCCATGTCGCTGGGCCCGCGCGACGCCGGTACGTACCGCCGGCTGATGGCCCCGTACGTCGGCAGATGGGATACCCTCGCCCGCGACTTTCTGCGCGCCGCGTGGGACGGGCTGCCCGCCGACCCGGTGACCTGGGCCCGCTTCGGGCTGCACGCCATCCAGCCCGTCACCCTCCTCAGCCGCCGCTTCCGCGACGAGAAGGCGGGCGCGATACTCGCCGGGATGGCGGGCCACGCCATCTCGCCGAGCAGCGGCATCGGCACGGCAGGCCTCGCGCTGTTCTTCGCGCTCGCGGGGCACGCCGTCGGCTGGCCCGTCCCGCGCGGCGGCTCGCAGTCGATCTCGGACGCGCTCGGGTCGTATCTGCGCGAGCAGGGCGGGGCGATCCATGTGGGCGTGGAGGTCAAGCGGCTGGACGAGCTGCCGCCCGCTCGCGCGTACATCTTCGACACCTCGCCGACCGCCCTGGCCCGGATCGCCGGGCTCGGCAACGCGTACCGCCACTTCCGCTACGGGGCCAGTGTCTTCAAGATCGACTACGCCCTGGACGGCCCGGTGCCCTGGACCGCGCCGGAGGCCCGGCGCGCCGGCACCGTCCACGTCGGCCCCACCGCCGGTGAGATCGGCGCCGCGCTGCGGGCCGCCACCGACGGGCGCGCCCCCGACGTCCCCTTCTTGATCACCGCCCAGCCCAGTGTGGTCGACGACTCGCGCGCCCCGGCGGGCAAGCATGTCTTCTGGGCGTACGGCCATGTCCCGCGCGGCTGGGACGGGGACGCCACCGAGGCCATAGAGCGGCAGATCGAGCGCTTCGCGCCCGGCTTCCGGGATCTGGTGCTGGCGCGGGCCGTGGCCGGGCCGCCCCAGCTCGCGGTGCGCAACGCGAACTACGTGGACGGTGACATCGCCTGCGGCGCCTTCGCGGGCCTGCAGACCGTGATCCGCCCCAAGCTGGCGCGCGTCCCGTACGCCACGGCCCACCCGTCGGTCTTCCTGTGCTCCTCGGCCACCCCGCCGGGGCCCGGGGTGCACGGCATGTCCGGGCACCACGCGGCGCGCGCGGTGTGGCGGCGGCTGCGCGGCCGGGGCTGACCCTGGCCCCGGCTGTCCGGCGGCCCCGTTGGAATGCCGGGGCGGCGGCCGGGCGTTGAATCCGGTGAGAGGGCCAGTCACGAGTCGTTCGACGATGGGACGGAAGCCATGCCTCTGCAGGGCGAGTACGAGCCGAGCCCCGAGAAGTGGGTGCGTGATCAGGTCGAGCAGATCGAGAGCTCCGGTGGCACCAAGGGGATGTCGATCCGGGGGCTGCCGGTCATCCTCCTGACCACCCGGGGCGCGAAGAGCGGCAAGATCCGCAAGAGCCCGCTCATGAGGGTCGAGCACGAGGGCAGCTACGCCGCGGTCGCCTCGCTGGGCGGCTCCCCCAAGAACCCCGTCTGGTACTACAACGTCGTGGCCGACCCCCGGGTCGAGCTGCGGGACGGCACGGTGAGCCGGGACATGACGGCCCGGGAGGTCCACGGGGAGGAGAAGGCCCGGTGGTGGGCGCGGGCCGTCGAGGCGTACCCCGACTACGCGGACTACCAGCAGAGGACGGACCGCCAGATCCCGGTCTTCGTCCTGGAGCCCGCGTCCGAGGACCACTGACGTCAGTGTGCGGAGGGCGCTGACGCGGGGCCGATCAGACGTGTCAGCTCATCGGCGACCACCTGGCCCGCGGGCGAGATCCAGCGCCTGCGGTGCCGGGTGAGCTGGACCGGCACGGGCGGCACCGGCGGCCCGTCGACCCGGGCCAGGAGGCCGTCGTGCAGCTGCCGCTCCAGGGTCGCCTGCGGCAGCAGCGTGAGCCCGAGCCCGGCGGCCACACAGGAACGGGCGGCCTCGATGCTGCCGAACCGGGTCAGCCGGGGCCGCGCGTCGGGGAGCGCGAGCAGGGAACGGACCAGCCGATCGCTGTACGAGCAGCCCTCCTCGTGGACGAAGAAGCTCTCGTCGGCCAGCTCCGGCCACCCCGCCTCGCGCCCGGCCAGCCGGTGGCCTGGCGCGGCCACGTACACCAGCGGCTCGTACGCGATGGGCCGCGCGACCAGGTCGGCGGCCTCGACCTCCGGCTCCAGGAGAAGCGCCAGGTCGAGCCGCCCCGAGCGCAGCCCCTCCATGGCCGCGGCGGTGCCGGCCGCGTGCAGATGGACGTCCACGCCCGGGTGGGTGCGCCGCAGCGAGGCGATCACCCGCGGCAGATGCGACGAGCACAGCGACTCGCCCGCGCCGAGGGCCACCTGGCCCTCCACCGCCCCGTCCGCCCCCGCGCCGTTCCCCGCCGCCGCGGTCGCCCGCAGCCGGGCTTCGGCGTCCAGCACCCGCTCGGCCTCTTCGAGCAGCCGCCGCCCGGACGGGGTCGTGGTCGTGCCCGCGGGCAGCCGGTCGAACAGGCGCGTGCCGAGCTCCCGCTCCAGCGAACGGATCTGGACGGTGACGGTGGACTGGGCGAGATGCAGCTCGGTGGCCGCGGCGGTGAAGCTGCCGGTGCGGGCCAGGGAAACGAAGGTGCGCAGAAGTCTGGTGTCCATCAGAACCTAAGCCTAGCTGGGGCTATCGGGGTTCTCGATGGATGCGAGCGAAAAGAATCGTTGGACGCGATGGGTGGCCCGGTGAAACGGTATCCCCATGACCGCACACACGGCACCCACCGCAGACAGCACGTCCACCGAGACCGACGACCAGGTTCTGCGCTACTCCGCCTTCACCACCGACCCCTCCGGCGGCAACCCCGCCGGGGTGGTGCTCGACGCCACGGCGCTCGACGACGCCGAGATGGTGGCCGTCGCCGCCCGGGTCGGCTACTCCGAGACCGCGTTCATCACGGCGCGGGACGAGGCCGCGCGCCGCTACGGGCTGCGCTACTTCAGCCCCCGCGCCGAGGTGGCCTTCTGCGGACACGCCACGATCGCCACCGCCGTCGCGCTCGCCGAGCGCGTCGGCCCGGGTGAGCTGGTCTTCGACACGATGGCGGGCGAGATCCGCGTGGCGACGACTCTGGACAAGGGAGAGGGCGGGAACGGCGGGGCCCCGCAGGCCACCCTCACCAGCGCGCCCACGCACTCCCACCCGGCCGACGAGGCCCTGACCGAGCAGGTGCTGAAGGCCCTGCGCTGGACGCGGGACGACCTGGACCCGGCCCTTCCGCCGCATATCGCCTTCGCGGGCAACGACCACCTCGTCCTCGCCGCCGCCACCCGCGAGCGGCTGGCCGCCCTGGACTACGACTTCGACGCGCTGGAGGAGCTGATGCGGGTCCACGGGTGGACCACCGTCCACCTGGTGTGGCGCGAGGCCGCGGACCGCTTCGACTTCCACGCCCGCGACCCGTTCCCGCCCGGCGGCGTCGTGGAGGACCCGGCCACCGGCGCCGCGGCCGCCGCCTTCGGCGGCTATCTGCGGGCGCTCGGGCTGGTGACGGAGGAGACCAGGGTCCGGATCCGGCAGGGCGAGGACATGGGGCGGCCCAGCGATCTCCTCGTCGACATACGCCCCGACGAGGAGCGGGTGCGGGTCACGGGCCGGGCGGTGGCGATCCCGGGAGCGTAGGGGTGCGTCCGGCACCTGAATTCGCGGTGAGTATGAGACAGCGACACGCCGACGGCACGGCGTGTCGCTATCTCATACTCACCGCAAAGTGCCGGCGCTCGGTGCCTGGCGCTCAGTGCGGGATGGTGTCGATGACCTCGCGCGCCCCCTGGCGCAGCAGGGCCACCGCCACCGAGGTGCCGAGCGTGGCCGGGTCGAGCGGGCCCGCCCACTCGTGCGCATCCAGCACCGTCTTGCCGTCCGGGCTGAACACTCGGGCGCGCAGGGAGAGGCGGCCGTCGCGCTCGGCCCGGGCGTAGCCCGCGATGGGGGAGTTGCAGTGGCCCTGGAGCACATGCAGGAGCATGCGCTCCGCCGTGATCTCCTTCCAGGCGTCGGCGTCGCCGAGTCCGGAGACCGCGTCGATGGTCGCGGTGTCGTCCTCGCGGCACTGCAGCGCCAGCACCCCGGCCCCGATCGGCGGGCACATCGTCTCGACGGGCAGGATCTCGCTGATCCGGTCCGTACGGCCGATCCGCTCGAGCCCGGACACCGCCAGCAGCAGCGCGTCGCACTCGCCCGCGTCCAGCTTCTCCAGGCGGCGGTTGGCGTTGCCGCGCATCGGCACGCACTCCAGCTGCGGGTGGGAGACAGCAAGTTGCGCGATGCGGCGCACCGACGAGGTGCCGATCCGCGCACCCTCCGGCAGCTGATCCAGCGTCAACCCGCCGGGGTGCACCAGCGCGTCGCGGATGTCGTCCCGCTTGAGGTAGGCCGCGAAGACCGTGCCCGCGGGCAGCGGCCGGTCGGCGGGGATGTCCTTGACGCAGTGCACGGCCAGATCGGCCTCGCCCGCCAGCAGCGCCGCGTCGACCTCCTTGGTGAACGCGCCCTTCCCGCCGAGCGCCGACAGATCGCCCATCCACCGGTCGCCGGACGTGGTGACCGGCACCACCTCGGTACGGATGCCCGGACGCAGCGCGGCCAGTTCGGCGCGGACCCGCTCGACCTGCGCGAGGGCCATGGGGGAGGAGCGGGAGACAATGCGGATGAGGTCGGTGGACGACATGGTGTACACGATAGGGCCTCCGCCGCGTGGTCCGGGCACCGGCCGGGGGCGCCCCCGTACGCTTTCTCCGTCCGTGCTGGTGAGAGCACTGGCCCGGAAAACAACGGGATAGGGGGAAGGGACGGAGCTGCGGTGGCGGTGCGGGTACTGCTGGGCATCCTCGGCGCCGTCGTCGTGCTCGGGATCTTCTCCTCGGTGCTGTGCACGCTGGTCATCCCCCGCCCCACCCGCTCCAGCTTCACCCAGATCGTCCAGCGCGTGGTGTGCCGGGCATTCCAGCTGGTGGCCGACCGGCTGCCGAGCGCCGAGGCCCAGGACCGGGTGCTCGCGCCCGTGGCCGCGGTGGCCATCGTCGCCACGCTGATCGGCTGGCTGATCTCCTTCATGCTCGGCTACGCCCTGCTGGAGGCGGCGGTCAGCGGCTTCGGCCCCAGGACCGCGCTCACCGAGTCGGGCTCCTCCCTCTTCACGCTCGGCTTCGCCAGCAGCAAACGCGCCACCCTGACCGCCATCGACTTCTGCGCCGCGGCCACCGGCCCGATCGTGGTCGGCCTCCAGGTCGGTTTCCTGCCCACGCTGTACGGTGCCTACCAGCGCAGGGAGACCGAGGTCACCCTGCTGGAGACCCGGGCGGGAAGCCCGCCGTGGGGGCCGGAGGTCCTGGCCCGCTACGCCCAGGTCGAGCTGTTGGACAGCCTCACCGAGCTCTTCCGCAACTGGGAGCGGTGGAGCGCCGAGGTGAGCGAGAGCCACACCACCTACCCGGTCCTGATCCAGTTCCGGTCCCCCAAGCCCGGCCGTAACTGGCTGATCGCCCTGCTGTCCGTCATGGACGCCGCGGCCCTGCGGCTGGCCTTCAACCCGTCCCAGCCGCCCGCCGAGGCGCGGATGGCGCTGCGCGCGGGCTTCGTCTGCCTGCGCGACCTCGCCGATACCCGCGGTATCCCATACGACCACGACCCCCGCCCCGACGACCCGCTGCTGCTCGGCTACGAGGACTTCCTGTGGGGCGTGGCGCGGATGGCCGAACAGGGCTACCCGATGGAGCGCACACCCGAGGACGCCTGGCCGCACTTCCGCGGCTGGCGCGTCAACTACGAGTCGCTGGCCTACCGCCTGGCCAAGGACATCGACGCCGTCCCGGCCCCCTGGTCCGGCCCGCGCCGCACGGCGGTGGCCGTCCGTACTCCGCTCACGCCGGTGGACCGGCGGCCGGTGGGGTGAAGTTTTCGGCGAGGAGGGTGGCCAGGTCCCGATACGCGGCGAGGGTCTTCGGGCGAAGGGCGCTGAGAGTCAGCTGTTGGTCGCTCGCCAGGTAGGGGTCGTACGGGATCATCACCACGGCGCGGCACCGGCCGTCGAAGTGTGGCATGACGTGGCCGTGCGGGGTGGTCTTGATGGTGTCGGGGCGTACGTCCGTGACGACGACGATGCTGCGGCGCAGCAGTTCCGCGTGACCGTGTGCGCTGAGCCACCCGAAGGTCGCGTCCACGTCGGTCGGAGGTCCGCTGTCCTCCCTCGGCCAGACGAGGACCAACTGATCGGCGGCGTTGAGGGCGTGCATCGCTGGCTCACTGGGGCCGGGTCCCGCTCCCGCATGGATGAGCGCCAGCGCGTACGCCGTGCTGATGCTCCAGAAGTCTGGGTTCTCGATGGCGCGGTCGCCGGAAGGAGGAATGTAGGACAGGATGTCGAGACCGTCGTCGGTCCGCGTGACGAACCGACGCAGCGCATCGGGGACACGCAGCAGCGGGGCCAGATTGCCCAGCCGCCCACTGAACCCACGCCGTGAGAGGTAGGTGAGGTGGCCCGCGTCCGGATCGCCGTCGACCGCGATGACGGCACGTTCCCGCAGTGTTCTGGCGAAGACCCGGCCGAGCACGAGCGTGGCCCTGGCAGCGTCATCGGTGTCCTCGCGGAGACCGAGTACCGCGACCCGGTGGCCGGGGGCCGGGGGGGTACGAATCGGCTCGCGTCCTTCTCCCGGCTCGCCGCTGTCGCTCGGCCGCGTGTGCCGGATCACCTGCGCGAACACCTCCGCGATCTCGCGCGGCGTCGGCCGGTCCCAGAGCGGGTTGAACAGACAGGAGTCGACCAGGGTCCGCAGCGGTTCCCAGGGCGCAGCCTCCCACCGGGACTCGGCCCACTCGACGGACGCGCTGCTGTGGGTCCCGGTCTGAGCGCGGACGTATACCCCGGCGGTGTTGATCCCGCGCTGCCCGTCGGTGGTCAGCCGACCGCCGCCCAGGGCCAACAGGATCTCGCCAAGCGCGAAGATGCTGTTCTCGTGTGCGAGACGCCTGCTCCGGCGCCGGTACCCCTGGTCAAGGATGGCCGTCTGCCAACCAACCAGCTTCACCGTGTCGTCGGCGACGAGCACCGTATCCGTCGTCAGCTGGCCGTGCACCATCCCCTCGGCTGAGCACAGGCTCACAGCCTCGGCCACGTGCATGCCGATCGTGGCCGCCGTCCGCGCGTCCCAACCGTCGGCCGTGCCGTCCGAGAGCAGGGCGGTCAGGGTGCGGGCCAGGTCGCCGTCGGATGTAAGGACATGTTCCTCCGCGATCCACGGTGGTTCGGCTTCGAGGTCCTGCCCCAGCAGCTTCGGCGCATGGCGCCCGTCCATTCGGCGCAGCGCCTCCGCTACCGTGCTCAGCTCGGCGAGCACGCCTGGTCGGCCGGACGCCTCGTCCACCGTGCGCAGCACGGCGTACTCCCCGTCCGGACCGCGCCCCAGATACGCGTTCGTGCCGCCGCGGGTGCGGACGTGGCATTGCAGGGTGTACGGGCCGAGTGAGCGCGGGTCGGTGTCCGACAGTGGGACCCAGCCGTGGCCCCGTCGCTCCCGGAGGGGCCATGGCAGGGGGGCGGACACCGGATCAGCTGGACCAGCCGGATCGGCCGGATCGGACCCCCCGAAGGCCGCCCAGACCTCCCGCGCCGTCGGCCGGTCGTACGGATCGGGGGCCAGACAGGCCAGCACGACATCGCGCACCGACCGCCAGACGCCGCGCCAGTGCGACAGGTCGTACGGCTGGCCGTCGCTCCCGAAGCGCGCCCCGCCGCCGAGGTCCAGCAGGATCTCGGCGAGGTCGTGGACGTTGTCCTCGGGGGTCCGCGGCCCGCCGACGAGCGCGGGGGACGGGACGCCGTCGATGCTGGCCGAGGACCAGGCGGTCAGGAAGAGCTCGTTGTCGTCGGAGAGATAGACGGTGCCCTGCCGCAGGTCCCCGTGCGCCATGCCCTCCGCCGCGCATACCCGCATCGCGTCCGCGAGTTGCCGGGCGATCGCGAAGGCCCGGTCCGCGTCGCCGCTCAGCGGGATGGCGCTCAGGCGCTCCGCGACAAAGGGCTCCTCGGCGATCCAGGGAGTCGGGCAGTCCAGGTCCTGCCGCAGCAGCCTGGCCGCGTACCGGCCGTCCATCCGGCGCAGCGCCTCCGCCTGTACGCCCAGCACCTCGGCGGCGTGCGGCGCGTGTTCCCTGAACGCGGTGTGGATGACGACCTGTTCGCCGTACGCGTCCTCGTCCCCGATGTAGGTGGTGACGCGGAACCCCGACGGATCGGCCATCCGCAGCGTGTACGGGCCGATGGTGCGCGGGTCCTCGGCCGTCAGCGGGCGCCAGCGGCCTGTCGTCAGGAGCCTGGTCAGTGCCGGTGGTGCCGGTGGTGCCGGTGGTGCCGGTGGTGCCGGTGGCGCGGGTGGAGCGCCCAGTCGGGCCGCCAGCTGTTGCTCCACCGTGCCGAAGGGACGGGCCCGCGCCGGGAGGTGGTCGGCGCCGGACGGGTGGGCCAGCCAGGCCGGGAAGTCGGGGGAGTTGCCCGCGAGTTCCTTCAGGCGGCGGCCGATCAGCTCGCGGGTCTCGTTGAGTTCGGGCAGCGGCACGGCGCCCAGCAGCGCGCGCTGGACCGTGTCCGTGAAGGTGAAGGGGCGTTGCTGGGGCGGGAACGGCCCCGGGCCCGCCGAGGGCGGCGGTTCGGCCGGGCGCATCAGCCCGCCGAGGAAGACCTCGGCCAGGTGCCCCGTATCCGCCTGCCACTCCACCGCCGTCTGCACCAGCCGCATCACGGGCACCGGCAGCGGGGCGACCGCGGCCAGATGGGCCGCCAGGCGGTACGCCTCGGGCGAGGCCGCCTCCCGGAAGTGCCTGAGACGGCTCAGCTCGTCCGCAGGCCGGGCAGGGGCGGAGCGCGCGGCGGCCGGGCGGCGCGGGCGTGGCGGGCGTGGCGGGACCAGTAGGGGGAGTACGGCCGTGCCGCTCGCGGAGGCGATCAGCCGGGCCCAGTCGGCCAGCGACCCGGCGTCCGGTTCCAGGACGGGTACGGGGACGCCGTCGAAGCGCGCGAGCTCCGGGGGCAGTACGGGGTCGGTGACCGTCCAGTCCGTGCCCGGCGAACCGGGCCTGCGGGTACGCACCTGCCAGCGCTGCGCACGGATCCCGGACCCCTCCCACAGCCGTGGCGGCAGGGCGTGCATCACGGCCGTCGGGCCGAGGCCCGCCCAGCGGTCCAGTACGGCGGACATCCGGCCGTCGCGCCACGCCGCGCCCACCCCGTCGCTCAGCACCAGCACCAGCGTGTGGCCCGACGGGTCGGACACCGCCGCGACGGGCAGGGTGGGCGCCTCGGGGACGTACGGCTTGGCGCGCAGCACGGGCGCGTCGGCGCCCCGCGTGTGCAGGCCCAGGACCCGTACGACGCGGAAGGCGCCCGCGCGCTGCAGCAGGGTGCGCAGCTCGACCGCCAGCCGCCGCCACAGCAGCATCGACATCCCGTCGTCGACGACGAGCGCGAGGTCCAGCCAGCGCTCGCGGGCCGGGCGGGTGACCACGTCGGGCAGGCCGGTCTCGGCGAGCGCCGTCGCGGTGGCAATCTCGTCGACCTCCCGCTTGAGCGGGTTGGGCCGGTACTGCTTGAGCGGGCGCAGCGCCCGCCCGATGGGCAGCTCGGAGCGGAGCGCCTTGGCCTCCGGAACCCGCAGCGGCAGCGCGCGGCGGGTGGTGGGCGGCGGGGGAGCGTTGGGGGCGGGCGGCGGCTCGATCGCGCCGTACAGTCCCGCGCCGTACGGACCGCTCGTGTCGTCGGCAGGCCCGCTCTGCCGTGACGGCGTCTGCTGCGGCGGCGTCTGCTGTGGCGGCGTCGGCGAGGCGGCGGGTACGGAGGGACGGGGCCGGGCGGCGGGGGCAGGGGAGCTGGCGGGGGTGGTGTCGGGGGAGGGGGCGGCCGGGGTCGTACGGGCGCGCTCCAGCGGCGCCCCCGCATCGGCGGCCCCGGCCGCCCCCGCCGGCAGCCGCGTGGCCAGCCAGAGCGCGTCGAGCAGCTGCTCCTGGGACAGCTGCGCCCCGCTGTCCGCGAGGAGCGCGAGCGCGTCATCCAGCCGTCCGAGCGCCCCCGGCCCCGGCCCGGTCTGCCCTCCCCCCGCCACGGGTCACACCACCCCGCCCAGCCGGTGCAGCACCGCTTCGAGCAGCCCGTCCGCCGTCAGGTCCACGCCGCTCGCGCGCAGGAACACCGCGTTCAGCAGCTGGTCGGTGGCCAGTTGGCGGGCGGAGCGGCGGCTGAGGAACGCCTCCAGCAGGCGGTCGACGTCGTCCAGCGCGTCCTCGCCCAGATGCGCGGTGACGATCTCCCGCAGCCTGGCCTCGTCGGGGGTGGGCAGCTCCAGGCGTACGCAGCGGCGCAGGAAGGCGGGCGGGAAGTCCCGCTCGCCGTTGCTGGTGATCACGACGACGGGGAACTCCTGGCAGCGCAGCCGCCCCCGCCGTACCGTGGCCCGCTCGTCCGCGCGCTCGGTGAGCACGTCGACCACCGACTGCTCCTCGGGCAGCCGGGCCAGCTCCGGGATCTCGAACTCGCCCTCCTCGAAGACCGTCAGCAGGTCGTTCGGCAGATCCACATCGCCCTTGTCGAGCTCGTCGACCAGCAGTACGCGGGGCCGTGGGCCGGGCACCAGCGCCGTGCCGAGCGGCCCGAGCCGTACGAAGCTGCCCAGGGGCGGCTCGGCCTCGCCGCGGTCGCGGCTGAGCGCGGTCTCCCGCAGCCGGCCGATCGCGTCGTAGCGGTAGAGGGCGTCCTGCACGGTGGAGCGGCTGTTGACCGGCCAGTGCAGCACCTCGCCCAGGTCGAGCTCATGGGCGATGGCGCGCGCCAGCGAGGACTTGCCCGTCCCCGGGTGGCCGGTGACCAGCATCGGGCGGCGCAGGTGCAGCGCGGCGTTCACCACGTCGGCGTGTTCCGGCGAGATGAGATACGGCCGGGCGGGCGCGGGGCCCTCCGCCGGGCCGCCGTCCGGGCCGCCGTCGGGCGCGACCGGGCCGAAGGTGCGCCAGGGCGGGGCGGGCGGCATCTCGTCGACCGGGTGCTGTTGGCCGTCTCCGTGGAACAGCCGCCAGCCGTCGTACGTGGTCACCATACGAATTCCTCATCCTCCGGGTCGTCAAAGTCGGTCGGGTCCGCCAGCTCCAGCACGGGCAGCGGCCGGCCGGTGTTCGGCATCGGCCCGCCGACGTTCGGTGGCGGCCGGTCGGCGTTCGGTGGCGGCGGCCCGTCGGTATCCGGCGACAGCGGCTCGTCCAGCAGCGATTCGGTGCCTTGTACGACGGCCGACAGGCGCACGGACTCGTCGCTGATCGTGACGGAAGCCATGGCCGAACTGGCTTCGTACACCCCCCTCACATTCAGCCGCTCAGGTTCCTCCTCCGGCACCGGCCGCCCCGCCCCCTCCGGCGGCAGCAGTTCGGGGTCCGCCCAGGCCAGCACCGGGCGGCCGGGGCAGGTCAAGGGGCGCTGCAGAGCCATGGTCCGGTAGATCCGTACCTGCTCGGGCAGATGCCCGTGCGGGTCGCTGAGATGGCCGAGGACAGGGGACCCGGGCTTGTCGCCGCGGTCCCACAGCACCACGGGCACACCGGCGGCCAGACACGTCTGTACGGCGGCGGAACGGCGCTGCCGCGACGCCACGATGTGCGCCCGCCCCGCGAACCGCCGCTCCATCAGCAGCCCGTACAGGGCCCGCGTGCTTTCGGCCGCCTCGTCGTCGATGTGCAGCGGCTCCTCGCTGTCCAGCCGCCGCCACCGCTCCCGCCAGTCGGACAGGATCCCTTCGCCGCCCCGCTCGCGCAGTTCGGGGCAGTTGACCACCACCGGGTACTCCGCGCCGAGCACCCGCGGCAGCGGCTGGTCCGGGTCCTCCCAGTCGTCGAGGGGGAGCTCCAGCGAGTCGCGGTCCACGATCAGCTCGACGACGGGAAGCAGCCCGTCCGCCCGGCGCAGCGAGCCGACGACCGTCAGGATCTCCCGGGCCACTTCGCCGGACGTACGCGGCCGCTGGTCCTGCTCCGAGACCGGCTGCGGCCCGGAGCCGTCGTCGCACCACAGCCGCATGCGGTAGCGCTCGGGGCCGTCGTCGCGGGTGGGCAGCGCGCGCAGTTCGACCAGTACGCGCGGCGGGGTGTGCTGCCACTTCTTCGCCCAGTCCGCGGCGTCCGCCTGCCGGTCCCGCAGGGCCGTCCCGTGCACGCCGAGCCGATCGGCGACCCGGGCGCACCAATGTCGCAGTGCCGCCAGCTGGTCCACCCCGGTGCCCGGTTCAGTCGCCCGGAAGCAGGGCGCTGCCACGTACTCGACGGCGCGCAGCAGCCGAGGCACGGCCATGCCGCCGCGCGGGGCGGGCGGGCTGTCGCCGTGCAGCGTCTCCAGATGCTCGACGAGCGCGGCGGTGCTCCCGCCACCGTTCAGCAGGGCCGCGGGCACGGCGGCCAGCGGCAGCGCCGCCCGTACGGCGGCGGGGATGCGGGCCGCCGCGGCGGCGGGCAGCGCGTCCAGCAGCGCGACCAGCCGCTTGTACTCCTGGGGCGAGAGCAGCCGGGACAGGTTGTGCGAGCGCGCCACGGCCAGCAGTTCGTCCGCCAGGTCCCGCGCGGTGAAGCGCACGGCCTCCACCAGGGCGGGCAGCGCCCGCTCATGGCTGAGCAGCAGCCGGGCGAGCTCCTCGGCCGACGGCGCCCCGTCGGCGCGGTGGCCGAGACCGCACTGCCGGGCGACGGCCTGCCCGCAGCGCGCCCAGCCACCGACCGTCGACAGCGGCCTGTCCAGCAGGGTGACCAGCTCCCAGTAGGCGGGGTGGTCGCGTACGCCGTCCTCGGGGCCGGTGGTGAGATGGGCCATCCCGGCGTCGTCCAGCTCCTGCCGGACGCGCTGCCAGGGGATGCCCCAGGCGCGGCGGACGGGACCCCCGTGAATATCCAGCTTCGCGGTGACGAGCCCGACGACGACGCTCTCGTCGTTCGTCCACAGGGGGCCGCCGCTGTAGGACTGTTCGATGTCCAGGGAGCGGTCGCCGCCGTCGAAGTAGCCGAACCTGCCATCGCAGTTGGTCACCTCGGCGTCGGCGAAGACCCCCGGCTCCCCGCTGCCGTGCCAGGCGCGGACCCGCTGTTCCTTGGCCATGGGGTGCCAGGGCGGCGGCTGGAACGCGGGCGGCAGCGCACCGGTCACACGCAGCACCGCGAGATCGCCGTTCCATTCGTAGCCGCCGAGTCCGCCGTCGTCCAACCGCGGTGGGATCCAGGCCGTCAGCTCGGCCTCGCGTTCGACGGTGATCTCCCGGGCGATGATCCGCACCTGTAGCGCGACCGGGCCCGGGTGGTCAGGGGCCAGTGGGTCGGGCCTGCCCAGGGCGCTGTTGACGACATGCGCGCAGGTCAGCAGGTGCTGTCCGGGCAGCAGTACGGCGGAGCCGGCGGGCTCGCCGTCGGCCCCTGCCAGGACGGAGACCGCGGGCCGGGAGGAGGGCCCGCGGGTGTGGAACCACCCCATGGCTCAGGCGGCGGGGCCGGGGCCGGAGCCGGAGCCGGGGCCGGAGCCGGGGCCGGAACCCGAGCCGAAACCCGGGCCGCCGTCCGGGACGCCCACCGCCGCTCCCGGTCCGGCCTCTGCCGAAAGCTGCCAGGTGGCCGAAACGGTCAGGCTGGCCTGCCCGTTGGCGCCCACGATGCCCAGCTTGAGGTCCTGTCCCACCTGCACACCGAACTGCACATTGATCTCATGCGGCGGGTTCGGCGCGGCGCGCACCGCGTCGTGCACCTCCTGCAGCAGCGGGCCCAGCGGCCGCAGCACCGTACGCAGCGCGTCCGTGGCCAGCGCCGCCGCGGCGCGCGAACCGCGCCCCACCGGGGTCACCCCGCCCACCCCGCCGATCCCACCCGGCCTGCCGGGCCGCGGTCCCCCCGCCTCGCCGCCGGGTCCGCCGCTGGGGGCCGTGCCCACGGGGGCCAGCTCCAGGCGTACGGAGGTGTCGTCGGCAAGCACTATTTCGGCGTAGTCCGTCACACCTTCCATGATGCCGATCACAGCGCTTCTGGGCTGCCCTTTCGCGTCAATACGCCGTGGCTCGGCGGGGCGAGTGGACACCCACGGACCCACCGCGGAGCCACCACGGACCCACCGCGGAGCCACCTCCGCCCCCCGGACGTCGATGTCGGATTCTCGCGAGCCAGGGGCCTTCCGATGGCCGATGCTTGAGCCATGCATACCGACACCGACCGGTGCCTGCGCGCCGCCCAGGCCAAGGACGCGCGGTTCGACGGCTGGTTCTTCGTGGCCGTCGTCACCACCCGCATCTACTGCCGTCCGAGCTGCCCGGTCGTCGGCCCCAAGCCCGAGAACATGCGCTTCCACCCGAGCGCGGCAGCCGCCCAGCAGGCCGGGTTCCGGGCCTGTAAGCGCTGTCGCCCCGACGCCAGCCCCGGCTCGCCGCAGTGGAACGAGCGCGCCGACCTGGTCGCCCGCGCCATGCGGCTGATCGCCGACGGGGTGGTCGACCGCGACGGGGTGCCCGGTCTCGCCGCCCGCCTCGGGTACAGCACGCGCCAGATCGAGCGGCAGCTGCGCGCCGAGCTCGGCGCGGGTCCGCTCGCCCTGGCCCGCGCGCAGCGCGCGCAGACCGCGCGGCTGCTCATCGAGACCACCGGGCTGCCCATGGCGGAGATCGCCTTCGCGGCCGGCTTCGCCAGCATCAGGGCGTTCAACGACACCGTCCGCGAGGTGTTCGCGCTGTCGCCCACCGAGCTGCGGCAGCGGGCCAAGCGCGGCGGGCGGTCCGCCGCGCCGGGCGCGCTGACCCTGCGGCTGCCGTTCCGGGCGCCGCTGTGCCCGGACAACCTTTTCGGCCACCTGGCCGCCACCGCCGTACCCGGGGTGGAGGAGTGGCGCGACGGTGCGTACCGCCGCACGCTGCGGCTGCCGTACGGACACGGGGTCGTGACGCTGCGCCCGGAGCCGGACCACATCGGCTGTCAGCTGTCCCTCACCGATATGCGCGACCTGGCCGGGGCGATCAGCAGATGCCGGCGGCTGCTGGACCTGGACGCCGACCCCGTCGCGGTCGACGAGCTGCTGCGCACCGACCCCGACCTCGCGCCGCTGGTCGACAAGGCGCCGGGGCGGCGGGTGCCGCGTGCGGTGGACGCCGACGAGTTCGCGGTGCGCGCGGTGCTCGGGCAGCAGGTGTCCACGGCGGCGGCCCGTACGCACGCGGCCCGGCTGGTGACCGCACACGGTGAGCGGATCGAGGACCCGGCGGGCGGGCTGACCCATCTCTTCCCGACCGCGCGGGCCCTGGCGGGCCTCGACCCCGAGGCGCTGGCCATGCCGCGCACCCGCCGCGCCACGCTCCTCGGCCTGATCGACGCGCTCGCCTCGGACCGCCTCGCCCTCGGCGTCGGCAGCGACTGGGACGAGGCGCGGGCGCGCCTGGCCGAGCTGCCCGGGATCGGGCCGTGGACCGTCGAGGTCATCGCGATGCGCGCGCTGGGCGACCCGGACGCGTTTCTCCCGACCGACCTCGGGGTGCGGAACGCCGCCGCAGAACTGGGGCTGCCCGCCACTCCGGGGGCGCTGACCCGGTACGCGACCCGCTGGCGGCCCTGGCGCGCGTACGCCGTCCAGTACCTGTGGGCCACCGGCGACCACCCGATCAACTACCTGCCCGCATCGTAGGAAACCCGCACTGTAAGAAACCCGGAATCGAGAGAAACCCAGCATGCCCCGCACCCACACCACCATTGACAGCCCGTACGGGCTACTGACCCTCGTCGCCGAAGAAACCGCCGACGAAACCGCCCTGGCCGGGCTCTATATGACCGACCAGCGCCACCGCCCGGCCGAGGAGACCTTCGGCGCTCCCGGCGACCCCGACGAGCCCCCGTTCGCCGAGACCATCCGCCAGCTGCGCCGCTACTTCGCGGGCGAGCTGACCGAGTTCGACCTGCCGCTGCGGCTGTCCGGCACCCCGTTCCAGCGCCGCGTCTGGTCCGAGCTGCAGCGCATCCCGTACGGCGAGACCGTCTCGTACGGACAGCTCGCCGACCGCCTCGGCCAACCGACCGCCTCCCGCGCCGTGGGCCTGGCCAACGGCAAGAACCCGGTGGGCATCATCGTCCCCTGCCACCGCGTGGTCGGCTCCACCGGCAGCCTCACCGGCTACGGCGGCGGGCTCGACCGCAAGCGGCAGCTGCTGGACTTCGAGGCGCGGGGGCGACAGCCGGGCCTCCAACTTTTTTGACGCCCCCCTTTTTTTGACGGACCAGGCATAGCGGAGCGCCCCCGCACACGTCCAAGGAGGTGACAGACGACCGCGAGACGAAGACGACCGATCACGGGGAACCATGAATGACGAGGAAGAGCGCCGCTTCCGCGAATTCGTCGCGGCGCGCTCGCCCGCGCTGATGCGCACGGCGACCCTCCTGACCGGCGGCGACACCCACGCCGCCGAGGACCTGTTACAGACGGCGCTGGCGAAGGCGGCGGGGCGCTGGGGCAGGCTGGAGAGCCCCGAGGCGTATCTGCGGCAGGTGCTCTACCGGCAGCAGGTGAGCCTGTGGCGGCTGCTGCGTACGCGCCGCGAGACCACGGTGGCCGAACTCCCCGACGCCGCAGGGCGCGAGGACGCCACCGGCGCGGCCGAGCTGAGAATCCAGCTGCGCCGGGCGCTCTCCCGGCTGACGGCGCGCCAGCGCTCCATGCTGGTGCTGCGCTACTTCGAGGACTGCCCGGAGGGCGAGGTGGCCGAACTGCTCGGCTGCTCGGTGGGCACCGTCCGCAGCACAACACACCGGGCGCTGGCCAAACTGCGCAGATTCGTCCCCGAGTTGGACCCCGGAGCCGCCTCGGGTGGCCCCGAATTCGGCAACTCACCCGCGGAGGTGTGGAAGTGAACGCTGACCAGTTGTTGCGGGACACCCTCCGCGAATGGGCCGAGGAGACGCCGACCCCGGCCCGGCCCGACCTGGCCAGCCGGGCCCTGCTGCGCCGCAGCCGACGCCGGACGACCGCGGTGACGGTGGCGGCCGCCGCCTTCGCGCTGCTGGCGGGCGGCGTGGCGGTGCCGGTGCTGGCGGAGCACCGTCAGCCCGCCCAATCGGGGCCCGGGCAGCGGATGCCCAACGACGTGTCCGCGCAACCGCGCGAGTCACCGCCGCGCCATCTGATCGCCGCCGGGGGTGTCGCGGTGTCCGCGTATCAGGCGGACCGGAAGACCAGGAAGCAGGACGGGGTCGAGCGGACGACGTACACCTGGTATCTGTACGACCCCCGGACGCGGCAGTACGAGAAGACGCGTTGGGGCTGGCTGGATGTCGCCCCTGGCATGCGGCGTGCGGCCGTGCTGGAGAAGACACTGCCCGCGTCCCGGGTCGGGATCCTCGACATGGACACCGGGAAGGTGACGAAGTGGATTCCGCTGGAGCACAAGGCGGGCGGGGTGCAGTGGTCGCCGGACGGGAAGCGGCTGGTGGTCACCA
The DNA here is from genome assembly GCF_002224125.1 of Streptomyces sp. NBS 14/10. Lineage (GTDB taxonomy): Bacteria > Actinomycetota > Actinomycetes > Streptomycetales > Streptomycetaceae > Streptomyces. Next base: position 702,525 of record NZ_NCSM01000014.1, read on the forward strand.
CGTACAGCGGCTATCCGGACATCGAGGCCTTGTACGGCGGGGAGCACACAGCCCCCAAGAGGACCGGCTACTACCTGGTCGATGTCGCCTCGGGCCGGACGCGGTACCGCCCGATGGGTGTCCACAACGGCGACGCGGTCATCACGTCCGGCCGTACGGACGTGAGGTGGAATCGGGACGGCAAGCTGCTGCTGGTCCGGTACTCGCCGGATGCCGCCGGGGACACCTGGTACGACCTGGAGGGGCGGCTGAGCAAGAAGACCCCTTCGTACGAGGGCCCGGACGCGTCGCCCGCCGGGCTGTCACCGGACGGGCGCTACTACACGGTGGGCGACGGCTGGACGGCGACGGTGAAGGAGACGCGGACGCACCGGACGATCGGTCCGTCGAGTATCGGCATGACACTCGCGTGGGCCGACAGCGACCGCCTGGTGCGTTGGGACTGCCCGCCGGATCGGCGCTGCACACGCGACATGGGTGAGCGGCTGGTGCTGACCGACACCACCGGGCATATCAAGATCCCGCTCAGCGGCTACCGCTACGGCGACACCCCCCAGGACTGGGACCCGCTGATCACCCGCCGCTGACGGGTGGCACCGCGATGCGCTCCAGCAGCGCGGGCAGGGCCGTGCCGATGGGCTCGCGGATCAGCTCGTCCGCGAGTTCGTCGTACGGCGTGGGCTCGGCGTTGACGATGATCAGCCGGGCGCCCGACTCCGAGGCCATCCCGGTGAGCGAGGCCGCGGGCTGGACCTGGAGGCTGGTGCCGACCGCGATGAAGATCTCGCACGCCTTCGCCACCGCGACCGCGCCCGTCAGCACCTCCGGATCGAGGCTTTCCCCGAACATCACGGTGGCCGACTTCAGGATCCCGCCGCACGCCAGGCACGCCGGGTCCGGATCGCCGCCCGCCACCCGCTCCAGGGCCTCCGCCATCTCGGAGCGCACCTTGCAACGCGTGCACTGCACGGCCCGCGCCGTGCCGTGCAGCTCCAGGACCTTGCGCGCGGGGAGCCCGGCGAGCTGATGCAGCCCGTCCACGTTCTGCGTGATCACCCGGACCGGCGTACCCGACCGCTCCAGCCGCGCCACGGCCTCGTGCGCCCGGTTCGGCTCGGCACGCAGCGCCTGGCTGTCCCGCCGCATCAGCCAAGAGCGGCGGCGGATGTCCGGGTCGGACATGTAGTACTCGTACGTCACCAGCTTTTCGGCTTCCGGATCGCGCCGCCACAGCCCTTGCGGGCCGCGGTAGTCGGGGATCCCGGAGTCCGTGGAGATGCCCGCCCCGCTCAGGATCGCCACGAGAGGCCGACGCGTCGCTTCGGTGCTGCTCATGGGGCGAGCGTACGCAGCGAGTACGGACGGCGGCGAGCGCGTTTATACGGAGCGGTAGAGTCCGCCTCGGTAGGTGATCGGCGCGGCGGAGGCGAAGAGTTCCAGATGACGCGGTCTGTGTGGTTGAGCGATATGAGCGTGCAGCACAAGCTGGACAGGAAGAAGGGGAATCCGGCGCCGCCTGAGGACGGGCGCGTCACCCTGGAGATACGCACCTCAGACGGCCCGGACCCCGCGGGCGGCCGGACCATCCGGACCGTGGCCTTCCCCGAGCGCCGGCTGCCGCCCGGCGGCGGCCACAAGGAGTACCGCGCCGCCCGCAAGCAGGGCGTCCGCGCGTTCACCCTCTGGGCAGACCCGCACCGCACGCAGGTGTTCGCCCAGGTCGTGACCAAGTCGGCGGCCAAGGGCGGCCCCGCCACCTACGAGGTGCTGGGCGGAGCCGGCGAGCCTCTGGCCCTCATCACCCGCGAACCGGCCATGAAGGGCGGCCGGATCCGGACCCGCTGGACCGTCCAGCCGGCCGGAGCACAGCCCGTCGCCGGGCTCAAGGGGCGCCCCTTCTGGTGGGGCGTGTGGTGGCTGATCTCCCCGGTCCAGGCGGTCATCATGGTCGGCAGCCTGATCGCGGCCAGCGGCGACGTCGCGCGCATGCCACGCCGTACGAAGTGGCGCGCCGGAGACCACATCGTCCTCGACTACCACAACGGAGTGAACGACAACTTCGAGCTCGAGGTGGTGGCGGACGGGTGGGACGAGCGCGTGACCGCGTCGCTCTTCGCGCTGCTCGACAGCTACGAGAGTTGGCTGGGCGACGCGTGGGACGCGGTGGACCGGTGATCGCTGAGCGAGGCGGGCGGCGGCCCTTGGTTACGCGGAGGAGACCATCTCGGCGGCCGAGCGGGGACGGCGGGTTCCGCAGCCGGAGTTGCTGGACGCGGTGGATGATCTGCTGGGTGCGGATGGGGTGTTGAAAGCCGCCAAGGAGGACGTCGAGCGGGCCAAGGCGAAGGCTCGGGTTCGCCATCCGACGTGGTTCAAGGACTACGCGCGGCTGGAGCGCGAGGCAGAGGGCATCGACTTCTTCAGTACGGTCACGGTGCCCGGGCTGCTCCAGACCGAGCACTATGCGCGCGTCACCTTCTCCGTACGACAGCCGCTTCTCGATGATGAAACCATCGAGCAACGTGTCGCCGCCCGGCTGCACCGACAGGAAGTGCTGGGCGGCTGGCCCGCGCCGCGTGTCACCGCCGTGATTGATGAATCCGTTCTCCGGCGGGAGATCGGCGGCCGGGACGTTCAGCGCGGGCAGTTGGAGCACCTGCTCAAGGTGGGGTGCTTGCGCAGCACCACGCTCCAGGTCTTGCCGCTCGATTGCGAGGAATACGCCGGTGTCGACGGCCCGTTCATCCTCCTCCACCCCAAAGGGAAGCCGCAGGTCGGCTATTTGGAAGTGCAAGGAGTCAGTCGCCTCATCACTGACCCGGCAGATGTCCGTATCCTGGCCGCGCGATACGGAAGCATCCGAGGACAGGCTCTCACTCCGCGCGAGTCACTGGGCCTGATCGAGAAACTGCTGGGGGAACGATGAACATTCAGGCGCCAGCGACTACCATCGCCGCCGCGACTTCCTGGACGAAGAGCAGCTACAGCGGGGGCGAGGGCGGCGAGTGCGTCGAGGTCGCCGTGACCGACCACATAGTCCGGGTCCGGGACTCCAAGGACGTGACACGGCCCCACCTCGCCGTCGGGCGCGCCGACTGGGCGCGGTTCGTGCGGTACGTGGCGCGCGGCTGAACCTGGCCCGGTTCAGCCCGCGAGCGGCCGGGCGGTGGGCCGCTCGGCCCGCGCCATCGCCAGCCGGTGCGTACGGGCCGCAAGGTCGCTGATGCGGGCCCCGTCGAAGCCGAACACCGCGCTGCGCACCCGGTCCCGCAGTGGGTCGGTCCACTGCGGGGGGATCGCCGCCGCGCCGTACAGGACGCCCGCCACCGATCCGGCTGTCGCGCCGTTGGAGTCGGTGTCCAGGCCGCCGCGTACGGTGAGGGCGATGGTCGAGGTGAAGTCACCCTCCCCGTAGAGCAGCCCGGCCGTGATGACGGCCGCGTTGGGCACGGCGTGGATCCAGTGCAGCCCGCTGGTCTCCCGTTCCAGCTGGTCCAGCGTGTCCGACCGGCTCACCCCCGCCTCGTACAGGGCGGCGGCCTTGCGGACCGTACGGGCCAGGCGGCAGCGGGGCGGGATGCGGTCCAGCGCCGCTTCGATCGCTTCGCGCGGGCCGTCGGCCGTGAACGCGGCGGCGATCAGGGCGGCGGCCCACATCGCCCCGTACACGCCGTTGCCGGTGTGCGACAGCACGGCGTCGCGCCGGGCCATCGCGGCGGCGGTGCGCGGGTCGCCGGGGTTGATCCAGCCGTGGATGTCGGCGCGGATGAGGGCGCCGATCCACTCCTGGTAGGGGTTGTCGAGGGTGGCGGTGAGCGGCGGCCTCACCCCGGCGGTGAGGTTGCGGTAGGCGACGCGTTCGGCGGTGAAGGTCTGGAGATACGGCAGGCGCAGCAGCCACAGGTCGCCGACCTGCTCGGTGGTGAAGTCGAAGCCGTGGGTCTCCAGGAGCTGGAGCCCCAGCAGGGTGTAGTCGATGTCGTCGTCCCGGCAGCTGCCGTGGATCCGGCCCCGGGTGCACTCCTGCCACTCAGGTCGCAGGTCGAACTCCACGGGGTCGGGCGGCGGCTCAAGCGCGGGGAAGTAGCCGGTCAGGGGGAGGGCGTCCGCGCGGCGCAGATAGCGGTCGATCCGCTCCCGGGTCCAGTGATCGCCGCGCTCCACGGGCTTGCCGAGCATGTTCCCGGCGATGCGGCCGAGCCAGCCGCCGAGGATCCGATCCGCGAGTGTGCTCCCGACTGGGGCCATGTGTCAGGTGTACCTCCGCCCGTGCGCATACGCAGGCCGAGTCCGGATAAGGTCCGGCTGAGGGGTGGCAGGTCGTCTGCCGGGGGGCGGAGAGCGAGGGGTTACGACGGTGGCGGATGCCGCACAGGTTCGGGCAGGGACAGAGACGCGCACGCGGGTGTTGATCGCCGCGGACAAGTTCAAGGGCTCGCTGACGGCCGTGGAGGTCGCCGCGCATGTGGCGGCCGGGCTGCGGCGCGGGGCGCCGGGCGGGGCCGGGGCGGTGAGCGTCGAGGCGCTGCCCGTCGCCGATGGCGGCGACGGGACGGTGGACGCGGCGGTCGCGGCCGGGTTCGAGCGGCGTACGGCACGGGTGACGGGGCCGCTTGGCGAGCCGGTGACCGCGGCGTACGCGCTGCGCGGCGAGGTGGCGGTGGTCGAGATGGCCGAGGCGTCCGGGCTGCGCCATCTGCCGCAGGGGGTCTTCGCGCCGCTGACCGCGACCACGTACGGCAGTGGCGAGCTGCTGCGCGCGGCGCTGGACGCGGGCGCCCGCACGATCGTCTTCGGGGTCGGCGGCAGCGCGACGACCGACGGCGGCGCGGGCATGCTGGCCGCGCTGGGCGCCAGGCTGCTGGACGCCGCGGGCGAACCGGTTGCGCCAGGGGGTGGTCCGCTGCGGGGGCTGGCCGCGGCGGATCTGAGTGGCCTGGACCCGCGTCTGGCGGACACCGAGATCGTCCTGGCCAGCGATGTGGACAATCCGCTGACCGGGCCGAAGGGCGCCGCGGCGGTGTACGGCCCGCAGAAGGGCGCGACCGAGGCCGATGTCGCGGCCCTGGACGCCGCGCTCGCCCACTACGCGGAGGTCCTGACGAGCGCGGTGGGCCCACGGGCCGCGGAGTGTGCGCAGGCGCCCGGCGCGGGCGCGGCGGGCGGCATCGGCTACGGCGCGCTCGTCGGCCTCGGTGCGGCCTTCCGCCCCGGCATCGAGGTGATGCTCGACGTCCTCGGCTTCGCACCCGCGCTGGCCCGCGCCGACCTTGTGATCACCGGCGAGGGCTCCCTGGACGAGCAGACCCTGCACGGCAAGGCCCCGGCGGGCGTGGCGGCCGCGGCCCGGGCGCGCGGCGTCGAGGTGGTCGCGGTCTGCGGCCGCCTCGCACTGCCCCCGGAGGCCCTGGCTGACGCGGGCATCAGCCGCGCCTACCCCCTGACCGCCCTGGAACCGGACCCCGCCCGCTGCATCGCCGAGGCCGGCCCCCTCCTGGAACGCGCGGCGGAACAGCTCGCGGCGGATTTGCTCGGGTGAGCCGGCCGGGAGCGAATGGAAGGAGCCTCACTGTGCCCGACGCCAACACCTCGCCGACTCCGGCCGTGCGTGTCGCACGCGCCGAGCAGGCCCGCGCCGCCCTGCGGGCTTGGAACGGCTACGACCCCAGCCCGGCCGATGAGGCAGGTCTCGACGCGGAGCTGGACCGGCGCCTGGCCCAGGCCCGCCAGCCGTGAATCGGCCGTGACCGGACCGCCACACGGTCCCGAAGGGCCGCGGGAGCACCGAAATGGGGTGGGCCCGAGCGCATCGCTCGGGCCCACCCCATTGCCGTATGCCTGATCTCGCGCTACGGCAGCTGCGCCGTCCTCGCCTCGCGGCGGTTGTCGCGGAAGGCGTTGACCCGGCGGGCCATGGCGAATAGGGGGATCACCGCGCCGAGGACCAGCTGCAGGGCGCAGGCGGTCTGGAGCAGCAGCTCGCCGCCGGGGGCCTCGAAGGCCCAGGCCGCCAGGAGGGCCATGCTGGTGACGATCCAGCTCAGCATGGCGACCGCGAGCCGGCCGCGGGGCTTGGGGTACTCCACGCGGCTCACCATCAGCCACGCGACGCCGACGATGGCCAGCAGCGTGGGGACGAACGGCAGGCCGAGCAGCACGACCGACACCACCGTGAGCGCGCCGAAGGGGCTCGGCATGCCCTGGAAGACGCCGTGGGGCATGGTCACGCAGGAGAATCTCGCAAGCCGCAGCACCACCGCCAGGAGCACCACGATCGCGGCGACCGCCGAGACCCGCTGGTAGGCGTCGTCGGCGACCATGCCCCAGACCACCACGAAGTACGCGGGGGCGAGCCCGAAGCTGATCAGGTCGGAGAGGTTGTCCAGCTCCGCGCCCATCGCCGAGCTGCGCAGCTTGCGCGCGACGAGCCCGTCGAACAGGTCGAAGACGGAGGCGAGCAGCATCAGCATGACCGCGGAGGCGGCGCTGTGCCGGGTCATGCCGCCGTCCTCGCTGCCCGTCAGGTGCGGGATGAGGACGCCGGTGGTGGTGAAGTACACCGCCAGGAAGCCACAGGTCGCGTTTCCGAGGGTGAGCGTGTCCGCTATCGACAGGCGTGTCGACAGCGGCATGTCGTCCGTCTCGTCGATGTCCTCGTCCACCTCGGCACCGGGGGCCCAGGCGGCGGCCTGGGCCTCGGGATCAGTGACGGTCAATTCGAGTCACCCCCGCTGTGGTGTTCTGGCCGACCTCGACCGCGACGTCGACGCCCTTGGGGAGGTAGATGTCGACGCGCGACCCGAAACGGATCAGCCCGATCCGCTCGCCCTGCTCCACCTTGGTGCCCTGGGGCACATACGGCACGATGCGCCGGGCGACGGCGCCGGCGATCTGCACCATCTCGATGTCGCCGAGTTCGGTGTCGAAGTGCCAGACAACCCGCTCGTTGTTCTCGCTCTCCTTGTTGAACGCGGGCACGAAGCCGCCGGGGATGTGCTCGACGGACGTCACGGTACCGGCCAGCGGGGCGCGGTTGACGTGGACGTTCAGCGGGCTCATGAAGATGGCGACGCGGGTGCGCCCGTCCTTCCACGGCATGATGCTCTGCACCACGCCGTCGGCCGGAGAGATGACCCGGCCCTCAGCGATCTCTCGCTCAGGGTCGCGGAAGAACCACAGCATGCCCGCCGCGAGAGCGGTGGCGGGCACGGCGACCGCCGCCCAGCGTCCGGAGCGGCGGGCGCGAGTGAGGCTGACCGCCGCCGTGGCGACGGTCGGGAGGAGCCACGGCGACGCTCCGCGCGCGAGGCGGACGCGGCCGCGAGGTGCAGAGGATTGGCTGTGGGGCATGGATGACCTTCGTAGCGGAGGGTGCCGCAACATAACACTTGGGGACGGCGGCTTTCCGGGATCGTATCGGTTGCGAGCGGTAACTGGGCAAGCGCCGGGGCCTGTCGGTGGCTGAAGTCTCCCCGGCATGGTGTGATCTTCTTCTCGCGGTCACCACCGCAATACCATGCCAAAAAGGTAAATTCAGCCGTTGATACGGTACTCCTCCAGCAGTCGTCGTCCGATAATCATTTTCTGGATCTCGGCGGTTCCTTCGCCGATGAGAAGCATCGGGGCTTCGCGGTACAGGCGCTCGATCTCGTACTCCTTGGAGAAGCCGTAGCCGCCATGGATGCGGAAGGCGTCCTCCACGACCTCCTTGCAGTACTCGGAAGCCAGGTACTTGGCCATCCCCGCCTCCAGGTCATTGCGCCTGCCCGCGTCCTTCTTACGGGCCGCGTTGACCATCATCGCATGGGCCGCCTCGACCTTTGTGGCCATTTCGGCCAGTTTGAACTGGATGGCCTGATGTTGCGCGATGGGTTTGCCGAAGGTGTGCCGCTGCTGTGCATATGCAACGCCGAGCTCGAAGGCGCGGCGCGCCACACCGCAGCCACGGGCGGCCACATTGACCCGCCCGACCTCCACTCCGTCCATCATTTGGTAAAAACCGCGGCCGGTCGTGCCGCCGAGGACGCGATCCGCCGGAATGCGCAGTCCGTCCAGGATGAGCTCGGTGGTGTCGACGCCCTTGTAGCCCATCTTCTCGATCTTGCCGGGGATGGTCAGCCCGGGTCGGACCTCGCCGAAGCCCGGCTCCTTCTCCACCAGGAAGGTGGTCATGGACTTGTGCGGAGGGACGTCGCCGTCCGAAGCGCCCGTCTCGTCCGTACGGCACAGCACCGCCACCACCGTGGAGGTGCCGCCGTTGGTCAGCCACATCTTCTGGCCGGTGAGCAGATAGTCGTCGCCGTCCCGGACGCCCTTGGTGGTGATCGCGGACACATCCGAGCCCAGGCCCGGCTCCGACATCGAGAAGGCGCCGCGGATCTCGCCCAGCGCCATCTTGGGCAGGAAGTACTCCTTCTGCTCCTGGGTGCCGTGCTGCTTAAGCATGTACGCGACGATGAAGTGGGTGTTGATGATGCCGGACACGCTCATCCAGCCGCGGGCGATCTCCTCCACGCACAGCGCGTAGGTCAGCAGCGACTCGCCGAGCCCCCCGTACTCCTCGGGGATCATCAGCCCGAAGACGCCGAGCTCCTTCAGGCCCTCGACGATCTGGGCCGGGTACTCGTCGCGGTGCTCCAGCTCGGTGGCGACCGGCAGGATCTCTTTGTCGACGAAGTCCCTGACGGTCGCCAGGATCTCCTGCTGGACGTCCGTCAGGCCGTCGGTCTGCGCGAGGCGGCTCATCTCAGTCCTCTCCCAGCTGGGGCCGGCCGGGCTGCTCGCCGCCCCGCTCCTTGATGTACGTCGCCGTCGGCACCATCACCTTGCGCCGGAAGACGCAGACGAGCGTGCCGTCCTGCTTGTAGCCCTTGGTCTCCACATGGACCACGCCCCGGTCGGGCTTGGACTTCGACGGGGTCTTGCCGAGCACCGTCGTCTCGCCGTAGATCGTGTCGCCGTGGAAGGTGGGCGCGACATGGCGCAGCGACTCGACCTCCAGATTGGCGATGGCCTTGCCGGAGACGTCGGGGACGGACATGCCGAGCAGCAGCGAGTAGACGTAGTTCCCGACCACCACGTTCTTGCCGAAGTCGGTCGTCTTCTCGGCGTAGTTGGCGTCCAGGTGGAGCGGGTGGTGGTTCATGGTGAGCAGACAGAAGAGGTGGTCGTCGTACTCGGTGACGGTCTTCCCCGGCCAGTGCCGGTAGACATCGCCCACCGAGAACTCCTCATAGGTGCGGCCGAACTGCATCGCGCTCACGCCTCCGGGGTCTCGAAGCGGGATGTACGGGCCATACCGGCGGCCCGTCCCTTGCCGGCGATCACCAGCGCCATCTTGCGGCTGGCCTCGTCGATCATCTCGTCGCCGAGCATCGCCGAGCCCTTCTTGCCGCCCGCCTCGGACGTGTAGTACTCATACGCGTCCAGGATCAGCTCGGCGTGGTCGTAGTCCTCCTGCGAGGGCGAGAAGACCTCGTTGGCGGCCTCGACCTGGCCCGGGTGCAGCACCCATTTGCCGTCGAAGCCGAGCGCGGCGGCGCGGCCCGCGACCTCGCGGAAGCCGTCCACGTTCTTGATCTGCAGATACGGTCCGTCGATCGCCTGGAGGTCGTTGGCGCGGGCGGCCATCAGGATCTTCATGAGGATGTAGTGGTAGGCGTCGGCCGGGTAGCCGGGCGGCTGCTCGCCCACGACCAGCGACTTCATATTGATCGAGGCCATGAAGTCGGCCGGGCCGAAGATGATCGTCTCGATGCGCGGGGAGGCCTGCGCGATCGCGTTGACGTTGTTCAGGCCCTGGGCGTTCTCGATCTGCGCCTCGATGCCGATCCGGCCGACCTCGAACCCCATCGTCTTCTCGATCTGCGTCAGCAGCAGGTCGAGCGCGACGATCTGCTCGGCGTTCTGCACCTTCGGCAGCATGATGCAGTCGAGGTTGGGGCCCGCGCCCTCCACCACCGTCACCACGTCGCGGTACGTCCACTCGGTCGTCCAGTCGTTGACGCGCACCACCCGGGTCTTGCCCGTCCAGTCGCCCTCGTTGAGGTACTTGACGATGGTGTGCCGAGCCCCGGGCTTGGCCAGCGGCGCGCATGCGTCCTCCAGGTCCAGGAAGACCTGGTCGGCGGCCAGGCCCTGTGCCTTCTCCAGGAAGCGCGGGTTGCTGCCGGGAACGGCGAGGCAGGAGCGGCGCGGACGCAAGCGGTTCACGGGCGCGGTCATACGGGGACCTCCAGGGGGTCGAGGTGGTTCGCGGTGCGGATCTCGTCGACGATACGGCCGATGATCTCTGTGATACCGAAGTCCTTCGGGGTGAAGACGGCAGCCACTCCGGCCTCGCGCAGCGCCGACGCGTCCGCGGCCGGGATGATCCCGCCGACGATCACCGGGATGTCGGACGCCCCGGCCGCGCGCAGCCGGGCCAGTACATCCGGCACCAGCTCGGCGTGCGAGCCGGAGAGTATGGAAAGCCCGACGCAGTGCACGTCCTCGGCGACGGCCGCCGAGACGATCTGCTCGGGGGTGAGCCTGATCCCCTGGTAGATCACCTCGAAACCGGCGTCCCGGGCCCGTACGGCGATCTGCTCGGCGCCGTTGCTGTGCCCGTCCAGGCCCGGCTTGCCGACCAGCAGCCGCAGCTTGCCGACGCCGAGGCCGGCGGCGGTCGCGGCGGCCTTGGCGCGGACGGCGGCGAGCGGGGTGCCCTCCTCGGCGGCGACCGCCACGGGCGCCCCGCCGACCCCGGTCGGGGCGCGGAACTCGCCGAACACATCCCGCAGCGCCCAGGACCACTCGCCCGTGGTGACGCCCGCGCGGGCGCACTCCAGGGTCGGGCCCATCAGGTTGTCGCTGCCCGCCGCGGCCTTCTTGAGCGCGGCCAGGGCGTCCTGGGCCCGGCCCTCCTCGCGCCGGTCGCGCCAGGTGACCAGCGCACGGACCACCCGCGCCTCGCTCGAAGGGTCCACCGTCATGATCGCGGTGTCCAGGTCGGCGGTGAGCGGATTGGGCTCGGTGGACTCGTAGCAGTTGACGCCGACGATCTTCTCCTCGCCCGCCTCGATACGCGCCCTGCGCTCGGCGTGCGAGGCGACCAGCCGCGCCTTGAGATAGCCGGACTCGACGGCGGCCATGGCCCCGCCCATCTCCTGGATCCGGTCGATCTCGGCCAGCGCGGCCTCGGCGAGCGCGGCCACCTCGGCCTCGATGACGTGCGAGCCGGCGAAGATGTCGCCGTACTCCAGCAGATCGCTCTCATGGGCGAGGACCTGCTGGATGCGCAGCGACCACTGCTGGTCCCAGGGGCGCGGCAGCCCCAGCGCCTCGTTCCAGGCCGGGAGCTGTACGGCGCGGGCGCGGGCGTCCTTGGAGAGGGTGACCGCCAGCATCTCCAGCACGATGCGCTGGATGTTGTTCTCCGGCTGGGCCTCGGTCAGCCCGAGGGAGTTGACCTGGACGCCGTAGCGGAAGCGGCGGTGCTTGGGGTCCTGGACGCCGTAGCGCTCCAGGGTGATCCGGTCCCAGATGCGGCCGAAGGCCCGCATCTTGCACATCTCCTCGATGAACCGGACGCCCGCGTTCACGAAGAAGGAGATACGGGCCACCACATCGCCGAAGCGCTCCTGGGGCACCTGCCCGGAGGCCCGTACGGCGTCCAGTACGGCGATCGCGGTGGACATCGCGTAGGCGATCTCCTGCACCGGGGTGGCCCCGGCCTCCTGGAGGTGGTAGCTGCAGATGTTGATCGGGTTCCACTTGGGGATGGCGCCGACCGTGTACGCGATCATGTCGGTGGTCAGCCGCAGGCTCGGGCCGGGCGGGAAGACATGCGTCCCGCGCGACAGGTACTCCTTGACGATGTCGTTCTGCGTGGTGCCCTGCAGCGCGGCCACGTCCGCGCCCTGCTCCTCCGCGACCACCTGGTACAGCGCCAGCAGCCACATGGCGGTGGCGTTGATGGTCATGGACGTGTTCATCCGCTCCAGGGGGATGTCCTGGAACAGCCGGCGCATGTCCCCGAGGTGGCAGACCGGGACGCCGACCCGGCCCACCTCGCCGCGGGCCAGGATGTGGTCCGGGTCGTAGCCGGTCTGGGTGGGCAGGTCGAAGGCGACGGACAGACCGGTCTGGCCCTTGGCGAGGTTGCGCCGGTACAGGTCGTTGGATGCCTCGGCGGAGGAGTGGCCGGCGTACGTCCGCATGAGCCACGGGCGGTCTTTCTTCCTTTTTCTGGGCTCCCTCGCCTCCGGGCGCTCGTACCCGGTGTCGACGTTCCTCGGCCTGCGGTCGCTCGTTCCTCGCTCCCTTGTCCTCGTCTCTTTCGACACCGGCGCGCCCTTTGGCTCGTGAGCGTGCTCGCGGGGGGTCATGCGGCGCTCCGGAAGAGGTTGATGGCGTCGATGTGGCGTTCGCGCAGCTCCGGGTCGCGCACGCCCAGGCCCTCCTGGGGGGCGAGGCACAGCACGCCGACCTTGCCCTGGTGGACGTTGCGGTGGACGTCGTGGGCGGCCTGGCCGGTCTCCTCCAGGGAGTAGACCTTGGAGAGGGTGGGATGGATCTTGCCCTTGGCGATCAGCCGGTTGGCCTCCCAGGCCTCGCGGTAGTTGGCGAAGTGGGAGCCGACGATGCGCTTGAGCGACATCCACAGGTAGCGGTTGTCGTACTCGTGGGTGTAGCCGGATGTGGACGCGCAGGTGACGATGGTGCCGCCCTTGCGGGTGACGTACACGCTCGCGCCGAAGGTCTCCCGGCCCGGGTGCTCGAAGACGATGTCGACGTCCTCGCCGCCGGTCAGCTCGCGGATGCGCTTGCCGAAGCGCTTCCACTCCCTCGGGTCCTGGGTGTGCTCGTCCTTCCAGAACTTGTAGTCCTCGGCGCTGCGGTCGATGATCGCCTCGGCGCCCATGGCCCGGCAGATCTCGGCCTTACGGGGCGAGGAGACCACGCAGATCGGGGTGGCGCCGCCGGCGAGGGCGAACTGGGTGGCGTAGCTGCCGAGCCCGCCGCTGGCGCCCCAGATCAGCACGTTGTCGCCCTGCTTCATCCCGGCGCCGTTACGGGAGACCAGCTGCCGGTACGCGGTCGAGTTGACCAGACCCGGGGCGGCGGCCTCCTCCCAGCTCAGATGCCTGGGCTTGGGCATGAGCTGGTTGGACTTGACCAGCGCGAGCTCGGCGAGGCCGCCGAAGTTGGTCTCGAAGCCCCAGATGCGCTGCTCGGGGTCGAGCATGGTGTCGTTGTGGCCGTCCGCGGACTCCAGCTCGACGGACAGACAGTGCGCGACGACCTCGTCGCCGGGCTGCCAGATGTTGACGCCCGGCCCGGTGCGCAGCACGACGCCCGCGAGGTCGGAGCCGATGATGTGGTACGGCAGATCGTGCCGCTTGGCGAGCGGGGAGAGCCTGCCGTACCGCTCCAGGAAGCCGAAGGTGGGCAGCGGCTCGAAGATCGAGGTCCACACGGAGTTGTAGTTGACCGAGGAGGCCATGACGGCCACCAGGGCCTCGCCGGGGCCGAGTTCGGGCACCGGCACCTCGTCCACGTGCAGGGACTTACGGGGGTCCTTCTCCTTGGTGGTCTGGCCGGTGAACATCTCGGCCTCGTCCTTGTGCACGGTCACCGCGCGGTACGACTCGGGGACGGGGAGGGCGGCGAAGTCCGCGGGCCCCAGGTCGGGGGAGCCGTGGTCGGGCGCTGTCGACGCCAGGATCGCGTCCAGGATTTCGTTCATCGGTGCCTCCGGCGAAGCGTCGGGGGACGCTTGAGGGATCGCTGGGCTCATTGACGGGCTTGGCGAGTTTGACGGGCTTGAGGGGTGCTCTGCTGGTGCCGTCGGTTCGGCGGAGGTGGTGCTGAGCAGCGCGCGGGTAGCGCGGAGGTGCCTGGTGACGCAGGCGGTCCGGGCGCGCAAAGCGGCTTGCGGGGACAGTCGGCGCGCCGTTGTTCGTGCTGCGCGTCGTCCGCTCGGACAACATCACCGTATGGCACCCTGTGCCAGGTCGCAAGACACTGCGTGCCAACAATTTCTCTCACTTGTCATCTTGAGGGCACACATGAGCGGCGACGGCCGCCCCGGATGGGACGGCCGTCGCCTTCGGTGGGTGATTGCGTGGGGTCAGCCGGTCTTCTCCAGCGTGAGCGCGAAAACATGCGCCCTCGCGGTCCCCGATGGGGCGCCCAGGGTCACGGTGGCCAGCTCCTTCGCCGGGTCCAGCGCCACCTTCTGGTGGAAGATCGCCGCCTTGGTGCCCAGCGGGCCGGTACGGGTGTGGATCTGGCTGGTGCGCACCGCCTCCGTCTCGCCGTACTTCGGGCCCGACAGCCAGGCCGTGAGCTTGACGTCCACCTTCGCGGTCGAGCCGTCCGCGTAACCCAGCTCGGCGGGCACCGTCACATCCGCCGTATCGCCCGAGCCCAGCACATGCAGCCTGGCGTAGCCGCCCGCCGGGACGGAGATCTTCTGGCCGGCCGCGATGACGTTGTTGTTGGAGCCCTCGCTGCCGTTGGTGAACGAGAAGGTGATCCCGTCGTCCTCCGTCTGCCCGGTCTGCGGCAGCTGGGCCATCGGATACGTCCGGCCGGTGCCGTCGAAGTCGCCGTCCCCGTAGTACATCTCGGTGGTGATGGCGTCGTTGTCGAAGTGGCCGGCCAGATCCACCGGGGTGGCCGCGCCCGTCTCCGGCAGCGCCGGCAGCCCCCAGCGCTCGGCGGGCTCGGTGACCTTCACGGGCGCGATCTCGAAGTCCGGCCGCGTCCCCGCCGGATACACCACCGCCTCCTCGTCCCGGTCCAGGTCCAGCTCGATCACGCCGTCGGCCACCTCGCGCCACTTCGGCGCGGGCCCGCCGACCCCTGCCACGGTGATCCGCCCGGCGATCGAGTGCCGGACGCGGCACGGCTCCCCGGCCAGGCTGCGCACCCGCACCCAGCGCGTCGTACCGCCCTTGCGCACCCCGCTGACCAGGAACGCGCCCTGGGTGCGGAAGTCGTGCAGCGTCACGTCCCGCCACTCGCCCGGCACGCCCGGGAAGAAGCGGATGGTGTCGCCCCAGCTCTGGCAGAGCATGTCGTGGATGGACTGCGCGCCCGACAGCGGGGTCTCGATGACCGGGCCCGCCTCGTAGTAGTGCGTATTGGGCTGGATGAACCGCGCCACCAGCTCACGCAGATACTTCAGCGCGTCATCGCCCCGGCCCATCTGGGTGGAGATCGAGGCCGCGCCCGAGAAGCTGTAGCCGCGCAGCGCGCCCTCGAAGCTGATCCAGTGGTCCAGCGAGCGCGCGATCAGGTCGCGGCTCTCCGTCTGGTCCCAGTTGACCAGGTAGAGGGGGTAGACCGAGAGCATGTGGGAGTAGTGGCGGTGCGACTTCGCGAACGGCACCCCGGTGCCGATCATGAAGCCGTTCTCGTCCACCGGGTAGTCGACGAGTTTGTCCAGCACCGCGCGCCACTTGGGCGCCAGCTCGTCGTCCTTGCCCAGCAGCTCGACGGTCTCCAGCAGGGTTCTGCAGCTCCAGCGCAGCAGCGCCAGGTCGTAGTTGCAGTCCGGGGCCGACCCGTACTCGGGGGAGAAGGTCTTCGGCAGATGCAGCCTGCCGTCCGACTGCTCCTGGAGAAAGTGCAGGTAGTAGTTGGTGGAGCGGCGCAGCAGCGGATAGAGCACATCCTCCAGCAGGCCCCGGTCCATGGAGTGCCGGTAGGTCAGCCATACGTTGTGCAGCGCCCACGGCAGATTGCCGACCTCCGGGTCGCCGACGCCCGGGACCGGCATCGAGCCGTTGTCCTCGCACTGCGCGTCCGTGGAGCGGCGCAGCCCGGCCGAATCGGCCTGGTACTCGGGCTTGAGCGCCTTGACCAGGACATCGGTGTTCTCGGTGAGGGTGCGCGGGATCGCGTCGAGCTCCAGGTGGTTGGAGCCGTGGACCGGCCAGTACTCCAGCTGCACATTGAGGTTCCACCACACCCCGGGCCAGGGGGTGGGCTCCACCCAGGGGCCGGTGGTGGCCATCACCGGGGCGTGCTCACGGGCCGCGCAGGCCAGCTTGTAGAGCTGGATCCAGTAGAAGCTCTGCAGCATGCCGTCGGGGACGGAGATGAAGCTCTTGCGGTAGAAGCGGTGCCACCAGTCGCGGTGGGAGCGCAGCAGGCTGGAGACGGGCAGCGCGGACGCCTTGCGGACGGTGGTGCGGACCCGGCCCTCCGCGTCCGTACCGGGGAAGGAGTGTGCGACCGCCAGGTAGTACGTGCGCTCCCGGCCCGTACCGCGCTCCTTGTACGCGCTCGCCGTCTGCCCGCCCGGGACCAGCGACTGGACGGTGATGCCCATCCCGTCCTCGGTGCGGCTGACCGGGGCCGGGTTCGGCTCGAAGCCCTTGGGCGGATCCTCGCGGACGATACGCGGGCTGATCGCGGGCGAGGGGCGGTACTCCCACCGGAAGCCCACCTCGCCCTCGCTCGCCTCCACGGTGGCCAGCAGCATCGTCCGGTCGTTGTGCACCAGGGCGCGCAGCTTCAGCGTGCCCTTGTCGGTGGTGATGGTGCCGTGCACCTCGGCGTTCCACAGGTCCAGGCGCAGATCGACGCCGGTGATCGCGCCGACCGGGCGCAGCAGCAGATTGCCGACCGGCAGCCGCGCCACGCCCCAGTCGCTGCCGCCCTCGGCGGGGCGGTGGTCCTGGGACTCGCTGTGGTGGACCGTGAAGCGCAGGGCGTTCTCGCCCGGCTCCTGGTAGACGATCGAGCCGAACAGTCCATTGCCGAGGAACGGCCCCTCGTACCAGGTGCGCGGCATCCGTTTCCAGAGCAGGTCCTGCCCGGCGAGGAACCGCTCCCACGCTCTGTCGGTCCGCATGCCCCGAAGGGTCACGGCCTGCTGCGCCGCCGCCTCGGCGGGCTCAGTGAGGGCGGCCCCCGCCGTCGTCCCGGCGGCCGCGCCGACCGCCACCCGGCCCAGGAATCCACGTCTGCTGACTGCCATCTTTCGATCAGCTCCATCCAACACAGCAAACAGATTGATCCGATGATTTGGCTAGACGGGAGCGTAGGAACGGGCTAATGATGCGTCAAGACACCGGATAGATCAGATGTATCGAGCCGCACTCCTGCCGCATCCCTAGAGCCGACTCCAACGGGAGGGAACGTTGCGCGTCATACGATCCAGGGTCACCAGAGCCGCGGCGGCCATCGCCTGCGCCGTGGCCGTCCTCGTACCGCTACGGGCGGAGGCCGACGCGAAAGCCGATGCGCAGACCGATGGCCACAGCTGGCGGCTGACCGGCCAAGGCCAGGTCAGCGGGCAGCTCACGCTGACCCGCGACGGCGGGCTGACCCTGTCCGCCCAGCACGGCCGCACCACCGTCCTGCGCCCCTCCGCGCTCGGCATCCGCACAGCGGACGCCGACTTCAGCGCCGGGCTGCGCTACGAAGGACGCAGCGACCGGCGGATCCACGAGACGTACACGACCGTCAGCGGACGCCGCACCCACCACACCTCCGACGCCTCCGAGTCCACCTTCACCTTCCGCAAGCAGGGGCAGACCCTCAAGGTCGTCGTCCGGGTCGCCGCCGACGGGCTGGCCTACCGCTACGTACTGCCGGGCAAGGGCGGCACGGACACCGTCACCGTGCTCGGCGAGGCCACCGAGTTCGCCGTCCCGCCGACCGCCGACTCCTTCCTGCTGCCCTACGACAACGGCCGCCAGGACTACGAATCCACCCACGACCACACCACCGTCGCCGACGCCAAGGCCGGCGACTACGGCTACCCCTCGCTGTTCCACATCGGCGACAGCTGGCTGCTCGTCGAGGAAGCCGACCTCAACAGCTCCTACGGCGGCTCCCGCCTCACCCTCGACGCCACCACCGACCGCTTCGAACTGACCCTCCCCGACCCCGCCGAGGTCAGCTCCCCCGGCCTCACCACACCCTGGCGCACCCTCGTCATCGGCGACCTGGCCACCGTCACGGAGAGCGACCTGCCCACCGACCTCGCCGCGCCCTCCAAGGTCGCCGACACCTCCTGGATCAAACCGGGCAAGGCCGCGTGGTCCTGGTGGTCCGACGGGCAGAGCCCGACCAGCCTCGCCGCGCAGAAGAAGTTCGTCGACTTCGCCGCCCGCGAGGGCTGGAGCTACGTCCTCGTCGACTCCGGCTGGAGCAACGACTGGGTGCCCGAGCTGACCGCCTACGCCAAGGAGAAGGGCGTCGGCATCTGGCTGTGGGCGCGCTGGCAGACCATCGACGCGCAGAGCGAACGGGACCGGCTGATGCCGCTGTGGAAGTCCTGGGGCGTCGTCGGGCTGAAGATCGACTTCCTGGAGTCCGACGGGCAGGACCGGATGCGCTGGTACGACGCGGTCTTCAAGGACAGCGCGAAGTACCAGTTCATGCTCAACTTCCACGGCGCCACCATCCCGCGCGGCCAGGAGCGCACCTGGCCCCAGCTGATGAGCACCGAAGCCGTCAAGGGCGCCGAGGGCACCCGCCCCAAGCCCGGCCGCGAACCCTTCCCGGCCGCGCACTACACCACGCTGCCCTTCACCCGTAACCTCATCGGCTCCATGGACTTCACCCCCGTCACCTTCACCGGGGTACGGCCCACCAGCGACGCGGCGGAGCTCGCGCTGTCCGTGGTGTACGAGTCGGGGGTGCAGCACTTCGCCGACAGCGTCGAGTCGTACGACAGCGAGCCGCTCGCCCGGAAGTTCCTGCGGACCGTACCCACGGTGTGGGAAGACACCAAGCTCGTCGACGGCGCCCCCGGCGACCGCGCGGTCCTAGCCCGCCGCTCCGGCGACGACTGGTACCTGGGCGCGATCACCTCAGGCGACGCCCGCACCCTGGACGAGCCCCTGACCTTCCTGGGTGCGGGTGACTGGCGCGCCGAGCTCTACAAGGACGGCGCGGACGGCCAGATCGTCACCGAAACCCACGACGTGACGTCCGCGTCCCGCCTGTCGCTCGCCATCCCCAAGAACGGCGGCTTCGCGGTCCGCTTCACGCGGGCGGGGTAGCAGGGGTTCTTCCCCCACCCCGCCCCTTCCCGGACCGGGGCTGCGCCCCGGACCACGATGGGGCGCCCGGTGGGGTTGGGGCTCGGGCCCTGGCGAGGTGCCCCCGGGCTTCGCGGGGCTGTGGCCCGGGACGGGGGCCCGGGGCACGAGGTGGAGCCGCTGGAGTGGGGAGGAGCGGGGGTCTCAGACCCGGCGCAGGTGGCGCTACCGCTTGAGGGCTTGCTCGATGGTGCGCATCACTTCATCCAGTGGGGCGTCCGTGCGGGCGACCATCACCATCACGTCCTCCTCGCCCTTGGCCGACACCGTGGCCGACGGGCGGGTGGGGACGGGGCGGGCGGCGCCGATGCCTGTGCCGAAGGCCTGGCGGACGATGTCGAAGGCGTGGTCCAGCTGTCCCTCCACATCGCCCACCCCGCCCGCGCGCAGCCAGCGCCGCAGCACGTGGTTGTGCGCGGTGACCACGGCGGAGGCGGCGACCTCCGCGAGCAGCGGGTCGTCGTCGCCGTCGTGGTGGGCGCCCTCGTCGAAGTGGCCCAGCAGATAGCTGGTGAACAGCCGCTCGTAGCGGGCCACCGAGGCGATCTCGCGCTCGCGCAGGGCGGGCACCTCGCGGGTCAGGCGGTAGCGCTCCACGGAGACCGCGGGGGCGGCGGCGTACATCCGCATGACCTCCTTGATCCCCCGGCACACCGTGTCCAGCGGGTGCTCGTGCGGCGGCGCCGCGTCCAGTACGTCCCCGGCCCGCACCAGCGTGTCGTCGTGGTCCGGGAAGATCGCCTCTTCCTTGGAGCGGAAGTGGCGGAAGAAGGTGCGGCGGGCGACCCCCGCTCGCGCCGCGATCTCATCGACCGTCGTCGCCTCATAGCCCTGGGTGGCGAACAACTCCATGGCCGCGGCCGCCAGTTTGCGGCGCATGGTGAGGCGCTGCGCGGAGGCCCGGCGGTTGCCGGCGCTGCCGCTGCCGGAGGAGGAGTTCGAGCGGTTCGTACGCGGCGTACGAGTGGCCTTCAGAGGCTGGGACATGTGGGGAACGTACTGCATTTTCCGGGGGGATGCCCCCTGGACCCCTGGGGCCGCGGGGGCCGCCGGGGCCCCAGGGGGCTCGTCCGGCGGCGGACCCGAAGCAGGATCCGGCGGCGGATCGGTAGGCGGATCCGGCGCCGCACCCCGCGGCGGGCCCGGGGCGGGCTCCAGCAGTCCGCCCCAGGCCGGCCGCCGCTCCTCAGGCCTTCGCATACTCGCGGAAGCCGCGCCCCGTCTTCCGCCCCAGGCACCCCGCCGCGACCAGGTGCTCCAGCAGCGGCGCCGGCGCCAGACCGGGCTCGCGGAACTCGCGGTGCAGCACCTTCTCAATGGCCAACGACACATCCAGGCCCACGACGTCCAACAGCTCGAAGGGCCCCATCGGATAGCCGCCGCCGAGTTTCATCGCGGCGTCGATGGCGTCCGGCGAGGCGTAGTGCTCCTGGACCATCTTCACCGCGTTGTTGAGATACGGGAACAGCAGGGCGTTGACGATGAAGCCGGCCCGGTCGCCGCAGTCCACCGGGTGTTTGCGCACGGCCCGGCACACCTCGTGCGCCGTGGCCCGCACGTCGTCAGCCGTGAGGACCGTACGCACCACCTCGACCAGTTTCATCGCGGGCGCCGGGTTGAAGAAGTGCAGGCCGATCACGTCCTGCGGGCGCGAGGTCGCGCGGGCGCAGGCGATGACGGGGAGGGAGGAGGTGGTCGTGGCCAGCACCGCGCCCGGTTTGCAGACCTTGTCGAGGGTCGCGAACAACTGCTGTTTGACGGCCAGGTCCTCCGCGACCGCCTCGACCGCCAGGTCCACGTCCGCGAAGGCGTCCAGCGATCCGGCCGGGGCGATGCGGGCCAGCGTCTCGGCGCGGGCCTGTTCGCTCAGCCGGCCCTTGGCCACCGACCGCTCCAGGGACCGGGCGATCCTGGCCTTGGCCGCCGCCGCCTTCTCCGGGGTGCGGGCGGCCAGTACGACGTCGAGGCCCGCCTTGGCGAAGACCTCGGCGATCCCGCTCGCCATGGTGCCCGAGCCGGCGACCCCCACCGTACGGACCGGGCGCGCGGCGGCCGCGGCCTGGGCGGCGGGGTCCGGAGTCAGCGCGTCCGGGACGACGGCGCCGCTGCCCGGCGCCTCGTACGTATAGAACCCGCGGCCCGCCTTGCGGCCGGTGAGCCCGGCCTCGGCGAGCTGGCCCAGGACGGGCGCGGGCGCGTGCAGCCGGTCGCCGGAGGCCGCGTACATCGCCTCCAGGACGGTACGGGCCGTGTCGATGCCGACCAGGTCGAGCAGCGCCAGCGGGCCCATCGGCAGGCCGCAGCCCAGCCGCATCGCGGCGTCGATGTCCTCGCGCGCCGCGTACTTCGCCTCGTACATCGCGGCGGCCTGGTTGAGGTAGCCGAACAGCAGCCCGTCGGCGACGAATCCCGGCCGGTCGCCGAGCCCGACGGGCTCCTTGCCGAGGTCGTGGGCGAGCGCGGTGACCGCGGCGACGGCGGCTGGGGAGGTCAGCACGCTGGAGACGATCTCGACGAGCTTCATGGCGGGCGCGGGATGGAAGAAATGCAGGCCGAGAACGCGCTCCGGGTGGGCGGAGTCGGCGGCCAGCCGGGTCACGGACAGCGCGTTGGTGCCGGTCGCCAGGATGGTGTCGGGCCGGACGACGGCGTCCAGGGCGGTGAAGACCTCCTGCTTGATGTCATAGCTCTCCGGCACGACCTCGATCACCAGGTCGGCGTCGGCCGCGGCCCGCAGATCGGTGCGGACGCGGAAGCGGGCCAGCGCGTCCGCGCGCTCCCGCTCGGTCATCCGCTCGCGGCGCACGGCGCGGGCGGTGGCGGTCTCCAGCGCGGCGAAGGCCCGGCGGGCGGCGCTCTCGCTGATGTCGACGCCGATCACCTCGCGGCCCGCGCGGGCCAGCAGTTCGGCGATTCCGGTGCCCATCGTGCCGAGCCCGATGACGGCGACAGTAGTGAGCGAGGCCGAGGAGGGGGAGAGATCTGGGGAGGGCGTACGGCCGGAGGGACGGCCGGCGTCGTTGGTCGGAAGACGGTCCATCGCGGACTCCAGAGGGTGTTCCCCGGAAGTGGGGATGACGTGACGACTGAGAGGAGCTTTCGGTCATGCGCGTTTCGCTCATGCGCGGTGGGCTGACACGAAACTCCGGCGGAAGGAGCGGAAGGGCTTGCACGCTCCCTGACGGACAGCGCCACACGGAGCAAACTGCCCGTGGGAGACACACGGCCGGCCCTGTCCCGGGGCCACGCCGTACAGAACCGCACTGCCGAACCGACTTCACACGGCGGCTGCGTCACCAGGCCGCCAGAGCAGGGGTGCTGCTCGTGTCGTCAGTTTAACTCGCGGGTAACCAAGATGCCAGGGCACATTTTGTGACCCGCGCGCCGGGGCGCCGGGCGCCGGTCACCGGGGAGGGGAGACCACGACATGGATGAAGAATTCCGCGTATTGACCGACCGGGTGCGGGCCTCGCTCTCGTCCCCGGAGGAGACCAGGGCCCACGCGTCGCTGCTCGCGCTCGTACGGCAGGGCAGTCCCGCCGCCCGCGAACAGCTCGCCCGTATCCTCGTCGCGCCCGAGCAGCCGCTGTGGGCGCGGGAGACGGCCGCGTTCGTGCTCGGCAGCGCGGGGGACCGGCGCGCCTTCGAAACCCTCGTGCTCCTCCTCAACTACCGCGAACCGGCCCGCTGCGCGACCGCCGCCCGCGTCCTGGCCCGCCTCGGCGACCCGCGCACCGCCCGCGCCGCGGCCGCCCTGGCCACCAACCCGCTGCGCACCGCCTACTCCCTCCACCCCATCCGGCTGCTCGTCGAACTCCGTGCCCCCGAGTCCGTCCCGGCCCTTGTCGCCGCCCTGGAGCGTCAGTTGGCTGCCCGCGACCGCCACTGGGCGATCGCCCGCGCCTGCGTCGAGGGCCTGGGCGCCATCGGCGACGAACGCGCCGTCCCAGCCCTCACCTCGGCCGCCCGCCACCCCCGCCTGAGCGCCGCCGCGGCGGCCGCCCTGGCCCGTATCAGCGGTGGCGGCGGCCTCGGTGCCGCACCCACCCGCCGCCCGGCCCCGGACAAGTCGGGGCGGGCGCGGGTGCGGTGACGCGTGGCGCGGTGGCGGCGGGCGCCGTCGGCGAGCCGACGGCGCCCGCCCGGGCGGCCGGTGCGGTGCCGGCCCGTGCGGTTCGGGGCCGGGCGGCGGGTGGGGCCGCGTCCGGCCGCGCCGGGAGCCCTCGGGTGCATGGCGCGCCGCGTGGGGCCCGGGCGGCCCGGGGCGTACGGCGTCGCGCCCCGCGGGACCGCCACCCGGCGGGCCGGGCGGCGGGTGCGGTGCCGGGCTGTGTGGTTCGGGGCCCATCGCGGTGGTGCCGCGTCCGGCCGCGCCGCGCCGGTGCGGTGCGCCGCGTGGGGCCCGGGGTGTACGGCGTCGCGCCGCGCCCCGCGGGACCGCCACTCGGCGGGCCGGGCGGTCCACCGCCGCCTCCCGCCACCCCCGCCTGAGCGCCGCGCTGTCGGGACCTCAGACGGCCGTGGGGGTGAGGTGCCGGGCGTAGCGGAGTTCGGGGACGGGGACGCCTTCCACCTCGTAGTCCTCTTGGCCGCCGTCGGGGGTGAAGCCCGCGCGCTCGTAGAAGTGGCGGGCGTGGGTGTTGCCCTCGAGGACCCAGAGCCGCAGGTGCGGGAAGCCGCGTTCGGCGGCTCTGGTGATGGACTCCGTCAGCAGGGCGTGGCCGATTCCGGTGCCGATCCGGTCGGGGCGTACGTAGATCGCGTACAACTCCGCGTCGCCCGACGGGAGATCGCGGTCCCGGTACGGGCCGAGACACGCCCAGCCCACCACCTTGCCGCCCGCGTTCTCGGCCACGAGGTTGACGACGTCCCCCAGGCCCCGGGAGAAGAACTCCCGCCGCCGCGCCGCGTCCTTCTCGACGCTCAGGCCGTCCAGGTGCGCCTGCGGTATCAGCCCCCGGTACGCCGCCTGCCAGCCGCGCACCCGTACCGCCGCCACGGCGTCGATGTCCGCTTCCGTCATGAGCCTTACGCGTACGCCGTCCATCCGACCACCGTAGGCCGCTTGACCCTGCCATTGGCGGCAGGGTCGCACGATCCTCGCCATGAACCACAACAGCGACACCGACAACAGCGGCACCGACAACAGCGACAGTGGCAACAGGGTCGCCCTCGTCACCGGCGCGGGCACCGGGATCGGGCGGGCCACCGCCCGTGCCCTCGCCGGGCAGGGGGCGCGGGTGGTGGTGGTCGGGCGGCGGCCCGGGCCGCTGGAGGAGACGGCGGCGGGGCACCCGCGGATTCAGCCGCTTCCGGCCGACATCACCGCCGAGGGCGCCGCGGAGGACATCGTGCGGCGGGTGACCGAGTCGTACGGCCGGCTGGACGTGCTGGTCAACAACGCCGGGGTCGTACGCGCCGCGCCGCTGGGCGACATCACCCCCGAACTGGCCACCTCACTCCTGGCGACCAACCTCCTCGCGCCCGTCCTGCTGACGCGCGCGGCCCTCGGCCCGCTGGAGGAGAGCGGCGGCGTGGTGGTGAACGTCAGCACCTCCGTCGGTCAGCGGGCCTGGCCGGGCAACTCCTTCTACGCGGCGACGAAGACCGCCCTCGAAACGCTGACCCGCAGCTGGGCGGTGGAGCTGGCGCCGCGCGGGGTGCGGGTGGTCGCGGTCGCGCCCGGGGCGATCGAGACCCCGATCGGGGAGCACCAGGGGCTGACGCCCGAGCAGCGCGAGCGGGTACGGGCCTGGCAGCTGGCCCACACCCCGCTGGGGCGGATCGGGCGGCCGGAGGAGGTGGCGTGGGCGATCGCTCAACTGGTCTCGCCCGGGGCGTCGTTCGTGACGGGGGTCGTGCTGCCGGTGGACGGCGGGGCGGTGATCGGCTGAGAGGCGGCTCAGGGGCGGCTGAGCGACAGCTGATAGAAACGGCACCGGAGGTGGGACCGGTGCGGATCGGGGAACTGGCGAAGGCCACGGGCGCGACGCCGCGCGCGCTGCGCCACTACGAGCAGACGGGGCTGATCAACTCCTCACGCGAGCACAACGGCTACCGCGACTACGACGAGCGCACCGCCGTCCGCGTCCGCAACATCCGCCATCTGCTCTCCGTCGGCCTCACCCTGGACGACGTCCGCTGTTTCCTGCCGTGCCTGGACGGCGATATGACGAGCGCGCGGCCCAGCCCCGAAGGGCTCGGCATCGCCCGGGACCGGCTCGCCGTCCTCGACGCGCGTATCGCGGCCCAGACCGAGGCCCGCGACCGGCTGGCGGCCGCCCTGGGCAACGTGAGCGACCTGAGCGCGAGGGTGTGAGCGTCTGCCGGCCCCCTACAGCAGGGTCAGCTGGTCGGGCACCTCGGCGGCGACCGCACCCGCACCTGCACCCGCACCCGCGTCCGCATCCGGGCGGTCCGGGACGCCCCGGTGCTCGCCCGCGCGGTACGGGCCGATGCCGTACTCGTCGGCGAACTCGTGGACCATCCCGGTGATCCGCCGCTGATACCACCGGGGCGCGTACGTCCCGCCCTCGTACAGCGCGTCGTACCGGCGCAGCAGGCGCGGGTGGTGGTGGGTGAGCCAGGCCGTGAACCACTCGCGGGCGCCGGGCCGCAGATGCAGTACGAGCGGCGTCACGGAGGTGGCCCCGGCCGCGGCGACGGCCCGTACAGTCGCGCGCAGCTGCTCGGGGGAGTCGCTGAGGAAGGGGATGACCGGGGCCATCAGCACACCGCACGGGATGCCGTGGTCGGTCAGCGTGCGCACCGCCTCCAGCCTGCGCTGGGGTGAGGGCGTGCCCGGTTCGACGGTGCGCCACAGGTCGGGGTCGGTGAAGCCGACCGAGACGGAGACACCGATGTCGGTGACGCGCGAGGCGCGCCGCAGCAGCTCCAGGTCGCGCAGGATCAGGGTGCCTTTGGTGAGGATGGAGAAGGGGTTGGCGCGTTCGGTCAGGGCGGTGAGGATGCCGGGCATCAGCCGGTAGCGGCCTTCGGCCCGCTGGTAGCAGTCGACGTTGGTGCCCATGGCGATGTGCTCGCCGCGCCAGCGGCCGGAGGCCAGCTCGCGGCGGAGCAGTTCGGGGGCGTTGACCTTCACCACGATCTGGGTGTCGAAGCCGAGCCCGGTGTCGAGGTCGAGATAGCTGTGTGTCTTACGGGCAAAGCAATACACACAGGCATGGGAGCAACCCCGGTACGGGTTCACCGTCCATTCGAACGGCATCCGTGAGGCGCCGGGCACCCGGTTGACGATCGAGCGGGCGCGGATCTCGTGGAAGGTGATCCCGCGGAACTCGGGGGTGTCGAAGGTGCGGGTGGTCACCGCGTCCGCCGCGAAGAGGGCGGGCGCGGCGGCCCCGTCGCCGTCGGTCAGGTTGTCCCAGCGCATGGCGTGCACCTCCGGGGGTCTCGCTCGTACCCAGAATTAGAACACATGTTTCATTCATGGGTCAGCCCCCGGAGGTGCGTGTCGCGTGTCCTGCGTCTCGCGCTCCCGTGTCCCGTCAGCCTCGGGCGCTCGGCGCCGTGGCCCGGGGCTCGGCGCTCGCCGCGCCGCCGGCGGCCCGGAGCGAGCCGGCGGTGAGGCGGGCGCGGCGGGCCGGGACGAGCAGGGCCGCGAGGGTGGCGGCGAGGCAGAGCACGGCCAGCAGGGCGTAGCCGTGGGTGTAGCCGGACTCGTACGGCAGACCGGAGGGCTGGAGGCGGCTGGTGACCAGCACGCTGGTGATGGAGGCGCCGATGGAGCCGCCGATGGTGCGGATGTTGGCGTTCATGCCGGTCGCCGCGCCGGTCTGCTCGGCCGGGACGCTGCCGACGATGAGGTTGGCCATGGAGGCGAAGGCCAGGCCGATGCCGAGGCCGAAGATCCCGGCGACGAACGCGACCTGCCACTGCTGGTCGTGCCACAGGGTGAGGAAGCCGCAGGCGACGGCGCCGAGCGCGGCGCCCGCCACCAGCAGCCGCTTGGCGCCGAGGCGCGGCTCGAGGCGGCCGCTGAGCACGCCCGCGCAGAACATGGCGATCAGCATGGGGAGCATCAGCAGCCCGGCCCCGGTGACGCCGGCGCCGAAGCCGTATCCCGCGGTGGACGGGGTCTGCGCGAAGGCGGGGAGGAAGGACCAGATCGCGTACATGCCCGCGCCGAACAGCAGCGCCGCGGCGTTGGTGGTCCATACGGCGGGCAGCCGCATCACGCGCATGTCGATCAGCGGGTTGGCGGAGCGGGCCTCGGCCAGCAGCCACAGGGCGAACAGCAGCGCGGCGGCCACGAAGAGCGTGATCACCCGGGCCGATCCCCAGCCCCAGACGGCGGCCTGGCTGAGCGGCAGCAGCAGCGCGATCAGCCAGCCCGAGAGCAGCGCGGCGCCGAGCCAGTTGACCCGTCCGGAGGCGCGGGTGGGGGATTCGGGGATGAAGCGCAGGGCGATCAGCGCGGTGGCGGCGACGATGCCGACGGGCAGCCAGAACAGCCAGCGGTAGTCGAGCGCGGAGACGATGGGCCCGGCGGCGACCACTCCGACGCCGCCGCCCGCGGCGATGACCGCCGAGAGGTTGCTGATGCTGGGGCTCACCTCCTCGGCGGCGAACTCGTCGCGGATGATGCCGAAGGAGAGCGGGAACAGCGCGCCGCCGATGCCCTGGATCACCCGGGCGACGATGAGTATGCCGATCGTGGGCGCGAGCGCGGCGAGCAGACAGCCGAGCGTGAGCGCGACGAGGACCGCGACCAGGGTGCGCTTCTTGCCGATCAGATCGCCGACGCGGCCGAGGATCGGGGTGAAGATGGAGGCGGAGAGCAGATACGCGGTCATCACCCAGGTCGCGGTGGACTGCGAGGTGTGCAGGGCGTGCTGCACGGTCGGCAGGGCCGGGGCGATCAGTGACTGGAGCATGGAGAACACGCCGGCGCCTGTCGCGAGGACCGCGAAGGTGAGGCGGGTGGAGCTGCGGGGCATGGTGACCTCTCCGTACAGGACAGGGGACGGGGCGGTACGCGCCTGGGCACGGCCGACCTGGGGCGCGGGCACTGTGGAACGGTGGGCGCACGAGGGTGCGCGACCGGCGGTGCACGGCCCCGACTGATAAAGTGGAGGTGTGCCTCCACTCTAACGGAGGTCAACCTCCACTTTCAAACCGATTGCCTCGATCTCCGCTTCGACCCCCGCTTCGATCCCTGTCTCGACCCGTTCCGCCCGGAGGCCCCCGTGACCGTCCCGCAGCTCCCCGTCGACGAGATCGTCGCGGCCCAGCGCCCGTACCGCCGGGACGCCGCGCGCAACTACGACGCGCTGCTGTCCGCCGCGCGCGAGGAGTTCGCCGAGAGCGGCGCCGAGGCGCCGCTGGAGGACATCGCCCGCCGCGCCGGGGTCGGCATCGCCACGCTCTACCGGAACTTCCCCACCCGCCGCCATCTCTTCGAGAGCGTCTACGCCGACGAGGTCGCCGCGCTCTGCCGGGTGGCCGAGGAGGCCGCCGCGCTGGAGCCCTGGGAGGCGCTGGACTCGTGGCTGCGCCGCTTCGTCGGCTACAGCGTCACCAAGCGGGCGATCCGCGAGGCCATGGACGACGAGTCGGACACCTTCCAGGCCTGCCGCGAGTCGATGTACCGGGCGGGCGGCCCGCTCTTCGACCGGGCGCGGCAGGCCGGCCGGGTCCGTGCCGATATCGACTTCGACGACCTGCTGCGGATGGTCGCCGGGATCACCGCGACCAACTTCCTCGACGACGCCCAGCGCGACCGCGTGCTCGGCGTGGCCCTCGACGGCGTCCGCGCGGTGCGCTGATCGGGTCGCCGCCGCCCTACCGGTGGCTGCCTCCAATTAGGCAAAGTCCCAGCAAAAATGGTTGGCTTGCCGCAGTCGATGGCGCCGCAGCCGAGGCGCCGTTCAGCGAGTGGAGGAGAGCAATGGGCCAAGTCGAGGCCACCACTGAGCGGATCGTCACGGGCAAGCCCGAGGACGTGTTCGACGCGCTCGCCGACTACAGCGGTGTGCGCGGCCGGCTGCTGCCGGAGCAGTTCAGCGAGTACGAGGTACGCGAGGGCGGCGACGGTGACGGCACGCTGGTCCACTGGAAGCTCCAGGCCACCAGCAAGCGCGTGCGCGACTGTCTGCTGGAGGTGACCGAGCCGACCGACGGGGAGCTCGTCGAGAAGGACCGTAACTCCTCGATGGTCACCACCTGGACCGTGACCCCGGCGGGCGAGGGTCAGGCGCGGGTGGTCGTCGCCTCGGTCTGGCAGGGCGCGGGCGGTATCGGCGGCTTCTTCGAGCGGCTCTTCGCGCCCAAGGGCCTGGCCCGGATCTATGATGCGTTGCTCGCCAACCTCGCCACCGAGGTCGCGAAGCAGAAGTAACCGAAGACTCACCGGATCGGGTGGTTTTCTCCGCGGCGCGGTTAGCCGCCGCACACCCTCCGACCGGGGCGAAAGCCTCTTACGTCCCTCTCCCCACCGGTCAGCGGCGATTCGTCGCGCTTGCTCACAGTTGTCGCGTAATGCGAGAAATGGGCGGCGGTGCAGGCGCGACGAGGGGAGAAGGACGTGGGCGGGATCACCTGGACCCCCCTGGCCAAGGGGGGCGAGCCGGGGCGCGCCGTCGGCCCCGTACCCGCCTGGGCCCGGACGGCGCAACAAGCGGCACAACAAACCCAACAGGCGCAGCAGGCTCAACAAGCCCAGCAGGCGCAGCAGACCCAACAGGTCCAGCAGACCCAACAGGTCCAGCAGGCGCACGAAACGGTGCGGCAGACGGCGCACCAGACGGCCGATGACCCGCCAGACCCCGGCCCATCGGGCGGTGGCGGCGCTCCGGTCGGGCTCAGCCCGGCCCGGGTCCGGATGGTGTTCTTCGGGCTGATGCTCACGCTGCTGCTGGCGGCCCTCGACCAGACCATCGTGGCCACGGCCCTGCCGAAGGTGGTCGGTGAACTGCACGGCCTGGACAAGATGTCCTGGGCCATCACCTCGTACCTCCTCGCCTCGACCATCGTGCTGCCGGTCTACGGCAAGCTGGGCGACCTGATGGGGCGCAAGGGCGTCTTCATCTTCGCCATCGCCGTCTTCGTGGCCGGCTCCGCGCTCGCGGGCTGGTCGCGCACGATGGATGAGCTGATCGCCTTCCGGGCGGTCCAGGGCGTGGGCGCCGGGGGCCTGATGATCGGCATTCAGGCGATCATGGCGGACATCGTCCCGCCCCGCGAGCGCGGCCGCTACATGGGGCTCATCGCCGCCGCGTTCGGCCTCGCGTCGGTCGCGGGTCCGCTGCTCGGCGGCTTCTTCACCGACCACATGTCCTGGCGCTGGTGCTTCTACGTCAATGTGCCCTTCGGCCTGGTCACGCTGGCCGTCGTGGTCGTCGCGCTCAAGCTGCCCAAGCCGACCAGGCGGGCCCGCTTCGACTACCTGGGCGCGCTGCTCCTGGCCGTGTCCTCGACCTGCCTGGTGCTGCTGACGAGTTGGGGCGGCACCGAATACCCTTGGAAGTCCCGTGTCATCCTCGCTCTCGCGCTCGGGGCGCTGGGCAGCGCGATCCTCTTCGTCGTCATCGAGTCGGTGGCGGTCGAACCCGTCATCCCGCTGCGGCTGTTCCGCGACTCGGTCTTCTGCGTCACCGGGCTCATCGGCATGGTCCTCGGCGTGGCGCTCTTCGGGGCCGCCAGCTATCTGCCCACCTTTCTCCAGATGGTCGACGGCGCCAGCGCCACCGAGTCGGGGCTGTTGCTGCTGCCCATGATGGGCGGCATGGTCGTGGCCTCCGTCGCCTCGGGCCAGCTCATCAGCGCCACCGGCCGGTACCGGGTCTTCCCCATCGTCGGCGGTGTGCTCTCCGCCATCGGCATGTGGCTGCTCTCCCGGATGGACGAGAACACCTCCCGCCCGGACTACAGCCTGTGGATGGGGATCCTGGGGCTCGGCATGGGGCTGGTCATGCCGGTGCTGGTGCTCGCCGTCCAGAACTCCGTACGCCCCGCCGACATCGGCTCCGCCACCAGCGCCAACAACTACTTCCGGCAGATGGGCGGCAGCGTCGGCGCGGCCGTCTTCGGCACCCTCTTCGCCCACCGCCTCGCCGACCGGCTCGCGGTCGAACTCCCCACGGGCAGCGACGATCCGGGGGCGTCCGGCGCCGGGATCCCCGACCCCGAGTCGGTCACCCCGCAGCTGGTGCACTCGCTGCCCGGTCCGCTGCGCGACGGCTATATCGCGGCGTACGCCGACGCCATGCCGCGGATCTTCCTCTATCTCGTGCCGGTGCTCGTTCTGGGCTTCCTGCTCGCCTTCCTGCTGAAGGAGAAACCTCTGGTGTCCCACACCGACTTTGCCGTCCAGCAAGAACCCGTCGTCCCGGCCGCGCGCACCGTGCCCCGCACCGCCCCGACGCCGACCACCGCGGGCATCCCGGTCTGCGGCACCGTCCAGCACCACGACGGCACCACCGTCCCACGGGCGGCGCTCACCCTCATCGACGTCGCCGGACGCCAGATCGGGCGCGGCGCCACCGGGGAGGACGGACGGTACGCGCTGAGCACCCCGGGCGCCGGCTCCTACATCCTGATCGCCGCGGCCGGCGGCCATCAGCCGCGGGCGGTCAGCGTCACCGTCGGCGACCGCCCGGTCGACCTCGACGTCGTGCTCGGCGGGGCGGGGCGGCTGGCCGGGACGGTACGCACCGCGGACGGCGCGCCCGTACGGGACGCGACGGTCACCCTCACCGATGTACGCGGCGAGGTCGTCGCCACCACCCGCAGCGGGCTCGACGGCGGCTATGTGATCTCGGAGTTGGTGGCCGGCGAGTACACCCTCGCCTCCAGCGCCCCCGCCTTCCGCCCCGCCGCGCTGCCGGTCACCGTCCAGGCCGACCGCGAGACCCGGCAGGACATCGAGCTCGCGGGCGGCGCGGTGCTGCGCGGCGTGGTGCGGGCGGGCGCCGGACGGCTCGTCGAGGACGCGCGCGTCACGCTGCTGGACGCGGCCGGCAACGTCGTCGACACGGCGACCACCACGGCCGACGGCGCCTTCCGCTTCGTCGACCTCTCGGCGGGCGAGTACACGGTGATCGCGGCCGGCTACCCGCCCGTCGCGACGGTCCTCCAGGTCGCGGGCGGCGGCCGTACCGAACGCGACCTTCAACTCGGCCACGAGGACTGAGCGCTCCGGGGGTTGGGGGCGGTTCGTCTTCGTGCCCTAGACTTCGCGGCCACTGACGAAAAACGCGTGGTCGCAGGCGCGGGCGAGGAGGAGTCGCGATGGCAACGGGGGGATGGGGACCGTCGAACGGCCCCGGGCAGGGAGGCAACCGCTGGGGACCACAGCCCCCGGCACCCGATCCGTACGGACCGCCGCCGACCCCCGACCCGTACGGGCCGCCGCCGAACCCGTACGGGCCGCCCCCGCCCCCGCCGCCCGGGCCCTACCGGCCCGCGCCCTCGGGTAGGCGCTGGTACCGGCGGGTGCCCTTCCTCTCCATCCTCGTCCCCCTGCTCCGCCTGGCGCACCGGCCCGCCCGGAAACTGTTCGACCAGGACGGCGGTGGGCGCGTCCACGACCCCTTGGTGGACCGCGTCCAGATCACCCGCACGGTGCTCGGCCTCCTGGCGACGGTCGCCCTCTACTACACGTACGGATCGGAAGACGACCTGAAGGACCAGGCCAGCGAGAGTGCCGGCCTACTCATCCTGACCCCGGTCCTGCTCCTCATCGCCGGACCGGTGGTCATCGCCCTCTTCATCCGCTACGCGCCCGGGGAGCGGCGGCGGTTGCTGCGCTCCCGGCTCAGTGTCCCGGCCAAGACCGTCGGCTGGTACGTCCTGACCGTGGCCGTCCTCGTCGCCACGCTGTGGGGGATCTCGGCCAACCCCGAGGTGCTGGAAGGGCTGCACGGGGTGTGGCTGTTCGTGGCCGCGGTCCCGGCGCTCGTGTTCGTGCTGTGGGGGCTGCCGTTCTTCTTCATGGCCTCGGCCTACGTCGCCCGCTCGGCCTTCAACACCGCCTATGTGCACGCCGCGCTGCCCGCCGTGATCACCGTGGTGATGGTGTGGATCATCGCCGTCTTGAACGCGACCGACGGCGGTATGCCGGGCGGGCCGCTGTGGGCCCAGTTCTGCGCCCTGTTCGGTGGCCCGCTTTCGGTGACCGGGCTCTCCCTGTGGGAGCTGCACCGACTGCGCACCCGCCACGGCGTGACCATACGCGGCTGAGACAGCGGCTGAGACAGCGGCCGAGACATCCCCCTATTCGGGTATTGCGGAGCACGGCGCCCCGCGGCGGCCGTACCGTGGGTAGCGGTGGCGCAGATCTTGCCTGGCTAAGGAGTCTTCCCGCTATGGACCATGGCACGTCGCGCGGCGACGACGAGGCGGGCGGGGTGCCCAGGGTGCCGGAGCAGCGGGGTGGCGGGCCCGGGAGGATGCCGCTCGCGGTGGTGGTCATCGATGTCGACGGGCTGGTGACGCACTGGAGTTCCGGTGCGCGCAGGCTCTTCGGGCGGAGCCGTGAGGAGGCCGTGGGCTGCCGGGCCGTCGATCTGATGCCGGTCTCGGGCGCGCTGGGCGGCGCGGACTGGGAGGGCGGGGAGCGCGGACCGGACCTCGACGCCTCGCTGGGCGGGGCGGCGCCCTACCCGACGGCCGGGCGGGCCCGGATGGCCGATGGTCGGGACGACGAGCCAGTCGAAGTGCTGTGGTGGGCCTATCCGCTGGTCGGGCCGGGGCCGGGGCCGGAGCGGCTGCTCGTGCTCGCGGCCGACGCCTCGGGCCTGGCCGAGGCGGAGCGCGCGGCCGTTGACGGGGAGGGGGAGCGGTTCGCGCCCGGCTTCGCCCGGCACACCGCGTTCCCCGGCGCGGACCGGCTCGCCGGGCGGCTGCCGGACATCCTGCCCAATATGGGCCCGGCCAGGGCGGGCCGGATCGTCGCCCAGATCCTTGAACTCGGCTATCCGGTGCTGGAGATCAGCAGGCACGAGCGGGTGCCGGTGACCCCGGACTGGGGCATGCCCCGCTACCGCGAGCGACAGGCGCGGCAGGAGGCGGCCCGGCGCGCGGCGTCCGCGGCCGGGGCTGAGGACGTGACCCGGGGCGGGGGCGCGCGGGAGGTGTCGCACGCCCCCGGTGTGCCGTACGCATCCGAAGCCCTGTACGCATCCGAAGACTCGCACGCATCCCAAGCCCCGTACGACGCAGCCGAAGACCTCGATCTGGAGTACGCCGCCGTCCGCGAGCGGCTGGAGTTCCTCAACGAGGTCAGCGGGCGCATCGGCAGCTCCCTCGACCTCGCCCGCACCATCCGCGAGGTCACCAGCGCCGCCGTGCCCCGCTTCGCGGACTTCGCCGGCACCCATCTGCGCGCCCAGGTGCTGGCCGGTGAGGGGTTCCCCGACGGTCCGCCCGACGTCACCACCATCTGGCACCGGGTGTGGGTCGAGCACAACGACGAACCGGGCCGCTGGGACGACACCGTGCCGGTCGGGGAGGCCATCGCCTTCCCCGAACACACGCCGTTCTTCCAGTGCATGGTCACCGGCGAGCCCGTGCTGATCCCGTACATCGACGACGCGCTGGGCGACCGGATCTCCGGGGAGTTCGAGAAGCGGGACCTGCGGCCGCTGATCAACGGGCGGTCGCTGCTGATCGTCCCGCTCAAGGCGCGCGATGTGGTGCTGGGCTTCATGGTGCTGATGCGCCGCGCGGGGCGGGAGCGGTTCCACGACATGGACCGTACGACCGGCGCCGAACTCGCCGCCCGCGCCGGCCTGGTGCTCGACAACTCCCGGATGTACACCTACCAGGAGAACGTCGCCGAGACGCTCCAGGACAGCATGCTCCCCCAGGTCACCCCGCGTATGGCCGGATGCGACACGGCCACCCGCTATCTGCCGGGCACCCGGCTCGGCCGGGTCGGCGGTGACTGGTTCGACTGCGTCAAGCTGTCCGGCTCGCGCACCGCGCTCGTCGTCGGCGACGTCATGGGACACGGCCTGAACGCGGCGGCGATGATGGGCCAGTTACGCACCGCCGTACAGACCATGGCCGCCCTCGACCTGCCGCCCGCCCAACTGCTGCGCAGCCTCGACGACCTGGCGCAGCGGCTCGGCGAGCACTACCTCGCCACCTGCCTCTACGCCGTCTACGACCCCATCCGCTCCGAACTGCTGATCTCCAACGCGGGCCATATCCCGCCCGTGTTGGTGCGCGCCCAGGACGGCCGCAGCGAACTGCTCGACCTGCCCACCGGAGCGCCCATCGGGGTCGGCGGGGTGCCCTTCGAGACGGCCCTGGTACGGGTGGCGCCCGGCGACCGCCTGGTGCTGTGCACCGACGGCCTGGTCGAGGTGCGCGGCCAGGACATAGGCGCCGGCCTCGCGGCGCTGTGCGAATCCGCCGCGCATCCGGCGGCGTCGATGGACGAGGCGTGCGACACCATCATCCGCGCCCTCAACACCCGGGGCGGCCGCAAGGACGACGTGGCGCTGCTGATGGCCCGGCTCAACGGGATCCCAGCGGCGGACGTGGCACAGTGGCGGCTCGCGCTGGAGCCGGGCGAAGTGGGCCGGGCGCGGCGGCTGGTGCGCGAGCGGCTGCTCCAATGGGGTCTGCCGGAGGCCGTGGAGACCGCGGAGCTGCTGGTCAGCGAGGTGGCGACCAATGCGATACGGCATGCCCACACCCACCATGTCGTGCTGCGTCTGGTACGTACGGACGCGCTGCTGTGGGAGGTCTCCGACGACGACCACGAACTGCCGACGCTGCTGAGCGCGGGCCGCGACGACGAGACGGGGCGCGGGCTGCGGGTGGTCGGCGCCCTGGCGCGGGAGTGGGGGAGCAGCCGGTCGGCGGACGGCAAGACCGTCTGGTTCGAACAGAGCCTTCCGCGTCAGGGGCGTACGGAGGCATCTACTCCGGGGAGCGGTGGATGAGCGTATCGGAGCGCTACAGGCAGGCGTGGGAGAGCTACTGGCAGCACACCTCGGACGCGCCGGGGGAGGCCATCTGGGACGCCGATCCGTCGCTGTCCGCGATCCCGCACCTCGCACTGCTGGCCCCGTACGCCGACGCCACACTGCCGATCGCCGACCTCGGCTGCGGCAACGGCACCCAGACCCGCTATCTGGCCACCCGCTTCCCCCGCGCCATCGGCGTGGACCTGTCCTCGGCGGCCATCGACCACGCGCGGCGCGCCGATACGGAGAAGGTGGCGGAGTTCGAACAACTCAGCCTGACCGACACCGCGCGGGTACAGGAACTCCATGAGCGGCTGGGCGACGCCAACGTCTATATGCGCGCCGTCATCCACCAGAGCGACCCGTCCGACCGGCTGCCGGTCGTCGAGGCGGTGGCCACTCTGCTGGGGCGGCGCGGCCGGGCGTTCGTGGCCGAGCTGACCGAGGAGTCCAAGACCGTGCTGCGGGAGGCCGCGCAGAGCCCCGGCGGCCCGCCGCCCAAGCTCCGCCGGGTGTTCGACCACGACCTGCGCCCCGCCGACGCGCGCACCGCCGAGGTGCCGGAGCTGCTGCGCGAGGCGGGGCTCACGGTGCTGGCCGACGGGCCCACCACCCTGCCGCAGACCGAGTACCGGGCGGACGGGACGCGGATCGACCTCCCGGCACACTGGTACGTGGTCGCCGCGCTCAATTCCTCGCGCGCAGCGTGATGACCGTGGCCGTGCCGAGGGAGCCTTCGGTGGGGATCGT
The DNA here is from genome assembly GCF_002224125.1 of Streptomyces sp. NBS 14/10. Lineage (GTDB taxonomy): Bacteria > Actinomycetota > Actinomycetes > Streptomycetales > Streptomycetaceae > Streptomyces. The sequence continues at coordinate 739,264 of NZ_NCSM01000014.1, forward strand.
ACGGGTCGTGGTGGCGCGCCCGCCGATGAGACGGCGCAACGACGCGGGGCCGGGCTGCAACCGGCCCCGTTCGAAGAGGACGAGGCTCACCTCGATCCCGGAGGCTCCGGAGCCTCCCGCGGCCCCGGAGGTGGCCGGGGCCATCCGCCGGTACTGGCCGTAGGTGACCGCGTCGCAGCCGGAGTACCAGCCGAGGTCGGGCTCGTAGCCGGTGACCAGCAGACAGGGCCGGTCACCGGCGAGCTGCCGGGCCACGGCGAGAGTTGAGAGGCGTTGGGCGGTGGGGCCCGGCATCGCGTCGTGCGCCACGTACTGGGCGGTCGCCGGCACGGTGACGGCGGCCAGCGCGGCGACGGCGGTGAGCACGGTCGTGGACCAGCGGCCGGCCGACTCGGCGAGGGTCTGCACGCCGAGGACGGTCAGCAGGACGACGGGCAGGTAGACGAAGCGGGGCTCGCCGTCCGTGGCCACCCCCAGCACGATGAAGGTGAGCACCGCGGTCATGCCAAGAAACACCCGGCCTCGATCGCGGCGCTGTGCCCTCGCCGCCCCCGTGAACCGGTCCCCGCGCCGCCGTCGTTGGACGGCGGCGCCCAGGCCCCACAGCCCCACCGCCATGACGACGCCGCCGAGGTCGCCGGCCAGCCGGTACGGGAAGACGGCCAGGTAGTACACGAGACCGTCGCCCACATAGGCCCGGCCGGCATGTTCGGTCGCGGAGAAGACCAGGCCGAGGGGGCTGCCGGTGGCCTCGGTGGCGTAGCCGAAGTGCGGTATCAGCCCGGCGAGCAGGACGCCCGCGCCCAGGGCCAGTCGGCGCCCCTGGGCCAGCCAGGCCCGGGGGCCGTAGGCGAGGACGGCGGCGACGGCGATGGCCGCGAGGGTGCCCACCACGCCGTACCGCAGATAGAAGGCCGCGAGCGCCGGGAAGGGCAGCAGCATCAGAGCGCGTGAACCGGGCTTCTCCTGTGCGCGGACGAGTAGATAGACCACGATCAGGAGCAGGCCCGTGGCGCCGATGTCGTTGAGGAACAGCGGGAGGCGGCGCAGGAAGCCCAGCCCGCTGAGGAGCAGAAGCGTCGCCACCACGGCCCGCCGGGGAGTGGTCAGCCGAGCGGCGATCAGATAGGTCGTGGCGAGCGTGAACAGGGTCAGGAGCAGCGCGACCACCCGCAGCGCCCCGACGTCGTCGTGCACGGCCAGGGCTATCCGGCCGAGCGCCGGAAGCCCCACCGGGCGATAGGTGCCCCAGCCCGCGTCCGGGGTGCCGTCGAGCCAGGAGCGGGCCTTGTTGCCGTACACCGCCTCCTCATGGCCGATCAGCGGCTCGTGGTCCTGAAGGGCGGCCCATACGGCGGTGGCCATGGCCAGGACCGCGACGGCCCCCGCCCACGCGGGTATTCGCCTCAGCCGACCTGTGGCCCGTACGACCAAAGGCGGCGGGGCGGGCGTTGCCCGCGGGCCCCTTCGGACGAGCAGCCACGCCGGGGCGGCGACGAGCAGCCAGGGCCACGGCTGCCCGCCGACGACACCCACCGCGTGCAGCACCTGCTGTACGACGGCGGCGAGCGTCGTCACGACGGCCACCACCAGAGCCACCCGCCGGCCACGGGGCGTTCTGGCTTCTCTGCCGCGCACCGGGTCGGGGTTGAGGACAGGGGCGATGGTCACAGGTCACCTCAAGGGCCGGAAAGCAGGCAGGGGCAGGCAGGGACAGACGGGGAACAGACAGGGAACAGACGGGGAACGGGCCCCGATGGTCGCCCGGAGCTGCTGAGACGACGCTGAAGGATCCTGAAGACCTCTTCAGGGACGGCCGGAACCGCTGGGGATACTGAGGCGATGCGGCTACTGGTGGTGGAAGACGAGGAAGGGCTCGCGGTCGCCCTGAAAAGGGGCCTGGAAGCGGCCGGATACGCGGTGGACGTGGCCCATGACGGCCTGGTCGGCCTGCACATGGCGCGCCAGAACCCGTATCAGGCGATCGTGCTCGACATCATGCTGCCCGGCCTGAACGGATACCGGGTCTGCGCCAGGCTCCGTGCGGAGGACATCGAGACGCCCATCCTCATGCTGACCGCCAAGAACGGCGAGTACGACGAGGCCGAGGCGCTGGACACCGGCGCCGACGACTTCCTGGCCAAGCCCTTCTCGTACGTGGTGCTCGAGGCCCGGCTGCGGGCCCTGCTCCGCCGCGGCGGCGCCCGGACCCGCACCGTGCTGCGCATCGGCGACCTGTGGATCGACCCGGCGAGCCGGTCAAGTGGCCGCGGCGATGTCCGGATCAGGCTGACCGCCAAGGAGTTCGCGGTGCTCGAATGCCTCGCACGGCGGGCCGGTGAAGTCGTGCCCAAGACAGACATCGTCGATCAGGTCTGGTCGGCGGATTTCGAAGGCGATCTGAACATCGTCGAGGTGTATGTGAGCGCCCTGCGCCGAAAGATCGACACGCCCTTCGGCCGCGCGTCGATCGAGACGGTCCGGGGCATCGGCTACCGGATGACCGGCCATGGCGCCTGACGCGCCGGACAGCCGGGCGGTACGCACCCGGCCGCGTAAGTCGCTCGCGCCGCAAGTACGCGCCGCCGTACGGGCCGGACTCGCCGTGGCCTGGTTGCTCGTCGCGGTCGCCGTGTGTCTTCCGTCCATGGATGTCATGGAGCTGGTACGCAGGCCCGAGGTCGAGGGCCCGGCCGTCATGCTGATCCTCGGCGCCACGGTGTGGGCGTTCGCACGGCCCGCCCGACAGGCGCTGTCCCTGCGGCTGCGCGTCGCGCTCGTGGTCGGCGCTGCCACGGCCCTCCTCTTCGCCGCCGAACTCTGGTGGTCGGTCCAGACCGGCGGATCCGCGTTCGGCTACCTGGCCGGCCTCGGATGGGGCCTGGCGTTCTGGGGACCCCTCGCCGTCGTGGTCCTCGCCGTCATCGCGTGGACGGCGGCGGACCGGGCGCTGCGCCCCGTCGAGGCCATCCGCCGGGAACTCGAGGACATCACGGCCCGGTCGCTGGGCCGCCGGGTGCCGGTCTCGTCCTCGGGCCCGGGCGATGAAATCGCCCGGCTCGCCCGCACCATCAATACGACCCTGGACCGGCTGGAGCGGTCGGCCGAACTCCAGCAGCGGTTCATCGCCGACGCCTCCCACGAGTTGCGCAGCCCCCTCGCCGGGCTGCGAGCCTCCCTCGAATCGTCGCTGACGCATCCGGACGGCGTCGACTGGGAGGCCCGGGTACGCGACGCCCTCCGGGACATCGTGCGGCTCCAGAACCTCAGCCACGACCTGCTGCTCCTGGCCCAGTTGGACGGCGGCGCGCCCGTCGCCGATACGGGGGTGAACCTCACCGACCTCGCCCACGACCTGGCCGTGGAACACCAGCACCTGCCCCACCCCCGCCCGCTCGACATCCGCTGCGTCGCCGCCGACGACCCGCCGGTCTGGGTCCGGGGCAGCGATGTCCAGCTCGAACGGCTGCTGCGCAATCTGCTGGGCAACGCCTGCCGTTACGCCCGCACCACGGTCGAGGTCACGGTCGGTACCGAGCGCCACCACGAGGACGGGGACACCGTCGTGTTCGAGGTGCGCGACGACGGTCCCGGAATCCCCGCCGCCGACCGGGAGCGGGTCTTCACCCGCTTCAGCCGGCTGGAGGACGCCCGCACCCGAAAGTCCGGTGGGGCAGGGCTCGGCCTGGCCATCGCCCGCGAGATCGCGGTCCGCCATGGCGGCACCCTCCACTTCGCGGACACGGCGCACGGGACGTGTGCGGTCGGTCGGCTGCCGTCCATTGCGCGGTAGGTCAAGCGCTGTGCGCTGGGTATCAATGACATTCCGGCCCTCTGGTGACAAAGTTGCCGCTTACCTGCGCCCCGGTATGCGGCTCGGAAAGGCGGCACGGGGAAATTACTGAGGCAAGGAGACCAGGGTAGTGACTGCCCCGAAGCAGGTCCATTACGACTTCAATGCCGCGTATGCGCTGAGCCAAGCGCTTGGCCTGGCGTACGACAAAATAACAGCGTTCGCAGAGCTGCGCGCAGGGCAACGCACGGCGCAGCTCAATCAGTTCGGGAGAGAATGGCGAGGCGGGAAGCGTCAGCAGTTCGAGTCCGAGTTCAACGCCCAGCAAGCAGCATTGGGCCGGCTCGCCCAGGAAGTACTCGGTCTCAGAGGCAAGGTCGAACACGCGACCTCGCAGGCGGAAAAGGCCCGTGCGGCCCTCCTCAAGAATCCCGAAGGAAACTGAGCGCATGGGCGAAGCAGCCGCGGTTCCGCAAAATCTCTATAACTATGCCGATAAGACGACCGGTGCCGCCCGGGATCTGAAGGGGTGGATTACCGGTGTGTTGTCTCCGGCGATCTCGTCCTACCAGGCGGGCGCGAAGGACTTCGGAAACGACATCAGCAATCTGACCGTCGCGCGGTGGGGACCGAGCGGAGGCGCCGTGGACGGTGAGGTGCTCAGTAACCTCGGAACGATTGCCGCCACCGATGCCGAGGTCAAGGCTGTTGGCAAGGCATTCGAAGTGGCGGGGGGCGGCGGCGGGGCGCAAGTGTTCAACCCGGGTTTGCTGCCTTCACACGGGTACGTCGTCACGACGGATGGCAGGATCAATCAGACGCGTGAACTGGCCGACGTATACGATAAGTACTTCGGTGCGATACCTCCCATGGCGTCGCAGACAACGACATGGGTCCGCCCGTTGGGCGGCAATCATGGGGTTATCCTCGGTCGGTTCTTCATTCCTTATAAAACCGGGGCGTTCGGCTTGCTGGAGGGTGACGATCGCTCATTCTCGGCTAATCCGAACGCTCCGTACCGCATAGCCTTCGCATGGGATACGGCAACCGGAAAGATCACCTACACCGTAACTCCGTCGGTGGCGCTCGTCCGACTCTCAGAGCACAAGATACAAGATCCGCCCTTGAAGAAAACGATTCCGGCAAAGGGTATTGGTGAGGGCTTCTGGAAGAACAACGTCAAGGTTTACCTGGACAATAACGGCTCTCTCCAGGTGAAGTACACGGGCATCAACAGCAAAATGCCGTATTTTGCCGTGAACGGGGACATTGGGGTTAAACTGGATGATTCGGGTGGCTCCCAGGTCAAGCTCGAGGGTGATGCATACCCGAACTTCGAGCTGCTTCAGTATCGTGCGGGTCACCCGCCCCAGTTCCTGGCGCAGTCGAAAACCCGGGAGAACGAGGGGAATGCCGTCGAGCCCGGCCTGAACTCGACGCCTCATTGGCCGGCCGGCCACCGGGAAGAGGCGTGGAACAACGGGAAACACATACCGTTCGACAGTTCTCCTGTTGAGACTCCGAATACGCATATCTGGAGGGAGCCGGGGCCGCCTCAGCGGCGAACGGTGTCTTGAGGTGCGGCCGGTGCCTGGATGGCGGAGGCGAGGAGCGCCAGTTTGTCGGCGCTGTCACTACCGGGGTCCGGGTGAAGGACGATCAGTGTCTGACCTGCCGCACCGCCGATGCCCAGCCGCTCCCGGTTCAGCCGCAGGCGGCCGACCTGGGGGTGGTCGATGGGCTTGGCCGTGCCTTCGCACACCACCACGTCATGGCGGGCCCACAACTGGCTGAAGCGGGGGCTGGCGAGGGACAGTTCACCGACGAGTTCGATGAAGCGGGGGTCGTCCGTATCGGTCCCGACGGACTCACGGAACCCGGCGACCATGCCCACGGTGGCGTCCTCCCAGTCCGGGTAGAGGGCCCGCTCCGCCGGGTCGAGGAACGCGGCCCGCAGGAGATTGCCTCCCACCGTGAGGCGCGGTGACACGGCGGTCGCCAACGCGTTGGCGGCGAGCACATCGAAGTAGCGGCCCTCGACGTACGCGGGCAGCGGCAGCGTTGCCACGAGCTTGGCGATGCCCGGCGGGACGGTCTCCTTCCGGCGCGGGCGCCGACGCCGTCGGGGTTTGTCGGCGCCCAGGCGCAGCAGGTACGCCGTCGCGTCCTCGTCGAGCCGCAGTGCGCGGGCCAGTGACTCCAGGACCTGTGCGGAGGGGTTGCGGTCGCGGCCCTGTTCCAGCCGCAGGTAGTAGTCGGCGCTGATGCCCGCGAGCATCGCCACCTCCTCCCTGCGCAGGCCCGGCACGCGCCGTACCCCCACCACGGGGATACCGACCTGTTCAGGAGTGACGAGCTCACGGCGGGCGCGTACGTAATCGCCCAACAGGTTCGGTTCGTCGGTCATCTCGCCACGGTAATGCGCGCTGGTGCGTGTGTGCCTGGTCCTGTCACTCCCAGGATCGCCGGGGCTCTGGCTCGGCCGGGGCCCGGTCGGCAGCGTGGGCAGCCGACAGGCAAGCGACAGCGAGGAGCGGAAACCATGGCCACATATCTGCTGGTACACGGCGCCTGGCACAGCGGAAAGTGCTGGGAGCGGGTGGTCCCGCTGCTGGCCTCGGCCGGACACCGCGTGTCCGCGCCGACTCTGACCGGCTACGGCGACACAGCGCATCTGCTCGGCCCCGAGGTGGGGCTCGACACGCACGTCGACGACGTCGTCAGGCTGATCACCGAGGAAGACCTGAGCGAGGTGATTCTCGTGGGCCACAGCTACGCCGGGCTGGTCATCTCGTCCGCGGCCAACCAAATCCCGGACCGCATCGCGCATTTGGTCTACCTCGACGCGATGGTCCCGGAGGACGGAGAGACCGCGGTCGATGTCCTCCCCGTCGCCCAGGCCCAGATCGACCGCGCTCTCCAGTCCGAGAGCGGCTGGCGTGTCCCGCCGCTCCCGGAGTTTCCGCCGCCCATGGGGCTGTTCGGGGTCACCGACCCGGCGGATGTCGCCTGGCTGCGCACGATGCTCTCGGATCAGCCGGTGCGCTGCCTCCAGCAACCGGTCCGGCTGGACAACCCGGCGGTGAACGCGATTCCCCGGACGCATATCCACTGTGTTGTCGGCGAGCCCGAAGGCTTTACCCGGCGCCCGGTCCCCGCGATACAGCCCAACGGCGATCCGGCCCAGGTGTGGGAGTTGGAGACCGGTCACGACTGCATGATCACCACGCCGGTCGAGCTCACCGACCTCTTGCTGAAGCTCGGCTACTGAGGTTTTCGGTTCGGGCTGACTGGTGTGTGCTGCGGGCTGCGGGTTGGCTCCGCTTCGCTGCGCGTTGGCTCCGCTTCGCTGCGCCTGCGCCTGTGCGCCGTCTCGCGGCATTCGGTTCGGGCGGGTGCGGGTTTCGTCTCGGACCCTCCGGGTCCAAAGCGCCAGCGAGAAGGGGGAAGGGGGGCGGCTGGCCCGGTGTTCCGGTTCCTCGGCCCGGCGGGCGGTTGAGCTTAAGGCTGGCTCCGCTGCGCTCCGCCGCAGCTGCTGCCGCGCGGTGGCCGAGCCGGTCAGTCCAGCGGTGCGCTCGGCTGGGGGTGCGCGAGCGCGACGTACGGGCTGGCGATCGCTGGGCGGCATGGTCCGGACGCCGCGTGTGGGCATCGTCTCGCGCCTTCGGCGCACAGCGGCCAGCAGCGGGAAGGGGGAGGGGTGCCGGAGGCTTCGTCGCCGTCCGGCCCAAGGGGTCGGCACCGGCTGGCGGGCGGTGGGGCGGCGGTTGGGTGCCCGAAGCGGTGGAGGCCGGTCCGGTTGGGGCTCTCCACCCCCCTGCTCTTAAAAAGATGCTTGCTCTACATCAAGTACTGCATCAACCGTTTTTCTTAGAGCAGGTGGGTGGAGAGCCGATCCCGTCCCCCGGTGCCCGCCCATCCGTCGCGCTCCCGGGCCCCGGTCCAGCGCACCGCTGGTCCCCTTGCCCGGCCAGCGCGCGGCAGCAGCTGCGGCGGAGCGCAGCGGAGCCTCTTTGAGCTCAGCCGCCTGCCGGGCTGAGGAATCGGGACGTTGGGCCAGCCGCCCCCTTTCCTCCTTCTCGCTGGCGCTTTGGACCCGGAGGGTCCGAGACGAAAGCCGCACTCGCGTGGGTCGAATGCCGCGAGATGGCGCACAGGCGCGGGCGAAGCGAAGCGAAGCCCACCCCGCCTATCAGTAGCGGGTGGCGAAGGTGAGGAAGTCCGCCCAGGCGTCGGCGGATATGTGAAGGTTCGGCCCGTCCGGGATCTTCGAGTCCCGGACGTGGACGGTGGCGGGAGTGGTGGCGACCTCGACGCATTCGCCGCCACTGGAGTCGCTGTAGCTGGACTTGTGCCAGTCGAGGGCGACCTCGACGCAGTCGCCCCCGCTGGAGTCGCTGTAGCTGCTCTTGAACCACGTGGTTCTGCTCATAGTTCACTCCGCAACTGCTCGATGAAGATTACGGATTCCTCCGGCCCAAGGGCCTGGGACCTGATCATGGCATAGCGCCGGGCGAGGACACCTACCTCGTCCGGTTTGGACAACAGGATGCTCCTGCCGTTGCTCTCCATGTAAGCCATGGACGTCTCGTCGGGCGTCTCCAGCAGCGTCATCGGTCCTTGCAAGCCTGCGTGTACGGCTCGGCTCATCGGCATGACCTGGATGACCACGTTGGGCCGTGCTGCGAACTCGATGAGGTGCGCATACTGAGGGCGCATGACCTCTGGGCCGCCGACGGTCCTCCGTAGCGCAGCCTCTTCGATGATGATGTTGACCACTGCTCCGGGCTTGCGGTCGAGCAGGGCTCGGCGGTCGATCCGTGCCTGAGTCAGCTCCTCGATCTCATCTTCTTCCAACGGCGGGAAGGCAGCTGCCAGTACCTCGCGTGCGTACTCCTTGGTTTGCAGAAGTCCATGAATTAGCTGCGTGCAGTACGACGACACACTCAGCGCTTCCTGCTCCAGCTGCACGAAGCCCTGGAAATGCACGGGATACCGCTCCAACCGCAAGAACGTGATCGCCGAGCGCAGCAACCCGCTCGCGTCCAGTGCCTTCTCGGCCGCTTCGATGAAGTCGTCCGTCGGCGGCTTCGCGCATGTCTCAACCGCGCTCACCGCTGACCCTGTGTAGTGCATCAGCTCGCCCAACTGGTCCTGCGTCAACCCCGCGTGCTCGCGCAGAATCCGCAGCACAGCTGCGAAGTACCTCATGGTCGGCGGCGCGGAGTCCTTCTTCTTGGGCGTTGCCATCCCATCCACCCCCTCAATGCGGCTCAACGCCGATCAACCCCCGTTCGACAGGAGTTGTCGCCAGCCGCGGTCGACGTTCTGTTACTGGTGACGCTAGTCACCTGCACTGACAGTGGGGGCATGAACGCACAAAGTCACGACGTAAACCCTCGCCATGGCTGGAAGCAGAGGTTTACACCCGTCCCGCTCTCTGTCCATCGCGCTCGCCAGACGGCCGCGGCCGTCCTGTGCGCGTGGGGGGTGCCGCCGGGCGCCGCGCAGGTCGCGTTGCTCGTGTTGTCGGAGCTGGCGGCCAACGCGGTGCGGCATGGCCGCGTACCGGGGAGGTATTACGAGGTACGTATCGCCTACGACGCCGAGAAGCTGATCGGCGTCGAGGTGTCGGACCCGGGGGAGGGGCTGCCGGTCGTCGCCGAGGCGACGCCGGAGGCCGAGTCCGGGCGCGGGCTGGCGATCGTGGCTGCGTTCGCCGAGGCGTGGGGCGTACGGGAGCGGGTGGTCGGGAAGACCGTCTGGGCTCGGGTCCGTCTCTGATGCTCTGACCGGAAACGATCAACGGAGTGGTGTGTTCTCTGGTCTAGGGTCGCCCGCATGGCTGAGCCCTCGTTTCTGACCGCTGCGCGCGAGTCGTACGACACGGTCGCCGCCGATTACGTCGAACGCGTCCCGCCTCCAGCCGCGTTGGACCCGCTGTCACGCGCGATGCTGGCGGGGTTCGCCGAGCTCGTGCGGACGGCCGGTCTGGGGCCGGTCGCGGACCTGGGATGCGGCCCCGGCCGCGTGACGGCGCACCTGGCCGGGCTGGGGGTGCCTGCATTCGGTGTCGATCTGTCGTCGAAGATGATCGGGCTGGCCCGGCAGGCCTATCCGGACCTGCGGTTCACCGAGGGCTCGATGACCGCGTTGGAGATGAGGGAGGACGAGCTCGGCGGCATACTGGCCTGGTATTCCACCCATCACACGCCCCCGCAGTGGCTGCCTGCGGTGTTCGCCGAGTTCCACCGCACGCTCGCGCCCGGCGGCTACCTGCTCTGGGGGGACTATGTCGGCGATGAACGGCTGCGGCCGACCCAGGGCTATGGCCGTCCGGTGTCCTACGAGTCGTATCTCCTGCCCCTGGACCGCCTGGTCGGCCTGCTGGAGCAGGCCGGACTCGTCGTCACCGCGAGGCTGGAGCAGGAGCCCGGCGGACGGGTGAACAGGCCGCACGCCTGCCTGCTGGCCCGCAAGCCCGAAGGGACGTGATCGTTTCCGGTCAGAGCGCTAAGTCCTGCGCGGCTCCTCGAAGGCCCCCAGCCGGTGCGCGATGGCCGCGGCCTCCCCTCGGCCTGAAGCGCCCAGCTTGGCCAGGATGTTGGAGACGTGCACGCTCGCCGTCTTCGGCGAGATGAACAGCTCCTCCGCGATCTGCCGGTTGCTCCGTCCGGCGGCGACCAGCCGCAGCACGTCCCGCTCCCGGGCGGTCAGGCCCAGCGCCGCCGCCGGCGTCGGGGGCGGGGCCGTCTCCCCGTCGGCCTGCCGCAGCGGGATCCGGGCGCGGCCGGCCAGCGTGGTGATCTCCGTCTCGAGTGGCGCCGCGCCCAGCTCGCGCGCTACCGCTTCGGCCTGCCGCAGCAGCTCACCGGCGGCGGCGCGGGACCCGTCGCCGCCCTGGGCGATCAGGGCGTGCGCGAGCCGGGACCGGGCGGTGGCCAGCAGCGGCGGGGCCTCCAGCTGTTCGACGGCGGCGACCGCCTCCGTCCAGCGGACGGTGGCGTCCAGGCCCTCGGTGGTGAGCAGTTCGGCCTGGATCATCAGGGCCTGCGCGGCCCACAGCGGTGCGAATTCGGGCTGGCCTTCCATCGCCTTGCGGATCCGCTCCACCGCCGCCTTGCGTCCGGGCTCGGCCACCGCGAGTGCACGGGCCCGCGCCTCCGCTGCCGCGGCCTCGTACAACAGCGGCCAGCCGTAGCGGTGATGGCCGGGCGGGATGGCCTCGCCGACCGCCGCATCGAGCAGGGAGCGGGCGTCGAGGATCCGGCCGTCGGCGGCCGCCAGCGCGATGGCCACGCGGGCCATGGCCAGGGTGTGCTGCGGCTCCGGGTAGGGGCCGGTGGTGCTGCTCTCGGACTCCTCCATCCGACGCCGAGCCTCGTCGTACGCGCCCCGGGCCAGGGCGAGTTCGGCCCTCCGCTCGGCGATCAGCGCCCGGATGCGGACGCTCACCCCGCGGCGGCCGAGGCCCCGCTGGAGCGCTTCGTCGGCGTCGGCCCAGCGGCCGAGCTGGATGAGGGATTCGGCGAGGTTGCCGTCGTTGTACGAGGCGGTGTCCGGCAGCCCGTGCCGGTCGGCGAGCGCGCTGCCCCGCTCGGCGGTCTCGACGGCCTCGGCGTAGCGGCCGAGGCCGTGCAGCGCCGTGGCCAGGTTGCCGTGGCCGCGCAGTAGGACGTTGGCGTTGCCCGGTTCCAGATCGCGGGCGCATACGGCGCGGGCCTGTTCGAGCCCGGTCTCGACGTCGCCCGAGTGGATGGTGAGCCAGGCCAGGGTGAGCTGCGCGGTAAGGCCGGTGACCTCCGCGCCCGTCGCCCGGCAGAGCTCCACCGCCTGCCGCGCGGTCTCCATCACCGCCGTCGTCGGCTGGTGCACGGCGTACCAGTGCGCCGCCTGCGTCAGCGCTTTGGCGTGGACGAAGGACGGCGGCTGGTCCCGCATCAGGTTCTGGGCGTGGCTGATCTCGTCCCAGCCGTCGGAACGGGAGAGGTCGCGCACCAGCTCGTAGCGCACGAGCCAGAACCAGGCCGCTCGCAGAGGCTCACCCTCCAGCTTGCGCAGCGCCCGCTTGCAGAGGGCGAGCGCTCGCTCCTGCTCTCCCGCGAGGCGCGCGGCGATGGTGATCGCGGCGAGCAGGTCCAGGAAGTCGCCAGGCGCGTCTGGGGAGATGGCCATGTACAGGCCGTCCTCGACGCCTTGCCGCATCGCCTGGCGGCGTGGTTCCTCGGGGGTGTCGTCCCACAGCTCCAGTGCCCGCTCCAGCAGCTGGTGCTGCTCGGCGAACGCGTGCCGGCCGCGGGCGGCGGTCGCCGCGGCGATCACGGCGGGCAGCGCCTTGGCGGGGTCGCGGGCGTCGAACCAGTAGCCGGCCAGCCGCCCGGCCCGCTCCTCGGACCGTACGAGCGTGGGGTCGGCCTCCAGCGCCTCGGCGTAGCGGCGGCTGAGCCGGGAGCGTTCGCTGGGCAGCAGGTCGCCGGCGACGGCCTCGCGCATCAGGGCGTGCCGGAAGCGGAAGGACTCGCCCTCGTCGGAGGGGAGCAGGACGGCGGCGCCGACAGCGGTACGCAGGGTCTCGATCAGCTCGTCCTCGGCGAGGCGCGTGACGGTGGCCAGCAGCCGGAACTCGACCTCGGAGCCGCCCTCGGCGGCGATCCGCACCACGCGCTGCACCTCGTCCGGCAGCGCCTCGACCCGGACCAGCAAGAGGTCGCGAAGGGAGTCGCTGATGCCGCCCGGTGAGCCTTCGAGGAGGCTGCAGGCAAGCTCCTCGACGAAGAAGGCGTTGCCCTCGGAGCGTTTGAAGACCCGGTCAAGCACCTGCTCGGGCGGGGCCTCGCCGCGGATGGCGGTGAGCTGGCGGCGGACCTCGGTGCGCTCGAAGCGGGGCAGTTCGAGGCGGGTGACGGTGCGCAGCCGCTCGTACTCGGCGAGGGCGGGGCGCAGCGGGTGGCGGCGGTGCAGGTCGTCGGCGCGGTAGGTGGCGACGATGAGCAGGCGGCTGTGGGTGAGGGCGCGCAGCAGATAGCTGAGCAGCTCGCGGGTGGAACGGTCGGCCCAGTGCAGGTCCTCCAGGGCCAGCACGAGGGTCCGGTCCGCGGCGAGGCGCTCGAGGAGGCGGACGGTGAGCTCGAAGAGCCGGGCACGGCCCTCGGTATCGGGGCGTCCCCGGTCCATCTCGCCGAGCTCGGGCAGCAGCCGGGCGAGCTCGCCTTCCTGACCGGCGATGGCGGCGTCAAGCTCCGCGCCGAGTTGGCGGCGCAGGGAGCGCAGGGCGGTCGAGACGGGGTGGTAGGGCAGGGCGTCGGCGCCGGTTTCCACGCAGCCGCCCAGGGCGACGACGGCCCCGTCCGCGGCGGCCCGGCCGAGGAACTCCTGCATCAGCCGGGTCTTGCCGACGCCGGCCTCACCGCCCACGAAGAGGGCCCGGGGCTCCCCGGCGTCCGCCCGGGACAGGGCCTCGTCGAGAGCGGTGAGCTCGGCGCTGCGGCCTACGAAGACAGGGCTTATGTGACTGCTGTGCACGGTGCCGAGCATCGCATGCCGTACGAGGTGAGGGACAGCGGTCTCGGCGTCGGCGGGGGCCGCCGCAGCCGGGTGCCCGGCCGCGCGATGCCCTTGCTCCGTCACAGGGCGCGGGGTCAGTGGCGGACGTTTCACGCGCGTCGTGAGCGTAGGAAGTAGTGCCTACGGCTGTCGGCGCCGGAGGTGCCGGCGGAGGTGCTGTCGGCGGCGGTACGGGCCGCCCTCGCGCCCTGCTCGGCCTCGCGGACCAGGCGGCGCCGCGCGGCGCGGGCCAGGACGGCGGCCTGGCGGGCGGCCTGGAGCTCGTGGTGCAACATGAGGGTCTCCTTGGACGGGCTGGTGTCTTGCTGTGCTTCCAGCGTCGTGTCCAAGGTGGGGGCGCCACATGGGGAGGCCTGCGGATCTTGCCGCGCAGGGGGTGCCTTAGGTCTGGGGTAAGGGGGCATTAGGAGTTCCAGGCATGGGCGTGGTGGTCAGCTCGGGGCCGGGGTGGGCGTGTTGTCGGCCTTGACGTCGAAGTTGATTTTGGTGCCGTCGACGCCGGTCACCGTGACCGTCACGCCCAGGGTGCTGCCGTCGTCCGCGGTGAGCTTGCACCGGGTGGTGGTGTCGACCTTGCCCTCAAGGGCTTCGGGGCAGGTGATGTTCGGCTTCGCCTGGCCCGTCGTGGCGGCGAGCTTTTCGGCGACTGTGGTGGCGAGCTTGTCCGCGGACAGTTTCGGCGTGGACTTTTCGACCGTGACCTCGGCCGAGCAGCCGACGAGCAGCGCGCCGGCGGCTACGGCCGTGAGGAGCGACGTTGTTGCGGACAACCGGATGAGGGGCATGGTGGAACTCCGGTCTGAGTGATCATGACAAGAAGACACAGGAAGCATAGTTGGCGGCGTGCCCCGGGCATGTTGGGGGGCAGGTGAGAAGGTGAGCACAGTGACCTGGGAGGAGCGGGGACAGTCTTGAAGATCCTCATCAGCGCCGATATGGAGGGCGCCACGGGCGTGACCTGGCCCGCCGACGTGTTGCCCGGAACCGCTCAGTGGGAGCGCTGCCGCCGTCTGTTCACCTCCGATGTGAGCGCGGCGGTCACCGGTTTCTTCGACGGGGGCGCCGACGAGGTGCTGATCAACGAGGCGCACTGGACCATGCGCAATCTGCTGCTGGAGGAGCTGGACGAACGGGCCGTCATGCTCACGGGCAAGCACAAGAGCCTGAGCATGGTCGAGGGCGTGCAGCACGGCGACGTGGACGGGATCGCGTTCGTCGGCTATCACACCGGCGCCGGGACCGAGGGTGTGCTCGCGCACACCTACCTCGCCAACTCCATCACCGGTGTGTGGGTGGACGGCGTGCCCGCGAGCGAGGGGCGGCTCAACTCGCTGGTCGTCGCCGAGTACGGGGTGCCCGTGGTGCTGGTCACCGGGGACGACCGGACGTGCGAGGACGCCAAGGGGTACGCGCCCGGGGCGCGGTCGGTCGCGGTGAAGGACTACGTGTCGCGGTACGCGGCGGTGTGCCGCACCCCGGCCCGTACGGCGGCGGACATCCGGGCGGCGGCCCGGGCGGCGGCGCCGCTTGCGGTGCGTCATGATCCGGTGCAGGCCGGGCCCTTCACCGTGGAGCTGGAATTCGACGCGGAGCACCTGGTGGGGGCGGCCACCGTCGTACCGGGGGTGGAGCGCAGCGGGGTGCGGCGGGTGGCGTACACCTCGCCGACCATGTACGAGGGCATCCGCTGCTTCAAGGCGGTCACCACGCTCGTATCGGCCGCGGTGGAGGAGCAGTATGGGTGAGCTGGAGCCGGCCGAGGTGATAGACGCGCGGGCGCTGGAGGAGGTGGTGCGGTTCACCTCCGAGCTGATCCGTATCGACACCACCAACCGCGGCGGCGGCGACTGCGCCGAGCGCCCCGCCGCCGAATACGTCGCGGAGCGGCTGGGCGAGGTGGACATCGACACCACCTTGCTGGAGCGGGACCCGGGGCGTACGAACGTCGTCGCGCGGATCGCGGGCACCGACCCGTCCGCCCCCGCGCTGCTGGTCCACGGCCATCTGGACGTGGTGCCCGCCGAGCCCGCCGACTGGAGCGTGCACCCCTTCTCGGGGGACGTGCGCGACGGCGTGGTGTGGGGCCGGGGCGCCATCGACATGAAGAACATGGACGCGATGGTGCTCGCCGCCGTCCGCGCCTGGGCCCGCGCGGGGGTGCGGCCGCGCCGCGACATCGTGCTGGCCTTCACCGCGGACGAGGAGGACAGCGCGGAGGCGGGTTCCGGCTTTCTCGCCGCTGAGCACGCCGAGCTGTTCGAGGGCTGTACGGAGGGCATCAGCGAATCGGGCGCCTTCACCTTCCACGCGGGGAACGGGATACGGCTGTACCCCATCGCGGCGGGGGAGCGCGGTACGGCCTGGCTGAAGCTCACCGCCCGGGGCACGGCCGGACACGGTTCGAAGGTCAACCGCGACAACGCGGTCAGCCGGCTGGCCGCCGCCGTGGCGCGCATCGGCGAACACCGCTGGCCGGTACGGCTGACGCCGACCGTCAAGGCCGCGCTGACCGAGATCGCGGCGCTGCGCGGGGTCAAGGCCGATGTGGACGCGGCCGACTTCGACGTCGACGCGCTGCTGGCCGAGCTGGGGCCCGCCGCGGCCCTCATCGAGCCGACGGTCCGCAACAGCGCCAACCCGACGGTCATGGAGGCCGGTTACAAGGTCAATGTCATCCCCGGAAGCGCCACGGCGTATGTGGACGGCCGGATCGTGCCGGGCGGCGAGGAGGAGTTCCACACCACCTTGGACCGGCTCACCGGGCCGGACGTCGACTGGGAGTTCCACCACCGGTCGCCGGCCCTTCAGGCCCCGCCCGGCAGCCCGGTCTTCGCGGCCATGCGGGCCGCGGTCGAACACTTCGACCCGGGCGGGCACGCCGTGCCGTACTGCATGTCCGGCGGCACGGACGCCAAGCAGTTCTCCCGGCTCGGCATCGTCGGATACGGCTTCTCGCCGCTGCGGCTGCCGGAGGGCTTCGACTACCAGGCGCTCTACCACGCCGTGGACGAGCGGGTGCCGGCCTGTGCGCTGCACTTCGGCGTCCGGGTGCTCGACCACTTCCTGCGGAGCGCCTGAGACAAGTCGATGAGGCTGGACTTGTGGTGAGTATGAGACGGCGACACGCCGAAGCGGCGGCGTATCGCTGTCTTAAACTCACCACAAAATCACTGGCATTGGGGTTGGGCGACGGAATGGGTGACGCGATGGGTGACAGCACGGCGGCCACGACCCCGTACGGGGCCTGGCGGTCCCCGATCGACGCCGCGCTCGCCGCGTCGCACGGCGGCCGCCCGGAGTACGTGGGCACGGTCGGCGACGAGGTGTGGTGGACGGCGCCGCGCCCCGACGAGGGCGGCCGCAGCACGCTGATGCGGCGCCGGCCCGGCGGCGCGGAGGTCAGCGCGCTGCCCGCGCCGTGGAACGTGCGCAGCAGGGTCATCGAGTACGGCGGGCTGCCGTGGGCCGCCGTGCCCCGCCCGGCGGGCGGCCCGCTCGTCGTCTTCGCGCACTTCGCGGACCAGCGGCTGTACGCGTACGAGCCGGACGGCCCGACCGGCGCCCCGCCGCGCCCGCTGACCCCGGTCTCGGCCGTCGGCGGCGGGCTGCGCTGGGCGGATCTGCGGCTGCACGCCGACCGTGGCGAAGTGTGGGGCGTGCTGGAGGAGTTCACCGGCGAGGGGCCGACCGACGTACGCCGTGTGATCGCCGCGGTGCCGCTGGACGGCTCGGCGGCTGATGACCGTACGGCGGTGCGCGAGCTCTCCGACGGCCGGCACCGCTTTGTCACCGGGCCCCAGCTCTCCCCGGACGGGCGGCGGGTGGCCTGGATCGCCTGGGACCATCCGCGGATGCCGTGGGACGGCACGGTCGTGATGGTGGCGGGGGTCATGGAGGACGGCACGTTCGCGGGGGCCCGCGCGGTGCTCGGCGGGCCGGGCGAGTCGGTCGCCCAGGCCGAATGGGCCGCCGACGGCACGCTGCTCGTGGCCACCGACCGCACGGGCTGGTGGAATCTGCACCGGCTCGACCCGCACGAGGCATGCGCCGACACGGGCGCACGCCCCAAGCCCGGCGCGGCCCCCGAACCCGGCGCCGGGGCGGCACAGCCGGTCGCGCTCTGCCCCCGCCAGGAGGAGTTCGGCGGGCCGCTGTGGAGGCTCGGCCGGCGCTGGTTCGCGCCGCTGGCCGGCGGGCTGATCGCCGTCGTGCACGGCCGGGGCGCCGCCCGTCTCGGCATCCTCGATCCGCGCACCGGCGAGCTGTCCGACGCGCCGGGCCGCTGGACCGAGTGGGAGGGGACGCTCGCCGTGGCCGACAGCCGGGTCGTCGGCGTCGCCGCGAGCCCGCACAGCTCGTACGAGGTGGTGGAGCTGGACACCCGCACCGGCCACGCCCGGGTCATCGGCGCGGCGCACACCGACCCCGTCGACCCGGCGTACTACCCGCGGCCGGTGGAGCGCACCTTCACCGGGCCGGACGGCCGGGAGGTCCACGCGCACATCCACCCCCCGCACAACCCCGACCACACCGCGCCCGACGGCGAGGCGCCGCCGTATGTGGTGTGGGCGCACGGCGGCCCGACCGACCGCGCCCCGCTCGTACTCGACCTGGAGATCGCGTACTTCACCTCGCGCGGCATTGGCGTCGCCGAGGTCAACTACGGCGGCTCGACGGGCTACGGCCGCGCCTACCGGGACCGGCTGTGCGAGCAGTGGGGCGTGGTGGACGTCGAGGACTGCGCGGCCGTGGCCGAGGCGCTGGCCGAGGAGGGCAGCGCCGACCGGGCCCGGCTCGCCATCCGGGGCGGCAGCGCGGGCGGCTGGACCACGGCCGCGTCCCTCGCCGCCACCGGGCTGTACGCGTGCGGCACCGTCAAATACCCGGTCCTCGACCTCACGGACTGGACCGACGACGGGACCCACGACTTCGAGTCGCAATACATGGAGACACTGATCGGGCCGCTCGCCGAGGTCCCCGACCGCTACCGCGACCGCTCGCCGGCCCACCACGCCGACAAGGTCTCCGCGCCCTTCCTGCTGCTGCAGGGGCTGGACGACCCGGTGTGCCCGCCCGTGCAGTGCGAGCGCTTCCTGGAGGCGGTCGCCGGGCGCGGCGTCCCGCACGCGTATCTCACCTTCGAGGGCGAGGGCCACGGCTTCCGCCGTGCGGACACCATGATCCGTGCCGTTGAGGCCGAACTCGGCCTGTACGCAAGGGCGTTCGGCCTGACGCCGCCCGGCATTCCGGCCCTGGAGCTGACCGACTGAACCGCGTAGCGTGATCCGAGCCCGCCTCACCGACCCATCTGGAGGAGCGAGTTGACATCCCCAAGGGCGTCGCGCGTCGTCGGCCGCGATCCGCTGCCCGCCGCCGTGGCCGGAGCGTGGCCGCCCGGCGCGCCCGAGACCTGGCTGCTCAGCGTCTCCCGGTACGTCTCCGCCATGGACCAGGGCGCGCCCGGCAAGATCCTCGACGCCGAGGAGCGGGAGCGCGCCGCGAAGTTCGTACGGACGGAGGACCAGCAGCGGTACACGGCCGCGCATATGGGCCTGCGGGAACTGCTCGGCGCCTACCTGGACATGGAGCCCGCGGCGGTCCCGTTCACCCGGGAGGACTGCCCCGGCTGCGGCGGGCCGCACGGCCGCCCCGCCGTGGTCGGCATGCCGCTGCACTTCAACATGTCGCACGCCGGCGATCTGGTGCTGTTCGCCTTCGCGGGCTCGCCGATCGGCGCCGATGTGGAGAAGGTGCAGCCCGTCTCCGTCGTGGACCAGGTCGCCCAGAGCCTGCACCCCACCGAGCGCGCCGAACTGGCCGCGCTCGCCGCCGCCGACCGCCCCGCCGCCTTCGCGCGCTGCTGGACGCGTAAGGAGGCGTATCTCAAGGGCATCGGCACCGGCCTGTCCCAGGACCCGGCGATCGCTTACGTCGGCACGGGCGAGCGGTCGGTGCCGGTCGGCCCCTGGACGCTGACCGACCTCCCCACCGACCACCTCGCCGCGGCCACCGCCGACTCTGCCGCAGGACCTGGGTATGCCGCGGCGTACGCGCTGCTGGAGCAGGCTTCCTAGGGTTTGCTGGACGGGCAGCGGCCCGACGGGCTTAGATGTGCGGATGCCCGAGACGCCGTACGTAGCCGCGGGACCCCGCGTGGCCATCCGCCACACCGAGCGGACCGACCGCGCGGAGTTCACCCGGCTCGCCCGCACCAGCGCCGCCCTCCACCACCCGTGGCTGACCGCGCCTTCCACGGACGAAGCCTTCGACACCTTTATGACGAAGCTGGAGCGGGACGACCACGAGGGGTTCCTGGTCTGCCTGCCCGAGACCGGCGCGATCGTCGGTTTCATCAACGTCAACAGCATCGTCCGCGGCGCCTTCCAGGGCGGCACCATCGGCTACGGGGCCTTCGCGCCCCACGCCGGGCACGGCTACGTCTCCGAAGCGCTCGGGCTCGTGCTGGGCTACGCCTTCGGGCCGCTCGGGCTGCACCGCATCGAGGTCAACATCCAGCCCGGCAACGAGGGGTCGCTGGCGCTGGTGAAGCGGTACGGCTTCCGGCTCGAGGGCTTCTCGCCCGACTACCTCTACATCGAGGGCGCGTGGCGCGACCACGAGCGCTACGCCATCACCAGCGACATGTTCAAGGCGCAGGGCTGACGCTCTGTTCAGGTCGGCCGCGCCGTTGTTCCATGGTCACCTGAGGGTCGCCGCAGCCGGAGGCGGCCCGAGGCAGTCGGAGTGAGGCAGCCTGTGGCCACGAGTCTGCGACGTACCACCCTGACCCTTCCCACCGCCCCGCTCGGGCCCGAGAACCCCCTGCCCGCGCTGCGGCTCCCGCGCGAGGTGCACCACATCGACGAGCCCACGCGCGCCACACTGCCCGCCGACATGGCCCGCCAGGCCGCGTACGAGCCGCTGAGCTCGGTACTGCCGGTGCGGCTGCGCGACGGGTACGGGCGCGGGCGGGCGCCCGCCGGGCTCGACGCCCTCGTCCTCGAGAACGACCGGCTGCGGGCCACCGTGCTGCCCGGCCTCGGCGGCCGGGTGCACTCCCTCCACCACAAGCCGACCGGCCGTGAACTCCTCTACCGCAACCCGGTGCTGCAGCCCGCCGACTTCGGCCTCAGCGGCGCCTGGTTCTCCGGCGGCATCGAGTGGAACATCGGCGCCACCGGCCACACCACCCTGGCCTGCGCCCCGCTGCACGCCGCCCGCGTCCCCGCGCCCGACGGCGGCGAGATGGTGCGGCTGTGGGAGTGGGAGCGGCTGCGCGACCTGCCCTTCCAGGTCGACCTGTGGCTGCCCGAGGACTCCGACTTCCTGTACGTGGGGGTACGGATCCGCAACCCGCACCACCAGCCCGCGCCCGTCTACTGGTGGTCCAACATCGCCGTCCCGGAGGCGGCGGGCACCCGCGTCCTCGCCCCCGCCGACGGTGCCTGGCACTTCGGCTACAGCCGCACCCTGCGCCACGTCCCCGTCCCCGAGTGGGACGGCACCGACCGTACGTACCCGCTGCACGGCGACTACCCCGCCGACTACTTCTACGACCTGCCCGCGGACGTGCGCCCCTGGATCGCCTCGCTCGACCAGGAGGGCCATGGCCTCGTCCAGACCTCCACCGACCAGCTGCGCGGCCGCAAGCTCTTCCTGTGGGGCGCGGGGCCCGGTGGTCGGCGCTGGCAGCGGTGGCTGACCGAGCCCGGCACCCCGGGCTACGCCGAGATCCAGGCCGGGCTCGCCCGCACCCAGCTGGAGCACGTGCGGCTGGAGGCGGGGGAGGAGTTCGCCTGGCTGGAGGCGTACGGACCGCTGTCCACCGATCCGGCGGCGGTCCATGGCGACAACTGGGCGGCGGCCCGGCGCGAGGTCGAGACCCGGCTCGAGTCCGCCGCGCCACGCGCCGCGGTGACGGCGGCCTACGCCGCCTGGCGCCCGTACGCCGACGCCGAACCCGGGGAGCGGCTGGCCACCGGCTCCGGCTGGGGCGCGCTCGAGGTGGAGCGCGCCGGCTACCGGCTGCCCGGCACCCCCTTCCACCCGGACACCCTCGGCGAGCCCCAGGAACCGTGGCGCCGCCTGCTGCGCACCGGCGCGTTTCCGGCCTGGGCGGCGGGTGAACCCCCGGCCGACCCCGGCTGCTCCCTGACCGCCCCGGCCTGGCGCGACCTCCTGGAGTCGGCGCCCTCGACGGCCGCCGCCGAGTACCACCTGGGCGTGGCCCAGTGGCACGCGGGCGACCGCGCCCAGGCCACCCGCAGCTGGGAACGGTCGCTGCGGTGTACGGAGACTCCGTGGGCGCTGCGCTGCCTGGCCGTCGCCGACACTGCTGCCGGCCATCCGGCGCGTGCCGCGGATCGGCTGCTGCGGGCGATGGGCTTGATCCTCGCCGGGGACCGGGACCGGGACCGGGACCGGGATCGGGACCGGGCTCCGGAGCTTGCGGGAGCCCTGGATGCGCGGGTGGCCGTCGGGCGCGCGCCTGGCGGCGGGGCGGCGCTCGCGGATCCGGTCGTAACGGATCCCGCCGCGACGGAGGCCGCCGAGGTCGCGTTCGCGCGCGAGGCGGTGGCCGCGCTGCTCGCGGTGGGGCGTGCCGAGGAGGCGCGTACGGTGCTGGACGGGCTGCGCCCCGCCGTCCGTGAGCGTGGTCGCTTCCGGCTGCTCATGGCCCAGGTGCTGCTGGCCCAGGGCGATGCCGTGGCCGCGCGGGCGATCTTCGACAAGGGCTTCGAGGTGGCGGATCTGCGGGAGGGCGACGAGACCCTCAGCGACACCTGGTACGCGATCGCGGAGCGGATCGTCGCGGGCGGCGGGGAGCCCGTGACCGACGACGTACGGGAGCGGGCGCGCGCCGAGCACCCGCTCCCGGAGCGGTACGAGTTCCGGATGCGGCCCGCGTAACCGGGGCCGTCAGGCGGCCTGTCCCGGATTGCGGTCGACGTACTCGAAGACCGAGCCGTCGGGGTGACGGGCCACCAGGTTGCGGCCGATCGGGGTGGGCAGCGGACCGGCGATGATCTCCGCGCCCACCGCCTTCAGATCGGCCACCGCCTCGTCCACGTCCGTCACCGCGAGCGTCGCCGTGACCTTGCGGAGAATGGACAGCTCCGCCTCGGGACCGCTCATCAGGAAGAAGCAGCCGACGGCCGCCACCGCGACACCCCCGCGCTGGAAGCGCAGCGCCTCGGCGCCGGTCAGCCGTTCGTACACGGCGATCGCCGCGTCCAGATCATTGACGCACACCCGTAGCGAGGTCCCGAGAATGTCCATGCGGGCGAGCCTAGTTGACGAGGTGCCGGGCGTCATACGTGGCGTGAGCCCGCGCGCCGTGCGTGGTAGGGGCGTGGTACGTCAGACGCGGCAGATGAGTTCACCGTGCAGGACGGTGAACCAGCCGTCCTCCGCCGCGCCCCACTCCCGCCACGCGTCCGCGATCCGCCGCAGCCCGTCCTGCGTGGCGTGGCCGGCCTCCACCGCCCGCTGGGCGTACGACGAGGCGACGGTGCGGTCGGCCCACAGGCCGCTCCACCACGCCCGCTCGGCGGCCGTGGCGTAACACCATGTCCCCGCGGTCGCGGTGATGTCGGTGAAGCCCGCTCGGCGGGCCCAGGACAGCAGCCTGCGGCCGGCGTCCGGTTCGCCGCCGTTGGCGCGGGCCACCCGCTGGTAGAGGGCCGCCCAGTCGTCCAGGCCGGGGACGGCCGGGTACCACGTCATGGCGGAGTAGTCGGAGTCGCGCACCGCCACGATGCCGCCCGGTTTGCACACCCGGCGCATCTCGCGCAGCGCGGCCACCGGGTCGCCGAGGTGCTGGAGCACCTGATGGGCGTGGACGACGCAGAACGAATCGTCGGGGTAGTCCAGCTTGTGGACGTCACCGACCGCGAAGTGGGCATTGGACACCCCGCGCTCCGCGGCCACCGACCGGGCCTGCTCCAGGACGCCGGGCGCGGTGTCCACCCCGATGACCTCGCCCTGGGGGACCAGCTCGGCCAGGTCGGCGGTGATGGTGCCGGGGCCGCAGCCGATGTCCAGGATCCGCATATGGGGCTTGAGCAGGCCGGTCAGATACGCGGCGGAGTTGGCGGCGGTGCGCCAGGTGTGTGAGCGCAGCACCGACTCGTGGTGTCCATGTGTGTAGACGGCGGTGGCGGTGGCTGGGCTGGCGTCGTCGGGCATGGCTCGGCTCCCCTTCGAGACGACCTGATGGACTGTCGCCACCGTACGCCGCCATCTCGTATCGCGAGAGAGGCGTCTCATTATTCGGTCGAAGGGGATGTGTCCCGGGCCCTACGTCCTGGTGCGCAGGCCAAGACCGGAGACGACCTCCTGCACCGTGCGGTACGTGCGGTCGTCGGGCAGCTGCGCCACCAGCTCGGTCAGCCGGTCCGGGGCGTGCGCCTCGTGCAGGGCGTGCAGCAGGGCCCCGCGCTTGGCCGGGAACGGGGTGCGCCCCACATGGCGGGCCAGTTCGAACCGCAGCGCCTCGGACTCGCCGATGCCACCGATGGGTGGCACCGGTCCCGTGGTGACCGCGGGGTCGTCGTCGGCGCCGGGCTCGGGGTCGTGCCACTCGTCGACGCGGGTGGGGCGGCCCGAGCGCATCAGCTCCTGAAGCTCGTGCTTCAACTCGTCGTCCTTGTGGGCGCTCATTCGGTTGCTGCCTCGTTGCATGGCATCGTCCTCGCCTTCGCTTCTGGTCCTCCCCGCGTACCCTCCCCGCGGCCAACGACACGACGTTTGACCGCACCCGGGGGAGGGGACTCAGTGATCGGCCGAGCGGCCATTGGGAGTGAGGAGCGGCATCGGGCGCGGGAGTTCAGGGGTCCGCGCCCGATGCCGTGTTAGGCCGTCCGGGGCAGGGGTACCTGTCGTTATATGACCAATAAGCCGATAAATCCCGTGCGTCATCGGCCCAAGGTCGTGGTGGTGACCGGCGCCAGCGCCGGCGTGGGGCGGGCCACGGCCCGTGCCTTCGCGGACCGCGGTGACCGGGTGGCCCTGCTGGCCCGTGGCGGCGCCGGGCTCGCCGCCGCCGCCGAGGACGTGGTCCGGAGCGGCGGAGAGGCGCTGGTCGTGCCGCTCGACATCGCCGACCACAAGTCGGTGGACGAGGCCGCGGTGCAGGTCGAGGAGGAGTTCGGGCCCATCGACATCTGGGTGAACAACGCCTTCGCGGCCGTGTTCGCGCCCTTCACCGAGATCGGCCCGGAAGAGTTCCGGCGGATCACCGACGTCTGCTACCTGGGCTTTGTGAACGGCACCCGCGCCGCCCTGCGCCATATGCTGCCCCGCGACCGGGGCGCCGTCGTCCAGGTCGGATCCGCGCTCGCCTACCGCGGGATCCCGCTGCAGTCCGCCTACTGCGGCGCCAAACACGCCATCCAGGGCTGGCACGAGTCCCTGCGCTGCGAGCTGCTGCACCGCCGCAGCCGGGTGCGGGTGACGATGGTGCAGCTCCCGGCGGTCAACACGCCGCAGTTCGACTGGTTGCTGACCCGCCTGCCGCACAAGGCCCAGCCCCTGCCGCCCATCTACCAGCCCGAGGTCGCCGCCCGCACCGTACGGTACGCGGCCGACCACCCGCGGCGCCGGGAGTACTGGGTCGGTGGCGGCACCACCGCCACCCTGCTGGCCAACAAGGTCGTCCCCGGCCTGCTGGACCGCTACCTGGCTCGCACCGGCTTCGACGGCCAGCAGCGCCCAGATCCCGCCGACCCGAGCGCCCCGGGCAACCTGTGGCTGCCCGCGGACGGCTCCGACGGCCGTGACTTCGGCGCGCACGGCAGCTTCGACGACCGGACGGCGCGCCATGTGGTGCAGCCCTGGCTCGCCCGCCACCGTCCCGGCCTCGTCCTCACGGCCGCCGCCGTGGCCGCCGGGGCCTGCGGCGCGCTCGCCGCCACCCGACTGCGCGAGAGGAAGTGACGCCATGGCTGACCAGGAACGGGATCGGGAACGGGAGCGACAGGCTGAGCGGTCCGGCCGCGGCAATCCGCTGCTCGCCAGGCACGGTGAGGCGCTGGATCTCTTCACCGAGCGGGTGCACGCCATCCGGCCGGACCAGTGGGACGACCCGACGCCGTGCAGCGAGTGGACCGTACGCGATCTGGTCAACCATCTGGCGGTCGAGCAGATGTGGGTGCCGCCGCTGGTACGGGAGGGCCGGACGATCGCCGAGCAGGGCGACAGCTTCGAGGGCGATCTGCTGGGCGATGACCCCGTCGCCGCCTGGGACAAGGCGGCCACCGCGGCCCGCGAGGCGTTCACCGCCCCGGGGGCCCTGGAGCGGACGGTCGAGCTCTCCTACGGTGAGAGCCCCGCCGCGGAGTACTGCGCGGAGATCACGATCGACGCCGCGGTCCATGCGTGGGATCTGGCCCGGGCCATCGGGGCGGACGAGCGGATCCCGAAGCCGCTGGTCGACTTCTCGGTGCGGGCGGTGGCGCCGTACGCGGCGGAGCTGGAGAAGAGCGGGATGTTCGCCGCGGCCGTCGAGCCCCCGTCGGGGGCCGACGCCCAGACCAGGCTGCTCGCGCTCCTCGGCCGCGAGACCTGAGAACACGCGGGAATTACGGAACGGGTACCGCGCCTCGTCGGCGCGGTGCCCGTTCCGTGTCCGTGTGATGTGTTGTGTCAGCAGGTGGGCAGCCGGGGGCGGTCCCAGTGCCGGTGGGCGGCGATGGCCTCGGTGAGGGCCCGGGTGAACTCCTCGCTCGCCGCCCCCGTCGTGGCGTCCGTGACCACGCCCCGGTCCGCGCACACATGCCCATGGCCCGAGGCGATATGCAGCCCCTCCGGCTCCAGCGCGGACAGGATGCCCACGCCCGAGCCCAGCGCCCCGATCGCCTTGCCGTGCCGGTAGGCGTCCCGGACGAACCGCATCGCCGTCTCGTCCGACCTCAGCTCCGGGGTGCCGGTCGGCCCGCCGGGCAGCAGCACCGCGTCGTAGAGCACCGAGGCGACCGTCGGCAGCGCCCGGTCCACCGCATAGCCGTTTCCGTCGGCGCCGCGCACCTTCCCGTCGTGGTCGGCCAGGGCCTCGACGACGGCGCCCTGCGCGCTCAGCGCCTCCTGGGCCTGGGCGAGCTGTTCGGTGTCCACCCCGTCGGTGACCAGCACCGCGATCTGGCGGGTGCGGATGGAGCCGTCGCCGCGCAGGTTCTCCAGGCTGAGCGCGGGGGAGGCCACGGGCTTGTGCTCGGTGTTCACCGGGGCGGGTGGCACCACGCCGATGCCCTCGGCCACGGCCGTGGCCAGGGTCTGGTCGATATGCGCCAGCTCGCCGACCGTACGCTCGCGCACCTGCACCGCGCCGACCTTGCCCAGCTCGAAGCGGAACGCGTCGACGATGTGCCGCCGCTCCCAGTCGCTCATGCTGTTCCAGAACAGCGCGGCCTGGCTGTAGAAGTCCTTGAAGCTCTCGCTGCGCTTGCGGATCTTGGCGCCGTCGACCCGCTCGGCGTAGTGGGAGAACGCGTACCCGTCCGCGCCGGCGATGGCCGGGCAGCCGCCGCCCAGCGAGTTCGGGGAGTAGCTGGTCCCGCTGTGGATCGCCGTCTGGTGGTAGCCGTCGCGCTGGTTGGTGCGGACCGGGGCCACCGGCTGGTTCACCGGGAGCTGCGCGAAGTTGGGCCCGCCCAGCCGGATCAGCTGGGTGTCCAGATACGAGAAGTTACGGGCCTGCAGCAGCGGGTCGTTGGTGAAGTCGATACCGGGCACGACATTGCCGGTGTGGAACGCCACCTGCTCGGTCTCCGCGAAGAAATTCTCCGGGTTGCGGTTCAGCACCATGTGTCCGATGGGCCGGACCGGCACCTGCTCCTCCGGAATGATCTTCGTGGCGTCGAGCAGATCGAAGTCGAAGGTGAACTCGTCCTCCTCCGGGACCAGCTGCACCCCCAGCTCGTACTCCGGGTACTCGCCCGCCTCGATCGCCTGCCACAGATCGCGCCGGTTGAAGTCCGCGTCCCGGCCCTGGCACTCCTGCGCCTCGTCCCAGACCAGCGAGTGCACCCCGAGCTTGGGCTTCCAGTGGAACTTCACAAAGGTCCCCCGGCCCCGCGCGTCCACGAACCGGAAGGTGTGCACCCCGAACCCCTGCATCATGCGGAAGCTGCGCGGAATGGCCCGGTCGGACATCAGCCACATCATCATGTGCATGGTCTCGGGCTGAAGCGATACGAAGTCCCACAGCGTGTCGTGGGCGGACGCGCCGGTGGGGATCTCGTTCTGCGGCTCGGGCTTGAGCGCGTGCACGAAGTCCGCGAACTTGATGCCGTCCTGGATGAAGAACACCGGCATGTTGTTGCCGACCAGGTCGTAGTTGCCCTCGGAGGTGTAGAACTTCGTGGCGAAGCCGCGCACATCGCGCACCGTGTCCGACGAGCCACGCGGCCCTTGCACCGTCGAGAACCGCACGAACACCGGAGTCTGCACGGACGGGTCCTGGAGGAAGGCGGCCCGGGTGAACTCCGCACAGGACTCGTACGGCTCGAAGTATCCGTACGCGCCCGCGCCGCGTGCGTGCACCACCCGCTCCGGGATCCGCTCATGGTCGAAGTGCATGAGCTTTTCGCGGAAGTGGAAGTCCTCCATCAGCGTCGGGCCGCGCTCACCCACGGTGAGCGAGTCGTCGGTGTGGTCGACCGCCACCCCCTGGTCCGTGGTCAGCGGCCCCTCGGCGGGGTCGGCCGCGCGGTACATCTCGCGCTGCCGTTCCTTGCGATCGGTCATCGGGACGCTCCCTTCTTGCCGAGCCCGGCGAACACATCGAGGAATGCCTCGCAGAACGCCTTGAGATCGTCCGGCTTACGGCTGGTGATCAGGGTGTTGGGACCGCTCTCGCAGATCTGCACCTGCTCGTCCACCCAGGTGCCGCCCGCGTTGCGGATATCGGTGCGCAGACTCGGCCAGGAGGTGAGGGTCCGGCCGCGCACCACGTCGGCCTCCACCAGGGTCCAGGGGGCGTGGCAGATCGCGGCGACCGGCTTGCCCGCGTCGAAGAAGCCCTTGGCGAAGGCCACGGCCCTCGCGTTCAGACGCAGGTAATCCGGGTTGGCGACCCCGCCGGGCAGCACCAGACCGTCGTACTCGTCGACCGTCGTATCGGTGAGGGCCCGGTCCACGGCGAAGGTGTCCGCCTTGTCGAGGTGGTGGAACGCCTGCACGCGGCCGGGCCTCGTGGACACCAGGCGGGGCGTGCCGCCGGCGTTGAGGACCGCCTGCCAGGGGTCGGTGAGCTCCACCTGCTCGGTGCCTTCCGGCGCGACGAGGAAGGCGATCTGCATGGTGTTCACGTCCTTTCGCCCCGGGTGTCGGCTCCGGGGGCTCCGCGGAGCGGGTAGCCAGCCGGATGGGGCCGAAACCGGAAACGTCACGCACGAGGGGCTGACGAGAGACGGACGGGGAGGTGTGTCACAGCACGCGATACGCGGTGGCGGCCTCGTGCCGGAAGGTCATGCCGTGCCCCGGTTCGCCGCTCGCCCCCGGCCGCACCGTGCCACCTGTGGGGTCGAGCGCGCCCGTGAAGTACGCGGACTCGATGCGCACATGGTCGTGAAACCACTCCATGTGGCGCAGATTGGGCACGCACGCGGCCGCATGGGCGTGTGCGTGTGGCGCGCAGTGTGCGGACAGCTCCAGGCCGTGGGCCTCGGCGACGGCGGCGGCGCGCAGCCATACCGTAAGGCCGCCACAGCGCGTGGCGTCCGCCTGCAGACAGTCGACGACCGGCGCCATCCGGGCGAAGTACGGCAGGTCGTAGCCGTACTCGCCGGCCGCCACATCGCACACCACCGCGTCGCGGACGACCCGCAGCCCCTCCAGGTCGTCGGAGGACACCGGCTCCTCGAACCAGCCCACGCCCTGCTCGGCCAGCGCGTGGCCCACCCGCACCGCCTCCTTGCGGGTGTACGCGCCATTGGCGTCCACGTACAGCTCGGTGTGCGGGCCGATGGTCTCCCGGGCGTGGCGCACCCGGGCCAGGTCGCGCTCGACGGCGCGGCCCCGGTCCTCGCCGATCTTGATCTTGACGCGGTCGATGCCGTGTCCGCGCACCCAGCCGGTCAGCTGCGTGGCGAGATGTGTGTCGTGGTACGTGGTGAAGCCGCCCGAGCCGTAGACCGGCACCGTCTCGCGCACCGCCCCGATCAGACGGACCAGCGGGACACCGAGCAGCCGCGCCTTGAGGTCCCACAGCGCCAGGTCCACCGCGGAGATCGCGCAGGCCACCAGGCCCGGGCGGCCGGCGTTGCGCACCGCGCGGCTCATCGCCTCGTTCGCCCCCGCCACATCCAGCGGGGAGCGCCCCAGCACCTCGCCGCGCAGCAGGTCGTGCACCACCGACCCGGCGTCCGCGGGGGCGTAGGTCCAGCCGAGGCCGGTCGTCCGCCCGCCGCGGGCCTCCACGACCACGACGGTCGTCTCGTTCCAGGCGAGGGTCCCGTCCGCCTCGGGGGCGTCGGTCGGCACCGTGTACGCCGTGACGTCCAGCCGGTCGACCTTCATGGCCTGGTGGCCCTCCCCTCAGGGACCCGGCCGCGGATCAGCCGGTCCGCCGCCCGGTCCGCGAGCGCCATGATCGTCAGAGCCGGGTTGGCGCT
Organism: Streptomyces sp. NBS 14/10; assembly: GCF_002224125.1. Lineage (GTDB taxonomy): Bacteria > Actinomycetota > Actinomycetes > Streptomycetales > Streptomycetaceae > Streptomyces. The sequence continues at coordinate 769,234 of NZ_NCSM01000014.1, forward strand.
GCCCTGCGTCGGCAGCACGCTGCCGTCGGTGATGAACAGATTGGGTACGGCGAAGGCGCGCAGATCGGAGTCCACCACGCCCTCCTCGGGCGCACGACCCATCCGGCAGCCGCCGACCAGATGCGCATAGCGCTCGACGGTCATCAGCTCGCCCGCCCCGGCCGCGCGCAGGATGTCCTGCATGACCAGCCGGGCGGCCTCCATCAGCAGGTCGTCATTGGCGCACCGGCTGTGGTCGAAGCGGGCCACGGGCAGGCCGAGCCGGTCGGTCTCGTCGGCGAGCGTGACCCGGTTGCCGGGCTGGGGCAGAAACTCGCACAGCGCGCCCAGGGTCGCCCAGTGCACATAGTCCCGCATCCGGGTGCGCAGATCGGCGCCCCAGTGGCCCTGGGCGGCGACGTGCTCGGCCCAGATGATCGGCAGCGGGGACACGGTCTGAAGTGAGAAGCCGCGCCGGTACGGTTCGGCCGGGTCGGTCTCGTAGAAGTCCTCGCTGGACACCTCGGGCGGCGGCGCCTTGTACATCCGGATCTCGTCGGGGAAGCGGCCCGCGGTCTGCGGGGCGCCCTGGACCATCACATAGCGGCCCACCAGGTCGTGGCCGTTGGCCAGGCCGTGCGGATGGCCGGGGCCCGCGGAGTTCAGCAGCAGCCGTGGGGTCTCGATGGAGTAGCCCGCCACCGCGACCGCCTTGGCCCGCTGGACGCGCTCACGGCCGCCGCGTACGTACGCCACACCCGTCGCGCGCCGCCCGCCGCCGTCCATGACCACGCGGGTGGCCATCGCGCCGTCGCGGATCTCGGCGCCGTGTGCGATGGCGTCGGGGACATGGGTGATCAGCGGTGACGCCTTCGCGTCGACCTTGCAGCCCTGGAGACAGAAACCCCGGTAGACGCAGTGCGGGCGGTCGCCGAACCGGCCGTTGGCGATGGCCACCGGCCCGACCCGGGCCCGGATGCCCAGCCGGGCGCAGCCCTCCAGCATCACCTCGCCGTTGCCGCCGACCGGGTGCGGGGCGTGCGGATGGGGGTGCGGGTCGCCCCACGGCCAGTACTGGCCCGCCACCGGCAGCTCCCGCTCCAGCCGTTCGTAGTACGGGCGCAGCTCCTCGTACCGGATCGGCCAGTCGGCGCCCACCCCGTCCTCGGTGCGGGTGCGGAAGTCGGAGGGGTGGAAACGCGGGGTGTAGCCCGCGAAGTGCACCATGGAACCGCCCACCCCGCGCCCGGAGTTGTTCGCCCCCAGCGGTACGGGGTGGCTGCCGCCGATGACGCGCGGCTCGTTCCAGTACAGATGGCGGGAGCCCGCCTCGTCGCTCACCCAGTCGTGCTCCGGATCCCAGAACGGCCCCGCCTCCAGGCACACCACCCGCCACCCGGCGTGCGCCAGCCGCTGGGTGAAGGTCGCACCGCCCGCGCCGCAGCCGATGACCACCATGTCCACCTCGTCGCCGTCCTCGAACCGCCGCATGGCCGAGCGCAGCCGGGTGACATGCGGCAGCCAGGCGGAGGCGTTGCGGGCCCGCACCGAGCCCTGGGGGCGCAGCGTCTCGCGCAGTGTGCCGGTGGCCGGGCGCCACCAACGCGTCCCGTTCACCGGTCCGTCTCCGCCGCCGGGTCCCGGGCGGGCGCGGTCTCCCACGGCTCGCGCGCCCCGCGCCCCAGCCGCAGATAGCCGCGCGGGTAGGCCGGGCCGCCGAAGCCGATCTCTTCCCAGGCGTACGGGTGGGCGTAGTACGCGGTGCACGCGTAGCGGGTCCACAGCGTCCAGACGCGCCCGGCGGGCATGCCGTACCAGTCGTGGCTCCCCAGGTCCTGGATGTGGCGCAGCAGCCGGTGCCGGTCGCCGTGGGTCACCTCGCCGAAGGCGCGGCCGTCGTGGCGTACGGCAACCTCCTCGTCCAGCGCGGCCAGCGAGCGGCGCCACGCCTCGTCGTCCTCCGGCATGTCCGCGAACCGCCAGCCCTCGAACTCGCGGGCCGCCAGCCGGGCGTCGATCACCGGCAGCACGGGGATCGGGGTGTCGTCGTGCCGGCGCGCCAGCAGCAGGTCCAGCAGCGGGTCGGCGGCCGCCTCCTCGGCCGGGGTGAAGAAGGACAGCGGCGGCTGCGGTCCGAGCCGGGCCAGCACCACCCCGGCCGTGGCCGTGTCCCAGGTGGACACTTGGCTCAGCACGCCCTTCCGGCTCATGCGGCGCGCCGTCATCGCTCCCGCCGCAGCACGCTCGCGAGCAGCCCGACCCCGCCCACCATGCACATCAGCAGCGGTGCGAACAGCGGGGGGCCCAGCTCGATGTTGTAGCGGGCCATCCGCCAGCCGCCGGGTTTGGCGGCGATCCCGCGGATATGCAGATACGTGCCCTGCAGACCGTTGGCCACGATGGCGGCCGAGGCCAGCGGCAGCGCGGTGTGCGCGGCCCGTTCGTCCGCGTACCCCGCCACGCCCGCGGCGACGCCGACCGGCCCGAGCGCCACCGGCCACCACATCAAGCGGTTGCCGAATCCGGCCCGGTCGTGTTCCAGGAAGATCTCGGCCGCCGTGATCGCCGACCCCGCGGCGGTCAGCAGCGAGAGCGACCGCTCCAGCCGGCCGTGCCGCACCTCGTGGGCGAGCCGTGCGGTGCGACGCGTGGCGAGCTGTGCGGTGTGGCGGGCGGCCGGGCGGCGCGCCACGGCCCCTCACCCCTCGCTCTTCTTGCCCCGGTGGTCGCGATGGTGCCGGTGCGGCAGGAACTCCTGCACCTTCGCCTTCAGCCCCTGGCGCACCATGCCCGTCCGGTCCGCGTCGCCCTTGGCGATGGACTCGACGGTGGCCTCCAGTTGCTCCCAGGTCGCGTGCGGCGGAATCGGCGGTACATCGGGGTCGGTCAGGAACTCGACCACCGCCGGGCCGTCGGCGTTCAGCGCGTCGTGCCACGCCTGCTCCACGTACTCGGGCTTCTCCACCCGGATGCCGGTCAGCCCCAGCGACTCGGCGAACCGCGCGTACCGCACATCCGGGATCGCTTGTGAGGGCAGGAACTGCGGGGCTCCGCTCATCGCCCGCATCTCCCAGGTCACCTGGTTCAGATCGTGGTTGTTCCACACCGCGATCACCAGCCGGGGGTCGTCCCACGCATGCCGGTACTTGGCCGCCGTGATCAGCTCGGCCATGCCGTTCATCTGCATCGCGCCGTCCCCGACCAGCGCCACCACCGGACGGTCGGGCTGGGCGAACTTCGCGCCGATCGCGTACGGGACCCCGGAGCCCATGGTGGCCAGCGTGCCGGACAGCGAGCCGCGCATCTGGCCGCGCATCCGCAGGTGGCGGGCGTACCAGTTGGCCACCGAGCCCGAGTCGCAGGTGAGGATGGCGTCCCCGGGCAGCAGCGGGTCCAGGCAGTGGGCGACGTACTCGGGGTTGATGGGATGGGCGGTCAGCTCGGCGCGCCGCCGCATCACCTCACGCCACCGCCGCACCCCGGCGACGGTCTCGTCCTGCCATGCGCGGTCCTCCCGGGACCGCAGCAGCGGCATCAGCCGCAGCAGGGTCTCGCGGGCGTCGCCGACCAGGTTGACCTCGTACGGATAGCGCATTCCGATCATGTGCGGATCGAGATCGATCTGCACGGCCCGGACCTGGCCGAACTCCGGCAGGAACTGGGTGTACGGGAAGCTGGAGCCGATCGTCAGCAGCGTGTCGCAGTCCCGCATCAGCTCGTACGAGGGGCGGGTGCCGAGCAGCCCGATGGGGCCGGTGACATACGGCAGTTCGTCGCTGAGCACATCGAGGCCGAGCAGCGCCTTGGCCACCCCCGCGCCCAGCAGTTCGGCGATCGCCTCGACCTCCGCCCGCGCCCCCGCCGCGCCCTGGCCGACCAGGATCGCCACCTTCTCGCCGGCGTTCAGCACATCCGCGGCCCGTTCCACCGCGCTCGCGGAGGGCACCGCGGACCAGCCGCTGCGGTCCAGGCTGGAGGGCACCATCTTGAAGTCATGGGTCGGCGGGGAGTAGTCCAGCTCCTGGACGTCCGCCGGGATGATCACGGCGGTGGGGGAGCGGCGGGCGTACGCGGTGCGGATCGCCCGGTCGAGCACGTTCGGCAGCTGCTCGGGGACCGTCACCGTCTCCAGGAAGTCGGACGCGACGTCCTTGAAGAGATTGTGCAGGTCCACCTCTTGTTGGTACGAGCCGCCCATCGCGCTGCGGTTCGTCTGGCCGACCAGCGCCACCACCGGCACGTGGTCGAGCTTCGCGTCGTACAGGCCGTTCAGCAGGTGGATCGCGCCGGGGCCGGATGTCGCCGTGCAGACCCCGAGCCGCCCGCTGAACTTGGCGTACCCGACGGCCTCGAACGCGGCCATCTCCTCGTGCCGCGCCTGGACGAACCGTGGTTCGTTGTCGGCCCGCCCCCATGCGGCGAGCAGGCCGTTGATCCCGTCGCCCGGGTAGCCGAAGACATGCCGGACACCCCACTCGCGCAGCCGGGCGAGTACGTAGTCGGCGACTTTCTCGGTCATGGTGGTCAACTCCTGCACTTCTGAAGACGGGCTCAGCCGGTCAGCTGCGGCAGCACTTTGGTGCGGTAGAAGTCGAAGAAGCCGCGCTGCTCGGGGCCGATCTGGTTGACATAGACGGTGTCGAAGCCGGCGTCGGCGTACGCGCTGAGCGCCGCCACATGCGCGTCCGGGTCGTCGCCGCAGGTCACCTGCTGGGCCAGCTGTTCGGGGGTGACGAGCTCACAGGCCTGCTCGAACTGGGACGGGGTGGCCAGCTGGGTCAGCAGCGCGCCCGGCAGCGCCTCGACCGCCCACAGCCGGTGGACGGTGCGCAGCGCGTCGTCGGCGTCCGGGCCGAAGCACACCTTCAGCCCGCCGCTGACCGGCTTGGCGTTGCCGGCCGCGCCGCTGCCGCGCCGGAACCGCGCGACCAGCTCCGCGTCGGGGACCATCGTGATGAAGCCGTCGCCGACCCGCCCGGCCAGCGCGGCGGCGGCAGAGCCGAACGCCGCGATGTCGATGGGCACCGGCTCCTCGGGCACCGTGTACAGCCGCGCGCTCTCGACCGTGTAGTGCTTGCCGTGGTGGCTGACCTGGTGCCCCTCGAACAGCTGGCGGATCACCGCCACGGCCTCCTCCAGCATCTCCAGCCGGATGGCCGGCTGCGGCCAGTGATCGCCCAGCACATGCTCGTTCAGCGCCTCCCCGGAGCCCACCCCCAGCCGGAAGCGGCCCTCGAGCAGCACCGCGCTGGTGGCGGCGGCCTGGGCGACGATCGCCGGGTGGATACGCATGGTGGGGCAGGTCACCGCGGTCTGCACGGGCAGCGAGGTCGCCTGGGCGAGTGCGCCGATCACCGACCAGACGAACGAGGCATGGCCCTGGGCCCTGGTCCAGGGGTGGTAGTGGTCGGAGATCCACAGATGGGAGAAGCCCGCCTGTTCCGCCATCCGCGCCTGCTCGACGAGCTCGGCGGGCCCGTGTTCCTCGGCGGCCAGGAAATAGCCGTACTCGGTCATGGGGCCCTCCTCGAACGCTCGTGCCCGTCAGACACTCGTGCCACTCACGGTCCTGCTGCCACGGGGCGACGGGTAACCGGGGTGCGAGGAAGGAAACACCGCGGAGCCATGGGGGATCTGCGGGGAGCTACGGCGGAGCTACTGGGGCAGGGCTCGGTTCAGCGCGAGGGCGATATGGCGGGAGACCCGGTCCGCCACGCCCGCCTCCGCCATCTCGAACGCTCCGCGCCCACCCGTACGGAAGAGCGTGAGAGCGCCCCTGACCGGCTCCGCGGGCGAGGCGCGCAGCGGTACGCACAGCAGCGAGGTGACCTCCTCGCGGACCAGGACGGGCGCGCCCGAGGCGTCGCGGCCGAAGGCGTCCGCGTCATGAGGCCGCACCCGCAGCGCGGCGACCCCGTCGCGCAGCGCCTCGGCCACCAGTGGACAGCCGGCCGGGTCCTGCTCGGCCACCGGGACCACGCGGCCACCCGCGACGGCATCCGGCGGGCCCAGCGTCACCAGCCGGCGGGCGACCCCGGGCCGCGCCGGGTCCGCGGACACGTCATCCGTGATGACGTCCACGATCACCCAGTCCGCGAAGCGGCCGTGCAGCACGGCCGCCGCCCGCCCGAGCACGGCCTCGGGCCCGCCGTCGGCGGGCGCGGGCGGGGTGAGCAGCGCGGTGGCCATGTCGTCGAGCAGGTCGAGCAGCTGGGCGTGGCGGGTCACCTCGTCGAGGTCCGGCCGGGCCGTCGACAGCCGGTCCTCCGCGTCGGCCTGCGCGGGGACGGGGTCGCGGCGCTGGGCGGGGTCGCGGCCCTGGGCGGGGTCGCGGCGCTCGGCAAGTACGGGGTCGCCGCCCGGGGCGGGTACGGCCGGGGTGGCCGGGGTGGCCACCGCGCCCTCGGCATCCTGCGCATCCGCCGCATCCGCCGCATCCGCCGCATCCGCCGCGTCCTCCGCGCCCTCGGCCATGGGCTGGAAGGCGGCCAGCACGGCGGGGTACGGCTCGCCCGGCGGATGCAGCGCCGCGAGCGTCACCCGCAGCGTCGTCCCGTCGCTCCCGGGCCACGGCAGCCGTACCACCAGGCCCCGCCCGCCCTCGCCGCGCGCGACGGCGGCGACCTGGGAGCGCAGCACCGCCCGCCCGCCGGGCCGCAGCGAGTCGGTCAGCGGGCGCCCGGCGGCGTAGCCGGGGCGGGTCCGGAACAGCTGCGCGGCCAGGTCGTTCATCCGCCGCACCACACAGTCGCGGTCCAGCAGGACGACCGCGACCGGAAGCCGCTGGAACAGGGCGCGCAGCAGCTGCTGTTCGCTGGGGTCGGCGCGGCCCCCGCCCCGGGCCAGGTCGTCCGCGGCCAGCCGCTCGTACCGTGGCCACAGCACCTCCGCCGCATGCTGGAGCTCGATGAGGGCGGCGTCCAGTACGGCGAGCCGTTCCTGCGCGGGCAGGGCCCGCGCGGTCTGCAGTTCGGCGACGCGGCTGCGGAAGTCCGCCAGTTCGGCGCCGTACTCCTGTACCCCGGACATGCGCTCACCGTAGCCCGCCCGAAGGAGGGGCGTCGCCCGCTCGGCCGTTTCCCTCATGGCGCAGTGGGCAGCCGAAAAGGCGGGATGAGCAGACGGAGCACCGGACCAAACGCCGAGAAACGCCGTGAAAGGACTGGACCCGACCATGCCGGAGCGTGCCCCCACCCACAGCCGGTCCTGCCGGACCGACGCGCCCTCGCTGGACCGCGGCCTCGCCGAGTTGGTGGACCGGGCCGCGTCGTGCACCCCCGCCAGCTGCGGAGCCACCGCCACCGCCCTCCTCGGCCCGGACCCCGGCGGGGCCGTCCCGGAGGAGCCGAGCGCGGCCACCCATCCCGATCTGTCCGCGCTGGTCTCGGTGCAGCTGGCGTCCGGCGAGGGCCCCATCCCGGTCGCCCGGGCCACCGGCCGCCCGGCGGGCGCGGAGGATCTGCTGCGCGACCGGAGGTGGCCGGGCTACCGGGCCAGGGCCCTGGACGCGGGGGTGCGCTCCAGCGCCACCCTGCCCTTCGTATGGGAGGGCCTGACCGTCACGATCTCCGTCTACGGGCTGCGGCCCGGACCTCTTGAGGAGGCGGCCCGGGGAGCCACCCGGCTGCTCGGCGACCTCGCCACCGAGAGCCTGGCCCGCGACCGGCGCTACCGCGCCGCGCTGACCGAGCTCGACCAGCTGGGCTCCGCGCTGCGCTCGCGCCCGGTGGTCGACCAGGCGTGCGGCATGGTGATGCATGTGCTGGGCTGCGACGCGGACGCTGCCTTCGACCTGCTGCGGCGCGCCTCCCAGCGGACGAACCGCAAGCTGGCCGAGCTCGCCGAGACCGTCGTACGGACCCGGGGCCGCGGTATCGAGGCGGATCTGATCAGGCTTGTGGGGCCGGTCCGGAACCGGCCGGTCAGGAGCCGGAAAGCCACTCCCGCACCCGCTCGGCCAGCGGACGCTCCTTGCTGACCCCGTCGCCGATCTCCTCGCCCGGCGGGCCCGGGTTGGCGGACTTGGCCTCGCCGACCCGCAGCCCGAGGGCCATCCGCTCCTGGGGGGTCAGCCGCTCGCGCAGCTCGGGGAAGATCACGTCCTCCTCGCCGCGGATGTGCATGGACACCACGTCGTACAGCTCGCGGACCAGCGCGTCGAACCGCCGGTCCGCGGTGTCCAGCCGCTCCAGGTCGCCCAGGATCCGCTCGGCCTCGGACAGCTCCTCCATCTCCCGCTCGGCGACCTCGTCCCCGTTGGGCAGCGCCTTGCGGACCGTCGGGTACAGATACTGCTCCTCGGCGACCGAGTGCCGCACGATCTCGACGGTGATCTGTTCCATCAGCAGCCGCCGCTCCCCGGGGTCGGCGCTCGCCCGGTACCCCTCGAAGAGTTCCTGTACCTCGCGGTGGTCCGCGGTGAGCAGGTCCACCACGTCGTGTTGCTGAGGCATCCCTGTCATGCGGGCCGGGTGCCCGCCGCCGCACCGGGCAAACGGCACCGGCCACGTGTCGGCTCCGCCGCCACATCCGCCGATCTGCGAAGGTGGACAAGTCGGGACAGATGCATGGATAGACGATTCTGTCGATCCGGAGGTGTGTTTCGAATGCAGCGGGAGCTGACCGCCCCGACTCCGGCGGACCCGGAGGACGGCGGTCTGCCGGTCCTCCCGGAGCTGACCGCGCGCTTCGCCGGGGCGGCCGGCCGTACCGCCCCCGAACCGGTCGGTGGCGGCCCGGCGCTGCGCACCGCCGCCTGCGGCTACTGGGAGCGGCGCGGCCTGTGGACCGACCCGGAGCATGTCGCCGCCGCCCCCGGCGGGCAGCCGCTGCTGCTCTCCCTGCTCGCCGCGGCCGGCGGTGACGTCCTGCTGACCCGGCCCTGCGCTTCCTGGTACGCGCCGCTGGCCCGGCTCGCCGGCCGCCCCGCCTACCATGCGCCGGTGCCCGCCGAGTGCGGTGGCGTCCCCGACCCGTTCGCGCTGCTGGAGACCGTACGCCGGGTGCGCGCGGAGGGCGGTGAGCCGCGGGTGCTGCTGCTGTCCGTCGCCGACGACCCGACCGGCACCACCGCCCCGCCCGAGCTGCTGCACGAGGTGTGCGAGGCGGCCGTGGCCGAGGGGATGCTGATCGTCAGCGACGAGACCTGGCGGGACACCGTGCATCACCCCCATGGCACGGTGCTGCTCAGCCCCGCCGAGATGTGCCCCGAGGACGTGGTGGTGCTCACCGATCTGGCGGGCGCCTTCACCCCGCCCGGCTGGCCCGCCGCGGTCGCCCGGTTCCCCGTCACCGAGCGCGGCGTCGAACTGCGCGCCCGGGTGCTGTCCACCCTGGACGCGCTGCGCGCCGCGCTGCTGGCGCCCGTCGCCGCGGCCGCCGCTCACGCCCTCGACGAGCCCGAGCCGGTCCGCGAGCGCACCGCGGCCGCGGCGCGCGTCCACGGGGCGGTGGCCGCGGCGGTGTACCGCGCGCTCACCGCGGTCGGCGCGCTGTGCCGGCCGCCGCAGGCCGGCCGCCAGCTGTACGCCGACCTCGACGAGTTGCGCGGCGACCTCGCGGCCCGCGGCATCACCGACTCGGTTGAGCTGGAGCGCGAGCTGACCCGGGGGCTTCGCCGCCCCGTACCGGGCGGCCACCGCTTCGGCGACGCCCCGCACACCCTGCGGGTGCGGCTGTCGACGCTGCCGCTGCTCGGTACCGGGGACCAGGCGCGGCTGGCCGCCCTCGCCGCCGCGGACCCGCTGCGGGTGCCGCATGTGGCCGAGGCGCTGACCGCCTTCGACACGGCCTTCCGCGAGCTGACCCAGGCCGGACCGAGGCCGACCGGCACCGGCACCGAAGGGAGCCCACTGTCATGACCGACCAGGCCGACCAGGCCGACCAGGCCGACCAGGCCCAACCGGCCGGGCGACGCCCCGCCGGGCGGGCGCGCCCCGCACCGTGGACACCGCCGTGGACACCCCCGCGGCTGGGCCCCATCCGGGAGATCTTCTCCGGCCCGCGCCGTCGGCTGCGGTGGCTCGCCGCGCCGCCGGAGTCGCCCGCCTCGTCGCGGCAGGGGGCACCTCCCGGCGGCAGCGGGGGGAGACATACCGACCGCGGCGCCCCGTACGAGGGCGATCCCTCGGCGTACGCTCCTCCGCCCGGTCATCCTCCCGCGGCGACCGCTGGGACTGACTGGCGGAGTGATCTCGTGCTGCCGCAGGAGGCGCCTCCCGGCCGGCGGCCGGGGGAGCCGCAGCCCGGGCGACCGCCGGGCGGGGGCCCCGCCGCCCCGCGCCCGCGCGGTGAGCTGCGCACCTGGCCGCGGTCGTTCGCCCACCGGCTCACCTCCCCGCTGCCCGGTGTCCGGGCGATCGCCCGGCTGGCCCGGGAGGGGCGGCTGCGCCCGCCGCTCGAGGCGCTGCTGCAGATCCCCGAGCTCCCCTTCGAACCGGGCCCGGCGCCGGCCGTCGGGCCCGGCGACACCGCGGTCACCTGGGCGGGGCACGCCAGTTGCGTGCTGCGGACCGGCGGGCTGACGGTGCTCACCGACCCCGTCTGGTCCCGCCGGATCCTCGGCACCCCGGCCCGGGTCACCCCGGTCGGGGTGCGCTGGGAGGATCTGCCGCCCATCGACGCGGTGGTCATCAGCCACAACCACTACGACCACCTCGACGCGCCCACGCTCAGACGGCTGCCGCGCGACACCCCCCTGTTCGTACCCGCCGGGCTCGCCGCCTGGTGCCGGGCGCGCCGCTTCACCGACGTCACCGAACTCGACTGGTGGGAGGCGGCCGAACTGCCGGGCCCGGACGGGCCGGTGCGGTTCGACTTCGTACCCGCGCACCACTGGAGCAAGCGCACCCTGACCGACACCTGCCGCTCCCTGTGGGGCGGCTGGGTCATCACCGACCCGGACGGCGGCCGGACCTACTTCGCGGGCGACACCGGCTACGGACACTGGTTCGGGGAGATCGGCCGCCACTACCCGGGCATCGATCTGGCGCTGCTGCCCATCGGCGCGTACGACCCGCGCTGGATGCTCCGTCCGGTGCACACCGATCCGGAGGAGGCCGTACGGGCCTTCGGGGATCTGGGCGCGCGGGTGATGATGCCCATGCACTGGTCCACCTTTCTGCTCTCCGCCGAGCCCCCGCTGCAACCGCTGCTGCGGGTCCGCGCGGCGTGGGAGGCGGCGGGGCTGCCGCGCGAGGCGCTGTGGGACCTGCCGGTCGGAGGCTCGCGCGTGCTCGACCGCGACGACTGAACGCAGGGCAATTAGTGCATCAGTGGTCATAAGTGGCAGGTGGTGCGCACCCCACCTAGCTTCCTGTTCATGCGCACTCGACAGCTTCGCTACCTGGCGGTCCTCACGGCCGCCCTTGTCATCGAACTCGGTCCGCTGCCCACCGCCCACGCCAAGACCCAGCACGTCGTCAAGCCGGGTGAGTCGATCCAGGCCGCGGTGAAGGCCGCCAAGCCCGGCGACACCATCCTCGTCAAGGCCGGTACATACCGGGAGAACGTGCTGATCACCACCTCGAACCTGACCCTGAGCGGGGAGGGCAGGAAAACCGTCATCACGCCGCCCGAGAAGGCGTCCGCCAACGACTGCGGCAAGGCCGAGACCGGTATCTGCGTCACCGGTACGGCCGAGCAGCCCCTCACCGATGTGCGGATCCGCTCTCTCAAGGTCACCGGCTTCGCCAAGAACGGCATTTGGGGGAAGCACACCGACCGGATGGACGTACGCCAGGTGACCGCCGCGCAGAACGGTCAGCAGGGCATCGGCCAGGAGAAGTCCACCCGCGGCACCTTCCGCACCAACACCTCCAAGGACAACGGCCAGTCGGGCATCTTCCTCGCCAACACCGTCGACGAGGAGGGCGCGGCCATCGACACCAAGGGCGCGGTCGTCCGCGACAACCGGCTGACCGGGAACCGGGTCGGGGTCGGCATCCGGCGGCTGCGGGTCCTGACCGTCCAGGGCAACACCCTCACCGGCAACTGCGGCGGCGTGTTCGTCGTCGGCGACGAGGGGACGCCGCGCGCCGGGGACCTGTCGGTCATCAACAACAAGGTCTACGAGAACAACAAGTACTGCCCGCCCAACCCCCGCCTCGACTTCATCCAGGGCACCGGCATCCTCCTCACCGGCGTGGAGGACACGCGGGTGACGGGCAACGCGGTGCGGGACAACGTGGGCGCCTCGCCGATGTCCGGCGGGATCGTGCTCTTCCCCAGTGTCGTGGGCACCAAGAACGCCCGTAACACCATCAAGGACAACGTGCTGGCCAACAACCTGCCCGCCGACCTCGCCGACCGTGACGCCGGCCCCGGCAACACCTTCGAGGGCAACACCTGCACGGTCTCCGAGCCCGTCGGCAAGTGTGAGAAGGGGGCGTCATGACGTCGATAAGGTCCGCTGCGGCCACCGCGGGGGCCGACCCCGCCGCCACGAACACCGCCACCGGCGCCAGTACTCATATCAACACCGCCTCCGCCGATGGTGTCCCGTCGAAGGCCGCCCCGCAGCTGCGGGAGCTCGTCTTCGGCGCGGCCCGGGCGGCGGCCGTCCGCGCGGCGGCCTCCCTGGGCGTCGCCGACGCCCTGGGCGAGCGGCCCGCCACCGTCGCGGAACTGGCGACCGCGGTGGGCGCCGAGCCCGAGCGTCTTGGCCGGCTGCTGCGCTCCCTGGCCTGCTGCGGGGTGTTCGCCGAGACCGGGGACGGCCGGATCGCGCACACCGAGATGTCCCGGCTGCTGCGCGAGGACGCCCCCGACAGCCTCAAGTACATCTGTCTGTGGTGCACCGAGCCGTGGACCTGGGAGACCTGGCCGCGGCTCGACGAGGCCGTACGCTCCGACACCATCGCCTTCGACGACATCCACGGCAAGGGCTTCTTCACCTATCTGCACGAGGACGCGCCGGACTCGGCCCGTGTGTTCGACAAGGCGATGACCACCTCCAGCAGACAGTCCGCCGTGGAGCTCGCCGACTTCCTCGACCTCGACGGGGCCAAGGAGGTGGCGGACATCGGCGGCGGCCAGGGGCATGTCGTGGCGTCCCTGCTGGAGAAGCACCCGAAGCTGCGCGGCACGCTGCTCGACCTGCCGCAGGTGGTGGCGAACGCGGACCCGCGGCTGCGCGACGGCGGGCCGCTGGCCTCACGCGCCCGGCTGGTGCCGGGGGACTGCCGCCGCGAGATCCCGGTACAGGCCGACCTGTACATCATCAAGAACATCCTGGAGTGGGACGACGAGTCCACCCGCAGGACCCTGGCCAACGTGGTGGCGGCGGCCCGGCCCGGCGCCCGGGTGCTGGTGATCGAGAACCTTCTCGACAACAGCCCCTCGATGCGGTTCACCACCGCCATGGACCTGTTTCTGCTCCTCAACGTGGGGGGCCGGAAACACTCTTCGGACAGCCTGGTGGCACGTATGACGGAGGCCGGGCTGAGCGTCACCGGCATCAGCCCCGTCAACCCGTATCTGCACGCGTTCGACAGCCGCGTAGCCGCGTGATCGCGCACCATCGGGTGCCCGCGTGACGATGTTCACGCGGGCACCCTTCTCCAGGTCGGTCTCAGGCCCACTGGAAGGAGTCGAGGTGGGCGAACACGACGACATTGGCGGTGTAGTCGCGGACGGCGCGGTCGTACGAACCGCCGCAGGTGATCAGGCGCAGCTGCGCGTCGGGGGTCTGCCCGTACACCCGCTCGTCGGGGAAGTTCGCCTTGTTGAACGTCTCCACCGAGTCGACGACGAACGTCGCGACGATCCCGTCGGCGCGGGTGATGGTGACCCGGCTCCCGGTCTTGAGCGCGCTGAGCGGATAGAACACCGCCGGGCCCGTCTTGGTGTCCACATGCCCCGCCACGATGGCGTTGCCCCGCTCGCCCGGTGAGGGGCCGCCGTTGAACCAGCCGGCCAGGTTGTTGTTGTCGGCGGGCGGTGGGATCAGCACCCCCGACCGGTCCAGCGTCAGCTCGGTGAACGGTGCGCTCACCCCGATGGAGGGGATGTCCAGATGCCTGGCGGGCGAGCGCGGCAGCGCGGGCCCGAGCCGGACCTCCTGAGGGGCGGCCGTCTGGGGGCGGGGGGTGAGCGTCGGTCCGGAGATCGCGGGCTTCTTCTGCGTGGGCTGCGTGGAGGCCGCGTCGACCGAGTTGTAGATCAGGAAGACGCCGATGAGGGCCGATGCGGCGGCCCAGCGGATGACGCGGGTGTTGCTGTCGGCACCGCCCTGTTTGCCCATGGATTCTGCCTTTCTGGCCGGTGGAGAGCCCACCGGCAAAGAGCGTGGCGCTGCCGTGGCCAACCGCCACAAGCGGTGTCGGCCACGGCAGCGGGGCTACGAAAAGCGGTCAGCTCAGATCGCGGTCCCAGTGGGCTTGCGACGACGCAGGGCGTAGGCACCGGCGCCGAGGCCACCGAGGAGCAGGACCGAACCGGCCGCCATGCCGCCACCGGTGGTGGCCATGCCGCCGCCACCGGTGTGGACACCGCCGTGCGGCTTCTCGTGCTCGCGCTCCTTGCCGTACGAGCTGCTGCCGCCCCAGCCGTGCTCCTCCTTGCCGTAACCGCCCTTTTCCTCTTCCTTGCTGCCGTAGCTGCCCTTGCTGTAGTCGTCCTTGCCGTAGCCGGACTCTTCTTCCTTGCCCTTGCCGAAGTCCGACTCTTCTTCCTTGCCCTTGCCGAAGCCGGACTCCTCTTCCTTACCCTTACCGAAGCCCGACTCCTCTTCCTTACCCTTGCCGAAGTCGGACTCCTCCTTGCCCTTGCTCTCCTTCTCCTTCCAGGAGCCGCCGGAGCCGTAGTCCTCCGACTCCTGACCGCTGGAGTAGCCGCCGTGGCCGCCCGGGTCGGAGACGTCAGCGGCGAAGGCGGCGGCAGGTGCGCCCAGAGTCAGGGATGCGACAAGCGCGGTCCCGGCGATGAGTGCGCGAGTTGATCGCATGAGTCATTCCTTCCGGCACCTGCACGATTACTGACATTTGCCAGATAAAGGGATCGCGTAGGTGTCTCATCAACCGTCAGCGACGCGGGGCCCCGCTGCCACTTGGCGCGGCCCGCTTTCGGGCCGGTTGTAAGCCCTCCGAGTGGAGATCGCCGTGGTCTTCACTCGTTCGCCGCGCGAATGGGCTGACGATGAGTCATCTTTTCGGCCCATCGTTTCGATCAGCCCCGTGGTGTGCGTCGCCGACCGGAACTCCGGGCGCGCCAGCACCCGCCGCAGAAACCCCAGGGTGGTCCGTACGCCCCCGCCGCCGACCCGGAACTCGCCCAGCGCCCGGTCCATACGGGCCAGCGCCTGCTCGCGGTCCGGCGCCCAGGCCACGGTCTTCGCCAGCAGCGAGTCGTAGTCCGGGCCCACCCGCCAGCCCGGGAAGGCGTGCGTGTCCACTCGTACGAAAGGCCCGCCGGGCGGTACGAACTCCGTCAGCGAGCCGGGTGTGGGCGCGAAGCCGCGGTCCGGGTCCTCGGCGTTGACCCGGCACTCGATCGCCACTCCGCGCCGTACGACGTCGCTCTGACCGAACGTCAGGGGCTGCCCGGCCGCGATGAGGATCTGCTCCCGGACGATGTCGATCCCGGTCACCATCTCGGTGACCGGGTGCTCGACCTGCAGCCGGCAGTTGATCTCCATCAGATAGAACTCGTGGTCGGGGGTGAGCACGAACTCGAAGGTGCCCGCCCCCACATAGCCCACCGCCGCCGCGCCCCGCACCGCCGCCGCGCACATCGCGGTGCGCCGCTCCTGGGGAAGATTCGGCGCGGGGGCCTCCTCCACCATCTTCTGGTGGCGCCGCTGTACGGAGCAGTCGCGCTCGCCGAGGTGGACCACCTTGCCGTGCCGGTCCGCGAGCACCTGCACTTCCACATGGCGGGCATGCTCCACGAACCGCTCCATGTACAGACGCTCATCGCCGAACACCGCGCGGGCGTGGGCCCGTGTCTCGTTGAACGCGGGCACCAGGGCGTCCGGCTCGCGGACCACCGCCATACCGCGGCCACCACCGCCCGCCACCGCCTTGAGGATCAGCGGATAGCCGATCCGCCCGGCGATGGCCTTGGCCTCGGCAGGCGTGGCCACCGCGCCCGTACTGCCCGGCAGCACCGGCAGCCCCGCCTCCGCCATCAGCGCGCGGGCCGCGGCCTTGTCGCCGAGCCGCTGCATCACCGAGGCCGGCGGGCCGATGAAGGTGATCCCGGAGTCCTCGCACACCTCCGCGAAGTCCGGGTCCTCGGACAGGAATCCGTACCCGGGGTGGATGGCCTGCGCCCCGGTGCGGTGCGCCGCCTCGATGACCGCCGGGACGCTGAGATAGCTGGCCTTCGACTGCGGCGGACCGATGTGCACGGCCTCGTCCGCGAGCCGGACCACGGCCGAGTCGCGGTCGGCGGTGGAGTACACCGCGACGGTGCGCATGCCGAGCTCGCGGCAGGCGCGCAGAACACGCAGCGCGATCTCGCCGCGGTTGGCGACGAGGACGGTGGAGAACACGCGGATCACACCGGCCCGGCGGCGGGCCCGGGCTCCACCGCGATCAGGGGCTGCTGATACTCCACGGGCTGTGCGTTGGGCACCAGGATCTCCACCACCCGCCCGGCGGCGTCCGATTCGATGGTGCTCATCATCTTCATGACTTCCAGCACACCGACCGGCTGCCCCGGCTTGACCATGTCCCCGACCCCGATGAACGGCGGGGCACCAGGCTCGGGCGCGTGGTAGAAGGTGCCGACCGTCGACGCGCAGATGTACCGCAGCCCGGCCCCCGCCTGCCGGCCCCCGGCCTGCGGCCGCGGATGCGCTTGCGGATGTGGCGGGGGAGCGGGGGCCGACGGGGCAGCGGTGGCGGGCCCGGCCGACGGTGCGTGCTCGTGCTCGTGCTCGCGCTCGTGCTTGGGCTCGTGCTCGGCCGGATCGGGCCACTCCATCTCGACTGATGTCTGCCCGTGCCGCAGCGTGATCCGGCGCGGGTGCTTGTCCGCGGCCTTCGCCAGCTCCGTCACACTGCGGCACAGGGAATCCAGCGTGGCATGCGGGGGCAGCACGACCGCGCCCGGCCGGTGCCCGTTCTCGCGATGGTCCGTGATGTGGCTGTCCGCTGTCACGATGCACCTCTTTTGGTGTGTGGCTGTGCGCCGGCCGACCCGGCGGGGACCCCCGTGTCCAGCTGTGTGCCGGCCGACCCGGCGGCGGCCCCCGTGTCCAGCTGTGTGCCGGCCGACCCGGCGGGGACCGCCGTGTCAAGACCGAAGCGGCGGAACCGCTCCGCCCGCGCCGCCAGCAGCCGGTCCGCCTCCCCCCACGGCACCAGCTCGCCCAGCGCCTCGACGAGCGCGTCGCCGAGCAGGGCCGCGGCCTTCGCGGGATCGCGGTGGGCGCCGTCCGGCGGCTCCGGTACGACCCCGTCGACCACCCCGAGCCGCAACAACTCCCTCGGGTCCAGCCGCAGAGCCGCCGCGGCGGCCTGGGCCGCTTCGGGGTTCTTCCACAGGATGGCGGCGCAGCCCTCCGGGCTGATGACCGAGTAGATACCGCCCGCGCTGATCAGCACCCGGTCGGCGAGCGCCAGCGCGAGCGCGCCACCACTGCCCCCCTCGCCGACCACCGCGGCCACCACGGCCACCACGGGCACCGGCAGCCGCGCCATCAGCCGCAGATTCTGCGCGATCGCCAGCGCCTGACCGCCGCGCTCCGCGTCCGGGCCGGGGTTGGCCCCCGGCGTGTCCACCAAGGTCACCACCGGCAGCCCGAGCTTCGCCGCCATCCGCATCAGCCGCGCGGACTTGCGGTAGCCACTGGGCGCGGGCATCCCGAACCGGTGCGCCTGCCGCTCCGCCAGGCTCGCCCCGCCCTTGTGCTGCCCGATCACCATCACGGGCAGCCCGCCGATCCGCCCAGGACCGCCGACCACGGCGGGGCAGTCCTCGGCGAGCCGGTCGCCGTGCAACTCGTGGAAGTCGTCGACGATATGGCCGATGTAGTCCATCACGGTCGGCCGATCAGGATGCCGGGCCCCCCGCACCGCCTCCCAAGCGTCCCGCTCCGCCACCTCCCCGACCTTCCGCATGACCGCACTCCGCGCGGCCCCGGCGCCCGCCCGGTTGCCCGGGGTGGTGTGCGGTCCGTCGACCGCCGCGTCGGCGGGGCCGTGGGCTGTCGTGTTCGGGTGGGTGGCGGCGATCGCGTGCGACCCGGCGCCGGGCACGGCGTGCGGTTGCCCGCCCTCGGCGGCCCGCCGCCC
>NZ_NCSM01000014.1:787475-880789 GCF_002224125.1 Streptomyces sp. NBS 14/10
TCGGGTGGCGTGCCGCCGCGCTCATGGGGGCGGCGGGGGCTTGCGGGCCGCCGTCCGGGCCCGAGTGCGGTTGGGCGTACGTGGTGGCCTGCCGCTCGCCGCGCGGCGCGCCGTGCTCCGCCTCCGCCTGTGCGTCGGCCGGGCCGTGCGCTGCTGTGCCCGGGTGGGCGGTGGCGGCCGTGTCCGGCTCTCCGTACGGCGCCGCGTCCGGTCCCCCGTACGCGGGCGTGGTCGGCCGCCCCGCGCCCAGGGCCGCGCCAGTGGCGGCTGGCGGTTGCCCGATCGGGGTGGTGTGCGGGCCGTCGACCGGCGGGTCGGCAGGGCCGGGCGCCGCCGCGTCCGGTTGCCCGTACGCGGGGGCATGCCGGCCCCCGGCCGGGGCGGGGGTTGGCCTCCCCGCCGGTGCGTCCGTCGGCCCGCCGTCCGGGCGGCGGGCCGCCGCGCTCAGGGGGGCGGCGGGCGCTTCCGGGCCGCCGCCGTGCGGGGGCGCGGCGCGCCGTGCGCCCGCCGCGTCGGGCGCCGCCGCCCCGCCGGAGGCGCCCCGCGCCGGGACCCCGGGCCCCGGCGCGCCCGAGCCGCCCAGGGCCAGCAGCCGGGCCAACGTGGGGCGGAGGGCGGAGCGGGGGATGATGTCGTCGACCATGCCGTGTTCCATCAGGAACTCGGCGGTCTGGAAACCCTCCGGCAGCCGCTCCCGGGTCGTCTGCTCGATGACCCTGGGCCCGGCGAAGCCGAGCCGCGCGCCGGGTTCGGCGAGGATGACGTCGGCGAGGGTGGCGTAGGACGCCGCCACGCCCCCGTACGTCGGGTCGGTGATCAGCGAGACCGTCAGGATCCCGGCCTCGTCGAGTTCGGCCATCGCCTGCGCCGTCTTGGCCATCTGCATCAGGGCCAGCGCGCCCTCCTGCATCCGGGCCCCGCCCGAGGCGGTGATCAGCAGCAGCGGGACGCGCCGGGCGAGGCTGGTCCGGGCCGCCTCGCAGATCAGCGCGCCCACGCCGCAGCCCAGGCTGCCGCCGAGGAACCGGAAGTCCATGGCCGCCACGACCACGGGCCGGCCGTCGATCCGGCCCAGGGCGCAGATCACCGCCTCCTTGAGGCCCGTCTTCGCCCGCGCGTCCGCCAGCCGCTCCGCGTACGGCCGGGTGTCGGCGAACTCCAGCGGGTCGTGCAGCGGCTGCACCTCGCCGACCGGCGCCGCGGAGTCGGCGTCGAGCAGTTGGTCCAGCCGCTGCCGTGCGGTCAGCGGGCTGTGCCAGCCGCAGTCCGGACATACGCGCAGGGTGCGCGCGAACCTCTTGCCGTAGATCAGGTCGGCGCAGCGCTCGCAGCGCACCCAGTCCGCGACCACAGTGGTGCTCCCTTCCGGCCCCTTCCGGCCCCTCCGGCCGTGCTCAGGCGCGGTCGCGCTCCCAGCGGTAGAACTCATGCGCCATGGCGTCCTTGGGCTCGCGCCACGTCTCCGGGTCGTACGCCTGCACAAACGGCTGGAGCCGGGCGCTGACGTCACGGAATTCGGGGTGCTTGGCGTACCGGGCGACCTGGTCGGCCGGCGGCTGCTCGGCCTCGATCAGATGCAGGTACACATCGCCGAACTGGAACAGGCTGCGCCCGGTGACCCCGATCAGCCCGGGCAGTTCGCCCTGGTCGGAGTGGGCGAAGACCTTGGCGATATCCGGCCCCGCGTCCCGGTTCATCTTGGCGACGATCATGGTGCGGTACATCGTCAGGCCTCCACCGTGGCACGGGCGCGCTGCTCGATCTTCTCCCGGATGAGCTCCATCTGGATCTTGGAGTTGCGGTTGATGAGGTCCGTCATCCCCGCGTCGTCGATCGGCGCGTCGGGTCTCATCTCGAAGTCCTGGGTCCAGCGCATCCGGGTGCCCTTGGGCGTCTCGTCGTACTCCCAGCGGATGTTCATGAAGGCGAACGGGCCGGTCTCGACCCGGCGCGCCCATACGGTGTGCACATCGCGGGCGGTCTCGCGCTCGGACACCCAGCTCCAGACCTTGCCGTTCTCGTCGGGGTGCATGGTCAGCCGGAAGGTGGTGGTGTCACCCTCCCGCCGCAGCACCTCGACCGAGGCGTACTCGCTGAACAGGTCGGGCCAGTTCTCGATGTCGTTGGTCATGTCCCACACCAGGTCCATCGGTGCCGCGATGGTGATCTCGTTGTCGGTGTGCCCGGGCATCTCATGCTCCTGCGGTGATTGAGGCGTTGATGACGTCGATGAAGTCATTGGGGGTCTTGCAGCTCTCGGCACCCGGTTCGATCGGGGTGCCGTAGTGGTTCTCCAGCTCGCCGACGATGGCGAGCAGACCGAGCGAGTCGAGCCCGAACTCGGTGAAGGTCATCTCCGGCGACCCCGAGAGGGCGGCCGGGTCGACGGTCAGGCCGGCGCACTTCTTCATGAGCGCGGCCAACTCCTGGTGGGTGAATTGACGGGACATCACATATCTCCTTCCGGGCCGCGGAGCACGAGCGCCGCGTTGTAGCCCATGAGCCCCCGGCTGAGCACCAGCGCACACCGCGGCTCGGCGGGCCGGGGGCTGCGGGTGACCAGGTCGAGCTCATGGCAGACGTCGGTGACATACGGCGTGGGCGGCACCATGCGGTGCTCCATGGCGAGCACCGCGGCCGCCACGTCCAGCGTGGGAGCCGCGCAGTGCGCCCGGCCGAAGCCGGTCTTGGGCGCGGTCACCGGGACGCGGGTGCCGTGCGGGCCCAGGGCGTCGGCGATCGCCAGCGCCTCGGCCCGGTCCGCCTCCGGCACGCCGAGCGCGTCCGCGAACACCACATCGATCTCCTCGGGCGCGCACCGCGCGTCGTCCAGCGCCACGCGGATCGCGCGGGCCAGCCCCTCCCGGGACTCCTCCCACCGGGACGCCCCGGTGAAGGTCGCCCCGTAGCCGCTGATGAACCCGCGGATCGGCACCCCGCGGCGGCGGGCCGCCCCCTCCTCCTCCACGACGAACATGGCCCCGCCCTCGCCGGGTACGAAGCCGCATGCGTCGGTGGTGAACGGCAGATACGCCCGGCCCGCCTCACGGGCCCGGCTCAGCTCCCGCCACCCCAGCTGACACACCATCGAGTACGGGGCGAGCCCCGCCTCGGTGGCGCCCGCGACGATCGCGTCCGCCCCGTGTCGGATCGACCGCCGCGCGTGCGCCAGCGCGTCCAGTCCGCCGGCCTCGTCGTCCGCCACCACACCACACGGCCCCTTGAAGCCGCCGCGGATGGAGACCTGGCCGGTGCTGGCCGCGTAGAACCAGGCGATGGACTGGAACGGGCCCACATGGCGCGGGCCCTTGCCGTACAGCTGCTGCAGCTCGCGCTGGCCGAACTCGCCGCCACCGGAACCGGCCGCGGTGACCACGCCCACGGCGAACGGCGACAGGTCGTCGACCGGCAGCCGCGAGTCCTCCAGCGCGAGGTCGGCGGCAGCCAGCGCGATATGGGTGAAGCGGTCGGTCTGGACCAGCAGCCGCTCCTCGATCATCGTGGCCGGGTCGAAGCCACGGATCTGGCCCGCGACCCGCACCGGGAAGTTCTCGCTGCCCTCGCGGGTGAGCCGGTCCAGGAAGCTGATCCCTTCCCGGGTCGCCTTCCAGAAGGCGTCGGTGCCCACACCGTTGGGCGCGATGACCCCGAGCCCGGTCACCACCGCCCCCCGGGCCCGGGCACTCATTGCGCACCCGCCCGGCTCAGCACCACCGCGGACTGGAAGCCGCCGAACCCGCTGCCGACCGACAGCACATTGCGCAGCGGCAGGGCGCGCGCGGTGCGCGGGACATAGTCCAGGTCGCACTCGGGGTCCGGGGTCTCGTAGTTCGCGGTCGGCGGGACCACGCCGTGGGCCAGCGCCAGGGCGCAGGCGGCGAGCTCGATCGCGCCGATCGCCCCCAGCGAATGCCCCACCATCGACTTGATCGAGCTCATCGGCGTCTTGTACGCATGGGCGCCCAGCGACCGCTTCACCGCGGCCGTCTCGTGCCGGTCGTTCTGCTTGGTGCCGGAACCGTGCGCGTTGACGTAGTCGATCTCGGTGCCGTCGATGCGGGCGTGGCCGAGCGCATGGTTGATCGCCTCGGACATCTCCAGGCCCTCCTGGGTCAGACCGGTCATGTGGTAGGCGTTGCCGTAGGTGGCGAACCCCTTGAACTCGCAGTACGCATGGGCCCCCCGGGCCCGGGCGTGCTCCAGCTCCTCCAGGACCAGCACGGCCGCGCCCTCGCCGAGGACGAAGCCGTCGCGGTGGGCGTCGAACGGCCGGGAGGCGTGGGCCGGGTCGTCGTTGTTCGTCGAGGTCGCCTTGATGGAGTCGAAGCAGGCCACGGTGAGCGGGGTGACCGGGGTGTCAGCCGCCCCCGCCACGCACACATCGGCCCGGTTCTCCTCGATCGTCTGGAAGGCGTACCCGATCGCGTCAAGACCCGACGTACAGCCCGTCGACACGGTCTGCACCGGCCCGTGGGCGCCCGCCAGCTCCGCCACGCCGGAGGCCAGCGCGCTCGGCGAGAAGGCGTGGTGCAGATACGGGCCGGCCCGCCGATGGTCCACGTCCCAGCGCGCGCCGGACTCGCTGACCTTGACGTAGTCCTGCTCCAGCCGGGTGGAGGCGGCCACCGCCGAACCCATCGACACGCCTATCCGCCAAGGGTCCTCGGCTCCGGACCCGCCGGGCTCGATCCCCGCGTCCCGCATCGCCTCGGTGGCGGCCACCAGCGCGAACTGCACATACCGGTCCGAGCGTTCGATCTGCTCGGCCGTCAGCCCGCAGGCCACGGGGTCGAAGTCGCACTCGGCGGCGATCCGCGAACGGAACCTCGCGGCGTCGAACAGGGTGATGCCGCGGGTCGCCGTGCGGCCCGCGGTGAGCATGTCCCAGAAGGCCGGGACGCCCACGCCCCCGGGAGCGACGACACCGAGCCCGGTGACCACCACCCGTCGGGTCACGACGCCGCCTCGGCGGGTTCGGCGGTCTCGGTGTCCACATGGCCCAGCTCCGGGCGCGGGGCCAGCGGGCCGAGGTGGAAGACCATCCGGGCCTCGGTGGCGCCCACGTTGCGGAACCGGTGGCGCATGTTGATGGGGATCAGAAGCCCCTGGTCGGCACGGAGCGGATGCGCCGTATCGTCCAGGTCCACTTCCAGCTCACCGCACACCACGTACACGAACTCCTCGGAGTACGGGTGGTAGTGCTCGGTGACGCGCTCGCCGGGCTGCACGACGGCCATGCCCATGAAGCCGCTCGTGGCGCCCACCGTGGTGGGGGTGAGCATGGCGCGCACATCGCCGCCGCGGCGGCGGTTGGGGGCGACCGCGGACAGGTCGACGATGAGGTGGGACTGCGTGGTCATAGTGGCCTCCAGAAGGCGGCGCGGCCGCCGCGCACGACGGAGAATGGGTGGGGGTTGGCAAGTACGGGCTTGGGAGGGGGAGTGTCAGTAATCCGCCGCGCGGCGGTCGGTGACCGGTTCCATGTCGCAGTCGGTGAGGAAGCGCCGCAGCCCGGCCTCGCTCGACAGATCGATCTTCTTCTTGCCGCCCGCCCCGGCGTCGAGCTGCCGGGCGTCGAGGAGCCGGCCCAGCACCGCGGCCGCGCGCGGCCCGCTGACCCCGGCCGCCACCGCGAGATCACGGTCGAGCGGTGCGTCCATGTCCACCATGCGTACGACGATGTCGTCGCGCTGGAAGACCGTGCTGCTCACGATCGTGTGCTGCCCCTCGCCGCCGTCGGACGCCACCGCCGCCTTCGGCTTGGTCACCGCCAGGTCGTCCTGACGGGCCAGCAGACTGGCCACCGCCGGGCCGCAGCCCTCCTTGACCGGGTAGAGCAGCATGTGGCGCCGGAGATTCGGCGGGCGGCTGGGGTCCGCCGTCAGGTGGTGCACCACGGGCAGCGCCGCCCGCATGAAGAAGTCCCGCGCGGCCTCCGGGTCGTCCAGGTCGCGGTCCTCCTCCAGATGCGGGTTGATGGCCTCCTCGACCGCACGGACCTCCGGCTGCCTGGCCACATGGCGCAGCGCCGCCACCAGATCGCCCTTGACCTCGACCGCCCGTACGACACGGTTGCCGCTCATGAACAGCGAGGTGCGGCACAGCCGGGTGTTCTCGTCCACACGGGCCTCGGGCGCGGCGTAGTCGGCCAGGATCTTGGCCACGCTCTGCTCGCTGCCGGGCTTGACGGTGAAGGTCAGGGCGTGCCGCACCAGGCCGTCGCCGACCCGCGGGGCCAGCTGTACGGGGGGCGCGGCGCGGCGGCCGGCCGCCTCCTTGGCCGAGAAGGTCTCCCGCAACACGCTGAACCGCAGCGACCGGGTGTCCTCCACACATCCGTGGAGCGGCTTGACCATCTCGCGGTGCTCGGGGCTCTCCACCCAGCTCAGAAACGGCGGAGCGCTCTCCCACTCGCTGGTGATCAGCCACTGCGAGGGGTTCTCGATCGACTGGCACAACTGGTCGCTGATGTGGCCCGGGACCGCGGCCACCTGCTGGGACAACTGCTCGTAGGCATGCAAGAAACGCTCTTCGGCGCCCGCGTGGACCGACACCAGCAACACCACACGCAGCCGGGCGTCGGTGAGCGTGGAAGGCCGAGGCGGGGGCTCGGTCGTCGTCGCGGACTTCGCGGGCCGCGAAGTCTTGGGCATGGTGCTCATATGTTCCACTCCTCCTCCGGGCGCGTCCTTCGCCGGACGCGGCGCCCGTTAGTCGATCGTGGAGCGCTCCCACGGATGCCGCGAGATATGTGAGCCATCCGGGCGAAGGGGCTCGCCAGACGCCTGACCAGGGCCAAAACCCCGGGAATAGCAGCGAGATGAATCCCCATGTCGATGAGCGTGTGCCAGTACTCGTCGTGGGCGGATCCCTGGTGGGACTGTCCGCCTCACTTTTCCTGGGCCGTCTGGGCGTCGGACACCTGCTCGTGGAGAAACACGCGAGCACCTCCACGCACCCGCGCGGGCGCGGGAACAACCTCCGCACCATGGAGTTGTTCCGGACCGCGGGAGTGGAGTCCGCGATCCACGAAGCCGCGTCCGTCCTGGCCGGCAACCATGGCATCCTGCAGGCCGAATCCCTCACCGGAGTGGACCACCACTGGCTCTTCCGGGAGATCGACCCGGGCGGCGCCATGCGCGGGCTCAGCCCCTCCGGATGGTGTCTGTGCAGCCAGAACGACCTTGAACCGGTCCTGCTGCGGACCGCCCAGGAGCTGGGCGGCGAGCTGCGCTTCTGCACCGAGCTGATCTCCTTCGAGCAGGACGCCGACGGGGTGACCGCCGTCGTCCAGCACCGGGAGTCCGGGCGTACGTCCGTGGTGCGCGCCGACTACCTCATCGCCGCCGACGGCCCCCGCAGCTCCGTACGCAGACGCCTGGGCATCGGCCAGACCGGCCGTGGCGAGCTGTTCCACAACGTCAGCATCACCTTCCGCGCCAAGCGGCTCGCCGATGTCGTGGGCGACCGCCGCTTCATCGCCTGCTATCTGACCAACCCGGCCGCCGACGGGGCGCTGCTCCCGGTGGACAACGCCGAACAGTGGGTCTTCCACGCCCCCTGGCACCCCGAGACCGGCGAGACCCTGGAGGACTTCACCGACGAGCGGTGCGCCGAACACATCCGCAAGGCCACCGGCGTCCTCGACATGGAGGTCGAAATCACCGGCAAGGCCCCCTGGCACGCCGCCGAACGGGTGGCCGAGCGCTACCGCGACGGCCGGATCTTCCTCGCCGGCGACTCCGCCCATGAAATGTCCCCCACCGGCGCCTTCGGCTCCAACACCGGCATCCAGGACGCACACAACCTCGCCTGGAAACTCGCCGCCGTCCTCGGCGGCTGGGCCGGCCCCGCGCTGCTGGACACCTACGGCGTCGAACGCCAGCCGGTCGCCGTGGCCACCAGCGCCCGCGCCGCCGCGCGCTCCGCCGAACACAACCACCCCGGCTACACCCCGCCACCGTCCACCGGCGGCCCGCAGCGCGATGTGCTCGCGGTGGCCATGGGCTACCGCTACGCCTCCGACGCGGTCCTCGGCGCCGACCCCGCCACCCCCGCCGTTCCCGACCGCTTCACCGCGGGTGGCGAGCCCGGCAGCCGAGCCCCCCATCTGTGGGTCGACCGCGACGGCCTCCGGCTGTCCACCCTCGACCTGTACGAGCGCACCTGCGTCCTGCTCACCGGCCCCGAAGGCGCCGCCTGGCACGGTGCCGCGCTACGCGTCGCCGACCGCCTCGACATCCCCCTCGCCGCCTACCGCCTCGGCCTCGACCCCACCCACGACCTGACCCCCGACCCCGGCACCGACTGGACCGAACTCCACGGCACCACCCCCCAGGGCGCGGTCCTCGTCCGCCCCGACGGCTTCGTCGCCTGGCGCGCCCAGGGCGCCGAACGCGAACCGGAGCGGGTCCTGGCCGACGTCCTCCGATCCGTCCTCTGCCGCTGACCCGCCGCTGCCCCCGGACCCCGCCCGCCGAGTGCCCGAGCAGGCCCGGCCGACCAACACCCGGCCGGGCCTGCTCGGGCCTGAAGCCAATGGAAGTCGGGTTCGCCCTATATGGATATCTGTATAGTCTGTGGGGCAAGCTCCGCGAGCTGCGTTTCACCATGGACGGGAACGCGGTCCGCATCACCTACTGGATTGCTTCCGAGCGGCGAATCGTGCTCCTGACGGTGTTCCGCAAGACCAGACAGCGTGAGGGCGCCGAGGTCGAGCGCGCTCAGCAAGCACAGAAAGTGTGCGAAGCAGACCACGGTCCCGCCGAGCACAACTACGACCGGACGGAGGAGGAGAGCTCGTGAACCACTCGCAGTGGGAAACGCGTCGGACCCGGAAGCTCCTGGGCGAACGGGTTGAAGAGTCCCCTGCCTACGTGGAGGCGGGGTATGCCTTCGCCCTGGGTCAGGCTGTCTACGACCGGCGCACGGAGCTCAGCCTGTCACAGAGCGAACTGGCGCGGCGCGCGGGCATGACCCAGCCCCAGATCTCCAACATCGAAGGCGGCGACTCCGTGCCGACCCTGCCGCTGCTCACCCGTCTGGCCAAGGCGCTGGACGCGTCGCTGACCATCGACTTGGACGGCGACAGCTCGACCTTCGTCTTCACCGCGCATGGCGGTCACCGGCCAGACGAAGCACCGCCGGGCGTACGCTCCTCAGTAGCCTGAACCAGGACCTCCACGGCGAAAGCGCCGCCGCGACAACTCGGCGCACGTGCTCGGCTTCCGGGGCCCCTTCTTCACGGCGACCGGGTCCGCGGCCGTTCCGGTGTCAGACTCGACCACCATGAGCGACTGGTTTCTGCAGCGAGGCTACGGAGTCCGATTCGAGTGGGGTCCCGTCGGCGCCCGGCAGCTCGCGCCGGACGTGGCCTGCCTTGTGGTGATCGACGTGCTGTCGTTCACGACCTCGGTGAGCGTCGCCGTCGAGGCGGGTACCCAAGTCTTTCCGTACGCCTGGCGTGACGAGACGGCATCCGCGTTCGCCCGGGAGAACGCCGCGGAACTGGCCGTGGGCCGGCGGGCCGCCACCGCGGTCGCGCCGTGGTCGCTGTCCCCGGCGGCGCTCCGGCGGGCCCCGTTCACTCCCCGGCTGGTGCTGCCCTCGCCCAACGGGTCCGCCATCTCCGCGGCGGCGTGCGGTTCGACGGTGGTGGCGGGCTGCCTGCGGAACGCGGCGGCCGTCGGCCAGTGGCTGGCGCGGAACGGTTACGGGAGCCCGGAACGGCCGCTCACGGTGATCGCCGCGGGGGAGCGCTGGCCGGACGGATCCCTGCGGCCCGCGCTGGAGGACGCCCTGGGGGCCGGGGCGATCATCGCCGAACTGGAGGCGCACGGCGTCGGCCCGCTGTCTCCCGAAGCGTCCGCCGCACAGTCCGCCTATGCGCACACCCCCGACGTGGCCGCTGCTGTCGTCGCCTGTTCCTCGGGGATCGAACTGGCCGAGGGCGGGTTCGCCGATGATGTGGCCGTCGCGGTCGAGCTGAACGCCTCCGCGATCGTGCCCGTGCTCACCGACGGGGCCTTCACGAGTCCGTCGGTTCCCGGTCACAGCACAGGCACGCCCGTCGCGTCAGGCATCCCGGCGGCAGATGTCGGCCAGCGCGAGCAGCAGTGACACATTCGAGATCGCATTCACGGGCCGGTTGTGGACCGCCCAGAACTTGCCCGCCCGGTTGATCACTACATTTCCGTCCCGGGCTTCCGCTGTGGTGATCTCGGACCATGGGACCAGGCCCTTCTTGCCCTGGACACCGGCCGCACTGATGGTGATCTTCCCGAAGGTGAGGGACTCACCGCGCCGCAGTGCCGCCAACGCGGCCGGCAGCAGGATGCGGGTGATCCGCTCATCGGCGCGCAGACCCAGCCGGGCGTACCGCATGCCGGGGCTGTTGGGGTTGGCATGCCGTTTGTGCTGGGGGTCGTGGCAGGAGCCTTCGACTCGTAGATCCGATTTCCCCCGCCCTTGGGCCTGAGCATCCCGAACCGTGGCATGACGAACGTGTCCTGATGCCGGCCCAGCTTGTGCTCCTCGGCCGCCCGTGCCGCTTCGGGCAGCACATCGGTCGCCTCGAAAACCGAGGAGTCACCGAGGCGACGCTTCACCCGACCGGGCGCCGCCGCCGCGGATGGAAAGGACCGCCGGAAGACAACCACCCGGTAGGCGTAGGGCGACAGGTTCCGGAGCCGTTCGGCTGCGAGCGCGCAGTCGGTGTCCTGGTCCGAGCGGGCGTTGAGGTGGCTCTGGAGGTGGTCCCGGGCTTCCTGTTCGGTGCCGAAGGTCCGGGCGTGGAAGGAGACCTTGAAACCGTGCGGTGCGGCTGTGGCCGGTGCTACTGCCGCCCAGTGCCATTCCCCCATGGGGAGGAGACCAGCCGGGGGTGCACCCGATGGTCAGCTCGTCGCCTCGCCGTGTGCCTCGCGGCGGGCGCGGGTGCGGCGCCAGAGGGCGGGGGCGGTGCTGAGGAGGACGGTCAGGGCGATCGCGGCGGCCACGCCCTCCCAGGGCCTGGCGAAGAGTGACCCGCCCAGGATGCCGATGAGGGCGTAGGCCCCGGACCAGGCCAGCACCGCCGGGGCGTCGCCGCGGGCGAAGCGGCGCATCGGCATACGGGAGAGCAGGCAGGCCAGCATCACCGGGATGCGTCCGGCGGGGAGGAGACGGGAGAGCACCAGCACCGCGACCCCGTGCTCGTCGAGGCGGGTGCGGGCCTGGGCCAGGCGTTCGGGGGCGGCGCGGCCTTGGAGCTGGGCGAGCCAGCGGGAGCCGTTCTTCGAGCTGAGGCCGCGGCGGCCGAGCCAGTACAGGGCGATGTCCCCGAGGAAGGCCGCACAGGACGCCACACAGAAGACGACCAGCAGCGAGAGGGGCGGCACGCTCTGGTGGATCGCCACCACCGCCGCCGAGCTGACCACCGCGCCCGTCGGCACCACCGGCACCAGCGACCCCAGCACCACCAGCAGGAACAGCGAGGGATAGCCGACCGCCTGCTGGGTCGACTCGGGCGGCACGCCGCGCGCGAGCTCGCCGATGCCGTCGAGTATCTGGCCGGTCATCCGGTGGTCTCCAGGTGCACGCATTCGCCGTGCCGCAGTGCGTGCACCACCGCGTCGGGGGCCAGCCGTCCGGCGTGCCGGACGAAGTCGTCGCCCGGTGAGTGGAATTCGTGCGGCCGGATCCCGTCGAGGCCGATCGGCCAGTACGTGCCGTAGTGCACGGGCACCGCGCTGCGCGCGCCAAGACGGGCGAGCGCCTGGGCGGCCCGGTGGGCGTCGAGGTGGCCGTGGCCGAGGTAGGGGCCCCAGCCGCCGACCGGCAGCAGCGCCACGTCGCAGTCGCCGACCGCCCGCGCCATGCCGTCGAACAGCCCGGTGTCGCCCGCGAAGTATGTCGTCGACTCGCCCCGCAGGACGTAGCCGAGCGCGGGCACCCGGCTCGGCCCGTACGGCAGCCGCCTGCCGTCGTGCGCTGCCGGTACGGCCCGGATCCGCACCTCGCCCACCGAGATCTCCTCGCCCGGCCGCACCTCCGTGACCCGCAGCTCCCGCGCCCGGGCCACCCGCCGCAGCCCCGGTACGGCCCGCCCGGCGCCGCGCGGCACCACCAGCCGGGTGCCGGGGCGCAGCCGCATCAGCGAGGGGAGGTGGAGGTGGTCGGCGTGCAGATGGGAGACCAGCGCGACATCGGCGACCTCGGCCGCGGGCGGCGGCACCGGCCCCCGGCGGCGCCGCAGATGCGCCAGCCGCCGTACGAACAGCGGGTCGGTCAGCACGCGTACGCCGGAGTCCCGCACGGTGGTGGTGGCATGCCCCCACCAGGTGATCTCCACCGACACTCGGACCCTCCCTCATGGCGCCGCCCGGGACGCGCCGCCCGGACCGGCGGACGGCGTGGACGGTTACGTCCGCGTCGATCCTCTCACCGCGCCCGGCGTCGGCGGACGGCCCCCGCCCGTTCGCCCCGCCCGTTCGCCGCGCCCGCTCTCCGCGCCCGTTCACCGCCGGGCGCTCAGCCGCTGAGCGCGAACGCCAGCACGACCGCCAGCACCAGCAGCGCCCCCCACCACAGCAGCAGCCGTCCTCGGCGGCTGCCGGCGGCCGGGGGCGGCGGAGGAGGGGGGTCGGGCTTCGCCGGCCGTCCGGCGCGCACCCGGAACGGGGGCGAGACGGACCACTGGGCCCGTTCCGCCGATGCGTTCGCCGGGAAGGTGAGGGCCTTGGACCGGACGGGGGTCAGGTCGTACCGGTCCGTCTGCCAGAACCGTTGGAAGGCGGGGACGTTGTGCTCATGGGCGGTCCGCAGCGCCCCCTGCGGCACCCACGGCCGCGGTCCGCCGTCGGACGCGACCGCCGGGAGCGTGCGCAGCACCCCTTCGATCAGATAGATCGGGCGGGAGTGCGCGTCGTACAGCGGCCCCCGCTGTTCCCCGGCCTCGACCGGATCGGGGCGTATCACCCGGAACACCAGGGCGAGGTCGTCCGCGTCGGACCGCTCGACGACCCGGAACCGCAGCTGCCCCTCCGGGGTGGGCTTCCCGCCGGCCGCGTCCAGCAGCACCGGCTCCAGACCGTCGGCGCCGGGCAGATCGGGCACCACGACCGTACGGAAGGGGGTGCGGCGCCCTCGGCTGATCAGGAAGGGCCACCACTCGACACGCTCCACGGGACCACCCACGCCTCAGGCCAATATGGAGTCCGGCTCGGCCCGCTCGAACTCGCCCAGCTGGCCGACCAGGCGGTGAACGGTGTGGTGCACGGCGGACTTCTCGTCCTTGACGGATTTTACGCGGCGCCCGCGCCACGACCGCTGGAGTCTTTTGGCTCTGCGGACCTCTCGCGGCGACCGGGAGGCCAGCTGGCCGAGCGCCCCCAGCGCGGCGTCCAGGAAGCCCGCCAGCACGGCGGGGCTGACGGTGATCCCGGACTTCATCAGCTGCGCCTGCAACTGGGGTGACAGGCCCGCCGCGAGGAGCTTCCTGACGCGCCCGGGGGAGCCGGGCGCCCCCGCCTCGCTCTGGTCGCCCGGGTCCTGGCCGAGGTCCTGGCCCTGGCCCGCTTCCTGGTCCTGCTGCGGATCCTGGCCGGCCGCCCGCCGGGCCTCACTGATCCGCAGCGCTTCGTATGCGCGCACACACAGGTCCGGCAGGACCGAGACGAGCGGGATCTCCACGTTCATGGGCTTGGGGTTCGTCCGGTCCAGCTTGCGCACCTTGCCCTCGCTGTCGAGCACCGCGAACCCCCGGCCGACGGCGCTCACCGGGATGAGCCGGATCCGGCCGGGCGGCACCGGGAATCTTCGGGTCTTCCCGGGCGCGCGGCTGGCGACGAGCTGGCTGAAGGTGGGCTCCCGCATCAGGCGCTGCCTGACGTCGGCCAGC
Source organism: Streptomyces sp. NBS 14/10 (assembly GCF_002224125.1). Taxonomy (GTDB): domain Bacteria; phylum Actinomycetota; class Actinomycetes; order Streptomycetales; family Streptomycetaceae; genus Streptomyces. Next base: position 801,355 of record NZ_NCSM01000014.1, read on the forward strand.
GTGAAGTTCTGCTCGACCAGGTCCCATTTGGTCACCACGAAGTGGATGGGCCCCGGGAAGCCCTGCATCAGGGAGAACATCGGCGCCAGATCGTCCCTGAGGAAGTCCTCCGCGCCCCGGTTCCCGAACAGCAGGCCGCGGATCTTGACCCCGTCCAGCAGCCCGAGCAGCGCGTCGGCCGTCTCAAGACGCTCCTCGAACCAGTCCTGGACCTGCGACCCCTCGCCGACGGGGTGGGTCAGATGCTCCCCGGCATAGTCGATGTACTCGATCTGCATCGTCTCGAACACCCCGAACCGGGTCCACATCCGACAGGTGAACGTCCACTCGGGGGTCTCCGTACGGTCGGTGGGCGCCGGCCAGTCGCCCGAGCTCGCGACCTCGGAGTACACCTCGGTGAGCTTCCGCTCCTGGTCGCGGGGGAGCCGCACATGGAATCCCAGCTCCGGGTCCTGTGTGCGCAGCCGCTCCTGGAGCGCCGCCAGATACACGGTCTTGCCGGAGCCGGACGGTCCCAGCGCCACCACGTTGAACTTCTCCACGCTCATATCCCCCCGGCGCCCCGACAACAGCCATGCCGGTGGGACGGTATCGCTGGAACGGCCGATACCGGTTCATGGATGCGACGATTCATTCGAAAGGGTGTTGACAGCCCCCGCCTCTCCCCACCGGATATTCCGTGGCCCGGCGCCCGACCCGTACGGCACGATGGCGTACGTGTCCCCGCATCTGGAACTCCACCGCCGCGCGGTGGTCGCCGACGCCCATAACGACCTGCTGATCGCGGTCACCGCCCGCCCGCCGCACCGCTGGGCCTCCTTCTTCCGCGACCAGTGGCTGCCCCAGCTGCGCGAGGGCGGGGTGGATCTTCAGGTGCTGCCGGTCTTCATCGAGGACCAGTTCCGCCCCGAGGGCGCGCTGCGCGAGACGCTGCGGATGATCGAGTGCGCGCACACCCTGGCCGAGGGCAACGCGGACGAGGTACGGCTGTGCCTGGACGGGGACGACATCGACCGCGCCCTGGACGAGGGCAGGATCGCGCTGGTCCTGGCGCTGGAGAGCGCCCCGGGGCTGGATGCGAACGTGGAGCTGATCCCGACCCTGCACCGGCTCGGGGTGCGCATGGCGTCCATCGCCCACTGGGGCCGTACCGCCCTGGCCGACGGCAGCGGCGAGGACGCCACCGGCAGCCGGCTCACCGAGGCGGGGGTGGCGGCGCTGGCGGAGATGGAGCGCCTGGGGATCCTCTTCGACGTGTCCCATCTGGGCGCCTCGGGCGTGGCCCATGTGCTGGAGCTGGCCACCCGGCCCGTGCTGGCCACGCACTCCTCCGCCCGCGCCCTGCTCGACCACCACCGCAACCTCACCGACGAGCAGATCCGCGGCCTTGTCGCGACCGGTGGCATGGTGTGTGTGAACTTCCTCGGCGAGTTCGTGGCCACCGACCCCGCCGAGCGTACGGTGGACCGGCTGGCCGATCACATCCTGCACATCGTCGAGGTCGCGGGCGTGGACCGGGTGGGTCTTGGGCCCGACTTCATCAAGGAGGTCAGCGCGGACACCAGCCCGCCGTGCTGCGAGGATCTGGAGTACGCCGAGCTGGTGGTGCCGGGCCTCGAAGGCCCCCGCGGGCTGCCGCTGGTGACGGAGGCGCTGGTCCGCAGGGGCCTGCCCGAGGGCGACATCCTCAAGATCCTCGGCGGAAACGTCCTGGAGCTGTTCCGCAAGGAGCTCGGCCGCCCCGCGTGAGCCGTACCTGCTCGTTTGTCACCGCTCCGGTGCGGATCCCGTCTTCAGGTGGACGACATTGGACCCCTTGCCGTAGGAGAAGGCCCGCACCCGGTATGTGGCCCGCTTCTCGTTCGGGAGGGTGATCAGGCCGAAGGAGTTGATGTTCCGGTCCAGGACGGCCACCGGCCGGAAGCGGTCGCCGCCCGGTGGCCGGTCCTCCAGCAGATAGCCCTGCTCGTCGGAGGCGTGGTCGGTCCACGTGAACCGGATGCCGTTGGCGTGCATGACGGTCGCCTTCAGCCCGGTGGGGGCGGCCGCCCGCGCCGCGGCGGCGTCTTTGACGGAGCCGGTGTGCACGGCCGTTTGGCGCAGCGTCCGGGGCGGCGCCCACTCGTGGTCGCCCTTCTGCTCCTTCGCCGTGAAGTCCCCCTTGGGCAGCCGCACCTCGACCGGCCGCGAGACGGGTCCGTAGTAGGGGCGGACGCGGTAGTAGAAGGGCGTCTGCGGCATCAGATCGGGGTGTCGGTACGAGGTCTGGCCGAGCGGGACGTACTCCAGGATCGTGTACGGCCCCTCGGGTTCGGTCGCGAACTCCACGATCCGCCCGGCGGCCCCCGGCTCCGTGCCCGTCCACCTCAGGGTGATGTCCACCGGCGAGGTCAGGGTGGCGTTGAGCCGGGTGCCGGTGGCGGAGGACGAGGCCGGCTGCGGCGACGAGCAGCCGGCCAGGGCGGCGGCGAGGACCGCCGCCGCCAGGGCTCTCAGCGCGCCGCTCACTTGCGCCAGAACTTGACGTTGCTCCACACCACCGTGGCCGGGCCGTTGCCACTGCCGGTGCGGTAGGCGCCGAACTTGTCGTAGAAGCTGCCGCCGGGGCTGGCTGAGTCGACGGTATGCTTCAGCGATCCGTTGATGTAGGTGCGGTGTTCCTTGCCCACCTGGTGCACTGTGTTCACCCGCACCGTCGCGCCGACGGTCCCGGCGTTCGAGAGGGTGTCCCCGCCGTGCACGGCGTACAGCCGCCCGCCACGCTCGACGGCCAGCATGAAGTACGGGCCCGCGCTGCCGTCCGTGTCGTTGAACGTCTGCTTCAGGCTGATCCGGGTGCCGCCCATGCTGGTGACCTTGAAGTACCCCTCGAACTGGTGGGTGCCACCGGTGTAGGTGTCATACCGCCGCTCGGCGCGCTGGTCCCCGCTCGCCGTCGAGCAGGTGAGCTTGAAGGTGAGATCGTCGACCTGACCGCAGCCCCGCTCCTGCACCTTGAATCCGGGGGATTCCGAGGTCCAGCCGCCGGGCTCGACCTCGGCGTGGGCGGCGGTCGGGGCCGTCAGCAGCAGTCCGCAGGCGGCCGAGATCGCGGCGATCGCGCGGTGTTTCCCCGACATGTCTCGCGCTCCTCTACTTGACCCAATAGTGGATGTTGCGGAAGCGGGCCTCGGCCCGGCCACTGCCGTGGTGGTACACGCCGTTCTTGAAGTGGCGGGTCGCGGATCCCCGGTCGGCGACGGTCAGGACCAGCTGGTCGTCGGCGTAGACCTGGATCTTTCCGGCGTCCGCGTCGTGCGCGACCTTCAGGTTCCACCACTTGTTGTAGACACCGGACTTGATGACCTGGTCCGTGTAGCGCTTGACGGTGCCGCCGCTCTCGCTGGACACCCGCAGCATGATGTCGGTCGCGGGGGTGCCGGAGGGGTGCTTGACCCGCAGGATCTGCATGAAGTCCGCGCCGTTGGTGCCGGACGGGATGTACACATCGGCGTCCCACATGTGCTTGCCCGAGGTGTACTCCTGATTCCAGCGCATCTCGGTGCGCGGATCCGTCGAGCTGCCCTCCTCCAGGGGCTCGTCCGTGGAGTACACCCACATGGTGTGCGTCTTGGTGCCCGAGTCGTAGCGGTAGCGCTCGCTGAGGTCGAGGTTCCAGGGCTTGTGCATGGCGTACGTGAAGGACTTCTGCTGCCAGCCGTCCGTCGGCGCGGCTGCGGTCGTCGGTACCGCCGACGCCACGCCGGTCGGCGCTGCCATGAGCGTGGCGACGGCGACGGCCACGGCCACTCTGGTGCGTAACGCGGGCATGCGCTCATCACCTCCAGTCGATTTCCAGTCGAGCTCCGGTTGATTCCCCATCGGTGGATCATGGTCTAGACCAAGAGTCACGGTAGGCCGGTGCGCATGGCGTGTCCATATCAATGAACGAGATTCTTATAGAGAAACGCCACGGCCGGGCCGGAGATCCGCTGTGACAGGCTGGGGGCCGGTCCGCGAGTGCCGAGCGGGCGTGGATACGCGAGGTGAGTGACGGCGTGCAGATGGCCCGTTGGAAGTCCGTGGGCGCGGCCCTGCTGCGGGTGCTCGCGGTGTGGGCCGTGTCCACGCTCACCATGCTGGCCCTCGCGGGCATCCTGCCCGACTTCCGGCTGCAGTCCGCCGACGGGGACAGCACCACCCGGATCGCGATCACCGCGGCGAGCGGCGCCGGGGCCTTCGGTCTGCTCAGCGCGCTGGTGTGGCCGCTGCTGGTGCGGGCCCTGCTGCTGGTGCCCGCGTTCGTGCTCGGGCTGCTGGTGTTCGTGCTCAACGGCTCGCTGCTGCTGGTCGCGTTGAACCTGATACCGGACGGGCGCGGCGCCGCCGAGCCGGAGACCGCCGTGGTGGTCGCGGCCGTGATGTCCGCCGCGTCCTCGGCGACCAGCACCTTCCTGACCGTACGGGACGACGGCGCCTACCGTCGGCGGCTGGCGCGGCTCGCGGACCGCCGACGGCGCAGACAGGGCGGGACGGGCGGGCCGCCGCAGCCGCCCGGGACGGTGTTTCTGCAGATCGACGGCGTGGGACACGATGTGCTGCGGGACGCGGTGCGGCCCCGCGGCAACCGGCCGCCGATCATGGAGACCGTCGCCGGCTGGGTGGACACCACCCATACGCTCACCCCCTGGCGCACCGACTGGTCCAGCCAGACCGGCGCCAGCCAGCTCGGCATTCTGCACGGCTCCACCGAGGACGTGCCCGCCTTCCGCTGGTACGAGAAGGAGACCCGGCAGGTCATCGTCAGCAACCGGCCGACCAGCGCGGCCGAGCTGCAGCGCCGGGCCGCGGCCCGTACCGGGGACGAGGGGCTGCTCACCGTCGACGGGGCCAGCCGCGGCAACCTGTTCACCGGCGGCGCCGAGGAACTGGCCCTGGTGCTCTCGGTGGCCGCCCGGCGCGGCCGCCACAACCGCTCCCGCAGCGGCTACTTCGCGTACTTCAGGGACCCCGCGAACGCCACCCGCACCGCCGGCTCCTTCCTCGCCGAGATCTTCCGCGAGCTCGGCCAGTCGGCGCGCGCCAGACTGCGGCGCGAGACACCGCGGGTGGGGCGGGGCGGGCTGTACCCGTTCATCCGCGCCTTCGCCACCGTCGTGGAGCGCGATGTCGTGGTCGCCGCGGTGATGGGGGACATCCTGTCCGGGCGCACCGCGATCTACGCCGATCTGGTGGCGTACGACGAGGTCGCCCACCACTCCGGGCCGCGCAGCCGCGACACCCTCCAAGTACTGCGCCGCCTCGACCGCAGCGTCGCGCTGATCGCCAAGGTCGTCGAGCACGCACCGCGCGACTACCGCATCGTGCTGCTCTCCGACCACGGGCAGAGCCCCGGCGCGACCTTCGCCGACGCCTACGGCCTCTCCCTGGAGGACCTGGTGCGGGCCGGCTGCGCACTGCCCGTGCCCCGGCGGGCTGAGCGCACGCCGAGCGGCGCCGAGGCGCGCGAGGCGGCGCGCGCCGCGCTGCGCAGGCCCGAGCGGGACGGCGACGGACACGGCCCGTCCGACCCGGTGGTGCTCGCCTCCGGCAACCTGGGTCTTGTCTCCTTCCCCGATGTGCCGGGCCGGATGAGCCGCGAGCAGATCGACCGCCGCCACCCCGCGCTGCTGCGCACCCTCGCCGACCACCCCGGTGTGGGCTTCCTGCTCGTACGGTCCGAGCGGCACGGCGAGGTGGTGCTGGGCGCGGACGGCGCCGAGCACCACCTCGACACCGGCCGGGTCGTGGGGCGCAGCCCGCTCAAGGCCTTCGGTGACGGCGCCGCGGCCGCCGTACGGCGCACCGCGCGCTTCCCGAACGCCCCCGACATCATGGTGAACTCCGCCTACGACCCGGCCACCGGCGAGGTGCACGCCTTCGAGGGGCAGATCGGCTCGCACGGCGGGCTCGGCGGGGCGCAGAGCCACCCCTTTCTGCTGTGGCCCATCGAGCTCAGCCCGCCCATCCGGCCGGGGGAGCAGCTGGTGGGGGCCGAGCGGGTGCACGCGGTGCTGCGGCGCTGGCTGCGGGAGGCGGACGGACCGCAGGTCCCGGAGACCCCACCGGCCCCGCAGGTCCCGGAGAGTGAGGAATCACGGCTGCTCGGCGATGTCACCGCAGCATCTCCGGCGGCGCCACCGCCCCTGCCGGACAAAACGCGGTGATTTGGTGCACCATGCATGATTCCCCGACCATGGCGGGATGCACCACCCGCACCACGCCCGCCGCTTCGGTCTGCCCACGGCGACCGCGCTCGTCATGGGCAACATCATCGGCGGCGGCATCTTTCTGCTGCCCGCCTCCGTCGCCCCGTACGGCACCGTCAGCCTGCTCGCCTTCGTCGTCCTGACCGTCGGCGCGGTCGCGCTCGCGCTGGTCTTCGGGCGGCTGGCGGAGCGCGATCCGCGCACCGGCGGGCCGTACGTCTACGCGCGCGCGGCGTTCGGCGACTTCGCCGGGTTCCTGTCGGCCTGGTCGTACTGGACCATGACCTGGGTCAGCAACGCGGCGCTCGCGGTCGCGGCCGTCGGCTATGTCCATGTGCTTGTCCCCGGCCATCAGTCCAAGGGCGTCGACCTGGCCGTGGCGCTGCTCGCGCTGTGGCTGCCCGCGCTCGCGAACCTGGCGGGCACGCGGTGGGTCGGTGTGGTGCAGATCGTCTCCACGGTGCTCAAGTTCGTGCCGCTGCTCTTCGTCGCCGTAGCCGGGCTCTTCTTCTTCGACCCGGACAACCTCGGCCCGTTCCACTCCGGCGGCGGCAGCGCGGTCGGCGGGCTGTCGGCGGCGGCCGCGATCCTGCTCTACAGCTATGTGGGCGTCGAATCGGCGTCGATGAGCGCGGGCGAGGTGCGCGATCCGGAGCGCAACGTCGGGCGGGCCAGTGTGCTGGGCACCGTCGGCGCCGCCGTGGTCTATCTCGTCGGCACCCTGTCGGTCTTCGGCACCGTCGCCCACCGGGACCTGGTGAACTCCACGGCGCCCTTCTCCGACGCCGTGAACGCCATGTTCGGCGGCTCCTGGGGCGGCACCCTCATCGCACTGGCCGCCGTGGTGTCCATCGTCGGCGCGCTCAACGGCTGGATCCTGATGAGCGCCCAGGCACCGTACGCGGCCGCCCGCGACGGGCTCTTCCCCGCCGCGTTCGCCGTCAAGCGGCGCGGTGTGCCGACCTTCGGTGTGCTCGTCGGCACGGTCCTCGCCTCGCTGCTCACCGTTCTGAACTACACCTCAGGCTCGGGCGGGGTCTTCGAGTCCCTGGTCCTGATCACCACCTTCTCGGCGACCGTCCCGTATCTGCTGGCCGCCGGCGCCCAGGTCCACTTCCTGCTGTCGGGGCGCCGGGACGAGGTGCGTGCCGGCCGCTTCGTCCGGGACCTGGTGCTCGCGCTGCTCGGCTTCGGCTTCTCCTTCTGGCTGGTCGCGGGCGCCGGATACGCCGCCGTGTACCAGGGCACGCTCTTCCTCTTCGCCGGTGTGCTGGTCTACATCCTGATGGCCGCCCGCCGCGCCGCCACCCGGCCCCGAGCCGAGGCCGCCGCGGACGGCGCGCGCCCGGCCGCCGACCCGGCCGCCTGACCCGGGCAGCGCGGCGGCCAGCGGCATCCCGGCCGCGGCGACGGCCGCCAGGACCACCAGCGTGGTGGCCGTCGTGGTGAGGGCCATCAGCATGGTCGCCGCGGCGACGCCCAGCGCCGGGCCGACGTTCAGGGCGGTCTGCTGAAGCCCGCCGGCCACCCCGGCGTGGTCCACCTGCGCATGGCGCACGATCACGGCCGTCGCGGTGACCATCACCGCGCCGAACCCGGCGCCGATCGCAAGGAAGCAGCCGCCGATCGCCACGGCCGTGGACTCCTCGTCGAGCCTGGAGAACAGCAGCACGCCGAGGGCGAGCAGCGCCATCCCCGCCACGGCCGTCCGCCGGGGTCCGTACCGGCGCAGCAGTACGGCGCAGACGGGCGCTCCCAGCACCATCATCGCGGGCAGCGGCAGCGCCCTCAGCCCGCTCTGCAGCGGGTCGAGCGCGAGCACGTCCTGGAGGAAGTACGTACCGAGGAACAGCGCCCCGAACACCGCGGCCGACGCCGCCACCAGGACGCCGAGCGCCGGGGCGACGGGCGCCGAGCGCAGCAGGCCCGGCGGCAGCAGGGGGTGCGCGGTGCGCCGTGCGTGCCGGGCGAACGCGCCGCCTGCCGCCGCCGTGGCGAGGGCTCCGAGCGCGGTCGCCGCAGTCCAGCCGCTCTCCGGCAGCGCGACGAGCGTGTACACCACGGACGCCAGGGCCAGTGCGAGGAGGAGGGCACCGGGCAGATCGAGCGGGAGGTCGGCGGTCCGCTTGGGCTCCGGGATCCGGACGACGAGCGCCAGGACACCGATCAGCAGCGCGGGCGCCACGGTGAGGAGGAAGACGGAGCGCCAGCCCAGCTGGTCCGTCAGCGCCCCGCCGATCAGCGGACCGGCCGCGGCCGCCAGCCCGATGGCGCTGGTGCGCAGCGCGATGGGCATACCGATCCGGTCCGGCGGGTATGCGGCCCGCAGCATCCCGAGCGTGGCCGGTTGCAGGAGCGCGCCGAACACCCCTTGGGCGACGCGCAGACCGATCACCCAGCCCACCCCCGGCGCCAGGCCGATGCCCGCAGACGCGGCGGCGAAGCCCAGGGTGCCGAGGGCGAACAGCCGCTGATGGCCGTAGCGGTCACCCAGGCGGCCGGCGAACACCAACAGGCCCGCCACCGCGATGAGATAGCCGGTGCTGGTCCACTGCACCGCGGCGAACGAGGCGTGCAGATCCCGCCGCATATCGGGCTGCGCGATGGTCAGCACGGTGCCGTCCAGGGCGACGATCGCGGCCCCGGCGACGCTGGCGACGAGCGTGAGCATCCGCTGGTACGAGGACTTCATGGCCGCTCCGGTCCGAGATGCGCCTCCAGCGCGGCGCGCAGCAGCGGTTCGACGTCGTCGGTGCCCGTCGCGAGCTGGAGGCTGCCCCACCCCCACAGCTGGGCGATGCCGTGCAGATTGGCCCACAGCGCGCCCGCGACGACCTGGGGCGGGGCATCGACCGCGGGCCGTGCCCGGGCGACCAGGTCGACCAGCACCTCGAAGAGCGGCAGGCTGGTCTCGCGCAGCCCGAGGTGGTCGCTCTCCAGCAGGTCATGGCGGAACATCAGCTCGAACATGCCGCGGTTGGTCAGGGCGAAGTCGAGGTAGACCCGCCCCAGCGCCATCAGTTGGGCGCGCGGCTCCATCCGTCCGTCCCCGACCGCCTCGGCGACCCCGGCGGCCAGCTCGGCGAAGCCCTGGCGCGCGATTGCGGACAGCAGCTCCAGGTGGGTGGGGAAGTAGCGGCGCGGGGCCCCGTGGGAGACCCCGGCCCGGCGGGCGATCTCCCGGAGGGTCAGGGACTGCATCCCTTCCCTGGTCACCAGATCCACGCCGACCTCGATCAGACGGGACCGCAGCCCCGTGTCGTGCTCGCTCATAGACACTGTCTACCAGGATGCGTAGACAGTGTCTACTGGGGTCGGGGTCCGGTCGGTTGGGCCAGAATGATGCACCCAGCGCATACGTGACGACTCGTGAGAAACCTTGAGGCCGACATGACCGAGCAGCATCCCCCGACGCCCCCGCAGCCCCAAGGGCTTCCTCCGCAGCCCCAGGGGTTTGCCCCACAGCCCGCGGGCGTCCCGCCGCAGCCGGGACAGTTCCCCGCCGCGGTCCCGGCAGCGCCCGCCGCGCCCGCGAGCCCGCAGGGCCGGATCTCGTTGCGCAATCCGCTGGTCGCCGCGGCCCTCGGCCTCGTGGTCGGCCTTGCCGCGGTCGGCATACCCGTCCTGCTCTCGAACGACGACGGCAACGGCGGGGGCTTCGGCAGCGGGGGCGGCGGGGGCGAGCTCAGCGCTCCGGCGAAGCTCGACGGGCTCAGACCCCTCGCCGAGATCCAGCGCGGGGCAGGCATCCCCAAGGCCAAGGAGATGGCGGACGGCATCGCCAAGGAAGAGCGCAAGAGCGGCGAGCGGCTGTCCGAGGCGTACGGCGGTGCCGCCGCCGTGGTGAGGCAGTATGCCGACGACGACGTCCAGACGACCGTGACGCTGATCGCGGTCCGCAGCCGGTCACCGAAGCCGTACGTCCCGTACGAGGACCGCGAACGGCTCGCCCTGGCCGTCCCGCCGGACGAGCTCAAGGTGTTCGGCGACGTCTCCTGCGTGCTCTACAACCAGCCCACCCCGGAAGGTTCCAAGCCCACCGCCGAGTCCGTGCACGTCACCCTGTGCCAGCGCACGGGCGACGGGCTCACCGTCCAGATCCGTCCGGTCGGCAGCGGTATGGCCAACCAGCCCGAGAAGGTCGCGGCCCTCGTCGAGAAGGCCTGGTCGCAACTGTCCTGAGCTGGGCCGCTCAGCGCCGGGCCATCGCCATTACCTGGCGGGTAATCGACCGGGCGAGCCGTCGGCGGCATGGTTGGGGCATCGGGTTCCGGGCCGGCGCACTCCGGCTCGGAACCCGGCCTCACCAGTACTTTTCATCATGAGGAGAGCCCTGCCATGACCGCGCAGACCCAGTACGAGACCGCCGTCGCCCGCTACTTCGAGGCGTGGAACGCGACCGACGCCGAGGCCCGCGCCAAGGCCGTCGCCGCCGCCTGGACCGAGGACGGCGGCTACACCGACCCGCTCGCCGCCGTCAGCGGCCACGGCCAGCTGGCGGCGGTCATCGCCGGGGCCCAGGAGCAGTTCCCCGGATTCGTCTTCCAGCACACCGGGACCGTCGACGGCCACCACGACACCGCCCGCTTCACCTGGGAGCTGGTCTCGACGGCCGACGGCTCGGCGCCGGTCGCCGGGTTCGATGTGATCACCCTGGCCGAGGACGGCCGGATCCGCTCCGTCCTCGGCTTCCTGGACCGCATCCCGGCGGCGCCTACGGCATGAGTGCCTACGGCATGAGCGGCTACGGCATGAGTCGCCGCAGGGTCTGCGCCGTCTCCGGGTCGGCCGGGAGAAGGGTCTCGATCGCCAGCTCGGAGACGGTGACGTCCATGGGGGTGTTGAAGGTCGCGATCGTGGACACGAAGGACAGCACATGTCCGGCGTGCTCGATCACCATCGGCAGCGCGAACGGCGCGTGGTCCCCGCCCGTGGCCGCCCGCTCCTGGCCCCCCGAGCCCAGCGGATAGGCGCTGACCTCGTCGTACAGCTTGCGCAGCGGCGAGGATCGCATCAGCGCCAGCTGCCGCTCCATCTGCTCCAGCAGATGGCCCCGCCACTCGCGCAGATTGAGGATGCGCGGGGCCAGGCCGTCCGGGTGCAAGGTGATGCGCATCGCGTTCATCGGCGGCCGCAGGAGGTGGTCCGCGACCCCTTCCAGCAGCATCGCCATCCCCTGGTTCGCCGCCACCACCTGGTACATGCCGTCGACGACGATGGTCGGGTACGGGTCGTAGCCCGTCAGCAGCCGCTCCATCCCCTCGCGCAGCGGGCCCATCGACGGGTCGTCCACAGAGGTCTCCGGGTAGTGCGGCGCGTAACCGGCCGCGATCAGCAGGGCGTTGCGCTCCCGTACGGGTACGTCGAGGTGTTCCGCGAGGCGCAGCACCATCTCCTGGCTGGGCCTGGCCCGTCCGGTCTCGATGAAGCTGATGTGGCGGGCGGAGGAGTCGGCGCGCAGTGCGAGCTCGAGCTGGCTGATCCGCCGCCGGTCCCGCCATTCGCGCAGCAGTGCGCCCACCCCCGGGGCAATCACGGCAGTCGTCATGCCCCGACGGTAACCGAACACGCGTCTGCGCCTCGTGTGCGGCCCGCACGGTGCGTGGGAAGGTGGGGGCAGTCGCGACGAAAGGGGCGCCCCATGGCAGTCCAGCCACTGTCGAACGAGGAGATCGAGCGGGGTCTGGAGGACCTTCCCGGCTGGTCGCTGCGGAACGACCGGCTGGTGCGCGGATACTCCTTCCCCGGACATCTGGCCGCGGCCCGCCTGGTGGCCGAGGTCGCCGAGGCGCAGGAGGAGCTGGGGCACCACTCCGACCTCACGCTCGGCTACAACAAGGTCGGCGTCTCGGTGAACACGCACAGCGTCGGCGGCAAGGTGACCGAGCTGGACCTCCGGCTCGCCCACCGTATCGAGGACATCGCCCGAGGACAGGGTGTGTCCTAGAACCCTGCTTTTTGCTAAGGGTGTTGGTCTGGTCTGATCACTTCGTTAGCCTCCCGGCAGCCCCCCAGATACGCCGCTCCGAGGAAGACGACGCAGTGACGAACCCTCAGGACCCCCAGGACCTTCAGGACGCGCAGGACCCGCAGGCCCCTCAGGCCGCGCGCAGCGCACCGGACGCCCCGCCCCCGGGCTGCCCCGCCCACGCCGCGCGGCTGTACGGACCGGACTTCCGGCAGGAACCGGCCGAGACGTACCGGCGGATACGACGCGAGGGACAGGTCACCCGCGTCCTGCTCGAAGGCGACGTCCCCGTGTGGTTCGTCGTCGGCTACCGCGAGACCCGCCAAGTGCTGAACGACGTCGAGACCTACGGCCGCGACCCGCGCCGCTGGAACGGCTGGGACAGCGTGCCGCCGGACTGGTCCCTCATGCCGTGGGTGCGGTACACCCCGATGATGCCCTTCACGGAGGGGGAGGAGCACCTGCGGCGCGCGGCGGCCGTCAGCGAGGTCCTGGCCACGCTCGACCCGTTCGTGCTGCGTGGGCACTGCGAGCGCTTCGCCGATCAGCTGATCGACAAGTTCGCCGTGACCGGCCGGGCGGATCTGGTGTACGACTACATCTACTCGGTGCCCACCCTCGTCACGGGTGAGGTGTTCGGCCTGGCCGGGGACGAGTCCGGACTGGCTGCCCTGGCGGAGGGGCTGACCTCCTCGTTCGTCGCCCGCGAGGACGCCTTGGCCGCTCAGCAGCGGGCCGCCGGGTATGTGGCGGGGCTGGTGAAGGCCAAGCGCGAGGCGCCGGGCCCCGACCTCACCTCGCGGTTCATCCAGAGCACCCCGTACCTCACCGAGGAGCAGCACATCGCGGACGTGATGATGCTGATGGGCGCGGCGTTGCCGCTCACCTCGTACTGGATCGGCAACACGCTGCGGCTGCTGCTCACCGACGAGCGCTTCGCCACGACCCTCACGGGCAACCGCCGCAGCGTCGGCGAGGCCATGAACGAGGTGCTGTGGGTGGACACCCCGCTCCAGAACCTGATCGGGCGGTACGCCACCCGCGACACCGTCCTCGGCGGTCAGCGCATCCGCACCGGCGACCTCGTCGTCCTCGGCCTGGCCGCCGCCAACGCCGACCCGCTGCTGTGGCCGAACGGCCACGTCGGCCACGCCGGGAACCACTCCCATGTCGCCTTCAGCGCCGGCGAGTACGGATGCCCGGTGGGCGGCCCCGAGACGGCCAGGATCATCGCGGAGACGACGATCGAGGTGTTGCTGGACCGCGTTCCGGACCTGGTGCTCGCGGTGGCCCCCGACGAGCTGAAGTGGGTGGACTCCGTCTGGTACCGCTATCTGGAGTCGCTGCCCATCACCTTCACCCCCACCAGGGTCACGGGGGGCTGATACCGCCTCGGGCAGATGGCGGCCCGCCTTGCCGAACCGGCAACAAAGTTTGTCGATCGGGCGGGGCGGGAGCAGGCTCTGCGGCATGAGCGGACACCAGCACACCCACACCGACCACACCCATTCACATACCCATTCCCACACCCATGGCGGCCCCGCCCATGGCGATGACGCGCACCCGGACTGGGCCGCCTTCGGGGAACTCCTCGAACTGAGCGCGGATGTTCACACCCCCGCCGTCGAGCAGACCGCCGAGTGGCTGCGCGGGCTCCTCAGGCTCGATGGGGGACACGTACGGCGCGCGCTCGACATCGGCAGCGGGCCCGGCGGCGCCGCGTGCGTGTTCGCCCGCGCCTTCCCCGACGCCGAGGTGGTGGCCGTGGACGGCAGCCCGGAGCTGCTGGCGCGGGCCCGCGGCCGCGCCGCGCGGCTCGGGGTGGCCGACCGCGTACGGACCCACCTGGCCGAACTGCCCGAAGGGCTGGCGGAGGTGGGCGATGCGGAGCTGATCTGGTCCAGCAAGGCGGTGCACCACCTGGGGGACCAGCAGGGCGCCCTCGACCGGCTCGCCGCCGCGCTGCGCCCCGGCGGGGTGCTGGCCGTGGCCGAGGGCGGGCTGTCGCTGCGCGCGCTGCCCCGCGACATCGGCATCGGCCGCCCCGGCCTGCTGACTCGGCTCGACGCGCTGCAGGAGGAGGCGTTCGCCGAGATGCGGACCGGGCTGCCCGACGCCAAGGAGACGACCGAGGACTGGCCGGCCATGCTCGCGGCGGCCGGGCTGACCGGGGCCCGCAGCCGCAGCTTCCTGACCGACCTGCCCGCCCCGCTCGACGCCCCGGCCCGCCGTCTGCTGCACGCCGACCTGACCCGTCTGTCCGACCATCTGGCCGACCGCCTCGACGCGACGGACCGCGCCACGATCGGTCGGCTGCTCGACCCGGACGACGAGGCGGGCGTGCTGCGCCGGCCGGATGTGTTCTGGCTGAGCGCGCAGACCGTCCACGCGGCGGTCAAACCGCGGTGACAAGGGCCCTGCGAGCCGGCCGTGGGCAGGCCCCGGCGGCCGGGGCCTGCCCACACTCCGTCAGGTCCCTCAGCCGGTGGTGAGGGTGAGGCCGTACGCCTCGAGGATCGGGTTCACCGGCTGGAAGTACGTGGTGCCGCCGGCCGTGCAGTCGCCGGAGCCGCCCGAGGTCACGCCCTGGGCCTGGCTGCCGGAGATGTACGAGCCGCCGGAGTCGCCGGGCTCGGCGCATACGGTCGTCCGGGACAGCCCGCTGACCATGCCCTCGGAGTACCGCACACTGGTGTCGAGCTGTTCGACCGTGCCGCAGTGCCAGCCGGTCGTCGAACCGGAGCGGCAGACCGAGGAGCCCACCGGCGCCTCCTGGGAGCCGGCCACCGTGACGACGGAGCCGCCGGGGCCGAGCACCACGGGCTTGGGCGTCCAGGTGCTGTTGACCGCCACCCAGGCGTAGTCGTTGCCGGGGAAGCGCGACGCCTGGAAGGTGCCCTGGGCGGCCTTGTTGACGCCGGTGGTGGTGGCGCCCGCCTCGCCGCAGTGGCCCGCGGTGACAAAGCCGCCCTGGGAGCCCTTCGCCACCGAGAACCCGATCGAGCAGCGCGCGGTGCCGTTGATGTAGTACGCCTCGCCGCCGCGTACGTCGTCCAGCGGCTTCGGCTGCTCGGCGGACTCCACGATCCGGACCATGCCGCGGTCCACGCCGCTGGCGGTGACGAAGGCCGAGGCCTGGTCGGGGTCGGCCGACTGCACCACCACGCTGTTGCTCTTCACATCCACGTACCAGACGGCGGCGGCCGCGGCCGACGGCGCGCCGTGCTCGGCGGCGCGGTCAAGGGTGCCCTTCGCGGCGGTGAGGTCGTCGAGGCTGTGGCTGACCGTCACGGGCTTGGCGCCGGCCGCGGTGATCATGCCGTGCCGGCCCTTGTCGGTCGTGGCGACGGTGAGCTCGGCGGTCTTGCCGGTCACCCACGCTCCACCGAACGCGGTCCCCAGGCTTTTGCGGAGGGCGGGGGTGGCCGTACCGGCCCGGTACTCGTTGCTGATCCGGGCCCTCGCCTCGTCGGCCGTGAGGCCGAGGTCGCGCCGCATCGCGTCCAGCATCTCGGCGGGGACCCCCGTGGGGGCCTCGGCGGTGGGGCCGGGCTCCGCCGCGGCGGATGTCACGAGGGCGGGTATGGCGGTCAGGGAGAGAGCGGCGATGGCGATGGCACAACCAGCGGTGAGGGCAGGTCTGTGTCTGCGGAGCATCGGGTGTCTCCTCGTGTCGTGGGGGCTTGCGCCAACGTAAGCCGCCCCGACACACGCCGCCCACCTGCCCGCTCTCCCCGGTTGCGCCCAGCGGCGACACCCGGCACGACCACCCGTGGGCCCGCTCCCAAGCCCGTCGCCGGAGGCGGCCCGATGCCTGGTGGCTGACGGCCGGGGCACGAGGACGCCACCCGAACAGCCGCCGCCGATCCAGCGGTTGCGCGATCCAGCGGTTACGCGTGTGCCCCCGCCCGGTGGAGAGGGCGGGGGCACCCGACAGGCCGGGCAGGGCTCGGCATCACACCAGGTTGAAGGTGTCCGGGTCCGGGCCCAGGCGGTTGCCGGAGTCCATCGCGTTGATCGTCGCGAGGTCCTGGGCGTCCAGCTCGAAGTCGAACACGTCGATGTTCTCCGCGATGCGGGACGGCGTGACCGACTTGGGGATCACCACATTGCCCAGGTCCAGGTGCCAGCGGAGGACCACCTGGGCCGGGGACTTGCCGTACTTCGCGGCGATGGCCTTGAGCCGGTCGTCCTCCAGCAGGCCCTTGCCCTGGCCGAGCGGGGACCAGGCCTCGGTCACGATGTTGTGCCGGGCGTTGAAGGCGCGCAGCTCCGACTGCTGGAGCTGCGGGTGCAGCTCGACCTGGTCGATGACCGGGGCGATATCGGTCTCCGAGAGCAGTCGCTGGATATGGGCGGGGTGGAAGTTCGAGAGGCCGATGGCCTTGGCACGGCCCTCGGCGTAGATCTTCTCGAACGCCTTCCACGTGTCCACGTACTTGTCGACCCCCGGCACCGGCCAGTGGATCAGATACAGATCCACGTAATCGAGGCCGAGCTTGGACAGCGAGGTGTCGAAGGCGCGCAGGGCGGAGTCATAGCCCTGCTCGGCGTTCCAGAGCTTGGTGGTCACGAACAGCTCGTCGCGCGGGATGCCCGACGCGGCGATGGCCCTTCCCGTGCCCTCCTCGTTGCCGTAGATCGCGGCGGTGTCGATGCTGCGGTAGCCGGCGTCGAGCGCCGTACGGACCGCGACAGCCGCCTCGTCGTCCGGGACCTGCCAGACGCCGAAGCCGAGCTGGGGCATCTGGACGCCGTTGCTGAGGGATATGAAGGGGACCTTGCTCACGAGCGGTCGATCCTTACGTCGAATGCGGGTTTGTACAACGTCAGGGCAACGGTTAACGGGAGCGTCGTATTCCCGTTCGGGCCGCTCCGTACGTTGCTTCCCGGCACGCTCCCGCACCACACCCCCGGGCCGTCGGCGGTCCGGTCCGCGGCGACCGCTTCGGCCACCGCGGACCGGAACGCGCGGTCCTCACCCCGTGGCGAGCAGCAGCGGTTCGGGGAGCTCCGCCCGGAATCGCCGCCGCATATGCCCTTCGCGCACCGTCGCGCCCACCTCGACGGCGGCATGGCTGACCGTGGCGCGCGGTGCCCGCACCACCATGGCCAGCCGGTAGGTGCCGCCGATGCCGGCCGTGGGGGTGCGGCGGATCTCCCAGCCCGGGTCGGACCTGAGCTCGCGCCGCGCCTCCAGACAGACTCGTGCGCCCCGCGCGGCTCGATCCTGTCCGACGAACCCCAGCCGCGGGCCGAGGTGGGCCGGACCGGTGGCCCGGGCTTCCCCGCTGAGCTGCAGCGGGAGCATGGACCAGGCCACCGGCTGGAAGGCGGCCCGGCGATTTCCGGCCGGTTCGGCCGAGAGATTCAGATCAAGATTGACCGTTTGCAGTTGAGGACTGGCTGCTTCTTGTGCACAGCTGACCGAAAGATGCACCAAGTGGTAGGCCGCGCTGTGTGCCTCATCGGCCTTGTTGGCCTCCGATTCCACAAATGCCTTGAGCTCCGGAACCCGGCCCACGAGTTCCGTCGTCACCGGCACGGACAGCGGCCCGCCCAGCGTGACCCGCCCGGCCAGGGGGGCGGCCGTGGCGGGCCGCCGTGGGACATGGCCCGAAGGCCCGGAGATTTCCTCGGATACCAGTGCCAGCTCGCGCTCGGGAAGTTCGGGGAGAATGATGTCGATCATTTCCGTGCCCCCTTTGCGGCTCAGGATTGGTAGAGCGCCTCGATTTCGACGGCATACGCCTGCTCGATCGCCTTCCGCTTCAATTTCAGCGAAGGCGTCAGGAGACCATGCTCCTCCGAGAACTGAGCTGCAAGTATTCGGAACGTACGAATCGACTCGGCTTGGGAGACCAGTGTGTTGGCCGCGACCACCGCCCGCCGGATCTCCAGCTCCAGCTCCGGCTCGCGGACCAGCTCCTGCGCGGGCAGCTCCGGCCGGCCGCGCATCGTCAGCCAGTGCGTGACGGCGTCGGCGTCCAGCGTGATCAGCGCCGCCACATACGGCCGGTCGTTGCCGACCACGATGCACTGGGCGACCAGCGGATGCGCCCTGATCCGCTCCTCCAGGACCACCGGCGACACGCTCTTGCCGCTGGAGGTCACCAGGATCTCTTTCTTCCGCCCGGTGATCGTCAGATAGCCGTCGTCGTCCAGGGTGCCCAGGTCACCGGTGGCCAGCCAGCCGTCCCGCAGCACCGTGTCGGTCGCCTTGGGGTCGCTGAGATAGCCCTCGAAGACCTGATCGCCCGACAGCAGGACCTCGCCGTCGTCCTCGATGTACACGGAGGTGCCCGGCAGCGGAACGCCCACCGTGCCGAAGCGGGTCCGGTCGGGCGGGTTGGCGACGGCCGCCGCGGTGGTCTCGGTGAGCCCGTACCCCTCGAAGACCGTGACGCCCGCGCCCGCGAAGAACAGCCCGAGCCGGCGCTCCATGGCCGAGCCGCCCGAGAAGGCGTGCCGGACCCGGCCGCCCATCGCCGCCCGAACCTTGCTGTAGACGACCTTGTCGAAGAACTGGTGCTGCATACGCAGCGAGGCGCCGGGGCCGGGCCCGATGCCAAAGGCCCTGGCCTCCTGCGCCTCCGCGTACCGCACCGCGACGTCCACGGCCTTGTCGAACGGGCCGAGCCGCCCCTCCGCCTCGGCCTTTCTGCGGGCCGCCGCGAAGACCTTCTCGAAGATGTACGGCACGGCCAGGAAGAACGTCGGCCGGAACGACTGAAGATCGGGCAGCAGCGCGCCCGCGGTGAGGCTCGGCTGGTGGGCCAGTTTCACCCGGCCGCGGATCGCGGCGACCTCGACCATCCGGCCGAAGACATGCGCGAGCGGCAGAAACAGCAGCGTCGCGGCCTCGTCGCCGCGCCTGGAGTGGAAGACCTCCTCGTACAGGGCGACCACGGTGTCGCACTCGGCCATCAGATTGGCGTGGGTGATGACACAGCCCTTGGGGCGGCCGGTGGTGCCCGAGGTGTAGACGATGGTCGCGGGGTTCTCGGGCTGAAGCGCCTTGCGGTGGCGGTGCACCACGTCGTCGTCCATCGACGCCCCGGCCGCGGTCAGCTCGTCCACCGCGCCCGCGTCCAGCTGCCACAGCCGGGCCAGCATCGGCAGCCGCCCGATCACCGAGCCGACCGTCATGGCGTGGTCCTCGTGCTCCACGACGCAGGCGGAGACATCCGCGTCATGCAGCATCCAGAAGACCTGCTCGGCGGAGGAGGTGGGATACATCGGCACGCTCTGCGCCCCGATGGACCACAGCGCGAAGTCGAACAGCGTCCACTCGTAGCGGGTACGGGACATGATGGCGACGCGGTCGCCGAAGCGCACGCCCTGGGCCAGCAGCCCCTTGGCGAGCCCCACCACCTGGTCACGGAACTCGCCCGAGGACACATCGAGCCACTCGCCGTCCGCCGTTTTGCGGCCCAGCGCCACCCGGTCCGGATCCGTGTCCGCATGGTCGAACACGGGATCCGCCAGGCCTCCGGTCTGTGGCGGGCTCGTCAACGGGGGGACGGTGAACTCGCGCAATGACTAGCTCCTTGAAGCGCTCCGCACAGCGCCGTGACCGTATCTGATCTGGGGCTATGAGCCCGTTGTGCGGCTCATGTGTGACGACTTTCTCCACCGAATCTCTCCCATCAGGGCACAGATCGGGGCGCCGGGTCAATGCCTCACGCACGGGTTGGTGCGCAGGTCAGGGCACGGGCCCGGCCAGGATCGCGGCGGCCAGCCGGTCGGCCGCGGCCCGGGCCGCGGAGTCCCGCTGCCGCCGCCCGTGCAGCAGTACGAACTCCACCGGTCCGAGATCGGGCAGCCCGGCCCGGTCCGGGATGCGCGTCAGGCCGGGCGGGATCAGGCCGCGGGTGTGCGCCATGACGCCCAGGCCCGCGCGCGCCGCGGCGACCAGCCCGTTGAGACTGCCGCTCGTGCACACGATCCGCCAGGGCCTGCCGTGCCGCTCCAGCACCTCCAGGGCGCGGGCCCGGGTGAGTCCCGGCGGCGGGAAGACGATCAGCGGCAGGGGGCGGTCGGGGTCGAGACGCAGCCGCTCCGAGCCGATCCACACCAGCTTGTCCCGCCACACCAGCCGGCCCCCCGGCCGCTCCTCGGACCGCTTGGCCAGCACCAGATCCAGCTTCCCCGCCGCCAGCCGCTCATGCAGCGTGCCCGACAGCTCCACCGTCAGCTCCAGGTCCACCTCGGGGTGGTCGCGGCGGAACCCCTCCAGGATCTCGGGGAGCCGGGACAGTACGAAGTCCTCCGACGCGCCGAAGCGCAGCCGCCCGCGCAGCCGGGTGCCCTGGAACCAGCTCGCCGCCCGCTCGTTCGCCTCCAGGATCGTCCGGGCGAAGCCCAGCATCGCCTCGCCGTCCTCGGTCAGCTCCACCCCGTGGGTGTCGCGGGTGAACAGCGGCCGGCCGACCTCGTCCTCGAGCTTGCGCACATGCTGGCTGACGGTGGACTGGCGCAGACCGAGACGGTGGCCGGCCTGGGTGAAGCTCAGCGTCTGGGCGACCATGAGGAACGTGCGCAGCTGGGACGGGTCGTACACACCGCAAGTGTAGGCGGGGGTCATCGCGGTTCGCGATGACAGTCAGAGCGGTCAGTGGGATTCCCGATAGCGGTGATCAAGAGCATGGTGGAGAGGGCATCCGTTCGTGCCGCCCGGGACGCGGAGCGGGCCAAGTGAACCGAGCGGGCCAAGCGAACCGAGCGGCCCAAGTGAACCGAGCGGGCCAGACGAACCGAGAGAGCCGAGAGAGCTGAGAAAGAGAGCGCATGCACCGCCGTAAGATCACCCTCCCGTCCTGGCTCCCTCTCGACTGGTTCATCCTCGCCCTGATCGGCACTGTCGTCCTCGCCGCGCTGCTTCCCGCCGACGGCCGCGCCGCGACCGTCGCCGACGGGGCGACCACCGTCGCGGTCGCCTTTCTCTTCTTCCTGTACGGCGCGCGTCTCTCCACCCGCGAGGCGCTGGACGGAATGCGCCACTGGCGGCTCCATCTGACCGTGCTGGCCTGCACCTTCGTCGTCTTCCCGGTGCTGGGCACGGCAGCCCGCGGCCTGGTGCCGTATGTGCTGACGCATCCGCTCTACACCGGGCTGCTCTTTCTGTGCCTGGTGCCCTCCACCATCCAGTCCTCGATCGCCTTCACCTCGATCGCCCGGGGCAATGTCCCGGCCGCCATCTGCGCGGGCTCCTTCTCCAGCCTGATCGGCATCGTCATCACCCCGCTGCTGGCCGCGCTGCTGCTGGGCAACGGGGGCGGCGGATTCTCGGCGGACTCGATGCTGAAGATCGCCCTGCAGCTGCTGGCGCCGTTCCTCGCCGGGCAGCTGCTGCGCCCCTGGGTCGGCGGCTTCGTCGCCCGCCACCGCAAGGTCCTCGGCTACGCCGACCGCGGCTCGATCCTCCTGGTCGTCTACGCGGCGTTCAGCGAGGGCATGGTCCGCGGCATCTGGCACCAGGTGACGCTGGGGCGGCTGGGCGCGCTGCTGGCCGTGGAGGCGGTGCTGCTCGCGGTGATGCTCACGCTCACCTGGCACGGCTCCCGGCGGCTGGGCTTCAACCGCGAGGACCGGATCGCGATCGTCTTCGCCGGCTCGAAGAAGAGCCTGGCGTCCGGACTGCCCATGGCCAGCGTGCTGTTCGGGGCGCAGGCGAGCCTGGCCGTGCTGCCGCTGATGCTCTTCCACCAGATGCAGCTGATGGTCTGCGCGGTGCTGGCCCGGCGCTTCGCCAGGTCGGCTCCGGAGCCGATGGCCCCGGAGCCGGCCTCCGCGACGGCGAAACCGCAGGAGGCCCAGCCGCAAGAGAGCCGGCCGCATGAGACTCAGGCGCGGGAGGTGGCTCAGGCGCCGGTCGGCGCCTGAGCCTGAGGGACTAGTCGTCGGCGGGGCGGACGCGGTCCAAGGGAAGCCGTACGAGCTCGGCGGGATCCTTGCCGTGCCCGTCGGCCGGTGTGGCGTTGAACTCACGGACCTGCCGCAGCTCGGTGTCCGACAGCGCACGCGCCCACACCCGTAGCTCGTCCAGATCGCCCGTCAGATGCGAGCGGCTGTCGACGGCCTCGCCGACATGGATGCCGAACGGCGAGCTGCGGGTGACCGGCCCGGGCACATCGGCGGTGGAGAATGCCGTGCCCCCGTCCACGGCCAGGGTCAGCCGGCCCCCGGCGCGGGTCAGCGCCGCGTGGTGCCACTGCCCGTCGTTGTACGCGGAGTCGGTGCTCACCGAGGCGCTGGTGAAGGTGGCGGGGCCGTTGACCGTGGTGATCAGCGCCCGTACCCGGCCGCTGGACGGCTCACCGCGCAGCCACACCTGCGGCTGCTTGTTGCCGATGCCGCCCATCCACAGGAACGGCTGCTGGCCCGAGGTGGCGGTGTAGCGGAACCACAGGCTCACCGTGAAGTCGCGGGTGCCCAGCGGCAGCGAGGGCCGGAAGGGAATGTGCACGGCGTCATCCGTACCGTCGAACGACAGCCCCCGTCCGAACCGCCCCTCGGCCAGGGCCGGGCCGCCGAGTACCGTCGCCGGGCGGGCGTCGGGCGCCCGGTCGGAGGTGGTCGGATCGGGGCCGCGGCGCGGGCCGAGCCAGTCCTCGGTGAAGCGGGCGAAGCGGATCTCGTCGCGGGCGTCGACGGCGCCGCCCTCGTACATAAGACCCACCTCGTCATGCGAGATGGCGACCATGTCCGAGTAGCCGGACCAGTCGGTGGTCACGACCTTGCCGCGGTCGACGCTGTCCCAGCTGCGGCCCTCGTTCCAGGAGGAGCGGATCATCATGGTGCGGCGCCGGTCGGGGTCGGCGGGCGCGGCGAACAGCAGACGGCTGTAGTCGTCCCGGTCCTCGCTGCGCAGCCGGAGGATCGACCCCTGCACCTGCGGTGTGTACAGATCGGGGATGGTGCGGAACGGCCCGGTGAAGCTCTCCCCGCCGTCCTTGCTGACGGCGAAGTCGCGGTGGCCGAGGTCCGTGCCGTCCTGTTCGCGCCCGTTGACGTAGACCGAGCCGTCCTCGCGCTCCACCAGCGTCATCTCGGAGGGCTTCTGGCGGAAGGTGCCGTCCGAGCCGATGGGCCAGCTGTCCACCGCGCCGATGCGCCAGGTGTCGCCGCCGTCGTCGCTGTAGGCCAGCGCCGCGTGGTTGGCGGTGATCCGGGTGCCGTCGTGGGTCTCGGTGTTGACGGTGAAGAGCAGCCGTCCCCGGTGCCGGCCGTGCTGCAGCTGGATGCCGTGCACGGGCCCGGTGGCGTACCAGGAGTTCCACGAGGCGGGCAGCAACGAATCGCTCAGATCGCGCGGGGTGGACCAGGTCGCCCCGTCGTCGTCGCTGTACTGGAGGTGCGGGGTCCGGTCACAGGGCACATCACAGCTCCCCGCGTCGTCACGCCCGGTGTTGTACGTGCTGGCGAGCACGATGCGGCCGGTGCGCTGGTCCACGATGGGTGCCGGGTTGCCGTGGGTGTCGCCCGCGCCCTCGTTGATCACCTGGAGCGGTCCCCAGGTGCGGCCGCCGTCCGTGGAGCGCTTGAGGACCAGGTCGATATCGCCGGCGTCACCGCAGTTGTCCTTCCGCCCCTCGGCGAAGGCCAGCAGGGTGCCGCCCTTGGACTTCACAATGGCCGGGATCCGGAAGCACGAATATCCGCTGTCCTGCGAAGACTTGAAGAGGATTTGCTGCTCGAAGTCGGCAGGGGCCGCGGAGACGGACGACTCCGCTTCCGCGGCCCGTACCGGAATCGGGATCAGGGCCAGCGCCGCGGCGGCGAGGAGAGCCGACGCGCGGCGCCGCCATGGTCTGGACCGCTCATGTGTAGCGCGAAGATCTGACGCCATCGTCACCGACCTGCCCTTTCAGCGGCATCTGGACATCACGACATCAAGACATCCCACGTCTGATCGAGTGCTGCCGGAGCAGTGTCCCGTCTCGCCCCCGCGCCGGACAAGGACCCTGCGTCAGATCGTGTGCGGGCCAAGCGGGTTGGGCCGCCTAGCCCGCCGTTGCCAGTCCGGCTGTGATCACCGTGTCCAGCAGCGAACGCGAGGTCTCCAGCTCCTCGATGGCCGACGTCATCCGCGCCCGTTCGTCCTGCAGCTGCCCGATCAGCTCGGTACAGGTGGGCACCAGGCCCTCGCCGTCGTCCCGCAGACACGGCAGGATCTGCGAGATCGTCGCGGTCGACAGCCCGGCGGCGAGCAGCGAGCGGATCCGGTGCACCACGGCCACATCGGCCTCGCCGTAGACGCGGTAGCCGCTGGGCAGGCGCTCCGGCTGGAGCAGGTTCTGCTGCTCGTAGTAGCGCAGCAGCCGCTCGTTCACCCCGGTGCGCCGGGCCAGTTCACCGATGCGCATGCCATGTCCCCTCTTCGCACCGCCGCCGGACGTCGCCCAGCAGGCTTCTCATGGATGTCAGAGTTTACCCGTCGCCCCCGCACAGCGCGTGATCTATCAGCGCCCTCACCGCCCGGTCGGCCTGTTCCTGCCGCCCCGTATCGGACTCGTCGAAGCTGTTGGTCGACACCGTCACCGCGCGGCGGCCGTCGGTGGTGACGCCGTTCTCGCTGGAGTAGCCGAGGGCGTTGCCGCCGTGGTGCCAGTAGAAGCCGCCACAGCTCAGCGGGGTCGTCTCCAGGCCGAGACCGGCGCGGCGCCCCGGCTCGTCGGGTATCGGGACGGTCCGCCGCATCTCGGCGAGCTCGGCGGGGCGCAGCAGCCGCCCGGTGAGGAGCGCGCCGAAGAAGCGGTTGACGTCCATCGGGGTGGTGACCAGATCGCCGGACGCGTCGGCCGCCGTGGAGTTGAAGACCGTGGTGTCGACGCGGCGCCCGTCCTCCGCGTAGGTGTGGTACCCGTGCGCGTACGGCGCGGGCAGATACGGGTGGTCGCCCGGCAGGGACGTCCCGGTCAGCCCCAGCGGGCGGATGACCCGGTCGCGGACCTCCGCGCGCCAGGGGTGTCCGGTGACCCTCTCGATGATCATTCCTATGACGACATAGTTGGTGTTGGAGTAGCGGTAGGCCGCCCCGGGCTCGGAATTCGGGGGATGGCCCACCGCGGCGGCCACCAGCTCCCCGGCGGTGTAGTGGCGGAAGCGGTTCTCGTAGTAGCCCCGGGCGGAGTAGCCCGCGGGGAACACTTCGGGGATGCTCGTATAGCCGCGCAGCCCGCTGGTGTGCTGGAGCAGCTGCCGGACCGTGATGCGGCGGCCATCGTTGCCGTGGCCGCTGACGACGCCGGGCAGCCATCGGTCCACCGTGTCGTCCAGCGCCAGCCGCCCCTCGCCGACCAGCTGAAGCGCGACGGTGGCCACAAAGGTCTTCACCGTGCTGCCCGCGCGGTAGTGGGCATCGGTGCGCATGGGGGCGCCGGTGCGCAGATCGGCCTCTCCCGCCCGCGCCGTGGCGGTGCCGGACGGGGTGTCCAGTACGGCCGCCACCCCGATCGCCCCGGCCCGGTGGACCGCCGCCGTGTCGCGCCGTAACACCTCCGCGCTGCCCTTCCCCGGGGAGCTGCCCTTCCCCGGCGCGGGGGCCGACGCCACCAGAGCGGCGACGGCCGCCAGGGCGGCCAGGGACGCGGCCACGCGCCGCCTCACCGCGCTCACCGGCGCGCCACCTCACCGCACATCACCCGGTCCAGAAGCGCCTGTACGGCCTTCTCGGCCCTGAGCAACCGCTCGTCGTCCGAGGTGGTCCCGCTGGCGCTGATCACCACCGAGCGCCGCCCGTCCGCGCTGAACGCCGTCCTCACCGTGCCGCCTTCGAGGTCGCCGCCATGGCCCCAGCGGTAGCCGCCGCAGCTCAGCGGCTGCCGCATCAGCCCGAGCCCGTACCGCAGCCCGGGGAACGCCATCTCGAAGTCGGGGCCCACGGGGACCGTGCGACGCATCTCGGCGAGCTGCGCGGCAGGCAGGAGGCGACCGCCGAACAGGGCCGTGAAGAACCGGTCCAGGTCCCGCTGGCTGGTCACCAGCGACCCGGCGGCATCGGCCCACGAGATGTTCCGAACCGTGGTGTCGGTCCACCGGTCGGAGCCGGGGAAGCGGTGGTAGTTATGGGCGTACGGCTGCTTCAGATACGGGTCGTCGCCGGGCTCGTAGGTGTCCTTCAGCCCCAGCGGCCGGACGATGCGGTCGCGCACCTCATCGGCCCAGGGCCGCCCGGTGGCCTTCTTGATGATCAGGCCGGCGAGCATGTAGTTGGGGTTCGAGTAGTTCCACTTCGGTTCCGGGTCGTTTGGGTCGGCGGGCGGGAAGTCGGGGCTGTGCCGCATCGCTCCGGCGATGCTCTGCTCCGGATCGAAGTGGTAGAGCTTCGTCCGCTCGAAATCCTCTGCCGTGTTCCCCAGGTCCTCCTCCAGGCCGTAGTTGTAGATGCCGCTGGTGTGCTGGAGCAGATTCCGGATGGTGATGCGGCTGCCGTCGTTGCCATGGCCCGACACCAGGCCCGGCAGCCAGCTGTCGACGGTGTCGTCCAGCGACAGCCGCCCCTCGGCCGCAAGTTGCAGCACGACCGTGGCCACGAAGGTCTTGGTGACGCTGGCGGCCCGGAAGTTCGCACCGTACGGAACCGGGCGGCCGGTGTGCAGCTCGGCCTCGCCGGCGCGGGCCAGGATCCGGCGGCGGCCGTCGCGCACCTCCACGGACATGCCGATGTACCCGGCCTCCCGGAGGGTCCTGGCCACTTCGTCACGCAACTCGTCCTGGCCGGGTGAGGTGGCGGGCGGTGCATGGGGGGATGCCGCGGCCGGCACCGCCGCGACGCCGCCGGCCGCGACCACGGCGAGCGCGGCGGCCGCGGCCATGCCCCCCAACCGGAGGTTCTTCGAGCGGAGTTGGCCCCATCGGAGCTTGTGGGCGGACGTCGGGACGGAGGGTGTCAAGGCGGTTTCCTTCATGCTCACCACCCTCCCGGAGGCGGTGGTGCCGGACCATCACACCAGCCCTAGTCCCGAGGTCATGCCAGCCCTACTCCTCGGGTATGGCCAGCCCTACCCCGACGGACCGTCAGGCCGAGGACCCGCTGTCGATGACCAGGTCCGTGCCGACCACCGCGCCGGCCGCGGGCGAGGCGAGGTAGAGCACCGCGGCCGCGACCTCCTCGGTCTCCGCGAGCCGGCCCAGCGGGGTGTCCCGCTTCATCCGCTCGGCCCGCCCGGCCTCCGTCTCGCCGGGCCGCAGCGACATCGAGGTGGCGGCGGCGCCCGGGCTGACCGCGTTGATGCGGATGCCCTGGTGGATGTGGTCGAGGGCGGCGGCGCGGGTGAGCGCGGACACCGCCGCCTTCGAGGTGAGGTACGCGGCGAGGTTGGGGATCCGGAGGTGCGCGCCCAGGTTGGAGGCGATGTTGACGATGGCGCCGCCGCCGTGGTCCTTCATGTGCGCGATCTCGTGCTTCATGGCCAGCCAGACGCCGGTGACATTGGTCCGCTGCACCGCCTCCCAGTCCTCCTCGCTCACCTCGCCGACGGGCCCCACGCCGCGCAGGATCCCGGCGTTGTTCACCGCGATGTCCAGCCCGCCGAACCGGGTGACGGTCTCCTGGACGAGCGCGTGGAGCTGCCCGGAGTCGGTGACGTCGGCCACGGCCGCGGCGGCCTTCCCGCCGGCGGCCTCGATCAGCCCGACGGTCTCGTCCAGCGTGGCCGCGGTACGCCCCGCGGCGACCACGGACGCGCCTTCGGCGGCGAAGGCGAGCGCGATCGCGCGGCCGAGGCCGGAGCCCGCGCCGGTGACGAGCGCGGTCTTGCCGGGGAAGCGGTTCATGGGTGTCTCCTTGAGAGAGATGGGTGATAGGTGACGGGTGGTTCAGGAGGCGGTAGGCGGTTCAGGAAGCGGCCGGCCGGTGGCTCAGGACGGCCGTGGTCCGCTGCGCCGGCTCAGCGCGGTGAGGGCGGCGAGCGCCGCCAGCGCGGCACCCGTCGCGGCCAGGGACGAGGCGTCGCCGCCGAGCGTCAGCAGGACGGCGAACAGGACGGTCGGGCCGAACTCCATCGCCGTGTTCATCACGCCGCCCGCGAGCCCGGCCTGTCCCGCCGGCACACCGTCGGTGGCGAGCACCGCGGCGCCCGCGAAGGAGGCCGCCGTACCGAGCGGCAGCAGCACAAGACCCGGCAGCAGCCCGTACGCGTACGGCGTGCCCGCGTCGAGCCCGCCGAGCGCGAGCAGCACGAGCCCCGCGCCGCCCACGCCGAGCCCGGCGGCGGTCACGGCCCGGGCCCCGTAGCGCCCGATCAGCGGCCCCGCCGCCCGCCCCGAGGCGAGCAGCGCGACGGCGAACGGCACGAAGGCGGCCGAGGTGCGCAGCGCCGACCAGTCGCGCTCCTGCTGGAGGTGGAGCGAGAGGACCACAAAGGTCATCGCGGTCCCGCAGGCGGTCAGCGCGATCGCCGAGAGCGCGAGCGCCCGCCGCCGGTCGAGCAGAAAGCGGGGCGGCAGCAGCGGGTCGCGGGCACGGCGCTCGGCGCCCCAGAACCCGGCGAGCAGCACGGCCCCCGAGAGCAGCGGCACCAGCACGCCGGCCGACGACCAGGGGTGGGCGTCGGTGACCACGAGCCCGTAACTGGCCAGGGTGATGCCGCAGGTGGCGAGGAAGGCGCCCGGGAGGTCGAGTGCCCTGCCCCCGCCCGGCGTGGTGTCCGGCAGCAGCCGCGGCACGAGGGCGAGGGCCGCGCCGGCCACCAGAAGCGGTACGGCGAAGTTCCAGCGCCAGGACAGCAGGGTCGAGATGACGCCGGAGAGCAGATTGCCCGCGGTCGCGCCGAGCACCGAAAGACCGCCCCAGGTCGCCATCGCCCTGCCGTACGCGGCGGGGGAGGGGAAGACGGCGCGCAGCACGGCCATGGCGGCGGGCGCGCTCAGCGCCGCCCCCGCGCCCTGTGCGAACCGCGCCGCGAGCAGGGCCTCGAAGCCGGGGGCGAGCGGGGCGGCGGCCGAGGCGGCGGCGAGGAGCACGAGCCCCGCGGTGAGCGTCCGCCGCCCGCCGTACCGGTCGGCCAGCCGCCCGCCGAAGAGCAGCAGCCCGGCGAAGGTGAGCCCATAGGCGGCGCTCAACAGGATCAAGTCCGAGCGCTGGAGACCGAATTCGCGCCCGATGCGGGGGAGCGGTACGGAGATCGCGGCGAGCGTGAAGATCAGCGTGGCCTGGACGCTGCCGAGCAGGACGAAGGCGCCGCGCGGGCTGCCCTGCCGGGTCTGCCGGACAGCGCCGGCCGTGGCGTTTGGCTCGTTGCTGGTTTCGGCGGTCATGGTCCCCCGATTTCCTGACCAGATTTCTTGACCGAACGGTTCATTATGAGGGCATGCGTAAGAGCCGCGGTGTGGCTCAGTCCAGCATGGCCAGCGCCTGCTCGGCCGCGTCCCGGACCCTGGCCGGGTCCTGTGAGGCCTTGCCGACCACCCGCAGCCCCTGCATCAGCACGAACAGCATGCGGGCCAGCGCCCGCGGATCGCGGTCCTCCGGCAGCTCGCCCTGGGCCTGGGCGCGGACCAGCGCGGCGTACAGCGGGGTCTCGATGTGCTCCCAGCTGATCTCGACCCGCCGGGCCACCACGGGGTCGTGCGGGGCCAGTTCCGCCGCGCTGTTGGTGATGAAGCAGCCGCGGCGCCGCTGCTCAGGGGAGGCGGCCTCGGCGGCGAAGCCGCGCACCAGCGCCCGTACCGCGGGCAGCGCGGGGCCCGGCTGGGACAGGCGGCTCACCAGGGGCGGGTCGAGTGTCTCGGCGTACCGGTCCAGGGCCTTCAGGTACAGCTCGTGCTTGTTGCCGAAGGTCGCGTAGATGCTGGCGCGGCCGATGCCGAGGTGTTCGACGAGATCCGCCATCGAGGTGGCCTCGTAGCCGCGCTGCCAGAACAGCTCAAGCGCCGACTGGAGTGCCGCGTCGGGGTCGAATTCCTTGGTCCTGGCCATGGCGCAGACTCTAGACTCAACAAGAACGATCAGTCAATAAAAGGCCGGTCCAGCCAGTACAGGGCCAGGAGCCAGAGGGCCAGAAGTTGGGAGAAGGGCCGGCCGGCGCAGGGGGCGCTCCTCACCGGCCGGTCCGTCATCCCGTGCAGCGGGCAGACCGGTGTCAGGTCCTGCCGGCCGCTGTCCGCAGGGCAAGCCGGTGCTCGCCCGCGTACACGTTCATGGAGGCGCCGCGCAGAAAGCCGACCAGTGTCAGCCCGGTCTCGGCGGCCAGGTCCACGGCCAGCGACGAGGGCGCCGAGACGGCCGCGAGGACCGGGATCCCCGCCATGACCGCCTTCTGCGCGAGCTCGAACGAGGCCCGGCCGGAGACCAGCAGCACGGCCCCGGACAGCGGCAGCAGCCCCTGCTGCAGCGCCCGCCCGACCAGTTTGTCCACCGCGTTGTGCCGGCCCACGTCCTCGCGTACGTCCAGCAGCTCGCCCTCCGGGGTGAACAGCGCCGCCGCGTGCAGCCCCCCGGTCCGGTCGAAGACGCGCTGCGCGGCGCGGAGCCGGTCGGGGAGGGAGGCCAGCGTCTCCGGCTCGATCCGCACCGGGGCGTTCTCGTCGTCGCCCACCGGCCAGCGCGCCGTGGTGCGCACCGCGTCCAGGCTGGCCTTGCCGCACAGCCCGCATGACGAGGTCGTGTAGACGTTGCGCTCCAGGGTGATGTCGGGGACGGGGACGCCGGGCGCCAGCTTCACGTCCACCACGTTGTACGTGTTCGAGCCGTCCTCGGTGGCCCCCGCGCAGTAGACGATGTTCGCCAGCTCGTCCGCCCGCCCCAGGACCCCCTCGCTCACCAGGAAACCGGCGGCGAGCGCGAAGTCGTCGCCCGGTGTGCGCATGGTGATCGCCAACGGCTTTCCGTTCAGCCGGATCTCCAGGGGTTCCTCGGCGACGAGGGTGTCCGGGCGCGTGCTCACCGCGCCGTCCCGGATGCGGATGACGCGGCGGCGCTCGGTGACCCGTCCCATATCGATCAGTCCCGTCAGTCCCGGTTCTGTACGTGCTGGTAGCCGAAGCGACCCTTGATACAGAGATTGCCGTGGGTCACCGGATTGTCGTGTGGCGAGGTGACCTTCACGATCTCATTGTCCTGCACATGGAGTGTGAGGTTGCAGCCGACGCCGCAGTAGGCGCATACGGTCGTGGTCTCGGTCTGCGCCGACTCGTCCCAGGTCCCGGCCGCCCGCATATCGAATTCCGACCTGAAGCTGAGGGCGCCGGTCGGGCACACCTCGATGCAGTTGCCGCAGTACACACAGGCCGAGTCGGTCAGCGGGGCGTCGTGCTCGGCGGAGATACGGGCGTCGAAGCCGCGGCCCGCGACCGCGATGGCGAAGGTGTTCTGCCACTGCTCACCACACGCGTCCACGCACTTGTAGCAGAGGATGCACTTGTCGTAGTCGCGGACATAGAGGTCGTTGTCGATCTTCGGCTGCTCGTCCATCCGGGCGGCGTCCGGCCCGAAGCGGCCCGGCTCGGCCCCGTACTCCTCGATCCACTCGGCGGCGCGCGGTGTTGTCGACAGATCGGTCGAGGAGGCCAGTAGTTCCAGGACGACCTTTCGGCTATGCCGGGCCCGGTCGGTGTCCGTACGCACCTCCATGCCCGGCTCCACGCGGCGCGAGCAGGCCGGGGCGAGGGTCCGCGCGCCCTCGACCTCCACCACACACACCCGGCAGGCGTTCTTGGGGGTGAGCGTGTCGCCCTGGCACAGCGTCGGGATGTCCTTGCCCGAGGCGCGGCACGCGTCCAGGAGCGTGGATCCCTCGGGGGCGCGCACCGGCTCCCCGTCGAGCGTGAAGTCGACCAGGCGGCGCGGCGGCTGAAGCGGAACGGCAGTCATACGGAGGCTCCCTTCCCGGCGGACGGTCGAGGGGGTTCGAAGACGCCGAGCCGGTCGATGGCGGATTCGACGGCGTTCCAGGCGGTCTGGCCCAGACCGCAGATCGAGGCGTCCCGCATCGCCTGCCCGACCTCGCGCAGCAGCGCGATATCGCCGGCCGCGGCCGCCCCCGTACGGTCCTTGATCCGGTGCAGCGCCTCCTCCTGCCGCACCGTGCCCACCCGGCAGGGCACGCACTGCCCGCAGGACTCGTCGCGGAAGAACTCCGCGATGCGCAGCAGGATGCGCGGCAGTTCCACGCTCTCGTCCAGGACCAGCACCACCCCCGAGCCCAGCGTGGTGCCCGCGGCCCGGGTGCCTTCGAAGGTGAGCGGCACGTCCAGCTCGTCGGGGTGTACGAAGCCGCCGGCCGCGCCGCCGAGCAGCACCGCGCGCAGGGCGGGCGGCGGCCCGGCGAGGTCCAGCAGCTCGCGGAGCGTGGCGCCGAACGCCAGCTCGTAGACCCCGGGGCGGTCCACGGCGCCGGAGACGCAGAAAAGTTTGGTGCCGGTGGAGGTTTCGGTGCCGACGCGCGCATAAGCCGCGGCGCCCTCGGTCAGGATTGGCAGGACATTGACCAGCGTCTCGACGTTGTTGACCGCGGTTGGCTTGCCGAACAGGCCCTTCTCGACGGGGAACGGCGGCTTGCTGCGCGGCTCGCCGCGCCGCCCCTCGATCGAGTTGAAGATCGCGGTCTCCTCGCCGCAGATGTACGCCCCCGCGCCGCGCCGGATCTCGATGTCGAACGCGAAGCCCTGGCCCAGCACGTCCGGGCCGAGCAGACCGCGGGTGCGCGCCTGGCCGATGGCGTGCTCGAGGCGGGCGAGGGCGCGCGGGTACTCGCCGCGGAGGTAGAGATAGCCGTGGTGGGCGCCGATCGCGTAGCCGGCGATGGTCATGGCCTCGATGAGCGCGTACGGGTCGCCCTCCATCAGCACCCGGTCCTTGAACGTCCCCGGCTCGCTTTCGTCCGCGTTGCACACCAGGTAGTGCGGGTGGTCGGGCTGCCGGGCGGTGGCGTCCCACTTACGCCCGGTCGGGAACGCGGCCCCGCCCCGCCCCACCAGACCCGCGTCGCTCACCTCGCGGATCACCCCGGCGGGCCCGAGCGCGAAGGCCCGGCGCAGAGCGGCGTAGCCGCCGTGGGCGCGGTAGTCGTCCAGGCTCGCCGGGTCCACGATCCCGACCCTGCGCAGCAGCCGCAGCCCCTGGGCCCCGCTCCCGGCCGCGGGCCCGGCCTGTGGCACGGCGGCCACGGCGGGCGGCTCGGCCGGTGCGTCCGCCACCGCGCGGGCGGCCTCGGCGACGGTGGCGGGGGTGGCGGGGGCGATGACGGCGGTGGCGGCGGGCCCGGAGGCGGTGGTTGGCGCTGCTATGGCTCCGGCGGCGGCCGTGGGTACGCCCGCGCGGATGGCCAGCGCCGCCGGGGCGCGCTCGCACAGGCCCAGGCACGGGCTCGGCTGCCAGACCACACCGCCCGCCCGGGCCGACCCCGCCGCCCCCAACTCGCGCTCGAGACCCGCGCACACCTCCGCCGACCCGCGGGCCGCGCAGGTCAGATCCGTACAGACGTGGACGACGGTGGCCGGGCGGGGGCGGACCGAGAACATCGCGTAGAAGGTCGCCACGCCGTAGCCCTCGGCGGGCGGCACGGTCAGCCGGCGGCACAGATAGTCCAGCGCGCCCTCGCTGATCCAGCCCACGCGGTCGTTGATCGCGTGCAGCCCCGGCAGCAGCAGGTCCCGCCGCTCGCGCGCCGCCCGCCCGCCGCGCGCCCAGCGCAGATCGGTGTCCGTACGGTCGTCGGCGCCCTCCCAGGCGGACTCGGGCGGGCCGAGCAGCGCGTCGACGGCGGCCCGCTCCTCGTCCGTCGGCTTGCTGTCACCGAAGTGCAGATCCACGCTCAGCTCCTCACATCGGCGACATCGGCGGGCACGGGAAGCTTTTCGATCCGGATGGCCGACGCCTTGAACTCGGCCGTCCCGGCGATCGGGCAGTTCGCCTCGATGGTCAGCGCGTTGGTGTCGACCTCGTCGGGGAAGTGCATGGTCATGAACGCGAGCCCGGGCCGCAGCCCCGGGTCGATCCACACCGGCGCCACCACCGCGCCGCGCCGCGACGCCACGCGCACCTCCTCCCCGGCCGCCACCCCGTAGCGGTCCGCGTCCTCGGGGCACAGCTCGATGTACTCGCCGCGCCGCAGCGGGGAGGCGAAACTGCCGCTCTGCACCCCGGTGTTGTACGAGTCGAGGCGCCGCCCCGTGGTGAGCCGGATCGGGTAGCGCTCGTCGGTCAGATCGACCGGCGGGTCGTGCTTGACCGGCCCGAAGGGGGCGCGCGGACCGCGCCGCGCCGGGTCCGCGGCCCACAGCCGCCCGTGCAGATAGCTGGGCTCCAGCCGCTCGGTGCTGGGGCAGGGCCACTGGATGCCGTGGTGTTCCTCGAGCCGTTCGTACGTCATCCCGAAGTGGTCGGGGGAGACGGAGCGCAGCTCGTTCCACACCTCCTCGGCATCCGTGAACTTCCAGTCGCGGCCGAGCCGTCGGGCCAGTTCGCAGATGATGTCGATGTCCTCACGCGCCTCGCCGGGCGGTTCGACCGCCTTGCGCACCCGCTGCACCCGCCGCTCGCTGTTGGTGGTCGTACCGTCCGTCTCGCACCAGGCGGCGGTGGCGGGCAGCACGACATCGGCCAGTTCGGCGGTCTTGGTCAGGAAGATGTCCTGGACCACCAGATGGTCCAGGGCGCGCAGCCGCCGGATGGCCTGCTCGCTGTCGGCCTCGGACTGGGCCGGGTTCTCGCCGACGCAGTAGACCGCGCGCAGCCGGCCCTCCTCCATCGCCTCGAACATCTCGGTGAGGTTGAGCCCGTAGCGCGGCTGGATGACCACGTCCCACGCCGCCTCGAACTTCCCCCGGCTCGCTGGGTCCAGGATGTCCTGGAAGCCGGGTAGCCGGTTGGGGATGGCGCCCATGTCGCCGCCGCCCTGCACGTTGTTCTGCCCGCGCAGCGGCTGCAGCCCGGAGCCGTGGCGGCCGACGTGGCCGGTCAGCAGGGACAGATTGATCAGCGCCCGGACGTTGTCCGTGCCGTTGTGGTGTTCGGTGATGCCCAGTGTCCAGCACAGCTGGGCGCGTTCGGCGGTGGCATAGGCGTGTGCGAGGTCGCGGATCGCGGCCGCCGGCACCCCGGTGACCTTCTCGGCGACGGACAGGGTCCAGGGCTCGACCTCGGCCGCGTACTCCGCAAACCCGCTGGTCGCGCGGTCGATGAAGGCGTGGTTGGCCAGCCCGGAGTGGATGATCTCGCGGCCGACGGCGTGGGCGAGCGGAATGTCGGTGCCGACGTTGAGCCCGAGCCAGCTCTCCGCCCATTCGGCGGTGGAGGTGCGGCGCGGATCGACGGCGTACATCCGGGCGCCGTTGTGGATGCCCTTGAGCACGTGCTGGAAGAAGATGGGGTGCGCGAAGCGGGCGTTGGAGCCCCACATCACGATCAGATCGGTGTCCTCGACCTCGGCGTACGAGGAGGTGCCGCCCCCGGAGCCGAAGGCCGCCGACAGACCCGCGACGCTGGGCGCGTGGCAGGTGCGGTTGCACGAGTCCACGTTGTTGGTGCCCATGACCACGCGCGCGAACTTCTGGGCCACGTAGTTCATTTCGTTGGTGGCGCGGGAGCAGGAGAACATCCCGAACGCGTCGGGCCCGTACGCCCCGGTGGCGGCGGTGAACCCGGCGGCGGCCCGGTCAAGGGCCTCCTCCCAGGTGGCGCGGCGCAGTTCGCCGCTCGCCGGGTCCCGTACGAGCGGGTGGGTCAGGCGGGGGTAGCGCCTGGGCTGTCGGTTGCGGTTACGGGCCACGACGGGCTCCTTATGACGGCTGATACTTCGTCGGCAACGCCGGCATCGTCCACAGGATATTGAATACAGTATGCCCGCTGGGGCTGTTAGGGAAGGCTGCTGCAACTTCCATGCAGCGCATCAACTCCCCCGCCCCTTGTGGCATGAGGGGCATCGCCAGGACCCGCAAGGCGGGCGTCCAGTAGCGATCGCCGCGTGCGCGGTTCAGGTAGTGATCGTCCAGAGGTGGACGAGATTGTCGCCCCCGGCGCTGGCCAGGGTGCGGCCGTCCGGGCTGAATGCCACCGTGCGGACGGCATTGGTGTGCCCAATGAGAGTAACCAGCGGTTCGCCGGTATGTGCGTTCCACAGGTGGACCCCGTTGTCCGCGCCGACGGCGAGGGTCCGGCCGTCCGGGCTGAACGTCAAGGAGTGCAAGTGATTGGTGTGCCCGGACAAGGTATGGAGTACTGCACCGGAATGCGCGTCCCAGAGGCGAATTTGCCCGGGCGGTGCGAGGGGGTCACGGTAGCTGCCGGCGAGCGTGCGGCCGTCCGGACTGAAAGCCACGCTCATCGCCAAGTCCGGGTTGTTTGTGTGCAGTTC
Organism: Streptomyces sp. NBS 14/10; assembly: GCF_002224125.1. GTDB lineage: Bacteria > Actinomycetota > Actinomycetes > Streptomycetales > Streptomycetaceae > Streptomyces. Next base: position 837,849 of record NZ_NCSM01000014.1, read on the forward strand.
GAGGCCGGTACGCGTGTCCCAGACGCGGATTCTATTGCGGGGGCCGCTGGTGACCGCCAGGCTGCGGCTGTCTGGGCCGAACGCCAGGGAGTCAATGCCGGGGGGCCTGGGGAAGCGCAGCCAGGCACCCCGTTGCCCGGTCGTCGGGTCCCACAGGTGGACCCCGTTGTCCGCGCCGACGGCGAGGGTGCGGCCGTCCGGGCTGAACGCCACGCACCGGAGCATTCTCATAAGTCCGTGCCGTAAGGCGCGCCTTTTGTCCCCGGTGCCGGTGTCCCAGAGCAGGAGCATTTGGCCGTCGGAGGCGCTGGCGAGGGTGCGGCCGTCCGGGCTGAACGCTACGCCAAGCACGTTGGCCAGCAATCCGTGGCGAGTCAGTGTGAGGCGGGTTTGGCCGGTGGCGGTGTCCCACAAGACAATCTGCTTGCCGGTACCGGCAGCCAGGGTGCGACCGTCCGGGCTGAAAGCGATGCTCCTCACCAGGGCATGCGTAGTCAACGTGCGGCGCAGTTCGCCGCGAAGAGTCTGGGGAGGGCCGTTGACGATGTGTTGCCGTGTCGAGCGGGCTCGGGACGGAGGAACGCCTGGCTGGGCCAGTTGCGTGGTGAGGGTGTGGGCGTCCGGGCGGTCGTGCGGTGCCTTGGCCAGCAGCGCCTGGACCAAGTCCTCCAGCCAGTCCGGGATGTCGGGCCGCAGGGTGTGCGGCGCAGGCTGTTCCACGTGCAGGCGCATCAGGTTGTAGAAGGACAAGTCGGGAGCGAACGGGGGGCGCCCGGTGAGCATTTCGAACATGACGCAACCAAGCGAGTACAAGTCGCTGCTAGTGCTCAGTGGCTCGTCCCGGCACTGTTCAGGCGACATGTACGGCGGGGTGCCGATCACGTGTCCGGCCATGGTTATGGTGCCGGTGGCGTTCGCGGTGCGCGCGATACCGAAGTCGCAGATCTTCACCCGGTCCCCGGGCTGAACGAACAGGTTCGCCGGTTTGAGATCCCTGTGGATCACACCGCACTGGTGGGCAGCGGCCAGCGCGGCGACAGTCTGAGCGGACAGGTCCAGCACCCGCTCCACGGGCAGGCCCCTCGGATGGTCGGCCATCACCTGTGACAGGTCGCCACCGCGCAGCAGTTCCATGACGATGTACAGATACCCCTCGTGGCGGCCCGCGTCGTGCACCACGGTGAGCCCCGGGTGCTGAAGACTGGCGAGGGTTTCTGCCTCCCGCTGGAAACGTCGCACTGCATCGGCATCGGACCAGGTCGGCAACAGTTTGACCGCGACCTCGCGCCGCAGAACCGACTGGTCACGGCCCAGCCACACCTCGCCCATGCCGCCGCGACCAAGTAACCGCTTAAGCCGGTATCGGTCCGCCAGCACCACCCCGGACACGTCCATCCCAGAATCCACTGAACCCCCGATTCCGCGACGCGGGACTGTGCCCGAGTCTCCCCATAGCATCCACGTTCACGTGGCCCGGCGCTTGCAGCCGGCCATGTATGTCAGCAAAACGCTGCCGGTCCATGCCAGATGCCGCGCGGGGACGAGCAACGCGAACCACTGTTTGGTGCATGCGGAGTCATTTCAATGGAAGCTCGGCGAGCATCACGGCATACATCGGCGAGTCGGGGAAGGGCTGCCGCTTCCCGACCCTCCGGAAGCCCCAGGTCTCGTACAGGGCCCGCACCCGAGGGTGCTCAGTGTCGACGAGCAGGACCACGATATCCTCATCCCGCTCCTCCAGGAGTGCACGGGTCAGCCGCTCGGCCAGCCCCTTCTTGCGCCACTTCGTACGGACAGCCAGTTCGGAGAAGGAGAACGTGCGGCTCTTCTCCGGGGCCGGGTCGAGGTGTTCGCGCCACCATTCGCGACCGGGGTTGGCCGGGGCGCCGTAGGCGAAGCCCACCGCCTCGTCACCATCGAACGCGATCATGCATGAGAACTCCGGGTGGCCGCCCCAATGGTCCACGAACCAGGGGAAGCGCTGGTTGAACTCAAAGTCCATCGCATCCGCGTAGGCGTCGGCGTGCACGTCGATCAGTATCTGGCGGATCCCCGGAAGGTCCTGGTGGGTGAAGTGGCGGACGTTCAGATCGGCGGCGCTCAAGCTCGGCTCCATTCGTATCGGTAGCGGTCTCCCCACTCTTGGGCGACGCTCGCGTCCGGCGCAAGAGCGATCAAGTCGCGGTAGTAGTCGCCAAGGAGGGACCGCATTCGGCCAGGGATCGGTTGGCCGGCCATCAGCTCGAAGACCGTGGAGGCGGTGGCACACGCCTGATCGATGTCGCGTTGGTGGAGCTGAGTCAGGGCGAGCCGTGTGGTGGCCATGGCACGGTTCCGGCGGAACTGCTTGGGGATGGTGGCCAGGGCCTGGTGAGAGGCTGCCTCGGCTTCCGCGGGATCGCCGATCCGGTCCCGGACGATGGCTGTCATAGCGGTCAGCTCGGCGGGCCCGTAAAAGGCCACCCAGCCCGGCCGAGGTTCGTCGAAGGACGCCTTGCCCAGGGCTTCCTGGGCGTACCCGAGGCATCGTAAGGCGGCCTGTCGGTTGCCGAGGTTCGAGTGACCGAGGGCTGTACGGGCATGCGCGAGGGACGCGAGCAGTGGGTCCCGCCGCGTGATCGCGGTGTGCTGGGCCGCCTGCCCCGAGTCGACGGTCTCGGCGTGTTCCCCGCGTTGATAGGCGAGCATCGCGTAGGAGTTCCAGACTCTCAGCTCGGTGATGGGGTCGTTGGCCATCCCGGCGAGGTAGAGCGCTTTGCCCAGAAGAGCTTGGGCCCGGTCGGGCTGCCGGGCGTCCAGAGCGCTCCAAGCGGCCGTTGCGGTGTAGTCGGCGGCGACGCCGAAAAGGCGCAGCCGGATGCGCTGGGAGGCCCCTTGCTTCTGCTTCTCCAGGGCCTCGGCGGCCCCGGCGAGGGCCGCGCGCTCCAAACCGTCGTGGCCTCCCTTTTTCTGGTCCAGGGCCGTCAGGGCGTCCAGGCCCGAGCGGAGCCGGATCACATCGGAGGTGCCCACGGAGTGCTGGGCGACGAGAGGTACGACAACCGCAGCCGTCGTACCAGTGGTGGCGGTCAGGAAGTTCCTGCGCCTCACGGGTTCCTCCGGTTGTGTTGTGGGGTGTCTTCGGGCCGGTGGGATGAATCCCAGTTCTTCGGCAGTACATCCGAATACTGCCTCTAACGCCGCCCTCTGCCAGGGTGCGGCCAACGGGTTTTTCCGGTCAGCCAGTTGCGGACCGTCCGGTCGCTGACTGTGCCTTCGTAGCCGTCGCAGATCAGGTGAGTGTTTACTGCGTCTGCCAACTCCGCCTGGGTGAGTCCGCTCTCCTGCATGGCGGCGAGGAGGCTCTCATTTGCTTCCACCTACCCACCGTAGCTACGCCGGTCCCCTCCGTGAGTGGAGTAGGTCAAGAAATTACCGGCTGGGCGGTTTGCGCACCCGAGCGATCTTTCCTCCCGTGGCGCGGCGCGCCGTCGTTCACTCGGACAAGGCCGCTCACTTCGCACCCACTGAGGTCCTGATGACTGTGACCGCTACGCCTCGCCCCACAGGGCACCCCGGATATTCCCAGACCATGCGCCGCGTACCTGAGAGCGCAGAAGTCGCCCGCAAACTGGTACGAGCCGCACTGGCTGCCTGGGGTCAGGAGGACCTGATCGAGGACGCCGTGCTGGTGATCACCGAGCTGGTTTCCAACGCTGTCAACCACGCCCGTCTGGAGTCGATCCGGGTCGTCGTCACCCGACCGTCCGAGAAGTTCGTCCGCCTCGGCGTCGTGGACCGGTCCCGGACCATGCCCCATATGCGAACGGACTCCAATGGCGACAACACCCGAGGGCGAGGGCTTCTACTGGTCGATGCTCTCACAGACCGATGGGGAACGGATCGGTACCGCTGGGGCAAGCAGGTCTGGGGTGAGATGAGGTGTGAACCGGTTCCGGAGCGTGATCACCTAGACCCGTGACCCTGCCGTTCAAGGTCGAAACCGGCTGATGAACTCCGAGGGACTCCCTCTCCAGGTCAAGCCCCGGAGACTTCCCCAGGCCCGGAGATGAGAGGAGGGCGCCCCGGCCCGTTACGTTCTGACAGCCGGGGTCTCTGCCTGCGGATCCGCCAGTGGTGTCGAATCGGGCCGGGCGCTGGAGATTTCGACTCAGCCGGTGAAGAGCTGGCTGGCCTTGCGTACGAGCTCGTAGACCCCGTATCCGAACGGGAGGACTACCCAGGCCCAGGCGGCCACGGTCAGCGCCGCGCGGTTCTTCATCTGATCTCCTTTGAGAAAACCCCGGCCTTCAGAGCGGGGAGGAATCGAACCCCTGCGGGCCAGGGAAAGACAAGCCGGTTCGCCGCCAGTGCGGACCGGGGTCCATAATCAACTACCCGCGCTAGGTCACAAACTGATGGGTTAGTGTGTGAGTCATGGAGGTCACCCACGTGAAGCGGGCGTTCAAGTACCGCTTCTATCCGACCGATGCGCAGGCAGCAGAGCTGTCGCGCACGTTCGGGTGCGTGCGGAAGGTCTATAACCTGGCGCTTGCGGCGCGCACGGAGGCGTGGACGCTGCGGCAGGAGCGGGTGAACTACAACGTGACGTCGGCGATGCTGACGGCGTGGAAGAAGACCGAGGAACTGGCGTACCTCAACGACGTCTCCTCCGTGCCGCTCCAGCAGGCCCTGCGCCATCTTCAGACGGCGTTCACCAACTTCTTCGCCAAGCGGGCCAGGTACCCGCGGTTCAAGTCGCGGAAGAGGTCCCGGAAGTCCGCCGAGTACACCACCAGCGCTTTCCGGTTTCGTGACGGGAAGCTGACTTTGGCGAAGATGGCGGAGCCGCTGGACATCGTGTGGTCCCGTCCTCTTCCGGAGGGCGCGGCGCCGTCCACGGTGACCGTGTCGCAGGATGCGGCCGGACGCTGGTACGTGTCCCTCCTGTGCGAGGACCCGGCCGTGAAGCCGCTGACCGCCACGGATACGGCGGTCGGCGTGGATGCCGGGCTGGGCCATCTGCTGACCCTGTCCACGGGGGGGAAGATCACCAACCCCCGGCACGAGCGGCGCGACCGGGCGCGCCTGGCCAAGGCCCAGCGGGAACTTTCCCGCAAGGCCAAGGGCGACGGCGCGAACCGGGCCAGTGCCCGGCGGAAGGTCGCGCGCATCCATGCCCGCATCGCCGACCGGCGACGCGACAACCTGCACAAGCTCACCACTCGGCTCGTTCGTGAAAACCAAACGATCGTGATCGAGGATCTCACCGTTCGGAACCTGCTGAAGAACGGCCATCTCGCCCGCGCCATCTCCGACGCGGCCTGGTCGGAGTTCCGCAGCATGCTGGAGTACAAGGCCCAGTGGTACGGACGCGAAGTGATCGCGGTCGACCGCTGGTTCCCCTCTTCCAAGCTGTGCTCGAACTGTGGAACTCTGCAGCACAAGATGCCGCTGCACATCCGCACCTGGACGTGCGAGTGCGGCATCACCCACGACCGCGACGTGAACGCGGCACAGAACCTCAAGGCCGCCGGGCTGGCGGTGTCGGCCTGTGGAGCCGGTGTAAGACCTCAACGGAGCACTCCGGGCGGGCAGTCGGCGACGAAGCAGGAACCCCTACGGCGCGAGCCGTAGGATCCCCCTCCTTCAGGAGGGGGAGGAAGTCAACGGTCCGTTCCCTTCTCGGCGGGCTTCTCGGCGGGTTGCGCGGCGGTTTGCTCGACCGGCTCTCCCGCGGGCTCGTGGAAGCGCGGATTGACCGGCCGGATCAGCTCGTTGGCCACGAAGCCGACGACGAGCAGGCCGATCATGATGGACATGGAGAGCGAGTAGAGGCCGGGGCCGGTGTGTCCGGTCTCCTTCTGGTGGTCGGCGACCTTGTTGACGATGAACGGGCCGAGGACCCCGGCCAGCGACCAGGCCGTCAGCAGCCGTCCGTGGATCGCGCCCACCTGGTAGGTGCCGAACAGATCCTTCAGATACGCCGGTACGGTCGCGAACCCGCCGCCGTAGAAGGACAGGATCACCAGCGCGCAGACCACGAACAGCGGCTTGGAGGAGTCCCCGAGCTGCGCGAGCGCCAGATACATCAGTGCCCCCACGCCCAGGTAGATCCGGTACATGTTCTTGCGGCCGAGCAGGTCGGAGGTCGACGACCACAGCAGCCGCCCCGTCATGTTCGCGGCCGACAGCAGCGCCACGAAGCCCGCGGCGGCTGAGGTGGTGACGGAGGCCGAGGTGTCCGCGAAGTAGTCCGTGATCATCGGCGCGGCCTTCTCCAGGATGCCGATACCGGCCGTGACGTTCATGCACAGCACGACCCACAGGCACCAGAACTGCGGGGTGCGGATGGCGTTTCGGGCGGAGACGTGGGCGGTGCTGACCAGGCGGCCGGGTGTGCTCGGCGGCTCCCAGCCGGCCGGCCGCCAGCCGTCCGGCGGCACCCGCACCAGCAGTACGCCGAGCGCCATGAAGGCACCGTAGGTGAGCGCGTGCACCAGGAAGGTGGATGCGATTCCGGAGCTGTCCTCGCCGAACGCGTCCAGCAGCCGGGTCGACCAGGGCGAGGCGATGAGCGCGCCGCCGCCGAAGCCCATGATGGCGATGCCGGTGGCCATTCCTGGTCGGTCGGGGAACCACTTCATCAGCGTCGAGACCGGTGAGATGTATCCGATGCCGAGGCCGATGCCGCCGATGAAGCCATAGCCGAGGACCACCAGCCAGTACTGGCGGGTGGCGGCGCCCAGCGCGGCGACGAGGAAACCGGAGGAGAAGCAGACCAGCGATACGAACATCGCCCAGCGCGGACCGTTGCGCTCGACCAGCGTGCCGCCGAAGGCCGCGGAGAGGCCCAGCATCACGATGCCCAGCTGGAAGGGGAGCGCGCTCGCCGTGCCCGACAGGTCGAGCGAGGACTCCAGCGGCGACTTGAACACGCTCCAGGCGTACGCCTGGCCGATGGCGAGATGGACGGACAGCGCGGCGGGCGGAACCAGCCAGCGGCTCCAGCCCGGCGGCGCGAGGGTGCGGGAGCGGTCGAGGAAGGCGAGGCGGGGAGTGGAGGGCATGGTTGCGACTTTAAGTAATTCGGCCACCTCCTGACCAGATGTCAGAGGTCAGTGCGTGGACAGTATGGGTAAACTGTAGACAATAACCAATCAGGGGAGCCTGTCCGCCAAGGGAGCCCGAGAAAGCTCGAGTATCCGTACTCATACCCGTACCCGAATACCCGAGAGCCCGAGACGACGAATCCGAAAGGGGCCCGATGCTGTCCAGAGGACTGCCGCAGGGCGCGGTGCCGAAGCTGGAGCGACCGGGGCCGCTCCGCGAGCGCGTCTACGAGGCGCTGCTCGAGCTGATCACCACCCGCGCCCTGCGCCCCGGCCAGCACCTGGTCGAGAGCGAGCTCGCCGGCCATCTCGGAGTCTCCCGCCAGCCGGTGCGCGAGGCACTGCAGCGGCTGAACACGGAGGGCTGGGTGGATCTGCGCCCCGCCCAGGGCGCGTTCGTCCACGAGCCCACCGAGGAGGAGGCCGACCAACTCCTCACGGTCCGCACCCTCCTGGAGGCCGAGGCCGCCCGGCTGGCCGCCGCACACGCCGGGCCGTCCGGGGTCGAGGCGCTGGAGGAACTGTGCGTCAAGGGCGAGCGTGCGGTGCTCGCCGACGATGTGGACGGCGCGGTCGCGGCCAACGCGGAGTTCCACGCCAAGGTGATGGAGCTCGCGGGAAACGCGGTCCTGGCCGAACTGGCCGCCCAGGTGGACCGCCGGGTCCGCTGGTACTACACCCCGGTGGCCCGCCAGCGCGGCAAGCAGTCCTGGATCGAACACCGCGAGCTGATCGCGGCCATCTCCGCCCAGGACGAGCGCCGCGCCACGGACGTCATGCGCGCCCACACCGAGCACACCCGGCGTACGTACCACGAGCGCGAGGGCGGCTGACGGGCTGACCGACTGACAGGCCGTCGCGGAGGCGCGTCACCCCGCGTCACCCCATGCTTTCGACCGCCTCCTTGGCCTCTTTCAGATCCGCCCCGGTGATCTCCCGGTAGGCCTTGATGGCGTGCAACTTCTTTCCCTCCACGAGGAGGGCCCGCACCGGCGCCAGCTCCGGTTGGGGTTCCTCGAGGCCCAGGTGCTCGAGTATCAGATCGACCTTGCGGGTCAACTGCGCGGTCCTGCGGTTCAGCTTGTCGACCTTGCGCTCGACGGCCGACCCCAACACCGCGATGACCATCACGACCAGGGCTACTGCTGTCAGTGTCATGCTCCGCAACCCTAGCGATCACGCTGGGGCGGGGAATCCGCCCGGCGCCGGGTGGCGTGGACGGAGCCGAGGAGGCCCAGAGCCTCGGCGCTGGGGCTGCCCGGTTCGGCGTGGTAGATGATGAGCTGCTGGCCGGGGGCGTCACGTACGTCGAAGGCCTGGTAGGTGAGGGTGAGCGGGCCGACGTCCGGGTGCAGGAAGCGCTTGGGCTCCCGAGTCTTGCCGCGCACGCTGTGCGTGTTCCAGAGGCGGGTGAACTCCGCGCTGTGCTCGGTGAGGGTGGCGACGAGCTCGCGCAGCCGCGGGTCGTCCGCGTCAAAGCCGGTCGCCTCGCGCAGATTGGCCACGGTGGCCTGGGCCGTCCAGTCCCAGTCCGGGTAGAAGCCACGCGCCACGGGGTCCAGGAAGGCCATGCGGACCAGATTGTCCGCGGCTGCGAACGGGGCGTACAGGGCGTCGGTCAGGGCGTTGGCGGCGAGGATGTCCATCGTGCGGTTGATCACGAACGCCGGGGTGTTCGGGTAGCCGTCCATCAGCTGGCGCAGCGCCGGGGACACGGTGGCGGCGGTGGCGGCGGGTCGTATGCCCGGCGCCACCCCGGCCACTCGGTGCAGATGGGCCCGGGCGTCCGGATCGAGGCGCAGGGCGCGACCGAGGGCGTCGAGCACCTGGGGCGAGGGATGGCGCTCACGGCCCTGTTCCAGCCGCGTGTAGTAGTCGACGTTCATCCCGGCCAGGACCGCGACCTCCTCACGGCGCAGCCCGGCGACCCTGCGCACCCCGTGGCTCGGCATGCCGACGTCCTCCGGCCGCAGGGCGGCGCGCCGCGTACGCAGAAAGTCTCCCAGGTGGTTGTCAGCCATGTGTCCAGGCTAGGCGGCGGCTCCGCGGGCTGCCTGGGTGTGCCGCACCCAGGCAGCGCCTGTCCTGGTTGACGGCCTCTGACCTGCTCAGACTCGGCGTGACGGAAGTGTTCCACCTGACGATTTACGGAGAAAACACATGACGGAGACCGCCGGGAATGCAAACAAGGTCGTCCTGGTCACCGGAGCGAGCAGCGGCATCGGGGAGGCCACCGCCCGCCGCCTGGCCGCCGACGGGCACCACGTCCTGCTGGGCGCGCGGCGCGTCGACCGCCTGGAGGCGCTGGTCCAGGACATCACCGCCAAGGGCGGCAGCGCCGCCTGCCGGTCGCTGGACGTCACGGACGCCGCCGATATGCGGGACTTCGTCGCCACCGCCGTTGAGCGCTGGGGACGGGTGGACGTGATGGTCAACAACGCCGGGGTGATGCCGCTCTCGCCGCTCGGGGCGCTGAAGGTCGACGAGTGGGATCGCATGATCGATGTGAACATCCGCGGTGTGCTGTACGGCATCGCGGCCGCCCTGCCGGTGATGCGGCGGCAGCGAGGCGGGCACTTCGTGAACGTCGCCTCGGTCGGCGCGTACGAGGTGTCGCCCACCGCCGCCGTGTACTGCGCGACCAAGTTCGCCGTACGCGCGCTCTCCGAGGGGCTGCGCCAGGAGTCGGCCACCGACATCCGGGTCAGCGTGGTGTCCCCGGGCGTCACCGAGTCCGAACTCGCCGAATCGATCTCCGACCCGGAGGCCCGCGAGGCGATGAAGGCATATCGCGCGGTGGCCATCCCCGCGTCGGCGGTCGCGGATGCCATCGCCTTCGCCGTCAGCCGGCCCGCCGAGGTCGACGTGAACGAGATCGTGGTACGCCCCACCGCGAGCGCCCAGTAGCCCGCGTAGTTGCCTCAGCCGCGCAGCGAAACGCGGGACGGCGGCACGCCCATGGTGCAGGCGTGCCGCCGTCCCGAATCCGCCACCGTACGAGGCTCGCGCCGCCGTACGACGGCCTGTCTCACATCGCCGTCAGACCGCCTCCCGGCTGATCGGCTGTGGGTTGGGCGCGATGTCCCGGACCCGTGGCCGGCCCGGCTGGCGCAGCAGCAGGGCGACCGCGGCCGCCACCATGGAGATGCCGCCGGCCAGCGCGTACGCCCCGTCGTACCCCCAGTCGTCGACCACCATGGAGCCGAGGCCGCCGCCGAACAGCCCGCTGACCAGCTTTCCGCTGTACACCAGGCCGTAGTTGGTGGCGTTGTAGTTCTCGCCGAAGTAGTCCGGGGTCAGGGCGGCGAACATCGGGTAGAAGGCGCCGCCGCCGAAGCCGGAGAGGAAGGCGAAGACGAGGAACAGCGCCTCGTTGTGCAGGTTTCCGGCCCAGATCACCCCGAACTGCGCGAGCCCCAGGACCACGATCACGAACACCAGGGTGTTCTTGCGCCCCCAGATGTCCGACAGCCAGCCCACGACCCCGCGGCCCACGCCGTTGATGACGGACATGACGCCCATCGACGAGGCCGCGACCAGCGGGCCGAAGCCCACCTCCTTGGCGTAGTCGACCTGGAAGGAGATGCCGAAGATGGACACCCCGGCCGTCATCACCAGCGACAGCCACATCAGCGGCAGCATGCCCGTCCTGATGGCCTCCTTGGGCGTGTACTGCCGCACCGCGGGCGGGTTCTTGGCCAGGCTCGCCGCGGTCTTGGCGTTGCCGCTGAAGCGGATCGGGTCGATATGCGCGGGCCACCAGTTCTTGGGCGGGTCCTTGAAGAACCAGGCGCAGACCGCCACCACGATCAGCACATAGACACCGATGAGGTCGAGCACCTCGTTGTAGTTTCCGGTGTCGAACCAGTAGTTGAAGATGAAGATGAACGGCAGTGCGCCGTACGCGAAGCCGCCGTTGACGAACCCGGTCTTCGCGCCGCGCCGCTCCGGGAACCACTTGCCCACCATATTGATGCAGGTGGCGTAGACGAGCCCGGAGCCGAGCCCCCCGACGACGCCGAAGCCGAAGATCGCGGCGGCAACGTTGTCGAGGTGGGAGAGGGCGAGGAAGCCGACCAGACACAGCGCCGACCCGGTGAACATCGCCCTGCGGGCGGTCAGTATCCCCCTCTCCCGCATCCAGCCGGCCGGGAAGGCGATCCCGGCCTGGAAGAACACCCACACGCTCAGGATCCAGAAGGTGTTGCTCTGGCTCCAGCCGTGTGCTTCGGAGAGCGTGTCCTCGGCCGATCCGTACGCGTACTCGGACACGCTGATGGCCATCATCGCGATCCACGGCAGATAGACCATCAACTTCCGGCTGTGGCCGAGAATGTCGCGGTCCGTCTCGCCGATGCGGTAGATGCGCCCCTTGCCGTCCTGCACTTCTCGGAATGGCACGGTCCCATCCCGGTGTTGCTCTGTGCTCATGACGTCCCCTTGGCTTCGAAGGAACTGGCCAGCGCCCCCTGTCCAAACTCTTCGTGCTCGGGAGAACGGTGCGCTTTTACGTGAGCGACCCCGTGGGCAACCCCGTGAGCAACCCCGCCGACCGGGCCCAGCGGTATTTCGCGCCCAGGACGGCCACCGGCTTCTCGGTGGTGTAGGGGTAGGCCACCACGCCGTGCTCGAAGAGGTACTGGCTCGCCTCCTCGACCTCGGTGTCGCCCGCGAGGGAGGCCACCACGGGCTTGTGGATCCCGCGCGCCCGGAACTCCTCGACGACCCGCGCGGTGAGCTCGGCGAACACCATGGGCGGGGTGACGATGGTGTGCCAGTAGCCGAGGACGAGCGCGTGGATGCGCGGGTCCTCCAGGCCCAGCCGGATGGTGGCCTCGTAGGTGGCCGGCGGCTCGCCCCCGGTGATGTCGACCGGGTTGCCGGCCGCGCCGAAGGGCGGGATGAAGCGGCGGAAGGCCGCGTCGAGGTCCGGCGGGATCTCCATCAGCGACAGCCCGTTGTCGACGATGGCGTCGGACAGCAGCACCCCCGAGCCCCCGGCCCCGGTGATGATGACGACGTTGTCACCCTGGGGCGTGGGCAGCACGGGCAGCGCCCGCGCGTACTCCAGCATCTCGTTCAGGCCCGGGGCGCGGATCACCCCAGCCTGCCGCAGGATGTCGTCGTAGACCGCGTCGTCCCCGGCCAGCGCCCCGGTGTGGGAGCCCGCGGCCTTGGCGCCCGCCGCCGTACGGCCCGCCTTGAGCACCACGACCGGCTTCTTCGGCACGGTGGCGCGCGCGGCCTCGACGAAGGCGCGGCCGTCCTTGAGGTCTTCCAGGTGCATGGCGATGCACCGGGTGTTGGGGTCCTCGCCGAAGTAGGTGAGCAGGTCGTCCTCGTCCACGTCCGACTTGTTGCCGAGGCCGACGATCGCCGACACTCCGGTACGGGTGGTGCGGGCGAAGCCGAGGATGGCCATCCCGATGCCACCGGACTGCGAGGTGAGCGCCACCGGCCCCTTGACGTCGTACGGGGTGCAGAAGGTGGCGCACAGGTCCTGCCAGGTGGAGTAGTAGCCGTAGATGTTCGGCCCCAGCAGCCGGACCCCGTGCTCCTCGGCGATCGCCACGATCCGCTCCTGCAGTTCGTGTTCACCGGTCTCGGCGAAGCCGGAGGGGATGAGGACGGCGTTGGGGATGCCCTTGCGGCCGACCTCCTCCAGCGCCGCGGGGACGAACTTGGCGGGGATCGCGAAGACCGCCACATCCACCTCGCCCGGCACATCGGTCACCGACTTGTACGCCTTGCGGCCCAGGATGTCATCGGACTTGGGGTTCACCGGGTGGATCTCGCCGGGGAAACCGCCGTCGATGAGGTTGCGCATCACCGAGTTGCCGATCTTTCCCTGCTCGTTGGAGGCGCCGATCACGGTGACCGAGCGCGGCTGCATCAGCCGCCGCATCGCGGCCAGGATCTCCTCGCGCGAGTAGCGGCGCCGCTCGGCGGGCGGTGTGTCGCTGAGCAGGATCCGTACGTCGGCGGCCAGCACCCCGCTAGCGGAGGCGAACACCGGATTCAGATCCACCTCCGCCACTTCGGGAAAATCGGCGGCCAGCCGGGAGACGCGGACCACCAGGTCGGCCAGCGCCTCCCGGTCCACCGCCGCCCCGCCGCGTACGCCGCGCAGCACCTCGGCGGCCCGGATGGAGTCCAGCATCGACAGCGCGTCGTCCCTGCTCGCCGGGGCCAGCCGGAAGGTGATGTCCTTCAACACCTCCACCAGCACCCCGCCGAGGCCGAACGCGACGACCTTCCCGAAGGTCGGGTCGGTGACCGCGCCGACGATGACCTCCTGGCCGCCCGCCGGCACCATCTGCTGCACCTGCACGCCCTTGATCCGGGCGTTGGGGTCGTACGCACGGGAATTGGAGACGATCGCGGTGAACGCGCCGCGCACCTCGGCCGCCGACGTCAGCCCCACCTGCACCCCGCCCGCGTCGGTCTTGTGCAGGATGTCCGGGGAGACGATCTTGAGGGCGACCGGGAAGCCGATCCGGTCGGCGAGCGCCACCGCGTCGTCCGCGCACTCCGCCAGCCCCTCGGCCGGAGTCGGAATGCCGTACGCGTCGGTGATCAGCTTGCCCTCGGGGGCCGTCAGCGCCGAACGCCCCTCGGCGCGCGCGGCGTCGAGCACGGCCCGTACGGCATCGTTGTCATACGTCACCGTCAGATCACTCCGTTCACTTTGAGCAGTCGCACTTCCTCGTCGCCGAGGCCCAGCTCCCCGACGTACACCTCTTCGTTGTGCTCGCCCAGCAGCGGGGAGCGCTCGACCTCGACCGGGGAGTCGGAGAGCTTCAGCGGCGAACCGACGGTGGTGAAGGTGCCGCGCTCGGGGTGGTCGACCCGCACCACCATCTCGTTGGCCGCGAGCGACGCGTCCTCGACGATCTCCTTGGTGGACAGGATCGGCCCGCAGGGGATGTTGTGGGCGTTCAGCGCCTCCAGCACCTCCCACTTGGGCAGGGTGGACGACCACTCCTCGATCAGCTGGAACATCTTGGCCAGCTTGGGCAGCCGCGCCTCGGGCGTCGCCCACTCCGGGTCCTCGGCCAGCTCCGGCCGCCCGATCAGCTCCGTGATCGGCTGCCAGCCGACGGGCTGCACGATGACGTACACATAGTCGTTGGGCCCGCCGGGCGCGCATTTGACCGCCCAGCCCGGCTGCCCGCCGCCGCTCGCGTTGCCCGAGCGCGGCACCTCGTCCCCGAAGCTCTCGTTCGGGTACTCCGCGAGCGGGCCGTGTGCCAGCCGCTGCTGGTCGCGCAGCTTGACCCGGCACAGATTCAGCACCGCGTGCTGCATGGCCACATTGACGCGCTGGCCGCGCCCGGTGCGGGTGCGCTGGTAGAGCGCGGCCAGGATGCCCGCCACACAGTGCACCCCGGTGCCCGAGTCGCCGATCTGCGCGCCCGTCGCCAGCGGCGGCCCGTCGTCGAACCCGGTGGTGGACATCGACCCGCCCATGGCCTGCGCGACCACCTCGTACGCCTTGAACTTGGTGTACGGGCCGTCGCCGAAGCCCTTGATCGAGGCGTAGACGATCCGCGGGTTGATCTCCTGGATGCGCTCCCAGCTGAAGCCCATGCGGTCCACGGCGCCCGGGCCGAAGTTCTCCACCATGACATCGCTGCGCCGGATGAGCTCGGTGAGGATCTCCTTGCCGCGCTCGGTCTTGGTGTTGAGGGTGATGCTCCGCTTGTTGCAGTTGAGCATCGTGAAGTAGAGGGAGTCGACGTCCGGGAGGTCGCGCAGCTGCTTGCGCGTGATGTCCCCGGTGACGGACTCCAGCTTGATGACGTCCGCGCCGAGCCAGGCCAGCAGCTGGGTGGCGGAGGGACCGGACTGTACGTGCGTCATGTCGAGGACGCGTACGCCCTCAAGAGCCTTGGTCATCTCATGGCCCCTTTACTTGTACATCGTCTGGTTCATCGTTCCGGGGGCGTACGCGTCCGGGTCGACCCAGACGTTGATCAGCGACGGCTTGCCGGACTCGCGGGCGCGCCGCAGGGCCGGGGCGATGTCCGCCGGGTCGCGGACCTCCTCGCCGTAGCCGCCGAGCATCCGCGCGAACTGGTCGTACGGCACATCGCCGAGGGTGTTGCCGACCCGCTGGCGCTCCTCGCCGTACTTGGCCTTCTGGCCGTAACGGATCTGGTTCATCGAGGAGTTGTTGCCGACGATGCCGACGAAGGGGAGGTTGAAGCGGACCAGCGTCTCGAAGTCCCAGCCGGTGAGGGAGAACGCGCCGTCCCCGAAGAGCGTCACGACCTCCTTGTCGGGGCGGGCCTGCTTGGCGGCCATCACGAACGGCACGCCGACCCCGAGGGTGCCCAGCGGACCGGGGTCCATCCAGTGGCCGGGGGACTTGGGCTGCACCACCTGGCCGGAGAAGGTGACGATGTCGCCGCCGTCGCCGATGTAGATCGAGTCCTCGGTGAGGAAGTCGTTGATCTCGCTGACCAGCCGGTACGGATGGATGGGGGAGGCGTCCGAGCGCAGCTGCGGCAGCCGCTTCTCGATCGCGGTCTGCTCGGCGGCGCGCAGCTCGTCCAGCCACTCCTTGCGCTTGCCCGCGCCCCCGTTGAGCCGGCCCGAGGCGGCCTGGGTGACGGCGGACAGGACCAGGCCCGCGTCGCCGACGATGCCGAGGTCGATGTCGCGGTTCTTGCCGACGGTGCGGTAGTCGAGGTCGATCTGGACGACCGTCGCGTCGGGGGAGAGCCGCTTGCCGTAGCCCATGCGGAAGTCGAACGGGGTGCCGACGATCACGATCAGATCGGCCCCTGCGAAGGCGTAGCGGCGGGAGAGCTGGAAGTGGTGCGGGTCGCCGGGCGGCAGGGTGCCGCGGCCCGCGCCGTTCATGTACGCGGGCACATTCAACGTCCGTACCAGCTCGATGGCCGCGTCGGTGCCCCGGCAGGTCCACACCTGGCTGCCCAGCAGGATCGCCGGCTTCTCGGCCCGTACCAGCAGGTCGGCCAGCTTTTCGACGGCCTCGGGGTCACCGGCGGTGCGGGTGGAGGCCCGGTACTTCCCGGCCTCGGGGATACGGGCCTTCGCGGCCGGGACCTTGGCGTCCAGGACATCGCGCGGGATCTCCAGGAAGGACGGGCCCGGCGCCCCGTGGTAGCACTCGCGGAAGGCCATGGACACCATGTCGGCGGCGCGGGCGGTGTCCGGGACGGTGGCGGCGAACTTGGTGATCGGCGCCATCATGTCGACGTGCGGGAGGTCCTGGAGTGACCCCATCTTGTGCTGGGTGTGGGCGCCTTGTCCGCCGATGAGCAGCATGGGGGACTCGGCGCGGAAGGCGTTGGCGACGCCGGTGACCGCGTCGGTGGTGCCGGGGCCGGCCGTGACGACGGCACAGCCGGGTTTGCCGGTGATGCGGGCGTAGCCGTCGGCGGCGTGGGCGGCCACCTGTTCATGGCGTACGTCGATGACATCGATGCCCTCGTCGACGCAGCCGTCGTAGATGTCGATGATGTGGCCGCCGCAGAGCGTGTAGATGACCTCGACGCCCTCGGCTTTGAGCGCCTTGGCGACCAAGTGCCCGCCGGAGATGAGTTCCTGGCTGTCGTCGGGCATGGCGATGCGCGTCCCTTCGTAGGGGGTGGGTGCGGTCTCGCGTGTCGTACGTGTCTCGCTTGGAGGCAGATTGCATACAGTCGACGTTATGCTGTATGAACATTGTTATCCCGCATCGACTGATCGATGTCCAGGGGGCGTGCGGCAAGGGTTTGACCAAGCGCTGTGACTGGGACCGAAGGAGCGGGCATGGACCTGTTCGAACATCAGGCACGGGAACTCTTCGAGCGCTACGGCGTGTTGGTGCCACGGGCGGAGGTCGCGGACTCGGCGCCCGCGGCCCGCGCGGCGGCCGGGCGGCTGGGCGGCCGAGTCGTCGTCAAGGCGCAGGTGAAGACCGGGGGACGGGGCAAGGCAGGCGGGGTGAAGCTCGCCGTGGACCCGGCGGCGGCGGAATTGACCGCCCGTCAGATCCTCGGTATGGACATCAAGGGGCACACCGTCCACCGGGTGATGGTCGCCGAACCGGTCGACGTGGAGCGTGAGTTCTACGTCGGCTACGCCCTGGACCGGGCCCGCGGCCGCTTCCTGGCGATCGCCTCCGCCGAGGGCGGCATGGAGATCGAGGAGGTGGTGGCCCGCCGCCCCGAGGCGGTGGCCCGTATCGAGGTGGACCCCGAGGAGGGCGTGACCGAGGCGAAGGCCGCCGAGATCGCGGCGGCGGGCGGGCTGCCGGCCGAGGTGGCGGGGACCCTGCGCCGGCTGTGGACCGTGCTGACCGAGCAGGACGCGCTGCTGGTCGAGGTCAACCCGCTCGTGGTGACGCGCGGCGGGGCGATCGTGGCGCTGGACGGCAAGGTGACGCTGGACGACAACGCGAACTTCCGACGCGCTTACGCGTACGAGGACACCGGGGGCTTCGGCCTGGAGGCGGAGGCGGGGCCGGTTGCGGGCGGCGCGGGGGACTGGCTGGAGGCGAAGGCGGCGGCCAAGGGCCTGAACTACGTCAAGCTGGACGGCCAGGTCGGCGTCATCGGCAACGGCGCGGGCCTGGTCATGTCCACCCTCGACGTGGTCGCGGGCTGCGGCGCCCGCCCCGCCGACTTCCTCGACATCGGCGGCGGCGCCTCGGCCGAGGTGATGGCGGACGGCCTCTCCGTCGTCCTCGGCGACCCCGACGTACGGTCCGTCCTCGTCAACGTCTTCGGCGGGATCACCGCCTGCGACGCGGTGGCCGAGGGCATCGTCCGCGCCCTGGACACCGTCACCCTCACCAAACCGCTGGTCGTCCGGCTCGACGGCAACAGCGCGGCGCGCGGCCGGGCGATCCTCGCCGAGCGCGCCCATCCGCTCGTACACCAGGCGGACACCATGGACGGCGCCGCGGCGCGGGCCGCCGAACTCGCGGCAGTCGCGGTCTAAGGGGGCTTACGCGCATGGCAATCTTCCTCACCAAGGACAGCAAGGTCATCGTCCAGGGCATGACCGGCGCGGAGGGCATGAAGCACACCCGCCGGATGCTCGCGGCCGGCACCGACATCGTCGGCGGGGTCAACCCGCGCAAGGCCGGGGTCCGGGTCGACGTCGACGGCCGTACGGTGCCGGTCTTCGGCTCCGTATCCGAGGCGGTGGACGCCACCGGCGCCGATGTGACGGTCGTCTTCGTCCCGCCGCCGTTCGCCAAGGCCGCGGTCGTCGAGGCGGTCGACGCCGGGATCCCGCTCGCCGTCGTGATCACCGAGGGCATCCCGGTGCACGACGCGGTCGCCTTCCAGGCTTACGCGCGGACCCGCGCCACCCGGATCATCGGCCCGAACTGCCCGGGGCTGATCTCCCCGGGCCAGTCCAACGCGGGCATCATCCCCTCCGACATCACCAAACCGGGCCGGATCGGCCTGGTGTCGAAGTCGGGCACGCTGACCTACCAGCTGATGTACGAGCTGCGGGACATCGGCTTCTCGTCGTGCGTGGGCATCGGCGGCGATCCGGTGATCGGCACCACCCATATCGACGCCCTTGCCGCGTTCGAGGCCGACCCCGACACCGACCTGATCGTGATGATCGGCGAGATAGGCGGCGACGCGGAGGAGCGGGCGGCCCGGTTCATCGCCGAGCGGGTGACCAAGCCGGTGGTCGGCTACATAGCGGGCTTCACGGCCCCCGAGGGCAAGACCATGGGCCACGCCGGGGCCATCGTCTCCGGCTCCTCGGGCACCGCCCGGGCCAAGAAGGAGGCGCTGGAGGCGGCCGGCGTACGGGTCGGGGCCACGCCGACGGAGACGGCCGAGCTGGTGTTCGCCCTTCTGGCGGACGCCGGTGATGTGCGCCGGGCCGGCCAGGGAAGGTGATGAGGATGGCAGCCACCCTCACCCATAAACCCGGCACCACCTGGGCCGACGCCTGGCAGCGCAGCCTGGCCGCCGCGCCCGAGGCGTTCCGGGACGACCGTGTCCTCAACCTGTGGGACGGCCGCTGGCACGCCGACGGCCACCCCCTCCCCGCCGTCACCCCGGTCGACGGCACCCCCATCGCCGGCCCGCCCCGCCTGGACGCGGCCACCGCCCGCCAGGCCGTACGCGCCTCCCTCGACCAGCACCGCGCCTGGCGCCATATCGCCCTCCCCGAGCGCCGCGCCCGCGTCGCCGCCACCCTCGACGCCCTCGCCGCCCACCGCGAACTGCTCGCCCTCCTCCTGGTCTGGGAGATCGGCAAGCCCTGGCGGCTCGCCCAGGCCGACGTGGACCGGGCCATCGACGGCGTCCGCTGGTACGCCGACGAGATCGACCGCATGCTGGAGCGCCGCTCCCCGCTGCCCGGCCCGGTCTCCAACATCGCCAGCTGGAACTACCCGATGAGCGTCCTCGGCCACGCCATGCTGGTCCAGGCCCTCGCGGGCAACGCCGTGATCGCCAAGACCCCCACCGACGGCGGCCTCGCCTGCCTCACCCTCGCCGCCGCCCTCGCCGCCCGCGAGGGCGTCCCGCTCACCCTGGTCAGCGGCAGCGGCGGCGAACTCTCCGAGGCCCTGGTCCGCTCGCCCGAGATCGGCTGTGTCTCCTTCGTCGGCGGCCGCGACACCGGCGCCCGCGTCGCCACCGCCGTCGCCGACCTCGGCAAACGCCACATCCTCGAACAGGAGGGCCTCAACGCCTGGGGCATCTGGAACTTCACCGGCTGGGACGAGCTCGGCCCCCAGCTCCGCAAGACCTTCGACTACGCCAAGCAGCGCTGCACCGCCTACCCCCGCTTCGTCGTCCAGCGGTCCTCCTTCGACGCCTTCCTCGCCGTCTACCTCCCCGCCGTACGCGCCATCCGCCTCGGCCACCCCCTCGCCGTCGAGCACCCGGCCGACCCCCTCCCCGACCTCGACTTCGGCCCCCTGATCAACGCCGCCAAGGCCAAGGAGCTCGACGACCAGGTCGCCGAGGCCATCGACCGCGGCGCCATCCCCGTCCACCGCGGCGACCTCGCCGACGGCCACTTCCTCCCCGACCAGGACCGCTCCGCCTACCTGGCCCCGGTCACCCTCCTCAACCCGCCCCCGTCCTCCCCCCTCCACCACGCCGAGCCCTTCGGCCCCGTCGACACCCTCGTCCTGGTCGACACCGAGGCCGAACTGCTGGCCGCCATGAACGCCAGCAACGGCGCCCTCGTCGCCACCCTCTCCTGCGACGACCCCGCCACCTACCAGCGCCTCGCCCCTCAGATCCGCGCTTTCAAGACCGGCCACGGCAAACCCCGCTCCCGCGGCGACCGCGACGAGCTCTTCGGCGGCTTCGGCGCCTCCTGGCGCGGCGCCTTCGTCGGCGGCGACCTCCTCGTCCACGCCGTCACCGAAGGCCCCGACCCCGACCGCACCCCCGGCAACTTCCCCGACTACCACCTGATGCCCGCCTGACGCCCGCCTGAGGCCGCCTGACGCCCGCCTGAGGCCGCCGGGCACCGCCTGAGGCCGCCGGGCACCGCCTGACCACCCACCGTGATCCTTAGCCAGGCCCCGGGCCGCGTCACCGCAGGTCGGCGCGGCCCGGGGCCCGGCCCTTACGCAGGTGAAACGCACTCCAAAACCTTGGTATCGTTGTCCCTGTCGCCGCGGGGAACCGCGGAGCACACCCTGTCCGGGTGGCGGAATGGCAGACGCGCTAGCTTGAGGTGCTAGTGCCCTTTATCGGGCGTGGGGGTTCAAGTCCCCCCTCGGACACTCACTCCAAATCCTGATCAACGCAGTGACCAGGCTTTTTACGTGAGGCCTCGGTCAGATGGTCGAAATGGGTGCGCGAGGTTGTGGCGCTGACAGGGCGGTGGCCTGCGGTTTCTCCCGATCTCATGGCGTGGGGGTTCGTGTCGGGTTCGTGTGGAGATCGTGTGCGTTCAGGCTTGCGCTCGCGGACAGACTCTAGTTCACCCGGGTAGGACAACTCATTATCCGGCCTCCATGTCCTCCTTTAGTCGCCGTTGTCGCGTACTGCGCACTCCAATGCCACCTCCGGTCCGTGCTTTGTGTCGTGCAGGATGAGTAGCCGCTTAGCCGCGGGGACTTTGCCGTCCCGTCCGAACGCCAGCGTCCCCGATACGCCCCTGGCCGATCCAGTCGGCAACGGTTATCGGATTGACTCCGGCGTCGAGTGCAGCGCGGTAGCGGGCCAAGCGCCGGTCGCCGTCGGCGATGGCGCGGCGGGCTCCTTCAGATCGAGGGCTGCAGCCTGGGGTCGGCGCGACTGCCGCCCCCCTCGATGTCGGCCAGGTAAGCCAAGTAGCACTTGGCCGCTCGGCTCTGCCGACTTCACCGCTGAGGACCGTTTACGACTCAAGCGGCAAGTCCAGCATCAGAATCCGTTGTACCAGCGACAAACCTCCACGAGGTAATGGTTCCCAGGCGATGCTTTATGTGGCGCTTATCACGCAGGATTGATGGGGGTGTTGTCGCGAGATGTGACGTATTGCGCCTTTGTGGTCACCTGGACTGGTGTGCGACGCGATGCCTAATCTCGCGTTCGCGATTCCGTCAAGAGTCGTTCATAAATGAGCAGGGTCTGGGGAGGTCTTGTGGGGGGAGTTTGCCATGCCTTTAGCTGGTCGGCGCAGTGCTCGCATGCCCGGGGTGGCGCTAGCCGCTGCGGTTGTTCTGGGAGCGCTCCCGCTGTCTGACGTGCAGGTTGCCCAAGCGCACACGGCAGCGGCGGCCACGGACGCGCGTGGCGTGAGGAGTGCCGTGAGCGAGGAGCTGGCGCGGGCGGCGGCGGAGCGTGAGGGCGAGCCGGTGGAGATTGCTTCGCTGCGGGGTGAGAGCAGTGAGGTTTTTGCCACTCCTGATGGGAAGTTGGAGGCCAGGGAGCATCTGCGGCCGGTGCGGGCGCGAGTGGACGGTGAGTGGAAGTCCATTGATACCGGGTTGGTGAAGACCGGCGGGGGGATGGTCGCCCCGAAGGCGACGACGGTCGACTTGGAGTTCTCCGGGGGCGGTGGTACGCCGCTTGTGCGGATGAGGAAGGCGGGGCGGGAGCTGGCGTTGTCCTGGCCGATGGACTTACCTGCTCCGCGATTGCAGGGGGATACGGCCACCTATCCGGACGTGCTGCCGGGGGTGGACCTGCGGATGGGGGCTCAGGAGGACGGTTTCACACAGTTGCTGGTGGTGAAGTCGGCTGAGGCCGCGGCCAGTGAGGATTTGGCGGAGTTACGGCTGAAGCTTGATGCCGGTGGCCTGAACGTCCAGGAGTCGGACACCGGTGGGGTTGAGGCGGTCGACGAGGGTGCTGGTGGTGCGGTGTTCGAGGCGCCCCAGCCGGTGATGTGGGATTCCAGTCCGGGGCCGGGTGCACAGGGGACAGCTGGTGTGCGGGCACCCGCGGGCGCCTCGGGGTCCGGGGATGAGGGAGAGCCGTCGGCGGGTGAGTCGGGGAAGCTGGCTGCGGTGGGGGTAGAGGTTCCGGCGAGCCAGGATGAGCTGGTACTGAGACCGGATTCCGGGGTGCTGAAGGGGACGGGCACGGTGTATCCGGTGTTCATCGACCCGCAGTGGTATTCGCCGAAGGCCGCCGCGTGGACGATGGCGTCGAAGTACTGGGCGTCGTCGCCGCAGTGGAAGTTCAACGGCGATTCCGATGCGGGCATGGGCTACTGCGGCTGGGCCTACTGCCAGCCGGAGGACACCAAGCGTCTCTTCTACCGGATTCCGACGTCGAGGTTCGCGGGCAAGTCGGTGCTGTCGGCGGAGTTCGTGGTGCGCAACACGTGGTCCGCGTCGTGTGATGCGCGCGGTGTGCAGCTGTGGCGTACCAAGGGGATCTCCTCGTCGACAACGTGGAACTCGCAGAATGCGGATGGTTTTTGGATCGATCACCTGAAGACGGAGTCGTTCGCCTACGGCTATGACGGGTGTGCGACGAAGGACGCGGAGTTTTCCGTGCGGTCCGCGGTCCAGGAGGCTGCGGACAAGAAGTGGTCGACGATGACGTTCGGACTGCAGGCGTCCAGCGAGAGTGACAGGTACGGGTGGAAGCGGTTCTCGGATGATGCGTATCTGCGGGTGAGGTACAACCGTCCGCCGGGCCAGGTCAGGATGTCGCAGCTGACCATGGAGTACGGAGGCGTGTGCAAGAAGCCGGGGGATGCGGCGCGGGTGCGTACGCTGGGCAAGATCTACGCGAACAACGTGACCGACCCGGACGGTGACAGCGTCGCCGTACAGTTCCAGGCCAAGTGGGATGCAGGCGACGGCAAGGGCCTGATCGCCCGCTGGAAACCCGCGTTGACATCGTCGAAGAGATCCGGGGCCGAGTTCGCCATCGAGTTGCCGTCCTCGATTCCGGCCAACAAGACCGTCCACTGGTACGCCCGCTCCTACGACGGTGCCCAGTACTCCCCCTGGTCGTCTGCGGGAGGCGCGACGGGGTGCTACTTCGTCTACGACACCTCAGTGCCGAAGGCACCGGCGGTCGTGTCGGGCGAGTATCCAGCATCAAACCCAAAGGACCCCGAGGACCCATGGCTCGACGGGGTCGGCCAGTACGGCACGTTCGAACTGGACTCTTCCTCCACTGATGTGACGCGGTACCGCTGGGGTTTCAACGGCGATCCGATCTCGGCGAACCAGGTGTCCACGTCATCGGGCGCGGCCAGGTCGGTCAAGATCCTTCCGGCGAAGCCGGGCCTGAACTTCGTCACCGCGCAGGCGTTCGATGAGGCGGGGAACGGGTCGGAGATCCGGACGTACCAGTTCCGGGTGAAGGCGGGGCAGCCTGAACGGGCGACGTGGCAACTCGACGAGGGAGCGGGCGCCACTGAGGCGGAAGGATCGACCCCGCCTCGCACCCTTGGCCTGCACGGTGGCGCGGCAACCGGCGCGGAGGGCGTGACCGGCAGGGGGCTGTCGTTGAACGGCACGGACGCATACGCGTCCACCGACCTGTCCGTGGCCGACACGACGCGCGGGTTCTCGGTCTCGGCGTGGGTGAAGTTGTCGGAGGTCCCCGATCGCGCGGCGATGGTGGCTTCGCAGATCGGCAACCATACGGCCGGCTTCGAGCTGTACTACTCCGCCTCGTATGACCGGTGGGTGTTCAACACCTTTGCCGCGGACGAGCCCGGGGCCACGATCGTACGGGCGATGGCCGGCACGCCGGGCGGGGTGAAGGCCGGCGCGTGGACCCACCTGGTCGGCACCTACGACGGCGTGGACAAAAAGCTTCAGCTGTTCGTCAACGGCAAGCTGGCAGGCACCGCCTCCCACGACATCGGCTGGAGTGCCAGAAGGGGCCTGCGGATCGGCGCGGGCGCTACCGACGGGACCGCGAAGGACTTCTTCCCCGGCACGATCGACGAGACGCAGATCTTCGACAAGCCCGTCGCCCAGGACGAGGTCGACAAGCTCTACGCCCGTCAGACGGTCGGTGACCCGGGTCGCCCGGCGCTGGCGGTCTTCCACCTCGACGAGGAAACCGACGCCACCGACATCAAGGGGTACGGCGGTGTGATCCCCGCGAAGTACACGGGCGGTGTCACCACGGGCGTGGCCGGGATCGCCGGCAAGGCGACCCGTTTCAACGGCTCGAGCGGCTATGCGAAGATCGGCCGGGAGCGGGCTCCTCATGTCAACACGTCTCGTAGCTTCACCGTCTCGGCCTGGGCGAAGCTGGACAAGAAGCCCGATGGCGCGGCGGTAATCGCTGCTCAGGCCGGCCAGTACGCTCCGGGCTTTGAGCTGTACTACTCCAAGGCGTACGACAGGTGGGCGGTCAACCAGTACTCAGCCGATAGCGCGGATGCGACACCCGTCCGGGCCATGCAGCCGGAGGGGACCCAGGTGCGGGCGGGTGACTGGGTACATCTGGTCGGAGTGCACGACACTGTCGCCGACACCCTCACGCTGTACGTGAATGGGGCCAAGGCAGGTTCGACTGAGCTGGCCGGTGCGTTCTACGCGGACCAGTCCATGTATATCGGCGCCGGCTCCTACAGCGGTCAGGTCGCCAACTATTTCCCGGGCACGGTCGATGACGTGCGCCTGTTCGACCGCCCGGTCTCGGCGAGCGAAGTACAGCAGTTGTTCAAGCAGCGCGCGCTGGTCAAGGGCCGCTGGAAGTTCGAGCAGGCCAGCGGTACACCGCTGACCACACCGGACGCCTCCGCTTCGGGGAACGACATGACCCTCAACGGCGGCGCGCAGGTCGGATCGGGATGGGTCGACGGCGGCCTCTTGCTCGACGGTGTCAACGACTACGCCGCGACAGCGACGATGCCGATGGACACGAGCACGAGTTTCACAGTGACGGCGTGGGCGCAGGCCGCAGCCGTGCCGCAGGATGATGCCGCGTTGCTCAGTGCACCGGGTTCGACGCAGAGCGCATTCGTGGTGCGGTATGTGCCGAGCGCGACCCCGGATACGGATCCGGGCCGGTGGCGGATATCCATGGCGGACAAGGACAAGGACCCCAAGGACGAGGACGTCACCATCACGCAGGTGGAGAACGGGCAGTTCTTCAGCCCTGCTGACTGGACGCATCTGGCGCTGGTGTACGACGGGTTTGCCAAGCAACTCAAGTTGTATGTGAACGGCGAGCTGGAAGAGATCGCCTGCTCGGACGCCGACGGCAACGGCGACGCAGACGACACGGCCTGCAGCGACCGATTCTCGTGGGCGGAGAACGCGCTGTCCTTCAAAGCAACGCAGCCGCTGCAACTCGGGCGTGCGAAGACCGGAACCACTTGGGGTGAGTACTGGCCCGGTGCGGTCTCCGACGTGTGGGCCTTCCAGGGGGCCCTCACTGACACACAGGTATCGCAGCT
The DNA here is from genome assembly GCF_002224125.1 of Streptomyces sp. NBS 14/10. Classification (GTDB taxonomy): domain Bacteria; phylum Actinomycetota; class Actinomycetes; order Streptomycetales; family Streptomycetaceae; genus Streptomyces. Next base: position 863,762 of record NZ_NCSM01000014.1, read on the forward strand.
CGCGGTCGGTATGCCGGGTATGGCCACGGACGTTCCGGGCAGCGACTGATCTTTGCCAGGAGTGGGCTGGGGCTCCCCGGCCCACCATGCCCCCGCAGTTTCCACGAACCACCTTCCGTTCCACCGCGCGCGGCGTACTTGTCCGGCGGTGCACACAGTGAGGGATGAAGGACAGGGATGAACGGCAGATCGAGCAAGCGGTTACGGACACTCCGGCCTCGTGTCGCGTTGGCCTCGGCTGTGGTCATGGTCGCGACAGTGCTGCAGGGCGCGGCCCTTCCCGCTGTTGCTGCCGATGACGGGAAGGGACGCCCTGACCTTCCCCGCGTGGAGAAGCCGGTGCCGGGCACGATCGCCAAGGTCAAACCACGCACTCTCATGAAGGGGCCACGCACCCCTAAGGCCGCCCCTCGCGCCGCCTGGCCGAAGGCGGCATCAGCAGTGGTGAAGCTTCCCACAGCTGGCGCGAAAGCAGGAGCGTCGCCGGTCCAGGCCCAGGGGCTGCCCCTGGCGCTGACTGCGGATGCAGAGCGAGCCACAGGCAGGGCCTATAGCCAGGTCACGGTCGGAGTACTGGGACGCAAGACGGCCCAGAAGGTCGGCGTCGACGGTGTGTTGTTCACCCTGGAGCCGAAGGCAAGCAATGAGAACGCGAAGGCCACGGGATCGGGCTGGGTACGGGCCCGTGTCGACTACTCCTCGTTCGCCGGGGCATACGGCGGCGCTTACGCCTCCCGGCTCACCCTGGTCGAACTACCTGCCTGCGCCCTGACCACTCCGGACCGACAGCGGTGCCGCATTGCCAAACGCGTCGAGGCCGTCAATGACACTGAGAAGCAGACCCTCACCGCTTCCGAACTGGCCTTGCATTCTGGTGAGCCGACGGTACTGGCGGCCGTAGCTGCAGAGGACGGTGCGAAGGGGGACTACAAGGCCACTTCCCTCTCGCCTTCCGCGGCATGGAACACCAACTTGAATACCGGTGACTTCACGTGGTCGTACGGCATGTCGGTGCCGGATGTGCCGGGCGGGCTGACGCCGACCGTTGGCCTGTCGTACTCCTCGGGTGGTGTCGACGGACGTACCGCGAACACCAACAACCAGTCCTCGTGGGTGGGAGACGGTTTCGACCTGTGGCCGGGTTTCATCGAGCGCCGCTACAAGCCGTGTGCGGACGACGGGGTGGAGAACGCGGACGGCGGCAAACCGGGTGACCTGTGCTGGGCGTACGACAACGCGTTCATGTCGTTCAACGGCAAAGGTGGGGAACTGGTCCCGAACGGGACCGACTCCTGGAAGCTGAAGAGCGACGACGGTACGAAAATCGACCGGCTCTTCGGCTCGGACACCAACGTGCGCGGCAATGATGCCAGGAACGACGAGTACTGGCGGGTGACCACGCCGGAAGGTATCCGCTACTACTTCGGATACAACCGGCTGCCGGGATGGGCTGATGGCAAGGAGACCACCGACTCCACGTGGACGGTGCCTGTCTTCGGCAACGGGTCCGGTGAGCCGTGCCATGGTGCGACGTTCGCCGACTCCTGGTGCCGGCAGGCATGGCGGTGGAACCTCGACTACGTCGTCGACCCCCACGGCAACGCCCTCGCCTACTACTACGACAAGGAAACCAACTCCTACGGCCGGAACCTCAAGGCCAAGGACAACACGCCCTATGTCCGCGGCGGCGAGCTGGACCGGATCGAGTACGGGCTGAAGTCCTCCTCGATGTACGGCACCAAAGCGCTGGCGAAGGTCGACTTCACCAGCAGCGAGCGCTGCATACCCGACACCCCAACCGACTGCGCATCCATCGACAAGGACGCGTTCTACTGGTACGACACCCCTTGGGACCTGAACTGCACGGCGGATGAGGACTGCGACGAGGGCCGGCTCTCCCCGGCGTTCTTCACCCGCAAAAGACTGACCAGCATCACCACCCAGGTCTACGACGGCAGCACCTACCGGAGTGTCGACTCGTGGAAGATGGAACACAGGTGGGGCAAGGCCGACACCGACTACCAACTGGAGCTGGAGTCCATCCAGCGCACCGGCCACACCGCCGACCCGGCCATCACCCTCCCGAAGACCACCTTCACATACACGCAACTGGCCAACCGGCTGGACAAGACAGGCGACGGCTACGCACCCTTCATCAAGGATCGCCTGTCGACCGTCGCCGACGAATCCGGCGGCCAGATCGACATCAAATATTCCCCGGAAGCCTGCAAATGGGACGCACTGCCGACCCCGCAGACCAACACCACCCGCTGCTTCCCGCAGTACATCGGCGGCAGCACGAGCGACGACCCCGAACGTCAGTGGTTCAACAAGTACGTGGTCGCCTTCGTGACCACCACCGACCGCACCGGTGGGGCGCCCGACCAGGTCACCGCCTATGACTACAAGGGCGGCGCCGCCTGGCACTTCGATGATGACGACGGGCTGACCAAAGAGAAGTTCAAGACCTGGTCGCAATGGCGAGGCTACGGCCAGGTCCAGGTGCAGACCGGCGGTCAAGGCGGGACCGCGGCGATGAAGTCGCAGCAGGACACATACTTCCTACGCGGCATGGACGGCGACCGCAAGGACAGCAGCGGCGGCACCAAAAGCGTCACCGTCACTCTGGAGGACGGTGAGGGTGACCCGATCACCGACCACCAGTCGGCCGCTGGCTTCGCCTACAAGACCGTCAGCTACTCCGGGCCGGACGGCAAGGTTCTGGCCAAGACGGTGAACCGGCCCTGGCACCACGAGACTGCCAAGAAGGTCCGCGACTGGGGCACGGTCACCGCCAACTTCACCGGAACCGCCCACACCAAAACCTTCACCTCTCTGGACGACGGAGCCGGAGCCAAGTGGCGGACGGTCTCGGGAGCGACCAGTTACGACACGGTGGCAGGCCGTGTCACCGAGGTCGACGACTTCGGCGACAACGACACCGCCGCCGACAACAGATGCACCCGCACCACCTACGCCACCAACACCGATAAGAACATCCTCACGCTGCCCTCCCGGGTGGAGGCAGTCGCCAAGGCATGTGACGCGGCCGTCAGCCGGCCGGAGAACGTCATCTCCGACGCCCGCACGGCTTACGACGGCGGCGCCTACGACGCCGCCCCCACCGCCGGGGACCCCACCGGGACCGCGGTGCTGAAGAAGTACGACGGAACCACCGCCGCCTACACGGAATCCGGATCCACCTACGACGCGTACGGACGCGTCCTCACCAGCAGCGATCTGACCGCCGACGTCACCGCGACCGCAGCCGGCGTGCTCAAGCGGACCACCCGCAGCGACGGCCGCACCACCACAACCGCCTACACACCCGAGAAGGGCATCCCCACCAGCGCAAAGGTGACCTCGCCACCCGCCAAGCCCGGTGACGCGAGTACCACGCAGACGACCACGACCACGCGAGACGTGCTGCGCGGCCTGCCGCTGACCGAGACCGACACCAACGGCAAGGTCACCAACTACGCCTACGACGCTCTGGGGCGCTCCACCAAGGTGTGGCTCGCCGACCGGCTCACCGGCCAGACGCCCACCTACGAGTTCACCTACACCGTCACCGACGACCAGCCGGTGGCCGTGGGCACCAAAACGCTCGGGAACCGGGGCGTCCAGAGCACCTCCTACACCCTCTACGACGGGCTCCTGCGCGAGCGGCAGACCCAAGCCCCCGGCCCAGGTGGCGGTCGACTGCTCACCGACGTCTTCTACGACGAACGCGGCCTGAAAGCCAAAGACTTCGCCACCTACTACACGGATGGCAAACCGACCACCACCCTCTTCAAACCCGCAGACGCACTCAACGTCCAGACGCAGAACCGCTATACCTATGACGGCCTTGGCCGGCAGACCGAGGCGAGGCAGATCGCCGGAAACGGCGACGGCGGCACCGTCCTGGGCGTGACCAAGACGATCTACGGCGGCGACCGCACCACCGTCATCCCACCCGTAGGCGGCACCGCCACCACCACCCTGACCGACGCCCGCGGCCAGACCACCGAACTGCGCCAGCACCACCAGCGCACCACCGACGCCGCCTACGACACCACCGCCTACACCTACACACCCCGCAGCGAACTCAAGAAGGTCACCGACCCCGCCAAGAACACCTGGACCTACACCTACGACCTGCTCGGCCAACTCACCACGGCCACTGACCCGGATAAAGGCACCACCAAGAACACCTATGACGACCGCGGGCAGCTGACCTTCTCCACTGACGCGCGGGACACCACCCTTGCCTACGTCTACGACGGCCTCGGCCGTCGCACCGAACTCCACGAGGACATCCCCAGCGGCGAGCTGCGAGCCAAGTGGGTGTACGACACAATCACCGGAGCCAAGGGACACCTGGCCGAATCCACCCGCTACGAAGGAAGCGACGCCTACACCTCCAAGGTCGTCGCCTACGACAACCTCTACCGCCCGCAGCGCTCGTCCATCACCATCCCCGCCGCCGAAGGGGCGCTGCAGGGAACCTACCTGTCCGTGACCACGTACGCGGTCTCCGGCCTCGTCGAGGGCATCGGCTATCCCAAAGCCGGAGCCCTGCCGGCAGCGACCGTGAGCTACACCTATGAGGACGAGACCCTGCGTCCCATCGCGATCGGCGGCAGCCAGGGGGTGAAATCGGCCGTCATCTACAGCCTCACCGGCAAACCGCTGCAATACGACCTGTCCAGCAGCGGCAGCAAGACGACACAGGTCAGCAACACCTACGAGTGGGGCACCCAGCGCCTGGCCACCTCCCGCGTCGAGCGCCAGGACATCGCGGGCGTCGACCAGTACAGCACCTACCGCTATGACGAGGTGGGCAACGTGCTCTCGGTATCGGACGTCTCCCGCTCCGGCACCGACAACCAGTGCTTCACCTACGACTACCTGCAGCGCCTCACCGAGGCATGGACTCAAGGCAACACCAGTTGCGCCGCCAACCCGAGCGGCGGCGTGCTGGGCGGCCCGGCCTCGTACTGGCACTCCTACACCTACGACCAGGTCGGCAACCGCCGCACCGAAACCCTGCACGACCCCACAGGCAACACCTCCAAGGACACCAAGCGCACCTACGGCTACCCCGAGCCCGGCAGCGCCCAGCCGCACACCCTCACCTCCGTCAAGGCCACCGGCCCCAACGGCACCTCACAGGACACCTTCGGCTACGACAAGGCCGGAAACACCACCACCCGCACGCTCGGCGGCGACACCCAGTCCCTGGCATGGGACGCCGAGGGACACCTGGCAAAGGTGACCGAACCGGTCGAGGGCGGCAGCGACAAAGTCACCGAATACCTCTACGACGCCGACGGCAACCGCCTGATAGGCCGCACCCCCACCGAAACCACCCTCTACCTCGGCAACACCGAAATCACCCTGCCCAAGGGCTCCACCACGCCGAAAGCCACCCGCTACATCGACCTCGGCGACGGGCACCAAGCCGTCCAAGAAGACGACGGAACCGTCTCCCTCACCCTCGCCGACCACCACGGCACCGCACAACTCGCCATCGACGCCACCACCCAGAAACTCGCCCAGCGCCGCACCCTGCCCTTCGGCGACCTCCGCGGCGACCAGCCCACCGACTGGCCCGGCACCAAGGGCTTCGTCGGCGGAACCGACAACACAAAGACCACCGGCCTCACCCACCTGGGCGCGCGCGACTACGACCCCACGACCGGCCGGTTCCTCTCGGTCGACCCGGTCATGGACCTGACCGACCCGCAACAGGTGAACGGCTACACCTACGCGAACAACAACCCGGTTACCGGCTCCGACCCCACCGGGCGCTTCTGCGACGGCTGCAGCGCGGATGGCGCCAACAACAACTGGACACCCAGCCACGGCCCGGGCTGCACGACAGAAGGCTGCTACGACACGAGCGGCCGCATTCTCTACCCGACATCGAACACGCCGTCCCGGGCGCGGCACAGCAGCGGCGGCAATGCGAACGGCCCCGGGCGGGCGATCAACGTCACCCAGAAGAAGGGCGAGTTGTGGATCGAAGGAATCCGCGTCCCCTCCGCCCGCGAACTCCAAGCCCGGTTCCCGCAATACGACAGCGACGAGCAACTCCAGACGTGGGCGAAACAAACGTGCTACTCCCCGTCCAGCAAGCCCCAGGGCTTCTGCTCTGCCGCCGAAGCCATCGGCCTGGTGGACTACGAACAGAACGCCTTCGAGAAAACTGTGACCGCAATAGCGGTCAGCCTGGTCAAACCTGACATCGGAGCCTGGAAGCAGTGCCTGAGCGGCAAGAGCACCAGCGCCTGCGGCGCAGCCTCACTCGACCTGCCCTGGGCCCGCGTCTTCAAAGGCCTCAAAGTCCTCAAGGCCTGCCACAGCTTCATCCCAGGCACCAAAGTGCTCATGGCCGACGGCACCGCCAAACCCATCGAAGACGTCAAAATCGGCGACAAGATCCTCGCCACCGACCCGAAGACCGGTAAGACCACAACCAAAACGGTAACAGCCGAGATCAAAGGCGAGGGCCTCAAACACCTCGTCAAAATCACCCTCGACCTTGACGGCAAGAGGGGCAACAAGACAGCCTCCGTCACGGCCACCGACAGCCACCCCTTCTGGGTCCCAGAACTCAACGAATGGATCGACGCCAAAGACCTGCAACCCGGTCAATGGATCCGCACCTCCGCCGGCACCCGCATCCAGATCACCGCGCTCAAGCACTGGACCCAACAGGCCAAGGTCCACAACCTCACCATCACCGACCTCCACACGTACTATGTGCTCGCAGGCTCCACGCCCGTCCTGGTCCATAATTCGGGACCGTGCCCAACGGCGCGTTTCGTCACTGACGCCAACGGTGTGACGATCGACCTAAAGCCCTTGGGCAGAGGGTCGACTGGAAGGACAGCGCCAAATAGTCTGAATGAGCAGCTTGCGATGGAAACGGTCATGGCGAACCCAATGGCAGGAAGGGTCATTCCCCTCAAGAAGGGTATGACTGATCCCCGGTGGATGGGATCGGATGGTTGGGTTAAAATGACCAGGAGGGTAAATATGGGAGCTGAGGGTGATGTGGAGATTCATTATGTGATGAACACGATCACTGGGCATGTCGACGACTATAAGTTTAAATAGGAACCTGAGCCTATTCTGGCTCAGAATGGAGAGGCCGGGAACATAATTCCCGGCCTCTCCGGGGCATGTTTGATGCGTTGACGGAAGGGAGTGTAATTATGGAAGTTACTTGCATCAAGGAGCATGTTGACGGCAAGTCGGAAATTTCGATGGAATACAACTATGGTGGGGCGCCTGAAGTCACTGCAGGATTGTCCTATCCGGTGGCCGGAATGTCGATATATGCTGGCGTGGCTATGGTCTTGATTCGGGACGATGCCCAGCTCCCTGGCTGGTACCCCATGGAAATGTTTGACGTGCGAGATCCTCGAATGCCGTCTCACTGGTTGTTCGCAAAGTATCCTGGATCGGAGTATCTCCAGGCGCTTTGGGGGTACGAAGAGCTGATTAATGATGAATTCCATTACGATGCGCTCTTGGAGCGCGATAATGGCGCACTTGTAATCTTTAGTAACAGGCTCAGGGGCTCCGGAGTTGCTGACGCTTAAACTCCTATTCTCGATCCGGGTAGGTGGCTGATGGCGGTTCCAGGCGGAGGTGTATCCATGATCGACGATGTCGATGGCGCGTTCCTTGCGAGCCTGGTCGAGGGTCGGGCTAAGCGTTGTGCCGCTGGGGCCTGATCGTAGCTCTTGGCCTCTCCCGCGTTGTCCTAATCGACGGGCGTCTGTATCGATTATGGCGACATCCATCAGGTTGGGGACGTTGTTCCCCAAAACCGAACTTGCCGTCACTCGTACTATGTGCTGGCGGGCAAGACTCCGGTCCTGGTTCACAATGTAAACTGCGGGCCCTCCCTGAAGGATTTACAGAAGGATTACCCGCGGCGCACAGTGGGGATTCTTGATGTCGGGGGCGACCAGCTTCCGATGATCAGTGGTCCCGGTGGTCAGTCCGGACTTCTCAAGAATCTTCCGGGAAGGATCAAGGCCAACGCAGAGCACGTGGAGACGCATGCGGCAGCATTCTTGCGCATGAATCCAGGTGTCAGAAAGGCCATGCTCTATATCGACTACCCGACGGGGGCGTGTGGGGCGTGTAGAAGCACCTTGCCTGACATGCTGCCAGAGGGTGCTCAATTGTGGGTTATATCGCCACGGAAGACTGAGAAATTCGTCGGGCTACCCGACTGATTCAGGAGCGGAATCGGCGGCCGATCCAGATGGATCGGCCGCCGATTTATGTTTTTGTTACCTACCAGGGAAGCGGCTCATCGGTTGTGTAGTCCTGAACGCCGGAGTATGAGCGCCACTTGATTCCCGGTGCATTCTCGGCCCAGGCGAGATCCTCTGCGGAAATTGCTGCCAACATGATGTCGTGGCCTGCCTCGAGATTATCGCTCGGGTGAATGAGGGCCAGCCAGTTCGTGCCGGAGAGGATGCATGAATCTCGGGCTGGCCAGTTCCATGCAGGGAAGGGGGATTCGCAGCTCCCTTCCTGAGACCATAGCCAATCCACTTGTACTTCTTGCGCAACTTTCGTCGCCGGAGCACCCAGGATGGCTTCAAGAACTGTTGCGTGAACCAAGAATTCTGAGAGTCGTTCACCTGTTCGCTTCCAGGGGTTCGGTTCGCCAGACGGTTCTCGCTCGTACACATGATGATCTTCGCCGTTGGGGTCGAATGCCCAAAGCCAAGTCCCTTGATTCTCGATCCAGAACGGAATCTTTCCGTCTTCTGCTGTGAGCTCCGGCAGAGGAATGGCGTAGTTGTGCGACGTGATCACCCCGGACCACTGGGCTGAGACTTGATGCCACTCAACAAGTTCCCTGGGTGCCTCAGGTGATTCTTGCAGTCTCACATTAGGCGTTTTTGGGGCACCGTACCATCTCCGCAGAAACCGCAGCAGGCCCTGATTGTCCGTGGGGGCGAGAGAGCTCATGTGGGACATTATGCGCCATACTCGCGCGCCGACACGGGTTGATCTGTAAAGTGCTGTAGCAAAACGGGAGACCCATGGGCGGAGGCTGCCGCGGCCATGACGGCAGTAGTCGAGGGCAACGTCAGTGGACGAGGACGGTGCAAGGTGGCGGTTCGTCGCTGTCGCCGTTGGCAGTCATGGTGATCTCCGAGATGCCGAGGTGCGGTGCCGAGGATGTCGATGACGTCGCGCTGGAGGCGGAGTCGGACGTGGGCGTAGACGGTCGCGGTGACGCCGATATGGGGCGTGCCAGAAATCCTTCTGTCGGGGCTCCTAAAGTGTTGCGCCAGAAATCTCTGTCTTTCACCCCGATCGCTGATCCCCACGCCATCCCACGCTTTGCGAACACGCTGCCGCAGCCTTCGCGCGTCGACATGGCGGCGGGCGGCACCCGGACCCTGCGAGCGAGCCCGGTCATCCAGGACGTGCTCGGCGGCCGACTGGGGCTCACTGCCCCTGTCTGGGCGTTCGGGCCGAACGGGCGACAACGCGACTCCGAGGTGTGCGTCAGAACGCCGACTACACCTTCGCGGAGAACGGTGTGCCGTCTGTGGTGCAAGGTGCACCTGCACGGCGTCGCACACCGAACCCCAAAGAGACAACCACCGTGATATCTGATATATCGTCACCGGCACTCACGGTCCGCGCTTCGCGGGATCGCGGTTCTCCTACAAGAACACTTAGGAATCCGCCATCGCCAGGCTCGGCGACGGGCTCTTCCCGCACGAGACGGTCGTCGCCCGCGACATCCTCGCTTACTACGAGGGAGTGGTGCAGTGGCGCGGGGACGAGAAGGTCCCGAAAGGAGAGCCACTTCCAGGTCGATGTGTGCTCCGGCGACGAGCGGCTCGCCACCATCGCCCGGAAGTTCGAGCAGTGGGATCGTACCCCGGGCGCCGACGCCGGAACGATCACCCCGTTCGCCCCTGAGCGGCAGCGGGCCGCGAAGGCCCTGGAACGGCGTCAGCGCGCGGCCTGAACCCCGGCCGGGGCCGGGCAGACCTAGGTGTTCTGGCCGGGGAGGTTGGTGACGCGGCTGGCGGGGTGCGGCCGTAGGCCTAGTGTGGGGTCGAACGCTCGCCCGCGGAGATCATCTGAGTGATGCCGAGGACTCGACCTCGTGGCTACGATAGAAGCAGCTCCCCGCGCAAGACGGGCGTGTACGTATGGTGCGTGTCGCCCCTCGGACACTTTTTTGTGCTTGTTTGAGAGGGTTGTGATTTTTCTGTCACAGCCCTCTTATTCGCGCTTCTTCCCGCCAGCTGGTTATGGCTGTGGCAGGAGCCTTCTACTGTGCCGGGTGCGGTCTTCTGCTCCGCCTTCTGCTGCTGTGCGCTCCTAGTGCGCGCCCCGTGCGCTGCTCCACCGTGGTCCTGTCAAGGGCACGCCTCCAGAGGGTGGAATCCGCGTTCGCCGATCCGACCCGGAGTGTGTGACGGGGACCTGGACGGTGAAGGGCACGCAGTGGACGGCACAGACAGAAGTCCAGACGACCAGGGCTCGGTGGGCCATGTCCGGCTGGACGGTGCCGGGCCGGTGGAGGCCCAGGAGCAGGAAGCTCTGGTACGGCAGGCCGCTGAGGCGTTCGCGGCCGAGCTGATCCGATTACGCACCGGGCGGGGGCTGTCCCAATCGGCTCTGGCCCGTCGCATGGGGTATGACAAGTCCTATGTCACCCATGTCGAGCGGTGCACTCAGGCCCCCACCCGGTCGTTCGCCGAACAGGCCGACCGTGTCCTGGGCTCCGGTCAGGCCCTGAGCCGCCTCTGGCACGCGTACCACACCGCCCGGGCCGCCCGGGCCAACGACCGGCGGCGCTCGCAGCAGACCCGGCCGTCGGCCCTGGCCGCGCCCGGTGCTCCGGACGGCATCGCCGGCCAGGACGACGCGGCCGCCCGCGACACACCTCTCCACGCAGGGGCATCGTCTTCTGCCCCGGCCGCGATGCGCGAAGCCCTTCGGGAACGGATGCAACAGGAGCAGAGCCGACTCCTCTCGCGCGGCGTGCCCGGCTCGCTGCGTGTCACGGTCGGGGACCTTCTCACTCGTCCTGGACTTCTGGTGACGGCCCCATGGCGGATGGCCGGCGGCGGAGTCTGCCGGGATTCCATCGTCGATGAGATATTCGATCGAGTCATCGGATATCCGGAGGATGGCGCGTACCGCCGACGCCGGGTGCTCGTTCTGTCCGATCCCGGCATGGGGAAGACCACCCTCACCTACTGCCTTTATGTGGAACTGCTCCGAAACTGGTCCATGGAGCACCGCGAGAATACTCTGCCGGTAAGGATCGATCTCAGGGCGGTCGGGACGCATCTCGCCGATCAGGATTTCGGCTCGGCGGAGTGGCTGACTCGCTTCCTGGACAAACAGGTGGACGGTTATGATCCTGTCTCCTGGCTGGGGGTGACGGAGCGAAAAGGTCTTCCGATCCGGCCGGTACTCATCCTCGATTCTCTCGATGAGTACCTTTCCAAGCTTGCCCCCTCGACTGTGCTCGGCGAGTTGAACAAATTCATCTTCAGCTACGCAAGCCTCGTGTGCTGTCGTACGCAGTATTTCGACCGTTTTCTGGCGCATTCCCCGTTCGGGGACAGTCTCGAGCGCGTGGAACTGATGGAATGGGGTGAGGTCGAGCGGCGGGACTATGTGTGCGGATATATGGGCCACTGTTTCCCCGGACATGGGGAGCGGGATGCCCAGAATGTTCGGCTTCGAATGGAGTCCAGGCCCGTGCGTGACCTGTGCCATGCCCCTCTTCGCGTCAATATGGCACTTGAACTGATGATGAGGGAGGGCGATCGAGGGCCTACGATAACCGACATCCTGGGGCTGTATCACGCGTATGTAGGGCAGCTGTTGCGGATAGAATCCGCGAAGACCGGGAGTATTCTGGAAGTCGATGAGAAGCTCGATCTGCTCACCAGTATCGCCTGGCACTTTTATGACGAAGCCCGTCCGAGCGACGGTGCCGCGCAACTGTTCACACTCCGCGAACTGTCCGACCTCATCTCCAGCGAGCTGGCAATCGCCTCCGATGCCGCACGGGGTGTGGTCGAAGACCTTGCCTTCCGCACCTTGCTGAGCGTGGAAAGCGAGCAGTTCAACTCGCTTGAACCCACGATTGTGCGGTTCGTCCACAAGTCCTTTCAGGAGTACTTTGTCGCGCGCCACCTGTTCACCTGTATGAGCACCGATGTCAATGCCACGACACAGGCCTTCCGCAAACTGATCTCGGCAGAAGTGTCGGAATTCGTGAAGGAATATCTGGAACGAGTGAACAGGAACAGCCGTGTCCTGTCGCGGGTGTGTGACATCTGCTTCGAGTCGTTCCTCGACAACAGCGCCGACACATGTGGCAGCGATCCGGATGACAGCGCGCGAGCCCGGGTCGCACGCCAACAACTCGCGTACTATCTGGGAAATCTGAGATCAAGGCGCATCACGGAATTCCTGGAGGAGATACTGGCGCAGGAGCGGGATCTCTGGATCCAGCGCGGTATCATTCTCGGACTGGCTTTCGGTGGCACAGTGCAGCCTCTCGAGGAATACGTCGAACGCCTGCGCAGAAATCGAATAAACAGTGGAAATCTGTCGGAGAACGAGGTGAACATCGGCTACACGCTCACCTTCTTCGGCGATCAGGCGACCGATGAGTTTCGGCCGGAGGTGGATCAGGGCCACGACAGTTGTGAACGTACGGTTCGGCGGCTCATCTACCTTGTGGGTACGGAGACGGACCGCGAGTGCTGGCGGCTCAATCTGCTCACTCTGGTAGAACTCTGGCATCACCGGAAATGGTCCAGGGAACGCTATATGCTGGCGATGCGAGAGTGCACTGAGGAGTTGACGGCGATTCTGGATCGGCTCGCAGACGATCCCGAGTCGGCAAGTTGGCCCGAACTCGAGGAGTTACGAGTGATCCAGAGCGCTGTCACATCCCCAGGCCACGGTCAATGATCAACCGTGGGGCGAGAGCGCGGGAAAACGCGGAGCGCGACGGACGGAGGGCCAATATGTCCCTCTATGCGGGGGGCGACGAGGTGCGGGGTTACTTCGCGGACCGCTATCACGCCGTACGGGTGACGATGGCTCGCCGGCAGCTTGGGGCAGCCCTGGCGGACGGCGCCACACTCGCCCCCCGGGCACCGGTGATCGAGCTCGGAGCCGGGGGTGGACAGATCGTGGCGGGCGGTCGTCTCTCGGGTCTGCTGGGGTCCCGCCCCGTGGTCTATGTCGACTTCGACCCGGCCGCTCTCGGGGCCATCGACTCCAGAGGCCGTTATCGCGTGTGCTCAGATGTCGCCAATGGATTGCCCTTTCCGGACGCATCGGTCGCCGCTGTGGTTATGGGGGAGTTGATCGAGCATATCTATGACACGAGGCGGCTACTGGAAGAGTGCCACCGTGTCCTGCTCCCTCAGGGGGTGCTTGTCCTCACCACTCCGAACCTTGCGGCTCTGCAGGACCGGATTCGATTCGTGTCGGGAAGATCCCCGCGGCATGTCAACCCACTGCACCGCTACCTGTGGCTCCATATACGGCCGTTCACGCCTCATTCGCTCCGTATGGTGCTGCGCGCGACTGGATTTTCTGTGACGGAGTTGAAATCCAATTTCGTGGTCTGGCGCAGAAAGTCTGGAGGCCGATCGAAGTCCAGAACACTGGCTCGAATCTTTCCGGGACTTGGCAGCATCATTGTCGTCTCTGCCCGGTCGCAGAGGCCGCACGGGAAGGAAAGCAGTGGAAACGATGAGGCAGTTACGTGATCGCCTGAACGCATCCTTCGATGCCGCCGCGCCCGATGCGGGTCGGGAGGCGCATCGCCTCATCCGTGAAATCGGTACGGCGCAAGTATTTCCTTCGCTTTTGTCGACCGTACTGCAAGATGCCCCGTTCCTGTCGGAAATCGCCAGTGCCTCTTATATGCATAGCAATGGCTTCGACAAGATAGTGCTGGCAGCGGGGCCGGCTGATGAGTACAAGCTGCGGCTTCATCTATGGCGACCGGATCGGGAGCCGCACAGTGAACACATTCACAACCATCGATGGACGTTCGGATCAGTCGTTCTGGTCGGTGAAATGCACATGGAGTTCTTTGAGCCGGCGGCCGGCGGTCGGAAAATGGAACGTCATCGGTACTCTCGTGTCCTGGGGCCGGCGAAGTTCAGTACTCGACGGCTGGACAACGTGGAAGTCCGCCCTACCTTCGCCGGGACTCTGGGCTCCGGCGCGAGCTACTGGCTCCGGAGCAATTTATTCCATCGAATAACCGTGGGCCGTGAGGGTCTTGTCGCGACACTTGTACTTCAGACGGCACCTGTGAGCCCGGACTGCGAGGTACTGACCAACGACCCACTCGGCAGCCAATCGGTGGTAGAACTGAGGAAGTTTACCGAAGAGGAACTCGCGGAGCGGATAGATTCGCTCTTGAAGTCGACTTCAATCTGATCGGAAAATCAAAGCGAAGGTGGTGCCCGATATGAGTATCAAGATCGTCAACGCGGCCGATGCCACGGTCATTCCAGTGGATGATGCGATGACCGTGTTCGATTACTTCACGGAGGCGGACGGCGACGAGGTCAGCCTGGTCACGGCCGATCTCGACGGCGTTCACTCGAATCGGGTCAATCATCGGAGCGTGAAACTCTATTTTGTGATCAGCGGTAAACTCCGTGTTATTTCGGGCAGTGTGGAGCAGGAGGTAGGTCCATTAAGCGGGGTTCGGGTTCCGGCTGGTACCTGGGTCGAGCTCGTGGGTGAAAATGCTAAAGTCGCGATTATTTGCGGGCCTGCGTTCAACCCTGCTGACGAGTCTTTCGAGGCATGAGGAAAACGGTTTCGGAGGAGTGCTGATGAACCTGAAGGGCAGGACCGCTCTTATCACTGGGGGAGCGCGGGGAATCGGCCAGGCCACGGCGAAGCGCCTGGCCTCGGAAGGTGCCGATATCGTCATCACGTACTTCCAGAACGCCGCGGCGGCGGCGGAGGTCGTGGAAGAGATCAAGGCGCTCGGCCGGATGGCGCACGCGATCAAATGCGATGCCGCCGAACCGGATGAGGTGAGGGAGGCAGGTGCCGAGATTGAACGGGAGATCGGACCGGTCGACATCCTCATCAACAATGCCGGCGAAATTTCCCGCCCCAGCGATTGGTCCGGCCAGAGTGATGGCGACATCCGGCGTGCGGTGGATGTCAATCTGCTGTCCGTGATCTATGCGATCCGAACCTTCGCGCCGGCCATGGCCGAGCGTGGTTGGGGGCGCATCGTCAATCTGACCACGACGTATTCATTCAATGGGGGCGCCGCGGTGCTGGCCTATACCGCGGCCAAAGCGGGAGTGAACGCGGTGACCACCGCGATGGCGGCGGAGCTGGGCGGGAAGGGCGTACTGGTCAACGCGGTGGCGCCGGGCAACATCGATACGGAGATGACGCGTGCGGCCGGCTCCGCGGTGGTGGACTGGGCAGTCCAGACCACTCCGGTCGGCCGCCTGGGCAGTGTCAATGAAGTGGCGGAAGCCATCGTGCATCTGGTGCTCAGCGACTTTGTGTGTGGCCATACGTTCGTCGTGGACGGTGGACAACTTCTGCGTATCTGACCATCGGGCGGGGTGCCGCCACCGTCATCGCCGCACCTGGATGAGCGCGTGGGTGCCGCTGGTGCGCCACCGCTGGTCGTGCGCGGCGGTGAGCGTTGCCTCTGTTCGCCCGTCGAGTCCGACGATCACGTCGGACTTCAGCGTGCGCAGGGCCGCCACGGGGCTGGGGAAGTACCCGGTACGTTCCGCGAATGACGTGGTCGCGGGCCAGAGCTGATCGCCCACGAGGCGGCGGTAGTTCAGGTCACCCTTCATGATGGTGACGGTGGCGTCTGCGAATTCCTGGCGCAGGTCTGCGGGCATGTCCGCATACGGCAGGGGTGCGCAGAAGAAGTCATGGGTCCGAAGGGTGAGCCGACCGCGCCCGATGGTCTCCCACAGCCGCTTGCCGACCACGCCGGCGACGCCGTCGGCCTGCTTCAGGTGGCGCAGGCAGTCGATCACGTCGGCGGTCATGGCGTCGGAGACGTAGTACGGATACGGCTTGACGTGAAGGGTGATGTGTTCGGCGTGCTGGTGGCGCAGCAGATGGTCGATGAGGAGCAGGTCGGGGACGAGCTCGCGGCCCGCGTTGTCCGCGACGAGGCAGACCGTGTTCGGTCCTCCGGCGGGCAGCAGCGACCACAGTGCGGCTGAGTCGTCCGTGATGAGTGGGCTTTCGGCACCGGCTGTTGCGTGGCTGCCGGGGGTCATGCTGAAGCCGAGGTCCGCGCGGTTGCCCCACAGCGACCCGTACAGGAGCGCCTGCGCCTGCTCATCGACGGGCCGCAGCGCGAGGCGGTCCAGCGCCGTCAGTTCGGCTTCCGCCTCTTCGGTGTGCAACTCCGCCTGCTTGAAGGGCCGGAATGGGTCGATGCCTTGCCATGGGCCCGTCGCGAAGTAGCCCACCGCTTCGAGGAGTTTCCGGTAGAAGTAGCTCTCCGCCCACAGGAACGGCACATCGAACCAGGAGCGGCCGAAGTAGCCCCCGCCCCATTCCGTCCATTGGCCATGGTCCGACGCGGCAGGGCCGAGGGGGGTGATCACGCCCTCGGCGCACTCCGTGAGCAGGGCATCGAGCGCCCGGTGCTGCCCGGGGCCGTACGGGAAGGCCGCGCGCACCCGCTCGATGAGCGCCGGGTGACGCTCGGCCAGCACGCTCCGGGCGAAGCTCCCGGGTTCGTTGCTCAGGATGACGGGCGCGTCCATGGTCTCGGGCATGGTGTGGTGATCCTCCGGAGTGGTGCGGCTGAGTCGCTGCCCACCGTCAGGGTGCCCGTCCCGGCGCCCATTTCAATGGCCCGCGCTCACGCCGCCGTCGACGTGGAGGATTTCGCCGGTGACGAATGGGGCGTTCTCCAGGTAGATCACCGCGTCCACGATGTCGCTCACCTCGCCCAGCCGGCCGACCGGGTGCAGC
>NZ_NCSM01000014.1:880870-990793 GCF_002224125.1 Streptomyces sp. NBS 14/10
CGCCCTTGGTCAGTGAGGCCAGTACGGAAGGGACGCGGGCGTCGGCGTTGTCGACCAGGCTGGTGGTGATGTTGACGATGTGCCCGCCGCCCTGGGCGAGCATCTGCTCGATGGCCAGTTGGGTGATGTGGAAGAAGCCGGCGAGGTTGACGGCCGTCACGGCGGCGTAGTCGTCCTGGGTGTAGTCGGTGAAGGGCTTGCTGACGAAAATGCCGGCGTTGTTGACCAGGGTGTCGACGCGGCCGAACCGCTCGATGGCGGCGGCGATGACACGTTCGGCGGTGGCGGGGTCGGCGATATCGCCGGGAACGGTCACCACGGACGCGTCGGGGGAGGGGGCGATGGTGCGCGAGGTGGCGACGACGGCGTAGCCGAGTTTGCGGTAGGCGTCGGCGAGGGCGGCGCCTATGCCCTGCGAGGCGCCGGTGATGACGGCGACCTTCTGTTCATGAGTGCCCATAGTGTCATTCTTCGGGCGAGGGGTCGGGTTCGCGACCCGAGGTTCGCGACCCGAGGCCCGATTACATGACCGAACGGTCCACTAAGGCGCGCCGTGCCCACCGGCCTGCCTACAGCGCGGAATGGGCCAGCCAGTGGTCGAACAGCTGCCCGTCCCCGTCGATTGCCACGCGCTGTGGCGGCAGACGTCGCATCAGCACCAACAGCAGGTCCTCCACCGCACCCGTCACGGTCACGTCCGTCGGCCCCGGCCCCGGACCCATGACACCCCCGTCGGCGTGCGCGTGATCACCCACCCCTCGATCGACTGCTCGGCAGGTCGCAGCCCGATCGAGCCCGTACCCCGCAACGCGGCCACCTGTGAAGACAGCAGCTCCAGGCATTGGGTCACGGCGTCCGCCGCGAGGTCGGGCTCGATGGCGTACGGCACACCGGTCAGCAGGGCGGCATCGACGGCATGGACCGATGTGTCGTGCGTCCTCTGCCGCAGCCATGACGACGCAGGTCCCGGCCCGGTGAGCGTCCAGACCTGTGTGCCGGGGCCGATCGCCCGTACCGCCTCGACAAGGTCCGACGCCCCCGCGAGCAGCCATGTCCGCCAGTCCCGCGGGGGCACTGCTTCACGGGGATCGGGGATGCCGTCGGGCGTACCGCCACGTACGATTCCCGCCGCCCAGCGCGGCGCCTGCCCGAGGTGTCCGACGAGGACCCGGAGCGGCCACTCCGGGCAGGTCGGTACGGGGGCGTCCCAGTCGGCGCCGTCCACGGCATCCGCGAACGCCGCGATCTGGGTGAGCAGGCCCGAGGCCAGTTGGTCGATATGAGGCTGTGTCATGCTGCGTAGGGTAGGAACTCCACCCGGGTGGAGGTTCAAGTGCGCGCGGACACGCTGTCCATCGGCGAGCTCTCACAGTTGACCGGCGTGCCCGTCCGTACGATCCGCTTCTACTGCGACGAGGGCTTCGTCGAGTCGGTCCGCAGCACCGGCGGACACCGTCGCTTCCTCCCGGACACGGTCGAACGGGTGACGCTGCTGCGCCGGCTGCGCGCACTCGGACTCGGACTGACGGCGATCGACGGCGTGCTCAGCGGCCGGCGTTCCATCGCCGAAGCCGCCGCGCAGGAACGCGCGAAGATCGACATCGAGCTGGCCACGCTGGCCTGGCGCCGCGCCTCGCTCCGGGCGGTCGAACAGGCAGCACCGGCCGAGCGGGCCGCGAGGCTGGAGCTGCTGGCCGCGGTCACGGACGGCCGGGCGGCACAGCACATGCTCGAGGCGTTCTGGAGTCGGATCGCGCTGCCCTCACTGCCCTCGATGTCCGAAGACGGCGCGAGCATGTTCATCTCGGTCAGCGTCCCCGAGCCACCGGACGACCCCACCCCCGAGCAGGTGGTCGCCTACGCCACGCTGGTCGCGATCGTCGACGACCACCGGCTCCGGCAGCAGATCTGGGCCCGTACCCGTACCGGCGAAGAGTTCGTGGCCTACCAGAACGCCCTGCTGGACGGGGGAATCGGCGAAGCGTGCGAGCTCGCGCGGCTGCTCGTACGGGCGGGTGAGCGGCCGGGGCCCGGACCGGTGCTCGACCGGTTCGTCGAGGCGCACGCCACGACACGATCCACGCTGGACAGCCTGACGTTCCGGCGCGCCCTGCTGCGCACCGCGGCGGTCGACCGGAGCCCGGGTCTGCGCCGCTACTGGGAGCTCGTCGGCGACATCACGGGCGAGGACGTCACCGTCGGCGAGGCGCACTCGTGGTTGCTGGACTCGCTCGACCGCGCGCTGGCGTAACCGTCCGACGGCAGGTCGGCCGTCCGGTTCGTCGTTCGCGCCGTCGTCGGGATGACGACGGTCCGGCGGGGCGCGTTGGCGCGGATCTTCGTCCAGATCAGTACGGCTCCGGCCACCACCGCCACGGCCACGGCGAGCGCGGGGGCGCCGAGGGCCACGGCCCGCTGGGCGGAGGCGGCCGCCGCGTATCCGGTGCCGGCCTCGGCGGTGGCCCACAGCGGGGCGGCCACCACGCTGTACGGGGCGATACGGCGGTAGGGCAGCCGGGCGGCGCCCGCGAGGTGCGGGGTCAGGGTGCGGAGCACCGGGAGGAAGCGGGCGAGGAAGACGGCGTGCCCACCGTGGCGGGCCATCAGCGTCTCGGCGCGCCGCCATGCCGCGGCGGGGAGGCGGCGGCCGAGGCGGCCGGTGCGCAGGCGGTGGCCGAGGACACGTCCGGTGCGGTGTGCGAGGAAGTCGCCCGCCACCACGGCGCACGCGCAGATCGCGATCAGCGGAGGAAGGGCCAGCTGCCCGGAGCGCGCCAGCGCGCCGGCCGTCAGCAGCAGGGTGAGGGTGGGAATGAACGCCCCGAGCAGCAGCACGGATTCGGCCAGGACGGCCGCGCCGACGATCGCGTAGGCACCGGCGGCGGGCACCTGGTCGAGGGCGGTGGTCAGGGTGTTCACCGGCTCGCTCCGGCCGTGGCCGCACGCCGAGGGGTCGGAGTTGCCGGGGCGGGGCGTGTGAGCTGCCAGACCCGGGCGGGGGGAAGGTTGGCCCACACCGTCCGGCAGCCGGTGGCGTACCGGCGCCGGTACGTGGCCAGCACCCGCTCCACCGCCCGGTGCCGGCGCGCCTGGGACCGGGTGGCCAGCAGGGTGTGGGCCCTACGGGTGCCCAGGTAGGCGAAGTAGGTCAGGGTGGCTCCGGGGAGCAGCAGCTCCAGGTACCGATCCATGATCGTCTCCACCTGGTGCGGGGCGAAGTTGGCGAACGGCAGGCCGGAGACGATCATGTCGTAGCGCCGGTTGGTGTCCAGGTCCTCGACGCGGGTCGGATGCACACGGACCTGCTTCCCGTCCGCGGCGACCTGCGGATGTGTGGCGGTGAGGTGGCGCAGCCGGGCGGCGAAGCGCGGGTTGACCTCGGCGATGTCCAGGCGGCTGCCCGGCGGCAGCCGGCGGATCAGGGTGCGGGTGACCGCTCCGGTTCCGGCCCCCGCCTCCAGGATGTTCAGCGGGCGCGGGATCTTCGTGTCCACCGGGTCGGTCAGCGCACGGGCCAGCGCCTTGCCGCTGGGCGCGACGGCACCGGTCGTGCGCGCGTCGCGGGCCGCTTCGAGCAGAAACATCCAGCCCTCGGCGCGGCGCTGCGCGAGAACACGGTCGTGTGAGGTGGTCCAGTCGTCCATGGCAGCGACGCTAGAAACCGGCCTCCGCCGGTGAATCCGTCGTTGTGCGACGGTGTACCTCGACGAAAGTAGGGGGTCGGCGTGGAAGATCGTCGGAGGAGCGCCCGTCAACCGCCTGCCTACGATCCGGGGGTGAGCCAGAGAAACCCGTGGACCGCGTACGGGCGCTGCGGCCTGGTGCTGCTGCTGACCGCCGGCGCCGTCCAGAACGGTGCCGTGCTCGCCGACGGCCGGTATCTGACGCCGTACACCGCGGCCGCCGTGCTGTGCGGGGCGGCCCTGCTGGTGCGCCGCGGCCACTGGCTCATCGCCCCGCTCCTGGCCACCGTGGCGACGGGGGTGTGGGGGTGGCCCCTGCTGCCGCTGCTGTTGCTCACCCTGTTCGACCTGGCCGCACACCGCCGCGCCGCGGTGGCCGTGGGCTGCGGCGCCGCCGTCCTGGCCGTAGGCGCGGTGGCGCCCGCCGCGGCCTCGCTGTGGCGACCGCAGCAGTACGGGGCCAGCCTGTTCCTGCTGCTGGCCGTGGTGGGCGGGCTGTGGATGGGCAACCGCCGCCGCCTGGTGGGGGCGTTGAACACCCAGGTCGAGCATCTGCGCATCGAGCGTGAGCTACGGGAGGAGTCCGCCCGCGCCGCCGAACGCTCCCGGATCGCCGCCGAGATGCACGATGTCCTGGCCCACCGGCTGAGCCTCATCGCCCTGCACACCGGGGTCCTGACCACCAAGGCCGACACACTGCCCGCCCCGGTGGCCGACCGCCTCACCCTGCTGCGCACCGCCTCCACCCAGGCGCTGGCCGATCTGCGCGATGTCCTCGGCACCCTGCGCCACCCCCACACCACCGCCGCCGATGCCCCGCCCGCCCCCGTGCTGCGCGATGTGCACGAGCTGATCGAGCAGGCACGCACGGCCGGGCAGCAGGTCGACATGGACGTCCAGGGGCGGCCCGAACAGGCCCCCGCCGCACACCGGCTGGCCGTCTACCGCCTGCTCCAGGAAGGGCTGACCAACGCCCGCAAACACGCCGCGGGCGCGCCGGTGAGCATCCGCCTCGACTACGGCCCGCCCGCCACCCTCGTCGAGGTCACCAACAGCCCCGGCACCCCGGCCCCGCACACCGCCCCCTCCGGCTTCGGACTGGTGGGCCTGCGCGAGCGGGTCAGCGCCCTCGGCGGACACCTGGACGTCGGCCCCCACGGCTCCGGTACGTGGCGCCTGGCCGCGCGCATCCCCCACCCCGTACGCCTCGACCACCCCATACGTACCGACCAGAACGGCCCCCGCACATGATCCGCGCCATGATCGTCGACGATGACGCCCTGGTCCGCCTCGGCCTGGTCGACCTCCTGGGCGGCGACGACGGCATCGACGTCGTCGCCCAGGCGTCGGACGGCCTGCACGCCATCGAACTGGCCACCGCCCACCGCATCGACGTGGCGCTGGTCGACGTGCGCATGCCCCGCATGGACGGCATCACCGCCACCGCCCGGCTGCGCACCCTGCCCCACCCCCCGAAGGTCATCACCCTGACCACCTTCGACCTCGACGAATACGTCTACAACGCCCTCGCCGCCGGAGCCGACGGCTTCCTCCTCAAGGACGCCGACCCCGCCGAGATCCTGCGCGCCGTCCACCTCGTCGCCACCGGATCGGCCATGCTCCACCCCACCGCGGCCCGCCGCCTCATCGACCACTACCACCAGGCCAACCAGCCCCTGGCCGCCGCCGCCCGCACCCGGCTCGAACAGCTCACCCCGCGCGAACACCAGGTGTTGGCCCTCCTCGCCCGTGGCTGCACCAACGCCGATATAGCCACCGACCTCGGCATGCGCGAGAGCACCGTCAAAGCCCACGTCAGCCGTATCCTCACCGCACTCGAGGTCACCAACCGCCTCCAAGCGGCCCTCCTGGCCCGCGACGCCGGTCTCACCTGACACACGCCACGGTCACCGCCGTTTTCCGTCTGCTGAAATGCGACTTCCGATGTGTTGACGTGTCTGTCACGTCTCCGGAATCCGGACGAAAAACGTCGCCCCTTCCCTGTACATCATCTGTGCACCTTGTCTGCGGCGCGGCAGCGTAGAGGTGCTTCCGCACGTCGACTCGGCAAGGAGCAAGCGTGACGACGAAGGGCATGGCCTCCACCTCGACCTCGACCCAGGTGCCGGAGCACTCACCCCGGCTCTACAACGACGACCTGGCTCCGGCCTCCGAACGGAAGTGGGGAGCGTTCAGCGTCTTCAACGTCTGGACGTCGGACGTGCACAGCCTGTACGGCTACTTCCTGGCCGCCAGCCTGTTTCTCGTTGCGGGCGGCACCTTCAAGTTCATCATCGGGATCGGCGTCGGCTCGCTGGTGATCTACGGGCTGATGACGCTGATCGGCAAGGCTGGGGTGCGGACCGGAGTGCCGTATCCCGTGCTCGCCCGGGCGTCGTTCGGCACCTTCGGTGCGAACGTCCCGGCGCTGGTGCGGGCCGTGGTCGCCACCTTCTGGTACGGGGCGCAGACCAGTGCGGCGGCCGGTGCGATCGTCGCGTTCCTCACCCGCTACGGCGGCCCCAGACACCTCCATGAGACGACCCACCTGTTGGGGCACAGCGGCCTGGAGGTGGTGTGTTTCCTGGGGGTCTGGGCCGCCCAGTTGCTGATCATCAGCAAGGGAATGGAGACGGTGCGCCGCTTCCAGGACTTCGCCGGGCCGGTCGTCTGGCTGATGATGCTGGTCCTCGCCGTCGCGCTGTCGGTCAAGGCGGGCGCCGTGTCCTTCTCGGTCGACATGCCGGCCAACGAACTCGCCACGCTCGCCAAGAGCTCGACGGGCCTGAACGTGACCCCGGGCTCGCTGGCCGCGATCGCGGCGATCGCGGCGACCTGGGTTACCTACTTCGCCGCGCTGTTCCTCAACTTCGGCGACTTCGCGCGATTCGTGCCCGACGAGAAGACGCTACGCAAGGGGAATGTGTGGGGGCTGCCCGTCAATCTCATCCTCTTCTCGTTCGTCGCCGCCCTGACCACGGCCGCAGCCAGCAAGGTGTACGGCCAGGTGATCCTGGAACCGGCCGAGATCTCCGCCAAGTTCGACAGCGTCTTCCTCGTCCTGCTCGCCGCCCTGACCTTCGCTGTCGCCACGCTGGGCATCAACGTCGTCGCCAACTTCGTCAGCCCGGCCTTCGACTTCGCCAACCTCGCCCCGAAGTACATCGACTTCCGGCGCGGCGGGCTGATCGCCGCCGTCATAGCGCTCCTGCTCTACCCGCTGCACCCGTGGGACAACGCGCCGAGCTTCGTCAACGCTATCGGCTCGACCATGGGCCCGATCTTCGGTGTGATCGTCGTGGACTACTACCTGATCCGGAGGTCGCGGCTCGACGTCGCGGCGCTCTACCGGGAGAACGGCGAGTTCCGTTTCCAGCGCGGCTGGAACGTCCGCGCCTTCGCCGCGGCCGCCGTCGGCGCGGTCTTCTCCAGCCTCCTCCCGGTCTACGGCCCGGCTGACTACGGCGCGACGCTCGGGCCGTACAGCTGGTTCATCGGGGTCGCTGTCTCCGGCTTGCTGTACCTCGCGGTGAGCGGCGGCAGGAGCCGGAGCGTCGCGGCGCTTCCGGCGGACGGTACGGCCTGACGCGTGGTTGTGGCCCCAGGCCGCCGCTCGATCCGCCATCGTGCGGCATGGGACATGGATGGCCCCTCCGGACGGCGACACGGAGGGGCCATGAGGTGGGTGGGGACGCGCCGCGTCGTCAGTCCGCGGTGAACAGGTCCTCGACGCGGGTCGCGGTGAGTGCGCGATCGAGCCAGAGGCCGAGTTTCTCGAGGTCCGCACATTCCATGATCGTTTGCTCTGCTTCCCGGGGGACCGCGATACCGCGGCGGCGAAGGACGCGCAGGACGGAGTGAGTCATCCCCTTGGCCTCCCCCTCGGCTTCACCTTCGAGGTATGCCTTCTCCATCATCGTGCCGCGTCCGGGGAAGAAAGTACTCACCATCATTTGCTCCTTCCAGGTGGCTCCGGCCGAGGAGTCGCCCAGGCCGATCTCCAGTAGTTCGGTGTAGTAGCGGGCGGAGTGTCGGTCGGTCGAGTCCAGTGCGCGTGCCAGCGCGTCCAGTATGGCGCCGATGTCCCGGTCCCGGGCGTGTGTCATGGCGCAGAAGGCGGCCAGTGTCAGATCCTGGGCCGCCTCCTCCGGGTCGATGATCACAGGGACGTTGCCGGGCCCGAGGACCAGTGGGTGCGTGCTGAGCGCCGTCCAGCCTTCGATGCCTGTGGTGAAGGGGCCGGCCGCCCAGGTGGCGGTTGCCTTGTCCTGGCAGACGACGAGGAGTAGGACGGGGCAGTTGTACTTCGCCTGGAGGTGGGCGAGATAGTACGTCCAGCTGCTGGGCTTGTCCGGATCGCGGCGGCCCTGGGATTCGATGGCGAGCAGAAAGCCGTCACCGTCGGGTGGGGTGACCCGCAGCACGCTGTCCACCCGGCGTTCCAGCGGCCGGATCTCGGTGGTGTCGGGAGTCAGCACCTCCACGGATGCCTTCTCGGCCAGCGGCACCCCCAGGACCCGGAAGACGGGGGCGAGGATGTCAGGTCGCTCCTGGAATATCCGGTGCGAGGCCTCATGTAACGAAGTGACCATATGCACACGCTGGTGCGCGCAGAGTCATAGGCATGTGCCAGGGGAATATGATTCACCCGTTTCGGTGCGGTCGCAATCGAATGTTGACGGGCGTGCCTGCGGTCGTGTGCCAAGATCGAGTGCCGCCCACGCGGTCTTGCCCACGGGCTCATTCGGCACCGTGCCCCAGCGGTCGGCGAGCGCGGCGACCAGAAGCAGGCCGCGACCCGATTCGTGGTCCGGGGGTGGGGGTGGCTGGAGTACGGGCAGCTTCTCGCCGCGGGTGTCCGTGACCTCGATGCGCAGGGGTCCCGCCGCTTCATCGAGGGTGAGCGTGAGCCGGAAGTCCCGGCCCTGTACGCGGCCGTGCAGCGCCGCGTTGGCCGCCAGTTCGCCGACGATCAGTTCGGCGCGTTCGGCGATGTCGGGTGACACCGGCCAGGTGCGCAGCTGTTCGGCGGCGAGCAGTCGGGCGAGCCTGGCCCCGCGTCGGGTGGAGGACAGGCGTTGGGTGAAGCTGTGAGCGGTGGCGGGGAGTTGGGGCGTCGTGCCTTGGTTCATGGGGGCACAGTGGTGGGTGCGCCGGGGCCTTCGCGAGGGACGCGCCCCGTACGCAGAGTCAGCGTACGGACACTTTCGGTGGACGGTACGGTGATCGGTCGGCCATTCTGGGTGGGTTGAGCGCGGGGGCCTCACACGTACACATGCTGGAGGTGGCCGCGTATGACGACCGACAACGGCGACTGGGAGCGGGAGCCCGATCCCTCCGACAGTTTGCGGACCTTCGGGGCCGTCGTCCAGGCCCTGCGTGAACACGCGGGGCTCAGCCGGGTTGAGTTCGCCGAGCTGGTCCGGTTCTCGAAGCACACCGTGGAATCGGTGGAGCTGGGGCGGCGGATGCCGGACGAGTCGTTTGTGGAGAGAGGGGAGGAGGCGCTGGGGAACACGGGCGCGCTGCGGAAGTCTGCGCCGCATCTGACGCGGGGCGAGCCGGGGCTCGCGGCGTGGTTCCGGCGGTGGGCGCGGCTGGAGCGCACTGCGGTGAGCCTGTGCACGTATGAGTGCCGGTTGGTTCCTGGGCTGTTGCAGTCGGAGGCATACGTGCGGGCGGTGTTCGACAACAGCATTCCGCTGCTGACGGACGCGCAGATGGAAGCCCAGGTCACGGCCCGGCTGGAGCGGCAGAAGATGCTGCGCGAGCAGCCGACTGTCCCGTTCAGCTTCATCGTGGAGGAGTCCGTCTTCCGGCGGCGGCTCGGCGGCACCGAGGTGACGCGAAGCTTGTTCGATCATGTGCTGGAGCTCAGCGCGCCGCGCAATGTGTTCCTGCAGATCGTGCCGCTGGATGCCGTCGTACATGCTTGTCTGGACGGTCCGTTGCAGCTGTTGGAGACCCCGGACGGGCGGCGGCTCGCATACTCCGAGGGGCAGCAGAACGGACGGCTGATTGCTGGCCAGAAGGAGGTG
Source organism: Streptomyces sp. NBS 14/10 (assembly GCF_002224125.1). Classification (GTDB taxonomy): domain Bacteria; phylum Actinomycetota; class Actinomycetes; order Streptomycetales; family Streptomycetaceae; genus Streptomyces. Next base: position 890,592 of record NZ_NCSM01000014.1, read on the forward strand.
AGCCTCCTGCACCAGCGCTATGACACACTGCGCTCGCAGGCCCTGAACCCCCAAGACTCGCGGGGTCTGTTGGAGCGACTGCGAGGAGAGCTATGAGCAGGGCGGAACTCACCTGGTTCAAGTCCAGCTACAGCGGTACCCAGGGTGACAGCTGTGTGGAGGTTGCTATTGCTGGTTCGGCCATATACGTGCGGGACTCCAAAGACGTGACGCGTCCCCACTTCACCGTCAGCCGCGACGGCTGGACCCAGTTCGTACGGTTCGCCGCGCACCGATGACCGAGGGGACCGGCACACTGCACCCCGTTGCCGACGGGGTGCACGCCTGGGTGCAGCCGGACGGCTCGTGGTGGGTCAACAACGCGGGCGTCGTGGCCACGGACGACGGGGTCGTGCTCGTCGACACCTGCGCCACCGAGCGCCGCGTCCGCAACCTCCTCCGCGCGGTGGATCAGGCCACGGGCGGGGCGCCGGTGCGGTATGCGCTCAACACCCACCTGCACGGCGACCACACCCACGGCAACAGCCTGCTGCCCGAGTCGACCGTGATCATCGCGCATGAGGCGACGCGCCAGGGGATCCTGGCCGACACCGTGATCGACGGCTGTCCGCCCGCCTGGCATCCGGTCCCGGACTGGGGCGGGGTGACCCGGCGGCCGCCCGGGGTGACCTTCCGTACGGCGCTGACGCTGCACGTGGGGGAGCGGCGCATCGAGCTGCACCACCCCGGATATGCCGCGCACACCCCGGGGGACGCCGTCGCATGGCTCCCCGAGGAGCGTGTTCTGTTCGCCGGGGATCTGCTCTTCCACCAGGTCAATCCGCTGGTGTTCATGGGCTCCGTGGAGGGCGCGCTGCGCTCGCTCGACTGGATCGCGGCGTTCGAGCCCGAGCATGTCGTCCCCGGGCACGGCCCGCTCATCGACGCGAACACGCTGCCCGAGGTGCTGGACACCCACCGGCGTTACTACCGGTTGGTGCTGGAGGCCGCCGAGGCGGGCCTGCGCGACGGGCTGACGCCGCTGGAGGCGGCGCGGGCCTGCTCGCTCGGCGAGTTCGCCGAACTGCCGGACCCCGAGCGGATCGTGCTCAATCTGCACCGCGCGTACGCGGACCGGCGCGGTGGCGCGTACGACCCCTTCGCGACGTTCGCCGACGCCATCGCCTACAACGGAGGGCCGCTGCCGACACGGGTATGAGCGGATGCGTCAGGAAGCTGTCGAACCGTGGCAACTGGGGCGCGTGAGTCGCATGGTTTTTCGAAGGGAGGGTAATCAGTGGGCGACCTCGGGGTCGATTCACTGGATCTATCTCTGGAGGAAAACCCATGGAGATGCAGGCGAGATCGGACGAGACCGTCGAGAGCTACGAGCCGCCGGCCCTGGTGGCGGTGGGTGAGTTCTCGGAGGACACGCTGGGGTTCGGCCACCGGTACGAGGATGTGCTCGGTGAGCAGGGCTGGGGGTGACGGTAGCCCTCCGGGCCGTTTGAGCCAGGCCGATTGAGATGAGCGCCGGGTTTGTCGTCCTTCCGGACGTGCCGGGTACACAGCTCTCGTTTGATGCGTATCCCTTTGAGGCTCCTCGTCTGATTGCGCACCCGTCCGGCCGACCGTGGCTGGTGGGGCGGTGGGAGCCGGATGAGATTCGTCAGGTGGCGACCGGGCCCGTGCGACTGGTGGTGATCGGGTTCTGCCCGGTCACCACCGGCCGGCTCGAGGAACTGTGCCGGCGGATACGGACCCTGACCGATGTGGACACGGTGGTCCGCGCCCTGCCGGGGAGCTTCCATGTGGTCTCGGCCGACGGGGCCACCACCCGCGTCCAGGGCAGCGTGACGGGGCTGCGCCAGGTGTTCCACACCCGGCTGGGCGAGGTGCCGATCGCCGCCGACCGGGCCGATGCGCTCGCGGCGTTGACCGGGGCCGGTATCGACAGGGACGCGCTGGCCACCAGGGTCGTCTGCGGGGGCATGCTGCCGCCGCCGCTCTCCGACCGCAGCGTGTGGGCGGGCGTGTCCACGGTGGCGCCCGATCATTGTCTGTTGTTGGAGCCTGGCGGCCGGGCGCGTGAGGTGCGGTGGTGGCGGGCTCCGGAGCCCGAACTCGGCCTGGAGGCGGGCGCGGCGGCGCTGCGGGCCGCGCTGATCACGGCGGTGGACGGGCGGCGCCGGGACACGGGCCCGCTCAGCGCGGATCTGTCCGGCGGCATGGACTCGACCACCTTGAGCTTTCTGGCCGCACGGCACACCCCGGACCTGCTCACCTTCCGCTGGGCCGAGGCCGAGGCGGGCAACGACGACAACCACTTCGCCACGCGGGCCGCGGAGGCGCTGCCCGACGCACACCATCTGATCGTGGCCCAGGACGAGTTGCCGCCGATCTTCACCGACCCCGGGGCCCTGGCCGACACCGAACGGCCGTATCTCTACCCGCGCACACTGGCCCGCGTACGGCACACCGCGCGGCTGCTCGCCGGGCACGGGTCCCGCTCACATCTGGCCGGACACGGCGCCGATGAGCTCTTCGGCCCGGCCCCCGGCTATCTGCACCGGCTGGCCCGCCGCCACCCGCTGACCACCGTCCGCCATCTGCGCGGACACCGCGCGCTCAGCCGCTGGCCGCTCGCCGCGGTCGCCGCCGAGCTGGTACGGGCCGGCAGCCCCGCCCAGTGGTGGCTGACCCAGGCCGAGCAGCTGACCGGCCCGCCCCCGCCGCGCAGAGTCCCCGCCCTGGGCTGGGGTCTCGCCCCGCTGCGCGCCCCGGTGTGGGCCACCGACGATGCCGTGGCCGCCGCGCGCGAGGCGCTGCGCGCCACCGCCGAACACGCCGAGCCCTACGCCGCGGACCGGGGCCAGCACCAGTACCTCACCGCGCTGCGGATCACCGCGCCCGCGTACCGGCAGGTGTCCCGGCTGTTCGGCGCGGCGGGCGTGGCGCTGCACCAGCCGTATCTGGACGACCGGGTGGTGGAGGCGGCGCTGGCGGTGCGGTTGCACGAGCGCGTCACACCGTGGCGCTACAAGCCGCTGCTGGCCGAGTCCATGCGGGGGCTGGTGCCTGACGTGGTGCTGGGCCGCACCACCAAGGGTGACTTCAGCGCCGATGTACGGGCCGGGCGGCAGCGCAATCTGTCTGCGCTGCTGGAGGTGTTCGCCGACTCCGTCCTGGCCGAGATGGGTCTGGTGTCCCCGGGGGCGCTGCGCGAGTACTTGCTGACACCGCATGCCGACATCTCCAGGGACATCACCACCGAAAAGCTTCTGGGCTGTGAGACCTGGGCCCGCGCGGCAACCTCTTCCTTGCCCCGACCTCTTGGGAAGCGATGATGTCCCTGAATCTGCATCAGGACGTGTCCATGGCCGAGACCGATGACGGCGCCGTCCTGCTCCATCAGCGCACCGGCCGCTACTGGCAGCTCAACCCCACCGGGGTGTTCGTGCTGAATGCCCTGCTGGACGGCCGTACGGACGAGCAGGCCGCCGACGAGCTGGCCGCCCGCCACCAACTCGACTCCGACGCGGCGCGGCGCGATGTCTCCAAGGTGGTAGCTCAACTGCGCGCCGCGCATCTGCTCATCGAGGCCCGATGAGCGCCCCCATGGCCCTGGCCGACCGGGACCGGCTGCCGCTCCACCGGCGGGTGATGCCGTGGCTCGCCGTGGTCGTGGCCCGGCTGCTGGCGCGCGCCAAACCGGCCCGGGTGCGCGCGGTGCTGGAGTTCGCGCGCCGTGGCGCCCGGCCCGCCACCGCCGAGCAGGCGCTCGCCGCCCGGCGGGCCGTGGTGGCGGTGAGCCTGCGCTGTGCGGGCCAGGCCTGTCTGCAGCGGTCCATCGCGGCGGCTCTGCTGTGCCGGAGCCGGGGTGTGTGGCCCACCTGGTGCACGGGCGTGCGCACCAGCCCGTTCGAGGCACACGCCTGGATCGAGGTCGCGGGCGAGCCCGTTGGGGAGCCCTATCCGGCGGGCCACTACCGGCCGTTGCTGTCCGTCGCCCCGGTGGCCGTACAGCGGTCGTGAGTCCGCGGTGAGTATGAGACAGCGACACGCCGACGTGATGGCGTGTCGCTGTCTCATACTCACCGCAAAGTGCCGCTGGGCGGGCTACACGTTCGGGACCCGCAGCTTGTCCCAGCTCTTACGGCCCGGGATGCCGTCCGCGTCCTCGCCGGAGTAGCCCAGCTTGCGCTGCCAGGCCGCGTACGACTTGCGGTCCGCCTCGGTCCACTCCGGGCTCGGCCCCTCCTCGTACCGCCCGCAGCCCTCGGCGACCAGACGCTTGCCCATCGCCGTGATGATCTTGCTCTCGCGTCCGTTCTGGAAGAACGCCGAGCCCGGGAAGGGCTCGTACGTCGCGGGCTTGGGCGGCTTGGGCTGCTGCGGGGTGGGGCCGTCCGGCTTGGCGCCCAGGCGCTTGGCGATACGGGAGCGCATGGTGTCCATCGAGAAGCCGCGCGGGTCCACCTTGCCCGGCTGCCACTCCAGGTGGCCGATCACCGACCGCTGGGTCCAGCCGTGCGCCCGGCAGATGGCCGCGGCCACCTTCTCGATGGCCAGCTTCTGCGCCTCCGGCCAGGGGTCCTCGCCATCGCCGAGGTTGATGCACTCGAAGCCGTAGAAGTGGCGGTTGCCGTCCGTGTCGGCCTCGTTGTCGCGGGGCAGCGCCGTCTCGTTGATGACGGCGTTGAGCACATCGCCGTCGCCGAGGCCGGCGTGGTTGGCGCGGCCGTTGCCGACCAGGTGGACCGCGCCCGACTTGTCGATGACGCCGTGGCACAGCGGTCCGGGCAGGGCCGAGTGGCCGTCGTAGCACAGTGCCACCGAGGAGGCCGTGCCCTTGGTGACGGTGTGGTGGATCATCACCCCGTTCACCGGGCCCCAGGGGCCCTTGGAGTTGCGGTTGTGGGTGCGCCAGCTGCGGACTTCGTGGACTTCCAGTCCCTCGTCGCGCAGTGCCTTCAGCAGGCGGTCGGCGGTCAGGGGAGTGGCCATCGTGGTGCTCCTTCAAAGGGGATACCTGGTGATGTACGGATGTCGTCGGTGCGGGGCTCAATCCGCCCCGTGCCCGACCTTCACTTCTCCGCTTCGGCTTCCGCCTGGGCCTGGGCCGCGAGCGTCGGCCGCTCGACGGCGCCGATGGCCATACCGGTCGGGATCAGCCGGTTATCCCCGGAGCGGTACGTGTTGTCCCGGGACGGTACGTGGCGTTGACCGCGGGTCACCCTCAGCGGCGCAACTCCAGGCGCGCCCAGCCGAGTTGCTCGGCCGCGCGATGACGCGGGCGCTGCCGGCAAGCTCTTCGAAATTTCTCCCATGATCCCCCCGTCGCACTCCCGCGAAATCGGTATCGCAGGGCCCGCATGAATGCTTATTGAGTGTCTTTCTCCTGTTAAGGACAGGTCAAGGAGGTGTTCCGGTCATCTCGCCCTGTATCGGAATTCTAGATCCGTTCTCTCTATTCCCGCTCGAGTGGGGCATTATGCAGCAGTATTGCGGCGGTCATTCCTGATCAAAAACCACGAGGGCGGGGCGGCTGCGGCGGAAACGAGCCGAATCGGCGCATACTTCGGCGCGCCGCTTTGCGGTCCGGCGGGCCCTGGGATAGCGCGCACGCGGGCCCCCGGTCGGCGACCGGAGACCCGCGGGTGTGGTGCGTACGGGGCATGGTGCGACGCGGCCGCTAGCCGAGCTTGGCGGAGATGATGGGCGCGAGGTGGTCGGCGATGGTGCGGTGGCCCTTGTCGTTCGGGTGGACGGAGTCGGAGAGCTCGTCGGAGGCGAGCCACCCCGTGGTGTCGACGAAGGAGACCTTGCTGTCGCCGCCGCTGACCGCGGCCGTCACGGCCGCCTGGGTCTCGGGGACGAAGCGGCCGCGGAAGGTCTCCAGGGCGAAGATCCAGGCGTTGGGGTAGGCGGTGCGGACCTTGCGCAGCAGGCTGGAGTACGCGGCCTGGAACTGTGCCGAGGTCACACCGCGGCCCACGTCGTTGGTGCCGAGATTGATGACCACCGCGTTCGCCTGGTAGCGGGAGAAGTCCCAGTCGGGCGTGGCGGCGTTCGGGTTCAGCTTGGTGAACTGCTGCTCCAGGCTCATCCGGTCGTCCGCCGTGTCCACGAGCGCGGCGCCGCCCTGGGCGATCTGGGTGTGGTCGGCGCCCAGTCGCTCACCGATCAGCCAGCCGTATGCGGTGCGCGCGTTCTGAGAGGTCGTGGTGCCGACCGTGATCGAGTCGCCGACGAATTCGATCAGTTTCTTCGGGGTGGCCGGGGTGAAGGTGGTGGCTCCGCTGTCCAGGACGAGCCCCTGGAACACCGCGTCACCGTGATAGGAGCCCGCGACCACCTGATAGTTGACCTGAAGGGTGTGGTTTCCGGCGGACAGCGGGGTCGGGGTCAGGTTCACCGTGCCCTTGGCCTCGTCGAAGAACGTGGCGGGGCCGCCGTCGATACTGGCCCACAGGTCGATCGCGTTGCGCTGCTTGAGCTTGACGGTGCGGCCGGTGAAGCCGGTACGGAAGTACGCGCCCGCCCAGTAGGGGGTGTAGGCGGTGCTGGAGCTCTTGGTGTCCCAGCGGCCGGAGAACTTGATGTTGGGGTCGCCCGGGGCTCCGGGGGCGGCGGCCGCGGCCTTGGTGGCGGTCTTGATGGTGGCGGGTTGGGCGTTGGCAGCGGTGATGCCCAGCTTCGAGGAGATGACCGGGGCGAGGCGGTTCGCGAACTTGGTGTGGCCGGACTCGTTGGGGTGCCCGTTGCCGTCCTCGTAGTCCGTGCCGTCGGTGAGCCAGCCCGTCGTGTCGACGTAGTAGACCTTCGCGTCCCCGGCACCGGTGCGGGCGCTGACGGCGGCCTTGGTCTCGGTCACGTAGCGCTTCTTGAGGGTCTGGAGCGCGAAGAGGGCCGCGTTCGGGTACTTGGCGCGGATCTCGCGCAGGAGGTTGGTGTACGCCGACTGGAACTCGGCGCCCGTGACGCTGTGTCCGACATCGTTGGTGCCAAGATTGATGACGACCGCGTTCGCCTGGTAGCGGGAGAAGTCCCAGTTCTGATCGCCTGTGGAGGCGGTCTTGAAGAACTGGGTGGCCAGCCCCGTGCAGCCGTCCTTGCCGACCAGGCAGTAGCCGGACCGGGCGATCTGGGTGTGCCGCATGCCCAGCTTCTCGCCGGTCTTCCAGCCGTACGAGTCGAGCGCGAGCCGGTCGGTCAGGGCGCCGGCGGTGATCGAGTCCCCGACGAACTCGATCAGTTTTGAGGGGACTTGCGGGCTGATCGTGCCCGCGCCCGAGTCCAGTACGAGGCCCTGGAACACGGTGTCGCCCGAGCGGTAGGAGATCCGGAGGGTGTGGTTGCCCTGGGGGAGGGCCTGCGGGGTGAGGTTGACGGTGCCCTTGACGCCCGCGTAGAAGACATCGGCGGCGCCGTCGACGCTGGCGTAGAAGTTCACCGCGTCGCGGGCCTTGACCTTCACGGTCGTCCCGGTGAACGCCGTCTGGAGATAGCCGCCGGTCCAGTTGGGTACGGCGGCGGTGCCCGAGCTCACATCCCAGCGGCCGACGTAGGAGATGTTCGGGTCGGTCACCGAGCCGTTGCCCTGGGCCGTGGCGGCCGGGTCCTGCGCGGTTGCCTGTGTGGGGCGCGCCTGGGCTGCGTGGGCCCGGGTGCCGCCCAGGCTCAGGCCCCAGACGAGCAGGGATGTGCTCATGACAAGCAGAAGCACCGCGCGTGCCGCGTGGGCGGCCGCGCGGCCGGGGGTTCTCGTGGTGGCCCCGGTACTCCTGGTGGGGGGTGTGATCGGCGGCATGGGCCGTCCTCTCTGTGGGCGGGTGCGGGTACCGGCCCGGGAACCTCCTCGGGAGCGCTCCCATCGCGGGCGCGCCCACGATGGAAGCCTTGAATCGGTTCAACGTCAAGAGAGGCGGTCAGGTTCGAAAATTCCCATCGAAAGTCCCAGCCGAAAGTCCGTCAAAAAGTTTCGTCCGGGCTGCCAATGACGTCCCGGACGGTCTCGACGATCTCCGACACCGCCCCCGCGGGGTCCGGGTCGAGCGCCACCTGGCGCTCGAACTCGGCCAGTGCCTCCCGCATCATGTACGGCTGTTGCACAAAGGTGAGCTGTACGAGCTCGGCCCCACAGTCGACATAGTCCCGCTCCCCGTTCTCAAGGGCGGTGACCAGGTCCCACATCAGGTCGACCGCCTCGCTCGCGTCCTGCGGTGAGTGCATGAACATCCTCCGCTGGTCCCGTGACTTAACTACGGTCCCGTTCCTCGGACTGAGAGTGTCCCGCCTCATCACCGTGGGCGCATCCGTAATTGCGATAAGCGACAATCCACGTCGGGCTTCGACCGGTTTCGGCGTATACGCCGTCCGCCGTCGCCCGTTCCGGCCGCCGCCGCTGACCGGGGTGGCTGCCCTGGAGCCGCCCCGGAGCCCCGCGGTGGAGTGGCCGCGTCGTACGCGAGCGATGCTCCGTTTACGATCTGACCATGTCAGATACCGGCGGCGTACGCGAGGTGAAGTCCGCGGCCCGCACCGTGGAGCTGCTGGAACTGCTCGCCGCGCGCGGCGACCGACCGGCCCGGCTGCGTGAGCTCGCCGATGAGCTCGGAGTGCCGCGCAGCAGCATGTACGCGCTGCTGCAGACGCTGATCGACCGCGGCTGGGTGCGCACCGACGCCACCGGCTCGCTCTACGGCATCGGCATCCGCGCCCTGCTCACCGGCACCAACTACCTCGACAGCGACCCGCATGTACGCATCGCGCGGCCCTACCTCGACGAGGCGTCCGACGCGCTCGGCGAGACCATCCACTTCGCCCGGCTCGACGGCGGCGACGTCGTCTATCTCGCCACCCGTGAGTCGCATGAGTATCTGCGCTCCTTCAGCCGGGTCGGCCGCAGGCTCCCCGCATACGCGGGCGCGCTCGGCAAGGCCCTCCTCGCCGAGCGGGACGAACACGAGCTCCCCCTGCCCGACGGCCCCTGGGAACAACTGACGCCCAACACCCACACCGACCGCGCCTCGCTGGTCGCGGACCTGGCGGGGGTGCGGGAGCGGGGCTATGCGATCGACCGGGAGGAGGGCGTGGTGGGCATCGCGGGCTTCGGGTTCGCCCTGCGGTACGACTCGCCCGCCATCGACGCGATCAGCTGCTCGGTGCCGACGGCGCGGCTGACCGAGGAGCATGAGCGGCGGATCGTCGCCGTCATGCGCGAGATCCGCGGCCGGATCGAAGCCGCGGCGCCGGGCGCCGCGGGGGCGGCCCCTCAGTGGCGCTAGCCGTGCCGTTTTCCCCGGCCGATAGGGTGCCGCCTCATGACTGCGGGAAATCCGAACGCCCCATTGCTGCGTGCAAATAGCCTGCTCGCCACCTGCGAGTATTACCTCAGGCATTCCGACGGCGAGCGGGAGGTTCCCGGATTGCTGGCCGATGTGGGGCGCTGCTGTGACGAGGCCGAGGAAGTGGCTGCCTCCGGAGATGAGGAGGCCGCGGCCACCCTTGCCATCCTGCGCTCGATGGCCGCGACGTTCGCCCTGAGGCATGCCGCGCTGTTCACGGTGGCGTGTGATTTCGATGATGAAGACGGCACTTTGCTGGGCGGTATGGGGAAGCATGACAAGGTCGGCGTAAGTGGTCCCCTCGCGACGCAGGCGATCCAGACGGCGCGAGCGGCCCTCGACGCCGACCCCACGGATCCCCTCGTGCCGTTGTATCTGGGGCATGCGCTGACCTGGGCGGGGGATCGCGACGGTGCCGTCGCGGCCTACGAGGAGGCGCTGCGCCGGGATCCTTGGGATCGATGTGCGCGGTCCAACCTGAGGTACCTCGATGCGGCGCCCGGCCGTCGGCCGTCGCCGAGCGAGATGAGCCGGGGGTGTTATGGCTTTGCCTTGCTGCGTTGGGGTTTCTGGATTTCCAACAACGACTGGGACACCGGATTTCTGCTGTTCAGCTCTGTCGCTGAGGCGCGTGCTCACATCGATGAGAAGCGCTATACGGATGATGTCCGCGGCGAGTCGGATGAGGAAGAGTGGGACGAGGACGAGGAAGAGTGGGACGAGGGCGAGGATGAGGACGAGGGCGCGAAGCAGACGCTCCTGCAGATCCACCGGCCCGGGCAGCGCATTGCCGAATACGACCTTAATGCTCGAACGCAAACCGGGCCGGGTGGCCAGTCGTTGCGCATCGACTGGTCGGACATCCCGGTGGACGAGCGGTGGGAGTCACCACTTCCGCCGGGGCGCCCGCTCCGGATCGACGGCCGTCTGTGTTTCTACGGCGGTCAGAAGTAGTCAGCCGGCACCCTCGACGAGCTTCGATTGTCATCGAAGTTTGACAGTGATCGTACTTTCCGTTTGAGTGGGACACGGCGGCGCGGTCTCGCGCTGCCGTCGCCGATCGGAACGGGGATGTGCGGTGGCCAGAACAGTGCGGTTCCATGAGTATGGCGGGCCCGAGGTGCTACGGCTGGAAGACGTGGAGGTCGGTGACCCCGGCCCGGGGGAACTGTTGATCCGCGTGGACGCGATCGGTCTCAACCGCGCCGAAGCGCTCTTCCGCGGCGGCCACTACATCGAGCCCGTCAAGGAGTTCCCCGCCCGGCTCGGCGCCGAGGCCGCGGGCGTGGTCGAGGCTGTCGGCGCGCAGGTGACGGGTTTTGAGATCGGCCGGCCGGTCAGCGTGGTGCCCGCGTTCTCGATGAATGACTACGGCGTCTACGCCGAGCGCGCGATCGTCCCCGCGGCCGCGGTGGTAAACCGCCCCGACGGGCTCGACGCGGTGACGGGCGCGGCGGTGTGGATGCCGTATCTGACGGCCTACGGGGCGCTGGTGGACGTCGGCGGGATGCGCGCGGGCGATACGGTCGTACTGACCGCGGCCTCCAGCAGCGTGGGCCTGGCCGCGATCCAGATCGCCCAGCGCGTCGGTGCCGTACCCATCGCCACCACGCGCACGCGTGCCAAGAGGGACGCGCTGCTCAAGGCCGGGGCGGCCGAAGTGATCGTCACCGACGAGGAGAACATCGCCGATCGCGTCCACGATTTGACCGGAGGCCGGGGCACCGAGTTCGTCTTCGACGCCGTCGCCGGCCCGGGCGTGGTCGACCTGGCCAGGGCGGTCGCACCCGGCGGCACGCTCTTTCTGTACGGGGCCCTGAGCGGCGAGGCGACCCCCTACCCGGGGTTCGAACTCGCCATGCCCGCGCTCAACATGCGCACGTACACCGTGACGCGCGAACTGACCGCCCACCCGGAGCGGCTGCGCCGCGCTGAGGCCTTCGTCTCCTCGGGCCTGCGTAACGGCGCCTTCCAGCCCGTCGTGGACCGCACCTTCGCCCTGGACGCCATCGTCGAAGCGCACCGGTACATGGAGGCGGGCACGCAGGTGGGCAAGATCGTCGTCACCGTCGACCGCTGATGGTCTCGTCCGGCTGATGGTCTCGTCCAGCTGACGGCCTCGTCCACATTCGGTCCGCGGCGGCCGGTCCGGATGACGGCTACTCGAACCAGCGCTGCGGGCTCGGCGCCGTGTTGCGCCAGATGTGCTTGGTCTCCTGGTAATCGGCCAGCCCCGCCCGGCCCAACTCCCGCCCCGTGCCGGACTGCTTCATTCCGCCCCACTCGGCCTGCGGCACATAGGGGTGGAAGTCGTTGACCCACACCGTCCCGGCGCGCAGCCGCGAGGCCATCCGGTGCGCCCGGGCGGCGTCCTGTGTCCATACGGCCGCGGCCAGGCCGTAGACGGTGTCGTTGGCCAGGGCGAGCGCTTCGTCCTCGTTGCGGAACCGCTCGACCGTCAGCACCGGGCCGAACGACTCCTCCTGGACGACGGACATGTCCGGGGTGCAGTCGTCCAGCACGGTCGGCAGGTAGTAGTAGCCATCCTCCAGCGTGGGGTCGGCCGGGGGCGTGCCGCCGCAGCGCAGCACCGCGCCCTCGTCCAGCCCGGCCGCCACATACATCGCGACCTTCTCGCGGTGGTCGGCGGAGATCAGCGGGCCGGCGCGGGCGTTCTCGTCGAAGGGGCCGCCGAGCCGGATTCTGCGGGCGCGGTGGACGACCTCGTCGACGAACGCGTCGTGCAGCTTCTCCTGGACGAGGAGCCGGGCGCCCGCCGAGCAGACCTGTCCGGAGTGCAGGAAGATGGCGGTCAGGGCGTGGTCGACGGCGGCGTCGAACTCGGCGTCGGCGAACACCACATTGGGGTTCTTGCCGCCCAGCTCCAGGGCGAGCTTCTTGACCGTGGGCGCGGCGGCGGCCATGATCCATCGCCCGGTGGGCACGCTGCCGGTGAACGACACCATGTCCACCCGCTCGTCCGTGGTCAGCGGCGCGCCCACCGTCGACCCGGTGCCCAGGACGAGATTGGCAGTGCCCGCGGGCAGCCCGGCCTCCGCCAGCAGCCGCATCAGGCCGATCGCGGAGTGCGGGGTCAGCTCGCTGGGCTTGAGGACGAAGGTGTCGCCGGCGGCGAGCGCGGGGGCGACCTTCCAACTGGTCTGCAACAGCGGGTAGTTCCACGGGGCGATCAGGACGCAGACGCCGACCGGCTCATGCACGACCCTGCTGTCGATCTCGCGGCGGCCCGCGTCGACGACCCGGTCCGCCCCGTCGGTCGAGGCCAGATCGCCGAACCAGCGGAAGCAGGCGGCGACATCGTCGAGGTCGTACTCGCTCTCGACCAGCCGCTTTCCGGTGTCCATCGACTCCGCGCGAGCCAGCTCCGCCTTGTCGCGGCGCAGCAGATCGGCGACGCGCAGCAGCAGCCTGCCCCGCTCCGCGGCGGGGAGGCGGGGCCACGGGCCGCGGTCGAACGCGTCCCGGGCGGCCTCGGCCGCGACGGAGGCGTCCTTGGGGCCGGCGTCGTCGACCGTGCCGACCAGCGTGCCGTCCGCGGGGGAGTGGATCTCCCTCACTTGTCCGTCGAGAGCGGCGGTCCACTGGCCACCGATGAACAGCTCCGGCATGGGGCGCCTCCGGGCTCGGAGGGACGGTGCGCATACCTGTGGCGGTGCGCATGAACCCGTATATACCGAGCCTAAGCGGCGCCTCCCGGCCTCGCACGGCGTATGAGGGGCATCCGCCTGGTCTGGCTGGTGTACGCGTACACCAAAGTGACGGCGGAGCCGGGGGTGACGTCCTCGGTCGACCGCCCGGCATGCACAATCCCTGCCATGGTCCGTGATCCGCAAGTCCCGCGATCCCCGCGATCCCCGCAAGCCCCGCAGTCCCCGCACGCCCTCGCCGACGAACTGCTCGCCGCCCTCGATCCGCTGCCCTACCCGAGCCGGATGCGGGAGCTGGCCCTGCGAGCGCGGGCGGCGAGCGCGCACGGACAACTGGCGGGGCTGCTCGAAGAGCTGTCGGAGCGTGGCGGGTACGAGCGGGCGCTGGCCGTGACTGCCGCGGCGGTCGGCGGCCGGACCGGCTATCTGGAACGGCGGCTGGCCGATCCCGACCCCGTCGTACGCGGCCACGCCCTCAAGGCCGCGCGCCGCGGACAGCTCACGGACGCCGCGCTGGAGGCCGCCTTCGAGGACGCTCCCGCCGCCATACGGCGCCAGCTGGCCCGTGCCGTCGTCGCCGGGCGGCGCACCGCGCTCGCCGACCGCCTCGTCGAGCCCCTGCGGGAACGCTGGGGCGACGCGGAGGCGGCCCGGCTGCTGCCCGCCTGCGGGCCCGAGACCGTCGCCCGGCTGCTCCCGGACCTCTTCCACGCCGTCACCAGCTGGCGCGCCCTCGCCTCCCGCCACCCAGCCGCGGTCCTCGACGAGGCCGAGCGGCAGCTGGCCGCGCTCCCCGAGGCGCTGCGCCACCACTGGTGGTTCCGCCACGCCCCCTGCGTAGCGCTCGCGGCCTCCGCCGAGCCGCAGCGGGTCCTCGGGCTGCTGGAGCAGCTGTGCCACAGCGTGCTGCCGCTTCCGGTGCGGCATCGGCTGGGCGCGCTGGCCGCCGCCGAGCCCGGCCGTACGATACGGCTGCTGCTGGCGCCCGAACACGCCGGAGTCCTGCGCGGGCGGGGCCCGGAGCGGGCCGTGCTGCGGCGACTGGTCCGCGCGGACCCGCCCGAACTGGTCGACCTGGCACGGGCGCTGGGCCACGACGCCCAGGCTCTGTCCCGGCTGCTGGCCGCCCTGCCGCCCGCCCGCCGCCCCGACTTCTTCGACGCGGCCGTCGCCGAACGCGACCTGAGCCGTGGCGATGTGGAGCCCGACCTGCTCGAGGTGCTGCCCCGGCCGCGCCGGGAGGCGGAGGCCCGCCGGATGGCCGCGCGGGCGCGTGAGCGGGGCGCGCACTGGGCCACGGTGCTGGAGTCGGTCGCGTATCTGCCGGTCGAGGAGGCGCGCGATGAACTGCTGCGGGCCGCCCGCCGCTCCTCGGCCGACGACCGCGCGCTGGCCTACCCGCTCCTCGTACGCAACGCCGCCCGCTCCGGCGACCCGGACGCGGTCATCTCGCTGCTGGCCCTGCTGGAGCGGCTGCGCAACGAACAGGACCCGGTGCGGTCGGCCGCGCTGCGCGCACTGGCCGAAACGCACCCCTCCCTCTTCCCCGACGCGGCCGCCGAACACCTGGACCGGATCGCCACCGACGCCATCGAGGCACGCGACTCCTCGCCGGCGACCCGGCAGGCCCTGCGCCTCCTGGCCGTCGCCCTCCTGCGGGAACACGCCGTCACCGGCCGGCGGGAGCTGATCGGCTGGGCGCTGCGCACCGTCACCCGGCTCGCCGGGAACGTCGGCCGCACCGACCTGGGCCGGCTCGACCACACCCTGCGGCACGGCCAGGAACAGGCGGTCTTCGAAGCGCTGCGGCCATGGCTGGAGGCGGGCGCCGACCGGGTCGACCACGAGCTGACCTTCGCCCTCACCCGCTCGCTCGGGCGCCGCGCCCACGCCATGCCCGAGCTGCAGGAACTGCTGCGGCAGGCCATTCAGTTCGGCAGCAATACGACCATCCGAACGGCCGTGGGGCTGTGGCTCGACGACCCCGCACGGCGCGATGAGCGGGTCGCCGAACTGCTCGCCCTCGAGCCCTCGGCCGCCGTGCTGCCGCCCGTCCTCGCGGTGCTGACGCACCGCCGGACCGATCTGCTCGACGTCGTGCTGGACGACACCCCTCCCTACGGCCGCTTCCTGACGCCCGGCAGCCACTGGACGCCCCCGGTCGACCAGAGCGCCGGCCGCTGGCTGCCCCGCCAGCGCGCCGCCGCGGCCCGGCTCCTCGCCCGCGCCGCCGCCGACGGCTCGCTGCGCACGGACCAGCGCACGGCGGCCATCGCCGCCGCCGCGCGCATCCCGGACTACGGCGCCGAGACCGCCCTGGCCTGGACCGACTCCGAAGACGTGGCCCTGGCGGAGGCCGCCCTCGCGGCCCTGGCCCGGACCGACCGCCCGGGGGACCACCTTCCCCTGCTGCTCACCTACGCGGGCGGTGACCGGGCCCGGGTGGCGGTCTACGCGGGCACGAGGGCATCCCAGTACGTGGCGCCGGCGCGGCTGGAGGGGCTGCTGCGCGGGGTGCTCGCGCCGGCCGTGCCCGCGAAGGTCACCAGCCGGAAGGAGGCCGCGCGGCTGGCCGCCACCCGGCTGCCGACCGCCGACGCCGCCGCGCTGCTCGCCGACGTGTACGACGCGCCGGGCCAGCACCACGATGTGCGGGAGGCCTGTGTGGCCTTCGCGACCGGGCTGCTCGGCCACGAGTCCGCCTGGGAGCTGCTGTCGGCCGCCGCCCGTGGGCGGCGCGAACTGCGGTGGGTTGTGCTGCGCAACCGCCCACTGGACCTGCCCGAACTCCACCGGGCCCGCTACGCCCGCCTCGTACAGGACGCATGCGACACGGACGACCCCGAGGTCGCCTGGGCGGGCCACGCCGCGCTCGCCACCTGGTCCCCCTGGGCGCCGGACGCGGCGGCGGTGCTGGTGGCCGCCGCCACCGACCTGGACGACCGGGCCTGCTGGCAGTCCGCCGCCGACGCGCTGATCGACCTGATGGCCGCCGTGCCCGGCGGCATACCCGCGGACAACCCCCTGGCCTGGGTCCTCGCTGCCCTCGCCGCCGCCGACGCCCACCCGCACGTGCCCGACGCCGAACCGGACCGTGACCGCCCGGCCCGCCGCCGCATCCGGCGCATCACCGACAGACTGGCCCAGCACAGCCGGATGCGGCCGGGCACGATGCGGCCCGTGGCGACCGCGGCGGCCGAACTCCTCGCGGGCTACGAGCCCTTCGTCGCCGACGCCGCCCATGTGCTCGTCAACGCCGTCGACCTGGACGCCGAGCCCCGTGTCCTCACCGCCGCACTCGCCCGGCTGGCCCGTCTGCACGCCACCCGGCCCGCGCTCGCGGCCCATACCGCCGACGCCCTCAGCCAGAGGCTGCGCACCGCCTCCCGGCCCGGCCGGAGCGAGGCCCTGCTGCGGGCCGCTCGCGACCTCGGCGACGACGGCGCACTCGCCTCCGGGCTGTTCGCCGTCACCCTCACCGACGTGGGCGGCGCCCGTACGGAATGGGCGGAGCCCTGGCGGACCCGGCTGCGCGCGCTGCGCCGCCACCCGCACCCGGACGTCCGCGATGCCGCGCTGTTTCTGACGACCGCGCAGGAGTGAGCGCTCGTGAGCATGACGCCTAGTCATTCCGACGCCAGACCTGTTCCTCGAACTGGTAGCCGTACTCCGGGCGCCCCTTGACACCGCTGGTGCGGAACGGCGCGCCGTGGTCGTCGATCCGTATCGTCCCCTCGCGGTCGCCACTGGTCCAGTCGAGCTCCAGATACCAGCTGCAGTCGCAGCCGGACGTACGGGCGTTGACCAACAGCACCTCCGGGTCCGTGTCGGACACGCGATACGGAAAGCGGACGGCGGGGATCTGCTCGCCGGCGTCATTGCCGTCCGTCGGGACGGCCAGGGGGCGGGCGGCGTCCAGGTTGACGGAGAAGGCGCGCGGGGTGAGGGAGCCGCCGCAGCCGTTGTCCATCGTGAAGGAGGACCAGGGCAGCGAGGTGCGCCGCCCCACCACCCGCACGTGCAGGGCCTGCAGCACGACGGCCGACTCCGAGCGGCCCTTCACCGTCATCTCGACGTTCGTCGTGCCGCCGTGCACCGCACCATGCGCGGACGCCCAGGCCGCGGCGTCCTGCTCGACGGGCGGTGGGGCGACCTGGGTCGGGGGACGGTTGATGAGATAGCGGTGACCGCAGCCGTTCTCCCAGACGTGGGAGCGAGTGCTGATGGTGAGCGGGGTGCCGCTGCCCGGCTTGTCGTCCCGCCCGCCGCCCGAGCCGCCGCCGCTGGATCCGCCCTGCCTGGGCGACGCGGAGGCGGACGCGCCGCCGCGCCGCTTGCCGCCCCGGGGTGAGGCCGACTCACGTCCGTCCGCCGTGTCGTCCTTCTTGAGCTCGCCCCGCGCGGTGGGGCGGGTTGATGGTGCGGTGCCTGACGCGGGCGCGGAGGGTGCGGGGGACGAGGGCGATGAGGGGGATGTGGCGGCCTCCTCTCGCTCGCCCCCGGTGGTCGACCGCACCTCCACGGCCGTGAGAGCGAGAACCGCCGCCGCGGCCGCCCCGAGCACCAGCCCCCACGGTCGTCTCCGCCAGGCGCGACGCCCGTCCGTCCGCCTCCCCGCGCCGTCCACCGCCGGCACGGGCCACAACGCCCCGCGCCCCG
Organism: Streptomyces sp. NBS 14/10; assembly: GCF_002224125.1. Lineage (GTDB taxonomy): Bacteria > Actinomycetota > Actinomycetes > Streptomycetales > Streptomycetaceae > Streptomyces. The sequence continues at coordinate 908,248 of NZ_NCSM01000014.1, forward strand.
CCGCGCCCCTGCCCCTTCCCGCAGCCCCCGCCGCGCGTCCGCCCCGCGCCACGTTGCCCCCAACCGCGGGCCGGTCGCCACCGGCCCGCGCCCGCTGCCGCTCGGCCGACGGACCGTCACCCCCACGTGCCCCCGGTCCCGCGCCAACACCGCCCGCACCCGAGGCACCACCCTGCCCGGCCTCGCGCCCTGCCACGCCTTCGGCGTTGGGGGCTGCCTTGGTGTGGCCGAAGGCCGCCGTGGCCCGGCGTGCGGAAGTGTTGCTCCCCGTGGTGGCGTCCTTCGCCGTGCCGTCCGCCTCGCTCGCGCGGGCCCGTGACGGCTCGGCCGGCGTGGCGTGGGCCTCCGCTGTTCTCGCCGACGACGCGTCAACCGCGGTGTCACGCCCGACCCTCGGACCCGGCTCACCCGACACGGCGGCGTCGGCGGTCAACGGGCCCCCGAGGCCGGTCGCGCCATCGGCACCGCAATCCGCCGTCCGCCCAGCACCCGACTCCGCGGGGCCCGGGCCTCCCTCGTCAACGATCGGCCGATCGCCCTCGCGGGGCGCGGCAGCGGGGGAGGCTGCGGGGGCGAAGGGTGCGCGCGGTTGGCCGATGTTCGGGGCGGCAGTGCCGCGCGCCTGCGCCGCCGACGGTGCGGGCGGGCGGTGGTCCGGCTCGGCCGGGGGTGAAAAGTTCCGTCGCCCGGTGGGGATCGGCGAACCGGCGGTCGCGCGCGGTCGCTCCGCTCCGCGCGGCTCGCCGTCGGTGTCGGCCGCCGACCGCCGCTCCTCATCGCCGCCTTCGGCAGCCGCCTGCCCCGCCGCGTCGTGGCGGTCGGCGGTGAGCCCTGCCACGTCCTGCTCTCTGTCGCTCTGCCCCGCCGGGCCGGGGGTGCGGGCGGCCTGTGACGGGTGATGGCGCGGGTCGGCGGCCCGCCCCGACTTGTGGCCGTCGGCGGTTCGCCCTTCGGTCTCGGCGGCTCCAACGGTCGGCGTCGTCGGGGTGGGAGGGCCGGCGGTCCGTCCAGCCGGATCGGGCGCCCCGGCAGCCGGCGCGGCCGAGCCGCGCTTGGCGGTGGCGCGCCCTGACGCGCCGTCCGGCGTGGTCGTCGGCACGCTGCCGCCCCGGCCGGAGGCCGCTCGTCTTGCCGCGTCCGCCAGGAGCCACCGGCGGTGTAAGGCGATCAGCTCCTCCGATGTGGCTCCGCACAGCCGCGCGAAGCGCTCCACCGGCGCGTACTCCGCCGGCACCGCGTCACCGTTGCAGTAGCGGTGCAGCGTCGACGTGCTGACGTGCAGTCGCGTGGCCAGTGCGCCGTAGCTTTGGCCCGATCGGTCCTTCAGCCTGCGCAGACTCTCCGCGAACTCGGTGATCTCTTCCCCGTTGCTCACCTGAACCACCCCCCACGATTCCATACACCGCCACCCGCGCTCAGGTTCCACCGTCCCGCGACCGCGTTCCAGGCTGTTGTTATTCCCCCAAGTCAGAGTACGTGTAGGCATTCCAGCGTCCCGGATGCCACGCCACCCGTAGCGGCGGCGGCACGGCGACGCCCACGCTGGGAACCGGCCGCCGCGACCGCCGTGGCGTATCACAGTCTTGGACCGCAATGCCCCGGTCCGGGCAGATCCGGTCCGTACAGACGCGGGCCGAAGAGACGGGAAACACCTCATGCACAGGCACAAGCACAAGCGCTCCCTCCGCGTCGGCCTCGGCGCCCTCGCCGCGGTCACCGCGGCCGCCGCGGCCGTTGTCGGGGCCGGAACGGCCCAGGCGAGCGTTCAGGCGGTTCCGGCCCATCTGGTGCCCAAGGAACTGCCGCCGCACCCGAAGTCGGACTGGTACGCGAGCGACGTCACCAAGGGTCTGCCGGAGAACGGTCCGTTCTGCGTCGAGCACACGCTGCCCTCGGCGGGCGCCACCCACCGGACGTTCTGGACCGAGTACGACACGAGCGCGAGCCAGGTCGTCGTCAGGACCGGGACCGTGGACGCCGCCCGCAAGCTCGCCGCGGCCGCCGAGAAGAAGATCCAGAACTGCGCCTCCGACTGGGTGCGGGCCCACCCGGAGGGCACCGCCTCCTGGCGGGACTATGGAGCGGTTCAGGCGGAGGACGGGGCCCACGTCTACGGCGTCCACACCTCGTACCCGGACTCCGAGCCGGGCATCCACCTCTTCGGGGTGGGCCGCGACGGACGGACCGTGACCATCGTCCAGTGGGGCGAGATGGGCGGCTACGACCAGGCCCCGGTGGCCGACTTCGAGCGGACCACGACGACCGCGGTCGTCAAGCTCTACCAGGAGTAGCGCTCAGGGGGAGCAGCCACCGGAAGCGTTGTTCGCCCGGAGGCACCGCGTATCGAGGGGACCGTGTCCGGCCGTGTCGGCTACGCGCGCGCAAGGGGGGTGCGCGTCGTCGTCACGCCGGCGAGTGTGGTGACAGCGGTCACCACACCGGTTCTCGGGAGGCGGGCGCCTCCGGGCGAGCGGCGTGCGTGGGGCCGTCGTGAAGTGACGCCTCGGGGGTACTGAGGAGATCGTGGTCAATGAGGCAGGTCGCAGATCCCTGGAGGCCCCCGTGCCCAATGGTTCCCTCTCACTCGCAGCCAAGCTTTATCTGCTGGCCTGGGATCCCCGGACCGGACGGCCCGCCGATCCCGATCATCTGCCGTATCTGGTGCGGGCCGGGGCCCTCACCGAGCTCGCGCAGCGCGGGATGCTGGCCGACGAGGACGGCGTCGCGCGGCCGGTCGCCGACGCCAGGACCGGGGATCCGGCGCTCGACTCGCTGCTCGAACTTATCTTCGAATCTCGGCCGCATACCTGGCAGGTCTGGGTGAGGCACCACGCACGGCTGACCGAGCGTGCGGTGCGCGACCAGCTCGTGGCGGCCGGCTATGTGCGGGCCAAGGGCAGGCGGGCACTGGGGCTGCTGCCCGTCAAGGAGTACGAGCTGGAGCGCCCGGATGTGGTGGCGGGGATGCGGGAGGGCGTGGTGCGGCTGCTGCGCGGTGGGCAGAGCGTGTCGGAGGTGTCCACCGGGGATGCGGCGCTCGTCGCCCTCGCCGCTGCGGGCGAGCTGCGGACCGTCGTGACGGCCGCGGACGCCAGGGCGCACAAGGCCCGGATCGCCGAGCTGGCGCGGCGCAGCGGCCAGGTGGGGCCCGCATTGGAGAAGGCGCTCGGGCAGGTGCGGTCGGCGGTGGCGGTCGCGGTCACCGGAGTGACGCTCTCGGGCACCTTGGCGGCCGGGTGAGGAGCGGGGCGCGGCGACACGGGGGACAGGGGGAGCAACGGGAAGCCGGGGCGCGGCGAGGCGGGGGCGACGGGGGATTGCGGGGATCAGGGGGCAGGCGAGACGCAAGGGAGTGGGCGGCAGGGGAGCAGGGTGCCCGGGAGAGGGGGGCGGCCCGGCATCGGCGCCGGGCGCGGCGGGCACCGCCGGTCGCCCTGCCCCTCAGGCCTCCCGCAGCAGCACGGCCAGGTCGTGGTCGAGGTCCAGCCGCTCGCTTTCGCTGCCCTCGGGCACCAGGGCGTACGACCGGTCGAGGAAGAGCTGGAGATCGTCGGTGTCGAACTGGACCATGGCCATGCCCTCCGGGGCGTGGAACTCCAGAACGGTGCGGTGCGGGCCGCACGGCCACACCAGCACATCGCCGCTGCCCGCCGGGCCCCGCAGCCCGGCCGTCAGCAGCTCACGCCCGAAGGTCCACTCCACCGCCTCCCCGTCCAGGGAGGCGGTGGGCGGGAAGGAGACGCGCACGGCGAACGGGTCCTCGCGTTCGTAGCGCAGGCATGCGGGGATGGCGCGTGCCTCGGGCGTCGACGCGATGAGGCGGGCCTGGACGGCTTGGTCGATGACGGTGGTGGTCACAACGCCTGCTCCTTGCGATCGGTGCGGGTCCTTGCCTCTCTACGTCTGTAAGACGTATGGGCTATGACCCCAGTGCACCCGCGGCGGACGTGACGTGTGTCACGACCATATTTTCGGGTGGAGATGCGACATTTAGGCTTGCGGAATCCACGCAAAGTCTCAGGTGCCGTGCTGAGCTGTTACAAAACCGCGGCTGCGGCGAGGCATCACTTCAGGGGTTGTTCCACCATGACCGAAGGTCCCGCATCGCTGGACGCGGATACCTACATCCGGCTCCACCAAGACCACCATCCACATCTCATCGCCTACGCCCGCACCCTCATCGGCACCCCATGGCCGGCCGAGGACGCCGTCGCCGAGGCGTACTTTCTCGTGTGGCGGCGGTTGCGGTCGGGCGAGGCCGTCGGTGATGTTCCGACCGCCCTGAAGGCCACCGTGCGTGACCTTGCCATGTCCGCCGCAAGGCGTGACCGGGCGCAGCGCGTCTCCTACGTCGACCTGCTCGCGCGCGTCATCGAGGATCTGCCGCAGCGGTGGGTGAAGGCGCTGTGGCAGGCGGAAGCGGAGCGGCAACCGCCGGTGGCGGAGGTGGGCCGCCGGGCGGCGGCGGGTACGAGCCCCGCCGCCGCGCTGGAGCGGGCCCGGGACGGTATGCGCCAGCACTTCCTGCGGGCCCAGCCGGGCGGCCCGGCCGACCCGGCCTGCGGGTGGTGCTGGGAGCGGCTGCCCGAGCACGTACGGGGCGCGGACTCGCCGACCCAGGCGGAGCAGGTCGCGATCCATGTGGCCGGCTGTGCGGACTGCCGGACGCGGGTGGAGCAGCTGATGGCGGCCGACGCGCGGATGTCCGCGCTGGTGGGTCCTGCCCTGATGGTTCTCCTGTCCCGGGGGACCGCCGACTACCTGGTGCCGCTGGCCCGCGCGGGCGGCGCGGTGGCGGCCCTGTCTTCCGTGGCGTCGGGTGGCGCCCACGCGGGCCCGGCGGCCGACACGGTGAAGCTCCCAGCCGACACGGTGAAGATCCCGGCCCGGACGTCCGAGGACCGCACCCCGCGCCATCGGGCGCGGCGACGGGCGGGCCGGGCCGGCCGGCCGGTCGCGGTCATGGCCGGAGCGGGCGCGCTCGCCCTCGCGGGGGCGGCGGTCGCGGCCGGGCTGGTGCTCACGGGCGGCGACTCGTCCGGACCTGAGCAGCGCACAGCGGGCTCTCAGCCCTCCGCATCGTCCCCGGGAGCGACCTCGTCGCCGTGGGGGCAGGAGTCGGCGCGGTCGGACACGGCGGGACACGGGGCCTCGGGCGACGCCTCCTCCGGGCGCTCCACCAAGGGCGCTGCCTCTGGCGACGCCGCCGACCAGTCGCCGGGGCGGTCGCCGTCCTCGTCCACGGCGCCCTCGTCGGCGTCGTCCGCCCCCGGCACCTCCGGCACGTCGAAGAGCACATCGGCGTCCGAGACGCCGTCCACGGCGAAGACCCCCACCCGGGCCCCGGCCACGCGGCAGCCGACCCCGACGCGGACGCAGAGCGCCACGCCCAAGCCGACCCAGAGCCAGGACCAGACCGCGACCGCGACTCCCGAGCCGACCACGACAACGACCGAGCCGCCCGCCGCGGAGCCGAGCAAGTCGACGAAGCCGACCGAGCCGGCCAAACCGGCCAAGGCGACCGACGAGCCCCCGGCGCCCGGCCGTAGCGGGGGAGACGGCTGGGACAACGGTTAGGGCCGACTGCCGCAGGGGCCGGATCCGTCGCAGTACGGGGCGTTCGCGCTCGTCCCGCAACCGCACAGCGTCGCGCGGGTCTCCTGGCGGGGCCCCGTCGCGGTCTCGACCCGGAGGTCGCCGCGGATGAGGATCCGGCCCGAGTCCGTACGGGCGACCGCCGTGGGGCGGACCGGGGTCTCGGTGTGGCCGTTGGCCATCCGGTAGCGGAGGGCGCCGGAGGTGCACCGCCGGACGATCTCGGCGACGACATCGGCGGGGGCGCCGTTCGGCTGGATCCACGGCTGCCGCTCGGGGTCGAAGACCTGAGGCAGCGCCCGGACGCATTCGCCCGCGTGGAGACATCGCTCCGCTTCGTAGTGGATGGTGACCATGGTTCCCACATACGGCTTCGAGCGTTCGACGTCCATGGCCGCCTCAGCCCCCGGCTCGGCTCTTGGGATTCGACAACCCGTCTGTCGAACGGTGGAACACGGGGTTTGACATGCGGTACGCCTCCTCGCTCCCCCCGCCCCCACCATAGGAAGGCCCAACCGGTCCCGCGATTCGGCATCCGGCGTCACTCGTCCGTGGACGGCGTCCCACCAATGGGCTAGCTTCCGGCGCCATGACGGAGAAGAAGACCACCAAGGGGCTCGCAGGACTCAAGAGGCTTACGGGGACGCTGAGACGCGCGGCAGCGGCCGGGCTGTGCGGCGCGGCGCTCCTGTCGGCCGTCGCCGCCGTGCCGGCGCGGGCCCAACAAGGGCGCGCGGAGGGCCTGTCGGGCGCGACGTGGCGGCTGAAGGGCAGCGGCAGCGACGCCCGGTTCCGCGGGCTCGCCGCCGTCAGCCGTACGACGGCGTGGGTGGCGGGCTCGAAGGGGACCGTGCTGCGTACGCACGACGGCGGGCGCAGTTGGCGCAACGTGTCGCCTCCGGGCGCGGAGGGGCTGGAGTTCCGGGACATCGAGGCGTTCGACGCGCGGCGCGCGGTGGTGCTGGCGATCGGTGAGGGCGAGGCGTCCCGGGTCTTCCGTACGGAAGACGCCGGCGCGACCTGGACGGAGAGCTTCCGCAACACCGATCCGCGCGCCTTCTACGACTGCCTGACCTTCTTCGACGCGCGCAACGGCATCGCGCTCAGCGACCCGGTCGACGGCAAGTACCGCGTCCTGGCGACGGGCGACGGCGGCCGCAGCTGGCGCGTGCTGCCCTCGGACGGGATGCCCGCCGCGCAGCCGGGCGAGGCGGCGTTCGCGGCCGGCGGGCAGTGCCTGGTCAGCGCCGGGCGCCGGGACGCGTGGTTCGCCACCGGGGGCGCGGCCACCGCGCGCGTGTTCCACTCCACCGACCGCGGCCGCACCTGGACGGTGGTCGACGCACCGCTCCCGGCGGGCGACCCGGCGCGCGGCGTCTTCGCGCTCGCCTTCCGCGACGCCCGCACCGGCCTGGCCGTCGGCGGCGACTACCGCGCCGGGCAGCCGTCCCCGAAGGCGGCGGCCGTCACGGCGGACGGCGGGGCGGTCTGGACGGTGGCCGACGCGCCGCCGCCCGCGTACCGCTCGGGCGTCACCTGGCTGCCGCACAGCCGTCGCACCGCTCTCGCGGTCGGCCCGACGGGTACGGATGTGACGACCGACGGCGGCCGTACCTGGCGCGCGGTGGACCAGGGTTCGTACGACACCGTCGACTGCGCCCCGGACCTGGGCTGCTGGGCGGCGGGCGAGCAGGGCCGCGTGGCCCGTCTGGAGCCGGCTGGGAGGTAAGTCCGGTCAGAAGACAAGTCCGGTCGGGAGGCAGGCCCGGCCGGGGTGGATCAGGACGGCGGCTGTCGGCGGTGGGCCGCGAGCTCGGGAGAGGTCTTCGTGGCCAGGAATTCGGTGATCCGGTATTCGCACAGGCCCGCGACCGAGAACGGGTCGGTCGCCACCAGCCGTTCGATCCTGGCGCGGTCGTCGCCGACCGCCAGGATGATCCCGCCGTCCCGCGGGACCTTGCGGCCGGAGGCGATGATGTCGCCGGACGCGTAGAGCCCCTGCAACCAGGCCACGTGGTCGGGGAGCGCGGCGTCGATGCGCTCAAGGGGCGCGGTGTAGGTCAGTTCCAATACGAACATGATCGCGAGGCTAGTAGCGTTGGGCGCATCATGACCAGCGCATTCGACCCTGGGCCCGCCGGGCCCGCTGCCGAGCCCAGCTACGAGCTCCCGCCGGACTGGCCGACGACCGAGGCCGAGGCGGCCGGCGTCCAGGAGCGGCTGCGCGGCTCCGTCCTGGTGGGCGGCGACCTGCCCGCGCCGGGCAGCGGCGCGGGCGCCGTCATGGGCGTGGACGTCGCCTACGACGACGAGCGGGGCGTGGTCGCGGCGGCCGCCGTCGCGCTCGACCCGCGCGGCCTCACGGTCGTGGGGGAGGCCACGGCGGTCGGCCCGGTCACCTTCCCTTATGTGCCCGGCCTGTTGGCGTTCCGCGAGATCCCGGCCGTCCTCGACGCGCTGGGCGCCCTGGACCGCCTCGGGCACCGCCCCGACGTCGTGGTCTGCGACGGCTACGGCCTCGCCCACCCGCGCCGCTTCGGGCTGGCCAGCCATCTGGGGGTGCTGACCGGGCTGCCCACCATCGGTGTGGCCAAGAACCCCTTCACCTTCGCCCACGACGCCCCCGGCCGGCGCCGCGGGCAGTGGTCACCGCTCCTGGACGGGGCGGAGGAGGTGGGGCGCGCGCTGCGCACCCAGGACGGCGTGAAGCCGGTCTTCGTCTCCGTCGGCCACCGGGTGACCCTCGCGGACGCCTGCGCGTACGCGCTGCACCTGGCCCGCGACTACCGGCTGCCGGAGACCACGCGGCGGGCCGACGCGCTGTGCCGCCGGGCGCTGGCGGGGGCGTGAGACGTACTCACCAGGCGCGTAAGCGTAAGCCGCGCCCATTAGGCACGTAGAACGCACTAGGCGCGTAAAACGCACCCAACAGGCGCGTAAACCGCGCCCGCCAGGCGCCCCCGGGCGCACGCGCCCTCTGCGCGCGACCCCCGTACGCGCGCAGCGCCGCTCAGCGGGCCGTGCGCCGCGTCTCCGCGTGGAAGCAGCCGAACTCCACGGCGCGTACATGCACCGCGGCCACCTCCGGATTCCGGTAGACCTCCGCCAGCCCCTCCTCGATCGTCAGATCCCCGCCGTTCAGCAGCAGCCCGCTGAGGATGGCGCCCTCGGCGGAGTACGCCCGCAGCACCCTGCGCTCGCCCCGCATGGCGTCCGGGTAGCCGCCGCCCGGCCAGCCGCCGCAGTCCTCGGTGTGGATGAAGACCGGGCCCACCTCGCTGTACGGGCCGGGCGTGGCGCCCGTCTCGAGCGCCCAGCGGCGCAGCGGGGCGTATGAGACGAGCGCGATCGTCTCGCCCGGCAGGCTGCGGCCGAGGCAGCAGCGCAGCGGGTTGCCGCCCTCCTCGTCGACCACCATGCGCGGTGGGTTGCCCGCGTCGTCGCTGATCCGCAGCTGCTTCAGTACCTCGGGCGCGATGGCCCGGATCTCGTAGTTCTCGCTCATGGCGTCCATGCTGGTCGTCGGGGCCGCCCGGCGCTGGCGGGATTCGGACGGCGCGCTGGAGGGACGACGACGCGTCCGGGGGCTTGACAGCGTGTTGGCGCTCCGTCAGATTCAGCGCGAACATGGGACGTCCGACGTCCTGAATGACTGAAATATTCGTACGATCGTCAGAAGGTCAGGTTCTCGATGAGTCTGCCGACCCCGCTCACCGGTGTCGTCCCACCCCTCTGCACCCCGCTCACCCCCTCCGGCGAGGTCGACACCCGCTCCCTCACCGCGCTCGCCGAGCGGCTGATCGGTGCCGGAGTCAGCGGCCTGTTCGTCCTCGGGTCCAGCGGCGAGGCCGCCTTTCTGAGCGACCGCAGGCGGCGCGCCGTCCTGGAGGCCGTGACCGAGGCCGCGGCCGGGCGGGTGCCGGTGCTCGCCGGGGTGATCGACATGACCACCGAGCGGGTGCTCGACCACGCCCGTACGGCGGTGGAGTCGGGCGTGGACGGGCTTGTCGCCACCGCCCCCTTCTACACCCGCACCCACCCCGTGGAGATCGCCGACCACTTCCGGCGCATCCGCGGCGGCGCCGGCCTGCCGCTCTTCGCGTACGACATCCCGGCCTCCGTCCACACCAAGCTCACCCCGGCCACCGTCCTCCCGCTCGCCGCCGAGGGCACGCTGGCCGGGCTCAAGGACAGCAGCGGGGACGACGGCGCGCTGCGCCGCCTCCTGGTCGAGGTGCGCCGGAGCGGGCTGCACACCTCCTTCTCGGTGCTCACCGGCTCCGAGCTGGCCGTGGACGGCGCGCTGCTGGCGGGGGTGCACGGGGTCGTCCCGGGTCTGGGGAACGTCGACCCGGAGGGCTACGTACGGCTGTACGAGCATGCGCGGGCGGGCCGCTGGGAGCGGGCGGCGGCCGAGCAGGACCGGCTGGCCGCGCTCTTCGCCATCACCGACGTCGGCGACCCGGCCGCCATGGGAGGCAGTTCCTCCGCACTCGGCGCCTTCAAGGCCGCCCTGCATCTGCTGGACGTGATCGACTGCCCGGCCACCGCCCCTCCCCAGGTGCCGCTGGGCGACGCCGCCGTGAAGTCAGTCCGTCAACTTCTGGAATATGGAGGGCTCTTGCCGTGACCGCACCCCTGCCCTGGTACCGGGAAGTCTCCCTCCGGCAGTGGAAGGCGATGTTCGCCGCCTGGATCGGCTATCTGCTCGACGGTTTCGACTTCGTCCTGATCACGCTGGTCCTGACGGAGATAGCCGACGAGTTCGACCTCAGCGACGCCTCGGCGGCCTCCCTGGTCTCCGGGGCGTTCATCACCCGCTGGCTCGGCGGTGCGCTGCTCGGTGCGCTGGGCGACCGCTACGGGCGCAAACCCGCCATGGTCGTCAGCATTCTGCTCTATTCGCTCGGCACCTTCGCCTGCGGCTTCGCATGGGACTACTTCAGTCTGTTCACCGCCCGGCTGCTGATCGGCATGGGGATGGCGGGGGAGTACAGCGCGAGCGCGACATACGCCCTGGAGAGCTGGCCGGCCCGGCTGCGCAACCGCGCCTCCGGCTTTCTGATCTCCGGGTTCGCGGGCGGCTCGATCATCGCCGCCGAGCTCTACAAGTGGGTCGTGCCGCACTGGGGCTGGCGCTGGATGTTCTGGATCGGGGTGCTGCCCGTGTTCGTGGCCCTGTGGGTGCGGCGCTCGCTCCCCGAGAGCGGGGACTGGAACGAGGCGACCGGCGGCGGGCCGCGTCCGAACCCGTTCCGGCCGCTGTTCGCCGGGCGCCGCCGGGCTTCGCTGAACACGGGGCTGGCGGTGGCCGCGAGCGTCGCGCTGTTCTGCGTCTTCACCCCGGTGGGCGAGGGGATGGTGTGGCCGCTGGCGCTGGTGGCGGCGGGCTGTCTGTTCGCCTTCGCCGCGCAGCTCGGCGGGCGGCGGCGCTGGGTGCTGTACATGGCGCTGATCTGCACCGTGTTCTGCGCGTTCCTCTACAGCTGGCCCATCCAGGCGCTGCTGCCCACCTATCTGAAGAAGGAGCTGGGCTACGACCCGGGCGAGGTCGCGGACATGATGTTCTACGCCGGGTTCGGGACCATGGCCGGCTGCTGGCTCGCCGGGTTCATGGGCGACTGGCTGGGCACCCGCCGCGCGTACGCCTTGACCCTCCTGGCCTCGCTGGCATTCGTCTTCCCGGTGTTCGCGGTGCAGAACAGCCTGGTCGGGCTCGGGGTGCTGCTGTTCTTCCTGCTCGCCCTCAGCCAGGGGATCTCCGGGATCCTGCCCAAGTACATCGCGAGCCACTTTCCGACCGAGACCCGGGCCGCGTCGCTCGGCTTCGTGTACAACACCGGGGCGCTCGGCGGCGCGGTCGCGCCGGTGCTGGGCGCCCACCTGGCGGAGGGCATGTCCCTCGGACGGGCGCTGGCGGTGCTCACCTTCGGGCTCACCCTGGTGGTGATCGTGCTGGTCGGCGGCAATGTTCCGCAGCGTCTCGGCCGGCTCACCGACCCGGGCGCGCCCGATGACCACCTCGTGCCCGAGCGGCCGGTGTCGGCGTCTGCCGCTAGCGTGGAGAGGGCCGGCTGAGGGACCGGCGGCCCGCGCTCCGTCCGGCGCGGGCGGTCAAATGCCTGGTGAGCGAGGTGTTTTGAGTGCTCGCCCGGTTATCCACAGGCTCGCCGTGGGGGCTTGTGGAATGCCGGGCACGTTCTTAGCATCAGCGGTGTTACAGCAGTGGTGTCATACGGTTTGGGGACGGCATGACGGCGACAGAGCACGGCCCGCTGGCGGGGGTGCGCGTGGTGGAGCTCGCGGGGATCGGGCCGGGGCCGTTCGCCGCCATGCTCCTCGCCGACCTCGGCGCCGATGTCGTCCGCGTCGACCGGCCCGGCGGCACGGGCGGGCTGAAGGTCGACCCGGCGTACGACCTGGCCAACCGCAACAAGCGCTCGGTGCTGCTCGACCTCAAGACCGAACCGGGCCAGGCGGCCGTGCTCGATCTCGTGGAGCGCGCCGACATCCTCATCGAGGGATACCGCCCGGGCGTCGCCGAGCGCCTGGGCGTGGGCCCCGACGCCTGCCGGGCACGCAACCCCCGGTTGGTCTACGGGCGGATGACCGGCTGGGGCCAGCAGGGCCCGCTCGCCGAGACCGCAGGCCATGACATCGGCTATATCGCGGTCACCGGCGCGCTCGGCATGATCGGCGCGCCGGACGGCCCGCCCGCCGTCCCCGCCAATCTCCTCGGGGACTACGCGGGCGGCTCGCTCTATCTGGTGATCGGCGTCCTCGCCGCCCTCCAGCACGCCCGTACCTCGGGCGAGGGCCAGGTCGTGGACGCCGCGATCGTGGACGGTACGGCCCATCTGACCGCAGTCATCCACGGCATGATGGCGGCGGGCGGCTGGCAGGACCGGCGCGGCGCCAACCTCCTCGACGGCGGCTCGCCCTTCTACGGCACCTATGAGACCGCGGACGGCGGCTATATGGCCGTCGGCGCCCTCGAACCCAAGTTCTATGCCGAGTTCATCGAGCTCCTCGGGATCGCGGACCAGGCCCCGGGCCGCCGCGACTTCGACCGCTGGGGTGAGCTGCGCGCCCTGATCGCCGACCGCTTCAAGCAGCGCACCCGCGAGGAGTGGACGGCCGTCTTCGCCTCCTCCGACGCCTGTGTCGCCCCCGTCCTCTCCCTCCGTGAGGCCCCCGGCCATCCGCATCTGGCCGCCCGCGCCACCTTCGTCGACCACGGCGGCATCACCCAGCCCGCCCCCGCCCCGCGGTTCTCCGCCACCCCGGGCGCGGTGCGCCGCCCGCCCGCCCGGCCCGGGGCGGACGCCGCCGAGGTGGCCCGCGACTGGGGCGTGCCGCCCTTTCCGCAGGAGAGCCCCATATGAAGCGCGCTCTCTCTGCCTGTCCGACACCCCCGAAAGGCTGCTGACGTGAGCACCGAAGCGTACGTATACGAGGCCATCCGCACCCCGCGGGGACGCGGCAAGGCCGACGGGGCCCTGCACGGCACCAAGCCGGTGGAGCTCGTCGTGGGCCTCATCCACGAGATCCAGCGGCGGCTGCCAGGTCTTGACCCGGCGGCGATCGACGATGTCGTGCTCGGTGTGGTCAGCCCCCTCGGGGACCAGGGCTCCGATATCGCGAAGATCGCGGCCATCGCGGCCGGCCTGCCCGATACGGTCGCGGGCGTCCAGGAGAACCGCTTCTGTGCCTCGGGCCTCGAAGCGGTCAATCTGGCGGCGGCCAAGGTCCGCTCCGGCTGGGAGGACCTGGTGCTGGCGGGCGGCGTCGAGTCGATGTCGCGGGTCAAAATGGGTTCCGACGGCGGGGCCTGGTTCGCCGACCCGATGACCAACTATGAGACCGGCTTCGTCCCCCAGGGTGTGGGCGCCGATCTCATCGCCACCGTCGAGGGCTTCTCCCGCCATGACGTCGACTCGTTCGCCTCGCTCTCGCAGGAGCGCGCCGCGGTCGCGTGGAAGGAGGGCCGCTTCGACCGCTCGGTCGTCCCGGTCCGCGACCGCTCGGGCCTGACCGTTCTCGACCGCGATGAGCACATCCGCCCGGGGACGACGCCCGAATCCCTGGCGGGGCTGAAGCCGTCCTTCGCCACGATCGGCGCAGCGGGCGGGTTCGACGCCGTGGCGCTGCAGAAGTACCACTGGATCGAGGCCATCGACCATGTCCACCACGCCGGAAACTCCTCCGGCATCGTGGACGGCGCGGCCCTCGTCGCCATCGGCAGCGCCGAGGTCGGCGAGCGCTACGGCCTCACGCCCCGCGCCCGTATCGTCTCCGCCGCCGTCTGCGGCGCCGACCCGACCATCATGCTGACCGGACCCGCGCCCGCCACCCGCAAGGCGCTCGCCAAGGCCGGGCTGACGATCGACGATATCGACCTGGTCGAGATCAACGAGGCCTTCGCGGCCGTCGTGCTGCGTTTCGCCAAGGACATGGGGCTCGGCCTGGACAAGATCAACGTCAATGGCGGAGCGATCGCCATGGGGCATCCGCTCGGCGCCACCGGGGCGATGATCCTGGGCACGCTCGTCGATGAGCTGGAGCGGCGCGGGCAGCGCTATGGACTGGCCACGCTGTGCGTCGGCGGCGGCATGGGCATCGCGACGGTTGTCGAGCGCGTCTGAGCGCCGCCGGCCCGGCCCGCACCCCACGACTTCGCAGGGAGACCGAAGAACCATGAGCAGCCCCACCGCCGCGTCCACCATCCGCTGGGAGCGCAGTGACGACGGCATCGTGACCCTCGTCCTGGACGACCCCCACCAGTCGGCCAACACCATGAACGCCGCCTTCGTCTCCTCCCTCACCGCGGTCGCCGACCGTCTGGAGGCCGAGCGGGACTCGATCCGCGGCATCGTCGTCACCTCCGCCAAGAAGACCTTCTTCGCGGGCGGCGACCTCAAGGACATGATCAAGCTCGGGCCGGACGACGCCCAGCGGGCGTACGACACGAGCATGGAGATCAAGCGCGGACTGCGCCGCATCGAGACCCTTGGCAAGCCGGTCGTCGCCGCGATGAACGGTGCCGCGCTCGGCGGCGGCTTCGAGATCGCCCTCGCCTGCCACCACCGCATCGCCCTCGACGCCCCCAGCTCAAAGATCGGCTGCCCCGAGGTCACCCTGGGCCTCCTTCCGGCCGGTGGCGGCGTCGCCCGCACGGTCCGGCTGCTCGGCGTCGCCGACGCGCTGCTGACGGTCCTGCTCGAGGGGCGGCAGTACGCCCCGCGGCGGGCGCTCAAGGCGGGCCTGGTGCACGAGGTCGTGGACTCCCCGGAAGAGATGCTGGCCAAGGCCCGCGCCTTCATCGACGCACACCCCGAATCGCAGCAGCCCTGGGACGTCAAGGGCTACAAGATCCCCGGCGGTACCCCCGCGCATCCGAAGTTCGCCGCCAACCTGCCCGCCTACCCCGCCAATCTGCGCAAGCAGCTCAACGGCGCCCCCTACCCGGCGCCCCGTAACATCCTGGCCGCCGCCGTCGAGGGGTCCCAGGTCGACTTCGAGACCGCGCAGATCATCGAGGCCCGGTACTTCGTGGAGCTGGTCACCGGCCAGACCGCCAAGAACATGATCCAGGCGTTTTTCTTCGATCTTCAGGCGGTCAACTCCGGCGCCAGCCGGCCCGACGGTGTCGCGCCGCGCCGGGTGAGCAGGGTGGGCGTGCTGGGCGCCGGAATGATGGGTGCGGGCATCGCCTACTCCTGCGCCAAGGCGGGCATCGATGTCGTCCTGAAGGATGTGTCGCGGGAGGCCGCCGCCAAGGGGAAGGCCTATTCCGAGGGGCTGCTCGACAAAGCCCTCGCCAAGGGCCGTACGACCGAGGCCGAGCGGGACGCGCTGCTCGCCCGTATCACCCCCACCGCCGACCCCGGCGATCTGGCCGGCTGTGACGCGGTCATCGAGGCGGTCTTCGAGGACCCGGCGCTCAAGCACAAGGTCTTCCAGGAGATCGAGGGCATCGTCGCACCCGACGCGCTTCTGTGCTCCAACACCTCCACCCTCCCGATCACCCTGCTCGCGGAGGGCGTCCAGCGCCCCGACGACTTCATCGGGCTGCACTTCTTCTCGCCCGTCGACAAGATGCCGCTGGTGGAGATCATCAAGGGCGAGCGGACCGGCGAGGAGGCCCTGGCCCGCGCCTTCGATCTGGTGCGGCAGATCCGCAAGACCCCGATCGTGGTCAATGACTCGCGCGGCTTCTTCACCTCGCGCGTCATCAGCCAGTTCATGAACGAGGGCGTGGCGATGGTGGGGGAGGGCGTCGACCCGGCGTCCATCGAGCAGGCCGCCGCCCAGGCCGGCTACCCCGCCAAGGTGCTGGCGCTGCTGGACGAGCTGACCCTGACCCTGCCGCGCAAGATCCGCGAGGAGACGCGGCGGGCCGTGGAGGAAGCGGGCGGCACCTGGTGGCCGCACCCCGCCGACGCGGTCATCGACCGGATGGTCGAGGAGTTCGGGCGTCCGGGCCGCGCCGGGGGCGCCGGGTTCTACGCGTACGACGAGGCGACCGGTGAGCGGACCGGTCTGTGGCCCGGTCTGCGCGAGCACTTCACCAAGCCGGATGCCGCGGTGCCGTTCGAGGACATGAAGGAGCGGATGCTCTTCTCCGAGGCGCTCGACACGGTCCGGCTCCTGGAGGAAGGCGTGCTGACCTCGGTCGCCGACGCGAACATCGGCTCGGTCCTCGGCATCGGCTTCCCCGGCTGGACCGGCGGTGTGCTGCAGTTCATCAACGGCTACGAGGGCGGGCTGCCCGGCTTTGTCGCGCGCGCCCGCGAGCTGCGGGACCGGTACGGCGACCGCTTCGCGCCCCCGCAGTTGCTGCTGGACAAGGCCGCGAAGGGAGAGACGTTCATGGACTGACGTCGGGGACCGACGGGGCCTGCGGCTCGTCCTGCCCGTACCAACCGCGCAGCTCGCTCTTCATCGACCGCTGGAAGGCGATCACCAGCGCCTGCACCACCAGCGGCTGCATATGGGCCGACAGCGACTTCTTGGCCCTCACCCGCTCGGCGCCGGACGGGCCGGACCCGCCCTCGTGGTCCGGCCCCCACACCTCGTCGCGGAAGAGCCGGCTCAGCTCACGGGCCGCGGACCGGGTGTGTTCGAGGACGACCGTATGGGCCGCCAGAATCGTCTCCAGCGCGATCGGCACCTCCAGCAGCCGCATGCCCAGGTGCAGCACACCGGGGTCGATCCGGAAGACGTCCGGGTCATCGGTGCGCTCGAGCACATTCAGCGCGGCCAGCCGGTCGATGTCCTCCTCCGACAGCGGGCCCCCGGCCCGCCGGGCCAACTGCTCCCGGGACGCCTCCTCCGAAGCGTCGGGAGCCCAGGAGGCCACCAGGGCGCGGTGGATGGCCAGATCGTCCGCGCTGAGGTCGGGCGGCAGCTGCCGCAGATAACGCTCGATGGCGGACAGGGTCAGGCCGTGGTGCTGGAGTTCTTCGATCAGCGCGAGGCGGGAGAGGTGTTCGGGCCCGTAGTGGCCGACGCGGCGCGGGCCGAGTACGGGCGGCGGCAGCAGCCCGCGGGTGCCGTAGAAGCGCACCGTACGGACCGTCACCCCGGCGCGGGCCGCCAACTCGTCGACGGTGAGCGTCGGTTCCTCGGTGCCGGTCGTGGCCGTGTCGGGGGTCGCCATGCGCCGCGCCTCACTCTCCGCCCTGCTGCACGATCGGGTCTGTCGGTCGGGTTCTCCAGTATTACTGTCTCACCAGCGGTGTGAAGCCCTGTTCCGGCGGTCCCCTTCCGCCACCCCTGTTGACGCCGCGCGAGTCACCGCTAGCGTGCGGTGCTGTTCAACTGTGTTGGTTTTCTTCCGAATCTGTGAAGTGGGGTCGGAGTGAGCACTGGGCACAGCAAACACAACAGACCAGGCCTCAGAAGGCTGCTCGGCGCGGTGCTGGCGCTGGCCACCGCCGCGGGGCTGGGCCTGACCGCGGCCGACACCGCCCTGGGGAGAGCGTCGGACGCCGGCAAGTTCCCGGCCGATGTGCACACCTACCTCGAAGACCCGAAGATGACCGGCGAGGGGCAGGAGCCGCCACACACCCTGCTGCGGCCGGACGGGCCTGACCGCGAGAAGTGGCAGCGCAGCCTGGACGGCACCTGGCGGTTCGCGATCGCCGACCGGCCCGAGGACGCGCCGCAGGGCTTCTGGAAGCAGGACTACAAAACATCCGCGTCGGACTGGAGACGCGTCCGGGTCCCGCACACCTGGCAGACCGACGACCTCGACCACCCCCTCTTCCGGAACGTCCAGAGCGAGCTGGTCCCCGACGCCCCGCCCAAGGTCCCGCGCGACATCAACCCCACCGGCGCGTACCTCCGCGACATCCAGGTGCCCAAGAGCTGGGACGGCCGGCGGCAGGTGATCCGCTTCGACGGGGTGACCTCGGGCTGGTTCCTGTGGATCAACGGCCGGTACGTCGGCTACGACCAGGGCGGCTATGTGCCCGCCGAGTTCGATGTGACCGACTATCTGCACCCGGGCACCAACCGTGTCGCCGTCCAGGTGCACCGGTGGAGCGCCGGTTCGTATCTCGAGGACTACGACCAGTGGCGCTACGCGGGCATCTTCCGCTCCGTGACGCTGTACTCCACGCCCAGGACCCGCATGGAGGACGCGTACATCACCACCGACCTCGACGACGACTACCGGGACGCGACCCTGCAGGCCAAGATCAAAATCGCCCGCGCGGACGACGACAAGAGCGGCCCACGGCAGGTCACCGGAGTGCTCTATGACCCCAAGGGCCGCGAGGTGCGGCGGCTGACCGCCGAGGAGACCGACGGCGAGGCCGAGCTGACCGCCCGAATAGCCGACCCCGCCAAGTGGTCGGACGAGGCGCCGAACCTCTACCGGCTGGAGCTGACCCTGCGCGACCCCGCCGGAAAGGCGGCGCAGACCGTCAGCCAGAACGTCGGATTCCGCGAGATCGAGGTCAAGGACAAGCAGCTCAAGCTGAACGGCAAGCGCATCCTGATCCGCGGCGTCAACCGGGCCGAAACCGACCCGGCCACCGGCCGGCACGCCACCCGCGCCCGTATGGAGCAGGACATCCGGCTGATGAAGCGGCTGAACGTCAACGCGATCCGCACCTCCCACTACCCATCGGACCCCTACCTCTACGAGCTCGCCGACCGCGAGGGCATCCTCATCGACGACGAGATGGAGGTGGAGACCCACAGCCACGAGAACTGCCCCGACAACTGCCTCGCCGAGCGGCCCGAGTGGCAGAAGGCGTTCCTCGACCGCCACCAGGGCATGGTCGAGCGCGACAAGAACCACCCCAGCGTCATCATGTGGGACACCGGCAACGAGGCCGGGCTCGGCAAGGCCCACTACGCCATGGCCGAGTGGACCCGGCGGCATGAGCCCACCCGGCCGCTCTACCACCAGTCCAACCGCCCCGACGGCGACGCGCCGTTCGCCGATATCGCCGGGCCCCGCTATCCGACCCCGGCCTCCCTGGAGACCAAGGCCAAGACGTTCACCAAGCCCATCGTGATGGGCGAGTACGCCCACGCCATGGGCAACAGCCTGGGCAACTTCCGGGAGTTCTGGGAGGTCATACGCGCCTACCCGAACGTCCAGGGCGGCTTCATCTGGGACTGGGCCGAGCAGAACATCCGCCGCCCGCTGATCACCACCCCCGACTCCTCCGGCAACCGCATCGCCGCCAGCCTGTCCGGTAAACCCCAGGTCGTCGCGGGCAAGAGCGGCAAGGCGCTGTACCTGTCCGGCCTCGACGACTTCGTCGAGGTCTACCGCGACCCCAAACTCGACCTCACCGGCGCCTCCGTCACCCTCGACGCCCAGGTCAAACCGGCCGACCCCTGGACCGGTGACTTCACCATCGTGAGCAAGGGGGACCAGTACGTCCTGCGGATGAAGGACCAGGACACCCTCGAGTTCACCCTCACCAGCGAGGGCAAGCCACGTACCGTCACCGCACCCGTCCCCGACGGCTGGACCGGCGCCTGGCACCGCGTCACCGGTACGTACGACGGCAGCCGGCTGACCCTGTACGTGGACGGCAAGCCGCTCGCCGACACCCCCTGGACCGGCCGCATCGACTACACCGGCTTCGACCTCGGTGTCGGCCGCAACACCGACACCATGGAGGACGGCTACGCCGGACGCACCGCCCAGGGCACCGTCGACCAGGTCCGCGTCTACGGCACGGCGCTCACCCCCGGGCAGCTCGCCGCGGACGAGGACCCCGAGCGCGCGGCGCTGATCGCCCTCGACTTCGACGACTTCACCCGCAAGGGCAGCTATCTCTCCTACGGCCTGTACGAGTCCGGCGTGGACGGGCTGATCACCGCCGACCGCGTCCCCGAGCCGGAGACCGCCCAGCTCTCCTGGGTGCAGGCGCCCATCCGGATCACCGCCCCCACCGGCACCGATCCGCGCTCCGGCCAGGTGAAGGTCGCCAACGAGCGCGCCTTCACCGGCACCGGCGACCTCAGACTGCGCTGGAAGGTCACCCAGGGCGCGAAGACCGTCGCGAGCGGAGACCGCGCGCTGGACGTCGGCCCCGGCGACAGCGCCGACATCCAGCTGCCCGCCCTGCCCGCCAACCCCGGCGGATACGAGCGGTACCTCACCGTCCAGGCCGTCACCGCGCGGGACACCGACTGGGCGAAGGCCGGACACGTCGTATCGTTCGGCCAGTTCGCGGTGGGCGGCGACAAGGTGCCGGAACCGGCCGCGCCCGCCGACACTGATACCGATACCGAGCGCTCTGCCTCGGCCGACGACCGCGCCGAGACCGTGGAGGTGACCGGCGAGGGCTTCCGCTACACCTTCGGGAAGCAGGACGGCACGCTCACCTCCATGCGCGTCGGCGGCCGCGAGCTGCTGCGCTCCGGCCCCGAGCTGGACGCCTGGCGCGCCCCGATCAGCAATGAACGCTCCGACTGGGGCACCGCCGAGGGCAAGCGGTGGCGCGCCCTCGGGCTCGACCGGCTGCGCACCACCGTGGACGGGGTGGACGTGACGCCCGCGGACGACGGCACGGTCACCGTCACCGTCCGCTCCACCGCCGCCGCGCCCGATGTGACCGGGGCGTCCTTCGAGCAGACCGTCGACTACCAGGTCGACGGCTCCGGCCGGATCGGCGTACGGCACCGGGTCGAGGCGCGCGGCGCGTTCCGCACGCTGTCGTATCTGCCGCGCATCGGCCTGAAACTGCGGGTACCCGAGCGGTACGACACCTTCCGGTGGTACGGCCGCGGCCCCGTGGAGAACTTCGACGACCGCAAGGACGGCACCCCCATGGGCGTATGGTCCAGCTCCGTCCAGGACCAGTACGTCGAATATCTCAAGCCCCAGGACCACGGCAACCACGACGACGTCCGCTGGGCCTCGCTCACCGACACCGCCGGCCGCGGGCTGCTGGTCTCGGGCGACCTGGAGGCCGGTGCCACGGCGTACGACGAGCTCGACCGCGCCGCCTATCCGCACTTCCTCAAGCGCAACGCGGGCTGGCACACCCTGCACGCCGACCACGCGGTCACCGGCGCCGGCGACACCCCCAACCCGGTCCGCGAGCAGTACCGGGTCAAGGCCGACCAGCCCTACGACTACACCCTGACGCTGCGCCCGCTCACCGGGAAGGAGGATGCGTCGAACGGGTGAACGTCTTGTGTCCCCGTCGCATCGACGTGTAGGAAGACGCACGAGGGAACGCGGCACCGGGGGGACGGGGGAGTGCCATGCGCCGCGAGTGGGCGGGGGAGTCCGAGCGGGACAGGGCCGTGGAGGCCTATGTCGAAGCACGGCTGAGACGCGAGAGTGACGGCGGGCGCAGCTCGACGCCACGCTGCTGCTCGGACCGCGCGGCAGCGGCAAGACCACCCTGCTGCGCCATCTGGAGCGATGGGCCGAGCGCGCGCCCGTCGCCCGGCTCGACCTGGCCGACCTCGGCCAGAAGGGCGGCAAGCCGATCGACGCGCTCACCGGTCTGGTCTTCCGGCTCAACGCGCGCAAGGCCGACTTCCCCAAGCTGGACTTCCCCTCGTTCGGCCTGCTGGTCATGGCCGTGGCCGCTGAGGTGGACGGGATCGACCGGGACACCGCCGTACGGGACATGGCGGACGCGCTCGCCGGTCCGGAGAGCCGCCGCCTGGAGGTGCTGGGGCGGCTCGCGGACGCCGTGGCCACCGCCGTCGGCGCGCCCGGGCTGGTCGGCGCCGCCCTGCCGCTGCTGCCCGACTGGCAGCGCGGCTGGGGCAGGCTGCGCACCCGCCGGCGGCTCCGCCGGATCCGCCGCACCGCGCCGCAGCAGTCCCACGACACCTTCCTCCTCGAACTCAACCAGCGCTACGGCGCCGGCGAGGACGAGGAGCGCAAACGGGCCGAGGCGGTGCTCTTCGCGGCGTTCCTGGACGATCTGCGCCGGGCCTACCGCACCCGCGGCGGCGACCGGCGGCGCACCTCGCGCTGTCTGGTGCTGCTCGACAACGTCGACTCCACCCTCGGCAGCGACTTCCTCGAACACCTGCTGGAGGCGCGCCGGGAGGCCGACGACCCCGACCCGCTGGTGGTCGTGGCCGCCGCGGGCAGCTACCCGAGGGTGTTCGAGGACCACGCGTGGGGCGGCGCGCCCCAGCCCGGCGCGTACCCGGGGCGCTGGGACAGCGGCGAGGAGTTCCGGCCGGCCCAGGTCGTCAGGGGGCTGTGCGTCGGCCAGCTGCGCGATCTGCGCCGGCTCGAAGTCGAGCGGCAGGCGAAGGAGGTGCTGCGGGCGGCCGGGCGCGACGTACGGGCGCCGCGGGTCGACAGCGGCGTCAAATGGCTCGGCTGGGCGGCGTACGAGCTGACCCGCGGGCAGCCCGCCGCCACCGCCGCGGTGCTGGAGGCGCTGCTCGGCGCCGGCCCCACCACGGACTGGGACGAGCGGCTGCGGCGGGTCCTCGATCCGTTCGGGGAACTGGTGGACGGCGTTCTGGACCGACTGCTGCCCATCGACGCGAGCAGAGAGCTGGTCCGGGCGCTCACCCGCGCGGCCGCGTCGGTCGACCTGGCCCACGCGGGCGCCGCCGGACAGCTGTGGGGCGAGGCCAACGCGGCCGTGCAGAAGGAGTTCGACGACTTCTGCGCGGATGTGCTCTGCACGATGCACATCGACACCGGCGACCGGGCCGCCGACGGGCGGGCCGAGACCCTGCACCCGGTGCTGCGCCTGTTACTGCTGCGCAAACTGGCCGCGCTGGACCCCACCCGGGGCGCGTCCGGCCCGGACGGCTGGGACGCCACCCACACCGCGCTGCGCGCCCAGGCCCAGGAGGCGGGGAAGCCCGGCCTGGCCGCCTACCACGCGCTCGCCCTGGGCGATCTGCCCGCCGCGGCGGGCTACTTGAACGAGCGCTTCGGCCTGATCGCCGCCGAGGACTGGTGCGCCGAGCTGTGCCGGCTGCGCCGGGCACCGCTGCGCCCGCTCGGCCCCGACGCCCCCCACCGGCCGCCCTGGGAGCGCTACGAGGCGCTGGTCGACTTCCTCAACGAGGGCGAGATAGAGAGCCGGCTGCGCACCGTCACCCGGCTGTTGGCGGCCAGCTGGATCAGCCCCGAGCCCCGGTCGGCCCCGGCCACCGACCGGGTCGGGGACCCGTACCGCGATCCGCTCGGCGATCTGTACGCCGAGCTGTACGGGGAGATCGCCGCCCGCTTCAGGACGCTGGCGGCGCACACCGAGAGCGTGAGCTGGGACCGCACGCTGCTGGCGAAGGCGGCGCAGTACGAAGGGAAACCGTGGTGAGCGGCAGAGTGTACGTGCCCCCGAGACCCCCGTCCCGGCGGGGTCTGTGGGCCGTGGTGGCCCTGGCCGTCGTCACCTGCCTCGTGCTGGCGGGCATGTGGTGGCTCCGCGACTCAGGGCCCGCGCGCTGTGCCGAGGGGGTCTGGAAGCGGGGGCCGGGCGGGGAGTGCGTCGGGGTGAGCGACGGCTCGTACGTCTTCAGCCCCGAGCTCAAGGAGGTCACCGGGAAGATCCGCGCCGAGAACCGCAGGGTGGAGGAGTCGGGCGACCCCTGGGTCACGATCGCCTACACCGAGTCCATGACGAGCAGAAAGAGCGGGCCGCGCGCGAACGACCGCGGGCCCGAGGTGGTCCGCGAGGCCATCGAGGGCGCGTATCTGGCGCAGCGCGAGCTCAACGACGCCGAAAGCGGCCACGGCCGTACCCCGCAGCTCAAGCTGCTGCTCGCCAACAGCGGACAGGGCGGCGAGCAGTGGCGGCCGCTCGTGGACCAGCTGATCGGAATGTCGAAGGACGAGAAACTGGTGGGGGTCGCAGGCTTCGGGCAGAGCCTGGAGACCACGAAGTCCGCCGTGGACGCGCTGCGCAAGGCGGAGATCCCGATGGTCGGCGCGACGGTCGCGGCCGACGGGCTGTCCACCGAGAAGCCGGTGTTCTTCCGGGTGTCCTCGCCCAACCGGGACCAGACCGCCATCGCCGCCAAATACCTGAAGGGCCGACAGGACGACGACCCTCGCTACCGGGTCGAGGTCGTCAAGGACATCAAGCACGACGACTCGTACAACGAGACCCTTGACCAGGACTTCGACCGGGCGCGGCGCGCCGAGGGGGTGAAGCTGGTGACCGGGGAGGGGCACTCCTTCGTCTCCGGCAGCACTTCGACCGAAACCGCCCTCGCCTCGATCGCCGAGACCATCTGCCTCCCGGAACGGTCGATCAAGGCCGTCTACTTCGCGGGCCGCGGACGGGAGCTGAAGTACTTCCTCCAGGCCCTGACGGCGCCCGGCAGGCGGTGCGATCTCACGGTGCTCTCCGGCTCCAGCGCGATAGGGGTCTTCTTCGACCCCACGGCGAAGGACGGGCTCGCGGTCGCCGGTGACGTGCTCACCCGCTGGAAGCACAGCCGCATCAAGGTCCTCTACACCGCCTACGCCCACCCCGACGCCGTGGCGAAGATCTATCCGCGCCGCGGCGAGAACCCCTACCCCGCCTTCCGGAAGGCGTACCACGACGCCGGATTCGGCGGCGACCAGGAACTGCAGAACGGCCAGGCCATGATGGGGCACGACGCGGTGCTCTGCCTGGGCAAGGCCGCCCGCCTGGCGGAGGCTCCGCAGGGGAAGGAAGCGGTGGACGCGGCGGGCGTGCGGAACATGCTGCTGCAGATCGGGAAGCGGTCCGAGCTGCCCGGCCTCAGCGGGCTGATCGCCTTCGACGAGCGGGGGAACCCGAAGGGCAAACCCATGGCCCTGGTGGAGCTCAGCCCCGCCGAGGGCGCCCACTACGTGTACCGCGGCACCGTGTCCCCGTAGCCGTAGCCGTAGCCCTAGCCGTAGCCGTAGCCGTAGCCGTAGCCACAGCACTGAGCGAAGGGGCGAGGCCCCGGCAGGAGAGGCCTCGCCCAAAAGCGTCAGCGGCTCGCGTGGACGGTGTCCGTCGCGTGGATCGCCCGCCACGACTTCGGCCGCTCCGCCGCGCCCGCCCCCGCCGCCGCGCCCGCCCCGATCCCGTTCGCCCGCGCGGCCGGCGTGCTCGGCTTGGACGCCGTGAACAGCCAGGTGTCGAAGAGGGGCCCGAGCGGGCGGCCCGAGACCTTCTCGGCGTACGCCTCGAAGTCGCGCACCGACCCGTTCCCGTAGCGCCGCTCCGTGGGCCACCCCTTGAGGATCGCGAAGAAGTCCTCGTCGCCGACCTCGTTGCGCAGCGCCTGCAGCGCGATCGCCCCGCGGTCGTACACCGCGGCGTGGAACTGGTTGTCCGGCCCCGGGTCGCCCGGCTTGACCGTCCAGAACGCGTCCTCGGCCGGATGCTGCGCGTACACATAGTCCGCGAGCTCCTGCGCCGTGCCCTCGCCCTCCTTCTCCGACCACAGCCACTGCGCGTAGCGCGCGAAGCCCTCGTTGACCCAGATGTCGCGCCAGTCCTTCACCGAGACGCTGTCGCCGTACCACTGGTGGGCCAGCTCATGGACCACCACCGAGACGTTCGAGCCGCCTCCGAACTGCCGGGGGCTGTAGAACGGGCGGGTCTGGGTCTCCAGCGCGTAGCTCGTCCCCACATTGGGCACATAGCCGCCCAGCGCGTTGAAGGGGTAGGGGCCGAAGACCCCGCTGAGCCAGTCCGCGACCTCGGCCGTCCGCTCGACGCTCGCGCGCGCCGCGCCCGCGTTGTCGCCCAGGTCCTTGCTGTACGCGTTGATGACCGGCAGGCCGTTCGCGGTGGTGTCGGTGGTGATGTCGAACCTGCCGACGGCGAGGGTGGCGAGATAGGTGGCCTGGGGCCGGTTGGAGCGCCAGCTGTAGCGCGTCCAGCCCAGCCGTGAAGTGGTCGACTGGAGCGCGCCGTTGCTGATCGCCTGGGTCCCGTCGGGCACCGCGACCGATACGTCGTAGGTGGCCTTGTCGAGCGGGTGGTCATTGCTCGGGAACCACCACCACGCCGCCTCCGGCTCGTTCGCCGCGACCCCGCCGTCCGGGGTGCGCAGCCAGGCCGTATACCCCTTGACCTGCACCTTGGAGGGTGTGCCGCGGTAGCGCACGACGACGGTGAAGGGGCGGCCGGAGTCGAGCGGGGCGGCCGGGGTGATCTCCAGTTCATGGTCGCCGCTCGTCGTGAACGCGGCCTTCTTGCCGCCCACCAGCACCTCGCGCACCTCGAGCGCGAAGTCGAGGTTGAAGCGCGACAGGTCCTCGGTGGCGGTGGCCACGACCGTCGCCGTGCCCTCCAGCCGGTCGGTGGTCGGCTGGTAGGTCAGCCGCAGGTCGTAGTGGGAGACGTCGTACCCGCCGTTGCCGTAGTCGGGGTAGTACGAGTCCCCGATGCCGGGCGCGCCCGGGGTGGCTTCGGCAGCCGAGGCCGGGACCGCCAGCAGCAGGCACGCGGCGGCCGCGCTCGGGACGGTGAGTCTGTGACGCACGGGTCCTCCAACTCGTCGGGGAGAACGATCACTGCAGACCCTGGGTACTCGCCGAGGACCCCTCCTGTCCATCACCCCGAGCGACACACGATCGACATCCGGTCGACATCAGCGGCCACCTCGGCCCCACAGAGATCGGAGTGCCCTCTTCTGCACGGGAGTTGACTCGCGCTACGGTCCGCCCGTGCTGCTCTGTATGCGGAAGCCCCGCCACGCAAGGACACGGACCGTGCTCCGACCACTGGCTGCCGCCGCGCTGGCGGCCCTCGCAGCGACATTCATACCTCCCCTCGGCACACCGGCGGCCCAGGCCGCCGAGCGGGAAAGCAGACCGATCTACTCATATGACAAAGCGATCCGCGAATCCGTATGGGTGGACACCGGACTTGACGGCGACTCGGACGGCAGGACCGACCGGGTCGCCGTCGATATCGTGCGCCCCGGCGAACCCGCCCAGCAGGGCCGCCGGATCCCGGTGATCATGGATGCGAGCCCGTACTACTCCTGCTGCGGGCGCGGCAACGAGAGCCAGAAGAAAACCTATGACGCGGCCGGCAAGCCGGTCCTCTTCCCGCTCTTCTACGACAACTACTTCGTGCCGCGCGGCTACGCCACCGTCCTGGTCGACCTCGCCGGGACCAACCGCTCCGACGGCTGTGTGGACGTCGGCGGCCGCTCCGACGTCCAGTCCGCCAAGGCCGTCGTCGACTGGCTGAACGGCCGCGCCACCGGCTACACCACCCGCACCGGCACCGCGACCGTCACAGCCGACTGGTCCAACGGCGCCACCGGCATGATCGGAAAGAGCTACGACGGGACCGTCGCCAACGGCGTCGCGGCCACCGGCGTCAAGGGCCTGAAGACCATCGTGCCGATCAGCGCCATCTCCTCCTGGTACGACTACTACTTCGCCAAGGGCGCCCCGCTCTTCGACAGCGGCCCCGACGGCCTCTCGGACGGCGTCGAGAGCGACGGCGCGCACGCGCGCTGCGCCGCCGTACAGCGGGAGCTCGTCGACGGCGCCCCGCGCAACGGCGACTGGACCGATCTGTGGACCGGGCGCGACTACGTCCCCGGCGCCGACAAGGTGCGCGCCAGCGTCTTCGCCGTCCACGGGATGCAGGACCTCAACGTCCGTACCAAACACCTCGGTCAGTGGTGGAACGCGCTCGCCGACGCCGGCGTGGAGCGGAAGATCTGGCTCTCGCAGACCGGGCACGTCGACCCCTTCGACTTCCGCCGCGCGGAGTGGGTGAGCACCCTGCACCGCTGGTTCGACCACTATCTGCTCGGCATCGACAACGGCATCGAGCGCGAGCCCATGGCCGATGTCGAACGCGCCCCCGACCGCTGGGCCACCGACCGCTCCTGGCCACCCGCCGGCACCCGCCCGACCACGCTGCGGCCGCGCTCCGGACAGACCCCCGGCGTCGGCGTCCTGGGCACCGAACCGGCCGAGCCCGGCGCCACCGAGACGTTCACCGACGACCCGAGGCTGAGCGAGGCCGACTGGGCCGCCCGGATCGACCAGCCGACGGCCGCCAAGGCCGGATTCGCCACCGCGCCGCTGACGAAGGACCTGCGGCTCGCGGGCTCCGGCACGGTCACGGTCACCGCGACCCCCTCCACCTCCTCCGCGCATCTGTCCGCCGTCGTGGTGGACCTCGGCCCGGACACCATCCGCAACTACACCGGCGACGCCGAAGGCATCCGCACCCTCGCCGACCGGACCTGCTGGGGCAGCGGCACGGCGGGCGACAGCGGCTGCTTCAAGCGGACCGAGGCGGACACGGCGAGCGTCGGCTACACCGTCGTCAGCCGCGGCTGGGCCGACCTCGGCCACTGGGCGGACGACGGGAAGGGCCGCCCGCTGACCCCCGGCAAGCCCTACACCATCACCCTCGACCTCGCCGCCACGGACCACATCGTCCCCGCGGGCCACCGGCTGGCCCTCATCGTCGCCGGTACGGACGCGGGCCTGATCGAACCGGCGGACACCAAGCCCATGGTCACGGTCGACCTGGCCCGCATCCAGGCCCGGCTGCCCCTGACCGGCGGCGCCCCGGCGCTCGCCCGGGCCACCGCGGGCACCCCGGCCGACGCCGCCACCGCCTCGCCCGCCACCGCCTCGTCCGGCGCCACCGTGCTCAAGGGCGTCCCCGAGCCGCGCCGCCAGTCCCGGCTGCCCCGGTAACAGACCCCCTCACCCACAGCCCCCTTACCCAAGGAGACCCCACTCCGTGACACCCGCGATCTCCCGCATCCCCCTGCTCCGCGCCGCGGCGGCCGGCGCCGTCGCGCTGCTGACCACGTCGTTGCTCGCCGCGCCCGCCCACGCCGGAACCTCGAAGCCCCGCACCGGCTTCGAGACCAGCGACGGCGCGCGCTGGACCACCGAGCCGGAGGAGGAGCGCTTCCTCGCCGCGGTCGACGCCGCGAGCGCGCGCGTCGCCGTCGACCGCATCGGCACCACCGCGCAGGGCCGCCCGCTGCGCCTGGTGCGGATCGGCGCGCCCGCCGCCCCGGCCCGTACCGCGAACGCCAATACGCTGCTGCTCATCTGCTCACAGCACGGCGACGAGCCGTCCGGCCGCGAGGCCTGCCTGTCCACCGTCCGCGACCTCGCCTACGCCAAGGACGCCCGGACCAGGCGCTTCCTGGAGCGCACCAACGTCCTCGTCATCCCGACCGCCAACCCCGACGGCCGCGCCGCCGACACCCGCGAGAACTCCGAGGGCGTCGACATCAACCGCGACCACATCGCCCTCAAGACCGCGGAGTCCCGCGCGACGGCCGCCGTCCTCCGCGACTGGCGGCCCGACACCGTCTACGACCTCCACGAGTACGGGGCCACCGTCCCGTACTACATGAAGGACCTGCTGGCGCTGTGGCCGCGCAACCTCAACACCGCGGACCCCGTCCACCAGGAGGCGCGTACGCTCTCCGACTCCTACGTCCGGCCGCACGCCGAGCAGGCGGGCTTCGGTACCGGCGTCTACGGCATCTGGACCGACCCGGAAACCGGCGATCCCGTCAAACAGGTCGCGGGCGACGGCCAGGAGCGGATCCTGCGCAACACCGCCGGGGTCAAGCACTCCGTCGGCCTGCTCGTCGAGACGCGCGTCGACCCGCTCACCGACGCCGAGAAGGCCGACCCCGCGGTCAACAACCGGCGCCGGGTGGGCTCCCAACTCGCCGCGCTCGACGGCGCCTTCGCCTTCACCGGCGAGCGGCGCGGGCGTATCGAGGCCGCCACCACCCGCGCCCGGCTGACCGGCTACGCCGACCGCGGCCCGGTCTACCTCGGCGGCGGCGACAACGACCCGGCGGGCCCGGAGGAAACCCTCGCCGACCCGCCGTGCGGCTATCTGCTCGACGCCGGACAGTACGCGCAGGTGAAGGACGAGCTCGCGCTGCACGGCGTCACAGCGCGCCCCCTGCACGGCGGCGCGGACGGCGCCTTCGTAACGCTGCGCCAGTCGCTGCGCGCGCTGGTGCCGCTGCTCCTCGATGGCCGCGCCACCTACCACCTGACCGAGGGGCGGCCGGTCAACAGCTGCTGACCAGTTCGGCCGCTTCCTCCGCACAGCCCCAGGCGACGGTGACACCCGCCCCGCCGTGCCCGTAGTTGTGGACGAGGCGAACGCCGCCCACCGCGGTGTCCGCCTCAAGACGCACCCGGGACCGGGCCGGGCGCAGCCCCACCCGGTGCCCGATGACGCGCGCGTCCGCCAGCGAGGGGTGGACGCGCGCGCAGCGGGCCACGATGGCCTCGGCCGTCGCCGGGTCGGGCGTCGGATCCCAGACATCCTCCCGGGCGGTGCCGCCGAGGATCACCCCGTACGGCTGGGGCAGTACGTACAGGGTGTCCGCCGAGCCGGGGTCGGCGGACACGAACCACTCGTCGACGCCCGGGTTCTCCACCAGCACCAACTGGCCCTGCACCGGGCGCACCTCGGCGTCCGGCACCAGGTCGCGGGCGCCGAGGCCGGTGCAGTTGACGACGAGCGGCGCCTCCCGCGCGGCCTCGGCCAACGCGGCCACGGCGCGCTGTTCGACGGTGCCGCCCGCCGCCTCAAGACGCCGCCGCAGATACCCGAGATAGGCCGGCATGTCGACCACCGGGACCCGCGCCCGCAGACCGTGGCCCCAGCCCTCCGGCAGCTCCTCGCGGCGCGCCGGGCGCAGCCCCGGCACCTCGGCGGCCCAGGGGCCGAGGTCCCCGAGGCCGGTGTCCGCCAGCGTCCCGTCGACCATCCGGACGCCGGTCTCCCCGGGCCGGGCGGCCAGTTCGGCGAGTACGCCGAGGGTACGCAGGGACCAGGCGCCCACCTTCTCCTCCGGCTCGACGCGGTACGGCCACCACAGCCCGCCCGCCACCGCCGAGGTGGTGTCCCCGATCGGGTCCCGGCTCCACACCGCTACCCGCCGGCCGCTCTCGGCCAGCACGATGGCACTTGTCAGCCCGATGACCCCGGCGCCGACGACTATCGCATCGCTCGTCATGCCCGGAGGTTACGCCCTGGGGTGCGGTATCACCGGAGCGTGCCGAGTGCGGTATCGCCGGAGCGTGCTGCGCGGTGACAGGCCCCGATATGGGAATACTTGGGCCATGACCTCCGAGTACGCGACTTTCGGCCTCGCGCCGGCGATGCGCGCCGGCGGCGTGCTGTCCAAGGGCGCGTACCAGATACACCGCGACTTCCTGGACTTCATCGTCGACGGCAGACCGCTGCTGTCGCGCCTCGCCGACCTCGACGCGGTCTCGCCGCTCGCCGCCGACCTCGGCCCCACCATCTTCACCGCCCAGGTGCGCGGTCTGCTGCTGGAGACCGAGGCGCCGCTGCCCGCCGACCGCCGCGTCCTCTACGGCTGCCCCGAATGCGTCGGCCTGGAGTGCGGTGTGGTCACGGCGGTCATCGAGCGCGACGGACCGGACGTCGTCTGGCGCGACTTCGCCTGGCAGACCGACGACACCCCGGACATCTACCCCGACCTCGGCCCGTACCGCTTCCACGGCGGGCAGTACCGCGCCGAGCTGGAGCGGCTGCTCGCCCTGGAGGCCCCGGCGGGGCGCCGGGTGCTGCTCGTGGGGCAGCGCGCCGCCTTCCTCGCCAAGCTCGCCGCGGCGCTGCGCACCATCGGCATCGGCGCCGAGATCTCCCGGGACGCGGCGGCCGCCCACGCCGACGAGCTGCGCGGATACGGCGTTGTGGCATTCGGCCGGACGGTCGGCCCCGAGGAGCGCGCCGCCGTGCGCGACGCGTTCGCGGCGGCGGGCGCAGGCGCGGTCTTCGTGGCCGAGTCGGCCCCGATCGTCCCCCTCCTCGTCGCCCGGATCGAGCAGGCCCTGGACCGCTCCCCCCAGGAGCAGCGGCGGCTGGCCGGGCTCAGGGCCGAGGGCGGCGAGGCGGTGCTGGAGGTCGTCGCCCGGTGCCGGGTGCGGCTCGTCGCCCACCGCCTCGACCGGTTCGGCCGCCTCCGCACCCACGATCTGTTCGACGGCCGGCTGGAGCCGGGCGTCCATCGCATCCCCCTGGACGCGCGGGTCGTACGGGGGGACGCCTTCGTGGTCGCCCGCACCTCCAGCACCGTCCTGGTGGCCCCGGTGGGCCGCTGACTGGCTTCCCGGAAAACCGTGCGACGGCCGAGCGCACCGCTCCGGTTAGGATCGGCGCTCTGATGACTGCCACTCTTGTCGCCAAGGACCTCGCCGCGGGCCACGGCGACCGCACCCTCTTCTCCGGCCTCGACCTGGTCGTGGCGCCCGGCGAGGTGATCGGTCTCGTCGGCGCCAACGGCGCCGGGAAGTCGACCCTCCTGCGGCTGCTGGCCGGGCTGGCCGACCCCGAGCACGGGGCCGTGCGGCTCAGCCCGCCCCATGCCACCGTGGGCCATCTGCCGCAGGAGCCCGAGCGGCGCCCGGCCGAGACCGTACGGGACTTCCTGGCCCGGCGTACGGGCGTGGCCGCCGCCCAGGCCGCGCTGGACGACGCCACCCAGGCGCTGGTCGATGGCGCGCCCGGCGCCGACGACACCTACAACACCGCCCTGGAGCGCTGGCTCGGGCTCGGCGCCGCCGACCTGGACGAGCGCGCCGACGAGGTCGCGGCCTCGCTGGGGCTCGACATCTCCCTGGACCGGCCGATGACGGCCCTGTCGGGCGGCCAGGCGGCGCGCGCCGGGCTCGCTTCGCTGCTGCTCAGCCGCTATGACGTGTTCCTGCTGGACGAGCCGACCAACGACCTGGACCTGGACGGGCTGCGCCGCCTGGAGGGCTTCGTCCAGGGGCTGCGCGCCGGCACGGTGCTGGTCAGCCACGACCGCGAGTTCCTTGCCCGTACGGTCGACAAGGTCCTCGAACTCGACCTCGCCCAGCAGCAGGTGAACCTCTACGGCGGTGGCTACGCCGCCTATCTGGAGGAGCGCGAGACCGCCCGCCGCCATGCCCGCGAGCGCTACGAGGAGTACGCGGACACCCGCGCCGGCCTGGAGGCCCGGGGCCGCACTCAGCGCGCCTGGATGGAGAAGGGCGTCAAGAACGCCCGCCGCAAGGCCACCGACGGCGACAAGCTCGGGCGGAGCGCCCGGGTCGAGTCCACCGAGAAGCAGGCCGCCAAGGCGCGCCAGACCGACCGGATGATCGAGCGTCTCGAGGTGGTCGAGGAGCCGCGCAAGGAGTGGGAGCTGCGGATGGAGATCGCCGCCGCGCCGCGCTCGGGCGCGGTGGTGGCGACCTTGCGCGACGCCCAGGTGCGGCGCGGCGAGTTCCACTTCGGCCCCGTCGACCTGCAGATCGACTGGGCGGACCGGGTCGCGGTCACCGGAGCGAACGGCTCGGGCAAGTCCACGCTGTTGGCCGCGCTCCTCGGCCGCCTTCCGCTGGACGCGGGCGCGGCGGCGCTCGGTCCTGGCGTGGTGGTCGGCGAGATCGACCAGGCGCGCGCCCTGTTCTTCGGCGGCGAATCGCTGCTGGACGCCTTCGGCGCGGCCGTACCGGAGCTGCCGGCGGCGGAGGTGCGTACGCTGCTGGCCAAGTTCGGCCTCAAGGCGGACCATGTGCTGCGGTCCGCGGCCACTCTGTCCCCGGGTGAACGAACCCGTGCGGCGCTCGCCCTGCTCCAGGCCCGCGGAGTCAACCTGCTCGTCCTGGACGAGCCCACCAACCACCTGGACCTGCCCGCCATCGAGCAACTGGAGTCCGCGCTTGCCTCCTACACCGGCACGCTCCTGTTGGTCACCCACGACCGCCGGATGCTCGACGCGGTGCACACCACCCGCCGCCTCCAGGTCGAAGCCGGCCGCGTCACCGAACTCTGACGGAAGCACCGAACTCTGACGGACCGGCCCTGTGCCGCCGCGCCCGAGGCGCCGCGGCGCAGGGCCGTCATCGCGAACCTCCCCCGGGAGGCGCTACCGCTTCTTCTTGGGGTCCAGCAGCCCCGCACGCCGCAGCGCGTCCGCCATCGCCCCGTTGACCGGGGCCGCGTCGCGGCCGCCGGATCCTCCGCCACGCTGCCCCCGGCCGCCGCCACCCTGGCGCTGCTGAGGGGCGCCGCGGCGGCCGCGGTTGTCCTGGGCGGAGCGGTCCCGGTCCCGGTTGCGGTCACGGCCGCCGCCCGACCCCGTGCCCGCCTCGTCGTCCAGCCGCAGCGTCAGCGAGATCCGCTTGCGCGGGATGTCCACGTCCAGGACCTTCACCCGCACGATGTCCCCGGGCTTGACCACATCGCGCGGATCCTTGACGAACGTCTTGGACATCGCGGAGACGTGCACCAGACCGTCCTGGTGCACACCGATGTCGACGAACGCGCCGAACGCGGCCACATTGGTGACGACGCCCTCCAGGATCATCCCGGCGGCCAGGTCGCCGATCTTCTCGACGCCCTCCTTGAAGGTCGCGGTCTTGAAGGCGGGCCGCGGGTCGCGGCCGGGCTTCTCCAGCTCCTTGAGGATGTCGGTGACCGTGGGCAGACCGAAGGTGTCGTCCACGAACTGCTCCGGCCTGAGCCCGCGCAGCACGGCCGTGTTGCCGATCAGCGAGGCCACGTCGTCGCCCGCCGAGGAGGCCATGGACCGCACCACCGGATACGCCTCCGGGTGCACGCTGGAGCCGTCCAGCGGGTCGTCGCCGCCGCGGATGCGCAGGAAGCCCGCGCACTGCTCGTACGCCTTGGGGCCGAGCCGGGCCACATCCTTGAGCGCCTTGCGGCTGCGGAAGGGGCCGTTCGCGTCGCGGTGGGCCACGATGTTCTCCGCGAGCCCGCCGCCGATGCCCGAGACCCGGCTGAGCAGCGGGGCGGAGGCGGTGTTGACATCGACCCCGACCCCGTTCACACAGTCCTCGACGACCGCGTCGAGCGAGCGGGAGAGCTTCACCTCGGACAGGTCGTGCTGGTACTGGCCGACGCCGATCGACTTGGGGTCGATCTTGACCAGCTCGGCGAGCGGGTCCTGCAGCCGCCGCGCGATGGACACCGCGCCGCGCAGCGAGACGTCCATGTCCGGCAGCTCCTGGGAGGCGAAGGCCGAGGCGGAGTACACCGAGGCGCCCGCCTCGGAGACCATCACCTTGGTGAGCTTCAGCTCGGGGTGCTTGCCGCACAGCTCGCCCGCGAGCTTGTCGGTCTCGCGGGACGCCGTGCCGTTGCCGATCGCGATCAGCTCGACGTCGTGCTCGCGCGCCAGCCGGGCCAGCTTGGCCAGCGACTCGTCCCACTTGTTCTGCGGGACGTGCGGATAGATCGTGTCGGTCGCGGCCACCTTGCCGGTCGCGTCGACGACGGCCACCTTGACCCCCGTACG
Source organism: Streptomyces sp. NBS 14/10 (assembly GCF_002224125.1). Taxonomy (GTDB): domain Bacteria; phylum Actinomycetota; class Actinomycetes; order Streptomycetales; family Streptomycetaceae; genus Streptomyces. The sequence goes on from NZ_NCSM01000014.1 coordinate 943,573, forward strand.
GAAGCCGGGGTCCAGGCCCATCGTGGCGCGGGTGCCGGCCGGGGCGGCCAGGAGGAGGTCGCGCAGATTGGCGGCGAAGACGCGCACCGCCTCGTCCTCGGCGGCCTGCCGCAGCCGCAGCCGCAGATCGATGCCGAGGTGCACCAGGACCCGGGTGCGCCAGGCCCAGCGCACCGTGTCGGCCAGCCACTTGTCGGCCGGGCGGCCCCGGTCGGCGACGCCGAAGCGGTGCGCGATGCTGCGCTCGTACGAGGTGGGGCCCGCTTCCTCCGAGGGCTCCTCCGGCTCCAGGGCGAGCTCGAGGATCTCCTCCTTCTCGCCGCGGAACATCGCCAGCACCCGGTGGGAGGGCAGCTCCGTGAACGGCTCGGCGAAGTCGAAGTAGTCGGCGAACTTGGCGCCCGCCTCCTCCTTGCCCTCCCGCACCTTGGTGGCCACCCGCCCGCGCGTCCACATCCGCTCGCGCAGCTCGCCGATGAGGTCCGCGTCCTCGCTGAACCGCTCGGTGAGGATGGCCCGCGCGCCCTCCAGCGCGGCGGCGGGGTCCGCGACCCCCTTCTCCGCGTCGACAAAGGCGGCCGCGGCGGCCAGCGGCTCCACCGACGGGTCGTCGAGCAGCCCCTCGGCCAGCGGCTCGAGCCCGGCCTCCCGCGCGATCTGCGCCTTCGTACGGCGCTTGGGCTTGAAGGGGAGGTAGATGTCCTCCAGCCGGGCCTTGGAGTCCGCGGCCAGGATCTGGGCCTCCAGGGCCTCGTCCAGCTTGCCCTGGGACTTGACCGATTCCAGGATCGCGGCCCGCCGCTCCTCCAGCTCCCGCAGATAGCGCAGCCGCTCCTCGAGGGTGCGCAGCTGCGCATCGTCGAGCATTTCGGTCGCTTCCTTGCGGTAGCGCGCGATGAAGGGCACGGTCGAGCCGCCGTCGAGCAGCTCGACGGCGGCCCTCACCTGCCGCTCCCGTACGCCGAGCTCCTCGGCGATCCTGCCTTCGATGGACGTCGTCACGATCACGCTCCGCTTTCCTGTCTGCGCTGCGATCTGCATTGTGGCAGGTGGCACTGACAGAGGTGGGCGCGACCGGCGCGTTGCGGCACCTGGGCAGGTGATTTCAGACGTGCCTGTGGCGGCTGGAGCCCGCCCGCGAGGCCCCGCCGAAGAGGCGGGCGAGGGCGCGGAAGGGAAGTGTCACCACGGCGGCGAGCGTCGATCCGATGGCGCGGAGCACATCCGCGATCGCACGGAACACGAGGACCTCCTATCGGTCGGTCTTCGGACCGGCATGACCGGCGGCCGTCACCGGGCGCCGTACGCAACGCGGGACACGGGCACTCGCCGGCGTGCGCGGCGCGCGGTTGGGCGCCCTGGGGAGGCGGCCGATCGCGCACGGCGACCGGGTACCCACCGCGCCCCCGGCAAACCTCTCCGCTCAGCGCCTGCCTATGAGGTCCGCGGGGAACCCGCCCGCCGCGATCACGGCGCCCGTGAACGACTCCGCCAGCTCCGTCAGCCGCGCCACGCCCGCCGCCCCCAGGTGCTCGTACGGGGCCCGGTCCAGCCGGTCCGTCTCGTCCTCCAGGGCCTTGCGCAGCTCCGTGCCCGCCGGTGTCAACTCCCCGTCGGCGGCCAGCAGTCCGCGCTCCCGTAGCCGCTCCTGCGCGGCCGCCCACTCCTCGGCCGACCAGCCCCGCGACCGCAGGATCCACTTCGGGGACATGCCCCTGCCGCTCGCCGTATGGCTGGCCAGCGCCTCCACGGGGTCGAGCCCGGCGCCCAGGATCGTCATCAGATGGCCGTCGCCGCGGTGCTCGCGCAGCAGCGTGGCGGCGTGCCAGTAGGCCAGATGCGGGGCGTCGGGGACGGGGAGGTCGGCGTGCGCGGCGTACAGGGGGCGGGCGGCGCGGGAACACGCCTCCGTCGCGCGCAGCGCCAGCTCCGCGGCCTCGGCCATCTCCTTCGAGGACACCGCGTCGTCGCCGAGCAGCCGCCGCAGCACGCTGTCGGCGGCGCGCAGCCGGGCCGCCAGCGCGTCCTCGGGGGAGATCACGTCCCAGACGGCGGGCAGATGACGGGCGACCAGGTCGTGCTTGAAGTTGAAGAAGGTCGCGGTGACGGTTCCGGCGCCGACGCGGCCGAACGCCGCCGCCCGGCTGACGAAGTAGTCGGCGCCCCGGTCCTCGACTCCCAGCCGCTCCAGCTCCCGCCCGTAGTCGGGCTGGAAGTAGACGGTCGAGTGGAAGGGGTTGACGACGGTGTGGCAGCGCCGCCCGGCACGCTCGGGAAGTGAGGTCATACCCGCATGTTACTTTCGGGTATCCGGGGGTGTGCAGACCCGTTCCAGCTCTGGGAACGGGGGCGGGAAGCGATCGTGCCCAGCGCCGTCCCGCTGGCGTAGTCGATGAGCGCGGCTCCCGTCGCGCCCTTGATCGACGCGAGCGCTTCCTTCAGTGCGGTTTCGGCATTCGCCATGACGGGTCGTTCCTTTCGGACTTGCCGCCGACCGGTGGGGAGTCCAGTGCGCGACCCCGTACCGGAAGCGGGCCGGGCCGCCGCCCGGGCCGAGTACGAAGCTCGCGCCACTTCGCGGGTGAAAGCGCGCCGCCCGCGGTGAGCAACGCCTGTTGAGATTCCGAGGCTCTGTCAGAGGTTTGGGTGGCGGTCTGCCTTCCGGGCTTCATTGGCTGTACTCGGCCGGACTCGAGGGGCCGGCGACGGCGGGGCGGTGGTCCGAGCGCACCGGGGGCGTCCAGCCAAAGCGCGGTGCGCGCCGTTCGAGGAAGGCGGTGACGCCCTCGCCGAGTTCGCCGCTGACGCTCAGCTGGTCCCGCCAGTACTCCAGGCGCGCGGGATCGACCGGCCCGGCGGTGAACTCCTTGACCGCCGCCTGGCTGAGCGCGGACCGGGACAGCAGCACCCGGGTGAACTCCGCCACCCGCTCGTCCAGCCCGCCCGGCGGCAGCACCTCGTCCACCAGACCCGTCCGCAGCGCCCGCTCGGTGCCGATCAGCTCGCCGGAGAGGAGCAGGTACTTGGCGGTCGCCGGGCCGACCAGGTCCACAAGACGCCGGGTGGACGAGGGCGCGTAGACCACCCCCAGCCGGGCCGCGGTGATCCCGAAGCGGGAGCCCTGCTCCGCGAACCGCAGATCGCAGGCGACGGCCAGCTGACAGCCGCCGCCCACACAGGAGCCGCGCACCGCGGCGAGCGTCGGCTTGGGGAAACCGGCCAGGGCCTCCTCGGCGGGCAGCGCCAGCGCCGTCGTCTCCTCGTACGTCGTGCCGAGCGAGCTGATGTCCGCGCCCGCGCTGAAGGTGTCGCCCGCTCCGGTGAGCACCAGCGCCCGTACGGCCGGGTCCGCGGCCAGCCGCTCCAGCAGCGGGGGCAGCGCGCGCCACATGCCAGGGGTAAGTGCGTTGCGCTTGGCGGGGTGGCGGATCACGACGGTCGCTATGCCGTCGGCGACGGTGTGCTGCAGGCAGGGCTCCATGTCGCGGATGCTATCCGGCACCCTCAAGCGACTGTCGGCATCGCCGTAAGCAAGCCGGGCAGGAACAGTCGAGCGAGTGACGCTGGCATACGCACGCGGTCAAAAGCCGTCGATAGAGAGCGACTTGCGCTCAGTTAGCCGGTCCGTACCAACACGTTCCCAACACTCGATGACGACTGGTCGGGCTGTGGCGATGGGTGGGGATCGGACATGGAGATCGTCGGGAGCATCCCTCCTGAACCGGGGGCGGCCACGCCCCGCGGGCCGTTCGCCTACGAGGGCGTCTGGCGCTTCACCGCCCCCGCGCTCGACACCTCCGTCCCCCAGGCCCGGCACGCGGTGCGCGATCTGCTGGCCCACCAGCGGGTGCCCGCCCCTGCCGACCTCGTACAGAACCTGCTGCTGATCGTCTCAGAGCTGGTCACCAACGCCGTACGGCATGCGGCGCTGCTCTCCCCGGAGATCGCCGTCGAGGTGTCCATCGGCCCGGACTGGGTGCGGGTCGCGGTCGAGGACAACCACCCCTACCGGCCCAAGGCGCTGGTGGCCGACCAGGGCCGGACCGGCGGGCGCGGGCTGTTACTGGTGCAGACGATCGCCGAGGAGGAGGGCGGGGTCTACGACGTCCAGCACACGGCGGGCGGCGGCAAGGTGGTCTGGGCCGCACTGCCGCTCGCGGCCGCCCACGCCCGGCTGACCGCTACCAGCCTGCCGCCGCTCCGGTGACCTCCCGGATCACCGGCCGGGCCGCGTCCAGCACGGTCATGAACCAGGCCGAGAAGGGGTTGTGCGCGAGCAGCCGGGTCAGCTCCTCGGGGGTGACGAAGGCGGTCTCGTCGATCTCCTGCGGATCCGGCTGCGGCTCGGTCCGCACCAGCCCCGCGAACAGGTGGTTGTACTCCTGCTCCACCAGGCCCGACACCGGATCCGGGTGGTTGTAGCGCACCGTGCCCGCCTCGCGCAGCAGCGCGGGCGCCACCCCCAGCTCCTCACCCGTACGCCGGGCCGCGGCCACGAAGGGCGGCTCGCCGGGGTAGGGGTGGCCGCAGCAGGTGTTCGACCAGACGCCGGGGGAGTGGTACTTGCCCAGGGCCCGGCGCTGGAGCAGCAGCCGCCCCTCGTCGTCGAAGAGAAAGACGGAGAAGGCCCGATGCAGCCGGCCGGGGGCGAGATGGGCGGAGAGCTTCTCCGCGGTGCCGATGGTCCTGCCGTCCTCGTCGACCAGCTCCAGCATGATCGGCTCCGTCGAACCCGTCGGCGCGCCCGGTGCGGAGGGCCTGGCGGAGTCGGTGGTGCGGCCGTTGGCAGGTGTAATTGGCATTGACCATCCTCATCGTCCGTCGGAACCCTCAAGTCTGCCGCACCAGTGCCATGAGTCAGTGGCAAAGTTTGGCTTCGTGCTCAGCATGTCCGCCTGGCTCCAGCTGGAACGTGCAGTGGGCCACGTCGAAGTGCTCCCCCAGACAGCCCTGCAGGTCGTGCAGCATCCGCTCATGGCCGACCGCGTCCAGCGCCCGCCTGCTGACCACCACGTGTGCGGAGAGTACCGGCATGCCCGAGGTGATGGTCCATACATGCAGATCATGCAGTCCCTCGACGCCGGGGAGGGCGAGGATGTGGGCCCGTACCTGATCCATGTCCACATCCCGCGGCGCCGCCTCCAGCAGGACGTTCAGCGTGTCCCGCAGCAGCCGGAACGTCCGCGGCACGATCATGAGGCCGATCAGCAGGGAGGCGATCGGATCCGCCGTCTGCCAGCCGGTGGTCACGATGATCCCGGCCGATACGAGGACCGCGACCGAACCAAGCGCGTCCGCCAGCACCTCCAGGAACGCCCCGCGGACGTTCAGGCTCTCCCGCTGCCCGCCCCTGAGCAGCGCCAGTGACACCGCGTTCGCGGCCAGGCCGATGGCGCCGAAGAGGATCGTCAGCCCGCCGTCGCTGGTGGGCGGGGTGATGAACCGGGCCACCGCCTCGTACAGGATGTAGCCGCCGACGCCGAGCAGCAGCAGACAGTTCGCCAGCGCGGCCAGGATCTCGGCCCGTGCGTAGCCGTAGGTGCGGCGCGGGCTCGGCGGGCGGTTCGCGAAGTGGATCGCCAGCAGCGCCATGGCGAGCCCGAGGGCGTCCGTCATCATGTGGCCGGCGTCCGCGAGCAGCGCGAGCGAACCGGCGAGCACCCCGCCGACCACCTCCACGGCCGTCACCGTGAGCGTGATGCCGAGGGCGGCGCGCAGCCGCCACTGGTGTGCGGCGCCCGCCGTGCCGAGTCCGGCGCCGTGGTCGTGGCCCGCGCCCATGTACGGCCTCCTCCCGCGCGCCGCCACTGCCCGGGCGCGCCAGCTGCCCTACGGCCCAGTGAACTACGGCGGCGCCCCGAGCCGCGGTCAGCCGCGCCGGGCCTGAGGCCGTCCTAGGGCCTGTCGTCGAAGGGAGCGCCCTGCTCCCGACGCCGCAGCGACATCAGCCTCCCCCAGCTACCGCTGGGAGGTGCCCCCTGCGCCAGACGCCGCTCGCGGCCGGACGCCCCCTTTGACGACAGGCCCTAGCGGGCCCCGCGGCGTCGCGCTCCCTACGGCCGTACGGCCTCGGGGTGGTGCAGACACCAGCCATCCCAGGCCGAGCGCACCATCGCCGCCACCCCGTGCCGGGCGCTCCAGCGCAGCTCCTTGGCGATCAGCTCGGTCGCCCCGACGACCCGGGCCGGATCGCCCGCGCGGCGCGCCTCGACCACCGGGGAGAGCTCCGGGCGGCCGGTGACCTCGCCGATCAGCTGTGCCATCTCGCGTACCGAGACGCCCTGACCGGTGCCGATATTCACGGTCAGATCGCCCCCGCCCGGCCGCTCCGCCAGCCGGCGGGCCGCGGCGAGATGGGCGGAGGCCAGGTCCTCGACGTGAATGTAGTCACGGATGCAGGAGCCGTCGGGCGTCGGATAGTCGTCGCCGAAGATCCGGGGCGCCTCGCCCCGGGTGATCCGCTCGAACATCATCGGGATGATGTTGAACACTCCGGTGTCGGCCAGCTCGGGGCGTGCGGCGCCCGCCACATTGAAGTAGCGCAGACAGGCCGTGGAGATCGAATGAGCCGCGCCCGTGGCTCTGACCAGCCACTCTCCGGCCAGCTTGGTCTCTCCGTACGGGTTCATCGGCCGGCAGGGGGTGTCCTCGGTGACGAGTTCCACATCCGGCATCCCATAGACGGCGGCGGAGGAGGAGAAGAGGAAGCTGCCGATCCCGGCTTCGACCACCGCCTCCAGCAGCACCATCAGACCGTGCACATTCTCGCGGTAGTAGCGCAGCGGCTGCTCGACGGACTCCCCGACCTGCTTCTTCGCCGCCAGATGCACCACCCCGGTCACGCCCAGGTCGGCGAAGGCGCGGTCCAGCAGATCACGGTCGAGCGTGGAGCCCTGTACCAAAGGGATGCCTTGCGGCAGCCGATCGGCGACACCGCTGGACAGATTGTCGAGCACGGCGACCCGCTCCCCGGCCTCCGCCATGACCCGTACGACATGCGCCCCGATATATCCGGCACCACCTGTGATCAGCCACGTCATGACCGCACCCTATCCACAGCCGGCGCGGACGCGGTTTGTCCCGGAGCGCCGCCATCCACCATGATGATCGCGGCAGCGGAAGCCGTCGTTCCCCCGAGCGGGTGATGAATGTGCGGTGAACGGACGCTTCCTTCTATCCGATAGCCTCTGCCGACGTGCCGCCCGCCCCATGCGGGGCCCGGGGTGTGCGACGCCCGCTGTCCGGACGGCGGCCCTGGGCCGGTATCCCTGTCCGGCGCGGCCACCGTGCCAGCTGCCAAGGAGTGAGTTCGTCTGTCGACCGCCATTCTCACCGGTCCCGCGGTCGCGGGCTCGTCCCTTGAGGACGACCTGCGGTCGCTGGGGTTCGACGTGCGCACGGCAGCCGACGCCGCCGGGGTCGCGAGGGAGCTCGCGGCCACCCCGGCGCGTGAGCGGGTGGCGCTGGTCGACCCGCGCTTCGTCGGCCACGTCCACGCACTGCGCCTGGCCCTGACCGATCCGCGCTTCCCGGCCGCCGCGGTCCACGGCGCCCTCACCGCCCAGCCGGACGCCCGCGCGGCGCTCACCCGCGCGCTGACGGCGTACGCGCCGGGGGCGGCGGCGCCCGAGCGCGGCGCCCTCGCCGTGGCCGGCGCCACCGCGACTCCCGGGCCGGAGGTCCACCTTCCGGCTCCGGACGGCTCCGCCGTGCTGCCCGACGCCCTCGCCGACGCCCTGGGCGCCGAGGACATCGCCGTGCACCGGCCCGAGCTGGGGGTGCTCGTCGCCGACGTACCCGAGGACGCGGCGGGGCGTACGGAGGCGCAGGCCCGTACCCGGGCGGTGGACGACGAGAAGGTGCGGCTGCGCAGCGCCGTCAAGGCGCGCGACGGCTTCTTCACCACCTTCTGCATCAGCCCCTACTCGCGCTACATCGCCCGCTGGTGCGCCCGCCGCGGGCTCACCCCCAACCAGGTCACCACCGCCTCCCTGCTGACCGCCCTGATCGCGGCGGGCTGCGCGGCCACCGGCACCCGCCCCGGGTTCATCGCGGCCGGGCTGCTGCTGATCGGCTCCTTCGTCCTGGACTGCACCGACGGCCAGCTCGCCCGCTACTCCCTCCAGTACTCCACGCTGGGCGCCTGGCTGGACGCGACGTTCGACCGGGCCAAGGAGTACGCGTACTACGCGGGGCTCGCGCTGGGCGCCGCGCGCGGCGGGGGGGATGACGTATGGGCGCTCGCGCTCGGCGCCATGGTGCTGCAGACCTGCCGCCACGTCGTCGACTTCTCCTTCAATGAGGCGAATCACGACGCCACCGGCAACAGCAGCCCCACCGCCGCCCTCTCCAACCGCCTCGACAGCGTCGGCTGGACGGTCTGGCTGCGCCGGATGATCGTGCTGCCGATCGGTGAGCGCTGGGCGCTGATCGCGGTGCTCACCGCGTGCACCACGCCCCGTATCACCTTCTATGTGCTGCTCATCGGCTGCGCGCTGGCCGCCTGCTACACCACCGCCGGCCGGGTGCTGCGGTCGCTGACCCGCAAGGCGCGGCGTACGGACCGCGCGGCGCTCGCCCTCGCGGACCTCGCCGACTCGGGCCCGCTCGCCGAGGGTCTCGCCGCGGCCCTCCGCGGTGTGGCGCGCCGGCTCCCGGCCTTCGCCGCCCCCGCGCTCGCCCTGTTCGGGGCGGCCGCCGTGGTCGCCGTGGCGGCGCTCACGTCCTTCGGCAGCCTCTGGGCGGTCGTCGCCGCCGCGGGCTACGCGCTCACCTCGGGACTGGCTGTGGCCCGTCCGCTGGGGGGCCCGCTCGACTGGCTTGTGCCGCCGGTCTTCCGCGCCGCGGAATACGGCACCATCCTGGTCCTGGCAGCTGACTCGGGGGTGAACGGTGCATTGCCCGCCGCTTTCGGGCTGGTGTCGGCGGTCGCCTACCATCACTACGACACGGTGTACCGCATCAGGGGCGGTACCGGCGCGCCCCCGCACTGGCTGGTGCGGGTGATCGGCGGGCACGAGGGGCGGACCCTGGCGGTCACGGTCGCCGCCGCCCTGCTGTACGAGCAGAACCAAGGCTTCACCATCGCGCTGACCGCCCTCGCGGCGGCCCTCGCGCTGGCCGTGCTCGGCGAGAGCATCCGCTTCTGGGTGTCCTCCGGAGCACCCGCTGTACACGACGAAACAGGAGAACCCGCATGATCGGCCTCGTGCTGGCGGCCGGCGCCGGACGGCGTCTGCGCCCTTACACCGACACCCTTCCCAAGGCCCTGGTGCCTGTCGACGGCGATACCACCGTCCTCGACCTGACCCTCGGCAACTTCGCGGAGGTGGGCCTCACCGAGGTCGCGATCGTGGTCGGTTACCGCAAGGAGGCCGTTTACGAGCGCAAGGAGGCGCTGGAGGCGAAGTACGGCCTCAAGCTCACCCTCATCGACAACGACAAGGCCGAGGAGTGGAACAACGCCTACTCTCTGTGGTGCGCCCGTGACGCGATCCAGCACACCGTGATCCTCGCCAACGGCGACACCGTGCACCCCGTCTCCGTCGAGAAGACCCTGCTCGCCGCCCGGGGCAACGGCCAGAAGATCATCCTCGCCCTCGACACGGTCAAGAAGCTCGCCGACGAGGAGATGAAGGTCATCGTGGACCCCGAGAAGGGCGTCCAGAAGATCACCAAGCTCATGGACCCGGCCGAGGCGACCGGCGAGTACATCGGCGTCACCCTCATCGAGGGCGAGGCCGCCGCGGAGCTGGCGGACGCGCTCAAGACCACCTTCGAGCGCGACCCCGACCTCTACTACGAGGACGGCTACCAGGAGCTGGTCAACCGCGGCTTCAAGGTCGACGTGGCCCCGATCGGCGACATCAAGTGGGTCGAGATCGACAACCACGACGACCTCGCGAAGGGCCGTGAGATCGCATGCCAGTACTGACCCGCCTCATCCCGTCTCCCGTCTCCGTCGACATCAACGCCGGGGCCCTGGACGACTTGGCGGGCCTGCTGGCCGACCAGCGCATCTCGGCCTCCGGCAAGCTGGCGGTCGCGATCAGCGGCGGCTCCGGCGCCGCCCTGCGCGACCGGCTGGCCCCGGTGCTGCCGGGCGCCGACTGGTTCGAGCTGACCGACGGCACCATCGACGGCGCCGTCCAGCTTGCCGACGCCATGAAGTCCGGGCACTACGACGCGGTCGTCGGCCTGGGCGGCGGGAAGATCATCGACGCCGCCAAGTACGCCGCCGCGCGTATCGGCCTGCCGATGGTCGCCGTCGCGACCAACCTGTCGCACGACGGCATCTGCTCCCCGGTGTCGATCCTGGACAACGACGCGGGCCGTGGCTCATACGGTGTGCCGACCCCGATCGCGCTGGTCATCGACCTCGATGTGATCCGCGACGCCCCGGTGCGCTTCGTCCGCTCCGGCATCGGCGACGCCGTCTCCAACATCTCCGCGATCGCGGACTGGGAGCTGTCGCACCGCGAGACCGGCGAGCCGATCGACGGCCTCGCGGCCGCCATGGCCCGTACGGCGGGCGAGTCGGTGCTCCGCCACCCGGGCGGCTGCGGCGACGACGACTTCCTGACCGTGCTGTCCGAGGGACTGGTGCTGTCCGGTATCGCCATGTCGATCGCCGGTCACACCCGGCCGTCCTCCGGCGCCTGCCATGAGATCAGCCACGCCTTCGACCTGCTCTACCCCAAGCGCTCCGCGCTCCACGGCGAGCAGGTCGGCCTCGGCGCCGCCTTCGCGATGCACCTGCGGGGCGCGCCCGAGGAATCCGCGCTGATGGTCGACGTACTGCGGCGGCACGGTCTGCCCGTCCTGCCGAACGAAATCGGATTCAGCGAGGACGAGTTCGTCAAGGCGGTGGAGTACGCGCCGCAGACCCGCCCCGGGCGCTACACGATCCTCGAGCACCTTGACCTCTCCTCCGACGCGATCAGGGACGCATACGCCGACTATGCCAAAGCAGTCAGTCAAACCATCGGTGGCTGAACTCCGCCCGGTCGTCCACCCCGCGGGGGTGAAGGACCGGCGGAGCGGTGAGCACTGGATGGGACGCCTCTACATGCGTGAGGTCTCCCTGCGGGTCGACCGCCATCTGGTCAACACCAGGGTCACGCCCAACCAGCTCACATACCTGATGACCGTCTGCGGCGTGCTCGCGGCCCCGGCACTCCTGGTGCCGGGGATCCCGGGCGCCGTGCTCGGTGTGGTCGCGGTCCAGCTCTATCTGCTGCTGGACTGCGTCGACGGCGAGATCGCGCGCTGGAGGCAGCAGTTCTCCCTCGGTGGGGTCTACCTGGACCGGGTCGGCGCCTATCTGACCGACGCCGCGGTGCTCGTCGGCTTCGGCCTGCGCGCCGCCGATCTGTGGGGCAGCGGGCGGATCGACTGGCTCTGGGCCTTCCTCGGCACCCTGGCCGCCCTCGGCGCGATCCTGATCAAGGCCGAGACCGACCTCGTCGGCGTCGCCCGCCACCAGGGCGGGCTGCCGCCGGTCAAGGAGGCGGCGTCCGAGCCGCGCTCCTCCGGTATGGCGTTGGCCCGCAAGGCCGCCGCGGCGCTCAAGTTCCACCGGCTGGTGCTCGGGATCGAGGCGTCCCTGCTGATCCTGTTCCTGGCGGTGCTGGACTCGATCCGGGGTGACCTGTTCTTCTCCCGGCTCGGCGTTGTCGTACTCGCGGGCATCGCCCTGCTGCAAACTCTGCTTCACCTGGTGTCCATCCTCGCGTCGAGCAGGCTGAAGTGATGACGGACACACCACTCACGGTCGGCGCGGTCGTCCTGACGATGGGCAACCGCCCCGACGAGCTGCGTGCGCTGCTCGATTCGGTCGCCAAGCAGGACGGCGACCGGATCGAGGTGGTCGTCGTGGGCAACGGCTCACCGCTGCCCGAGCTCCCGGACGGGGTGCGCACCGTCGAGCTCCCGGAGAACGTGGGCATCCCGGCGGGCCGCAATGTCGGCATCGAGGCGTTCGGCCCCGGCGGCACCGAGGTCGACGTGCTGCTCTTCCTCGACGACGACGGTCTGCTGCCCCATACGGACACCGCCGAGCTGTGCCGTCAGGCCTTCGCCGCCGACCCCGAGCTCGGCATCATCTCCTTCCGTATCGCCGACCCCGAGACCGGCACCACCCAGCGCCGCCATGTGCCCCGGCTGCGCGCCTCCGACCCCATGCGGTCCTCTCGGGTGACCACCTTCCTCGGCGGTGCCAACGCGGTCCGTACGAAGGTCTTCGCGCAGGTCGGCGGGTTGCCGGACGACTTCTTCTACGCCCATGAGGAGACCGACCTCGCCTGGCGCGCCCTGAACGCTGGCTGGATGATCGATTACCGGTCGGACATGGTGCTGCACCACCCGGCCACCGCGCCGAGCAGGCACGCCGTCTACCACCGCATGGTCGCTCGCAACCGGGTCTGGCTGGCGCGGCGCAATCTCCCCATCCCGCTCATCCCCGTCTATCTCGGTGTCTGGCTGCTGCTCACCTTGGCCCGGCGACCCTCGAAGACCGCCCTCCGTGCCTGGTTGGGCGGGTTCCGGGAAGGCTGGAAGACACCGTGTGGTGCACGCCGCCCCATGAAGTGGCGTACGGTATGGCGCCTGACCCGACTGGGCCGACCGCCTGTCATCTGACAAGCTCGTATCTGAGAGCATCGGGCGCGACCCGGGGCGCGGCCCCCGTCAGCGCACCCCTGATGAGGACGAAAGTGTCAACTGTGAGCGAGACTACGCACAACAGTGCGGTCGCCAGCGCCCCGCTGTCGCCGGATGACGGCCTGGCCCCGGCAGAGCTGGCGGCGAAATACGGGCTGTCGGTGAGCGGCGCCCGGGTGAGCCTTGTCGACTACATCAAGCAGATGTGGGGCAGGCGCCATTTCATTCTGGCTTTTTCGCAGGCCAAGCTCACCGCCCAGTACAGCCAGGCCAAGCTCGGCCAGCTGTGGCAGGTGGCGACGCCGCTGCTGAACGCGGCGGTGTACTTCTTCATCTTCGGCCTGCTCCTGAAGAGCAACAGGAACATGCCGCACGACATGTACATCCCGTTCCTGGTGACGGGTGTCTTCGTCTTCACGTTCACTCAGAACTCCGCGATGGCGGGTGTGCGCGCGATCTCCGGGAATCTGGGTCTGGTGCGGGCCCTGCACTTCCCACGCGCCTCGCTTCCCATCTCCTTCTCGCTCCAGCAGCTCCAGCAGCTGCTGTTCTCGATGATCGTGCTGGTCATCGTGCTGGTGGGGTTCGGGCACTACCCGTCCCTGGCCTGGCTGCTGATCCTCCCGGTGCTCGCACTGCAGTTCGTCTTCAACACCGGTCTCTCGCTGATCATGGCCCGGCTCGGGGCCAAGACCCCGGACCTCGCCCAGCTGTTGCCGTTCATCCTGCGGACGTGGATGTACGCGTCCGGTGTGATGTATCCGCTGGCGACCACGCTTGAGCGGGCGGGGGCGAGCGGCTGGATCTCCGACGCGATGCTGGGGAACCCGGCCGCCGTCTATATGGACCTGATGCGGTATGCGTTGATCGACAACTACGATCAGCTGCCTCCCCACGTGTGGGCGCTGGCCCTGGGCTGGGCGGTGGTCTTCGGCGCCGGCGGCTTTGTGTACTTCTGGAAGGCAGAGGAGCAGTACGGCCGTGGCTGAGCAGACCCTTGATGAGACCCCCCAGACGGGCCAGGCGGACCTGGCCGCTCAGGCGGCCCCGGCCGCGGGGCGCATCCCGACCGTCATCGCCGACGATGTGCACATCGTCTACCGCGTCAACGGCGGCCCCCGTGGCCGCGGCAGCGCCACCGCCGCCCTCAGCCGCATCCTGCGCCGCAAGGGCGCCCCGGGCATGCGCGAGGTGCACGCCGTACGCGGGGTCACCTTCGTGGCCTACCGCGGCGAGTCGATCGGCCTGATCGGCTCCAACGGCTCCGGTAAGTCGACGCTGCTCAAGGCCGTCGCGGGGCTGCTGCCCACCGAGCGCGGCAAGGTCTACACCGACGGCCAGCCGTCGCTGCTCGGGGTGAACGCGGCACTGATGAACGACCTGACGGGCGAGCGGAACGTCATCCTCGGCGGGCTGGCCATGGGGATGTCGCGGGAGCAGATCCGCGAGCGCTACGAGGGCATCGTCGACTTCTCCGGCATCAACGAGAAGGGCGACTTCATCACGCTGCCGATGCGCACCTACTCCTCCGGTATGGCGGCCCGACTGCGGTTCTCGATCGCCGCCGCCAAGGACCACGATGTGCTGATGATCGACGAGGCGCTGGCCACCGGCGACCGGAAGTTCCAGAAGCGCTCGGAGGCCCGCATCCGCGAGCTGCGCAAGGACGCCGGCACGGTCTTCCTGGTCAGCCACAACAACAAGTCGATCCGGGACACCTGTGACCGGGTGCTGTGGCTGGAGAAGGGCGAGCTGCTGATGGACGGCCCGACCGACGAGGTCATCAAGGCGTACGAGAAGGAGACCGGCAAGTAGCCGACTTCCGCGTATCCGCAGGCCCCGCCGGACACCCGTCCGGCGGGGCCTGTGTCATATGGTCGCGTCGAAGAGCGCGACCGTGCCGCGCACCCGGATGTGATGGCGCTCGAACCGGGACCCAAGTGCTTTGTCCAGCAGCTCCAGCGAGTCCTCGGAGTTGTTGAGCACCCCGCGTCTCACACATTCGCGCAGGTGGAGCCGGGAGACCGCCGTATGGCGCACGCCGTGCGCCAACACGGTGCTGCCGAAGACCTGGGCCCCGGGCTCGAGATGGGGCAGCAGATGGTCGAAGACGGCGAACTTCGCCGGCGCCCCCGAAGGCAGGCAGTGCAGTACGAAGTTCAACGCGGCTGAGGTGAACCGCCGCCCCTCCAGCTCCATCGGGCGCAGTACATCGCGGCACAGCGCCCTGGGGCCGTAGCGCGCGATCCGGCGCTGTGCGGTCGCCAGCACCGTCGGGTTGAGGTCGACCAGGGTGATCTGCGGCGGGCCGGTGGGGAACCGGCACCGGTCGAGGAAGTAGCCGGTGCCCGGACCGATGTCGAGATGGCGGTCGGAGACATGCCGGTCGTAGAGGGCCAGCATCTCCTCGGGCGGGCAGCGCCACACCGCACGGCACACCGCGCCCAGGACGAGCGTGTCGTACAGGGCGAGCAGGGGCCGGGAGTAGACGGCCGCCGCGGCGGCGGCTTCGCTTCCCTTGTCCCGCTCGCGGTCGTGCGGGTTTCCCATGCGATCGGCTCCCTTTCCGTCCTGGGCACCTGTTCTGGGCACAGCCTTTGTCCTGGGCACAGCCTTCCTCTTCTTACAGATCCCGGCCGGCGGCCCGTGGATACACCCGTGAAGGATGTATCCGCGTGGCGCGGCGCCGGATCTGTTGGGCAGTGCGGATACCGAGCGGAGGAAGGGTGAGATGAGCCAGCCCGTCACCAGGAAAAGCGCGGAGTGGGACGCCATCGTCGTCGGAAGCGGGCTCGGAGGCGTCTCGGCCGCGGCCGTCCTGGCGCGTTCGGGCCTGAAGGTTCTCGTCTGTGAGCAGGGCGAAGGTCTGGGCGGGCTCGCGCACGCCTTCACCCGGGACGGGCGGACCTTCGACTCGGCGATCCGGGTGCTGGCCGAGGGCGAGATGGTGCTCGGGCTGCTGGAGTGGCTGGGCGTTCAGGACCGGTGCGAGCTGACGGTCATCGACCATCTCTACCAGGCGGAGTTCCCGGGGATGAGCGTCTTCGCGCCCACGGGCCTGGAGGAGTTCATGGAGGCCCATATCCGGCTCTTCCCGGATGAGGCGGAGGGCATCCGTGCCTTCTTCCAGCTGCGCCGCCAGATGTTCTGGGAGACGGCGCAGGCGCCCATGCGGGTGACCGACCCGTCGGCTCTCGGGCAGTTGGAGGAGCTGCTGCCGACGCTGATGAAATACCGGACGGCGACGCTCGCGCAGGTCATGGACGAATATCTGCGCGACCCGCGGCTGAAGGCCATGTGCTCCGCCCTGTGGCCGTATATGGGGGCGCCGCCCTCTCAGCTGTCGTTCTTCGCCTACGCCCAGTTCATCGGGGTGCTCATCGACGGCCCGTACTACTGCAAGGGCAGCTTCCAGAATCTGGTGGACGCGTTTGTCACCGCGGTCGAGCGAAACGGGGGCCAGGTCGTCACCGGCACCCCCGTCGAGCGGATCCTGCTGCAGGACGGCCGGGTCGTGGGGGTGCGCACGGCGGAGGGGGACGTGTGCACCGCCCCGGTGGTCATTTCGAACGCGGACGCCCGCCAGACCTTCGAGGACATGGTCGGCGCCGAGCATCTGCCCGGGCCCTACACCCGGCGGCTGCGGCGGCTGCGGCCGTCGATGTCCGCCTGCGTCGTCTACGCGGCGACCACGCAGGACGTGCCCGCCCTCGGCGTCGCGCACGAGACCTTCAAGTACAACCACTGGGACCACGAGGGGACCTGGCGGGACCTGATGGGCGGCCGGCCGGGCGGGATGTCGCTGTCCGTGATGACGATGCTTGATCCCGAGCTCGCTCCGCCGGGCGAGCATCTGCTGATCGGCACCGCGGTGGCGCCGTACCGGCTGCCCGGCGACAAGCCGTGGCAGCAGCACAAGGACCAGTTCGCGGACTCCCTGCTCGCCGAGTTCGAGTCCGTGATCCCCGGCCTGCGCGACCATCTGACGTTCCGTCAGGCGGGCACGCCCGTGACCATCGAGCGCTATACGCGCAATCACGAGGGCGCCACCTATGGCTGGGCGCTGAACCCCCATCAGATCGGAGGGAAGCGGCTCGCCCACCAGACGCCGGTGCCCGGTCTGTTCCTCTCCGGTCACTGGACCGAGGAGGGCCCGGCGTCCTTCCGGGTGGTCCTCTCCGGTATGAACACGGCCCGTGAAGTGCTCGGCCACCTCGGCACCGGTCTGGACGTGCCCACCTTCAAACCCGACGACGTGCCGCAGTTGGCGCTGGACAGGTGAAAGGCAGCCCCCCATGACCACCGTATTCGTGCCGCCCGGCCCCCGGGGCCACCCCGTGCTCGGCAGCATCCGTGAGATCCAGCGGGACAACGTGTCGGCGTTCATGCACGCGTTCCGGCACCACGGCGACATCGTCAACTTCCGCGGCCCGCTGAGGATCAATCTGCTGGCCCACCCGGACCATGTCCAGCATGTGCTGCGCGACCAGCACAAGCACTATCCGCGGCCGCGCAAGGTGCAGGGCTGTCTGAGCACGATCGTCGGGGACGGGCTGGTGGCTGCTGAAGGCGGCTCCTGGCTCCGGTCCCGGCGGCTCACCCAGCCCGCCTTCCACCGCGACATCCTCCGCCGCTTCGGGGAGACCTTCACCCGCACCACCTCCGAGATGCTGGACGACTGGGAGCGGCGCAGTGGCCAGGGCCGGCCGCTGGACGTCAAGTCGGAGATGATGCATCTGAGCCTGGCCAATCTGGCCAGAGCGCTGTTCAAGGCGGATCTCACCGACGCCATCGCCCGGATCGAGCCGGCCGTCCAGGGAGCGCTGAGCTTCACCCACCGCCGGATGACCTCTCCCGTGGACCCGCTGCGGATCCCTTCGAAGGCCCGGGGGCGCTTCCGGGACGCGCTCGGGACGGTCAATTCGGTGCTCTATCCGATGATCGTCGCCCGCCGCCGGGAGGGCGGCGAGGACGACCTGGTCAGCATGCTCATCGGCGCCAAGGACCCCGGCTCCGGCGAGGCGTTCACCGACGAGCAGATCAGGGACGAGGTGAGCGGCTTCTTCGTGGCCGGCCATGAGACGGTCTCCACCGCGCTCACCTGGACCTGGTATCTGCTCTCACTCAACCCCGAAAGCAGGCGCCGGGTCCAGGACGAGGTGGACCGGACACTGTCCGGGCGCGTTCCGACCGTGGACGACCTGCCGAAGCTCGCCTACACGACCATGGTGCTCCAGGAGGCCATGCGGCTGTATCCGCCGATCTTCGTCTATATGCGCTGTGCCGCGCGGGACGACGAAATCGGCGGCTATCACGTGCCCGCCGGGCGCTGGGTGGTGGTCTGCCCCTATGTGACGCACCGCCACCCCGAGTTCTGGGACAACCCGGAGGGCTTCGAACCCGAGCGGTTCACTCCCGAGAACAGCGAGGGCCGCCACCGGATGGCGTATCTCCCGTTCGGCGCGGGACCGCGCAAATGCATCGGCGACTCGTTCGCGATGCTGCAGATGCCCCTGGTGGTCGCCATGGTCGCGCAGCGGTTCCGGCTGGACCTGGTGGAGGGCCAGCGGGTCTTCCCGGAGCCGGCGATCTCGCTGCGCCCCCGGGACCCCATGTGGATGTGGCTCCGCCCCGTTGAGGAGGGTTCCCGATGACCCGTCAAGCGCCAGGCCCCAAGGGCGAGCCGGTCCTCGGCAACGCACGGGCCTTTCAGGCTGACATCCTGCAGGCCCTGCAGCGGGGGCGCCGGGAGTACGGCGATGTCGTGCGGTTCGAGGGCATCGGGCCGCTCTTTCCGGTGTTCTTCGTCGGCCACCCCGACGGGATCAAGGAGATCCTGCAGGACAAGCACCGCAACTTCCCCAAGACGCCCTTTGTCAGCGACCGCTGGCGGGCCCTGGTGGGTGACGGCCTCATCTGCAGCGAGGGCGAGCTGTGGAGGCGCCAGCGCAGGCTCTGCCAGCCCGCCTTCCACCGCCGCCTGATCACCAGCTTCGCCACCGGGATGACCGAGGTCACCGCCGAGCTGCTGGACCGCTGGGAGGCCGCGGCGCGCGCGCACCGCGAGGTGGATATCACCCTCGAGATGACCCGGCTGGCGCTGAGTGTCCTGGGCGGCGCCCTGTTCGGCGCGAACTGGCGGCAGGACTCCGAGGTCATGGCGCACGCCGTCGAAGTGGCCATCGGCGAGGCGTACAAGAAGTTCGGGAAGTTCGTCAGCCTGCCGGAGGGCGTGCCCACCCCCGCCAATCTGAGGTTCGCCAGGGCCAGGAAGCAGCTCGACCGGATCATCTACCGCGTCATCGAGGACCGGCGGGCCGACCGGGGGCCGCACCCCGACGATCTGCTCGAGGCGCTGATGACCGCCACCGAGGACGACGGCTCGGGCATGACCGTCGAGCAGGTCCGCAACGAGGTCATGACCTTCATGTTCGGCGGCCATGAGACCGTCGCCTCCGGGCTGACCTGGGCGCTGTATCTGCTCTCCCGCCACCCCGAGGTCGCCGCGCGGCTGGAGGCCGAGGTGGACGAGGTGCTGGACGGCCGCCTCCCCGGCGTCGAGGATCTGCCCCGACTGCCCTATGTGGACCGGGTGGTGCGTGAGTCGCTGCGGCTCTACCCGCCGGTGTCGCTCATCTCGCGCACCCCGCTCGAGGACGACACCGTGCAGGGCTACGACATCCCCAAGGGCTCGATGGTGCTGCTCTCCTCCTTTGTGACCCATCGGCACCCGGACTTCTGGCCCAACCCCGAGGGCTTCGACCCCGATCGCTGGATTCCGCTGGGCGAGCAGGGACCGCACCGCTATGCCTGGTGGCCGTTCTCCGGCGGTCCCCGCAAGTGCATCGGGGATGTCTTCGGCCTCCAGGAGATGAAGCTGGTGCTGGCCATGATGGCGCAGCGGGTACGGGTCCGGCTCGCACCCGGCCACCCCGTGATCCCACGCCCCGGGATCACCCTCGGACAGGAACACGGCGTGATCGCCACCGTCGCGCTGCGCGAGAAGGCGCCGCCCGCCGCGCCCCGCGTCCTCGCGGTCGCGGACGCGGAGTCCGTCGCAGCCGCCGCTGCCGCCGCGGGCTGCCCGGTGCACGGAGGTGGAGCGCGATGACGCTCGCCACCGAACCCGCGCTGCAGGCGGGACTTGAGACCGTATGGGCCTATCTCCACGAGTGCGGGGGCGCCCGGCAGCATGCGCTGGCCGACCGGCTGGTGACCCGGGAGGCCCGGCTGCACAATCCGCCCTGGCTCGGACCGGACGGTCGCGGCGCGGCCGGCGTCCGGGACCAGCTCGTCCTGCTGCACCGCGCGTTCCCCGACCTGCGTACCGAGGTTGAGGACTTCTTCGGCGCCGGTGACCGGGTGGTGGCCCGGCTCACCCACCGGGGGACCCACCGAGGGCCCTGGCTGGGTGTCCCCGCCACCGGGCGTGAGGTGGAGTTCTCGCAGACGCTGATCTTCCGTATCGAGGACGGCCCAGGCGGCCGGATCGCCGAGATCTGGCAGCAGACGGACGCGCTCGGCACCCTGATCACCCTGGGTGCCGCGCCGCCGCTGGGCACCACGAGCGCGCCGCGCGCGCTGGGCTGGGCCATCGCGGCGGCGCACCACCGGGCCCATCACCGTGTGCCGCAGGACCAGCCGTGGCCATGGCGGGGGACCGACCGGCAGTGCACCCCCGCCTTCCGCGGCGCCCTGTCGGGCACCGCCCCGGCCTCCGCCGAGCTGCTGGAGGCCAACGCCCTGCCACTGCGCCGCTGGATCGCGGAGTGCGTCAACGAACAGGCCGTGCACATCTGCCAGGAGATCTTCCACGAGAACTATCGAGGCCACTCCCCGCGGCACGCCGAGCCCGAGCCGCTGCGTGGTCCGAAGGGCTACGAGCGCTTCATCCGCGGGATCCTGACCGGCTTCCCCGATGCCAAGGCGACCATCGAGGACCTGATCCCGATCGGTGACCGGGTCGCCTGCCGGGTCCGGATGACCGGCACCCATCTGGGCCCCTACCGCGGACTGCCGCCCACTGGCCGGCCGTTCTCCCTCGGCCAGATCGTGATCTGCCGCATCGAGGACGGCAAGATCGTGGAGAGCTGGCAGGAGATCGACGCACTGGGGCTGATGCTGGGCTTCGGGGTGGTGCCCCGGCCCGGGTCCGGCTCCGCCGGCTATCTGCTGTGGTTCGCCCGGCTCGCCGCCACGCTGGCCACCGCCCCGCGCCGGATCGCCGCCGTACGCAAGGGGGTGAGGGCATGACCGGGGCCCGTGGGACAGCCGACGCGGCGGTCCTCGACCGCACCCTCGCGGCGTACGGCGGCGCGGGCCGCTGGGCGTCCGCCGAGCGGATCGAGGCGGAGCTCTCCTGCGGCGGCCTGCTCTTCCGCTGGAAGCGCGGCAGCGCCGGGACCTTCCAGCGGATGCACGTCACCGCGGAGGTGGCGAGGCAGCGGATCCGGTTCCATGGCTTCGACGGCCCCCTCGACGGAGTGCTGGAAGGCCACGAGGTGCGGCTGGAGCGGGACGGCGCGGTCGTCGCGCGGCGCGTGGACGCCCGCGCCCCGTTCCCCGGCGGCCGCCGCCTGCTGCGCTGGGACTCGTTGGACATGATGTATTTCCTGGGCTACGCCCTGTGGAACTACCTCGTCTTTCCCGCGCTGCTGCGCCGCGAGGACATGAGCTGGCGCGCCGACGGCCCCGACGCCCTCCTGGCGCGTTTCCCCGCGCATCTGGCCACCCACTGCCCGCAGCAGCGTTTCCGGCTCGACCCGGCCACCGGGCTGGTCACCGAGCACGAGTACACCGCCGAGGTCTTCGGGCGCAGTTGGGCGCACGCCTGCCATCTCACCAGCGAGTACCGGGATGCCGACGGCGTCCCGTACGCCTCCCGCCGCCGGGTGATGCCGAGGCGCCCGCGGGCCGGGGGAGCGATGCCGCGCCCGGTGCTCATCTGGGCCGACATCCATGACTACGCACTGACGAAGACTCGGTAAGGAGAAAGTCCATGCTCGATCGCTTGGCCCGGGCCATCGTCCGGCGCCCCAGGGCGTTCCTCATCGCGGTCCTCGGCTTCATGCTGATCGCCGGCCCGTTGGGCGGGCCCGTCGTCGGCAAGCTCGTCAACGGCGGGTTCGAGGACCCGAAGTCGGAGTCCAGCCTGGCGAAGCAGGCCCTGGACCAGCACTTCGGAGTGAAGGACTCCAATCTGGTGCTGCTGGTCCGGGCGCCCGGCTCGGTCGACTCGGGCACGGCAGCCGAGGACGGCGCCGCCCTGACCCGGCGGCTGGCCGCTGAGCCCGGGATCTCCCAGGTCGGCTCGTACTGGAGCCAGGGCAGAGACCAGCGGCTGCGCAGCGAGGACTCCCGGTACGCCATGGTCATCGGACACATCGGCGGCGGGGAGAACGCCGCCGCGGACCGTGTCGAGGGGCTGCGCAAGGAGTTCGCCGGCCGGCAGGGGTCTTTGGAGGTGAAGCTCGGCGGCAGCACCGCCATGGGCTTCGATACCGACCACACCGTCCAGAAGGACCTCCAGAGGATGGAGGCCATAGCCTTTCCGGTGCTCTTCGTCATCCTGCTGCTGGTGTTCGGCAGTCTGGTCTCGGCGCTGCTGCCCCTGCTGATGGTCCTTCCGCTGCTGGTCGGCACGCTGCTGATGCTCCGGACCATCACGCTGTTCACCGATGTGTCGGTCTTCGCGCTGAATGTGACGACCATCATCGGCCTGGGCATCGCCATCGACTACAGCCTGTTCATCGTGACCCGGTACCGGGAGGAGATCAGGGACCGTGGCGGCGATCTGACGGACAAGCAGGTGCGGTCCGAGGCGATCGTGGCCGCGGTGCGCACGGCCGGGCGCACCGTGGTGTTCTCCGCCGTCACGGTGATGCTCTCCATGGCCGCCCTGGCGCTCTTCCCGCTGCTGTTCCTGCGCTCGATCGCCGTGGCGGGCATCGGTGTGATGCTGTTCGCCGCGCTGGCGGCCACCATCGTGATGCCGATGCTGCTCGCGCTGTTCGGCTCGAAAATCGACAGCCTGGATCTGCGGAAGGGCGTGCGGCGTCTGTTCGGCCGCCCGCCCCGGCCGCGGGCCGAGCTGGAGCGCGGTGTGTGGCATCGGCTGGCCACCTTTGTGATGCGCTTCGCCGCGCCGGTCGCCGTGGTGGCGACCGCGGCTCTGCTGCTCCTCGGGGCCCCGTTCCTGGGCGCCAAGTACAGCCTGCCGGACGACCGTCAGCTGCCGAAGACGGCGCAGAGCCGCCAGGTCGGGGACATCATCCGGGAGGACTTCGTCTCCCGGGAGGCCGATGTGATCGCGATCGTGGCCACCGGGATCGGGGACCCGAAGCAGCAGTCCGCGGCGATCGGCGGGTACGCGGAGCGGATTTCGAAGCTCGACGGCGTGGAGTCGGTGGCCTCGTCCGCCGGTGTGTTCGCGCACGGCGCGCGGGTGGCGCCGGCCGGCCCCGCCACGGCTTCGCTGGCCGCGAAGTCCGCCACCTATCTGCGGGTCTCCCCGGACGTCGAGCCGTTCTCCGCCGCCGGTGAGCGGCTGGTCCATGACATCCGCGGCGCCGACTCCCCCTGGCCGGTGAGGGTGGCGGGCGGCGGCCCCGCACTGGTCGACACCTTGGACGCGCTCGGCGACCGGATGCCCATGGTGCTGGGTTTCATGATGCTGTCCACATTTGTGCTGCTCTTCTTGTTCACCGGCAGTCTGTTGTTGCCGCTCAAGGCACTGGTTCTGAACGCGTTGAGTCTGAGTGCGACCTTTGGCGCCGTGGTGTGGATCTTCCAGGAGGGACATCTGGCGGGGGCGCTGGACGCCACGGTGACCGGATCCTTGATCGCTCTCACCCCCATCCTGATGTTCTGTCTGATGTTCGGCCTCTCGATGGACTACGAGGTGTTCATGCTCTCCCGGATCAAGGAGGAGTACGAGCGCACCGGGGACAACACCGCCGCGGTGGCCCGTGGCCTGGAGCTGACCGGCCGGCTGGTGACGGCGGCGGCGCTGCTGCTGGGCATGGTGATGGTCGTAAGCCTGTTCACCGCGCAGATCACCTTCCAGAAGATGCTCGGCCTCGGTCTGACGGTCGCCCTTGTGGTGGACACCCTGGTCGTCCGCGGCCTGCTGCTGCCCGCCTTTATGCGGCTCGCGGGCTCGGCCAACTGGTGGGCCCCGGGCCCCCTGCGCCGGGTGCACCGGAGGTTCGGGCTCAGCGAGGCGCCGAAGAGGACGGGCCACGGCCCCCCGGCGAAGGCTCCCTCGGCGGCGAAGGAACCCGATGTGCCGGCGACCGCCGGCTCGTGACATACGGCCGGGCCGGGCATGACGTCGGTCATGCCCGGCCCGGCCGGTCTGTCTTGCGCCTCAGATTCGCCTCACGCCCGCCCGAGCCTCAGAGCCGCGCCGCCCGCTTGGGCGTCTCGTCCGTCTCCGCACCGGCGGCCAGAGCGGCAGGAGTCCGGCGGGCCTCCCGGATCAGCAGCACGGCGGGGACCAGCCCCAGCAGCAGCGGGGTCGGCTCCAGGATGGCCGCGCCCACCACGCTCCACGTGGCCAGCCCCCAGCCGATGGACTGTGGCACCACGACACCGAGCCGGGCCAGATGACAGACCAGGACGCCGAGCAGCAGCAGCGGTACGGCGAAGCTGGCGAGCACGATCCAGAACGCGCCGTTGGCCCCGCTCGGGTGGGCGAACTGCTCACGCGGCAGCCCCCACAGGTCCCCGCGGAACCAGTCGTCCATGTGCCCCGTGTTCTGCGCCCCCATTCCCACCAGGTGCCCGATGCCCAGAACGACCAAGCTTCGCCCCGCCCAGAGCGTCCTCATGGCGGCCCCTTTCGAAACTCTTAGTTTCGGAACTGTCGGTACCATAACATGACCCCATGGGAAGACCGAGGGATACCCGGGTGGACGAAGCGATCCTGGCCGCGACCCGCGAACTGCTGGCGCGCCATGGATACGCCGGTCTGACGGTGGACGCGGTCGCCGAGCACGCCGGCATCGGAAAGGCGGCCATCTACCGCCGCTACGCCACCAAACAGGAGATGGTGTTCGCCGCCGCGGTGCACCGTTCCGACCTGGCGCCGCCGGCCGATACGGGCAGCCTCCGCGGTGACCTCACCCGTCTGGTCGAGGACATCGTCGCCACGCTCGGCAACCCGGCCGCCTCCTCGGCCGTCCTCGGCCTGCTCGCCGACCTCGGAGGCCCCTCCGCTCTCGCCGACCGCTTCCACGCGAGCTTTGTCACCAGCCAGCGCGCGGTCGTCGCCGAGCTGATGGACCGGGCGGTGGCCCGCGGCGAACTCGGCGCGCCCCCGGACGTCGACCTCGTCCACGCGCTGCTCGCCGGCCCGGTCTTCGCCACGCTCTATCTGCAGCGCCGCCGTCCGGACGGCCTGGCCGAACGGCTGGGCCGCATGGTCGCCGAAACGCTTCGCCTCGAGGATCGGGCGGTCGGCCACGGCGGTCACACCACCGGGCAGGCCGGCGGGAGCGCCACCGCCTGAGCGGCCCCGCGCCCTCATCCACGGCTTCCGCCTCTTTCCCGGCCCCGCTTCCCCGCCTCGCCTCGCCCGTCCCTCTTCCGCAGGTCTTCTTCCCCGTCGCGGTGTATCCGCCGCGCCCGCCCGCGGATCTGTGGAGGTGGAAGGCGGCACACGGCCGCCACGGCCTGCGGAGGGGGAGCGGGATTCGTGGAGGAACACAGGACGCCAGGGGCCGGATGGCCGCGCATCGCCGTCGGCGTCGACCTGGTCGAGGTCGCCCGCGTCCGGTCGCTGCTGGAGGACAATCCCGCGGCCGAGACAGAGCTCTTCACCACCAGGGAGATCCGCTACTGCGCGGACAAGCGCAATCGGTACGCCCGCCTCGCGGCCAGGTTCGCGGCCAAAGAGGCCGCGTTGAAGGCGCTCGGCACCGGCGTCGGCCCGGGTATGCGGTGGACCGACGTCGAGGTGGTCAACGACCCCCTGGGCCGACCCAGGCTGCGGCTGCACGGCACCGCCGCACAGGCGGCCGGGGCGCCCGGCAGCTGGTCGGCCGAGCTCTCCCTGACCCACACCGGTGACTACGCGATGGCGCAGGCGGTTCTCCTGCTCCCGCCGGCCGCCGACGAACCGGCCGTGCGCCGGACGGCCACTGACGAAGGATCACCATGCGCTTCCATCTGATCGACCGGATCGACGCCCTCGATCCCCATCGCTCGGTCTCCGCCCGCAAGCTGACCTCCCGCCAGGAGGAGTTCTGGCGCGACGAGGGGCGTGGCCCGGAGATGCCGGCCCCGCTGGTCCTGGAGGCCCTGTGCCAGGCGGGCACCTGGCTGATCATGGGATCCACCGGGCTGCGCCGCCGGGCCGCGCTGCTGTCCGCCGACTCCGTTTCCTTCCAGGGGGCGGTGCGCCCCGGAGACGTTCTGGTCATGTCCGGCCGGGTGGAGTCGTTCGGGGACGACACCGCCGTGCTCAGCGGCACGGTCATGGTCGGCGGCCGCACCGTGCTGAGCGCCGACGCCATCATGTGCGCCCTCATCCCCACCGAAGACCTGGAGGATCCGCAGGACGTACGGCGGATGTACGACCGACTGACGCGTGGCGCCAGGATCACCGGCGGCGCGCTCAAGGAGGCCGTGGCATGAGGCGCGTGGCGATCACCGGCATCGGCGCGGTCACCCCCGTCGGCCTGGACGCGAGCGCCACCTGGTCCGCCCTCGCCGCCGGGCGCAGCGGCGTGAGCCGCCTGGAGACCTTTGACGCGAGCACCTTCCCGGTCCGGATCGCCGGTCAGGTCAAGGGGTTTGTGCCGGAGCGGGCGCTGCCCGACCCGCGCGAGCGCAGGCATCTGTCCCGGGCCGCCCTGTTCGCGCTCGCCGCGACCCGCGAGGCGCTGCGCGACGCGGGAGACGGCTGGCAGGACACCGACCCCTACCGGCGTGGCGCGGCCGTCGGCGGCACGGTGGGACGTCCCGAGCTCCAGGAGCTGGTGGACATGTCCCATCTGCTGGAGTCCACTGAGCAGCGGGAGTTCTACCGCCAGGCGCCCGGCGACGTTCTGCTCCGCGACCAGAACGTGGGCGCGGTGGCCGTCGCCCGGGCCGGCGGCTGCCAGGGTCCGCTGATCAGCGTGAGCACCGCGTGTGCCGGGTCGGCCCACGCCGTCGGTGAGGCCTTCCGCCGGATCCAGGAAGGCGAGTGCCGGATGATGCTCGCCGGCGGCTTCGACGCGCTGACCACCTGGATGGACGTGGTGGGTTTCTCCCTCCTGGGCGCCGTGACCGACCGCTGGAACCATGACCCGCGGCGGGCCTCCCGCCCCTTCGACGCCCAGCGCTCCGGCTTCGTCCTGGGCGAGGGCGCGGTCATCGCCGTCCTGGAGGACTGGGAGAGCGCCCGGGCGCGCGGCGCCCGGATCCACGCCGAACTCCTCGGCTATGGCTCCACGCTCAACGCCTACCGCATCACCGACTCACCGCCCGACGGCGGCGGGGCCATCGGCGCCATGCAGGACGCGCTCACCGAATCACGCCTCGACCCGTCCGCCGTCGACTATGTGGCCGCCCACGGCACGGGCACACCGGGGAACGACATGAGCGAGACCACCGCCATCAAGAAGGTGTTCGGCTCGCACGCCTGGGAGCTGTCGATCAGCTCGCCCAAGTCCATGACCGGACACCTCACCTCCGCCGCGGCCGGGGTGAACCTCATCGCCGCGCTCGGCGCGCTGCGCGAGGGCGTGGTGCCGCCCACGGTCAACCTCGACCACCCCGACCCCAAGCTCGACCTCGACTATGTGCCGAACGTGGCGCGCCGCCGCCCGGTGCGCGCCGCGCTGGTGAACGCCTTCGCCTTCGGCGGCACCAACGCCTCCTTCGTCCTCGGCCCCGGCGACGCGCGGCCCCACGACGGCACCCGGTCCGAACAGGAAGGCAGGACAGCCGCATGACCGCGCTCGACGAGATCGTCGAGGTGTTCCCGGGGCTGCGGGCCACGGCTTTCACCAACGTCCCGCACACCCTCCCGGTCCTCGACACCCACTTCCCACGGTTTCCCGTGCTGCCCGGAGTGCTGATCCTCGACACGCTCGCCCAGGTCGCCGCCGTGGCGCTCGGGGCGGCCGACGAGGGGCAGGAGCGATGGGGGCTGGCGGAGGCGCGGCGGATCCGCTTCCGCCACTACGTCACCCCCGGCGACCGGATGGAGACCACTGTGGACATCGCCGAGGTCACCGGGGACACCGCGCTGTGCACCGGCACCGTGCGGGTGGACGGCCGTTCGGTCACCACCGTGCGCGTCCTGCGCATGGCGCGCCGCGCCCCGCAGGACGCCCCGGCCGCGAGCGAGGGGACACCGGCGTGAAGCGTGTTGTGATCACCGGCGTCGGGCTGCTCACCGCGCTCGGCAAGGGGCACCGGGAGACCTGGCGGAGCCTGCTGGAGGGAGAGACCGCGATCGGGCCCATCCGGGGCTTCGATCCGGCGTCCTTCCGCACCCGACTGGCCGCGGAGATCGAGGACTTCCAGCCCACCGAATACGCCCACCGGCGCGCCCTGCGCACCACGACCCGCAACGACCGGCTCGCCATCGCCGGCGCGGCCCTCGCCGTCCGGGACGCGGGCCTGGACTTCGCCGAGTACGACCCCGAGCGGGCCGCGGCCTTCGTCGGCGGCAACAAGGAAATCTCCAACCCCGAGCATCTGCTGACCGGCAGCCTGGCAGCCCGCAGGCCCGACGGCCGCGCCGACCTCGCCCTGCTCGGCGAGCGGGCCTCATCCGCCTTCTACCCGCTGTACTACGTGGAAGGGCTCCAGTCCGCCGCGCTGTACCACCTCTCGGCCGCCTACGGCCTCAAGGGGCCGAACGCCTACTTCCACGGGACGGCGGACGCCGGCGCCACCGCCATCGGGCGCGCCTACCGCTCCATCCGGCGCGGCGAGTCACAGGTGGCGCTCGCCGGCGGCTGCGATGACGCGGCCTCATGGTGGGTGACCTCCAAGATGGACGGCCTGGGAGTCCTCAGCACCCGCAACGACCTGGGCGCCCAGGCCTTCCGGCCGTACGACGCGGACCGGTCCGGCTCCGTGCTCGGTGAGGGGGCGGCGTTCCTGGTGCTGGAGGAGCGCGAGGCGGCGCTCCGCCGCGGCGCCCACCTCTACGCCGAGATCCGCGGCTTCGGCTCCACGCTGGACAGCGCCCGGCTGCTCACCCCCGCCGAGGACGGTGCGCCGCTCGCCGCGGCGATGAGCCACGCCCTGGAGGAGGCGCGGACACCGCCCGAGGACGTGGACTACATCGCCACGCACGGCTGCGCCACCCGGCTGGGCGACGCCAGCGAGGCGTGCGCCCTGCGGCGGACGTTCACCGCGCCGGACCGTCGGCCGGTGGCCAGCAGCGTCAAGCCCGCGACCGGCCATCTGGTCGCCGCCGCCGGCGCGCTGAACGCCGCGGTGTGCGCACTGGCCATCGACGGGGGCGCGGTGCCCCCGACGCTCAATCTCGACCGGCCCGACCCGGCCTGCCAGGGGCTGGACTGGGTTCCCGGACAGGCCCGGGAGCTGCCGGTGCGCCATGCGCTGGCGCTGGCGCGCGGCCTGGAAGGACAGCAGGTCGCCCTGGCACTCACCGCCCCGGGGGACCGGTGACACGCCGCGCCGACGACCGGGTCGGCAGCACACCAGACATCGGCGGCACAGCAGACAAAGGAGGGGTGCCGATGGCCAGGCGGGACAAACGGGGACCTGCGACGAGGACCGTCACCACGGTCGCCGTGGTGGGCACCGGGGCGCTGACCTCCCAGGGGGCGGGAGCGGCGGCGCTGTGGGAGGGCGCCAGGGCCGGCCGGGTCGCCATCCGGCCCGTCCAGCACATCGATATGCGGGGGCTCGCCACCAAGCTCGGCGGCGAGGTCGAGGGGGCGCGGACCGCGCCGCGCGGCTATCGCAGGCCCAAGGGCCACCGCGAGCGGGCGCTCGACCTGGCCCTGGCCGCCGCCGAGGAGGCGCTCGCCGCCCTGGCGGAACTGCCCGAGGGGGCGGTGGCCCCGACCCGCTTCGGGCTGGTGCTGGGCACCTGCAACGCCGGGCTGCTCTCCGCACGGGCCTGGCTGGACGCGGCGCACCGGGGCGCGGCCCCCGACCCCAGGCTGCCGCTGCTGGCCACGCCCCAGGCGCTCGCCGAGTCGGTGGCCGCCGCGTACGGACTGCGCGGCCCGGTGCTCGCGGTCAACACCGCCTGCGCCTCCGGGGCGAACGCCATCGGGCTCGGCGCGGACCTGGTGCGACAGGGCCGGGCGGACGCGGTGCTGGCGGGGGGCACCGACGCCTTCTCGGATGTCGTCTTCGCCGGGTTCAACGCCCTGGAGTCGCTGTCGCCCGAGCCCGCCGCGCCGTACTCGGCCGACCGGCAGGGGCTCTCGCTGGGCGAGGGCAGCGGCATGGTGCTGCTGGTGTCCACCGAATTCGCGGCGGCGCACGGACTGCGCCCGCTGGCCGAAGTCGCCGGCTACGGCCTGTCCGCCGACGGCTATCACGTCACCGCACCACACCCCGAGGGCGCCGGAGCGGCCCGGGCGATCGACTCGGCGCTGCGCCGGTCGGGTGTCGAACCCGAGGACATCGGCTATGTCAACGGCCATGGCACCGGCACGCCCAAGAACGACCCGGCGGAGTCCGCCGCCATCGCCCGGGCGCTCGGTGAGAGCGCCGCGCGCACCTCGGTCAGCAGCACCAAGTCCGTCATCGGTCATCTGCTCGGCGCGGCCGGGGCGGTGGAGGCCATCGTCACCGCACACGCCCTGGACGAACAACTGGCCCCGCCCACCGCCGGATACACCCGGGCGGCCCCCGAGTGCCCGCTCGACTATGTGCCCGGTGCGGCGCGACCGCTGCACACCGACGCCGCACTCTCCAACAACTTCGCCTTCGCCGGGGCCAACGCCGCCCTGGTGCTCACCCGCCCCGGCACCCACACCCCGCCCGTCCCCGACTGGGACCGCGTGGTGGTCACCGGAGTGTCGGTGCTCGGGCCGGCCGGCGACGGGATCCAGGCGGCGCGCCGCGCGCTGCGGGCCGGCCAGGAGGCCGGCTCCCTGGAGGGCGGGCTGCGGCTCGGCCGCGTGGCGCTGGGCGACGAGGAGATCGCCCCGTATCTGACCCGGCGCCAGCGCCGCCGGATGGACCGGCTCGCGGTGCTCTCCATCGTGGCCACCGCCAAGGCACTTGCCGACGCCGGGCTGTCCGCCGACGACAGCGTCGGGGTGGTCTTCGGCACCGGCACGGGCCCCATGGAGGCCATGGAGAAATTCGTCCTTCCGCTACTGGAGGAGGGCGCCGCGGCCGCCGACCCGAGCGTCTTCCCGAACACGGTCTACAACCAGGCGGCCGGACAGGTGGCCACCCACCTCGGGCTGCGCGGCCCCACCTCCACCCTGTCGGTGGGCCACGCCACCGGCGCGGCCGCCGTCGCGTACACCGCGGATCTGCTGGCCGCCGGACACGCGGACGCGCTGGTGTGCACGGTCACCGACACGCTCACCGAGCAGGTCGCCCGCGCCTATACGGCCACCGGCGCGGCCTCGACCCGCCCGCCCGGCGCACCGGCCGACGGCCGCTTCACCCTCGCCGAAGGCAGCGTGGCCCTGGTGATGGAGCGCCTTTCGGCGGCCCGGGCGCGCGGCGCCACGGTGCTCGGCGAGGTCCTGGGCCACGGCATGGCCTCCGACGCCAGCCGGGCCCGGCTGTGGGACCCGCACGGCCGAGGAGTGGAGCTGGCCATGCGCCGTGCGCTCGCCGATGCCGGTCTTACACCGCGGGACGTGGGCGGGGTGTGGCTGTCGGCGGCCGGGCTGACCGCGGCCGACCGGGCCGAGAGCGCGGCCGTGGAGCGGGTGTTCGGCGGCGACGCCGCACCGCCGGGCCATGCGCCCAAGAGCGTGCTGGGCGAGCCGATGGGGGTCGGCGGCGCGCTGTGCCTCGCGCTGTCCCTGTGGTCGGGGGACACCCGGCCCGCCGCCCCCGCGGTGGTCAACAGCTCCTCGCTCGGCGGCAGTCATGTCTCCCTGGTGGTCGCCCCGGGCGACCCGCACGGGACCGGTGACCCCGGTGGCCCGGACAACGACGAAGGAGTAAGCCAGTGAAGCTCTCAGGACAGATCGCCCTGGTGACCGGCGGTTCGCGCGGCATCGGCGCGGCGATCTGCCGCCGCCTCGCGGCGGAAGGGGCCTCGGTCGCCGTCAACTACCGCTCCTCCGAGGGCGAGGCCAAGGAGGTGGTCCGCTCCATCGAGGAGACCGGCGGCACCGCCCTGGCGGTCCGCGGCGATGTGTCCGACCACACCGAGGCCGCGGCGGTGGTGCGGCGGGTCACCGAGGAACTGGGCGATCTGCACATGCTGGTGAACAATGCCGGCGTCGCCAAGGACGCCCTCATCTACAACATGGCGCCGGACGACTGGCTGGACGTCATGCGGATCAACTTCGGCGGCGTCTTCAACTGCACCCAGGCGGTTCTGCCGCACTTCATGGCCAAGGGCGAGGGCGTCATCGTCAATGTGTCCTCGGTGATGGGGGAGCGCGGCTGGGTGGGGGAGTCCAACTACGCCGCGTCCAAGGGCGCGGTCAACGCCTTCACCCGCTGCTGCGCCATGGAATCGGCCCGCTTCGGCATCCGGGTGAACGCCGTGCTGCCCGGCTTCTCGCCCACCGAGCTGGTGGCGGGGCTCACGGAGGGGGCCACCGGCAAGGGGATCCGCCGCCAGATACCGCAGCGCAGGTTCGGAACGGTCGAGGAGATCGCCGACGTGGTGTGCTTTCTGGCGGGCCCCGAGTCGAGCTATATGACCGGCTCGCTGGTCACCGTGGACGGCGGGGCGATGACCGCGCTGGGCCTCGGACGCCCCAACTAGGCCGCTTCCCGGCCAGATGTATCCGGACCGGACCGCGGCGGATCTGTAGGGGTGTGAGAGCGGGGGCGCCGCGTCGAGACGGCGCCCGACCGTCCCCGATCCCCCCGCCGGCTCACAGCACTTAATCGTCACAGCACTTAATCGTCACAGCCACAGGAGAGACCCTCACATGGACCGTACCCAGATCAGCGAAGCCGTCCAGAAGGCCGTCGTCGAGGCGGTGGGCGCCGAGCCGGAGGAGGTCGTTCCAGAGGCCACCCTGCTCGACGAGCTCGGGGCCGAGTCGATCGACCTGCTCGACATCCTCTTCCGCCTGGAGCGCTCGATCGGCGTCAAGATCCAGGCCGCCCAGCTCGCCGAGTATGTCCAGGGCGGGATCCCGGACGACGAGTTCGGCGACGAGAACGAGATCATCACCGAGCGCGGGCTGGCCCAGCTCAAGCGGGTGATGCCGCAGATCGTTGTGGCCGAGCTGTCCGGCCGGCTCCAGGCCACCCAGGTCATGGGCCTGTTCACGGTGGACAACCTGGTCGATCTGGTGGTCACCCAGGTCGAGGCAGCCGCCGCCACCGCGGCCGCGTGAGGGGACCACGGTGACCGCGATCCATATCGTCGGTACCGGCGGCTACCAGCCGGGCGATCCCATACCCACCAGTGAGATCGCCCGGCTCGCCGGCCCACTGCCCGAGGACGTCCTCCAGGGCCTGTCCATCGAGCGCCGTTACTGGATGATCGACCCCGCGACAGGCGAGCACCGGGAGAACAACTCGGACATGGCCTACAAGGCCGCCGTGCGGGCCCTGGACTCGGCCGGGGTCGAGCCAGGCGAGATCGACCTGATGATCCTGGCCACCGGCACCCCGGACTACCCGCTGCCGCCGCTGGTCAACTTCGTCCAGGACCGTCTGGGGCTGGAGCGGTGCGCGACCTTGGAGATCCGCTCCGGCGGCGCGGGCGTGGTGCAGGCCCTGGACATCGCGCGGATGTATCTGGCCGCCGGGGTGCACACCACCGCGCTGGTCATCGGCAGCGAGGCGATCTCGCCGGTGCTCGCTCCGATCTTCCTCGGCAAGGACCCCGAAGCCATCCGGATGCGCGACCGCATGCCGCTGTACATGTTCGGCGATGGGGCGGGGGCCATGGTGCTACGGGCGCAGGACGCGCCCGGTGGGCTGCGCGGCGCGGCCTCCGCCTGCATCGGAGGCGGACGCAAGCCCGGCATCCACTCCGTCGGCGGCGGCACCCACGCCCCGATCCATGAGCAGTTGAAGGCCAAGCGGCTGGTCGACCTGAAGGTCGATGTCGTGGGGGCGGGCGACTTCACCCCGGTCATGGTGACCGAGGCGATCAGCGCCACGCTGGCCCGGGCCGGCCTGGCCGTGGACACGGTCGATCTGTGCCTGGTGCCGGAGGGCAATGTCGGCTGGATGCTCGACTCGCTGCGCGAGGCGGGCCTGGACACCACCGAGTGGAAGGCCCTCGACGGCAAGATCATCGACAGCCTCTCCACCATGGGGGCGGTCGGCTGTGCCGCGGTCCCGCTCTTCCTGGACGACGCATGGCGCACGGGCCGGGTCAAGCCCGGGGACCGGATCATGCTGGTCGGGGTGGAGAGCACCAAGTGGATCTACGCGGGCGCGGTCGTGGACTGGACAGCCGAGGCCCCGGCCTGAGACCGCAAGCCGACGACACAGGGGGCGTGACACCCATGGAGACCGCATCGGCCACCACCTCGGCTTCACCACGATGGCGATCCATCACCCAGCAGCAATTCCGGCAGGTCATGGGCCAGTTCCTCACCGGTGTCACGATTGTGACGGCGCGGGCCGAGGACGGTCCGCACGGCACCACCGTCAACTCATTCGCCTCGCTGTCCCTGGACCCACCGCTGATCATGATCTGTCTGCGGGCCGGCTCCCGCACCGGCGCGGTGGTCGCGGCGGCCGGAGCGTTCACTGTGAACATCCTCAGCCGGGGTCAGGCGGAGCTCGGCGCCCGGTTCGCGGCCTCCGGCCGTCCGTCGGGCCATGAGGCGTTCGCCGGCATCCCGCACCATCTGGGCGCAAGCGGCGCTCCGGTCCTCGCCGGCACCCTGGCGCATCTCGAATGCCGGGTCAGGAAGACGGTCGCCGCGGGGGACCACACCCTCTTCATCGCCGAGGTGTTCGATCTCGACGCGGGCCCGGAATTCCTGGACATTCCCCCGCTCGCCTTTCATCAGGGGCGCTTTCTCACCCTTCCTTGACAGAGCACGGGGGCCGTGCGGGACACCGCGCACGGCCCCCGTGCCTTTGCCTCGGCATCACACCTCGCCCATCAATTGAGGAGTCCTCATGAGTGCGATCGCCTTTCTCTTTCCCGGCCAGGGTTCCCAGCGCGTCGGTATGGGACATGACCTTGTCGCACGCCACCCGGAGCTGCTGGACCGCTACTACCGGCCGGCCGACGAACTGCTGGGATTCCCGCTCTCCCGGCTGTGCTGGGAAGGCCCCCTGGAAGAGCTGCGGGACACCCGTATCACCCAGCCCGCCGTCTTTCTGACCAGCCTTGTCACCCTGGATGTGCTGCGCTCACGCGGCATCGAACCGGCGCTGGTCGCCGGGCACAGCCTGGGGGAGTACACGGCCCTGGTGTGCGCGGGGGTGCTCGACTGGCGCGATGCGCTGCGCCTGGTCCGGCGGCGCGGCGAGCTCATGGCCGCGGTCAACGAACGGACCCCGGGCGCCATGGCGGCGGTGATCGGGCTCGGTGCCCCGGCCGTGGAGAAGCTGTGCGCCTCGGTGGGAGCCGAGGAGGGCGGGGTGGTCGAGGTGGCCAACTACAACGAGCCCGGACAGCTGGTGATCTCGGGCACGGCCGCCGCCGTCCGGGCGGCGGCGGCCGCGGCAAAGGAGGCCGGGGCGCAGAAGGTGGTGATCCTCGATGTGGGCGCACCCTTCCACTGCAGTCTGATGCGGGATGTGGAGGCAGCCTTCCGGGCCGACTTGGAGGCGGTCACCTTTCACGAGCCGCGTATTCCGGTGGTGGCCAATGTGACCGCCGGATATGTGCGCGGCGCGGACGGGGCGGTGGACGGGCTGCGCCGCCAGCTCGCCGGTTCGGTCCGCTGGACGGAGACCCTGGAGCGGCTGGCGGCGGACGGTGCCACGGCCTTTGTCGAAGTCGGGCCGGGGAAAGTGCTCACCGGCTTCGCCCGTGCGACCCGGCCGGAGATTCCGCAGTACGCCACGCGTGACGCACGCCAACTCGACCGGGCCATAAAAGCCCTGACGGGCAATGGTGAACCCGAACCCCCTGTTGTAGATTGAACCTCTGAATCTATAGGTGCACGACGGGCGCGGCTTTAGGACGCACCCGCCGAGCGGGGAGAAGGAGCCGGAACCATGGACGATGAGCAAGCGGAATTGCTGGGACGCCTGTCCGATGCTCTCGGTCCGGTGCCCAACAGCGTGCTGGAAAACGCGCAATCAGTCTTCAGAGAAAACGCGTCTCGCCTTCCTGGTGCCGACGGGGATTCGGAAGACGAGGCGGTGGACCGGAAGGACCAGGTCCACGAGAACCGGACGGCCCATGCTTCTCCTGCGTAGACCGCCGGCTCACGGCGAAGGCCCGCAGACCGGCCGCCCTGATGCGGGAGGCGAGCACGGTGTCGCTCTTGTGGACGCGACCCTGATCCTGTAACAGCTTCTTCAGATGGGCCAGGCAGCGCGCACGCACCGGGCCCAGCGAGCCCCGCGGCATGCCGAGCGTCTCGCTGATCTCGTCGTACGACATGGGCGGATCGGTCACCAGCAGCCCCAGAAGGGCCTGGCACTTGGGCGACAGCGCACAGAACGCCGTCAGGACCTTGTCATCGCGCTCGCGGGCCAGCGCGACATCCTCCGGCAGCTCCCCGGCCACCTCCGGCCGGTCGAACGCCTCGGCGCCGCCGACCGGCACGCTGCGCCCCGACTTCTCCAGGTGCTTCAGGCTCTCCCGGCGGGCCGAGGTGGAAATCCACTGGGCCAGCCGCTCCGGTGACCGGAGTTTGTCCAGGTGCTGAACGACGCGCAGCCAGGTCGCCTGGCTGACATCGCCGCAGTCGGCCGGGCTCAGCCGGTGTGAGCGGGCGATCGCCCAGATCAGCGGCGCATACCGCTCCACGATCTGATTCCAGCAGTCCTGATCCCCGGCAAGACAGCCGTCCACCAGATCGTTCAATGACCGTGCGTACACGTATCCCCCCGTGAACTTTCTTTTTTGGCTCCCGGCTGAATAGGTTCGATCGACACCTATTATGCCGGTCCGCCGCAAGGTGACCGAAACTCAAATTCACCTCAGCTACGAGTGTTTACTATAGAGCGGCGCCGACTGTGCCTGTCAACCGTCTCCGGGGGGCTGTGGAAATGTTGACTGGCGGGTAGCCAGTCTACGATGGATGCGCCGGGGTACGCGCCCCGGCGCGGCGTCCGATAGTCGATCCGGTCGCGGTGCGGATTTTGTTTCGAATATGCGTCCGGTGTATCTGAAGCTGACATTCCGCTATCTGTGAAGCGGGGTCACCGTGCCCGCCACACAGACACCACAGAGGGGAGCCACACGATGAGCGAGACCGTGAACGAGCGAGGCGGGAACCAAGGCGCGATCCAGGGCGGGATCCGCGTCGCGCGCCTGGAGGATGTGCAGCCTGGCGAGATGACGACGGTCGAAGTGGAGGGCGTCAGGGTGCTCCTGGCGAACGTCGGGGGTACCGTCCGCGCCCTGCGCGACAGCTGCTCGCATGAGGAAGCCCCCTTGTCGGAGGGCGAGTTGGACGGGGAGACCGTGGTCTGCCCCTGGCACTTCAGCAGCTTCTGCCTCCGCACGGGCGAGGCGCTGGAGATGCCCGCGGTGGACCCCGTAGAGGCCTATGCGGTCCACGTAGTGGACGGAGAAGTGTTCCTTTCTCGCCAGTGAACGCGGGGAACTGACGCGGGCGGCGTTCACTAAACGGAGGCGCTGTATCGTGTGCCTGAACGCCGGGTTTCTTGTCGAGCGGCGGAGTATCAGGGAGGGGGACGCGTGTCGCCAGGGGAAGCGCACGTCGCACCGTACTCACGGCGCGAGAGGCTGCGCATCGCGACCATCCGCGAGATCAAGGATGTCGCCCGGACGCTCCTGGTTCAGGAGGGCCCGGAGAACGTGACGATCCGGGCCATCGCCCGTGAGATGGGCATGACCGCGCCCGCCGTCTACCGCTACTTCAGCAGCCGTGACGCCCTGATCCTCCAGCTGCGCGTGGACATCTTCGCCGAGATGGCCCGTTATATGCGCGGTGTGATCGGGCGGCTTCCCGAGTCGGAGCCCGCCCGCGGGCTGATCGGCGGGGCGAGAGCGCTGCGCGTCTGGGCCATCAAGCATCCCCATGAGTTCGGGCTCATACTCGGCCCCTGGGCCCCGGGCCTGGGCCGGGAGGAGACCAAGCCCGACCGGAACATGGGCTGGGTCTTCGGTTCGGTGTTCTCCGACCTGATCTCGGACCTGTGGCGGGTGCGCGGCTTCCCCGCCCCCAAGGAGGAGGAGCTCGACCCCGGGCTCGTACGGGCGCTTGTCGAACTCAGCGAGGACCAGGGCGTCGAGATGCCCCCGGGCGCGCTCGCCGTGATGCTGCGCTGCTGGGTGCGGCTGTACGGGGTGATCTCCATGGAGGCCCTCGGCCATATGTCCTTCGCCCTCCAGGAGGGGAAGTCCTTCTTCGAGTTCGAGCTGCGCAACCTCTGTCTGATGCTGGACATCGAGGAGTTCTACGAGGAGGACACGGCCCAGGGGGCCTAGGGGATCCATGGACGATCACCTAGGGGATCACCTAGGGCCGCCTCGGGGTACATCGCGGCACGTTTGTACACCGAGAGGCGTAAGCTGTACCGGTGCCCATCCGGGCGCGCCGAACCTGTGTCGCTGTCCCCTGTGAGTGGGGTGCGGCGTCGAGCGCCCTTGACGTGGCGGGCGCGGCGTGTCCGCATCGTGTCGACCCTGGCAACCGGTGTAGAACGGGGGATGTGACGGCATTGGCTACCCGGCCCATCTCCAGCTCTCCCACAGGGCCCGGTCACCCGGGCCCGGGCGGAGACCTGGTCCTTGCCCGTACGCCTGGCTGTCCACGGTGACCGTGGAGGACGAGCGCAGCGGGTTCCATAGCACGTCCAACGGTCCCCTCGACGGGCAGGAGGCCGCCCGGGCCGTACTCGACAAGGCCGCGCACGAGAACTTCCCCGTCGCCCCCTTCTTCCTTCCCCGCGCCTGGCGGGCCGACCTCATGGCGATCTACGGCTACGCCCGTCTGGTCGACGACATCGGCGACGGCGACCTTCCCCCCGGCGGCACCGACGCGGAGCTGCTGGGCCTCGACCGCGATCGGGCCGACGACCCGCTCGCGATGCTCGACGCGTTCGAGAAGGACCTGCGGCGCGTCTTCGGCGAGCCGGGCGGTACGGGCGAGCCGGGGGGTACGGGCGGCACCGGCGGCGCGGCCGGCACCGGCGGTGTGTCCCCGGACCCCCGCCATCCGCTGCTGCGCGCGCTGCGCCCCACGGTCCGCCGCCACCGGCTGCCCCCCGAGCCGTTCCTCGGCCTGATCGAGGCGAACCGGCAGGACCAGCGGGTGCGCCGGTACGAAACCTATGAGGACCTGCTCGGCTACTGCGAGCTGTCCGCCAACCCCGTGGGCCGGCTGGTGCTCGGTGTGACCGGCACCACCAGCCCCGAGCGGGTCCGCCGCTCCGACGCGATCTGCACCGCGCTCCAGATCGTGGAACATCTGCAGGACGTCGCCGAGGACCTTCGCCGCGACCGCGTCTATCTGCCCGCCGAGGACATGAAGAGTTTCGGGGTGACGGAGACCGATCTCGCCGCCCCCACGGCCGGTGCCCCGGTGCGTGCCCTGATCGCCCATGAGGCGGCCCGCGCCGAAACCCTGCTGAATGAAGGGACCCCCCTCGTGGGTAGCGTCCACGGCAGGCTCAAGTGGTTGCTCGCCGGGTTCGTGGCAGGGGGACGGGCCGCTCTGAGGGCGGTCGCGGCCGCGGGATACGACGTACTGTCTGGACCGCCCAGACCCACCAAGCTCAGCCTGCTGCGCGAGGTGGGGGCGACACTGCGAAGAGAGGGGTGAGCCGGACCGTGACCGGAGCTCCGCACGCGTCCGCACCAGTGCTCGCGGCGTACCGGTACTGCGAGGCCGTGACCGGACAGCAGGCGCGTAACTTCGCGTACGGCATCAGGCTGCTGCCCACCGAGAAGCGCCGGGCGATGTCCGCGCTCTACGCCTTCTCGCGCCGCGTCGACGACATCGGGGACGGCCGCCTGGACGCCGACGCCAAGCGGGCGCGGCTGGCCGAGACCCGCGCCGTGCTCGACCGCATCAGGGACCGCGGGATCGAGGAGGACGACACCGACCCGGTCGCCGTCGCGCTCGCGCATGCCGCGCGCCGCTTCCCGATCCCGCTGGGCGGGCTCGACGAGCTGATCGACGGCGTGCTGATGGACGTGGCCGGCCAGACCTATGAGACCTGGGACGACCTCAGGGCCTACTGCCGCTGTGTCGCGGGCGCCATCGGGCGGCTCTCCCTCGGCGTCTTCGGGACCGTGCGCGCCCCCGGGATGAGCGCGCGCGAGATCGAGCGCGCCCCCGAGTACGCCGATACGCTCGGCCTGGCCCTGCAGCTCACCAACATCCTCCGGGACATCCGCGAGGACGCCTCCGGCGGCCGCATCTATCTGCCCGCCGACGACCTCGCCAAGTTCGGCTGCCCGACGGGCATCCACGCCTCGATCGCCCCGCCGGACGCCGACTTCACCGGACTGGTGCAGTTCGAGGTCCGCCGGGCCAGAGCCCTGTTCGCCGAGGGCTACAAGCTGCTGCCGATGCTGGACCGCCGCAGCGGCGCCTGCGTGGCCGCCATGGCCGGTATCTACCGCAGGCTCCTGGAGCGCATCGCCCGCGACCCGGAGGCCGTGCTGCGCGGCCGGGTCTCGCTCCCCGGCCGCGAGAAGGTGCACGTCGCCGTCCGCGGCCTGGTCGGCCTCGACGCCCGGGCCGCCGCCCGCCGCGCCGCCGGGGGACGGTCATGACCCTCCCAGCGGACCCGCATCCACGCCGCACAAGCCCAACCCCAAGCCCAAACCCAACCCCAACCCCACACGTCGACCCGCCCCCTCGCCCGCAGGCCGACCCCGACCCACAGGGTGCAGAGACAGCAGGCCGCCCCCTCGGGGCGGCCGCGCCGTCGCGGAAGCAGACGACAGGCGGCCAGGGCGCGGGCGGCGGCCGGTCGCGGGGGTCCGTGGTCGTCGTGGGCGGCGGGCTGGCGGGCACCACGGCGGCGCTCGCGCTCGCCGACGCCGGGCTGCGGGTGACGGTGCTGGAGGGGCGCCCCCGGCTGGGCGGGCTCGCCTTCTCCTTCCGCCGCCCGTCCCCCGTAGGCGAGCTGACAGTCGACAACGGTCAGCATGTGTATCTGCGCTGCTGCTCCGCCTACCGGTGGTTCCTGGACCGGGTCGGCGGCTCGCGGCTCGCCCCGCTGCAGGGCAGGCTCGACGTGCCCGTCCTGGACGCCGACGGGCGGCCGGGACGGCGGCTCGGCCGGCTGCGCCGCGCCGCCCTGCCCGTACCGCTGCACCTGGCCGCGAGCCTCGCCACGTACCCGCACCTCTCGCTGGCCGAGCGCGCCCAGGTGGGGCGCGCCGCGCTCGCCCTGGGGCGGCTCGACCCGGCCGACCCGGCCCTGGACGGGGTGGACTTCGGCGACTGGCTGCGCCGCCATGGACAGTCGCCGCGCGCAGTGGAGGCGCTGTGGGACCTGGTCGGGGTCGCCACGCTCAACGCCACCGCCCGCGACGCCTCGCTCGGCCTGGCCGCCATGGTCTTCAAGACCGGGCTGCTCTCCCACCCCGGCGCGGCCGACATCGGCTGGGCCCGCACCCCCCTCGGCGAGCTGCACGACACCCTCGCCCGCGCGGCCCTGGACAAGGCCGGCGTGACCTGCGAGCTGCGTACGAAAGTGACCGCCGTCACCCGCACCGCCGAGGGCCGCTGGAGCGTGCACACGGCGGGCGGCGCGCCGCTGGAGGCCGACGCGGTGGTGCTGGCCGTACCGCAGCGCGAGGCATACGCCCTGCTCCCCGAGGGCGCCCTGGACGCCCCGGACCGGCTGCTGTGCATCGGCACGGCGCCGATCCTGAACATCCATGTGGTTTACGATCGCAAAGTCATGCGCCGCCCCTTCTTCGCCGCGATCGGCACCCCCGTCCAGTGGGTCTTCGACCGCACCGACGCCTCCGGCCTGGCGAAGCTCCCCGGCGCGGGGGACAGCCAGTATCTGGCGCTGTCCCAGTCCGCGGCGCACCAGGAGATCGAGCTCCCGGCCGCCGAGCTGCGCGCCCGCTATCTGCCCGAGCTGGAGCGGCTGCTGCCCGCCGCCCGCGGCGCCGCGGTGCGCGACTTCTTCGTCACCCGCGAGCGCACCGCGACCTTCGCCCCCACCCCCGGCGTCGGGCGGCTGCGCCCCGACGCCCCCACGAACGCGCCCGGCCTGTACCTGGCCGGGGCGTGGACCGCCACCGGCTGGCCCGCGACCATGGAGGGCGCCGTGCTCAGTGGGCTGTCCGCCGCCCGTACGGCCCTCCGCGACCTCGGCCGCCCGCATCGCGACCCGCCCCCTGCCTCCGGCCGGGGGATCCCCAAGGAGGCGGTATGAGCACCACCACACAGAACCAAGGAGAGACCGTGACCCCGGCGACCCCAGCAGTCGACACCGCAGGCGTGATCGCGCTGCTCGAGCGCGGACGCACGCTCGCCACGCCGGTGCTGCGCGCCGCCGTGGACCGACTGGCCTCGCCCATGGACACCGTGGCCGCCTACCACTTCGGCTGGATCGACGCCCAGGGCCGCCCGGCCGCAGGCGACGGCGGCAAGGCCGTCCGTCCGGCCCTCGCGCTGCTGTCCGCCGAGGTGGCGGGCCAGGCCGCCGAGGTGGGGGTGCCCGGCGCGGTCGCGGTGGAGCTGGTGCACAACTTCTCGCTGCTGCACGACGACCTGATGGACGGTGACGAGCAGCGCCGCCACCGCGACACCGTCTGGAAGGTACACGGACCGGCGCAGGCCATCCTCGTCGGGGACGCGCTGTTCGCCCTGGCCGGCGAGATACTGCTCGAACTGGGCACGGTGGAGGCCGGGCGCGCCACCCGCCGGCTCACCTCCGCGACCCGCAAGCTCATCGACGGCCAGGCCCAGGACATCAGCTACGAGCACCGCGAGCGGGTCACCGTCGCGGAGTGCCTGGAGATGGAGGGCAACAAGACCGGCGCGCTGCTCGCCTGTGCCGCCTCCATCGGTGCGGTCCTCGGCGGCGCCGACGACCGTACCGCCGACACCCTGGAGCGGTACGGCTACCACCTCGGGCTCGCCTTCCAGGCCGTGGACGACCTGCTCGGCATCTGGGGCGACCCCGACGCCACGGGCAAGCAGACCTGGAGCGATCTGCGCCAGCGCAAGAAGTCGCTGCCGGTGGTGGCCGCCCTCGACGCGGGCGGCGAGGCATCCGAGCGCCTGGCCCGGCTGCTCGCGGCCGACGCGAAGAAGACCGAGGCCGAGTTCGCGGACTTCGACGAGGAGGAGTTCGCCGCCCGCGCGGCCTTGATCGAGCAGGCCGGCGGCCGCGACTGGACC
This sequence comes from Streptomyces sp. NBS 14/10, assembly GCF_002224125.1. Taxonomy (GTDB): domain Bacteria; phylum Actinomycetota; class Actinomycetes; order Streptomycetales; family Streptomycetaceae; genus Streptomyces. The sequence continues at coordinate 986,814 of NZ_NCSM01000014.1, forward strand.
TCGCAGGAGGCCCGCCGGCAGCACGCCACCGCTGTCGCGGCGCTCGACCAGGTGGACATGGAGGACCGGGTCCGGGCGCAGCTCATGGCGCTCGCCGATTTCGTCGTCGTACGAGAGAGATGATCGCTATCGACCGCATATAGCTCGCAGTCGCCGGCCGGCACCCACCCGGGGTGCCGGCCGACGGAAGCCCCACCACGGCAGAGATCTCATACTGCAAAAGGGGAAGCCATGACAGCGACAACCGTCCATCCGCCCGAGCCCATCGACCCCGCGACGTTAGCGCTTGCCCGGGAGGCGACGGCGCGGGCCACCCGCCATCTGCTGGACCGCCAGGACGAACAGGGCTGGTGGAAGGGCGACCTGGAGACCAACGTCACCATGGACGCCGAGGACCTGATGCTCCGCCAGTTCCTCGGTATCCAGGCCCCGGCCACATTCGAAGCCGCCGCCCGCTACCTGCGCTCCGAGCAGCGCGAGGACGGCACCTGGGCCACCTTCCACGGCGGCCCCCCGGAGCTCTCCACCACCATCGAGGCGTACGTCGGCCTGCGGCTGGCCGGAGACCGGCCCGACGCGCCCCATATGGCCGCCGCCTCCGCATGGGTGCGCGACCACGGCGGCATCGCGAAGAGCCGGGTGTTCACCCGTATCTGGCTGGCGCTGTTCGGCTGGTGGAAGTGGGAGGACCTGCCCGAGCTGCCGCCGGAGATCATCTATTTTCCGAAGTGGCTGCCGCTCAACATCTACGACTTCGGCTGCTGGGCGCGGCAGACGATCGTGCCGCTCACCGTCGTCTCGGCCAAGCGCCCCGTACGGCCCGCGCCGTTCCCCCTCGACGAGCTCCACATCGACCCCCGGCGGCCCAACCCGCCGTCCGCGCCCGCCCCCCTCGCCTCCTGGGACGGCGCCTTCCAGCGCCTGGACCGGGCGCTGCACGCGTACCACAAGGTCGCGGTCCGGCCGCTGCGCCGGGCCGCGCTGAGATCCTGTGCGCGCTGGATCGTGGAGCGGCAGGAGAGCGACGGCTGCTGGGGCGGCATCCAGCCGCCCGCCGTGTACTCCCTGATCGCCCTGCACCTCCTCGGCTACGACCTCGACCACCCCGTGATGCGCGCCGGTCTTGACTCCCTGGACCGCTTCGCGGTGTGGCGGGCGGACGGCAGCCGGATGATCGAGGCCTGTCAGTCACCGGTCTGGGACACCTGTCTGGCCACCATCGCGCTCGTCGACGCCGGGCTGGCCCCGGACCACCCCGCGCTGATCAAGGCCGCGGACTGGATGCTCGAGGAGCAGGTCACCCGGCCCGGCGACTGGTCGGTGCGGCGTCCCGGGCTGCCCGCCGGGGGCTGGGCGTTCGAATTCGACAACGACAACTACCCCGACACCGACGACACCGCCGAGGTCATCCTGGCGCTGCGCCGGGTGAGCCACCCCGACCCCGAGCGGGTCGAGGCGGCGGTGCGGCTCGGGACGCGCTGGACGCTCGGCATGCAGTCCAGCGACGGCGCATGGGGCGCCTTCGACGTCGACAACACCAGCCGGCTGCCCAACCGGCTGCCGTTCTGCGACTTCGGGGAGGTCATCGACCCGCCGTCGGCCGATGTCACCGCGCATGTCGTCGAAATGCTCGCCCATGAGGGCAGGGCCCAGGACCCGGCTGCCCGGCGCGGCGTCGCCTGGCTGCTGGCCGAGCAGGAGACCGACGGATCCTGGTTCGGCCGCTGGGGAACGAACTACGTCTACGGCACCGGCTCCGTCGTCCCGGCGCTGGTGGCCGCCGGGGTTCCCGGCTCCCATCCGGCGATCCGCCGCGCCGTCCGCTGGCTGGAGCAGGTCCAGAACGAGGACGGCGGCTGGGGCGAGGACCAGCGCTCCTACGCCGACCGGCAGTGGGCCGGACGGGGCGCCTCCACCGCCTCGCAGACCGCATGGGCGCTGCTGGCCCTGCTGGCGGCGGGGGAGCGGGAGAGCAAGGCGGTCGAGCGCGGGGTCACCTGGCTCGCCGAGACACAAGAAGACGACGGGTCCTGGGACGAGCCGTACTTCACCGGCACCGGCTTCCCCTGGGACTTCTCCATCAACTACCACCTGTACCGGCAGGTCTTCCCGGTCACCGCGCTGGGGCGGTACGTCAACGGCGAGCCGGCCGTGGCGCGGCCGCGGAGGTCCTGATGACACCCGGCCCGGGCCAGGCGCCGCTGCTGATCGCCTGCGCGCTCGGCATCGAGCGGTTCGCCCTGCGCCGCGGCGACTTCGGCGAGGCCGCCGGGCCGGTGACCGTGGAGCGCACCGGCATGGGGCCGCGGGCCGCCGAGCGCGCGGTGACCCGTGCGCTCGGTGAGACCGGCGGGGGCGCGGCCCGCGCCGCCGTCATCGCCACCGGCTTCTGCGCCGGGCTGGCCCCCGGGATGCACCCGGGCGACCTGGTGGTGGCCGAGGAGACCCGGGACGGTACGGGCCGCACGCCGTGCACCGGCACCGCGGTCCTCGCCGACGCGCTCACCCGACTGGCCCGGGCCGGACCCGGGCGCAGCACCGTCCACACCGGCCCGCTCGCCGGCTCCGACCATGTCGTACGGGGGGCCGAGCGGGCCCGGTTGCACGCCACCGGCGCGATCGCGGTGGACATGGAGTCCGCCGCGACGCTCCGCAGCGCCGTGGCGGCCGGGGTACGCCCGGTTGCGGCCGTACGAGTGATCGTGGACGCTCCTGAACATGAACTCGTCCGTATCGGAACACTGCGCGGGGGAATATCGGCTTTCCGCGTACTACGCACCATCCTTCCTGCTTTCTTTACCTGGCACCGTTCTTCGCTGCTCCCAGGAGGTGAGCTAGATGGCCATGCCGCTCCGACAGACCATCCGGGTCGCGACGTATCTCTTCGACCAGAAAGTGATCAAGCGTCGTGACAAGTTTCCGCTGATTGTCGAGCTCGAGCCGTTGTACGCGTGCAATCTGAAGTGCGAGGGATGCGGAAAGATCCAGCATCCCGCCGGCGTGCTCAAGCAGCGGATGCCGGTCGCCCAGGCGGTGGGCGCGGTGCTGGAGTCCGGCGCGCCGATGGTGTCCATCGCGGGCGGTGAGCCCCTGATGCACCCGCAGATCGACGAAATCGTACGGCAGCTGGTGGAGCGCCGGAAATACGTCTTCCTGTGCACCAATGCCATGCTGCTGCGCAAGAAGATTCACAAGTTCAAGCCATCCCCGTATTTCGCGTTCGCGGTGCACATCGACGGGCTGCGCGAGCGGCACGACGAGTCGGTCGCCAAGGAGGGGGTGTTCGACGAGGCGGTGGAGGCCATCAAGGAGGCGCAGCGGCGCGGCTTCCGGGTGACCACCAATTCCACCTTCTTCAACACCGACACCCCGCAGACCGTCGTCGAGGTGCTGAACTTCCTCAACGACGAGCTCAAGGTGGACGAGATGATGATTTCGCCCGCCTATGCCTATGAGAAGGCGCCCGACCAGGAACACTTCCTCGGGGTCGAGCAGACCCGCGAACTGTTCAAGAAGGCCTTCGCCGGCGGCAACCGGCGGCGCTGGCGCTTCAACCACAGCCCGCTCTTCCTGGACTTCCTGGAAGGCAAGGCCGACTTCCCCTGCACCGCGTGGGGCATTCCCAACTATTCGCTCTTCGGCTGGCAGCGCCCCTGCTATCTGATGGCCGACGGATACGTTCCCACCTACCGTCAGCTCATCGAGGAGACCGACTGGGAGAAGTACGGCCGCGGCAAGGATCCGCGCTGCGACAACTGCATGGCCCACTGCGGCTATGAGCCGACCGCCGTCCTGGCCACGATGGGCTCCCTCAAGGAGTCGCTGCGCGCGGCTCGCGAAACGGCCTCAGGAAGTCGCGGGTGACGTGATGACGTCAGCGGGGATTGATCTGGGACTTCCCGCGATGCCGCCCCGACCGCCCGCGGCGCGCCGTCTGTCGCGGCAGCTGCGGGTGGGGTCGGTGGCGGTGGGCGGGGACG
>NZ_NCSM01000015.1 GCF_002224125.1 Streptomyces sp. NBS 14/10
CGCTCCTGGACGCGGCCATGCATGTGAACAGCGTTGCCGCGGCGATGGGCGAGGACGGCCCGGTCGCGGACGATGGCGAGGGGCGCGGCGGGGTGCTGCTCCCGTTCGTCTGGAATCAGGTGTCGTTGCATGCGTCGGGCGCGACGCGGTTGCGGGTGCGGTTGACGCGTCCGGGGAAGGACGCGCTGGCGCTGGAGGTGGCTGATGAGGGTGGTCGGCCGGTTTTGTCGGTGGGGTCGATGGTGGGTCGTCCGGTGACGGCCGAGCAGTTGAGTTCTGGGGATGGGGAGGGGTTGTTGGAGGTGGAGTGGCGTCCGGTGGCGGTGGAGCCGGGCGGTGAGGTGGAGTGGGTCGGTTGGGATGAGGCCGAGGGCGCTGAGTCCGAGGTTGTGGTTCTGGATTGCGGTGATGTCGTGGGTGACGAGATGCCGTTGGTGGTGCGGTCGGTGGTGGATCGGGTGTTGGGTGCGGTACGGGGTGTGTTGGTGGGTGGTTCGCGGTTGGTGGTGGTGACGCGGGGTGGGGTTGCGGTGTCGTCGGGGGAGGGGGTGGTGGTGTCGCAGGCTCCGGTGTGGGGGTTGGTGCGTGCTGCGGAGGCGGAGAATCCGGGGCGTTTTGTGCTGCTGGATCTGGCGGCGGGTGAGGATGCGGCGGGGGTGCTGCCGTCGGTGGTGGTCAGCGGCGAACCCGAGGTGGCATGGCGTGACGGCAAGATGCTGGTGCCTCGGCTGACACGTATGGCGCCGCCTGAAGCACCGGACGTTCCGTCGTTGGGCGGCGATGAGGGAACAGTGCTGGTGACGGGGGGTACGGGCGGAATCGGCGCGGTGATCGCCCGTCATCTGGTGGAGGAGCACGGCGTACGGCATCTGCTGCTGGCCTCCCGTCGGGGACCGGCGGCTGAGGGCGCAGAGGCGTTGCGGGACGAGCTGGTGGAGTTGGGCGCGTCGGTGGTCGTGGCGGGCTGTGATGTCGCGGACCGGGCGTCGTTGGAGAAGCTGCTGGCTTCCGTTCCCCCGGAGCGTCCGCTGACCGCCGTGATTCATGCGGCGGGTGTGGGTGACAGCGGCCTGGTCGGGTCGTTGACGGCCGAGCAGTGGGATGCGGTGCTGCGGCCGAAGGCGGATGCCGCCTGGCATCTGCATGAGCTGACGCGCGAGATGCCACTGACCGCGTTTGTGTTGTTCTCTTCGATCGGTGGTTCGGTGGCGGCGGCGGGTCAGGCGAATTACGCGGCGGCGAATGTGTTCCTGGACGCTCTCGCCCAGCATCGGCACGAGGAGGGCCTGCCCGCCACCTCCGTGGCCTTCGGACTATGGTCGGACACCGGCATGGGCGGCCTGCTGAGCCAGGTGGACCGCGCCCGGCTGCTGCGTCAGGGGCTGCTGCCGCTGTCGGCTGCGGAGGGGTTGCGGGCCTTCGACGCGGCGCTGGCCTCCGGCGTGGCGACGGTGACGGCCTCGCGGGTGGATACCGCTGCCCTGCGTACTCGTACGGGCGAGATTCCCGCGCTGTTGCGCGGGTTGGTCCCGGCGTCGCGCAGGCTGAGCCGGGAGGCCGCGGGCGGCGGTGACGCAGATGGCCTCAAGCGGCAGCTGTCCGGGCTGGACGCACAGGAGCGGCTGGACCTGCTGACCAATCTGGTACGCGGCCATGTCGCCGCCATTCTGGGCCACGGTTCCGCCGACGCGGTCGAGGCGGACCGTAACTTCAATGAGCTCGGATTCGACTCGCTGACCGCGGTGGAACTGCGCAACCAGCTCAACGCGGCGACGGGACTCCGGCTGCCCGCCACCTTGGTCTTCGACTACCCCACCGCGCAGGCCGCCGCGGGGTACATGGCGGCTCAGCTGTCCGATGACACCGAGACCACGGATCCGGCCCTGCGCGAGCTCGACCGGCTGGAAGAGCTGCTGTCCTCGGTGTCCGACGACGAACGACGCCGCGCCGTGACCGTGCGGCTGCAATCCATGCTGCTCAAGTGGACCGGTGGCGAGTCCGATTCGGCCTCGGTGGAATCCCGGATCGGTGAGTCCTCGGCGGAAGAGATCTTCGCCTTCATCGACAACGAGCTGGACCTCCACTGAGCCGACGACCGGCGACCATCTGACCGAATACGGGTGAAGGCTGCTATGGACGACGAAAAGCTCCTCGAATACCTCCGGAAGGTGACGACGGACCTGCACCAGACCCGTCAGCGGGTGCTCGCGCTGGAGACGGGCGAGCGGGAGCCGATCGCGATCGTCGGGATGAGCTGCCGCTATCCGGGTGGGGTGACATCGCCGGAGGAGCTGTGGCGGCTGGTCGCCGAGGGCACCGACGCCATCTCGGCGTTTCCCACGGACCGCGGCCGGCCCTCCGGCTACCCGGTGGGGCGGGGATGGGACCTGCCGGAGCTGTACGACCCGGAGCCGGGCACGCCGGGCAAGTCGTATACGCGCTCGGGGGGTTTCCTCTACGACGCGGCCGACTTCGACCCGGGCTTCTTCGGGATCTCACCGCGCGAAGCCCTGCACATGGATCCGCAGCAGCGGCTGTTGCTGGAGACCTCGTGGGAGGCCGTCGAGCGGGCGGCGATCGACCCGGCCTCGCTGAAGGGCAGCCGGACCGGTGTCTTCATGGGGCTGATGTACCACGACTACGGCCTCGACGGGGCCTCGGGCTCCATCGCTTCCGGGCGGCTGTCGTACTTCTACGGGCTGGAGGGGCCGGCCGTCACCCTCGACACCGCGTGCTCGTCGTCGCTGGTCGCCCTGCACTGGGCGGTGCAGTCGCTGCGGACCGGCGAGTGTTCGCTGGCGCTGGCCGGCGGTGTGGCGGTGATGTCCACCCCTGGGGTGATCATCGACTTCAGCGCCCAGCGGGGACTGTCCGAGGACGGACGGTGCAAGGCGTTCGCCGAGGCGGCGGACGGGACCGGGCTGTCGGAGGGGGTCGGCATCCTCGTACTGGAGCGGCTGTCCGACGCAGAGCGCAACGGCCACCAGGTGCTCGCGGTCATCCGCGGCACCGCGGTGAACCAGGACGGGGCCTCCAACGGCCTGACCGCGCCCAACGGCCCGGCCCAGCAGCGCGTCATCCGGGAAGCACTCGACAACGCCCGGCTGACGACGTCGGATGTGGACGCGGTGGAGGCACACGGCACCGGCACCACCCTCGGCGACCCCATCGAGGCACAGGCGATCCTCGCCACCTACGGCCAGGGCCGCGATGCCGACAGTCCGCTGTGGCTGGGGTCGATCAAGTCCAACATCGGACACTCCCAGGCCGCGGCGGGCGTGGCCGGTGTGATCAAGATGGTCATGGCGCTGCGCCACGGCACGCTGCCCAGGACGCTGCACATCGATCAGCCGTCGTCCCATGTGGACTGGTCGGCGGGGGCGGTGGAGTTGCTGACCGACCCGGTCGAGTGGCCGGACCCCGGGCGGCCGCGCCGGGCGGGGGTGTCGTCGTTCGGTATGAGCGGCACCAACGCGCATGTCATCGTCGAACAGGCGCCACCGGCCGAGCAGGAGCCGGACCCGGGGACCCATGTCCCCCGCGTCGTACCGTGGCCGGTGTCGGCGAAGACCGAGGAGGCGCTGGACGGCCAGATCGAGCGCGTCGCCGCGCTTCAGGCGGACACCGGGCCCCGATTGGTGGACGTCGGTTTCTCGCTGGTGACGCGTCGGCCCGCCTTCGAACACCGTGCCGTAGTGCTGGCCGGTCCGGACGGTGTGGCGCGGGCAGCGCGGGGCGTGGCGCGGCCGGGCGGCGGGCTCGGGTTGCTGTTCTCCGGCCAGGGCAGCCAGCGGGCGGGGATGGGCCAGGAGCTGTACGAGCGGTTCCCGGTGTTCGCGAAGGCTCTGGACGAGGTGTTCGGGCACCTCGACGGGCACCTCGACGGCCACCTGGACCGTCCGTTGCGTCAGGTGATGTTCGCGCGGGACGGGTCGGCCGAGGCCGCGCTGCTGGACGAGACGGAGTGGGCGCAGCCCGCGCTGTTCGCTCTCGAAGTGGCGCTGTTCCGGCTGGTGGGGTCATGGGGGGTGCGACCCGACCACCTGGCGGGCCATTCGGTGGGCGAGGTGGCCGCCGCTCATGTGGCGGGCGTGTTGTCGCTCGAGGACGCGTGCGCGCTGGTGGCGGCGCGCGGCCGGCTGATGCAGGCGCTGCCCGCCGGTGGCGTGATGGTGTCGCTGCAGGCCACCGAGGAGGAGGTGATCCCGTATCTGGGCGAGCGCGTGTCGATCGCGGCGGTGAACGGCCCCCGTTCGGTCGTGATCTCCGGTGACGAGTCCGCGGTGTCCGAGGTCGCGGCGCGGTTCGCGGACGACGGGCGCAAGGCCAAACGGCTGACGGTCAGCCATGCGTTCCACTCCCCGCTGATGGAGCCCATGCTGGAGGAGTTCCGGGCCGTGGTGGCCGGGATGTCCTTCCAGGCCCCGCGTATCCCACTCGTCTCCGATGTGACCGGCGCGCCCGCGCCGGCGGAACTGGTGTGTTCGCCCGAGTACTGGGTGCGGCATGTACGTGAGCCCGTCCGGTTCGCCGACGGGGTGGCCGCGATGGGCGCGGCCGGAGTGACCGCCTTCCTCGAAATCGGCCCCGACGGCGTGCTCTCCGCCATGGCGCAGGACAGCCTGCCCGAGCGCTCCGGTGACACGGTTGTGGTTCCGGCGCTGCGCCGGGGCCGGGACGAGGAGACCGCCCTGCTCACGGCGGTGGCCCGACTGCATGTCGCCGGGGTGGCGGTGGACTGGTCGGCCTTCTTCGCCGACACCGGGGCAACCCGCGTCGAGTTGCCCACTTACGCCTTCCAGCGAGAGCGCTTCTGGCCTGAGCCGGCCGGAGAGGAGGAGACGGACACCCGGGGCGCGGTCCATGCGGACCCGGCCGACGCGGAGTTCTGGACCGCGGTGGAGCGGGAGGACGTCGAGTCCCTGGCGTCGAGCCTGCGCGTCGACGGTGCGGCGCTGAGCCCCGTCGTACCCGCGCTGTCGTCATGGCGACGGCAGCGAAGGGAGCGGTCGCTGGTCGACGGCTGGCGCTATCGGGTGGTGTGGACGCCGCTGGCCGATACGGCGATGGACACCGCCCCCGGGACCTGGCTGGCGGTGGTGCCGGCGGGGTACGCCGAGGACGCGTGGGTGACCTCCGTACTCGCGGCTGTTGGAACCGATGCCGTCCTCCTCGAAGTCGACGAGCTCGGAGCCGGTGAGGGGGACCGTACGGCCCTGGCCGGGCGGCTCGCCGAAGTGGCCACGGCCACGGACGGGGCGGGCTTCGCGGGGGTGCTGTCGCTGCTGGCGCTGGGCGAGTCGGCGGTTGCCGAGCATCCCGCCGCGCCCGTCGGCCTGGCGCAGACCGTGGCCCTGGTGCAGGCTCTCGGCGACGCCGGGATCGAGGCGCCGCTGTGGTGTGTGACCCGGGGCGCGGTGTCGATCGGCCGCTCGGACCGGATGGCGAGCCCCGTCCAGGCCCAGGTGTGGGGCTTCGGCAGGGTGGCCGCGCTGGAGCATCCGCGGCGCTGGGGCGGACTGGTCGACCTGCCCGAGGACGTCGACCGGCGGGCCGCCCGGCGGCTGGCCGGGGTGCTGGCCGCCGGGCCCGTCGGCGATGGCATGGGCGATGGCGACGGCAACGGCGAGGACCAAGTGGCGATCCGGCCGTCCGGCCTGTTCGGACGCAGGCTGGCGCCCGGCCGTACGGAGCGCGAGGAGCGCGGCTTCTCCGTGACGGGGACGGTACTGGTGACCGGCGGCACCGGGGCGCTGGGCGCGGAAGTGGCGCGCTGGCTGGCCCGCAGCGGGGCTGAGCGGCTGGTGTTGACGAGCCGCCGCGGACCGGACGCGCCGGGCGCGGCCCGGCTGGCGGCGGAGCTGGGCGAGTCGGGCTGCCAGGTCTCGATCGTGGCCTGTGATGTGGCGGACCGCCCGGCGCTGGCCGCCGTGCTGGCCGACATCCCCGCCGACACCCCGCTGACCGGCGTCGTCCACACGGCCGGCGTCGGCAGGTCGGTCCCGGTGGGAGAGATGAGCCTCGCGGACGTCGCCGACATCGTGTCCGCCAAGGTGGCGGGCGCGGCCAACCTCGACGCGCTGCTCGGCGACCGGCCGCTGGACCTGTTCGTACTGTTCTCCTCGATCGCCGGGGTGTGGGGCAGCGGCGGGCAGAGCGCGTACGGAGCGGCCAACGCGTATCTGGACGCCCTGGCCGAGGCCAGGCGGGCGCGCGGCGCCACGGCCACGTCGGTGGCCTGGGGCGCCTGGGCCGGGGCCGGAATGGCCACCGAGGAAGCGATGTCCGAGTATCTGCTCCGGCGCGGGCTCGGCCTCCTCGCCCCCGATCTGGCCATCAGCGCCCTGCGGGACGCGGTGACCCGGCAGGACGCGGCCGTGACCGTGGCCGACATCGACTGGGAGCGCTTCGCCCCCGCCTTCCTGTCGGCCCGGCCCAGCCCCCTGCTGTCCGGGCTCCCCGAGGTCCGGCGCGTCCTCGAGCGGGCCCGGGCGGCACGGCAGGGTGAGCGGTCGGCGGTCGCCGCGTTCCGGGAGCGGCTGGAGAGCCTGCCGGACGCCGGGCGCGCCGAGTTGCTGCTCGGCCTGGTCCGCGATCAGGCCGCGGCGGTGCTCGGACACGCCGACGCGGACGCGATCGGCGCCGACCGCGCCTTCAGGGAGCTCGGATTCGACTCCTTGACCGCGGTGGAGCTGCGTAATGTGCTGGACGCCGTCACCGGCCTGAGCTTGCCGTCCACCCTCGTCTTCGACTACCCGACCCCCCTCGTCCTCACGGACTTTCTGGTCACCGAGCTGTTCGGCGACGGCGACGGCGACAGGGACGGGGACGGGGACGGCGACGGGTACGAAGCGGCGGCGCCCGCCGTGGCCGCCGGCCGCCACCGGGCGGATCTGCGCGACACCGACGACGACCCGATCGTGATCGTGGGCATGGGCTGCCGCTACCCCGGTGACGTCGCCTCGCCCGAGGACCTGTGGCGGCTGGTGGCCGACGGCCGGGACGCGATGTCCCCGTTCCCCGCCGACCGCGGCTGGCCGCTGGAGGGGGATTACGTGCGGGAGGGCGGATTCCTCTCCGCCGCGGGCCACTTCGACGCGGGCTTCTTCGGCATCTCCCCGCGCGAGGCGCTGGCCACCGATCCGCAGCAGCGCCTGCTGCTGGAGGTCGCCTGGGAGGCCCTGGAGCGGGCGGGCATCGACCCGGCCGGTCTGCGCGGCAGCGACACGGGCGTGTTCATCGGCGCCGCCGGGAGCGGCTACACCCCGCCCCCGGAGCTCCAGGGCCGCTATCTCACGGGCGAGGCCACCAGTGTGATCTCCGGTCGGCTGTCGTACACCTTCGGCCTGGAGGGCCCCGCGGTGACGGTGGACACGGCCTGCTCGGCGTCGCTGGTGGCGCTGCACTGGGCCGCGCGGGCACTGCGCTCGGGCGAGTGTTCCCTGGCGCTGGCCGGTGGCGTGGCGGTGATGGCCAACCCCGGGCCGTTCCTGGCCTTCAACGCACAGGGCGGGCTGGCTGCCGACGGCCGCTGCAAGGCGTTCTCGGAGTCCGCGGACGGGACCGGCTGGGCCGAGGGCGCGGGTCTTGTCGCCCTCGAGCGGCTGTCGGACGCCCGGCGCAACGGGCATGAGGTGGTGGCCGTCCTACGCGGCTCGGCCGTCAACCAGGACGGCGCGTCGAACGGCCTGACGGCTCCCAACGGCCCGTCCCAGCAGCGGGTGATCCGCCAGGCCCTGGCCGACGCCGGGCTGGCGGCCACGGATGTGGACGCCGTGGAGGGACACGGCACCGGAACACCGCTGGGCGACCCGATCGAGGCCCAGGCGCTGCTCGCGACGTACGGCCGTCGGCCCGCCGAGGCGGCGCCGCTGTGGCTGGGGTCGGTCAAGTCCAACATCGGCCACGCCCAGGCGGCCGCCGGAATCGCCGGGGTCATCAAGATGGCGATGGCGCTACGGCACGGGGCGCTGGCCAGGACGCTGCACGTGGACGCGCCGTCCTCGCACGTCGACTGGTCGGCGGGGGCAGTGCGGCTGCTCACCGAACCGGTGCCCTGGCCGACGGGCGACAAGGCCCGCCGGGCGGGCATCTCGTCGTTCGGGATCAGCGGCACCAACGCGCATGTGATCCTCGAAGAGGCACCGGCCCCGACACCGGCCCCGACACCCGTCCCGGCCCTGGAGCGCGGGCCCGGTGACGTCGCCACGCCGTTCGACCGGCCGGCGCCCTGGTTCGTCTCCGGAGCCACCGAGGAGGCGCTGCGCGCCCAGACCGACCGGCTGTTGGCACACCTGGAACACCACCCCGGCCTCCGGCCGCTGGACGTGGCGTATTCGCTGGCGACGAGCCGTTCCGCGCTCGAACACCGAGTGGCGCTGCTGGCCACCGACGACGGGGTCGCGGAGCTGGCCCGGGGCGCGGCCGGTGGCGGTCGCAAGACGGCCTTCCTGTTCGCGGGCCAGGGCTCACAGCGACCCGGTATGGGCCGGGAGCTGTACGACCGCTTCCCTGAGTTCGCGCGGGCCCTGGACGCGGTGTTCGCGCATCTGGACACCCTGCTGGACCGGCCGCTGCGGGATGTGGTGTTCGCCGAGCCGGACACCCCCGAGGCCGCCGAGCTCGACCGGACCGAATACACCCAGCCCGCGCTCTTCGCCCTCGAGGTCGCGCTGTTCCGGCTGCTGGAGTCCTGGGGTGTCACCCCGGACCAGGTGGCGGGCCACTCGATCGGCGAGATCGCGGCCGCCCACGTCGCGGATGTGCTGTCCCTCGCCGACGCGTGCGCGCTGGTGGCGGCGCGCGGCCGGCTGATGCAGGCGCTGCCCGCCGGCGGCGCGATGGTGTCGCTGCAGGCCACCGAGGAGGAAGTGACACCGCTGCTGGCCGACCGCGCCGACCGCGTGTCCCTCGCCGCCGTCAACGGCCCGCGCTCGGTGGTGATCGCCGGGGCCGAGGACGCGGTGCTGGAACTCGCCGCCCACTTCACCGCCGACGGCCGCAAGACCCGGCGGCTGACGGTCAGCCACGCCTTCCACTCGCCCCTCATGGAGCCGATGCTGGAGGACTTCCGGCGGGTCGCCGAAACCCTTACGTACCAGTCCCCGCGGATCCCGCTGGTGTCCACCCTGACCGGCCACCCGGCCACGGCGGAGGAGATCGGCTCGCCCGACCACTGGGTGCGGCACGCACGCGAGGCGGTGCGGTTCCACGACGCCGTGCGCCGACTGGGCGAACAGGGCGTGGACACCTTCGTCGAGATCGGTCCGGACGCGGTCCTGTCCGCGCTGACCCGGGACATCCTCGGCGAACGGACTCCGGAGGCGGCCGTGGTGCCCCTGTGCCGCAAGGACCGAGGTGAGGAGGCATCGGTCGTCGCGGCCCTGGCCGGGCTGTATGTCGCCGGCACCGGGGTGCGGTGGGAGGCGTTCTTCGAGGGCAGCGGCGCGCACCGCGTGGAGCTGCCGACGTACGCCTTCCAGCGCGAGCGCTACTGGTCGGCGGCGCTCCCCGCGGCCCACGACGCCTCCGGCCTGGGCCTGACGCCCGCCCGGCATCCCCTGCTCGGCGCCGAGGTGGAACTCGCGGGCTCCCAGGGCGTCCTCTTCACCGGCCGCCTGTCGGTGGCCTCCCACCCGTGGCTGGCCGACCATGTGGTGGGCGGCACGGCGCTCTTCCCGGGTACGGGCTTCCTGGAGCTCGCGACCCGCGCGGGCGACCAGGTCGGCTGCTCCCGGGTGGAGGAACTCACCCTCGCCGAACCGCTGGCCCTGGGCGAGCGGGACACGGCGGTCGTACAGCTGTGGGCGGGTGCACCCGACGCGTCGGGCCGCCGGGAGCTGAGCCTGTACTCACGCCCCGCCGACGCGCCCGACCACCCGTGGACCCGGCATGCCACGGGCACCCTGGCCCCGGGCGAACCGCACGACACGCCGTACGACACACCCGACGCGCCGGAGGGCGCGGCCTGGCCCCCGCCGGGTGCCGAGCCGGTCGACGTGGACGGCTTCTACGAGCGTACCGCCGCGGACGGATTCGCATACGGGCCGGTCTTCCAGGGGCTACGGGCGGTGTGGCGGCGCGGCGACGAGGTGTTCGCGGAGGCCGCCCTGCCGGAGGAGGCGCGGGACGCGGCCTCGTTCGGGCTGCATCCGGCGCTGCTGGACGCCGCCCTGCACGCGGTGTCCTTCGTGGACCTGGGAGCGAGCGGGGGCGGCCGGCTGCCGTTCTCCTGGAACGGAGTGTCGCTGCACGCAGGCGGCGCCTCCGTGCTGCGCGTCCGGCTCGCCCGGGTCGGCACCGACGCGGTGGCACTGACGGCGACCGATCCGGCCGGAGCCCTGGTGCTCTCGGTGGACTCGCTGGTGCTGCGCCTGGTGTCGCCGGACGCCATGGCCCAGGACGGCGGCGCGGTGGCGCGCGACGCCCTGTTCCGCCTGGACTGGGTTCCCGCCCCACGCGGCGAGGTCGGCCCGGCGGCGGACGGCGCTGCGGACGTCGTCGAGCTGACGGACGCCACGCCGACGGGACTGGCGGTGCTGGAGCCGGTGCCGGACGCGGTGTCGGTGGCCATCGGTTCGCCGGAGTTCACGGACGTGGCCGAGGTCCACCGAACCGTCGCGCGGGTGCTCGAACTGGTCCAGACGTGGCTGACCGAGGACCGGTTCGCCCACTCCCGGCTGGTGTTCGTGACCCGGGGCGCGGTCGCCGATGACGACGGCGCACCCGTGACGGACCTCGCCGCCGCCGCGGTATGGGGGCTGGTGCGCTCGGCCCAGTCGGAGAACCCCGGCCGGTTCGTCCTGCTCGACCTCGGCGCGGAAGACGGCACACCATCGGAGGACCACGGTGTGCTCGCCGCCCACCTGCCCGCTCTGCTGGCGTCGGGTGAGCCACAGTCCGTCGTACGGGACGGCGCGCTGCACGTCGGACGCCTTGCCCGGCTGGCCCCGGACGAGGACGCCACCCAGCCGTGGGACGGCACGGGGACCGTACTGATCACGGGCGGGACCGGCGGCCTGGGCGGCGAACTGGCCCGCCATCTGGTGACCGGACACGGAGTGCGCCGACTGCTGCTGACGAGCCGTCGTGGGCTGGAGGCCCCGGGCGCGGCCGAGTTGCGGGCGGAGTTGGCGGAGCTGGGTGCCGAGGTGTCGGTGGTGGCGTGTGATGTGGCGGATCGTGATGCGGTGACGGGTGTGCTGGCGTCGGTTCCGGTGGAGCATCCGCTGACGGCGGTGGTGCATGCGGCGGGTGTGCTGGACGACGGTGTGGTGGAGGCGCTGACGCCGGAGCGGCTGAGTACCGTACTGCGTCCCAAGGTGGACGCCGCCTGGCATCTGCACGAGCTCACTCATGATCTGGACCTGGCCGCCTTCGTGATGTTCTCCTCCCTGGCCGGGGTCAGCGGCGCGGCCGGACAGGGCAACTACGCGGCGGCGAACGCCTTCCTGGACGCCCTGGCCGCGCACCGCGCCGCACACGGCCAGGCCGCGACCTCCCTGGCCTGGGGCGCATGGGAGCAGAGCGCCGGGATGACCGCGACCCTGGACGGGGGCGAGCTGCGGCGCAGCGCGCGGACGGGTCTGCCACCGCTGTCCGTGGCCCAGGGCCTGGCCCTGTTCGACGCCGCGGTTCCGCTGCGCCACGCCAACCCGGTGCCCGTCCGGATGAACATGGCGACCCTGCGCGCCCACGCCGACCAGCTGCCGCCGCTGATGCGCGCCCTGGTGCCGCCGGCCCGCCGCACCGCCACCGCCGCCACCTCGGACGGCACCGGCCCGGACTGGCTGCGCAGGCGTCTCGCCGGGCTCACCGAGGACCAGCAGGACACCACGGTTGAGGAGCTGATACGCGGCTACGCGGCCACCCTGCTGGGCCACGGCGAGGCCGCGGCCGTCCACCCCGAACGCGACTTCCTGGAGCTGGGTTTCGACTCGCTCAGCGCGATCGAGCTGCGCAACAAGCTCACCGCGCTGACCGGGCTGCGACTGTCCCCGATGCTGGTGTTCGACAAGAAGACACCCGCCGAACTCGCCCGCTGGGTACGGCGCGAGTTCGCCGGCCCCGGCGGAACCGGTCCGCGGCCGGCCTCGCGGGAGGGGACGGGGGCGTCCGGCGAGCAGGACACCGTCAGCAGGATGTTCCGTACCGCGGTCGTCGAGGACAAGGTGGGCGACGGCTTCCATATGCTGCAGGCGATCGCCAAAATCCGGCCCACCTACGACCAGCCGGACGACCCCCGGCATATGGCCCGGCCGGTGTCCCTCGCCGACGGGCCCGCCACGCCCCGCCTGATCTGCCTCAGCTCGACCGTCGTCAACGGCGGTGTGCACCAGTACGCGCGGCTGGCCGCCCACTTCCGTGGCACCCGGCCGGTCTCGGCGATCCCGCTGCCCGGTTACGGCGCGGGGGAGAGCCTGCCCGCCACGGCCGAGGTCGCCCTCCGCACCCTGGTGGCGAGCATCGAGCAGGCCGCCGACCACGACCCCTACGTCCTGGTCGGCCACTCCTCGGCGGGCGCGCTCGCCTACTCCGTCACCGGCCATCTCGAGCGGACCGGCGGACGTCTCCCGGAGTCGGTCGTCATGATGGACACCTTCCGCCCCACCGGGGTGGAGTCGCAGGGCAGCCTGGTCGGCGGGTTGCTGGACCAGATCTTCCGGAGCGAGTCGGAGTTCGGGGAGTTCCACAGCGCGCGGCTGTCCGGCATGGCCCACTGGTTCGAGATCGCCGCACACCTGGAGTACGACCCGGTGCCGGTGCCGGTTCTGTTCCTCCAGTGCGCGGAGGGGTTCCCCGGCGCCGAGCCGGAGTTCGACCGCTGGCGCAGCTCCCCGCTGGACCCCTCGCACACCGTACGGCCGATGGCGGCCAATCACTTCTCGGTGATCGAGGAAAAGGCGGCGGACACCGCGCGTGCGATCGAGGAATGGCTCGTTCCAGGGCGGTGACCGGACCCCGCACCAAAGGGCTCTGGTACTTCCCTTAGAGATTCTGCATTGGGTCGCGGATAGAGTGGCGTAAGGGCAGCGCCCATGGCCCCACGGCTGAATGAGGAATGGCATGACCTTCACATACCAGGCCGCGAAACCATATCTGGTGGGCGCGGAATTGAAGTACGTCACCGAGGCGATCGCTTCCGGGTGGATATCGGCCGCTGGGCCCTATGTTCGCCAGTTCGAGAGCGAATTCGCGCGCTACAACGGAGTGGCGCACGGAGTGTCCTGCTCCTCGGGTACGGCCGCGCTCACCCTGGCGCTGCGCGCCCTGGGTGTGGGCCCCGGCGATGAGGTGCTGGTCCCGGAGTTCACGTTCGTCGCGTCCGCGTGGGCGGTCACCTACACGGGCGCGACGCCCGTCTTCGTCGACTGCGGCAACGACCTGAACATCGACGCGGCGCTCATCGAGTCCAAGATCACGCCGCGCACCAAGGTCATCATGCCCGTCCATGTGCACGGGCGCCGCTGCGATATGGACGTGATCATGCGGATCGCGTTCGAGTACAACCTGCGGGTGATCGAGGATTCCGCCGAGGCGCACGGCATCCGGCCGGTCGCCGACGTGGCGTGCTTCTCTCTTTTCGCCAATAAAATCATCACCTCCGGCGAGGGCGGCATCTGCGTGACCGACGACGGTAGGCTCGCCGCGCAGATGGCGCATCTGCGTGGCATGGCCATCGGTGCCGAGCACGACTTCCTGCACAAGAACCTGGCCTACAACTTCCGTATGACCAATTTGCAGGCCGCGGTCGCTCTCGGGCAGCTGGAGAAGATAGACGAATTCCTCGACCGGCGCAAGAAGATCGAGGCGTATTACGACGCCGGACTCGGGGAAATCAAGGAAATCGCCCGGATGCCGCCGCGGGATGTGCTGTGGATGTACGACGTGCTGGCCGAGCGCCGCGATGAACTGTGCGCGTTTTTGGCCGAGGAGTCGATCGAGACCAGGCGCTTCTTTCAGCCGATGAGCAAGCAACCCCTCTACTTCGATCCGGACTGGGCCTCCCTGAACGCCGGCCGCTTCACCGCGGATGGCCTCTGTCTGCCCACCCACACCGGACTGACCGAGGCGGACCAGGACTACATCATCGGCAAGGTCGCGGAGTTCTACGGGCGTTGACCCGGGCTGCCGGGTGTGTGGGGCCGGCGCGGGGCCGGACGAGACAACTTGTGTGTGGGGAGCGGAGCGTTGAGTCCATCCGAGTCCAGTCCTGCCGACCGGCCCGGTACACACCGGGAAAGTGCCATCGCCGTGGTGGGGCTGTCCTGCCGGCTGCCGTCCGCGCCGGACCCCGCGCGGTTCTGGGAGCTACTGCGCGACGGGGTGAGCGCGGTGTCCGAGCCGCCTCCCGGCCGTCACGGACACGGCGGCTTCCTGGCGGACGTCGACCGCTTCGACGCCGAGTTCTTCGGGATCTCCCCGCGCGAGGCCCGGGCGATGGACCCGCAGCAGCGCCTCATGCTGGAGCTGGGCTGGGAGGTGCTCGAAGACGCCGGAATGCCGCCGGACGCCGTCCGCGGCAGCGACACCGGAGTGTTCGTCGGCGTGACCGCGGACGACTACGGCACCATGGACCGGCGCCGGGGTGTCGTGGACATCGGCCACCACACCCTCACCGGGCTGAACCGCAGCATCATCGCCAACCGCGTCTCCTACTTCCTCGGGCTGCGCGGCCCCAGCCTGGTGGTCGACACCGGGCAGTCGTCATCCCTCGTCGCGGTCCACCTCGCCTGCGAGAGCCTGCGCCGCGGCGAGTCACGGACCGCGCTGGCCGGCGGTGTCCAGCTGAACCTCACGCCCGAGAGCACCGAGGCCGCGGCCCGCTTCGGCGGGCTGTCCCCGGACGGCCGGTGCTTCACCTTCGACGAGCGCGCCAACGGCTATGTCCGCGGTGAGGGCGGCGGTCTCGTCCTGCTCAAGCCGCTGGCGGACGCCGTGGCCGACGGCGATGAGATCTACTGCGTCATCGAGGGCGGCGCGGTCAACAACGACGGCGCCGGCGACGCCTTGACCACCCCCGACCAGCGGGCCCAGCAGGCCGTACTGCGCGCGGCCTGCCGCCGCGCGGGCGCCGACCCGACCGCCGTACGGTACGTCGAACTGCACGGCACCGGCACCCGTGTCGGCGATCCCGTCGAGGCCGCCGCCCTCGGTGCGGTGTACGGGGCCGACCGCCCCGCCGACGAGCCGCTGCTGGTCGGCTCCGCGAAGACCAACGTCGGCCACCTGGAGGGCGCGGCGGGCATCGTCGGGCTGCTGAAGATCGCGCTCTCGCTCCGCCACGGGACCCTGCCCGCGAGCCTGAACTTCGAGCGGCCCAACCCGCGGATACGGTTCGACGAGTGGCGCCTCGGCGTGGTGACGGCGGCGCGCCCCTGGCCCGTCCACCACGGCTCGGTCCTGGCCGGGGTGTCGTCGTTCGGCATGGGCGGCACCAACTGCCACCTCGTCGTATCGGACGCCGCGTCGCTCGGACACGCCACGCCCGCCGAGGCGGGACCGGCCACAGACCTCACGGCGGCCGAGGACGGCGAGGGCCCCGAGGACCCCGAGCCCGGCGTTGTGCCGTGGCTGCTGTCGGGCAGGACACCGGACACGCTGCGCGCACAGGCGGCTCGGCTCGCGGCCCATGTGACCGGCCAAGGCGGCGATGGTGGCGCGGGCGGGGCGGATGGCGCGGACGGGGCGGATGGCGCGGACGGCGGCCCGGAAACCAGTCCGGCGGCGATGGCCGACGTGGGCTTCTCCCTGGCCACGACGCGGGCCACGTTCGACCACCGCGCCGTGGTCCTCGCCCGGCACCGGGACGGCGCACTGCGCACCCTGACCGCGCTCGCCGACGGTACCCCCGGCAGCGGTGCGATCCAGGGCTCGGCGCCGCGCTCCGCTGCCGCCACCGCGTTCCTGTTCTCCGGCCAGGGCTCGCAGCGGGCCGGGGCCGGTCACGAGCTGTACCGGCGGTATCCGGTGTTCGCACGGGCGCTGGACGATGTCTGCGCCTTGATGGACGAACACCTCGAAAGGCCGCTGCGCGAGGTGATGTTCGCGCCGGAGGGCACCGACGACGCCGATCTGCTGCACCGCACCGCCTACACCCAGCCCGCGCTCTTCGCCCTCCACGTGGCCCTCTTCCGGCTGCTGGAGTCCTGGGGCACCACCGCGGACTTCGTGGCCGGGCACTCGATCGGGGCCGTCGCCGCCGCCCACGTGGCCGGGGTGCTGTCGCTCGCCGACGCGTGCACGCTGGTGGCGGCGCGCGGCCGGCTGATGCAGGCGCTGCCCACCGGTGGCGCGATGGCCTCGGTCCAGGCGCCCGAGGAGGAGGTGCGTCCGCTGCTGGCCGGGCGCGAGCACGAGATCTCCCTCGCGGCGGTCAACGGCCCGGCGTCCGTGGTCGTCGCCGGCGACGAGGGCGCGGTCGAGGACGTCGTCGCACACTTCGCCGACTCGGGGCGCAGAACCAAGCGCCTGCGGGTCTCCCATGCGTTCCACTCGCCCCGCATGGACGCCATGCTCGACGAGTTCCGCCAGGTCGTGGCCGGGCTGTCCCTCGCCGCGCCCCGGATCCCCGTGGTGTCCGACCTCACCGGCGAACTCGCGACCGCCGAGCAGCTGTGCTCCGCGGAGTACTGGGCGCGGCACGCCCGCGAGACCGTCCGCTTCGCGGACACCGTACGTACCCTGCGGGACCGGGGCGTCGGCGCGTTCCTGGAGCTGGGCCCGGACGGGGTGCTCACCGGGATGACCCGGGAATGCCTCGACCAGCCCCCTGCGAGCTCCGCGGACGCTCAAGGTCCCGCCGACACGCCCCCCGCGGTCGTCAGGACACTCCGCCCCGGCAGTGACGAGTCACTGACGGTACTGACCGCGATGGCCGAACTGCACGTCCACGGTGCCCCGGTGCGCTGGGACACGTACTTCGCCCAGCGGGGCGGCAGGCGAGTGGCACTGCCCACCTACGCCTTCCAACGGGAACGCCACTGGCTGGACGGCCAACCGGCAGGTCAGCTGACCGAATACGGCGCCGCCACGCCCCCGGGCGCCCCCGAGCCCGTACCGGGTGAGGCACCCGCGCCCGCGGAGCCGGCCGTAAGGCAGCCGCGTGTGGACATGGCGCGGCTGGTGCGGGCCGAGACCGCGATGGTGCTCGGCTACGCCGAACCGGAGCGGGTCGACACGAGCCTGACGTTCAAACAACTCGGCTTCGACTCCACCATGACCGTGGAACTCGTGTCCCGGCTGAGGTCCGCCACCGGTCTGCGACTGCCCGACACCGCGCTGTTCGACCACCCCACACCGGACCGGATCGCCGCCCGGCTGGCCACCGAGTCCAGCGGCGCCACCGGCACCGGCGAGACCCCGCCCCGGGCCCCCGCCGCGCCCGCCGACGAGCCGGTGGTCATCGTGGGCATGGGCTGCCGCTACCCGGGCGGGGCCGATACCCCCGAGGCGCTGTGGGACCTGGTGGCGAGCGAAGCGGACGCCGTCTCCGCGATGCCGACCGACCGCGGCTGGGCGGCCGAGGTGCTGGCCACACAGCGGCCGGGCGGTTTCCTGTACGACGCCGACCGGTTCGACGCGGCGCTGTTCGGGATCTCGCCCCGGGAAGCCCTCGCCATGGATCCCCAGCAGCGGCTGGCGCTCGAAGTGACCTGGGAGGCGGTCGAGCGGGCGGGGATCGCGCCCTCGTCACTGCACGGCAGCCGGACCGGTGTGTTCGTCGGCGCGATGGCCCAGGACTACGGCCCGCGGCTGCACGAGGCGACCGGCGACGCCGAGGGGTATGTGCTGACCGGCAACTCTCCCAGTGTCCTGTCCGGCCGGGTCGCCTATACGCTCGGGCTGCGCGGACCGGCGCTCACGGTCGACACCGCCTGCTCCTCGTCGCTGGTGGCCCTCCACCTCGCGGCCCAGTCGCTGCGCGGCGGCGAGTGCTCGCTGGCCCTGGCCGGTGGCGTCACCGTGATGTCCGAGCCCGGCATCTTCGTGGAGTTCGCCAAGCAGGGCGGGCTGTCCGAGGACGGCCGGTGCAAGGCGTTCGCGGAGGCCGCCGACGGCACCGGCTGGTCCGAGGGCGTGGGCATGCTGGTGCTGGAGCGGCTGTCGGACGCCCGCCGCAACGGCCACCGGATCCTGGCGGTGCTGCGCGGCTCGGCGGTCAACTCCGACGGCGCGTCGAACGGGCTGACCGCGCCGAGCGGCGTGTCCCAGCAGCAGGTCATCGGCCAGGCGCTGGCCGGAGCGGGACTCGTCCCCGCGGACGTGGACGCCGTGGAGGCACATGGCACCGGCACCAGGCTGGGCGACCCCATCGAGGCGCAGGCCATCCTGGCCACCTACGGCCAGGGCCGGGACGCGACGCGTCCGCTGCTGCTGGGGTCGGTCAAGTCCAACATCGGACACACCCAGGCCGCGGCGGGTGTCGCGGGCGTCATCAAGATGGTCATGGCCATGCGCCATGGCACGCTGCCCAGAACACTGCACGTGGACGCGCCGTCCTCGCATGTGGACTGGACGGCGGGCACGGTGGAGCTGCTCACCGAGCCGACGTCGTGGCCGCAGGCGGAACGGCCGCGCCGCGCGGGCGTGTCCTCGTTCGGCATCAGCGGCACCAACGCCCATGTCATCGTCGAGCAGGCACCGTACGAGACGCCACCGGCCACCGCCGCAGTGCTCGCGCCCCCGGACACAACACCCGAAGCCGCCCCCCGCGTGGTCCCCTGGCTGGTGTCGGGACGGACCGACGCCGCGCTGCGGGCCCAGCTGGACCGCCTGCACTCCTTCCTCGCCGACACCCGCGCCCCGGCGCCCGACATCGGCTACTCCCTCGCCACGACCCGCGCCCAGCTGGAGCACCGCGCGGTGCTGCTGTCCACTCCGGACGGCGTGGTGGAGGCGGCGCGGGGCGTCGTCGCGGGCGCGGGGCCCCTGACCCTGCTGTTCGCCGGTCAGGGCGCGCAGCGCATCGGCATGGGCCGCGAACTGGCCCACCGCTTCCCCGTGTTCGCCCGCGCGCTCGACGAGGTGTGCACGCTGCTGGACGGCGAGCTGGGCCGGCCGCTGCGCGAGGTGATGTTCGGCGCGGACGCCGATGCGCTCGACCGTGACGCCGATGCGCTCGACCGTACGGAGTATGCGCAGCCCGCGCTGTTCGCGCTCGAAGTGGCGCTGTTCCGGCTGGCCGAGTCCTGGGGGATCGTCCCCGACCTCCTCGTCGGTCACTCGATCGGAGAGATCGCCGCCGCGCATATCGCCGGTGTGTTCTCCCTCGGCGACGCATGTGCCCTGGTGGCCGCGCGTGGCCGGCTGATGCAGGCGCTGCCCGAGGGCGGGGCCATGGTGGCGCTGCGGGCGGCCGAGGACGAGGTGGAGCCGCTGCTCGCGGACCACCTCGACCGCGCGCAACTCGCCGCGGTCAACGGCCCGTCCTCGGTGGTCCTCTCCGGCGACGAGGAGACCGTGGCGCACATCGCGGCCCGCTTCGAGGCACAGGGCCGGAAGGCCAGGCGGCTGCGGGTCAGCCATGCGTTCCACTCCCCGCTGATGGCCCCGATGCTGGCGGACTTCCGGGCGGCGGTCGAGCGGCTGGCCTTCCAGGAGCCGCGCGTCCCCATCGTCTCGACCGTCACCGGCGAGATGGTCGACGCGGCACGGATCAGCACACCGGACTACTGGGTGGACCATGTCGTACGCCCGGTGCGGTTCGCCGCGGCGATCGCCGTGGCCGCCTCCGCCGGGTCCCGGGTGTTCCTGGAACTGGGCCCCGACGCGACACTCACGGCCCTCACCGGGGACAACCTCGCCGAGCTGCCGGGTGTCACCGCGGTGCCGATGCTCCGTACGGACCGCGGCGAGGACGACGACACCGCCGCCGTGACCGCTGCGGCCCGTCTGCACGCACACGGCGTCCCCGTACAGTGGCCCGCCCTGTTCGCCGGGACCGGAGCGCGGCGGGTGGAGCTGCCGACGTACGCGTTCCAGCGCGAGCGCTACTGGGCCGGGCGGACGGCAGGTGCGGCCGATGTCGTATCGGCGGGCCTCGACCGGCCGGAACACCCGCTGCTGGGCGCGGTCGTGCGACTCCCGGACACCGGAGGGCTGCTGTGCACGGGCGTCCTGTCGACGACCGCCCAACCCTGGCTGGCCGACCATGTGGTGGCCGGACAGGTGCTCTTCCCCGGCACCGGCTTCGTGGAGCTGGCGGTCCGAGCGGGTGACGAGGCCGGCTGCGGCCTCGTACGTGAACTCACCCTGACCGCGCCCCTGGCGCTGCCCGAACACCGCGGCATCCCCGTCCAGGTGGCCCTCGGCCCGCCCGACGACACCGGCTGCCGGACCCTGGGGATCTACTCCCGCCCCGACGACGCACCCGACGCGTCGTGGGTCCAGCACGCCACGGGCGTGCTCGCGCCCGGAGAGCCCGGTGGGGCCGATCAGTGGGCGTACGGCCGGACTTGGCCACCGGCCGACGCCGTGCCGCTCGACCTCGACGGCTTCTACGAGCGGCGGAGCGCGGCCGGATTCGACTACGGCCCGGCGTTCCGGGGCGTACGCGCACTCTGGAAGACCGAGGACGCCATGCTGGCCGAGGTGGCGCTGCCCGAGCACATCGCGGGTGACGCCGCCGCGTTCGGGCTGCACCCCGCCCTGCTCGACGCCGCGCTGCACATCGTGTCGCACACTGGGCTCGACGACTCCGCAGGTGGACGGCTGCCGTTCGCCTGGACGGAGGTGTCGCTGCACGCTTCGGGCGCCTCGGTGCTGCGGGTCCGGATGAGCCGGGCGGGCGACGACGCGGTCACGCTGACCGTCGCCGACACGGAGGGCCGGGCCGTGGCCTCCGTACGCTCGCTGGCTCTCCTCCCGTACACGCCTGACGGTGGCGGCCGGGCCGGGCGACCGCTCCTGCGCCTGGCTTGGGCGCCTGTGGACGCGGCGCCGTCGGCGGAGGACGGTCAGGCCCGTCGGTGGGCGGTGACCGGCCCGGACGGCTGGGGGTTGGCCGACGCGCTGCGCTCGGCGGGCGAGACTGTGGTCGACGAGGCGACGGCGACGGCGGATGTGGTCCTGGTCCCGGTCGCCGCACCGGCCGGGGCCGAGGCCGAGGACGACGCGCTCGACGCGGTGCGCGCCGTCACGTCGGCGGTGCTCGACCGGTTGCAGCGGGATCTGCGAGACGCGGACGGGCCCGAGAACACGCCCGCGGTGGTGTTTGTGACGCGGGGCGCGGTCGCGACGGACACCGACGCCTCGCCCGATCTGGCAGGCGCGGCGGTGTGGGGGCTGGTCCGCTCCGCTCAGCAGGAGAGCCCCGGTCGCTTCGTCCTCCTGGACCTGGACGGCACGGACTCCCCGCCCACGGCCGGGCCGCTGCGCGCGGCACTGGAGCTGGACGAACCGCAGCTCGCCGTACGCGTAGGCCGCCTGCTGACGCCCCGGCTGACCCCCGTGCGCTCCTCGGAGCCTGCCGCCGAGCCCCGCCGGGAGGCCGTCTGGGACACCGACGGCACCGTACTGGTCACGGGCGGGCTGAGCGGGCTGGGCGCCCAGGTGGCCCGGCATCTGGCCGATGCGCATGGCGTACGCCATCTCGTCCTGGCCGGACGCCGTGGCCGCGCCACCGAAGGTGCCGACGATCTGGTGGCGGAGCTGGCCCGGCTCGGTGCCGAGGTCTCCGTCGTCGCCTGCGATGTCTCGGACCGCGCCGCCGTCGCCCGGCTGATCGGCGACATCCCGGCAGCACATCCGCTGACCGGTGTGGTGCACGCGGCCGGTGTGCTCGACGACGGGTTGGTCGAGGCGCTGACCGAGGAGCGACTGGACACGGTGTTCCGGCCGAAGGCGGCCGGTGCGTGGCATTTGCACGAGCTCACCCGGAGCCATGACCTCACCGCGTTCGTCGTGTTTTCTTCGGTGTTCGGCGTCCTGGGAAACGCCGGGCAGGGCAGCTACACCGCGGCGAACGCGTTCCTCGACGCCCTCGTACGGCGGCGGGCCGCCCAGGGGCTGCCGGGCCTGGCCATCGCCTGGGGTCCGTGGCCGCAGGGCAGCGGTATGACGAGCACCCTCACGGACGCCGAGATGCGCCGCATGGCGCGGGCCGGCCTGCCACCGCTCACCATCGACCAGGGACTGGCCTGGTTCGACGCCGCGCCGACCGCGGGCGAACCGGCCGTCGTCGCGGCCCAGGTGGACCGCGCGGCGCTGCGCGCCCGTGGCACCGTGCCCGCCGCCTTCCGCGCACTGGTGCCCACCCCGGTACGGCGGGCGGTGGCGGCCGGCGCGCCGGGCGCGGGACCCGACCCGTTGGCCGAGCTGGCGGGGCTGACGGGCGCCGACCTCGCCGACGCGGTGTCCCGGCTGGTACGGGCCGCGGTCGCCGCGGTGCTCGGGCATCCCTCCGCCGAGGCCGTGGATCCGTCGCTGACCTTCCAGGACCTCGGACTGGACTCGCTGACCTCGGTGGAGTTGCGCAACCAGCTCACCGAGACCACGGGCGTACGGCTGCCCACCACCCTCATCTTCGACTACCCCACCCCCGCGGCCGTCGCGGACTTCCTCTGCGCACGCAGCCAGGGCACCACCGCCACCCGGCAGGTGGCCGCCGCCCCCGCAGTGACCGGGGACCCGATCGTCATCGTGGGGATGGCCTGCCGCTATCCGGGCGGGGTGAGCTCCCCCGAGGAGCTGTGGGAGCTGACGGCCCTCGGCCGCGACGGCATCTCCGACTTCCCCGACGACCGGGGCTGGTCCCTGCCCGACGTGTCCTTCGCCCGTGTGGGCGGGTTCCTGTACGACGCGGGCGACTTCGACGCGGGTTTCTTCGGGATCTCCCCGCGCGAAGCGCTCGCCATCGACCCACAGCAACGGCTCCTGCTGGAGACGTCGTGGGAGGCCCTGGAGCGGGCGGGGATGGACCCGCTGACGCTCAAGGGAAGCGCCACCGGTGTGTTCGCCGGGGTGATGTACCACGACTACCCGGTGGCCGGCGACGGCTTGCCCGAGGCCCTGCGCGGCTTCGTGGTCAACGGTACGTCCGGCAGCGTGGCCTCGGGCCGGGTGGCCTACACCCTCGGCCTCGAGGGCCCGGCTGTCACCATCGACACCGCGTGCTCGTCCTCGCTGGTCGCCGTGCACATGGCCGCGCAGGCGCTGCGGTCGGGGGAGTGTTCGCTGGCGCTCGCGGGCGGCGTCACCGTCATGGCGACCCCGGAGACCTTCGTCGACTTCGACCGCCAGGGCGGCCTGGCCTCCGACGGCCGCTGCAAGTCCTTCTCCGACGCCGCCGACGGCACCGGCTGGTCGGAGGGCGTCGGCATGCTGGTGTTGGAGCGGTTGTCCGACGCCCGTCGCCTTGGGCATGAGGTGTTGGCGGTGGTGCGTGGTTCGGCGGTGAATCAGGATGGTGCGTCGAATGGTTTGACGGCGCCGAATGGTCCGTCGCAGCAGCGGGTGATTCGGCAGGCGTTGGCGAGTGCGGGGTTGGCTGCGGCGGATGTCGATGTGGTGGAGGCGCATGGCACCGGGACGACGTTGGGTGACCCCATTGAGGCGCAGGCGTTGCTTGCCACGTACGGGCAGGATCGTGATCGTCCGTTGTTGCTGGGGTCGGTGAAGTCGAACATCGGTCATACGCAGGCGGCTGCGGGTGCTGCGGGCATTATCAAGATGGTGATGGCCATGCGTCAGGGTGCGGTGCCCAGGACGCTGCATCTGGAGGCGCCGTCCAGTCATGTGGACTGGTCGGCTGGTGCCGTGGAGTTGGTGACGGAGGAGCGGGTGTGGCCTGAGGTGGGGCGGGCGCGTCGGGCTGGTGTGTCCTCGTTCGGTATCAGCGGGACCAACGCGCATGTGATCCTGGAACACATCCCGGCCGAGCCTGTCGCCCCGGCTGCCGAGGAGTCGGCTGCCCCCTCCATCGTCCCCCTGATGGTTTCGGGCAAGACGGATGCGGCGCTGCGTGCCCAGGCGGAACGTCTCCGATCCCATCTCGCTGGCCGGCCGGACGTGGGCAGGGTCGATATCGCGCTGTCCTTGGCGCTGTCCCGGTCGGGCTTCGAGCACCGGGCAGTGTTGCTGACGCGCGACCGCGAGAGCGCGCTGGGTGGTCTCGCTGCTCTGGCCGCGGGGGAGTCCGCCAGTGATGTGGTGCATGGCTCGGTGGCGCCGCGGCCCGGTGTCACCGCTTTCCTGTTCACCGGTCAGGGCAGTCAGCGACCTGGCATGGGGCGTGAACTTGCGGGCCGGTATCCGGTCTTCGCCGACGCGCTCGACGCTGCCATCGAGGAGTTGGACGGGCAGCTGAGCCGCCCTCTGCGCGAGATTCTGTTCGCCGAGGCCGGCACGCCCGAGGCGGAGCTTCTTGACCGGACGGAGTTCACCCAGCCAGCCCTGTTCGCGGTGGAAGTGGCGCTGTTCCGGCTGGTGGAGTCCTGGGGTGTCACGCCCCGCTTCGTGGCCGGGCATTCGATCGGGGAGCTCGCCGCGGCACACGTGGCCGGGGCGCTCAGCCTGCCGGACGCCTGCACCTTGGTGGCGGCACGCGCCCGGCTGATGCAGGCCCTCCCCGAGGCCGGCGCGATGGTGTCGCTCCAGGCCACCGAGGACGAGGTGGCACCGCTGCTGGCGGGCCGAGAGCATCTGATCGGCATCGCCGCCGTCAACGGCCCCGAAGCCGTGGTCATCGCCGGTGACGAGAGCGCCGTACGGGATGTGGCGGACGAAATCGCCGCGCGCGGGCGCAGGACCAAGCGGCTGTCGGTCTCGCACGCCTTCCACTCCCCGCTGATGGACCCCATGCTGGACGACTTCCGCACCGTGGCCGAGGGGCTGACCTACCACGCGCCGCGGATCCCCATGGTGTCCATGGTGACCGGAACACCCGTCCCCGGCACCGACGGCGAGACCGCGTCGGCGGACTACTGGGTACAGCACGCCCGGGCCGCCGTACGCTTCGCCGACGGCATCCGGGCGCTGGAAGACGCGGGCGTCGACACCTTCCTCGAAATCGGTCCCGACGGCGTACTCTCCGCCATGGCCAGGGACTCCCTGTCCCCCGACACGGCCCTTCTGCCGCTCCTGCGCCGGGACCGCTCCGAGGAGCTGTCCGCGGCCACCGCCCTCGCCCGGCTCCACGTGCGCGGAACGTCCCCCGACTGGGCCGCGTTTCTGGCGGGGAGCGGTGCGCATCGCGTCGAGCTGCCGACGTACGCCTTCCAACACGAGCGCTACTGGCCACAGCCGACATCGAACCCGGCTGGGGACATCACCGCCGCCGGACTGGGTTCCGCGGACCATCCGCTGCTCGGCGCCGCCGTGGAGCTGGCCGATGGCGAAGGCGCGCTGTTCACCAGCAGGCTTTCGCTGCGGACGCATCCGTGGCTGGCGCAACACGCCGTGATGGGCGCCGTGCTGCTGCCGGGCACCGCACTCCTCGAACTGGCGATCCGCGCCGGTGACGAGGTCGGCTGCGACCTCGTGGAGGAGCTGACGCTCGCCACACCACTGGTGCTCCCCGAGCACGGCGCGATCCAGGTGCAGTTGCGGGTCGGCGCGGCGGACGAGGCCGGCCGCCGCCCGGTGGCGGTGTCTGCGCGGCCCGAGGGAGCGGTGGGCCAGGAGTGGGTCCGGCACGCCGACGGTGTGCTGGGCACACGTACGCACACCACCGCTCCCGACACCGCGTTCTCGGCTGTCCAGTGGCCACCGACCGGGGCCGCGCCCATCGAGCTGGACGGGCTGTACGACCGGCTCGCGGAGGACGGATTCGGCTACGGTCCCCTCTTCCAGGGGCTCACCGCGGCTTGGCGGCGGGGCGCGGAGATCTTCGCGGAGATCACGCTGCCCGACGTCGAGGACGACGCACCACCCGTCGCGGATACGGCGGACACCGACGGCTTCGGGCTGCACCCGGCGCTGCTCGACTCCACCCTACGCGCGGTGGTGCTGCTCGACGGTGACATACCGCGCACGGCTCTACCCTTCTCCTGGGAGAACGTCACCCTGCACGCGAGCGGCGCGAGGGCCCTCCGGATCCGGCTCGCCCCGGCCGGTCGCCATGCGGTGTCCCTCGACCTCGCCGACACCTCCGGCACCCCGGTGGCCACGGTCGGCTCCCTGGCGCTACGGCCGCTGTCCGCCGGGCAACTGAGCTCTGCCGCGGGCGCGGCGGAGCGCGATTCGCTGTTCCGGCTCGACTGGACGGCCGTCACCGCTGACCACGCCGCGCTCCCCGTCGACTCCGGGCCGCTTGCCGTGGTCGGCCCGGACCCCCTCGGGCTCGTCGGGGCGCTCGAGGCCACGGGCCACACCGTACGCCCGTACGCCGATCTCGCCGACCTCATCCATGCGGCTGGCGACGAGGCTGTTGCCCCGGGCGCCGTGCTCATCCCGCTCACCGGGGCAGGCGATGCGGTGGTCGCCACCGCACACCGCGTCAGCGCCGAGGTGCTGACGTACCTGCAGACCTGGCTGGCCGAGGAGGAACGCCTGGCGGGCTCCCGGCTGGTGTTCATCACCCGAGGCGCCGCCGGCGACCCGCCCGGCGCCCACGATGTGGCTGCCGCGACCGTATGGGGCCTGGTGCGCTCGGCGCAGGCGGAACACCCGGACCGGTTCGCCCTCGCCGACATCGACGCCCGGCCCGAGTCGACCGCGGCGCTGCCGGGGGCGCTCGGCTCCGCGGAACCGCAGTTGGTGATACGTGACGGCGCGGTCCACGTCGGCCGACTGGGCCGGGTGGCCGTACCGGGCGAGCCCGGCGCCGAATGGGACCCCGAGGGCACGGTGCTGATCACCGGCGGCACCGGAGGGCTGGGTGGCATACTGGCCCGCCACCTGGTCACCGACCACCAGGTCAGGCATCTGCTCCTGGCCAGCCGCAGCGGCCGCGCCGCAGCGGGCGCCGACCGACTGGCCGACGAACTCACCGCCCTGGGCGCCCAGGTGACCGTGGCCTCATGCGATATCGCCGACCGCGACGCACTGGCCGAACTGGTGGCCGGTGTGGAGCGGGACCACCCGCTGACGGCCGTGGTGCACACCGCGGGCGTCCTGGACGACGGCGTGATCGAGACCCTTACCCCGCAGCGCATGACCGCCGTACTGCGCCCGAAGGTGGATGCCGCCTGGCAGCTGCACGAGCTGACCCGCCACCTGGACCTGGCCGCGTTCATCACCTTCTCGTCGGTCGTGGGCACCTTCGGTGGCGCGGGCCAGGCCAACTACGCCGCGGGCAACGCGTTTCTGGACGCGCTGGCGGAGCATCGACGTACGGTCGGGCTTCCGGCGGTGTCGCTGGCCTGGGGACCATGGACCCGGGCGGGCGGGATGACCAGCACCCTGACCGAGGCGGACATGCGCCGCCTGGCCCGGGAGGGCATGCCCGCGTTGCCGGCCGAGCGGGGCGTGGCGCTGTTCGACGCCGCCCTCGCCGCGCCGGACGCCGTCCTCCTGCCCGTACCGCTCGATCTGCCCGCGCTGCGCGCACGTGGCGAGATCCCGCCACTGCTGCGAGGACTCATCCGCACCCCCCTCCGCCGCTCGGCGGCCACCGCGCCCGGCACCTCGGCCTCCCTCGCACAGCGCCTGGCCGCCCTGCCGCGGGCGGAGCGCTCGGAGGCCGCGCTCGACCTGGTCCGTACGCATGTGGCGCTGGTGCTGGGACACGCGACGGCGGACGTCGTGGCGCCGACGCGCGCCTTCCAGGAGCTGGGCTTCGACTCCCTGACGGCGGTGGAACTGCGCAACCGGCTCGGTGCCGCCTCGGGCCTCCGGCTGCCCGCGACCGTCGTCTTCGACTATCCGACCGCCGAGGCGCTGGCGGGCTACCTGCTGGACGAACTCCTCGGCCCGGAAGCGACCGGTGCCGCGGATACCGCGGAGGCCGGGAACACGGCCCACGCCCTCCTCCCCGTCGCCGATGACCCGGTGGTGGTCGTGGGCATGGCCTGCCGCTACCCGGGCGGGGTGCGGACTCCGGAGGACCTGTGGCGTCTGGTGGACGGCGGTCAGGACGCCATCTCGGGCTTCCCGGACAACCGTGGCTGGGATCTGGAGGCGCTGTACGACCCGGATCCGGATCACGCGGGCACGTCGTATACCCGGCAGGGTGGCTTTCTCCACGATGCGGGGGAGTTCGACGCGGCGTTCTTCGGGCTCAGTCCGCGTGAGGCGTTGGCGACCGATGCGCAGCAACGGTTGTTGCTGGAGACGTCGTGGGAGGCGTTCGAGCGGGCGGGGATCGATCCGTCGTCGCTGCGGGGCAGCCGGACCGGTGTGTTCGCGGGGGTGATGTACAACGACTACGGCACTTTGCTGCGTGGTGCGGAGTTCGAGGGCTATCAGACGAACGGCAGCGCGGGCAGTGTGGTGTCGGGGCGGGTGTCGTACACGCTGGGTCTGGAAGGCCCGGCGGTCACGGTCGACACCGCGTGTTCGTCTTCCCTCGTGGCGATGCATCTGGCGGCTCAGGCGCTGCGGTCGGGGGAGTGCTCGCTGGCGTTGGCCGGTGGTGTGACGGTGATGTCGACACCGGCGTCGTTTGTGGAGTTCTCGCGGCAGCGGGGGTTGTCGCCGGACGGGCGGTGCAAGGCGTTCTCGGAGTCGGCCGATGGTGTGGGCTGGTCCGAGGGTGTGGGTGTGCTGGTCCTGGAGCGGCTGTCCGACGCTCGCCGCCATGGCCACGACGTGCTGGCGGTGGTGCGGGGTTCCGCGGTCAACCAGGACGGCGCCTCGAATGGTCTGACCGCGCCGAATGGTCCGTCGCAGCAGCGGGTGATTCGTCAGGCGCTCGCCAGCGGGGGTCTGTCGGCTTCGGATGTGGATGTGGTGGAGGCGCATGGCACGGGGACGACGCTTGGCGATCCCATTGAGGCGCAGGCGTTGCTGGCCACGTATGGGCAGGATCGTGATCGTCCGTTGTTGCTGGGTTCGGTGAAGTCGAACATTGGTCATACGCAGGCGGCGGCGGGTGCTGCGGGCATTATCAAGATGGTGATGGCGATGCGTCAGGGTGCGGTGCCCAGGACGCTGCATCTGGAGGCGCCGTCCAGCCATGTGGACTGGTCGGCTGGTGCCGTGGAGTTGGTGGCGGAGCAGCGGGCTTGGCCTGAGGTGGGGCGGGCGCGTCGGGCTGGTGTGTCCTCGTTCGGTATCAGCGGTACCAACGCGCATGTGATCCTGGAACACGTCCCGGCCGAGCCGATCGCCCCAGCCGCCGAAGAGCCGGACGCCCCCGCTGTCGTTCCTTTGGCGATTTCGGGCAAGACGGATGCGGCGCTGCGTGCCCAGGCGGAACGTCTCCGATCCCATTTCGCCGAGCGGCCCGAAGCGGACAGGGCCGATGTCGCGCTGTCTTTGGCGTTGTCCCGGTCGCGTTTCGAGCACCGAGCTGTGCTGCTGACCCGCGACCGCCAGGGTGCGCTGGATGCGCTTGCTGCTCTGGCCGCGGGGGAGCCCGCGGCTGATGTGGTGCTCGGCTCGGCGGCCCTGCGACCCGGTGCCACCGCCTTCCTCTTCACTGGTCAGGGCAGTCAGCGACCCGGTATGGGGCGTGAGGTGGCAAGCCGGTATCCGGTCTTCGCCGACGCGCTCGACGCCGCCATCGAGGAGTTGAACGGGCATCTCAGCCGCCCTCTGCGCGAGATTCTGTTTGCCGAGGCCGGCACTCCCGAAGCGGACCTTCTTGACCGTACGGAGTTCACTCAGCCCGCCCTGTTCGCGGTGGAAGTGGCGCTGTTCCGGCTGCTGGAGTCCTGGGGGATCACGCCTGACTATCTGGTGGGGCATTCGGTCGGTGAGATTGCGGCCGCGCATGTGGCGGGGGTGCTGTCGCTGGCGGACGCGTGTGCGCTGGTGGTGGCGCGGGGGCGGTTGATGGACGAATTGCCCGCCGGTGGGGCGATGGTGGCGGTGCGGGCGGCTGAGGACGAGGTGGTGCCACTGCTGTCCGGTGACGTGTCGGTCGCCGCTGTCAACGGTCCTGGTTCGGTGGTGGTGTCCGGGGCGGAGCGGGAGGTGTTGGAGCTTGCGGAGCGGTTTGCGGCGCTGGGGCGGAAGACCAGTCGGCTGCGGGTGTCACATGCCTTCCACTCCCCGCTGATGGACCCGATGCTGGACGAGTTCCGCACCGTGGCTGAAGGGCTGTCCTACCGGCCCCCGGCCATCCCGGTGGTGTCCAATGTGACAGGCGGGCCCGCTACGGAGGAGCAGTTGTGCTCCGCCGACTACTGGGTCGAGCATGTGCGGGCCACAGTGCGGTTCTCCGACGCCATAGCGGCGTTGGGCCACGCCGGGGTGCGCAGGTTCGTCGAGGTCGGGCCGGACGCGTCGCTGTTGGCCCTGGCGGCCGAAACGGCCTCGGACGGCGCGGTGCTGGTGCCGGTGTTGCGCAAGGACCGGGGGGAGGAGCACGCGGTCACCGCCGCGCTGGCGCAGCTGTACGTCGACGGCGTGGCGGCCGACTTGGCGGCCCTGTTCCCGGGTGCCCGTCGGGTGGATCTACCCACCTACGCCTTCCAACGCGGGTGGTTCTGGCCGCGTACCGAACCATCGGTCGAAGACGCCGTGGCGTTCGGCCTCACCTCGGCGGAGCATCCGCTGCTCAACGGCGCCGTGGAGCTGGCGGGCTCCGAAGGACGGCTGTTCACCGGGCGGCTGTCGCTTCCGCTGCGGTCGCATGCGTGGCTGGCCGATCACAGGGTGTCGGGGCGTGTGCTGGTGCCGGGTACCGCGCTGTTGGAGTTGGCGGTCCGGGCGGGCGATGAGGTCGGTTGCGACCGGGTGGAGGAGCTTACGCTGGCGGCGCCGCTCACGCTGCCGGAGCAGGGCGCCGTGCAGGCGCAGCTGGTTGTCGGCGATCCGGACGAGGCGGGCCGTCGCCAGATCAGCGTGTACTCCCGGCCGGAGGGCCGGTCGGAGGAGTGGGTGCTGCACGCCGACGGGGTGCTCGCGGTGGCCGGGCGCGGCGACCATGTGGGCGGCTGGCCGGTGTGGCCGCCGGAGGGTGCCGAGCGGGTGGATCTGACCGGCTGCTACGAGCGGTTCGCCGAGCTCGGTTTCGACTACGGGCCGCTCTTCCAGGGCCTGCGGTCCGCGTGGCGGCGCAGCACCGACGTATTCGCGGAGGTGACGCTGCCGGACGCTCCCGAGGCGGACGCCGCCGCCTTCGGGCTGCACCCCGCGCTGCTCGACGCCGCGCTGCACGCGGCCTCCTGGGCGGGGACCGAGGTCCGGCCCGGTGTGCTGCCCTTCTCGTGGTCGGGAGTGTCTCTTTACGGGGCCGGAGCGTCGGCGCTACGGGTGCGGCTGTCGTCGGCCGGGCCGGACACCTTGTCCCTGGAGGCCACCGACCCCTCGGGGCGGCCCGTGCTCTCCGTGGAGTCGCTTGCCCTGCGCGCGATGTCGGTCGAGTCGGCCGATGACACCGGTGGCGCCGTGGCGGATTCGCTCTTCCAGCTGGACTGGACGCCGGTGCGCGCGTCGACGGTGCCCCCGGCCTCCGTGGCCGTCGTCGGGCCCGATGACGGCGGACTCGTCGAGGGGCTGCGGACGACGGGGCCGGCCGTTGTCGGCTGCGAAGACCTCGCCGCCCTCGCGGCAGGCGAGGACGCACCGCCCGCCGTGGTGCTGATGCCCGTGTCGGGGCCCGAGGGCGATGTGGTGGGCGCCACGTATGAGGTGACCTCCCGGATCCTGGGTGTGCTGCAGACGTGGCTGTCTGACGAGCGGTGGACGCGGTCCCGTCTGGTGTTCATGACGCGTGGCGCGACCACGGGAGAGGACCTTGCGGCCGCGTCCGTATGGGGCCTGGTCCGCGTGGCGCAGTCGGAGCACCCGGACCGGTTCGCCCTGCTGGACCTCGACGGGGGGCAGCCGTCCGCCGCGGCGGTGGCCGAAGCCCTTGGGTCGGACGAGCCGCAGACGGCCGTCCGGGACGGTGCCGTCCTGGCGGGCAGGCTGCTGCGTACCCCTGCTGCCCGCACCCCTGCCGTCCGTACCTCCGCCGTCCGTACCTCCGCCGTTGGCGAGGAGACGGCCGGGGTGGAGTGGGATCCTGAGGCCACCGTGTTGATCACGGGCGGCACGGGTGGACTGGGCGGTGTGCTGGCCCGGCACCTGGTGGTCGAGCACGGCGTCCGGCATCTGCTGTTGGTCAGCCGCAGTGGTGGCGCGGCGAGCGGGGCGGCCGAACTTGTCACGGAACTGACGGGTCATGGCGCCCATGTTCGCGCGGTGGCATGTGATGTGGCGGATCGCGATGCGGTGGGCGCCCTGCTGGCGGACGTACCGGCGGACCGCCCGGTGCGGGCCGTGGTGCATACGGCGGGTGTCCTCGACGACGGTGTACTGGAGGCGCTGACGCCGGAACGGCTGGCCAAGGTGGCGCGGCCCAAGGTCGACGCGGCGTGGGCGCTGCACGAGGCGACGCGTGAGCTGGACCTGACGGCCTTCGTGACGTTCTCCTCGGTGGCGGGTACGTTCGGCTCGGCGGGCCAGGGGAACTATGCGGCGGCGAACGCGTTCCTGGACGCACTGGCGGAGCATCGACGTAAGGCCGGGCTTCCGGCGGTGTCGCTGGCGTGGGGTCCTTGGTCCCAGGCAGGTGGAATGACCAGCGGCTTGACCGACGCGGACATGGAACGCATGACGCGCGCGGGTACGCCGCCGTTGTCCGTCGAGGAGGGTGTCGCGCTGTTCGACGCGGCGCTGGCGACGGGTGGGGCCGCCGTCGTACCGGTCCGGCTCGACCTGCCCGCGCTGCGCGCACGTGGAGAGATCCCGCCGCTGCTGCGCTCCCTGATCCGCACCCGCACCCGCCGGCATACGCTGCCGAGCTCGGGGGAGGCCGCCACCCTCGCCGAACGCCTCAGCGGCCTGACCGACACCGACCGCCGCGAGGCGCTGGTCGACCTGGTGCGTGGCCAGGTGGCGCTGGTGCTCGGGCATACGGGCTCTGGCGAGGTCGGGATCTCCCGCTCCTTCCAGGATCTGGGGTTCGACTCGCTGACGGCGGTGGAGCTGCGCAACCGGCTGAACACCGCCACGGGGCTGCGGCTGCCCGCCACCCTCGTCTTCGACTACCCGACGGTGGTCGCGCTCTCCGACCATCTGCACCGCGAGCTGTTCGGGGCGCGGACCGGCGGATCGGCCCCGGACCAGGCCCGCGACCAGGCGCTGCCGATCGTGTCCGATGACCCGGTGGTGGTCGTGGGGATGGCCTGCCGCTATCCGGGTGGGGTGCGTTCTCCGGAGGACCTGTGGCGTCTGGTGGTCGGCGGTCAGGACGCCATCTCGGGCTTTCCGAGCGACCGGGGCTGGGATCTGGAGGCGCTGTACGACCCGGACCCTGACCACTTCGGCACCTCGTACACCCGTGAAGGTGGGTTCTTGCAGGATGCGGCGGAGTTTGACGCGGCGTTCTTCGGGTTGAGTCCGCGTGAGGCGTTGGCGACGGATGCGCAGCAGCGGTTGTTGTTGGAGACGTCGTGGGAGGCTTTTGAGCAGGCGGGGATTGATCCGGTGTCGCTGCGGGGCAGTCGGACGGGTGTGTTCGCCGGGGTGATGTACAACGACTACGGGACTCTGTTGCACGGCTCCGAGTTCGAGGGCTATCAGGCCAACGGCAGTGCGGGCAGCGTGGTGTCGGGGCGGGTGTCGTACACGCTGGGGCTCGAAGGGCCCGCGGTGACGGTCGACACGGCGTGTTCGTCGTCGTTGGTGTCGATGCATTTGGCGGCTCAGGCTTTGCGGGCGGGGGAGTGTTCGCTGGCGTTGGCGGGTGGTGTGACGGTGATGTCGACACCTGTGGCGTTTGTGGAGTTCTCGCGGCAGCGGGGGTTGTCGCCGGACGGGCGGTGCAAGGCGTTCTCGGAGTCGGCTGACGGTGTGGGTTGGTCCGAGGGCGTGGGCGTGGTGGTGCTGGAGCGGCTGTCGGACGCGCGCCGCAATGGTCACGAGGTGTTGGCGGTGGTGCGGGGCTCCGCGGTCAACCAGGACGGCGCGTCGAATGGTCTGACGGCGCCGAATGGTCCGTCGCAGCAGCGGGTGATTCGTCAGGCGCTGGCGAGTGGGGGTCTGTCGGCTTCGGATGTGGATGTGGTGGAGGCGCATGGCACCGGTACGAGGCTGGGTGATCCGATCGAGGCGCAGGCGCTGTTGGCCACGTACGGTCAGGATAGGAAGGCGGACCGTCCGCTGTTGCTGGGGTCGGTGAAGTCGAACATCGGTCATACGCAGGCCGCGGCGGGCGTGGCCGGTGTGATCAAGATGGTGATGGCGATGCGGCACGGTCTCTTGCCGCAGACCTTGCATATCGACACGCCCTCGTCCGAGGTGGACTGGGAAGACGGCGCGGTCGAACTGCTCACCCGGGCGGTCGAGTGGCCGGGCACGGGGCATCCGCGGCGCGCCGGCGTCTCGTCCTTCGGGATCAGCGGCACGAATGCCCACCTCATCGTCGAGCAGCCGGGTCTCTCCGACCCTGTGGACGGCGGGCTTGAGGGGACTTCGGACGGCGTCGGTGTGGTGCCGTGGGTGGTATCGGGTGCGTCGTCGGCGGCTTTGCGTGCCCAGGCGGGGCGGCTGCTGTCGCATATGGGGACTGGCGGTGGGCTCAGGCTGCGGGATGTGGGCTTCTCACTGGCTGCGGGTCGGTCGGCGTTTGAGCATCGGGCGGTGGTGCTGGGCGAGGACCTGGAGAGTGTGGCGCGGGGCGTGGCGGCACTGGCCGCGGGTGAGGCTGATGGGGGTGTGGTCGACGGTTCGGTGAGCGACCAGGGCAGGATGGCGTTCCTGTTCACCGGGCAGGGTGCTCAGCGGTTGGGGATGGGGCGTGAGTTGTATGGGCGGTTCCCGGTGTTCGCGGGGGCGTGGGATGAGGTGGAGGCGGGGCTCGATCCGTTGTTGGGTGTGGCGTTGCGGGATGTGGTGTGGGGTGAGGACGAGGGGTTGTTGAATCGGACGGAGTTCGCTCAGCCTGCGCTGTTCGCGGTTGAGGTGGCGTTGTTTTGGCTGCTGGAGTCCTGGGGGATCACGCCTGACTATTTGGTGGGGCACTCGGTCGGGGAGATTTCGGCGGCGCATGTGGCGGGGGTGTTGTCGCTGGCGGATGCGTGTGCGCTGGTGGTGGCGCGGGGTCGGTTGATGCAGGGGCTGCCCGCGGGTGGGGCGATGGCGGCGGTCCAGGCAGCCGAGGACGAGGTGCTGCCGCTGCTGTCCGGTGACGTGTCGATCGCGGCGGTCAACGGTCCTGGTTCCGTGGTGGTGTCCGGGGCGGAACGGGAGGTGTCGGAGCTTGCGGAGCGGTTTGCGGCGCTGGGGCGGAAGACGAGCCGGTTGCGGGTATCGCATGCGTTCCACTCCCCGCTGATGGACCCGATGCTCGACGAGTTCCGTACCGTGGCCGAAGGCATCTCCTACCGGCCCCCGGCCATTCCGCTGGTGTCCAACGTGACGGGCGGCCTCGCGGCGGAGGAGCAGCTGTGCTCCGCCGACTACTGGGTGGCTCACGTCCGTCAGGCCGTACGGTTCGCGGACGGGGTACGGACCCTGGCCGACGACGGCGTCACGGTCTTCGTGGAGCTGGGGCCCGACGGGGTGCTCTCCGCCCTGGCGCAGGAGTCGGCGCCGGAGGAGGCAGCGCTGGTGCCGGTATTGCGCAAGGGCCAGGGGGAGGAACGGTCGGCCCTCGCCGCCCTCGCCCGGCTCCACGTACGAGGAGTGGAGGTGGACTGGTCCCCGCTGTTCGCGGGCGCCCGGCGGGTGGCCCTTCCCACCTACGCCTTCCAGCACGAGCGGTTCTGGCCGACGGGTACGGCGAGCCGGGCCGGCGATGTACGCGCGGCCGGCCTTGGCGCGGCCGGCCATCCGCTCCTGGGTGCCGCCGTCGAGCTCGCGGGTGCCGGGGGACATCTGTTCACAAACCTTCTCTCGACGCGGTCCCACCCGTGGCTGGCGGATCACCGGGTGATGGGGCGGCTGGTGGTGCCGGGTACGGCGCTGGTGGAGCTGGCGCTCGGGGCGGGTGACCAGGTCGGCTGCGACCGGGTGGACGAGCTCACCCTGGCGGCACCGCTCATGCTTCCCGAACAGGGCTCCGTACAGCTGCAGCTGACCGTGGGCGAACCGGATGAGACGGGCAGCCGCCCGGTGAGTGTGCACTCGCGGCCCGAGGGCGCGGAGGACACACCGTGGTTGCGGCACGCCACCGGTACCCTCACCGTCGCCGCGTCGCCGTCCTCCGCTGAACTCGGCGACGCGACGCCGGATGCCAGGGTGTGGCCGCCGACCGGGGCGGCGCCGCTGGACCTGGACGGCTTCTACGAGCGCCGGGCGGCCGAGGGCTTCGGGTACGGCCCGGTGTTCCAGGGCCTGCGGGCCGCGTGGCGGTTGGGCGACGAACTGTTCGCCGAGGTGGACCTGCCGGAGCGGATGGAAGCAGACGCGGCGGCCTTCGGCCTGCACCCCGCGCTCCTCGACGCCGCTCTGCATGTGGCCGTGCTGGACGACTCGGACTCGGACACAGGTGCTGTGCCGTTCTCCTGGTCGGGGGTCTCGCTGCGGGCCGTGGGCGCCTCCTCGGTACGGGTGAGGTTGTCACGTCGCGCGGACGGTGCCTTGTCGATCGCGCTCGCCGATCCGTCCGGTGCCCCGGTGGCCACGGTGGACTCCCTGGTGGTGGCCGAGCTCCCGGCCGAGCACGGGGACGACGGCGACGGTGTCCCGGAGGTCGCGCGTACCTCCATGTTCCGCCTGGACTGGGTGGCTACACCCGCGGCGGCCCCCGCCGGCGACCGGCTGGCGGTCGTGGGTCCTGACCCGCTGGGCCTGGTCGCGCTCATAGAGGAGGGCGTGGCGACGGCGGAAACCCACGCCGACCTCGCCTCGCTGGCGGCCGCATCGGAGGCCGCGGCACCGGGCATCGTGCTGGTGCCTGTGGTCGGCGGCGATTCCGGATCGCCGGTGGTGGAGTCCGTACGGACCACCACGACCAGCGTGCTGGAGCAGCTCAGGACCTGGCTGGCGGAGGAGCGGTGGGCGGATTCCCGGCTGGTGTTCGTCACGCGTGGCGCTACGTCCGCCGACGACCTCGCCGCCGCCCCGGTGTGGGGTCTGGTGCGCTCGGCCCAGACCGAACACCCCGGCCGGTTCGGTCTGATCGACCTCGACTCCGACCTCGACCTCGGCCTCGGCCTCGACGCGCAGCCCGGCCCCGCCGCCGACCGCGCCCTCGACGGCGTGAGGACACCGGGATCGCTGCTGCTGGAAGCCCTCGCCTCCGCGGAGCCGCAAGTGGCGCTGCGCGACGGCGCGATCCGGGCGGCCCGGCTCATCCGCGTCCCCGCACCCGACGGGACCCCGCCGGCATGGGACAGCGAGGGCACCGTGCTCATCACCGGAGGCACGGGAGGACTGGGCCGGCTGGTGGCCCGCCATCTCGTGACCGAGTGCGGCGTACGCCATCTGGTGCTGCTCAGCCGTAGTGGCCCGGCCGCCCACGGCGCCGGGGACCTCGTCGCCGAGCTGACGGCTCACGGCGCGGATGTCACCGTGACAGCGTGCGATATCGCCGACCGCGACGGGCTCGCCGAGGTGTTGGCCGGGGTGTCCGAGGCGCATCCGCTGCGGGGCGTCGTCCATACGGCAGGTGTGCTCGACGACGGCGTGGTGGAGGCGCTGTCGCCGGATCGGATGGCAAACGTACTGCGGCCGAAGGTGGACGCGGCGTGGCATCTGCATGAGCTGACCCGGGACATGGATCTCTCCGTCTTCGCCCTCTTCTCCTCGGTGGCGGGGGTGTTCGGCGCAGCCGGCCAGGCCAACTACGCGGCGGGCAACGCCTTCCTGGACGCGCTGGCCGAGCATCGACGTACGGCCGGTCTGCCGGCCGTATCGCTGGCCTGGGGCCCGTGGGAGCCGGCGGGCGGGATGACCAGTGCGCTGAGCAAGGCCGACCTGAGGCGGATGGCGCGCTCGGGAATGCGGGCGTTGTCGGCCGAACAGGGGGTGGCGCTGTTCGACGCCGCCCTGGCGAGCGGCGAGGCCGCCGTCGTACCCGTCCGGCTCGATCTGCCCGCGCTGCGCACCCAGGACGAGATCCCCTGGCTGTTGCGCGGACTGGTCCGGGCCAAGGCCCGCCGCGCAGCCGTCGCGGGCTCGGGGGCAGCCGCCTCGCTCATCCGACGGCTGAGCACGCTGACCCATCGAGAGGAGCGGCGTGATGCCCTACTGAGCCTGGTACGCGGCCAGGTGGCGCTCGTACTCGGGCACGCCGGAGCCGAGTCCGTCGAACCCTCCCGGTCGTTCCAGGACCTGGGATTTGACTCGCTGACGGCGGTGGAGCTGCGCAACCGGCTGAACACCGCCACGGGGCTGCGGCTGCCCGC
Source organism: Streptomyces sp. NBS 14/10 (assembly GCF_002224125.1). Lineage (GTDB taxonomy): Bacteria > Actinomycetota > Actinomycetes > Streptomycetales > Streptomycetaceae > Streptomyces. The sequence goes on from NZ_NCSM01000015.1 coordinate 38,388, forward strand.
CACCCTCGTCTTCGACTACCCCAGGCCCACCACCCTCGCCGACTACCTCCTCGACGAGCTGTTCGGAGTCGAAACCGAGATGTCGGCGCCGACGCACACCCTCCCCGCCACGTCCGACGACCCGGTGGTGGTCGTGGGGATGGCCTGCCGCTACCCGGGTGGGGTGCGTACTCCCGAGGACCTGTGGCAGGTGGTCTTCGAGGGGGTCGACGTGGTCTCGGGCTTCCCGACCGACCGGGGCTGGGATCTGGAGGCGCTGTACGACCCGGACCCGGACCACCTCGGCACCTCGTACACCCGTGAAGGCGGGTTCCTGCAGGACGTGGGGGAGTTTGACGCGGCGTTCTTCGGGATGAGTCCGCGTGAGGCGTTGGCGACGGATGCGCAGCAGCGGCTGCTGTTGGAGACGTCGTGGGAGGCATTTGAGCGGGCCGGGATCGATCCGGTGTCGCTGCGGGGCAGCCGGACGGGTGTGTTCGCCGGGGTGATGTACAACGACTACGCCGATCTGCTCGGCGGGGGTGAGTTCGAGGGCTATCAGGGGAACGGCAGCGCCGCGAGCATGGCCTCGGGCCGGGTGTCCTACACCTTGGGGTTCGAAGGCCCGGCGGTCACGGTCGACACTGCCTGTTCGTCTTCGCTCGTGTCGATGCATTTGGCGGCTCAGGCATTGCGGGCGGGAGAGTGTTCGCTGGCGTTGGCGGGTGGTGTGACGGTGATGTCGACGCCTGTGGCGTTCGTGGAGTTCTCGCGGCAGCGGGGGTTGTCGCCGGACGGGCGGTGCAAGGCGTTCTCGGAGTCGGCCGACGGCGTGGGCTGGTCCGAGGGCGTGGGTGTGCTGGTGCTGGAGCGGCTGTCCGATGCGCGCCGCAATGGTCACGAAGTGCTCGCCGTGATGCGGGGTTCGGCGATCAACCAGGACGGCGCGTCGAATGGTCTGACGGCGCCGAATGGTCCGTCGCAGCAGCGGGTGATTCGTCAGGCGCTGGCGAGTGGGGGTCTGTCGGCTTCGGATGTGGATGTGGTGGAGGCGCATGGCACCGGTACGAGGCTGGGTGATCCGATCGAGGCGCAGGCGCTGTTGGCCACGTACGGTCAGGATAGGAAGGCGGACCGTCCGCTGTTGCTGGGGTCGGTGAAGTCGAACATCGGTCATACCCAGGCCGCGGCGGGCGTGGCCGGCGTGATCAAGATGGTGATGGCGATGCGGCATGGTGTGCTTCCCGGCACGCTGCACGTGGACGCGCCGTCGTCGCATGTGGACTGGGAGGCGGGCGCGGTCGAGCTGCTGACCGGGCCGGCGGAGTGGCCGTCGACGGACCGGGTGCGCCGGGCGGGTGTGTCCTCCTTCGGGATCAGCGGCACGAACGTCCACCTGATCGTGGAACAGCCGGAACCTTCTGACGCGGTCGGTGGCGCGTCTGAGGAGGAGCCGGAGGGCAGTGGGCTGGTGCCGTGGGTGGTGTCGGGTGCGTCGCCGACGGCTCTGCGTGGCCAGGCGGGGCGGCTCCTGTCGCATATGCGGGTGGGTGGCGAGCTGGGGCTGCGGGACGTGGGCTTCTCGCTCGCTACGGGCCGGTCGGCGTTTGAGCATCGGGCGGTGGTGCTGGGCGAGGACCTGGAGGGCGTGGCGCGGGGCGTGGCGGCAATGGCCGCGGACGAGTCGAATGCGGACGTGATCAAGGGGTCGGCGACCAGTGAGGGCAGGACGGCGTTCCTGTTCGCGGGGCAGGGTGCTCAGCGGTTGGGGATGGGGCGTGAGTTGTATGGGCGGTTCCCGGTGTTCGCGGGGGTGTGGGATGAGGTGGTGGCGGAGTTGGATCCGTTGTTGGGTGTGGCGTTGCGGGATGTGGTGTGGGGTGAGGACGAGGGGTTGTTGAATCGGACGGAGTTCGCTCAGCCTGCTCTGTTCGCGGTTGAGGTGGCGTTGTTCCGGCTGGTGGAGTCCTGGGGGATTGCCCCTGACTATCTGGTGGGGCATTCGGTCGGTGAGATCGCGGCCGCGCATGTGGCGAGGGCGTTGTCGCTGGCGGACGCGTGCGCGCTGGTGGTGGCGCGAGGCCGGTTGATGCAGGGGTTGCCCGCGGGTGGGGCGATGGTGGCGGTGCAGGCAGCCGAGGACGAGGTGCTGCCGCTGCTGTCCAGCGAGGTGTCGATCGCCGCCGTCAACGGTCCTGGTTCCGTGGTGGTGTCCGGTGCTGAGGAGACAGTGCTGGAGATCGCGGAGCGATTTGTGGCGCAGGGGAGGAAGACAAGTCGGCTTCGGGTGTCGCATGCGTTCCACTCCCCGCTGATGGACCCGATGCTCGACGAGTTCCGTACCGTGGTCGAAGAGCTGTCCTACCAGCCCCCGGCCATCCCGGTGGTGTCCACACTCACGGGCGGGCCCGCCAAGGGCACGGATCTGTGCTCAGCCGACTACTGGGTCGAGCATGTGCGGGCGACCGTACGGTTCTCCGACGCCGTGGCGGTGCTGGGCGACGCCGGGGTGCGCAGGTTCCTCGAGCTCGGGCCGGACGGGGCGCTGTCGGCGCTGGCGGCCGAATGCCTTGCCGACGAGCCCCTGCTGGTGCCGGTGCTGCGCAAGGGCCGAGAGGAGGAGCGGTCCGCGCTGACGGCCATGGCGCGGATGTTCGCGAACGGTGCGGAGGTGCGCTGGGCAGCCCTGTTCCCGGGGGCCCGCCGAGTACCACTCCCCACCTATGCTTTCCAGCACGAGCGGTTCTGGCCGACGGGTACGGTGAGCCGTGCCGGCGATGTGCGCGCGGCGGGGCTGGGGGACGCGCATCATCCGCTGCTGGGAGCGTCCGTCGAACTGGCCGACAGCCAGCGGGCGTTGTTCACCAGCCGCCTCTCCGTAGCTTCCCATGCATGGCTGGCAGATCACGTCGTGATGGGCCGGGTGGTGGTGCCGGGTACGGCGCTGCTGGAGCTGACGCTCCGGGCCGCGGACGAGGTCGGCTGCGACCGGGTGGAGGAGTTGACGCTGGCGGCGCCGCTCGTCCTGCCCGAACAAGGTGCCGTACAGCTGCAACTCGCCGTCCACGAGGCCGACGACTCCGGCCGCCGCCCCGTCAGTGTCCACTCCCGGCCGGAGGGCATGGCGCGGGAGTGGACCCTGCACGCCAGTGGTGTGCTGGCGGAGGGCGAGCCGACAGCGACCGCGAAACCGCTGGCGGTGTGGCCGCCGGAGAGCGCCGAGCACATCGATGTGAGCGATTGCTACGACCGCTTCGCGGACATCGGCTTCGACTACGGGCCGCTGTTCCAGGGGCTGCGGGCCGCCTGGCGGCGCGGCGATGAACTCTTCGCCGAGGTCGCCCTCCCGGAACGGGGCGAAGCCGACGCCGCGGCCTACGGACTCCACCCCGCGCTGCTCGACGCCGCCCTGCACACCGCGCTCCTCGCCGGGCTCGACAAAGCGGGCGGGGGTGGCGGGGACGACGGGGCGGCCGGTACGGGCGCCATGGCGAGTCTCCCGTTCAGCTGGGAGGGCGTCGCCCTGCACGCCGCCGGCGCGTCGGCGCTCCGTGTCCGGCTGTCCCCGGCGGGCGACAACGCCATGTCGATCACACTGGCCGACACGGCCGGCGGCCCGGTCGGCTCCATCGATTCGCTCGTCGTACGGTCGGTGTCCGCCGACCAGCTCGGCGCCGCGGACATGAGTGATACGGACGCGCTGTTCCAAGTGGACTGGACGCCGGTCTCGCCGTTGCCGCCCGCCGTCGACGCCCCGGACGCCGCCACCGCCGTGGACGCCGTGGTGCTGGGCTCCGAGCAGTCCTGGCTGGCCGAGGCGCTGCGGGCCGCCGGGACGCCCGTGGAGGTGTGTGCTGACATCGCCGGGGTGACATCGCCGCCGACGGGAGCCGACGTACCGGAGGTCGTGCTGGTTCCGGTCGGGGACGGCACTCCCGAAGACCCGGCCACCCCCGAAGACCCGGTGCGCTCCGCGCACCAGGCGGCGACCTGGGCCCTGCACCTCGCCCAATCGTGGCTTGCGGACGAGGGCGCGGCCGCCTCGCGCCTTGTGTTCGTCACGCGTGGCGCGACGACGGGCGAGCACCTGGCCGCCGCGTCCGTATGGGGCCTGGTCCGCTCGGCGCAGACCGAGCACCCCGGCCGGTTCGGCCTGGTGAACCTCGACAACACGGATGCCTCCGTGGCCGCGCTGCGACAGGCCGTTGCCTCGGGCGAGCCGCAGTCGGATGTCCGCGCCGGCGCGATCACCGTTCCGCGGCTGGTCCGTGCGTCCACCGCCGCGGCGGATCCGGACACGTCGGCCGTGGTGTGGGATCCCGAGGGGACGGTCCTGGTCACCGGCGGTACGGGCGGGCTGGGGCGCGAGGTCGCGCGCCATCTGGTGACGGAGCACGGTGTCCGCAACCTGATCCTGGCCAGCCGCAGCGGCCCGGACGCCGACGGAGTCGGCGAACTCGTCGCGGAACTCGCCCGGCACGGTGCGGACGCACAAGCCGTGGCATGCGATGTCGCGGACCGCGACGCCGTGGCGGACCTGCTGGCGGGGGTGGCGCCGGACCGTCCGGTGCGGGCGGTGGTGCATACGGCGGGGGTGCTGGACGACGGTGTGCTGGAGTCGCTGTCGCCGGAGCGCGTGGCCGCCGTGCTGCGGCCGAAGGCCGACGCGGCATGGGCGCTGCACGAGGCGACGCATGAGCTGGACCTGACGGCGTTCGTCCTCTTCTCCTCGGTGGCCGGTGTGTTCGGCGCCGCCGGCCAGGCCAACTACGCGGCGGGCAACGCGTTCCTGGACGCGCTGGCCGAGCATCGGCGTACGGCCGGTCTGCCCGCGGTGTCGCTCGTATGGGGCCCGTGGACGCAGACCGGAGGGATGACCAGCACGCTGACCGAGGCGGACCTGGCGCGGCTCGCGCGGTCGGGTATGCCTCCACTGTCGATCGAGGAAGGGCTGACGCTGTTCGACGCGGCCTTGGCGACCGGGGCGGCGGCCGTCGTTCCGGTCCGGCTGGACCTGCCCGCCTGGCGCGCCCAGGGCGAGGTCCCCGCTCTGCTGCGTGGCCTGATCAGGACGAGGACCCGGCGAGCGGCCGGAACCGGCGTGGAAACCCGGGCCTCGCTGGCCGGCCGGCTCGTTGGTCTCAGCGATGCCGAAAGGGCGGAAGCCGTCCGCGAACTGGTCAGTGCGCAGGCAGCCGATGTGCTGGGCCATGCGGGGGCGGACGCCATCGAGCCGACCCGCGAGTTCAAGACCCTGGGCTTCGACTCGCTCACCGCGATCGAACTGCGCAACCGCCTCAACGCCGCCACCGGGCTCCGGCTGCCCGCCACCTTGATCTTCGACTATCCGACGCCGGACGCACTGGCCGACCACATACGCGCGCAACTGGTCCCGGAGGAGGCAGGGCCGATGTCCATCCTGGCCGAGCTGGACCGTCTGGAGCTCGCCTTCGCGCAGGTGTCGGTCGATCCGGAGCTGCACGAGCGGGTGGCGGGGCGTCTGGAGGTGCTGCGCAGCCGATGGGGGGCTCTGCACGAAGACCCGGACCAGGAGGCCGACGAAGAGTTCGACTTCGACGCCGCGACCGACAGCGAGGTATTCGAGATGCTGGACAACGAGCTCGGGCTGTCCTGAGCCTGTGCCGCTCGACGGGCCGTGCACGAGCCGAAACGCTCGCGCACGGCCCCGGCAATCATTTACATCCACGCTGTCGAACCATCGGGTCGTACCGGCACCTTCCGTTTCCAGCTGACCCAGTCGTCAGCCTTGAGCGCGGCCTCGTTGATCTCGATGCCCCACCCGGGGCGGTCCGGGCGCAGCTCGAGGTGTCCATCGACGGGGAGATAGGGGTCAGGGCACCACGACACGTCGTCCGACTTGTACTCGAGGATGCCGAAATTGGTTGTCGCGGCTGCGAAGTGCACGTTCGCCGCCGTCGCGAGTGGACCGAGCGGGTTGTGCGGGGCGACCGGGACGTAGTGGGCATCGGCGATGGTGGCTATCTTGACCATCTGGGTGAGGCCGCCGACGACGCAGATGTCCGGTTGCACGATGTCGGCTCCGCCCGCGCTGAGCAGCGCCAGGAACTCATGGGGGGTGTACAGGGACTCCCCGGTCGCCAGCGGCACCGCGATTTCGGACCGGATCCTTCCCCAGGCGGGGATGTGCTCGGGTCGTATGGGCTCCTCGAGGAAGAGCGGCTGGTTGGGGGCGAGAGCGGCGCCGACGTCGACCGCCTGCCGTGGCTCCCACAGACACGCGTGCGCGTCGAACGCGAAATCCCACTCGGCTGGGTGGCTGTCGCGGACCTCGCCGAAGTATGCGCCCAGCTCGCGGACCATGAGCCCGAACCGGGTCCGGTGCGGCTGGGTCCGGTAGGGGCTCAGCTTGAACGCCGTGACGCCGAACCGGTCGTGCAACGCCGCCGTGGTCTCGGTCAGTTCCCCGATGTCCGGCGCGGAGTACAGGCCGGCGTAGACACGCACCCGGTCTCGTACCGCACCGCCCAGCAGCTGGTAGACCGGAACCCCCAGGGCCTTGGCCGCGATGTCCCACAGCGCGTGGTCGATGGCGGCGATGGCGGCCAGGCCCAGAGCCCCCTGAGGGAAGCGGCTGGACTGCAGGAGGAACTGGTTGATCCGGCTCGGGGACCGGGCGTCCATGCCCTTGATCTGGTCGAACAGATAGTCGAGCAGAGGCGGGTAAGCCAGGTCGGGGCCGTGGTTGTACACCTCCGACCACCCGTCGACCCCGTCCTCCGTGGTGATCTTGACCAGGATTCTGGGGCGGTCGCCCACCCGCTGCCGGAAGGTCTGCAGCGATTCGATCCTCATGCCGCACGCTCCCCGGCCACTTCGGCCACCCCGGTCTCTCCCGCCGCCTCGGGCACCGCGGAGCGCCACGGCGCCATGGACGCGGTGACCTCGCGGGCGAGCGCATCCGGCAGGGGGTGGCTGGGCGGACGGACCTCGCGTCGGCACAGACCGAGCTGGTGCATGGCCTCCTTCACCACCGACACGTTGTTGGCCGAGGCATCGCGGGCCCGCAGCTCTTCGAAGTGGCGGATCCGTGCCCAGACGCGTCCGGCGGCACCGTAGTCTCCGCGCCGGAGCGCCGTGAGCAGTTCCAGGGACACGGCCGGGGCGAGGTTGACCAGGCCGGAGGTGAAGGCCCGTGCCCCCGCCTGCCAGTAGGCCGGGGCGTACGACTCCGCCAGGCCGGCGATCCACAGCAGCCCCTCCGGTGCCTGCGCCCTCGTGGTGGCGAACACGACCGGATCGGGGGCGGAGTACTTCAGTCCGACCACGTTCGGCGCCCGTTCCACCAGGCGTGTGATGTGGGTGCCGGTGACGGCGCGGTGGGTGAGGTAGGGCAACACCCCGATATCGGGCACCGCCGCCGCGACCCTCGTGTTGTACTCGACCCAGCCGTCCGCCGCCAGGTAGGGCAGGACGGGTTGGTGCACCATGATGGCGTCCGCTCCCGAGTCGCGGGCGAAGCGGGCGTCGGCGATGGCCGTCTCCAGGTTGAGACCCACTCCGGCAATGATGGTCGTGGCGCTCTCGCGAGCCGAGAGAACACAGGTCAGAACCTGTCGGCGTTCGTCCGGGGAGAGGGCGTAGAACTCACCGGTATTGCCGTTGGGCGTCAGCGCGGTCACACCGTTGCGGATCAGGCGTTCCGTCAGCGCGACGGTCAGATCGCGGTCGACCGCACCGTCCTCGTCGTACGGAACGACGGGGATCCCGACGACCGTGGAGAGTCGCTCGACCAGGCGGGCGGCGTTCAGCGGGGCGTTCACGAGGTGGTCCTTTCGCGGTTTTCTGCAGGCTCCACAGGAAGGTCCTGCTGAAGAGTGACGGGCTTGACGCGCACCCAGAACAGATAGATCGCCGCGCTGATCAGACAGCTCGCCGCCGCGCCGAGCAAGGGGCCCACATAGGACCCGTTGCTCGAGGCCAGGAACAGTCCGATGGCGATGGGGCTGAGGAGGTTGCCCACCTGGGAGCCGAAGTTCTGGAAGCCGGCCACCGCACCGACGCACTCCGATGAGCGCGCCACTTCCGCGGGCAGGCTCAGGATCGCGGCGCCGGCGAACGAGTGGGCGGCGCTGCTGACGGTGAGCACGATCATCAACATCAGGTTGCTCTCGATGAACGGGGCGAAGCCGATGCAGGCGCTGAGGCCGAGCCCGGACACGATCGGAATTTTCCGGGCCAGGTTGGGAGAGCGTCCGGACGCCAGTAGCCGGTCGGACACGATGCCACCGAGCACGGTGGACCCGATCGCGATGAGGGACGGAATCCAGCCCACCATGCCGAAATCCGCCTCGGAGAATCCACGATCGTCGAGCAGATAGCTGGGGTACCAGGTGAGGAAGAACGCTCCGGCGAGTGAGCGGAATACATAGCCGGTGGTCAGCGCCCACACCTGGGGGTCGCTCAGCAGATCCCGCCACGGCACTTCGGTACCGCCCGATGTGGTGGCGGCGGTAGCGCCCCGATCGGACCGAATGTGTGCCAGTTCGGCCGCGGATACGCGGGGATGCTCCTCGGGGTCGCGGTAGACGGCTGCCCAACCCACCAGCCACAGCAGCCCGGCGACACCGATCACGACGAACGACAGGCGCCAGCCGCCGAAGAGGGTCAACGCCGTCACCACTGGGATCGACAGCGTTGTGCCGATCTGCTGGCCCATGTCGAACAGGCTTGACGCGAAGGCCCGTTCCTTGCGCGGAAACCACCGCGAGACCACCTTGATGTTCGCAGGCTGTACCGGCGCCTCACCGATGCCCAGGCCGAGCCGGAACACAATGACCGAACCGATGCCCCGTGCGAAGGCCATCAGCGCCGTCCAGATCGACCACCAGCCGACCGCGATGGGGTAGATGACTCTCGGTCCGAAACGATCGAGCAGCCACCCGGAGGGAATCTGGAACAGCGCGTACGTCCAGAAGAACGCCGACAGCATCACGCCCTGCATCGCAGAGCTGATGTGGAACTCCTTCGACATGTGGGGCATCGCCACGCTCAGTGCGGCGCGATCGAGATAGGCGATTGTCAGGCCGAGCGCCGAGAATCCGACGATCGTCCAGCGCATGCTGCTGCGTTGCCGAGAAGGTGATCTCCCGGTTTTGGACAAGGGCACGCTGAAAAGGGGCACCATCGCTCCCGGAGTTGGGTAGGCTCCCCTAAGAGGGAGCATCGGAACTCTCTGTCGCGGCCCGGGATCTTGGCGGTGAACGGGCCGCATCTCTCTTTGTCGGTGAATGAGCGGCGTCAGTGAATGAGCGGCTGTGACCGCCTTCTGACCGCGCGCAGCCGAGGCGACGCACAAACGGGCATACGGGTCATAGGGTCCTCAATCTCTGCAAAGCTGGCCTCGTATATGACGTACGATGTGCGACGCGATGAAGGTAGGAGCGCCCCAAGAGATTCGTCAACGCTTTTGACAAAATTCCGTCCTTGACGGACCGTCGGACGGCGCCAGGCGGGTTCAAGCTGTCGTACGGACACTGACCTGCGTGTTCGGCTGCCTACGAATCGCCGGGGGGCTGCGCTGCCGAGGACGTCGGATCGAGGCGCACCGGCTCGAGGCGCTCTGTCTCCGGCTGGGCCAGGTACTTGACGAGCCGTGGCGGCCGGTAGCCGGGGTCCTCGTCGTAGCGCTCCTTCGCGGTCGTGGCCAGGTACTCGCATCCTCCGTCGGCGCCTCCGTCCTTGCCCGTGGCTTCGCCGATGGGCCGATGCGCGGGCTTGGACAGGCGGTAGAGCCCCGTCCGGGAGGTGTGAGGCTGGGCCATCGGATCGGGCGCGACCCTGAAGTCGACGCTCTCGCCCGGCGTTATCCGGCTGGGACCCTCGGGGCTGATGGCCCCGGGCTGGAACTCCAGGCCGTATTCCCGGGCCCGGTCGACCATCCACAGGAAAGTGATGTCGGACAGGGATGCCTCGGTGTATCCGCCGCCGACGTCGCAGTGCACCCCGGTGAACCACACCTGCTTCAACTCCTGCCCGTCGGCGTCGGGCTGCTGGTGCCAGAGTGTCGGCTCGAACGCGGATCGCTGCTCGTCGATGGCCAGCGCGTGGAAAGCGCCGTCGACCCGGGTGCTGAGCTTGGTGTCGTGGAATTCCAAGCGGTGGTTCAGCCGCCTTATGACGGGCTTGAGCCAGCGCGGTCCGAGAGCCGGGACGCCGAGGGCGCCGACGGTGTCCCACACCCCGATGAAACGGATCCGCGGGTCGTGCGAGTACGCCCGGCGGAACAGGCTGGCCGCGACACCGGTCGGCCGATCGGCCGAGCTGCGGTACAGGGCCCACGCCTCGCCGATCCGGTGAGCGTTCTCCCGGCGCAGGATGCCGCAGTTGCGCACCATGCCGGCGGTGCTGCGGGCGGTGAACGCACCCCTGCTGAAGCCGAAGAAGTACACGAAGTCGCCGGGTTCGTAGTTGTCGACGAGGAAGCGATAGGCATCCAATACATTGTCGGACAGCCCGGCGCCGAACGCGCCGCCGCGCAGACGGTCCCAGCGGCTGGTACCCACGCCGCGGTGGTAGTAGACGCACTGTCGGTTCCCGGCCGTGTCCTCGGGGGCCACCGCCAGGGCGAGTTTGGTGACGTTGGTCGGGCAGGGTTGCCTGCCTTCGACCTGATCGGCCGTGTTCCAGGTGCCGTCGCAGCACACGATGAGACGTTTGGGCATGAGAGCCATCCTCGCCAACGGCCGTCCGGATCACCAAGTCTAAGGTCGCGTCAACTCCGAAGCCTTCAGCCGGTTCGCGTGCCAGTTCGAGCCCCCCGCTGTCTTCCCCCGCTCTGCTCACAGGGGCAGTTCGGACGTCAGTTTGATCTTCTGCATGGGGATTTCCGTCTTGACGCTCCGGACGCCCTTGATGCGGGTCAGATGGTCGACCTGGAACTGTCGATACGCGTCGAGGTCAGCCGCCACCACGCGCAGCAGGAAGTCGCAGTCCCCGGCCATCAGATGGCACTCGACGACCTGGGGCAGCAGCTTCACCTGCTCCGTGAAGTGGTCCACGGTGTCGGTGTCCTGGCCTGTCAGCCATAGGCGCGCGAAGACCGTCAGCCCCATGCCGATCTTCGCCGCGTTGAGCAGCGCGACATAGCGCTCGATCACTCCGGCCTCTTCGAGAAGCCTCACCCGGCGCAGGCACGGCGAGGGCGACAGGCCCACCTTCTCCGCCAGCTCGACGTTCTGGATCCGGCCGTTCTCCTGCAGCGCCCGGAGAATTCGACGATCGATGCTGTCCAGCTCTCTCATGGTGACGGGCCTTCCGCGTTGCTGAGGCATCCAATGCCGGATCGGGTCGATGGAGCAGCATTCGATGCCAATGAAACGTGCGAATGTAGCAGAATAGGCAATCGCCTGCCATTCGTTTCGGCCTAGGCTGCCCCCAGATGTGAATCCCCCTTCGTAAGACATTTCACAAGACGTCGCGGCAAGGAGCTTTGAACATGACGCACCGGGCGCAGGTCCCCGGCCCCCGGCCGGAGGAGGAGGTCGGTTTCGTCGGGCTCGGAGGCATGGGACAGCCCATGGCGCTCAACCTGGCCAAGGCCGGCACACGGCTCGTCGTATGGAACCGGTCCGCCGAGCGCGCCGAGCCGCTGCGGGCCCTCGGGGCGAGCGTGGCGGCCGATGTCGACGAGGTGTTCGCGCATGCCCGCATCGTGATCGTGATGCTGCTCAACGAGGAGGTGACGGACGCGGTGCTGGGACGTGGCACGCCCGGCTTCGCGAAGCGGGTCGCCGGCCATGTCGTGGTGTCGATGGGCTCGGTCGAGCCCGACTACTCACGCGCACTCGCCGCTGACGTCGTCGCCGCGGGCGGACGGTTCGTCGAAGCCCCCGTGTCCGGCTCGAAGAAGCCGGCCGAGGCCGGCCAACTGGTCGCGATGCTCGGCGGCGCCCCGGACACGGCGGCCGAGATCCGTCCGCTGCTCGCTCCGATGTGCCGGGAGGCGCTGTTCTGCGGAGCGGTGGGCACCGCGCTGCTGATGAAACTGGCGGTCAACCTGTATCTGTGCACGATGCTGGCCGGTCTGGCCGAAGCCGTGCACTTCGCCGACCGGCGCGGGCTGGATCTCGGCATGTTCCAGGCCGCCATCGGCTCGGGACCCATGGCCAGCGATGTGACGAGGGTGAAGATCCCGATGCTCAGGGAGCGGGATTTCTCGGTGCAGGCGGCGACGTCCGACGCCCTGGCCAGTACCCGGCTCATCGTGAACGAGGCGCGCGCCGCCGGGGTGTCGTCCCCGCTCCTGGACCTGAGCAGCGAGCTCTACGGCGAAAGCGTGGACCTCGGAAACGGCCGGCTCGACATGGTGTCGGTCATCAAGGCCATCGAGGCGCGCACCGACGCGCTCGGCCATTCGCCCGACGTACGGGCTACGCGCTGACCTCGGCCGCGACCAGTGCCAGGGCATATCACCCGGCACCCGGCACCCGGCGCCCGCCACCCGGCCTGGCTTCGGTGAGCCGGGCCGGGCCGGGTGGCGGAGGCACCTGGCCGCTATCCGCCGAAGGACACGGAGAGCTTCCCGTCCGAGGCGAAGGACCACTTCAGCGCGCCGCTGTACGACGAGCACCGAGAGCCGTTCGTACCGGACCAGAACTGGTTCGAGGCGTCGGCATCGCCGATGGTGCGGTCCTTCGTCCCGCTGCCGCTGCGGCACGACACATTTTCCCGGAACACCGAAGTGCCGTCGTCGAAGGAGAAGTTGCGCTCGGTGTTGTCGATGCCGATGTTGCTCGACACCGACATATGGCCCGGGTTGCTGTTGTAGGTGAAACCGTGCTTGCCGTTGCGGTACGCGATGCTGCGCCGGATGACGTGGTCGACGGCGATGTCCGAGCCGCCGAGCTTGAAGCCGTTGCGGTCGCCCTTCGAGGCCTGGGAGCCGTCCGTGAGGGTGCCGTTGTTCAGGGCGAGGGAGTCCTCGATGGTCACCGGGCCGATGGCGCCGGTGTCCGTCTTGGTGTAGAGGTCCCAACCGTCGTCGATGTTGTTGTGCGACACGTCGTACCGGAAGACGTTCCCGGAGCCGACCGTGAGCTTCGCGGCGAAGCCGTCGGCGTCCTCGCCGTCGGAGTCGGCGTTGTCATACGACTCCGAGCTCACGATGAGGTTGTTCGCCGGCCACTGGTCGCGGGGGGTGCTGGAGGCGATACGGGAGATCTGGAGCCCCGTGTCGCGGTTGAAGCGCGTCACCGTGCGTTCTATGACGTTGTTGCTGCCGCCGACGAAGATCCCGTTGTCGCCGGCGCGCTCGACGGTGATGTTGGAGACGCGCCAGAACGACCCGTTGACGGCGAGCCCGCGGTTTGCCGGGTCCTCGCTCATGGCCGAGAAGTTCAGCACCGGCTTCTCGCCGGGGTAGGCGGACAGCTTCTTGGGAGCGCTCGAGGTGCCGTCGTTGCCCGGTGCGATGGTGACCGTCTGCGAGAGGTTGTAGGCCCCGCCACGCATATAGATGGTGCCACCGGGGGTGATGCGGGTGATCGCCGAGGCGAGCGTCGTCGGAGAGGACTCCGTGCCGGGCGCGCCGGCGCTGCCGTTCGGCGACACGTACAGATCGTTGGCGGCGAGGGGCGCGGCCTGTGAGACGGATGGCGGGATCGCGAGCAGACCCGCCGTCGCGAACACCGCCACCGCCGCGGCGGCGAGGGCGCCGCGTGTGCGGCGTATGTCGGCGGCCGCGGGGGCCTTCTGCGGTGAGGCAGGGGTAAACCGGGTGTGCTTCATGGCGCTGGGACCTCCTGTTGTGGGGGGCTGCCGTGGGGGCGGCACGCAGCTCATGAGAGCGGTTACTGATCGCTGCCTGTCCTAGGAGGGGCAGTATGGAGCGCGTCTTTACGGGTGACGGCCATCACGCACAGGGCAAATTAGCAAGCGCTTGCCAAGCCGTCAACGCCATCTGCGCCACACCTTCCAGGCCGCCACTCGCACCGCATGTCACACCACAAAAAGGCAAACGTTGCCTGACCCGCGCCACCACTAAACTTGAATCATTCGTTTTCCTGTACAGGTCGTGTTTGTGGCGGTAGCTTTGGCGCCATGACCGCATCCCAGAGCCCGGCCCCCGCCGAGGAGCTGCGCGGTGCCGGCCTGCGAGTGACGGCCGCCCGTGTCGCGCTGCTCGAAACCGTCCGCTACGGCGACCACCTCGATGTCGAGGCGATCGCCTCCCGAGTACGCGACCGCGTGGGTCACATCTCCCTGCAAGCTGTGTATGACGCCCTTCACGCGCTCACCGCGGCGGGGCTCATACGCCGGATCGAGCCGGCAGGCAGCCCGGCTCGGTTCGAGGGTCGTGTCGGGGACAACCACCACCACGTCGTATGCCGGTCGTGCGGTGCCGTCGCCGACGTCGACTGCGCGGTCGGCGAGATCCCCTGTCTGACCGCGTCCGACGACCACGGCTTCTCGATCGAGGAGGCCGAGGTCATCTTCTGGGGCCTGTGTCCCGGCTGTTCCACCGCCCGCAGTTCTTGAACACCATGATCCGCCCAGTTCGGAAGGATTCCCATGTCAGAGAACCATGACGCTATCGCCGCAGACGCGCAGACGGAGGGCGGTGGCGGCTGCCCGGTCGCACACGGGCGCGCCTTGCACCCGACCCAGGGCGGCGGGAACCGCCAGTGGTGGCCGGAGAAGCTCAACCTGAAGATTCTTGCCAAGAACCCCGCCGTGGCGAACCCGCTCGGTGAGGAGTTCGACTACGCCGAGGCGTTCAAGAGCCTCGACCTCCCTGCCGTGAAGCAGGACATCGCCGAGGTACTGACGGACTCGAAGGACTGGTGGCCGGCCGACTTCGGTCACTACGGCCCGTTCATGATCCGTATGGCCTGGCACAGCGCGGGCACCTACCGCATCAGCGACGGCCGCGGCGGCGCCGGCGCCGGTCAGCAGCGGTTCGCCCCGCTGAACAGCTGGCCGGACAACGGCAACCTCGACAAGGCCCGCCGTCTGCTGTGGCCGGTCAAGAAGAAGTACGGCCAGAGCCTGTCCTGGGCCGACCTCATGGTCCTCGCCGGCAACGTCGCCCTGGAGTCCATGGGCTTCGAGACCTTCGGCTTCGCCGGTGGCCGCGCGGACGTATGGGAGTCCGAGGAGGACGTGTACTGGGGTCCCGAGAAGGTCTGGCTCGACGACCAGCGCTACTCCGGCGACCGTGAGCTGGAGAACCCGCTCGGCGCGGTCCAGATGGGCCTCATCTACGTCAACCCGGAGGGTCCGAACGGCAACCCGGACCCGATCGCCGCGGCCCGCGACATCCGTGAGACGTTCCGCCGTATGGCGATGAACGACGAGGAGACCGTCGCCCTGATCGCCGGTGGTCACACCTTCGGCAAGACCCACGGCGCCGGCCCGGCGGAGAATGTCGGCCCCGAGCCCGAGGCCGCCCCCATCGAGCAGCAGGGCCTGGGCTGGAAGAGCACCTACGGCACCGGCAAGGGCGGCGACGCGATCACCAGTGGCCTGGAGGTCACCTGGACCAGCACGCCGGCCCAGTGGAGCCACGGCTTCTTCAAGAACCTGTTCGAGTACGACTACGAGCTGGAGCAGAGCCCGGCCGGCGCCAACCAGTGGGTCGCCAAGGACGGGGCCGGCGCGGGCACCATCCCGGACGCCCATGACTCGTCGAAGAGCCACGCCCCGCGGATGCTGACGACGGACCTCTCGCTCCGGTTCGACCCGATCTACGAGCAGATCTCGCGTCGCTTCTACGAGAACCCCGCCGAGTTCGCGGACGCCTTCGCCCGCGCCTGGTACAAGCTGACCCACCGCGACCTGGGCCCGAAGTCGCTGTACCTCGGCCCGGAGGTCCCGGAGGAGACCCTGCTGTGGCAGGACCCGCTGCCCGCGGCCGAGGGGGAGGCCATCGACGCCGCCGATGTCGCGGCGCTCAAGGCCAAGCTGCTCGACTCGGGCCTCACGGTCTCGCAGTTGGTGTCCACCGCGTGGGCGTCGGCCTCGACCTTCCGCGCCAGCGACAAGCGCGGCGGTGCCAATGGCGCCCGTATCCGTCTGCAGCCGCAGAGCGGCTGGGAGGTCAACGAGCCGGAGAAGCTGCCGCAGGTGCTGCGTGTCCTCGAGGGCATCCAGCAGGAGTTCAACTCCGGCGCCAAGAAGGTCTCCCTGGCCGACCTGATCATCCTCGGCGGCGCCGCCGCCGTGGAGAAGGCCGCCAAGGACGCCGGGTACGACATCGAGGTGCCCTTCACCCCGGGTCGTGTGGACGCCACGGATGAGCACACCGACGCGGAGTCCTTCGCCGCGCTGGAGCCCACCGCTGACGGTTTCCGCAACTACGTGGGCAAGGGCAACCGCCTGCCGGCCGAGTACCTGCTGCTCGACAAGGCGAACCTGCTGAGCTTGAGCGCGCCCGAGATGACCGTCCTCGTCGGCGGCCTGCGTGTCATTGGCGCGAACTACCAGCAGACGCAGCTCGGTGTCCTCACCGACGCCCCGGGCAAGCTGACGAACGACTTCTTCGTCAACCTGCTCGACCTGGGCACGACGTGGCGGGCGGTCTCTGAGGACCAGCACACCTTCGAGGGCCGCGACGACGCCACCGGCGACGTCAAGTGGACCGGCACCCGTGCCGACCTCGTCTTCGGCTCGAACTCCGAGCTGCGCGCGCTCGCGGAGGTCTACGCGGGCGATGACGCGAAGGAGAAGTTCGTGACCGACTTCGTCGCGGCGTGGGCCAAGGTGATGGACCTCGACCGATTCGACCTCGTCTGAGTCGATCGCGTCTGGTTCACGCCTGACGTATGACGTCCAGGTCGGCCCGTGGGGGCCGACCTGGACGTTCTCGTTTGATCCCGCGCCGGACGTGCTCTCACAGCGGCAGCGGACGGTTCTCGACGACGCTCTTCATGACGAGGGTGGAACTCAGGCGCTGGACACCCGGGAGGGTGGCCAGACGGTCGTCGTAGAGCTTCTGGAACGCGGCCAGGTCGCGGGTGACGACGCGCAGGAGGTAGTCGGGGTCGCCGAAGAGGCGCTGGGCCTGCATGACATGCGGTATGTCCACGACGGCCTGTTCGAAGGCGGCGACGGTGTCGCGGTCCTCGTAGCGCATGGTCACGAACACGAGCGCTTCGAAGGTCAGGCCGAGGACATCCGCGTCGAGCTGCGCGCGATAGCCGCTGATCGCACCGGAGTGTTCCAGGGCGCGCAGCCGGCGGTGGCAGGGCGAGACGCTGAGCCGGACGCGTTCGGCGAGTTCGGTGACGGTGAGACGCCCGTCGTGCTGCAGCTCGGCAAGGATTTTCCGATCGACCTCATCCATGAGGAAGATTCTTCCACCGACAGCCCATGATCGTGGAAATGTTGAAAACACATTCCGGCCCTATGCACTCTCATCTCCCTCTCGGAAGCCGAGAGTGAGAAGAGGAGCCAGGCCATGGCGGTCGGAAGTGTCATCGCGTTCTGGGGGGTGTCCTTCCTGCTGGTACTGGTCCCGGGAGCGGACTGGGCGTACGCGATCGCGGCCGGGCTGCGCGACCGTACGGTGCTGCCCGCGGTGGGTGGGCTGCTGGCCGGGTACGTGGCGCTGACCGCGGTGGTCGCCGGGGGAGTGGCGACGGTGGTGGCTCGGTTGCCGCTGGTGCTGACCGTGCTGACGGCGGTGGGCGCGGCGTATCTGGTGTGGCTGGGCACAGCCACCCTGGCCCGGCCTTCCGCCCCGACGGCGGATGCGGAGGCAAGCGCCGGCTCGTGGCTGCGGCGGGGGGAAAAAGGCGCGGGGATCAGCGGTCTCAACCCGAAGGCGCTGGTGCTGTTCCTGGCGCTGCTGCCACAGTTCATCGCCCAGGGGGCGACCTGGCCGGTCGCGGCGCAGACCGCCCTCCTGGGCTTGGTGCACACGGCCAACTGCGCCGCGGTCTACACGGGAGTGGGCACGGCGGCACGGGCGGTGCTGCGGACCCGCCCGGCGGCGGCGCGGGCGGTGATCCGCTGCTCAGGCGCCGCGATGGTGGCCATCGGGGCGCTGCTGCTGGTGGAGCGGCTGCTCAGCTAGGGGTCGATTCGACTGAGTGTCGGCTGAGCGCTTCAGGACTTCCGCTCGCAGAAGCGGATGTTGTTGCCGAAGGGGTCGCGGAGGCCGCAGTCGATTCCGTACGGGCGCTCGGTGGGCTCCTCGGTGAACTCGACGCCCCGGGCCAGCAGCGTCTCGTAGGTCTTGCGGCAGTTGTCCGTGCTGAAGAAGAGCGTGCCGGCCGTCGCGCCCTTGGTCACCAGCTCGCGGACCTGCTCCGCCGTCTCCTCGGACATCGACGGAGGGCCCGGCTTCTCCAGCAGGATTTCGCGCTCCGGGTGCCCGGGGACGCAGACGGTCAGCCAGCGCATGAAGCCCAGCGGGACGTCGGCGCAGACCTCCAGTTCGAGCTTGCCGACATAGAAGTCGAGGGCCTCGTCCTGGTCGAGGACGTAGATGGTCGAGTGCGTGATGGCATTGAACATGCGCATCACGCTACTCGGCCGGACGGACGGAAACTTATCCAAAACTGCTCAGGATGCCCGCCCCCACTCCCCAGTCGTCACCGACGCCCCAGCCGTCACCGACGCGCTTCATCAGCGAACGGCCGCCATCCGGCTCGCCATCGCGTGTTCGAGCAAGGTGACGAGGACGAGTTTGCTGGACTCGCGGGAGCGCGCGTCACACATCACCACCGGTACGTGCGCGTCGAGATCGAGCGCATAGCGGACGTCTTCGACGTCGTAGTCACACGCGCCGTCGAAGCGGTTGACCGCGACGACGAACGATGTGCCGCGGTGCTCGAAGTAGTCGACGGCGGGGAAGGAGTCCTCGATTCTTCGTGTGTCGGCCAGCACGATGGCTCCGAGCGCGCCGAGGGCCAGCTCGTCCCACATGAACCAGAAGCGGTTCTGCCCGGGTGTGCCGAAGAGGTACAACACCAGGTCCTGGCTGATCGTGATCCGGCCGAAGTCCATGGCCACGGTCGTGGTGGTCTTCCCCTCCACCCCGCTGAGATCGTCCACGCCCTCGCTCGTCTGCGTGATCACCTCCTCGGTCTGCAGCGGGGAGATCTCGCTGACGGCGCCGACCATGGTGGTCTTCCCGGCGCCGAACCCGCCGGCGATCAGGATCTTGACCGCCGTCGGGAGACCACCGGCGCCGGGATATGGCTCAGAGCCTGCGAATTCCATCGAGTACCGCCTGAAGTACGTGGATTTCCGGAGCCTCCGCCAGCGCGATCGGTGCGCGGGTGTGGATGGCTCCCATGTCGAGTAGGTCTCCGAGCAGGACCTTGGCCACTGTCGCGGGCATGTCCAGCCGAGCGGCAATCTCGGCGACGGAGAGCGGGTTGCCGGTGCACATGCGCAGGATCATGATGTGTTCCGGCTCGAGACCGTGGCGTGCCGTGTCGGTGTTCGTGGCGATGATCAGGGTGATCAGGTTGAACTCGTCCCGAGTGGGCCGGGTCCGGCCGCCGGTTCTCGCGAACGAGCGCACGATGGGGCCTGCGTCCACGTCCCACCATGATTCCTCCGGTTCGGACATGGGTCCTCACCTCAGAAGGGTGACGGCGAAACGGCTGCCGCCTGTCGTGGCGCCGCGGCGAGGTATTCGCCGACACGCTTGACGATCAGGTTCATCTCGTAGGCGACGAGACCGACGTCGATATCGGCCTCACCGAGGATGGCGAGGCAGGCACCTCGTCCCGCACCGGTCACAAACAGAAAACAGCTCTCCAGCTCGACGATCGTCTGCCGTACGGACCCTCCGCCGAAGCGTCGTCCGACGCCGCCGGCCAGGCTCTGGAAACCCGAGGCGACAGCCGACATGTGTTCGGCGTCCTCACGGCCGAGATCGCGCGAGTGGGCGATCACCAGCCCGTCGGCCGACAACACGAGGACATGCCTGGTCCGGGGGACCCGCCGGACGAGGTCGTCCAGCATCCAGTGGAGGTCGTTGGCTTGTTTCGGCATCTGTGTCATCGCGGGTCCCACTGCCCTTCTCCGGTCGGCCAGTGCCCGGCCGTATCGTCTTGTCCGCTGCCCCGTTCCCGCTGCTGCTCCGCGTCGGCACGCCCCCGGTACGACTGGCGCTGGTACATCGCCATCATCCGGCCGGCGTCCTCGGCCGACCGCTCCGCGGGCCCCGTTTCGGGCTCCGCGGCCACGGGGTGGAGCAGTTGCGGTTGCATACTCGCCTGACGGACACGGCGAGGCAGTTGTTTCGACCTTCGCTGTGGCCGCTCCGGGCGCCCCGTATCCGGGGGATCGTTGCGTTTGGGTGTGACATGGTCGGGCACGTGCGGCTCCTCCCTGCGGGGCGGCGACGTCCCCGGGTGCGGTGCCGCCGTCCCGGCCATCGCCTCGGCGCGGTCGTGGATCGGGGTGTTGGTCTCGGCCTCCGTCACCTCGAGGAGTTCCGGTGGCGCCAGCACGATGGCCGAGGTTCCCCCGTACGGGGAGGGGCGCAGGGTGACCATGATGTTGTGGCGGGCCGCCAGCCGTGCGACGACGAACAGGCCGAGGCGCGTGTCCTGTGTGAAGCCCATGACGTTGAACTCGGGCGCCGCCTTCAGCAGGCGGTTGGCCTCCTCGCGGACGTCATCGGCCATGCCGATGCCACGGTCCTCGATCTCGATCCCGAGCCCCTTGGGCACGACCTCGGCGTGGATCTGCACGCTCGTATGCGGCGGGGCGAACGTCGTCGCGTTCTCGACCAGCTCGGACAGCAGGTGCATGATGTCGCCCGCCACCGGGCCGGCAAGCATGACCTCGGGAATACCGGCCAGCTTGACCCGGGAGTAGTCCTCGGTCTGCGAGGCCGCCCCACGCAGAATCTCGGCCAACTGCACCGGCTGACGCCAGCGCCGGGACGGTATCGCGCCGCCGAGGATGGACAGGTTTTCGGAGTTGCGCCGCATCCGGGTGGCGAGGTGATCCACCCGGAACAGTTCGGCGAGCAGATCGGGGTCCTCGCTTCCGCGCTCCAGCGTGTCCAGCAGGGCGAGCTGCCGGTGCACAAGCCCCTGGCTGCGCTGTGCGAGGTTGAGGAACACGCGGCTGATGCCCTCGCGCGTTTCGGCCTGCTCGATCGCCGCGCGTACGGCGATCCGCTGGGCCGTGGCGAACGCGCCGGCGACCTGCCCGATCTCGTCCGAGCCGTGTCCGACTTCGGGGACGGCCTCGGCGAGCTCGACCTTGTCGCCCTTCTGCAGCCGGGCGATCACTTCGGGCAGCTGCTCATCGGCCAGCCGCAGCGTCGCACCGCGCAACTCCCGGAGCCGGCGGATCAGCGCCCGGGAGATGAGCACGGAGATCAGCACGGCCAGCGCGATGGCCAGCAGGGCTCCCACGCTGGTCACGATCACCGAGGTCATCAGGGTGTCGGCGCGGTCGTTGACGTATCCGACCGCGAAGTCCACCTGGTCCAGGGTGAGCTGCTGCAGGTGCCCCGCCACCTGGAGCATCGACGTCTGCCAGCGCTCGAAACCGAGCGGAATCCGGCCGGACTTCATGGCCGACTGCTCCGCGGCGGCCAGCGCCTTCCACTCGGGCCCGGCGGTGACCGCCTGATAGCGCTTGGCCTGTGCTCCGCGCAGTGCCGGCGCCACCACCTTCCACTGCTCCCGCTGCACCCCGGCGAGCCGGTTGAACTGTCGCTGCTCCTCGGCGGACATGCCGTCGGGCGACGACAGTCCCGCGGACAGCACGGCGTTCTGCCGGGCAAGGCCCTCGAGGGCGCGGAACAGGGTCGCGGCGGTCGTGGCCTCGTTGAGCGACTTGGCGTCGTTGGTCAGCCGGGCTTCCGCCTCGAAGTACGACATGCCGGTGGCCAGGGCGCCGGTGTAGAACGTGTAGGCGTCGCCGTGGTTCACCTTGCGTGCGTCGACCTGCTGCCGAAATCCCGGCAGCATCCCGAGGCCCTTGCTGATCTCCGCGAAGATTCGCTTGAGAGCGGGCGGGTTGTTCTTGACCACCGGCGCGGCCGCCTTGCGCATCGCCGCGAGCTTCCGGTCGGTGTCCGCGCGCTGCCGCGTCAGCGCCCCCCGGTTCGCTCCGGGCCGGGCCAGGTAGATCATCGACAGCCGGCGCTCCTCCTGAAGCGCCACCATCGCGGTCTCGCTCGTGACCCCTACCCGTTCCACGTCCCGCACGGTCTGCCGCAGATCGAGCGCCTGGTCGAGCCCGTTGGCCGTGTAGGTGCCCCACAGCGCGGCCAGGGCCACGCTCGGAACGAGCACCAGGACGAGGACGCGGGTCCGGATCGACCAGGGGCCTCGAAGTCGGCGTGGCCGGAGAAGGGTCCGCCGACGGGCCGCGCGCTGTCGGACCCGGCCCCGTTTCGCGCGTCTACCGGCGTTCGGTGCGGCCTCGCGTCGTGGCGGCGTGGCTTGCGGAGGTGAATCCGAGGGAGAGGCCGCGTCGTCGGCATGTGGAAAATCGGAGGGCAAGTCGTGTTATCCCTGCTTGGTGGAGGACCGGAGTATTCGCGGTGACACCCCGTGTGACATCGGCGCCCACGGTGCCGGAACCCGGGGCGCCGCTGTCGACGATTCACGAACACAAACTTGTCAATTCCCGCACGGAGGCAACCGGGTGCGCACGGCCGTCGGTGGGCATCCGGCACGGGGGCCGGTCAAGGGGGCGGAGGGTCTTCCATTGTCCCGGATCGGCGGCTCTGCCCGGTCTGGGACCGACGGTATTCGCTGGGCGTGATGTCGTGGAAATGGCGGAACATGCGCGCGAAGACGGTCGGGTTCTCGACGCCGACAGCCCGCGCGATCGCGGCGATGGAGCGCTGCCGCTGCCGGGGGTTCGCCAGGTTTCTGCGAGCCTCCTCCATCCGGGTCTGGCGGATGTACCGGGCCGGTGATGTGCCACTTTCCCGGAACACGAGCTCGACGTAGCGCACGGACACCCCGAACGCCGTCGCCACCATCTTCGACGACAGATCGGGCTCGGCGAGATGGCGCTGTATGAAGTCCCGCATGCGCAGGAGTTGGGCGTGGTGTCCGAGGAGCCCGTTCACCTCGGCCTGGTCGGTGAGGTCGTCGGACCGCAGTACGGAGAACAGCAACTCTCTCAAGGTGTGCCCCAGTTCAGGCAGCAAATCCGGCTCGAACCGCGCGCCGCCGGCGCAGATCTCCGCGACCGTCGCCCGCAGGACGCGCAGCACCGGGTTCTCGGCGGCGATACGGCGTCCGATGCGTTCCCCGCTGACCGGCATGACCCGTGCCACATCCGCCCGGGGCAGTGTCAGCACGAGGTGATGGGCGAACTCCTTGGCGCTGAGCTGGAAGGGAGCGGTGCTGTCGAGCAGAACCGCGTCGCCGCGCCGCAGCGGGGACCGTGCGTTTCCGTTGATCGACAAGCTGCTTTCCTGGGCGATCGACAGCAGATAGAAGTCGTCCTGGTTGCCGACCAGCATCCTGGGCGCACGTACGACCCGCACCGGGTCGGAACCGACGTCGGTCAGGGTGAGAAACCCCAGGTCGAGCTGGCGGGCCCAGCCCGTGTAGCCGGCGCCGTGTCCGGTGCCGCCGAGCGGGATCGCGTCGAGTTCGACCAGGCAGTCGTGCAGCATGCCGCGCCAGGCATCGACGTCGGGCGACATCCCACCGACCCCATTCCGGTCCGGCCGCGAGGACTTGGGAGGCAGGCTCATCGCACGGTCCTTCCTTCGTGAGAGGTGCGGGAGCCAGAAATGTACAGACCGGGTGCGCGGATGGTCGGTTCAGGTCGGGGTTGAAAGTTCACCATGTTCTCCGCCGCTCCCTTCCCGGCGTACGGCCGGGGCGGCAGGTGCGGGAAACCGCACACAGGAGGTGGAGATGCGCAGGGCCGTCGTACTCGGGGGCAGCGTCGCGGGGCTGTTGGCTGCCCGGGTGCTCAGTGATCACGCGGACGAGGTGATCGTTCTCGAACGGGACGACATCGCCCCCTCGGGCGACTTCGGGGGTGGTCAGGGGCCTCGCCCCGGTGTTCCGCAGGGCACCCAGATGCACGCTCTGCTGGACGCGGGCCGCCGGAAGATCGACCACTGGTTGCCCGGATTCGCCACCGAACTCGTCGCCGACGGCGCTGCCCTCGCGGACACCGGGACGGATGTGCACCACTACTTCGAGGGCAGACTCAAGGTCCTGGTCGACGGCGTGGAGATGATCAGCGCCACGCGGCCCTTCCTGGAGTCACATCTGCGCCGCAGGGTGTTGGCGCTCGGGAATCTGCGGCTGGTCAACGGTCGGGTGCGCGGACTGGCCTTCACCGGCGAGCGGGTGAGCGGGGTGCGCTACCTGGGTGGGCAATCGGCCGGGACCGAGGCCGGGGACGCGGCGGGGAGCGCGGCCGATGAGGAGGTGCTGGACGCCGACCTGGTGGTCGACGCGACCGGCCGCGCCAGCCGGATCGGGGCCTGGCTACGGGAGGGCGGCTGGCCCGAGCCGCAGACGCGCCGTATGCAGGTGGATCTCGGCTATGCCACCGCCCTGTTCCGCCGGCCGGAAGGATCGGACGGCGCCGCCTTGGCACAGTCCCTGGCCACCCTGCCGGACGGCCGACTGCGGCTGGGCACCCTCGGCCGGGTCGAGGGAGATCGATGGATCGCCCTGGTGGCCGGGTACGCCGACGACCGACCGGGGCGGGAGATGGAGGAGTTCCTGCTCCGCTGCAAGGAGGACCCGGCGGCACCGTTCCGCCGGCTGGCCGAGGACGGCGAGCCGATCGGGGAGCCGATCGCCTACCGGCATCCGGACAATCGACGCCGCGACTTCCACCGTCTGGACCGTTTCCCCGCCGGACTCCTCGCGATCGGCGACACCATGGCGTCGTTCAACCCAATCTATGGCCAGGGCATGTCCTCGGCCGCGATCCACGCCTCATGCCTGGCGGCCCA
The DNA here is from genome assembly GCF_002224125.1 of Streptomyces sp. NBS 14/10. GTDB lineage: Bacteria > Actinomycetota > Actinomycetes > Streptomycetales > Streptomycetaceae > Streptomyces. The sequence goes on from NZ_NCSM01000015.1 coordinate 63,274, forward strand.
TCTCGAATCCGGGCAGTCCCCGCGGGACCCGGCGTGGTCGTACTTCAAGCGGGTCCGGGCCGTCGTGGACGACGCGTGGCAGACGTCCGCCGTCAACGACCTGAAGCTGCCGCACGTCCCCGGGCCACGGCCACGGGGTTTCACGGTCGCATCCCGGCTCAGTGACCTCATCGTCCGGGCGTCCGTGACCGATCCGGTGATACACCGACGATTCCTGGACGTGGCACACATGATCTCCCCGGTGAAGACCCTGATGCGCCCCGGCACGGTGTTGCGGGCCGTACGGGCGGTGCGCAAGCAGGACACCCCCGCGCCGGCCACCGCGGTCACCAGCCGGTCAGCAGTAGGTGGTTGAGGAGGAGATGAGCAGGGCGAGGAGGGCCGCAGACACGAGCAGGGCGAGATGGCGTTCGGCGACCGGACTGCCCGGGGGGTCCGGTCGCCGGATGACGGCGCGGTGCCGTCCTGGTGTGACGGCGTCGTGCCGTACGAGGGCGAGCGTCGCGCAGGCGCGGCGCAGCCCCGTCACCGTCGCCAGGCCCATGATGAGCACGGTGCACGCGAGGTTCGCCCACACCCAGTACCAGTACGGTCTGATGCCGCCGGCTCCCTGGTAGTAGCGCTCGACCAGCAGACGGTACGCCTCCCACCAGGAGAAACCGGCGAGCGTGAAGAGGAGCGGGACGACGGCGAACCCGGCGAGCAGTCGGCGAAGTCCACGGTGAGGAGTTCGGGCGTGACCTGGGGCGTGTCCATGCCGATGAGCAGGGCGGGCCCGTCGCATCCGGCGAAGGCGTCGGCGAGCCGCTCGTCGAGCCCGCCCGCACACTGGGGTACGACGTCGAAGCCGGGCGGCAGCCAGGGGCCCGGCGTCCCGTCGAGCACAAGGACACGACGGGACGCGGGGGTCGCCGCCACCGCGCTCAGGGTGTCCGCGAGGGCCGCACGAGCCAGCGACGCGGCCTCACCGACGGTGAACGGCGGTGTCAGCCGTGTCTTGACCCACCCGGGCCGCGGCTCTTTGGCGATGACGAGCAGCGTGGTCACCGAGGACCACCTCCCGGTGCGGCCGGATCGCCGAGGACCCGGCTCATATCGCGCGCCGTCTGCCAGGTGCCGCGCCAGGTGCCGGTGACCTTGGAGGCCCCGGCGCGCGGCAGATCCGGGACGTCGTGCTCCGCGATGCGCCATCCGGCGTCGGCGGCCCCTACGACCATCTGGAGGGGGTAGCCGCTGCGCCGGTCCGAGGCCCAGCAGCGCCTCGCGGCGGGTGGCGCGCAGCGGCCCGAGGTCGCGCAGCCGCAGCCCGGTGCGACGGCGCAGTATCCGCGCGAGCGCGAGATTGCCGGCCCGGGCGTGCACGGGCCAGGCGCCCCGGCCCTGCGGACGGCGTCGGCCGAGCACCAAGTCGGCCTCACCGGCCCGGACCTCGCGGACGAAGGGGAGGAGCGAGGAGGGGGCGAGCGAGGCGTCGCGGTCGCAGAAGCACACGATGTCGGCGGTCGCCGCGGTCAGACCGGCGTGACAGGCGGCGCCGAAGCCGCGGCGCGGCTCAGCGACGGCGGTCGCCCCCAGCTCGCGGGCGAGGGCGGCGGAGCCGTCGGTGGATCCGTTGTCCACGACAAGCGCGCGCCGGCCGGCGGGGATGTGCGCGAGCACCCAGGGCAGGGCGTCGGCCTCGTTCAGGCAGGGGAGGATCACGTCGACAGCCGGTGCCGGGCCGTGCACAGGCTCCGTGGGAGAGGTGGTCACGGCCTTCACTCTACGAACGCGAATGGCGCATATCGGACTTCCGCTCCTTACGAAACACGGACGTCGGAGCCGGGCGGGGCCCGGGCAGCCGTCCGGCCGGGGGAGTGGTGCCAGGCTGGACCCATGCAGCAGCCATACGAGCCGACCGCGGCCGGACCCATGGACCCGCGCCACCGGTCGGCCGAAGTCGCCCACGTCCTGGTCGTGGAGGACGATCCCACCGTCGCCGAGGTCGTCTGCGGATACCTCGGCCGCTCGGGGTACACCGTGGACCAGGCAGAGGACGGGCCGACCGCACTCGCCCGCGCCGCCGTGCACCGGCCTGACCTCGTGGTGCTCGATCTGATGCTGCCGGGCATGGACGGTCTTGAGGTGTGCCGGCGGATACGGGGACACGAGCCCGTACCGGTCATCATGCTCACCGCCCGCGGCGACGAGGACGACCGGATCCTGGGCCTGGAGGTGGGCGCCGATGACTACGTCACCAAGCCGTTCAGCCCGCGGGAGCTCATGCTGCGGGTGCGGTCGGTGCTGCGCCGCACACGGCCGAACACAACCGGAACGCCGAACACGCCCGGAACGGAAGCGCGGCCCCTCCACGCGGCCGGTCTCACCGTCGATCCCGCCGCCCGCCGCGCCGTCAAGAACGGCGTCGAACTCGCTCTCACCCTGCGCGAGTTCGACCTGCTCGCGTTCTTTCTGCGCCATCCCGGCCGCGCCTACAGCCGTGAGGACCTGATGCGCGAGGTCTGGGGCTGGGACTTCGGCGACCTGTCCACGGTCACCGTCCATGTCCGCCGACTGCGCGGCAAGGTCGAGGACGACCCGGCCCGACCCCGCCTGATCCAGACCGTGTGGGGCGTGGGCTACCGCTTCGACCCCGCCGAGCCGGAGCGCTGACCCGTGCGCGACATGCTGCTCATCGCCCTGCTCGCCTTCCTCGGCGCCGCCGCCGCCGGGCTGCTCGGGGCGTGCGTGCTGCGGCTGGTCCGGCGGCGCTCGCTCATCGCGCACCTCGCCGTGGTCGCCGCCGTCGCTGTGGCCGCGATGCTCGCCGGCACACTGGCCGTGGCGTGGGCGATGTTCCTGTCCGCACACGACCTGACCGTCGTCACGACCGTGGTCGCGATGGCGGCCGTCGTCTCCCTGGCCACCGCCCTGCTGCTGGGCCGCTGGGTCGTCGCCCGCAGCCGGGCCCTCGCGGTCGCCGCCCGCTCGTTCGGCGACGGCGGCGACTTCACCAGCCCCGAAGGACCCGCGACCGCCGAACTGGACGCGCTGAGCCGGGAGCTGCGGGCGACCAGCGCCAAGCTGGCCGAATCCCGCGACCGTGAGCGGGCGCTGGAGTCCTCCCGGCGTGAACTCGTCGCCTGGATCTCGCACGACCTCCGCACACCGCTCGCCGGACTGCGGGCGATGTCCGAGGCGCTGGAGGACGGCGTCGCCGCGGACCCCGACCGCTATCTGCGCCAGATCCGCACCGAGGTCGAACGGCTCAATGACATGGTGGGCGACCTGTTCGAGCTGTCCCGCATCCACGCGGGCGCCCTCGCCCTCACCCCTTCCCGGACCTCCCTGTACGACCTCGTGGGTGACGCTCTCGCGGGTGCGGACCCGCTCGCGCGCGAGCACGGTGTGCGGCTCGTCGGCGACCACGTCCAACCGGTGCCGGTCGAGGTGGACGGCAAGGAGATGAGCCGGGTGCTCGGCAACCTCCTGGTGAACGCGATCCGGCGGACCCCGGCCGACGGCACGGTCGCGGTGGCCGCCGAGCGCTCCGCGGACGGCGTCGTCGTGTCCGTGACGGATGGCTGCGGCGGCATTCCGGAGGAGGATCTGCCGCGCGTTTTCGACACCGGCTGGCGCGGCACCTACGCCCGCACACCCCCGGCAGGCGCCGGCCTCGGCCTCGCGATCGTCCGGGGCATCGTGGAGGCCCACCACGGGCGCGCCACCGTGCGCAACGTCTCCGGCGGCTGCCGCTTCGAGGTGACGCTCCCCGCGGCCGAGGGATGAGCGGCCGGGGCGCGGACCTCCAGGGTGCCGCGCTCACCCACCGCGCAGCTCGGCGCGGGCGAACTCCCGTATTCCCTCCTCGAAGCCGACCCGGGCCTGCCACCCCAGCTCGGCCCGCAGCCGCGACGAGTCCGCCGTGATGTGCCGGACGTCCCCCAGCCGGTACTCCCCGGTCACCACGGGTTCGGGCCCCAGCGCCCGTGCCATCTCGCCGACCGTGTGCGGCTCGCCGCTGCCGGTGTTGTACGCCGCGAGTGCGCCCTTGGGCGAACCCGCCTCCAGCGCCGCCACATTGGCGGCGGCCACGTCGGTTTGTTGCGAACTGCAGCTCCCAGCCCTCGCGGGTTCGTTCGAGGCCGCCGGTGGCCGCGCCTGCGTTGTTGATCAGAAGGTGCAGCGGGCCACGCCACGCGTCGACGAATCGTGCGACGGTCGTCTTGTCGGCGAGGTCGAGCCGAGCGACGTGGGGCCGGGTTCTCCCGGTGGACTTGGCGATTGCCTCAGAGACAGCGTGGCCTGCGGTTGTGTTGCGGACGGCGAGGGTGACCTCTGCGCCGGCAGCGGCCAAAGCGCGAGCAGTCTCGATCCCGATACCGGAGGAAGCTCCCGTCACGATGGCGCGGACGCCGGTCAGGTCGTGGCCTCGCAGCACGTCGTCCGCGGTGCTGGCGTCGGTGAAGGGTGTGGACATGAGCTCAGACTCGGCCATGGGCGGACTATACACAGTAGACTTGATTTGTATAGTTTGACTGCTCCTCGTATGCTCGGTCCATGAGTAGCCCTGATGCCGGCCACCCGTCCTCGCCAGTCGCCGATATCAGCCGGCGGGCCATGGTTCTGGACGCCGCCCTGACCACGTTCGCGCGATTCGGGTACCGGAAGACCTCGATGGAGGAGGTGGCGCAGGCGGCGCACATCTCCCGGCCAGGGCTCTACTTCCTCTTCTCCTCGAAAGAGGTCCTGTTCCGGGCCGCGGTCACCCAAGTCCTGGAACGCGACATCGCAACGGTCGAACACGTCCTGGCTGACACCGCACGCCCCCTGCCAGAGCGTCTCGTCGAAGCGTTCGACCAGTGGGCGGGCCGCTACATCGGCCCATTGACACGCGATGTCGCGGAGGTCATCGAAGCCAACCCCGATCTGCTCGGCGAGATAGCGGAGACCGCGCCACAGCGTTTTGAGGAGCTGATCACCGATGCGATCGCCGCGGAGACAGGACGGGAGGCGGCGCTTGTTGTCGCCCAGACGATGATCAGCGCATCAATCGGCCTCAAGCATCAGGCGCCGTCACGGGAGTTCTTTCTCGCACGGTTGAAGGTCGCCATCGATCTCCTGGCGCGCTGAGCGGGTCATCGCCGACAAGGCCTTACAGCTCTCCGCGGCTTCCGTGCCTACCTGTGCAAACGGCGCGCCCGGGAACCGGCTGCCTCCGGCTTCGGTACAGCCGCCTGACCTGGCAGGACCCCGGCCCGGCCGGACAGTGAGGTTAGCCTGGAATGTGGCGAAACGCTACGTTCCGTTCCCTGTGCGGAAGGGGCCGACGATGAAATTCCTCTACGACGACGAGTCCTTCTCCTTCGAGGCACTGCGCGCCGCGGGCTACGCCGCCTATGGCGGCGCCGACCTGGGCGAGGTCCTGGTCACCTGTCGGCAGATCCCGGAGGTGGACGAGGAGGCCTGGTCGGTCCGGTGGGCCGCGACGGCGGCGCGCATCGAGCGCATCGGCCGGGGCGCGCTGGCCGCCGGTCACCGAGTCAGTGCCCGGGAGGCGCTGCTACGCGCGTCCAACTACTACCGGACCGCAGACTTCTACCGCCGCGAGAATCCCGCCGCTGACGCCGAGTCGGCGCGGCTCGCCAAGGGTTCCCAGCAGACGTTCGCCGACGCGGCCGCCCTGCTCGACACCCCGGCGCGCGCCCTGCGCATCCCGTACGAGGACACCACGCTGCCCGGCTACCTGTTCCTCGCCGACGATTCGGGCACCCCGCGCCCGACCGTGCTCTACCACGGCGGCTACGACTCCACCCTCGAAGAGAACTACCTGGCACTGGCCGCAGGCGCGCTGCGGCGCGGCTACCACGTCATCGCGTTCGACGGCCCCGGCCAGGGCAGCACCGTCCGCGACCAGGGCCTGCACTTCCGGCCGGACTGGGAGGCCGTGGTCACCCCCGTCGTCGACTTCGCGCTCACCCTGCCCGAGGTGGACGCCGAGCGACTCGTGCTGGTCGGCACGAGCCTCGGCGGCTACCTCGCCGCGAGGGCGGCCGCCTTCGAGCACCGCATCGCCGCGTGCGTACTGCACGACGGCGTCTACGACTTCCACGAAGTCGTCGCCGCAACCGCCGGCCGAGCCGCTTCGATGCCCGGCGGTATGGAGGCGCTGATGGCGCAGAACACCAAGGTGCGATGGCTGGTGCGCAACGGCCGGTGGACCTTGGGTGTGTCCGACATCGACGAGCTGGTCAAGGCAACCGAGGCGTACACCATGGCAGGTGTCGCCGACCGCATCACCTGCCCGACACTCGTACTCGAGGCCGAGAACGACCAGTTCTTCAAGGGGCAGCCGCGGCGGCTGTTCGACGAGCTGACCTGCCAGAAGGAACTGATCTCCTTCCGCGAGGACGAAGGCGCGGGCGAGCACTGCCACGAGGGCGCGCTCTCCCTGTTCCACCAGCGCACCTTCGACTGGCTCGACACCGAGTTCGCCGGCTGAAGTCTCCCTGGAACGACCACCGCCCATCACCTGCGGAGCCCGCCGGAGTTGCCGTCATGCTGGTCGCGGTCGTCTCCACAGCAACGCGACCGCCAGGAGTCCTGCCAGGCAGGGGGCGATGCCGGCCCAGCCCAGCGCCGGCGGCAGGCCGGTCTCGCCGGGGGTGTCCTTGGTGAGCAGCCCGGTCAGCCCGACGCTTGTGCCGAGCACGAACATCACGGCCGCGGCGGGGCGGGCCCAGCGGTTGCCCGCCTTGACCGCCCAGGCCGTCGCGAGCCAGGCGACGACGCCGAACGCTCCGATGGCGGACAAGACGACCAGGTATGTGGTGACGGCCGAGTCGACACGCGTCTGGCTGTATGTGGGATAGCCGGCCCGGATGTGGTCGGCCAGCAGATGGGTGGTGGCACGGTCGAGGTAGGGGACGATCGTCGCGATGACGGTGAGTCCAAGACCCGTGTACATCGCTGCGATGGCCAGTCGGTCATGACGTGTCTTCGTCATCAGATTGTCTTCCTCTCGAGGCCCGCGCCGAGGCGACCCGGAGGAACTCGAGGATCTCCGCCCGGGCGGCCCCGGCCTGCGGCGCCACACCCGATGTGCTGAGGAACGCGTCCCTCGCGCCCGGGTATTCGGTGAGCCGTACGGATGTCCCGGCCGCCCGCAGTCGCTCGGCGTAGCGGCGGCCGTGATCGGCCACCGCGTCTGGGTCGGCACCACGAGGAGCGCCGGGGCCAACCCGTTCAGGTTGTCCGCGTACAGCGGCGAGAGCGCGCGGGCGTCGGTTCCCGGTGGTACGGAGAGCCGCTGGAACAAGCGTAGTTGCGGCATGGCGCGGGTCGGGTTGTACCCGTACTCGGCGATCGAGGCGTAGTCGAACATCGTCTCGGTCACCTCGACCGCGGGGTTGACCAGCACCTGCGCCGTGAGTTGCAGGCCGGCTTCCCTGGCTCGGATCGCAGCCAGGGCACTGATCAACCCGCCGCAGCTCTCGCCGAAGACTGCCGTGCGCGCCGGGTCGATGCCCCACCGCGCGGCGTGCCGGAGCACGTCCCAGCCGTCGGCGGCGGCCGCTGACAGCGGAGTTTCCTGGTCGAGGAGGCGGTGTTCGACCGAGACGACGAGCGCGGGCAGCTGGGCGGCGAGGTGGCTGTTGACCCAGTCGCTCTGCACCGCCGTGCCCACGAAACTGCCTCCGTGCACGTGGAGTACGAGCGGCAACTCGGCCCGGCCGGCGCCCTTGCCGTCGTTCTCGGCCGCCGGCCGGTACACCCGAACCGGCAGCTCGCGGCCGGACAGCGACACCTTCTGCCATTCAATCGCGGCGCCGGGATCCGGATCGCCGGTGAGCGCCCGCGCCGCGCTGGACGCCCGAAAGTGGTTCTCCGCGTCGCGGTAGGCGGCCAGTTCCTCGGCCGTTATCGCCGAGAAGTCAGGCTCCGGTGGCCGCCGGGTCCCGCTGGGCGGCCCACCAGGCCAGGGGCTCGCCGCCGGGCCGCGTACGGCGACCGTCTCGCGGGCGCGAAGCGGCTCGGGCGGACGGTGCTCCGGGACGATCCAGCCCGCCCCGGTGAGGACGGTGCACAGGGTCAGTGGCGCGCCGTCCGCGAAGTGCAGCGCCCAGGGTGGGGACAGGGTCGAGCTGCCGAACAGCGAGCCGTGGGCTCGCACCCCGCGGATCAGGTCACTGAACGCGTCCACCTCAGTGAGGTTGGACGAATACGCAGGCGATCCGGCTTCTCGCCTATGGGCTCGTCCGAGTCGGCCGTGTTCAATCGGCGTCATGAACACCGACGCCAGTTCGCTGACCACCCAGGACCTCGAGTTCCTCCGACGCCCCCTGCACGGGTTTCTGTCCGTGGCCGGGGGGCCACTCCCGCCACAGCCCCGGCCAGTGTGGTTCGAGGCCACGGCCGAGGGCACGATCCAACTGTTCACGGCCCCGGACTCGCTCAAAGTACGTCGCCTGCGCCGCGACCCCCGCGCCTCGATCGTCGTCGCCGCCCCAGTGGGTGAACGCGAGCGCTGGCTGTCGGTCGCCGGCCGCACCACGGTGGAACCCGACGGAGCACACGACCTGTGCGCCCGCCTGGCCGCCCGCTACTGGGACCTCGACGACCCGTCCCGCGCCGACGACCTCGCCGGGATCCTCGCCGCAGACCAGGTTCGTCTCGTCATCCACCCGGAGATCGTGAGTCGCTACGTGTATTGACCTCCGCGAGGACTTGTTCAGGTGCGCGCCCGTACTCTTCTCACTACAGAGCAGCCCCAACAGGAGGCCACAGGATGTCGGCCAACGCCACCGCCACCGCGCATGTGCGCATCGCCCGCCCGTCACATGATCTACAAGCGGCGGAGAGGTTCTGGGTCTCCGGCCTCGGCCTCGACGTCCTGTACCGGCATGCGTCGGATGGCACCCCTGGTGACCATTCGCTCCTGATGGTCGGCTGGCCGCAGGCCGCCTGGCACCTCGAACTCACCCGCGACCCCCACGCCCCGGTGGCCCCGCGGCCGACGCCCGAGGACCTTTTGGTGATCTACCTCGGCGAACCGGTGCCGGACTCCCTGGTCGAGAGGCTCGAACAACACGGCGGCAAGCGAGTGCCGGCGCACAACCCCTACTGGGACACCTGGGGCGTGACCATTCAGGACCCGGACGGCTACTTGCTGGTGCTGTCCACCCGCTCTTGGTCCAACTCATGATGGTCTGAGCGGGCCTGAGCGGGCTTGGGCGGGCTGAGCGAGTGAAGCTGGGCGGGCCGGGTCAGCGTTTGATGCGGCCGCGGACGGCGAGGGCGCCGAGGGCGATGAGGGCGGGTTCGAGGAGGCGGGAGACCATTTCGATGTAGGTGCCGGCGGAGGTGAGGTTCTGTCCGGAGGAGCGGAAGATCACCGAGTTCACGGCAGCACGGGTGGCTTTCTCCGCGCGGGCCCAGGTCATGCGCTGTGACCATGTGCCGTGCAGCGCCGCGGGGTCGGGGGTGCTGGTGCTGAGGCTGATCCGGTTGCCGTGGAGGGTTCCGGTGGTGGCGGGGTCGGGGTCATGGGTGGGCAGGCCGACGCCCATGAGGAGCAGTACGGTCAGCGACATCGCGGCGAACAGCCAGGTGAAGGCGCGGGAGGCGCGCAGCCCGTAGCCGGACAGCAGCCAGTAACCCCACAGGATGCGGCGTTCGCCCTTCGGGGTGGCGGTGTCGTCGTGGCGGCGCATCTCGCATTCGCCGTAGTAGAAGTCGGCGGCGCCGGGTTCGTTCTTGCCGTCTTCGAGGGCTTTGCGGAGTTGCCGGTAGAGGGCGGCGACGTCCTGGGGCTTGGGGGTGGAGCCGCGAGCGTGGTCCGGGCGCGGACGCCACTGGCGGGGGTCGTCTCGGGCGGTGATCGCTGGGCGGCAGTGGTGTTCCTCGGCCAGGGTGCGTCGGCGTGTCCACCGCGTCGGGCGGATTCCGCGGCGGTGCCAGCCGGTGGGCGTGCGCGCGAAGACGGTGTGGCCCTCCAGGTGGATCTGGTCGAGGTGGAAGGCCCCGAAGAACCGGCAGTCGGTCAGGTCGGTGTCGATCAGTACCAGATGGGCGGCATCCACCCCCTGTACCGAGGTCACCCGCACCCCGTCGCAGCCGCAGCCGCAGTCGCAGCCGTGTGGCAGCAAACTCTCTTCCACGGCCTGATACTCGGCAGTGAAACAGGTGGGGTGCGCGGTGACCGCCACCGGCGCCGACAGCACCGCATCCTCGAAGTCCGCCGTGGCGTAGCGCAGGCGCACCGTCGCCGTCGACTCCCACCGCGTCCGCCTGCAGAGCACCTCACGCGCCGCGATCTCCAGCGTCACCGGGTCCTCGAACACGGCCCTGGACAGGTCCACCACTTCGGCGCACACGAATGGCCCTAACTCCGAAGCCACCACGAACCGCGCCCTGGCGAACCCGGCGCCGCTGGAGAACTGCGTCCCGCCGAATTCGGTGTCGCCGTAGAACTGTGCCTCGTCGAACCCGGCGTGGCCGGAGAACCGCGCCCTGCGGAACAGGGCACGGCCGGAGAACTGCGCCTCGCCGAATACGGCGCCGCCGGAGAACTGCGCCACGTCGAATCCGGCGTGGCCGGAAAACCGCGCTGAGCCGAATCGGATGTGGCCGGAGAACTGCGCCCCGTCGAATCCGGCGTTGCCGGAGAACCGCGCCTCGTCGAATTCGGCGTTGTCGTGGAACTCGGCCCTGCCGAATTCGGCGTAGCCGGTGAACCGCACCATTCGAAAACCGGCGTAGTCGGAGAACTTCGCCCTGTGAAAGTGGGTGTTGCCGGAGAACTGCGCACCATGGAATACGGCGTAGCCGGTGAACTGCGCCTCGTCGAATTCCGCGTTGCCGGAGAACTGTGTCTTATCGAATTCGGCATTGCCGGTGAACCGCGCCTCATTGAACTTGGCAGTGCCCATCTGGGGTTTTCTTGTGATGGGGTCGCTGAGCGCCCTCAGAAGCTGTCGAAGCAGGTCTTCGGTGAACGGGGTGCCGCGGTGGTCGATGTCGGCGCCGGGGGCGAGTCCCACCAGGTAGGCGTCGCGGTCCGGATAGGACAGGTGGGCAAGGCATGCGGTGTGGCCGGGCACGCGGCTGCCGCGGCAGCCGACGGGATCGGCCGCGGCGTCTGCGCCATGTGCGCAGTGCGGCCAAGACGGCGCTATGTGGTCCGGGGGTGTGCTCATGGCGTGGCGGCTCCGCTGTCATGTGCCGGTTCCGGGTCTCGTGCAGGCAGGACGGGCGGTGGGGTCGGTGAGTTCTTCCCGCGGTGGAAGGGTTGTACCCCGGGTAGGGGCGCTCATCGGTGTCGCTGCGGTGGTGGCTCCGCCGTATCCCGTATCGCAGGGCAGGGCAGGGCAGGGCAGGGCAGGGCAGGGGAGGGGAGGGGTGAACGGTGGACAGTGCCCGTTGTCCGCGGACAGCCGGGCTGTCCGGGTGGCTTCCTCGCCGGCCGGGGTGGGCCGCGCAGCCGTCGTCAACTGGCGCGCCGAACCGCCGCGCGAGCCGCCACCGTTAGCTTCGCAGGCGGGCCGACGACATCAAGGCGTCCCTTATGCCCACTCAACTCCCAGTTCCACGAGCGCGGCACGCTGCAGGTCCGTGAGCTTGTCACGGCGGCTCTTGGTGTTGCTCATGAACACTCCCAGCTTCACGGACACCGGCGCGGCCGCGCCTTCCACCGTGATCTCCTCGGCGTGGGTCCTGGGTACGCGGTGGTGGCCCTCACGGGCGATGTACTGCGCGAGGGCTTCGACGCCCCGCTGGAAGGCCGCTGACACCTTCCCGCCGCCCTTCGCCGCCGGAGCCGGGGTGGGCCGCTCAGTGGGCGTCACGCCCAGTTCGGACAGCCGCCGTTGCTGTTCCTCGGCCAGCTCCGCCCAGCCACGGCGCTGCTTGGTCAGCCATTTACCGAGGTCATCGCCCTCGAAGAAGACACCTTGTTCGATCTTGGGCAGGATGCCGTCGGCGTCGACCAGGTCGGCGAGCACGCGGTAGTGCCGCTGCCAGTCCAGCGGCCACGTACAGTCCCAGTCGGGGTCGATCGCCGTGAGTTGCTTCGCCCGCTGCTCGGCCCGCTCGGAGTCCTTGCCCAGGCCGCCTTTCCGCCTCAGGTTGGCCATGTGCTGCCCGATCGGCACCGGCTCCCCGCTCTCCCCTTCGCCCCAGACGGCGTCCTGGCGGGGCGCCAGGTGGCCGTGCGCGCGCCGGTAGGAGCGAAGTGCGGCCAGCTTGGCCTCCCACGCCTCCTCCCCGGGCTCCCACACCATCCCCTCCTCGTCCAACTGTTCCTTGCGGTGTGCCTCGAGTTCGCCGCCGCGGTGGGCGCGCCGCTGCTGGTGCACCCACCGGCCCAGCGGAAAGGTGGTCACGCCCAGCTGCACCGCGGTGTCGTACGGCACCGCGTAGAGCCCGGTGATGTTGTTCTCTGCCCGCCATCTGCGGAGGGCCTGGTAGCCCTGGAGCCATACGGTGCTGTCGGGCCGGATGATGCGGGTGCGTACGAAGGCGGCGATCGTGGCGGGGTCGCGCGGCGCGGCGAAGTTCAGCAGCGCTGACTCGATTGCGGACTCGCCGTGGTCCCCCTCGCCCTCTTCTTCCACGTTCTTGCCGTCGGCATCGATGATCCGGCCCCTGGTATCGCGGTTCACGTGCGTGCGTCGGCCGGATTCACGCTGCCGGGTCAGGGCGCGGGAGGCGAGCTGTTCGACGAGGCTTTCGTCGTGCGAGCGCAGGCCTTGGAGGATGTCGACGAGGGGCTGGTAGCTGGCGGAGGCGAGCATGTCAGCCGGGTCTTCGCCAGGTTGGAGGAAGACCGGCACGACGATGCGGGCCACCTTGGTGGTGCCGTCCGGGTTGGGGCGCAGTGCCCGGCCGATGTTCTGGACGATCTCGACCTGGGAGGTGCGGGTGTCGGCGAAGCAGATCGCTTCCACGCCGCGCTCGCCGGTGATGTCGACACCCTCGCCGAGGACCCGTACCGAGGCGAGGAAGGCCCGGTGCACCCGGCGCCCCTTACCGTCGATGCCGTTGGCGAACTGCCGGATCACCTCTCGCCGCTCGCTGACGAGGTGGTCGCCGCACAGCCACGCCGCCCACACCCGATCCACGGGGACATGCCGGAAAGGCTCCAGCTCACCGGCGCTCGCCCCGATCGGGGAAGCCAGCCGCCCGGCCGCCTCCGTCACCGCGGATGCCGACACCTCAGATGCGTGCAGATCGGCCGCGGTCTCGGGAAGCTTGGCCGCGAAGGCTTCGGCTTCCTCCACGCGCTGGTGAAAGGTCATCATCGTCTTGATGTTGTGCGCGGCGGCGTGCTCCAGGAGCGCGGCCTGGAGCAGAGCCAGGCGCCGGCCCCGCCGCGCCTCGTCGGACAGACCCACGAAGAAGTCAGGGTCCTCGATCTCCAGCACATCGATCTCAAAGCCGGCAAGGATCCCCTTCTCGATCGCTTCTGACAGCCCGAGCTCGAAAATCCACTCGCCGTAGCTGCCCGCGGAGTCGCTGTGCATCGACGCGATCTCCAGCTCCCGACCGTCCTTGCCCTTCAGCGGGCGTGGCGAGGCGAGGATGCGCGGGGTCGCAGTCAGGTACAGCCGAAAGTCGATGGGGAGGCGGGTGTTGTCGTGGATGGCGGCCCAGGGTCGGCCGATGTCCCCGGCGGTGCCATGAGCTTCGTCCACGACCGCGAAGTCGAACGGCTCCATGGTCTGGCCGTACAGCCGCTCCCCGCCTGCCAGCGCGGCCTCCAGCGGCCCACGTACCCTCGCCGTCGGGTTGTCCGGGTCATCCAGGTCGTCCAGGCCGTCCGGGTCTTCCCGGTCGACGAGGGAGGCGTAGGTGGCGAGGACGACGGCCGGCCCCTTCCCGGCCCACAGCGCGAGCCGGATCGGGTTCGTGGTCGCCCGTACCCCCAGCCGCCCCAGGACCTCGTCCTTCTCCAGCGAACACACCGCGACCATCGGCCCGTCGTGGCCGACCCGGCGCCACTCCTGCGCGGTCTGCACCAACAGATCCAGCGTGGGCACCATGACCAGGATCCGGCCGCCCCGGAAGCAGTCCAGCGCGGCGGAAGCAGCCGTGATCGTCTTCCCGGAGCCGGTCGCGGACACCACCGTGGCCCGCGCCCCTTGAGCAGGTACGGATGACCGCGCCGGGAAACCCACCCACCGGCGGATGCGCGATTTCGCGTCCACCTGATGTTCGCGAAGCCGAACCATGGGCATTGTGCGACCTCTCCCATCGACTTCTTCTCAGACGGACGTATTCCGGCCGGTGCGGCTGGCAGCCGTCGGCACCGCAACCTACCACATATGTGAAATCAACGAGCGAACAACATGCGATCGACGTGCGTATTGATGCGTGTTGACGTGCGTTTCATGTACCATCGAAGGGTGGAGGTGAGCCCTGTGCCCAACGATCAAGACGCTCTGTTCAGCGCGGTCGATGCCCTGCTCGAACAGGTCGCCGACCCGCTGCCGCCGCCCGCCGAGCGCAAGCGCCTGCGAGAGGCGGCAGGGCTGAGTCAGGGGCAGATCGCGGAGGCGCTGGACACCCGGCGTGAGTCGGTGGGGAATTGGGAGACCGGCCGGGCCGAGCCGCGGCCGCCGAAGCGCGCCGCGTACGCCCGACTCCTGGAAAAACTCGCCGCCCGCTTTCCCGCCCCGGCTGCCGAACCCTCGCAGGAGACGGCGGCGGCACCCGAGACGTTCCCCGGTCCCGCCCCCTTGACGGAGGAGTCGCCGGACGGGCGGGCCGCGGCCACGGGGCCGGCCCCGGAGGCTGCGGCCGTGACCATGGAGAATGCCCCGCAGCGTCGCACCTCCGTTGCTCCGCCGCGTCCGGCGGCTGCCGCCAGGTCGGTGTCGTCGTCGCGCCGCCCGGGCGCGAAGAAGGCCGTCCCCGGGAAGGCCGCCGCGGCGGCCGCGGTCGATCCGCGGTTCGCTCATGGGCCGCTTGCCGTCGTGGACGCCGATGAGGACCGTCAGGTTGTGGCGTACTGCGTCGACGGGCTGCTCCTGGACGTACCGGCCAAATCCCTCCCGGCGCTGGTGGAGTGGACGCTGGCGGAGGCGCGGCTCGGCGCGCCGAAGCTGAACGGGTCGGGCAGGGACGCCGACCCGGTGCTCGTGCTCACCGAGGCCGCGCTGGAGCGGTACGGGCTGCCGGTGACGCTGTCGGAGTCCGCGCGGCTGGAGGGACGGTTGCCGGAGGGACACAAGATCCTGGGGCAGCTCGACCGCGCCGACTGGCAGCTGACGAAGCGCGGGTTCGGTCCGTGGGCGTGGATCTACCGTCCCGCCCAGGGGCGGCGGCGGCAGTGCGTACAGCTGTGCATCCCGTCGTGGAACGCGCTCGATGCCCGTTCCTGGGGCGACGCCGCCCAGCTGCCGCCGGCGGAGCTCGCCCTCCTGCTGGGCACCTATGCGCGGCGGGTGATGACGCCGCGCGGCTCCACCGCCGTCACCGGCCTTGAGCTCATGACCGCCCTCAACCCGCCTACGAGGGCGAGCGCGCCGGACGAGAACGGTCAGCGGCACAAGGAACACCGGCCCGGGTCGTTGGGCGAGCAGCCGATGGACTGCGCGCCGTGCGAGGCGCCCGACGGGCACCCGCTGCTCGCCGACCTACCCCGCTTCCACCAGCGGGGGCCGGCCGAGATGCTGTTCGAGGAGGCGTACGACTGGGCGCGAGAGCTGACCGATACCGAGTGCATGAAGCGGTTCCTGGTCGGCATCGACATCAACCTCGCCTTCGGCGCCGCCGCCCACGGCGCGGTCGTCGGCCTCGCCACACCGCCCGAGCATGTCACCAACCCCGAGTTCGACCCGGCGCTGCCCGGGGCGTGGCTGGTCGACCTTTCCCATGTCGACCTCTCTCGTGTCCTGGTGGGCAAGCAGTGGCGGCAGCTGGACGGCGAGTTGCTGCCCAGCCCGTTCACGCCGACGGGCGAGCGCCCGGCGGGTCCGGCCTGGTACGCGACGCCGACCGTGGCGTACGCGGTGGAGCTCGGCTATGACGTCGCGCCGATCGAGGCCTGGGTGCGGCGGGAGAAGGGCAAGTTCCTGGACGGCTGGTACAAGCGGCTCCGGGATGCGTACGTCCACACCATGGGCGACCTGGGTGTGGCCGAGAAGCTTCCGCCGAGTGAGTTCCTGGCGGCGATGGACGGCTACAAGCAGCGCGACCCGGATGCGGCGATCGTCCTGGATGCCATCAAGTCCACCGTGAAGGGCGGCATCGGCAAGCTCCGCGAGCGGGCCCGGGGCGGCAAGCCCGGGGAGGCGTGGCCGGCCCTGTCCCGGCCGACATGGCGACCCGACATCCGCGCCGTCGTGATCTCCCGAGCCCGGGTCAACATGCACCGCAAGATGATCAGCCTGGCCGCCGCCACCGGTCAGTACCCGGTGGCGATCCTGTCGGACTGCGCCGTATACGCCGCCGACGGACCTTCCCCGCTGGACGTCCTGCCGTACGACGCCGACGGCAAGACGGTGCCGGGCTCGTTCCGGATCGGGGTGTCGCCTGGAATGGTCAAGCACGAGGGCACCCAGACCACCCTGTGGGGCGAGGAAGTCCGCGAGCAGTACAGCCCGAACCTGAACCTGGCCCGGTACATCAAGACAGGCGAAGTCACCGCCAAGGACGACGGAGAATAGGGAGAGCAAGCCGATGGTCACGGTCGGGGAAGGGCTCGACAAGGCGGTCCAGGGCGCGTTCACCCGCCCCATTCCCAAGTCCGCCGGCGCCCAGATGCGCTACCTGGTCAAGCAACTCAAGGGCACCAGGGCGGTCGCCCAGCTGCTCGGGATCACCCAGCGCACCGTCGAACGCTATGTAAGGGACCAGATCAAAAAGCCCCGCAAGGACCTCGCCAAGCGGATAGAGCAGGAGGTCAAAAAGCGCTGGCAGCCCCAGATCCGCGCCAAGGCCAAACAGACCGCGGCAACCACCACCGGCATCGTCATCGACGTCCGCGCCCGCTTCGGCTTCACCGCCGCCCCCGGCACCACCGACGACGCCCGCCTGCGCCACCTCCCCACTCTCGCCCTGCCACCGCAGCATGCCGCCCGCCTCTTCGAAGCCCAGGAAACCGGAGCCACCGAACAGCAACTCCGCGACATCACCGCCGAGGCCCTGGGCGAGGTCTACTTCCGCGACAACGGCCGCCGCGCCCACGGCCTGGAAGTGGAATTCACCGACCTGGAACACCTGGAGTTCGACCTGTAGATGAGGTGCTGACGGCACAAGCCCCAGGCCGCCTACACTCACGGAATGACGATCACGTACGAATGGCGGGGCGAGTTCGAGAACACAGCCGTCAACGTGCTGCACGCGGAGGGCTTCAACCATCGGGTCCTGGACATCGACTGGCTGGAGCAGGTCCATTGCCACAGCCTCGGCTGGGTCTGCGCTCGGCGCGACGGTGAACTTGTCGGCTTCGTCAACGTCGCTTGGGACGGTGGGGTCCACGCCTTCATCCTGGACACCGTGGTAAGGGGCGACCTCCGCCGCTCCGGGATCGGGGCCGAACTGATCGCCGCAGCTGTCCAGGGCGCCCGGGCGGCGCAATGCGAGTGGCTGCACGTCGACTTCGACGACCACCTGCGGGCGTTCTACTTCGACACCTGCGGATTCAAGCCGACGGAGGCGGGCCTTATCGCGCTCTGATGCGGATGAGCTGGGGCATCCCGTGGACCAGATCTTACGTCTTGATCAGTGCTTCACTCAGTTCCCACAGGCGCTGTGCGGACCGCGGGTCCTCATCCAGCGCGGAGGTGTCGTTGTCCAAGAGGTAGACGCCACCGATCCGCTCGAGCATCGGGCTGGTGGCGGCGAACACGGTGGTGCTGGCGCCCTGCTGCGGGTTCTTGATCCCGCGGTCGGGGTCGACGACGGGCTGTCCGTTCCGGTCGATCAGGCCCGTTGCCCTCAGCTGTTCTTCGCCCACCGAGCTGTTGAGGCTCGGGCCGGGGATGATGCCCGGGTGCACGGCGTAGCCGTGGATGCCGTCCTTGGCCCAGCGGCGGGTCCAGTTCGGCCCAGGCCGGTGAGACTGGCGGATCAGCCCTCGCACCGCTCTGCCGCCATTCTCGCGAACGAGTCGATGTCACACGCGTCAAAGGCCTCCATGATGGACACCGGCGCACCGCACTCCTGCTTGACCAGACTCACGATCTGCATGATGGACAGAGAGGTCGCTGCCAGATCGAAGAAGTCCTTGCGCACGTCGAGGGTGTCGACGCGCAGGACTCGACGCACGATGTCGAGCACGCACTCATAGGGGCTGTCCTGCATCGAGGTCCTTCCTCCCGCTGTGGACGCCGTCGCGGTGACGGTCCGCTCACCCGGCTCGGTCCGCTCACCCGGCTCAGGGGAGCTCAGAGAGACGGACTGCTAAGAAGGCGGCCGCAGTGCCCGTACCACATGGGAAATGATCTCCTCCATGGAGTCCTGTACGAAGAAGTGGCCTCCCGTGACACCCCTGGCCTCGAAAGGGCCGGTCGTGTGGGAACGCCACCCTGACACTGCCTCGGCGCCGACGATCGGGTCGTCGTGGCCGACGAACGCCGTGACCGGGCTCTCGAGTTGTGGGCCGGGCTGATACTCGTACGTCTCGTACCAGGTGAAGTCCGCCCGCAGCACCGGGAGCAGCAATTCCATCAGCTCCTCGTTCTCGGCGATCTCCGGCGGAGTACCGCCCCGGGCCCGGAGCTGCTGTACGAGCTCCGCGTCGTCGAGTGTGTGGAGCTTGGCGGCAGAGCGCGGCACATCTGGGGGAGGCTCCGCGCTGAGGAACAAGCGGGTCGGCGCGGGCTGTCCTCGCTCTCGCAACGCGCGGGCGAGCTCGAAGGCGAGCAGAGCCCCGCCGCTGTGGCCGAACAGTGCGAACGGCGTGTCGGCCGTGTGCGGTGCGATCGCGTCGGCGAGTTCGTCGACCAGCGTTTCGAAGCAGGTCTGCGGAGGCTCCACGAAGCGGTCCTCGCGCCCCGGCAGTTGCACCGCCCACAGCTCGACGTCCAGCGGCAGCACATCCGCCCAGGGCAGGAACGCCGAGGCGGCGGCGCCCGGAAAGGGAAGGCAGAACAGGCGATGGTGCGCGTTGGGCCGACGAACTCTGCCCAGGCAGGGTGTGTCGAATGCGAACGTAGCCACCGGCCCAGCTAATCACACGGCCCCGGCCTCTCGTAATGCCACGCATCCCGCATCCTGTAGTCGGCGGCCTACGATGGGGGAATGGACCAGCGGCCACTGTCGTTCAGCCAGGAAGCACTGTGGTTCCTCTGCCGGCTCCAACCGGACAGCCCCTTCTACAACATGTCGCGCGGCTACCGGCTGTGCGGGGCGCTGGAGCGACAGGCGCTGGAGAGCGCGTTCGCCGATGTGGTGCGCCGTCACGCCATCCTGCGTACGAGGATCGTCGAGCGCGACGATCGCCCCGAGTTGATCGTCGATCCGCCGCAGTCCCGCTGGACCTTCGAAACGGCCGACGTGAGCGGGCTGCCGACGGCACAGCGGCAGTCGGAAGTGTCACGACTCAACCTCGAGCTCGCTCGGCGCCCGTTCGACCTCGCCCATGACCTCCCCGTCCGCGCCCGGCTTACGCGTCTGGACGAGACCGAGCATTTATTGCATGTGGTTTTCCATCACATCGTGGCCGACCGATGGTCCCTGGACCGTGTCTTCGCCCCCGAACTCGCCGAACGGTACGCCGCCCATCTCGGGGGTGACGCCGCGCCGATGCCCGAACTCACCACCCAGTACTGGGACTTCGCCCAGCGGCAACGTGAGGAACTGACCGAGGAGAAGCGTCGGAGCAGGCTCCGCTACTGGTGGGATTCGCTGATCGGCGCCCCGGCGGTGCTGGAGGTGCCCGGCGACCGGCCTCGCCCTGCGACGCGGGGGTTCCGAGGCGAGACGTACGCCTTCTCACTCCCGGATTCCCTGGTGAAGGGAGCCCACGAACTGTCGCGGCAGGGCCGCACGACGATGTTCATGACGATGCTGACGGCGTTCGCCGGGGCCGTGGCACAGTCCAGTGGCACCGACGACCTGATCATCGGCGTACCGGTGATGAGCAGGGGAAGGTTCGACCACCCTGAGCTGATCGGTATGTTCGTCAACACGCTGCCGCTCCGCATCGACCTCCGTGGCGGCCCGCCCGCCCTGACCGCGCTCAAGCGGGTGCGGTCGGCGGTGCTCGGGGCGCTCGGAAACGGTGAGCTTCCGTTTGAGCAGATCGTCGCGGGGCTGGACATCGACCGTGACCTCTCCCGCAATCCGCTCATCCAGGTCGTGTTCCAGTTCGAGGACGTACCGCCGGGGGCGCGGTTCACCGAGCCGGAGGTCTTCGCGGAACCGGTCGGCGTCTCGTCGCGGTCGATCCGTTTCGACCTCGAACTGCATATGTGGCTGCGGCCCGATGGCGGTGTCTCGGGCAAGGCCGCCTACGCCACGGATCTCTACGACCGGGACACGATCGCGGCGCTGGTGCGCCGGATCGAGAGGGTTCTCGGGGCGATGGTCGCGTCCCCCGACCAGCCCCTGCCGGGTGTTGCGGCGACTCGCAGCCGGCAGCTGTCGCACGGGTCGGCCATATCCGTGCCGCGGGTGCGCCGCCTCGATGATCGGCCGGATGCGGCCGTGTCCGCACCGGACTCCGTCGCGCGGCCGCTGACCCCCGCGGAGCGTCTGGTGCTGGATGTCTGGCAGGAGGTGCTCGACGTCACCGGCATCCGCCCCGGCGACAACTTCTTCCATGTCGGGGGCAGTTCGCTGCGTGCCACCCGGGTCGCCGCCCGGCTGCGCCAGCGGCTCGACCTGGAGGTGCCGCTGCGCCTGCTGTTCCAGCACCGCACCGCCGAGAGGCTGGCGGCGGCGTTGCCGGCCGTGCCGAAAGCGGCGGGCGACGAACTCACCGGCATCCCCCGGCCCGCCATGCCACCGCTCTCCTTCGGCCAGGAACGGCTGTGGTTTCTGGATCAGTTGGTGCCGGGTAGCACGGCCTATGTCATGGGCACCGGGTTCCGGCTCGTCGGCGACCTCGATCCGGTGGTGCTCCGGCGCGCGCTCGACGAACTCGTCCGTCGCCACGAGGTCCTGCGGACGTCCTTCCCGTTGGACGTGTCCGGGCGCCCCTGGCAGTCGGTCGCGTCGGCCACGTCGGCCACACCAATCGCTCTTCCGGTGGTGGAGGTGGCCCAGGCCCCCGACGAGGGCACCATTGACGAGGACATCACCGATACGGTGGTCCGTCTGGCCCGGGAGCGTGCAGAAGAAGGCTTTCCGCTGGCGTCCGGCCCGCTGCTGCGGGCCACCCTCTTCCGCTTCACCTCGCGGCTGCACGCGCTCGTCCTGCACATACATCACTCGGTGTGCGACGCCGTCTCCCTCAACCTGATCGCTCGCGAGATCGCCGCCCTGTACACCGCCCTTGTTCAAGGCGTACCGCCGGATCTGCCCGAGCCGCCACTCCAGTACGCCGACTACGCCACCTGGCAGCGGCAGCGGGCTCAGGGTGCCGAGGCCGAGCGGGAGATCGCCCACTGGCGGCGCCGGCTGGTCGGACTGACACCGCTCGACCTGCCCACGGACCGGCCGCGCCCGGCAGTGCAGAGCCTGACCGGCGGAAGGTACTCCTTCAACCTGCCCCAGGACCTTACCCGGGCGATGGCGCGGTCCGGCGAGGGCGAGGACGGCACACCGTACCTCGTCATGCTTACGGCCTGGGCCGCGCTGCTCGCCCGATACTGCGACCAGGACGATGTGTGCGTCGCCACGCCCGTCGACAACCGGACCCGGCCGGAGCTGGAACAGCTGGTCGGGTTCTTCGCCGACACCGTCGTCATACGGATCGACCTCGGCGGCGACCCGTCCTTCCGTGAGCTGCTGCACCGCGTGCGCGACACGTTCCTGGAGGCGCACGAGCACCGGAACGTGCCCTTTGAACGGCTGGTGGCCGAACTCCCCGTGGAGCAGGACGCCAGTCGTAACCCACTGGCCCAGGTGGCCCTGGTCCTCCATGACGACCGTGTGCCCGCCATCGGCCTGGGGCCGGTGCGCGCCGAGCCGTTCGGCCTGTCCAACCCGGCCACGCGGTTCGACCTCGAACTGCATATGCGTATCGAGGCGGACCGGACCCGCTGCCTGCTCACCTACGCGGCCGACCTGTTCGACGAGAAGACCGTCGCCCGTATGGCCCGGCACCTGGTGAATCTGCTCGGTGCGGCCGTCGCCGACCCGGAGCGGCCGGTGTCCCGGCTGGAAATTCTGGAACCCGAGGAGCGGCACGAACTGCTCGTGACCTTCAACGACACCGATATCGACCTCGGCGGGTTCGCCGCACTCCACGAACTGGTGGAGGAGCAGGTACGCCGCTCCCCGGACGCGCCGGCCGTCGTCTTCGGCGACCGTACGCTCAGCTACTCCGCACTCGACGCCGGTGCCGATCACCTCGCCGCGCATCTGCGGGACCTGGGCGCCGGTGCCGAGCGCATCGTGGCCGTCTGCCTGGAGCGGTCCTTCGACCTCGTCACGGCGCTCCTGGCGACGCTGAAGTCCGGGGCCGCTTTCCTGCCGCTGAGTCCGGACGACCCGCCGGGACGCCTCGCCGCACTCATCGGCGACGCGTCCCCCGCCGTCCTGGTCACCTCCGAGTCGCTGCGTCGGCGACTGTCCGTGGACCTGCCGGTGGACCTGCCGGTGGTGGTCGTCGACGCGGTCCGGGCTGAGGAGCCGCGGCCACCGGCGCCTCGGACGGCCGCGCCGGTCGAGCCGCGCCGGATGGCGTACGTGCTGTACACCTCCGGGTCCACCGGGAAGCCGAACGGGGCCGTCAACACCCACGAGGGCATCGTCAACCGGCTGCGCTGGATGCAGGCCCAAATCCCGCTCGACGCGGGGGACGCCGTCCTGCAGAAGACGCCGGTCACCTTCGACGTATGCGTCTGGGAGTTCTTCTGGCCGCTGATCTCCGGGGCCCGGCTGGTGCTGGCCGAGCCCGGCGGACATCGCGATCCGGACTACCTCGCCCGGGTCATCCGGGAGCAGCGGATCACCACGGTGCACTTCGTACCGTCGATGCTCCACCTGTTTCTGGCCCGGCCCGGGGTCGAGGAGGCCACCGCGTCCCTGTGCCGGGTGCTGTGCAGCGGGGAAGCGCTGGACCCCGGGTTGCAGGAGCGGTGCCGGCGCAGGATCGCCGCCGATCTGTACAACCTGTACGGCCCGGCGGAGGCCGCGGTCGATGTGTCCTTCTGGCGGTGCCGGCGCGGTCCCCGTCCGGACACCGTGCCCATCGGCCGCCCGATCGCCAACACCCAGCTCTATGTGGTCGACAGGCATCTGCAACCGGTGCCGGCGGGGGTACCGGGCGAGTTGTGCATCGGCGGTGTGGGCGTGGGCCGTGGCTATCTCGGGCGCGACACCCTGACCGAACTCCGCTTTCCTTCCGACCCGTTCCGCCCCGGCCCCGGCCGACGGCTGTTCCGGACGGGTGACCGGGCGCGCTACCGCCCTGACGGGGCGCTGGAGTTCCTGGGCCGCCGCGACGACCAGGTCAAGCTGCGCGGAGTCCGGATGGAACTCGGCGAGATCGAGGCGGCGCTCACCGCCCACCCGGCGGTGGAGGCCGCGGCCGTGGCACTGCGTGCGGACACCCCCGGCGGCCCGCGGCTGGTGGCCTACGCCGTCCCCGAGCCGCGGTGGGCGGGCGTGCCGCGGCGCCTGGCGGGTTTGGACCGCACTGGCCGCGCCGTGGGGCAGCACAGGACCGTGCTGCCGGACGGCACGCCGGTGTTCCACCGGCATGGCGGAGAGACCGCCTTCATGTACGGCGAGATCTTCACGGCCCGTACGTATGCCTTGCCCGGTGTCCGGCTGCCGGACCGTGCGGTGGTCTTCGACGTCGGCGCCAACATCGGTCTGTTCAGCCTCTTCGCGCACCGCGACTGCCACGATCCGCTGGTGTACGCCTTTGAACCCGTGCCCCAGGTGTGCGACATCCTGCGCCTCAACGCCGAGCTCCACGGCATCGACGCGCGGGTGTTCGACACGGCGCTGGGTGACCGGCCGGGGACCGCGGAGTTCACCTTCTACCCCGGTGTCTCCATGCTCTCCGGCCGATACGCCGACTCCCGGCTCGACCGGCAGCGGGTGCGTACGATCGCGTCGAAGGATCTCGGGCCGGCCGTGTCCGGACGGGATGTGGAGGACATTCTCGACGCGCGGCTCGGCGCGACGCGGATGACCCGACCCGTCATCACCTTGTCGAGCGTCATCGAGGAGCAGGAGATCGCCCGGATCGATCTGCTGAAGATCGACGTCGAGCGCGGCGAACTGGATGTGCTGGCCGGGATCGCCGACGGGCACTGGCCACTGATCCGGCGGATCGTGATCGAGGTGGACGATGCCGACGGTCGGCTGGCCGCCGTGCTCGAACTGCTGCGGTCGCACGGCTACTCGGTGGCCGTGGACGACAGCACCGGCCAGGCGGCTGCCGACGGGCTGCGCGTGGTCCACGCTTCGCACGCCTCGCGTGAGCCTGCTGGACCGCGCGGGACCGGCGGGTGTGACGGGCCGGGCGCCGACTCGGGCCGGGAGGACGCGGCCGGCCGGCTGCTCGGAGAAGACCACGGCGGCCCCGAGGAGAGGCACACCAGCTCCGAGGAGAGGTACCCCAGCCCCGACCGGCTCGCCGGTGACCTCCTCGCGTTTCTGCGTCACCGACTGCCGCTGCCCATGGTGCCCTCGTCCGTGGTGTTCCTCGACGAGCTGCCACTGTCACCCAACGGCAAGACCGACCGTCGGCGCCTGCCCGCGCCGGGCGACCAACCGGAGCAGCGTGGCGCGGTGTCCCCGCGCGACGACACCGAGCGCGCCCTGACGGAGTTGGCGGAGGGGCTGCTCGGCGTGTCGTCGTTGGGCGTGACGGACGACTTCTTCGCGCTGGGCGGCCACTCGATCCTCGCCGCACAGTTGATGGCCCGCGTCGAGACCGCGTTCGGCCGCCGTCCCTCCCTGGCCGCTTTCCTGCGGGAGCCGACGGTCGAGCGGCTTGCCGGATCGCTGCGCGCGGACCGGTCCCCGGATCCGGCCCCCGACGGTGTCGTACGGCTCCGCGCGGGCACCGGCGACCAGCCGCCGCTGTTCCTCTTCGCACCGCTGGGCGGCGGAGTCCTGTGCTACCGGGAGCTGGTCCGGCACCTTCCGCCGGGGCCCGCCGTGTACGGGCTGCGGGCCCCCGGCTTGGACGCGGGCACCAGCCCCGAGAACGACCTGGCGCGCCTGGCCGCCCGTCAGGCGGCGGTCGTCCGACGCGTGTGGCCGACCGGACCGTATCGGCTGGCGGGCTGGTCGTTCGGTGGTGTTGTCGCCTTCGGGGTCGCGTGCGAGCTCGTCCGGGAAGGACTGCGCGTCGAGCCGCCGGTGCTGATCGACAGCTATCCGGTGGTCGAACCGGCCACGGCCGGGGACAGAGCGGCCGAGTTCGTCGCCACGTTCGTCCGAGAACGAGGACTGTCGGCTCCGCCGACACCGCGGCGGTCCGCCGACGCCCAGGACAACGACCCCGTCGGATGGAGCATCAGCCGGCTGCGGGAGATCGGCGTGCCGCCGCGCGAGATCGACGACGAGGAGATCGCCCGGTACTGGCGCGTCTTCGACGCGGCGGCACGGGCCGCCGAGCGGCACCGGCCCACCCGTTTCCCCGGACCGCTCCTGCTGCTTCGGCCGCGGCGCCCGGGACGGCCGCAGGCCGGTCCGGCGGGTGGCTGGGGCGCTCTGGCCGACGGCGGGGTGGAGGTGCGCCGGGTACCGGGCGACCACTTCACGGTCCTGGGCGCCGACGCGGCCGCGGAACTCAGCAGGATTCTGACCTGCTGACCGGCCGTCCGGCTGACCTGCTGACCGGACCGGCCGTCCGGCTGACCGACTCACGGGCTGACCGGGGCGTTGGCGGTGGCCGGGGTCGTGTCGCCGACGCCCCGGCGTCAGCCCTCCTGCTCCCGCAGGGCGGTGGCGAGAGCCCGTACCGTCGGATGTCGGTACAGCGCGCGGAGCGGCAGCCTGCGTTCCAGCCGCCGGGCGACCTCGTGCTGCAGCCGTGCGGCGAACAACGAGTTTCCGCCGACTTCGAAGAAGCTCTCCTCCCGGCCGATGAACCCACGGCCCAGGACGTCGCAGACGACACGGGCGATATCGGTCTCAAGGCCCGCCTTCGGCGGCTGGGTCCGTGAAGGATCGCGGCTGCCGATCGCCAGGCGCGCCAGGGCGGTGCCATCGATCTCTCCGGCCGGGGTGTGCGGGAGGGCCGGTACGGAGGCGACATGGACGGGCACACCGCCGTCGGCGACAGCTGCCGCGGTCCTCAACACGTCTTCGGCCCGCGCCCCGCCTGTGTATCCGAGGAGAACGGCCCGCCGGGTCGCCGCGTCGGCCAGCAGCGGGCTGATGTCCGGGTTGTGCGCGTCCAGACCGATCAGCAGGTGGCGTTCGGTGCCGGTGCCGGTGCCAGCCCCGGCACCGGCGCAGGCCAGGAGCAGCGAGCCGAGCCCCTGTGCCGGTGTGATCGGGCGGAATCCGCGGGCCGCCGCGGCGGCCGTCATCGGCCCGTCGGCGTTCATGCCGACACCGCTCCACTGGCTCCAGGCGAGCGACCGCACATCACGGTCCCTGGTGACTGCCCAGTAGGCGGCGAAGGTGTCCTGGAAGCTGCTGGCCGCGGCGTAGGCGCCGAAGCCCGTGCCGCCGAAGTAGCCGTTCACCGAGGAGAAGAGCAGGAGAAAGGCGTCCGGCCGGTCGTCCAGCAGATGTGCCGCCGCGAGTGTGCCCGCCGTCTTGGGCGCGAGGGTCTGCTCGTACTCCTCGGCCGGTGCGCGTGCCACCACATGCGCGGTGATGTCGTGCCATTGGTGGCGCAGGGACCGCCCGGCCAGGTGGAGTACTCCTGCCAGCGGCTTCCGCCATGCCTGCTCGGCCCTGGCCACCGCGTCGCCGAGCGCGTCGGTGTCGGTCACGTCGGCGCGCTCGTAGCGGATCTCGCCCTTGCTCTCCGGCGGAAGCGGGGAGGGAACGGGCGTCTCGGCGGCGTCCCGGCGGCCGAGCAGCAGGACCTTGGCGCCGTACGCGGTCGCCAGGTGGTGTGCGATCTCCTGGCCGATGCCGCCGAGGCCGCCGGTGATGGCGTACAGGGCGCCTTCGCGGAACGCGTCGCCGGAGCGGGAGAGGGTCGGTACGGCGATCGGCTGGAGCCGGGCGGCCAGGCGCCGCCCGGCGGCGTAGCGCGTCAGCGTCTCCCCGGGGGAGGTGAGTTCGGCGCGGATGGCGGTGATCAGGGCCGCGCGTCCGGCGTCGTCGGCCACGTCGATCAGGCGGGTCACCCCCTCTCCACGCTCGGTCGCCACGCTCCTCACCAGCCCGGTGAGCGCTCCGTTGGCGAGCGCCCCCGGGGCCGTCGGCGCGGGCGAAGCCCCCTCCGGAGCGACGGGGAGCCGGGTCGCCACCAGGAGCGGGGCCGTCGGCCACGGGCTGTCGGCCAGCGCTCGGACCAGCCTCGCGACGGACAGCGCCCCACGGCGCAGGCCCTCGGGGACGTCCTCGGGGGCGTCACCGGCGAGCGACCAGGCGTGGACGATCCCGTCGACTTCCGGGTATTCGCGCGCGACGGCCGCCAGCAGCGCTCGGTAGCCGGCTTCGTCCTCGGGGTCCAGCCGATAGCCGTCCGCCTCCTCGCGCAGGCCGTAGGGCCCGTCCGCCGGGCGGACGACGATCACCGGGCCGGGCGTCCGCGCCGCCGTGGCCCCGGCCAGGAGGCCGTCCTCGTGGTCGTCGGCAAACACGACGAGGGGGTTGGGGGACTTCGCCGGGGGTGCGGCGGTGCGCAGCGGGGCCTCTTCCCACACCGGGGCGAAGAACCAGGGCGGCACGGTGTGCGGGCCCTCCTCGACGACTTCCAGCCGGCGAAGGCGCTCGTCGAAGGAGCCGGCGGTGTAGGACGCCAGGAGCTGTCCGCGCTGGATCTTGCCCGAGACGGTGCGCGGGAACTCCTCGGCGGCCAGCGGCACGACACGGTACGGAGCGAGGCCGGTCCGCGCGGCGACGCCGGTCGTGATGGCGCGGACGAGGGCCGCCTGACGTGAGAGGCCGTCGTCGTCAGCCCGTTCGGGCCGCTCAAACCCTGGTCGCCCGGTGGTGTCGGGCGCGGGGTCGGGTACGTCGGGTACGAAGAAGACCAGCAGGCGATCGGTGCCGATGCCGGGGGAGAAGAGTCCGCAGGCCGCCGCCGAGGACGGTGCGACACCCGGGATCGAGGTCACGACGTCCTCGATCTCGTGGCAGAAGTAGTTCGCCCCGTTGACGATGATGAGGTCGCGTTCCCGCCCGGCGATGACGAGACCGCCGTCCCATACGAAGGCCAGGTCTCCGGTCCGGAACCAGCCGTCGGCGGTGTACGCCTCGGCGTTCGCCTCCTCGTTGCCGAAGTAGCCGGTCATCATGGTCTCGCCGGTCACCTCCAGGCGGCCCACACGGCCGCGTGGCACCACCGCCCCGTGCGCGTCGACGATGCGCAGCAGGGCGCCGGGCACCGGCTCGCCGACCGAGGTGAAGGTGACGGTCCGAGGGGAACCCGGCCGCGCGGGCCGCAGATCCCCGCCCAGGGAGTCCTGGTCGACCACGACCACGCCGAGGGTCCGGTCGTCGCGCGACAGCGGGGCGTGGGTGACCGCGGAGGCCGTTTCCGACATGCCCCAGACGACCATCATGGCGTCGGGCCGCAGGCCGTGGCGGGCGAGGAGGGTGAGAAAGGTGTGCGCGGTGCCGCTGACCACCGGCTCGCCGCCGTTGTAGACGACCCGCAGCGAGCTGAGGTCCCACCGGCCTTCGGCGATTTCGTCGGCGTACCCGTTGACCAGCGCGAAGGCGAAGTTGGGGGCCGAGATGTTGGTGACGCGGTAGCGGTCGATCCAGTCGAGCCAGTTCAGGGGGCGGGCGGCGAACATGTCGGGGGTGACGTTCACCTGGGCGCAGCACAGAAACACATCCCGGGTGTGTGCCATCACCGAGCCCATCACATGGTCCATCGCGATCCAGTTGAGGGTGACGTCGTCCTCGGTGAGCCGGTTCACCACGGCGTCTCCCCAGGTGCGGGCCACGATGCTGTGGTGGTTGTGCCGTACGCACTTGGGCAGTCCGGTGCTGCCCGACGTGAGCAGGTTGAGCGCGGGACTGTCGGGCCCCGCCGCGAACCAGTCCCGGTCCCTGCGGTCGGCCATGATGTCGGCGATGGCGGCCACCCGGACACCTGTGCCCCACTGCCCTGACAGGGCGTCCGCCAGCTCCACGGCGTCGAGGTCGGTGAGGATCAGCGGATGGCCAAGCAGCGACCAGGTGTTGCGGAGCTTGCCCGAGCCCCGTTCCCCGTCCGGGACCACGGCCATCGGGGCGGGCAGGAAACCACCGAGGACGCAGGCCCAGAAGGCGGTCACGAAGGAGTGGTTGGCGTCGAACTGGAAGAGGACCGAGTCGCCCGGGCGCAGACCGAGCGCGCGTAACCCGGCCAGGGCGCGCTCGGCGTCGGCGAGGAGCCGGGGGTAGGTCATATGGACACTGGTGCCTTGCCGGGTCAGGAAGGTGATCCCTCGCTCCGGTGCCTCCTCCGCGGCCCTGGCCAGGGCCGCCTGCAGGGTACGAGGGTGGTCGACGGGCAGGCCGAGTGAGCCTGAGCCGAGGACGGAGGGTTCCCGGGCACCGTCCTCGGCCCGTGCTCCGTCCTCCGCCGGTGTTTCGTCGTCGGGGGCCGCGGTGGCGTCTTCGGCGGTGTCCGCGCCCGGCTCCTCCGCCGTGTCCGCCGGCTCTCGCCCGGATACTGTGGGCAGTACGTCGGCGAGGTGCCGGCCGCGCATGGGCAGCGGGACCCGCCAGTCCAGCGCGACCGCGTCGGACACCTGCGGAAGCGCCTGAACGGCCGACCTGATCTTGCCGAGCACCTCGGCCGGAACATCGGACATCTGCACATGGGGCTCGTTCAACGATTCTCCTCCTGTCTTCGAGGCGCGGCGGGGCATCATCGGGTCACTCAGCCACTCAGCCACTCAGCCACTCAGCCACTCAGCCACTCGGTCACTCGGTCACTCGCGTATGTCGGCCTTTCCGAGCGGGCCCAGCCAGAAGCAGCCGGTGACGGCGGCCATGAGCACGGCCGTTCCGGCATACACCACCGCGATACGTCCGGTGGCGCTGATGAGCCAGGCGCCGATGAAGGCGCCGATGGGCTGTGCCGACCAGGCGAGCACCTGTCCGGTCGTCTGCACACGGCCCAGAAGGTGGTCGGGCACGACGGTCTGACGTAGCGTCAACGTCCTGACGGCGTAGACGGACGGCAGCCCGGCCGCGCACGCCCAGAACACCGCGCCGAGGCGGATATCGGTACTGACCGAAAGCCCCAGCACCAGGACGCTCCAGCACATCATCACCCCCAGGGTGGCCGTCGTGAACGACACCTGGCGTGCGAGGCGGCTGAAGGTGAACAGCGCGACGGCTGTGCCCAGAGCGCCGCAGGCGAACAACAGGCCGACCTGCGCGTCGTCGGCTCCCAGCCGCTGATGGGCGAACAGGACGAGCTGGGAAGTGACGGTGGAGCCGATCAGGTTGTACAGCGCCGCGTGCAGGGCGATACCGCGCAGCACCGGGTCGGCCAGCACATACCGCAGTCCGGTGCCGATGTCGGAGGCGACGGAGCGCCGCTCCTTCCGTGGCGGGTCGCCGCTGAAGCGGGTGCGGATGGCCAGCAGCAGGGCCGCCGCGAGCCAGAACGAGACGGCGTCGATGGCGAAGACACCGGTGACCGGTAACCCGCCGCCGATCAGCGCTCCCGCCAGAAGAGGCCCGGTGACCTGTGCCGCCGCGTAACCGGCGCGCAGCCTCCCATTGGCGTCCGCCAGTTCGTCCCGGGACACCAGACTGGGGATCGCCGTGCTCTCCACCGCGGAGGAGACGATTCCCAGAGACGTGTTGACGAACGCGACCGCGTACACGGCCCACACCGTCAGCACGTCCAGGCCGCCGAGGACCGGCAGGACCGCGATCGTCAGCCCCCGGGTCACCACCGCGCCGACCAGCGCGCGGCGGCGGTCCACCCGGTCGACCCAGGCGCCGATCACCAGGCCGAACAGGATGTAGGGCAGGAATCCGGCGACGGTGGTGAGCGCGAGGTTCACCGCGGAGCCGGTGAGTCTGAACACCAGGAGTGGCAGACCGAAGGCCGTGAAAGACGATCCGACATTCGATATCGTCTGGCTGATCAGAAACAGCCGGTAGTCGCGCCGCCGCGGCATGGTGCCAACCTACATGAGGCGATCGGGGCGTTCGAGACCCAGCGAAAAGGCAGGACCGTACATGCCTTCTCCCCAGCAGGAATCCACGGAGCCCACGGAGTCCACCGAGTCCACGGAGCCCACCGTCACCATCGGCGAACGCATCGGGCAGCTGGCCGCCGAACACCCGGCCGTCACCGCCGTCCTGTCGGTGGCGCCGAACGGCCGTGTGTCGGAGCTGACGTGGGCCGAGCTCGAGCGGCTGACCAACTCCGCGGCGCGCGGCCTCGCCGAGCGCGGTGTCACCTCGCGGAGAACGGTGGCGGTGGCCCTGCCGGCCGGTCCGGACCATGTGGTGGCGACCGTCGCCGCCTGGAAACTCGGCTGCCTCGTGGTGCCGCTCGATCCGCAGGGAACGGCGGCCGAGCGTGCCGCCGTCGGCGCCGCGATCGGCGAACACGTGCTGATCGGCGACGTCGACGGGGCGGATATACGGCCGGGGTGGTGGCGCGAGCGCCGGCACAGCGACGCTCCGCTCCTGCGGCAAGGCACCCCGCGGTCCGCCACGCTGACCGGCGGTACGACGGGGCTGCCACGGGTGATCGTGCGGCCGCGGCCGTGGACGTACCGGCCGGGCGCCTGGGAGGCTCGGCACGACAAGGCGCAGGGCATGCGTCTCGGCCAGACGCAACTGCTTGTCCTGCCGCCGTACCACACCGGGTTCCAGGCGCTGTACCAGGGCCTGGCGCTCGACCACCGGATCATCATCATGGAGCGGTTCGTCCCGTCGCTGTTCCTGAAGCTCGTGCAGGAACACCGGGTCAGCTATGTACGGATGGTGGCCGCGATGATGCGGATGCTGCTCGATGTGCCGGGGCTGAGGGACTACGACCTGTCCAGCATCGAGACGCTGCACCACGGCGCGGGTCCCTGCCCGGAGAAGGTCAAGCGGGCCTGGCTGCAGCTGATCGATCCCGGGCGGGTGTATGAGATCTACGCCAGCCAGGAGCGGGTCGGCAGGACGGTGATCCGGGGCGACGAGTGGCTGAAACGCCCGGGCAGCGTCGGCCGTCCGACCGACTGCGAGATACGGATCTACGACGACGGCGGGCGGCGGCTGCCGGCCGGTGAGGTCGGCGAGGTCTTCATGCGGACACCGGGTGTCGGGCAGCCGAGCTACCTCGGCGACGGACCGCGCCTGCCCGAGCGGGACGGCTTCCTCACCGTCGGCGATCTCGGCCACTTGGACGCCGACGGCTACCTCTACCTCGTGGACCGCAAGAGCAACGTGATCAACGTGGGCGGGAAGAACGTCTATCCCGCCGAGGTCGAGGCGGTGTTGCTGGAGATGCCCGGCGTCGCCGACGCCGTCGTCACCGGACGACGGCACGAGTACCTGGGACAGGCGGTGCACGCGCTCGTCGTACCGTCCGACCCGGCCGATCCGGTCACCACCGCGGCCGTCGACGCGTACTGCCGTGAACGGCTGTCCGACGCCAAGGTGCCCATGACATGCCAGATCGTGGCGAGCGTCCCGCGCCAGAGCAGCGGCAAGGTGCGCAGGGCCGAACTCGGGGAGCGCTGACCCGGCGGCGCCGGGTGGGTCCTGCCGGATCACGGTTCATCTCCGCCGCAGGCGTGTGGTGCGCAGAAACGCCGGATCGATACGGGCGCCGGCCCCGTCACCCCGCGCCTGGGTGGCGGTCACCGGGACCATGGCGAACGGCTGCCCGGGACCGAGCAGCGGTGAGTACAGGGGGACGAAGCACTGGTCCCGCAGAGCCACCGCGAACTCGCGGGAGACGACGCCCCGGGTGTCGATGGCACCAGTGGCGTGCGCGGACGACAGGGCGGTGCCGCCCAGCAGGTTGAGACCGATTCTGCCGGGCGTGGGCCGCAGCGACACCTGCACTCCACCGGGGACGAGCTTGGAGCGGTAGCCGGTGTGCGCGTCGGCGTGCCAGGTGGCCACGTACCGGAGGGTGTCGTCCCACGCGGTGGTCAGGACCTCCTTGCGCGCCGCGATGACTTCGGGTGCCGCGCAGTCCTCGGCCAGGTTGTACAGGTCGGCGTAGACCTCGCTCCACCACGATCCGGTGGCGGGCATGGCGCCGGGCGTACCGGGCGTCCGTACGGAGAAGACCAGCGACCGGAACAGATCGGCGAAGTTGCCCCGCGGGTCGCGCATATCCGCCTCGCGGAGCGTACGCAGCGGCCCCAAGGTGATGTCGAGACCGCGCAGGGCGGCGCGGTACTCGGCCAGAATACGGGCCCGCAGGGCCCGGTGGGCCGCCACGAACGCGGGGCCCTGATGTCGTTCCGCGAGTTCGTCGTAGGCGACGATCTCGACGACTTCGCCGGACAGGCCCGTGGCCCCGGCGTATCTGCTCATGGTGAGCATGCCCTCCTCGAGCTTCGCGGGCGAGTGGGCGCGATAGTGCTGGTTGTCCGCCGCCAGGAAGAAGAACAGGCCGGGGGAGTACACCTGATGAACGGCCTCCATGAGCTCCAGGAGGCGGATCAGCATGGCCAGCTCGGCGAGATCGGGAAGGTCGCCGACTGCCTTCAGCTTGCTGTGGGCGAACTTGTTGGGGAAGAACACCATGGCCACCGGGACCGGTTCACCGCGCCGGACGAAGGGGAGCATTTCCCGCAGCGCCAGCTCGGGTGGGTAGTTGGAGCTGGGCCCGTGCTTGAACTGTTTGCGTTGCAGGATGTGATGCATCAGGCGCACGGTCCGCTCGGCGTCGGACGGCGCCCCGACCAGCCGGCGCCCCAGTGTGTCCCGGGCGGCGCTGGCGGTGCGGTCGGCATTGCGCCGGGCGGCCGCGACCAGGTGGTCGACGAACAGCCGGGTCTCCTCGCCACCCCACCGTACGGCGTGCTGTTCGATCGCCGGATTGTGCCGCAGCACATCCAGCCGCAGGGACGACAGCGACCTGGCGGCCGGGAGTGTCGGAGCGGGAGGCGTGGTGACCTGTGCGGTGGCCGGCGACTGCATTTCCAGGGAGGGCATGGGCACGTCACCGGGCGCGTCGTGGTCGTCATCACCAGACCGGATGCGGTCGTCACCGCTGGACCCGGCGTGGTCGTCATCGCCGATAACGAGCAGCGTGGCTTGCGGGAACTGGTGCGCGAACGCCTCCCAGCCGACCGGAGCCCGCGCGGTGGGGTCCAGCACCGCGAGACAGGCGACGACTTCCGCTCGTCGATCCCACCGGGCGAGTGCCGCCGCGGCCGCGGCGGGCCCGGCGCCGTCGGCCGAGCGCGGGGTCAGCACCGTCGGATCGGGCACTCCGTACCGTGCGAGGCCCGACGCGTAACGAGCCGCCGGGCAGCCCGGCCCCTCGGCCAGGAAGACGGTCTCCCCGCCCGCGTGCCACACGTCCCGGCATAACTGCGGCAGGCCGGGCAGGGCCCGCTCGGCGACATCCGTCAGAGGGCCGATCAGGACCACAGGCAGCGGCTTGTCCGGGAGGGCCCGGCACTCCCGTGCCCGATCCTGGAGCCTGGCCAGCAGGCGCGCGAGGGCGCGCTCCTGCTGTTCCGGCACGCTGTGTGCCCATGCGGCCCAGCTCGCGTCCGCGGAGAGCAGACGTGCGGTGTCCGACCGCAGATAACGCATCTCCGCCGCGAGAACCTCCCTGAACGCCGCACCCGGGTCCGTACGCGAGTCCGGACGCGCCTGTGAGAAGGCCTCCGCCAGGGCATGCAGCGTGCTGGGGACGGCGGTTGCCCCACTCCTCGACGACCAGGCGGTGAGGGCGCCCAGGTCGGTATCCGACTCCCGCGCCGCTCGCAGGGTCGCCGCGCGACGCGACATCAGACCGGCGGCCCCGGAGACGGACAGGCTGTCCATGACCAGGACCCGGCCGGTGGCCGCCAGGTCCGCACGCAGTTCGAAGGCCGTGTCCGGCCCAAGAGGGTCGGCGAACACCAGTCCGTAGCTGTCCAGTGCGGTACGGAAGACCCGTACCAGGGGCCGCACGAAATACTCCACGACGAAGGCGAGATCGTCCGTGTCGGCGCCGCCCGGACGACTGTCCATGATCTTTCGGAGCAGTCCGGGACAGTTCTTGAGGGCCCTCGCCGTGACGGCCAACGACCCACCATGGCAAGCCGGGTGAGCCGGAACGACCTCGATCGGCCCTACGGCCGTGCAGCCGTCATCGCCGCTGGTCGCGGCGGTCGGGCTATCCGGTGGACGGAGAGCCACGTGCAGTCGCAGCACAGGGTCGTCCCAGACCAGACGCCGCGCCAGGGCATACGGCGGCCGAGGCGGAGACGGCCCGACCGAATCCACCGAATCTCCATCGGTCCGCGGCGGGACGAGAGTGTCACCCATGGGTCCAAGACCTCCCCACGCTCGGTCAACAGGCGCGGCCACGGGATGAACGGGACTGTGTACTATGCCGCAGTCACGCTCATACCGTGCCCCATCATCACCACTAGCCAAGAGTGGGTGCTTCTACACCACGCAGGCATCCAGCAGCCTCACCGGGAAGGCCCCGTCACCCCCCGTCACGATGGCGTCGCGCAGAGCCGGGCACGGGGCTGATCCGCGCCCCTTGCGGTACTAACGCCCGCTTCCCAGAAGCGCGTTGAGCTCGCCGTAGTCGAGCCCTCCGGTCAGCGACTCATAGGTCCCCGCGCCCAGCAGTTCCCGCGCGGCGCGGCGGACCACGGCATGCGCGGCCTGGGTGATGCCCGATCCGACGCTCACGCGCGCGACGCCGAGCGCGGCCAGTTCGGCGGCCGGAGGTGCCCCGGGGCCCGCCATCACATTGAGCGGACCGTCGATGCCCTCGGCGAGCGCCTTCACGGTCACCGGGTCGACAACCCCGGGGACGAAGATCCCGTCGGCGCCCGCGGCGAGGAAGGCGGCTGCCCGTTCCAGGGTGAGGTCCACTCCTCCCGCGCCCCTCAGGAAGGTGTCGATCCGGGCGTTCACGAACAGTGGCGCGCCCGCCCCGTCTGCGGCCTCGCGGGCGGCGGCGAGGCGTTCGGCCTGCTCGGCGACCGGCCGGAGCGGGCCCTCGCCGCTCCCGTACAGCGCGTCCTCCTCGTAGAGCGCGTCCTCGATGTTCACGCCGACCGCGCCCGCCGCGATCACCGCGCGGATCGTGTCGCCGACACCGGCCGAGTCCCGCGCGTAGCCGCTCTCGATGTCGGCGGTCACCGGCACCCGGACCGCGTCGACGATGCGTGCGACGGCGCCCAGCGCCCGGTCGCGGTCCAGCCGGTCGCCGTCCGCCGCTCCCAGGGCCCAGGCCAGCCCCGCGCTCGTGGTCGCCACCGCGGCGGCCCCGGCGTCCTCGATGATGCGGGCGCTCGGGGCGTCCCAGGCGTTCGGCAGGACGAGCGGATGCCCGGGGACGTGGCGGGATCGAAAGGCGAGGGCCTGGTCATGGAGGGTGTGGTCCGGCGTCATGTGGATCACTCAACCAGCCGGCCTCGGGCGATGGCTGGCAGAAATCCGACGGGAACGTGCGGCTACGCCGGGGGCGACTGGAAGCGCCTACTCGTGGCGAGCGATCGTGCGGCGGAGGGCGTAGGCGGCGGCGCCGACAGCGAGCACGACGGCTCCCGAGATCACGGAGGACGCCGGGAGCGCGAAGGCCAGTACGAGGCAGCCGACCAGGCCGACCGCGGGGATGATCCGGGCCGGGCGGCCCTCAGCGGGGCTCAGGGTCCATGCGGAGGCGTTGGCGACGGCGTAGTAGGCGAGGACGCCGAAGGAGGAGAAACCGATCGCTCCGCGCACGTCCGCGGTCGCGGCCACCGTGGCGACGACGGCACCGACGAGGAGTTCGGCCCGGTGGGGGACCTTGAACCTCGGGTGCACGGACGCCAGGGCGTGGGGCAGATGGTGGTCGCGGGCCATGGCCAGGGTTGTACGGGAGACGCCGAGGATCAAGGCGAGCAGGGAGCCGAGGGCGGCGACCGCGGCGCCGATGCGTACGACCGGGACGAGCCAGGCGGCGCCGGCCGCCCGGGCGGCCTCCGTCAGCGGTGCCCCGGTGGCGGCCAGGCCGTCGGGGCCGAGGACGAGCAGGACGGAGACGGCGACAGCGGTATAGACGACGAGGGTGAGGCCGAGCGCGATCGGGATGGCACGCGGAATGGTGCGGGCCGGGTCGCGGACCTCTTCGCCGAGGGTGGCGATGCGGGCGTAGCCGGCGAACGCGAAGAACAGCAGCCCGGCCGCCTGCAGCACGCCAGCGAAGGTAGCGTCCGAGCCGATGTCCAGGCGGGCGGCGTCCACGGTGCCGGAGGTGAGGCAGGCGACCACGACGGCGGCGAGCACCGCCAGGACGACGGCCACGATGACGCGGGTCAACAGCGCGGACTTCTGCACCCCGGCGTAGTTGACCGCGGTCAGCGCCACCACGGCGGCCACGGCGACCGCGTGCGCCTGGCCGGGCCAGATGTAGGTACCGACGGTCAGGGCCATGGCCGCGCACGAGGCGGTCTTGCCCACGATGAACGACCAGCCGGCCAGATAGCCCCAGAACTCACCCAGCCTCTCCCGCCCGTAGACATAGGTGCCGCCGGAGGCCGGGTAGCGGGCGGCGAGTCGCGCGGAGGAGGTCGCGTTGCAGTAGGCGACGACCGCGGCGAGGGCCAGGCCGAGCAGCAGACCCGAGCCGGCCGCGCGGGCGGCCGGGGACAGGGAGGCGAAGATCCCCGCACCGATCATCGAGCCCAGGCCGATCAGCACCGCGTCCGACACTCCCAGGCGACGCTGAAGTTCGTCCGGTACGCCGGGCGAGGGCGAGGGCGTGCTGCTCAACTTCGTCACTCCGTTTCGGCCGTGCTCGCGTATATGCTCCGCGATCCGCGCGCACGATAAGGGATCGACCTGAACAACCCGTGGCCCGCCTCGGCACGAGGGGGCGGGAACGTCAGGAGCCGCGCGGCGCTGCCAGGCCGGATTCGTAAGCGAAGACCACGAGTTGGGCCCGGTCCCGGGCACGGAGCTTGGTCATGGCCCGGTTGATGTGGGTCTTCGCCGTCATCGGGCTGATCACCATGCGGTCCGCGATCTCGTCGTTGGACAGGCCCTGCGCGACCAGCACGACGGCCTCGCGCTCGCGGCTGGTCAGCTCCTCCAGCCCGGTGCCGACGCCGGTGGTGAGCGGCAGGGTGATGTACCGGTTGATCAGCTTGCGGGTGATCGACGGTGCCAGCAGGGCGTCGCCGCGCGCCGCGACGCGGACGGCGTGCAGGAAGTCGTCCGGCACGATGTCCTTGACGAGGAATCCGGCGGCACCGGCGCGCAGCGCGTCGAGGATGTATTCGTCCAGGCCGTAGTTGGTCAGGATGACGATGTGCACCCCGGCCAGGGCCGGGTCGGCGGCGATGCGCCGGGTCGCCTCGATACCGTCGACGCCGGGCATCTGGATGTCGATGAGAGCGACGTCGGGCAGGTGCTCCCTGGCCAGGTCCAGGGCCTGTTTCCCGTCGGCGGCCTCGGCCACCACCTCGATGTCCTCCTCGAGGTCGAGGAGCGCGCGGAATCCGCTGCGGATGAGCGGCTGGTCGTCGACCAGCAGGACACGGATCACGAGGTCCGGTCCACGGGGAGGTGGGCCTGGACGGTGAAGCCGCCCTCGCCACGCGGTTCGGCGCGCAGCCGGCCGCCGAGGGCGGTGACTCGTTCGCGCATGCCGAGCAGCCCGACGCCGGGCGTCGGGGCGGTGTCCGGCGTTGCCTTGCCATCGTCGTCGA
The DNA here is from genome assembly GCF_002224125.1 of Streptomyces sp. NBS 14/10. Taxonomy (GTDB): domain Bacteria; phylum Actinomycetota; class Actinomycetes; order Streptomycetales; family Streptomycetaceae; genus Streptomyces. The sequence continues at coordinate 102,306 of NZ_NCSM01000015.1, forward strand.
TGTGGACCATGAGGGCGTCGGGGCGGCAGTCGATCCGGACGGACGCGGTGGCGGCGTTCGCGTGACGAGCGATGTTGGTGAGCGACTCCTGAACGATCCGGTAGACGGTCCGGCCCACCGCGGCCGGCATGTCGTGTCGTTGTCCCTCGATGGAGAGCGTCGCGTCCAGGCCGAACGTACGGGCCCGCTCCACCAGTTCCGGGACGTCGTCGAGCCCGCGCGGCGGGGCCGTGTCGTCGTCGCGCAGCGCCTCCAGCGTCGCGCGCAGCTCCCGGGCCGCCTCACGTCCGGCTTCCTGGATCGCCAGCAGGGCCTCCGGCACCTGTTCGCCACGCTTACGGGCCACATGGACGGCGACTTCGGCCTGCACCTTGATGACCGAGATCTGATGGGTGAGCGAGTCGTGCAGCTCCCGCGCGATCCGCAGCCGCTCCTCGTCGGCGCGGCGCCGCGCGGTCTCCTCCCGGGTGCGCTCGGCCTCCTCCGCTCGCCGCTCGGCCTGCCGCAGCGCCTCCCCGGCCGCGCCGGCCGCGATCAGCCAGGCCAGTTCGAGCGCGCCCCGGGCGCGCGCGAACGCCTCGCCGGTGTTGTGCAGGCCGGAGGCCAGAGCCGCGAGGGGGAGCGCGGCCAGCATGGTCACGCTCGCCGCCACCGTGATGGCGCGGTGTCCGGCCCGTACGGCCGCGTACACCGCGAACAGGTACGCAACGGCAGGTACATCGAACCCGGCCGCCTGGTAACCCACCGCGCACAGCCCGGTGACGGCCAGGACGGGAACCGGAGCCCGGCGGCGCGCCACCAGCGCGAGACCGCCGGCCGCCAGCAGCGCGTACCCGAGCAGGTCGAAGCTCGTGGGGGAGTGCTCTCCCGACTGCCCGGTGATCAGCAGCGTCGCCGCCACCCCGGCGGCGAGCGCCCAGTCCATGACACCGACCCGGGCATCGGACCGTCCTTTACTCATGCGCGAACCCTAGCCGGATGGCCGCGCGGGCGGCTCGTGCGCATGGACGATCAGCCGACTACGGCGTACGCGGTACCACCGCGGCTCCTGCGGCGCCCGCGGTAGCCGCTACGGCATCGACGGCAGCGCGGATTGTCTTCGTCTGCTGGACGACCGGGGGCGGGTCCGACGGACATGATCAGGAAACGTCCGCATGAAGCATGAAGCATGAAGCACTAAGCATGAAGAGGGAGTACCTCATGTCCGTCCGACGTACGTTTGCCGTGGCCGCCGCGGTTCTCTGCGGAGTTGTCGTGCTCGCCGCACCGGCGGCCGCTGACGCCTCGGCTCAGCCGGTCGCCGCCAGTGTGTACACCCTGAGCGCCGGGCGACTCGGGGCCATCGTGGCGGCGTTGCTGGCGCTGACCGGCGCGGTCACCGGTGGACTGGCCCTGGCCCGCTCCACCGGCCGTATCAGCACCGGGCCCGGGCGACGCGGCGCCACCATGGCCCTGGGAGGGGCGCTGATCGGGATGGCCCTCGGCGCCCTGGTGGCGGCGACCGCCTCCGGTGGCCTCGGCACCGGTAACGGACTGGGCGGGGCCATCGTCGCCCTGATCGTGGGGGTGATCGGAACTGCCCTCAGTGGGCTGGCTCTGACCCGTCGGCACAGCTCCTGACAAGAACTTTACGTACGCGATCAACTACCCTTTGTGTTCATGCGAGCCGGGTCGGTCTCTCCGAGCAGCCGCTCCGTATCGGGTACCGGAGCGGTGCTCTTGATGTTGCTGGCCACGCTCCTGCACGTGCTCGGCTGTGCGCACGGTCCGACGGCGACCGCCGCGGTTCGGGCGGACACCCTTGTACTGGCTTCCTCCGCCGCTTGCGGACAGGCCCCAGCGGAGTCACAGGAGCCCACGGTCCGCGCCACAGTCCGCCGGACGGCCCCGGAGCACGACCGCGGGGCGCACTGCTGGGGCCCGGACGAGCCGAGCGGCCAACCGCCGCGCGGGATCGACGTGGCCGGGCCGTACGTCCCCGGAGCCACGCCCGCTGAACCCGGCGATGTCCACCCTGTCGGCGCACCCATCACTTCTCACCCGTCCCGTACGGCGCACGGTGCGTCATCGGCGGGGCGTACCCGAGCTCGTATCGGCGTGTGGCGGACCTGATCGGGCCGTCGCCGCGTCTCCCGCGCAGGGGCGACGCACGGCCACCGATCATCCGCATCCTCCCTCGCTACGCAACGACCGGCTGCCGCGCACGGCACCGGCCGTAGGAGAAGCACGCCATGAACCACCCCACTCGTACGACCGTCCCGCTCTCCCCGGCGGGGTTGCTCGCCCATCCCAAAATCCCGGCGCACACCCCCGCGGGTCTCGTCGGCGACACGCCGGTGCTGTGGATCGGCGAACCCTTCACCGCCTCCGGGCGGGGCTTCTGGGCCAAGCTGGAGGGCCACAACCCCGGTGGCATCAAGGACCGCACCGCCCTGTACATGGTCCGAGCCGCACGCGAGCGCGGGCAGTTGCCGTGCGGCGCCCGCATCGTCGAGTCCACCTCCGGCACGCTCGGCCTCGGCCTGGCCCTCGCCGGCGCCATCCACGGCCATCCGGTCACCGTCGTCACCGACCCGGGCATGGAACCGCTGATGTCCGGCCTGCTCGCCGCCCACGGCGCCGAGGTCGATGTCGTCACCGCCCCGCACCCCACCGGTGGCTGGCAGCAGGCCCGCCGTCAGCGCGTGGCGGAACTCCTCGCCGCTCACACCGATGCCTGGTGCCCGGACCAGTACCACAACCCCGACAACGTGGCCGCCTACGCGCCGCTCGCCCATGAACTCGTCGCACAGCTCGGCCGGATCGACACCTTGGTCGTCTCTGTCGGCACCGGCGGCCACTCCACCGGCATCGCCTCCGTCCTGCGCGGATACTTCCCCCACCTGCGCGTCGTCGGCGTCGACACCACCGGTTCGACGATCTTCGGCCAGCCTGCCGCACCCCGTCTGATGCGCGGCCTGGGCTCCAGCATCTACCCCCGTAACGTCGCCTACCACCTGTTCGACGAGGTCCACTGGGTCGCCGCCCCGGAAGCCGTGTGGGCCGCCCGGCGCCTGGCCCGTGACCACTACGCCACCGGCGGCTGGAGCGTCGGCGCCGTCGCGCTGGTCGCCCGCTGGCTGGCGCGCACACTGCCCGCCGAGGAACGCATCGTGGCCGTCTTCCCCGACGGGCCGCAACGCTACGTCGGCACCGTCTTCGACGACACCTACTGCCGCAGCCACCACCTCCTGGGCCAGCTGCCACCCGACGACCCCGACCGCATCGACCACCCCGGCGAGCACACCGTCACCCGCTGGACCCGCTGCACCCGCGTGATCGACCCCCTCGCCACCGGCGCTGGCACCCGCGTCGCCGGAGCCGTCCGATGAAGCACCTGTGCCGGCAGACCCGCTCCTTCCCGCCCGCCGGACGTCTGTTGATGGTCAACCAGTTCGCCATCAACCTCGCCTTCTACATGCTCATGCCGTACCTCGCCGCCCATCTGTCCGGCGAGCTCGGCCTCGAGGCCTGGGCCGTCGGGCTCGTGCTCGGGGTGCGGAACTTCTCCCAGCAGGGCATGTTCCTCATCGGCGGTACGATCGCCGACCGACTCGGCTACAAGGCCCCGATCATGGCGGGCTGCCTGCTGCGCACCATGGGGTTCGGCCTGCTCGGCTGGGTCGACAACCTCCCCGCGCTGATCGCCGCGTCGGCCGCGACGGGCTTCGCCGGAGCCCTGTTCAACCCCGCCGTACGCGCGTACCTCGCCGCGGAAGCGGGTGAGCGCCGTGTCGACGCCTTCGCCACCTTCAACGTCTACTACCAGACCGGCATGCTCCTCGGGCCCCTCGTCGGGCTCGCCCTTCTGGCCGCCGACTTCCGCCTCGTGTGTACGACCGCCGCTGCCATCTTCGCCGTACTCACCGCCCTGCAGTGGCGGGCTCTCCCCGCGCGCCACGGCGATTCCGCCGGTGCCGCGACCGGCAAGGAGAGCGTGCTGGCACAGTGGCGCACGGTGGTTGCCAACCGGCCCTTCCTGCTCTTCTCCACCGCGATGATCGGCTCCTACGTCCTGACCTTCCAGGTCTACCTGGCGCTTCCGCTGGCCGCGTCCGACGCCCTGGGGTCGAGCGGCACCGCCATCACCAGCGGGTTGTTCGTCGTCTCCGCCGCGACCGCCGTCGCCGGGCAACTACGGCTGACCGGCTGGGCCAAAGACCGCTGGCACCCCAGCCAGGCCCTGGCCCGCGGGCTGGCCGCGATGGGGCTGGCCTTTCTTCCTCTGGCTCTCACCCCGCCAGGCTCCTCGGCGGTGGTCCTCGTCTCCCTCGTCATCGCCGTGGTGCTGCTGGCGGCGGGCAGCGCGGTCGTCCACCCCTTCGAGATGGACACCGTGGTCACCCTCTCCGGCGACTCCCTCGTGGCCACCCACTACGGCTTCTACAACACCGTCTCCGGGCTGGGCATCACCTTGGGCAACCTCGCCACCGGAGCCCTGTGGGACTTTGCCCTGCGCCACGACGCACTCTGGCTGACCTGGTGCGTGCTGACCGTCACGGGGCTCGGAGCCGCGGCCTCCGTCTCCGCCCTCGCCCGCACCGGCCGTCTCGCCGTGGGGCCGCCGCGACCCGTCTCCGTATGAGCGCGTGTGCCCCGGACCGCGGGGTCCGGGGCACACGCCTTACGCGTCATGCCACGGCAATGCAGACGGGATCAAACCTTTCCTGTCGGTTCACCAACGGCTGATGGTTTGGACTCTGTTGTCATCCGCATTCGTTGTCATCCGCATTCGTCCTCCGGACGTTTCAAGGAGTCACTTCCATGCACAGGCCCTCCCGTCGTCACCTCGTGATCGGCACCGCCGTGGTCGCCACCGCCGCCGCAGCGGCCGTCACCACCACCGCCGGCGCCTCCGACAGCAAGGACCGCGCCGAGGACGCGATCAAGGGTGGCAAGGCGAAGAACGTCATCCTGCTGATCGGCGACGGTATGGGCGACTCGGAGATCACCCTCGCCCGTGACTACACGGTGGGCGCGAACGGCCGCCTGAACATGGACAAGTTCCCGCTCACCGGCGCCTACACCACCTACGCGGTGCACGCCGACGGCACCCCGGACTACGTCACCGACTCCGCCGCCAGCGGCACCGGCTGGGCGACCGGCGTGAAGACGGTCAACGGCCGCATCTCCAAGACCCCGGACACCGACAAGGCGGTCCCCACCGTCCTGGAGCTGGCACAGAAGAACGGCTACGCCACCGGCAGCGTCACCACCTCCGAGCTCACCGACGCCACTCCGGCCGTGCTCGCCTCGCACGCCACCGACCGCTCCTGCCAGGGCCCGGCCGACATGGCCAAGTGCCCCACCGACACCATCGCCGCCGGCGGCCCCGGCTCGATCGCCGAGCAGTCCGTCAACCACAAGGTCGACGTCCTCTTCGGCGGCGGCAAGGCGCGGTTCGACCAGAAGGTCACCGACGGTACGTACAAGGGCCTGACCGTCACCGAGCAGGCGCGGAAGCTGGGCTACCAGGTTGTCACCGACTCCGCCGGCATGAAGAGCGCGAAGGCCGACAAGCCGGTGCTGGGGCTGTTCGCCTCGGGCAATGTGCCCACCGAGTGGACCGGTAAGACGGCCGCGGTCGGCGGCACGGACCCGCAGCGGTGCGTGACCTCGAACCCCAACCGCCCGTCGGCCACGCCGAGTCTGGCCGACTCCGCCACCAAGGCGATCCAGCTGCTGGAGGCCAAGCAGAAGCACTCGTCGAAGGGCTTCTTCCTGCAGATCGAGGGCGCCTCCATCGACAAGCAGGACCACGCGGCCGACCCGTGCGGCCAGATCGGCGAGACCGCCGCGTTCGACCGCGCCGTGAAGGTGGCGCGCGACTACGCCGCCAAGCACCCCGACACGCTCGTCGTCACCACCGCCGACCACGGCCACACCAGCCAGATCGTCCCGCTGGAGGCCACCCCGCCCGGTCTGTCCTCCACCCTGGTCACCAACGAGGGCCAGCAGCTCAAGGTCAACTACTCCACCAACACCCCGGGCCAGTCCCAGGAGCACACCGGCACCCAAGTACGCATCGCCGGTCAGGGGCCGCAGGCGTACCGCGTCCTCGGTGTCACCAACCAGACCGACCTGTTCGCCACCATCCGCGAGGCTCTGAACCTGCGCTGACCGTACGTATCCAGGAGGGGAGGCCGGTGGCCCCCCTCCGTCGGTGCCCGCGCCCTCGAGCAGGCCGGCCAGGCGGGCCCGGGCCGGTGCGCCACGCGGGGCTGTCACAAACAAGCAGGGCTGTCACAAATGGGGAGGCCGTCTGGTCCTTCCTGTGGACAGTTCCTGTTTTGGAGAAATACATGAGCGCTGAGCACGCACACCTGCCCCCAGGCGTTGAGGTCCTCTCGACCCTGCCGGAGGCGACGGCCCGGATCCCGGCGGGCGCCGAGGCCAGGACCATCCGGGTCACCCTGGCGCCTGGTGACCCCGGCGCGCCGCCGCACCGGCACCCCGGGCCGCTCTTCGGCTATGTGACCGAGGGCGAGATCCTTTTCGAGCTGGAGGGGCAGCCGCCCCGGGTGATCAAGGCCGGTGAAGCCCTGTTCGAGCCCGGGGGCGACGTGATCCACTACCTGGGCGCCAACAACCTTCCGGACGCGCAGTCGCAGCTGGTGGTCACCATGTTCGCGCCGCCGGGTACCCCGGTTCTGACCGTGGTCAGCGCGGAGGAGCTGGCCGAACGACGACACCTGCGGGTTGGCCGGCCGTGAGGTAGGAGCACCGCCCACGGCAGACGGTGATGGCGCCGGGCACAGGGCGGGGATCGCTACGCGGTGGCCGGCAGCACGTGATCCCCGACCTTGTCCGTGCTCAGGCACAGCGAGCAGACGACCGCCTCGTGGGTGGCGCAGGCGGTCAGGTCGGGGCGCTCGTAGGGCTGGTGGCAGACGTGGCAGTCGAGGGTGAGTGCGCTCGGGTTGCCGTCGGCGTCCAGGAGCGGCTCGGCGATGCCGTCGTCGGCGCGGCGCAGGTAGTACCTGCCCTTGGTGACGATCGCCATCAGCGGGGTGAGGACGAAGGCGATCACCGCGGCGGCGACCGGGGAGTACGGCTGGAGGGCGTCGCCGAGGAGGTGGAAGTACATGGCGATCGACAGTCCCGAGGCGGCGACGAACGCCACGACGCCGACCGGGTTGACGGCGTACAGCATGCCGCGGCGGAACTCCGGCTGGAGCGGGGAGATCTTCAGCAGGTACTTGTTGACCCCGATGTCGGTGGCGACGGTGACGACCCAGGCGATGGCGCAGTTGGAGTAGAAGCCCAGGATGTCGTTGAGGAAGCTGAACATGTCGGCTTCCATCAGGGCGAGCGCGAAGCCCAGATTGACCAGGACGAAGACCATACGGCCCGGATAGTGCTTGGTGACCCGGGTGAAGGAGTTCGTCCACGCCAGCGAACCGGAGTACGCGTTCGTAACGTTGATCTTGATCTGGCTGATGACCACCAGGGCCACGGCCAGCGGGACGACCATCCAGGACGGCATCATCGCGTCGAACGCGCCACGGAACTGCTGGATCGGCTCGGTCGCGGCGGCCGGGCCGACCTTGGCGAGGATGTACACGGCGAGGAAGACTCCGATGGCCTGCTTCAGCGCGCCGAGCACCACCCAGCCCGGGCCCGCCATGATCACGGCGGTCCACCAACCCCGCTTGTTCGCCTCGGTCTTGGGCGGCATGAAACGCAGGTAGTCGATCTGCTCACCGATCTGCGCGATGAGGGAGAGACACACGCCCGCACCGAGGAGTACGGAGGCGGTGTTGACGCCACCGTCGCCGTCCTTGCCGGTATAGGCCAGGAAGCGGTCGACCGTGCCGGGGTCGGTGGTGACCAGGTAGACCAGCGGTCCGACCATGAGCAGCAGCCAGATCGGGGTGGTCCACACCTGGAGCTTGCTCAGGGCCTTCATACCGTAGATCACCAGGGGGATGACCATGAGCGTGGAGACGAGATAGCCCAGCCACAGCGGCAGCCCGAGGCCGAGCTTGAGGCCCTGAGCCATGATCGAGCCTTCGAGGGCGAAGAAGATGAAGGTGAAGCTGGCGAAGATGACACTGGTCAGCACCGAGCCGTAGTAGCCGAAGCCGGAACCGCGCGTGATCAGGTCCAGGTCGATGTTGTAGCGGGCGCCGTAGTAGGCGAGCGGGAAGCCGGTGATGAAGATGACCGCGGCGGCTACGACGATTGCCACCAGCGCGTTGCCCGTGCCGTGCGCCAGACCGATGCCGGCACCGATGGAGAAGTCGGCCATGTAGGCGATGCCGCCGAGTGCGGTGGTGGCCACGACCATCGGGGTCCAGCGGCGGTAACTGCGGGGAGCGAAACGGAGGGTGTAGTCCTCCAGCGTCTCCTTGACCGCCTGGTCAGTGGTGGTCATCGTGGTGCCTGTTGTCTTCAACGGTGACTCGGTGGTGCTCATGTCGCGCCTCCCGGTGGTGCTGGGTGCCGGTGCTGCGATGCGGTGGAGCGCCCCGAGTGGCGTCATCGGCAGAACGGGGAGTCTCGACGGGCTGTCATGAGTCGTTCCGGCGGCCCTGTATACGACTCTGATCCCACGGCCGATCACGCTAGAAAGCAGTTGTTACCGTCGAATTCCCCTTGTCATGAACGCAATGTTTCCGGGAGCTCACGGCCGAGGCCGAACTCCACCAGGCCGTGCTGCTGCCCATTGACCTGGAGCTCCACAGCGTGGGTTCCGGGGTAGTAGACCCGGGTGCTGATGGGGCGGAAGGAGTGGCGGCGTGCCAGATCGGCGGATTCCCCAGGGGCCAGGTTGCGCTTGGTGAGTTTGAACACCTTGGGCGCCGGCTTTCCGTTCGCCTTCTTGTGGTGGATGACGTAGTCGATGGCCAGGGAGACGGGCTGGTCGGAGACGTTCTTGATGTGTGCGGTGAAGGTGAGGGTGCCACCGACGGGGATGGCGGTGTCGGTCAGCAGTGGTCCGGTCACCTGGAGGTTTTCGCGGCTGCCGTGGAAGCCGACCAGTTCCAGGGCTTTCGGGTCGCCCTTCTTGACGAGGGTGCGCATGGCGTGGCGTACCAGGGCGGGCGTGGTGGACGCCGCCGGGTGGTCCATCCATTGCGCGGCCGTCTCGGCGGCGAGCTGGGGGTCGAGGCGCGAGATGTCGTTGAGGTGGTTGGCCACCGAGCGGCGTACGTCTGAGGAGGTGTCGGTGTGCAGTTCCCCCAGCAGGGGGACGGTGGCTCGGGGGTTGCGGTTGAGTTCGGGGACCTGTCGGGCCCAGGGCAGTTTGGGGCGGGTGCCCTCGCTGGCCAGTCGGCGCACCGCGGGGTCGGGGGAGCCAGTCCACGCCGATGCTGTGGCCAGGGTGCGTTCCAGGTCGGTGTTCAAGAAGGTGCGCAGTGCGAACTCGCCGGTCAGGCGCGGGGTGAGCTGCGCCAGCAGAGCGAGGCCGTCGTCGAAGTGCTCGGTGGTGCCGGACGCGGTGGCCGCCGTGGCGACGGCTTCGGTGACGGGCCAGATCATCCAGCCTGTCAGGTCCTCGCGTCGCAGGGCCTTGCGTACGGCGCCCGCCAGGTGCGGGTAGTCGAGGCCGGAGTCGGCCAGCAGCGCGTCGCCCACGGTGCGCGCCCGTTCGCTGAGTCCGAGCGAGCCGAGCGTGGTGGAGCTGTCCGCGACGGTCTGCCAGCGCGAGGTGGAGGGCGAGGTGTCCTGGAGGATCGCGGCTAGCTGGCGGATGCTGTCAGGGCTGATCAGCTCATCGGCGGTGGGCACGGATCCTCCAGGGATCGAGGGTTGTTCGGGCGGAACGAGTTGGCGCCTGGGGTGTGTTTCGGCGCTTCCGGCGCGGTGTTCGTCGGTGTCGAGTGGCGGATGGTGTGTGGGCACCGTATCGGGCGCCCGCACACCACGGCGGGTCAGTGGCCGGGCTTGTTGCCGAGTGCGATCAGGCGGGCGGGCTGCCCTGGATGCCGCGGTTACGGTGCGGGGTCGGGGGGGAAGTCGGCGCTGCGTGAGGCGGCTTCGTACGCCCGTACCTCGGCGAGCATGTCTTCGAGCCGGCCGTGGACGGCGTCGTAGCCGGCGGCGCCGAGGACGATCCGGCGGGGAGGGGTCTGCTGCCGCATGGCGTTCATGACGACCTGGACGCCGCGGGCGGGATCGCCCGGCTGCCTGCCGTCCTGGCCGATCATGGCGGCGCGGACGGTCTCGAGGAACGGCCGGTAGGCATCGACGGTCTCGGCCACCGGCTCGTCGGCGAAGCTCGCGTAGGCGCGGGTGCGGAAGGCGCCGGGTTCGACGGCCAGCACATGGATGCCGAACGGCTCCACTTCCTCGCGCAGTGCGTCGGTGAGGCCTTCGAGGGCGTACTTGGCGGCGCTGTAGTAGCCGAAGCCGGGCACGCTTCTGAGGCCGGCGACCGAGGACACGTTGATGATCCATCCACTGCGGCGGGCGCGCATACCAGGCAGGACGGCGCGCAGGATCGCGGTGACGGAGAAGAAGTTCAGCTCGAAGGAGCGCCGCACGTCGGCGTCGGGCATGCCCTCCACCGAGCCGTACCAGCCGCGGCCGGCGTTGTTGACCAGGACGTCGATGCGGCCGAAGCGTTCCTCCGCGGTGGCCACGGCGTCGCGGATCTGCCGGGTGTCGGTGACGTCCAGCGGCAGGACGAGCGCGTTGTCGCCGTGGCGGCTCGCCCAGTCGTCGAGCAGGTGCGGGCGGCGGGCGGTGAGTACGACGTTGTCGCCGGCCGCCAGGGCGGCCTCGGCGTAGGCCATGCCGAATCCGCCGGGGGTGCCGCCGGTGATGAACCAGGTTTTCATGAGTGCCTCGTGAATTGACGGTGGCCCGAGCGCGCCGGGCCGCGGCACCAGCAACTGCTAAAATAGAAGCCAGTAACTTCTATTTTAGCAGTAACTCGGGAGGATGCCATGCCGAGCCGGATCCGGCTGGAGGATCGTGAGTGTCCGCTGTCGACGACGGTGGAGCACGTGGGGGAGTGGTGGACGCTGCTGATCCTCCACGACGCCTTCGACGGCTACACGCGCTTCGACCAGTTCCAGCAGAGCCTGGGCATCTCGACCAGCATGCTCACCACCCGGCTCAAGACGCTGGTGGCCGACGGCCTGCTGGAGCGGCGGCCCTACCAGACCAACCCGGCCCGACACGAGTACGTGCTCACCGAACGCGGCCGCTCCGTGCGCCCCGTAATCGTCGCCCTGGCAGCCTGGGGCAACCAGCACCTGGCCCCCGAGGACCGCTCGATGATCCTCGTGGACGCCGCGACCGGTGACGAGGCCGAACCGGTGGTGGTGGACGCGCGCACCGGCAAGCGCCTCGACGACAGCGACACATACGTGTTCACCGCCGGCCCGGCGGCCAGCGCGCTGATGCGGGCACGCTATGACGAACTGGACCGGCAGCGGCATGCCCCGCATTGTCCTCGGGACGGTGCCGGCACCGCGCAACCGTCAGCTGACTGATGCGCTCCAGCCATCGGGAGCGGCGACGCGCATGGCTCCGTGGTGCAGATCGAGGCTACAGGCGGCAGTGGGCTTCCCTGTTTGGGTGAGTTGGCCGGGGCCATGGAAGGCGTCGGTGTGAAGGCGGAAGGTGTCGGGATCGGTGCAGCTGACGGTACGTAGCCGCCAGGGGGATGAGGGGGGCTCGTCGGGGCGGGGCGGCAGGGCGAGTTGGAGTTCCGCGGTGGCGGGACGCTCTGTGCGGTAGTTGGTGTGCGCCGCCGTCCAGGCGGCCATGACGAGAGTTGCCTGCGCGGGCGTGCCGAACACGGGTGAGCCGTCGGTGAGGGAGGGAGGCGTTCGTTCGGGAGACGGGGGCATCTCGATGATGTCCGGACGGCCGGCGCGCTCCTTGAGGATGACGGCGATCCAGCGAGTGAGAGCCGGGCCGCTCCGGTCGGCCCAGGCGCGGATCACGTCGCGGAAGGCCGCCTCACGGCGGGTGGCGCCCCGCCGCGATCCCGCGGCAAGGATCGCTTCACCCGCTCCTGCGAAAGCCTGGCACAGGTCGAGCACCGGGACACGATCGGCACGGGCGGCGTAACGCACCGAGCGCAGCTCCCACATGGCGTGGAGCAGGAGGACCGCGGCGGCCCGGGCGTCGGCCCCCAGGTCTCCGGCGGGCGGTGGAGGCAGACGGTCCGACTGGCCGGTGCGGGGCGGGGTGACCGCGTCGGCCCGTCGGCCGGCGGCCGACAGATGCCATGAGCGGTCGTCAAGGCGGTACTCGCCGCTCGCGGCGCGGAGCCGGCCGCCCGTGCCCAGGGATATCTCAATCCTGCCCGCGCCGGGGTCCAGGGCCGCTCCCCGGTTGGCGGGGAGGTCGAAGGCGGCGTCGGTGACGTCCTCCAGCGCCACGTTCAGCAGGGCAGGTTGCGCGGGCGTGCTCTCGTCGACTGCGTACCTGCGGGGAGCGACCAACTGGAGGAAGGCGGTCAGACGACTCCCGGCGCGCTCCACTCGAAGGTGGCGGACGGCCGCCGTCGCCACGTCGTAGTCGGGGACCAGGTCATCCACTGTCCGTTGGGTGAGCCGGCATGCCGGTGTCATGACGTGTCCGCGGTAGTCACGGCCTGGTGTGTCCGGCTTGGCCGGCGGCAGGAGCGGTTCAAGTTCGTACCCCGCGACTGCGGCCTGCTCGGCCATCCACCTCCGCCGCCGCTCGCTAAAACCGGCCATCCACTCCAACGCGGTCAGAGCCCGACGCTCGCGCTTGTCGGCGCCGGCCGCGCTCGCGGCCCAGAACAGCGGAAAGAGGTTGTTGTCCCACACATCCGATGCCGCACGAATCGCTTCCCGGTCGTAGCGGCGGACGTCCGCCGCGGCCTCCGCGATCTGCTCGACCGAGCGGTCCAAGAGAGCCGCCAGCACCGGCATGGCCGATCCGCGGGTCGCGCGTGCGGGTGGAGTACTGGGCGGCAGGGAATGAGGGCCGGTCATGTCGCGATCGTGGCACACCATGGGGCGCGTCTCGCATCGATACGTCCACGGCAGAGCGCTCACTGATGACCGACGGCGAGATGAAACTCGCTCGCCCTGATCACGCCCTTGACGAGACCCTATGGGCATGGAATTCCTCTGTTACCACCGCGACCGGCCCGGCTCCATGCCGCTCCGCGACGAGCTACTGGAAGAGCATTGGTCCTATATGGACCAGTACGCGAAGGAGATGATCGCCCGGGGCCCGACCCTCACCGACGACGGCGACACACCCACCGCCACCGGAAGCGTGCACATCGTCGATCTGCCCGATCCAGCCGCTGCCCGCGCGTTCGCCTTCGACGAGCCGAACTACCAGGCCGGCGTCTACCGGGACGTGCTGCTGCGCAGGTGGCGCAACACCCTGGGGCGCACCATGTGGGACTTCCCCGGCGGCCGGACCGGCGGCAATCGATATCTGGTGCTCGGCCTCGGCGCGGGGCAGGCCGCCGACCTCGCTGTGCCGTCCGACCGGGGCGAGCTGATCGCCTACGGGCCGCTGCTGTCCGACGACGGCGCCACCTGGCTCGGCACGGCGGCGCTGGTCCGGGCACCGGACCCGGACACGGCCCGCGCCATCCTGACCCCGGACCGGTACGCCGATATTGAGGTGCACAACTGGCAGTTCGGCGGGCGGCCGTCATAACCCGAGGTTTGTCCGGCCGGCGCCGGAGCCCTGCTGGAAGGTCCATTTGTCACGTACAGTCAAGTCCGTGACGTTGAGTAATGGAGTGTATGGCTTCGGGCCGTCGGCCGGCCGCCTGCTGATCAAGACCAGCCGCGCCGGCCTCGGCCGGAAGGCGGGTCACGACCTCACCATCGAGGCCACCCGATGGTCCGGGAAGGCGGTGGTCGTCGCCGACGATCCTGGGAAGTCGTCGGTGACCGTGGAGGTCGAGACGGGTTCGCTGACCGTTCTGGAGGGGGTCGGCGGGCTCAAACCTCTCACCGACACCGACCGGGTTCAGATCAAAAGGACGCTGGAAGGCGAGGCTCTGCTGCACACCTCGCAGCACCCCGCCATCGTCTTCCGTTCCACCGGCATCACGGGAACGCTTCAGTCGTTCGAGATCACCGGCGACCTCACCATCAAGGGCCGGACACACCCGGCGACCGTGCACGGCGGCAGCGATGGGAACGGAATGGTGTGCGGGTGGGGAACCATCGCCCAATCCACCTGGGGGATCAAGCCGTACACAGCGTTCCTGGGCGCGCTGAAACTGCCCGACGAAGTCCGGATCGAGTATGCGGTGACCGAACTCGAACGGCTGCCCGACCTGGATGGCTGAGCCGGACGCGCCGGGAGACAGCAGACAGTGACGAGGCGCCCCCCGAGGGCTCCACGTAGCACAGGTGACATGCGGAATTGCAAAATTTCGCAATTGGTTAGATGCTGTCTTGGCTGTGCCCGTCATTCCGTCCCTGCGGGCGCGGCGTTTCGTGTCCGCCCCCGAGGTGGGGCTCGTAGGGGAAGCCGAGGAGTTGTGTCCGTTCCGCTGTACCAGGCCAAGGCCGAGTTCTTCCGCAGGCTGGGGCTGTCGGCCGGGCTGAGGGAAGCAGGGGTCGCCGCGTGATGACCTCGGGACTCGGCCGGGTGCGGGCCCGGATCGCATCGCTGCTGCCTGCCCGTGTCGACCTGGTGGAGATGGGGCGCAACCCACGGCGGGACCTGCTGGCCGGGCTGACCGTGGCGATCGTGGCGCTGCCGCTCGCCCTCGGCTTCGGGGTCTCGTCCGGGCTGGGTGCGGAGGCGGGACTGGCGACCGCCGTTGTCGCGGGGGCGCTGGCGGCGTTGTTCGGCGGGTCGAATCTTCAGGTGTCGGGGCCGACCGGTGCCATGACGGTGGTTCTCGTGCCGATCGTCGGCGAGTACGGGCCGACCGGTGTTCTCACGGTCGGTCTGATGGCCGGTGCGATGCTTGTCGCCCTTGCCCTGCTGAAGGCCGGGCGCTACATGCAGTATGTGCCCGCGCCGGTCGTCGAGGGCTTCACCCTGGGCATCGCCTGCGTGATCGGCTTGCAGCAGGTCCCGAACGCGCTCGGCGTGCCCAAGCCGGAGGGGGACCGGGTGCTCGTCGTCACCTGGCGGGCGTTCCGGGAGTTCGGCGAGGCCCCGAACTGGACAGCCGTCGGTTTCGCCGGCGCGGTGGCCGTGGTCATGCTCATCGGCGCCCGGTGGCGTCCGACCGTGCCGTTCTCCATCGTCGCGGTGGTGGCCGCCACCGTTGTGGCGCAGGCCGCTCATCTGGACGCGGCGAAGCCGATCGGCGATCTGCCGTCCGGGCTGCCTGTGCCGTCTCTCTCCTTCCTCGACCTCGGCTCGTTGGGAACGCTGCTCGCTCCCGCGGTGGCGGTCGCCGCACTGGCCGCCCTGGAGTCCCTGCTGTCGGCCTCGGTCGCCGACGGCATGACGGTCGGTCAGCAGCACGACCCGGACCGTGAGCTGTTCGGCCAGGGGCTGGCCAACATAGCCGCCCCGCTGTTCGGCGGGGTTCCCGCGACCGGCGCGATCGCCCGCACCGCGGTCAACGTCCGCACCGGGGCGACGTCCCGGCTCGCCGCGCTCACCCACGCCGCAATCCTCGCTGTGATCGTCTTCGCCGCCGCGCCCCTCGTCTCCAAGATTCCGCTCGCCGCGCTGGCGGGCGTGCTGCTGGCCACGGCGATCCGCATGGTCGAGGTCGGTTCGCTGCGGGCGATGGCCAAGGCGACCCGCTCGGACGCGCTGATCCTCGTTCTGACGGCCGTCGCGACCCTTGCCCTGGACCTCGTGTACGCCGTCGTCATCGGCTTGGCCGTCGCGGGTGCCCTCGCGCTGCGTGCCGTCGCCAATCAGGCACGCTTCGACCAGGTGCCGCTCGACCGGGGCGACCACAGTGCGGAAGAGCACGCCCTGCTGGCGGAGCACATCGTCGCCTACCGCATCGACGGCCCGCTGTTCTTCGCCGCCGCCCACCGCTTTCTGCTGGAGCTGACCGAGGTGGCCGACGTGCGCGTGGTGATCCTGCGCATGTCGCGGGTGTCGACGATGGACGCGACCGGGGCCCTCGTCCTCAAGGACGCGGTGGAGAAGCTGGAGCGGCGCGGCATCCTCGTCCTCGCCTCCGGGATACGCCCCGGGCAGCTCCAGGTTCTCGACTCCGTCGGCGCTCTCGACCTGCTGCGGTACGAAGGCCGGGAGTACGCCACCACCCCCGAGGCGATCCGCGGCGCCCGCGACCACCTGGAGCGCGTCGGCGTCCTGCCCGCCCTTTCCGGCCTTCCCACCCTCGAACCCCGGACCTCCAGCGAGGAAGCCGCGCGATGAGCACTCCTCCTGTTCCCCTCCGTATGGTCGAGATCTCCGGTGCGGAGGCCCTGTGGCTGCTGGAGGGCAGCACGCTGGGGCGGCTGGTGTATGTGCAGCGAGACCTGACCGTGGTGCGGCCCGCCCGGCACGCGTGGGCGTACGGCCGTCTGGTCGTCCGTACGCCCGTCCCCGCCGCCGCGGTGCCCGCGACGGTGACGTACCACGCGGAAGAGATCGGCGCCGTGCCCGGAGCCGGCTGGACGGTCACCGTCTCCGGCCCCGCCGAAGTGATCGCCGACCCCGACGAGGCCGCCCACCACCGGCGCTCCCTCATCGGCTGGACCCATGGCCCGCACGACACCCTGCTGCGTATCCACCCCAAGACGGTGACGGGTTTCCGCCTCGCCCGAGCGGAGGCGTGATGTTCACACAGCTCCAAGCCCTGCCCCACCGACATGTGCTCACGCTGCCCAGCGAACCCGCCGCCGTCCGCAGCGCCCGCGAGACGGCCGAGCAGGCCCTGGTCGAGTGGGGGATCGGTCTGCGCCACCCCGTGGTGGGCCCGGCCCTGCTGATCCTCAGCGAGCTGGTCACCAACAGTGTCCGGCATGCCGCCGAGCTCTCCCCGCAGCTCACGGTGATCTACGCGGCGAGCGCGGACCACCTGGCTTTCGCCGTTCACGACCGCCACCCCTACCAGCCGCCGCTGTCCGAGCCGGCCAACAGCGCCGGGACCAGCGGCTTGGCCACCGTCATGGAGCTCACCTTCGCTCAGGCAGGCAGCGCGATCATCCGCGGCGACGCCGACGGCCAGGGCAAGAGCATCTGGATCACCCTCCCTCTCTGGCCGGACCGCAGCCCGTGAGGCCGGCCGGCGATCACCGGTCACCGCAGTGCTTCGCGGCCGGTTCCTCGGCGCGGGTTCGGTCTGGCCGGTGCCGCACGCGAGGATGGGCGGCATGTTCTTGATGAGTGGGTGGATGCGATGCGTCGAAGTCCGGCCGGTGGGGCCGTGTTGCTGGGCCGGGAAGGGGGCGGCGCGATGAGTACGCCGCTGTACCAGTTGAAGGCCGAGTTCTTCAAGACCCTCGGTCACCCGGCGCGTATCCGCGTCCTGGAGCTGCTGAGCGAACGCGAGCACGCGGTCGCGGAGATGCTGCCCGAGGTGGGCATCGAGCCCGCCCACCTGTCCCAGCAACTGGCCGTGTTGCGGCGGGCCAACCTGGTCGTGACCCGCAAGGAGGGCTCCACGGTGTACTACTCGCTGACCAGTCCGCACGTCGCGGAACTCCTCCGGGTGGCGCGCACCATCCTGTCCGGGGTGCTGGCCGGCCAGGCCGAGCTGCTCGCCGATCTTCAGGCCGGCCAGGGAGCGGGGAACCCGCCGTCCTAGCCGGCGGCCTTTGACCGGCGGACTCGGCAGCCCCCTCGCCCTGTCCGCCGCTCGCCGCCGAGCGGCTGTCGCTGGAGGCGTTGGGCGCCCTGGCCGGCGCCGGCGTTCACTGCGGCCCGGAGTTCCCGGCTCGCACCAGGCGATAGCCGCTGACGATCTCCGGCCGGGACCAGGCGGGCCCGCCACTACTTATCGGCGTGCTGCCCCAGATAGAACAAGAGCATCACGAACCCGGCGATGATGTGGGTGCCGAAGATGTAGACGAAAACGCGCAGCTTGAGATTGCGCTCCTTCCAGCTCTCGTCGTTCGATCCCAAGCTGTCCTTCTCTGTCTCGCTCACTGCGTCAACTCCCTGCTGCGTCCGGATGCGGTGCGTGTGACACGAAGGAATCCGGAACCGTACGAGGACGGCCTTGCCGCCCGCCAGTGCCGGTCACCGTGCCGTCTCCGCCGCCCGCAGTTCGTCCAGCAGGTCCTGCCGACCCGCCAGCAACACGGCCAGGATCCGCCGCGCGGCGGCAAGCAACTCCGCGACATCGCCGCCCGCCAGCGCGTAGACCACCGTCGAACCGGACCGCGTCGCAGTCACGATCCCCGAGCGGCGCAACACGGCCAGCTGCTGCGACAGGTTCGACGGCTCGACCTCGATCGCCGCCAGCAGATCCCGCACCGGCTTCGGCCCGTCCTGCAGCAGCTCCAGCACCCGGATACGCACCGGGTGACCGAGCATCCGGAAGAACTCGGCCTTCGCCTCATAGAGCGGAACAGGCATCCCGGTCACCCCTCTCCCGCTTCCGTCGCGTCGGTTTCGACCTCAACCCCAAGCTCCCGCGCCACCCGCACCGCGTCGTCCAGCTCGTCCTCGGCCACCGCCACGGCATAGGCGTCCTCAGCCTCCAGCGCCGCTTTCAACGCCGCTCGCGCCTGACGCACCCGCTCCAGCAGTGCCTCGGCGAACACGGGTCTGCCCATCCGGGTCTCCTCCCCGACGACCGCACTCCACGGAAACTAGTGAATTGAAGAACTCTTCAAGAGTAGTCCACGACGGTACGGGCCCCGCAATCCGCTACGGTGACGTCCGGCCCGTCAACCGCTCGCTCTGAGCCCGACAGGCCGGCACCGCTGATCGCGAGGCCAGGTCGCGCGACCAGGCGCAGCCAGGCCGCCGCGAGTGAGGCGTGGCCGGCCGGCGTCGGGTGTACGCCGTCCGCGGACCCCTGCGGTGATCGGATGGCGGGGCGAGTGGATATGAGCGGCGTCGCCCGCGAGCAGGACGCGACCCCGCCGGTAGGTCGTCGTCCGCATCGCCCGATCGGTGAAGCTCGAGGCGAGATGTACATCGCTCAGTGTCACGTCGGTGCCGGAGACACGGCGCAGAACCGCCTGGAGATGGTCGCGAGTCGGCTGCCGCGAGCGATCGAACGCGCCGCCGTCGAAGTCCATCATGCCGAAATGCCCTTCCGAGAGCCGGAGGTACATGCCCGTCGGCGCCAGGTTGATCCCAGAGCGCAGCTTCTCGGAATCGGTGACGGTGACGGTGACGGTGACGTGCATGGTGTGGCCGGTGAACTGCGGCTCGCTGCCGACGAATTCGAAGCCCGCGAGCCCACGCACCGCACTGCGTCCGCCATCGCAGCCGACGACCCAGCGCGCCGCGTACTCGTGCTCGCCGGCGTGCGCGACCGCGGTCTCATCGTTCTGGGCGATGGCTGAGACCGTGACGCCGTGCCTGATTTCCACGCCGAGCTTGGATGCCTGCTCGGACAGCAGCGTCTCGACCGCTTCGAGGTATGTCAGCATGCCCTCCATCGCCGGGCTGGGAAGCCGGTATGGCAGGGCGGCGACGTCGAAGCCTCCCGCGGCGGTAGAACGCCTCGACCGACGCGGCGGACAGGCCCCGCGTCCCGAGCGGCTTCGCCTTGAACGGGGAGTCGGGCTCCGGCTCCCGCTCAAGCACCAGGACAGAACATCCCGCGAGGCCGAGCTCGCAGCAAGGAACAGACCAACCGGGCCACCCGCTGGAGAGCGCCGAGCAGGTGCGGCCCGCCGCGCCGTAGGCGGTGAAGGCGTCGTTCGCCACGGGCGAGACGACCAATCGGCCGGCGAGTCGTCATCCTTGAGGCGCCGAAGGCTTCCCCCGCATGGCGGACCAGCCCCCACCGTGCGGCGGACGCCGGCGGCTGGGACGGGCTGCGATCTTCGAGATGCGTCACGCGAACGATGCCTGACGAATCGAAGGAGCAGTGATGTCCAACCTCCGCCCCGAAGCTCCCCCGGCGAACGGGTACCCGCGCACCCCTTGGGACGCCGGCCGTGTCCCCGTTTCCCCGGTGCCACGCTGGGCGCGGATTGCCGCGCATGCAGTGCCCTTCGCGATCTTGCCCTCGGGACTGTGGCGCATGGGGGTGATGCTGGCCATACCCGGCTTCGGCACAGCTGAGGCCCGCAACCACGGCGCCGGGCTCGATCTGTATCTGATCCTGCTCTTCGTCATCTCCGAGGCACTCGGGTTACTCACCCTGGGACTGGTCCAGCCATGGGGCGAGGCGGTGCCGCGCTGGATACCCCTGCTCGGCGGACGCCGCATCCCCCCGCTCGCCGCGGTGGTCCCGGCCGCGCTGGGCGCACTCGCCTCCACGGGGGTCGTGTACTACTTCTTTCTCTCCATCCTCTTCGCAGGATTTCCCCCCGGACACACGACCACGGAAGAAGTCATCTTGACGGTCTGCTATCTGCCACTGCTCGCCTGGGGGCCACTTCTGGGATCGGTGACGTACGCCTACTACCGCCGACGCATCAGCAGACAGGGACAGCAGGTCATGCGATGCCTTGCCAGGCGTCGGCTCCGAAGGTGCCTTTGACATCGGAGGCGATGGTCGTGGGGTCCACCGTGGCTTGGAGGGCGTAGACGGTGGTCTTGTGTGCGCCGCGGACACTGAGGTGTACGGGGTGGTCGCCCGGGTGGGCCGCGAGGATGCGTTTGAGTTCTCTGACGGACTGTTCGGTGATGCGATGCGAGGGGAGCGAGAGCTTCACGGGTGGCCTGCCGCCGATTTCGGCGGAGGAGATGTCGAGGACGGAGAGTTCGCGACCGAAGATGTTCATGGTGCCGTCTCTGTCCTCGATCTTTCCCTTGACGGCGATGACGTTGTCTTCGGCCAGTGCGTGCCGCACGAGCTGGTATGCGGCGGGGAAGAAGAGGACCTCGATGCCGGCGTCGCGGTCCGCGAGGTTGACGATGGCCCAGGCGTTGCCCTGTTTGGTCATCTTGAGCTGGATGCCGGTGATCAGTCCGGAGAGCTGTACGTCCCCGGCGGTGCGGCCGGAGGCGAGCAGTTCGGCGATGGAACAGTCCCGTGCCCTGGACAGGATGTGCTCGGCGCCGTCCAGTGGGTGGGCTGAGACGTAGAGGCCCAGCATTTCGCGTTCGGTCGCCAGGAGTTGTCTGCGGGGCCACTCCGCGTCGTCGATGGGGAAGTCGAGGCCGAAGGCCGGTTCGTTGCCTCCTTCGCCGCCCAGGTCGGCGAAGAGATCGTCTTGTCCGAAGCTTGCCGCCTTCTTTACGGGGATGATCGCGTCGATGGCGTCCTCGTGGATGGCGGTGAGGCCCTTGCGGGAATGGCCCAGGGAGTCGAAGGTGCCGGCCTTGATCAGGGATTCCACAGCGCGTTTGTTCAGTGCGGGCAGGTCGACCTTGTCGAGGAAGTCGGCGAAGGAAGTGAACTTCCCGTCCCGGCGGCGCGCGTCGATGACGGCCTCGATGACGTTGTCGCCGACGTTGCGTACGGACCGCAGCCCGAACCGTACGTCGTCACCGACGGCGGTGAACTCGGCGACGGATTCGTTCACATCGGGCTGCAGGACGCGGACGCCGTTCTTGCGGGCGTCGGCGAGGTAGATCGCGGCCTTGTCCTTGTCGTCGCCGACCGAGGTGAGCAGGGCGGCCATGTACTCGGCCGGGTAGTTGGCCTTGAGGTAGGCGGTCCAGTACGAGACGAGGCCGTAGCCGGCGGTGTGGGACTTGTTGAACGCGTAGCCGGAGAACGGGAGCATGACGTCCCACAGGGCCTTGATGGCTTCCTCACTGTATCCATTGCCTCGCATGCCGGAGTGGAACTTGTCCCACTCCGCGGCCAGCACCTCCGGTTTCTTCTTGCCCATCGCACGGCGCAGCAGATCGGCGCCGCCGAGGGTGTACCCGGCCAGTTCCCGGGCGATGGCCATGATCTGCTCCTGGTAGACGAGCAGATGGAAGGTGTTGCCGAGGATCGGCTCCAGAGCGTCGCGCAGCTCGGGGTGGATCGGGGTGATCTCCTGGCGGCCGGTTTTGCGGTACGCGTAGTTGGTGTGCGCGTTGGCCGCCATGGGGCCGGGCCGGTAGAGGGCGTTGACCGCGGCGATGTCCTCGAACCGGGTGGGTTCCATCTGCTTCAGCAGGACGCGCATGCCGCCGCCGTCGAGCTGGAAGACACCGAAGGTGTTGCCCTCGGCCAGCAGCCGGTATGTCCTGGCGTCGTCCAGAGGGATCACGACGGTGGACGGGTCGCCGTCCAGGGGATCCACGGTGGCCAGGCTGATGCCCCGGTTCTCGCGGATGTTCTCGATGGCCTGGTCGATGACCCCCAGGTTCCGCAGCCCCAGGAAGTCCATTTTGATCAGGCCCATGGCTTCGCAGGACGGGTAGTCGAAGCCGGTGATCTTCACACCGTCCGAGGCACGCATATGCAGCGGAATGCGGTCGGTGAGCTTCGTTTTGGAGAGGATCACCGCCGCGGCGTGTACTCCGGTGCCGCGGGTGAGGCCTTCCACCCCGCGGGCGGTGTCGATGACCCGCTTCACATCCTGTTCGTTGCCGTACATCTGCCGGATCTCGCCGGCCTCGCCGTACCGCTCGTGGGAGGAGTCGAAGATGGCGGCCAGCGGGGCGGACTTGCCGTTCTGGTCCGGCGGGAGCGCCTTGGTGATCCGCTCGCCGTGGGCGTAGGGGTAGCCGAGGATGCGTGAGGAGTCCTTGATCGCGTTCTTGGCCTTGATCTTGCCGAACGTGTTCACCATGGCGGTGTACTCCTCGCCGTACTTCTCGGTGACGTAGCGGACCATCCGGTCGCGCTGACGGTCGTCGAAGTCGAGGTCGACATCCGGCGGGTTGATGCGCTCGGGGTTCAGAAAGCGTTCGAACAGCAGGCCGTGTTCCAGGGGGCACAGCTCGGTGATGCGGGTGGCGTAGGCAACGATCGAGCCGGTGCACGACCCCCGGCCCGGACCGAGCGGGATCTTGTTCTCCCGGGCGTGGCGGCAGATGTCCGCCACGACGAGGAAGTAGGAGCTGAAGCCCATGGGGCCGATCACCGACATCTCGGTCTCGAAGCGATCCAGGATGTGCGGGGGGACCGGGTCTCCGTAGCGCATCGCCAGGCCCTTGAGGACTTCCTTGCGCAGCCACGACTCCTGGGTCTCGCCTTCGGGCACACCCGGGAACCGCGGCATTTCGTCGACGTAGTCGAAGACCTCGTCGTAGGACTCGACGCCCTCGGCGATCAGCAGGGTGTTGTCGCAGGCTTCCGGAAGCTCCGAGAACAGGTTGCGCATCTCAGCGGCCGTCTTGAGGTAGTAACCGGAGCCGTTGAAACGGAAGCGGCCCGGGTCGTCCTTGTTCTTGCCGACACCGATGCACAGCAGACTGTCGTGAGCGTCTGCCTGGTCCTCGGTGACGTAGTGCGCGTCATTGGTGGCCAGGAGCGGAATGTTCAGTTCCTTGGCCAGACGCAGCAGGCCCTCACGGACCTCACGCTCGATGTCCAGGCCATGGTCCATCAGCTCCAGGAAGTAGTTCTCGCGGCCGAAGATCTCCTGGTAGGCCGCGGCAACGGCCTTCGCCTCGGCGTACTGGTTCAGCCGCAGGCGGGTCTGGATCTCGCCGGACGGGCAGCCGGTGGTGGCGATGAGGCCGTCCGGCCGTGCGGCGATCAACTCCCGGTCCATGCGCGGCTTTCCGGCAGGGAACTGACCTTCATAGCTGGCCTGCGTGCTGAGCCAGAACAGGTTCCGCAGGCCCTGGCTGTTCCGCGCCCACATGGTCATATGAGTGAAGCGGCCGCCACCGGAAACATCTTTCGATCCCTCGCCGTCCGCGCTTGTGGCGCGACGGCCTCCCGGTCCCCAGAACTCCTGCTTCCGGACGAACCGAGAGGAAGGCGCCACATACGCCTCGATGCCGATGATCGGCCTGATCCCCTCGTAGCCCTTCGCGACCTGCGCGAACTCATAGGCACCGAACATGTTGCCGTGGTCGCTCATCGCGATCGCGGGCATCCCCTGCCGGGCCACCTCGCTGAACATCGGCTTCAGCTTCTGCGCGCCGTCCAGCATCGAGTATTCGGTGTGATTGTGCAGGTGCACGAAGGAATCCGGCACGTGTGGGTCGCCTCCTGCCACGCCGCTTGCCAAACCACAGGTTGATCAGAGACATCAAAGCGAGCGTGGTGTACTGGAATCAAACAACTATTTCGATGATCGGGATCAACGATTGGTTGTCCATCTAGGATGGGCGGCATGGACCTCACTGCCGTGCGCACCTTCGTCACCGCCGTGGACGCGGGACAGTTCCAAGAAGCCGCCGCCAACCTGTCGATCACGCCACAGGCTGTGTCCAAGCGCATTGCCGCGCTGGAGAAGGACCTCGGTGTGCAGCTGTTCAGCCGTACGGCCCGTGGAGCCCGGCTCACCATCGACGGGCAGGCGTTCCTGCCGTACGCCCGGGCTCTCCTCCAGGCCGAGGAACGGGCGGCAGCTTCCGTACGGCCAGGGCGCCGGGCGTTGCGCGTCGACGTGATCCGCTACCGGGTCTCAGTGGCGGGTCTGCTGCGCGACTTCCACCGCGCGAATCCCGAGACCGAGCTTGATGTCCTGACCCTCTTCGATTTCGACACGGCCATCGCCGCCGTCCGGTCCGGGACGATCGACGCGACCTTCCGTGCCGTGAGCATGCCGGGCCGGCAGCTCCCCGACGGTATCGAGGCCACTCCGGTCTTCGACGAACCGCTGTACCTGTTCACCGGGCCGGCGCACGAGTTCGCCGGCGCCCGCGCGATCGCTCCCGCCCAGCTCGCCGGGCGCCGGATCTGGATGCCCGGCAACATGCCCGGCACCGAGTGGGCCGCCTACTATGACGAACTCGCCGCCACGTTCGGTCTCACCATCGACGCGGTCGGCCCGAACTTCGGTGTCGAGCATCTGCTCGACACCATCGCGAACTCCACGACGCTGGCCACCTTCGTCAGCGAGCAGACCCCACTTGTCTGGCCCGCGGGCCACGACCTGCGACGCATCCCCCTCGAAGAACCGACCCCGGTCTACCCTCACTCACTGGTCTGGCGCACCGACAACCCCCACCCCGCGCTGGCCGCCCTGCGTCACCATCTCGCCTCCGCCTATCCCGGCCGCGCCAACAACGGCATCTGGACGCCGAAATGGGCCCAGCCCGCTCAGCCCGCTCAGCCTGAACCCACGTGACCGATCTGGTGGCTTTCAGGGAAGGAGGTGATCGGGTGGGCAGGGTCAGGCGTTTCGGACGCCCAGGGCGGCCTTGACTGCTACACAGGCGCCCGGTCGGCGGCCCGCTCCAGGCGGACGATCACGCTCTTCGACGTGGGCGTGTTGCTGATGTCCGCGACGCTGTC
The DNA here is from genome assembly GCF_002224125.1 of Streptomyces sp. NBS 14/10. Taxonomy (GTDB): domain Bacteria; phylum Actinomycetota; class Actinomycetes; order Streptomycetales; family Streptomycetaceae; genus Streptomyces. The sequence goes on from NZ_NCSM01000015.1 coordinate 127,672, forward strand.
GAGCGGCACGAGGACGTTGGTCTCCGGGTAGTAGGCGGCCGCCGAACCCCGGGGGGTCGGGTAGGCGACGACGCGGAAGCCGTCGGCACGGCGCTCCGAGCCATCGGTCCAGACGCTGACGAGATCGACGCGGCTGCCGTCGTCGAGGCCGAGGTCCGCGAGGTCGCCGCGGTTCACCAGGACGACGCGCCGGCCGCCCTCGATGCCCCGGTAGCGGTCGTCCATCGCGTACGGAATCGTGTTCCACTGGTCGTGCGAGCGCAGTGTCTGCAGGACCAGGTGACCCTCGGGCGCCTGGAGCATGGTGAAGTCGTTGACGGTGAAGAGGGCCTTCCCGGCGGGCGTGCGGAACACCTTCTCGTTGACCGGGTTGGGCAGGCGGAAACCGCCTGGTTGCCGTACCCGCTCGTGGAAGTTCTCGAAGCCGTCGACGACCCGGGCGATGCGGTCGCGGATGAGGTCGTAGTCGGCCTCGAAGTCCGCCCAGGGGATGTCCGGTTCGGACGGTTCGGGCGGTTTGGCCCCCAGGGCCTTGTGGGCGAGGCGGCTGATGATGGACACCTCGCTGAGCAGGTGTGCGGACGCGGGGGCGAGACGGCCACGCGTCGCGTGCACCTCGCTCATCGAGTCCTCGACCGTCATGAACTGCTCGCCGCCCGCCTGGATGTCGCGATCACTGCGCCCGAGCGTGGGCAGGATCAGGGCGGTGCGCCCGCACACCGCGTGGGAGCGGTTGAGTTTCGTCGAAATGTGGGCGGTCAAACGGCAGTTGCGCAGGGCGCGCTCGGTGACTTCGCTGTCGGGCGTCGCCCTGACGAAGTTGCCCGCGACTCCGACGAAGAGCTTGGCCCGCCCGTCGAGCATGGCCCGGATGGAGTCGACGGAGTCCAGGCCGTGCTTCGTCGGCGCGGTGAAACGGAACTCCCGTCCCAGCCGGTCGAGGAACGGCTGGGGCATGCGCTCCCAGATGCCCATGGTGCGGTCGCCCTGCACATTGCTGTGTCCGCGCACCGGGCACACTCCCGCGCCCGGTCGGCCGATGTTGCCGCGCAGCAGAAGGAAGTTGACGATCTCGCGGATGGTGGGCACGCCGTGCTTGTGCTGGGTCAGGCCCATCGCCCAGCACACGATGACACTGCGGCTGTTCAGCACCCGCTCGTGTACCTGCTCGATCTCGTCCCTGCTCAGGCCGGTGGCCTCCAGGACGGCGTCCCAGGACGTCTCGCGTATGTGCTCGGCGAAGGCGTCGTAGCCCGTGGTGTGCGACTCGATGAACTCGCGGTCCAGGACGGTGCCGGGCTCCTTGTCCTCGGCCTCCAGCAACAGCAGGTTCAGCGCCTGGAACAGGGCCAGGTCGCCCCCGGGCCGTATCTGCAGGAACTGGTCGGCGATGTCCGTGCCACGGCCGATGATCCCGCGTGCCTTCTGCGGGTGCTTGAAGCGGAGCAGCCCCGCCTCGGGCAGCGGATTGACGGCGACGACGTGGCCGCCGCGGCGCTTGGTCTCCTCCAGGGCGGACAGCATGCGCGGGTGGTTGGTGCCCGGGTTCTGCCCTACGACGAAGATCAGGTCCGCGTTGTAGAGGTCGTCGAGGCTGACGCTGCCCTTGCCGATGCCCAGGGTCTCGTTCAGCGCCGAGCCGCTGGACTCATGGCACATGTTGGAGCAGTCCGGCAGGTTGTTCGTGCCGAAGGCCCGCGCGAAGAGCTGGAGCAGGAAGGCCGGTTCGTTCGCCAGCCGCCCGGAGGTGTAGAACAGCGCCTCGTCCGGGTGGTCCAGGGCACGCAGTTCATCGGCGAGCAGGTCCAGTGCCTTGTCCCAGCCGATCGGCTCGTAGTGGGTCGCGCCCTCGCGCAGCACCATCGGCTCGGTCAGCCGGCCCTGCTGATTGAGCCAGTAGTCCGACTTCCGGCTCAGCTCGTCCACCGAGTGCCGCCGGAAGAACTCGGCGGTCACCCGCCGGGAGGTGGCCTCGTCACTGATGTGCTTGGCGCCGTTCTCGCAGTACTCGTTGCGGTGCCGCTTGCCCGGCGCGGGCTCCGGCCAGGCACAGCCCGGGCAGTCGAAGCCCTTCGCCTGGTTGATGTTGAGCAGGGTGAGCGCGGTGCGCTTGGGCGACGTCTGTCCGAGCGCGTACCGCAGCGCGTGCACGACCGCGGGAGCGCCGGTCGCCCATGTCTTGGGAGCCGTCACCGACAGCTCGCCCTCGTCAGGTTCGTCGAAATCCCGCATCGCACACCACGCCCTCTACGCCCGCCCACTTTTCGCACCCCACTCTTCGCCAGTGCTTCGGGGCAGGTCAAAGCGGTAGTTCCGATCGGCTGACAGGCAGCACCGATCACTGCCGGGTGGCCGGCGCCGAGCGCGGCCGGGCGCGGGGGATCATTGAGGCGTGCTGCTGCGCCAACTCGAATACCTCGTCGCCCTCGGCCGCGCCCGCCACTTCGCGAAGGCGGCCCGGGCATGTTTTGTCTCCCAGCCGGCCCTGTCCGAGGGTATCCGGAAACTGGAGGAGGAACTCGGCATCCCCCTGGTCCAGCGGGGCCGTCGTTTCGAGGGCTTCACACCGGAGGGCGAGCGGGTCGTCCTGTGGGCACAGCGCATCCTCGCCGACCGTGACGCCATGCGGGGCGAGATCCAGGCACTGCGGTCGGGGCTCAGCGGCCGGCTGCGCATCGGCACCGTCCCGACCGCGTCCACGGCGGTCGCGCTGCTGACCCAGCCGTTCTGCGCCGCCAACCCGCTGGCGACCGTCCAGGTCTTCGCCGACCTGCAGGCCGTAGACATCGTGAACCGGCTGCGGACGTACGAACTCGACGCCGCCGTCACCTACCAGAGCTCCGTCGCCGCGCACGACTTCAAGTTCGTACCGCTGTACCGGGAACGCTATGTGCTGCTGACCCAGCGGTCCGCGCCCGACTCCGGGGCCGCCGAGATCTCCTGGGAGGAGGCCGCCCAGTACCCCCTGTGTCTGCTGCACCCCATGATGCAGGGCCGTCAGGTGCTCGACGCCGTGTTCGAGACCGTGGGCGTATCCGTGACACCGCGGGTCGAGACCGACTCGATCGCCTCCCTGTTCGCACAGGTCAGAGCCGGTCAATGGGCGAGCATCGTGCCGCACGCCTGGCTGCATGTCTTCGGTGTGCCCGCGGGTATGCGCGCCGTTCCGCTGGTCGGCCCGGTCCGTACGGAGCGCATCGGCCTGGTGCTCCCGGCCCGTGAGCCGGTCTCCGTGATCGGGCAGGCGCTGATCGATGTCGTGGAGCGGGTCGGCATCGCCGCCACGCTGGAACGGCTGCCCCACCAGGCGCCGGGCGACGACACCCCGTTCGGCGCGCAACGTTAGCTATCGGCCCTGGGGCGTCCGTCAGCCTCGACGCCCGAGCTCGCCGTATCGACGACCTGGTTGCGGGGCCGACCAGTACGGCCTGCTGCCGAGCGGCTGTCGTACGCTGCCAGTCCACAGTCCATCACCGGGGGCGTCCGTCGACTGGCCGACGGCCTCTCGGCGCTGCGATGAACGCCGTCAGAACGCCGTCCCGACCGGGCCGCACCTGAGCAGAGAGACAGCACACATGGACGTCACCGCCCAGATCGAAACGGTCTACGACGACCTCCGCCGACGGAACCCCGGCGAAACGGAGTTCCATCAGGCGGCACACGAAGTGCTGCACGCGATAGGCCCAGTACTCCGGGCGCACCCGGAGTACTCCCGGGCCCGGATCGTGGAGCGGCTCTGCGAGCCCGAGCGGCAGCTGATCTTCCGGGTCCCGTGGGTGGACGACCAGGGCACGGTACAGGTCAACCGCGGTTTCCGGGTGGAGTTCAACAGCGCCCTCGGACCGTACAAGGGGGGCCTGCGGTTCCACCCCAGTGTCAACCTCGGCATCGTCAAGTTCCTCGGTTTCGAGCAGATCTTCAAGAACGCGCTGACCGGTATGGCGATCGGCGGTGGCAAGGGCGGGGCGGACTTCGACCCCAAGGGCCGGTCGGACGGCGAGGTCATGCGCTTCTGCCAGGCGTTCATGACGGAGCTGTACCGCCACCTGGGGGAGCACACGGACGTGCCCGCCGGGGACATCGGGGTGGGCGGCCGCGAGATCGGCTACCTCTTCGGCCAGTACAAGCGGATCACCAACCGCTACGAGGCCGGTGTCCTGACCGGCAAGCCGGTCGGCTGGGGCGGTTCGTACGTCCGTACCGAGGCCACCGGCTACGGCGCGGTGTACTTCGCCCAGGAGATGCTCTCCATACGCGGCCACGACTTCGACGGACGCCGGGTCGTGGTCTCCGGGTCGGGGAACGTCGCCGTCTACGCCGTCGAGAAGGTCCACGCCCTGGGCGGACGCGTGGTGGCGTGCTCCGACTCCTCCGGCTACCTGGTCGACGAGGACGGCATCGACCTGGACCTGCTCAAGGAGGTCAAGGAGGTGCGCCGTGCCCGGATCTCCGCCTACGCCGAGGCGAAGCCGACCGCGCGCTTCTCCGACCGGGGGTCGGTGTTCGACGTGCCGTGCGAGGTCGCCCTGCCGTGTGCGACTCAGAACGAGCTGCACCAACAAGACGCCGCCGCGCTGGTGAAGAACGGCGTGCTCGCCGTGGCCGAGGGCGCGAACATGCCCTGCACGCCGGAGGCGGTCGAGGTCTTCCGCGGCGCGCGGGTCCTCTTCGGCCCGGGCAAGGCGGCCAACGCGGGCGGGGTCGCGACCTCCGCGCTGGAGATGCAACAGAACGCCTCCCGAGACAGCTGGACCTTCGAACGGACGGAGGACCGGCTCGCCACCATCATGCGGCAGGTGCACGCCCAGTGCCGTGCCACCGCCGAGACCTACGGCGGTGACGCCGACGACTATGTGCTCGGCGCCAACACCGCGGGCTTCCTCCGCGTCGCCGAGGCCATGATGGCTCAGGGAGTCGTCTGAGTTCTGAGTACTGGGCACTGGGCACTGACTAGGTCAGCCATCGGGAGCGGCGACACGGACGACGTGCCCCTGGCCACGGTCCGCAAGGACGGCAAGGTCGCCACCACCACGACGGCACCCGCCGCCGCCCTTGCCGCCGCCGGCACCCCTGTCCGTCGAGGTCACCACGGTCCTGCCGCTCGACCAGGCAGCCGACGGACTCGCCACCATCGCCGCCGGAAAGGCCAACGGCAAGATCGTCGTCGCGATCGACGACTAGTCCGGCAGGACCACCCTTGCGCCTGATCGCCGCGGAGGCGGTGGGGGCGGTGGGGCGGTTCGCGCGATTCTCAGATATCGATCCTGGACCGGTCGAGCGTGGCAGCGGAGCTGGTGATGAACTCCCTGCGGGGAGGTACGTCGTTGCCCATCAGCAGGTCGAACACGCCTTCCGCGGCTTCCAGGTCGGAGAGGTTGATCCGGCGCAGGGTGCGGTGGCGCGGGTCCATGGTGGTCTCGGCCAGCTGGTCGGCGTCCATCTCACCGAGGCCCTTGTAGCGCTGGATCGAGTCCTTGTACCGGATGTTCTTGCTCTGGAACTCGAGCAGCTTGTCGCGCAGCTCGCGGTCGGAGTACGTGTAGACGTACTTGTCCTGCCCCTTCTTCGGCTGGATGAGCTCGACGCGGTGCAGCGGCGGCACCGCGGCGAACACCCGGCCGGCCTCGACCGTGGGCCGCATATAGCGGTGGAAGAGGGTCAGCAGCAGCATGCGGATGTGGGAGCCGTCGACGTCGGCGTCGGTCATCATGATGATCTTGCCGTAGCGGGCCGCGTCGATGTCGAAGGTCCGCCCGGAGCCGGCTCCTATGACCTGGATGATCGCGCCGCACTCGGCGTTCTTCAGCATGTCGGTCACGGACGACTTCTGGACGTTGAGGATCTTGCCGCGGATCGGCAGCAGCGCCTGGAACTCGGAGTTCCGGGCGAGCTTGGCCGTGCCGAGCGCGGAGTCGCCCTCGACGATGAACAGCTCGCTGCGGTCGACGTCGTCGCTGCGGCAGTCGGCGAGCTTGGCGGGCAGCGAGGAGGACTCCAGGGCCGTCTTGCGGCGCTGCGCGTCCTTGTGCTGGCGTGCCGCGATACGTGTGCGGGCGGCGGCGACGGCCTTCTCCAGGACCGCCCGGGCCTGTTGGGCGGTGTCACGCTTGGTGGAGGTCAGGAACGCCTTGAGTTCCTTGCTGATCACGGTGTTGACGATGCGGCGGGCCGCCGAGGTGCCGAGCACCTCCTTGGTCTGCCCCTCGAACTGCGGCTCGGCGAGACGGACCGTGACGACCGCGGTGAGGCCCTCCAGGGCATCGTCCTTGACGATGTCGTCCTCGGCGACGCGGAGCAGCTTCTTGGCGCGCAGCACATCGTTCATCGTCTTGGCGACGGCCTGTTCGAAGCCGGCGACGTGGGTGCCGCCCTTGGGGGTGGCGATGATGTTGACGAAGGAGCGCAGGGTGGTGTCGTACCCGGTGCCCCAGCGCAGTGCGACGTCCACGTCGAGTTCCCGGGCGACCTCGGCGGGCGTCATCTGGCCGTGGTCGTCGAGGACCGGGACCGTCTCCTTGAAGGCGCCCTGTCCGCTGAAGCGGAGGATGTCGCAGACCGGCCTGTCGCTCGCGAGGTACGCACAGAACTCGCTGATACCGCCGTCGAAGCGGAAGGACTCCTCGCCCTTGCTGCCGCCCTCGTCGAGTCCGTACTCGTCCCGGACGACGATGGTCAGTCCCGGCACGAGGAACGCCGTTTGACGAGCCCGCTGGTGCAGGTTCTCCAGGGACAGCTTGGCGTCCTTGAGGAAGATCTGGCGGTCGGCCCAGTAGCGCACGCGCGTGCCGGTCCGCGGCTTGGGGATTTTGGTGGTCTTGTGCAGGCCCTGGGCGGGGGCGAAGGGGGCGTCGGGTCCGGGGCCGGTGTAGGTGCCGGGTGTGCCGCGGCGAAAGCTGATGGCGTGGGTGCGGCCGTGGCGGTCGACCTCGATGTCCAGCCGGGCGGACAGGGCGTTGACGACTGAGGCGCCAACGCCGTGCAGACCGCCGGAGGCGGCGTAGGAGCCGCCGCCGAATTTTCCGCCGGCGTGGAGTTTGGTGTAGGCGATCTCGACGCCGGACAGGCCGGTGCGGGGTTCGGTGTCCACGGGGATGCCGCGGCCGTTGTCGGTGACTTCCACGGAGCCGTCGTCGTGGAGGATGACCTCGATGTGGTCGCACGCGCCTGCCAGGGCTTCATCGACGGAATTGTCGATGATCTCCCACAGACAGTGCATCAGGCCGCGGCTGTCGCTGGATCCGATGTACATGCCGGGGCGTTTGCGTACGGCCTCCAGTCCTTCGAGCACCATCAGGTGCCGTGCGGTGTAGTCGGAGCCGTCCTGCGGGCGGTTGCCGGCGGCCGGGGCGGGGAGTGTGCTCACGCGGTGCTCTCCTGGGCAACAGAGGATAGTGGTGGGGTTTCGGGTCGGGCGTCCCGAGCGTGCGGGAGGCCAGTGTCCAGGGTCAGATGTCGAGGAAGCGGACGTCCTTGGCGTTGCGCTGGATGAAGTGGCGGCGGGCTTCGACGTCCTCGCCCATCAGGACGGAGAAGAGGTCGTCGGCGACGGCTGCGTCATCGAGGGTGACCTGGCCCAGGACCCGGTGGTCGGGGTCCATGGTGGTGACGCGCAGTTCCTCGGCGTTCATCTCGCCCAGGCCCTTGAAGCGCTGGATGGAGTCGTCCTTGATCCGGCGGCCGTCCTGCCGGCCCCGTTCCAGCAGCATGTTGCGTTCGCGGTCGGAGTAGGCGTATTCGACGTGGTCCCGGCTCCACTTGATCTTGTACAGCGGGGGGCGGGAGAGGTAGACGTGGCCCTGCTCGATCAGCGGGCGCATGAAGCGGAACAGGAAGGTCAGCAGCAGGGTGTTGATGTGCTGGCCGTCGACGTCGGCGTCCGCCATCAGGATGATCTTGTGGTAGCGGAGCTTGGCGATGTCGAAGTCCTCGTGCACGCCCGTGCCGAACGCGGAGATGATCGCCTGGATCTCCTGGTTGTGCAGGATTTTGTCGATCCGGGCCTTCTCGACGTTGAGGATCTTGCCGCGGATCGGGAGGATCGCCTGGTACTGCGGGTTGCGGCCGGATTTGGCCGAACCGCCGGCGGAGTCTCCTTCCACGATGAAGATCTCCGACATCGCCGGGTCGTTCGACTGACAGTCGGACAGCTTGCCCGGCAGCGCCGCCGTTTCCAGCAGGCCCTTGCGGCGGGTCAGGTCGCGCGCCTTGCGGGCCGCGACCCGGGCCGTGGCCGCCTGCATGGCCTTGCGCACGATGTCCGCGACCTCGTTCGGGTTACGGTCGAACCAGTCGGTCAGATGCTCGTGGACGATCTTCTGCACGAAGGTGCGCGCATCGGTGTTGCCGAGTTTGGTCTTGGTCTGGCCCTCGAACTGCGGTTCGCCGAGCTTGACCGAGATGATCGCGGTCAGGCCCTCGCGGATGTCCTCGCCGGAGAGGTTGGCGTCCTTTTCCCGCAGCAGTTTCTTCTCCCGCGCGTAGCGGTTGACCACGGTGGTCAGTGCCGTGCGGAAGCCCTCCTCGTGGGTGCCGCCCTCATGGGTGTGGATGGCGTTGGCGTAGGAGTAGACGCTGTCGGTGTACTGGCCGTTCCACTGCAGGGCTACCTCGGCCGACAGCAGCCGTTCCGTGTCCTCGGCGGCGATGGTGATGACCGAGGGATGGACCGGTTCGCCCTTGCGGGCGTTGAGGTAGGCGACGAAGTCGGTGATGCCGCCGTCGTAGCGGTAGGAGACCGTCCTCGCTGCCGGGTCCGAGTCGGCTTCGTCGGCCGCGGCCGTCGCGCGCGCGGAGGGCCGTTCGTCGGTGAGGGTCAGAGTGAGCCCGCGGTTGAGGAAGGCCATCTCCTGGAAACGCCTGGACAGCGTCTCGAAGGAGTACTCGGTGGTCTCGAAGATGCCGCCGTCTGCCCAGAACGTCAGGGAGGTGCCCGTACGGGAGGTGGCCTCGTGGCGGGCCAGTGGGGCGGTGGGAGCGCCGTCCTTGTAGTCCTGCGTCCACCGGTGGCCGTCGGTCCAGATCTCCGCCGACAGCCTGGTCGACAGCGCGTTGACCACCGACAGGCCCACACCGTGCAGACCGCCGGAGACCGCGTACCCGCCGCCCCCGAACTTCCCGCCCGCGTGCAGCACGGTCAGCACCACCTCGACGGCCGGCCGCTTCTCCACCGGGTGCGTCCCCACCGGGATGCCGCGGCCGTTGTCGACCACCCGTACCCCGCCGTCGGCCAGAATCGTCACGTCGATCCGGTCGGCCACCCCCGCGAGCGCCTCGTCCACGGAGTTGTCCACGAGCTCCTGCACCAGGTGGTGCAGCCCCCGTTCGCCCGTGGAGCCGATGTACATGCCTGGCCGCTTGCGCACCGCGTCCAGGCCGTCCAGAACAGTGATCGCGTTGGCGTCATACGACGCCGTCCCGGCATGGCCGGGCTGCCGGGTTTCGGGGGTACCGCTGGCGGTGCGAGTGTCGTAAGTGGTCACAGATGCTCTCTTTCGGGCATGGCAGACCGCGCTCCCACACCACGGTGCGGGAGCGGCCGGACAACTGGTGGAGACAGGGCGCGGCAGCCCCAACAGGGCCCCGGGGCTCGCAGGCCTCGGGACCGTCGGCTACCGGGATGCTGTCCAGGATACCGGAGATGCCCCTTGTTGATGGCGCGGGAATGTCTCCATGCGTCGCTGTGCGGTCCTTGTACCGCCAGAGTCAATCCCCCCTACCTTGACTCCTTGAAAATGCGACAGAGGCCCGCTCTAGGGCTTTCTTGATGCCTTGTCGCGTAGCGCTCCAGGCGCTATTTCCGGCGTGACCCTCCGCGGTCGCGAGTCGCGTTGCGTCAGGCCTGCGGCTCGCCCCCCTCAACCGTCCACTACGGCCTCACGTCCAGCAGCCACCGGCCACCAGCCCGGGATCGGCGCCGGGCGGGTGTGACCGGCTTCGGTGAGCGGGTCCTCGGCAGCCCGTACAAGGTTCCTACAAGGTTCACCCAACCCCGGCAACACACGATCGGAGCAATCGACGATCCGAAAGGCAGCCAGCCATGCGTCACGCCATCACCACCGGAGTCTGCGGCACCCTGGTCGCCGGAGCCCTCGTCGCCGCGGGCGGCATCCTCGCCGTACCGGCCAATGCCGCTGGAAGCGGTGTGGTTTACGTAAGCCCCACGGGCAAGAGCGGTAACCCCGGGACACAGAGCAAGCCCGTGAAGACCCTCGCCGATGTGCGTAAGGTCCTCGCCGCCCGGCAGAACCCGCCGACGGTGACGGTGCTCTTCAAGGGCGGCACCTACAAGCTTCCCCAGTACAGGTGGGGGAACTGGTCGGCGCGGAGCGTCACGTTCAAACCGCAGCCCGGCACCGGAGCCCCGGTCTTCGATGGCGCGAAGAGGCAGAAGTACTGGCTCGTCGTCGATCCGACGAGGACGAAGCTCACCTTCACCGGGTTGCGGCTCAGCCGGTACACCACTGGCGGGATCATGCTCCGCGGCACTGGTACGGCCGATAGCCGAAGGGTGATCGGCGCCACCATCAAGGCAATGAAGTTCACGGACATGGGCGGCGCCCGGTCAGGTTACGCGGCGGTCCATCTCAACTACGCCCGGAACACCGCGATTACGGGGAACACCTTCCGCAACCTCGTGAACAGGGGCTGCCCCGGCTGTATGCACGCGGTGTACTTCGCGAATCAGAGCAACAACAACACCGTAAGCGGCGGAACCTTCTCCAAGGTCTCCGGAGACGCGATCCGGGCGGCCGACTACAGCAACGGCAACAAAGTACGGGGTGGCAGCTACAGCAGGACCGGCACCAAGGCGGTCTTCTCCGCGTGGCGGCTCGCGCGCAACACCAGGTGTTCGCACGGCAATGTCTTCTACACCGCGGCCAGGTTCTCCAAGAGCTACAGGGGTGCGACCATCCCCACCGTGCTGGACGGAGCCGACGACTCGAGCAAGCCCCCGTGCACTCCGCGTGCCGTCGTACGCACGAACCCCTGAGACCTCCAGATTCGCGGTTGCCGCCGTTGACGGCCACGGGACGGGGCGCCGGAGCCGGCCATTCCAGGCTCGGTTACTCTCGGCGCCACTGACGTTCACTCTGCGATCCGGGCAGACTGCAACCGAATCGGCACTCGGGAGACGCCAACGCATGAATGCGCCACCATCGCCACCTGAAGCGGAGCGGACTGATGGATCATCCGTCCGGATCGGCGCTCTCGTTCCGCTGACTCGGCCCGGCTGGGTCGAGGCGGGCCAGCACTTGCTCGCTGGACTCGAACTGGCCGTAGGCGAGGTCAATGACGCCGGGGGGATCGTCGGAAGACCACTCGAGCTGGTGGTCCGAGACACCGCGGCCGATCCCCAGAGGGCCGCGGCGGCCGTAGATGAATTGGCTCGCCTGGGCGTGGCTGCGTTGGCGGGGGAGTATCACAGCGTCGTCGCTCGCGCCGCTGCTGCCAGGGCCGACGCCCTCGGCCTGCCGTTCCTCTGCTCGTCAGCGGTTCTCGACGGGCTCACCGAACAGCCAACGGATTGGGTCGCACGCCTCGCCCCGGCGCAGTCCCACGGCTGGCGGATCTACGCAGACTTTCTCCTCGGCGCGGGACACAGTCGAATCGCCGTAGCAGCCGAGCCGAGTGTCTACTGGGCATCCGGGGCCCGTATTCTGCGGGACTACCTCGCTCCACGCGGCGGCACCGTCATCGAACTCGACATGCGCGCGCTCGTCCCCACAGCCGTGTGCGACGAACTCGTCGACAATCGTGCGACTGCCCTCCTTCTTCTGGTCGGCCACCCGGAGCCGGCAGTGCCGATCGTCAAGTCTGTCCGGCGCGACGAGCGCCTCGCCGAGATCATGATTGGTGCTCCGGCCGGGCAACCGGAGTTCTCCGAATGGGAGACGTTGCTGGGCGACGAGGGCGCCGCGATCCCGTTCTTGCGCTACCTGCCCGAGCGCCTCAGCCCACTCGGTGCACGAGTCGAGACGGCCCTGCGCGAGCGGCTGGCCGCGGCGCCCTCCTTCGTCGCCTTCGAGGGCTACGACACGGGTGTCGTCCTCGCTGAGGTGCTGCGTTCTCACGGCCCGGACCGGGCGCGCATTGCCGAATCCTGGCCGCGCGTTGCGGTCGAGGGCACCCGCGGGCAGATCCGGTTCTCCCGCACGCCAGGCATCAGCGTTTGGCAATGGGCTTGGACGCCAGTCCAAGTCGTTGATCGAGATCCGGCGGAACCCGGTCGCTTTCGGATCCTCCACACCGGCTGAGAGAGCACGGAGGCCGTCGGATCCGCAAGGCGCTCACTCCGGGTACGCATATGGGGCTGTCGCCGTGCCGGGCGGGTGAGGTCTGCCAGGTCGGCGGGTGGGCCCGGCCATCGGGAAGGAACTGGACCTTTCCTGTGCCCTCACCGGTCCGCGTCCTGTCGGCGAAGGCCGTCGAGGATGACGGCCATCAGAGGCCGTGCCGTTGATTCCCACTTATCCCGGTCGAGTCGGCTGAGGTAGGCGATGAGCAGGAGGACCCCGGGGGCGTCCACGTCCGTGCGGATGGAGCCGGCCGCTTTCCCCGCGTCCAGCAGGTGGCCGAGCGCGCCTTCGATGGGGTTGTGGCTGTGGGCGACAAGGTCCTGCCACGCCGTCGGCTCGAGCGCTGCCAGGACGCCGCGCTTGATCTCGGCGTAGTCGATCACTCGGTCGAGCCAGTGACGCAAGGCTTCCGCGGGCTCGTGTTCCGCCAGCAGAGCGGAGGCGGCGGTCACGAGTTCTTCGACGTCGCGCCGGTAGACCTCGGCGAGAAGCGCTTCGCGGTTGGGGAAGTTCCGGTAGAGCGTGCCCTGCCCCACACCGGCGCGCTTGGCGATCTCGTTGAGGTGGACGTGGTTGGACTCGGCGAGGGCTGCGCGGGCGGCCTCCACGATGCGGGTCCGGTTCTGCGCCGCGTCCGTGCGGCGTGCTGGCGCGCTCATAGGCCTCTCCTGATGTTCCGCCTCTGACAAATGGACACGTGTCCGGTACGGTGAACCCATACGCCGGACACGTGTCCACTTTACCTGGAGGCAGTAATGCTCTCTCTTCACGACAAGATCGTCGCCATCACCGGAGCGAGTGGCGGCATCGGCGAAGCCACGGCCCGTCTGCTCGCCCAGCGCGGTGCCGCGGTCGTCCTCGCGGCGCGCCGCGGCGAGCGCATCGACGCCATAGCGCAGGACATCCGGGAGGAGGGGGGTCGTGCCGCCACGTGCGTCGTCGACGTCACCAAGGCCGAGGACCTGCGGCGCCTGGTCTCCACCACCATCGACCAGTACGGCCGTATCGACGTCCTGGTGAACAACGCCGGCATCGCCCCGATCAGCCCGCTGGCCGACCTCGACACCGAAGGCTGGTCGGCCATGATCGATGTCAACCTTCGCGGCATGCTCAACGGCGTCGCCGCCGCGCTGCCCGTCTTCCGCGAGCAGGGGGCGGGCCACCTGGTCAGCATCGTCTCCGTGGCCGGCCTGTCCGTGTCCCCCTCGATGGCTGTCTACGCTGCGACCAAGAACGCGGTGCGCACCATCCACGAGGGGCTGCGCACGGAGTCCACCGACGGGGTGGTGCGCACGACAGCCATCTCGCCGGGATATGTCCGCACCGATCTCGCCGGCTCCATGGCAGACCCGCACATCCGCGAGCAGACGCGCAAGAACATGGACGCGATGGGTATCCCTCCGGCGGCGGTCGCCCGCGCGGCGGCCTTCGCCATCGAGCAGCCCGGCGACGTCGAGATCGGCGAGATCAACGTTCGCCCCACTGTCCAGGCGTGACACGTGCAGTCACCAAGTGAGACGGCCGCCAGCCGCTTGTCCAACACCACTGTCCGGCCCGACAGCCCGACAGGCGGCGCACTCCTGGTCGCGCCGCCCGACCCGCACCGGTCGGCGTTCCTCGAGGTGTCGGCACAACCGTTGTCCTGCCGGGCCCTGGTGGTGGGCAGCGCCGACGACCCGTACCGTGGTGCCGCGGGCCCAGGCCGCTGGCGGAGTTGATGGTCCCAAGGAGAACACCTGAGATGACGACCTCGACCACCGGACCAGCGGACCGCGCGGATGTGCCGCAGTTGTTCAGGCTCAGTGTGGAAGTCGGTGATCTCGAAGAGGCCGTCGCCTTCTACGGCAGGCTGCTTGGCCTGGAGGGGCGCAGGCAGGGCGGGGCGCGCTGCTACTTCCAGTGCGGGCCGGTCACCCTCTCTGTTCAGGATGTGTCCGCCCTGGCAACGCCGCCGCATCCGGCGGCGAAGGCCCTGTACTTCACCGTGACGGACCTCGATGCCGTCTTCGAGCGCGCCGAGGCACTCGACTGCCTGTCCACGGAACTGGTCCACGACGCTCCGGCGGGCGCGATCGCCGTCCGCCCGTGGGGTGAACGATCGTTCTACATCCAGGACCCTTGGGACAACCCCCTGTGCTTCGTGGAGGACGGCACCGTCTACAGCGGGTCGGCGACGACACGCGGCGCACGCCTCGGCCCGGATCGCCGCGCCCACTGAGCCGTCAACTCTGCCCGTGGCGAATCTGCGGCGGGCAGAGAAACCGCATCCGGGAATCTCCCGAGGTCAAGAGTGGAGTCGACGGCATCCCTGCCTCGACAAGGAGACCAGATGACTTCACTCACCACGCTCCCGCCCCGCGCGGAGGAGGGTGACACACCGCCCAGCCGCTTCGACGACCATCTCGCGGCACAGCTGCTCGCCCAGCGGATCGTCCTCCTCGGCACACAGGTCGACGACGTGTCGGCCAACCGGGTGTGCGCGCAGCTGTTGCTGCTGTCGGCGGAGGACCCGCGCACCGACATCAGCCTGTACGTCAACAGCCCCGGCGGGTCGGTCACCGCGGGTCTCGCCATCTACGACACCATGCGGCTCATCCCGAACGACGTCTCGACCCTGGCGATGGGGTTCGCCGCCAGCATGGGTCAGTTCCTGCTCACGGTGGGGACGCCCGGCAAGCGGTTCGCGCTGCCGAACGCGCGGATCATGATGCACCAGCCCTCAGCGGGCATCGGTGGCACCGCCGCGGACATCGAGATCCAGGCGGAGAACCTCCAGTTCACCAAGAAGGCCATCGAGCGGATCACCGCCGAACACACCGGGCAGAGCGAGGAGACGATCGCGCTGGACGGCGACCGCGACCGCTGGTTCACGGCCGAGCAGGCCAGGGAGTACGGGATCGTGGACCGGGTGGTGGAGTCGGTCGCCGACATCCGCCCGGCCGCATCGCGCCGACGGATGGGGTTGTGACATGGGGTCGTACACGGTTCCCTACGTCATCGAGCGGACCGCGCAGGGTGAGCGGTCCTACGACGTCTTCAGCCGGCTGCTGAACGAGCGGATCATCTTCCTCGGCACCGAGATCGACGACGGGGTCGCCAATGTGGTCATCGCGCAACTCCTGCACCTGGAGTCGGCGAACCCGGAGCGCGAGATCTCGATCTATCTCAACTCGCCTGGTGGATCGTTCACTTCGCTGATGGCGATCTACGACACGATGACGTTCGTGCAGGCGCCGATCTCCACGTTCTGCGTCGGCCAGGCGGCATCGACGGCGGCGGTGCTGCTGGCCGGCGGAGATCCCGGGCGACGGTTCGTGCTCCAGCACGCGCGGGTGCTGCTCGGCCAGCCGGCCAGCGGCGGCCGGCAGGGGACGGTCTCCGACCTCAGCCTCGCGGCCAAGGAGATGGTCCGCATCCGCTCGCAGGTGGAGGAGGTCCTGTCCCGGCACACGCATCACGACGTGGCGGCGCTGCGCGCGGACATGGACCGGGACAAGGTGCTCACCGCCGAGGAGGCCGTCGCCTACGGGCTCGCCGACGAGGTGCTGAGCCGACGGCTCGCGTTCGTCTGACCCCGCGCGGCCGTGGCCGAAGGCCGACGAGCCGGCCGGTACGGCGGTGGCGCGCCCCGTCGTACCGGCCGTCGGTTCGGTTCCCGGTCAGGCGACGAGGCAGAGGCCGTCGTACTGCGCCGTGGGCGATGTGCGGCCCCGGCCCGCCCGGCTCCGGGCGTACCGGGCCAGCTCGTCCTGGGCGAGCGAGAGCAGGTCGGCGAGGCCGAGCCCGAGGGCCTGGGCGGCGGCCGCGAGCACCTCGGAGGAGGCCTCCTTGCGTCCGCGCTCCAGCTCGGACAGGTACGGCATCGAGATCCGGGCCGACTCCGCGACGTCCTTCAGCGTGCGCTCCTGGGCGAGTCGCTCGCGCCGCAGCACATCGCCAACGAGGTTGCGCCACAGGGGTTCCCTCGGAGCGGGTGTCTGCGGGGCCCCCGCCGGTCGCTGCGGGGCGCGGGTCGCCCCGCCGGAACCGGGCGGCGAGGTCTGTGGGCGGAAGGGGATGACGCGGGCTTCGTTCGGCGCATGAGTGCTCACCCCTTCAGCCTAGGGATCCGGGGCGCCGCGGGAAGGGAGCGGCGTTCTGCCCTGGGTGAAGCCGTGTGGGCGGACTGGAGGTGTCGCGTGGGCGGCGCTCCTGCCGCTCTGTGACCCATGCCACACGCAGTTCCTGTCAGGAATCGGGGCGCCGTCCCGCTCAACTCACGCAAGAGCAAGCGAACCGACAGGAGCGACACATGAAGCACCGCATCGTCGTCCTCGGCGCCGGCTATGCCGGGGCCTATGTGGCTGGGAACCTGGCCCGCCGGCTGTCCCCGGCGGACACCGACATCACCGTGGTCAACTCCGAGCCGGACTTCGTCCAGCGGATGCGGCTGCACCAGCTCGCGACCGGCCGGCAGATCAAGGCTCCCAAGCTTGCCGACGTCTTCGCGGGCACGGGGATACGGCTGCACCTGGCCCGTGTCACCGCCGTCGACCCCGAGCGCCAGGCCGTCGCAGTGGCCAACGCCGACGGCGGCGGCGAACTCGGCTACGACACCCTCGTCTACGCGCTCGGCAGCCACGGCGACGACCACGGCGTCCCCGGCGCGGCCGAACACGTCTTCGACATCGCCGCCCGGCCCTCGGCGCTGCGCCTGCGCGAGCGCCTGGACAGCCTGGGCAGGCGGGACGAAGCCGGGAACGTGGTGGTCGTCGGCGACGGGTTGACCGGCATCGAGACCGCCACCGAGATCGCCGAATCCCGGCCCGGCCGGTCGGTGACGCTGGTCGCCCGCGGCGAGTTGGGCTCCCGGCTCTCCGCCGGAGCCCGCAGCCACCTGCGCCAGGCCTGCGACCGGCTGGGCATCACCGTCCTGGAGCACACCAGCGTCGAAGCCGTCGAAGCGACGCGGGTGCTGTGCGCCGACGGCACCGCCCTGGCGTCCGACGCAACCGTGTGGACGGCCGGGTTCGCGGTCAACCCCATCGCCGCCGCCAGCGGGCTGGAGGTCACCGAGAACGGTCGGATCGTCGTCGATCGCACCATGCGGTCGGCCTCGTACCCGAACGTCTACGCCGTCGGCGACAGCTCCTACGCCATCGGCGACAACGGCCGGCCGCTGCCGATGTCCTGCGCCTCGGCCGGCTACACCGGCCGGCAGGCCGTCGAGGCGATCGTGGGACGTCTGACCGGCCGCAAGATCGCGAACACCAAGCTGGTCTACGCGTACAACCACATCAGCCTCGGGCGGCGGGACGCGATCCTGCAGATGGTCGACGACGAAGGGCAGGCAAAACCGAAGCACATGGGCGGCCGGAACCCCGCGCGGATCAAGGCGGGCATCCTCAAGATGTCGCTGTGGGCCACCTCCCACCCCACCTTCGGCATGCCCAAGCGCAAGCACCGCCTGGCCGCCGAGACGGACGCGACCGCCGCGACGGACGTGACCGCCGAGAAAGCGGTCGCGTAGCCGCCTCATAGGGTCTTACGCGTGGACGACACCGCCACTGATCGCTTCGACACCAGCCGGTTCGAGGCCAGCCGGAACCGGCTGGCCTCGCTGGCGTACCGGCTGCTGGGCTCTGCCACCGACGCCGAAGACGCCGTGCAGGATGCGTTCCTGCACTGGCAGGCCGCCGACCGGCAGCGAATCAAGGTGCCGGAAGCGTGGCTGACCAAGGTCGTCAGCAACCTGTGCCTGGACCGGCTCCGCTCGGCACAAGCCCGCCGCGAACGCACCGTCGGCGCCTGGCTGCCCGAACCGCTCCTCGACGGCGACCCGATGCTCGGCCCGGCCGGCACTTTCGAGCAGCGCGAATCGGTCTCCCTGGCCGTGCTGACTCTCATGGAGCGCCTGTCACCCCTCGAGCGGGCCGTCTACATCCTGCGCGAAGCGTTCTCCTACGGCCACGCCGAGATCGCCGAGATCCTCGACATCACCGAGTCCGCAAGCCAGCAGCACCTCCACCGGGCCCGGCGCCGCATCACCGTCGCGCGCCGCCGCGGCGGTGAAGTCGACCCGGAAGCCGCCCGCAGGATCGTCGAGGAATTCCTCGCCGCCGCCTCCTCGGGCCGCACCGAACGGCTGGTGGCGCTGCTCACCGACGACGCGACCGCGATCTCCGACGGGGCCGGCCTGTCCGAGACGCTGCTGCGGTACGACACTCCGCAGCGCATCGCCGCCATCGCACGGGCCGGCTTCAAACCCACACCCGCGAAACGGCGATTCGCCGGTGGCACGCCCGCCATTCACTACGCGCTCGTCAACGGCGCCCCCGCCATCCTCTTCGTGCTCGGGGACCAGATCGTGGGCGCCGTGACGTTCGATATCACCAACGGCAAGATCGCAACCGTGCGCGGCATCGCCGCCCCCACCCGCCTCGTCCGCCTCACCGAAGCCTGGCGGCAGCACGAACCGGACACGCCGCTCATCGCCCAGTGGTGACCCGATGCCGACCGGGGCGTCTCACTGCACCAGCAGAAACGCGGCAAGCACCGCGACGATCACGGAGACGCCGCAGAATGCGAGGTGCGAGCGCGGATAGGGGTAAGTTTCCTGCTTCTCGCCCTTGTTGATCTCGTGGGCCCACATCACAAACAGCTTGCGAGTCGGGAACAGGCCGATTGTCAGCCCGACGAGGGCAAACGAACACAGGACGAGCATGTCGGTCAGGGCGAAGCCCTGCGACGAACCGATCGCCACTGCTCCGACACCACACACCACCCAAATGAAGGGGTACACCGTCCAGAATTTCTGAATCGGTACCCATTTAGCCATGGCGGAGCAGTGGATGACGAGAGCTATGACAGCCAGGAGCCACGGCCATTCCGTGGCAGGCGACGTGAGCACGGACTTTCCCCCTGAGTCGCTTTAACTCCGCAGAGGTTAGCAGCGAGGTTGGTGGCGGTGGCCCGCCCCGTACGGTCGACCGCAGAGCACGCGCTCGGGTTCGTATACGTGGGCGGCGAGGCCACCGCCGGCCGGATCGCGCCTCACCAGGGGACGACGCCCTCGTCGTCGAAGAAGCCGCCGCGCGGTCCGTCATCCGGCAGGGTGGCGAGCCGGATCGCGATCGCGGCGCCTTGCTCGGGCGTACGCGGCGCGTTGAAGCCGGTGAAGTCGGTCGCCACGTAGCCGGGGCAGCAGGCGTTCACGATGACGTTCGTATCGGCGAGTCGGCGGGCGTACTGTGCCGTGACGCTGTTGAGCATTGACTTCGACGGTGCGTACGCGGCCATGATCGGGCCGGGCTGCAGCGTCAGCGAGCCCATACTGCTCGACATGTTGACGATGCGCGGCGAGTTCGCGCGGCTGAGCAGCGGGAGCATCGCGTTCGTCACCCGAACGACCCCGAACACGTTTGTGTCAAGGACGCTGCGGACGACGTCGAGGTCGAGCGTCGTCGGATCCTGCGTGCCACCGTCGGCCCGGCCAGAGATGCCCGCGTTGTTGACGAGCACGTCAAGCCGTCCTGCCGTCTGCCCGATCGTCGCCGCCGCGGCGGCGACGCTGTCGTCGGAGGTGACGTCGAGGACGACCCCGAACGCGTCGACGCCTGCGGCACGCAGGTGCTTGACGGCGTCCTCGCGCCTGGCATCGTCGCGAGCCCCCACCGCGACCCTGAAGCCGATCGCCCCGAGACCCTGTGCGATGGCGAAGCCGATTCCCTTGTTCGCGCCGGTGACCAGCGCGGTCTTCGTGTCGTTCACTCGATCCATGCTCGGCGAGCCGCGCACTCGCCGTCCAATACCGGATCAGTCCGCTGTGATACTCACCAGGTATCAGGCAGTAGGCTGCTCGCGTGGACGATCTCGAGACCCGCGAACTCCGGTACTTCGTCGCCGTCGCCGAGGAAATGCACTTCGGACGCGCCGCCGGTCGGCTCGGGATCGCACAACCGCCGCTCTCGCGCGCGATCCGCCGGCTGGAGCAGCGGCTCGGCGTCCAGCTCTTTGACCGGGACCGTCGTGGCGTGGCGCTCACCGATGCCGGCAGGGTGCTGCTTCGGGAGGCCGGAGTGGCCCTCGATGCGGTCGCGGCCGCTGCGCGTCGTACGCGGCGTGCCGGGGATCCGAAGCGGTCGCTGGTGCTCGCGACGAAGGCCGGGGCGTCCCACGAACTGCTGCGACGGCTCCTCGACACGCTTGCGAGCGAACCCGGGGCAGCACCGGTCGAGGTCCTTCTGTGCGAGGTCGGCGAGCAGGCACGGCTGCTCCGCGACGGGCAGGCCGATGTGGCACTCATGCATCGCCCGTACGACGACCTCGCCGGGTTTGACGCCGAAGACCTCTGCGCCGAAGGCCAGGTCGCGATCCTTCCCGCGGGGCATCCGCTCGCGTCACGCGATCAGCTCACGCTGGCGGATGTCAGCGATGTGCCGGACCTGCCGATCGCTCGATGGCCCCGGCTCGACGGGTCCTACCCGGACGGGCCCGGACCGGAGGTGCACACCCAGTCGCAACTCGCTCAGCTCGTGGCACTCGGCAAAACGCTGCTCGTCATCCCTTCCTCCAGCCGTGCCTGGCAGTGGCCCGAACACGTCGCGGTGCCCGTCGTCGACGCGCCGAAAGTCACCACGGTGATCGCATGGCCGCAGAGCAGTCGCTCCCTGGAGGTTGCGTCACTCGTCCGCTCAGCGGCCGGGCTCCGCTCTCCGAACCGGCGGAAGTCATACGCGTGATCGGCTCAAGGCGCTGTGGCGGTAGGGGCGTTGTGCAGGCCGACCATCGTGCGTACGGGAGGCGGCAGCCAGTCTTCGGACGGGGAGTCGTTCTGGGAGAGCTGCTCGAGTTCACGGACAAGAGGTTGGGTCGGACCCCAACGGTGGGTGTCGAACTGGAGGTTGGTGGCGGTGTGGGGTATTGGCCGAGCTTACGACCCGCCGACCAGTGGGACCGGGAGAGCCTGTCGCCGGCTGACCTGCCCGCGCTGTCAGCCGACCCGCCGGGCCAGCACCTGTCCCGGCCGGCTCCCGGACAGGAAACGGTCGGTAGGGGTGAAGCCGTTGCGTTCGTAGAACGCCACCAGTTCGCCCCCGCCGCCGGTCCAGCAGTCGACCCGCAGCAGTTCCACACCGGCCCGCCGGGCCTCCTCGGCGGCATGGGTCAACAGCGCCGCTTCGATGCCCAGACCGGCGTGCCGCCGGTCGGACACCAGCAGCCGGACGTACCGCTCGGGTTCCCCGACCGACGCGATGCTCGGCGCCCAGAATGGCGGGTGCGTCGGCCAGGCTGCCTGGTCTGATGATGCCGCTGTGGACGTGGACGAAGGATCGTGGTGAAGTGATCCACCGGGCTGCCCGAACCGGCGTTGCGGACGGTGCGGCTTGCTGCTCAGGAGGCATCACGTGGATATGGGATACCGATGGCTGGTCGTCGTGGCCGCCACCGTCGCCTCAGGGATCTTCATGATCCGTCGAGGTGGCGAAGCGGTGTGGGTCTGGGCCATCGCGATGAGCGCATTCATCATCTACGCGACGGTGTGGACGCTGGCGCGCCTGCGGAACTCTCCGAGCCGTTCCAGGAAGAAGTGACCACATCGTCCGACCAGCTGACCGGAAGCCATGATGACCAGCACCTCCAGACCGACTGTCGAAGCGATACTCGCCGTTCTTCCCGAACTCGCTCCCCAGGCGCGCGACGCGGTCATATTCCATCCCAAGCGCGCAGAGCCGGACTGCCGGGACAGTTCTATCGGCGGACCACTGCTATGGCCGGCTGGCGAACCGTGGCCCGAATGCTCCTTGCCCGACGAGAACAGTCCATCTGGCGTGCCTGCCACCCCCATGGTGCCGGTCGCCCAGATCTTCCGCCACGACGCGCCGGGACCCTGGTGGCCCGCTGGCATCGACCTCTTGCAGATCCTTTGGTGTCCCAATGAACACTGGGATCCGCCGGCCCCGCAGGCCGATGTCAGCCCTGTGCTTGAGATGCGATGGCGTCGGGCCGCTGACGTGATCAACCAATCGACGGCTCCGCCGCCGCCCTCGCGGCATGAGGAGGACGGCTACCTGCCGCAGGCGTGCGTCATCACCGCCGAGCACGTGACCGACTTCCCTTTCCGTGAGGAACTGCCGGCAGAGCTCCGTCCGCGGCTTGAGGAACTGGTCCGCGAGACCGGCGACGGCGCTGACGTCATCACCCGCCTCGCCGGCTGGAAACTCGGTGGTTGGCCAACATGGCACCTGAACCACCCCACAGTCTTTGCCTGCGGTGACTGCGGCACGGCAATGACACTCCTGTTCACTGTGGCCAGCGACGACGAGACAGGCGTTGTCGTCGGCCGGTGGGGAGACTTGCGCGTTTTCACCTGCCCTGCCGACTACCGTCACGCGTTCCAGGTAGACCTGCACTGATCTGAAGCGCGGTGCCCGGCGGGGCCGATATCGACGGCGGTCACGCCGGGGTTCGCATCCCTGCGAGCGTGACGCTGACGAGCCGGTGGACCGCGGCTTCCGAGGGCAGATCGGCGGCGGCTGTGAGTGAGTGCAGGCAGTAGGCGGCGAGTTCTCGGGGGGCGATGTCGTCCCGGAGTGCTTGGGCGGCGGCGGCTTGCGCAATCACATCTTCGAAGAGCCGGCTGAGGTGGCGCTGTGCCTGGACGACCGCTTCGCCGCGGTGGAGGAGCGCCGAAAGTTCCTCTGTGCCCTGGCTGCGTCGGCGGTAGGAGATGAGGGCGTAGTGCTCGAGGACCGCCCGAACCCGATCGCCGGGGTCGGGAAGGCTCTCGCGGAGTTGGTGAAGCTGTTCGATGTGGCTTGCGATGTGCCGTTCGTGGAATGCGCTCAGGATCGACTCGACGTCGGGGAAGTACTTGTAGAGCGTGGCCCGGCCGATGCCGACCTTCTCGGCGATCTGCGACATGGTCACCGACATGGGTCCCTGCTCGGAGGCCAGTGACCAGGTGGTGCGCAGGATCGCTTCGCGCACCGCGTTGCGATGCTCCTCGATCGTCTCGTTCCACAGCTTCGGCACCGCGCCATTGTACGCCGCGCCGCTGGTGCGACGATCCGACTTGACAGCGACACTCTGTATCGCAAAAGTTGTGACTGTCGGCACCGGCCCCGATTGCCGGATGTGCAATCGCGTCGTGGGCGTTGCCGGGCAGCCAAGACGGAAAGGGCGTCGCCATGACACAGCCGCATTCCCATACCGGGGCTTCTGCCGGGGCCTCGGGGGCACTGGAAGAGCTGTACAGCAGCAGGCCGCCGTGGGACATCGGCCGGCCCCAGCCGGCGCTTCAGGCCCTCGCTGACGCCGGGGCCATCCGGGGCCGGGTGCTGGACGTCGGCTGTGGCACTGGCGAGCACACCCTGCTCGCGGCTGGTCTGGGGCTTGACGCCACCGGCATCGACCTCGCCACAAACGCACTGCACACCGCGCAGGGCAAGGCGAGGTCGCGCGGGCTGACCGCCCGCTTCCTGCGCCACGACGCCCGAGAGCTGGCAGACCTTTCAGGTTCCTTCGACACCGTGCTCGACTCCCTGGTCTTCCACAGCTTCACCAGCGAGGACCGTGCCGCCTACCTTCGCGGCCTGCGCGCCGTACTGAGGCCGGGCGGCCGCTATTTCATGCTCGGCTTCAGCGACCGGCAGCCGGGCGAGCTGGGACGCCCGCACAAGCTCACGGCACAGGAGATCCGTCTTGCTTTCGCCGAGGGATGGTGCGTCGACTCCATCGAACCGGCCACCGTCGCCTCGACCCGCCACCCCGACGGCCTCCAGGGCTGGTTGGTCTCCGCCACCACGACCGGGTTCTCCGACGTCGACGATGCCCACCCTGCGGCACTGAACGAGGAAGCGGCCCCCGACGTGGGCACCCCCGACGTGGGCAGCGACATGCTGACCGCACAGGCCCACATCCCAACCGACCGGGCGAGCCGGTACCTCGTCCAACTCTGCCGACACGGCAGCCAGATGACCGGAATCCCCGGCCACCGGCCGCGCGCACACACAGCCGGCGGGGCTCCTCCCCGGATCCGGCACGTGGAATGGTCCGACACCTGCGGTGTCCTCGACTTCGGCTTCGGACAGTGCACTCTGGAAGCCGGTCCCGAAGGGCTGACACTCCGCGCCCGGGCCGACGGTGAGGAACACCTGGGGCGCATCCAGGACGGCATCGCCTCACGCATCGAGAAGATCGGTAGACGCGACAACCTGCAGGTGACCTGGCATCGTTCGCAAGCTCCGGTGACAGCGCCGGATGACGCCCCCGACCTGGCGGGCGGGCCATCCGCTGCACGGTCACCGCTCCGCGCCCACGGCAGGACGGTCGCCTTGTCCGCCGCCGCCCTGCTGGCCCTGGCCGTGCACCTCGGAGTCGGCCGCGCCTTGGCGGACTCCTCGTGGTCAAGCTGGGCGCTCGTCACCGTCCTCGGCATTGTCGCGGTCAAGGCCGCTGTCATGACGACCGTGGTCATCCGCCGCCGCAAGACCGCCAGAGCACGCCGCTGAGGCCAGACGAGGCGCTCGGCAGAGATACCCCGAGTACCCGGGTGCCCCGGTGCGCGATGAGTTTCCGCCGGGTCGGGAGTCTGTTCTGGTGACCGTTGTAGGGCGTCGTACGACGCTGCCCAGCATCAGACACCACGGAGGACACCATGACGACCACGCCGAACGACCCGACCGCTACGCTGCCCGGCCGCCCGCCCGTCGTCGACCTGGCCACCTGGCAGGCCGCGCGTGACGAGCTTCTGGTCCGCGAGAAGGCCCACACCCGCGAGGGCGACGCCCTCGCCGCGGCCCGCCGCCGACTGCCGATGGTGGAGCTCGACGGGACGGTCGAGGTCGTCGGACCCGACGGCCCGGTCCCGTTCCTGGACCTGTTCCAGGGCCGCGACGAGCTCGTGGTCTACAAGCACATGTGGTACGACGGCGCGCCGCACCAGGGGCAGTGCGAGGGCTGCACGACCACGGCCTGGCACCTGAAAGACGCCGCTTACCTCAACGCCCGCGGCGTCTCGTTCGCCGTCCTGACCACGGGCCGGTGGGACGAGGTGGCCTCCTACGTCGCGTTCATGGGCTACACCCAGCCCTGGTACTCGGTGCGCGGCGTGGCGGGGCCGGTCGGCGGAGACATGGGCTACCTCACCTGCTTCCTACGCGACGGCGACCGCGTGTTCCTCACCTACTCCACGACGGGCCGCGGAAACGAGCGGGTCAACGGGTCCCTGGGCCTCCTCGACATGACGCCCTACGGCCGCGGCGAGGCATGGGAGGACAACCCCCAGGGCCGGCCCGAAGGCGGCAGCCCGTGCTGGTCCTGGCGCTCGGACGCGGACGGGAACGCGACCTGGGGCCCGACCAGCCGCCCCGTGCCCCAATGGACCCGCCCCGGCGCGACCCCCGTAGAGACTCTCGGCCGGCGCAGCCACCACCACTGACCCGGCTACGCCGATGACGCGGCTATTCCTGATCCCACAGCCGCAGGGAGTCGTTCAGGAAGCGCTGGCCCTCGGGCGATACGGACCATTTCCACATCCTGTTCCCGGGTTGGTACGGCTCGCCCGGGTGTGCGTTCAGCCACGCCCGCCATCTGTCCAGATTGCTTCCCTGGTACAGATTGAGGAGCACCGGGACGTTGTTCCGGATGGGCTCGCGGTCCGGGTTCTCCTCAGTCACCTTGGAGTAGGCCCCGAGGATCGCGGCTATGTACCTGATCGACCCGTCCGAGGTGCGCAGAATCTCCCGACGGCCGTCTTCTCCTTGGTGGGGAAGGTATCCCTCGGCCTCGATCTGTTTGACGATCTCGGATTGGATGTGCACCTTTCCGGGTCCGGCCGACAGGTGATAGTCGAGCGGCGGCCGAGCGGGAAGCCCGTCCCTGACGTCCTGCCACCAGCGGTCCTTGTTCTTCAGCGCTTCCCATGCGATGGCGCCGGCGATGGCCCTCGGGTCGACGTTCCACCTGCGCGCCTCTTGAAGAATGGTGTCCTTGTGCAGCTCGATCCAGCTCAGCACGGCGAGTTCGTCGCGGGAGTAGGGCTTGCCGTTGCGGTCCACACCCTGAGGGGCCACGGACGGGAAGGGCAGGGCGTCCGCGCCCCTGAGCTCCCACGAAAGATCCGCGCTCGTAGGCGGCTCGGCGCCGCGTGGCCACGACGGATGCGCTGCGTAGACCTTGTCCAGAAGCAATCCGAGGCCGGAGGCCCGCGCCCCGTAGGTCTCCTTGATCCGCAACAACTCGCTGTCGTCCAAGTTGTACGCGAACTGGGCGGCTGCCGCCCGGTTGGCCAGCAGCGCCTTGAGGAACGCGATCTGGTCGTTCGGCGGGACGTCGTCGTCGTGCTTTTCCCACGGGAACGGCGGTTTCCACGGAAGCGGCAGCTCGGGGATCATTCCGGGCTGGTCCCAGCCGAGCTGCCGGGCGACCTTGTCAGCGGTCTCCTTGGAGACCGCACCGCTGGCGAACGCGCTCACCAGCGCCTTGATTCCGGTCGGGTCGGACATCAGCCGCCTGATCTGCTCGCTGCTCAGCTGGTTGTAGAAACCGGCGTTGAAATAGGGATCGTTGGCGTGATTGCCGAGCTCCGCCAGAATCGGCGCGAGGCCGTCGGCCTGCTCCATGCGCCTCGCCAGCGCGGCCCCGGCCTCCGTCGAGCGCGACTGCTGCGCGTACTGGGTCTGCAGTCGCTGAAAGGCGGCGTTGACGTCCTGGTCGGAGGCGGAGACCAGCTTCGCGGGCGTACCCGCCGTGGGGCCGCCCGCCTCCTGGAACGCCCGGCCGACCGTGCTCACACCCCGGTCCGTGTAGAAGGCGGCGGCGATCCACTTCGCCACGGACGAGTCCAGCGACGAGGGTGGCGCGACGCCGCTCTTCTCGACGTCCCGCAGCGCGGACGACAGGTACGCGCTCACCCACTGCTGAAACTGCTCCGCACCCCGCGTACAGGCCGCGGAATACGCGAAAAGTTTCTCCGGAATCGCCGACACCTTGGCCATCGTCAGCCCAACCTCCTAGTTCCTGGGCTTTTGCTGCGCATGCTGTGCGTGGGCCTGTGTGGTGGCATGGTCCACGTGCGCCTTGAGCCGTGTGGCCTCTTCCCTGAGGTGGATCAGGGCCGCTCGCTGGCGGGCGAGGTCATGCTCGTACCGCGTGCGTTTCGCGCCCTGCCAGTTGGCGCTGTTCGGGGTGGACAGGAGCGCCTTGCGCTGCCCGTTGCGCAGCCACAGAAACCAGTCGATCTTCTCGATGAACTGTTTCAGCACCCAGCTCAACCGATCGGCGGCCTGATAGTCGAACTCGGGCGGCATCGGTCACTCCCCCTGTGTGGATCCCACTCAAGATTTTCAGGGCCGCACCTCCAGGTGTCATTGACTTCAAGCGCAAAGTTCTTGATCCTCCGTGCACTTCACGGGTACATCGACGTCATCAGGTCAAGGCGCTCCGCGTATTCGGACCGGCCGAGGTCTCGGTATGCTCGCGCCCACAACGGCTTGAGATCGGCGAAGTGGCCGCTCGGTGCGTTGACGAAGATGTCCTTGAGCCCGAGCAACGCGGTCGCCGGGTGTCCGGCGTCGAGCAGGCGCTCAGCGTCGGCCAGCGCCGGTTCGAGCGACGACTCCCACGAGCTGATGTAGACCACCGGCTCCCGATCGTTGTAGGCGTCGGCTGGGGCGAGCACGCCGATGCCGTCCGCGCCGGGCTCGTGCCGCCACCCCTCCGGTACGTCAAACACGATGTCGAACTCGGTGTCCTCCATGACGGCCGTGCCGTTCCACCGTGAACCGGGAAAGGTCCGATCCGGGTGCGGGTGTACGCGGAGTTCGGCGGCCAGCCGGTCAACAAGTCTCCGGTCTTTGGCGCGGGCGTTGACGCGCCACTGGTTTTGGGCAAGCCACACATCCGGGTCGCGACCAGCCGGGGGCTCCGGGTCCGGGTTCTCGCGCCACCGTCGTAGGGCCCACGACAGCATGAAATCCAAGCCGGTACGGGTGTCCGCACCGATCAGGGTCACGCCGGGTTCATGGCCGCTGGCCAGAGCGACCGGATGGTCCAGCCTTGTGAGTTCCGGCGCGGGTACCAGCCAGCCGATCTCGCCGCCGTCGCCGAGGGAGCCGAAGGACACGAACTCGGGCGTGGCGTAGTGGGGCAGCGACGGCTGCCGACGCCGGTTGTCGAATTCCGGGTAGCCGTCGCAGCCATCGGGCGGGCGGGGAATCGTGGCCAGGTCGAACATGAAGTCGTAGTGGGTTTCCAGCAGGGTGTAATCGTAGCTTTCGTTTTCTTGGTAGAAGTCGTACGCGTCTTGCCAGGCGATGTCGATCAGTGTGCGGAGCGCGGGCGGAGTGGGGAACGGAAAGAGGTCGTCAACCCACGGCGGCGGTGTCGAATCGGTCACGGCACCCGAGGATACTGACGACCATCAGCCGCCCGAAGTGGCCCCCGGACGTACGGTTTTACCGTGGCCCGGCCGCCGAACGCAGCGGTCACGCTGCCCCTCATGGCCGTGTGCCGTTCCCGAACCCCGTCCACCGCAGTTCGGCCGGCAGGTGGCCCATGTCGTTGTACAGCAGCACCGTCGGCGCCGTTCCGTCGCGGTATTCGATCGCGGTCAGTGCCGTGTTCCCACAGTTCAGCCCCAGCCATCGCACCGGCGGCGCGTCGAGTGCGTGCCGGATGAGCCAGGCCACCTGATAGGCATGGGTGATCAGGACCTCGTGAGTCTCGGATGCGGCGGGGCGCGCGAACCTGTCGGTGAGGGCATCGGCGAGGCGAGCTCCCGCCGCGGCCTCCTCGGCGTCGTACCCGTCGAAGAACGCCGCCCACGCCGGTGGCGCGTCGTCCGGTACATGCGGTACGTGATCGATCAGCTCGGCCGCTTCCCGCACGCCGGCGTTCGGGAGGTGCCTGCCGACGATCTGCGCGCACCGCACCGCCCGGGGGAGGGGGGAATGCCACACCGCGTCGATCGGAAGTGCGGCCAGGCGCCGCCCGAGCAGTTCCGACTGCCGCTGCCCGATGTCGGTCAGCTCGCCGAACGGGTCCGCCGCTCCGTGCCGTACCAGATACACGTGCCGAGTCGGCATCGCCGATCTCCTTTCAGAGTTGCCTTGTCATCGGGTGGTTGCGGACCGCAGTGCGGCATGGGCCGCTTCGAGCCGCTGGGATTCCTCGCGTGGGGAATGGTCCCCCGAGGCGTCGTCGGCCCATGCCAGCAGTCGGTGAAAGTGCTTGTCGGCCGCGTTCGCGACGACGCGGGGGCGGCCGAGGGCGACCTCGCCACTCGTCCCGTCGATGGTGATGAGGGTGCCGTCGCCGATGGTGCGCCCGCCGGCCGTGACGGTGCCGTTGCCGGCATCGACGGTCAGGTCGGCGACGCCCACGACCGCGGGCCTTTCCATGGCTCGTGCGACGACCGCGGCGTGGCTGGCCGGCCCGCCGCGAGCAGTGACGATCCCCGTGGCGGCGGCGAGGCCGTGCATGTCATGGGGAGAGGTCTCCGGGCGCACCAGGATGACCGGGGTGCCGTCTTGGGCCATGCGTACCGTTCGGTCCGCCGTGGTCGCCACGTGGCCGACCGCGACACCGGGGCAGGCGCCGAGGCCGCGGGCGAAGACGTCGGCCTCCTCGGATGACGCGATGCGTGGCGTACGGACCTGACGGAGATGGCTCGGTGAGATCCTGAGCAGCGCTTCGTGCCGTTCGATGATCCGCTCGTCGGCGAGTTCGGTGGCCACGCGCACCGCGGCACCTCCGGCGAACCGTCCGGGCCGGACCTGCAGCATCCACAACTCGCCCGCCTGGAACGTGAATTCGACATAACAGGCGTCGCGGTAGTGTCCTTCGATCCGGCTCAGGGCGTCGAGCAGCTCCGCCCACACCGCCGGCTCCCGCTCGGCGAGTTCGCGCAGCGGCCGGGTCGTCGATCTGCCGGAGACGACGTCCTCTCCTTGGTGCCCGAACAGGACTTCGCCGAATGGGATGTTCTCACCGGTGTTGGGATCGCGGCTGAACGCGACTCCGGTGCCGCTGTGGTCGTCGCGGTTCCCGAACACCATCGCCTGGACGATCACGGCTGTTCCGAGGTCGTGCGGGATGTCGTGCAACGCGCGATAGGTTCGGGCGCGTGGTGTGTCCCAGGACGAGAACACGGCCTCGACCGCCGACGCCAGCTGGCGGGCCGCGTCGTCGGGAACCGGCTGTCCGCACCGTTTCCGAACGAATTCCTCTACTGCCTTCATCGCATCGGCGAGGCGTGTTTCCTCGTCCTCGGTTCCGCGCCCGGGATCTTCTCCGTGGATGGCTCTCACATCGCCCGCGTCCGCGTTCGTGACCGCGGAGGCGAAACTCGACAGGAAGCGCAGCCGCGCGTTCAGTGCGAACGGCCGGTCGCCCGTCTCGACGGCAAGGCCCGCGGTGGCTTCGGTCGTGAGGCCGAGGTTGAGGATCGTGCTCATCATGCCGGGCATCGATACACCGGCCCCGGAGCGCACGGAGACCGCCAGCGGCCTCCCGGGTCCGCCGAAGGCGCGCCCGGTGGTGAGTTCGAGGTCGGCGATGGCCGTCGCGAGTTCGTCGTCGAGCCCGTCGGGCAGACATGCGTCCCGTAGGAAGACACGGCATGCCTGCGTGGTGATGACGAACCCGGCCGGCACCGGCAACCCGAGGCGGTGCAGGAGGACCAGGCCGAGTGCCTTGCCACCCAGTGTCTCCGCCGCCTCCTCGACCTGGGCGGAGATCGTGCGAACCCATCTCATCGCCGCATCCCGAGGGTGGCCAGCAGGTCTTCGTGCAGCTCCGCCCATACGGTGTGGTACGAGGCGGTGCTGTCGGTCACGTACTCCAGCGCGCCGGAGGCGGCGCGACCGAGGGCTCCGGCGAGACGGTCGCGGTAACGGCCGAATCGCGGCAGTGCCGCGGACAGCTCGGCACAGACGGGGGCGGCGCGTCGGTCGAGATCGGCGAATCGGTCGAGGACCCGGGAGTCGTAGGCGGGGTCGCTGTGGTCGTTGGCGTTCACGATGCCGTCGACGGTGCGAAGTTGCCATGCCGCGCAGAGGTCGAGCAGCTCCGGGTTGAGGACGAGAAACCGGTCGAATGCCGCCTCAACGGCTCCGCGGGCGTTGGCCGAGGTGAGTTCGTCGGTGATGCGCTCGGCGTCGGCGGCGCGGCCGGCGTCCGTGAGCAGCCAGCAGGGCATGCCGCCGCCGGATATCCGTGTGACGAGGCCCTCGGCCCCCAGATCGATGAGCTCGGACTCGATGTCGGACTCGTCGAGTCCCGTAACCCCATGGAGGCGGGTGGGGCTGGCGGCGCCGGCACAGCGCAGGGCATGCAGCACCAACAGCTTGGCGTCGGTCGACATCGCGTCGACCTCGAACCCCTTGCCACTCACATTCAACCTCCGATGTTCACGTTTTCTGGATGACGTCGTCATCTGGATGCTGTTTGTATCATGCCATGGGAGCGGAAGGGGACACGATGGCGAGACTGACGCGCGCCCAGCAGCAGGAGCGGACCCGCGCGGCGGTGCTGGTCGCGGCCCGGGAGGAGTTCGCCGAGCACGGCTACGCCGAGGCCAAGGTCGACCGGATCGCCGAGCGAGCCGAACTGACCAGGGGCGCGGTCTACTCCAACTTCACCGGCAAGCGCGCGCTCTACCTTGCGGTGCTCGCCGACGCCGCCGAACGGGCCAGGGCCCGCGCCGAACCGCCAGTGGCATCGGCCGACTCCGCCGGGCGCGCGCTCGGCACCTTCGCCCGGGTCTGGCTCGAACGACTGCCCCTCGCCGGCGACACTCCGGGGAGCGGGCATCTCCAGTTGCGTTCGCTGTCCGGAGTGCTCGACACCGAGCCGGCCAGGACCGCGCTGGCCGAACTCGTCCGGTTCGAAGCCCTGCTGCTCGCCCTGGCACTCGAGTCGCGCCCCGCGGCGCGCGGCCGGATGGTGCGACCGGCCCAGCTGGCGCTGACCCTCCTCCACGGAGCGGCCGGTCTCGCGGAGAACGCCCCCGGGGTCGGTGACCCGTTCGACCTGGCCCGCGCCGCCGAGCACCTGGCCGACATCGCCGTGAACGACGACGCTGAGCCACCGCACCTGCCCTTCATTGCCCGGGCACAGCCGGCGGCAGACCCGTGGGCGGCGCCCCGAGGCCTCGCCGACGAGATCACCGGCCGCGCGGTCGACCTCGCCGACGACGGCGTGGTCGTCGTGCTGGGCGTGAGCCGTCTGTCCGCGGCCGAGGAGGCGGTCCGCTCGGCCCGGCCGGGTGACGCGGTGACGATCGTCGTCGCCACGAGCGACCCGGCCGAGACCGGTCGACTGGCCCGCCTCCGTATCGTCGATCTCGTCGCCTGCCTGCGCCGGGTGTTCGCAGCCGAGGAACTACCGCGGCCGCGCATCGTCTTCGACGACGGTGGCACGGTTCCCGCGGCCCTCGGCAGGACCTCGGTCGACGACCTCACCGAGGTCGCGATCCGGGTGCGCGACGGGCTGATCGTGGCACACGCGGACGGCCGCGGCGCCGGCCACGCCGTGGCCGACACCGGCGCCCCACGCCGTGGCCGCGGCACGACGGCGGCGAGCCGGAGAGACCTGCGGACGGGGCCTGAATGACCCGGTTCCGGGAGCGGCGGGTCCCGGTGAGCGGGGCGGGTCCCGGTGACCGCACCATGGGTCCCGTGGCCCATGTTCCGATCGCTCGTCATCTGCTCCGCGCCAGGGATCTAGCGGACGCCCGCTACTCCGAGGCACTCACCGTGGCCGGGATGGCCGCGGCCGCCGCGCTGTCCCCGGCCCACTTCAGCCGCTGCTTCAAGGCCGCGTTCGGCGAGTCGCCGCACCAGTACCTGCTGACCCGTCGCCTGGAGCGGGCCGCCGCCCTGCTGCTTGCGACCGACTGGACGGTGGCCGAGATCGGCGTGGCCGTCGGTGTGCGGAGCATCGGTTCGTTCACGACGAGTTTCCGCAGGATGTACGGGATGTCCCCGCAGGCGTACCGCGCGGCGCATCCGCCCGCCGCTCGGCATGTCCGCATCCCCCGCTGTGTGGCGATGGCCTACGGTCGGCCACGGAACCGCACGTTTCGAGAAGACACGGCGTTGCCGGCTGCTTAGCGTCGTTTCCAGGCAACTTGCGAGGAGCGGCCATGACGACGATCAAGATCGCGAATGCGCAGTTCTGGGTGCACGACCAGGACGAGGCGCTTGACTTCTACACCCGGAAACTCGGCTGGGAGGTCCGGGCGGATGTGACGATGGAGGCATGGAGCTTCCGGTGGCTGTGCGTCGCCCCGCCCGGCGGGGGCGGTCCGGCGCTGGTGCTGATGCCAGTACCCGGGCAGCCGATGCTGGATGACGCGAGCAGTGCCCAGCTGTCGGATCTGGTGGCCAAGGGCGCGGGTGGCACCCTGTTCCTGGAGACCGACGACTGCCAGGCCGCGTATGACGAGCTGTCCGCCCGTGGTGTCGAGTTCAACGACCCGCCGACGGCGCAGCCGTACGGGATCGACACGTCGTTCCGGGACCCGTCGGGCAACAACATCCGGCTCACGCAGGTGCTGGAGTTCGATCCGGAACGGCACTGAGCTCCCCAGCCCAACACTTTCTCCGTCACTGCCGTCACATCGGCGGCCTCTGGAGGCTCATCCCGGTGAGCCTTGACGATGGGATGGTGTGACTGGTGAACGAGAGCGAGCTGCTGGCCGAGCGCTTCGAGCGGGAGCGCCCGCGGCTGCGTGCGGTGGCATATCGGATGCTGGGTTCGGTGACGGAGGCCGACGACGCGGTGCAGGACGCCTGGCTTCGGCTGAGCCGGTCCGACGAGGAGCAGATTGACAACCTCAGCGGATGGCTGACCACCGTCGTCGCGCGGGAGTGCCTGCACCAGTTGCGGTCCCGACGGCGCCGCCGGGAAGACCCGCTGGTCGAGCACCTGCCCGACCCGGTCGTCCGGGCCGGAGACCCCGACCCCGAGCAGGAGGCGCTGCTGGCCGACGCGGTGGGCCTGGCGCTGCTCGTCGTACTCGAGCGGCTCACCCCGGCAGAACGGTTGGCGTTCGTGCTGCACGACATGTTCGGCCTGCCCTTCGACGAGATCGCCCACATCATCGACCGAAACCCCGCGGCCGCACGGAAGCTCGCCAGCCGAGCGCGGCGCAGGGTCAGCGGCGGAGATCCCTCGGCCCGACCGGGATCTCGCGCGCCAGCGCAAGGTGGTCTACGCGTTCTACGCGGCGGCGCGGACGGCCGATCTCGACGCCCTCATCCAGGTCCTCGCCCCCGATGTCGTGCAGCGTACCGAGTTCGGTGCCACCCGCCCGCCGAGCGTCGTCCGCGGTGCGGCGGCGGTGGCCGAGCAAGCCCGTGCGCCCCACGGTGGCGAACTGCGCTCCGTCCTGGTCAACGGCACGGTCGGCGCGCTGGTCACCCGGGATGGACAACCGTACTCCGTCATCGCCTTCACGGTCACCGGCGACAAGATCGCCAGGATCGACGTCATCCGCAACGCCGACCGCGTCCGCATCCTCGCGTCCAGCGTCCTCGGCCAGGCCGAGTGAGCGGTCCGGCCCGGTGCGCGGTGCGCACCGGGCCGGGACCTCACCAGTATTTGGCGGACGGTCGTACTTCGACCGCGCCACCCAGTCGCGCCTGCGGTACGCGGGATGCGATCGCGATCGCGCTGTCCAGATCCTCGGCCTCGACCACCAGGAACCCGCCCACCGAGGTGTTGTCGAACGGCCCCTCGGTGGTGACGGCCGAACCGTTCTCCACACGGACGGTCGTCGCGTCCTTGGGCAGACCCATCGGCGGCGCACCGGTCACGTTCTCCATCGTGCCGATCGCCGCCCAGTCGGCGTACGCCGCCTTGCTGTCCTCCTCCGACACCAACTCCGCCTGCGGAGTGCCCGGCAACGGATACGTGCCCTGGTGGATCACCAACACGAACTGCATCATGTCCTCCTCATCGAGTGCGCCCTTCGCACACCCATGAGCCCGGGCATCACACCGATGTGACCTCTCAGGTCTTTCCGGTGTCAGGCGGAGCTTTTCACGTGACGGACCAGCCATGTGAGCATGGGGTCCAGATCGTCGGCGGCCGCGAGGACCTTGCCGACGGCTTCAGGGGTGTGGAGCCAGTCGTCGCAGCCGAGGGGTTGGGCAGCGATCAGCGAGCGGTGGCGCAGCAGGTCCGCGCGGAAGTGGTCGGACGGATAACCCCGTGGGGGGCGCTTCATCATGTCCCCGGAGATGTCGTAGCCCTTCTGCCGCAAGTCCTCCACGATGGCGG
Source organism: Streptomyces sp. NBS 14/10 (assembly GCF_002224125.1). GTDB lineage: Bacteria > Actinomycetota > Actinomycetes > Streptomycetales > Streptomycetaceae > Streptomyces. The sequence continues at coordinate 163,236 of NZ_NCSM01000015.1, forward strand.
ACAGTTCGCGGCCGCTGCCCTCGGCGGCGACGGCCTTGCGGAACATGGCGACCTGGCCAGGGTCCGGATACCACCAGGCCCCCTGGATCCGCAGGCCGTCCAGATCGAACCGCAGACCGATCTCGATCTTGCGGCCGAGTCGGATCACCGCGCCCTGGTGCTGCCACCACCAGGAGTTTGTGCGGTAGTGCCAGACAGAGAAGTCCTCGTACCGTGGATCGGCGTCCGCCACATCGTTCAGCAACGCGATCATCGGCTGCCGGACGAGGCGTTCGCGATCCGCGCGGTACTGCTCGCGTACCGCGTTTGAGGGCTCGCCCTGCAGGTGCAGTAACACGTCCATGGCTCGCTCCGGCCAGCCGGTGAACCGTACGCTCATGCTGGCACCATAACCCACCCATGATCCCTTCAAGGACGTGGTACGACGTGCCGGGAGGAAGTACCTCCCGGCACGCGGGAGGTCGTGTGCCGGGCAGACTGACTGGAGCGCAGCGCAGGAGACGCGTTTTGAGGTTTCAGGAAGGGGATGCCGCGCTGGGCTCAGAGGTACCGGCGGCCGCGTCCGGGGTGGTAGCCGAGTAGAAGACGGACTTCTGCTGCTTGGTGCGGTGTACTTGGCCCTTGGCGACGAGCGATTCGAGAGTGCTGCGTACGACGGTGGCCTTGACCTCGCGGTCCGGCAGAGCCTGGGTGAGGGCAGCGGTGACCTCGGTCGCGGAGCGCGGTTCACCGTGCTGGATGAGGTCATCACGGATGAGGTCCCGGAGCGTGGGCACACCGGTTTCTCTCACCTGCTTGGAACGGCTCCTGTCCGACTCTGCCCCCTTCCGCTTGCCGGTGGTCGTGTTGGCGTTCTTCTTCGGCTTGCGCGCTGCCGGCAGTGCTGCGGACTTCGGCGCAGCGGACACACCGTCCGCAGAGCCGCTGACCTCGGCGTTCTCCGGTACGTCGGCGGCGGATTCGCCACCGAGGGTCTGCCGCATGCTGAGCAGGAGCACCCGGTTGTTCTCGAGCACCGACAGTTGCCGTTGCAGCGTCGAGATTTCGGTGCTCAGGCGTTCGTGTTCGGCGGAGTTGCGTTCGAGATCTGCGGTGATCTGTGCCGCGTACTGGGACTTCAGATTGGTGTTGTCGGTAGAGGTGTCCACCACAAGCTCCCTCGTCTGGGGGCGCAATCAATGTTGGTGCTGGATGGTACATGTACGCGATGGCTACGGGGGCCGCTGCGGAGGCTTGAGTGAACTCGGTGGTGTACGGGGCGAAGTGCCCACCGGGGATCGTCTACGGGGCCCTACGGGGGGGTAACCCCAAGCACCGCCCTGAGGACAGCGCATCGGCGCGTCAGGGGGAGAGCCGGATGGGCCGATCCCCTCTCCGCTGGTGGGATGGTCGCCGACCGCCGGCTCCGGGGGCGAAACAGCCGCGGGCCACAGCCTGAGCGGTCTCTGAAGGCACAGGCAACCCGAACAGGAAAGGGATCCATCATGCATGTGTTACGAAGGCGTCGGCGAGGCCCGCTCGTCCTGACCAGCGTGGGCGCGGTCCTCCTTGCCGCGTCGACCGGGCTGACGGCGGCGGCGAAGCCGCAGCAGGCCGATCCGCTTCAACAGCAGGTGGACGCGATCCATGACACTGGGGTCGTCGGTGTGCTCGCCGAGGTGACGTCACCGGACACACGTGACAGCGCACGCGCCGGGACGGCCGAGAGGGGCACTGGGAGGCCGATGCCGCGGAACGGCCGGTTTCGGATCGGCAGCGCCGCCAAGACATTCACCGCCACGGTCGTGCTGCAACTCGTCGGCGAGGGGCGAATGTCCCTGGCGGACAACGTCGAGCAGTGGCTGCCGGGAGTGGTCCGGGGTAATGGCAACGACAGCAGCCAGATCAACGTGCGCCAGCTGCTGCAGCACACCAGCGGCATCCGTGACGTCCTGCCGGAGATACCCGCGTTGAACAGCGTGGACGGTTATCGAGCGGAGCGGTTCCGCACCTACACCCCCGGGGAATTGGTGAGGCTGGCGATTCAGGACCCTCCCAACTTCTCCCCGGGCGCCGGTTGGTCGTACTCCAACACCAACTACATTCTCGCCGCGATGATCATTCACGAGGTCACCGGCCGGAGTTGGGCGCAGGAAGTGAACGACCGGATCATCCGCCCGCTGGGCCTGAGGGACACCCGTACGCCCGGCGCCTTCCCGTTCGTCCTGGGCCCGCACGCCCACAGCTACGCCGCGTTCGGCACCGACACCCGCATCGACGTCACGGCGCTCAATTCGAGTATGGCCGTCGGCTCCGGCTCGATCATCAGCACCACGCACGACCTGAACCGGTTCTACACCGCACTGCTCGGCGGCCGTCTGCTGGCTCCGGCGCAGCTCGACGAGATGACGACCACCAAGCCCGCGCCCGAGCTGGGTGTGAGGTACGGACTCGGTCTGGGCGAGATTCCGTTGTCCTGTGGCGGCAGCTACTTCGGCCACCCGGGCGAACTGCTCGGCTATCGCACCTGGAGTGGGGTCACCCGAGACGGGGCCCGGACCGCCGTGGTGTACGTCACCAGTGATGGCGGCCAGGGTACCCAGCAGGCCATGAGCACGCTCGTGGACCAGGAGCTGTGCCGGACGCGCTCCTAGTACTCCGGTCTGGTTCGCGATCCATGCGCGGGATGGGGTGTTGAGGCGACGTCGGTAGTGGATGCGCCCTCGAACCGTTTCCCGGAACGGGAACGGGGCCGCGGTCCTCGGACGCGCGAAAGGGGCGGGCTACAGGTCGGCGAACGGCGGGCAGATGTACGTAACGGCGACAAGGCGCAGCCGGGGGAGAGGCAGGACCAGCATGAACCCGTCTTCCAGGACCGACAGGCGCCGCACGCCGCCTGCGACTCCCGGCCGCGGGCCGTCTCCTACGGCCGTGACGTCGATGCCCATCTCGGCCAGGTCCACGAGCTGCCCAGCCAGCCGCTCCACCTCCACGACCACGCGCTTGGGCAGCCCCTTCGCCACGTACTCGTAGTCGGGCTCGTACTCCCAGCGCCACCGCTGTCCGGCGTCCTCGGTCACCCCGCGGTCCGCCCGTCGACTCCGGCCTCGGCCGCCGCCTGCGCATGGATGGCGGCCACTTCGGCGGCGATGGCACGCCCCTCGGCCAGATCCGCCACCTGCCCCGCGCGGGCCTCCAGCTCGCTCAGGCGCGCGGCCCGCGCGGGAACGCGCTCGATCGCCACCGCGAGCGCCCACCGCCGCAGGAACCGGCGCATGGGGGCCGCGTCGACCTGGCTGCGAGCGGCCTCCACCGCCGCCGTCCGCTCTGCGTCGAACGCGGCCACCTGGTTCGGCGCAATCTGCACCAGGGCCGCGCGCAGGTCCTCCGCTGTGGTCTTGGGCTGCGGGATCAGGGGCCTGTGCCCGTCCGCTGCTGCTTCGCTCATGCCGCCACGCTCCCTGTGCTCCCCGTGTTCCCCGTGCTCCCTGTGCTTGCGGCGGGAGCCACGGTGATCCGCAGCTCGACGCGCCCCTCGGCATACTCCCTCAGCAGCACCTCACACAGCAGCCCGAACCCGGGAACGCCTCCCCGACGGGCTTGCTCCTGCCTCTTCCACCTGGTCTCGGCCCTCTCGCACACGCTCTCATCGAGGTAGACGCGGCATCCGCCCCGCTCCGCCGTGCCGAATGTGCTGCCAGCCGGAACGGGCGCGTCGAGCGACCCTTCGGCGTACGCCGTCAGGAGCGCTTCGAGGACCCGCGAGCGGGCGCGGGCCAGACCGTCGTCCTCGGCTCGCTGCTTCACCTGCTGCTTCCACAGGTCCGTGTCCATCCAGACCAGGCGGCCAGGGCGCGCCGTGCCGTCGGCGGCTCTCACGCTTCCTCCATCAGGTGCCGGTAACGGCGTGTCCCGCCAAGACTAGACTTTCAAGGTCTAGCAATCAACGCTCCGGACCGCGTCAGGTCGACGGTACGACGAGAAGCGCGACCGAAGGAGCGACCTGCGCACCCAGAGGGCATGGGGGCGAGGTGGATCAGCGGCCGGTCGAGCCGTCGATCAGTTCGCGGAGGATGTCCGCGTGGCCCGCGTGACGGCCGGTCTCCTCGATCATGTGGGTCAGTGCCCAGCGGACGCTGGGAGCGGGGCGCCCCGGTCGCGGTCGGGGGACCGTGGCGCCGAGATCGGTGCAGCCGTCGAGAATGTCGTTCGCGCGCTCGACCGTCTCTCGGTAGCGGGCCACGATATCGGCCACACTGTCCGCCGATGCGGCCTGGAACGTCGCCTGCCAGTCGGTGACGTCGTCCCCGAGAAACATCGAACGCTCGACGAAAGTCAGGTGGTTGAGCAGGCCGAGCAGGTTCGTGCCCGACGGCACTGCGGCTGTTCGCACCTGTGGCTCGGGGACACCGTCGACCTTCGCGGCGATCGAAGTCCGGAGGTAGTCGAGAAATGCGCGCAGGACCTCCATCTCGCTGCTTCCGGTCCGGGGCGGCGGGGTGTCGCTGCGGCGGTTGTGGCGCGTGGTGCTGGGCAACAGTGGTCACCTTTCTTCGTCGTCGGGAGCCCCGACCACCGTGTCAGGCGGTGCGGCGGATGAGGAGGACATGGTCGGTGACCTCGGCGGTGCGCCCGCCCGGTCCAGTCGCGATCCGGCGCGGTGCGTCGGCCCGCTCGACCGTCCATGTCTCCGGGGCCAGATCGATACCGGCGGCGACCTCCTGCGGGCTCGGGTACCGGGTATCGGGGGCCTGGTTCCACGACCACGGAGCGGTCGAGCCGTGGTCGACGACCAGTAGCCGCCCGCCCGGGCGCAGTGCGTACGCGGCCGAGCGCAGGACGGTTGCCCGGTCCAGGTCACAGGGGGTGTGCAGATAGTGGGCGCAGATCAGGTCGAATCCGCCGGGCGGGAAAGACGTGTGCAAGTCGTGGCGTACGGCGATGACGCGGTCGCCCAGGCCGTGTGCGCGGGCGCGGGCGGCGAGCCGCTCGACCGCCACCGCCGAGATGTCGGCGGCGGTCACCTGCCATCCCTGACCGGCGAGCCACAGCGCGTCGCCGCCGTCGCCGCATCCGAGGTCCAACGCGTCACCGGGCGGCAGGCCCGCCACCGTCTCAGTGAGGCGAACATTCGGCTGCGGGGCGTCGGCTGCCGGCCGGGCCGCATAGACGCCGTCCCAGAACGCGACCGCATCGGTGGTGCTCATCAAGACTCCTTGTGTCGGTGGGCTTGTGCCGGTGGGCGCCCAGTCTTGCCAGGCACACCACGACCTGGCACGAAAACTTGCGGTAACGGCAAGATGGGCCTCATGGACTCCAAGACGGACGACGACGTGCTCGACGCGGTGGGGCCGCGGCTCCGTGCGCTGCGCCGTGACCGCGGCATCACCCTCGCCGACCTCGCCGCGACGACCGGCGTGTCGGAGAGCACCCTGTCCCGGCTGGAGAGCGGGCAGCGCCGGCCGAGCCTGGAACTGCTGCTGCCGCTGGCCCGTATCTACGACGTTCCGCTGGACGACCTCGTGGGTGCCCCGCGCACCGGCGACCCCCGGATCCACCTCAAGCCGATCAGACGGTACGGGATGACCTTTGTGCCCCTGTCCCGGCGACCGGGCGGGGTGCACGCCTTCAAGATGATCATCCCTGCCCGGCCGGAACCGCTCGAGCCGACCCCGCAGACCCACGAAGGCTTCGAATGGCTCTATGTGCTCAACGGCCACCTGCGACTCGTGATCGGCGAGCGCGATCTGACGTTGCCGCCCGGTGAGGCAGCCGAGTTCGACACGTCCTTGCCGCACTGGCTGGGCAGTGCCGATGGCGGCGTGGTCGAGCTTCTCATCCTGTTCGGCCCGCAGGGGCTGCGTGCGCACGTACGCACCGAACCTCATCGGTCGTCTCAGGCGTCTCAGGCCGGGCCCCGGCGATGAAGAAGCCGTCACGCGGGCGGGGCCGGAGTCTCCGGCGGGGCAGGAAGCGTCCGTCCCAGGCGGGCGAGTGGGGACAGGGCCATCAGCGCCGGCGACAGCAGCATGCCTGCGGCTGTCACCAGGAGGCTGGTGCGCGTCCCCCACACTTCCGCGAGAAAGCCGCCGAGCAGCGAGCCGAGCGGGGTCAGCCCCATGCCGACAAAGTTGATCGTCGCGGCCGCGCGGCCTTGCATCCCGTCCGGAGTAACGGTCTGCCGGACGGCCATGACCGTGACATTCACCAGCTGGCCGAAGGTCCCGAAGACGAAGTTGACCATAAGAAGCGCGGGAACCGTCACCACGGAGGGGCCGTGCAGCGCAGGCACAAACAGGAACACGCCGTCGCCGAGTGCTGCCGCGGACACGAGCACAGCGCCATATCCGAAGCGGCTCGGTAGGCGGGCGGCCAGCAGCGAGCCCAGGAGCGCGCCCGGCCCCGTCGCCGCGAGCGCCAGCCCGACGGCGGTGCCCGACAGGTGCAGGTCCCGTGGCAGGAGCAGCAGATAGACGGTCATCACGGCCGCGAAGAAAAACTGGAAGGCGGCTGATGCGAGGCACACAGTCCGCAGCGAGGTGTCACTGGCGACAAAACGGAGGCCCTCATGGATCCGCCGCCAGACCCGAGGCGGACGTTCCGAGCGTTCCGGGACGGATTCGCGGCGACTGATCCGTCGGATCGACAGGAACGACAGCGCGAAAAACACGGCGCTGGAGGCGGCGGCGATCGGCGCCGACAGCACAGACACCAACGCACCGCCGAGGGCGGGACCGCCGATCTGCGCCGCGGACCGACTGCCCTCGAGCGCGCTGTTGGCCCGTACCAACTGATCGCGTTTCACCAGCCGTACCGAAGACGCCTGGTATGCCACGTCGAAGAACACGGACAGAGCCCCGATGGCGAAGGCAACCACGAACAGCGTCGGCAGGCCGAGCGCACCGAGGAGGCCGGCCACGGCGGCGGCGCCCAGTGCCAGGGCCCGACCGGCGTCCGTCAGCACCATCAGCGTGCGGGTTTGCCACCTGTCCACCCACGCGCCGGCGAAGAGCGACAGCAGCAGGATCGGCGCCTGCCCCACCGCGCGCAGGGCGCCCAACTGGCCGGCACTGGCGTCGAGCGTCAGGACGGCGAAGAGCGGCAGAACCACCAGACTTGTATGTTCGCCCAGTTGGGAGGCCGTCTGGCCCACCCAGAGCCGGCGGAAGTCGCCGTCCCGCCACAGGCTTGACGGAACAGGCCGACCGGAATCGGATGCAGCGGAGGAAGAAGACGGCACAGGGACCCCTCGGATGACCGAAGACGAGACCCGCCCACCGGCGGTCGACAGGTGCACGACCGTTTCAGGCAGCGGGAAAGGAAGGCTCGCTATGCCGCGCATCAAGGGCAGCACGCGATGACAGGCCGCTCACGGCCTCAAACGTCAACGCGTGCTCGGACGACCGGGCATGTCTTCACTCCTCGTGAGTCACTCGCTGCGCGAACACTAGCTTCCGCTCGGCAGGGCACGAAAGGCAATTATGGGCCGGGCAGACGGCGGGAGGGGCGCGGATGTTCCTCAAGGTGCGACAGCTCATCGCCGTCGAGGGCTACTTGGGGGTCGACTCAGCGGGCGGTGGGCTCACTGCTGGCACACCAGATCCGACATCACGGCAGGCGGCAGGGACGGGTTGGCCGCCGCTGCTTCCGCTACCTGCCAGTCCGCGTCGGCGAGCAGCTCTGCGACGACCGGTGGCGGGAGTGCCGGGTGGCCCGCGGCTACGGGTCTCGCCCGCTTGTCCGCCAGGCAGGCGAGCAGCGCCGAGGCCGTCGCCCCGCGATGTCGGGCAACCTCACGGAACACCTTCCGCACCGCTGGTTCGTGCCGGAGCAGGTCCTCCAGCAGCGCCGGGGGCGCGTCCGGGTTGGTCGCCACCTTGGCCAGGACATGGACACCGTGTCGATCGACCATGGTGCGCAACTGCGCTTCGCTGAGGCCCGGGTGCGGAGCGAGGGCCTTGACCACCTTCGCGTCGGGGTCGTCGGCCAGCCGGTCGCGTATCTCGGGTGGCAAATCGCGTCGTTGGGCCACGAGCATTCGGGTGGCCGGGTCCGGTGACGTGGCCAGCTCTTCGACCTCGGTGGGAGAGGAGGCGGCAATACGGGGCAGAAGGGTGGCGCCGATCCTGGTAGTTCGAGCCAGCTGGGTGAGCACATAGAGCGGTACGCGGGGATGGTGTGCGAGCCTGCGGCGTACGTCGGGGTCACGGTCGCCGGCCAGCGTACGGATCAGGGCATCGTCGATCACGGGATTCTCGGCAAGGTCGGCGCGGACACCGGGAGTAGGGTCCGAGGCGAGCCGTGCGCAGGCATGCCGGGGCAGGTCCCGGCGGGCGGCGAGCGCCCAGCGCAGCTGCGCCGAGGGATGGTCCACGAAGCCGACGACAACATCGACGGGGGTGGCAGGGTTACGGAGTGCAGCCTCCCGTATGGCGTGGACGGTGGACTCGTGGGAGCCGTCGCAGGAGGCGCCGGGCAGCAGATCGCAGTCGGGCCGTAGACACTGCCGATCGTGAACGAAGGGGGTCTGCTCGCGGTCACAGACCAGACAGCGTCGCGCCGCAGGCAGCCCCTCCCCGGTCACCAACGCTGCCAGTGCGGCCGGGGGTGTCGCCTCGTTGCTCGCCACCGCGCGGCGGACCTCGGCGTGCGGATGTGCCGCGAGCCTCGCGGCCACGTCTGGGGTGGTCCACAACGCGAGCTCGGCGAGGACACGTACGTCCGGGTCCGCCGCGAGCGTGTCCACCACGTCGGACGGGAGGCCACGGCATGCTGCCAGCTTCTCCCGTCGCTCACGGACGGGATCCGCCGCGAGGACACGCGCCCACTCCGGGCGGCCGACACCTTGGTCGAGCAGGGCGAGGGCAGCATCCGGCCAGACGGAGGGATCGATGTCGGCGGCGGTCAGCCGACCCTCGTACGCGAGCTGCACCGCGCTCTCGTCGACGCGCTCGGCCAACGCGACCGCCTGCGCACGGCTGAGGTCCGCGCGACTGGCGAGGCCCGTGGCGATGTCGTCGTCCGCGATGGATATCAGCCGGTCGACCAGCTCGGACGACAGGGCGGGATTGGCGGCGAGCCCACACAGGATGTGATGCACAGAGACATCCTGCCTGTCATCGCCATGAGTTGTTGAGGACGAGGGTGGCTTTGGCGATGGATCCGATGTGGCTCGGGCTGCTCGTGATGTGGTGGAGTGCCCGGGGGCCGCGGAGCCGCCCTTTCGTAGTCGGGCTGTCCGGGTAGGCTGCACCGATGGACTCGTCCGCGTGCAACCACGTCCTCTACGTCGACGACCACGGTCCGTATGCGGAGCTGCATCTCACTCTGGAGTGCAGCCGACCCGGCATCGCGACGAGCCACGACGTCAACGAGGACCACTGCGCGGCGGCGCTCGACAGCTGGTTGCACGCGAACCCCGAGCGAATCCTTCTCAAGCTGCTCGTGACAACAAGCCGGGTTCACCATGGCTCGTTTGGCCCGCTCGTCGACGTACTTGCCAGCCGTCAGCCGGAGATCCACCACCTAGGACTGGGCGCCCGCACCTTTCCGGACTTCGGTCGAGGTGACTACATCCCGGAGGATCTGTCGCGCGACGGCTCCTCGTGGAGGCTTTCGGTGCCGCTGGAGCGGGTGCTTTTAGCAGTGCCGACTCTTCATGAGCTGGTCGTTCAGTGCAACGACATCGACATGGCGCACGACATCCTGGGCACGAAGCCTCCGTCTCCGTTCCCGGAGATGGCACGTCTGCGTCGGCTGGTGCTGCGTGATGAGGCACTCAACCCCGCCGTGGTATCCGCGCTGGGCACGAGCTCCTTTCCACAGCTTGAGTCGCTCGAACTCTGGCTCGGACACTTCGCATACAGCTGGGGCGGCTCGGCGCGGGACCTGGTCCCGCTGCTGAACAACCCCGGATTCGCGAAACTTCGTCAGCTGGCCCTGGTGAGCGACTTGAACGACACACTGGTGGACGTGCTCGCGTGAGAGTGCGCTCATCGCACGACTGGAGTCTCTGAGACTGCCGTTTGGCGTGCTCGACGCATCCGGGGCGCAGCGTCTCCGTGACCGCTGGTCCGCCTTCAGCAACTTGCGCCGACTCGATGTCACGGGGAACGGCATCACCGCTGCTGCGGCTCGCGCGCTCCGTGAGATGGCACCCGACGTCGTGGAGTTGGGGGACCAACGGATCCGGGCCGATGACGAGTGGCGCTTCGCGCCGCCGCTGGTCGACCTCTTCGATGCCTGGGCCTCGGCGAGATGATCTTCATGAAACGAGTTGATGTACGTCTTCGTTTCCGTGCATGTTCATGATCGCAGCGGGGCCGTCTCACCTTCGGTCGGCGACCGAGCCGGGATCTGCGGAGACGTGAGGCTTGGCGGGCGTTCCGTGGCTGCTCCACGCGGTGTCGTCGACCGTCAGAAATGGCTCGCCGGCCACGGTCGCCGGGGTCACTCCGGCGAACGCCATGACGTCCCGATGCAGATGGGACTGGTCGGCGTAGCCGCCGTCGACCGCGACTCGGGCTGCGCCTTCACCCGCGACCAGGCGGTGGGCGCAATGGTCGAAGCGGACCAGCTTCGCCGCGCGCTTCGGCGGCAGGCCGATCTGCGAGTGGAACCGGGACCACAGGCGCTTCCGGCTCCATCCGACCTCGGCCGCCAGCTGGTCGACCCGGACAAGGCCACGACTGACGACGATCCGGTCCCAGGCCCAGGCCACCTCCCGGTCCACGGACGCCCCCGCCTCACGCCGGCGGGCGAGCCATTCGTCCGTCAACGCGAAGCGATCCTCCCACGAGGAGATATTTCGCAGTCGCTCACAGATCCGTGACACCTCTCGGCCCCACAGGTCGTCGAGGGCCACGGCGCCGTTCAGGTCGGCCGGGGAGGTGCCCAAAACCGCGCGAGCGACAGCCGGCGAGAGGCGTACCTGCACGCACTCGACGTTTTCCCCCCACGCGCGAACCACGCCGCCGGACCCGAACCCGGGCCCGGCGACGAGACTTCCCCGCTGCTGCCGCCCAGCGCCATCGTCCACGACGGGCGGGGTGGCCCCGAACTCCAGGATCAGCATCACGGCCGGATGCGGGACCACCCGCAGGCCGCCCGCGGTCGAGCCGGGGACGCGGAACCCAGCCATGCTGACACCGGCCACCCGGCTGGGCCGCTCCGGACGAGCGACGTCCCACGTAGCCGGATCGTCACGTTCATCCGCAGCGGACCGCATCGTCACATGCTACGCGGCCCGGGGGAGGGAACATTTGTCCAAGACGTGGCCGCGCACCGGCGACGACGGTGGGCTCATGACTATTCCTGACGGGCAACCGCATGTGAAAGGCAACGCCGAGGCCACTGAGGAGTCGATCCTGCCCCTGGATGGCGGCGACATCTATGTGTGCCAGGACGGCCCCCGCGATGCCCCCGCACTCCTGCTCATCCACGGGTCTGCCTCCTCGACCCGCTCGTGGGACCTGATGGTTCCTGCGCTGACCGTGTCTCATCGCGTCATCCGGATCGACCTGCTCGGGCACGGCCGGTCAGCCAAACCGGTCGGCCCCGGCTATGAGATCCCCGCACAGGGACGCCGGGTCGGCGTGGCGCTGGACCGGCTCGGTGTCAGGAACGCCATAGTCGTCGGTCATTCCAGTGGCGGCTATGTCGCCACCGCCCTCGCCGAGCAGCGAGCCGACCTGGTTACCGCGCTCGCGCTCATCAACACCGGACCCCACCTGGGCGCCTTCATCGCACCGGAGCCCGCCGCCATCGCCCCCTCGCAGTGGCCGCCGACCGACGAGCAAATACGCCAGGTCGCGAGCACCGGTTTCAGCGCGGGCTTCGAGATCCCACTGGAGCTCATGGACGACTTGCGTGGTATGACCTACCACGCGTTCGCCGCGTCAACTCAGGCGGCCCGTGCCTACCTGGAGCAGCAGACGCTCCCGGATCGGCTGACGGCCCTCGGCAAGCCACTGCAGGTGATCTTCGGCGACCAAGACCGCAGATGGCGACCCTCGTCCGCCGCCGACTACCACGCCGTTCCGGGCACGAGAGTCGATTTGCTGCCCGGCGCCGGACACTCGCCCATTCTGGAGGATGCGCCTCGAACCGCCGCACTTCTCCTGGCCTTCACCGCGATCCACACCGCGCGGGCCGACTAGCCATTCGCCGGGGCCACCCCGATCCGGACACTGGGGCCCTTGAGAGCCGTGGTCCACTGACAGGTGTTGACGGCGGGTGCAGCCGCTTTTCGAGCCAACCGGCCTGCAGCGAGGCGGTGTTGTGCAGGAGACGGAACCGCTCCAGGGCCTGCTCGCGGCTGTCGTGAGCTGCCCGTTGGCTATGCGGCCCCACCGGCGGTTCGGGCGTATGAGAGGGACGGCGCCAGGCGGGGCCGACGTACGGCCGCCTGGCCTGGCACCGTCTCTTGCTCGCGATCGTAGGCCGCCGCCGCTTCGGCCGAGCCGCCAGGGCGATGCTGTTGCCGACGAGCCGCAGTTGATCTTTGCTGTGCTGGGTGCCGGCCAGCGGCGCAGGTAGTCCCAGGTGCGGCTGCCGACGATGCCGTCCGCGCCGCCGGGAACACCGTGGTGGCTCTGGAGCCACTTGACAGCAGTGAGGGTGTTGGGGCCGAAGCCACCGTCGACGGACAGCCGGACCGGGTAGTCCGTGTGCTGGTTGATGATGTCCTGGATCTCCATGACGGCAGCGGAGTTGCGGCTTCCTTCGCTGATGGTCGCGGTGCCGTAGTAGTAGTCGCATGTGTAGCCGACGGTGGAGCGGTACGTGCGGGCGTGCACGGCGGCGGCTTGAGCGGTCAGCTGCCAGCAACTCGGCAGGTGGGGCACCTTGGGTGCCGCTCCGCGCACGTAGTGGTTGCTCACCCATGCCGGGTCGCTGCCGTGCAGCAGGGTGACCTTCGTCCACCACCTGTTTCCTGAGACCTTGCTGGTGTGCCGGTTGGTCTGGCAGTACGCCCGGAGGGCCGTGTTGGACACCCTTGTGGCGACGCGGCAGCTCTTGCGCGGGCACTCCCTCAGGGCCACCTGCGTGCCCTTGACGCGGATCTTCTCGACGCTGGCGGTTGGGTCATCGGACACCGGCATCAGTGTCGAGGTTCCGGTGGCCGTGGGCTGCGTGCCACGCGCATCGGTGTGTGCGGGGCCGGCCAGGGCAAGGCTGCCGGCCAGGGCAAGGGCGGTCGTCGCGGCGAACGCGAAACCGTTGCGCACCTGGAACTGGGTCGGCACGCTGAGGCGGTCCTGGAGCTGACCGCGCTCATCACAGAGCACCCTGTGCGGGAACGGTTACGCGCGCTGCTGATGCTGGCGCTCTACCGCAGCGGCCGACAGGCAGAGGCCCTGGGCGTGTACACCGACACCAATATGTGGCAGCAGGACAATCGGTACGGAAGCCGGCCCATGCTGCGGGGGACGCAGGCGCGGAGTGTCGAGTGGACATGTCGCCAGCGGGTGAATCTTTCACGGGAAAAGGGAAACAGCAAGCCGATGTTGAGGTCAGCCGTACCGGCCTCGCCGCAGGAGATCTGGCTGCCGCCTGCTATGCGTTGAACGTACGCGGCGTTATCGCGATCTATCAGCGTCGATACGAACAGGCCGAAGCGTACTTCAGCGAGGCACTGGACGGGTTCCGAGTCGGCAACAACTTCTCGGGTATTGCCACCGCCCTATGCAATCTCTCTCGTGTACACGCTGCCATGGGGCGCACGGACAGCGCGATCGAACTCGCCATGCAGGGCATCGCCCTCTGGAAGCGCCTGGGCGCGCATCACATGTTGTCAATGGCCGATTCGCGCTGATGCTGGCTGCTTGACCTTCTAGTCGGGTCGAAGGTTTAGCGTCGTTGGTATGACCACCATGCGGATCTCCCAGCTCGCCGAGCGCACGGGTGTCCCGGCGACCACACTGCGGTTCTACGAGGGCGCCGGGCTGCTGCCCGCTGACCGGACCCCGGCCGGTTACCGGGTGTACGGCGAGGACGCGGTGGAACGGCTGGCATTCATCGGCGCGGCCAAGCACCTGGGACTGCCGCTGGACGAGGTCGGCGAGTTGATCGGGGTATGGGAGGGCGGCGCATGCACCGAGGTGAAGGCGAGCCTTCGGCCGAAGATCGCCGCGCGCCTGGCCGAGGCCGAGCGCCGGGCAGCGGAATTGCGAGCCTTCGCCTCCTCGCTGCACGCTGCACTGGAGCGTCTGGACGCGCTGCCGGACCGCTCCGGCCGCTGCGACCCGCAGTGCGGCTTCCTCACCGCCCCTGTGCCCGCCGCGCGGCCGACGGACATGGTGCTCGCGCCCAGCCGACAGGCGGGAGAGGAGGCCGCACAGCTTAAGAGCGCCGCGGTGGCCTGCTCGCTCAGTGGTGAGGGTATGGCCGAGCGCGCTAGCGCCTGGCACGCAGCCCTTCATGGCGCCGAGCGGGTAGGGATCCCGGATGGGCTGCGGCTGACCCTGCCCGCCGAGCGGGCCGCCGGCATCATCGAGCTGGCCGTCGCCGAACAGCGGTGCTGCCCGTTCTTCGACTTCCGGCTTCACCTCGACGGCCCGCACCTGCATCTGGACGTCCGGGTCCCTGCCGACGGGGCCGGCTCACCGAGTTGTTTGGTCCGGTTACCTGAACCAGCTCCGCGCTGCTTCCTCAGAAAGATCCCTTACCGTGCTCGTCGCCCGATCCGTTGCCCTGTTCGTCGTCGCTGCCCTGTTCGAGATCGGGGGTGCCTGGCTGATCTGGCAGGGCGTGCGCGAGCACAAGGGCTGGATCTGGATTGGTGCCGGCGTGATCGCGCTGGGCTTGTACGGAGTGGTCGCGACCTTCCAGAGTGACGACAACTTCGGCCGCATCCTGGCCGCGTATGGCGGCATCTTCGTTGCGGGATCGATCGTCTGGGGCATGGTCGCCGACGGCTACCACCCTGACCGCTTCGATGTCATCGGCGCACTGATCTGCCTCGCTGGGATGGCGGTCATCATGTACGCCCCGCGCAGTAACTGACCCACCTCCCATGGCAGCAAAATGGCACCGCCCGGGGCGGTCGCCGGCGTGACGGCGATGAGAATGATGTGGTCCGCAGTCAGCCGGCGGCCGCCATCGCGGCGGGCGCCATCGCGGCGGGCGCCCGGGGTGATCGGCGCACGCCCACCCGTGCCCCCCGCTCGACACCCGTCACGTTTCGGTAACCTGGCCGAAACCCTTGACGTTTCTCATGGCTCGTTCTTAGTCTCGCTGCACCGCGTAATCGGCAGTTCCAGCAGTTCAGGTGCTGCGGCGCTTTCCGCGGTTTTTGGGCAGGCACAGACACAGACCACCTGTCGGTGGCTTCGTCGTGCCTTTTTCTGTGCTCCCCGTGCCGCCGGTAGGTCTTCCTCGAAGGCGGATTCATGGCACAACGTCCGAGCGTCAGAAGCGTCGCCGACGTCGTTGCGCTCATCGATGGGCTGGGAAAGATCACCGGCCGGGCGCAGATCATCTGGTTCCTCGTGTTCGGCGGGCTGTTCCTCGACGCCTACTCGAACGCGGCGCTGAGCGCCGGTCTGGGGCCCATGACGACCCAGATGGAGCTCACCAGCACCCAAGTCTCGATCCTCACGGCCACTGCTCCGGCGCTGGCCATCATCTTCAACCCCCTCGGCGGCTGGCTCGCCACCCGCATCGGCCGCGTTCCTCCGCTGCTCATCGCCAAGGTGTTCGCGATCGCGGGTGGCCTGCTCGCCGCGTTCGCCGGTGGCTTCACTGTCGTGTGGCTCGGCCGGGTGCTGGTGGGTGTCGCGTACGGCATCGACTTCGCGGTCGCCATGGCGCTGCTCGCCGAGTACACGCCCGCGAAGCTGGGCGGCCGGCTCAATCTGTGGCAAGCCGTCTGGTACGTCGCCACCACCAGCAACCTCGCCCTGGCCCTCCTCTTCTTCAACCTGGACGTCGGCGCCGACATCTGGCGCTGGTCGGTCGGCTCAGCCGCGGTCGTCGCCGTCGCGCTGCTGCTGAGTCAGGCGCTGATGCTCAAGGAGAGCCCCACCTGGCTGGCCAGCAAGGGCCGGCTGGACGAGTCCGTCGCCAATCTGGACCGGATGTACGGGATCAAGGCCGTCGTCGGTACGTCCGCCGCGATGCCCCGCACCGCGGCTGAGGCACCGGTCATCGGGTTCCGCCAGGCCGGGCTTCTGTTCAAGGGCGAGTACCTGCCGCGTACGATCCTCTCCTCGGTGATCTCGCTCGGGCAGTCGATGCAGTACTTCGCGGTCGGCTGGTACCTCCCGCTGATCAGCCTGACGGTCTTCGGCGAGAGCTTCGAGAAGGCCACCATCGGTTCGATGGTGTTCAACGCCTTCGGTATCGCGGGCGGGCTGCTGTCCGCATACTTCGGCCGCCGCCTCGGGTTGCGGCTCAGTTCCGCTGCCGGTTTCGCCGGGGTGTTCGTGGCCCTGGTGGCGATGGGGCTGACCTTCGACAAGGTACCCACGGCCGTGGCGTTCCTGCTGCCGGTGCTGTTCATCCTCTGCCACTCGGCGGGCCCCGGCGCCAACGGCAAGTCCATCGCCGCGCTTTCCTACACCAGTGATGTCCGCGCTCTGGGCACCGGCGTCACGGGGATGGTCGGCAGCTTCGGCAGTGTCGCCGGCCTGTATGTGTTTCCGCAGGTCAAGGACTCGCTCGGACTCGCCGACACCTTCCTGATGCTGTCCGTCGTGCCGCTGCTCGGCCTGATCACCTGCCTGATGATCAAGTGGGACCCGACGAAGGCCGCCTCGCCCGACGAGGTCGCAGGACGGGACCGCGATGCCACTGCGGCGGTGTCCGTGACTGCGCGCTGACCGACCGCCGGACCTGGCGCACCGCGCGTTGGTCCCCTCCCCTCTGTATCTCTCCGCTCCGCATCCGTCCCCTCCGTATCCCTCCGCACGGCTCGCTCGCGATGCTCGAATGAAAGGGCTGCCATGACCCAGACGTTCCCCGGCGCCTCCCCACGGCGCGGTGTGCTGTCCATCGACGAGGGCACCACGGGCACCCGGGCCGGAGTCGTGCTCGACTCGGGCGCCACCCACGAGGTGTTCTACCGGTCCATCAAGGTCAGCCATCCGAATGACCTCTCGGTCGAGCAGGACCCGATGGAGATCTGGACCGCCACCCTCGAGGTGGCGCGTCGGGCCGTCGGCGGGGCGCGTGAGGACGGCATCGAGATCACCTCGGTCGCCCTGTCCACACAGCGCGCCACGGCGATGCTGTGGGACCGGGTCACCGGGCGGCCGCTGCTGCCCGCGGTGGTGTGGCAGGACCGTCGGTATGCGCATGAGCTCACCGCCTACGAGGCGGAGTGGGACGCCGTCCTGCTGGCCCGGCAGGGCCGGCCGGTCGGCGCCCGCGCCCCGTTCCTCTGGGCCGCCCGGCAGATCGCCGCACACCCGGAGGTGGCCGAGGCGCACCGGGCGGGGCGGCTGCTCTTCGGCACCGTCGACACCTGGCTGATCTGGCGCCTCACCGGTGGCGTCGTACACGCCACCACCCCGACCAACGCCGCGTCCACCGGTGGCTATCTGCTGGAGCGGCACGCCTGGGACGAGGAGTGGATCGGCCACCTCGGCTTCCCTCTCGGCCTGCTGCCGGAGCTCCGCTCCGACGACACCGGTTTCGGTACGACCGACCCGGCCGCCCTCGGTATCGCCGTCCCGCTGGCCGCCTCCATGGGCGACCAGCACGCCGCACTCGTCGCGCTCGGCGGTCTCGCCGCCGGGCAGGGCATGTGCATGTACGGGACCGGCGCGTTCGTCGACGCGGCGACCGGCACCACGCCCGCCCTGCCCCGGCCGGACATCTCCGGGGTGCTCGCCCAGCCCGGCCGGCGGCAGGGCGACATCAGCCAATTCAGCCTGGAGGCGTACACCTCCACCGTGGGTTCGGCGCTGCGCTGGCTCTGTGACGATCTGGGCCTGTTCGCATCGCCGAAGGAGCTCGGTGAGGAAGCGGGCCGGGTCCCCACCCGGCCGGGCCGCACCCCGCGTTTCGTCCCGGCGCTCGCCGGGGTCCGTACGCCGGTCTGGCACCCGGAGGCCACCGCGTCCCTCACCGGGCTCACTCTGGCCACCACTCGCGCCGATCTCGCCCGCGCCGTGCTCGACGGGATCGCGCACTCGGTGTGCGACCTGATCGACGGGGTCGCCGACACCATGGGCACCCCGTTCACCCGGCTCCGGGTCGGCGGCGGCGTCTCCGGCAGCGATCCGCTGATGCAGATCCAGGCCGACCTGACCGGCCTGCCGCTGGAACGGGTCTCCGACTCCGCCACCGCGAGCCTGCGCGGCACCGCGTATCTGGCCGGGGTCGCCCAGGGCCTGTGGCCCTCGCTCGAAGAGGTCGTCGAGGCGCAGCCGCAGGGCCGGGTCTTCGAGCCGTCGATCACGTCGGCCGAGCGCACCGAACTGCGCACCGCCTGGCGCGATGTGCTGATCGCCCATCTGAACGAATCTGAATGACCCCGAGCTGCTCCCTTGCCGAAGAGCGCCCCCTGCGGAAGAGCACGCCCCAACCTCACACCCCCCACTGACGGCCCCCATCCGTCGCACCGGCGGCCCGCGCAGGATGCCGGGGCCGCCGAACCGAAACACCAGGAGTTGATGTTGTGATCACCATGCCCGCCCGGAAACCGCGGCGCACCGCCGCGGCGACCCGCCGGACGCCGCTGCTGCTCGACCGGGCCGCCCTCAAGCGCCGACTGGCCGATGACATGTACGACGTGCTCGTCATCGGAGGTGGCATCACCGGAGCGTACGCCGTGCTCGACGCCGCCTCGCGCGGTCTGCGCGCAGCCCTGATCGAGAAGGACGACTTCGCCTCCGGCACCTCGTCGAAGTCGTCGAAGATGGTGCACGGCGGCCTGCGCTACATCGAGCAGGGCAACGTCAATCTGGTCCGCCACTCGCTCCTGGAGCGCCACCGCTTCCGGAAGAACGCCCCGCACCTGGTGCACCGGCTGCCGTTCCTCTTCCCGATCCTGGAGAAGGAGGGTGTCTTCGACGCCCGCCTCGCCAAGGGCTTCGAGGGCCTGCTGTGGACGTACGACCTGGTCGGCGGATGGCGGATCGGCAAGCTCCACCAGCGGCTCACCGTTCCCGAGGTGCTGGCCCAGGCTCCGACGCTGCGCGCCGAGAACCTCAAGGGCGGGCTGATGTACTTCGACGCCCGCACCGACGACGCCCGGCTCGTCCTCACCATCGTCCGCACCGCCGCCGCGCTCGGCGCGACGGTCCTCAACGGGGCCAGGGCAGAAGGCCTGCTGATGCGGATGGGCAAGGTGTCCGGTGCGCGGGTCTCGGCGGACGGCGACACCCTCGACATCCGCGCGCGGGCCGTCGTCAACGCCACCGGGGTATGGAGCGACGAGTTGGACGCGAAGGCGGATGAAGATCACAGGCCGCAGGTCCGGCCCGCCAAGGGCGTCCATATCGTGGTGCCGTGGGACAAGGTGCGGATCAACTGCACGGTCACCGTGCCGATCCCCGGCCGGGCTCGCCGCGCGACCTGCACCCGCTGGGGCAACAACGTCGTGCTGGGCACCACCGACGAGGACTACCAGGGCTCCCCGGACGACGTGCACTGCACCCGCGAGGAGATGGACTTCCTGCTGGCGGGCGCCAACACCGCCTTCGAGGGGAAGCTCACCCCGGACGATGTGGTCGGCTCCATCGGCGGTCTGCGCCCGCTGGTCGGCGGCAAGGAGGGCGCCACCCTCGATATGCGCCGCGACCACCACATCACCGTCGGCCGCACCGGCATGGTGACGGTGACCGGCGGGAAGCTCACCACCAGCAGGCACATGGGTGAACTCGTCATCGACAAGGTGATGACGGTCCTCGGCCGCAAGGGCAAGAGCCGCACCACCGACCTCCCGCTCCTCGGCGGCGCCGGTTACGACTCCGAGGCCGTCGCAGCGTCCGGTGGCATCGCCGCCCACCTGGGCGAGCGCTTCGGCACCGAGGCCCGCTTCATCGGCGACCTCATCCAGGACGACCCGTCGCTGGCCGAGCCGATCGTCGCCGGACTCCCGTACACGAAGGCGGAGGTCGTGTACGCGGCCCGCGCCGAGCTGGCCCGGTCGGTCGACGACGTCCTCTCCCGCCGCACGCGCGCCCGGCTGTTCGCCCGGGACGCCTCCGTCGACGCCGCCGAGGCCGTCGGCGCGATCCTCGGCCAGGAACTGAACCTCACGGAGGCGGAGGTCGAGCGTTCGGTCGCCGAGTACCTCGCAGCCGTCCGTCACGAAAAGTCCGTACTCCTCGAAGGGGCAGCAGCATGATCAGCCGTCAGACCATCACCCACCCGTTCAACCGAGGCAACCACACCGTCGGCGCCCCCAGCTCAGCCGCCTGGGCGCGGAACACCCCGATCGGTGACGGCGAGGCCGCGCTCCAGGTGAACCCGGTAGAGGTCCCCGAGCCCGTGGTCGAGGCGCTGCGCGAGGCCGCGCACGCGGTGCACACCTTCCGCGACGAGGTCGTCACCCGGACCCGTGACTGGTGGGCCGGTTCGATGATCGGCGAGACCGAAGGCCGTCCCGCCACCCCCAACGCCGTGATCGTCGAGGCCGCCGACGCGGACCAGGTCGCGGCCGTGCTGCGGATCTGCCACGAGGCCGGCATCCCGGTCACCCCGTCCGCGGGCCGCTCCAATGTCACCGGTGCCGCGCTCCCCGTCTTCGGCGGCGTCGTCCTGGACATGTGCGGGCTGAACCAGATCGTCGGCTTCGACGCCGAGTCGAACATCGTGGACGTCCAGGCCGGCATGTTCGGTGACCTCTTCGAGAAGCAGCTCCAGGAGGCGTACGGCGTCACCACCGGCCACTGGCCGTCCGCGTTCGCCGTCTCCACCGTCGGCGGCTGGATCGCCTGCCGCGGCGCCGGTCAGCTCTCCACGCGTTACGGCAAGATCGAGGACATGGTCGTCGGCGTCGACGTCGTACACGCGGACGGCACCCGGGCCACGTACGGCGACTACGCCCGCGCCGCGGTCGGCCCGGACCTGCGCCAGCTGTTCGTCGGCTCCGAGGGCACCCTCGGCGTCATCGTCTCGGCCCGACTGCGGGTCCACCCGCTGCCGGAGTACGCGAGCGCCGCCGCGTACGGCTTCAAGACCTTCGCGGAGGGCCTGGACGCCTGCCGCAGGATCATGCAGCGCGGCGCCACCCCGGCCGTCCTGCGCCTGTACGACACTCTGGAGTCGGGCAACCACTTCGGCCACCCGGAGACCAACCTCCTGCTCATCGCCGACGAGGGCGACCCGGCCATCGTCGACGCGTCGATCGGGGTGGCGAAGGAGGTCTGCGAGGAATACGGCCCCGAGCTGGACAGCCAGGCCGTCTTCGAGCGCTGGCTGGACGAGCGAATGCTGGTCGGCAAGTCCGCCGAAGGCTTCAACCCGGGTCCGGGCTTCGTCGCCGACACCCTGGAGATGGCCGCGTCCTGGACCGACCTCCCGGTGATCTACGACGAGGTGGTCGCCTCCATCCAGGCGGTGGACGGCACCCTGGCCGCCTCGGCCCACCAGTCCCACGCGTACACCGACGGTGCCTGCGTCTACTTCTCCCTGCGCGGAAACGTGGCGCCGAAGGCGCGTCGCGACTGGTACCGCGCGGTGTGGGACGCGGCCAACGCCGTACTCATCAAGCATGCCGCGGCGCTCAGCCACCACCACGGCTGCGGTCTGCTGCGCGGCCCCTACCTGGAGGAATCCCTCGGGGCGGGCTTCGCGACGCTCGTCGCGGTGAAGCAGGCCCTGGACCCGGCCGGCCTCCTCAACCCTGGCAAGCTGGGCCTTCCCAGCCGCTTCGGTACGTCCCCGCTGAGCTGACCTCAGCAACCACCGACCCCCGACCCAGGTAGGCCCTTGCCATGACCCCTTCCCCGTCCCGGTCCGGTGCCCCACTCAATGCCCGGCTGGCCTCCGCACTGGCCGAGGTCCCGGTCATCGCGTCGGTCGTCACTCCCCAGCCGCTGCGGCAGTTCCTGACCGCACCGGCCAAGGTGTGCATCGTCGCGTCGCTCACGGTGGGGCAGCTGCCCCAGACCGTGCCGGCGCTGGTCCGGGCGGGGAAGACCGTGTTCGTGAACGTGGACAGCAGCCCCGGTCTGGCCCAGGACCGGGGCGCGCTGGAGTTCATCAAGAACATGGGCGCGCACGGCGTGGTCAGCACCCGGCTCTCGCTGATCGAGAAGGGCCGGCCGCTCGGCCTGCTGACGATGATGAAGGTGTTCGTCACCGACCGGTCCAATCTGCGCCGCTCCACGGACGCGGTCTCGCGCGGGGCGCCGGACCTGGTCGAGATCATGCCCGCCCCGATCGTCGCCCGGATGAGCGAGCAGGCACAGCGCGCGATGTCCCCGTCGGTCGCCGCGGGCTTCGTGGAGACCCCCGCGGACGTGGCGCTCGCGCTGGCCCTCGGGTCCGTTGCCGCCGCCACGTCCGACCCCCGCCTCTGGCACCTGCGCCGGGACCAGCTGCCGCCGGTTCCGCCCACCGCACGGAGGCGACCTGCCGCACCCTCCGCACCCTCCCAGGAGTAAGCCCCCATGTCATACGTCGTCGTCGCCCGCTACCGCGCCAAGGAGGGCGAGGAGAACACCGTCCTCCCGCTCCTCGACACCATGGCCGCCGCGTCCCGCCAGGAGCCGGGCAACCTCACCTACCGCGTCCACCAGGGCACCGAGGACCCGCGGACGATCGTGCTGTACGAGGAGTACGCCTCCGAAGCCGACTTCACCGCACACTGCGCCACCCCGCACTTCCAGGAGATCGTGCTCGGCAAGGTCGTCCCGCTGCTGGAGAGCCGTGACGTGCTGCGCTGCGCCCCGCGTCCGGAGGTGCGGGCATGAAGACCCGTGCGGTGGTGCTGCGCGGCATATCGACCGCCCGCCCCTACTCCGAGACCCGCCCGCTCGAGGTGGAGGAGCTGGAGCTGGGTGCCCCGCGCGAGGGCGAGGTGCTGGTCCGGATCGCGGCCGCCTCGCTCTGCCACTCGGACTTGTCGGTGGTCAACGGCGACCGGGTCCGCCCGCTGCCGATGGCGCTGGGACACGAGGCGGTGGGTGTCGTGCAGGAGACCGGACCGGGTGTCGCCCGGGTCCGTCCCGGTGACCACGTGGTCCTGGTCTACGTGCCCAGCTGCGGCTTCTGCGCCGACTGCGCGGCCGGCCGGCCCGCCCTGTGCGCACAGGCCGCCGCGGCGAACGGGTCGGGAGCGCTGCTGCACGGCCCGTCCCTGCTGACCGACGCCTCCGGCACCCCGGTCCACCACCAGCTGGGTGTCTCCGCGTTCTCCGAACACGCGGTGCTGGCCCAGGAGTCGGTGGTACCGATACCGCGGGACATCCCGTTCACGGTGGCCTCGATGTTCGGCTGCGCGGTCCTGACCGGCGCCGGAGCCGTCATCAACACGGCGTCCCTGCGCCCCGGCCAGTCGACGGTGGTCTACGGCCTGGGCGGCGTGGGCCTGGCCGCGGTGCTGGGTGCCCGCGCGGCGGGCGCGTACCCGGTCATCGCGGTTGACCCGGTACCGGAGAAGCGCGAACTGGCTCTCCAACTGGGCGCGACCCACGCATACGACGCCGACGAGGCGGTCGAGGCGATTCATGACCTCACGTCCGGTGGTGCCGAGCTGGCGGTCGAGGCAGTGGGCAGCCCTGAGGTGATGGCCGAATGCCTGACGGCCGTGGCCCGCGGCGGCACGGCCGTCTCGGTGGGCCTGCCCGCCCCCGACCGCGTGCTGGAGGTCCCGGCGCTGACGTTCGCGGGCGAGGGCAAGTCCCTGCTGGGCTCGTACATGGGCGACGCGGTACCGCGCCGCGACATCCCCCGGTTCCTGGACCTGTGGCGGGCGGGCCGGCTGCCGGTGGAGCGGATGCACACCGGCACCCTGCCGCTGACCGGCATCAACACGGCGATGGAGGAGCTGGCCTCGGGCCGGGCGATCCGTCAGGTCATCGACACATCGGGAATGCTGGACGTCTGAGTCGCCATCCCGGTGCAGAACGGGAACAGCGGCTACTCCTACGATCAGCAGAAGAACCCCAACTGGTTCTTCGCCGTCGGATCCGAGCCGGGCCCTGTCGGCCCGCGCCTGTCAGGGACGCGGGCCGACAGGGCCCGGTGGCACCCATCCGGTCGTGGTTGTGAGCGAGCCGACTCGCGGACCCGATCACGCTCGTGGACCGGTCAGCGTGCGGCGAGGAGCTCCAGCGTGTCGATCACGCGGTTGGAGAAGCCCCACTCGTTGTCGTACCAGGCGACCACCTTGACGTGGCGGCCATCGACGCGGGTGAGGGCCGAGTCGAAGATCGACGAGGCCGGGTTGCCGACGATGTCGGACGATACGAGCGGGTCGTCGGAGTACTCGAGGACGCCGGCGAGCGGCCCCTCCGCGGCGGCGCGGTACGCGGCCAGCACGTCGTCGCGGGTCACGTCGCGGGCGACGGTGGTGTTGAGTTCGACGATCGAGCCGACCGGCACCGGCACGCGGATCGAGTCGCCCGACAGCTTGCCGTCGAGGTTCGGCAGCACGAGACCGATCGCCTTGGCGGCGCCCGTCGTGGTCGGCACGATGTTGACGGCGGCGGCGCGGGCGCGGCGGGCGTCGCGGTGCGGACCGTCCTGCAGGTTCTGCTCCTGCGTGTAGGCGTGCACCGTGGTCATGAAGCCATGCTCGATGCCGGCGAGTTCGTCGAGCACGGCGGCCAGCGGCGCGAGCGCGTTGGTCGTGCAGGAGGCGTTCGAGACGATCGTGTGCACGTCCGGGTCGTACGCGTCGGTGTTGACCCCGTACGCGAGCGTGACGTCGGCACCGTCCGACGGCGCGCTGACCAGCACCTTCTTCGCTCCCGCGTCGAGGTGGGCGCGGGCGGCCTTGGCGGAGGTGAAGCGGCCTGTCGCCTCCAGCACGATGTCGACGCCGAGCTCGCCCCACGGCAGCCGCGCCGGCTCCCGCTCGGCGAGCACCGTGATGCGTCGGCCGTCGACGACGAGGGTGTCCCCGTCGGCGGTCACCGGACGGCCGAGCCGTCCGGCCGTGGTGTCGTAGGCGAGGAGCCGGGCGAGGGTGACGGGTTCGGTGAGGTCGTTGACGGCGACGATCTCGAAGTCGCTGCCGCGTTCCAGCAGGGCGCGCAGCACATTGCGTCCGATGCGGCCGAATCCGTTGATGGCGATGCGAGTCATGTGTCGTGGTGTCCCTTCGGTTCTCGTCACCAGCTTCGCGTGCGGGATGCGGCCATGGCCGTGGCGTGAGCGCCATGGTTCGCAAGGATC
Source organism: Streptomyces sp. NBS 14/10 (assembly GCF_002224125.1). Taxonomy (GTDB): domain Bacteria; phylum Actinomycetota; class Actinomycetes; order Streptomycetales; family Streptomycetaceae; genus Streptomyces. Next base: position 188,514 of record NZ_NCSM01000015.1, read on the forward strand.
ACGCCAGAGCGCGCCCGGGCGGCGGGCTACTCGCCCCGGGTGAAGGTACGCCGGTACTCGCTGGGCGTGGTGCCGAGGATGCGCTGGAAGTGCATCCGCAGATTTGTGCCGGTGCCGAGACCGACGTCGTTCGCGATCTGCTCGACGCTGCGCTTCGAACGCTCGAGCAGCTCACGAGCCAGGTCGATACGGGCGCGCATGACCCACTGCATCGGCGTGTACCCGGTGTCCTCGACGAAACGCCGCGAGAACGTGCGCGGTGAGACCGCCGCGTGCTGGGCGAGGGATTCGAGGCTGAGGGGTTCGTCGAGCCGGTGCAGGGCCCATTCGCGGGTGGCGGCGAACCGTTCACCGAGCGGCTCGGGCACGCTGCGCGGTACGTACTGTGCCTGGCCGCCGCTGCGGTAGGGGGCCGCGACCAGGCGCCGGGCCGCGTGGTTCGACGCGGCCACCCCGAGATCGCTGCGCAGGATATGCAGGCACAGGTCGATGCCCGAGGCGGCGCCGGCCGACGTCAGCACGCTGCCCTCGTCGACGAACAGGACGTTCTCGTCGACCCGGACGAGCGGATGCTTCTGTGCAAGCGCCCGTGTGTAGTGCCAGTGCGTCGTGGCGCGCTTGCCGTCGAGCAGCCCCGTGGCGGCGAGCGCGAAGGCGCCCGTCGAGATGGCGGCAAGCCGTGCACCCCGGCCGTGTGCGGCGATCAGCGCATCGACGACGGCCCGTGGCGGGTCGTCGCGGTCCGGGAACCGATAGCCCGGGACGAAGACAATGTCGGCCCACCCAAGCGCGTCGAGACCGTGGGTGACGTGGTACGCCAGGCCGTCGCCGCCGGTCACGAGCCCGGGCGCCGCGCCGCACACCCGCACCTCGTACGGCATGCTGGCGCGGGTGGTGAACACCTGCGCGGGAATGCCGACATCGAGCGGCTTCGCACCCTCGAGCACGAGGACGGCGACTCGACGCAGGCGGGAGGAAGACATGGGAAGCAGGGTACGAGCTGGCCAGGTCCGCTCGTCCGCACTGACAGTGGTGTTCCGAGGTACGTGACTCACGGCCCGCTCGACGTGGGTGCTGTGGGGCTGTCAGTCGCCGAAGCGACTGCGCGCGTCCTCGATGTGACCGAGGTATTGGTGGGTCCAGCCGCATATGGCGTCGACCGTCGCCCGTAGGGCACGGCCCGGCTGGGTGAGGGTGTACTCGACCCGCGGCGGCACGGTGGGGTACACCGTCCGCTCGACCAGGCCGTTGCGCTCCAGCATGCGCAGGTTCTGGGTGAGCATCTTGTGGCTGATGCCCTCGACCTCTTTGCGCAGCTCGCTGAAGCGCAGGGTGCGTTCACCGAGCGCCTCGATGATCAGGAACGCCCATTTGTTGGCGACGTCCGAGAAGATCTCCCGCGCCAGGGAGTCCGCGCGCCTGAGGTCTGCGTTCTCGGGCAGGCCCTTGAGTAGCTGCTTGGTCACCATGAGGTTCCTCAGTCACCGAAAAGTGCGTTCTTCCAGGTCGGCTCTCACTCTCTTACAGTTCCTGAGTAACCACAAGTGAGAGTAAACAGAAGGGCGAGCACTGTTGGCCACCATCGATGTCTTCAACCACAATGTGCCGGCCGAGAGCGACTTCGGCTACTCGCAGGCGATCAAGTCCGGGGATCTGATCCACGTCTCCGGACAGCTCTCGCTCGACGAGGCGGGCGAGTTCCGCTACGCGGACGATTTCGACGCCCAGCTCAAGCAGACCTACATCAATCTGGACAAGGTCCTGGACCACTACGGTGTCACCCGGAACCAGGTCGTCTCGCAGACCCTGTACGTGGTGAACCTGCGCCAGAATGCCGCGGCGACGGCGGAGGGCAACCTGGCGTACTTCGGCCACCACCGTCCGGTCAGCACGGTCTTCGGCGTCACCGAACTGACCTTCCCCGGCCAGGTCATCGAGATCAGCTTCGTCATCGACACAAAGCTGCCCGTCTGAGCTCGACCCCAGCGCGCGGCCCGTCTTGGCCGGCCTCTCTTGATCACTGGTGGGCGGTCGCCGAAGTCGATCACGCCGGAGAAGGTGCCGTTCGTGGTCAGGACGTCGGCTGGATGCAGGTCGCCGTGGCGCCGGAGACGCGGGCCTGCCCAGTCCGGCCCGGCGGCGTCTTCCCAGACCGCGTGGACGGCGTCCGGGTCCACTGACGCGGATGCCATTCGGCCGGACGAGTGACAGACCTCTCCGAGGGCGGCAAGCTGTGGCCCCGGGCGAAGGAAGTGGCGGAAGGCTTCGGCCTGCTCGACCACATGCGCACCATGCTCGCCACGGCCCGTAGCCATTCTCCACCCTCGGGAGGACGAGTTGGTCGTGCGCCAGCACTGGGCTTCGAGCGGCTTCGCGAACACCGACCTCGACTTCATGCTCAAGCAGCACCACATCCGCAAGATCGTGCTGATCGGTATGCGGGCAAACACTTGTGGACACCACCGCACGCTTCGGTCAGGAGCTGGGCTACCACGTGACCCTCATCCGCGACGCCATCGCCTCCTTCAGCTGGGAGGAGATGACAGCGACATTCGAGCTGAACGCGCCTCTGTACGCCCATGCCATCCTCACGACAGACGAGTTCGTCGACATCGTGAACGGCGGGGCGGGCAAGGGCTCCCCGTAATGCCAGATCGTGTTCTGAGGGTGGTGACCCCTGTGCATGGGACCGATGGAGGAGCCGGTGGAGCGCGCGGAGAGCTGTCCGGGCAGGTCGACCATGTGATGGTCACGGCGGGCAGCCCGTCGTACACCCCCTCGCCGAACTCGACCCGACCGAGGCCGGCCGTGACTTTGGCGGGCGTATGGCCATGATGCCGGCGGTGGCGAGGGCGGGCTGGGGCAAGGTCAGGGCCGGGGGACGCTGCTGTTCATCGGCGGCACCGGCGGCACCGGCGGCCGGCGGCCCGCGGCCGGGATGGCCGTGACGGGCGCCCTCACCGCGGCGCTGTCGGCGCTGACCGCCAACCTGGCGCTTGAGGTCGCCCCGGTCCGGGTCAACCTGATCGCGGCCGGGTTCGTGGACACACCGCTGTCGGCCTCCCTCCTCGGCGATCAACTTGAGGCGCGACTCGAGGAGTTGAGGAAGACGCTGCCCATCGGCCGGGTGGTCGGACCGGCGGACGTCGCCGCCCTCGCGCTGCACATCATGGCCAACGGAGCCCTTACCGGCGCCACGTACGACATCGACGGCGGCCGGCAAGTCGTCGCACACTGACCGTCCACACGGAAGCGCGACAGTGTCACGAACGCCTCCTGCCGATCCCATATGCCCAGGCCGAGGCCACCCACACGTCCGGCGAAAGCCCAGGTGAGCGAGCCAGTTCGAGGAACATTTCGACCTCATCGGATGGACGACAAGCTGATCGCCGCCGCAACCCCGCTGTCGGACCTGTCGCCTATGCTCTGCGCAGCAGACGACCAGAGCGGATCATGAATGCGGGGGCACTGGTGGACGGTTCGTCGGGGGTGGACAGCGACTACCAGGCGCATCGGGCGGCGTTCGCGGTGTTCGCCGAGCAGTGGCGGAAGGGCGACCACCGGGCGGCCCTGGCCGCCGCGCACGCAGTCCACGAGCAGGTGCTCGCCGCCGGGCAGGTAGACCTGCGCGGCGTGGCGCTGAACTGCGTTGGTCTGGCCCAGTTCGAGCTTGGCGAGTTCACCGCCGCGGTGGAGTCCCACCAGCGCGCCAAGGACCTGAGCGGGCGGTCCGACGTGCGCGGGTTCGCCGCGCTGCGGGCCAACCTCGCCAGGATCGCGGCCGGCGAATCCGTCGCTTATCCGCAAGTCTGGGAGGCTGACTCCGCCCCCGGCCAACTGGCCGCGCTCGCCCGCAGCGAGCACCCGCACCTGGCTCCGGCAGCCGGTGTCGAGCTCGGTCGGCTGCTGCGCGGTGAGCAGCACTTCCTGGCGGCGATCCACGGCTACCAGACCGTGGTCGACTCCGGCCACCCTTGGTTCCGGCCGCGGGCCGCCGCGCCACTGGCCAGGCTGCTGCGCGAGGCGGGCGACCACGAGGGCGCCTCCCGAGTCCTCGACCACGCCGGCCCCGAGGCCGACGCGCCCGACCTGGTCGATCTCGCGCTGGCCCCGCTGGACGAGCCGGAGGCGCCGCCCTTCTGGCTGGCCCCGGTCCGGCCCGGTCTCGACCACTACCGCGCCGGGGACCTGGCCGCCGCCCGTGCCGAGCTGCGCGCCACCGCCGCCGGCGACTGGCGTCACGCCGCGCACCAGGCCGGCATCGTGCTCGCCGGTATCGAACTGCGGCACGGCGATCGCACCGCCGCCCGCCAACTCCTGGGCGACCTGGCCAAGACCGCCGACTTCACTCATGGCCCGCGCGCGGCCGTGGCTCTGGCCATCCTGGACGCCGCCGAGGCCGCGCCTCCGGACACCGCCACGACCGTCGGCCCGGTCAGCGCGCTCGCCCGCTACCTGACCCGCGACCAGGACGTACTGGCCGGCCTGGAAGCACTGGCCCAGGGTCAACACCCGTTGGCCGGGGTGTTCGCTGCCCTGCTCGGCGACCTGCTCGACGACGGCCGGCCTGGGTCGGGAGCGGCCCACTGGCAGGCCACGGCTGTGCGGTCCGAGGACAGGTTGGCGGCCGGCTACACCGCCTACCTGACCGCCATCAACCTGACGATGTGGGACAACACCGAACGCGTCGTGGACGCGCTCGCCGAAGCCTACGAATCCGCGCCCGCCGTACTGCCCTGGGCCGCCGTCCGGCTCGGCGAGGCGGGCCTGACCAACGGCTATGGGAGCGGCGACAGCCAGTCCTTCTTCACGGACGTGCTCGAGACAAGCCACCGCGCGCTCGTGCCCCGCGCCGCGGCCGGGCTGTTCAACTCCTCGCCGGCGGACAGCTGGTCGGCGGAAGAGCGGTACGAGCTGGCCGAGGAACTGCTGACCGGCGACCTGCCCGCCGTGGCGGTTGCGTCGCTCGCCTGGCTGGCGGCCGAGAAGCTGATCACCTATGAGGACGATCTGGACGGCGGACGGGAGGCGCTGGAGCGGATTCCCGAGTCCGATCCCGAGTTCGGTGCCCCGGCGCTGGCCGTACGGCTGCTGCTGGACGAGGACGTCGACGGCATGCGGTCGGTGTTCGAGCGGCTGGCCCGGTGGGACGACCGATCGCTGGACATAGCCTCCGAGTGCTGCATGTCGGTGCTCTGGAAGCTGCCCGACGAGTCGGCCGTCGCCCGGCGGGCCCTCCTTGTGCTGGCCGACCTTGGCGACCAGAGCACACCCTTGGCCTACAAGGTGTCGGAGCGGTTGATCAAAGTCTGTCAGATCCAGCACGATCTGGACGGCGAACTGGTCGCCAGGGAGGCGTCGAACCTGCGCCGCGGCGGCCCCCCGGGCGGCGGGGTGCTGGCGGCCGCCCGCCGCTTCTACCTTGCCGGTGACCTCGACCAGGCGATTGAGCTGTACCAACGGGTCAACACCGAGGACTTCCCGGAGGCGCGCAGCAAGGCGGCCGTCGACCTCGGCGTGCTGTTCCGGCACCAGGGCAGGCACGAGGAGGCCCAGGAGTTGCTGGCGGCCGACGTTCATCCGGAGCACTGCTTCAAGCTGGGCACCGATCTGGAACGCGCGGGGCGGATCGACGAGGCCATCCTCGCCTGGGGGCTGATCGCCGACACCGACGACATCACCTGGGCGGTCCGTGCCAACTGCTACCTGGGCAAGGCGCACGCGGACCGAGGTGAGACCGACGCGGCGATCGCGGCCTACCAGCGGGCCGGTGCGACCCAGGACTCCTTCTCCCGCGGCATGGCCTGGTACGAACTTGGCTGTCTGTACCAGGACCAGGGGAATCTCGCGTTGGCCAAGGAGGCCCAACAGCGCGGTGCCGACGTCGGGGCCAGGCTGGGGGAGGACGGCGAAACGGTCGTCGGCGTGTGCCGTCTACGGTTGGCCCAACTGGCGACGCTGTCCGGCGACACCGAGGAAGCCCGGCGCCGCTACCTGGACATGGTCGACAACGCCGATCGGGGTACGGCCGCGATGGGGGCGATGATGCTGGGCGGCGACGCCAAGGACCGCCGGGACGTGGCCGCGGCGCGGCGCTGGTATCAGTGGGTGATCGACTCCGGCGATATGTTCCAGCGGGAGCTCGCGCTGGCCTACCTCGGCGAGCTGTATTACTGGATCGGCGACCGAGACCAGTCACGTGAGTTCTACCAGCGCACCCTCGACTCCACCGGGAGCAATCCGGATCTGGTCGCCGAGGCCGCCTACCGGCTCGGCGAGATGGCCGGCCAGGACGGCGACACTGATCAGGCCGTGCGGTACCTGGAGCGGGCGCGGGACACCGGGGACGCCACCTTCGGCCCCCAGGCCGGCCAGCTGCTGGGCCGCCTGACCGGATGATGCCACCGACTTCGGCAGCCTGAGCATCGCGCGTCGGGTCCCGGCGGGGTCGATGGTGATGCCGTTCCGGTGTTCTGTCGTCGTATTCGAGGATGTCGTACTCGTCGTCCAGTGCGGCGAGACGTTCGGCCAGCGGCAGCTCGTGCCCGAAGCGCTGGTGCCGGAAGGCCAGCTCGCGTGGTGTCAGCTCGCCGGCCAGCATCCAGGCGGCGTGCCGCCGGGTCCGCATGCCAGTACGGGTGAACCGCTCCCGACCTGCAACGCCGATCTGCCTTCCAGAACGGAGGGAGCGTGAAAGTGAGCGAGTCAACCCGGCGCCGACCGCAGCCTGTCCGCTGAGGCAGGCGAAGCGTTACCGTCGGGTAGCTGGGGTGGTTCGTCACCACCGCGGTGACAGTGGCCACGAGGACGGTCCACGCGGACCAGCGGGGCGCCACCCACCCGGCCACCGGTTCGACCGAACCATTTCCTGGACTTCCGTTCAGCCGACGTACCGGGTCGTGGGGGTGCAGATGCCGACGCAGCAACAAGGGGAACGACTGGCAGGGGCGGCAGGATTTGAACCTGCGGCGCGCGGGTTTGGAGTCCGCTGCTCTGGCCGGGCTGAGCTACGCCCCTTTGACACGGCCACTCTGGCACCCACCAACCGTAATCTGCCACGGATTTTTACGTAGGCGAGTACTGGACGGCGACCAACTACCCTCCCCTACGAGCACAGCAGGAGGACCCAAGGCAGGCCAGGCGGCCTTGCGCCGTACGCCGATGCCGGTCCGTCGGTCCGTGGGACGGGCGGTGGCGCAGCCGGAGACGCGGCGGAGGGTCGGTGTCAGGAGGGTTTGCGGGCCTCGATGAGGAACCGCGCGGTGTGGGCGATGAACGGCCCCTCGCTCTGGATCTGGTCATGCAGTTGCCGCAGCCGGGTCCGGTACTGGTCGACGGTGAACCCGGGCACCATCCAGATCACCTTCCGGAGGAAGTAGATCACCGCGCCGATGTCGAAGAACTCGGTGCGAAGCGACTCCGAGCGCAGGTCCACGACCTCCAGCCCGGCTGCCTCGGCCGCCTGGCGGGCGTCGTCGGGGTGGCGCTTGCGGCGCACCTCCTCTGGCTGCGGGCCGAGGAAGTACTCCACCAGCTCGAAGATGCTGGCTGGGCCGACCTGTTGGGAAAAGTATGTGCCGCCTGGCCGGAGCACCCGGGAGATTTCCTCCCACCAGACGGTTACCGGGTGTCGGCTGACCACCAGGTCGAATGCCTCGTCGGCGAACGGCAGCGGCGGCTCGTCCTCGTCTGCGACGACCACCACGCCCAGCGGATGCAGCAGCCGGGTGGCCTTGGCCACGTTCGGCGGCCAGGACTCAGTGGCCACCGCCAGCGGCGGCAGCTTCGGCACCCCGGCCAGCACCTCCCCGCCACCGGTCTGAATGTCCAACGCGGCCGAGGCCCGCGCCATCCGCTCACCCATCATGTGCTGGTAGCCCCACGACGGGCGCTGCTCGGTGGCCCGTCCCTGGAGCCAGGAGAAATCCCAACCCTCAACCGGGGCCGACTCCGCCTCCGTCACCAGATCCTCAAACGTGTGCACCATGTCTGAATCGTCCCAGGTCAGCCATCAGCCAGCGACTGAATATCACTGTCCTGACGCATGGGATGGCCCGCGGAGAGGACATACGACCTGCCGACGCACGTCGCCGACGACCGACTCACCTCTTGCCGAGGTCCGCCCTTGACCGAGCACGGCGCGTTCCCGGGATGGGGTGTTTTCGCGAAGCAAGCACTTGGACTGGACTTTAGCGTGTCACGGCCAGGCGTGGCTTGTATCGTGTCAGGAGCCGAAGATCAGGTCGGTTCCGGTGCTGTCGAGCCATTCCCAGTACTGTTTGTGGTCATCGAGCTGCCATTCCTTGAACGCCCAGTGTGCGACGGTGGGGTTGCCGCCGCTGTCGAGCATGTCCAGGTCGAGCACATAGGTGTCGTAGTTGGCGCTGCCGACGGCGTGGACGAATCGATCCGGTGGGAATCCGTCGAGGCGTTCGGCTACTGCCCTCCAGCTGTCGTCGGCGAAGAATTCCAGGGTGTTGCAGTCGAGACCGCCGCCCATGCGCTCCCAGCCGTTGTCCAGGCTGTGATGGATTGCCCAGATGTCACGGATCGGTCGGGGAATCGGGCCGGCCAGCAGTGGCACGACGGCCGTCGGGTCGGCGACATGCGGAGCGGAGCCGACCACGACAGACAGGTAGTAATCCTGTGCCGGGTCGGCGAAGCGGTCGAGGGAGTCCGGTATGTCGGCGAGCCGCTCGGATCTGTTGTTGTCGTGTTTCCAGGTGAGGTAGCCGAGGGCGGGTGTGCCGTTCTCGTCGATCAGCAGGATCAGGCCAAGGGTCCGGTCGTGGACGGTGGTGACGAACCGGGGGGCAAACCTGGCGACGGGCGCCCACACCCGGGTCAGCGCCTCTGTCAGGCCGGCGCCAGGTGGGATTCCCCACGGGTTGTCCGGGAACGGAATGTCCCCGACACCGCCGCACAGGAGCAGGCCTACCACGGTCGAATGCCCACGGTCGGGACCGCTGCTGATGATCTCCTGGACCAGGTCGAGGCGCCGGCCCGCCAGCATCGCCCGTTCAACCTGACCTCGCCGGGCATAGTCGTCCCCGGCGGCGTGGAACGCGGCGCGCAGGTCGGCCGCCACGACGTCTGAGACAGGGGTTGCCTGTGCATCACGCCTGGTGAATGGAGACGTGGTGTTTTCGGGGCACGGCTCATCGGGGGTGTGCGTACCCACGCCCTCGAAGGTGACGCCGGGTGCCTGTTCGGGTAGGTCACCGAGGTCGGTGATCGGGGTTCGGCGCAGGTTGACGAAGTGCAACGCGGGCAGGGTGGTGACCACTGTCAGATCCCGGACCGGGCAGCCGACCAGGCCGAGCACTTCCAGCGTCGCCATTCCCGACAACGGCGACAGGTCACTCACCCGCGTCCGGTAGACGTACAGACGGGTCAGGCATAGTCCGGACAGTGGGGTGAGGTCGGACAGCGGGCCGTCGCAGACGGACAGGTCGGACAGCCGCGTCAGATCGGTCAGAGGTGCGATGTCGGTGACATGGGTGTGCTCCAGCCGCAGGTTTCGCAGCTGAGTGAGCTGGGCGAGCGGAGTGATGTCGCGGACCGGGGCATCGATCGACAGGTCCTGTAGTGCCCGGGCCGGACGCAGGACCGAGGCGAGCGCCACCAGGTCGACCGAGACACTTGAGTGCACAGACAGCCACCGCAGGTTGTGCAGCTGCCCCAGTGGTGTCAGATCAGCAGGCCGGTGCAGCGTCAGACTCAGCCCGTCCACCGCCTCGAGCGCCTCCCGGGGGATCGGGCCGTTGCTGACGCCGGTCTTGGATCGGATGGCCCATTCGACGCTGCGCTCGGGGGGCAGGCTGACATCGTGGCGTGGAGCCCGAGCGTACGCGTACCGGGCGGGGTTGCCCCTCGAGGGGTAGGCGCGCTGCTCGTCGGGGGACAGGTTCGCCTTCCACCACTCATAGTCCCGTTCCTCGGCCGCCAGCCGGGCTTGTTCGAGACGCCGGCGCGCCTGCTCTCGAGGCGAGACGCGCGGCTCGTCAAGCTGCTCGCCGAAGATGGCGGCGAGGACGCGCTCTTCAGGGTTGGCCCCACATTCGGGAAATCGGACACGCTGATCCCGGACCGCGAGGGTACCCGGTTGCCAGAACGCGGCGTCACTGGCGATGACCTGCCTGACCTCGTCGATCGGCAGCGAGGCGAGCTGCCGATCGAACTGCACCAGGGCGGCTTGCATGCGTTCCTTTGCCCGGGTCTGCGTCTCGTCCCGGTGGGCCAGGTAGGCGCCCCACTCGCGTGCCAGGTCGGTCTCGGGTGCGTCGACGCGTTCCAGGAAGAACGTGAACGCCTCCGCTGCAGCGAGCCGGTCATGCTCCGCGACGATCTGTTCACGCATTGAGGCGTGAAAGCTGCTGGCGGCATCCGTGGTGCCTAGTTTTTCTGGCGGTGCGGCTCCGGCGATGCGAACCTGGTCGACGTGCAGGTCCAGCGGTATCTGCCGGTGGAATATGGTGACTTGAACCCGCACCTGGTCGCCGATGTGGGAGATGAGAACCGCCGGCAGACCTGCGAACGGGCCGTCAGCCACCTCGACCTGCATCTCGTCCATGGCGGGCTCGTCCCTCCGGAAGGTATGTGAGCGGTTGCGCAACGGTCGATGTTGTACCACCCGGCGAGGACAGCCCCCAGCATGGCCAGCACTCGGCAATCGTCCAAGCCACCAAGTGAGCACACCACCACCCCGGCTGGGCGGGGGGCTCCGCGAAGCCCGAGAGACCTTGAAGCGGCCGTTCGATTCCGGACCGCGAGCCGGGGGCACCCCCCGCCGTAGTACACCGGGTGTGATCGAGACGCCTCCCCGCGATCAATGCCAGAGTCCGCTGAACGGGGACTTTCCAGTCTGGGCCACGGCTCGATGCGAGTGCCTGAACGGTGCCTGCGGCAGCTGCGAGGGGAGCGGAGCAGCACGGCCATCGCCTCCAATAAAAGCTTTTGCGCGTGTCGCCGTCCTGATGATGGGGTGACACGGTGACGAACCACGATGAGGCGGCGGCTGTCCGACCGTTGACACTGGCTTGGGTGAGCCGGCACCTGGAGGTCGGCGAACGTATCGTCAGAACCGAGGCGCTGCACGGTGGCATCACTGCCGAAATGCGGAGGCTGACCATCGGCACGCGGGGCGGAGGCACCCGTGACCTGGTTCTGCGGACCTTCGTCAACGTGGAGCACGCCGAGGACTGGCTGAACAGGGAGACCGGCGCCCTGACCCTGCTCACGGGGACCGGCGTGCCGGCTCCTGGGCTGGTCGCGGTTGATCCGACCGCCGCGCATTGCGAGTATCCGTCGCTCCTCATGACACATCTGGCGGGCCGGACGGTCCTCGACGACGAGGGATTGGAGACGCGCGTCCCTCTGCTGGCCCATCAACTCGTTGCGATCCACGCGTTGCGCCCCGCCGAGCGGCCCCGGAAGTATGTGACGTTGACGACCGCCGACACCGTCGTCGTTCCGAAGGGCGCCGACGCGGCGGCATGGGCCGCGGCGATCGATGTGATCCGCAGGCCCCCGCCGCCCTATGAAGGGCGATTCCTGCACCGGGACTTCCAACCCGGCAACGTGCTGTTCGACGTGCCGCCCACAAGGCCGCAAGATACCCGGATCACCGGCGTCGTCGACTGGGCAGCGACCTCCTGGGGCCCGGCGGATCTCGATGTGGCGCACTGCTCCACCAATCTCGCGCTGCTGCACGGCCCGGCGTGGGGTCTGCGGTTCGCTGAGGCGTACGAGGAGGCCGGCGGGGTGCCGGCCGAGGCCGCGAGCGAGCGGCTGTACTGGCGGGTGCGGTCCGGGCTGGCGTTCTCAGAGGAGGTGCAGTTGGTGTCGCAGCCATGGCGGGAGGCAGGGAGGACAGAGCTGACGACGCGAGCCGTGGAGGAGCGGCTGGATGCCTATGTCACCGCCCTGATGGACGCGCTGGGCTGAGCCAAGGCGGTCCGGCGCGCGGGCCCGACGGCGAGCGCCGGGCCCGGCTGCCACGTCCGGCAGCGGAGCCGATCGCACACCACTCACACCGGGGCACCCCCGAGTACGGGCACGGGCTGGCTCCCGGCCGACAGCTCTGCGACGCCCCCGAGTCGAACGGCAATATCACTTGTCGTAACAGCTCCCCGTGGGGCCAGCGATGTGATGCATGGAGGTCACACTCCTACACCCTCCGGACCAAGTGCATCTACCTCGAGCACGTTCCCTGGCGGTGTTCGACGCCAAGGACCGACAGAGCCACTCCTACGTGGACGCGGCATTTGGCACCGGCGTCTCTCGGCCGGCTCTGGGTGCGTGGACATGGGTGGTACGGGTGCCCGGGGCCCGGACGCGACGCAAGGCGTACGCCCGGGACGGCTGTCAGGCGGGTGACGCGCTGGAAGTGCTCATGGATCTCAGACGCCGTTCCGCCTGCTACCACGTCGCTGCCGACGACCGGCGAACGGTCGCCGAGGTGCTGCTGAAGTCGTTCCTCGCGGATCTGCGTACTGGCCCTCGACGCGGTCTCAGAGCCAGGCGAGTATCTCCATGCGTGCGCTGCGGATCATCGTCGGAGAGGTGATGGGGGGCATGATGACGATCCAGCCTTCGGGCTCTTCCCTGAGCAGCCGTCCGGACAGGTCGTCGCCCGATCTGGGCGAGGACGAGGAGCTGTGAGCTGCACGGGCAGCGTCGTCACCGAATCCGAAGGTCCGTTCCCAGAGACGGAGTCGGGGACTTGATGGGAGTGGATCTGGGAGGAACCTGGGAACCTGGGACGTGCCTGGGATCTACCAGCCCGCCCGGAGGAGGCCGAGGACGGCCCGCTGGTAGACCGCGTAGAACTGCGGCAGCTCCGCGAGGCGGGTGCGTTCGTCGATGCTGTGCAGCCTTTCGTGGACCGGGCCGAAGCCGGCAGTCGCCGGGATGCCCTCGCCCGCCAACAAGTTGCCGATGTTCGGCGACCCAGCGGTCTTCGCCCGCACCGCAAGCCCCGCCTCAGCGGCGGCACTCAGCAACGCGGCGGCGGGCTCGTCGTTTTCCTGGCGGCGGAAGGGGCGGGCAGTTCCGTGTCCAGTTCCGTGACGGCCTTGTGGATCAGGGTCTGAGCGTCGTGGGCGTTGAATGCCGGGGTGGTGCGCACGTCGACGTTCAGCTCGCAATGGTCGGGGGTGGCCGAGAAGCCCTGGCCGCCGTGGAAGGAGGTCACCGACAGCTGCGGCGGCAGCGGGAACCCCGAGCCCCCGTTCACGCCCGGCATGTTGGCCGCGTCCAGGAGGCGGACAGGGCGGGCGGCACGGGAGATCGCGCCGACCACGGTCTTGCTGGGCCCGGAGTGCCGGGAGCGGGCGTACACGGTGATGATGGCCGGCCACAGACCCCGACCGCCGATCACGACATCCTTTCCAGGCCCGGGTAGCCGATCATCTCCCCCGCGGGGCCGCCTGCGGGTCGGCGAGATAGGTGGGCCCCGCCGAAGCCACCGGTGTGCTCGTCGACGTCCAGGAGCACGGCAAGCCTGCCATGCAGATCGGCGGCGCGACCGTGGAGGCTGGCCGCTCGTCACCGTCCCCTGCGCGTTGCCGCCGTGGCGCTGACCCTAGCCGTCGGCCCTACGTTGACCGCCTGCTCCGGCTCGGCCTCGCCGACATGGCGGAGACGGTCGCGCTGATCATGTCCGACTCGATGGCCTTGTGGAGCAGATCGGGGTGCTGCCCCGCGCACGGTCTTGGACCGCGTCGTCTCGTCGTACACCACCACGGTAGGCGCCCTGGAACACGCGCCCGCGGCGCCGGCGCCGACGCGCCGACCATCGTGGTCGTACGGGTGCCCGACACTCCTGGCAGCCCACTGCCCGGAGTCATCGGGGAGACGCGTGCCATCAGCGCGCTCATCTGCTGGCCGATCCGACCCGCGAGAAGGTCCTGGAGGCCCTGCACGGACACCAGATCGCCCACTTCGCCTGCCAAGCACTCGCCGATGAAACCGACCCCGGGCGCAGTCGGCTGATCCTGCCCGACCACGCCCGCGCACTGCTGACCGTCACGGACATCAGCAACCTTCATCTGAACGTCGCGCTTGCCTACCTGGCCGCCTCTGAAACCCGCGTCACGGCCGCGTTCCAGCTCGCGGGCTATCGACATGTCGTCGGTACCCTGTGGTCCATCGACGACCGTGCCGCCATCGAGCTGGCGATGGACCTCTACGGCCATCTCGCCGAGACCGGAACGAACCCATCCCCAGGTCGAGCGGAGCGCCCACGCCCTGCACTATGCCACGCGGCGCCCTGCGGAACCGGGATCCCGGCACCCCCACGCTGTGGGCAGCGCACACCCATTCGGGTCCGTGAGCGTAGGCCGTCCAGCCCCTCAGTCGCGACCAACCGGAGCGACATCGCTTGTGCATCAGCTCGTTCACGTGCCCCGTTTCAAGTGATCTGGTTCGCGACACAAGCTGTGACCTCCGGCGACCAGATCGTTTGAGACGCGGTGCGAGGCGGTTTCTCAGCCGATGTGGTTCGGTGGCGGCGGATGCTGGTCCTCGTCTCAGTTGACCTGGTTCGGCTCGGACGTGCTGAACCGATACCCCCTCTGGGTGGCCAGTCGCTCGTGGTCAGTTCCGGAAGATCATGGCGAGCCACCTCAAACAATCTGGTCGACCTCGGCCAGGGCGGCCCATAGCCTCTCGATGTGTCCGCATCCCGAAGCATCGACTCCTGGCAGCAAGTGGAGTCCCGGCAGGACTTCGCTGCCTACCTCGGCTTCTTGGCCTTCGACTGCGAGCAGGCGTGCAGCGGCCAGGAGGCAGAGCCGCCGACGGTCAGCCGTTGGACCAACCGGACCATCAACGGTCTCCTGTGGGAGTGGGCCCGCCTGCTCGGCGGCCGCCTCGACGGCACCGACCCGCTTCACGAAGAAGCACCCGACCGACCCGGCTGGCAAGGACTGGCGTACCAACTGGACATCGCCCGCACGACATCGCCGGGCTTCAACCTCGTGCTCGCGGACTCCGAAATCGAACCGAACGAGGTCGACACGCCCCGCGATCTGCGGAGGTATGTGGCGATGCTCGCCACCGACTTCGCCCGGGACCAAGAGGAGTGCCAGGCAAAGATCGACCGTGGTCAATGGGCAGGCGATGGAGGCAGCTGGGCGCACAGCACCCTTTACGACTGGCTCGGCGCCTGGGCCGCTTGGGTGGGCGCCAACTCACCACTTCATGCGCAACTCGAACCCGTCACATGGAGATCCGTAGCCCTACAGCTCTCAGCCGCGCGGATCTACGAGTAGGTAGCTGCGACCAGATCGCGTGCGACGTCGAGCGAAGCGGACCAGCTCACGCGGGACGGGAACAGAACGAACGAGACCGGGCATCACGCGCCGAGGCGCCGGGAGAGGCCGATCGTCGGATGCTGAACCGCGCGGAGGTGCAGAGGACTTGCTGGAGGCGGCGGTTGTGGCGTTGCAGGCAAAAGGGGGCCTTCAGAAGGAGCCGCCCGGCGGCGTCGCCGTCGAGCCGGACGACCACGGGCTCGGACGCTCGCGCGGTGGGCTGACCACCGAGTTGCACTTGGGCGTCGAGCAGGGGCAGAAACTCATGTCCATCGTGATCACCGCCGGGCAGCGTGGGGACACCTTGCAGTTCGAGGCCGTCCTGGGCCGCATCAGGGTGCCCCGCCCGGGGCCGGGCAGGCCGCGCACCCGGCCGAGGCGGGTGCGCGCGGACAAGGCGTACGCCCCCCGGAAGAGCCGCGCCTACCTACGGAGGCGCGGCATCCGATGCACCAACCCGGACAAGGCCGACCAGGCCCGCAACCGCAAGGAGCGCGGCTCGCTCGGTGGCCGTCCGCCGAACTTCGACCCCGAGGACTACAAGGCGAGACACGCGGTCGAGTGCGGTATCCATCGCCTCAAAAGACACCGCGCCGTGGTCACGAGGTACGACACGCGCGCGGCCCGCTACGAGGCGACCGTCCTCGTCGCGGCTATCAATGAATGGCTGTGACCAGCGTCGTTGAGAGTGATCCAGTAGCGGCGCTTGACCCCGATTTCAGTGCTGCGCACATCTTCGAGGACGCCACCGTTGCTTTCGATGGTGCGCGCCGAGCCGACGTTGCCGTCGTCACAGGTGAGGAGGACCCGGTCCAGACCGAGCGCCGGCGCCTTGAGCAGAACCGCTCCCAGCGCCCACGAGGCCAGTCCGCGTCTCCTGGCGGAAGGCCGAATGCTGTAGCCGATGTTTCCGCCGCCTTCCAGCAGAAAGGCGTTCAGATAGTGCCGAAGGTCGATGGCCCCGAGGTACGTCTCGCCGTCCACAATCCACCAGTGGGTAGCGTGAACGCGCCCTTCCCCGACAGGCAGCGACCGGTCCGATTGCTGTCGCAGTCGCTCGACCCATGAGGCGAACCCTTCCGGGCTGTCGAGGTCATCGTCACCGACCAGACGCAGGCCGGCCCCGTCCTGGTGAGCACCAGCCTGCCACTCGTCACGCGCCGTAAGCCACGAGGAATGCAGCCGTCCCGTGGGAGCGATCAGTTCAGCCATGCGAGGGACCATAACACCCGCACCCTCTGTGTGATCAGGCACTTTCCGCCAGGTCGGGAGCCTGGCCCGTCGGATGGGGTGCAGGTGAGCCAGATCGGGGCGAGATCGCCTCATTCCGCCCGCGATTGCTCAACCACTACCTTGATCCACTTTCGGCATACGCCCTGGGAGCGCCTGCTAGCGCAAGGAGGGATTCCAGTACGGCGGTCCACTGGGCGCCGCCAACGATTGCGCCTGGGCAAGGCCATCCCACCCGTCCTCGAACGAGATCCGGGCTGCGACCGCTGATGTGCGATGCGAGAGCAGGGCTCGGCTTATCGAGGTCTGGCGCGCCGCCGAGACGCGCCTGCAGCCGGAAGCCGTTCGCACCCACGCGCACGGCGGCGAGGGCACGCACTCATACCCACTTGTGCTCGTACCTCCGCCACGGCGTCGTGGAAGAGTGAGGACATGATGAAGAGCAGGCCCTCCCGCTGGCTGAAGGGAACACTCGTGTCGGCGGTGGCGGCCGTCGTCTGTTACTGGCTCTGGGGATTCTTGGGCGAGCGGGCAGGGGAGACCGATTCGGACGGGACGTTCTCCGGGCTATTCGAGTCGCTCTTCGCGGGGATTACGGGCGTGGTGTCGATGCCGGTGCTGTTGTGGGCAGGGATGCGCGTACTGCGGGAACGAGGCAATCACCTGCTGGTGATATTCGGCGCGATCGCCTGGTTCTTCGTCGGTGGCCATGTGGTCGAGAACGACGTCAGCACTGCTGGCACCATCGTGTTCCTCACCCTGTTCACGGCTTTCGGGACTCTGCTGTCCGGTGTCGAAGCGCCACGTAGGTGAAGAAACGGGAGCGCTCTTCGCGGCCCCGGCACCCGGCAGCCCCATCGCGATCACACGCCGGAGGCGTCGTTGTCTCGCTCAGTTGACATGTATGCCCGCAGCGCCAGAAGGCTGGTCACCGTCCGCTACCCGGATGCCGTAGGCGCCGTACTGGGCGGCTCCAGCGCCCGTGGGCAGGCCACCTCCGCCAGCGATCTCGACATCACCGTTCTCCTCCCCGACGACGGGGCCAGCCGCCGTGAGGTGCTCCGCCACGAGGGCCGCCTGGCAGAGGTGTTCCTGAACACCCGAGCGGACCTACGGCAAGCCTTCTTGCAAAGCCGGGTCACCCGCCGGGCAACCGCGCTCTTCCTCTATGCCGAATCCGTCCTGCTCCATGACCCCCACGGCCACGCCGAGCAACTCCGCGCCGAGGCCCGTAACCTCCTCGCCGCCGGTCCCGACCCGCTCACTCCACAGGAGTGCAACGCAGGCCGCTTCCTGCTCACGGACCTCCTGGACGACTTGACCGAGACCGGCCCCGGCAGCGATCGTCACGAGCAACTGGCGATCGCCGAGCGCGTGCTTCGCGAAGCCGCCTACCTCCTGACCGCTCACCACCGCGCCTGGAACGGGGCTGGTAAATGGCTGCCTCGGCGCCTGGCTGAGGCCGACCCCATCCTCGGTCAGGAACTGCTGCGTGGGCATCTGACGCTCGCCGAACACGCGGACCCCAAGGCGCTGGCAGCCGCCTCCTGCCGTGTGCTGGAACTGCTGGGCGGACCGCTGCGCGAGGGATACACCGACACCCTCCACACAGCCACCGTAACTCCGGGAACCTAAGGGTGGTCCCGTATCTGCTGGTCACGGGTGAGATGATCTTGTGGTGGCTGGTGTGATCACGGTGTCGGATCCGTCCTGGACAGCCCTGTTCACCGGGCTGAGCCCGCGGCAGTTCTGCAAACTGGTCACTGAGGTGTGGCGCGAGGGTGCGGACCCGGTACGTAAGGGCCGACCGTGGTGCCTGCCCCTGGGGAGCGGATCCTGCTGGTAGCGGCCTACTGGCGTACGAACTTGATACTGCGGCAACTCACCCCGTTGTTCGGGGTGTCGAAGTCGGCCGCTGGCCGCATCATCGGCCACCTCGGGCCGTCTCTCGCGCTCCAGCCCCGCAAGCGGTTCCGATCGCCGACGGCACTCTGCTCCCCACGCGGGATCACACGGTTGCCGAGCAGGCCAAGAACTCCAGTAGTCGACCAACCACCAGGTCGTCATCGATGCCGACCCCGACTCGCCGTCGCCCGGCCGGTCACCGGTAGCCGCAACGACTGCAAGGCGTGGGAACTGTCCCGAAGGTCGCCGTCGGCCGGACCAAGGTCATCGCGGACGGCGGCTATCGGGGCACCGGCCTGGTCATCCCGCACCGCCGCGAACGCGGCCGGACCGGACTGCCTGTTTGGAAGGAGAAGCACAACACCTCCCACTGCAGGGTCCGGGCTCGCGCCGAGCACGTCTTCGCGCGGATGAAGACCTGGAAGATCCTTCGCGACTGCCGTCCGAAGGGCGACGGCATTCACACCGCGATGCTCGGCCTCGCCCGACTTCACAATCTCGCCCTCACGGGATAACTCCCGCCCCGTACGGGACCACCTTTGAGAGAGGCCCAGACAGACGGCTCCCACCTCGCCGTCTCGGAGGATGCTCAGTCGAGACAGAACTCGTTGCCCTCGATGTCCTGCATCACGATGCACGACTCGTTGTGGTCATCGGCAAGCAGCAGTTGCACGCGTACCGCGCCGAGCGCGACCAGTCGTGCGCACTCGGCTTCGAGCGTGGCGAGGCGCTCTTCACCCACGAGCCCGGTGCCGACTCGCACGTCAAGATGCAGCCGATTCTTGACGACCTTGCCTTCGGGTACGCGCTGGAAGTACAGCCGCGGGCCCACGCCTGAGGGGTCACTGCAGGCGAACGCTGAGCCCTGCCGCTCAGGCGGCAGAGAGCGATCGAAATCGCCCCATGTAGCAAAGCCCTCCGGTGGCGGCGGTACGACGTACCCCAACACCTCGCACCAAAAGCGAGCGGCGCGCTCAGGTTCTGCGCAGTCGAAGGTGACCTGGAACTGCTTGATCGATGACATCGGCGCACCATAGCAGGGGACTCTGTTGCTCGTTTTCCGGTGTAGATGCGCGTGCTGTCGGGAGGACGGCCTCTGCTGCTGAATCTGATTGAGCGATGTCGGGCTGTTCGCCTGACAGCGGCCGGGGTCGGACGGGGTCCGGTAGCTCCTGGGCGGCGATACGCGCAGGACGGTGGACTGACCGACGCCGAGGGGCCGCGCGGGAGCGGATCCGGTTGCGGGCTGTCGTCCGTTTCGGGGGCGGGGAGACGAACAGGGAGATCGCTTCCGCTCTGCGGGTGAGCGAGCGTTCGGTGGAGCGGTGGCGCCGGACCCTGACGCGAGCGCGGCGGGCCGGGATCCTGTCGAAGGGTTATCCAGGGCGGTCCCGGCTCAGCGAGACCCAGATCGCCAGGTTGGAACGAGAGTTGGAGCGCGGCCCGCTGGTCTACGGCTGGGCGGACCATTGGTGGGCGCTGGCGCGGATCAAGACAATGATCGGCCGCCTGTTCCGCGTCTCCTGCACCGTCGAGAGCACCTGGCAGCTGCTGAAGGGTCACGGCTGGAGCTGGCAACAGCCGACCAGACGGGCCATCGAACGCGACGACGATGCGGTCGAGGTGTGAAAGAAGGAGACCCGGCCGCGGGTAAGAACACTGCGGCGGAGCGCGGCGCCTGGATCGTCTTCGAGGACGAAGCCGGGCAGTCGAAGACTCCGCCGCGTGCCAGGACCTGGGGTCGGACCGGCCAGACGCCGGTCGTGCGGGTGTGGGGCCGCGGGTGCGGGCGGGTTTCGATGGCGGGCATCGCCTGCCTCAAGCCGGGCAGGCGATCCCGGCTCAGCTGTGCGATCCGTGAGTATCGGGTCCGCAGGGACGAGCCGAAGGGCTTCTGATGGCGGGAACGACGGGGATCTGGGCGGGCACTTCGGGACTCGGCCGCGCAAAGTCCGCGTGGGAAGGGCGTGCTCGTCTTGGGAGAACCGCGCCTGTCTGCGTAGAAGCGGGATTCGCTGCACCATCCTGAACAGGGTCGGCCAGTTCGCGGACCGCCGGAAACCCGGCTTTCGTGGTGGCCGTCGGTCGACGTTCGAGAAGACCGACTACCGCGGGTGCCACGCAGTCGAATGCCGCATCAACTGTCTCAAGAGCCACCGGGCGGTGGCCGTTCCGGTACGGCAAGCTCGGTCGTCCGTTGCGAAGCGACCCTTCTCGTCGTGGCCGTCAGGGGTGGCTGTGACCGGCGGGGATGACCGCGTGAGTGTCAGGACGTCATGGCGGCTCGGTCGGAGTCGCTGCGCAGAACACAGAATTCGTTGCCTTCGGGATCGGCAAGGATTGCCCAGCCGGAGCCATCGGGGTTCCGGTGATCGGTGACAAAGGTGGCGCCGAGGCCGAGCAGCCGTTCCACCTCCTGATCGCGTGAGGTTTCTGGGCGCAAGCACAGATGGATCCGGTTCTTGATTGTCTTAGCCTCGGGTACCTGGTTGAAGTGCAGCACTGGGCCCTCCGCCAGCAGTACCTGAGTCTCCCGTTCACCTGGTTTGTCTTCCGGGTGCAGCGGCCGGCCGGTCACCCTGCTCCAGAACCGGGCCAGTTCGTAGGCATCCGCACAGTCGATCGCCACGTTCTGCAATACCGAGACCATGCGCGCGAGCCTTCCTGATCTCCACGCCAGACGCCACCGAATTACGCTCGTTCTTCGCGTACACAGCTCAGGCGCCTGGCGGCACTTCCACTGTTCGGTCGGGGCGGCGGGCTCCGGGTGAACGACAGCGGCAAGCTCTTCCGCGATCACGTCGAATGTGCCGTGGGTGAGCTCGACGCGGGGCGGCGTGCTGTCGCCGGGGGCCACCGGGGACGGCCTGGGCTGGCGTCGGGAGCCTTCCTCACCCTCACCTGGCCGCTGGCAGCCTGCAAGCGCGCGTATCCCGCCGTTGAGATCGGGCTGCACCGGTCACCGTCCGAGGGCATGGCCCGCCGCTTGCGTGGCCACGGGGTTGATCTGTGTGTCGCCTCGCAGCTGATCCGTGCCGGGTCGTGGAGTCTGCGAGGCGCTGGGGTGGGCACGCCACTCGGCCGTCCGCTGGTAGGCCGCATGCCTGTGGCCGTGGGCGAACGCGCGGACCGGCCCTTCGTCACTACTGCCCGCGGGGGGACACTGGCTATGCCAGCTGCTCGACAGGTTCTTCCCCGCGTGAGATCTCGCCCCGAGGATCGTCTGCGAAGCGACGAACGTATCGCCATCGCCGACCCGGTCGGCGCGGGACTGGATATCGGACTTGCTCCCGCCTCCGCCCGCCGCAGTGTCACGCGCGACCCCGCTGCCTGGACCCCCGTCGACAGCGGCGACCAGGGCGTGTCCGACGTCAATCAGGGCGCGGTCGTCATCGAGGGTGGCACCCACGGCGCATCCACCACAGGTTCTGATAAGGGGAGGGGCTGGGACCGCTCCGGTCGGACCCGGCTGGTCGCAGGCGTCGCCAATCTGCGCAGGCCCGGCCCCGCCGGTGGGCAAGGGACGAGTTGGCACGGGTGGAGTTGTGCAGGTCAGTGACTGCACTGTTGCAGTCTGTTTGTCTCGAGTGCGGGGGCTCGGTGGAGAGCAGAGTGAGGGGATCGGTGTTGCGTATACAACTGAGACGGATGATTGTGGCGATCGGGGTGGGGCTCGGGCTGGTCCTGGCGCCGGTCACGGGGACTGCGATGGGGCGGGGGCGGGCACCATGGCTGTGACCGACATGGATTTCACCGCGTCTGCCGTGGATGCGTCGTCTGGCGGTGAGACTGTCATGCTTCGCTGGACGATGACGAATACCACCCGGGCGAGTGACGGTATGAGCGTGCGGGTCTATCTGCACTGTCAGGGCGCGACGGTCGGCACGTGCTTGGGCGTGCTGCTGGTCGGGACCTATGACGGGGGCTCCTATGGCCAGGACATCACGGTGGTGCCCGGTTCGACGCTTCAGGAGGCTGCTTGTGAGTGGGCCCTGGGCGTTCCGCAGTATGCGGCCGGGGCGTTGGTCACCTGGGCGGTTACCTGCTTAGAGGCCTGGGATACCCGGGGCACCTCGCTGGACTGGGGCGCCGCCCGGCTGGGTGTGTTCCACAGCACGTTCGAGGTGAAGACGCTTGCCGACAGGCAGGGCCCGGCGTATGACGACCTCGTGGTGGACAGCGAACGTCAGCCGTACATCTACGTCGGCGAGGACTCGTCGAGGATGACCTACGATCTCGATGTGCGCGATTCCCAGGTCGGTGTCTCCGGCGGCGCCGTGACGGTGAGCGGCTCGGGTGGGCGGCATCTGACCGGCAGTTCACGGGCATCTGCCTCACCGTCGACGTCTCGGGCACCACTGCGGGTGTCAGCGGCTACGACGTGTACCTGATCGATTCCTGGGGGCAGCGGATCCCGGCCGTGTCCGGCGGTGCTTCGCCGACCTTCAGCGGCTCGTTGGCCCTCTCCTTCTCACTGCCCTCCGACGTGGCCCCCGGGACGTACACCATCGCTGTGCGCCTGTCCGACCAGGCGGGCAAGTCCTCGCCCTTCGGTTTCCCCAACGGCACCCCGATGCCGGGTGGGCCGGTGACTTTGACGGTCGCCTAGGCGCCCCGGAGCCGGGATGGACCGCCCGGCATCGTCGGCCTGCACGGCGGTTTCACGCCGAGCGGTGATCGTCCCGCGCCGGATCCCGGCTCCTCCCGGTGCGGGACGAAGGCGCCATAGCGTCACCGGGAGGTGCCCGGTCTCGCTGCGAGGCCGGGCATATCGCCGTCACTGCCCCGCCTTACGCCTCTGGACCCTTCGCCGCTCCGACGGGTCCGTGCAGGGCTCCGGTCGTGCGCCACACGTAACCCTGGCTGAGCTTGTTTTTACGGTTTGCGAACTTTGAGATGATTGCGTTCAGCGATGGTCTCGGGTCGTCTGGTTGATTTGCTCACGTCGTAACGGGTGGCGGTCGCCGGTTCTTCGAGCCATCCGGTCGTCCCGGACCGGGTGTTGATGGTTTGGGTGCACGGGCTGGACAGTACAGGTGCGGGCGGAGGTTCCTGAACCCTCGGCGGACACGGGCTGGGGTGAGCCGGGCGGGCTCGGCCGGGTTCTCCCAGGGGCGGCGGAGGTCAGCCGCGGCTTCGCGGGTGAGGCGGAGCTGGGTGTGGGCGGCAATGACGAGCCATGTCCACCGGTCGGGGGCCTCGGGGGTGCGGAGCTTGGGACGGGTTCAGCCGAGCGTCTGCTTTCCGAAGCGGAAGGTGTGCTCCAAGTCGAAGCGGCGGAGAAATGCCTGCCAGCGCAGGTCGACGTCCTCGTTGGTCATGCTGACCTCGGAGGACCACAGCCAGACGGTCAGCGGGTCACCTCCGCCGGGCAGATGGTCCACCGTCAGGCGGATCAGGGTGCCCTCGATGACGGGGAGTTCACCGGTGTGGTTGATCCACGCGTTGCGGGTGGTCAGGCGGGGGTGGATGCGATCCCAGGCCATCGCTCGGGCGGTGCTGTACCGGTCGGTGACCTGCACCGTCTCAGCGTCGGGCTCGCCCCAGGTCTCCGGTTTGGCGAGGTGGAACTCCTTGCCGTGCTTCGGCGGTCGCCCGCCCAGGGGATAGGACAGGGCGTACTCCTTGAGCGAGGGTGCCGGCCGGCGCATCACCCGGTCCGAAGGCATCCGCCCGAGCACCTCGATGGGGAGGCCAGCGAGGAGATGGGCCATGCGTGGGGCATCGTAGTCGGCGTCGAAGACGATCAGGATGTCGTTGTCACCGGCTTCCCGCTGCCCCTGGCTGATCAGGTCGGTGACAACACGGCGGGCCTGGACCGCGGTGACCTCGGCGACATCGTCGTCGGGGCCGAGCCGGACCGCATCCAGCAGCTGGCACCACGACGTCCGCCCCGTCTCCAGGGCTGCGGCGAACGAGTACGGCCAGCCGGGAATGAACTGGTCACCGCCCCGTCCCGAGTGTCTG
>NZ_NCSM01000016.1:0-12299 GCF_002224125.1 Streptomyces sp. NBS 14/10
GAGATCGCCGAGGACCTGGTGAGGCTGCTGGGGGAGATCACACCGATCGGCACGGGGGTCGCGTTCTACTCGGCCATGACCGGCCACCGGGTGGAGACCGCCACGCTGGACGCGGCGTACTGGGTGGAGAACCTGCGCCGTCAGGTCCGGTTCGCCACCGCGATCGAGGCCGTGCTGGCCGACGGATACCGCGTGCTCGTCGAGGCCGGTCCGCACCCGGTGTTGAGCGTGGGTATTCAGGAGACCGCTCAGGCGGGCGAGGTCGCGGTGGCCACCGTGCCGACCCTGCAGCGGGATCAGGGCGGTCCGGCGCAGCTGGCCCGGGCCCTGGCCCATGCCTTCGCGGCCGGGCTGCCGGTGGACTGGAGGGCCTGGTACGGCGTGGACACCACGGCCGACACCCAGGCCCCGGCCGTCCTCGATCTGCCCACCTACCCCTTCCAGCGCCGGCACTACTGGATCGACCCCGCCACCCTCGGCGGCTCCGGAGACGCCCAGAGCCTCGGCCTCGCCTCCGCCGACCACCCGCTGCTCGGCGCCGCCGTCCGGGTCGCCGAGAGCGGGGAGGCGGTGCTCACGGGCCTGATCTCCACCGCCGGACACTCCTGGCTGGCCGACCACGCCGTGGCCGGGGCGGTGTTCCTGCCCGGCACGGCGTTCGTCGACCTCGCCGTACGCGCCGGGGACGAGGTCGGCTGCGACCGCGTCGAGGAACTGGTCCTGGAAGCCCCCCTGATCCTCCCCGAGGAGGGGGCGCTGCAACTCCAGCTCGTCGTCTCGGCACCAGGCCAGGACGGCAGCCGCGCCTTCACCGTCCACGCGCGCGCCCACGGCGATAGCGGTGGCGCTGCCGACCGGCCGTGGACCCGGCATGCGAGCGGCACCCTCACCACGGGCGCCCGGCCCGACGACTTCGACTTCACCCAGTGGCCGCCGGCCGACGCCGAGCCGCTGTCCCTGGACGGTCTCTACACCGGACTGGCCGAGGCGGGCTACGGCTACGGCCCCGCGTTCCGCGGTCTGAAGGCCGCCTGGCGCCGCGGGGACGAAGTGTTCGCCGAGGCCGCTCTGCCCGAGGAACTTCGGGAGGAGGCCGGGCGTTTCGGGCTGCACCCCGCCCTGCTGGACGCCGCGCTGCAAGCCGGTGGCATCGGCCAGGGCGGTACGCCCGACGGGCAGATGCTGCTCCCGTTCACCTGGAGCGGTGTGTCGCTGTACGCCACCGGGGCCGCCGCGCTGCGCGTCCGTATGGTGCCGAACGCGACGGCCGACGGCGTGTCGTTGAGCGTCGCGGACCCCTCGGGCCGCCAGGTCGCGTCCGCCGAGGCGGTGGTCTCCCGCCCGGTCTCCCTGGAGCAGCTGCGCCGCAGCGACGACGCCGGGCTCGACTCGCTGTACCGCGTCGAGTGGATCTCCGCCGAGCCCAAGCCCGGAGTGCTCGCCGAAAGCGCCTGGGAGGTGCTGGGCGACGACGGCCTCGGCATCGCCGACGCGCTGGAACGGGCCGGACATTCCGTCCGTACCGCGCCGGACCTCGCGGAGGTGGCGCGCGCCGTCGACGACGGCACACCGCCCGCCGAGCTGGTGGTGCTGCCCTGTGCGCCCCTCGCCGGCGCGGTGACCGAAGCCGACCCCGGGCTCGCCGCCGCGGTCCACGACGAGACCGCGCGCCTTCTCGGGGTTGTCCAACACTGGCTCGCGGACGAGCGGTTCGCCGACTCCCGGCTGGCGGTGGTGACCCGCGGCGCCCAGTCGACCGGCGGTGACGAGGGGGTCACCGACCTGGTGCACTCTGCCCTGTGGGGCCTGGTGCGCTCCGCGCAGCTGGAGAACATCGACCGGCTCCTGCTGGTCGACCTGGAAGCCGTCGACCTTGAAGCCGCCGACGAGAGCGACCCCACCGACCTGCTGCCCAGCGCCCTCGCCGTCGCGCTCGGATCGGGCGAGCCGCAGGTGGCGGTGCGCCACGGCGCGGTGGTCGTCCCGCGGCTGGCCCGTATCGGCCAGGACACCGACCCCACCCCGCCGGACCTGCCGGACCTGCCCGGCCACGCCCTGGACACCGAGGGCACCGTGCTGATCACCGGTGGCACCGGCACGATCGGCGGCGTGCTCGCCCGCCACCTGATCACCACCCATGGCGTACGCCATCTGCTGCTGACGAGCCGTCGGGGTGGCGACGCGCCCGGCGCGGCGGCGCTCCGCGACGAACTGGCCGCGCTGGGCGCCGAGGTCACGGTCGCCGCCTGCGACGCCGCCGACCGTGACGCGCTGGCGGCGCTGCTGGCGGGCATCCCCGCCGAACACCCGCTGACCGGTGTCGTGCACGCCGCCGGTGTGACCGACGACGGCACCATCCCGTCCCTCACGGCCGAGCAGCTGCACAAGGTGCTGCGGCCCAAGGTGGACGCGGCGGTCAATCTGCACCAGCTGACCCGCGCGGCGGACCTCGCCACCTTCGTCCTGTTCTCCTCGACGGGCGGCGTGGCCGGTGTCGCGGGCCAGGGCAACTACGCGTCGTCGAACGCCTTCCTCGACGCGCTCGCCCAGGACCGCCGGGCCGCCGGGCTCCCCGGCCAGGCGCTGTCCTGGGGCCACTGGGAGCAGAGCAGCGGCATCACCGGCGCCCTCGCCGAGCGCGATATCGCCAGGATGGAGCGTTCCGGTATCCGGGCGATGTCCTCCGACCAGGGCCTGGCCCTGTTCGACGCGGCCGTGCGGCGGCCCGAGAGCCTGCTGGTGCCCGTCCGCCTCGACGCGGCGGCGCTACGGGACCTCGCGGGCGCCAACGTCCTGCCCCGTATCCTCAGCGGCCTGGTACGGGGGGCACCGGTCCGCCGCACCGCCGCGGGGCACCCCATACACGGGGACGCCTGGGACACCTCGTCGATGGCGGAGCGCCTGGCGGGCCTCTCGGCGGTCGAGCAGAGCCGTACGCTGCTGGAGCTGGTACGCCGCAACGTGGCGGCAGTGCTCGGGATCGGCGACGTACTCGGGGTCGATCCGGCGCGGCCGTTCAAGGAGATCGGGTTCGACTCGCTGACCGCGGTAGAGCTGCGCAACCGGCTCAGCCAGGCCACCGATATCAAGCTGCCCTCCACGCTCATCTTCGACATCCCCACCCCGGCACTGCTCGCCGAGCATCTGCGGGATCAGCTGGTGTCCGAGGGGCTGAGCGGGTCGGAGGCGCTGATTCAGGAACTGGACCGGCTGGAGGACCACGTCGATCTGCTCGCCGACACCGAGGAGCGGGACGCGGTGACGGCCCGGCTCGAAGCGCTGCTGGCGCGCTGCCGCCAGCAGCCCGCGGCGGCGGAGGGCAACGGCGTCGCGGAACGGCTCCAGGCGGCCTCGGCCGATGAAGTGCTGCAATTCATTGACTCCCAGCTGGGAAGGGCCTGAAACCGCCATGGCGAACCAGGAACAGCTGGTCGACTACCTCAAGCGAGTGGCGACCGATCTGCATGACACTCAGCAGCGCCTCCGCGAGGTGGAGGCCCGGGACCGCCAGCCGGTCGCGATCGTCGGGATGGCCTGCCGGTTCCCCGGGGGGACGGACACCCCGGAGGCCCTGTGGGACCTGGTGTCCGAGGGGCGCGATGTGGTCTCCCCGATGCCGGACGACCGGGGCTGGGACCCCGGTCTGTTCAACGACTCGGGCGAGACCGGCACCAGCTATGTGCGCGAGGGTGGATTCGTCCAGGACATCGCGGACTTCGACGCCGACTTCTTCGACATCTCGCCGCGCGAGGCCCTGGCGATGGACCCGCAGCAGCGGCTGCTGCTGGAGACCGCGTGGGAGGCCGTCGAGCGCGCCCGTATCGATGTGACGTCGCTGCGCGGCAGCAAGACCGGTGTGTTCGTCGGCGGCAGCACCGTGTACTACGCGGGCAGCGGCGCCGACGCGCCGCAGGACGTGGCCGGGTACATGGCCACCGGGCTGGCCGCGAGTTCGATGTCGGGCCGTATCTCGTACACCCTCGGCCTGGAGGGCCCCGCCTTCACGGTGGACACCGCCTGCTCCTCGTCCGGGGTGGCGCTGCATCTGGCGGTGCAGTCGCTGCGCAAGGGCGAGTCGTCGCTGGCGCTGGCCGGCGGGGTGTGTGTGATGGCGACGCCCGGCACGTTCCTGGAGTTCAGCAAGTTGAAGGGGCTCGCCGGCGACGGCCGGTGCAAGGCGTACGCGGCGGCGGCCGACGGCTTCGGCCCCGGCGAGGGCGTGGGTGTGCTGCTGGTGGAGCGGCTGGCGGACGCCGAACGCCTCGGACATCCGGTGCTGGCCGTGATCCGCGGCTCCGCGATCAACCAGGACGGCGCCTCCAACGGTCTGACCGCGCCCCACGGCCCCGCCCAGGAGCGCGTCATCCGCGCCGCGCTGGCCGACGCCCAGCTGTCCGCCCGGGACATCGACGTGGTGGAGGGGCATGGCACCGGCACCTCGCTGGGCGACCCCATCGAGGCGCAGGCGCTGATCGCCGCCTACGGCAGGAGGCGCGCCGAGGGCAGCCCGCTGTGGCTGGGCTCGGTCAAGTCCAACATCGGGCACACCCAGGCCGCCGCCGGCATGGCGGGGGTGATCAAGATGGTGTACGCGCTCCAGCACGGCGTTCTGCCGCGCACCCTGCACGTGGACGAGCCCACCACCCAGGTGGACTGGTCCGAGGGCACCGTGAAGGTGCTGACCGAGGCGCTGCCGTGGCCCGAGACCGGCGGACCGCGCCGGGCCGGCGTGTCGTCGTTCGGCATGAGCGGCACCAACACGCACGTCATCCTCGAACAGGCCCCGCCGGCCGACGAGCCCGCCCCCACCGCCGAGTTGCCGGTCGTCCCCTGGCTGGTGTCCGGGCGTGGCGAGGCGGCGCTGCGCGCCCAGGCCGCCCGGCTGCGGGACTTCCTCACCGAGCGGCCGGAGGCGAGCCCGACGAGCGTCGGTTTCGCCCTCGCCCATGCGCGCGCCGCGCAGTCGCACCGCGCCGCCGTGGTCGCCGCCGACCGCGACGCGCTTCTGGCCGGGCTGGCCTCGCTGGCCGAGGGCACCCCCTCAGGACAGGTGGTCACAGGCGTGCCGAGCCCCGGCGCGACGGTGTTCGTCTTCCCCGGCCAGGGCTCGCAGTGGGTCGGCATGGCCCTCGCCCTGGCCGACGCCTCCCCGGTGTTCGCCGAACACTTCCGCCGCTGCTCGGCCGCGGTGGAGCGGCACACCGACTACACCGTGGAGTCGGTGCTGCGGGCCGAGCCGGGCGCGCCCTCCCTGGAGCGGGTCGACGTCGTCCAGCCCGTGCTGTGGGTGGTCATGGTGGCCCTGGCCGAGCTGTGGCGTTCGTACGGTGTGGAGCCCGCGGCCGTGGTGGGCCACTCCCAGGGCGAGATCGCGGCGGCCTGCGTGGCGGGCGTGCTGTCCGTGGAGGACGCGGCCCGCGTCGTGGTGCTGCGCTCCCAGGCGCTGCCCGAACTGTCCGGCCGCGGCGGTATGGCCTCCGTACCGCAGCCCGTACAGCAGGTCGAGAAACACCTGGAGCGCTGGGACGGCCGGCTGAGCGTGGCCGCCGTCAACGGCCCCTCCTCGACCGTGGCGTCCGGCGACGCCGACGCCCTGGAGGAAATGCTGGCGGGCTACGAGGCCGACGGGGTGCGCGCCCGGCGTGTCCCGGTGGACTACGCCTCGCACTGCGCCCATGTCGACGCGCTGAACGACCGGCTGGCCGAGGCGTTCGCGGACATCGAGCCGAAGGCGGGCTCCGTCCCGCTGTACTCGACCGTCACCGGGCGGCGCATCGACGGCACCGCCATGGACGCCACGTACTGGTTCACCAACCTCCGTCAGCAGGTGAAGTTCCAGCAGGCCACCGAGGCGCTGCTGGAGGACGGGCACAGCGCGTTCATCGAATGCAGCCCGCATCCGGTCCTCGCCATCGGCACCCAGGAGACCATCGACGAGGCGGGCGTGGGCGCCACGGCGCTCGGCACCCTGCGCCGGGACGAGGGCGGCTGGGACCGCTTCCTCCTCGCGCTGGCCCAGGCCCATGTCCACGGTGTCGCGGTGGACTGGGGCCGGGTGTTCCCGGAGGGGACCGGCCCCGTCGACCTGCCGACCTACGCCTTCCAGCGCCGCCGTTACTGGCTGGACGCGAGTGGCAGCGGAGCCGGGGACCCCACCCGGCTCGGCCTCGCCCCGGCCGACCACCCGCTGCTGGGCGCCGTCACCGTACTCGCCGAGGGCGACGAGGTGGTGCTGACCGGCCGGCTCGGCCTGGACACCCATCCATGGCTGGCCGACCACGCGGTGGCCGGTGCGGTGCTGGTGCCCGGCGCCGTGTTCGTGGAGCTGGCCGTGCGGGCCGGGGACGAGGTGGGCTGCGACCGCGTCGAGGAAATGGTGCTGGCCAGCCCGCTGGTGCTCGCCGACGAGGGCGGCACCGACCTGCAACTCGTGGTGGGCGGGCCCGATGAGGACGGCCGCCGTCCCTTGAGCGCGTACGCCCGCCCGGCCGGGACCGACCAGCCGTGGGTGCGCCACGTCAGCGGCACACTGGCGCCCGGCGGCGGGGCCGCCGAGCCGTTCGACCTCGCCCAGTGGCCGCCGGAGGGCGCTCAGCCCGTGTCCGTGGACGGCTGCTACGACCAGCTCGCCGAGGGCGGCTACCGCTACGGCCCCGCCTTCCGCGGCCTGCGCGCCGTCTACCGGCGCGATACGGAGGTGTTCGCCGAGGTCGTCCTGGCGGAGGAACAGCGCGGGCTCGCCGCCGCGTTCGGCATCCACCCCGCCCTGCTGGACGCCGCGCTGCACGCCAGCGGGCTGACCGCGGTCCGCGGCGACACCGAGGGCCGGATGGCGCTGCCGTTCGCCTGGAACGGCGTGTCGCTGGCCGCCTCCGGCGCCGAGCTGCTGCGCGTCAGGCTCGCGCCGGTCGGCGACGACGGCATGTCCGTCCACGCCACCGACGCCTCGGGACACCCGGTGATCTCGATCGAGGCCCTGGTGACCCGGCCGTTCACGGCCGGGCAACTTCCGAGTGGCGGCGAGGACACGCGCGACGGCCTCTTCCGCGTGTCGTACGACCCTCTGACCGACGCCGAGCCGGGCACAGGCACCGACGACTGGGCCGCGGTCGCCACCGGCACCTCGCTCAGCCGCTACGGGGTGCGCCGCTACGCCGACTTCGACGCGCTCGCCGCCGCGATGGACGGCGGTCTGCCCGTCCCGCCGGTCATCGTGCTGCCCTGCGATCCGGCGCCGCACGACCCGGACCTCGCCGAGGCGGTGCGCCGCCGGCTGGGCGAGGTGCTGCACACCGTGCAGCGCTGGCTGGCCGACGACCGGTTCACCGGCGCCCGGCTGGCGGTGGTCACCCGCGGCGCGGTCGCGGCCACCGACGGCGAGGACGTCACCGACCTCGTACACGCCCCCGTATGGGGTCTGATCCGCTCCGCGCAGTCCGAACACCCCGACCGGCTGGTCCTGGTCGACACCGACGTACACGAACTGCCGCAGGCCGTCGCCGCCGCGGTGGCCGCGGGCGAGAAGCAGATCGTCGTCCGGGACGGGACCGTACGCGCGTCCCGCCTGGTCCCCGCGGCGTCCGGCGGCGCCCTGACCCTCCCGGACGCCCCCCACTGGCGGCTGGACATCACCGGCCCCGCCACCCTGGACAACCTGGACCTGGTGGCGGCGGACGAACCCCAGCAGCTCGCCCCCGGCCACATCCGCGTCCAGGTCCGCGCCGCGGGCGTCAACTTCCGGGATGTGCTGATCGCGCTCGGCATGTACCCGGGCGAGGCGGTGTTCCGGGGCAGCGAGGGCGCGGGCGTGGTGCTCGACGTGGCTGAGGACGTCACCTCGGTGGCCGTCGGCGACCGGGTGATGGGCATGTTCCAGGGGGCCTTCGCGGCCACCGCCGTGGCCGACGCCCGCTCCGTCGTGCCCATCCCGCCGGGCTGGACCGACGAGCAGGCGGCGGCCGTGCCCATCGCGTTCGTCACCGCCTGGTACGGGCTGGTGGACCTCGCCGGCCTCAAGGCGGGCGAGTCGGTCCTCATCCACGCGGCAGCAGGCGGCGTCGGCATGGCCGCCGTACAGATCGCCCGCCACCTGGGCGCGGAGGTGTACGCCACCGCCAGCCCCGGCAAACACGCCGTACTGGAGGCGATGGGCATCGACGAGGCCCACCGCGCCTCCTCCCGCGACCTGGACTTCGAGGACGCCTTCCGCACCGCCACCGGCGGCCGCGGCGTCGACGTCGTCCTCAACAGCCTCACCGGCGCGGCCACCGATGCCTCGCTGCGCCTGCTGACCGGGGACGGCCGGTTCGTGGAGCTGGGCCTGACCGACGTCCGCGGCCCCGAGCAACTGGCCGAGACCAGCCCCGGTGCCCACTACCGCGTCCTCGACCTGGGGGCGCCGGGAGAGGACGGCATCGGCCGCATGCTGACCGAAATCCTTGGCCAGTTCGAACGCGACGAGCTGGCCCACCCCCCGGTGCGCGCCTACGACATCCGCCGGGCGCGCGACGCGTTCCGCCTCATCAGCCGGGCCGCCCACGTCGGGAAGATCGTGCTGACCCTGCCGCGCACCCTCGACCCGGACGGTACGGTCCTGGTCACCGGCGGCACCGGCACCCTGGGCGGCCTGGTCGCCCGCCACCTGGTCACCCGGCACGGCGTACGGCGGCTGCTGCTGACCAGCCGCCGCGGCCCGCAGGCCCCCGGCGCCACCGAGCTGCGCGACGAACTGGCCGCGCTGGGCGCCACCGCGACCATCGAAGCCTGCGACGTCGGCGACCGCGCGCAGCTCGCCGAGGCGCTGGCCGGTGTCCCCGACGCCCATCCGCTGACCGGTGTGGTGCACTGCGCCGGAGTCCTCGACGACGGCATGGTCGACGCGCTGACCACCGAGCAACTGGCCCGGGTCCTGCGGCCGAAGGCCGACGCCGCACTGCATCTGCACGAGCTCACCAAGGACGCCGACCTGGCGCTGTTCGTCCTGTTCTCCTCCGTCGTCGGGGTGTACGGCAACCCCTCGCAGGCCAACTACGCGGCCGCCAGTACCTTCCTGGACGCCCTGGCCCAGCACCGCCAGGCCAACGGGCTGCCCTGCCAGTCGCTGGCCTGGGGCATGTGGGAGGAGACCAGCACGCTCACCGGTGAGCTGGACGACGGCACCCTCCAGCGCATCCGGCAGGCCGGTATGGAGCCGCTGCCCACCGAGCGGGCCCTGGCGCTGTTCGACCGCTCGCACGCCGCGGGTGACGCGCTGCTGGTCCCGATCCGGCAGTCCGGACAGGGCCCCGGCGGCGGCCCGGCCGCCGGCCGCACCAGGGCGCGGCGGGTGGCCGACAGCGGCGCGGCGAGTACGTCGGGGCCGTCGCTGGCCGAACGGCTCACCGCGCTGCCGGAGGCCGATCGCGAGGGCTATGTGCTGGAGGCGGTGTGCGCGCATATGGCGGCCGTCCTCGGCCACGGTTCGGCCGACGAGATCGCCCACGACCGTACGTTCAAGGAGCTGGGCTTCGACTCGCTGACCGCCGTCGAGCTGCGCAACCGGCTCTCGGCCGCGACCGGACTGCGGCTGCCCGCCACGCTCGTCTTCGACTTCGCCAACCCGCTGGCGCTCGCCCAGCATCTGCGCGAGCAGATCGCCCCGCCCACCGACCCCTTCGAGAGCCGGGTCCGCCAGGTGCTGGCCGCCATCCCGCTGCGGCGGCTGGAGCAGTCCGGGCTGCTGGAGGCCCTGCTGCGGTTGGGTGAGGGAGGGGACACGGACGCGGAGGCGGACGACACGGTGTCCGAGCCGGCCCCGGCCGAAGACGACACCGAGAGCACTGAGAGTGCCGATATCGCCTCGATGGACCTCGACGAACTGGTGGACATGGCCCTGCGCAACGGCGAGTCCTGACATGCGCCGCCCGCTGTGCCATCCCTTGTGCCGTCCCCTCGGAGGAATGTCATGACCGTGGCCGACGACAAGATCGTCGAAGCCCTGCGCGCCTCGCTCCAGGAGGCCGAGCGGCTGCGCAAGGAGAACCAGCAGCTGCGCGCGGCCCCCCGGGAACCGATCGCGATCGTCGGGATGGCCTGCCGCTACCCCGGTGGTGTCGAGTCCCCGGACGACCTGTGGACCCTGCTGGCCGAGGAACGCGACGCCGTCTGCCCCTTCCCCGACGACCGAGGGTGGGACCTGGACGGCATGTGCGGTCCTGACGCCCACCCGGCGGCGCGCAGCGCGGTGGCCGAGGGCGGATTCCTCCCCGGCGCAGCCGCGTTCGACCCGGCGCCCTTCGGGATCTCGGCGGGCGAGGCGTCGGTGATGGATCCCCAGCAGCGGCTGCTGCTGGAGACCTCGTGGGAGGCGTTCGAACGGGCCGGCATCGACCCGCGGTCGGTCGCCGGCCGGCGCTACGGCGTGTTCATGGGCACCACCGGCCAGGACTACACCCCACATCTGAGGGACGTCCCCGACGAACTGCTCGGCCATATCGCCTCCGGCGGTTCGAGCGCCGTGCTCTCCGGCCGTATCGCCCTGACCTTCGGCCTCGAAGGGCCCACGGCCACCTTGGACACCGCGTGTTCCGGCTCCCTGGTGGCGCTGCACCTGGCCTGTCAGGCGCTGCGCGGCGGTGAGTGTTCCCTGGCGCTGGCCGGCGGTGTCACCGTGATGTCCAGCCCGGACACCTTCATCGGATCGGCCCGGGGGATCGGGCTGCCCGTCGCCAGGCGCTGCCGCTCGTTCGCCGACGGGGCCGACGGGATCGCCTTCGCCGAGGGGGCGGGGGTGCTGCTGCTGGAGCGGCTGTCCGTCGCCCGCGCCCAGGGGCACCCCGTGTTCGCCGTCGTCCGTGGCAGCGCGATCGGCCAGGAAGGCGCCACCAACGGCGCGAGCGCGTCGAACGGGCCCGCTCAACGGCGGCTGATCAGAAAGACGTTGGACGCCTCGGGGCTTGCGCCGCACGAGGTCGACGCGGTCGACGGCCAGGGCACCGGCGGCCTGCTCAGCGACGCGGTCGAGGCACAGGCCCTGGCGGCCGTCTATGGCGAGGGTCGCCCCGCCGACCGGCCGCTGCTGCTGGGGGCGGTGAAGTCCAACCTCGGCCATACGCAGGGGGCCAGCGGTATCGCCGGAGTGATCAAGATGGTCCAGGCCATGCGCTACGGCATGGTGCCGCGCACCCTGCACACCGAGGCGCCCTCCCCGCATATCCCCTGGGACGAGGGCCGGATCCGGCTGGTCACCGACGCCACGCCCTGGCCCGGGACGGACCGGCCACGCAGGGCCGGGGTGTCCGCGTTCGGCTTCGGCGGTACGGACGCCCATGTGATCCTGGAACAGGCACCGGCCGACGACCCCCCGGCGCCGGAGGCGGCGGCAGGGCAGGCGGGAGGCGTGACGCTCTGGCCGGTCTCCGGCTGCGACCCCGCCGCGCTGCGTGCCCAGGCGGCCCGGCTGCTTGACCATATCGAGCGGCGCCCCGGGCTCCGCCCGGCCGATCTCGGCCTGTCGCTGGCGACATCCCGCGCCGCGCTGCGCCACCGCGCGGTGGTCGTCGGCGAGAGCCGCCGGGACCTGCTGGACGGCCTGCGGGCGCTGGCCGACGCGACATCCGCGCCCCATGTCGTACACGGCGAACCGGTCCGCCGCCACCGCCTCGTCGTCCTGCTCACCGGCCACGCCCTCGCCCCCGGCACCGGAAAGCAGCTGTACGACGCCTTCCCGGCGTTCGCCGCCGCCTTCGACACGGTCTGCGCGGCGCTCGACGCCCACCTGGGGTTCCCGGCCCGTGACGCGATGCTCACCGAGGCCGACACCGACGCCGGCCCCGCCCCGGCCGCAGGTCTCGAATCGGCCAGGGCCTTCGCGGTCCAGGTGGCGCTGTTCCGCCTGCTGGAGTCGTGGGGGGTGCGGCCCGGGACCGTACGCGGCTACGGGGTCGGCCGGCTCGCCGAGGAACACCTCAGCGGGAAGCAGTCACTGCCCGAGGCCTGCGCGGCGCTGACCGGTCCGTACGACGGGCCGGCACAGGCGCCGGGGGGTGTCGCCGAGCAGGTCCGTGCCTCGGCCAAGGACGGCACGGTCCACCTCGAACTGGGCGGCCATGAGGTGGCCGAACTCCTCGACGGCACGGGGCCGCACGCCGTGGCCGCGCTGCGGCCCGGGGTGGCCGAGGCGACCGCCGTGGCCACCGCCCTCGCCCATTTGTACGCCCGTGGCACCGCGGTGAACTGGGCCGCGGTGTTCGCCGGAACCGACGCGCGGCGCGTCGACCTGCCCACGTACGCCTTTCAGCGCGGACGGTACTGGCAGGCCG
>NZ_NCSM01000016.1:12341-128665 GCF_002224125.1 Streptomyces sp. NBS 14/10
GGCGAGCCGGTCCCCGACATCACGCCCGCCGCCCCGGCCGCGCCGCCTCGGCGCCCAGCCTCACGGGCAGCCGGACGAGCTGCCGGGTGCCCGGCACCGGACGCCACGCCAGCTCCGCCTCCTCAACAGCGAGTTCAAGCTGCGGAAAACGGCCGAAGAGCGTCCCCAGCGCGATCTCCGCCTCCTGGTCGGCCAGTGTGGCCCCGAGGCAGTGGTGCGGCCCGCGCGAGTACGCCAGGTGCCGCCCGCCCTCGCCGTCGGGCCGGCGGGTGATGTCCAGCCGCTCGGGCTCCGGGAAACGCCGCGGATCGTGGTTGGCGGCGCCCTGTACGGGCAGCACCACATCGCCCTTGCCGATCGGCGTGTCCGCGACCCGGATCTCCTCCGTGGCGTACCGCGGTTTGCCGAACACCATCGGACTGCACCAGCGCAGCAGCTCCTGTACGGCCTCCGGCATCCGCTGCGGCTCGTTCGCGAGGAGCGCGAGCTGGCCGGGGTGGGTGAGCAGCGCGAGGATGCCATTGCCGATCAGGCCGGCGGTCGTCTCGTGTGCGGCGACGATCAGGTGGAACGCCATGGTGACCACCTCCGTGTCCGACAGCCGCTCGCCCTCCGCGCCCTGCGCCATGAGCCCGGTGATCAGGTCGTCCGCCGGTTCGGCGCGGCGCCGCCGAACCAGCTCCCGGAGATGGCCGCCGGACTCCGTGAGCATCTTCTTCAGCCGCAGGATGTCCGCGTAGTCATGGCTCCATTTCCGCCATCTCGCCCGGTCCTCGGCCGGTACGCCGAGCAGTTCGCAGACGACCGCGATCGGCAGCGGATCGGCGAAGTGTTCGACCAGGTCGACGGTCCCGGTCCCGTCCACGGCGTGCACCGGCAGCGCGTCGACCAGCTCGTCCGCCAGCGCCCGCACCCGGGGCAGCAGGGCGGGGACACGCGCCGAGAACGCCCCCGCGACCAGCTCGCGCAGCCGTGTGTGATGTGGCGGATCGAGTTGGGTGATGGCGCGGGTGAGCAGGGGCAACAGCTCCTCGGACAGGCCCAGCCAGGTCAGCGACTCGGCATGGCGGTTCGTGGTGGTGCCGGGCACCGACTGGGAGTTGCTGACGAAGCGCTCATCGGTGAGCACGGCGTGCACATCGTCGTAGCGGGTGACGATCCAGATGTTCCGGCCGTCCGCCAGGGAGCCCAGGGCGACGGGCGCCTCCTCCCTGATCCGCCCGAAGCCGTGGTACGGATCGGCGGTCAGCTCCGGGTCGTTGAGGGAGATCGGGCACCGGCCCGGTTTCTCTGGTGTCATCTTCAGGCCTTCCGTCGTCGGCCATGCCATGCCGTCCCATGCCATGCCATCCGGGACTGTGCGGAGGATCGCCGATCCGCCTAAAGCAGCCCTGTCGCTGCCACGTCGCGCGGCAAGGGCAGCTTTAGAGCGCTCGGCAAGGGTGACTGCTCGGGGTCCTGAAGCCAGGGAGGACACGGTGATCAACGAGCGCCCGCGCAAGCGGATCGCACTCGAACACAGCCGGCGCCTGAGCGCGGGCGATATCGACGCGCTCCTCGACCTGTACGCGGAGGACGCCACGTACGAGGACCCGGTCGGAGCCGGTGGCGGCAGTGGCCGCGAGGCGCTGCGCGCACACTTCGAGAGCGCCGTGGCCGGAAACGTCCAGGAGACCGTGGAGGACACGGTCGTCGGGCAGGACGGCACCCATGTGCTGTCCCGGATCACCGCGGTGATGGACTACCGGCCCCGTGGCCCGGTGTACGCCGACCGCGGATGGGTGCCACCGCCATCGGGCGCGGAGCCGGCCGGTCTGCGCTACCACTACGCGCTGCTGCTCCGCGTCGGCGAGTCCGGCCTCATCGAGGACATGCGGGCGTACTGGGGCCGGCCCGATATCGAGCTCTCGGCGGACGGCACACCGGAGTCGTTCCGCGGCCCCGACACCATCACCCCCCGCGAACTGGACCTGAGGCGGTTGCCGGAGAAATACCTCGGGCGGCTGCTCAAGGGCGATATCGAGGGGACCGTCGCCATGTTCACGGAGGACATCGTCTTCGAGGACCCGGTGGGCGGTATGAAGCTGCACGGCAAGGACGCCCTGCGCAAGCATGTGTTCCGCGGCTCCGAGAACAAGGTGCACGAGGTGCTCGGTCGGCCCGTCTCGTCGATGGACGGACGGTTCGTGGTGATCCGGGGGGACGCCCGGGTGTTTGTACCGGCCGAGATGCGCATGCGCATGATCACCATCTGTGAGGTGAACGAGGACGGCCTCGGCGCGCATATCCGGGGGTTCTGGGGGCTCACGGACCTGACGATGGGGCTTTCCCCGAAAGACCCGCTTTAGCCGCCTCGGACACCCTCATGACGGGTGTCCGAGGCGAAAGGCGAATGTCCGCCCACCACAAGACCGGGCGAGCCCGTTTTCCGAGAGGACTTGATGCCATGACCACACCGACACGCGCCGTTGTGCTGGGCGGCGGATGGGCCGGCATGCTGACCGCTCATGTGCTGGCCCGCCACGTCGAATCCGTGACCGTGGTGGAACGTGACATCCTGCCCGACGGGCCGCACCACCGTAAGGGACAGCCGCAGGCCCGCCACGTCCACGTCCTGTGGTCCAGTGGCGCGGG
This sequence comes from Streptomyces sp. NBS 14/10, assembly GCF_002224125.1. Taxonomy (GTDB): domain Bacteria; phylum Actinomycetota; class Actinomycetes; order Streptomycetales; family Streptomycetaceae; genus Streptomyces. The sequence continues at coordinate 14,976 of NZ_NCSM01000016.1, forward strand.
CATCGTGGAGAACCTGCTGCCGGGCACCGCCGAGCGGCTGCTGGCGGCCGGTGCGCGCCGGATCGGCTTCCAGCGCGACCTGGTGACCCTGACCGCGTGGGGCTGGCAGTACCGCTTCCCGGCCACCGCGTACGCGATGATGTGCACCCGCCCCCTGCTCGACTGGACGGTGCGCAGCGCGATCCTGGCCGACGGCCGGATCCAGGTCGAGCAGGGCACCGAGGCCGTAGACCTGGCCGGTGACCGCTCCCGGGTGACCGGGGTCCGGGTGCGCGAGGTGGACGGCGGCGAGACCAGGCTGCTCGAGGCGGACCTGGTGGTGGACGCCACGGGTCGGGCCTCGCGGCTGGGCCGCTGGCTGGCGGCCCTGGGCCTGCCGGCCGTCGAGCAGGACGTGGTCGACGCCGGTATCGGCTACGCCACCCGCATGTTCAAGGCGCCCGAGGGCGCGGGCGACACCTTCCCCGCGGTCCAGGTGGCCGCCGACCCCCTCACCCGGCAGCCCGGCCGCTTCGGCGTGGTCTACCCCCAGGAGGGCGGCCGTTGGCTGGTCACGCTGACCAGTACGCGCGGCGCCCCGCTGCCCTCCCAGGAGGACGAGTTCCGGGGCTACGCCAAGGAGCTGCGGCATCCGATCGTCAGCGACCTGATGAGCGTCGCCGAGCCCATCAGCTCGATCTTCCAGTCGCATTCGGGCGCCAACCGGCGGCTGTACCCCGAGCGCATGCCACAGTGGCCGGAGGGTCTGCTGATCCTCGGCGACTCGCTGGCGGCGTTCAACCCGGTGTACGGCCACGGCATGAGCTCGGCCGCCCGCGCCGCCGAGGCGCTGGACAAGGAGTTGGCGCGCGACGGCTTCGGCGAGGGCGGCACCCGGCAACTTCAGCGGGCGCTGAGCGAGGTGGTCGACGATCCGTGGATCATGGCCGGGCTCAATGACATCCAGTACGTCAACTGCCGCAACCTCTCCCGCGATCCGCGGCTGACCGGCCCGGACACCGCGGAGCGGCTGAAATTCTCCGACTACGTCTCCAGCAAGTCGATCCGGTCGCCGAAGGTCTGCGAGGTCGCCACCGGCGTGCTGTCCCTGAACGCGCCGCAGAGGGCCCTGGGCGACCCCGGATTCCTGTCGTTGCTGCACAGCGACACCAGTTACCCGGAGCTCGTCGAACCGCCGTTCCGCCCCGAAGAGCTGGAGACGGTCGGGCTCAAGCCCTCCGGCACCGCCGCCAAGGGCGTGTTCGACTGACCGGCCGTCCTCGACCCGCGACGTACTCCCGCCAGCCCGACATGACACCGAGAGAGGTGCGGCCATGGAGCCCAACGAAGTGTCCACCGAGTCCACTGAGTCCCCCGAGTCCACCCACGACGAGCAGATGGCCGGGCGGCTCGCGTCCGCGACGCCCGAGGAGCGCGAGGACCTGCTGCGCGACCTGGTGCTCCGGCGGTCCCGCGAAATCCTCGAACGCCCCGAACTCGACGAGGACGGCAACTTCCTGGAGAACGGCCTGAGCTCGCTGAACGCCCTGCAACTGTCCAAGACCCTGATGGGCGACACCGGGGTCGAAGCCCCGCTCGTCGCCATCGTCGAACACCCCACCCCCACCCTGCTCGGCAAGTACCTGGCCGAGGCATACGAGGTGGAAGCGGAGTAGGGCCTGACCGGGCCTCGCGCCCCGCCCGTCCGCCTGTCACATCCCAACTCCCGGGAGGCAAGGGATCCCCGTCATGAAGCTGTCCGTTCCCGTGGACCACGGGGTGACGTTGAACGTACGGCACCGGCCGGGTGGCGACGGCCGGCCGTTCCTGCTGCTTCACGGGCTGGGGTCCAACGCCCGGATGTGGGACGAGGCCGCCGACCGGCTCGCGGCCGCCGGCCACCCCGTCTACGCGCTCGACATGCGCGGACACGGCGAGTCCGACGTGGCGCCGGACGGTTACGACAACGAGACCGTCGTGGCCGATCTGGTGACGGTCTGCCGTGAGCTGGGCCTGACCGGGGCGCTGCTGGCCGGCCACTCCTGGGGCGGCAATATCGCGGTGCGGACCGCGGCCGAACACCCCGAACTGGCCGCGGGCCTCGCGCTGGTCGACGGTGGCTGGCTCAGCCTCGTCGACTCCGCGATCACCATCGAGAAGAGCGTGGAAACACTGGAGCGGTGGCACTCCCAGGTCACCGGGGCGACCGAGGAGACCATCCGGGAACTCCAGTGGACGCTCCACCCGACCTGGTCCGAGGCCGCCATCGAGGCGATCATGGCCGACCTGGTGAAGGGGCCGGACGGGCGGCTCGCCCAGCGGCTGCCGCTGGAACACCAGGTGTCGATCTCGTACAGCATGTGGAACGACCCGCCCGCCCGCTGGTATCCGGGTATCACGGTGCCCGTCCTGCTGCTGATCGCCCTGCCCCCCTACTCCGCCCTGCGCGGCAGCTGGGCGCGGAAGTGGGTGGCGGAGGCCCAGGCGGCCATCCCGCAGGCGGACTCCCGCTCGTACGTCGACGCGGACCACAACCTCCACGCGGATCAGCCCGAGCGGGTGGCGAACGACCTGCTCGACCTGGCGCACACCGTGGACAAGCCGGCCCCGGAGCGGTCCTGACATGGCGAACGACGAGCGGAAACTCCTCGACTACCTCAAGCGCGTGACCGCCGATCTGCGCGAGGCGCAGCGTCGGCTCAAGGACGTCGAATACGCCCACCACGAGCCCGTGGCCATCGTCGGCATCGGCTGCCGGTTCCCCGGCGGTGTCGCGTCCCCCGAGGACCTGTGGGACCTGGTCGCCGCCGGCCGCGAGGGCACCGGCGGCCTGCCCACCGACCGCGGCTGGGACCTCGACGCGCTCTACGACCCCGACCCCGGGCAGCCGGGCACCAGCTATGTGCGCAACGGCGGATTCGTCTACGACGCCGACGAATTCGACGCCGCGTTCTTCGGGATCAGCCCCAACGAGGCGATCACCATGGCGCCGCAGCAGCGGCTGGCGCTCGAGGTGGCCTGGGAGGCCGTCGAACACGCCGGAATCGACCCGCACACCCTGCGCTCCAGCGCCACCGGCACCTATCTGGGCTGCGACGGCCTCGACTACTTCCTCAACTCCTTCCACGTGCCCGAGAACGCGGCGGGCTATCTGACCACCGGCAACTCGGCGAGCGTCGTCGCCGGGCGCGTCGCGTACAGCCTGGGCCTGGAGGGCGCGGCGGTCACACTGGACACCGCGTGCTCCTCCGGGCTGGTCGCGATCCACCTGGCGTGCCAGGCGCTGCGGGCGGGCGAGGTGACGCTGGCACTGGCCGGCGGGGTGTACGTGATGTCCTCCCCGGCGCCGCTGGTCGGGTTCAGCGAACTGCGCGCCCTGGCCCCCGACGGCCGCTCCAAGGCCTTCGCGGCGGGCGCCGACGGTATGACGCTCGCCGAGGGCGCCGGAATCGTCCTGCTGGAGCGGCTGTCGGACGCCCGCCGCAACGGACACCAGGTGCTGGCCGTCGTCCGCGGCTCCGCCGTCAACGAGGACGGGGCGAGCAACGGGCTGACGGCGCCCAACGGTCCCGCGCAGCAGCGCGTCATCCAGCAGGCGCTGGCCGCCGCCCGGCTGGCGCCGGCGGATGTGGACGCGGTGGAGGCACACGGCACGGGCACCAGCCTCGGCGACCCCATCGAGGCCCAGGCGCTGCTGGCCACCTACGGCCAGGACCGGCCCGACGACCAGCCGCTGTGGCTGGGGTCGATCAAGTCCAACATCGGCCACACCCAGATCTCCGCCGGTGCCGCGGGCGTGATCAAGATGGTCATGGCGCTGCGCCACGGGATGCTGCCGCGCTCCCTGCACCTCGACGCGCCCAGCCCCCATGTGGCCTGGGACGCGGGCGGGGTGCGGCTGCTGCACGAGGCCGTCGAGTGGCCGCGGGCCGAACGCCCCCGGCGGGCGGGCGTGTCCGCCTTCGGCTTCTCGGGGACGAACGCGCACCTGATCCTGGAAGAGGCGCCCCCCGAACCCGCATCGGACTCAGCACCGGTGGCTCAGCCCGCCGAGCCCGCCGGGTTTGTTGCGCCCTGGGTGCTGTCGGCGCGCAGCGCGGCCGCGCTGCGCGGCCAGGCCCGGCGGCTGCTCGACGCGACGCCGGCCTGTGGCGATCCGCGGGCGGTGGGCTGGTCGCTGGTGTCCACGCGGTCGGTATTCGAGCACCGGGCGGTCGTCACCGGCCCCGACACCGCGGCGCTACGGGACGGGCTCGGCGCGCTGGCGGCGGGGGAGCCGGCGCCCGGCGTGGTGACCGGCCCGCCGGGCTCGCCGGGCGCGGGAGTGGTCCTGGTGTTTCCGGGACAGGGCTCCCAGTGGCCCGGGATGGGTGCCGAACTGCTGGACGTCTCCCCGGGGTTCGCCGCCCGGATCGCCGAGTGCGAGGCGGCGCTCGCCCCGTACGTGGACTGGTCGCTGACGGAGGTGTTGCGTGGCGCCGAAGGCGCCGCCGACCTCCGCCGCGTCGATGTGGTCCAGCCCGTGCTGTGGGCGCTGATGGTGTCCCTGGCCGCGGTGTGGGCCCACCACGGCGTGCGGCCCGCGGCGGTCGTCGGCCACTCGCAGGGCGAGATCGCCGCCGCGTGCGTCGCGGGCGCGCTCTCGCTGGACGACGGGGCCCGGGTGGTGGCGCTGCGCTCGAAGGCGCTGCGGGCGCTGGCCGGGCGGGGCGCGATGGCCTCTCTCGGCGTCGACCCCGACACCGCCGAACGGCTCGTCGCCGAGGTGGGCGAGAAGGCGGCCGGTGTGGGCGTGGCGGCGCTGAACAGCCCGTCCTCCACCGTGGTCTCCGGCCCGCCCGACGCGGTGGCCGCCGTCGTCGCCGCCTGCGAGGCCACCGGGGCGCGGGCCCGTACCATCGACGTGGACTACGCCTCGCACGGCCCCCAGGTGGACGAGATCGCCGACGAGGTGAAGGACCGCCTGGCCGGGGTCGGCGGGCAGGCCACCGACGTGGCGTTCTACTCGACCGTGACCGGCGGCCTGTTGGACACCGAGACCAACAGCGACAGCGAGACTGCCACCGCCGCCGCCCTGGACGCCGACTACTGGCTGACGAATCTGCGCCGGCCGGTCCGGCTCACCGAGGCGGTCGACGCGCTGCTGACCGCGGGGCACCGGGTGTTCATCGAGGTCAGCACGCACCCCGTGGTGGTCCCCGCGCTTCAGCAGTGCTTCGAGTCCGCCGAGGTCGCCGCGGCGGCCATGGGCACGCTGCGGCGTGCCGAGGGCGGTCCGGCACAGCTGGTCACCGCGCTGGGGCAGGCGTTCACCGCGGGAGTGTCCGTGGACTGGCGGCCCTGGTTCGCCGGCCCGCCGGCCCCCCGGGCGGTGGCCCTGCCCACCTACGCGTTCGACCGCGAGCGCTACTGGCTGCCCCAGGCCCGTGCGGCCGGAGGCGACGGCACCCAGGACCCGGCCGAGGCCGAACTGTGGGGAGCCGTCGAAGACCTCGATATCGAGGCGCTGGCACGGGTGCTGGAGCCGGACGGCACGGCCGAGGACATCGAGGCGCTGCGGCCCGCCCTGCCCGTACTGTCCACCTGGCGCCGCCGCCACCGCGAACGCACCACCCTGGCCTCATGGCGCCACCAGATCCGCTGGACCCCGCTGCCCGACCCCAACCCGCCCGCCCTGAGCGGCACCTGGCTGCTGCTCGTCCCCACCGGCCACCAGGACCACCCGGCGGCCCGTACCGCGGCCGAGGCCCTGACCGGGCACGGCGCCGAGGTGCGGCTCTGCCCCGTCGACGCCTCCGCCACCAGCCGCGGCGAGCTCGCCGAATGGCTGACGGTCCTGTGCTGTGACCAGGCCCCGGCCGGGGTGGTCAGCCTGCTCGCGCTCGACGAGCGCCCCCGCCCCGACCATCCGGCCGTACCCGCCGGACTCGCCGCCACCGTGGCGGCCCTCCAGGCGCTCGGCGACGCGGGGATCACCGCGCCACTGTGGTGCCTGACCCAGGGCGCGGTGTCCACCGGCCCGGACGACCCGCTGTCGCACCCCCTCCAGGCGGAGACCTGGGGCGTGGGCCGGGTGGCCGCGCTGGAACACCCCGACCGATGGGGCGGCCTGGTGGATCTGCCGGCCACCCCCGACGAGCAGACCGCGGTCCGGCTGGCGGCCCTGCTGGCCGACGCGCCATCAGACGGCTCGGCGGACGACTCATCAGACAGTCCGGCCGAGGATCAAGTGGCGATCCGGGCGGGTGGCGGGGCGCTGGCCCGCCGCCTCGTCCACACCACCGGCGGGACCACCACCGGCGGGACCACCACCGGCGGACGCACCGCGGGCGACGCGTGGCAGCCCCGGGGCAGCGTGCTGATCACCGGCGGCACCGGAGGCGTCGGCGCGCTGCTGGCCCGCTGGGCCGCCGAACGCGGCGCCGACCGCCTCGTCCTCACCAGCCGCCGCGGCCCCGACGCGCCCGGCGCCGCGGAACTGGCCGCCGAACTGCGCGGCCTGGGCGCCGCGGTGACCATCGCGGCCTGCGACGCGGCCGACCCGGAGGCCATGCGGGGCGTACTGGACGCGATCCCCGCCGAACACCCACTGACCGCCGTCATCCACGCCGCGGGCGTCAGCGAGCAGGACCTCATCGCCGACGTGGACGACGCACACCTGAGCCGTATGCTGGCGCCGAAGGCGCTCGCGGCCTGGCACCTCCACGAGCTGACGCAGGCCCTCGACCTCTCCGCGTTCATCCTGTTCTCCTCGGTCTCCGCGTCCTGGGGCAGCGGGCAGCAGGCCGGTTACGCCGCCGCCAACGCCTACCTGGACGCGCTCGCCGAGCACCGCCGCGGCCTCGGCCTGCCGACCACCTCCGTGGCCTGGGGGCTGTGGGGCGAGGTGGGCATGGCCACCACGGCCGAGGAGGTCGACGCCTTCCGCCGCCGCGGCATCCACCCCCTCGACCCCGGTCTGGCCGTCGCCTCGCTCCAGCAGGCGGTGGCGCGCGGGGAGACCAACGCCGTGGTCGCCGCCGTCGACTGGCGGCGCTTCCTGACCGGCTTCACCGCGCTGCGCCCCAGCCCGCTGCTGTCCGACCTCCCCGAGGCCGTCGAGGCGCGCGCCGAGGAGACCGGGCCGGGGGAGGAGGAGGCGGATCCGCTGCGGCGCAAGCTCGCCGGCTGCCCGCCGGCCGAGCAGCACCACATCCTCGTACGACACGTCCAGGCGCATGCGGCCACCACCCTCGGCCACCCCGACGCGGACGCCGTGCCGCCCACCAAGCCGTTCCAGGAGCTGGGCTTCGACTCGCTCACCGCCGTCCAGCTGCGCGACCGGCTCAATGCCAGTACGGGGCTGCGGCTGCCCACGACCGTCCTGTTCGACTACCCATCGGCCGAGGAACTGGCCCGCCATCTGCACGGGCTGCTCGTCGCCGACGCGGCCTCGGGCGAACAGCTGATCATGTCGGAGCTCGACGGCTGGGACGCCGCCCACGCGCCGGACACCGTCGACGAGGCCGCCTGCTCCCGGATCGCCGCACGCCTGCAGTTGCTGGCCGACAAGTGGAGCGACACCGCCGGTGCCGCCGGGTCCCACGGCGACCTGGAGGCGGCGACGGCGGAGGAGATATTCGATCTGATCGCCAACGAGTTCGGGAAGTCCTGACATGATGAAGGGCATCATTCTCGCGGGCGGGAACGGAACACGGCTGCAGCCCGTCACCTTGGCGGGGTCGAAACAGCTGGTTCCCGTTTACGACAAACCCATGATCTACTACCCGCTGTCCGTTCTTATGTTCGCGGGCATCCGGGATATTCTGATCATCAGCCGCCCCACGGAACTGCCGCAGTTCCAAAAGCTTTTCGACGACGGCAGGCGCCTGGGGCTGAACATTTCCTATGCCGCCCAGGAAAAACCGCGGGGAATCGCCGATGCCTTCCGGGTCGGCGCGGACCATATTCGCGGTGAGGAGTGCGCGCTGATCCTGGGCGACAATCTCTTCCATGGCGCGAACCTGCCCGCGCTGCTCCGCAGAAGCGTGCAGCGGCTGCGCGGATGTGTGCTGTTCGGGCACGAGGTCGCCGACCCCCGGCACTTCGGCGTCGCCGAAATAGACGACCGCGGCAAACTGCTGTCCATCGAGGAGAAACCGGAGCGGCCCCGGTCGAACCTGGCCATTCCCGGTCTGTACTTCTTCGACAGCAGCGTCGTCGACATCGCCAAGCGCCTGGCTCCCTCGGACCGGGGCGAGTTGGAGATCACCGATGTGCTGCAGGCATATCTGGAGGAGGGCCGGGCCGATCTGGTGTGGCTCGGCAGGGGCGTCACCTGGCTGGACACCGGCACCCACGAGACCCTGCTGGACGCGGGCCGTATGGTGCGCGACGTACAGCACTACCAGGGCACCCGGCTCGGCTGTGTCGAGGAGATCGCCATGTACATGGGATTCATCGGACCCGACGACTGTCATGCGCTGGGCGCCGAGATGAGCAATTCGCCCTACGGCCAGTACGTCATGGACCGCGCTCGCTCGTACCAAAGAGGCCTGCCGCCCGCGCGGTTCCTGGAGGAAATATGAGACTCCTCGTCACCGGCGCCGCGGGGTTCATCGGCTCCACCTACGTACGCGGGCTCCTCGCACCGGGTGGCGCGGAGCGGGGCGCTGCCGACTGGGGCCCCGACGTCTCCCAGGTCACGGTGCTGGACAAGCTCACCTACGCCGGCTCGCTGAGCAACCTCGAGACCGCCGACCCCCGGCTGACGTTCGTCCACGGCGACATCTGCGACGCCGAACTGGTCGACACGCTCATGAAACAGGCCGGCCAGGTGGTCCACTTCGCCGCCGAGTCCCATGTGGACCGCTCCATCGACGGCGCCGACGCGTTCGTGCGCACCAACATCGAGGGCACCCATACGCTTCTGCAGGCCGCCTTGCGGCACGGTGTGGAGCGGTTCGTCCATGTCTCCACCGACGAGGTCTACGGCTCCGTCGAGACCGGCTCCAGCCCCGAGACCGCCCTGCTCGACCCCAACTCGCCCTACGCCGCCTCCAAGGCCGCCTCGGACCTGATCGCCCTCGCCTACCACCGCACCCATGGTCTTGACGTACGCGTCACCCGGTGCAGCAACAACTACGGTCCCCACCAGTTCCCCGAAAAGATCATCCCGCTGTTCATCACCAATCTGCTCGACGGCGAGGACGTACCGCTGTACGGGGACGGGCTGAACGTACGCGACTGGCTGCACGTGGAGGACCACTGCCGCGGTGTGGAACTGGTGCGCACCAAGGGGTGCCCCGGCGAGATCTACAACATCGGCGGCGGCACCGCGCTGACCAACCGCGAGCTGACCGGTCTGCTGCTGGAGGCATGCGGCGCCGACTGGGGCCGCGTACGGTATGTCGCGGACCGCAAGGGACACGACCGGCGCTACGCCGTCCGGGACGACAAGGCCAGGGACGGACTCGGCTACCGCCCGCGGCATGACTTCGCCGCCGGGCTGGCCGAGACGGTCGCCTGGTACCGGGACAACCGCGCCTGGTGGGAACCGCTCAAGCGGTCCGCCCAGCCGACCCACCGCTGACCGCGCGAACCACCGCACGCCGGCGAACCACTGCACGCCGTCGGCCGCGCGGCCAACGGCGTGCAGTGATACGTGCGGTCAGCCGCGGCTTTCGACGAACTCCTTGATGGACGAGACCATGTAGTCGATCATCTCCTCGGTCAGCCCCGGGTAGACGCCGACCCAGAACGTGTGCTCGGTGATGATGTCGCTGTTGGTCAGCTCACCGCACACCCGGTGCGGCGCCTCCGCGTGCGCGGGGTGGCGGGTCAGGTTCCCGGCGAACAGCCGGCGCGTGCCGATCTTGCGGGACTCCAGGAAGTCGACGAGCTCGGCCCGGCTGAACGGGGCCGCCGGGTCGACGGTCAGCACGAACCCGAACCAGCTCGGATCGGAGCGCGGCGTCGCCTCCGGCAGGATCAGCCACGGCAGCCCGTCAAGACCCTCGCGCAGCTGCCGCCAGTTGCGCCGCCGGGCCGAGCAGAACGCGTCGAGCTTGTCGAGCTGCGCCAGCCCCAGCGCCGCCTGCAGATCGGTCGACTTCAGGTTGTATCCGATATGGGAGAAAATGTACTTGTGGTCGTAGCCGGCCGGCAGCGTGCCCATCTGATAGCCGAACCGCTTGCGGCACGTATCGCTCTCGCCCGGTTCGCACCAGCAGTCCCGGCCCCAGTCCCGCAGCGACTCCACGATCCGTGCCAGCGCCAGGTTCGAGGTCAGCACGCAGCCGCCCTCGCCCATGGTCAGATGGTGCGCGGGATAGAAGCTGACGGTCGTCAGATCGCCGAAGGTCCCCGCCAACTGCCCGTCGTACGTGGAGCCCACGGCGTCGCAGGTGTCCTCGATCAGGACCAGGTCGCGGTCCTGCGCCAGCTGGGCCATCTCCGCGGCCTCGAAGGGGTTGCCCAGGGTGTGCGCCATGATGATGGCCTTGGTGCGCGGCCCGATCGCCCGCGCCACCCGCTCGGCCGTGGCGTTGTAGGTCCGCAGCTCGACGTCCACATAGACCGGGACAAGGCCGTTCTGCAGGATCGGGTTGACGGTGGTCGGGAAGCTCGCCGCCACCGTGATGACCTCGTCGCCCGGGCGCAGCCGGCGGTCGCCCAGCAGATGGGAGGTGAGCGAGGAGAGCGCCAACAGGTTCGCGGACGACCCGGAGTTCGTCAGATGGGCCTTACGGCGCTTCATTCTGCGCGCGAAGGCCGACTCGAACTTCCGGGAGGACTTGCCCGCCGCGATCCGCATCTCCAGCGCGGCCTCCACCAGCGCGACCCGGTCCTCCTCGTCCAGCACCGCGCCCGAGGGCCAGATCTCGGTGACCCCGGGGATGAAGCCCCGCCCCTCCTGGCTGTCCTGGTGGTACTTGCGCACCTCGTCGAGGATGCGCGCGACCCGTTCGCTCATCTGCTGTCCTTCCCATGGCTGTTCCCGGGCCCGCCGGCCGTCGCCGTACGCACCGCCGCGGGCGGCGAGCCGGCTGCCGCGAGCAGATCGCGCAGTGACTCCTGAAGGGTTCGGCGCGGCGCCCAGCCCAGCAGGCGCCGCGCCCGTGCGATGTCCAGCCGCTGCCAGGCCGCGTCCGAACGCGTCCGGTGCAGGGCCGGGTCCTCGACCACCCGCACCGGCAGCCCGCTGAGCACGATCATCAGGTCGACCAGCCTGCGCACATGCACCGCCCGGCCGCTCCCGATGTTCACAACGGCCCCGGTGACCGCGCCGACCGGGGCCACGGCCGCCGCGATCACCGCGTCGGCCACGTCCCGGACGTCCACCAGATCGCGGTGGTCGCGCAGCGGCGCGAGCCGCAATTCCCCGTGGCCTGCCGTCAGATGGGCGGCCACGACCCCGGCGAGGCTGTTGCCGGGGGCGCCCGGTCCGCAGGCGACGGAGACCCGCAGTACGGTCCCGGCCACGCTGCCCTCGGCCGCGGCCCGCAGCACGGCCTGCGAGCCGCGCAGCTTGGTGCGGCCGTAGACGGTGGCCGGGTCGGTCGGCCAGTCCTCGCCGATCGAGGTCCCGGGCGCGGCCGGGCCGTACTCGTAGGCGCTGCCCAGGTGGATCAGCCGCGGCCGGTCCGGGAGGTGGGCGACGGCCGTGGTGAGGCGGCTCACGAACCCGGAGTTGGCCTCGGCCATCTGCCGTTCGCCGCCGCCCCAGACCGCGCCCGCGGCGTTCACCAGCACCCGCGCCCCCGTATCGGCGCAGAGCCGGGCCAGCTCGGCGGGGCCGGCCGCGGTCAGGTCCAGGCGCAGCGAACGGCAGCCGTCGCCGTCCGTGCCGTCGCCGTCCGTGCCGTCGCCGTTCAGGCCGCCGCGGGAGACCCGTACCACCCGGGCGCCCGCGGCGGTGAACGCCGAGCAGATGTGCCGCCCCAGATACCCGGAGCCGCCCAGCACCAGGACCGGCGTGCCGACCAGTGCGTCCATAGTTCCCTCCTGGGAGGACGGGGCTACGGACGGGCGTCGTGTGCCTTCTCGCCGCCAGCCTTAGTGCTGCCTGTATTCCTGCTGCCTGTATTCCTGAAGACGGCCTGCCAGAAGTAGCTCCAGGGGAGGCCCCGGGTGTCCGCGGCGCAGGTCCATCGGTCGGCGGGCCGGTAGGCGTCGATGAAGGCGGGCACGGCCGCGGCCACGGCCTCGCTGTCGTGGATGTCGAGCACCTGCCGCAGCGGGCCGGTCTCCATGGCCAGCTTCACGGCCTCTTCGCCCTTCTGGTGGCCGTCCATGCTCTTGTCCCGGAACTTTCCGACCGGGTTCTTCACGAAGAACGCCCCGCACCTCTCGTCGATCAGGCGCAGATAGGCCTTGACGGTGTCGGGGGTCATCTCCGTGAAGGAGTGCACATTGACGCACAGGTCGAAGCGGTCCGTGCCCAGTGCCGTGTCGATGTCCTCCACCTGCACGAACTTCAGCTTGGCGAACTGCTTCTCGTCCAGGACCGCACGCAGATACGCCCTGCTCAGCGAGAGCGTGTTCTTCAGGTCGATGATGGTGTACGAGGCGAGGTCGTAGTTGGACAGCATCGAGTGGCAGGTGCGGCCGTAGCCCGCGCCGATCTCCAGGACGTGGGCGCCGTCCAGGTCCACCTCCTTCTCGATGAATCCGAGTTCAAGCGCCGCCTGGAGATAGTCCAGGCATACGGACTTGCCCTCGTAGCGGACCGTGACCGGATCTCCCACCTCACGGTTGCGAACACTCTCGATCTTAGACCAGTCGTCGTCGCCCAGCCGCGTGGCCAGTTCGTACACAAGGGCCCGCAAATACCTGATTCCGTTGGCCGTCGGATCCCAAAGGGCGAGATTGAAATTCCGTCGGTCCGACTTGAAACCGGTCAGATCGGTGGCCGCGTCCTCGGTGACCCAGAGTTCACTGATGCGCTCCCACTGTCGGCTGGCCTGAAAAACCTCTGCCATCCCGCTCTCCTTCTGCGCCTTGTCCGTCGGCGTCGGTCGCGTCCCGGTGCTGGGAAGTCTCCAGGCGGCCGCTAAAGGCGGACTAACTCGGGTTGACAGTTCTGCTTTAGGCGGATCGGCGATCGTCTCCTGGGAGAGATGCGTGGCCAGAGACGTGTGGCCAGAGAAACGTGGCCAGAGAAACGTGGCGGCGAAACGCGGGCGGCGAAAGGGAGAACCACACCATGCGGGACACCCCTATCAGCTTTCCTCTGCGGGGGCGCCCCGGACCATTCGACCCGCCCGCGGTGCTGGGACAGCTGCGGGAGGAGCGGCCGATCGCGCCCATGCGATTCGCCGACGGCCATGTGGGCTGGCTGGTCACGGGGTATTCGGCGGTGCGCGCCATTTTGGGGGACGCCCGGTTCAGCACCCGGCTGGAGCTGGGTCACCGGATCGTCGATGTGCCGACGGCCCAGCTCTCGGGCCAGACCACGGGCCCCGGTATGTTCCCGCTGATGGACCCCCCGGATCACACCCGGTACCGGCGGCTGCTGATGGCCGAGTTCACCGTCCGGCGGATGAAGCGGCTCGAATCGCGGATCGCGGAGATCACCCACGGGCGCCTCGACGCGATGGAAGCCGCCGGTTCACCGGCGGACCTCGTGGCGGAGTTCGCCTCCCCGGTCCCGGCCCTGGTGATCTGTGAACTGCTCGGCGTCCCCGACGAGGACCGGGAGGAGTTCCGGCTGGCCGTGGAGGCCCTGTTCTGCTGGGACACCACCCCCAAGGAGGCACAGGCCGCCCTGGCCGTCACCCTCCGCGTGTTCCCCGCGCTCATCGCGCGCCGGCGCGCCGAACCCACTGACGACATCTTCAGCGGTCTGGTCCACAACGCCGAACTGACCGACCAGGAACTGGCCACCATCGGCTACATCCTGCTCGCCAGCGGCCTGGAGACCACCGCCAACATGCTGTCGCTCGGCACCTTCGCCCTGCTGTGCCATCCCGAGCAGAAGGAGGCGCTGCGCGGCGACCCGGATCTCATCGACACCGCGGTGGAAGAGCTTGTGCGCTATCTGTCCATCGCCCAGTACGGCTCCGTGCGCACGGCCTTGGAGGATGTCGAGATCGAAGGGACGCTGATCGGCAAGGGGCAGTCCGTCCTGGTGTCGATGTCGGCGGCCAACCGCGACGCGGCGCGCTTCGGCGACCCCGACACGCTCGACATCACCAGGCCCATCGGCGGCCATATCGGCTTCGGCCACGGCTTCCACCACTGCCTGGGCCAGCAACTGGCCCGCGCCGAGATGCGACAGGCGTTTCCCGCGCTGCTGGACCGCTTTCCCGAGCTGCGGCTGGCCGTTCCGCCCGACGAGGTCCCGACCGCGGAGGACCGGTTCACCTACGGTGTCCACCGGCTGCCGGTGGCGTGGTGACCATGCGCGTAGGTGTCAGGAAGGACCTCTGCATGGGGGCCGGCATGTGCGCGCTGACGGCGCCGGAAGTGTTCACCCAGAGCGAGGACGACGGGACCGTCGAAATCCTCGACCCGCACCCCTCCCAAGACCGGCACGCCCTGGTCCGGCGCGCGGTGACGCTCTGCCCGGCCGGCGCCATCACGGTCACCGAAGACGCCGAGCGGTGACTCTCCCGGCGCTCTCGGCGCCACGGCCGGCAATCCGTCGTGCACGATCCGCCGCTGACAATCAGAGAGGAGATGCCGGCCATGCGCGTCCTGTTCGTCACATTTCCCTGGCATACCCACTTCCAGTTCTGTGCGCCGATGGCCTGGGCCCTGCGCACCGCGGGCCACGAGGTTCACTTCGCGGGCAGCCCCGACCTCATCGACGTCATCACCGGGGCAGGACATACGGCCGTCCCGGTCGGCCCCGATGAGCCCTTCACCGAGCGGGCATACCGAGCGCGCGAGAACGTACAGGGGAAGCTCAAGGAAAGCGGCGTCATCAACGACACGAGCGGCGACACGAGCGGCGGGTCGGGCGGCGGGTCGGGCAGCGATTCCGGGAGCGGGAACGCCCCCGTCCTCGATCTCGGTGAGAACGGCGAGGAAAACCTCCCCTGGAGCTATCTGAAGCTGATCGCCGCCGGTTCCACCGAGGTGGCCAAGCTCGCCAATGACGCGATGATCGACGATCTGGTCGCGTACTGCCGCTGGTGGAAGCCCGATCTGGTGGTGTGGGAGTGGCTGACGTACGCGGGCGCCGTCGCCGCCGCCGCGGTGGGCGCGGCCCATGCGCGGATGCCGATCGGCATCGAGGTCGAGGCCCGGATCCGCCGCCACTTCGTGAAGGTACGGGACCAGCAGCCCCCGGCCGACCGCGAGGACCCCATGCGGGACTGGCTCGGAGGGTGGGGGGACAAGTACGGTTTCGAGTTCTCCGAAGATCTGGTGACCGGGCAGTTCACGATCGACCAGGTGCCGGACTCGATGCGGCTGGCCTGCGAGGTGCCGCATGTCCCGGTCCGTTACGTGCCCTACAACGGCCCCGCCGTCGTGCCCGAGTGGATCCGCGGCGAACCGCGGGCGCCGCGGGTCCTCGCCACCTTCGGGACGAGCATGTGGGACACGGACAAGTCAGGGCTCGTCCTCGACAGCCAGCGGGTGTCCAAGGACCAGCTTCAGGACATGCTGGACTCGCTGGCCGACCTCGATATCGAGCTCGTGATGACCCTGCCGGTCAGCATGCAGAAACAGCTGGAGCACATTCCGGACAACGCGCGGTTCGTCGAGTTCGTGCCCATGCACACCATCGTCCCGTCGTGCGCGGCCGTGATCCACCACGGTGGACTTCCCACCTTCCTCAGCTCGCTGGCCCATGGGATTCCGCAGATCATGCTCACCTGGATGGCCCCGGACGCCTCGGTGCGCGGCGCCCGCCTGCACAAGGCCGGGGCGGGCGAGTGGATTCCGCCCGAGCGGATGACGGGCCGGCGGATCCGGGACACCCTGGTGCGGCTGCTGGACGACCCGTCGGGCGCCCAGCGGCTCCGTGACGAGGTACGGGCCCAGCTGTCCCCCAACGACGCGGCTCCGGAACTGGAGCGGCTGGCCGCCCGGTTCGGTTCTCGCTGACTGTCCTGACCCAGAGCTCCTGAGCCCCTGAGCCCCTGATTCCCTGATTCCCTGAGTCCCTGAGCCCTTGAGCCCCTGACCCCGCCGGGGTCAGGGGCTCAGCTGTGTGCCGTGTTCAGGACTCCCCGAACTCCCGGTCGATGAGGGCGAACATCTCGTCCGCGGACGCCGTCTCCAAGTCGTCGCCGCCCGTCTCCTCGGCAGGGTCGGGCGCGCCGTCCCCGGACCCGGCCCCCTCGTCGTATCGCCACAGCAGCACCCGCAGCCGGTGGGTGAGCCCGGCGCGGCGCGGATCGTCGGAGTCCAAGGCGGCGAGCGTGGCCTCGATCTCGTCGAGGTGGGCCGCGACCGGCTCCGCCTCCGGCTCCTCGGGCAGCACCTGGGTGACCAGATGGCCGGCCAGCGCGGTCGGCGTCGGATAGTCGAAGACCAGCGTGGCGGGCAGGCTCAGGCCGATGGCGCCGCGCAGCCGGTTCTTGAACTCGACGGCCGCCAGGGAGTCGAACCCCAGCTCCTTGAAGGGCTGGTCCGGGTCGACCGACTCAGCCGCCGGATAGCGCAGCGCACCGGCCACATGAGAGCGGACGAGCGCCAGCAGCGTACCGGCGCGCGCCTCCGGCGCCTGGGCCGTCAGCCGCTCCCGCAGGGCCGTCAGGCTCTCGGAGCCCTCCTCGTCCGGGGCGTCCAGCGCCGCCTGCCAGGCCCGCCGGGCCGCCGGGATCTCGTCGAAGAGCCGGCTGGGGCGCGCCATGGTGAACAGCGGGACGAAACGATCCCAGTTGACGTCCGCGACCACCGCATGCGCGTCGGCTCGGCCTTCGTCGTGGCCGCCCTCGTCGAGCGTCCGCCGCAGCGCGGCCGGCGCCAGCTCGGGCGGGAGGGCCGGAAGCCCCAGCCGTTCGGCGCGTTCGGCCGCCTCCGGGCCCTCCGAACCGTCCCATACGCCCCACGCCAGCCGTACGACATGGCCTCCCGCCACCTGGCGCCGCCGCGCCACCGCGTCCAGATACGCGTCGGCCGCGGCCCGTGCGCCGTGCCCGCCACCGCCCCACACCGCGGCGATGGACGAGAAGACCACCACCGGATCGTCGGGCTCCAGGCCGCACGCCTCCGCGAGCCGATCGGCTCCCCCCATGGCGTTCGACACCGCCTCGGCCAGCCGGTCCGGTGTGAGTTCGGCCAGCGGCGCCCAGTCGCTCGGCGCCCCGGTGTGGATGACCGTACGGACCCGCAGCCCCGAGGCCGCGAGTTGGTCGGCCAGCTCCCGCTGGGCCTCCGGGCCGGACGGCACACCGTCCAGCACCGTCGCCTCCGCGCCCAGCTCCGCCAGCTCGGCCACCAGCTCCGCGCCACCGGGCGCGGCCGGGCCGTCCGGCGCCAGCAGGACCAGGCGCTTCGTGCCGCCCGCGGCCAGCCACCGCGCCACGAGAGCCGCGGTTCCGGCGACGCCGCCGGTGACGAGGACATCGTTCCGGGGCGTCCACTCACGCGCCGGCGCCTCCCCGAGGCCGCTCAGTGGTGCGGGCAGCAGCCGCCGCCCGAAGGCCCCGGCCGGCCGCAGCGCCACCTGGTCCTCCCCGTCCCGGCCCGTCAGCGCGGCGCGCAGCAGGTCAGGGGCAAGGTCCTGGGGTGAGTCGGGCAGGTCGACCAGCCCGCCCCACGCCGCCGGATGCTCCAGCGCGGCCACCCGGCCGAGCCCCCACACCTGAGCCTGCGCGGGGGCCTGTGGCCGCTCGTCGTCAGCGACCGCCACCGCGCCCCGCGTGGCGCACCACAGGGGCGCGGCGAACTCCGCGTCCAGCAGGGCCCGCAGCAGGGTGTGGGTGCCCGTCACACCGCCGATCACGGCGGGGCTCACTTCGTCGTGCGGGCGTTCGTCGAGCGGCAGCAGGGACAGCACCCCCGCCCAGGGCCCGCCCTCGTCGCCCAGCGCCCGCAGCGCCGTGGTCAGCCCGGCCACATCTGTCCCGCCGTCCGTCACCAGCCGCCGCACCTCGCCGCCATCCGCCGCCAGGGCCCGCTCACACGCGTCGGCCCACTCCTCGGCGCCCTCCGGCGGTACGACCAGCAGCCACGGGCCCGCAGCGGCTGCCGCCGGGCCGAGGTCAGGCAGACGGCGCCAGCCGACCCGGTAGCGCCAGGAGTTCACGGTCGACCGCTCATGGCGCTCCTGGTGCCAGCGCGACAGTGTCGGCAGCACCGCGCCGAGCGACGAGTGCCGCCCGTCCTCCTCGCCGATGCCCAGCGCCTCGGACAGCGCCGGGAGATCCTGCGCCGCCACCGCGCTCCAGAACCGCACCTCCTCCTCGTCCGCCTCCGCCGGCGGCGCGTCCGCCAGGGCGTCCGGCAGCCAGTACCGCTCGCGCTGGAAGGGGTAGGTGGGCAGGTCCACGGTCGGTGGCGGGGTCCCGTGGGCGAACCACGGCCGCCAGTCGACGGGGGCGAGCGTGTGCAGCCGGGCGAGCGCGTACGCCAGGCCCTCGACATCGGGCTGCTTACGCGTCAGTGCGGGGACCAGCAGCGGAGGGTGCGCGGGCAGGTCGTCCAGCGCGTCGAGACTGTTCTGCGCGGCCGGGATCAGTACGGCGTCGGGGCCGACCTCGACGAAGACCGCGGAGCGCTGCGCGATATGGGCGATGGCGGGGTGGAAGTGGACTGGTTGGCGGATGTGGCGGACCCAGTAGTCGGGGGTGGCGATGTCCTCTTCGGCCGGTTCGCCGGTGAGGTTGCTGATGAGAGGGATGGTGGGCTGGTGGTACGTCAGCCCGGCGATGGCCTGCCGGAAGTCGTCCAGGACCGGTTCCATGAGGGGGGAGTGGAAGGCGTGGCTGACGGTCAGCGCCTTGATCCTGCGGCCGCGTTCCTTCCACGCCGCGCCGATTTCGGCGACGAGGTCGGCCGGGCCGGAGATGACGGTGCTGGTGGGGGCGTTGAGGGCTGCGATGGCGACCTGGCCGTCGTATGGGGCGAGGGCTTCGGCGGCTTCCTCGGCGGTGGCTTCGAGGGCGGTCATGGCACCGCCGGAGGGCAGGCTGCCGAGTAGGGTGGCGCGGGCGGCGACCAGGCGGCAGGCGTCTTCGAGGGAGAAGACTCCGGCGATATGGGCCGCGGCGATCTCGCCGATGGAGTGGCCGATCACCGCGTCCGGCCGCACCCCGCAGTCCTTCAGCAGCCGGGCGAGCGCCACCTGCACCGCGAACAGCCCGGCCTGGGTGTAGGTGGTGTGGTCCAGCAGTTCGGCTCGCGGCCGGCCGCGCAGTACGACGTCGGCCAGCGGGTGGTCCAGCTCCGGATCGAGCAGCGCGCACACCTCGTCGAAGGCGGCCGCGAAGACCGGGAAACGCGCATGCAGTTCGGCGCCCATGCCCGGGCGCTGGCTGCCCTGCCCGGAGAACAGGAACACCCGCCACCCGGATCCCCGCACCCCCGCCTCGCGCCGTACCAGCGCCGGATGCTCCTCCCCGGCCGCCAGCGCGGCCAGGCCAGCCCGTAGCGTCGCGGTGTCCCGGCCCATGACCACGGCCCGGTGGTCGAACACCGTACGCGAGGTGGCCAGCGACCAGCCCACCGCGTCCGGATCGCCGTCGACGGCCGCCGCGTTCAGCAACTGCCCGGCCTGCGCGCGCAGCGCGTCCGCGCCGCGCGCCGACACCACCCACGGCGTGACCCGGTCCTCGGGCCGGTCGATGGCCGTGTCGGCGGGCGTGTCCGTGTCCGTGTCCGTGGGCGTGTCCGTGGGCGTGTCCGTGGGCGGGGCGGGCTCCTCCAGGATGACGTGGGCGTTGGTGCCGGAGATGCCGAACGAGGACACCCCGGCCCGGCGCGGATGGTCCCCCCGCGGCCAGTCGACCGGCTCGCTCAGCAGCCGTACGGCGCCGGAGTCCCAGTCCACATGGGAGGTCGGCTCATCGATGTGCAGGGTGGCGGGCAGCCGGCCGTGGCGCAGGGCCATCACCATCTTGATCACGCCCGCCACGCCCGCCGCCGCATGGGTGTGGCCGATGTTCGACTTGATCGAGCCCAGCCACAGCGGCCGGTCCGCCGGGCGGTCCTGACCGTAGGTGGCCAGCAGCGCCTGGGCCTCGATCGGGTCGCCGAGCGTCGTACCCGTACCGTGCGCCTCCACCGCGTCCACCTGGTCGGCGGTGAGCCGGGCGCTGTCCAGCGCCTGCCGGATCACCCGTTCCTGCGCGGCGTCGTTGGGCGCGGACAGCCCGTTGCTCGCACCGTCCTGGTTGACCGCCGAGCCGCGCAGCACGGCGAGTACGCGATGGCCGTTGCGCAGGGCGTCCGAAAGCCGCTCCAGCAGCACCAGACCCGCGCCCTCGGAGAAGCCGGTGCCGTCCGCGGCAGCGGCGAACGCCTTGCAGCGGGCGTCCGGTGCGAACCCCCGCTGCCGGGAGAACTCCACATACGCCGTGGGCGTGCTGAACACGGTCACGCCGCCGGCCAGGGCCAGGTCGCATTCGCCCTGCCGCAGCGCCTGTCCGGCGAGGTGCATCGCCACCAGGGAGGCGGAGCAGGCGGTGTCCAGGGTGACCGCGGGACCTTCGAGGCCCAGCGTGTACGCCACGCGGCCGGACACCACGCTGGTGAGTCCGCCCGTGGCCGTATAGCCCTCGAAACCCTCGGGGATCCGCGGTATCCGCGACAGATAGTCCTGGCTCGACACCCCCGTGTAGACGCCGGTGGCGGAACCTTTGAGAGTGGTGGGGTCGATCTGCGCGCGTTCGAGGAGTTCCCAGGCGGTTTCGAGCAGGACGCGCTGCTGCGGGTCCATGGCCAGGGCTTCGCGCGGGCTGATGTTGAAGAAGGAGGCGTCGAACTGGTCGGCGTCGTGCAGAAAGCCGCCCTCGGTCACATAGCTGGTGCCGTAGTGGTCGGGGTCGGGGTGGTAGAGGCGGTCGAGGTCCCAGACCCGGTTGGTGGGGAACGGGCCGATGGCGTCGGTGCCGGTGGCCACCAGCTCCCACAGGGCCTCCGGGGAGGTGATACCGCCGGGGTAGCGGCAGGCCATGGCGGTGATCGCGATGGGCTCCTGGTGGCGCTCCTCCGCTTCGCGCAGCCGCTGTTTGGCCTGGCCGAGGTCGAGGGTGACGCGCTTGAGGTACTGGCGCAGTTTGTCTTCGGTGGTGGACATGGCTTCTCCCTCGCTGCCGGTCAGGACGAGCCCAGTTGCTGATCGATGAGCGCGAACATCTCGTCGTCCGAGGCCGACTCCAGCACCTCGCCGTCGACGGAGTGATCGACCCCGGAGGCGCCGTCGCCGAGCCGCCACAACAGCGACTGCAACCGCTTGACGAGCTGGGCACCGGTCTCGCCCTCCGGCCTCACCTCGCCCACCGCCGCCTCCAGCCGCTCCAACTCCCGCAGCACGGGCCGCAGCGCGTCGTCGTCCGCCGGGCACAGCTCGCCCCGCAGATGCTCGGCCATGGCGGCGGGCGTCGGGTGGCGGAACACCGACGCCGCGGACAGCCGTAGCCCCGTCGCCATCGTCAGCCGGTTGCGCAGCTCGACCGCCGTCAGCGAGTCGAACCCGAGGTCCTTGAAGGGCGTGTCCATCGCCACCGTCTCGGTATCCGTGTGCCCCAGCACGGTGGCCGCATGGGTCCGGACCAGATCGAGCAGAAGCGCCAGCTGTTCCTCGGCGCCCATCGACACCAGCCGGCCGGACAGATCGGCCACCGGCGCCGCCACGGACCGCCGTACGACCCGGGCCCCCGTACTCGTGAGCGAGCGGACCAGCGGCGGCAGCGCTTCGGCGGGCTGGGCGGACAGCGCCGCCAGGTCGAGCTGGGCGGCCAGCAACTGCGCTGTGCCGTGTCCATGCGCCGCGTCGAACAGCGCCAGGGCGCGCTCCGAGGACAGCGGCACCATCCCGGACCGGCTCATCCTGGCGTGGTCGACCTCGCTGAGCTGCCCCGTCATACCGCTGCTGGCGGCCCACAGGCCCCAGGCGATGGAGGTGGCGGGCAGCCCCGCCTGGCGTCGAAGGGTGGCGAGGGCGTCGCAGTAGGCGTTGGCGGCGGCGTAGTTGGCCTGACCTGGGCTGCCGAGGGTGCCGGCGGCGGAGGAGAACACCGCGAACATGGCCAGGGGGCGATCCTTGGTGGCCCGGTGGAGATGGGCGGCGCTCGTCGCCTTGGCCGCCCAGACGCGGCCGAGGGTGTCGGGGGTCTGGGAGGTGAGCACGGCGTCCTCGACGATGCCGGCGGTGTGGATGACGGCGGTGAGGGGGTGGTCGGGGTCGATGGTGTCGAGGGCCTGTTGGAGGGCGTCGGGGTCGGCGGTGTCGGCGGCGGTGATACGGACGCTGGCGCCCAGCGCGCGGAGCCTGTCGAGGAGCTGTGCGGCACCAGGGGCGTCGGATCCGCGGCGGCTGAGGAGGTGGAGGTGGGTGATGTGGTGGTTGGTGACGAGGTGTTCGGCGGTCAGGGCGCCGAGGGTGCCGGTGCCACCGGTGATCAGGACGGTGCCCTCGGGGTCGAGCGCGGGCGGAATGTCCAGGACGATCTTTCCGGTGTGCTTGGCCTGGCTCATATGGCGCAGCGCCTGGCGGGCCCTGGCCAGCGGCCACGCCTGCACCGGCGGCGGCGCCAGGACGCCCCGTGCGAAGAGGTCGGCGAGGGTGCCCAGCATCTCCGAGATCCGGTCGAGACCGGCGTCGGAGACGAAGTCGTACGAGCGGTAGCGGACGCCGGGGTGGGCGTCGGCGATCTGCTCGGGGTCGCGGATATCGGTCTTGCCCATCTCGATGAACCGCCCGCCGTGGCCCAGCAGCCGCAGCGACGCGTCCACGAACTCGCCCGCGAGACAGTCCAGCACCACATCCATGCCCTCGGGCCCGGTGGCGGTGCGGAATGCCTCCTCGAAGTCCAGGTCGCGGGAGGAGGCGCGGTGGGCCTGGTCGATGCCCATGGCCTCCAGTACGGCGTGTTTGCCGGGGCTGGCGGTGGCGTAGATCCGGGCGTCCAGGTGGCGGGCGATCTGCACGGCCGCCGTGCCGACGCCACCGGTGGCCGCGTGGATGAGCACCGACTCGCCCGCCGCGAGGCCCGCGAGGTCGTTCAGCCCGTACCAGGCGGTCAGATACGCGATGGGCACGGCCGCCGCCTGCCGGTCGGTCCAGCCCGCCGGGACCGGTACGACGGCGCGGGCGTCGGCGAGGGCCACAGGTCCGAACGAGCCCTGGAACAGGCCCATGACGCGGTCGCCGACGGCCACCGACGTCACGTCCTCCGCCACGTCGAGCACCACGCCCGCGCCCTCGCCGCCCAGACCGCGCCGGTCGGGCACGACGCCGAGGGTCACCATCACATCCCGGAAGTTGACGCCCGCGGCGCGGACCGCGATCCGCACCTGCCCGGGCGCCAACGGCTCCAGCACCTCCGGGCACTCCTCCGGGGCCAGGCCGTCGACCGTTCCCGCGTGCTCGTCCGCCATCACGAGTTGCCAGGCGGACGAGGTCACGGGCAGCGCGATATCGGCCGTCGCGTCCGCGGCCGTCAGCCGCGGCACCCACGCCTTGCCGTCGCGTACGGCCACCTGCCACTCGTCCGCCGCGAGGGCCGCGTCCAGCACCCCCAGGACATCCGGCGCCTGACCGGTATCGCGTCCGGCGAGGTCGAGCAGCGTGAACCGGCCGGGGTGCTCCGTCTGGGCGCTGCGGATCAGCCCCCATACGCCCGCGGCCACCGGATCGACGGTGTCGCCGTCCGGGCCGACGGGGGTGTCCTCCGCCACGGCGGCGGCGTCATGGGTGACGACCACCAGCCGGGACTCGGCGAGCCGCGGTTCGGCCAGCCACTCCTGCGCCGTCGTCAGGACCTGCGCCACCGCGGCGTGGCCATCACTGTCAGTGGTTGCCGGGCTGGTCAGGACGGCTGATGGCACGGGCGCGCCGTCGTCCATGGCCGCGATCAGCGCGGCGACATCCGTGTACTGGGAGAGCGCCGGGAGCGCCCCGGCGAGCCGGCCGTCGCCGACCACAGCCCAGTCGTGCGCGGCGTTCGCCGGCGACTCCGCCGGGATCGGCAGCGCGGTCCACCGCACCTCGTACAGGCCGTTGTTCGGCCCGCTGGTCCGCAGGCGCGCGGTGTCGATGGGCCGGGTGGTGATGGCGTTGGCGGTCAGGACGGGCCGCCCGGTGGTGTCCAGGAGGGCGAGGCCGAGTTCGCTGTCGCCACGTGGGGTGATGCGGACGCGGGCCTGGGTGGCGCCGGTGGCGTGCAGGGTGACGCCGCTCCAGGTGAAGGGGAGCCAGATCTCGCCGCCCGGCTTGTCGGCGGTGGCGATGAGCGGGTGGAGCGCGGCGTCGAGGAGGGCGGGGTGGAGGGCGAGGGGTTCGGTGGTGTCAGCGGCCGGGAGTGCGATATCGGCGAGGAGGTCGTCGCCGTGGCGCCAGACGGCCTGGAGCCCCTGGTAGGTGGGTCCGTAGTGGTAGCCGCCCGCGGCGGCGCGGTCGTAGAAACCGGCGATGTCGACGGGCTCGGCCCCCGGGGGTGGCCAGGCCGCCTCCGCTTCGGCGCTGGGCGGCTCGGCCGCGGGCTCGTCGGTGAGCTCATCGGTGAGCTCGTCGGTGAGGGTGGCGGTGGCGTGGCGGGTCCACTCCGCTGTGGGGGTGGACTGCGAGCGGGCGTAGATGTCCAGGGTGCGGCGGCCGCTGTCGTCCGGGGGGCTGACGATGACCTGGAGCGAGAGGGGGTGGACGGGGTCGAGGGTGAGGGGCTGTTGGAGGAGGAGTTCGTCGACGTGGGGGGTGGTCGTGTGGTCGGCGGCGTGCAGGGCGACGTCGAGGAGCGCGGTGGCGGGCAGCAGGACCGCGTCGGCGATGGTGTGCTCGGTGAGCCAGCCCTCGTGGTCGGCGGCGGGGACCTGCCCGGTCAGGAGGATGCCGCCGTCGGCGAGCGGTGCGGTGGCGGCGAGGAGGGGGTGGGTGAGCGAGGTGGCGCCGGGGGTGGCGGGCCCGGAGTGGGTGGGGGTCAGCCAGTAGGGTCGGCGCTGGAAGGGGTAGGTGGGCAGCTCGACGGCGGGGGACGTGGGGGCGGCGGGGTACCAGGGGGCCCAGTCGACGGGGGAGTGGGTGTGCAGCCGGGCCAGGGCCTGGGCCAGGGCGTGGCTGTCGGGCTGGTTGCGGGTCAGGGTCGGGATCAGCAGCGGAGGCTGCGCGGGCAGGTCGTCGAGCGTGTCGAGGGTGTCCTGCGCGGCGGGGACGAGTACGGCGTCGGGGCCGATCTCGACGAAGACCGCCGTATGCGGGGCGATGTGTGCGATGGCGGGGTGGAAGTGGACGGGTTGGCGGATGTGGCGGACCCAGTAGTCGGGGGTGGCGATGTCGTCGTCGGCGGGTTCGCCGGTCAGGTTGCTGATGAGGGGGATGCTCGGTTGGTGGTAGGTCAGCTCGGCGATGGCGTCGCGGAAGTCGTCCAGGACCGGTTCGACGAGGGGGGAGTGGAAGGCGTGGCTGACGGTCAGGGCTTTGATCCTGCGGCCGCGTTCCTTCCACGCCGTGCCGATCTTGGTGACGAGGTCCAGCGGGCCGGAGATGACCGTGTTCGTGGGGGCGTTGAGGGCTGCGATGGTGACCTGGCCGTCGTATGGGGCGAGGGCTTCGGTGGCTTCCTCGGCGGTGGCTTCGAGGGCGGTCATGGCGCCGCCGGAGGGCAGGCTGCCGAGTAGGGTGGCGCGGGCGGCGACCAGGCGGCAGGCGTCTTCGAGGGAGAAGACTCCGGCGATATGGGCTGCGGCGATCTCGCCGATGGAGTGGCCGATCACCGCGTCCGGCCGCACCCCGCAGTCCTTCAGCAGTCGGGCCAGTGCCACCTGCACGGCGAACAGCCCGGCCTGGGTGTAGGTGGTGTGGTGGACGAGGTCGGCGGTCTCGTCGTCGGTGGCGAAGACGATGTCCCGCAGAGGGTGGTCAAGGTGCGGATCGAGCAGCGCGCACACCTCGTCGAAGGCGGCGGCGAAGACCGGGAAGCGCTCATGCAGTTCGGCGCCCATGCCGGGGCGCTGGCTGCCCTGTCCGGAGAACAGCCATACGGCCGTGCCCGATGCGGGCGCTGCGCCGGGCACGGCGGTGATCAGCCCGGGGTGGGGCTGCCCGGCGGCCAGGGCGTCCAGCGCGGCCGTCATCTCCTGCTGGTCGCTGCCGACGATGACCGCCCGTCGCTCGAACACCGAGCGCGTCGCGGTCAGGGCACGCCCCACGGCCGGCACCCACGCGCCGTCATCGGCTCGTAGCTGCTCGGCGAGCGCCGTGGCCTGGTCACGCAGGGCGTCATCGCTCCGGGCGGACAGCGGCCAGGGCAGGATGCCGGGCGGGGGAGTGTCGGGGGCCGACTGGGGTGTGTCCGGGGCTTGTTCAAGGATGAGGTGGGCGTTGGTGCCGGAGGCGCCGAAGGAGGAGACGGCGGCGCGGCGGGGCCGGTCGGCCTCGGGCCAGTCGGTGGCTTCGGTGAGGAGTTGGACGTTTCCGCTGGTCCAGTCGATATGCGGGCTGGGTTCGTCGATATGGAGGCTGGCGGGCAGCCGGCCGTGGCGCATCGCCATGATCATCTTGATCGCCCCGGCGATGCCCGCGGCGGCCTGGGTGTGCCCGATGTTCGATTTCACAGAACCCAGCCACAGCGGCCGGTCGTCCGGGCGGTCCTGCCCGTAGGTGGCCAGCAGCGCCTGGGCCTCGATGGGGTCGCCCAGCGTCGTACCCGTGCCGTGTGCCTCCACGGCGTCCACATCCGCCGGGTCGAGCCCCGCCCCGGCCAGGGCATGGCGGATGACACGCTGCTGGGAGGGGCCGTTGGGCGCGGTCAGTCCGTTGCTCGCGCCGTCCTGGTTGACCGCCGAACCGCGGATGACGGCGAGCACCTGATGGCCGTTGCGCCGGGCGTCCGACAGCCGCTCCAGCAGCACCAGGCCCACGCCCTCGCCGAAACCGGTGCCGTCGGCGGCGGCCGCGAACGGCTTGCACCGCCCGTCGGGGGCCAGCCCGCGCTGCCGGGAGAAGCCCGTGAACACATCCGGGGTGGCCAGTACGGTCACCCCGCCGGCCAGCGCCAGATCGCATTCGCCCTGCCGCAGCGCCTGGGCGGCCAGATGCATGGTGACCAGTGACGACGAGCAGGCGGTGTCCACGGTGACGGCGGGGCCCTGGAGGCCGAGGGTGTACGCCACCCGGCCGGAGATGATGCTGCTGGTGCCGGCGAGATTGCCGTAGCCGTCCAGCCGGGGGTCCCCGGCGGGCAGGCCACTGCCGTAGTCGTGGTACATGACGCCCGTGTACACGCCGGTCAGGCTGTCCTTGAGGGTGTGGGGATCGATGCCCGCACGTTCCAGCACCTCCCAGGCGGTTTCCAGGAGGACACGCTGCTGCGGGTCCATGGCCTGGGCCTCGCGGGGGTTGATGCCGAAGAACGCGGCGTCGAAGCCGTCGGCGTCGTAGATGAACGCGCCCTGCGAGGCGTAGCTGGTGCCGGGGTGGTCGGGGTCCGGGTGGAACAGATTGCCCAGGTCCCAGCCGCGGTTGGTGGGGAACGGCCCGAGTACGTGCTGCCCCGCCGCGACCAGGTCCCACAGCCCCTCGGGCGTGGTCACCCCACCGGGGAAGCGGCACGCCATCGCCACCACCGCGACCGGCTCGTCCGCGGCCTGGACCCTGGACGGGCCCGTACGGCGGGGCGCGGGCGAAGCGGTGGCGGTCAGCCGCTCCAGGAGATGGCCGGCGAGGGCCTGGGGGGTGGGGTAGTCGAAGACGAGGGTGGCGGGCAGCCGCAGCCCGGTGGCAGCGGCCAGGCGGTTGCGCAGCTCGACGGCGGTCAGGGAGTCGAAGCCCAGCTCCTTGAACGCGGCCTCGGCCCGGATCGCCGCGTCGGAGGAGTGGCCCAGCACCACCATGACCATCTGGCGCACCGTCTGGAGCACCAGATCGCGCTGAGCGTCGGCGTCGAGTCCGGCCAGCCGGCCCGCCAGCTTGGGGCCGGTGGCGTGGTGCTCCATGGCGCGGCGGCGGGCCGGCCTGGCCAGGGCGCGCAGTATGGCGGGGATGTCGGGGCCGAGCCGGGTGGCATCCAGGTCGGCGGCCACCACCAGCGGATGGGTGACATGGAGCGCCGCGTCGAGAAGCCCGAGGCCACGGGACGTGGTGAGGGGGCGCATACCGAGGGTGCCGAGACGGCTCAGATCGGCCTCGGTCAGGTGCTCGGTCATGGCGGAGGTCTGCTGCCACAGGGTCCAGGCGATCGAGGTGCCGGGCAGCCCGGCCGCGCGGCGGTCGGCGATCAGGGCGTCGGTGTACGCGTTGGCGGCGGCGTATCCGGCCTGGCCGGAGTTGCCGACGACACCGGCGGCCGAGGAGAACACCATGAACAGCCGCAGCGGCAGGTCGCGGGTGAGGGTGTGCAGATTCCACGCGCCGAGGGCCTTGGGGATCCATACGCGGGCGAGCCGGTCGGTGTCCCAGGACTCCACCAGGGCGTCGTCGATCACACCGGCGGCGTGCACCACACCCACCAGCGGACGGTCGTCGGGGACCGCCGCCAGCGCCTCGGCCAGCGCGCCGTGGTCGGCCACATCGACCGCCGCCACGTCCACCTCAGCACCCAAGTCGATCAGCTTTTGGGCCAGTTCGGCCGCAGCGGGGGCCTGGGCGCCGCGCCGGGACAGCAGCAGCACACGCTCCACGCCCTGCGTACGCACCAGATGCTCGGCGACCTCACCGCCCAGCACCCCCGTACCGCCCGACACCACCACCGTGCCACCGGACAGCTCCGGGGCCTCGCCCTCGGCGGAGGGCGACGTACGCACCAGGCGCGGCACCAGCGTTCCGGCCGCGCGCACGACCACCTGCGGCTCGTCCGCCTCGATGGACCGGCGTACCGCCTCGGCCCACGTCTCGTCCCCGTCGGCGTCGGTATCCGCGTCGATCAGGGTGAACCGGCCCGGGTGCTCGGCCTGGACCGAGCGGACCAGACCCCATACGGCCGCGCCGCCCGGATCCACCGACCCCTCGTCGTCGCCGGCCGACACCGCGCCCGAGGTGACCAGGACCAGCCGGGTATCCGCCAACCGCGGCTCCGCCAGCCACTCCTGGAGCAGGGTCAGCACGCCCCCGACGGCGGCCAGACCGCCGTCGGGGGTGGCAGGCGCCGTCACCGGGTGGAGGACGACCGTCGGCACCGGGGTTCCGTCGTCCACCGCGGCGAGCAGCGCGCCGAGGTCGGCGTGGGCCGCCGCCCCGGCGAGCGGTACGCCACCGTCGCCCACTGCCGCCCAACCGCCGTCCGGCTGAGCCGGTCCGTCGCCCGTCCCGCCACGCGCGGGCACCCAGTCGACGACGAACAGGCCCTCGGCCGCGCGCTCACCGATGGCGCGCAGCTCGGCGACGCCGGTGGGGCGTACGGAGACCGACTCGGCGTCGAGGACCGGCGCGCCGGTCTCGTCGGTCAGCGAGATCCGCCGTCCGCCTTCCAGCGGGGATACGCGGACACGTACCCGGCGCGCACCCGTGGCCCACAGCGACACACCGCTCCAGGCGAAGGGCAGCCACACCTGACCATCCTCAGACGCGCCCTGACGGCCGCCGTCCAGGAGCGTCGGATGCAGCGCCGCGTCCAGCAGCGCCGGGTGGATACCGAACCTGTCGGAGCCTTCACCGGCGGCCTCGGGCAGCGCGATCTCGGCGAGCAGATCGGCGCCGTCCCGCCACGCCGCGGTGAGGCCGCGGAACGCGGGGCCGTAGCCGTAGCCGCCGTCCGCGGCACGTTCGTAGAAGTCCGCGACATCCAGCGGTTCGGCCGTCCGCGGTGGCCAGGGGGCCGCCGGGGCGTCCGGCGGGGTGGCCGCGTACTCGGGATCTTCGGGCGCGAGCGTGCCCATGGCGTGGCACACCCACCCGTCGGGCGCCTCCGTGTCCAGCTCGTCGGGGCGCGAGTGCACATCCACCGTGCGCCTGCCCTCGTCGTCGGCGGGCCCCACCGCGACACGTATGCGCAGGGCCCCCGAGGCGGGCAGCACGAGCGGGATCCGCAGGGCCAGCTCCTCCACCGCGGCGCACCCCGCCTCATGAGCGGCCTGCAGCGCCCACTCGACCAGGGCCGCCCCGGGCAGCAGCGCGGTGCCGCCGACGACATGGTCGGCGAGCCAGCCGTCGCTCGTGGCCGGGAGGCGCCCGGTCAGCACCATGCCGCCATCCGGCAGGCTCACCGCGGCGGCCAGCAGCGGATGTTCCACCGCGCGCAGACCGGCGGCGGACACATCGCCGCCCGTGCCCATTCCGCTGCCGAACGGTATCCAGTAGCGGCTGCGCTGGAAGGGGTACGTGGGCAGCTCGACCGTACGGGGCGCGGGGTCGGCCGCGAACCAGGGGCGCCAGTCGACCTCGAGCCCCGCGGCGTGCGCATGGGCGAGCGCGAGGGCCAGCTGATGCGCACCGCCGTGGTCGCGGCGGAGGGTGGCGAGGGAGGTGGCGTGGACGCCGGACTCCTCGAAGGTGTCCTGAAGGCTCGTGGACAGGATGGGGTGCGGGTTGCACTGGATGAACACCCGGTATCCATCGGCCAGCAGACGGTCCACGGCCTCGGCGAAACGGACCGGACGGCGGAGGTTGTCGAACCAGTACTCGGCGTCGAGCCGCGCGGTGTTCAGGCGTTCCGCGGCCATCGTGGAGTAGAACGCGATCTCGGACTCGACCGGCGACACCTCGCCAAGCGCGGAGACGACATCGTCGTGGATGCGGTCCACATGCGGGCCGTGGGACGCGTACTCCACATCGATGGTCCTGGTCCGCGCGCCGCGCTCCTCCGCCGCTGCCAGCACGGCGGCCAGGGGCTGCGGAGAGCCGGAGACGACGGTGGCCTGCGGGCCGTTGACGGCGGCGACGGCCACGTCCCCGGCCGCTGGGCCCAAGTCGGCGAGGAGCGCGGCGGTGTCCTCGGCGCTCAGGGTGAGGGAGGCCATGGCGCCGTGGCCGATCAGCGGGCGCAGCGCCTGGACCCGCAGGGCGATGATCCTGGCGGCGTCGTCGAGGGTGAGCGCCCCGGCGACACACGCCGCGGCCACCTCGCCCTGGGAGTGTCCGACGACGGCCGCCGGGGTGATGCCGAAGCTCTGCCACAACGTGGCCAGCGACACGTGTACGGCCCACAGCACGGGCTGGATGACATCGTCCCGCTTGGGGTCCGTCGTACGGTCCGTTCCGCGCAGCACGGCGGTCAGCGACCAGTCCACGTACGGCGCGAGCGCCCGCTCGCATTCGGCGATCCGGGCGGCGAAGACCGGGGAGGAGTCGAGGAGTTCACGCGCCATGCCCGGCCACTGGGCCCCCTGACCGGGGAAGACGAACACCGGACCGGCGCCGATCGGGCCCGCCACGCCGGTGACCACCGCGGGATCGGGCTCGTCGGCGGCCAGCTTGGCCAGCCCGCCGAGCAGCGCCGACCGGTCCGTACCGACCACCACGGCCCGCTGCTCGAACCGGGCCCGCGCCGTCGCCAGCGACCAGCCCACGTCCGCCACTTCGGCGGCCGGATCGCGCTCCACGGCCTCGGCCAGCCGCCGCGCCTGCTCCGCGAGCGCCGCATCGCCGCGGGCGGACAGCACCCACGGCACCACGCCGCCCTTTATCGCGGCTGGGTTCGCCTGGGTGCCGCCCTGATTCTCCGGGGCGTTCTCCGGAGTGGTTTCCGCCGGGTCGGGGGCCTGCTCGATGATCACGTGTGCGTTGGTGCCGGAGACGCCGAACGAGGACACCCCGGCCCGGCGCGGGTGGTCCGTCTCCGGCCAGTCGACCGGTTCGGTCACCAGGCGGATGGCTCCCGAGCTCCAGTCCACATGCGGCGTCGGCTCGTCGATGTGCAGCGTCGCGGGGACCATCCCGTGCCGGATCGCCATCACCGTCTTGATGACGCCCGCCGCCCCCGCGGCGGCCTGGGTGTGGCCGATGTTCGACTTGAGCGCGCCCAGCAGCAGCGGCCGGTCGGCCGGCCGCTGGCGCCCATACGTCGCGTGCAGCGCGTCCGCCTCGATCGGGTCGCCGAGCCGGGTGCCCGTCCCGTGCGCCTCCACCACGTCCACCTCGGCGGACGACAGGCGGGCGTTGACCAGGGCCTGGCGGATGACGCGCTGCTGGGAGGGGCCGTTGGGCGCGGTGATGCCATTGCTCGCGCCGTCCTGGTTGACGGCCGAGCCGCGGATGACGGCGAGCACCTGGTGGCCGTTGCGGCGGGCGTCGGACAGCCGCTCGAGCAGGACAAGCCCGGCGCCCTCGCCCCAGCCGGTGCCGTCGGCAGCGGCGGCGAACGGCTTGCAGCGTCCGTTCGGCGCCAGACCGCGCATCCGGGCGAAGCCGGTGAACACCGCGGGCGAGGCCATGATGGTCACGCCACCGGCCACCGCCAGAGCGCATTCGCCCTGCCGCAGCGCCTGAATGCCCAGATGCATCGCCACCAGCGACGCGGAGCAGGCCGTCTCCACCGTCAGCGCGGGACCTTCGAGGCCGAAGGTGTACGACAGGCGGCCCGACAGCATGCTGGGGGCGACGCCCGCGTACCCCTCGGTCTCCTTGCGGACGGGGACACCCGACGTGGCCGAGCCGATGGTGGCGGCCCCGACGAAGACACCGGTACGGCTGCCCCGCAGACCGGTGGCGTCGATACCGGCCCGCTCGAACAGCTCCCACGCCACCTCGAGCAGCGCACGCTGCTGAGGGTCGGTGGCCAGCGCCTCGCGGGGGCTGATCTCGAAGAAGCCCGCGTCGAACTTGTCGGCGTCGCGCAGAAACCCGCCCTCGCGGGTATACGTGGTGCCCGGGTGGTCGGGGTCGGGGTGGTACAGGCCGTCCACGTCCCAGCCGCGGTCGGTGGGGAACGGACCGACCGCGTCGACACCGGAGGCCACCAGGTCCCACAACGCCTCGGGCGAATCCACCCCGCCGGGAAACCGGCAGGTCATCGCGGTGATGGCAATGGGCTCCTGGGCCCGCTCCTCCACCTCGCGCAGGCGCCGCCGCGTGTCGTGCAGATCGGTCGCCACACGCTTGAGGTAGTCGACAAGCCTCTCTTCATCCGGCATCCGCAGTCACGACCTTCATACGCGTCGAAGCGAGCAACTGAGCCTTCACGAGGTGCCGAGTTCGTTGTCGATGAACGCGAGCACTTCGTCGGCGGTGGCGAGCGTGAGCCGGTCGGTCGCGTTGTCCTCGGCCGACGGCGCGGACGCCGCCTTCCATTGGGCCAGCAGACCCTCAAGCCGATCTGTCACCGCGCGCGCGTCCGCCTCGGGCAGGGCGAGGGCCGACAGTGTGGACTCCAGCCGCGCCAGCTCGCCGAGGACCGGGTCCACCCCGCCCTGGGCGCCGGACCCGCCGTCCGCCACCAGTTGGCCGCGCAGATGGTCGGCCAGCGTCCGGGCCGAGGGGAAGTCGAAGACCAGCGCGGCGGGCAGCCGCAGCCCGGTCGCTGCCGAGAGCCGGTTGCGCAGCTCGACACCGGTCAGCGAGTCGAAGCCCAGATCCGTGAACGGCGCCTCCTCCCGTACGCTCTCGGCGTCGGCGTGGCCGAGCACCGTCGCGGCGTTGGTGCGCACCAGCGTGAGCAGCTGCTGCCGCTGCTCGGCCTCCGGCAGCCCGGCGAGCCGGCGTGTCCAGTCGCCGGGGCGCTGCGCGGCCGCGGCGGCGCGCCGGGTGGCCCCGCTCGGCCGGGTGGCCAGGGCGCGCATCGCCGCCGGGAGGGTGGCGACCGGCTGGGAGGCCAGCGTGTGTACGTCGAGGTCGAGTGCCACGAGCTGCGGGTCCCCGTGCCGGTGGGCCGCGTCGAAGAGGGCCAGCGCGTGGTCGGCGGCCAGCGCCGTGACCCCGGTGCGGCCCATCCGCGCCACATCGGCCTCGGTGAGCTGTCCGGTGATGTCACTGGTGGCGTCCCACAGGCCCCAGGCGATGGAGGTGGCGGGCAGACCCGCGTGGTGCCGCCGGGAGGCCAGGGCGTCGCAGTAGGCGTTGGCGGCGGCGTAGTTGGCCTGTCCGGGGTTGCCCAGGGTGCCGGAGACGGAGGAGTAGAGGGCGAACATGGCGAGCGGAAGGTGGTGGGTGGCCCGGTGGAGGTTGGCCGCGCCCACCGCCTTGGCCGCCCAGACACGGCCGAGGGTTTCGGGGGTCTGGGAGGTGACCATCGCGTCGTCGACGATGCCGGCGGTGTGGATGACGGCGGTGAGCGGATGGTCGGCGTCGATGGCGTCGACGACCTGCCGCACGGCCTCGGGATCCGAGGTGTCGGCGGCAGTGATGTGGACGGTGGCGCCGAGTTCGGTGAGGCGGGCCGTCAGCTCGGCGGCGCCTGGGGCGTCGGGTCCGCGGCGGCTGAGGAGGTGGAGATGGGTGATGTGGTGGTGGGTGACGAGGTGTTCGGCGACGAGGGCGCCGAGGGTACCGGTGCCGCCGGTGATCAGGGCCGTGCCGTCGGGGTCGAGGGCAGGCGGGATGGTCAGGACGATCTTTCCGGTGTGCTTGGCCTGGCTCATGAAGCGCAGCGCCTGGCGGGCCTTGGCCAGCGGCCACACCTGCACCGGGGGCGGCGTCAGCGTGCCCTCGTCGAACAGCGCCACCAGGGTCGCCAGCATCAGCGCGACGCGGTCCGCCCCGGCGTCCGAGACCAGGTCGTACACCCGGTAGTCCACCCCGGCGAAGTCCTTGGCCACCTGTTCGGGTTCGCGGAGGTCGGTCTTGCCCATCTCCAGGAAACGGCCGCCCTTGGCCAGCAGACGCAGCGACGCGTCGATGTAGTCCCCGGCGAGGCTGTTGAGGACCATGTCGACGCCCCGGCCACCGGTGGCGGCGCGGAAGGCCTCTTCGAAGTCCAGGTCGCGGGAGGAGGCGCGGTGGGCCTCGTCGATGCCCATGGCCTCCAGCGCGGCGTGTTTGCCGGGGCTGGCGGTGGCGTACACCTCCGCGCCCAGGTGTTGGGCGATCTGTACGGCGGCCATGCCGACGCCGCCTGCTGCCGCGTGGATCAGGACCGACTCGCCCGCCTTGAGGCGGCCGAGCTCCACCAGCCCGTACCAAGCGGTCAGAAACGCCACGGGGACGGCTGCCGCCCGCGGGAAGTCCCAGGACTCGGGCATCCGGGTCACCATCCGCGCGTCGGAGACGGTGACCTGGCCGAACGCGCCGTCGAAGACCCCCAGGACGCGGTCGCCGGGCGTCACCGTGGTGACGTCGGGGGCCACTTCGAGGACGACGCCCGCGCCCTCGCCGCCGATACGGGTCTGGTCGGGCACCATGCCGAGGCTGATCAGGACATCGCGGAAGTTGACACCGGCCGCGCGCACCTCGATGCGTACGCGCCCGGCCGCCAGCTCCTCCTCGGCCTCGGGGAACGGCACCGGCGCCACGGAGTCGAGCGTCGCGGAGCCCGACGTGCCCGCGGCGTCCAGCCGCCACGCGCCCTGGCCGACCGGGGGTACGAGCGTGGCCGAGGCGGTCGCCCGGACCAGCCGGGGCACCAGGATCCGGCCGCCGCGGAGCGCCAGCTGCGGTTCGTCGAGGTCGAGTGCGCAGCGGACCGCGTCGGCCACCAGGCCGTCGGACGCCGCCTCCTCGTCGGTCTTCAGGTCCGTGTCCAGCAGGACGAAGCGGCCGGGGTTCTCCGACTGGGCGCTGCGGACCAGGCCCCAGACGGCCGCCGCGACGGGGTCGAGGTCCGTCTCCTCGTCCACGGCCACGGCCTTACGGGTCAGCACCACCAGCCGGGCGTCGTCGGACCGCGGCTCGGCCAGCCAGTTCTGCACCAGCGTCAACGCCCGCTCGACGGCCTCCAGCTCGCCGCCTTCACCGTCTGCGACCGGTGCCTTGGCGAAGACCACCTCGGGCGCCGTGGACTCGTCCGACCGGTCGGCGAGGGGCGCCGCGGGCGTCCACTCCAGCGTGAACAGCCCTTCGGCGGTGGCCCGTTGGGGTGCGTCCAGGCGTAGTGGCCGGGTGGTGACGGCGTCGGCGGTGAGGATGAGCTGCCCGGTGGCATCGGTGAGGGTGAGGCTGTGCTCGCTCTCGTCGTGGGAGGTGATCCGGACCCGGGCGTGGCTGGCGCCGGTGGCGTGGAGGGTGACGCCGCTCCAGGAGAACGGCAGCCAGACCTCGCCGCCCGAGGTGTCCGTGACGGCCACCAGGGGATGGAGCGCGCTGTCGAGGAACGCGGGGTGGACGGCGAGTGCGTCGGCGGTGTCCTCGGTGTCCTCGGCCGTGGCCAGGGTGACCTCGGCGAAGAGGTCGTCGCCGCGCCGCCACAGCGCCTGGAGCCCCTGGAAGGCGGGCCCGTACGCATAGCCGTTCGCCGCCGCGCGATCGTAGAAGCCGGTGATGTCGACGGGTTCGGCATCGGAGGGCGGCCAGGCCGCTTCCCGCTCTGCCCCCGTCGGTTGGTCGCGGTCGGGCGCGGGCTCGGCGGTGAGGGTGGCGGTGGTGTGCCGGGTCCACTCGGCCGTGGGGGCGGACTGGGGGCGGGTGTAGACGTGGAGGACTCGGCGGTCGGTGTCGTCGGCGGTGCCGACGACGATCTGCAGATCGAGGGGGGAGGTGGCGTGGAGGGTGAGCGGGTGGTGGAGGAGAAGTTCCTCGACGTGGGGGCTGTCGGTGTGCTCGGCGGCGCACAGGGCGAGTTCGAGCAGCGCGGTGCCGGGCAGCAGGACGGTGTCCGCGATGGTGTGTTCGGTGAGCCAGCTGTCGTGGTCGGCCGGCGGGACATGCCCGGTGAGCACCACACCGCCGTCCGCCAGGGGCGCCACCGCGTCCAGCAGCGGATGGTCCAGGCCGGTGCCGCCGGGCGCGGCGCCGCCGGAGGTGTGGGGGGCGATCCAGTACGGCCGGCGCTGGAAGCGGTAGGTGGGCAGGGCGACCGGCTCGGGCGCCGGGTCGGTGGGATACCAGGGGGTCCAGTCCAGCGGGGCGTGGGCGATGTGCAGCGACGCCAGGCTGTGGGCCAGGGCCGGTACATCGGACTGCTTACCGGTGAGGGTGGCGAGCGCCGTGGCGGTGGTCCCCTCGGGCAGGGTGTGGTGGACGGCGTGGGTCAGCACGGGAGCCGGGCCCAGCTCGAGGAAGACGGCCGTGTCCTCGGCGAGATGGGCGATGCTCTGGTGGAAGTGGACAGGCCGGCGGATGTGCTGGGCCCAGTATTCGGGGGTGGTGATCTCCTCGCCCGCGGGCCGGCCGGTGAGGTTGCTGATCAGCGGGATACGGGGCGGCTGGAAGGCCAACTGCCCGATGGCCTCGGTGAACGGGGCCAGGATGGGCTCCATCAGGGGCGAGTGGAAGGCGTGGGAGACCGGCAGGGACCGGGTCCTGCGCCCTTGCTCCTGCCACCAGGCGCTGGCGGCGGCGACCTGGTCGGCGGGGCCGGAGACGACCGTGTGGCCCGGGGTGTTCATCGCGGCGATGGCCAGACCGGGGTAGTCGCCGAGAGTGGCGGTGATCTCCTCTTCGCTCGCGTGCACGGTGGCCATGGCGCCGCCGGGCGGGAGTTCGCCCATGAGGGTGGCGCGGACGGCGACCAAGTGGGCGGCGTCTTCCAGGGAGAACACGCCCGCGAGGTGGGCGGCGGAGATCTCGCCGATGGAGTGGCCCGCGACGGCGTCGGGGGCCAGGCCCATGCTCGTCAGGAGGCGGGCGAGGGCGAGGTGGAGGGCGAAAAGACCGGCCTGGGTGTAGGTGGTGTGGTGGATCAGATCGCCGTGCTCGGGGTCGGAGGCGAACACCACGTCGCGCAGCGGGCGGTCGAGATGGGGGTCCAGGAGCGCGCAGACCTCGTCGAAGGCAGCGGCGAAGACAGGGAAGCGCCGGTAGAGCTCGGCGCCCATGCCGGGGCGCTGGCTGCCCTGTCCGGAGAACAGCCACACCACATTCCCCTGCGCCTCCGAAGCGGCGCCGGTCGGAGTGGACAGGCCGGGGTGCGGATCCCCGGCGGCCAGCGCCTCCAGGGCGGCGGCCATTTCATCGATGCCATCGCCGACGACCACGGCCCGCCGTTCGAACACCGCCCGCGTCGTGGCCAGGGACCACCCCACGGCCGCCACCGACGCGCCGCCGTCGGCCCGTAGCTGCTCGGCGAGCGCCGAGGCCTGGGCACGCAGGGCGTCATCGCTCCGGGCGGACAGCGGCCAGGGCACGACACCGGGCGGGGGAGCGACGGCCGCCAACTGAGGCGTCTCCGGGGCCTGTTCGATGATGAGGTGGGCGTTGGTGCCGGAGGCGCCGAAGGAGGAGACGGCGGCGCGGCGGGGCCGGTCGGCCTCGGGCCAGTCGATGGCTTCGGTGAGGAGCTGGACGTTTCCGCTGGTCCAGTCGATATGCGGGCTGGGTTCGTCGATATGGAGGCTGGCGGGCAGCCGGCCGTGGCGCATCGCCATGATCATCTTGATCACGCCGACGATCCCGCTGGCGGCCTGGGTGTGACCGATGTTGGACTTGACCGAGCCGAGCCACAGCGGCCGGTCGTCGGCCCGGTGTTGGCCGTAGGCGGCCAGCAGGGCCTGGGCCTCGATCGGGTCGCCGAGGGTGGTGCCGGTGCCGTGGGCCTCGACGGCGTCGATATCGGCGGGAGTCAGACCGGCGCTGGCGAGGGCCTGGGCGATGACGCGTTGCTGGGAGGGGCCGTTGGGCGCGGTCAGCCCGTTGCTCGCGCCGTCCTGGTTGATCGCCGAGCCGCGTACCACCGCGAGCACCTGGTGGCCGTTGCGGCGGGCGTCGGAGAGCCGTTCGAGCAGCACGAGCCCGGCGCCTTCGCTCAGGCTGGTGCCGTCGGCGGCGGCGGCGAACGGCTTGCACCGCCCGTCCGGCGCAAGACCGCGCTGCCGGGAGAACCCGGTGAACGGGTCCGGGGTGGCCATCACCGTCACCCCGCCCGCGAGCGCCAGATCGCATTCGCCCTGGCGGAGGGCCTGGGCGGCGAGGTGCATGGCGACCAGGGAGGAGGAGCAGGCGGTGTCCACGGTGACGGCCGGGCCCTGGAGGCCGAGGGTGTACGCCACCCGGCCGGAGATGATGCTGCCGATGCTGGACAGCATGGTGTAGCCGTCCAGCCGGGGGTCGGCCGAGGACAGACCGGACGCGTAGTCGTGGTAGATGACGCCGGTATAGACGCCGGTCAGGCTCTCCTTGAGGGTGTGCGGGTCGATACCGGCGCGTTCGAGGGCTTCCCAGGCGGTTTCCAGGATCAGACGCTGCTGGGGGTCGATGGCCAGCGCCTCGCGGGGGTTGATGCCGAAGAACGCGGCGTCGAAGCCGTCGGCGTCGTAGATGAACGCGCCCTGCGAGGCGTAGGTCGTGCCGGGGTGTTCGGGGTCGGGATGGAACAGATTGGCCAGGTCCCAGCCGCGGTTGGTGGGGAACGGGCCGCGGATGTGTTCGCCCGCCTCGACCAGGTCCCACAGCCCCTCGGGCGTGGTCACATCGCCGGGGAAGCGGCACGCCATCGCCACCACGGCGATGGGCTCGTCGTCCACGCCCTTGGCCCGCGTCCGCCCCACCGGGATCGAGATGGTGGGCGCGGTGCCGGCCACGAGCTGGAGGAGATGGTCGGCGAGGGACCGGGGGGTCGGGTAGTCGAAGACGAGGGTCGAGGGCAGCCGCAGCCCGGTGGCGTCGACCAGACGGTTGCGCAGCCCGACGGCCGTGAGGGAGTCGAAGCCCAGCTCCTTGAAGGCGGCCTCGGCCCGGATCGCGGTGTCGGAGGAGTGGCCCAGGACCACGGCGGCCATCTGGCGCACCACGTCCAGCAGCAGTTCGCGCTGTCCGGACGCGTCGAGACCGGCGAGGCGCGAGGTCAGGGCGTGGGCCGCCGACTGCCGTTCCGCGGCGCGGCGCCGGACGGGCCGGGCCAGGGCGCGCAGCAGCGCGGGGGCCTCGGGGCCCAGCCGTGCGGTGTCCAGATCGGCGGCCACGACCAAGGGCCGTACGACACACAACGCCGCGTCGAACAGGCGCGAGGTGTCGGCGGCGGTCTCTTCCCCGGCCTCTTCCCCCAGGGTCCAGACCAGGCCCGTGCCCGCGAGCCCGGCGGCGTGCCGACGGGCGATCAGGGCGTCGGTGTGGGCGTCGGCGGCGGCGTGTCCGACGTCGGCCGCTGAGAACACCACGAACATTCGCAGCGGCAGGTCCTGGGTGAGGGTGTGCAGCTGCCACGCACTGTCTCCCGCCCCGGCCAGATGCACCACGCCCACCAGCGGGTGGCTGTCGGGTACGGACGCCAGAACTTCCGCCAGCGCGGCGCGGTCGGCGATATCGACCGCCGCCACCTCAACCGCCGCGCCCAGTGCCGTCAGCCGCTCGGTCAGGTCGGGCAGTTGCACCGCTTCGGAAGGCTCGGGGGAGAGGAGCAGCAGCCGCTCGGCGCCGTACGCACGTACCAGCTGCTCGGCGATGACGCCGCCGGACACATGGTCCGTCGCGCCCGACACCACCACCGTGCCGCCGGACAGCTCGACCGCCGCGCCCTCGTCGGGCCGGTTGGTGGCGCGTAGCAGACGGGGGACCGACACCTCGCCCGAACGGACCGCGATCTGCGGTTCGTCCGCGGCGATGGCTCGGCGTACGGCGTCGGCCAACATCTCGTCATCGTCCGCGTCGGCGCCCATGTCGACCAGTGTGAAGTGGTCCGGGTGTTCGGCCTGGGCCGCCCGGACCAGGCCGTACACGGCCGCGCTCGCCGGATCCACCGGCCCGTCGCCGTCGCCGACCGAGGCCGCGCCGGAGGTGATCAGCACCAGCCGGGAGTCCCGCAGCCTCGGCTCCGCCAGCCACTCCTGGATGAGCCCCAAGGTGTCAGTCGTCGGCGTTACGGCGGCGAGGACCACAGGCGGCGCGGGCTCTCCGCCGTCCACTGCCGACAGCAGCGCGGCCAGGTCGGCGTAGTGGCGCCCGGGGCCGGAGGTGAGCGTCGCCCAGCCGTCCGCGGCCTCGTCCGGCTCGGATTGGCTCCCCGGGGGAGGTAGCGGTAGCCACTCCACCGTGAACAGGTCGGCCGTGGACCGCCGTTCCGCGGCCTTCAGCCAGTCACCGTCGGCGGGCCGCAGCGCGACCGAGTCCACGGTGAGCACCGGAGCGCCGGTCGGGTCCGCGACCACGACGGTCAGCTCACGGCCTTCGGTGTCCGTCTGCCCCCGCTGCCCGATCCGCACCCGTACGCTCGTCGCGCCTCCCGCGTGCAGGGATACACCGCTCCAGGCGAACGGCAGCCACAGCGGGCTGTCGGCGTCCGCATCGGCCGGCGGCCTATCGTCCAGCGCCACTGGGTGCAGGGCGCATTCGAGCAGCGCGGGATGGATGCCGAACTCGCCGCCGCCCTCCTCGACCCCCTGGTCCAGGGCCACTTCGGCGAGCAGGTCGGCGCCGTGCCGCCACACCGCCTGGACACCCTGGAACGTCGGCCCGTACCGATAGCCGGCGGCCTCGGCGCGCGCGTACAGGTCGGTGAGGTCCACGGCTTCGGCACCGGCCGGTGGCCAGGCGCCCGCCAGCTCGGTCCCAGCGGCCGCGGCGGGCGTGAGGGTGCCGGTCGCATGGCAGGTCCAGGTGTCCTGCCCGTCGGCTCGGTCCGGGGTGTCGACCGCGGGCTGGGAGGAGATGCGTACGGCGCGGCTGCCGTCCTCGTCGGGGGCGTCCACCGCGACCTGGACGCGCAGTTCGGATGCGGCGGACAGGGTCAGCGGGGCTTGAAGGGTCAGCTCCTCGACGCCGCCGCAGCCCGCCTCGTCGGCTGCCCGCAGGGTCCACTCCACCAGGGCCGTGCTGGGCACCAGGACCACATCGGCGAACTCGTGCTCGCCCAGCCAGCCCGCGTCCCCTGCCGCCGGCAGGCGCCCGGTGAGCAGAAGCCCGCCGTCGGCGAGGCCCGTCGCGGCGGACAGCTGCGGATGGTCCACCGGCCGCAGCCCGGCCGCGCTGACGTCGCCAGTCTGGCGGCCCGCCGCCGACCAGTAGCGCTGCCGCTGGAAGGGGTAGGTGGGCAGGTCGGTAGTGGCGGGCGGGGTGGTGGCGTACCAGGGCCGCCAGTCGACGGTGAGGCCGCTGGTGTGGGCGAGCGCGAGGGCGTCCGCGAGGTCGTGGGGGGTGCCGTGGTCACGGCGGAGGGTGGGGATCGTGGTGGCAGGGGCACCGGCGTCGTCGATGGCGTCCTGGATGCCGGGGGTGAGGACGGGGTGGGGGCTCGCCTCGATGAAGTGGCGGTGCTGGTGGTCCAGGAGGGTGGTGAGGGTGTCGGTGAAGCGGACCGGCCGGCGGAGGTTGGTGAACCAGTACTCGGCGTCGAGCGGGGTGTCGGCCAGTGGCTCGCCGGTGACGGTGGAGTAGAAGGGGATGGTGGGCGCGACGGGGGCCAGATCGGCGAGTTGCGCGAGGATGGTGTCGCGGATGCGGTCGACGTGCGGGCTGTGGGAGGCGTAGTCCACGTCGATGGTGCGGGTCCGCGCGCCCTGCGCCTCGGCGGCCGCCAGGACGGTGGCGATCTGGTCCGGTGGCCCGGAGACGACGGTGGAACGGGGGCCGTTGTGGGCGGCGACCGCGACGTCCTCGGCGGCCTGGCCGAGTTCGGTCAGCACGCGGGCGGTGTCCTCGGCGCCGAGGGTGAGGGAGGCCATGGCCCCGTGGCCTGCGAGGGCGCGTAGCGCCTGGCTGCGCAGGGCCACCACCTTGGCGGCGTCGTCGAGGGTCAGGGCCCCCGCCACACAGGCGGCGGCGATCTCGCCCTGGGAGTGTCCGATGACGGCGGCCGGGGTGATGCCGAAGTCCTGCCACAGGCCCGCCAGGGACACCATGACGGCCCACAGGGTCGGCTGGATGACATCCACGCGGTGCGGGTCGGTGGCGGTGTCCGTACCGCGCAGAACGGCGGTGAGCGACCAGTCGACGTACGGGGCCAGGGCCCGTTCGCAGGCGGCGATCCGGGTGGCGAAGGCGGGGGAGGAGTCCAGCAGCCCGACGGCCATACCGGGCCACTGGGAGCCCTGGCCGGGGAAGACGAGGACCGGGCCCGCCTGCGGGTCGAGGGCAGTGCCGCGGACGAGGTGGGGGTGTTCGCCGCCGGTGGCCAGGGCCTCGAGCGCGGCGGTGAGGTCGGCGAGCTCGGTGCCGGTGACCACGGCGCGGTGATCGAACGTGGCCCGGGTGGTGGCCAGCGACCAGGCCACCTCGGCGGGCGAGGCGGGCGAGGCGGGCGCGACAGCGGGGTCGCTGGCGGCGGCCGGGGTATCGGTGACTGGGCCGCCAGCGGCCGGGGCGGCAGCGGCTGGGGCGCCAGTGTCGGTCACCAGGGCGCCGGTGTCGGTGACCGGGCCGTCGGCGTCGGCATGGCCGCCGGTGCCGGTGATGGCGCGGACCAGCCCGCGCGCCTGCTGGGCCAAGGCCTCCTGCGTACGGGCCGAGACCACCCAGGGCGCCACACCGCCCAGGAGGGCCGGCTCGGCGGTGTTCTCGTTCGCCGCGGAGTCTTCCGCCGCCGAGGGCAGGCCCGCCTCCTCCAGGATGAGGTGGGCGTTGGTGCCGGAGATGCCGAACGCCGAGACACCGGCCCGGCGCGGCCGGTCGGGGGCCGTCGGCCAGTCGACCGGCTCGGTCAGCAGCCGTACCGTGCCACGGTCCCAGTCCACATGCGACGTGGGCTCGTCGACGTGCAGGGTGGCGGGCAGCGAGCCGTGGCGCAGGGCCATCACCATCTTGATGACGCCCGCGACCCCGGCGGCGCCCTGCGCATGGCCGATGTTGGACTTGATCGACCCCAGCCACAGCGGACGGTCCTCCGGCCGCTCCTGGCCGTAGGTGGCCAGCAGCGCCTCGGCCTCGATCGGGTCACCGAGCGTGGTGCCCGTGCCATGGGCCTCCACCGCGTCCACCTCGACCGTGGCCAGCCCGGCGTTGGCCAGCGCCTGGCGGATCACCCGCTGCTGCGAGGGCCCGTTGGGGGCGCTCAGCCCGTTGCTCGCGCCGTCCTGGTTGACGGCCGTACCCCGGATGACGGCGAGCACCTGGTGTCCGTTGCGCTCGGCGTCCGACAGCCGCTCCAGCAGCACCAGGCCCGCGCCCTCGGAGAAGCCCGTGCCGTCGGCCGCCGTGGCGAACGGCTTGCACCGCCCGTCCGGGGACAGACCGCGCTGCCGGGAGAACTCGACGATCACGTTCGGGGTCGACATGACCGTCACCCCGCCGGCCAGCGCCAGGTCGCATTCGCCCTGCCGCAGCGCCTGCACCGCCAGGTGCATCGCCACCAGCGAGGACGAGCACGCCGTGTCCAGTGTGACCGCGGGGCCCTCCAGGCCGAGGGTGAAGGCGATACGGCCGGACACCACGCTGAGCGCGTTGCCCGTCAGCAGGAAACCCTCGGCGCTCCGCTCGATATGCGGGGTGCCGAAGCCGGGCACACCGCAGCCCGTGTAGACG
Source organism: Streptomyces sp. NBS 14/10 (assembly GCF_002224125.1). GTDB lineage: Bacteria > Actinomycetota > Actinomycetes > Streptomycetales > Streptomycetaceae > Streptomyces. Next base: position 59,401 of record NZ_NCSM01000016.1, read on the forward strand.
CCGGTGGCGGTGCCTTTGAGGGCCGTGGGGTCGATATGGGCGCGTTCGAGGAGTTCCCAGGCGGTTTCGAGGAGCAGCCGCTGCTGCGGATCCATGGCGAGGGCTTCGCGCGGGCTGATGTTGAAGAAGGAGGCGTCGAATTCATCGGCGTCATGGACGAAGCCGCCGTCCCGGACATAGCTGGTGCCGGAGTGGTCGGGGTCGGGGTGGTAGAGGCCGGTCAGGTTCCAGCCGCGGTTGACCGGGAAGGGGCCGATGGCGTCGGTACGGCTGTCGACCAGCTCCCACAGGGTTTCCGGGGAGGTGACCCCGCCGGGGTAGCGGCAGGCCATGGACGTGATGGCGATGGGCTCGTGCTGGCGTTGTTCCGCTTTGCGCAGGCGCTGTCGGGCCTCGCCCAGGTCGACGGTGACCCGCTTGAGGTACTGGCGCAGCTTGTCTTCCGTGGACGACATTGGTCCTCCCCCACTTCTCGTCAGGACGAGCCCAGTTGCTGGTCGATGAGCGCGAACATCTCGTCGTCCGAGGCGGACTCCAGCGCCTCGCCGTCGATGTCCGCCTCGCTGGCCGTGCTCCCCTCCAGCCGGGACAGCAGGGCGTGGAGCCGGCCCGCGATCGTCTCGCGCGCCTTCCCGTCCACGTCGTGGCTGCCCAGGGTGGACTCCAGCCGGGCCAAGTCGTTGAGAACGGGGGCGAGTTGGTCGACCGTCGCCTCCGTACGGTCCGCGGGGGCGAGCTTCTGGTCCAGGAAGCGGGCCATGGTCTCCGCGTCGGGATAGTCGAAGACGAGCGCGGCGGGCAGCCGCAGCCCGGTCGCGGCCGAGAGCCGGTTGCGCAGCTCCACGGCGGTCAGCGAGTCGAACCCCAGCTCCTTGAACGAGGTGTCCGCGCGGAGCGCCGCGGGGTCGCTGTGGCCGAGCACCGTCGCCGCATGCGTACGTACCAGGTTGACCAGCTCGCGGTGGCGCTCGGCGTCGGAGAGCGCGGCCAGCCGGCCCGCCCAGTCGGTGGACTGTGCGACGGCGGCGGTACGCCGGACCGGCGCTCCCGCGGCGGCCACGGTACGCAGCACCGCGGGCACGGTGTCGGACGGCTGGGCGCCGAGCGTACGCGGATCGAGGTCGAGCGCGAGCGGGGTCGCGCCGCCGTGTCGCCCGGCGGCGTCGAACAGCGCCAGCGCCATCGGGGTGGCCAGCGGGGTGAAGCCGGTGCGGCTCATCCGGGCCAGGTCGGCGTCCGCCAGATGCCCGGTCATCTCGCTGGTGGCGGCCCACAGGCCCCAGGCGATGGAGGTGGCGGGCAGTCCGGTGTGGTGCCGCCGGGTGGCGAGGGCGTCGCAGTAGGCGTTGGCGGCGGCGTAGTTGGCCTGCCCCGGGGTGCCGAGGGTGCCGGCGGCCGAGGAGAAGATGGCGAACATGGCCAGGGGGAGATCCTTGGTGGCCTGGTGGAGATTGGCCGCGGCCGTCGCCTTCGCCGCCCAGACGACCGCCAGCCGCTCCGGGGTCTGCGCGGTCAGCACCGCGTCGTCCAGCGCCCCCGCGGCGTGGATGACACCGGTGAGCGGGTGGCCGGGGTCGACGGTGTCGAGGGCCTGGCGGAGGGCGTGCGGGTCGGCGGTGTCGGTGGCGGTGATGTGGACGGTGGCGCCGAGTTCGGTGAGTCGGGCGGTCAGCTCGGCGGCGCCTGGGGCGTCGGGTCCGCGGCGGCTGAGGAGGTGGAGATGGGTGATGTGGTGGTTGGTGACCAGGTGTTCGGCGACGAGGGCGCCGAGGGTGCCGGTGCCGCCGGTGATCAGAACGGTGCCGTCGGGGTCGAGCGTACGGGGCATGTCCAGGACGTATTTGCCGGTGTGCTTGGCCTGGCTCATCTGGCGCAGCGCCTGCCGGGCCTCGGCCAGCGGCCACGCCCGCACCGGCGGCGGCGCCAGAACACCCTGGGCGAAGTGGCCGCCCAGCGTGGTCAGCATCTCCGCGACCCGGTCCAGACCGGCGTCCGGCACCAGATCGTAGAAGCGGTAACGGACATCGGGGTACGCGTCGGCGATCTGCTCGGCGTCGCGCTTGTCGGTCTTGCCCATCTCGATGAAGCGCCCACCCCCGGTCAGCAGCCGCAAGGACGCGTCGGTGTACTCGCCCGCGAGGCTGTTGAGGACCACATCGAAGCCACGGCCACCGGTGGCGGCGCGGAAGGCGGTCTCGAAGTCCAGGTCGCGGGAGGAGGCGCGATGGGCCGCGTCGATGCCCATGGCCTCCAGTACGGCGTGCTTTCCGGGGCTGGCGGTGGCGTATACCTCGGCGCCCAGGTGGCGGGCGATCTGCACGGCCGCCGTGCCCACGCCGCCCGTGGCGGCATGGACGAGCACCGTCTCGCCCGCCTTGAGGCCGGCCAGGTCCACCAGCCCGTACCAGGCGGTCAGGAACGTCGTCGGGACGGCCGCGGCCTGCTGGTCCGTCCAGCCCGGCGGGATCGGTACGACGGCCCGGGCGTCGGCGACGGCCACGGGTCCGAAGGCGCCCTCGAACAGCCCGAAGACACGGTCGCCGACGGCCACCGACGTCACATCGCCGGCCACGTCCAGCACCACGCCCGCGCCCTCGCTGCCCCGGAACACCCCCTCGTCCGGATACATCCCGAGCACGATCAGCACATCGCGGAAGTTGATGCCCGCGGCCCGCACCGCGATCCGCACCTGCCCGGGCGCCAGCGGCTCCAGCACCTCCGGGCAGGCCACGGTCGACACGCTGTCGATGGTGCCGGTGTCATCCGCGGCCAGCCGCCAGGCCGGCTCGCCCGGCGGCGGAGCCAACTCCGGTGCGCCCGCCCGCTCAAGCCGAGGCGTCAGCACACGGCCACCGCGCACCGCCACCTGCGGCTCGTCCAGGGCCACCGCCCGTGTGACGGCGCCGAGCACATCGTCGGGCCCGGCGCCGTCGTCGATGTCGCACAGCAGGAAACGGCCCGGGTTCTCCGCCTGTGCGCTGCGCAGCAGACCCCACACCGCGGCCGCCGCCGGGTCGGGGCCGTCGTCGGCCTCCGTATCCACCACCGCTCCCCGGGTGACCAGCACCAGCCGGGCGTCGGCCAGTTCCGGTACCTCCAGCCACCGCCGCGCCAGCGTCAGCACACCCGTGGTCACGGCCAACGCGCCCTCGGCCGAATCGTCGTCACCGGTAACGCCGACGAGCACCGTCGACGGCAGGGCGGGGGCAGCGAGCAGGGTGTCGATGTCGGCGTGGCGGGGCGGCGATCCGGCCTGTGACGGGTCGAACGGAAGCGGGCCGCCGTCCAGCAGCGCCCACCCCTCTACGCTCCCCGTCTCAGCCTCAGCCGCGGTGTCCGACGGCGGCGGCATGGGCACCCACGCCACCTCGTACAGCCCGTCCACCCGCCGCGCGCCCGCGTCGCGCAACTGCCGTGCGCTGGTGGGGCGTACGACCACGGACTCGGCGCTGAGCACCGGCTGGCCCGCCGCATCGGCCACCACCAGCCGGAAGCCGTGCTCCAGCGGGGACATACGGACCCGGGCCGCGCGAGCGCCGGTGGCCCACAGCGACACACCGCTCCAGGCGAACGGCAGCCGCAGCTGCCCGTCCTCCCTCTGCCCGCTCTCCCCCTGGCCGTCCAGGGCCAAGGGGTGCAGGGCCGCGTCGAGCAGCGCGGGGTGCAGGGCGAACCCGTCGGCGCCCTCGTGGGCCGCCTCCGGCAGCACCACCTCGGCGAGCAGATCGTCACCCTGCCGCCAGGCGGCGGTCAGGCCCCGGAAGGCCGGTCCATAGCCGTAGCCGATCGCCTCGGCGCGGCCGTAGAAGTCGGCCACGTCGACCTGTTCGGCGTCCCGCGGTGGCCACCCCCCGGCCGCAGCCGGATCAGCGGCGCCCGGGGCGGTCGGGGTGGTCGGGGAGAGGTGTCCGGTGGCGTGGCAGGTCCAGGGCGCCGAGCCGTCCTCCGCGTCGGGGCGGGAGTGCACCCGTACCTCGCGGCGGCCGTCCCCGTCCGGCGCGTACGCCACGACCTGGATCCGCAGCCCACCTGACGCGGGCAGCGCCATCGGGACATGGAGCGCCAGCTCCTCGATCCCGCCGCACCCCGCCTCGTCGGCCGCCCGCAGCACCCACTCCACCAGGGCGGTGCCCGGGACCAGGGGTGTGTCGGCGACGACGTGGTCGGCGAGCCAGCCGCCGCTCCCGGCGGCGGGCAGCCGGCCGGTCATCACCAGTCCGCCGTCGGCCAGTTCGACCGCCGCGCCGAGCTGGGCGTGGGCCACCGAGGTGAGCCCGGCGCTGCGCAGATCGCCCGGCCCGCCGTCCATGCCGAGCCAGTAACGGCGGCCCTGGAAGGGGTAGGTGGGCAGATCGGTGGTGCGCGGCCCGGCCGGATACCACGGGGCCCAGTCGATGACCAGACCGGCCGTGTACGCGCGGGCCACGGCCTGGGCGAGCTGCTGCGGCCCGCCCTGGTCGCGGCGGAGGGTGGGGACGGCGGTGGCGGGGGCGCCGGCCGCCTCGAAGCCGTCCTGCATCCCGGGGATCAGCACGGGGTGCGGGCTGACCTCGATGAAGTGCCGGTGTCCATGGGCGAGGAGAGTGGCGAGGGTGTCGGCGAAGCGGACCGGCCGGCGGAGGTTGGTGAACCAGTAGTCGGCGTCGAGCCCGGCCGTGTCCAGGCGATCGGCGGTCACCGTCGAGTAGAAGGCGACCTCCGACGCGGTGGGCGCGAGGCCGCCCAGGACGGAGACGATGTCCTCGCGGATACGGTCGACATGGGGCCCGTGGGAGGCGTAGTCCACATCGATGGTGCGGGTCCGCGCGCCGCGCGCCTCGGCCGCCGCCAGGACGGTGGCGATCTGCTCGACCGCACCGGAGATGACGGTGGTGGCGGGACCGTTGGCGGCGGCCACGGTGACGTCGTCGGCCTCTTCGCCCAGCTCCTCCAGGAGCCCAGCGGTCTCGTCGGCGCCGAGGGTGAGCGAGGCCATGGTGCCGTGGCCTGCGAGGGCGCGTATCGCCTGGCTGCGCAGGGCCACCACCTTGGCGGCGTCGTCGAGGCTGAGGGCCCCGGCCACACACGCGGCGGCGATCTCGCCCTGGGAGTGGCCGATGACGGCGGCCGGGGTGATGCCCAGGTGCTGCCAGAGGGCGGCCAGGGACACCATGACGGCCCACAGGGTGGGCTGGACGACATCCACGCGTTGGGGGTCGGTGGTGGTGTCCGTACCGCGCAGTACGGCGGTGAGGGACCAGTCCACGTACGGCGCCAGGGCCCGCTCGCACTCCGCGATCCGGGCCGCGAACACCGGCGAGGTGTCCAGCAGTTCCACACCCATACCGCGCCACTGAGACCCCTGGCCCGGGAAGACGAACACCGGTCCCGCGGCCGCGGTGATCGCCGTCCCCGCCACCACCGCCGGATCGGGCTCGTCGGCGGCCAGCTTCTCCAGACCGGCCAGCAGCGCAGCCCGGTCCTCGCCCACGACCACCGCCCGGTGCTCGAACGCCGACCGGGTGGTCGCCAGCGACCAGCCCACCTCCGCCACCTCGGCCGAGGGGAGCCGCCCCGCCAGATTCACGGCCTGGGCGCGCAGCGCCTCGGCCGTACGGGCGGAGAGCACGAACGGCACGATGCCGCCCGCGGTGGCGGACTCGGACTGTTCCGGTTCTGGTTCTGGTTCTGGTTGCGGTTCGGGCTGGTCAGGGGCCTGTTCCAGGATGAGGTGGGCGTTGGTGCCGGAGATCCCGAAGGAGGAGACGGCGGCGCGGCGGGGCCGGTCGGCCTCCGGCCAGTCGGTGGCCTCGGTGAGGAGCCGTACGCTTCCGCTCGCCCAGTCCACATGCGGGCTCGGCTCGTCCACGTGCAGGGTGGCGGGCAGCCGGCCGTGGCGCAGGGCCATGACCATCTTGATCACTGCGGCCGCCCCGGCGGCGGCCTGGGTGTGGCCGATGTTCGACTTGATGGACCCCAGCCACAGGGGCTGTTCGGCGGGGCGGCTCTGGCCGTAGGTGGCCAGCAGGGCCTGGGCCTCGATGGGGTCGCCCAGCGTCGTGCCCGTGCCATGCGCCTCCACCACATCGACCCCGGCGGGATCCACCCCCGCCACGGCCAGGGCCTGGCTGATCACCCGTTGCTGTGAGGGGCCGTTGGGCGCGGTCAGCCCGTTGCTCGCGCCGTCCTGGTTGACCGCCGAACCCCGCAGGACCGCGAGCACCCGGTGCCCGTTGCGGCGCGCGTCCGACAGCCGCTCCAGCACCAGCAGCCCGGCGCCCTCGCTCCACCCGGTGCCGTCGGCGGCGGCGGCGAACGGCTTGCACCGCCCGTCCGGCGCCAGCCCGCGCTGGCGCGAGAACTCGACGAACGTGTTCGGCGTGGCCATCACCGTCACACCGCCCGCCAGGGCGAGGTCGCATTCGCCCTGGCGCAGCGCCTGCGCGGCCAGATGCATCGCCACCAGCGACGACGAACACGCCGTGTCCACGGTCAGCGTCGGCCCCTCCAGACCGAAGGTGTACGCCACCCGGCCGGACGCCACGCTCGGCGTGGAGCCGGTCATGATCTGGCCCTCGTACCCCTCCGGGATCCGGCCCAGGAACCGCGCGCCGTAGTCGTCGTACATGATGCCGGTGACCACCGCCGTACGGCTGCCGCGCAGCGCCGCCGGATCGATACGGGCGTGCTCGAACGCCTGCCACGCCGTCTCCAGCAGCAGCCGCTGCTGCGGATCGGTGGCCAGCGCCTCCCGGGGGCTGATCCCGAAGAACTCCGCGTCGAACAGGGCCGCTTCATGCAGGAAGCCGCCCTCCCTGGCGTAGCTCTTGCCCGTGCGCTCGGGGTCCGGGTCGTACAGCCCGGCCACATCCCAGCCACGGTCCTCGGGGAACGGCCCGATCGCGTCCACCCCGTCGGCCACCAGCCGCCACAGCTCGTCCGGCGAGTGCACATCGCCCGGGTAGTGGCAGGCCATGCCGACGATCACGACGGGGTCGTCGGCGCTCCCGGTCCGGGCCTGAGCCCCGGCACCCGGCGGCAGCGGCGCGGTGGCCGCGGTGGCCGCAGTGGCGCCGAGCAGTTCGGTGCGCAGATGGCTGACCAGGGTCTCGGGGGTCGGGTAGTCGAAGATTGCGGTGGCCGGGAGGCGGACACCCGTCGCCTCATGGATCGCGTTGCGCAGCTCCAGCGCGGTCAGCGAGTCGAGGCCGAGCTGCGCGAACGTCCGGCCCAGTTCGAGGGTTTCCGGCTCCGGATGCGCCAGGACGGCGGCGATCCGGTCGCGTATCAGCTCCCCGATCACCCGGTCCTGCTCGGTCTCCGGCAGCCCGGCGAGCCGCCCGGCCCAGGAGGGGGACGCCTCCACTGCCGCGGCCGTACGGACGGGCAGGCGTACGAGGCGGCGCAGCAGCGGCGGCAGCGTGCCCGCGGCGGCCTGTTCGCGCAGTACGGCGAGGTCGAACCTGGCCGGGATCAGCACGGGCAGCGCGGTGGCCAGCGCCGCGTCGAACCGGGCGAGGCCCGCCTCCCCGGACATCGCGGCGGTGCCCGAGCGCGCCATCCGGGCCCGGTCCGCGGTGGCGAGGTGTTCCGTCATCCCCTCGTCCACCCCCCACAGGCCCCAGGCCAGCGAGGTGGCCGGGCTGCCCGCGGCGCGCATGTGCTCGGCGAGGGCGTTGAGGAACGCGTTCGCCGCGCCGTAGTTGCCCTGCCCACCGCTGCCGAGCACGGAGGCGGCGGACGAGAACAGGACGAACGAGGCGAGGTCCGCGTCCCGGGTCAGCCGGTGCAGCTGCCAGGCCGCGTCCACCTTCGGCGCCAGCACGGCATCGAGCTGTTCGGGCGTCAGCGAGGTGACCACGCCGTCGTCGAGCACACCCGCGGTGTGCACGACCGAGGTCAGCGGGTGCTCGTCGGGGACGCTGGCGAGCAGGGCGGCCAGCGCCTCGGGGTCGGTGGTGTCACAGCTCTCGACCCGTACGTCGGCCGCGAGCCCGGCCGCGAACGCCTCGATGCCCTCGGCGGCCGGCCCGCTCCGGCTCACCAGCAGCAGATGCCGGGCGCCGTGATGTTCGACGAGGTGGCGGGCGAGCAGCCGGCCGAGCGACCCGGTGCCGCCGGTCACCAGCACGGTGCCGTCGGGGTCGAGCGCCACGGGCGCCGCGTCGGGGTCGGGGTGCGCCAGAACCAGCCGGGGCACCAGCGCGCGCCCGTCGCGCAGCGCCAGCTGCCACTCGCCGGCGGCCACGGCGGCGGCCACCGCCGCCGCCAGCGCGTCCCGGGACGCCGGGGCGTCGTCGGTGTCCACCAGCACGATCCGGCCCGGGTGTTCGGCCTGGGCGGCGCGCAGCAGGCCCAGGACCGCCGAACCCGCCAGATCGGCCGGTGCGTCAGCCGGGTTGGCGGCGACGGCTCCGGCGGTGAGAACTACCAGCTGGGTGGCGGCGAGGGCGTCGTCCGTCAGCCACTCCCGCAGCCGCGCGAGGACACGGTGGGTGGCGGTGCGTACCCGGGAGGGCGGCTCGTCGCCGTCGTCGGATGTGTCGTAGGGGGCGCCGAGGCAGGCCATGACGACCAGGTCGGGGGCGGCGGCCCCGGCGGCGACCGACGCGCTCAGCGAGGCGAGGCCGGGGTGGCGCGCGACGTGTTCCGCGGGCAGCGAGGCCGTGGCGGCGTCCGTGGCGGCGTCCGTGGCGTGGGTGTCATCCCCGGCGAGTACGGCCCAGCAGTCCGGCGCCGATGCCGATGCCGCTGCCGTGGCGGTGGGCAGCGCGAAGGACTCCCAGTCCAGCCGGTACAGCGGCCGGTCGGCGGGGACCGCCCCGGACCGCCACCGCTGCGCGGAAACGGCGCGCAGCGTGAGCGAGTCGACGGCCACGACCTCGGCGCCGGTGTCGTCGGACAGCCGCATGGTCACGGCGTCGGGACCGGTCGGCGTGATGCGGACCCGCAGCCGGGACGCGCCGCGCGCGAGGAGCCGTACGCCGCCGAAGGAGAACGGCAGCCGGACCGTGCCCGGCGCGCCGCCCGCCTGGTCCTCACCGGTGAACAGCGCGCCGATCGGGTGCAGGGCGGCGTCCAGGAGCGCGGGGTGGATGGCGTACGCACCGCCGTCGCCCCGCTGACCGGCGGCGAGACCGACCTCGGCGAACATCTCCTCGCCGACTCGCCACGCGGCGCGCAACCCCGTGAACGCCGGTCCGTAGCGATAGCCCTCGGCGGCCAGCCGCTCGTACAGCCCGGCCACGTCGATGGCCTCCGCCCCGGCGGGGGGCCACTGGGCCGGTGGCGCGGCGGGCTCGGGGACACCGGTCCCCGCTCCGGCCGGAGTGGCGCTCAGCGTGGCGGTGGCATGGCGACGCCATGGGCCGTACGGGCCGTCGCCCGGCTCATCCGCGACATCCGCGACAGCCGCGACACCCGGGTCCTCCGAACCCTCCGAACCGCCGCCGGACGGGCGTGAGTAGACGGTGACGGCCCGTCGGCCGGCCGCGTCGGTGGCCCCGACGGCCACCTGGAGGTCCACCGCACCCACCGGGGGCAGCAGCAGCGGCGCCTCCAGGGTGAGATCGTCGATCAGGTCGCAGCCGACCCGTTCCCCGGCCTGGAGGGCGAGCTCCACGAAGAGCGTGCCGGGCAGCGGCACCGCGTCCACGATGGCGTGGTCGGCGAGCCAGGGCTGGCCGCGCAGCGACAGCCGGCCGGTCAGCAGCAGCCCGCCGTCCGCCGGTTCGAGCGCGGCGCGCAGCAGCGGATGGTCGCTCGCCTCGAGCCCGGCGGCCCGTACGTCCGCCTCCGCCTGCGGGGCGTCCCGCCAGTACCGGCGGCGGTCGAAGCGGTAGGTGGGCAGGTCGGTGGCCTGGGTGGCGGGCGGGAAGGCGGCGGAGAAGTCGACGCTCTCGCCGTCCACCTGGAGCTGGGCGAGCGCGGTCAGCAGCGTACGGGGCTCGTCGCGGCCCTTGCGCAGCACCGTGGCGAGCACCGGCGCGCCGGGGCCGGATTCGGTGGCGGCGCCCTCCGGGGCCGACTCCGTGGTCAGGCTGGTCAGGCTGGTCAGGCAGTCGCGCGCCATGGTGGTGAGCACGGCGTCCGGGCCGAGCTCCAGGAAGCGGGTGACACCCTCCGCGCGCAGCGCGGCGATGCCGTCGCGGAACCGCACCGGCTGCCGTGCGTGCCGCACCCAGTAGTCGGGGTCGCACAGCTGCTCGGCCCCGGCCAGCGCGCCGGTGACGTTCGAGACGACGGCGATCCGGGGCTGTGCGTACGTCAGCGAGGCGGCGACCTGCCGGAACTCCTCCAGCATCGGGTCGATCCGCGGCGAGTGGAAGGCGTGCCCGACCCGCAGCCGCCTGGTCCGGTGTCCGCGCTCCCGGATCGTACGGGCGATCTCCTCGACCGCGTCCTCGTCACCCGAGACCACCACCGACGTCGGCGCGTTGACGGCCGCCAGCGCCACCTGGTCCGCCCGCCCGGCGAGCAGCGGCGCCACCTCCTCCTCGGCGGCCTCCAGCGCGACCATCGCACCGCCCTCGGGCAGCGCCTGCATCAGCCGCCCCCGGGCGGCGACCAGCCGCGCCGCGTCCGGCAGCGACAGCACCCCGGCGATATGCGCTGCGACCAGTTCGCCGACCGAGTGTCCCGCCAGATAGCCGGGGACCACACCGAACGACTCGACCAGCCGGTACAGGGCGACCTCGACGGCGAACAGCGCGGCCTGCGTCACCTCCGTCGCGTCCAGCGGGCTGGCACCCTCGGTGGGTGCGAACACCAACTCCCGCAGCGACCGCCCCAGATGGAGGTCAAGTGCCGCACACGCCTCGTCGAAGGCGGCGGCGAACGCCGGATAGGCCCGGTACAGCTGGGCGCCCATGCCGGGGCGCTGGCTGCCCTGCCCGGTGAAGAGGAACGCACTGCCGCCGAGCCGCGCCGGGGCGGACGCCCGCGTGACATCGGGGTGTGTCCGGCCCTCGGCGAGGTCGGCGAGCCGGGCGGACAACTCCTCGCGGTCCGCGCCCAGCACGACGGCGCGGTGGTCGAGCGGCGACCGTGTGGTGGCCAGCGACCAGCCGATGTCGTCGACCGGGACGTCCGGGCGCGCGGCCATGTGCTCGGCGAGCGCCGCGGCCTGCGTACGCAGCGACGCCGCGCCGCGCGCGGACACCACCCACGGCACGGCGGTGCCCTCCGGCCGCTGCGGCGTGTTCGCAGTGTCCGCGGCATCGTCCGTGTCCGGCCGGGGCGGGGCCTCCTCGAGGATCAGATGCGCGTTGGTGCCGCTGATGCCGAAGGAGGAGATGCCGGCCCGGCGCCGCCGGTCCCCGGCCGGCCACGCGACCGGCTCGGCCAGCAGCCGTACCGCGCCACCTTCCCAGTCGACCACGGGCGTGGGCCGGTCGGCGTGCAGCAGGGCGGGCAGCGAGGCGTTCCGCAGCGCCATCACCATCTTGATGACGCCGGCGACGCCCGCCGCGCCCTGTGTGTGTCCGAGGTTCGGCTTGATCGCGCCCAGCCACAGCGGCCGGCCCTCGGGCCTCTCCTGACCGTAAGTGGCCAGCAGCGCCTGGGCCTCGATCGGGTCGCCGAGCGTGGTGCCCGTGCCATGGGCCTCGACGACGTCCACATCCGCCGGGGAGAGCCGGGCGTTGGCCAGCGCCTGCCGGATGACGCGCTGCTGCGACAGTCCGTTGGGCGCGGTCAGCCCGTTGCTCGCGCCGTCCTGGTTGATCGCCGAGCCGCGCATCACGGCCAGCACCTGGTGTCCGTTGCGCTGGGCGTCCGACAGCCGCTCCAGTACCAGCAGCCCCGCGCCCTCGGCGAACGCCGTGCCGTCGGCGCCCTCGGAGAAGGCCTTGCACCGGCTGTCGGCCGCCAGGCCACGTTGCCGCGCGAACTCCGTGAACACGTACGGCGTCGTCATGACCGTCACACCGCCCGCCAGGGCGAGGTCGCATTCGCCCTGCCGCAGCGCCTGCGCGGCCAAGTGCATCGCCACCAGCGACGACGAACACGCCGTGTCCACCGTGACCGCGGGCCCCTCCAGACCCAGGGTGTACGCCACCCGGCCGGACAGCACGCTCGGCGCGTTGCCGGTGACCAGATAGCCCTCCGCGGCCCGGTCGATATGCGGGGTGCCGAAGCCGGGCAGGGCGGTGCCCGCGTATACGCCGACGGGCGCGCCCTTGAGCGACCCGGGCGCGATGCCCGACCGCTCCAGCGCCTCCCAGGCCACTTCGAGCAGCAGCCGCTGCTGCGGGTCGACCGCCGCCGCCTCGCGGGGGCTGATGCCGAAGAACTCCGGGTCGAACAGGTCGGCGTCGTGCAGGAATCCGCCCTCGCGGGCGTAGCTGGTGCCCGGGTGGTCGGGGTCCGGGTGGAACAGCCGCTCCAGGTCCCAGCCGCGGTTGTCCGGAAACGCGGTCATCGCGTGGCGGCGCGCGGCGACGAGGTCCCACAGAGCCTCGGGGGAGGCGACATCGCCGGGGTAGCGGCAGGCCATCGCCACGATGGCCACCGGCTCCCGCTGTCCGTCCTCCACCTCGCGCAGCCGCGCCCGGGTGTCATGCAGATCGGCGGCGACCCGCTTCAGGTAATCGACAAGCCGCTCTTCGTTCGTCTCAGTGCTCACTTCGCCCCTCCTCCCGCTCAGTCTTGGCGCGCTCCAACGCGCGGGCTTCCCTCGTCACTGCTCGCTCCTCCGTCGCTGCGCGACTCCTCAGTCCAGCCCGCACAGCGCGCCAAGACACGCTCATACCGGCGCTCATTGCACTCCGAGTTCCTTGTCGATGAAGTCGAGGACCTGGTCGGTCGTCGCGGCTTCGAGCCGTTCGGCCGCCGTGCCGCCGTTCCGGCTCGGGGCGTGGGCCGCCTTCCAGGTGGCCAGCAGCGACTCAAGACGCGTGGTCACCGCGCCCGGGTCGGCCACTCCGTTCACACCGGATGTGGTGAGCGCCGTCAGCGTCTCCTCCAAGCCGGTGAGCCGGCTGAGCACAGGCGCGTAGAGGTCCGGCGCCGTCGCCGATGCCCCCTCCTCGGGGGCCAGTTGGGTGCGCAGATGCTCGGCCAGCGCCCCGGGCTCCGGGTAGTCGAAGATGACCGTGGCGGGCAGCCGCAGCCCGGTGGCGGCGGTGACGCGGTTGCGCAGCTCGACGGCGGTCAGCGAGTCGAAGCCGAGCTCCTTGAACGCCGCGTCGGCCGGTACGGCCTCCGGGTCGGCGTGGCCGAGCACGGTCGCGGCGTGCCTGCGTACCAGGTCGGTGAGCAGGCGCCGCTGTTCGGCCGGGGCGAGCGGGCCCAACCGGGCCGCCCAGTCCCCGGGCTCCTCGGCCGCCGCCGCGGTCGGCCGCGCCGCCGCGCCGCCGGAGCGGGCGCCCGCCGCCTGGGCGTCGGCCGCCAGGGCGCGCAGTGGCGCGGGCAGGGCCGCGAGGGGCTGCGCGGCCAGCGCCCGGGTGTCCAGGTTCAGCGCGAGCAGTGCTGGGCGTCCGTGCCCGAGCGCCGCGTCGAACAGGTCGTGTCCCTGCTCGGTGCTGTTCGGGACGATGCCCTGCCGGGCGATCCGCGCCACATCGGCCTCGGTAAGACCTCCGGTGAGCCCGCTCGCGGCGGCCCACAGGCCCCAGCTCACCGATACGCCCGGCAGGCCCTCGGCGTGCCGCCGCTCGACCAGGGCGTCGCAGTACGCGTTGGCGGCCGCGTAGTTGGCCTGCCCCGCGGTGCCGAGGGTCGACGCGAACGACGAGAACAGCACGAACATGCCCAGCGGCAGCCCGGCGGTCGCATCGTGCAGACGGTCCGCCGCCGCGGCCTTGGCGGACCAGGCCGCCACCAGGCGCTCGTCGTCCTGCGACGGCAGCATCGCGTCGGCCACCACGCCCGCCGCGTGGACGACGCCGGTGAGCGGATGCGCCGGGTCCACGCCCGCGACCGCCTCGCCCAGGGCGGTGGCGTCCCCGACGTCCACCGCGGCCACCCGTACCCGCGCGCCAAGTTCGGCGAGCCGGGCCGTCAGCTCCTCGGCGCCCGGGGCGTCCGGGCCGCGCCGGCTGAGCAGCAGCAGATGCCGCACCCCGCGCGAGCGCACCAGGTGTTCGGCGATCAGACCGCCGAGGGTGCCGGTGCCGCCCGTGATGAGCACCGTGCCGTCCGGGTCGGGCGCGGGATCCACGTCCAGCACCAGCTTCCCGGTGTGCCGGGCCTGGCTGAGCTGCCGCAGCGCCTGCCTGGCCTGGCCGAGCCGCCACCCGGTGACGGGCAGGGGAGTGAACGCGCCATCGGCGAACCGCTCGCCCAGGGCGGCCAGCAGCCGCCCGATGCGCTCCGGACCGGCGTCCGCGATCAGATCGAACGCCCGGTACGCGACGGAGTGCTCGCTCGCGACCTGGTCCGGATCGCGTACGTCGGTCTTGCCCATCTCGATCAGCCGTCCGCCGGGCGCGAGAAGCCTCAGCGAGGCGTCCGTGAACTCCCCGGCCAGGCTGTTGAGGACGACATCGACGCCCCGGCCGCCGGCCGCCGACGAAAACGCCGCCTCGAAGCCCAGATCCCGCGAGGACGCCCGGTGGGCCGCGTCCACGCCCATGCCCTCCAGCACCGGGTGTTTCGCCGGGCTCGCCGTCGCGAACACCTCCGCGCCCAGGTGCCGGGCGACCTGGACGGCGGCCATGCCCACGCCACCGGCCGCACCGTGGATCACCACGGTCTCGCCGGAGCGCAGCCCGCCCAGCTCCACCAGGCCGTACCACGCGGTCAGGAAGGCCACCGGGGCCGCCGCGGCCTCCCGGAAACTCCAGCCGTCCGGCACCGGGGCGACCATCCGGGCGTCCGCCACCGCCACCGGGCCGAACGCATCGTCGAACAGGCCCATCACACGGTCGCCGACGGCGACCCCGGCCACCCCGTCGCCGACCTCGAGCACGACACCCGCGCCCTCGCTGCCGATCGACGCCGCGGCGTCCGGGTACATGTCCAGGGCGATCAGCACATCGCGGAAGTTGAGCCCCGCGGCGCGTACGGCGATCCGCACCTGGCCGGGCGCGAGGGGAGCGGAGGCCCGGGGGCTGGGCACCGCCGTGAGATCGTCGGGGCCGGTCCTGCCGGCCACCACGTGCCAGGCCCGCTCGCCCGCCGGAGCCATCAGCTCCGGTTCGGCGTCCACCCGGGCCATCCGGGGCACCAACGCACGCCCGCCGCGCAGCGCGAGCTGCGGCTCGTCCGTACGTACGGCCTCCAGGATGTTTTCGGTGCTGTCGGTGTCTGCGTCGATGTCCGCGTCGATGAGGACGAAACGCCCCGGGTGTTCCGTCTGGGCGCTGCGCACCAGCCCCCACACCGCGGCGGCCGCGGGGTCCACCCGCTCCCGGTCGCCGTCCCCGGTCCGTACCGCCGACCGGGTGACCACGGCAAGCCGCGCACCCTCGGCCCCGCTCCCGGCCAGCCACTCCTGGGCCAGCGTCAGCGTCCGGCGGGCGGTGGCCAGGCCGGTGTCCGCCGCTGCCGGGTCGTCGCCCGTCCGCACCGAAGCGATGACGACATCCGGTGCGGTGGCTCCGCCGGCCACGGCGCGGAACAGCGTGTCGAGGTCGGGGTAGCGGTCGGCGCCGGCCAGGTCCGGGGCGTCGTCGCCCAGCACCGCGACCGTCCCGGGCGCCGCCCCGTCAGCCGTCCCGCCCGCCGTAGCGGACAGCGGAGTCCACTCGACGGCGAACAGCCCGTGCGACCCCCGTACCCGGCTCGACGCGCGCAACTGCTGGACGCCCGTCTCGCGGAGCGCGACCGCGTCCGCGGTGAGTACGGGGGCGCCCGTGGCGTCGGCCAGCACCACCCGCAGCCCCTCCGGCCGCGGCGACAGCCGGACGCGGAGCCGGGTGGCGCCCCCCGCCCACAGCCGCACCCCGCTCCAGGTGAACGGGAGCAGCACCGTTCCGGACGCCGCGTCCGCGTCCGCGCCCGTCGCGTCGGCGAGTTGACCCGCCAGCAGTACGGGCTGCATCGCCGCGTCGAGCAGGGCGGGATGGATACCGAAGCCACTCGCCTGCTCCGCCGCCTCCTTGGGCAGCACCACCTCCGCCAGCGTGTCCTCGCTGTCGTGCCATACGTTCGCCAGGCCCCGGTAGAACGCGCCGTAGCCGTACCCCGCGGCCTCGGCCCGCTCGTAGAAGCCGTCGATCGCCGCGGGCCGCGCCCCCGGTGGCGGCCACGCCCCGCCCAGACCGGTCGGCGGAACCGGCCCGGCCGTCGCCGCGCCGGGGAGCAGCGTGCCCGAGACATGGCAGACCCATGTGTCCGGCGCGCCCGAGTCCCCCTCGGGCCGGTCGGGCCGGTCGGTCCGGGAGTAGACCCGGACCGGACGGCGTCCGTCGCCCTCGGCGGCGTCCACGACCACCTGGATCACCAGCCCGCCGGATACGGGAAGCGCCACCGGGACCTGGAGCGCCAGCTCCTCCACGCCGTCGCAACCGGCCTCGTCGGCCGCCCGCAGCACCCACTCGACCAGCACCGCGCCGGGCAGCAACGGCAGGTCGGCGACGAGGTGTTCGGCCAGCCAGCCGCCCCGCGCCGCCTCCGGCAGCCGCCCGGTGAGCACCAGGCTTCCGTCGGCCAGACGTACGGACACCGGGAGCAGCGCGTGTCCGACCGCGGTGAGCCCGGCGCCCGCGACATCGCCAGGACCGGAACCGCCACCGGCAGGCAGCCAGTACCGCTCCCGCTGGAAGGCGTATGCCGGCAGCGGCACGGCTGCGGGCGCGGGCCCGTCGGCGTACCAGCTCGCCCAGTCCACCGCCACGCCCGCGACATGCGCCTCGGCCAGCGCCCGGCACAGCCGCTCGGGGCCGCCCTCGTCCCGGCGGAGCGTGCCGACCGCCACGGCCGGGGCGTCCGCCGCCTCGAAGCACTCCTGAAGGCCGAGCAGCAGTACGGGATGCGCGCTGACCTCGATGAACACCCGGTAGTCGGCGTCGAGCAGCGCCTGGACCGCCTCGGCGAAACGCACCGGCTGCCGCAGATTGGTGAACCAGTAGCCGGCGTCGAGACCCGAGGCGTCCATACGGGCGCCGGTCACGGTCGAGTAGAAGGCGGTGTCCGTGGCGGCGCCGGACACCCCGGCCAGCACATCGGCCAACTCATCGGCTATACGGTCGACTTGGGGGCCGTGCGAGGCGTAGTCCACATCGATCGCGCGGGCCCGCAGTCCGTCGGCGCGCACGGCGGCCACCAGCTTCTCGACCTGCTCGGGCGGCCCGGACACCACCGTGGACGACGGGCCGTTGACCGCCGCGACCGCCACGTCCGGCGCGTGTGCGGCGGTCAGCCGCTCCGTCGCCTCGACGCCGCAGCCCAGCGAGGCCATGGCGCCGTGTCCGGCCAGCGCCCGCAGCGCCCGCGCCCGCAGCGCCACCACGCGGGCGCCGTCCTCCAGCGTCATCGCGCCCGCGACACACGCCGCCGCGATCTCGCCCTGCGAGTGGCCCACCACGGCGGACGGCCGTACGCCGTGTGCCTCCCACACCGCGGCCAGCGACACCATGACCGCCCACAGCACCGGCTGCACCACATCGACCCGGCCGATGTCGGCCGCGCCCTGCGCGCCGCGCAGCACATCGGTCAGCGACCAGTCGACATGCGCGGCCAGGGCCCGTTCGCACGCGGCGATACGCGCCGCGAAGACGGGGGAGGAGTCCAGCAGTTCCACGCCCATGCCCAGCCACTGCGACCCCTGCCCGGGGAACACCATGACCGGACCGGCGCCCACGTCCGCCGCCACCCCGCGCACCACCGCGGGACCCGGCTCGTCGGCCGCGAGACCTTCGAGCGCGCCGAGGAGGTCCGACCGGTCGCGGCCCACCACGACGGCCCGGTGCTCGAAGGCCGTGCGGCGCATCGCCAGCGACCAGCCCACGTCGGCGACGCCACCGGCCGCCCCGTCCGTGGTCAGGAAGTTGCCCAGGCGCGCGGCCTGGTCCCGCAGCGCCGCCTCCGTACGCCCGGAGACCGGCCAGGGCACCACGCCATGGAACGTAGCGCCATCATGCTGCTGGGCACCGGCATCCGGGGCCTGTTCGAGGATCATATGCGCGTTGGTGCCGGACACCCCGAACGACGACACCGCCGCCCGGCGCGGCCGGTCGGTCGCCGGCCAGTCGTCCGGGTCGGTCAGCAGCCGTACCGTGCCGGCGCTCCAGTCCACGTGGCGGGTCGGCTCGTCGATGTGCAGGGTCCTGGCCAGCTTGCCGTCCCGCAGTGCCATCACGGTGTTGATCGCGCCCGCGACCCCGGCCGCCGCGTGCGTATGGCCGATGTTCGACTTGATCGAGCCGAGGTACAGCGGCCGGTCCGCCGGGCGGTCCGCCCCGTACGTCGCGATCAGCGCCTCCGCCTCGATGGGGTCGCCCAGCCGGGTGCCCGTGCCGTGCGCCTCGACCATGTCCACATCCGCGCCGGACAGCCCGGCCCTCGCCAACGCGTCCCGGATCACGTTCTCCTGGGCGACGTCGTTGGGCGCGGTCAGCCCGTTGCTCGCGCCGTCCTGGTTGATGGCCGAGCCCCGCAGGACGGCCAGCACCTCGTGGCCGTTGCGCCGCGCGTCGGACAGCCGCTCCAGCAGCAGGAGTCCGGCCCCCTCGGAGAAGCCGGTGCCGTCCGCGGCGGCGGCGAACGGCTTGCACCGGGCGTCGGGCGTCAGCGCCCGCTGCCGGCAGAACTCGGTGAACATCAGCGGCGTCGACAGCACCGTGACACCGCCCGCCAGCGCCAGGGAACACTCGCCCTGCCGCAGGGCCTGCCCGGCCAGATGGATGGCCACCATCGACGACGAACACGCGGTGTCCACGGTGACCGCCGGGCCCTCGAAGCCGAAGGTGTACGCGACGCGGCCGGAGATGACGCTGGTGAGGCTGCCCGTGGTGGCGTAGCCCTCGAAGCCCTCCGGGATCTGCGGCAGTCCGGAGATGTAGTCCTCGCTGGACACCCCCACGTATACGCCGGTCCGGCTGGCGCGCAGCGCGCCGGGCACCACCCCGGCGGACTCCAGCGCCTCCCACGACAGTTCGAGGAGCAGCCGCTGCTGCGGGTCCATCGCCAGCGCCTCGCGCGGGCTGATCCCGAAGAACCCCGCGTCGAACCGGTCGACGTCGTGCAGGAAGCCGCCCTGACTGACATAGCTGGTGCCGAAGTGCGCCGGGTCCGGGTGGAACAGACCGTCGAGGTCCCAGCCGCGGTCGGTGGGGAAGTCGCCGATCGCGTCGCCGCCCGACAGGACGAGGTGGCGCAGGTCCTCGGGGGACCGCACCCCGCCGGGGAAACGGCAGGCCATACCGACCACCGCGACCGGCTCCTGCTCACCCTCCTCCAGCTCCCGCAGCCGGGTCCTGGCGTCATGCAGCTCGGTGGTGACCCGGCGCAGG
Source organism: Streptomyces sp. NBS 14/10 (assembly GCF_002224125.1). GTDB lineage: Bacteria > Actinomycetota > Actinomycetes > Streptomycetales > Streptomycetaceae > Streptomyces. Next base: position 78,777 of record NZ_NCSM01000016.1, read on the forward strand.
TACTCGACCAGTTTCTCCTCGCTGACCATGTCGTCACCTGCCTTCAGTTGGAGGGGCGCGGACGCGCTTCGGAGAGCACGCCGAGCTCGTTGTCGATGAAGTCGAGGATTTCGTCGGCCGTGGCCGACGCGAGCTTGTCCGCCGCGTCGAGCGCCGTGCCGTTGTCGTTCCCGTTGCTCTCGGTTTTCGGCGTGGTGTTCTGTGTGTTGTTCGTGTCGTCGGGCGCGAGTTGCTGCTCGATACGGTGGGCCAGCGCCTCCGGCGTCGGGTGGCGGAAGACGACCGCGGCGGGCAGCCGCAGCCCGCCGGCCGCCACCAGCCGGTCGCGCAGCTCGACGGCGGTCACCGAGTCGAAGCCCAGCTCCTTGAACGAGGCGTCGGCCCGTACGGCCTTGGGGTCGGGCTGCCCGAGCACGGCGGCCGCGTGATCGCGCACCAGCTCCAGAACGGCGCGGCGCCGCTCGGCGGGCCCGAGGCCCACCAGCCGGCTCGCCCAGTCGCTGGTGCGGCCTGGCGCGGCGGCGGCGACCGGGCGGACCGGCGCCCGGCCGCCCGCGCCCGCACTCGCGCCGAGCGCGCGCAGCGCGGCCGGCAGCTCGTGGGCCGGGTGGGCGGTCAGGGCTCGGGTTCGGATGTCGGCCGCCACCAGCCGCGGGCGGTCGGCGCGACAGGCGGCGCGCAGCAGCGCGAGCCCGCGATCAGCGCCGAGGACCCCGGTCCAGGGCCCGCCGGAATCGGCGCCGCGGTCGCCATCGGTGGCGGCCCAAGGCCCGAACGCGACGGCCAGGCCGTGCAGTCCGGCCCGGCGCCGTACGTCCATCACGGCCGCGCAGAACGCACCGGCCGCCGCCCTTTCGGGGGCCACCGGACCGTCCCAGACCGTCGCGGCGTCGGACAGGGTCAAAAACCGGACGGACGGCAGCCCGGCGGTGGCCTGGTGCAGCGCCCGCACCGGGCCACTTGTCCCGATGTCGGCGGACAGCCCCGCGGCATGGATGACGCCGGTCAGCGGATGGGCCGGATCGATCTGCGCCACCACCCGTTCCAGCGCGGCGGTGTCGAGAGGATCGACCGTGACCACGCGCAGCTGGGCGTCTTGTGTGTCGTACGTGTCGTCGGCGTCGTGGGTGCCGTCCGCGCCGTCGAAGCGGACCAGCAGCAGGTGGCGGACGCCCTCGGCGCGCACCAGATGCTCGGCGACCGCTCCGGCGAGCGGGCCTCCGGCGTCCGTGACGAGGACCGTGCCCTCCGGGTCGAACGCCACGCCGCCCGGGGCGGCCACGGAACGCGCCAGGCGTGGCGCGAGCAGCGTGTCCCCGCGCAGCGCGACCTCTGGTTCGCCGAGCGCGGCGGCCCGACCCGCCGCCGTGCCGATGTCGGTGTCGGAGTCCGCGTCCACATCGACGTCGACGAGGACGAAGCGGCCGGGGTGTTCCGCCTGGACACCGCGGGCATAGCCCCAGGCCGCCGCCGCGGCCATGTCCAGCGGCTCGCCCTCGGCACCGCCCGCCGCCACCGCACCCCGAGTGACCACCGCGAGCCGGCTGCCCGCCAGCCGCGGCTCATCGATCCAGGCGCGCAGTGCCGCCGCCACGTCTCGTACGGCCGACAGGGCGGCGTCCTCGGGCGCGGCGCCGGGGTCGGCGGCCGGCGGCCGCCACACCACCACGGAGGGCACGGGAGCACCCGCGTCCAGGGCGGTCAGCAGTGCCGGGAGGTCCGTATAGGTGTCCCGGCACCCGTCCGCGCCCGGCTCCGTCGGCGCCTCGCCCAGTACGGCCACACACCCGGCGCCGTCCTCGGCGCCGGACGGCTCCCGAGCCGCCACCGGTGTCCAGTCGAAGGCGAAGAGACCACCCGCCGCGGCCCCGCTCGCCTCGCGCACCTGCCGTACGGTGCGCGGGCGCAGCACCACCGACGCCACGCTCAGCACGGGAGCCCCGCCCGGGTCGGACACCTCGATCCGCAACTCCCGTTCGTCCGTGGCATCCCCACCGTCCCCGTTCAGCGGCGACAGCCGGACCCGCGCGGCGCGCGCCCCGGTCGCCCACAGTCGGACGCCGCTCCACGCGAACGGCAGCCACAACCGGGCTTCTGGCGGCGCTCCCTCGTCGTCCGGCTCGGCCAGCAGCGCGGGCTGCAACGCGGCATCCAGCAGCACCGGATGCAGGCCGAACCCGGCCGCACCGTCGCCGCCCTCACCCCCTGCACCGCCGTCACCGGCCTCCTCGGGCAGCACCAAGTCCGCCACCAGATCGGCGCCGTCCCGCCACAGCGCGGCCACGCCCCGCAGCGCGGGCCCGTAGCCGTAGCCGCGCCGCTCGGCCCGCTCGTACAGCTCGGCCGGATCCAGCGCCTCGGCGCCCGCGGGCGGCCAGGGGACGGCTGCGGTCCCGGTGTCCGCCGGAGCGGGCGGGCCGCCAGGGGCCAGCGATCCCACCGCATGCAACGTCCAGCCCGCGCCCGCGTCGGCGGGCCGGGAGGAGATCCGTAGCTCACGGCGGCCCGACTCGTCCGGCGCCCCGACCGCGACCTGCGCCAGCACACCCGCGGACGGCCCGGACGGCCCGGACGCACCGGACGCCTCGGACAGCTCCAGGGGCGCGCGCAGCAGCAGTTCCTCCAGCGCCGCCCCGCCCGCCTCGTCGGCGGCCAGCAGCGCCCAGTCCACCAGGACCGCGCCGGGCACCAACTGGACGCCCGCCACGGTGTGCGCGCCCAGCCAGCCCGCGTCGCCGGGAAGCCGGCCGCTCAGCACCAGTCCGCCGTCGGCCAGTTCGACCGCCGAGGAGAGCAGGGCGTGCCCGGCCGGGCGGGTTCCGGCTCCGGCCGCGCGCCCCTCGCGGCGGCCGTGGTCCGGCGTCAGCCAGTACCGCCGCCGCTGGAACGGGTACGTGGGCAGCTCGACCGTACGCGGCCGGTGGCCTTCGTCGCCCGTATCACCCTCGCCGCCCGCATCACCTTCGCCGCCGACGAACCAGCGGCGCCAGTCGACCGCGAGCCCCGCCGCGAAGCCGTCCCCCAGGGCGCGCGCCACCTGCGCCGGGCCGCCTTGGTCCCGGCGCAGCGTCGGCACGGTGGCCGCCGCCACCTCGGCCTCCTCGAAGCACTCCCGTAGCGCGGGGATCAGCACCGGATGGGGGCTGACCTCGATGAACACGCGGTACCCGGCGGCCAGCAGGGCGTTGATCGCCGATGCGAACCGCACCGGCTGCCGCAGATTGGTGAACCAGTAGTCGGCGTCCAGCTCCTCCGTCGGCTGCCGGGCACCGGTGACGGCGGAGTAGAACACCGCGTCCGAGGCACCGGGGGCGAGGCCGGCCAAGTCGGCGCGGATCGTGTCCGCGAGCCGGTCGACCTGCGGGCCGTGCGAGGCGTAGTCCACGTCGATCGTGCGGGCCCGGTGGCCCGCCGCCTCACAGGCCGCCACCGCCGCGGCGACCTGGTCGGTGGGCCCCGACACCACGGTGGAGTACGGTCCGTTGAACACCGCCACCGTCACCCGCGCGGCCGCCGAGCCCAGGTCCGCGAGGAAGCGCTCGGCCTCCTCGCCACTCAGCGCGAGCGAGGCCATGGTGCCGTGGCCGGCGAGGGCGCGCAGGGCTTGGGAGCGCAGCGCCACAACCCTGGCGCCGTCCCGCAGCGACAGGCCCCCGGCGACGCACGCGGCGGCGATCTCGCCCTGTGAGTGTCCGACGACCGCGGTGGGCGTCACGCCGTAGCTCTCCCAGACGGCGGCCAGCGACACCATCACGGCCCACAGACACGGCTGGAGGACATCGACCCGGGACGGCTCGGGCGCGCCCGGCGCGCCGCGCAGCACGGCGGTGAGCGACCAGTCGACGAACTCGCCGAGCGCCGCCTCGCACGCGGCGATGCGGGCCGCGAACACGGGGGAGGAGTCCAGCAGTTCCACGCCCATGCCACGCCACTGCGAACCCTGCCCGGGGAACACCATGACCGCGCCGGGTGCCGCCCCCGCCGGGACGGCGACGGGCGCGGGGCCGTCGCCCAGCGCGCGCAGCCCGGCCAGCAGCTCGTCCCAGTCCGTACCGCTGACCACGGCTCGGTGGCGGTCCGCCGACCGCGTGGTGGCCAGCGACCACCCCACGTCCGCAGGGGAGGCCGCGGCGCCCCTGGTGACCCACTCGGCCAGGCGCCCGGCCTGGGCGCGCAGCGCGTCGGCGGTGCGGGCCGACAGCACCCAGGGCACCACGCCGCCCGCGGCGGGGGGCTGTGTTTGTTGTGCTGCCTCTTCGGCCTGTTCCAGGATGAGGTGGGCGTTGGTGCCGGAGATACCGAAGGAGGAGACGGCGGCGCGGCGGGGGCGGTCGGCCCCGGGCCAGTCGATGGGCTCGCTGAGGAGCCTGACCGTGCCGTCGGACCAGTCGATATGCGGGCTGGGGGCGTCGATGTGGAGGCTGGCCGGGAGGCGGCCGTGGCGCAGGGCCATCACCATCTTGATGACGCCCGCGACACCGGCGGCGGCCTGGGTGTGGCCGATGTTCGACTTGACGGAGCCCAGCCACAGCGGCCGGTCGTCGGTGCGTTGCCCGCCGTACGTGGCCAGGAGGGCCTGGGCCTCGATGGGATCGCCCAGCGTCGTGCCCGTGCCATGGGCCTCGACCACGTCCACGTCCGCCGGGTCGAGGCGGGCGTTGGCCAGGGCCTGGCGGATGACACGTTGCTGTGAGGGGCCGTTGGGGGCCGACAGGCCGTTGCTCGCGCCGTCCTGGTTGACGGCGGAGCCGCGGATCACGGCGAGCACCTGGTGGCCGTTGCGGCGGGCGTCGGAGAGGCGTTCGAGCAGCACGAGCCCGGCGCCCTCGCTCCACCCCGTCCCGTCGGCGGCGGCCGCGAACGGCTTGCACCGCCCGTCCGGAGCCAGCCCGCGCTGCCGGGAGAAGGAGGTGAACATGCCCGGCGTGGCCATCACCGTCACACCGCCCGCCAGCGCCAGATCGCATTCGCCCTGCCGCAGCGCCTGCGCGGCCAGATGCATGGCCACCAGCGACGACGAACACGCCGTGTCCACCGTGAGCGCCGGACCCTCCAGGCCGAAGGTGTAGGCCACCCGGCCGGACGCCACGCTCGGCGTGGAGCCGGTCAGCAGATGTCCGTCGAGCTCGGCGGTGGCCTCGTGCAGCCTCGGCCCGTAGTCCACCGCCGTCGCCCCGACGTAGACGCCGGTCGCGCTGCCGGCCAGCGAGGCCGGGGGGATCCCGGCCCGTTCCAGCAGCTCCCAGGAGAGTTCGAGCAGAATGCGCTGCTGGGGATCCATGGCCAGCGCCTCGCGCGGGCTGATCCCGAAGAACTCCGCGTCGAAGTCCCCCGCCTCGTACAGAAAGCCGCCCCGGCCCGTCGTGCTGCCGCCGCTCCCGTCCGCTGCCCGGCCGAACAGCTCCGCCAGATCCCAGCCCCGGTCGCCGGGGAACTCGCCCACGGCGTCGACCCCTTCGTCCACCAGGCGCCACAGCGTCTCGCCCGAGTCGACGCCGCCGGGGTAGCGGCAGCTGACGGCCACCACGGCGACGGGGTCATCGGCCGTGGCCACCCCGACCGCCGCCGTCGGAGCGGCGGTGGGCCGCCCCTCGTGCGCCGCGCGCAGCCACGCCGCCACGGCGTTGGGTGTCGGGTGGTCGAAGGTGAGGGTGGCGGGCAGTTCGGTGCCGGTGGCCGCGCTGAGGCGTTCGCTCAGCTCTGTGGCGGCCAGCGAGTCGAAGCCGAGCTGTTTGAAGGTCAGGGTCGGGTCGATGCCGTCGGGGCTGTTGTGCCCGAGCACGAGGGCGGCGTGGGTACGGACGAGCGCCAGCAGCTCGCCCGGGGAGGCCGGGGCCGGGCGGTCGACCGGCGGCGCGGCATCGGCCGAAGGCGCGGTGTCACCAGTCGGCACGGCATCGGCCGTGGGCGCGACAACGGCAGGCGGCTCGCGGTCAGTTGGCGATCCGACCGCCGAGGTCCCGGACCGCCCCGCACCCCGCTCGTCCAGCCCGTCGGGCCAGTGGCGTTCGCGCTGGAAGGCGTACGTCGGCAGGGGCACCCGCCGGGGCTCGTGGCCCGCGAAGGCGGCCGCCCAGCCGACGGCGACGCCCCGTACGTGCGCCCGGCCCATCGCCGACACAAAGCTCTGCGCCTCCGGCCGGCCGCGGCGCTGCACCGCGACCGCCACCGGGCGGGGCGCATCGCCGGCCCACGCGGCGGCGCTCTCCCGCGCCATGCCGGTCAACGAGGCGTCGGGACCGAGTTCGAGGAAGGTGTCGACCCCCGCGTCGCACAGGTGCCGTACGCCGGCGTCGAACCGCACGGCCTGCCGTGCGTGGTCGGCCCAATAGTCGGGCGAGCGCAGCTGGGCTTCGGCGGCGAGCTCGCCGGTCACATTGGATACGACGGGGATGGCGGGCGCGGCGAAGGTCAGCCCGGCCGCGACCGCGCGCAGCTCCCCGAGAATGCCGTCCAGGTGCGGGGAGTGGAAGGCGTGGCTGACCTTGAGCACGGTGGCCTTGCGGCCCCGCGCCCGCCAGGCGGCGGTCGCCTCCGCCACGGCCTCGCGGTCGCCGGAGACCACCACGGAGGCGGGTGCGTTGACGGCCGCGAGGCCCACCCGCCCGTCGTACGCCTCCAGCGCCTGCCCGGCCTCCTCGGCGGTGGCCTGCCAGGCGGCCATCGCCCCGGGGGCGGTGATGGACTGCATGAGGCGGCCCCGGGCCGCCACCAGCGTGCAGGCGTCGGGCAGCGACAGCACCCCGGCCACATGCGCGGCCGTGATCTCGCCGACCGAGTGGCCCATCAGGTGGTCGGGGGTCACGCCCCACGACGTCACCAGGCGGTAGAGGGCCACCTCGATGGCGAACAGCGCGGGCTGGGTGTACGCCGTGCGGTTCAGCGGCGGCTCGCCGTCCTGCGGGGCCTCGGGCGGGGCCTCGGCGAACATGAGGTCCAGCAGCGGGGTGTCGGTGTCGAGCAGGGGGTCCAGCCGCGCGCACACCTCGCGCAGCGCCTCGGCGAAGACCGGGTACGCCGCGTACAGCTCGCGGCCCATGCCGGGGCGCTGGCTGCCCTGGCCGCTGAACAGGAACGCGACCCGGCCCCCGCCCGCGCGGCCACGGATCACCCCCGCCGTCTGTGTCCCGGAGGCCAACGCGCCGAGGTGGCCCAGCAGTTCGTCTTCGCCCGTGCCCAGGACGACGGCTCGGTGGGCGAACGCCGTACGGGTCGTGGCGAGCGCGTGGCCGACGTCCACCGGGTGGAGCCCGGGGTGTGCGCGCAGGTGTTCGCACAGCGCGGCGGCCTGGGCCGTCAGCGCCGCCGGGCTCGCCGCCGAGACGGCCCAGGGCGTGACCGGCGGGGCGGTGCGCGCGGACACGTCCCCGGGCGGCATGGACCGGTCCGTCGGTGTGGCGGGGGCGGGCGGTTCGGCCAGGACGACATGGCAGTTGGTGCCGCCCATGCCGAAGGAGCTGACCCCGGCCGTGAGCCGCCGCCGCTCGTCGGGCCAGGGTTCGAACGCGGTCTGTACGCGCAGGCCGAGTTCGGCCAGCGGGATGTCGGGGTTCGGGGTGGCGAAGTTGAGACTTGGCGGAAGTCGCCGGTGGTGGATGCTCAGGGCCGTCTTCAGCAGGCCCGCGATACCGGCGGCGGCCTCCAGGTGGCCCACGTTGGTCTTGACCGAGCCGACCCGCAGCGGCGCGTCCTCTGCGCGGTCCCAGTGGTCCCCACCAAACGCCGCACCGAGCGCGGCGGCCTCGATCGGGTCGCCGACCGGTGTGCCGGTGCCATGCAGTTCGACGTACTGGAGTTCGCCGGGCGACACCGCGGCCCGCCGCCACGCCTGCCGCACCACATCCGTCTGGGCGTCGGCGCTCGGCCGGGTCAGGCCGTCGGTGGCGCCGTCGTTGTTGACCGCGCTGCCCTCGATCACGCAGTACACCGGGTCGCCGTCGGCGACGGCCGCGGCCAGCGGTTTGAGCAGCACCATCCCGCCGCCCTCGCCCCGTACGAATCCATTGGCGCGCGCGTCGAAGGTGTAGCACCGGCCGTCCGGCGAGAGGCCCTGGAACTGGGCCTCGGCCATGCGCATGCTCTCCTCGGCCAGGATCAGGTTCACTCCGCCCGCGAGCGCCAGTTCGGCCTCACCCCGGCGCAGGCTCTCGCAGGCCAGGTGCACGGCGACGAGCCCGGAGGACTGGGCCGCGTCCACCGTGAGGCTCGGTCCGTGCAGGCCCAGGCGGTGGGAGATCCGGTTGGCGATGAGGCCGCGGTGCAGCCCCGCCATCGTGTGCCGGGTGATGTCGATGTCGTCGGCCTGGTGCTCGTGCCGGTGCCGGTGCCGGTGGAGGAGCGTGGCGTAGTCGTCCCACATCGCGCCGGTGAACACCGCGGTCCGGCGCTCCGCCAGGTTCTTGGGGCCGAGCCCCGCGTCCTCCATGGCCTCCCAGGCCAGTTCGAGCATCAGCCGCTGCTGCGGATCCATCGCCGTGGCCTCGCGTGGCGAGATGCCGAAGAATCCGGCGTCGAAGGTGTCGACGCGCTCCAGAAGTCCGGCGAAGTACGGCGGGGAACCGGGCTCGGCGGGCAGGCGGTCGTACGGGACGGGGACGACGGCGTTCTCGCCCGCGCGCAGCAGGCGCCAGAACGCCTCGGGATCGGGTGCGCCGGGCAGCCGGCAGGCCATCCCCACTATCGCGACGGGAGACGTCGCCTGCTGCGCGTGGCTCGGGCTGCTCCCGGCCATGACACCCCCATACCTGAATCGCAAAACCGCTGGTTATGGCTTACGAGATGCCCCGAACAGCGCTCATTCTCTGAATGATTTCTAAAGTTGATCTAACCGAGAATGTCTAGGGAGCGCCTTGTATACGCCGGGCGAAACTTGACCTGACGATCCTTCGGATCGAACTGGTGACCTGCGGGGGACCGCCACCGAAACAGCAGGGTACGGCAATGGTCACCGATCGAAGAATCCCCATATGTACCCATTTGGTTGTGGGTCTTTTGACCCTCACACTGGCGCGCGCCGCACGGTTAGGATGCGTTGATGTTGCCCTCTCTGCGATCACTGCTGCTGGTTGTTCGCCCAATGGAGGGGACCGCGGCCCGTGGTGTCGGGCGTAGTTCGGCACCATGAGTCGGCGCAGCCGCCGATCGCAGAGCAACGCCGTCGATCTCCATGGCCAGAAGACCACCTCCCACCTGACCGAAAATCTCACTGGGAGCAATGTTGCGGGCGTGTGAAATGCGCGGACGCGGCTGCGATCTGGCTAAGCTGTTGGTGGCGTGGGTAGGCAACGACGCTGAGGTCTGAAGCGCGACCAAAAAGACTTCTAAAATCGGGGTGAATTTTTCGAATGCTGGCTGAATTCGATCATTGTGGAGCGCCCTCCTGGTTCGACAAGACGCTGGCGACGGGGGGAGTTCGCGTATCATGAGGTACGAGATACTGGGCCCGTTGCGCGTGGTTGACGGAACTTCGGTCACCTCAATCAGCGCCCGGAAGATCGAGGTGCTGCTGGCCGCATTACTCGTGCGGGCCGACGAGGTGGTGAGCAGCGAAGATCTCGTGAAGGAGATCTGGGGCACCCGGGCACCGCGGCAGGCCGTGGCGGCGCTCCATGTGTACGTGTCCCAACTCCGCAAGTTCCTCAGGCGCCCCAACCGCGCCGAGAGCCCCATCGTCACCGCTCGCAGCGGGTATGTGCTGCGGCTGGGCGACGACGAGCTGGACTTCCATGTCTTCCAGGGGCTGGTGCGCCAGGGGCGGGTCGCGCAGCGGGCCGGGCGCACCCATGAGGCCTGCGAGGCCTACGAGGAGGGCCTTGAATTCTGGCGCGGGCCGGTCCTCGAAGACCTGCGCGACGGGCCGATCGTCAACGGCTTCGTATGCTGGGCCGAGCAGGCCCGGCTGGAATGCGTCGAGTCGTTCGTGGAAGCCGGCCTGGAAGTCGGCCGGCACCGTGAATTCGTCAGCTACCTCTATGCCCGGATAGAGGAGCTTCCGCTCAACGAAGCGTTCTACCGGCAGCTCATGCTGGCGCTCTACCGCTCGGGCTGCAGGGCCGACGCCCTGAATGTCTACCAGTCGGCGCGGGCCGTGCTGAGCGAGGAACTCGGGCTGGAGCCGTCCGCCGCCCTCAAGCGGTTGCATCACGCCGTGCTCGTCGACGCCCCGGAACTCGAAGCCGCATAGTCGAATCCCGTGCGCACCGCCGACTCGTCACGTATCCAGGAATAGCAGAACAGGGGGTAATTCGTGCGGTACGAGATTTTGGGACCTCTCCGTGTAGTCGACGAAAAGGGCGGTTCACCGCTCAGAGCGCAGAAACTCGCTGCCGTTCTCGCCGTCCTGCTGATCCGCTCGGATCAGGTCGTGATGGCGGAACAGCTCACCAGAGAGATCTGGGGCGAGCTGCCGCCGCGCCGCGACACCGCGAGTATCTACGTCTGCATTTCGCGGCTTCGCAAGTTCCTGAGCCGGCCGGGCCAGCAGAATCCCATCATCACCCGCCCCGGTGGATATATGCTGCGCAGAGCGTCCAGCGAATGCGATTTCGATGTCTTCCAGCAGTTGGTCGCGGAAGGCCGGAAGTGCGTCAGATGCGGGGAGCCCGCGCAGGCGGCCCTCTGCTTCGAGCAGGCCCTGGCGCTGTGGCGGGGCCCGGCGTTCGGCAACGTCCAGACCGGGCCGATCGTGGCCGGCTTCCTGAAGCGGCTGGACGAGATGCGCATCGAATGTGCGGAAATGTCGGCCGAGGCCAACCTTGAACTCGGCCGCCATCGGGAACTCGTCGGCCGACTGCGCTCCCTGGTCGCCGAGTTCCCGCTCCGGGAGACGTTCTATCGGCAGCTGATGCTGGCCCTCTACCGCTCCGACCAGAAGTCAGAGGCGCTTGGCATATACGAGTCCGCCCGGCGTGTTCTCGACAGGGAACTGGGGCTCGAACCCGGCCGGAAGCTCAGAGAGCTCCGGCACACGGTGCTTGCCTCGACCTGACGGAATCCACCAGGCGGACTCCACCTGGGCCCGAGCTCGCCGGGGGTTTCCTCGCATGGAGCGAGTGAACCCGCCGGCGATGTTCCGGGCCCTTGCGGGCTTTGGTCACTTGTCTGCGGGCTTCGGCCACTTGTCGGCCGCTTGGCTGATTACTCGGCTTACTCGGCGACGTACGTGCGGCGGATCCACTCGAAGACCCGCAGATGCTGTCCGTGGTGCTCCACGAACTGGCCTGTGGGTTCGAAGTGTTCGTACGCGTTGCCGATGAGAAGCTTCAGGGTCGACTCGGTGTCATCGACATACCGCGTGTGCGGATCGGCCAGCTCCGTGGGGCCGCCGCGCAGGATGACGTTGGGCGCAGATACGGACATAAAAGGCTGCATTCCCTTCGCTATACACCCAAGAGAAGGTTGGTATGAGGCGGAAAGCGCACCGATGGGCGGCAAACTTCTTGCTCACAAAGGGCTTGTGGGGTCCCGACATGGGTGGGCTTCCAGATCATCCCGATCTGCTCCCCCGAAGCCACTGCGCTCGGTCCAGCCTAGAGGCGCCGGGTCATCCGGTGTGAGGGTCGTTCGACCGACAAAAAGGCTTCAATTCCCTCACGGATGGTGAGGTTTCCGCTATCGCCCCGTCACACCGATGGCCGCCGAGGATGGATGACCCATGTCGATTAGCTCACTGTCACCCGGTATCGACCCGCCGGCCTCGGCGCGCCTACCCGGCTCGGCAGGGCCCTGGGCGCGCGAATACGTCGCGTTCAACCGGCGGTTGGCGCTCTACGGCCGCGCCGGGGTGATGAGCGCCTGCGCCGTACTGGGCGTGGCGGCCATGCCGGTGAACGAGATGGCGCCCGCGGCGGTGGTCGCGGTGGCCGTACTCGCCTGGAGCTGGATCCATTTGCGGCTCGCCACCACCTCGGCGATGCGGCAGAGGCCACTGCTCGCCCTGGATCTGACGGTCATGACGGCGCTGTGTCTGAGCCAGCGGTTCACCATCCCCGAGGCGCAGACCACGCATGCGGGCACATGGATCCTGGTGTCCGTCAGCTTCACGGCCGTGGCGTACCAGCTGATGCAGCCCCCGCTCACCGGGATTCTGGCCACGTTATGGCTGTGCTGCGCGGATGTGGTGGGCACCGCGCTGCACCCACACCTCGAGTGGTCCGGTGTGCTGCGCAGTGTCATCTGGGTGGTGGTGAACATCGCCCTGGCCCGGGCCGTGGTCCGGCTGGTGTTCAGCGAGAGCCGGGCGGCCGACGAGGCGGCCGACCGGGCCGCGCGGGCGCGGCAGCAGGGGGAGGCGGCGGAGGCCCGCTGCGCCGCGGAGCGGGAACACCTGGCAGCGCTCCACGACACCGCCTGCGCGACCCTGCTGATCGCGTCCGCGCCATGGGCGTCGATGCGGGCGGAGACGCTGCGCGCCCAGGCCGCCAGAGATCTCGTCCGGCTGCGCGCCGAGCAGCCGGTGGCGGGGGAGGTGGACCTGGCCGCCGAACTGCTGGACGAGATCGCCGCGCATCCCCTCCGCGTCATCAACACGTTCGACGTGGAACTGGGCACCACCTGGCGCCCCATCGCCGCGGCCCTGCGCGGCGGCCTCGGCGAGGCGCTGCGCAATGTGGCCCGGTACGCGGGCGTCGACGCCGTACGGGTCACGGCGGAGCGCGTGGACCACGTCATCGTCGTGACCATCGCCGACAGCGGGGTGGGGTTCGACCCGGAGCACATTCCCACCCAGCGGATCGGGATCAAGCGTTCGATCCGCGGCCGGATGTGGAACGTGGGGGGCCGCGCCACCGTCGAGTCCCGGCCCGGACACGGCACGACGGTGCGGCTGGAGTGGCCGCGTGGGTGAGGACTTCCGGCAGCTGATCACCCGTCACCAGCTCCGCGGCATCCGCGCCGGGGGGCTGGTCATCCTGGTTACGCTGCACATCGGGTCCGCGCTGCCCGGCCTGCTGGGCGGCCTGGGCGCATACCCGCACCCCTGGATCCCGCTGGCCGCCTACGGCCTGCTCACGCTGATCCTCGGCGGCAGCGTCGTCCTCGGCCTCGACGGCCGCCCCTGGCCGCGCGGCTGGGTGCCCTGCGCGCTGGCCGGCACCTTCGTCGCCTCAGTGGCCACCACCAGCCAGGTCCCGGCGGACCAATACTTCGTCAGCTCCTTCCACTGGTCCTACTCGCTCGCGGGCTGGTTCACCGTCGTCCTGCTCGGCCACCGAGGACCGCTGGCGTCCGGCGCCTGCCTCGGCGCTCATCTGGCGGTCACCGTTGCCCTGTTGCTGACCGTCGAGGTGCCCTCGCGGTCCGTCGGGGCGAGCATGGCCCTGAGCGTCCTGTCCGCCGGCTGCTTCCAGATGACCATCGCCGCCGGCGCCAAGCTGCTCCTCGACAGCAGCGCGGCCATCGGCGAGGCCCTGCGCGCCCAGGAGCGGGTACGCACCCGTATCGCCGTCGCCCGGCAGATCCAGACGGACCAGCGCCGCCGGTACGCCGAGCTGAACGCCACCGTGCTCCCCTTGCTCACCGGGCTCGCCAGCGGCTCCCTCGACCCGGAGGACGACGAGGTGCGGCGAGCCTGCGCGCTGGAAGCCGCCCGGCTGAGGCGGCTGTTCGCGGAGAGCGACTGTACGTTCGATCCGCTGGTCCACGAGATGCGCGCCTGTATCGACGTCGCCGAGCGCAACGGAACCACCGTGCAACTCGCCGTCCGCGGCGACCCCCTCGAACTTCCCCTGCCCCTGCGCCGCGCGCTTCTGGACCCGGTCATCGCCGCGCTGGCCGCCGCCGGGCAGACGGCCCGCGTCACCGTGGTCCGCGGCGGGGATCAGGTGCGGGTGGGCGTCGTGGTGGACGCGCTGCGGGACCAGTTGCCCGAGCCTGTGGCGAACGGGATCCGGGTCCGCACGGTCCACGCCGAGGACCGCCTCCTCGTGGAGGCCGCGTGCCGGATCACAGCTCGTCCAGAGCTATCAGACCGTCCTGAACCGCCCTGGCCACCAGCTTGGCCTTCGTGGTCGCCGGCCGGCCGGCGTTCGCGTACTTGATGCGCACCCGGTCCAGATAGGTGTTCACCGTGCGTTCCGAGATCCCCAGGCTCTGGGCGACCACTGCCTTCGACTCGGACTGGAACCACTCCACCAGCACCTCCACCTCCCGTACGGACAGCACGGGGCGGCTCTGCCGAGTGTCGCTGCCGAACGCGCCGGCCAGCGACGGGGGTGTATAGGGGATGTCCTCGGCGGCGGCCCGGATCGCCTTGACCAGGTGCCGCTGTCCCTCCGCCTTGGTGATGTAGGTGGCCGAGCCCAGATCCATGCAGGTCAACGCCGCATCCTGGCTGTCCCGCATGGTGTAGACGACGACCTTGCGCTCCTGGGCCACGAGCTCCTGCAGCTCGTCGTACGCGGGCCGTCCGTTCTGCAACAACAGATCCATGACCACGACATCCGCCCCCCGGCCCGGACCATGGAGGGCCACCGACACGCTCGCCCCCTCAGCGACCACGCTGATCGGTACGTCGGCCGCGGCACACCACGCCGAGATGCCCGCGCGCACCACGGGGTGATCATCAACCAACACGACGCTGAGGGAAATCCCTAACTCCACACTCACCCACCCATTCATGAGAGAACCTGTACAACGAGTAGACAAACCGACGTGCCTTGAGTTTTGTGGAATGGACCTGCTTGCTGTGATGCTTCACGTCATGCTTGAGGTTCCCGTGCAATCGGAGCTGATCCTGCTCAAAGGCTCCCCGGGTTTCACACCTCGGATGCGGAAGTGCTGCGAAAGATTCCGTTAATGAACGCATATTCGACAAAGTGGACATATGTCCGATTGTGTCGAGGTCTCCGGCGCCGCACACGACGTTGCCACGGGCAGCGGGGGAGCCGATGGCGTCCGGTCGCGACGTCGCCTGGCTGGGCGTCGTCGAGGGCTGTCGGCAGTCTGCCTCTGACGCGCTGCATGGACGGACCCCTCTCAACCAGACAGACGCCAGAGGGGATCTGGAGAGTGTGCGGGCATGCGGCTGGGTCGTCGATCATGGCGAGCGCAGTTCGGGCGGCTTCGGCATCGCCGCCCCTTACTTCACTGATCGGGCCGTGGCGGGCTCTCCCGGGGCGAGGACCGAGTCAACCCCAAACCCCAACCGGCTGTGTTGTGGGCTGACCTGGAGGGCGCCGGCGCTCGAGGCAGCGCTTCCCGCTGGGTCACCGCCGGTTGCGGCGATGCAGTCGACACCGAGCCTGGTGCCCATGCCAGCAAGGCTACGGATCACCTCGGCGTGCGGATGCTCATGAAACCGGTCTCGATGAGGGCGTCGAGTTCGGCGATCTCTTCGTCGAGGGCCGTCACCCCCTTCGCGAGGTGCACCCCCGTGGCGGCGGCCGCCTTCTCGCCGGGCAGCGCGGTGTGCTGGGCCCGGCCGGCTTCCACGGCGATGCGGGCGTGCGCGGCAGCGCCTTTGACCTTGAGGTTCCTTCAGCAAGGTGCTCCAGGTGAAGCCCAGGCTTGAAGGTGGGGCGGTCTTTAGCGATTCGCCGATTCGCCTGGATCGTCAATGTGCTGTTCTATCGATTGGGCCTGCCGTTTGAGCCCTAGATCACGGTAAATCTCCAGTGCCTCGTGCCAGATTTTTTCAGCAGCCTTTGATCCCTTTGTCTCCTCGGTGATTCCAGCGATGATCTCCAGGGTGTGCGCCTCTTCGTATCGATTCAGATTCTGGGCGGCTTGCAAGGCTTTACGGTAGGTTGTCAACGCTGCTTCACTTTGGCCAACTTGATGGTAGATTGCCGCGGTCGCTGCGAGTATGCGCTGTCGTTGATGTTGATCGTCGATGTCCTGGGCGATCTTGTCGGCGCGAGCCAAGTGGTCGTGCGCCACATCGTATTGGCCTCGCTCTTTATGCGTGATTCCGAGATTGACGAGCGAGTCTGTCTGTCCCGCTCGATCACCTATGGCTTGATAATTTTCCAAGGCCATCCGGAAGTAGATCAAGGCCTGTGTCGTATCATTCCCGTCTCTGCATGTATTGCCGAGATTGTTATAGAGGATCGCAAGTTCTTGCCTACCGCCCATTTTCTTCACAAGCGCGAGTGAACGCTCATAGTATTCCCGGGCGGTTTCTTGCTGTCCTTGTAGACTGTGCACTTCGCCTATATTATTGAGCGCCTTTATCTGCCCGTTCACATTGTCGCTGTTCTGGTTTATTTCGAGTGCGGCGTGAAACTGGCGCGATGCTTGCTGAAGATGACCGAGGTGAGCCCAGGTGATTCCTTGATGGCTAAGCGCCTCTGCTTCTCCCGTCTGATTGCCCGCCTGTCTGTGCAGTGGTAGTGCTTCTTGGAAGTGTTGCAGTGCATCGGATAATCGTCCTGATACGAGATAAACGATGCCGGTTTGCTCCAGTGCTTCGCCCTGGAGCCAGACATCGTCCATCGCCTGACCGTATGCGAGTGCCTCCGTGGCGTGCCGCAGGGCTTCTCGGTGGGCTCCTTGGGGGCGAAGCATTGCGGCACGCTCGATCAGAATCTGAGCGGTCACCGCAGGGTCGCCGTGGGTGCGGGCATGGGCCAGCGCCGTGGCATTGAGGCTGGCGGCGGCTTCCCACATACCCCATACGTGGAAGGCACGATCCAGGATATGAGGGAAGTACATGGCGTGCTCCGGATACCCTGCCGCCGCCAGCTGTGCGGCCGCCAGGAGATTTCCGCGGTTCAGGTCGAGCCAAGCCAATGCCGTCTCGGTGCTGTCGAGTTCGGGTGTGGTACGAGCCGGATGGGCAAGGGGAATTTCCAGGCGGCGGCGCTGCGGATACGCTAACCGGTCGCTGTGGTCAGCGGCGGTGAGGTAGTGGTCAAGGATGCGTCGTACCGTGTCGCGTCGCTCCTGCGGGGTGTCGTGGTGCTCGCCGGCTGCCTGTGCGATATCGCGGACCACATCATGCAGCCGGTAGCGGTACTTGATGGGTTCTTCGAGCAGGTGGGCACCGACGAGCTCGTCCACGCTTCTGCGGGCTTGCGCTATATCGACGTCGGTGAGGGCTGCTATCACGTCGAGCGTGAGGTCGGGGCCGGGGTGGAGGGCAAGGGCGCGGAAGAGCCGTTGATCCGTTTCGTGGAGTTCGGCGTAGGAGAAATCAAATGCGGTCACGATGCCGGATTGGGTGTCGATCTCGTCGAGCGGGCTGACCGATTGGGTGAGTCGTTCGGCAAGGTCGTGGATGTCCCAAGCGTCCCGGTGGCGGAAGCGGTTGGCGGCGAGGCGTATGGCCAGCGGGTATCGGTTGCAGAGGTTCACGACCTGCGACACAGCTGACGAGTCGGACGTCCGTTGGGTGCCGGCGATGTGGGTGAACATGCCCGAGGCTTCCGTGGTGTCGAGGACGTCGAGGGCAAGCGACTGGGCACCTTCGAGGTCGGCGAGCCGGTTGCGGCTTGTGACAAAGACCCGGCAGGTGGCTGTGCCAGGCAGCAGGGGACGGATTTGTGCTGCGTTGCGGGCATCGTCGAGAAGCAAGAGAACTGAGCGATGGGCAGTCCGTTCGCGCCACAGGGCTGCGCGCGCGTCCAGCGTGGCGGGAAGCTCCTCCGAGGCTACACCGATGGCCTGGAGCAGGATGGCGAGCGCATCGGCAGGGTCCACCGGCGGTTGCTCGTGATGAGCGCGTAGATGAATGTGGAGGCGCCCGTCAGGATATTGGGCCCGCAGTCGGTGGGAGGCGTGAGTGATCAGCGCCGTCTTGCCCACGCCGGCCATTCCATGGACGACAGTGAGGGGCAGTGCGGTCGTCTCCGGGCAAGGCATCGACAGTAGAGCCGCCAGCTCGTGCCGACGTCCGCTGAAGTCACTGACGTCCCGCGGCAGGTTGTCCGGGGGATGAGCGGCGGAGTGGCGCTGCTCGGGGCGGGCGAGCTGTAGGGTGGTGTCCCGCGCCAGGATACGCTGGTGCAGCCTCTCCATCTCCGGGCCGGGGTCAGCGCCGAGCACCTGGCTGAGACGCCGTCGTGTCTCCCGGTAGACGGCGAGCGCGTCTCCATGGCGGCCACATCGGTGGAGTGCGAGCATCAGATGCCTGGCGTAGGGTTCAGGGTCACGCTCATGGGCGAGCAGGTCATACAGTTCGGCCACAAGGTCGGCGTGGCGGCCGAGATCCAGCTCCCATGTGATGCGCTGCTCCCTGACTTGCCGCAGATTTTCGGTCAAGTGTCGTCTCATGGCGGCCGCCCAGCCTCCGGCGAACTCAGCCAGGGGTTCGGCGCGCCACAGGGACTCGGCCTTGTGCAGCAAGGCGGCCGCGCTTTCGATGTCGTCGTCGCCGGCCGCACTGCGGGCCTGGCGCCGCAGATCCCGAAAGCGTCGGAGATCAACGCTTTCGGGCGGCACATGGAGCGTGTAGCTGCGGGCGCTGAAGTCAATGCGGGCCTGATCTCCGGCTGCGGCCCGCAGTCGTGACCGTAAGCGCGAGATGTTGCTCTGCAGGGTCGCCGTACCGCTGCGCGGCACGTCGACCCACGCCCGCCTCATCAAGGTGTCGGCCGGGACGGGGGCTCCCTCGGCGCACAGCAGGGCGGCTAGAAGACACCGCTCTTTGACCGAACCGAGGTGTTGCTGTGCACCGCCCACCCACAACTCCAGCGGGCCCAATAATCGGAAATCCACCAGCGTCCCCTTCGCGCCGGTTGCTCCCCATTCTGTATTGGAACCTCTCGTCGAGAGTGTGGCACGTACGTGACCGAAGCGGCAGGGGGCGTGTTATCCGGGTGGGCGGGCCGGGCACATCGAGGTCGGGCGTACTTCGCGGTATGCGATCGGTTGAGGGCGCATCGCCGGTCACAAGGTCCGTCTGCATCTTGGAACTGATGATCGAACAGGGATGTGTGTGCTGGGTGCATGCGTCTCGGTGTGGGGGAGGGCTTGAGAGACGGGGACGCGGGAATGCCACACGAGGCGGCCGGTCCTGCACGGCATACCAATGCGCTGTCGGGCGCGGTCCAAGGACACAGCGTGCAGGCGGCGACGATCCACGGGGGCGTGTTCATCGGCGCCGATGCTGCCCGCCGCTCCCGCTCCGTGCCGAGGCAGCTTCCACAGGCACCGCGCCACTTCACTGACCGGACCGACAACCTCGCGGCCTTGGATCATCTGTTGGAGCCCGCCGCCCCGTCCTTGGCCGTCGTCACCGGCCCCGCCGGTGTCGGCAAGACATCGTTGGCGCTGCGATGGCTCCACAAGCACCGTGACAACTGGCCCGACGGTCAGCTGTACGTGGATTTGCGCGGACATCTATCCGAAGATCCGGTCAGTCCTAGTACGGTTCTGTCGCAGTTCCTGCGGGCGTTGGGTGTGTCGACCGGGGAGATTCCGGCTGAGCTTGCCGAACAGGCCGCTCTGTACCGCACCGTCATCGCCGATCAGCGCATCGCGGTCCTGTGCGACAACGCACTGTCGGCAGCGCAGGTCCGGCCGCTGAGACCAGCCTCCGAGGCCGCCGTCTGCCTGGTGACCAGCCGGTGGCACTTGAGCTCGTTACTCCTGGACGGGGCTGCCCTCGTGCCGCTTGCCCCCTTGGATACCGACTCCGCAGTCGAGCTACTCGGCCAGATTGCCGGACAGGACAGAATCGCAGGCGACCGCATGGCCGCGCGGAACATGGTCACCGCCGGCGGCTGCTTCCCCCTCTCAGTGGCCGTGGGTGCGGCACTGCTGCTCACCCGCCCCGAGTGGACCCTCGCCTCGGTCGCCGCGCGGCTGACAGCCATTCACTCCGCAGGTCCCGACGAGGAGGTTTCCATGAACGCCAGCCTTGACCACTCCTATGCCGCGCTCCCCGAGGCCGCTGCGAGCCTGTACCGCCGACTGGGTCTTCACCCGGGCACCGTGCTCAGCAAGCAGGTCGCCCAGGCGGTGGCCGCGACAGCGCCGGCCGTTGACGATGTGGACGGCTGTCTGGCTGCTCTGGTCGATGCGAACCTGCTCACCGCCCCCGATCCGGAGCGATTTCGCTTTCACGATGTTATCCACCAGCATGCCCGGGGCCGTGCCGAGAGCGATGAGACCGGGGAACAGCGACTCGAGTCCGTCCAGCGCATTATCGATTCCTACCTGAGTTGCGCAAATGCTGCAGATCAGGTCCTTTATCCACAAAGGCGCCGCCCTCCGGTGGAATACGCATATGCGGTCAGTGCACACCCCGACTTTCCCGACGGCGCTGCCGCGCTTGCTTGGTTCGACCGCGAACGCGAAAATCTGCTCGCCGCCCAGCGCCTGGCGGCGCAATCAGGCATTGATGGGGCGACTTGGCAGCTCGCCGACGCGATGTGGGCCCTGTTCATCTACCTTCGCTACCACGATGACTGGATTTCCACCCATGAGCTGGGCGTCGCCGGGGCAGCCCGATGCGGCCATCGGCTGGCGGAGTCTCGGATGCGCACCGGACTCGGCATCGCGCTGCGGGACGCGGGCCGGCCCGGGGACGCGCTGCGCGCATTCACCGCAGCACTCGCCCTGCGACGCGAGATCGGCGACCGTCGCGGCGAAGGTCTTGTTCTGCACAACATCGGGATCACCCACCGGCGGATGGGTGACTGGGATACGGCCAGATCAGTCCTCAAGTCGGCGTTATCGGTCCGCGAGGAATCTGGTGACAGTCGAGGGGTCGCCCGAGTGCACGGCACGCTGGGTGAGGTGGACAGTCTGGTGGGACAGCATGAGTCGGCCCTGGCCCACCTGACGAGGGCGCGTGAGGCGCTCAGTAATACCCAAGACCCCTACGAGGCGCTGACGGAGCGGCTGCTCGGCGAAGCACACCTGCGCTCCGGTGACCTTCGTGCCGCTCACACCCATCTCGCCGCGGCCCTGGAAGTGCTGCGACACACCGGCGAAGTATTCGAAACAGGGGCAATCCACGAAGCGTTCGGCGTGCTCGCCGAGCGCGAGCACGACACGGCTTCGGCCCGGACCCACTACGCCCGAGCCGAAGCCGTCTACACCCGTCTCAGCGCCGGACGCGACGCTCACCGCATCGCAAAACGTCTCCGCCACCTCGACTCGGCAATCGGCGAATGACCGCTCGTGCCGTGCCTACCGCCATGCCCCCACCCGGGCCCGCACCGGATACACACAGCGCAGAGCAGCGAGCTCGCCCTCCGTCAGGAACCCATCGGCTGCCGATTCCGCACCGACCTTCCAGCCGGCGAAAATCACCGCCGACTCCAAAGCCTCCACTGGCTCCCCGGACGCCAACCACCCATGCAGGAACGCGGCAAACAACGCGTCCCCCGCGCCGTCGGTGCTGCACACCGGCCGTGGTGCCACCGCCGGGATCTCGACGAGCCTGCCGTCGCGCAGACCCATCACGCACCCCTGGTCGCCCCGGCCCACCACGGCGATACAGCACCCCGGGTACCTGCGGAGCACGTCTGCGACCCACTCCTGGGGAGAACAGGAAAGCCCTTCATGGCTGCGGAAAATGACATCGGCGCATTCGAGCCACGGTTGCCTGCTGAGGTCATCGCAGTCCTTGCAAGCGTGCAGGTCCGTAGCGACCGGCAGCTTCAGCAGGTCCTTCGCGACCTTCAGGAACGGTTCCCCGAACGGGTTGCAGGCGATCACCGCCAGTTCGGCGCCCATGGCCTGCTCGATGAACCGCTCCATCGGATAGTCGGCGGACCCGCCCGTCCAGCCACTGCGTGCCACATGCCCATCCGGCTCGACAAGGATCACCGTCTTGGCCGACTCCGGCACGGTGACGACACCGCGGCCCGCCAGGCCGACGCGCTCCAGGGTCCGCCTGATGACCTGGCCGGCCTCATCCGATCCCACAGTGGTGCACAGCCGGGGAGTGTCTCCCAGTCGTACAACCGCGCTTGCCACGTTGTACGCGCCGCCCACCACAGCACACCGTATCCAAGGTGCCTGGCGATAAGGGCTGAAGGCCAAGGGAAATTGCTCGACTGGCATGATCATAGACAGCCGAGTCACTCCTACGGTAACTATGTGTGCCATTACTACTTCCGTCCCCCTGTTGATCTCATGCCATGCAGAACACGGACGCCGAAGCGCTGGGCAGGGCCCAACATGAGCCGGTCCGTCATGTTCGAGAGTGAGGGACGAGACTGGACAGAATGCTTGCAATGCGCCTGCAGAACCCCAATCCTGGGCGGGGGCGATCACCAAGTGCAACGTCGACATCTTCGCAGAAGTGTCATGTGTGACGCCCTCGTACGCGCACAGGAGAGGGTGAGGGGCGGCAAGCGGTCCGCCCGGAAGAAGTCGACCCCCTCGTCCTGTTGCTCGCGACGAGGGGGTCGACTTCTGTATCATCTACAAGGCAGGCCGTGACGATTCATATCATGAAGCGCAGGATTTCCATCATAAATGGAGATGCGTATGCGACACTCAATGTCGCCACAATCGCCTTGAATACCTTGTACCGGGGGGACATGGTTCTCCTGGTGCTGAATAAAGCTTACTAGTTTTTCTGGCAGCGGTCTGCCGAAGAAGAATTTAGCACCGATCCGGGGGTGCGTCCGATGACGGCAAGTCCATGTCGGGGTGCCGCTACCTGGTCGGTATCGGGATTCCGACGTCATCGCACCGCAGCCGGTGCGTCGACCCTACCGGTGCCGACAGGATGCCCGCCAGGCGGGTCACAGGACAAGGCTGAGATCTTCCGGCAGCTGGGGGCAGCTCACATACGATTCCGGGAAAACACGAAGTGCTGGCTGAGATGAGACTCAACCAGCACTCTCAGGAAGCCTGTTGGCCACCAGCACATGTCCGAGGGGGCATGCGCCATACGTACACGCCCGTCTTGCACGGCGAGCTGCTCCTGCCGTAGCCACCAGCTCCGAGTCCTCGGCGGGCGGTCCATTCCGGCGGCCGCAGCGGCTCGTCAGCCGATGGGCTCCGGCATGGGGCGCACGTCGTAGGCGAGGCGGATGGTGTCGCCGGTGGCGGGGTCGCCCAGTTCCACGCGCCAGGCGTCGGCGAACTGGTCGACACCCGGGGCCATGGGGATGGTGCCCGAGATGAGGACGGTGCCCGGGGTGAGGGCGTCGCGGGAGCGCAGGACGTCGACCCAGTAGGCGGGGGTGAGGAGTTCGCCGAGGGTGCCGTGCTGGATCTCGGTCTCGGTGCCGTCGTGGCTGACCCAGGCGCGCAGGGTGAGGTCGTCCAGACGTGATTCGACGTCGGCGAGCCGCCAGGCGCGGCGGGCGAGGACGTCGGGGCCGGCGTTCTTGCTCCAGGCCACGCCGTGCACCTCGAGGTCGCGGTCGGTGTGGTCGCAGGCGGCCGTGAGCAGCAGCTCGCCGTCACCGGCCACGACGAGCGCCCACTCGGCCTCGCCGGAGGTGCGCCGGTGCTGGACCGCGACGCGGTCGATCTGCTGGGCGAGGTAGGGGGCGACGGGGTAGAGGGTCGGGGTCACGGAGGGGGTGGGTACGCCGAGCTCCGCGAGTTCGGCGATGTGCGCGGCGACGTCGTCCTGGCTGCGCCCGGCGTACCCGGCGTTGAGGACCTGGACGATGTCGATCTCGCGCGTCGATCCGTCCGGCAGTTCGAAGGTCAGCTGGGCCATGAGGGCACTCCCAGAGTTCGGGTGACGGTCCGCGGTGGTGGATTTCTCCGCGGTTAACTTCTCGCGCAGGGCTTGCGCATACGACCTGTATACAAGAAGTATGCCGGAAGGTCGATGTCTCCGAGCAAGGATGGGCACCATGCACGACACCACCAAGGACGATCCGAGGGCGTCCGAGAAGCGCTCCGGCGTCCGCCGGGCCTTCGTCGCGAGCCTGACCGGCACAGCCCTGGAGTGGTACGACTTCGCCGTCTACTCCGCCGCGGCGGCCCTGGTCTTCGGCGATCTCTTCTTCCCTTCGGAGGACCCGCTCACCGGCACGCTGCTGGCCTTCTCCACGTACGCCGTCGGCTACCTCTCGCGCCCGCTGGGCGGCGTCGTCTTCGGCCGCCTCGGCGATGTGATCGGCCGCAAGAAGGTGCTGATCGCCACACTGGTCCTGATCGGCGCGGCCACCTTCCTGATCGGCGTCCTGCCCACGTACTCCACGATCGGGGTCGCCGCCCCGATCGCCCTGGTCGTGCTGCGGTTCGCGCAGGGCGTGGGCGTCGGCGGCGAGTGGGGCGGTGCGGTGCTGCTGTCCAGCGAGTTCGGAGACCCGCGCCGCCGCGGCTTCTACGCCTCCGCCGCACAGGTGGGCCCGCCGGCGGGCAACCTCCTGGCCAACGGCGTCCTGGCCGCCCTCGGCGCGCTGCTGACCGAGGCGCAGTTCGAGGCGTGGGGCTGGCGAGTGGCCTTCCTGCTCTCCGGCGCCCTCGTCGCCTTCGGCCTGTGGATCAGGGCGAAGCTGGAGGAGACCCCCGTCTTCAAGGCGATGGAGGCCGGGCAGTCCCGGCCCGAGGCGCCGATCCGCGAGGTCCTCACCACCCAGCCGCGCGCCCTGCTCGCCGCGATCCTCTGCCGCGTCGGCCCCGACGTGCTGTACGCCATGTTCACCGTCTTCGTCCTGACGTACGCCACCGGGGAACTGGGCATGTCGCGCGGTTCCGCCCTCGCGGCCGTCCTCATCGGCTCCTCGCTGCAGGTCTTCCTGATGCCACTGGCCGGTGCCGTCTCCGACCGGATCAACCGTCGCCTGCTGTACGGCTGTGCCGCGGTGGCCGCCGGTGTGTGGCCGTTCCTGTTCTTCCCGATGATCGGCGGCGGCAGCTGGATCCCGCTGGCGCTCGGCGTCGTGGTGGGCCTGGTGATCCACTGCTTCCTGTACGGGCCGCAGGCCGCCTTCATCGCCGAGCAGTTCTCGCCCCGGCTGCGCTACACCGGCTCCTCGCTGGCGTACACCCTGGCCGGCATCATCGGCGGCGCCGTCGCCCCGCTGCTGTTCACCACCCTGCTGAGCGCCTACGGCAGCTGGCTGCCGCTGGCCCTCTACATCGCCGTCGCCGCGGCCGTCTCCCTCGTGGGGGTGTTCCTGGGCCGCGATCCCGAAGCCGCCGTCGACGAGGACGCCAGGCTCGCCACACCGGCCGAGCAGGCCACGGCCGACGCCGCCCGACGTACTGCCGTCTGACCGCCTGCCGTCCGACCCACGGCCGTATGACCGCCTGCCGCCCGACCCACTGTCGTCCGACCCACTGAGGAGGAAGTATGCGGATCGCCCTGAGCCAGCTCACCACCGGCCCGGATCCGGGGAAGAACCTGCGGCTCATCGAGGAATGGGCGCAGCGCGCCGCGGACGCCGGAGCCCGTGTCGTCGTCTTCCCCGAGGCCTCGATGGCCTGCTTCGGCACCCCGCTGGCACCGCTCGCCGAACCCCTGCACGGACCGTGGGCCGACGGAGTACGGGAGATCGCCAGGGCCACCGGCACCGTCATCGTGGCCGGCATGTTCACCCCGGCAGACGGCGGCAAGGTGACCAACACCCTGCTGGCCACCGGCCCCGGCGTCGAGACGTCGTACGACAAGATCCACCTCTACGACGCCTTCGGCTACCGTGAGTCCGACACCGTCGCCGCGGGCTCGCGGACCACCGTCATGGATGTGGACGGCGTACGACTGGGCCTGGCCACCTGCTACGACGTCCGCTTCCCCGAGCTGTTCCGGGCACACGCCGACGCCGGCGCGTCCGCGACACTGCTGGCGGCATCCTGGGGAGCGGGGCCAGGCAAGCTCGACCAGTGGGAGCTGCTGGTGCGGGCCCGGGCCCTGGATGCCACCCTCTGGCTGGCCGCAGTCGACCAGGCCGACCCCGGCACCGCCCCGGGAAGCGCACCCACCGGCATCGGGCACAGCCGGATCGTAGGCCCCGACGGAACCGTGCGGCACGCCATGGACGCCGAACCGGATCTGCTGGTCGCCGACCTCGACATCGACGAGGTCACGGCCGTACGGAAGAACACGTCGGTGCTGGCCAACAGGCGGCCGGAGGTATGGCAGTGAGCAAGCCGGAGCTGGAATTCCACCTGCCCGCCGGGCCGTGGACCACTACCGCGGCGGCCGGTCCGGGCGTACGGGAACGTGTGCTGGCCGACGACCCCGACGGCGGCGGCCGGACCGTTCTGGTCCACTGGGCGCCGGGCACCGACACCTCGGCGCAGGGCGTGACACGCCACGACTTCTGGGAGGAGGTCTACCTCGTCGACGGGGCGCTGCACGACCTGACGCTCGGCGAGACCTTCACCGCGGGCATGTACGCCTGCCGCCCGCCCGGTATGCCGCACGGCCCGTGGACCTCCGAGAACGGCGTCACGATGCTCGTGATCACCTATCCCGACGGACCACCGGTATCCCGGACCACCGGCTAGTAGCCCTCGAGCAGCACCTTGAGCGTCGACTGCAGGTGATGGTCGATCGCGGCGCACGCCTGCTCGGCGTCACCGGCGGCAAGGGCGTCCAGGATGGCCCGGTGCTCCTTCAGCACCGCCTCCTGCCGCCCTTGCTGGTTGAACACGGCCACGACCCCGGCCCGGACCTGGCGGCTGCGCAAGCCTTCGTAGTGCCGGTCCAGCAACGTGTTCCCCACGGTCGACACCAGCGCCGCGTGGAACTGGTGGTCCACCGCGATGAACTCCCGGGCCTGGCCGGGCCCGGTGAGTTCATCCTGCCGCTCCAGCAGCGACCGCAGCTCCTGCACCGGCACCCGTCCGGCGGTGACGAGCTGCTGCGCGGCATATCGCTCCACGATGCCCCGCAGCTCCATCAGCTCCCTGATGTCCCGCCCCGTCAGCGGCGACACCCGGGCGCCCCGCTTGGGCACGAGTTCGACCAGGTCCTCGGCGGCGAGCAGGAGCAGCGCTTCCCGGATGGGGGTGCGGGAGACCCCGATCCGGTCGGCGATCTCCTGCTCGGACAGGAACGCCCCCTGCATGCTGGGATCGGTCAGAACCGTGTCCTTCAGATACGCGTACGCCGTCTCCCGACCGGACGCCACCGCAACCCCCAGAAGCTCGCATACATAGCGTATACAGACGCTACCACGCGCTCTCCCCGAGGCGCCGGACGTCGGCTGTCCCCGCACCCGGCGAAAGATTCAGGTGTTCTCGCGGTTGTTGAGGATGTCGAGGATTCGGCCGGCGTGCCCGTGGCCCAAGCGGGGACTCTCCGCGTCGGCCGAAGGCCGGGGAGCGGACGGGGGGCGGTAGAAGTAGCCGATGCCGCGGGCCGAGACGATCGCGTCACCACCCAGCGGTGTGGCGTCGAGCTTGCGTCGCAGTCGCGAGATGGCGAACTTCACCCGGGTGGAGGCTTGCCCACCGGGATCGTTCCAGGCGGTGGCCAGCAGATGCTCGAACGGCTGTACCGCGCCGGCGTTGCGCACCAGGCAGTTCAGCAGGCGGAACTCGACAGGAGTCAGCTGCAGCGGCTTGCTCACGACGTGGACCTCCGCACTGAGGGAGTTCAGGCGCAGCAGCCCGTCCTCGTAGACAGGTTCCTGATTCTCCGTGGTGCCATGGCGGCGCAGCACCCGCGCCATGCGGGCCAGAAGCTCATTGGGGCTGAACGGCTTGACGACGTAGTCGTCGGCGCCCGCGGCGAGCCCGATCACGAGATCCTGGTCGTCGGACCTTGCCGTCAGGAAGATCACCGGGACGTCACTGACGCTGCGCAGGCGACGTAGCACCTCGATTCCGTCGATGCTCGGCAGCATGATGTCGAGCAGGACCAGATCTGGGCGCTGTGCGTATGCCTCGCGGAGGCCGGTGGACCCGTCGAGCGCGTGGCTGACCTGGTAGCCGCCGCGCCGGGACAGCACCATCCCGAGGGCTGTGCCCAGGGCATCGTCGTCCTCGATCATCAGCACGCGGGGAGGGCGACGGGGGCTTCCCGCCGGGGAGAGCGGCACAGGCGGCGGGACGGGCCGGGGAGTCGGCTCATCAGGCGCCGGCCGCTGTTCGTCCCGGTCGGTCAGCCGGACCGTTCTGACGTCATGGGCCGACACCCCCTGGCTGACCAAGTAGTCCAGCGCCACCTCGTAACACCTGTCGCACAGCCGAGTCTCGCGGCGGTTCAGCACGATGGCGAAACGTGCCGTCCGGCCGCAGGAGTGGCCGGCGATGTCCGTCGCGCAAGGGCCCGCGGTGAGAGCGGACACTTTCTCCGCCCGACGCCGACCCCGGCGGGCAGCCGACCGGCAGGTGTCGGAACAGTAGCGGCGGGGTCGCCCCACCCTGGCAGGTGTGGGCAGTGGCGATCCACATTCCTCGCAGCGGTCTGCGGCGGCGTCCACGTGCGGCCATCCTCCTCAGCCTCCACTCCTGGGCACGTAATGCGTTTCGTGCCGCGACTCAGGTGCGAAAGGGTTAGCTTCTCTTGGCTCTTCCGTACGTGTGCAGTTTCCTGGAGTTGTGCGGCCCGGCCGCCTCGCGGCGGCCGGGCCCGGGGTCACGATCGCCTGTGCTGTCCGGCGTCGACGATCCGATCCCCCATCGCGAGGAGAGCCCTCGCCACCACGGCGAGGGCCTCGTTCTGAGCCAGGGCGGCGACCGCGTCCAGAACACCGGACACGACGCACAGTCCCGCCCCCCACGAGGCCCTCTCCCGCAGGTACCACCTCTTGGCCGACGACCCGGGCTCAAGGGCGCGGGCGGGGTTCCGTTCCGTCCCCCTCCCGTTCTCCTCTGTGTCCGCGTCGGGGCTGTCCGGCTCCGGGGTTCGGCACATCGGGCGACCTCCTTTCGACAGCGACCGCGACCATCGCGAACTGTCGCGACTCGCACGCGGTGGCCATGCCGCCTCGGAAGCCGATCGGTGTGCCTTCCCCTCACCCAGGGTGATGCGCTCACAGTGCTGCCTGCCGATGAACCCCCGCAAGGCACCGCAATCAACGTAGCTTCAGCGCAACCGTGTTGGCCTCGAAGACCTCCCGGGTCAGAGCCGAAGACAAGGCCGAGATCTACCGACAGCCGGGCCTCCGGCTCACTCGCGCTCGTCGGCAAGGAAGTAGGTGAAGGGCGCACAGGCGTTAAGGGCGCGCTCCAGCATGCGCCGGGCCAGCTCTGGCCTGGTCGCCGCCGTGGTGGCCCGCTCGGTTGGGATGCCCTGCTCGACGCAGCGACTCTCGTGCTCAGCGGTGGTGCCGGCCCAGACGCGACCGAGGTGCGCAATCAGCACCGCACCATCGCCCGCAGGTTCTCCCGCGAGGCCGGACGCGCGAACACATCGTCGACCGAGGCGCACAGCGCCTCCAACTCCCGTCCATCGACCGGATCTCGGCCTCGCCCAGCTCGCCCGTCCGCACCGCGCTCGGTGGCAGCATCAGTCCCACGAACGGAGCAACGGGCAACCCGCCGTCACGTCGTGTGAACAACCGGCTGTGGTACTCGTCGTACGAGGTGTCGGGCGCGCGGGACCCCTCCCGGCCACCCGCGTATAGAACGGTCCCATGACCACATCGGAATCATCGGCCCGCCGCCGTAGGGCCAGGCTGACTGCGGCGCGCGGCCCGGCGGGGACCGTCTGCGCCCTGGCCCTCGCCGCCGCGTTGACCGGCTGCGGCTCCGACTCGGGCGACGACGCGGGGGCGCCCGCACCAGCCGCACCCTCGCGTTCGGCCGAACCGTCGCCCCCCTCGCCAACGCCCACGAAGCCCTCCTCATCGCCGTCGCCGACCGCGGTGAAGCCGATGAAGCCGTCAACCCCGGCCGAGCTGCGGGCATGTGCAGACGGAAGCTGCACGGTCGTCGTGACGAAGGGCACCGAGATCCCACGCGTCGCCGGCCTTCGGGCGGGACCGTTCACGGTGAGCGCCGTCGGTGCCGCGGGCGTGGACCTGAGCTCGGTCGACACCAGCGGATTCACCTCCAACCTGCTCGGGCAACGCCCCGACCAGGGCGGGCCCTCCACCGTCAACGAGCTGTCGATCGCCGTTCTCGCCATCGTGGGGGACACCGCGAAGCTGCGGCTCTTCCCGGCGGAGTAGGGCGGGTGTCGTTCAGGCGCCGCCGCCGGGGAACTCCAGCGGGACCTCCAGCGCGAGCTGGCCTTTGAGCAACACCTGAACGACTGTCTTCCAAGTCGACGGCCAGGACTCCGCACTTGACGCACTGTTTCCTAGACTCACGGGATGAACAACTACACGTGCACTCATTGCGGCACCGTCGGCCTGGTGGACGGTTTCATCGAGGACGCCGGCGAGCACTCGCGTGGGTACGCGCGCTGGATCGAGGGCGCGCTGGAGCGGGGAATTTTCGGGGGTGCCAAGCGGATGGGCCGTCCCCGGCGGCAGATAGCGGCGTTCCGCTGCCCCAAGTGCGGGCACCTCGAGCTGTTCGCCACCGACGAGGTGTAGTCGGCCCTCGTCGTCCCGGACGCCCGTGCGGGCGGTCGCGCGTCGCGCACCGGGGCTTTCCCGGCTTCGACGCCCCGCCCGCGCTCAAGGCCACGCAGCGCGCATCAGCTCCGCGCAGTACACGATCCTCACGCTCGTAGTGGGTGACTTCGGAGGAGCGTTGCGCCCAGAGGGTTCGACGATGTACTTTCCTGAACATGTTCAGTGAACCCGTTCAGTCGCGTCCCGCGAAGCGGGAAGCAACGCGACGGAAGGTGCTGGCCGCAGCCGAGCGGCTGTTCCGCGAGCAGGGATTCGGTGCCACGACGGTCCGTCAGATCGCAGCCGACGCGGAAGTCAGCACCGGGACTGTGATGTCGGTCGGCGACAAGGACGCGCTCCTGGTCGCCATCTTCGACCGCTGGATCGATGCCGTACACCGCGAGAGGAAAAGTGCTGACAGCGCGGCTTCCGGCCCACTGACCGCAGACGTCGCGGCGCAGGCAGTCATGGCTCTCTTCGAGCCTTTCATCCGCTACTTCACCCTCGACGACGAGCTCTCGCGCGAGTACGCGGCGATCATCGTACGAGGAGAACGCGAGTCGGCGATCTTCAAAAACCTCGGGCTGTCCTTGACCGCCGAGATCGATGCAGTGCTCGCGCGAGCGGGTCTGACCGGCGTCGATGCCGGCCGTGGGGCGCGCATCATCTATCTCTCGTACCTCGGCCTGCTCATGACCGTCTCCAACGGCGCCATCAGTGAGCACGACGCGATCGGCCGGCTCCATGAGGTGATCGGATTCGTGATCGGCCACGAAAGAGGAGACGAATGATTGACGTACCCCATTACTGGTGGCTCACGGCGCTGCTGGCGCTCATCCTGTTCGGCGACGCTGTGATGTCGTTGCGCCCGCCGGGCTTCATCCAGCGGTGTCTCGACGGGGTCCGGCTGCCGCGCGACTGGTGGTGGATCCTCGTCGTGATCAAGCTGATGGCGGCAGCTGGACTGGTGGTCGGACTCAAGTACCCCGGTGTCGGGTTCACCGTGAACGTCGCCGTCATCGGATACTTCGTGTGCGCGGCGTACGCACACTACCGGGCACGCTTCCTCAAACAGGAGTTCTGGCTCAACTGCCTGGGCATGCTGGCCTTCTCAGTGGCTGTGCTCATCGCGGGCTACGCGGTGTGACGCAGTTGTGGGTGACGCCGCGTAGCGGAGCCCGGATGTCACGCGACGAGATCGCCCGGCTCATCCGCTCGATCAAAGATCCGGCCGCCGCGGTACGGCAGGCCGAGCCCCAGGACGAGGCCGAGATCTACCGGCAGCTCGGAGTTCGACTCACGTACGACTCCGGGAAACACAACGTGCTGGCCGAGACGAGACTCGACCAGCACTTCCGCGAAACCCGTGGGCTACCAATACGTGTCCGAGGGGGGACTTGAACCCCCACGCCCGATAAAGGGCACTAGCACCTCAAGCTAGCGCGTCTGCCATTCCGCCACCCGGACCAGGTGTCTGCCGTCCGGCCCGCGGCCGTTCCGACGGGAAAACCATAGCAAACATCCGGACGTGCTCGATCACGCGTGCCCGTGCCCCAGGGCGGCCCCGCGGCGGTCCGGCGGCGTGGAAGTGTGGATGGGATGTGACGGCGGTATTTCCGCCTTGGGCTGGGCGGGTAGGCGCGGGAGGATGGCGGGGGACCCCTGCCGCGGGTCCTGCCCGCGCGAGGGTGCTCCGTGGCAGCAGAACTTGAGGAGGCAGTGTGAGCGAGTCGACTTCGGCCGCGAGGACGACTGGTGCGGTCAGTGGTGAGGACGAGGTCGTCGACCTGTGCCGCGACCTGATCCGCTTCGACACCAGTAATTACGGAGACCACTCCGGCCCGGGCGAGCGCGCGGCCGCCGAGTACGTCGCGGAGAAGCTTGCCGAGGTGGGGCTCGAGCCGCAGATCTTCGAGTCGCACAAGGGCCGGGCGTCCACGGTCGCGCGGATCGAGGGCGAGGACCCCTCGCGTCCCGCGCTGCTCATCCATGGCCACACCGACGTCGTCCCGGCCAACGCCCTCGACTGGACCCACCACCCCTTCTCCGGCGAGATCGCCGACGGCTGCGTCTGGGGCCGCGGCGCGGTGGACATGAAGGACATGGACGCGATGACGCTCGCGGTCGTACGCGACCGGCTGCGCAGCGGTCGCAAGCCCCCGCGCGACATCGTGCTGGCCTTCCTCGCCGACGAGGAGGCGGGCGGGCTGTACGGTGCGCGGCACCTCGTCGACAACCACCCGGACCTCTTCGAGGGGGTGACCGAGGCGATCGGCGAGGTCGGCGGCTTCTCCTTCACGGTCAACGAGAACCTGCGGCTCTACCTGGTCGAGACCGCCCAGAAGGGCATGCACTGGATGCGGCTCACCGTGGACGGCACCGCCGGCCACGGCTCGATGACCAACAACGACAACGCGATCACCGAGCTGTGCGAGGCCGTCGGGCGGCTCGGCCGGCACAAGTTCCCGGTCCGGGTCACCAAGACAGTACGGTCCTTCCTCGACGAGCTGTCCGACGCGCTCGGCACCCCGCTCGACCCGGAGAACATGGACGAGACGCTGGCCAAGCTCGGCGGCATCGCCAAGCTCATCGGGGCGACCCTGCAGAACACCGCGGCGCCGACGATGCTCGGCGCCGGCTACAAGGTCAACGTGATCCCGGGCCAGGCCACGGCGCATGTGGACGGCCGCTTCCTGCCGGGGTTCGAGGAGGAGTTCCTGGCCGACCTCGACCGGGTCCTCGGCCCGCGGGTCAAGCGCGAGGACGTGCACGCGGACAAGGCCCTGGAGACCACCTTCGACGGCGCGCTCGTCGACGCCATGCAGTTGGCGCTCAAGGCCGAGGACCCGATCGCCCGCGCCGTGCCGTACTGCCTCTCGGGCGGCACCGACGCCAAGTCCTTCGACGAGCTGGGCATCCGCTGCTTCGGCTTCGCGCCGCTGCAGCTGCCCCCGGAGCTGGACTTCGCCGGGATGTTCCACGGCGTCGACGAGCGGGTGCCGGTGGAGGGGCTGAAGTTCGGGGTCAGGGTGCTCGACCGGTTCATCGACGCGTGCTGACCGCGCTCATGGCCGCGCGTCGATGAACGCCGGCGGGCGCTGATCGAGCGTGTATATCGATCACACATACTGACTGAATCAATAAGGGTGAATGGTGTCGTAGATTCATAGCTCGATTGCTCCTTCCTCGTTACATGGTGTGCGGCCCCCAACGGGGGCCGTGGCATCGATCACGTGACGTGGAGTCACAGTCCAGAGGGGTGTGATCCCGGGTGTCCCCGGAGGCCGGTGAGGTGCTTCGGGGAGACCGGGAGGGGGGCGGGCGCTTCCGCTCGCGCGCATTCCGCAGGACGGAAGGCAGGGGAGCGAGACAGTTATGCGACAGGTTGCGAAAAAGGGCCTGATCACCATCGCGGCGGCGGGCGGCGTACTGGCCATGACCGGCGGCTACGCCTACGCGGACACGGGGGCTACCGGCGGTGCCGCGCACTCGCCGGGCATCGGCTCCGGCAATGTGGTCCAGGCACCCGTCAATATCCCGGTGAACGTCTGCGGAAACACCGCGACCGTTCTCGGGGTGCTCAATGGGAGTGGGGGAAGCGGCTGCGGCAATGTGGTCCACGAGGGTGGGTCCGGGAGCTCCCAGCACACCGGTTCCAGCGCGGAGGGCAGCACCGAGAATTCGCCCGGCACTGCCTCCGGCAACAATGTGCAGGTCCCGGTCCATGTGCCGGTGAACGCCTGTGGGAACGGCCTCGGGGTCGGCACGGTCGGGAACACCGACATGGGCGGCGAGTGCGGCGACGTCGTGGATGTCGTTCCGAACGACCCGAACGAGCCGGGTGACCCCAACGAGCCGGGCGACCCCGGCGACCCGAGTGACCCGGGGGAGCCGGGCGACCCGGGAGAGCCGGGTGACCCGAGCGACCCCGGAAAGCCGCATGAGCCGGGCAAGCCGCACCACCCCGGGGACAGCAAGCCGGGCGGCCACAGGCCTGCCCCCTCCTCGCCGGGCCACAGCGGCGGCCACGCGGCGGGCCAAGGCGCGCAGCAGGTCGGCGCGCACGGCGCCGGCGCCTCCGCGAACCTGGGGGGCTCCCGGCTGACGGGCACCGAGCAGCTTGCGCACACCGGTGCCGGACCGGTCGAGCTGGCCATCCCGGCAGCCGCGGGCATGCTGCTCGCGGGCACCGTGCTCTACCGCAGGGCGCGGGCCGGCCAGCACTGAGGCGGCGCTGAGCCGCAGTGACCAGCTCTGAGCGGCACTGAGACCGGTACGTCGCGCCACGGCGCGGCGCTGAGCGGGCCCCGCACACCGGCGGGGCCCGCCCGGCGTTTCAGCGGCGGCTCACCACGTGGCGCGGAGCTGGCGGATGATCCGACGGCGCAGCCGTACCCTGCGGCTGCCGTCGGGATTGAGTCTCAGGCGGTCGAGCTCCCAGTGTCCATACTCGGCATGGTCGGTCAGCAGGCGCGTGGCGGCCTTGCGGGAGACCCCGCGAGGCACATACACATCACAGAATTCGTATTCCGGCATCGCATCTATTGTGCGGGACCGGGCCTGCTACGGATAGCGTCTGCACTATGTCTGATGCTGCGCAGCCATCCGCTGCCGAGGTACGCGCCGCCGCTGAAGCGGTGAAAGCCGCACTGGATCGTCACCTCGACGCTGTCGAACGCCGGTCCGGGGAAGACGACCCGGCTGTCTACGCCGCGTTCAACGAACTGGCCGCGGCAGCCGAGGTGTACGACGAGCTGCTCTATGACGCCTACGACGAGGTGACGCCCTTTGAGATCCCCGGTGACGACACCCTGCCCCCCTATGCCGGGCCTGAGGAACCGAGCGCGCTGAGCGTGCTGATCCGCAGGGACTACGCCGTCGCCGAACCGCAGCGCCTGCTCTCGCAGGCCAGGCGCGTCGCCGAGCTGGATGGGGGCACCGACTCCGACAACGGCGGGGCGGGCGGTGCGGCTGCCGTCGGCGACAGCGTCCAGACCGCCATCGGGGTGCTCTTCGGCGAATACGAACCGGACGAGATCGCCTCCCGGCACAAGGAGTTCGGGCTGGAGGAGGGCGACTCGACCTTGTGGGTGGCGGCCGGGGACGAGCTCGCCGAGCCGGGGGAGTGGCTGGCCACCCCCTTCGACCAGCCGGATCCGCACCAGGTCGTCTGTCGCTTCGATGTCAGCACGGTCTTCGACGAGGAGCTGGACGACGACGACGAGGACGACGAGGTTGACGTTGCCGACGAGGTAGAAGAGGCGGACGAGGAAGACCTGGAGGTACTGGGCCCCGGGAACTGAGCCCCACCGGGGCCTCGTCGGGGCCTCCCACCGACCGTCCCTGAGCGCCGGACGGGCCACCGGGCCCGCCCGGCGCTCAGCGTTTGCCGGGCAGGCCGGCCCCTGCCGGCCGGCGATCCTGCCAGGCGGCAGGGGCCGTGCCTGGGCGGACCGCCCGGTGGGAGCGGAATCCCCCCCGTGGCCGGGGCGCCGGGCGCCGCAGCGCCCGGCGCCCACTGGCGTGGGGCGCCCACTGGCGTGGGGCGCCCACTGGCGTGGGGCGCCCACTGGCGTGGGGCGCCGCTACCCGGCGGACGGGAGCTGCGTCTGCAGCAGGGACCGCAGCCGGGTGGTTCGGTCCTTCGCTGGGATCTCCGCCACCGACCGCGCCAGCGCCGCGTCCGCGCCGTGCACCACGGACAGATGGCGCTCGCCACGGCCGAAGGCGGTGTACACCCAGGCTCGGGTCAGCCCCGCGGCCGCGTCGCCGGGCAGTACCACGACCGCCGCCGGCCAGCGCGCGCCGACTGCCTGGTGGGCCGTGAGCGCCCAGCCGTGGCGGACCGTGTCGGCGACCTGCTCACGCGGCACCACGACGGCCGCGCCCGCGCAGTCCAGGTGCAGTCCCTCGGCGTCCCCCGAGACCACCGTGCCCGGCAGCGCACGGCCCGGCGCCGGGACGTAGGCGACTCGGTCGCCCGGGTCGAAGCCGCCGAACCGGCCGGGCCCGGGGTTCAGCCGCTCCTTCAGGGCGGCGTTGAGGGCGCGCGTCCCCGCGGCGCCGCCGTGGCCCGGCGTGATCACCTGCGTATGCTCAGGCGGCACACCGAGCGCGCGTGGCACCGAGTCCGCGACCAGCTGGACCGTGCGGTGCACGGCCTCGCCCGGGTCCCGCACCGGGACGATCACGACCTCCTTGCCGGGGGCCTCGACCTGGTTCAGCTCCCCGATCCCGATGCCCGAGACCAGCTCGCCGATCGGCCCGGGGTCCGGCGTCCGGGAGACGATCTGGGGGCAGCGGCGGGCGGCCAGCAGATCCGCGAAGACCTTGCCGGGACCCGCCGACCACAGCACCCCGGGGTCGCCGCTGAGCACCAGCCGCACACCGTCCGGCAGCGACTCCACGAGCATCGCCGCGGTTTCCACGTCCAGCTGCGGGGCGTCCAGCACGGCGATCACATCGAGCGCGAGCGCGCCGTCCTCGTCGCGGCCCGGGCCCTCGTGGCCCGAGAGCAGCCCGGCGAGGGTGACCGCCGCGTCGGACCCGGCGCCGCTGACGCCGTCGGAGTGGCCGACCGGGCCGTCGGCGCCTTCCCCGGCCGAGGTGGCCGCGGCGGCGTCGATCAGCTCGGCCAGCCGCCGCCTGCCGTCCTCGGTGTGCGCCGCCGCGTACGCCCGCAGCCCCAGGGACCTGGCCGCGGCGACGAGCGCGGCCGGTTCGGCGCGGGCGGCTTCGCCGCCGCTGTGTGCGACCAGGCCGTGGCCCGCGGCCGTACGGATGAGCTCCGCCGCGGACGGGCTCGGCGCGGCGGCTGCCGCGGCCTCCCAGTCGGCCGCACTCGGACCGGCGGCGTCCGCCTCGCCGTGGCCGGAGACGTCCGCGGAGCCGTCGTCGGAATCGGCGCCCGCACCGCCGCTGTCGCCACCGTCGCTGTCACCGTCGTCACCGGCCTCGCCGCCGGGCGCACCGGCCGCCGGGCCCCCCGAGCGGTCGGCGAAGGTACCGGCGAGCCGGGCGAGGCCGTCGGCCAGGCTCTCCTCCGCCAGGGCGAAGCGGTCCAGCCCCAGCAGGACCCGCACCGGCTGCTCGTCCTCGGCGTCGTCCGCGTCTCCGGCCGCCGGGCGGGCGGCGGCCCCGGGGGTGTCGGCGGCGTCCTGGAACACCAGCACCAGGCCGTCCGCGATCGCGGACCGCAGCGCCGCGTCCGGATCGGGGACGGACAGCTTGGCGAGCCCGGCGCGCAGCGCGGACGACTCCAGCGCGGTGTGTCCTTCGAGCGCGGCGCGCTCGAGCAGCCAGACCGTGAGCGCCTGCGCCCGGCGCTCGTCGTCCGGCCCGCAGTCCGGCCCGAGCAGGGCACGGGCGAAGCCGTCCGCCTGGTCATGGCGCACGCCGGATACGGCCAGCAGCTGCCAGGGGTCCTCACGCAGCACCTCGGCGGCCGTTTCGCCCAGCGCGACCACGACCGCACCGGCCAGGCTCTCGGGGGCCCCGCCCTCGGCGAGCACCCGGCGGACCTCGGCGGCTCCTGGGCCGTCCGCCGCAGCCCCGGCCCCGGCCCCGGGCCCGGCTCCGGTCCGGACGGGCTGCCCGGCGCCCGGTGCGGCGGGGACCCCGCGCGCCGGGGCGGGCCCGCCGGGCCCGGCCGCCCCGGGCTGTCCGCGCCCGGGCCCGTCCGTCCGCTCTTGAGCGCCACTCGGGCGAGCCTCGCCGCCGCCCGCGCCCCGCGCCGCGGCACGGCCCTGGCGGGCCGCGGGCGTCTCGGTGAAGAACGAGGCCGCCGATCGCTCACCGCTCTCCACGGCCCGCACCGCCGCGGCCAGCGCCTCCGCGGCGGCGGACCGCTTACCGCCACCGCCCCCGGCCCGGTCGCCACCGGCTCCCTCGCCGCCCGCCGACGTCCGGCCGCTCGACGCCCCGGCGCCCCCGGAAGAGGCCGCGTCCGCGCTGCCGCCCGGCGCCGCCGATTCGCTCCCCGAGTCGGAAGAGGCCGGGCCACCGGCCGCCGCGTCATCGCCCGCTGCCGACGGACCACTGGCAGCGAGACCCGCGGAGCTCATGGGCTCCCCGGCGCCGTCGCCGGTGTCCGTGTCGGCGCCCCCCTCAGCGCGCGGCGGGATGGCGGCGTCCGCGTCCGTATCCGTCCGCGCCGCGGGGGTGCTGGTGGTGGGCTCCTCCTGGGGTGCGGAGGCGGCCTCGCCGGCGAGGCGGTCGGTACTCACAGCGTGCTCCAGTCCTGATCGGGATAGCGGTGCACGGGCGCCGACACATCGTCGAGCGCCTGGCAGATTTCCTCCGGAAGACTAAGCGCCTCCACCGACAAGGCCGCCCTGAGCTGCTGCGCGTTCCGCGCGCCGACGATCGGCGCGGTGACGCCCGGGCGGTCGCGGACCCAGGCCAGCGCCACCTGCAGCGGGGTGGTCGCCAGGCCGTCGGCCGCGGTGGAGACCGCCTCGACGATCCGGCTCGCCTCCTCGTCGAGGTACGGGGCGACGAAGGCAGCCATCTGCGAGGCGCCGCGCGAGTCGGCCGGGGTCGTGTGGCGGTACTTGCCGGTCAGCACCCCGCGGCCCAGCGGGGAGGAGGGCAGTATGCCCAGGCCCAGGTCCAGGGCGGCGGGCAGCACCTCCCGCTCGATTCCGCGCTGCAGCAGCGAATATTCCATCTGCGTGCTGGCCAGCCGGGTGTGCGTGCCGGACGAGGCGAGCTGCCAGGTGGCCGCCTTGGCGAGCTGCCAGCCGGAGAAGTTGGACACCCCCACATACCGCGCCCGCCCGCTGCTGACCGCGATGTCCAGCGCCTGAAGCGTCTCCTCGATCGGGGTGACCGGATCGAAGGCGTGCACCTGCCACACATCGACGTAGTCGGTGCCGAGCCGCGCGAGCGAGCCGTCGAGCGCGGCCAGCAGATGGCCCCGCGAGCAGTCGAAGCGGCGGTCGGGGTCGGGGACGCTGCCCGCCTTGGTGGCGATCTGCAGATCGCGGCGCGGCACAAGGCCCTCCATCAGCCGGCCCAGAAGGTACTCGGCGCCGCCG
This sequence comes from Streptomyces sp. NBS 14/10, assembly GCF_002224125.1. Taxonomy (GTDB): domain Bacteria; phylum Actinomycetota; class Actinomycetes; order Streptomycetales; family Streptomycetaceae; genus Streptomyces. Next base: position 118,138 of record NZ_NCSM01000016.1, read on the forward strand.
TCCGCGTACACATCGGCGGTGTCCACGAGTGTCCCGCCCGCTTCCCAGAACGCCTTGAGCTGATCCGCGGCGTCGTGTTCTTCGGTGTCCCGCCCCCAGGTGAGCGTGCCGAGCCCGAGCCGGGATACGCGCAGGCCCGTGCGGCCGAGGTGCCTTAGCTCCATGAACGTTGAGATTACTGGCCGGAGATCGAACCGTGTCGGCCTGTGGATAACCCGGTCCTGACGCACCCGGACGCGGCGCGCTAGAGTCCGGGCAACAAGGACGTTACTGATCGGTAAGGGGTGCGGCATGAGGCTCGGAATCAACCTCGGCTACTGGGGTGCCGGGATGGACGCGGACAACCTCGCGGTCGCCCGGGAGGCCGACCGCCTCGGCTACGCGGTCTGCTGGGCCGCCGAGGCGTACGGCTCCGACGCCGCCACCGTGCTCAGCTGGGTGGCCGCACAGACCGAGCGCATCGACGTCGGGTCCGCCATCTTCCAGATCCCGGCCCGTACGCCCGCGATGACGGCGATGACGGCCGCGACCCTCGACTCGCTCTCCGGAGGCCGCTTCCGGCTCGGGCTCGGCGTCTCCGGGCCGCAGGTCTCCGAGGGCTGGTACGGCGTGCGGTTCGACAAGCCGCTGGCCCGCACCCGCGAGTATGTGGAGATCATCCGCAAGGCCATGTCGCGCGAGCGCCTGACGCACGAGGGCGAGAACTGGACCCTGCCGCTGCCCGGCGGCCCGGGCAAGCCCCTCAAGCTCACCGTGCACCCGGTGCGCGAGCACATCCCGCTGTACATCGCGGCCATCGGCCCCAAGAACCTCGAGCAGACCGGTGAGATCGCCGACGGCGCGCTGCTCGTCTTCTTCTCGCCCGAGCACGCCGAGGCGACGACCCTGGGCGCGCTCCGCGCCGGCCGGGAGAAGGCGGGCAAGAGCATGGACGACTTCGACCTGGTGCCCACCGTCCCGATGGCGGTCGGCGAGGACATCGACGCCCTCGCCGATACCTTCCGCCCCTACACCGCGCTGTACGTGGGCGGCATGGGCAGCGCGAAGCAGAACTTCTACAACAAGCTGGCGCAGCGGATGGGGTACGAGAAGGAGGCCGCCGAGATCCAGGAGAAGTACCTGGCCGGCGACAAGGAGGGCGCGGCCGCGGCCATTCCGCGCGAGCTGATCGACTCCACCGCGCTGCTCGGCCCCGTCGAGCGCATCGCCGACCGTATGCAGGCGTACGCCGAGGCCGGGGTCACCACGCTGTCGCTGTCCCCCGCGGGTTTCACCCTCGAAGAGCGGATCGCGGGGCTCCGTACGGGCGTCGAGGCGCTGGAGCGAGCGGGGCTGGCCTAGGAAGAAGCCCCCGGGCCTAGGAAGAAACCCCGGGGACGTAGGAAGAAGCACCTCGGGCGTCCGGGAAGGCCTACGGCCGTGGTGGGGGCTCGGGGTGTCTTCCCCGCCACGGCCGTCACCCAGCACAACGCCCCGGCGTCCGCGCGGTTACGCGACCGCGCGGACGCCCGCGCGGTCGCTCGTCCGGCGGAGCCGGACGCCCCACCTGTTGCCGCCGCCGACGCACGGCATTTGACTTTTGCTGCGCGGAGGTCGTGCGACGCCGGGCACGGAGGTGGCGGAGATGCTGTCGGCGAAAAGGCTGTTCCAGGAGATCATCGACAACGATGAATCCTTCCGGCTCTTCTGCTCCATCGCCGCCAGCGGCGAGGCCCAGGGCGGCTGGGAGAACGGAAGGATCGCCGCCCTCGTACCGGAGAGCCGGCGCGCCCTCGCCCCGAAGATCACCCGGCATGGCGCGGACGAGGACAAGCACGGCAGGATCTTCAACGCCCTGCTGCGCCGGCGCGGCCTCGAACCGGTCGAGGTCCCGCGCGAGACCGACTACACCATGCTGCTCGAAGCGCGTGGCATCGGCCTCACCCACGACAAGCTGCGCCGCGACGAGCCGCTGACCGAGCACGACATCATCACCTACCTCGTCCACAGCCGGGTCACCGAGCAGCGGGCCTCCGCCCAGATGGCGATGTTGTGCCGGTACTTCGGGGACGATCCGCTCGTCGGCCGCGCGGTCAGGATGATCTCGAACGACGAGGACAACCACCTCGCCTACTGCCACGAGGAACTGCTGCGCCTCGCCGCCGCCGGGCACGGTCCGACCATCCAGCGGGCGCTCAAGGAATGCGCACTCGTCGAAGCGCGGGTCCACCGCGACGTCAGCCTCGCCGTCATGGCCCATATGGGCCGCATCCTGGGCTGGTCGAGGGCCAGGGCCGCGCTGCTGGCGGCCGGCATCCACGCGCTGTATCTGTTCGAGTGGCTGGGCGGCTGGCGGCGCATGGTGACGCTGCGGATGCCGGAGCGGCGGGACGCGCTCGGCGGGCGCGCGACGCCCGCTCCCGAGTTCGCCTGACCCAGGTTCGGCTGACCCCAGTTCGCCTGAGGGCCGCGGTGCTTCGCCCGAGGTCCGCGGTGCTTCGCCCGAGGTCCGCGGCGCTACGCCCGAGGTCCGCGCCGCCCGGTCACAGCCAGCCGCGTCGCCTGAAGAAGCGGTGCAGTCCGAAGACCACCCCGGCCATGAGCAGCAGCACCGCCGGATAGCCCCATGTCCACGACAGCTCGGGCATATGGTCGAAGTTCATGCCGTAGACCCCGGCGATCAGCGTCGGCACCGCGGCCATCGCCGCCCACGCCGAGATCTTCCGCATGTCGTCGTTCTGCCGCACGCCCATCTGCGCCAGATGCGCGGCCAGTATGTCCGACAGCAGCCGGTCCAGCCCCTCGACATGTTCGTTCACCCGGGTCAGATGGTCGCTGACATCGCGGAAGAACGGCCGCGACCCCTCGTGGACGAACGACACCCCCGCCCCCGCGAGCCGCGCCATCGGCTCCGCCAGCGGCCCCGTGGCCCGCCGGAATTCGAGCGCCTGGCGTTTGAAGGCGTAGATCCGGCCGGCCGTGTTCATCGCCGACCCGACCGGGCTGAACACCTCCGTCTCCAGCTCGTCCAGGTCGAGGCGGAGCGCGTCCGCGACATCCAGGTAGTGGTCCACGACCGCGTCGGACACCGCGTACATCACGGCCGTCGGCCCGTGCTGCAGCACCTCGGGCATCTTCTCCAGCCGCTCGCGCACCGCGCTCAGCGGATTGGCCTGCCCGTGCCGTACGGTCACGACGAAGGAGTCGCCGACGAACACCATCAGCTCGCCGGTGGTGACGGTGTCGGCCGTGTCGTCGTACTCGACCGGCTTCAGCACCAGGAACAGCGAGTCGTCGTAGACCTCCAGCTTGGGCCGCTGGTGCGCGCTGAGCGCGTCCTCGACGGCCAGCGGGTGCAGCCCGAATTCGCTGGTGACCAGCTCGAACTCCTTCTCGGTCGGCTCGTGCAGGCCGATCCAGAGGAAGGAGTCACCCTCCGATCGCGCCTGGTCGAGGGCGTCGGAGAAGTCGGCAGGCCCCTCGGTACGCCGCCCGTCTTGGTAGATGCCACAGTCCACGATCACGCGGGGCATTCTGCCGCGCTTGCGGCGAAAGCGCACGGGCGGTCTCCTGGGCGGGCCAGGGAGCGCGGTGCGAGGGCCGTAGGGTGGCAGCCATGCCCACGCTCATCCTCGTACGGCACGGCCGGTCCACCGCCAATACCGCAGGAGTCCTCGCGGGCTGGACGCCCGGCGTCGCACTCGACGAGCGCGGCACCGCCCAGGCCGCGGCTCTGCCCGGACGGCTCGCCGCGCTGCCGCTCGCCGCCGCCGTCACCAGCCCGCTGCAGCGCTGCCAGGAGACCCTGGCCCCGCTGCTCGCCGCCCGGCCGGAGCTGCCCCTGCACACCGACGAGCGGATCGGGGAGTGCCACTACGGCGACTGGTCCGGGCGCAAGCTCGCCGAGCTCGCCGACGAACCCCTGATGAGAGTCGTCCAGCAGCACCCGTCCGCCGCCGCGTTCCCGGGCGGCGAGTCCATGCGGTCGATGCAGGCGCGCGCGGTCGACGCGGTGCGCGACTGGAACGCCCGGATCGAGGCGGAGCACGGCGCCGACGCGGTGTATCTGATGTGCTCGCACGGCGACATCATCAAGGCGCTCATCGCCGACGCCCTCGGCATGCATCTGGACCTCTTCCAGCGCATCTCGGTCGAGCCCTGTTCGGTCACCGCCGTCCGTTACACCCAGCTGCGCCCCTTTGTCGTGCGGCTGGGCGACACCGGCGACTTCGGCTCCCTCGTGCCCCTCGCGCCCCGTGAGGAGGGCGCGGACGAGGGCCCGGGCGAGGGCGCGGACGCGGGCCGGACCGGGGACGCGGAGGTGGGCGGCGGCGCGGGGGCACCGTGATCGCCGAGCGCAGTAGGGTGGTGCCGCGGAGCCGCCGGGCCGCGCACAGCCGTGGCCGGGCACGCGCGCGTCCCAGCAGTCGACAGCCAAAACCCTGAAAACCACGTCGCAGACCACGCCGAACCAAATGGAGCAGGACGTTGTCCCGTCAGGTGTTCCTCTATGACCCGCCGGACCGATTCGTCGCCGGTACGGTCGGGCTGCCCGGGCGCCGCACCTTTTTCCTGCAGGCGTCCGGGGGCGGCCGGACCACCAGCGTCGCGCTGGAGAAGACCCAGGTCGCCGCGCTCGCCGAGCGGATAGACGAGCTGCTGGACGAGGTGGTGCGGCGCACCGGTGGCAACGCCCCGGTGCCGGCCGTCGCGCCTCAGGAGCTCAGTGACTCCGCGCCGCTGGAAGTCCCCGTGGAGGAGGAGTTCCGGGTCGGCACCATGGCGCTCGCCTGGGACGGCGAGGAACAGCGCATGATCGTGGAGGCGCAGGCCCTCGTCGAGCTGGAGGCCGAGTCCGAGGAGGACCTCGCGGAGGCCGAGGAGCGGCTGCTCCAGGACGAGGTCAACGGGCCGCCGATGCTTCGGGTGCGGCTCACCGGGCCTCAGGCGCGCGCGTTCGCCAAGCGCGCCCTGGAGGTCGTCAACGCCGGCCGGCCGCCGTGTCCGCTGTGCAGTCTGCCGCTCGACCCGGAGGGACACGTATGTCCGCGCCAGAACGGATATCGCCGCGGGGCGTGACGCCTCCGGAGCCCTCCGGGCCCTCGCAGCCCCCCGGGCCTCCGGGGGCTCCTGAGCCGTCCGAGCTGTTGGCGCTGGGCGAGCTGACGGTACGCGGCCGGGTCCGGGAGGCGTCCAACGCGGTGCTGTACTGCACCGTCGAGTACGAGGGCCACAGCGCCGCCTGCGTGTACAAGCCGGTGGCCGGGGAGCGCCCGCTGTGGGACTTCCCGGACGGCACGCTGGCCCAGCGCGAGGTCGCGGCGTACGAGCTCTCCGAGGCCACCGGCTGGGACCTGGTCCCGCCGACGGTGCTGCGGGACGGGCCGTACGGGCAGGGCATGTGCCAGCTGTGGATCGAGGAGGCCACCGGCGAGGACGGCGACGGCGCGCCGGAGCTGCTGGCGCTCGTCGACGGCGATGAGCCGGGCCCGGGGTGGAAGGCCGTCGCCTTCGCCGAGGTGGACGAGGGCCGCACCGCACTGCTGGTGCACGCCGACGACGAGCGGCTGCGCCGGCTGGCAGTCCTCGACGCCGTGATCAACAACGGCGACCGCAAGGGCGGCCATCTGCTGCCCACCGCCGACGGGCAGATCTATGCGATTGATCACGGTGTGACGTTCAACGCGGACGACAAGCTGCGCACCCTGCTGTGGGGCTGGGCGGGCGAGCCGCTGTCCGACGAGGCGCTGACCGTACTGCGGCGGCTCGCGGACCGGCTGGCCGACGGCGATCCGCTCACCGCCCGGCTGGCCGAGCTGATCACCGAAGCCGAGATCGCGGCGCTGCGCGCCCGGATCGCGGCCCTGCTGCGGTCCGGGCGCCACCCCAAGCCCAGCGGACAGTGGCCCGCCATCCCCTGGCCCCCGGTCTGACCGCGTACCAGTCAGACTGAGCAGACACAGCAGGTCACGGGCGATTCCGCAAGACCGCCTATCAAGCCAACTAGGCCCCATCCGGTTCGTATCCGGAAGCTGCGTCCGGTTACGCTCGACACATGTATGCCTGGCCCGCTTCCGAGGTGCCCGCCCTGCCTGGCAGAGGCCGCGACCTGAGGATCCACGACACCGCGACCGGGGGAACGCTCACCCTCGACCCCGGCCCCGTCGCCCGCATCTACGTCTGCGGGATCACCCCGTACGACGCCACCCACATGGGGCATGCGGCGACCTACAACGCGTTTGACCTCGTACAACGCGTGTGGCTCGACACCAAGCGGCAGGTGCACTACGTCCAGAACGTCACCGATATCGACGACCCCCTGCTCGAGCGCGCCGTGGCGAACGGCGACGACTGGACGGCCCTCGCGGAGCGCGAGACCACCCTGTTCCGCGAGGACATGACGGCGCTGCGGATGCTGCCGCCGCGCCACTACATCGGCGCCGTGGAGGCGATCCCGGGCATCGTGCCGCTCGTGGAGCGGCTGCGCGACGCGGGTGCCGCCTACGAGCTCGAGGGCGACATCTACTTCTCCGTCGAGTCGGACCCCTCCTTCGGCGGCGTCTCCGGGCTCGACGCCGAGGCCATGCGGCTGCTGTCGGCCGAGCGCGGCGGCGACCCGGACCGCCCCGGCAAGAAGAACCCCCTGGACCCCATGCTGTGGCTGGCCGCCCGTCCGGGCGAGCCGAGTTGGGACGGCGGATCCCTGGGGCGCGGCCGCCCCGGCTGGCACATAGAGTGCGTGGCCATCGCGCTGGACCACCTCGGCATGGGCTTCGACATACAGGGCGGCGGCTCCGATCTCGCCTTCCCCCACCATGAGATGGGCGCCTCGCACGCCCAGGTGCTCACCGGGGAGCGGCCGTTCGCCAAGGCGTACGTCCACGCCGGCATGGTCGCCCTCGACGGCGAGAAGATGTCCAAGTCCAAGGGCAATCTCGTCTTCGTCTCCGCGCTGCGCCGCGACGGCGTGGACCCGGCGGCCATCCGCCTGGCGCTCCTCGCGCACCACTACCGCGAGGACTGGGAGTGGACCGACGGCGTCCTCCAGGAGGCCCAGGAGCGCCTTGCCCGCTGGCGCGCCGCCGTCTCCCGCCCCGACGGCCCCCCGGCCGACGCCCTCCTCGACGAGATCCGTACGGCCCTCGCCAACGACCTCGACGCCCCGGCCGCGCTGGCCGCGGTCGACCGCTGGGCCTCGGCCCAGGCGTCCGAGGGCGGTACGGACGAGGGGGCGCCGGGTCTGGTGTCCCGCGCGGTGGACGCGCTGCTGGGCGTCGCGCTCTAGAAGAGCGACCCCGGCCCGTCGGCCCGGTGTCCGCGCCCCGTACGGGCTGCGGGCACCGGGCCGACGGCCGTTGGTTGCCTTGTTGTACGCCCATGGCGCCGTGCGGGGGCTACTGGGGTCCGGGGAGGGCCCTTAGCGGTACCCGTAGCGGCATTGATCTGTGGCTCGGCCCGGAGGCTCGGCCTGAGCCTCCGGGTCCGGCCCGGGGCGGCCCGGCTCGGGCCGGTTTGGCCCGGGCCAGGGCGCGCTCAGTCGTCCTGGTCGCCGTCCGGGCGCTCGCGGCCGCCGCTCTGCTCGCCGCTGCTCTCGTCGCCCTCGCCGCCCTCGCCGTGCTCGCCGTTCTCGTCCCGCGCCTCCGCCGTGTCGTCCTTCGCCGAAGGTCTCCGCGGCCGCGTAGAGCCGGAGCTGGGGCCGGAGCCGGAGCCGGTGCCAGGGCTCGTGCCGGCGCTGGGGCCGGCCCCCGCACCCGGGGCCGAGGAGTCGCGCAGATACGAGCCGGGGCCGCCCGTGCCGCCCTCGCGTCCGTCCGCGATCCCGCCGCCCGCGTCCGTCGCATGGCCGCCCGGGCCCGGCTGGCCATCCCGGCGCCGCAGATAGCGCTCGAACTCGCGGGCGATCGCCTCGCCCGACGCCTCCGGCAGCTCCGCCGTGTCGCGGGCCTCCTCCAGCGACTGGACGTACTCCGCGACCTCGCTGTCCTCCGCGGCGAGTTGATCGACCCCAAGCTGCCAGGCGCGCGCGTCCTCCGTCAGCTCGCCGAGCGGGATGCGCACGCCGATCAGGTCCTCGAGGCGGTTGAGCAGGGCCAGGGTGGCCTTGGGGTTCGGCGGCTGCGAGACGTAGTGCGGTACGGCCGCCCACAGGCTGACCGCCGGGACCCCGGCGTGGGTGCACGCCTCCTGGAGGATGCCGACGATGCCCGTCGGCCCCTCGTAGCGCGACTCCTCCAGGTCGAGGCTGCGGGCCAGATCCGGGTCGGAGGTGACGCCGCTGACCGGCACCGGCCGGGTGTGCGGGGTGTCGCCGAGCAGCGCGCCGAGGACCACGACCATCTCGACGCCCAACTCATGGGCATAGCCGAGGATCTCGTTGCAGAACGACCGCCAGCGCATGCTCGGTTCGATGCCGCGCACCAGCACCAGGTCGCGCGGCTTGTCGCCGCCGCCCGCGCGGACCACCGAGAGCCGGGTGGTCGGCCAGGTGACCTTGCGGATCCCGCCTTCGAGCGCCACGGTCGGCCGGTTGACCTGGAAGTCGTAGTAGTCCTCGGCGTCGAGCGCGGCGAAGACCTCGCCCTTCCATTCCCGATCCAGGTGCCCCACCGCGGTGGAGGCGGCGTCTCCGGCGTCGTTCCAGCCCTCGAAGGCACAGATCATGACCGGGTCGATCAGCTCGGGAACCCCCTCAAGCTCGATCACCCAGCGCCTCCTTCCGACCGGGGCGGACGGGTCCGTACCGCCTCCGGCTGCAGTTCCATTCGCATCGTCCCAAGCCTACGGCGTCCGGGGGCCCCCGCCGCAGCCCCCATGTGGGGGTGGGGAAGAGCAAGGGACAGAGGCGAGCCAGCGGGCCAGGCCGGGGGAGTAGCGGAGCGGCGAGCAGAGATTCATCCGATCTGTTCCCTGGCCGCTCTGAGGAAATTTCGTGCACCCCTCTGGACGGGCGGGCCCATACGGCGCTATACATCGGATCACCGCGAAAGGTCCGATGTTCTATCGCGCCGTACAGGGAGTCCCCATTGAGATTGCGCCCGACCGTCACCGAGATCGAGGTCCATGACGTCCGGTTTCCCACCTCGGAACAGCTTGACGGCTCGGACGCCATGAACCCCGACCCCGACTACTCGGCGGCGTACGTCGTGCTGCGCACGGACGCGACGGAGGGCGCCACCCAGGGCGCCACGGCCGACGAGACCGGTGGCGCCCCGGCCGAGGGGCACGGGTTCGTCTTCACGATCGGCCGTGGCAACGATGTCACCGCGGCCGCGATCCGCTCGCTGCGCCCTCTTGTCGTGGGCCGCCCCGCCCCGCTGACCGCCGCCGACCTCGGCGCCCTCTACCGGGATCTGACACACGATTCGCAGCTGCGCTGGCTCGGCCCCGAGAAGGGCGTGATGCATATGGCGGCCGGCGCGGTGGTCAACGCCGCCTGGGACCTCGCCGCCCGGCAGGCGGGCAAGCCGCTGTGGCAGTTCCTCGCCGATATGCCGCCCGAAGACCTCGTCGAGCTGGTCGACTTCCGCTATCTCACCGACGCCCTCACCCCCGAGGAGGCGCTGGAGATCCTGCGCGCCGCCGAGCCGGGCCGCGCCGAGCGGGCCGCCCAGCTGCGCGAACGGGGCTATCCCGCCTACACCACCTCCCCGGGCTGGCTCGGCTACTCCGACGAGAAAATGATCAAGCTCGCGCAGGAGGCCGTCGCCGACGGCTTCGAACAGATCAAGCTCAAGGTCGGCGGCGACCTCGACGAGGACCTGCGGCGGATGCGCCTGGCCCGCGAGACCGTCGGCCCCGACGTGCGGATCGCGGCCGACGCCAACCAGCGCTGGGACGTGGCCGAGGCGCTGCGCTGGATGCGCGCCCTGGCGCCGTACGAGCCGCACTGGATCGAGGAGCCCACCAGCCCCGACGACGTCCTCGGGCACGCCGCCATCCGCAGCGGACAGCCCGTCAAGGTCGCCACCGGCGAACATGTCGCCAACCGCGTCGTCTTCAAGCAGCTGCTCCAGGCCGGCGCCGTCGACTTCGTACAGATCGACGCGGCGCGGGTGGCCGGCGTCAACGAGAACCTGGCGATCATGCTGCTCGCCGCCAAGTTCGGCGTGCCGGTCTGCCCGCACGCCGGCGGGGTGGGCCTGTGCGAACTCGTCCAGCATCTGGCCATGTTCGACTTCGTCGCGGTCTCGGGCAGTTTGGAGGACCGGGCCATCGAGTACGTCGACCACCTCCACGAGCACTTCGCCGACCCGGCCGTCGTCGAGGGCGGCCGCTATCTCGCCCCGGCCGCGCCCGGCTTCTCCGCCCGGATGCACCCCGAGTCCATCGCCGCCTACCGCTACCCGGACGGGCCCGAGTGGCAGGCCCGGAACGCCGCACAACAGGAGGGAACCTCGTGAACCAGGCCCACCCGACCGGCGACTTCGAGGGACTGGCCGCGCTGGTCACCGGCGGCGCCTCTGGTATCGGCGCCGCGATCGCCACCCTGCTGCGCGACCGCGGCGCGCGGGTCGCGGTGCTCGACCGCGACCCGGCCGGCGCCCCCGCC
>NZ_NCSM01000016.1:128696-247882 GCF_002224125.1 Streptomyces sp. NBS 14/10
GGGGTGGCCGAGGCCGTCGCCGAGTTCGGGGCGCTGCACACCGTCGTGGGCAACGCCGGGATCGGCGCCATCGGCACCGTCGAGGACAACGCCGACGACGAGTGGCACCGGGTGCTGGACGTCAACGTCCTGGGCCTGGTCCGTACCGCCCGCGCCGCGCTGCCCCATCTGCGCGCCGCCGCGGCCGAGCGGCCCGGCAGCGTCTCCATCACCCACACCTGCTCGTGCCGCAGCGCGCCGCCTACAGCGCCAGCAAGGGCGCCGTGCTCGCGCTGACCCTGGCCATGGCCGCCGACCACATACGCGAGGGCATCCGCGTCAACTGCGTCAACCCCGGCACCGTCGACACCCCCTGGGTAGGCCGGCTGCTCGGCCGGGCCGACGACCCGGCGGCCGAACGCGCCGCCCTGGAATCCCGTCAGCCGACCGGACGGCTGGTGGCCGCCGACGAGGTGGCGGCGGCCGTCGCGTATCTGGCCAGCCCCGCCGCCGCGGCCGTCACCGGCACCGCGCTGGCCGTCGACGGGGGGATGCAGGGCCTGCGCCTGCGCCCCGCCACGTAACGGACCCGGGGCGTACGCCCCGCCCCCACAGCCCTGGAGCACAGAGCCGCACCATTCGATCAAGGACGGGACTCGATGACGAGACTCCGCACGACCGGCACCGTCGCCTGTGCCGTGCTGCTCGCCGCCGCCGCTCTCGCGGGCTGCAACCGCGAGAGCAACGGCGCCGGTGGTGGCAAGGTCGGCATCGACATGCCGCGCACCGACACGGACTTCTGGAACTCCTATCAGCAGTACCTCGAGAAGGGCATCGACGACGGCACGGTCAACGCGCTGCCGCTGTCCAACTCGCAGAACGACATCGCCAAGCTCGTCGCCAACGTCCAGGCCTTCACCGACCAGGGCGCCAAGGCGATCATCATGGCTCCCCAGGACACCGGCGCGATCTCCTCCACCCTGGACGATCTCAAGGACAAGAAGATCCCCGTCGTCAGCGTGGACACCCGCCCGGACGCGGGCGAGGTCTACATGGTCGTACGGGCCGACAACCGCGCCTACGGCACCAACGCGTGCGAGTACCTGGGCAAGCAGCTGGGCGGCAAGGGCCGGGTCGCCGAGCTGCAGGGCGACCTCAGCTCCATCAACGGCCGCGACCGCTCCGAGGCGTTCGCCTCCTGCATGAAGGAGAAGTTCCCGGGCATCAAGGTGCACGAGCTGCCCACCGACTGGAAGGGTGAGGTCGCCTCCGCCAAGCTGCAGAGCCTGCTGGCCCAGCACAAGGACCTCGACGGCATCTACATGCAGGCCGGCGGCGCCTTCCTGCAGCCCACGCTCGCGCTGCTGGAGCAGAAGAAGCTGCTCAAGCCCGCCGGGTCCGACGGGCACATCACGATCATCTCCAACGACGGCATCCCGGAGGAGCTGGACGCGATCCGCTCCGGGAAGATCGACGCCACCCTCTCCCAGCCCGCCGACCTGTACGCCAAGTACGCGCTGGAATACGCCAAGGCGGCTCTGGACGGCAAGAAGTTCAAACCTGGCAAGACCGACCACGACTCCGAGATCGTCAAGATCAAGAACGGCCTGGAGGACCAGCTCCCGGCGCCGCTGGTCACCAAGGAGAACGTCGACGACAAGAAGCTGTGGGCCAACCAGCTCGAGAAGAAGTAGCCATGGCCGTCGCTGACCAGCCCGCCGCCGCTGACCAGCCAACCTCCGCGGAGCCCAGCGTCGTACGGGCGGAGCGCATCGTCAAACGGTTCGGGCCGACCCTGGCCCTGGACCGCGCGCATTTGGCCGTACGGCCGGGGGAGGCCCATGCGCTGGTCGGGCGCAACGGGGCGGGCAAGTCCACGCTGGTGTCCGTGCTCACCGGCATGGAGCGCCCCGACGAGGGCACCGTCACCTTCTCGGACGAGCCCGCCCCCGGCTACGGCGACACCGCCGCCTGGCAGCGCAAGGTGGCCTGCGTCTACCAGAAGTCCATGGTGGTGCCCGACCTGACGGTCGCCGAAAACCTCTACCTCGGCCGCTTCCAGGGCACCTCGCGGATCCGCTGGCGCGCGCTGCGCGAGGACGCCCGCGCCCTGCTGGCCGAGTACGGGGTGGACGTCGACCCGCAGACCCGCGCCAAGGACCTCACCGTCGAGCAGGGGCAGTTCGTCGAGATCGCCAGGGCGCTGTCCTTCGGCGCCCGTCTGATCATCCTCGACGAGCCCACCGCGCAGCTCGACGCGGGCGGCATCGAACGGCTCTTCAGCAAGCTGCGCGAACTGCGCCGCCAAGGCGTCGCCTTCCTGTTCATCTCGCACCATCTGCAGGAGGTCTACGAACTCTGCGACACCGTCACCGTCTTCCGCGACGCCCGGCACGTGGTGACCGCCCCGGTCGCCGAGCTGCCCAAGGACGAGCTGGTCGCGGCGATGACGGGGGACGCCGAGGCCGGGCCGCCCAAGGGGGTGCGGGGCGCGGTGCCCGCGGCCGTACCGGGCGAGGAGACCGGCCCGGGCGCGGAGCCGGTGCTGCGCACCGAAGCGCTGTCCCGCGCGGGCGAGTTCGACCCACTCGACCTGGTGGTGCGGCCGGGCGAGGTGGTGGGCCTGGCCGGGGCGACGGCCAGTGGCAACACCGCGGTCGGCGAGACCCTGGTGGGGCTGCGCAAGCAGGACGGCGGGCGGGTGGTGGTGCGCGGCCGCGCCGTGCGCCCCGGAAGCGTGCCGCACGCCATCGACGCGGGCATCGGGTACGTACCCGAGGACCGGCACCGCCAGGGCCTGGTCCTGGGCCGCAGCGTCGCCGAGAACGCCACGCTGACGGTGGCCGACCAGCTCGGCCCCTTCGGCACGGTGCTGCCTTCCCGGACCCGGGCCTTCGCCGGCCGCATGATCGCCTCGCTCGACATCAAGACCTCGGGCCCCGGGCAGGTCGTCTCCGGCCTCTCGGGCGGCAACCAGCAGAAGGTCGTCATCGCACGGGCGCTGGCGCGCGAGCCGAGCGTCCTGGTGGCCATCCGCCCGACCGCGGGCGTGGACGTGAAGTCCAAGGACGCGCTGCTGGGCGTCGTACGGGAGGTGGCGGCGGCCGGCAGCGGCGCGCTGATCGTCTCCGACGAACTGGACGACCTGCGGGTGTGCGACCGCGTTCTGGCGTTCTTCCACGGGCGCGTCGTGGCCGAGTTCGGCAGCGACTGGAGCGACCGCGGGCTGGTCGCCGCGATGGAGGGGATGGCGGGACCGGAGACGGAGCACGGCGCAGAAAAAGCGGGAACAGCAGGCACAGCAGGAGACGGCAGAGACCGCGCGTTCAAGGGGAGAGAGGGAAGCCAGTCATGACCGATACCACACGGCAGCGCCCCGCCGAAGTGGTGGCGGCCGGCGAAGCGGCGGCGACGGCCGGACGGGCGCGGCCGAAGATCGACATCGCCCGCTGGCGGGATCTGTCACTGGTCCCGGTGATCTTCGTGCTGGGCGTGATCGGCTTCATCGTCTCGCCCGCCTTCCTCACCCAGGACAATCTGATCGGCGTCGTCCAGCAGTCCACCGAGCTGGGGCTGCTGGTGCTGGGCGAGGCGCTGATCCTGATCTGCGGGCGGATGGACCTCTCCCTGGAGTCGACCATCGCCGTCGCGCCCGTGATCGCCCTGTGGCTGGTGCTGCCCGCCCACGGCGCCCGGTTCGAGGGCCTGGGCCTGCTGCCCACCTGGACCGCGATCCCGCTGTGCCTGGCCGTCGGCGCCGCGATCGGGGCGGCCAACGGCTTCCTCATCCTCAAACTGCGCGTCAACGGGTTCATCGCCACCCTCGGCATGCTCACCATGCTGCGCGGCCTCCAGGTGGGCGTCGCCGAGGGCCAGTCGATCATCAACGTCCCCGAGTCCTTCCGCTACCTGGGCAAGGCCCAATGGATGGGCGCCCCGGCGGCCGTGTGGATCTGCCTGGGGCTGTACGCGATCGGCGGCCTGGCGCTGGGCTATCTGCGGCACGGGCGCGCGCTGTACGCCATCGGCGGCAACCCGGAGGCCGCCCGCGCGGCGGGCATCCGGGTCGACCGGATCACCTGGATCGTGCTGTCCGTCGGCGGGCTGCTCGCCGCCTTCGCCGGCATCCTCTACACCGGCCACTACGGCTCGGTGGCCGCCACTCAGGGCAACGGCTGGATCTTCCAGGTGTTCGCCGCCGCGGTCATCGGAGGCATCAGCCTCAAGGGCGGGCGCGGCACGCTCTTCGGGGCGCTCACGGGTGTGCTTACGCTGCAGTTGGTGGTCAATGTGATGACGCTCGGCGGCGTACCGCCCCTGTGGAACCAGTTCATCAACGGCTCGATCATCATCGTCGCGCTCATCATCTCCCGCTACGCCAGCGGCGAGAAGCAGGACTGACCAGAAGGACGGATGACCCATGGCGCAGCCACCAGAGGGGCCGCGTGAGCTCGGGCGCACGGGCGTGTACGTACCGGCGCTCGGGCTCGGCTGCGCGCCCCTGGGCAATCTGTACACGGCGATGCCCGACGAGCGCGCCCTGGCCACCGTCCAGGCCGCCTTCGAGGCCGGATGCACCTATCTGGACACCGCGCCGCACTATGGGGTCGGCCTGTCGGAGGAGCGCCTCGGCCGCGCGTTGACGGGCCGCGACCGCGCCTCGTACACCGTCTCCACCAAGGTGGGGCGCGCCCTGCGGCCCCGGAAGCCGGAGGAGCCGGTCGACGCCCAGGGCTTTGTGGACACCCCGGACCGCGTCCGCGAGTGGCGGCTGACCCGGGACGGGATCCGCGCCACCCTGGAGTCCTCGCTGGACCGCCTCGGCCTGGAGAGCGTGGACATCGTGTACCTCCACGATGTGGAAAACCACATCCGCGAGGTCTATGAGACGGCCTTCCCGGCCCTGGCCGAGCTGCGTGACCAGAAGCGCGTACGCGCCATCGGCTTCGGCATGAACCACAGCGATGTGCTCGCCCGGTTCGTGGCCGACCTCGACGTCGACGTGGTGCTGTGCGCCGGCCGCTGGACCCTCCTGGAGCGCACCGCCTACGACGACCTGCTGCCGGTGTGCGAGCGGCGCGGCACCTCCGTGGTGGTCGGCGGCGTCTACAACTCCGGGCTGCTCGCCGACCCCAGCCCGGACGCGCACTACAACTACGAGCGGGCGCCCGCCGACATGCTGGAGCGCGCCCGGCAGCTGGCCGCGGTCTGCGGCGAGTTCGGCGTACCGCTGCGAGCGGCGGCCCTGCGCTTCCCCTTCGGCCACCCGGCCGTGGCCGCGGCGGTCGTCGGCTGCGCCTCGCCGGAGGAGGTGCGGGACAACGCCGAGATGTTCGGCCACGACATCCCGGACGAGCTGTGGCGGGCCCTGGTGGACCGGGGCCTGCTCGACGAGGATGTCCCCCTGCCGACCGCCCGCTGACCGAACCCACACCGACCGACCGCCTGTTGTCCGACCGCCTGTTGTCCGACCGCCGACCCGCCGCCGATCCCGAGGAGCGCCCCTCCGTGCCGCGCATCGACGCCCATCACCACCTGTGGGACCTGGACCGCCGCGAACAGCCGTGGATGGACGGCCCCTGGGCCGACCCGATCCGCCGTACGTTCACCCTCGAGGACCTGGAGCCGCACCTCGCCGCGCACGGCGTCGACGCCACCGTCGTCGTCCAGTCCAGCTCCTCGCACGAGGAGACGCTGGAACTCCTCGCCACAGCCGAGGCGTCCGACCGTGTCGCGGGCGTCGTGGGCTGGGCCGACCTCACCGCTCCCGGCCTGCCCGAGGTGCTCGCGGCCCTGCGCGCCGCGCCCGGCGGCGACCGCCTCGCCGGCCTGCGCCACCAGGTGCAGGACGAGCCGGACCAGCGGTGGCTGGACCGCCCCGATGTCCGCCGGGGGCTGACCCAGCTGGCCGGGGCGGACCTCGCCTACGACCTGCTGGTCACCCCGCGCGAGCTGCCCGCGGCCATCGACGTCGTCCGCGACCTGCCCGAGGTGCGCTTCGTCCTCGACCACGCGGCCAAGCCGCCCGTCGCGAGCGGCGCCCGCGACCCGTGGGACCGGCAGCTGACCGAGCTGGCGGCCCTGCCGAACGTCGTCTGCAAGCTCTCCGGCCTGGTGACCGAGGCCGACTGGGACGGCTGGCAGCCGGAGCAGGTGCTGCCCTACGCCTGGCATGTGCTGGACGCCTTCGGCCCCGACCGGGTGCTCTTCGGGTCGGACTGGCCGGTGTGCACCCTGGCCGCGTCCTACGACCAGGTGGTCGACCTGGTCGGCCGCGCCACGCTCCGCCTCACGGAGGCGGAGCGGGCGGCGGTGTTCGGGGGCACGGCGGTCCGTGCGTACGGCCTGAAGGCGTAGCACCGCGTACGGCCCGAACGCCCCGTCACAGCGTTGAGCGCAGCCACTGCTCCACGCTCGCGACATGCACCGTCGCCCAGGACCGCGCCGCCTCCGCGTCGCGGTCCCGCAGCGCGCCCAGGATCGCCCGGTGCTCGTGCAGCGTGCGGCTGACCGCGTCCTCCTGGGTCAGTCCGCGCCAGACGCGGGCGCGGGTGGTGGGCCCGGACAGGCCGTCCAGCAGCGAGCACAGCACCGAGTTGCCGGAGGCCTGGACGATTCCCCGGTGGAACTCCAGGTCGCAGGCGACCAACTCCTCCACCGACGGCTCCGGCCCGAGCGCGTCGAGCTGCGCGGCCAGCGCGTCCAGCGTGGCGTCGCTGATCCGGGCACAGGCCTGCGCCGTGGCCGCGGGCTCCAGGATGCGCCGGACCGCGAGGAATTCCAGCACCGTGTCGTCGCGGTGGAAGTCGACGACGAAGCTCAGCGCCTCCAGCAGCAGCTGCGGGTCCAGGCTGGTGACGTACGTACCGTCGCCCTGGCGTACGTCCAGGATCCGGATCAGCGACAGGGCGCGCACCGCCTCGCGCAGCGAGTTGCGGGACAGGCCCAGCTCGGCGGCGAGTTCGCTCTCTTTAGGAAGCCGGTCACCCGGGCGCAGCGCACCCGAGACGATCATGCCTTTGATCTTTTCGATCGCCTCGTCGGTGACCGCCATCATGGACCTCCCCGGGTCAGACATCCGATGTCTGCCCCCATTATGGCGCCTGACGTCGGCTGCTCCTCGACGAGGGCAGCATGGCACGCCGAACGGACCGGCGTCCCCTGCCGGGGTGGACGCCGGTCCGCTGGCGATCACATGGGGTTCCGGGCCGTGCTGTACGCGATCAGAAGGTGAACGGACCCGGCGACTGGGCCGAGGTGGCGGTGCAGTTCACCGTGATGAGACCGAAGATCACCAGCTTCAGCGACTTGGCCTCGAGCTTGTCACCAGCGGCGACCGTGCCCTTGAGCGGGCCGGTGGTCACATCGGCCCCGGTCTTGATGGCCGGGTTGGAGTTGCCGGTGAACGTGGTGGTTCCGGAGCCGTTCTTCGACAGGGTCAGTGTCGAGTTGACCGAGCCCGCCGGAACATCGATGGGCGCCTTGATGGCGCCCGAGGACAGGGTGATGGTCGCGGAGGTCCCGCTCTGCGTGGCCGTGAGGGTGGCCAGGCCGGAGCCGTAGGTTCCGCACTCGGCCGTGAGGGTCGCGGTGGTCGGGTCGACCGCGCTGGCGGTCGGTGCCAGCGCGAGTGCGCCCATGGCCATTCCCGCTGCTCCCAGTGCCGTGCCGATCCCGAGTTTCATGCGTCTCATGGGATTGCCTTCCGATGTGGGGGAAGTGCCTGCCAAGCCGCGGAGGTGCTCGTTGCGTTGTTGCGTGGAGCGGCGCACATGAGACACGGCGGGATCCCGGGCGCGCCCGAGGGCGCGTCGCTGCGTACGTGTGCGCGGTGCGGGGGGTGAGATCACGCGGGGCTGCGGCTCGGGCCTCGCGCAGATCGCCACCATTCCTGACTTGCCGTCAGGGGGGCGCTGTTATTGATGCGCGAGCCACCGAAGAACGCAAGAGCGATTCATTGATTTTTACTGGCGAGTCAGTTGGCGGAGTGGCCGAGGGGGAGGCTCCACGGCGGAGCCTCCCCCTCGGACGTACGGGCGTACGGGGCTACGGGCGTACGGGGCGACGGTCGACGTACGGGCCGGGCGGCCCGTCAGACCGCGCGGTGGTCCAGCAGCTTCTGGACCCGGGCACGCACCTCGTCGTCGTCCAGTCCGCGGATCGTCAAGGTGGTGCGGCGGCGCAGCACATCGTCCGCCGTCTGCGCCCACTCGTGGTCGCGGGCGTAGACGACCTGGGCCCAGATCTCCGGCGCGTCCGGGTGGATCCGCTCACCGAGCGCCGGGTCCTCGTTGGCCAGCCGCGCGATGTCGAAGGAGAGCGAACCGTAGTGCGTCGCCAGGTGGCGCGCGGTGTCCGCGGCCATCCGCGGGCCGGGGGTGCCGCCGTCCACCAGCAGCCGGTGGGCGACCGCGTGCGGGTTGGCCAGGCCCGGCAGCGGGACGTGCTTGGGCAGCTGGGATATGGGCTCCATATCGTCCGCGAGCGGGTGGCCCGGCAGCTGCGCGAGCTTGTTCATCACGGTGCGGCCGATGTGGCGGAAGGTGGTCCACTTGCCGCCCGCGATGGAGAGCATCCCGCCACGGCCCTCGGTGACGACCGTCTCCCGCTTGGCCTTGGCGGTGTCCCCGGGGCCGCCGGGCAGCACCCGAAGACCGGCGAAGGAGTAGGCGATCAGGTCGCGGGAGAGCTGCTGGTCCCGGATGGAGAAGGCGGCCTCGTCGAGTATCTGGGCGATGTCCTGCTCGTTCACCCGGACATCGGCCGGGTCGCCCTCGTACGCCTCGTCGGTGGTGCCCAGCAGCAGCATGTCCTCCCAGGGGAGGGCGAAGGTGATGCGGTACTTGTCGATCGGGGTCGCCAGCGCCGCGCGCCACGGCGCGGTGCGCTTGAGGACCAGGTGCGCGCCCTTGGAGAGCCGGATGGAGGGGGCCGCGTTCGGGTCCTCCATCCTGCGCAGGTGGTCCACCCACGGACCGGTGGCGTTCAGCACCAGACGGGCGTTCACCCCGAACTCGGTCCCGTCCAGGCGGTCCCGGAGCTCCGCGCCGGTGACCCGGCCGTCGGTCTTCCGCAGCCCCACCACCTCGGCGTGGTTGAGCACGGTCGCGCCCGCCTCGACGGCCGCCCGCACCGTCATCAGGGCCATGCGGCTGTCGTTCATCTGGCCGTCGCCGTACACCGCGACCGCCTTGAGACCGTCGGTGCGCAGCTCGGGGACGTCCCGTGCGGCCTTGTCGGCGCTGATCACATGGCCGACGCCGTCCCGGAAGGCGGAGAGGGCCGAGTACGCGAACACGCCCGCGCCGAGCTTGGCCGCGCCGTGCGGGCCGCCCTTGTAGACCGGCAGGTAGAAGGTGAGCGGATTCGCCAGGTGGGGGGCGACGCTGCGGGAGACCGCGCGCCGCTCGAAGTGATTCTCGGCGACCAGCTTGACCGCGCCGGTCTGCAGATAGCGCAGACCGCCGTGGAGCAGCTTGGAGGAGGCCGAGGAGGTGGCGCCGGCGAAGTCGCCGGCGTCCACCATGGCCACCCGCAGTCCCGACTGCGCCGCGTGCCAGGCAGTGGTGATGCCCAGAATGCCGCCGCCGATCACCAGGAGGTCGTGCGTTGCCTTGGACAGCTGTTCCCGGGTTTCGGCGCGGCTCGGAAGCGAACCGGCAGCCGGGTGCGTCCCGAGGGCCGGGACGCTCTGCAGGGTGGTCATTGCTTACTCCTCGTCTTCGATCCAGCCCATGGTCCGCTCGACGGCCTTGAGCCAGTTCTTGTACTCGCGGTCGCGGACATCCGCGTCCATACGGGGGGTCCACTCGGCGGCGCGGCGCCAGTTGGCGCGCAGCGCCTCGGTGTCCGGCCAGAAGCCGACGGCCAGACCGGCGGCGTAGGCGGCGCCGAGGCAGGTGGTCTCGGCGACCATCGGCCGCACCACGGGCGCGTCCAGGGCGTCGGAGAGCGTCTGCATCAGCAGGTTGTTGGAGGTCATACCGCCGTCGACCTTGAGCGCGGTGAGCTCGACCCCGGAGTCCTTGGTCATCGCGTCGACGATCTCGCGGGTCTGCCAGGCGGTGGCCTCGAGCACGGCGCGCGCGATGTGGGCCTTGGTGACATAGCGGGTCAGACCCGCGATGACGCCACGCGCGTCATCCCGCCAGTAGGGGGCGAACAGACCGGAGAAGGCCGGCACGAAGTAGGCGCCGCCGTTGTCCTCGACCGAGCTGGCCAGGGTCTCGATCTCGGCCGCGCTGTTGATCAGCCCCATCTGGTCGCGCATCCACTGCACCAGCGAGCCGGTGACCGCGATCGAGCCCTCGAGGGCGTACACCGGCTTCTGGTCGCCGATGCGGTAGCCGACGGTGGTCAGCAGGCCGTTGTACGAGTTGACGGGCTTGGCGCCGGTGTTCATCAGCAGGAACGTTCCGGTGCCGTAGGTCGACTTGGCCTCGCCCTCGGAGAAGCAGGTCTGGCCGAAGAGGGCGGCCTGCTGGTCACCGAGCGCGGAGGCCACCGGCACGCCCGCCAGGACGCCCTCGGCGGTGGTCCCGTACACCTCGGCGGAGGAGCGGATCTCGGGCAGCACGGCCGCCGGGATCTCCATCGAGGACAGGATGCGCTCGTCCCAGTCGAGGGTCTGGAGGTTCATCAGCAGCGTGCGGGAGGCGTTGGTGACGTCGGTGACGTGCACACCTCCGTTGGTGCCGCCGGTGAGGTTCCAGATCACCCAGGAGTCCATGGTGCCGAAGAGGATCTCGCCGGCCTCCGCGCGCTCGCGCAGCCCCTCGACGTTGTCGAGCAGCCAGCGGATCTTCGGGCCCGCGAAGTACGAGGCGAGCGGCAGACCGGTCTCCCGGCGGAAGCGGTCCTGGCCGACGTTGCGGCCGAGCTCCCGGCACAGGGCGTCGGTGCGGGTGTCCTGCCAGACGATGGCGTTGTGCACCGGCTCGCCGGTGTTCTTGTCCCACAGCAGCGTGGTCTCACGCTGGTTGGTGATGCCGATCGCCTTCACATCGGCGGCAGTAATGCCGGCCTTGCTGATGGCCCCGGCAACGACTTCCCGGACGTTCTCCCAGATCTCGGTCGCGTTGTGTTCGACCCAGCCGGGCTTGGGGAAGATCTGCTCGTGCTCCTTCTGATCTACCGAGACGATGCGGCCGTCCCGGTCGAAGACGATGCAACGGCTTGAGGTGGTGCCCTGATCGATCGCTGCGATGAACGGGCCGGTGGAGTGGGTGTCGGTCATGGTGTGCGGCTCTCCTGCGCGTCAAGAGGGGGTGGAATGGGGTTAGGGCTAGGCGAAGGCGATCTCGTAGATGCCGCCGGCGATGGCGCCGCCGATGAGCGGGCCGACGACGGGAATCCAGGCGTAGCCCCAGTCCGAGCCGCCCTTGTTGGGCAGCGGCAGGAGGGCGTGGGCGATACGGGGACCGAGGTCACGGGCCGGGTTGATGGCGTAGCCGGTCGGTCCGCCGAGCGAGAGGCCGATGCCGACCACGACCAGCGAGGTGATCAGCACGCCGATGACGCCCAGACCGTGGCCGTCCCCGTTCAGACCCTGGGTGAGGATGGCCAGCACCAGCACGGTCGTGGCGATGATCTCGGTGGCCAGGTTCTGCACCGTGTTGCGGATCTCGGGGCCGGTGGAGAAGATGCCGAGCACCGGGCCGGCGTCGGACTTCGCCTGGGCGGCGGCCTTGGCCGTGTCCTGGGCGCCGGGGCCGCCGACGATCTCGCGGTCGGTCAGATGGGCCTGGAAGTGGCCCAGGTAGGCGACCCACACCAAGGTGGCCCCGATGATGGCGCCGGTCATCTGACCGAGCACATAGATCGGCACATCGCTCCACTCGGTGCCGCCCTCGATCGCGAGGCCCAGCGTCACAGCGGGATTGAGATGTGCCCCGGACAGGGGGGCCGAGATATACGCGCCGGTCAGTACGGCGAAGCCCCACCCGAAGGTGATGGCCAGCCACCCCGCGCCGAACGCCTTGGAGCGCTTCAAGACAACGCCGGCGACCACACCACCGCCGAGCAGGATGAGTACGGCGGTACCGATGGTCTCGCCAATGAAGATGTCGGAGCTGGACACCCGCGACTCCTTTGTCCTTCGTCCAGATGGACACCGGGAAGCGCCGTACCACGGGAATCAACCGATGGTCCGCGCCCCCTCGGTGAGGGCTGGTCGGCCCGCGGCGAGTCACACCTTAGCGAATATTGTCGTCAGATGTTCGACAATGCCGACCGACGAACGGCAGTTTTCTGCACGGTGAAGGTTGAGGTCAAGGGTCGTGTGACTGAAAACTCGTACCGGGATGAGCGGGGGTGAACCGACCGATACCGGCCGGTAACTCTCAGAAGCGACTGGCCCCCAAATCACGGGAAACCGACCGTGCGCAGTCCCGCACCGCGGCGATCAGATCGGAGCGCAGCTCGCCCTCCTTGCACACCCGCTCCACCGCTCCGGCGACACCCACCGCGCCCACCGGCATCCGCCGCCGGTTGTGGATCGGGGCGGCGATCGACGCCACGCCCTCCCAGGTCTCCTCCACGTCCGAACCCCAGCCGCGCGCCCGGGTCAGGTCCAGGACCGACTCGAAACCCGTCATGGAGGTCACCGTGCGGGGCGTGAACGCCTCGCGCTCGGCCTCCGCCGCCTCGCTGTGCGCCACCGGGTCGTACGCGGCCAGCACCTTGCCCAGCGCCGTGGAGTGCAGCGGCTGCATCGCGCCGACCTCCAGCACCTGGCGGCTGTCGTCGGGGCGGAAGACATGGTGGACGATGAGCACGCCCTGCTGGTGCAGCACGCCCAGATACACGCTCTCCCCGCTGGAGCGCGCCAGGTCGTCGGTCCACACCAGGGCGCGGGCGCGCAGCTCGTGCACGTCCAGATAGCTGTTGCCCAGGCGCAGCAGTTCGGCGCCCAGCTGATAGCGGCCCGACGCCTCGTCCTGCTCGACGAAGCCCTCCTGCTGGAGCGTGCGCAAAATGCCGTGCGCGGTGCCCTTGGCCAGCCCCAGCGACGAGGCGATATCGGACAGCCCCAGACGGCGCTCGCCACCGGCGAGCAGACGCAGCATCGCGGCAGCCCGCTCGAGCGACTGGATGGTCCGTGCCATCGCGCACCCCTCCTGACACTACGGTTCGACAATGCTGAACACTATCGGTCCATGTCGACCCCGTGGTACAGCGGGGAAAGGGTAAACGATCACAGACCCTCCGCGGACGCCGCCCACCCCGCCCCATGCGAGCTGTCCCGTCACGTGGAACACCACTCGCCGAAAGCTCCCCGGCGGCTACTCTGGCTTGGTGCGCCCTCCGCCGAGGAGGGCGCAAAGCCGACAGCCGTCGCACCCAGGGAGCTCACCCATGGCCTCGCATACGCCTACGTCCGCAGCCACCGACCCCGCCGACCGGGTCCGCGCACTCCGCGAGGCCCTCGCCACCCGCGTGGTGGTCGCCGACGGCGCGATGGGGACGATGCTCCAGGCCCAGGACCCCACCCTCGAGGACTTCCAGCAGCTCGAGGGGTGCAACGAAATCCTCAACATCACCCGCCCCGATATCGTCCGCTCGGTCCACACGGAGTACTTCGAGGTCGGCGTCGACTGCGTGGAGACCAACACCTTCGGCGCCAACCACGCCGCGCTGGGGGAGTACGAGATCTCCGACCGGGTCTACGAGCTGTCCGAGGCCGGCGCCCGGGTCGCCCGCGAGGTCGCCGACGGATTCGCGGCCGACGGCCGCCCCCGCTGGGTGCTCGGCTCCATGGGCCCCGGCACCAAGCTGCCGACGCTGGGCCACGCCCCGTACACCGTGCTGCGCGACGCCTACCAGGCGAACGCCGAGGGCCTGATCGCCGGCGGCGCCGACGCCCTGCTGGTGGAGACCACCCAGGACCTGCTGCAGACCAAGGCCGCGGTCCTCGGCGCCCGCCGCGCCCTGGACGCCTCGGGCTCCGACGCCCCGGTGATCTGCTCGGTCACGGTGGAGACCACCGGCACCATGCTGCTCGGCTCGGAGATCGGCGCCGCGCTCACCGCGCTGGAGCCGCTGGGCATCGACATGATCGGCCTGAACTGCGCAACCGGCCCGGCCGAGATGAGCGAGCACCTGCGCTATCTGGCCCGCCACTCCCGTATCCCGCTGTCCTGTATGCCGAACGCCGGCCTGCCGGTGCTGGGCAAGGACGGGGCGCACTACCCCCTCACCCCGGGCGAGCTGGCCGACGCCCAGGAGACGTTTGTGCGCGAGTACGGGATGTCGCTGGTCGGCGGCTGCTGCGGCACCACGCCCGAGCATCTGCGCCAGGTCGTGGAGCGGGTCCGCGAGCTGACCCCCACCGAGCGCACCCCGCGCCCCGAGCCCGGCGCCGCCTCCCTCTACCAGACCGTGCCGTTCCGCCAGGACACCTCGTATCTGGCGATCGGCGAGCGGACCAACGCCAACGGTTCGAAGAAGTTCCGCGAGGCCATGCTGGAGGGCCGCTGGGACGACTGCGTGGAGATGGCCCGCGAGCAGATCCGCGAGGGCGCCCACCTGCTCGACCTGTGCGTGGACTACGTCGGCCGGGACGGCGTCGCCGACATGGAGGAGCTGGCCGGCCGCTTCGCCACCGCCTCCACCCTCCCCATCGTGCTGGACTCCACCGAGGTCGACGTCATCCGCGCCGGCCTGGAGAAGCTGGGCGGCCGCGCGGTCATCAACTCCGTCAACTACGAGGACGGCGACGGCCCCGAATCGCGCTTCGCCAAGGTCACCCGGCTGGCCCAGGAGCACGGCGCCGCGCTGATCGCGCTGACCATCGACGAGGTGGGCCAGGCCCGCACCCCGGAGAAGAAGGTCGAGATCGCCCAGCGGCTGATCGCCGATCTGACCGGCAACTGGGGCATCCACGAGTCGGACATCCTCATCGACACCCTGACCTTCACCATCTGCACCGGCCAGGAGGAGTCCCGCAAGGACGGCGTCGCCACCATCGAGGCGATCCGCGAGCTCAAGCGCCGCCACCCGGATGTGCAGACCACGCTGGGCCTGTCGAACATCTCCTTCGGCCTCAACCCGGCCGCCCGCATCCTGCTCAACTCCGTCTTCCTCGACGAATGCGTCAAGGCGGGCCTCGACTCGGCGATCGTGCACGCGAGCAAGATTCTTCCGATCGCGCGCTTCGACGAGGAGCAGGTCACCACCGCCCTCGACCTGATCTACGACCGCCGCAGCGAGGGCTACGACCCGCTGCAGAAGCTGATGGCGCTGTTCGAGGGCGCCACCGCCAAGTCGCTGAAGGCCGGCAAGGCCGAGGAGCTGGCCGCACTGCCGCTGGAGGAGCGCCTCAAGCGCCGCATCATCGACGGCGAGCGCAACGGCCTGGAGGCCGACCTGGACGAGGCCCTGCGGGAGCGGCCCGCCCTGGACATCGTCAACGACACCCTGCTGGACGGCATGAAGGTCGTCGGCGAACTCTTCGGCTCCGGGCAGATGCAGCTGCCGTTCGTCCTCCAGTCCGCCGAGGTGATGAAGACCGCGGTGGCCCATCTGGAGCCGCATATGGAGAAGTCGGACGCCGACGGCAAGGGCACCATCGTGCTCGCCACGGTCCGCGGCGACGTCCACGACATCGGCAAGAACCTCGTCGACATCATCCTGTCCAACAACGGCTACAACGTGGTCAACCTGGGCATCAAGCAGCCGGTCTCGGCCATTTTGGACGCCGCGCAGGAGCACCGCGCCGATGTGATCGGGATGTCCGGGCTGCTGGTGAAGTCCACGGTGATCATGAAGGAGAATCTGGAGGAGCTGAACCAGCGCAAGCTGGCCGCCGAATACCCCGTCATCCTCGGCGGGGCGGCGCTGACCCGGGCGTATGTCGAACAGGACCTGCACGAGATCTACGAGGGCGAGGTCCGCTACGCCCGCGACGCCTTCGAGGGCCTGCGGCTGATGGACGCGCTGGTCGCCGTCAAGCGCGGGGTGCCGGGCGCGACCCTGCCCGAGCTCAAGCAGCGCCGGGTGGCCAAGCGCGCGTCGGCGGCCGTCGAGGTGGCGGAGCCGGATGAGGGTCCGGTCCGCTCCGACGTGGCCACCGACAACCCGGTGCCCACCCCGCCCTTCTGGGGCAGCCGCGTGGTCAAGGGCATCCAGCAGGCGGACTACGCGTCGTGGCTGGACGAGGGCGCGCTGTTCAAGGGCCAGTGGGGCCTCAAGCAGGCCCGTACCGGCGAGGGGCCGAGCTACGAGGAGCTGGTGGAGACCGAGGGCCGGCCGCGGCTGCGGGGCTGGCTCGACAAGCTGCACACCGAGAACCTGCTGGAGGCGGCCGTCGTCCACGGGTACTACCGGTGTGTGTCCAAGGGCGACGACCTGGTCCTGCTGGGCGAGGACGGCAGCGAGCTGACCCGCTTCACCTTCCCGCGCCAGCGGCGCGGTCGGCGGCTGTGCCTGGCGGACTTCTTCCGCCCGGAGGAGTCCGGCGAAACCGATGTGGTCGGGCTCCAGGTCGTCACCGTCGGCTCGAAGATCGGCGAGGCCACCGCCGAGCTGTTCGCCGCCGACTCCTACCGCGACTACCTCGAGCTCCACGGGCTGTCCGTGCAGCTGGCGGAGGCGCTTGCCGAGTACTGGCACGCCCGCGTCCGCGCCGAGCTGGGCTTCGCGGCCGAGGACCCCGCGGACGTCACCGACATGTTCGACCTCAAGTACCGCGGCGCACGCTTCTCCCTGGGCTACGGGGCCTGCCCCGACCTGGAGGACCGCGCGAAGATCGCCGACCTGCTGCGCCCGGAGCGCATCGGGGTCAAGCTCTCGGAGGAGTTCCAGCTGCACCCCGAGCAGTCCACCGACGCGATCGTCATCCACCACCCGGAAGCCAAGTACTTCAACGCACGGTGACGGACCCGTCGCGCTCCGCGGCGTCCGGTGGGAAGTCATCGGGCGCCGCGCGGCGGGCCGTCGTACACTGGTCGATCCGGTAGAGGCCGGTCGTCTTCCGCATCGTGAGAACCGCGAGAACCGCTGAACCAGCGAAAACCGCGAGGGTCGCGAGAACCGCGGAAGACGGCCGGCCTCCGTGCCCCTCTCCCGGAGGTGATCGGATGACCAGCAGCATCCCCGCCGTCGACCGCCGTACGGCCGACGGCTCCGCCCTGCAAGCCGTCCTGCTCGACATGGACGGCACCCTGGTCGACACCGAGGGCATCTGGTGGGACACGGAGGTCTCCATCTTCGCCGAGCTCGGCCACGCGCTCGCCGAGGAGTACCGCGAGGTGGTCGTCGGCGGCCCCATGACCCGCAGCGCCTCCTTCCTGATCCAGGCCACCGGCGCGGACATCGCGCTCGCCGAACTGACCGGACTGCTGAACAGCCGCTTCACCGAGCTGATCGACGGCACCGTGCCGCTGCTCCCGGGCGCCCGCAGGCTGCTCACCGAGCTGGCCGCGCACGGCGTGCCCACCGCGCTGGTGTCGGCCTCCCACCGGCGGGTGATGGAGTCGGTGCTGCGCTCGATCGGCCCGGAGCACTTCGCGCTCACGGTCGCGGGCGACGACATCGGCCGGACCAAGCCGCACCCGGACCCGTATCTCTTCGCCGCCGCGGGGCTGGGCGCGGACCCGGCGCGCTGTGTGGTGGTGGAGGACACGGTGACCGGGGTGACGGCGGCCGAGGCGGCCGGATGCCAGGTGGTGGCCGTGCCGTCGCTGGTGATGATCGAGCCTGCCGTGGGGCGTACGGTCGTCGGCTCGCTGGAAGAAGTCGACGTCCCGTTTTTGCGCACTCTGATCACTGGAATGCACTGATCGCGCACCGAGCGTATTTCGATTAAGGACAGACCGGGAAATGGGCTGTCCTAATTCCGCTTACCCGGTGGCATGACGGGAGAAGTGATGTTTCTCACCGTGCCCGCCGTCGACAGGGCGACGAGGGGTCTGCTTCGAGTCCCGTCTGGTCCGATTTGTGCGGACCCATGTGTCCGAATTGATGGCATGTCAGTGGAAACGTGATGGCGTCCGGATATCGGTGAACCGTTACATGTTATCGGGGCGTGATAACGCCTCAACTTCGTTGTGTTCCAGTAGGGCTGGCGCCGCGGACTAATCTCTTCGCGAGTAGTTGATCGATCGCAGGGAGACTCCCGAGAATGAACCGTAAGTCGCTGGTGCTGCCGGTCCTGGCGGGACTGATGACCTCCACGCTCGCCGCGTGCGGCGGTACCGACGGCGCAGGGTCGGACGACGGGGCGATCGTCGTGGGGAGCACCGACCGCATCGAGGCCTCGAAAGCTGCGACCGCGCCGCTGGACCCGGCCCAGGCGTATGACTTCGCCTCCTGGAGCGTGCTGCACAGCACCTTCCAGACGCTGATGAGACTGCCCCGCTCCGGAACCGACCCCGTCCCCGACGCCGCCGAGCAGTGCGGCTTCCAGGACCGGCAGAG
Source organism: Streptomyces sp. NBS 14/10 (assembly GCF_002224125.1). Lineage (GTDB taxonomy): Bacteria > Actinomycetota > Actinomycetes > Streptomycetales > Streptomycetaceae > Streptomyces. The sequence goes on from NZ_NCSM01000016.1 coordinate 147,093, forward strand.
CGAGCAGTACCGCTGCAAGCTGCGCAAGGGGCTGAAGTTCTCCAACGGCCACGATCTGACCTCCGCCGATGTGAAGTTCTCGCTGGAGCGGGTGCTGCGGATCAAGGACCAGAGCGGGGTGTGGTCCCTGCTGTCCAACGTGGACAAGGTGGAGACCCCCAACGACCGCGAGGTCGTCATCCATCTCTCCAGCCCGGACGCCACGTTCCCGTCCAAGCTCACCACGCCCGCCGCGGCGATCCTCGACAGCGAGGTCTACAAGAAGGACGCGGTGCGGAAGGGCTTCGACATCGTGGGCTCCGGCCCCTACACGGCGAAGACCGAGGTGGAGAACAACCGCCTGACGAAGGTGGTCTTCACCAAGAACTCCGAGTACCAGGGCGATATCCAGCCGCGCAGCGACAAGCTCGAGATGCGCTTCTTCGATGACGCCAAGACCCTGGAGAAGGCCCTGACCAAGGGCGATGTCGACGTGGTCAACCGCGGCTTCTCGCCCGAGCAGATCGAGCGGATGGACACCACCGGCATCAAGGGCATCCAGCTCCAGGAGACCTCCGGCCAGGGCATCCGCTACCTCGTCTTCGACACCTCCGCCCCGGTGGTGAAGAACAAGGCCGTCCGCCAGGCCATCGCGAACATCGTGGACCGCCAGGCGCTGGTGCGCGATGTGTACAAGCGGACCGCCGAACCGCTGTACTCGATGGTCCCCAACAACATCACCTCGCACACCAACTCGTTCCACAACGAGTACGGCGACCCGAACGTCGGCGCCGCGCGCGATCTGTTGCAGCAGGCCGGCATCGACACCCCGGTGCAGCTGACGCTGGCCTACACCACCGACCACTACGGCCCTGAGACGGCCCTGGAGTTCAAGAAACTCCAGTCCCAGCTGAACGCCAGCGGGCTGTTCTCGGTCAGGATCAAGGGCGTCAAGTGGACCGAGTTCCGCCCGGCCGTCGTCAAACGGGAGTACGCCGTCTACGGCATGGGCTGGCTGCCCGACTTCCCGGACGCGGACACCTACGTCGCGCCGTTCCTCACCAAGGACAACTGGCTCAACTCCCCGTACCACAACAAGACCATCGAGGATGAGCTGATCCCCAGGACCCGGCAGGAGGCCCAGCGGGCCCTCGCGGTCAAGGATCTCCAGAAGATCCAGAACCTCGTCGCGGGCGATGTGCCGTATCTGCCGCTGTGGCAGGGCAAGCAGTACGTGGCCGCCCGCGACGGCGTCGTGGGGACCGAGTACCTGCTCGACGCCTCGAGCATGCTCCAGCTGTGGGAGCTCGGCCGCACCAGCGACGGCTGAGCCGGCTCGGACCCGAGTAGCAGCGCCGAGGGCCGTATCCCGCACCGCCAGGAGGCGGGGGATACGGCCCTCGGCCTTGTCGTACGGACGTCGGTGCGCCTCGGGTGCCTCGGTGCGCGCAGCCGCGCCTTGAAGCGAAGCGGAGGGCTTGCGCGCTACTGCGCGCCGGGGCGCACCAGCCCGCTCTCATACGCGTAAACGGCGGCCTGCACCCGGTCCCGCAGCCCCAGCTTCGTCAGCACATGCCCCACATGGGTCTTCACCGTCGTCTCGCTGACGAACAGATCCGCCGCGATCTCCGCGTTGGACAGCCCCTTGGCGACCAGCTTCAGGACCTCCACCTCGCGCTCGGTGAGCGTGTGCAGCGTGTCCGGCACCGGCTCCTCGCCGGACGGCAGATGCCCGGCGTACTTGTCGAGCAGCCGCCGGGTGATGCTCGGCGCCAGCATCGCCTCACCCGCCGCCACCACCCGGATCGCCTGCACCAGCTCATGGGCGGGCGCGTCCTTGAGCAGAAAGCCGCTGGCCCCCGCGCGCAGCGCCTCCACCACATACTCGTCCAGGTCGAAGGTGGTCAGGACCAGCACCTTGGCCGGACCGTCCCGGCCCGGGCCGGTGATCTGCCGGGTCGCCTCCACACCGTCCATCCGCGGCATGCGGATGTCCATCAGCACCACATCCGGCTGCAGCGCCCGCACCTGGTCCAGGGCCTGCAGACCGTCCCCCGCCTCGCCGACGACCGCGAGATCCTGCTCCGCCTCGAGAATCATCCGGAAGCCGGTGCGCAGCAGCGGCTGGTCGTCGACCAGTAGGACGCGGATAGCCACAGGTTCTCCTTCGCTGGACCGCTAGACCTGCCCCATTCTGCCGGACTGCGCGGGCACGGTGGCCGCCGGATAAGGCGGGGGAGTCCCACCGAATTCCGGGCAATGCGCCTGGTGGTCGCACCAGCCGCACAGCTTGGTCTGGCGCGGCAGGAAGACGCCGGTCTCCATCGCCTCCGAGATCGCCTCCCACAGGGCCCGCACCTTGCGCTCCACGGCCAGCAGATCCGACTCGTCCGGGTCGTACGTCAGCACATCCCCGCTGCCCAGATAGACCAGCTGGAGCCGGCGCGGCACCGCCCCCCGCAGCCGCCACAGCACCAGGGCGTAGAACTTCATCTGGAACAGCGCCCCCGCCGCGTACTGCGGGGCGGGCGCCTTGCCGGTCTTGTAATCGACGATCCGCACCTCGCCGCTCGGCGCGACGTCCACCCGGTCGATATAGCCGCGCAGCGTCAGCCCGCTGTCCAGCTTCGTCTCCACATACAGCTCCCGCTCGGCGGGCTCCAGACGCGTCGGATCCTCCAGCGAGAACCACTGCTCGACCAGCCGCTCGGCATCCGCCAGCCACTGCTCCAGCCGCTCCGGCTCCTCCGTACCGTCCTCCGTACGGAACAGCTCCGTCAGCTCCGGCCGCGCCTTCAGCAGCCGCTCCCACTCGCCCGGCACCATCGAGCGGGCGCGCGAGGCGGTGCGCTCCGCGGCCGGGGCGTCGAACAGACGCTCGAGCACCGCGTGCACCACCGTGCCCCGGGTCGCGGCGGCGCTCGGCTTCTCCGGCAGTTTGTCGATCACTCGGAAGCGGTACAGCAACGGACACTGCATGAAGTCCGCCGCGCGCGACGGCGACAAGGACGGCTTCGACGGCGACGCGGCCGGCGGCACAGCGGAGGACCGACCGGACTGCGGCGTCCGATCGGCCCGTTCGGCCTTCCCGGTGGAGGTTCCCATGGCGCAGACCCTACGGCCCGCCACCGACAGCCGGACGCATACCATCGACGTCCGAGGTCCTCGCACTGCATGATCGTGGGGACCATACCGAAGAAGGGGTGCGAACCACGCATCCGACGAGGGGACACCGTGGAAAACAGCGGGCAGCGGCAGTCCGACAGCGGGGGATCGGACCGGACGACCGAGCCCGAGGGCGAGAAGCCGCAGCGCCCCCGTGAGACGGGCGGCGGCTTCCTGATGGGCCGGCCGTTCGGTGTGCCCGTATACGTCTCGCCCAGCTGGTTCCTGGTCGCCGCGCTCATCACCTGGGTCTTCGGCGGCCAACTGGAGCGGGTGCTGCCGGAACTGGGCGCCGCGCGCTACATCGTCTCGCTCTTCTTCGCGGTGGCCTTCTACGCCTCCGTGCTGGTCCACGAGCTCGCCCACACCGTCGCGGCGCTGCGCTTCAAGCTCCCGGTGCGCCGGATCCAGCTCCAGTTCTTCGGAGGCGTCTCGGAGATCGAGAAGGAGTCCGAGACGCCCGGCCGGGAGTTCGTCCTGGCCTTCGTCGGCCCGCTGCTCTCGCTGATCCTCTCCGGACTGTTCTACCTGGGCATGCTGCTCGTGGAGCCGGACACCGTGGTCGGGGTACTGCTGGCCGGGCTGATGATCTCCAACCTCATCGTGGCCGCCTTCAACCTGCTGCCCGGCCTGCCCCTGGACGGCGGCCGGATGCTGCGGGCCGTCGTCTGGAAGATCAGCGGCAAGCCCATGACGGGCACCATCGCCGCGGCCTGGACCGGCCGGGCGCTCGCGGTCGCCGTGCTCGTGGGTCTGCCGCTGGCCACCCAGACCGGCGGGTTCGGCAACGAGGCCGAGGGCTTCGGCAGCGTCGACTCGCTGACCGACGCGCTGCTCGCCGCCATACTCGCCGCGATCATCTGGACCGGCGCCGGCAACAGCCTGCGCATGGCCCGGCTGCGCGAGCGCCTTCCGGACCTGCGGGCCCGTACGCTCACCCGGCGAGCGGTCCCGGTCGCGGCGGACACCCCCCTCTCGGAGGCGCTGCGCCGCGCGAACGAGGCCGGGGCGCGCGCCCTCGTCGTGGTCGACGGCCAGGGCGCACCCACCGCCGTGGTGCGCGAGGCGGCCATCGTCGGGGTCCCCGAGCACCGCCGCCCCTGGGTCGCCGTCAGCGGCCTCGCCCAGGACCTCAAGGAGGGCATGCGGGTCTCCGCCGAGCTCACCGGCGAGGAACTGCTGGACACCCTGCGTGCCACCCCGGCCACCGAGTACCTGGTGGTCGAGGACACCGGGGAGATCTACGGCGTCCTGTCGACGGCCGACGTCGAGCGCGCCTTCGTGGCCGCGATGGCGCGGACGCCTTCTTGAGCCCCACCGGGTTGAGCCTTACCGGACTGAGCCCTACCGGAATCAGCCTTACCGGACCGGCGGTCGGCGCGTCCCCGCAGGCCCGGTAGGCTGGCCACATGTCCGAACCGACCGGTGCCGCCCGCCGTCGCGGGCCCTTCCAGGTCGGGGACCAGGTCCAGCTCACCGACCCCAAGGGACGCCACTACACCTTCACGCTCGAGGCCGGGAAGAACTTCCATACCCACAAGGGTTCCTTCCCCCACGACGAGCTGATCGGTGCCCCTGAGGGAACCGTCGTGCGTACCACGGGAAACGTCGCGTACCTCGCGCTGCGCCCCCTGCTCCCCGACTATGTCCTGTCCATGCCACGCGGTGCCGCCGTGGTCTACCCCAAGGACGCGGGGCAGATCCTGGCCATGGCCGACATCTTCCCCGGCGCGCGCGTCGTCGAGGCGGGCGTCGGCTCGGGGTCGCTCAGCACCTTCCTGCTGCGTGCCATCGGCGACCAGGGCATGCTGCACTCCTACGAGCGCCGGGCCGACTTCGCCGAGATCGCCCAGCAGAACGTCGAGCGCTACTTCGGCGCCCCGCACCCCGCCTGGCGGCTCACCGTCGGCGACCTCCAGGACAACCTCTCCGACGCCGACGTCGACCGCGTCATCCTGGACATGCTGGCCCCCTGGGAGTGCTTGGGCCCCGTCTCCAAGGCGCTGGTCCCCGGCGGCATCCTGTGCGCGTACGTCGCCACCACCACGCAGCTGGCCCGCACCGTCGAGGCCATCCGCGAGCACGGCACCTTCAACGAGCCCGCGGCCTGGGAGACCATGGTCCGCACCTGGCACGTCGAGGGCCTTGCGGTGCGCCCCGACCACCGCATGATCGGCCACACCGGCTTCCTGCTCACCGCCCGCCGCCTCGCGGACGGCGTGGAGCCCCCGCTGCGCCGCCGCAGGCCCGCCAAGGGCGCCTACGGCGAGGACTACGCGGGCTGGGGCAACGGCGGCGGGACGGCCGCGGCCGCGGACAGCGCCACAAACGGCTCCGCCGACCGCGGCTGACTTAGGGCCTGTCGTCAAAGGGAGCGCCCTGCTCCCGACGCCCGGCACCTCGCTGCGTTGTCGCATCGCCCAAGTACGCCCAGTACGAGGGCGACGCTCCGCCTTGCGAGGCACCGCACCAGACGCCGCTCGCGGCCGGACGCCCCCTTTGACGACAGACCCAGCCCGTACCGCCAACCCCGCACCAACACCTGGGCGCGGCCACCGACTTCCGCCGGGATTTGCCCGGGGAGGCGGTGGCCGCGCGCTGTGAGATGTGGCACTATGCGGGGCACCCCCTGACGCCACCGCTCTCACAGGAGTCACGCCGCGTGCTGCCTCTGGGCCCGGACCTCCCGCACACCCACCCCCGGCCGGTGCACTGGCTCGCGACAGCGGCCGCCCTCGCCGCCGTCGTCGCCGGGGCCGCGGTGCTCCAGCCCTCCGACGCCAAGGCCACAACGGACACCTCCACGGCCTCCGCGCCGGGGGCGGGCGCCCCGGTGGTCAAGGCCCCCGACCCCACCGCCGCGGACTACCCCGTGGACTGCGGCCCGGCGAAACCGGACGTCACGGACCGCGCCTCGGGCGATCTGGACGGTGACGGGCGGCCGGAGACGGTGGCCGTGGTGCGCTGCCACTCCGAGACCGGCACCCCGCCCAGCGGCATGTACGTGCTGGCCCAGCCGGACGGCAAGAACAGCGAGGGCGGCCACGGCAGCGGGACGGCTGGCAAGGGCAGCGGCAGTGGCCCGGCGAGGCCGCGGATCGTCGCCACCTTCCTGGATCCCAAGGAAGGGATGAGCATCAAGGATTTCGCGCTGCGCGGAACCAAGGTTTCGGCCACTCTGCTCGGCTACTCCTCGGAGCAGGTGGCGCGCTGCTGTCCGGACCTTCAGCGCGAAGTCAATTGGCAGTGGAAGGACGGCAAGTTCGTCCTCAAGGCCCTGCCGGTTCCGGGCAGTGTCTGATCGATCACTGTCTGATCGATCACTCGGCGTCGGGCCCGTACACCTCGACCCGGTCGGACACTCGCCGTACATGGATGCACTCACCGGGACACTCCTTGACGGAGTCCACGACCTCGGTGAGCAGGGGCAGCGGGACGCGCGTCGTCGCGCCCTGGGCCTGCAGCAATTCGTCGTCGGCGCTCTTGACGTAAGCTAGACCGTCGATGTCGAGTTCGAAGATCTCGGGTGCGTACTGGGCACAGATCCCGTCGCCCGTGCACAGATCCTGGTCGATCCAGACCTCAAGGTCACCGAGCTCCTCGTTCCGCACAGTCACGATCTGCCGTCCCCTGATACATGATTCAACATTGACTAAATAGCGCCAGCCTTGGCGGGTGTTGACCATCTCGACGATACAACCGGTCGCTTTCCGATGTTGTTGGGTGGGTATTCACCTGGCGTGAGGGAGTGCGCAAGGGTGAAGATCGGACACACGCCGACCGGGTTTGTGATCTAGGGGTTTCAACCCGCACCGGCCCAGGTAGGGTCAGGAAGCGTCCAGCTCCCCTTGGAGGAGGTGAGGACCGTGGCAGCCCACGACGACGACATCAACCGCGGCATCCGGCCGGGGCGGGGGTCTGACGACCCAGCCGGCCAGGTTGCCTATCTCGAGCAGGAAATCGCCGTCCTGCGACGCAAGCTCGCCGACTCTCCGCGGCACACGAGGATTCTCGAAGAGCGGATCGTCGAGCTGCAGACAAACCTGGCGGGCGTGTCCGCGCAGAACGAGCGGCTCGCCAACACGCTCCGTGAGGCCCGCGACCAGATCGTGGCCCTCAAGGAGGAGGTCGACCGGCTCGCCCAGCCGCCGGCCGGCTTCGGGGTGTTTCTGCAGGCGAACGAGGACGGCACGGCCGACATCTTCACCGGAGGACGGAAACTCCGGGTGAACGTGAGCCCGAGCGTCGATCTCGAGGACCTCAGGCGCGGCCAGGAGGTCATGCTCAACGAGGCGCTCAACGTGGTCGAGGCCATGGAGTTCGAGCGCGCCGGGGACATCGTCACCCTCAAGGAGGTCCTTGAGGACGGCGAGCGCGCCCTGGTGATCGGGCACACCGACGAGGAGCGCGTGGTGCGGCTCGCCGAGCCGCTGCTGGACATCACCATCCGCCCCGGCGACGCCCTGCTGCTCGAGCCCCGCTCCGGCTACGTCTACGAGGTCGTGCCCAAGAGCGAGGTCGAAGAGCTCGTCCTCGAAGAGGTCCCGGACATCGACTACACCAAGATCGGCGGCCTGGGCAACCAGATCGAGCTGATCAGGGACGCGGTCGAGCTCCCGTACCTCTACCCCGACCTGTTCAAGGAGCACGAACTGCGGCCGCCCAAGGGTGTGCTGCTGTACGGCCCGCCCGGCTGCGGTAAGACGCTGATCGCCAAGGCCGTGGCCAACTCCCTTGCCAAGAAGGTCGCCGAGGTGACCGGGAAGCCCGCGGGGAAGAGCTTCTTCCTCAACATCAAGGGCCCCGAGCTGCTGAACAAGTACGTCGGCGAGACGGAGCGGCACATCCGGCTGGTCTTCCAGCGGGCGCGGGAGAAGGCCAGCGAGGGCACACCGGTCATCGTCTTCTTCGACGAGATGGACTCCCTCTTCCGGACCCGCGGCTCCGGCGTCAGCTCGGACGTGGAGAACACCATCGTCCCCCAGCTGCTCTCGGAGATCGACGGTGTCGAGGGCCTGGAAAATGTGATCGTCATCGGCGCCTCCAACCGCGAGGACATGATCGACCCGGCGATCCTGCGCCCCGGCCGCCTCGATGTGAAGATCAAGATCGAGCGTCCGGACGCCGAGGCCGCGAAGGACATCTTCTCGAAGTACCTGACCGAAACCCTGCCGATCCACGGCGACGACCTCACCGAACACGGTGGATCCCCCAAGGCCGCCGTCGGCGGCATGATCCAGTCGGTCGTCGAGCAGATGTACACCGAGTCCGAGGAGAACCGCTTCCTCGAGGTCACCTACGCCAACGGTGACAAGGAAGTCCTCTACTTCAAGGACTTCAACTCCGGCGCCATGATCCAGAACATCGTGGACCGGGCCAAGAAGATGGCCATCAAGGACTTCCTGGACCACAACCAGAAGGGCCTGAGGGTCTCCCATCTGCTCGCCGCCTGCGTGGACGAGTTCAAGGAGAACGAGGACCTGCCGAACACCACGAACCCCGACGACTGGGCCCGGATCTCCGGCAAGAAGGGCGAGCGGATCGTCTACATCCGCACCCTGGTCACCGGAAAGCAGGGCGCGGACACGGGACGCTCCATCGACACGGTGGCGAACACCGGTCAGTACCTGTAACACCGCGGTCCGGCTGCGGATGTCCTGGACGGGGCATCCGCAGCCGGATGCGCTTTTCGGACCGTGATTTCGGATGTGTATGTCGGACCTGTCAGCACAGCGAGCGGGCACCTACGAGCCGGACCGGAGCAATGACTGAAATGATCGCCTCAGGGCCGTGCGGCGGCTCTAGGCTCTGCGGTACCGCGCCAGCGCGGTGCGGGGGATCGGGGGCCGCGCACGGACCGGAAGCACAGCGGTACTTGAGCGCCGAACCCGCCCGGGGGCGGCGCCGGGCAAGGAGGGCCGCATGACCGTACGGCGAGTAATGGGGATCGAGACGGAGTACGGGATCTCCGTCCCGGGCCACCCGAACGCCAATGCCATGCTCACCTCATCCCAGGTCGTCAACGCGTACGCGGCGGCGATGCACCGGGCGCGCCGCGCCCGCTGGGACTTCGAGGAGGAGAACCCGCTGCGGGACGCCCGCGGCTTCGACCTCGCCCGCGAGTCCGCGGACGCCAGTCAGCTCACGGACGAGGACATCGGCCTGGCCAATGTGATCCTCACCAATGGGGCGCGGCTCTACGTCGACCACGCACACCCCGAGTACTCCGCCCCCGAGGTGACCAACCCCAGGGACGCGGTGCTCTGGGACAAGGCGGGCGAGCGCATCATGGCCGAGGCCGCCCTGCGCGCCGGCCAGCTGCCCGGAGCCCAGCCGATCCACCTCTACAAGAACAACACCGACAACAAGGGCGCCTCCTACGGCACGCATGAGAACTACCTGATGAAGCGGGAGACCGCCTTCTCGGACATCGTGCGCCACCTGACCCCCTTCTTCGTCTCCCGGCAGGTCGTCACCGGCGCCGGCCGCGTGGGCCTGGGCCAGGACGGCCATGAACACGGCTTCCAGATCAGTCAGCGGGCCGACTACTTCGAGGTCGAGGTGGGCCTGGAGACCACCCTCAAGCGACCCATCATCAACACCCGCGACGAGCCGCACGCCGACGCCGAGAAGTACCGGCGGCTGCATGTGATCATCGGCGACGCCAACCTCTCCGAGATCTCGACCTACCTCAAGCTCGGCACCACCTCCCTGGTGCTGTCGATGATCGAGGACGGCTTCATCGCCGTGGACCTCGCCGTCGACCAGCCCGTGCGCACCCTGCACCAGGTCTCCCACGACCCGACGCTGCGCCGCCTGGTCACGCTGCGCAGCGGCCGCACACTCACCGCGGTACAGCTCCAGATGGAGTACTTCGAGCTGGCCCGCAAGTACGTCGAGGACCGCTTCGGCGCCGACGCCGACGAACAGACCCGGGATGTGCTCACCCGCTGGGAGGACGTCCTGAACCGGCTGGAGCGGGACCCGATGAGCCTGTCCGGCGAGCTGGACTGGGTCGCCAAGCGCGAGCTGATGGAGGGCTACCGGCGCCGTGACGGCCTCGAATGGGACGCCGCCCGGCTCCACCTGGTGGACCTCCAGTACGCCGACGTACGCCCCGAGAAGGGTCTGTACAACCGTCTGGCGGCCCGCGGCAAGATGAAGCGGCTGCTGGACGAGGACGAAGTGTCCCGGGCCCGGAGCAAGCCGCCGGAGGACACCAGGGCCTACTTCCGCGGCCGCTGCCTGGAGCAGTACGCCGACGACGTGGCCGCGGCCTCCTGGGACTCGGTGATCTTCGACCTGCCGGGCCGGGACTCCCTCCAGCGGGTCCCGACGCTGGAGCCGCTGCGCGGCACCAGGAACCACGTCAAGGAGCTCCTGGACCGCTGCCGCACGGCCGAAGACCTGGTCCGGGTGCTCTCGGGGGGCTGAAATGGGCCGCGGCCGGGAATCATCGAGGTGGCCTCGGTGCGTTGTGACAACTGCGAGGCCGATGTCGGACCCGGCTTGTAGGGTCTGATCTTGACCGATCGAATCAAGCTGGGGCGAACCGAGCGGGGTGAGGGATATGGCGACAAAGGACACCGGCGGCGGACAGCAGAAGGCGTCGCGCACGACCGAGGAGGTCGAGGAGCAGGCGCAGGACGCGCAGGCGGCGGAAGATCTCAAGGAGCGGCACGAGAAGCTTTCGGATGACGTCGACTCCGTGCTGGACGAGATTGACGACGTACTCGAGGAGAATGCCGAGGATTTCGTGAGGTCCTTCGTGCAAAAAGGTGGGCAGTAGAGGCCATTAGTCGCCTTTGCCTTCGGATCGAAGGTGTCGGGGGGAGAGGGAGTGGCTGGCGAGCCGAGCACGAAGCAGTGCACGGGATGCAAGAGGGACCTACCCGTCACTGCATTTGCGCGAGACCGGAACCGGCAGGACGGCCTTCAGGTGCGGTGCCGGGAGTGCGTGGCAGAGTACAGCGCCGCGCACTACCGGCGCCGCCGGGAGGCGATGGGAAAGCCTGTGCGCGAGAAGGTGGACGTCCCGGCCGGCCACAAGCTTTGCCGGACCTGTGGTGAGATCAAGCCTCACAGTGAGTGGCATCGCAACGCCACGGCGTCTGACGGCCTGTCGACACGCTGCAAGGCATGCCGGGCGGTCCAGGGGCGGCAAGACCATCTGAAGCGTGAGTACGGCATGACCGAAGCGGAACGTGACAAGTTGGTCGCCTCCCAAGGAGGCGTCTGCTGCATATGTTTGTCGGCTTCGGCCGCACATGTGGATCACTGCCATGAGAAGGGTAGGGTCCGTGGCGTACTGTGCTTCAGCTGCAACGCGGCACTGGGGCAGTTCAAGGATCGGCCCGACGTGATAAGGCGGGCTGCGACATACGTGGAAGGAAACGCGTGGAAGCCAATTCTCGTAGCACCGGGCGTCTACCAGCTGCCTTCCTGACGCCTGGGTCGGCCTCGTTCATGGACTTCCTGTCCGAGCACCAGCCCGAGCTGCTCCCGGGGAAGCGCTCGCTCCCCCCGGTGCAGGGCGTTCTCGAGGCCCCTCACGGCACGACGATCGTCGCGGCGACCTTCCCCGGCGGCGTGGTGCTCGCCGGTGACCGCCGCGCGACGATGGGCAACCTGATCTCCCAGCGCGACGTCGAGAAGGTTTTCCCCGCCGACGAGTACTCGGCCGTCGGCATCGCGGGCACGCTCGGCTTCGCCGTCGAGATGGTCAAGCTGTTCCAGCTGGAGCTGGAGCACTTCGAGAAGGTCGAAGGCACCACCCTCTCCCTGGAGGGCAAGGCCAACCGGCTGTCCACCATGATCCGCGGCAATCTGGGCATGGCCATGCAGGGCCTGGCCGTCGTCCCGATCTTCGCGGGCTGGGACGTCGACCGCGAGAAGGGCCGCATCTTCTCCTACGACGTGACCGGCGGGCGCTCCGAGGAGCACGGCTTCGCCGCCACCGGCTCCGGCTCCCTGTTCGCCCGCGGCGCGCTCAAGAAGCTGTACCGCGAGGATCTGACCGAATCCGACACCGCCACCGCCGTAGTCCAGGCACTGTACGACGCCGCTGACGAGGACTCCGCTACCGGCGGCCCCGACCTCGGCCGGCGCATCTACCCCATCGTCACGGTGATCACCGAGGACGGCTTCAAGCGGCTCACCGAGGCGGAGGTCTCCGAGATCGCCCGCACCATCCACGAGCGGCGGCTCGAGCAGCCGGACGGCCCGCGGGCCTCGCTGCTCTGAGGGGACGGTTGACCCGGAATGCATTCGCCATTGACAGAAAGGGACGGATAGCCGGTGACGACGCCGTTCTATGTATCGCCCCAGCAGGCCATGGCCGACCGCGCCGAGTACGCCCGCAAGGGCATCGCGCGCGGCCGCAGCGTGGTCGTGCTGCAGTATGCCGACGGCATCCTCTTCGTCGCGGAGAACCCGTCCCGCGCGCTGCACAAGGTCAGCGAGATCTATGACCGGATCGCCTTCGCGGCGGTCGGCAAATACAACGAGTTCGAGAATCTGCGCATCGGTGGTGTCCGCTACGCCGACCTGCGCGGCTACACGTACGACCGCGACGATGTGACCGCCCGCGGCCTCGCCAATGTCTACGCCCAGACGCTCGGCACCATCTTCTCCAGCGCCGCGGAGAAGCCCTATGAGGTCGAGCTGATCGTCGCCGAGGTCGGGGACGGCCCCGAGGACGACCAGATCTACCGGCTGCCGCACGACGGTTCCATCGTCGACGAGCACGGCTCGGTCGCTGTGGGTGGCAACGCCGACCAGATCAGCAGCTATCTCGACCAGCGCCACGTGGACGGCATGACCCTCGCCGAGGCGCTGAAACTGGCCGTCGAATCCCTCGCCCGGGACAGCAACGGCGGCGAGCGCAGCCTCACCGCCGAGCAGCTCGAGGTCGCGGTGCTGGACCGGACGCGACCGCAGCAGCGGAAGTTCAAGCGGATGCTGGGCAGCCAGCTGACCCGCCTCCTGGAGAGCGCCACGGCCGAGGGCGAGGCCGCGACCGATTCCGAGGCGGATTCCGAGGCCGAGACATCGGCCGAGGAGTCCTCCGAGACGGAGGAGTAACCCTCCCCGCCACCTCACCCACCATGGCGCGCCTCGGCCCCAGCCGAGGCGCGCCGAGGCGTCTGCGGCCCCGGCAGTCGGCCTCGGGCATGCCGACTGGCGCATGATTGGCGAAGCGAAGCGGCGGGGGCCACCCCCAAGGGTGGCTGGGGGCGTGCCGGAGCGGCGTGCGGGCAATCCGTGGCTGGTGCGGGGCTAGCGTGGTGGCGGGGCGCTGGAGCCGCGGGGGACGAGTTCCACCGGGAGCGATGTGTCGCGTGCCGGATCGCCGGCCAGGACCGCCATCAGGGCCCGCATACCGGCCGCACCGACCGCCTCCGCCGGCAGCCGTACCGTCGTCAGCTCCGGGTCGACCGCCGTGGCCAGCGCGAGGTCGTCGAAGCCGGTGACCGAGACGTCGTCCGGCACGCGCAACCCCAGCCGCCGGGCGGCCTTGCAGGCGCCGGCCGCCAGGATGTCGTCGTCGCATACGAGCGCTGTGGGGCGGGGGCCGGGGCGGGTGAGTGCCCGTTCGGCCGCGCGGCGGCCCTCGTCGACCGTCAGGGGGGCCGCCTCGGTGTGCAGGGAGGCGCCCGGGACCGCGCCCACCGCCGCCGCGAGGGTCCGCGCGCGGACCCGGAAGGTCCAGGTGTCCACGGCCGCCGCGACATGGGCGATACGGCGGTGTCCCAGGCCCAGGAGGTGCCCGGCGGCCTGTCGCATGCCGTCGGCGATGTCGAGGTTGACCGTGGCCACCGCGGCGGTCTCATCGGGGGAGCTGTCGAGCATCACCAGCGGGAGCCCCCCGCCGCGCACCGCGGCCAGCGCGTCCGCCGCCATCGAGGAGGCGATCACGCCGTCGAGCGAGGCCCGCGCCGAGTCGAAGGGGTCGCGCGCCGGGCCTACGCCCTCCGGGGACGGGTAGAGCACCACTCCGAAACCGCCCTCGGCGGCCACGCGCGCGGCGCCGGTGTACACCCGTGCGAAGAACTCCGTGGTGAGCGCCGGGACGACGAGCAGCGCGGTCCTGGTCCGGCCGAGGCGGAGGCTGCGGGCCGCGAGGTTCGGCCGGTAGCCGAGTTCGCGCGCGGCGGCGCGCACCGCCGCCGCGGTGCGTTCCGACACGCGTCCGGCCCACTTGTCGCCCAGGACCAGCGAAACGGTCGCCTGCGACACGCCCGCGACCCGAGCCACATCCCGACTGGTCGCCCGCCCCCCGGCCACCCGCCGCCCCCCGCGCCCCCCGCCCGGCCCCTGGCCGGCCCCGGTCTGGCCCGCCGTCCGCCCACCCACGTGGCCCGCGCCGCCCGCGCCCGGTTCCCGGTCGGCGCTCATCTCGCGCGCCGTCCGCCCGCCCACGTGGTTCGAGCCGTCTGCGTCGGCCGCGCCGCCCCTGCCGCCCCTGCCGTCCGCGTGCCCTGCGCCCGGTTCCCAGTCGGCCCCCGTCTTGCGAGCCGCTCGCCCGCCCACATCGCCTCCGTGCCCCGCGCCTGGTCCCCGGCTGACGCCCGACTCACGCGCCGTCCGCCCGCCCACGTGGCCCGCGCCGTCCATGCCGTCCCCGCGCCCCGCGCCGCCCGCGTGTCCCCGGCCCGGCGCCCCGCCGCCCGCATCGGCCTCGGCCTCGGCCTCGGTCTCCGCCAAACCGTGGCTCTCCAGGGCGGTCGGCCGCGCGAGCGCGCCCGCGCTCCCGCGCCGCGCGCCGGGGGCGCGCGCCCCGTCGCCATTCGCGCTCGCCGCCATCGCCTTCCCCTCGCCATGGTCGTCACGGTCGCCCACCGTGAGGTGGACCGCGGTCGGCAGCCATGGTACGTATAACGGCGGACGTTATACGTAAAACCTCGGGCGGACTCGCCCGAGGGAGCACACGAACCAGAAACCCCGAACAGAAAGGGCAGGCGATGGTCGCCGGCTACAGGGACCTGCTGCGCAGCAAACACGCGGCCCGCCTCCTCATCGGCACGCTCGTGGGCCGGCTGCCGAACGCCACCGCCGCCCTCGCCGTCGTGCTCTTCACGCGCGCCGAGGGCGGCAGCTACGCCCTGGCCGGTGTGCTGTCCGCGGTCTACGGCGTGGGCAACGCGGTCGGTCAGCCGCTGCTCGGCCGGGCCGTGGACCATTACGGGCAGCCGCGGGTGATGCTGCCCGCGGCGGTGGCTTCCGCGGTCGCCATGGCCGTGTTCGCCGTGGTCGGGCTCGAGCCGCTGCCCGTCGCGTACGCCGCGATGCTGGCTGCCGGCCTGTTCACCCCGCCCCTGGAGGGCGGGCTGCGGGCGCTGTGGCCGGGGGTGCTCGGGCGGGAGGAGTGGGTGCATGCGGCGTATGCGCTGGACGCCGTCGCGCAGGAGGTGATCTTCTCCGTCGGGCCGCTGCTGGTGACCGCCCTGGTGGCGCTGTGGTCGGAGGCGGCGGCGCTGCTGGTGATCAATGTGATCGGGGTCGCGGGAGCGCTGTCGGTCGTGGTCTCGCCGCCCTCCCGCCAGTGGCGCTCGGCGCCGCGCGAGGCGCACTGGCTGGGCGCGCTGCGTTCGCGGGGGCTGCTGGTGTTGCTCGGCACGTTCTTCTTCGTCGGCATCGCGCTCGGCTCGATCGGCGTGGCGGCCGTCGGCTACGCGGACGAGCACGGCGGCGGCATGGTGTCCAGCTATCTGCTCTCCGCGCTGGGCGTCGGCGCGCTGGTGGGCGGTCTCGCGTACGGGGCGCGGCCTTGGGCCGGTCCGCCGGAGCGGCGGCTGCGGGTCCTGGTGGTCGCGCTGGCGCTCGGCTATCTGCCGCTGGTCCTGGTGCCCGGGGTCGCCGCGATGACGGCTCTCGCCGGGCTCTCCGGCCTCTTCCTGGCCCCCGCGCTCGCCTGCGTCTTCGTGGTCGTCGACCGGCACGCCCCGCGCGGCACGGTCACTGAGGCGTTCTCCTGGCTGGTGACCACCTTCGTGGTGGGAAACGCCGCGGGAACGGCCGCCGCGGGGCCGGTGATGGAGCACGGCGGGGTGGCGGCGGGCTTCGCCGTTCCGGGGGCCGCCGGGGCGGTGGCGCTGGCCGTGCTGCTGGCCACCGCGCGCTTCCTCACCGGCACGCCGGGCGGTACGCCAACCAGTACGCCAACCGGCACACCAGGAGGGACACCAGGAGGGACGCCGGGTGAACCTCAGGCGGAAAATGATCGCAACCGTGCCGTCGAACCCGGTTTCAGAGCAGGCCATCAGGCGTAATGTTCAGGCATGGACCGCCGCATTTTCGGGCTGGAGAACGAGTACGGCGTCACGTGCACATTCAGGGGACAGCGCCGGTTGTCTCCTGACGAAGTGGCGCGCTACCTCTTCCGCCGTGTCGTCTCCTGGGGCCGCAGCAGCAATGTCTTCCTGCGCAACGGCGCCCGCCTCTATCTCGACGTGGGCTCGCACCCGGAATACGCAACTCCCGAGTGTGACAACGTGACCGAGCTGGTCACCCACGACAAGGCAGGCGAGCGCATTCTCGAAGGTCTGCTCGTGGACGCCGAGCGCCGCCTGCACGAGGAGGGAATCGCGGGCGACGTCTATCTCTTCAAGAACAACACCGACTCGGCGGGGAACTCATACGGCTGTCACGAGAACTATCTGGTGGCCCGGCACGGTGAGTTCTCCCGCCTCGCCGACATTCTCATCCCCTTCCTGGTGACCCGGCAGCTGCTGTGCGGCGCCGGCAAGGTGCTGCAGACGCCGCGCGGCGCGGTCTACTGCGTCAGTCAGCGCGCCGAGCACATCTGGGAGGGCGTCAGCTCCGCGACCACCCGCTCCCGGCCGATCATCAACACCCGCGACGAGCCGCACGCCGACGCCGAGCGCTATCGCAGGCTGCACGTCATCGTGGGCGACTCCAACATGTCCGAGACGACCATGCTGCTCAAGGTCGGCGCCACCGATCTGGTGCTGCGCATGATCGAGGCGGGCACGGTGATGCGCGATCTGACCCTGGAGAACCCCATCCGGGCCATCCGTGAGGTCAGCCATGACATCACCGGACAGCGCAAGGTACGGCTGGCCAGCGGGCGCGAGGCATCCGCCCTCGAGGTCCAGCAGGAGTACTACGAAAAGGCGGTCGACTTCTGCGAGCGCCGCGGTATCCGCACCGGCACCGTCGAGCGCGTCCTCGAACTGTGGGGCCGCACTCTGGACGCGATCCGTACCGAAGAGCTGGACCGGATCGACACCGAGATCGACTGGGTGATGAAATACCGGCTGATCGAGCGGTACCGGGCGAAGAACAACATCACCATGTCCCATCCGCGGATCGCCCAGATAGACCTCGCGTATCACGACATCCACCGCCGTCGAGGGCTGTACTACCTCCTGGAGAAGCGGGGTCAGGCGGCCCGGGTGTGCAACGACTTGAAGATTTTCGAGGGCAAGTCGGTGCCGCCGCAGACCACCCGTGCCCGGCTGCGCGGTGATTTCATCCGCCGCGCCCAGGAGCAGCGCCGCGACTTCACCGTCGACTGGGTGCACCTCAAACTCAATGATCAGGCGCAGCGTACGGTGCTGTGCAAGGACCCGTTCCGCTCGGTGGACGACCGTGTGGAGAAGCTGATCGCCGGAATGTGACGACGGCGCCCGGACGGCCCATGTCCGGCGCGGGGCCCCGTACGTTTCGCGTACGGGGCCTCCGGCACGTCGTAGAGTGGCGCGCATTGCCCCCGCAGGATCTACCCAACGAGGACTTTCGTGCGCCGACGTTCCGTACTTCTTGCCGTGCCCGCCGGCTTGCTCACCGCCGCGGGCTGCGGCAGCGAGAAATCAGGATCCGAGAAGTCGTCCAAGGCCTCGCCGTCGCCGGAGACCAGCAGCCCGAAGGCCGCCGAGCCCACCGGCAAGATCGTGAGCGGGCCGGTGCCGGCCATCACCGGCGGTACGAAGTTCGGTGAGAAGCCGAAGATCGCCAAGGGCACGGGTACGCCGTCCTCGGACCTGGCCGTCAAGACGGTCATCAAGGGCGACGGGGCCAAGGTGGCCTCGGGCGACTATCTCCAGGTGCACTATCTCGGCCAGATCTGGAACACCGCCAAGGTCTTCGACAACTCCTACGACCGGGGGCAGCCCGCCGTCTTCCCGATCGGCGTCGGCCAGGTCATCCCGGGCTGGGACAAGGGGCTGGTGGGCAAGCAGGTCGGCAGCCGGGTGGAGCTGGCCATCCCGCCGGCTCTCGGTTACGGGAAGCAGGGGCAGCCGCAGGCGGGGATCAAGGGGACGGACACGATGGTGTTCGTCGTCGACATCAAGAACGCCTTCAACGGCAAGAGCTCGGCCAAGGGCGACGAGGTGGCGCAGAGCAACCCCGATCTGCCCAAGGTCGGCACCGGGACCGACGGCAAGGCGCCGTCCATCGACGTCCCCAAGAAGGCCGCGCCCAAGAAGCTCGTCTCCGCCTATGTCATCGAGGGCGACGGGCCGAAGGTCAAGGCCACCGACTCGCTGCTGGTCCAGTACAAGGGTGTGCTGTGGGACGGCGGCAAGGAGTTCGACGCGACCTATAAGAAGGGCCAGCTGGCGCAGTTCTCGCTGCAGCAGGTCGTCAAGGGCTGGGCGCAGGGGCTGACCGGCAAGAAGGTCGGCAGCCGGGTGCTGATCGTCATTCCGCCGGCCCTCGGCTACGGAAAGCAGGCCCAGCAGGGCATCCCGGCCAACTCCACTCTGGTCTTCTCCGTCGACATCCTGGCCGTTCTGTAAGACGGCGGTTCTGTAAGACTGGGCAGGTTGCCCACCACGTAAGAGGAGCAAGTTCGTGAGCATCGACAAGCCCGAGGTCGACTTCCCGGGCGGCGAGCCGCCGAAGGACCTGGAGATCAAGGACATCTGGGAGGGCGACGGCCCCGTCGCCAAGGCCGGAGCCACCGTCTCCGTCCACTACGTCGGCGTCGCCTTCAGCACCGGCGAGGAGTTCGACGCGAGCTGGAACCGCGGCACCCCGCTGCAGTTCCAGCTCGGTGCCGGCCAGGTCATCTCCGGCTGGGACCAGGGGGTGCAGGGCATGAAGGTCGGCGGCCGCCGCCAGCTGATCATCCCGGCGCACCTGGCCTACGGCGATCGGGGCGCCGGTGGCGGCCGGATCAAGCCGGGCGAGACGCTGATCTTCGTATGCGACCTGGTCGCCGCCTGAGGCAGGCGCGCCCAAGGCCCGTGCCCGCCTGAGGCCGGCGCGCCCAAGGCATGCCCGCCTGAGGCAGGCGAGGTCAAGGCCCGCGGGTTGAGCGCCACGCCCGTGGCCCGAGCGCCCGCGTGGGGCCCCTGCCGCCCGGCAGGGGCCCTCGGCTTTTGTCCCGCGTCCCGGTAGCGGTACGGTCACGGTCGGAAGGTCACATAGAAGGGGCGTCGATGGCGATTGCCAAGGCCGAGCGGCTGATGAATCTGGCGCTGTGCCTGTTGGGAACCCGGCGCCCGTTGACGAAGCGCGAGTTGCGCGAATCCATAGAGGCATACATCGAAGCTGCCGCGGCTGCTTCGGCCGCCAACTCGGCCTCCGGCTCGGGCGGCGACGAGGCGTTCAATCGCATGTTCGAGCGGGACAAGGACGATCTGCGTGAACTCGGCCTGATCATCGAGACCGTGGAGAGCGTCGACGGCGAGATCGGCTATCTCGCCCGCCGCGACAGCAACCGCCTCCCCCCGATCACCCTGGACGCCGAGGAGGCCGCGGCCCTCGGCCTGGCCGCGAAGGTCTGGCAGCAGGCCCGGCTCGCGGGCGCCGCCAGCGGTGCGCTGCAGAAGCTGCGCGCCGCCGGGATGCCGGTGGCCGAGGACCCGTACGACACCCAGCCGGCCGGCGCCCTGGAACCGCGGATCCCGGTCCATGAGGCCGCCTTCGAGCCGCTGATGCTCGCCTGCCGCGACCGCCGCCCCGTCATGTTCGACTACCGCAAGTCGAACGCCGCCCGGCCCGAGCAGCGCCATGTCGAGCCGTGGGCGCTGGAGTGCTGGCGCGGCCACTGGTATCTGGCCGGATGGGACCGCGAGCGCACGGCGGAGCGGGTCTTCCGGCTCTCCCGGATCACCGGCAAGGTGCGTCTGCGGGCCGGCGCCTACGCCGCCGAGGTGCCCGACCACGTGACCGTGCGCGAGACCGTGGAGCGGTGGTCGGGGGAGACCGCCACCCGTACCGCCCGGATCAAACTGCGCTCCGGCCACGGCTACCCGCTGCGGGCCAGGGCGCTGCACACCCACCCGCTGGGCGACGGCTGGGACGAGCTGGAGGTCCCGTACGGACACGGGCTCGACGCCTGGCTGGTGGAGTTCGGCCCGGACGTGGTCGTCCTGGCGCCCGACGAACTGCGGGCCGATGTCATCGACCGGCTGCGCGCCGTGGCCAAGGGCTGAGGGGGGATTCCACATGGCCGGAAACGCCATTGACCAGACCCGCCGGATGCTGTCCCTGGTGACGTATCTGCGCGAGCGTCCCGGTGCCCATATCGCCGATGTCGCCCGCGCCTTCGGCATCACCGAGGACGAGCTGATCTCGGACCTGGACGTACTGCCGCTGTGCGGCACCAGCTTCCGCGGCGGCGACCTGCTGGACATCGACACCGACGGCGAGCGCATCTGGTGGCACAACCCCGACGATGTCGCCGAGCCGCTGCGGCTCGCCGCCGACGAGGCCACCGCGCTGCTGGTCGCCGCCCGCGCCGTGGCCACCCTCCCCGGGCTGCGCGAGGGCGACCGGGACGCCCTGCTGCGCGCCACCGCCAAGCTGGAGGCGGCCGCCGGCGAGGCGGCCGGGGCCAGCTCCCGGCTGTCGGTCACCTTCGAGTCCGAGGGCGGCGTCTTCGCCGACGTCGACCGGGCCATCGCCGAGCGCCGCCGCCTGTGGCTGCGCTACTACTCGCCCGCGCGGGACGAGCTCACCGAGCGCGAGGTCGACCCGATCCGGCTGTTCGCCGTCGGCCGTACGTATATGGAGGCGTGGTGCCGGCTCTCCGAGGCGCGGCGCACCTTCCGCCTCGACCGGGTCGCGGAGATCAAGCTGCTCGACGCGCCCGCCGACCCGCCGCCGATCGAGCTGCGCGATCTGTCGGACCTGTCCGCCGGGCTGGTGCAGACCGGCGCCGAGGACCCCGAGGTGGTCGTCGAGGTCGGCCCCGGCGGGCGCTGGGTCGCCGAGTACTACCCGCACGACAGCGCGGAGGAGCTGCCCGACGGCGGCCTCAGGATCACGCTGCGCACCCCCGACCCCGGTTCGCTGCGCCGCCTGGCGCTGCGGCTGGGCAGGGACGGCAGGATCGTCTCCCCGCGGGGGCTGGCGGACAGCGCGCGGGACGCGGCGCAGCGGGCGCTCGCGGCCTATGGTGAGTGAAGGGACACGCACAGTGACCGCTGGGGGGAATCCCACCTCGGTGATCTTCAAGGCAGCCTGCCCGGACTGCCGCGGCCGGTTCGAGCTGGCGGCCACCGCCCTGCGGCTGGCGATCGGGGGGAGTGACCGCACCACGTTCTACTCCTTCACCTGCCCCGACTGCGGATCGGCGGTGCGCAAACCGGCGGGGGAGCGGATCGTGGAGCTGCTCACCGGCGGCGGGGTGAGCACGTTGCGGCTGCACTCCAAGGTCTAGGCTCTGGCGCATGCTCTGGCCGATGCTCGCCCTCGCTCTCGCCGTCACCGGAATCGCGGTGCTCGCGGTGCCCGCCGTACGGGTCTTCGTCGAAGTGCGGCGGCTGGCCCGGCAGGTGGGGGAGAGCTCGCGGCGGATCACCCGGGCCGCCGAGGACCTGGAGCGGGCCACGGCCCCGCTGGGCGGCCATGTGGACGCGCTGCGCCGCGGGCGGGACGACGTACCCGCGTCGGACGAAGGACTGTCGCCCGACGGCGTACTTTCGTCAGAGTCGGCGGCTGACCGAGGCCAGGGACTGACGCACGGGTCAGCGGGGTAGGCTGCTTGGCGCAGTTGTGACGGCGGCGCTGTGGAAGCAACGGGGAGTATGCATGGGCATTGCCCAGGGTTTACTCCTGCGGGTTACGATCGCTGCCAGCACTAGCACGCCAGTCCGATCCCATACGGCAGGCATGAAAGTTACGCCGCCCCGGCGAGAAGGTAGTCGCACATGCTCGGCAATCTGAGGCCCACCGAGATCGTTCTGATCCTCGTTGTCATCCTGCTGCTCTTCGGCGCCAAGAAGCTCCCGGACATGGCTCGGTCCCTCGGCAAGTCGGCCCGCATCCTCAAGAGCGAGGCCAAGGCCATGAAGAAGGACGACGAGGCGGCGAAGACCGCCGAAGCTCCGACGACGGCGTCGGCGCCCGCCGACCCCACCCCGCAGGCCGCGCCGCGGACCATCCAGGCGGCCCCCGGCGATGTGACCAGCTCCCGCCCGGTCACCGAGCCGAACCGTACCGCCCAGAGCTGACGCAGCCGACGCAAGCCGAGAGTGCCGCCGCGGCTCGCTGAGCCCGCGACGGCCTTCGCACGAGACGAGGACGTGGGTTGCTCAAGTCTGCCCGCAAACAGCAGAAGGACCCTGAGGGGCGGATGCCTCTCGCGGAGCATCTGCGTGAGCTGCGCAACCGACTGCTGAAGGCGGTCGTCGCGATCATCGTGGTCACGGTCGTCGCGCTGATCTACTACAAGCAGATCGCGGAGTTCCTGACCGGCCCCGTGATGGACAGCGTCGGCTGCAAGAAGGGCGAGCCCGTCGGCAGCGGCGCCGACCCCAAGCCCTGTGCGCAGATCACCGCCAACGGCCTTCTCGCCCCCTTCACGATCATGCTGAAGGTGAGCCTGATGACCGGCGTCGTCATCTCCAGCCCGGTCTGGCTCTACCAGCTGTGGGCCTTCCTCGCGCCCGGTCTGCACAACCACGAGAAGAAGTACGCGCTCGGCTTCGTGGCCGCGGGCGTGCCGCTGTTCCTGGCAGGCGCCTGGCTCGCCTACGCCGTGCTGCCCACCACGGCCGGGGCCCTGGTCGGCCTCACCCCCGAGGAATGGACCAACCTGTTCCCCGCGGACGAGTTCTTCGACATCGTCACGCGCATGGTGATCGTCTTCGGCCTCGCCTTCGAACTCCCGCTGCTGCTGGTGCTGCTGAACTTCGGCGGGGTGATCACCGGCCGCCGGATGCTCGGCTGGTGGCGGGGCATGGTCGTCGGCATCACCGTCTTCGCCGCCATCGCCACACCCACCGGCGACCCGCTGACCATGTCGCTGCTCGCGGCGCCCATCGTGGTGCTGTACTTCGGCGCCACGGGCATCTGCCTGTTCAACGACCGCCGGCGCCGCCGCGGCAACCCGGACGCCGGGCTGAGCGACGACGAGGCCTCCGACCTCGATCTGACCCCCGCGCCCGTCGGTGACATCGAGCACGTGTCCCCGACGCCCCGCCCCGACGATCCGGATGACCCGGGCCCGACCCGGCGCAACGGCTACGACGACATCACCTGAGCCGACCGGACCGGTGCCGGTGCCGGCACCGGCACCGGTAGGGTCCGCGGGTGACCTGCGACATCACCCTTCTCGTCAACCCGACGGCGGGCCGTGGGCGAGGCGCCCGCGCGGCCCGGCCCGCCGTCGAGACCCTGCGGGGCTACGGATTCACCGTGCGGACCGTGGTGGGCGCCGACGCCGCGGAGGCCCTGCGGCGGGCCCGTGAGGCGGTGGCGGGCGGCACCGGCGCGCTGGTGGCCGTCGGGGGCGACGGCATGGTCTCGCTCGCCCTCCAGGCGGTCGCCGGGACGGGCACCCCGCTGGGGGTGATCGCCGTCGGCGGCGGCAACGACTTCGCCCGGGCCACCGGGCTGCCGATACAGGACCCGGGCGCCGCGGCCCGGCTCATCGCCGCGTCGCTCAAGGGCGACGGCGGCCGCGAGGTCGACCTGGGGCGGGTGGGCGACCCTGGGCCGGTGGACGACCCGGAGCGGGTGGGCGACGTCTGGTTCGGCACCGTCCTCGCCTCCGGCTTCGACTCCCGGGTCAACGAGCGCGGCAACCGGATGCGCCGGCCGCGCGGCCGGCTCCGCTACGACCTGGCCATGCTCGCCGAACTGGCGGCCCTGAAGCCCGTCCGCTACCGGATGAGCCTCGACGGCGGGCCGCAGCGCGAGGTCGAGGCCACCTTGATCGCCGTCGGCAACACCACCTCGTACGGCGGCGGCATGCGGATCTGCGCGGGCGCGGCCCTCGACGACGGGCTCTTCGACATCACGGTCGTCGGCCCGTGCAGCCGTACCACGCTGCTGACGGTCTTCCCCCGCGTCTACCGCGGCACCCACCTCGGCCACCGCGTGGTCACCACCCACCGGGCCGCCTCGGTGTCCCTGGCCGCCGAGGGCCTGACCGCGTACGCGGACGGCGAGCGCCTGGGGCCGCTGCCGCTCACCGCCACGACGGTCCCCGGCGCCGTACGGCTGCTGGGGACGCCCGGGCCGGGCACGGGCGCCTGAACCCGGACCGGCCCTGGGTCGTCGCCGTGCCCCTGCCGCCCCTGAGCGCGGTGTCCCTGCTGCCCCCGGGCGCAGCGCCCCTGCCGCCCGTCCCGATCGGTGAGAAAGATCGCGTGCGTTGTCAGAGGCGGCCGGTAGTCTCGTACGTACGATGACCGACGAGCTAACTCCCGCCGAGCGCTACACCGCGGCCCGTCTGCGGGCGGCCGAGGAGGCCACCGCGCTGGCCCCCTTCCGCGAGATGTACGACTTCGAGCTGGACCCGTTCCAGATCGAGGCGTGCAAGGCCCTGGAGGCCGGGAAGGGCGTGCTGGTCGCCGCCCCCACCGGTTCGGGCAAGACCATCGTGGGCGAGTTCGCCGTCCACCTGGCGCTCACCCAGGGCCGCAAGTGTTTCTACACCACGCCCATCAAGGCGCTGTCGAACCAGAAGTACACCGACCTCGTCAAGCGCTACGGCGCCGACCGCGTCGGCCTGCTCACCGGCGACAACAGCATCAACTCCGAGGCCCCGGTGGTCGTCATGACCACCGAGGTGCTGCGGAACATGCTGTATGCGGGCTCCCAGTCGCTGCTGGGGCTCGGCTATGTGGTGATGGACGAAGTCCATTACCTCTCCGACCGGTTCCGCGGCGCCGTCTGGGAAGAGGTCATCATCCACCTCCCCGAGTCGGTCACGCTGGTGTCGCTGTCCGCCACGGTGTCCAACGCGGAGGAGTTCGGCGACTGGCTCGACACGGTCCGCGGCGACACCGAAGTGATCGTCTCCGAGCACCGTCCCGTCCCGCTGTGGCAGCACGTGCTGGCCGGGCGCCGGATGTACGACCTCTTCGAGGAGAAGAGCGGGCAGGGGGACGGCCAGGTCGGCCGCCGGGAGGTCAACCCCGACCTGGTCCGGCTGGCCAGGATGGAGAACACCCGCCCCAGCTTCGGCCGCGACAAGCGCCGCGGGCGGAACAATATGCGCGAGGCCGACCGGGAGCGCGAGCGCCGTCAGCGCAGCCGGATCTGGACTCCCGGCAGGCCCGAAGTCATCGAGCGGCTCGATGCCGAGGGGCTGCTGCCCGCGATCACCTTCATCTTCAGCCGGGCCGGCTGCGAGGCGGCCGTACAGCAGTGCCTGTACGCCGGGTTGCGGCTCAACGACGAGGCGGCGCGCGCCCGGGTGCGCTCCATCGTCGAGGAGCGCACGTCGGGCATACCGGACGAAGACCTGCATGTGCTGGGCTACTTCGAATGGCTGGAGGGCCTGGAGCGGGGCATCGCCGCCCATCATGCGGGGATGCTGCCGACGTTCAAGGAGGTCGTGGAGGAGCTGTTCGTCCGCGGCCTGGTCAAGGCGGTGTTCGCCACCGAGACCCTGGCGCTCGGCATCAACATGCCCGCCCGTTCCGTGGTGTTGGAGAAGCTCGTCAAGTGGAACGGTGAGCAGCACGCCGACATCACCCCCGGCGAGTACACCCAGCTGACCGGCCGGGCCGGCCGGCGCGGTATCGACGTCGAGGGCCACGCCGTGGTGCTGTGGCAGCGCGCGATGGACCCGGCCGCCCTCGCGGGCCTGGCCGGCACCCGTACGTATCCGCTGCGCTCGTCCTTCAAGCCCTCGTACAACATGGCGGTCAACCTGGTCTCGCAGTTCGGGCGGCACCGCTCCCGCGAGCTGCTGGAGACCTCCTTTGCGCAGTTCCAGGCCGACAAGGCGGTCGTCGGCATCTCCCGGCAGGTGCAGCGCAACGAGGAGGGCCTGCGCGGCTATCGCGCCTCCATGACCTGCCACCTGGGCGACTTCGACGAGTACGCGCGGCTGCGCCGCGACCTGAAGGACCGCGAGACCGAACTGGCCAAGCAGGGCGTGGCGCAGCGGCGCGCGGCCGCCGCCGACGCGCTGGAGAAGCTGCGCCCCGGCGATGTCATCCACGTCCCGACCGGCAAGTACGCCGGGCTGGCGCTGGTGCTCGACCCCGGGCTGCCGGCCGGGCGTACGGGCGGCCACCGCGGCCTGGAGTACCACGACGGGCCGCGTCCGCTCGTGCTCACCATCGAGCGGCAGGTCAAGCGGCTGGCCGCGATCGACTTCCCGGTGCCGGTCGAGCCGTTGGAGCGGATGCGGATCCCCCGGTCCTTCAACCCGCGCAGCCCGCAGTCGCGTAGGGACCTGGCGTCCGCGCTGCGCACCAAGGCGGGCCACCACGAGATGCGCCGCCACCGCAAGGAGCGCTCGGCCGCGGCCGACGACACCGAGATCGCCCGGCTGCGCGCCACTCTCCGGGCCCACCCCTGCCACGGCTGCGACGAGCGCGAGGACCACGCCCGCTGGGCCGAGCGCTACCACCGGCTGCTACGCGACACCCGCCAGTTGGAGCGGCGCATCGAGGGGCGTACGAACACCATCGCGCGCACCTTCGACCGGATCTGCGCCCTGCTGTCCGAGCTCGGCTATCTGAGCGGCGAGGAGGTCACCGACGACGGCAAGCGGCTCGCCCGGCTCTACGGCGAGCTCGACCTGCTCGCCAGCGAGTGCCTGCGCGAGGGCGTATGGGAGGGGCTGGCCCCCGCCGAGCTCGCGGCCTGCGCCTCCGCGCTGGTCTACGAGGCGCGGGCGGCGGACGACGCGATGCCGCCCAAGCTGCCCGCGGGCCGGGCCAAGGGTGCGCTGGGCGAGATGGTCCGCATCTGGGGCCGGCTGGACGCCCTGGAGGACGACCACAAGATCAAGCAGGCGGAGGGGGTCGGCCAGCGCGAGCCAGACCTGGGCTTCGCCTGGGCCGCGTACCGCTGGGCCTCCGGACACGGCCTGGACGAGCTGTTGCGCGAAGTCGACATGCCCGCGGGCGACTTCGTGCGCTGGTGCAAGCAGGTGATCGACGTGCTGGGCCAGATCGCCGTGGCCGCCCCGGCGGGCGGCACGGTGGCGCGCGCCGCCCGCCGGGCGGTCGATGCGCTGCTGCGCGGTGTGGTGGCGTACTCCTCCGTGGGCTGATCCGCCGAAGGGCGTTCTTTTCGGGCCGTGTCCGGCCGGGGCGAGTCCCCGGCCGGACACGGCCCGTCGTATACGTGTGGCCGTGGAGTCTGCGCAGTCGCGATACATCGCGGTTGACGCCCCCGTCGAGTCGCGATATGTTCGGCGACGGATATACGGGGGCGAGGTGATGATGACGGTGACGGCGAAGCGGCGCAAGCTGAGCAACCCCTTGGCGCTCGCGGTGATGGCGCTTCTGAGTGAGCGGCCGATGCACCCGTACGAGATCGCGCAGGTGCTCCGGCGACGGGGCAAGGAACACAGCATCAAGATCAATTACGGCTCGCTCTACACCGTCGTCCAGAACCTGGAGAAGCACGGCTTCGTCGAGGTCGCCGGCACCCAGCGGCAGGGGCTCCGCCCCGAGCGCACGGTGTACGGACTGACCGAGGACGGCCGACGGGAGCTGCACGACTGGCTGGCGGAGCTGGTGTCCGTCCCCGCCCGGGAGTACCCCGCCTTCTCGGCCGCGCTCTCGCTGATCCTGGTGCTGCCCATCGACGAGGCCGACGAGCTGCTGCGGCGGCGGGCCGAGACGCTGGAGGCCCAGGCCGAGGCCCTTGACGGCACGATCGGCGCCCTGAAAAAGGATCTGCCGAGGGTGTTTCTGCTGGAGACGGAGTACGAACTGCACATGATCCGCGCCGAGATGGAGTGGGTCCGTTCGCTGCGCGAGGAGCTTGCGGCCGACAACCTCTCCGGCGCGGCCGCATGGCGGTCGCTGAGCCGGACCGGCGAGATGCCGGCGGAATGGGTCGAGATAGAGGAGAGAACCAAGCCACAGGAGTGAAGAAGGCCCTGGTGCGCGCTGCGCCAACAGCGCGCACCAGGGCCCTGACCCCGGACCGGACCTGCGGTGATGGCAGGCCAGGCGATCGAGGTGCGGCACACCCAGGATAGCCCGGCTCTCCACCCGCGGATCGGTGCGGCGGATTTCGCACGCGACAGCACCCGACAGGTCGATGTCGTACGCCACATCAGATGCGACAGATCAGAGTGGAGACACGCCACCATGGCGCCAACAACCGGGGGACGCACCCCGCACCACATGCGCACACACGCGCTCGCAGTGGAAACCAATCAACTGGTCAAGACCTACCCCGGCGGGGTGAAGGCCCTTGACGGCATGGAACTGGCCGTCGAGTCCGGCATCGTCTTCGGCCTGCTCGGCCCCAACGGAGCCGGGAAGTCCACCACCGTCAAGATCCTCACCACCCTCGCCCGCCCCGACGCGGGCACGGCGGCCGTCGCCGGACACGATGTGCTTCGCCACCCCGGGCGGGTGCGCGCCGCCATCGGCGTCGTGGCACAGAAGTCCGGCGCCGACCCGGTGGCCACCGGACGGGAGAACCTGCTGCTGCAGGGCCGGCTGTACGGGCTGCGGGGCGCCGCCTGCGCCCGCCGCGCCGATGAGCTGCTGGACCGCTTCGACCTCGCCGACGCCGGAAACCGCCCGGTCAAGGGCTACTCCGGCGGGATGTGCCGCAGGCTCGACGTCGCGCTCGGGCTCGTACACCGCCCCGAAGTGCTCTTCCTCGACGAGCCCACGACCGGGCTCGACCCCGACCGCCTCGCCGAGCGCATCGCCATCGTCGACCGCGGCCGGGTCGTGGTCGAGGGCACCCCGGACGAGCTCAAGGGAGAACTGCGCGGCGACGCCGTCCACCTGGAGCTGAGCGAGGCCGTCGCGGACGGAGCGGAGCCGCCGCTGCGCGACGCGCTCACCGCGCTGCCGGGCGTACACGAGGTGGCCGTGGACGGCCGGCGCGTCAGCGCCCGCGCCGACGACGGCGCCGCCGCCGTGCCCACACTGCTCACCGCCCTGGAGCGGGCGGGCGCCGCCGTGGCCACCGCGACCGTCGCCCGCCCCTCCCTCGACGACGTCTATCTGCGCTACGCGGGCCGCAGCTTCACCGAGGCGGAGGCCGCGGCCGAGGCGCCCGTGCCGGCCGCTGCCGCGGGAGGTGTCCGATGAGCGCGACCCTCATCCAGACCTGGTACATGACACAGCGCCAGCTGATGGCCTACTGGCGCCAGCCCGTCTTCCTGCTGATCAATCTGATCCAGCCGGTCATCTGGCTGTTCCTCTTCGGCTCCCTCTTCCGCAAGATCACCGACCTCGGCGGCTTCGGCACCGGCTCGTATCTGGACTATCTGGTCCCGGGCATCGTGGTGATGAGCGCCCTGTCCTCCAACATGTGGGCGGGCATGGGGACCTTGGAGGAGATCGAGCGCGGCACCCTCAACCGCTTTCTGACCACGCCCGTCTCCCGCGGCGCCCTGATGAACGGCAATGTGGTCTCCCAAGGCATCACCACCGCCGTGCAGTCCGTCATCATCGTGGCGCTCGGCAAGCTCGGCGGCGCGGACTACCCGGGCGGCATCACGGGGCTGGCGCTGCTGATCGTGGCGTCCACGCTGCTCGGCACGGTCTTCGGCGCGCTCTCCAACGCCCTGGGCATGCTGGTCCGCGAGCGCGAGTCGATCATCGGCATCAACACCTTCCTGCTGCTGCCGCTGACCTTCCTCTCCGAGGCATTCATGGCCTCCTCCCTGATGCCGGGCTGGATGCGGCACGTCGCCGACTTCAACCCGGTCAACTGGGCCCTGGTGGCCGGCCGCTCGGCCATGGCGGAGGACCCGGACTGGGCCGATGTGGCAACCCGCGGCGGAGCGCTACTGGCGCTCGCGCTGGCCGCGGTCTGGCTGTCGACCCGCACCTTCCGGTCGTACCAGCGCTCGGTCTGACCGCACCCCGCACGAGTGGACCACGGCGCGACGGGCGGCCCCGGTGGTGTCTGCACACCGCCGGGGCCACCCCGTGTGCGTCTCTATCCCGGATACGGGCGGGGCGCCGCGGGTACGGACACGGCCCCGCATACGGGGCAGGCCCCGCAGAGCAGCCTGGCCTACCAGGCCAGGACCGCGCGTCCGGCCAGGCCGCCACCCCTGTATCGGGGCGGCCCCGCAGATCAGGCCCACCCCCACGCGTCAGGCCGCCGCAGCCCCTGCGCCGCCCGCGGCCCCAGCCGCGCCCGCACCGCCGTCCGGAGCCCCCTCCTGCTCCACCTCCACCTGCTGGTTCCACTCCCGCTTGGACGCCTGCCAGCCGTCCTCGTCGTGGCCGCGCCGCCAGTAGCCGGAAATCGACAGCCACTCGCGCGGAACGTCTCGCTCGAGCCGCAGATAGCGGCGGATCTGCTTCACAAAGCCCGCCTCGCCGTGGACGAACGCATGCACCTGGCCGGACGGGAAGTCCAGCCCGCGTACGGCCGCCACCAGCGACTCGCCGACCGGGTCGCCGCCCCGGTGCAGCCAAGTGATCTCCGCCCCGTCCGGCACGCTCAGCTTGAGCTCTTCCTCCGGACCGGCCACCTCGATCAGGACGTGCACCGGCGTGCCCGGCGGCTGCTCCGTAAGCCGCTCCAGCGCGACGGCGATCGCGGGCAGGGCGCTCTCGTCGCCCACGAGCAGATGCCAGCCGGCCTCCGGGCTCGGCGCGTACGCCCCGCCGGGGCCGAGGAAGAGGATCTCCTCGCCGGGCTCGGCGCGCGCGGCCCACGGCCCGGCCAGGCCCTCGTCTCCGTGGATCACGAAGTCCAGGGTCAGCTCCTGGGTCGCGGGGTCCCAGGCGCGCACGGTGTAGGTGCGGGTGCGCGGCCACTGGTCGCGCGGGAACTCGGCGCGGACCTGAGCAAGGTCGAACGGCTCGGGGTAGACGACACCCTCGGCCGGGAAGAGCAGCTTGACGTAATGGTCGGTGCACTCGCCGGCGGAGAAGGCGGCCAGGCTCCCGCCGCTGAGCACCACCCGCGTCAGATGGGGCGTCAGCCGCTCGGTGCGCGCCACCCGCGCCCGGTTGACCTGCGGCGTCTTGCGGGCCGGACGGTCTGCCACGGCCACCTCCCTGATCCACAAAGATCCACAAACGAGTTAGGGTTACCTAACTTAACATCTCACCCTTCAAGAGTGGAGAGCAGTCGGCGCAGCGATCCGCCGAGACCCCACCGCTCCGCCAGCGCCTCCACCGCCCCCGCGTCCCGCGGCTGCCGCGGCAGCGCCGGGTCGAAGGCGGGCAGCGGGACGTCCGAGGCCACCCGCACCACCTTCGGCGCGACCGCCACATACTCCCGCGCCTCCTCCAGCCGCCTGCGCTGCGCCGGGGTCAGCTTGGAGGCGGGATCGGCCGCCGCGGCCATGATCCCGGCCAGGTCGCCGTACGAGGCGAGGAGCTTGGCCGCGGTCTTCTCGCCGATCCCGGGCACGCCCGGCAGCCCGTCGCTGGTGTCGCCGCGCAGCAGCGCCAGATCCGCGTACCCCGCGCCGCCCACGCCGTACTTCTCGCGCAGCGCGTCCTCGTCGAACACCTGCAGCGTGCCCACGCCCTTGACCGGGTAGAGCACCCGCGCCGCGCGCCGGTCGTCGACGAGTTGGAACAGGTCGCGGTCGCCGGTGACGATGTCGACCGGGCCGGACGCCCGGCCCGCGAGCGTGCCGATGATGTCGTCCGCCTCGTAGCCATCCGCGCCCACCCGGGCGATCCCGACCGCGTCCAGCACCTCGTCGATCACTGGGACCTGCGGGGAGAGGGTGTCGGGCACCTCCTCCTGGTCCACACCGTCTGACGCGGGGGCCTCCTCGGCCACCCGGTGCGCCTTGTACGAGGGGATCAGATCGACCCGCCACTTGGGGCGCCAGTCGAAGTCCATGCAGGCCACCAGGTCGTCGGGGTGGTGGTCCTGGACCAGCCGGGCGATGAAGTCGAGCAGCCCGCGCACGGCGTTCACCGGTGTGCCGTCGGGGGCGCGGACGGAGTCCGGCACCCCGAAATAGGCGCGGAAGTAGAGGGACGAGGTGTCGAGGAGCATCAGGCGTCGGGTCACGCCTCGATGATGCCGCACGCCACTGACACAAACGCCCCCGGAATGTGATGTGGGTCACCGATTGGTTTACGCCAAACGGTTCAGGGCAGGCGCGCAGCCGGAGCGGACCCGTTAGACAAAACAACTATTGCATCGGGCACGCGGTCGGACACCGCCCGCTCCACGACCTGCCGGCGGGGGTGGTGGGTCGTTTTTGGTGCGACCCGAGAGGTATATGTGTCCAGGCTGCAAGCCGAACACCTCTACAAGGTGTTCGGCAGACGACCCGATGAGGCGGTGGCGAAGCTCGAGGGCGGTACGGACCGTGACGAGCTACGCACGGACGGCACGACGGCGGCGGTCATCGACGCGTCCTTCGCCGTTGAGGCGGGCCAGATATTCGTCGTCATGGGTCTGTCCGGATCCGGTAAGTCCACGCTGCTGCGCATGCTCAACGGACTGCTGGAGCCGACCGCCGGGCGCGTCCTCTACGACGGCCAGGACCTGACGGCCCTGGCCGCGCGCGAGCTGCGCGAGGTGCGCTCCCACAAGATCAGCATGGTCTTCCAGCACTTCGCGCTCTTCCCGCACCGCAGCGTTCTGGAGAACGCCGCGTACGGCCTCGAGGTGCAGGGCGTGGCGCACGCCGAGCGCAAGCGCCGCGCCACCGAGGCGCTTGGCCTCGTCGGCCTCGCGGGCTGGGAGAAGTCCTGGCCCGACGAGCTCTCCGGCGGTATGCAGCAGCGCGTCGGCCTGGCCCGCGCGCTGGCCACCGACGCCGACCTGCTGCTGATGGACGAGTCCTTCAGCGCGCTCGACCCGCTGATCCGCCGCGATATGCAGGACCAGCTGCTGGAGCTGCAGAAGCGGCTGAAGAAGACCATCGTCTTCATCACCCACGACCTCAACGAGGCCATGCGCCTGGGCGACCGCATCGCCGTCATGCGCGACGGCGAGATCGTCCAGATCGGTACCGCCGAGGACATCCTGGTCACCCCGGCCAACGACTATGTCGCCTCCTTCACCCAGGACGTCGACCGCACCCGGGTGCTCACCGCGGGCGCGATCATGGCCGATCCCGAGGAGGCGCTGGGCACCACGACCCCGGACGGCACGGTGCTGCGCACCGAGAGCGACATCCTGGCGGCCGCCCCCGCGACGGTCACCGCCGACACCCCGATCATCGAGCTGTTCACGCCCTGCTCGCGCAGCGGCGTCGCGGTCGCGGTGACCGACGAGGAGGGCACGCTCATCGGCGTCGTCCCCCGCGCCCGGCTGCTCGCCGTGCTCGGTGAGCCGGAACCGGGGGCGGACGCGGCCCCCAAGGGCCCCGAGGCCATCGAGACCGCCAAGACCTCAGATGCTCCCGACGCTCCCGAGGGGAAGGTGATCGCCGGTGCCTAGGATCGAGCTCGGAAGTTGGATCCAGTCCGGCGTCAACTTCCTCCGCGACAACTGCGCCTGGCTCTTCGACTTCATCGCCAAGGTCGTCCAGGGGATGTACGACGGCGTGCACGATGTGCTCGCCGCCCCCGCACCCCTGCTCCTCGCGGGCATCTTCGCGGTGCTCGCCTGGTGGCTGCGCGGCCTGGTGCCCGCCGTCCTGGCCTTCGTCGGCTTCGCGCTCATCGACTCGATCCAGCAGTGGGGCGAGGCGATGGAGACGCTGTCGCTGGTGCTGGTCGCCGGTGTGATCACGGTCGTGCTCGCGGTACCGCTGGGTATTTGGGCCTCACGCAACCGCGCGGTGAGCGCAGTGCTCCGCCCGGTGCTGGACTTCATGCAGACGATGCCCGCCTTCGTCTACCTCATCCCCGGCATCTTCTTCTTCGGCGTCGGCGTGGTCCCGGGCGTCATCGCGACCATCGTCTTCTCCATGCCGCCGGGCGTACGGATGACCGAGCTGGGCATCCGCCAGGTCGACTCGGAGCTGGTCGAGGCCGCCGACGCCTTCGGCACCACCCCGGGCCGCACCCTGCTCCGGGTCCAGCTGCCGCTGGCCCTGCCCACGATCATGGCGGGCATCAACCAGGCCATCATGCTCGCGCTGTCCATGGTCGTCATCGCGGGCATGGTCGGCGGCGGCGGCCTCGGCTCCTCCGTCTTCGAGGCGATCAGCTCGGTCGACGTGGCCCTCGGCTTCGAGGGCGGCATCGCGGTGGTCATCCTCGCCATGTACCTGGACCGGATGACCGGCGCCCTCAACCAGCGCGTCTCGCCGCTCGGCCGACGGGCCCTGGCCAAGCAGGCCGCGAAGGCCGTGGGCGGCCTGAAGGTGCTCCAGTGGCGCCCCGCGACCTCGGTCGCGATGGTCGGCGTCGTCGTCCTCGCGCTCGTCGCGGGCGGCCTGAACATCTTCGGCGACGACGACAGCGGCCAGAAGGTCACCGCCGACATCGGCAAGGGCCGCACGGTCAAGCTCGGCTACATCAACTGGGACGAGGGCGTCGCCTCCACCTACCTGTGGAAGGAAATCCTGGAGCAGCGCGGTTTCAAGCCGCAGCTTCAGTCGTATGACGTCGGCACGCTGTTCACCGGCATGGCAGCCGGTGACGTGGACATGCAGACCGACGCCTGGCTGCCCGCCACCCATGCCTCGTACTGGAAGCAGTACAAGGACCAGCTGGAGGACCTCGGCACCTGGTACGACAAGACCTCCCTGGAGATCGCGGTGCCCTCGTATGTCAAGGACGTGAAGTCCCTGGACGACCTCAAGGGCAAGGCCGACAAGTTCCAGGGCAAGATCATCGGCATTGAGCCGGGCGCCGGCGAGATGAAGATCATGAAGGACGAGGTCCTCCCGGGCTACGACCTGAACGGCGAGTACACGCTGGTCAAGGCCTCCACCAACGCCATGCTCTCCCAGCTGGATCGCTCCTACGCCAAGAAGGAGCCCGTCGCCGTCACCCTGTGGTCCCCGCACTGGGCGTACAGCAAGTACAAGCTCACCAAGCTCGCGGACCCCAAGGGCGCCTTCGGCAAGGGCGACGGCATCCACGCCATCGGGCGCAAGGGCTTCTCCCAGAAGCAGCCGGAGATCGCCAAGTGGATGAAGGACTTCAAGCTCTCCGAGAAGCAGCTCACCAGCCTCGAAGCGGCCATCCGGGACGCGGGCAAGGGCAAGCAGCAGGACGGCGTGCGCGCCTGGCTGAAGAAGAACCCTGGCGTGGTCGACAAGCTCGCCCCCGCGGGCGGCGCAGGCACCACCACCCAGGGCAAGCAGGCCGGGGCCGCGCCCCGGATCGGCTACTTCCCCTGGGACGAGGACATCGCCACCACCTACCTGTGGAAGAACGTCCTGGAGAAGCGCGGCTACAAGCCGTCGATCAAGCAGTACGACGTGGGCTCCATGTTCACCGGGATGAGCGCCGGGCAGATCGACGTCGAATTCGACGGCTGGCTACCGGTCGCCCAGAAGCAGTACTGGGACCGCTACAAGAAGAACCTCGTCGATATCGGGCCGTGGTACGACAAGACCTCGCTCGAGATCGCGGTGCCCTCGTACGTCAAGGACGTGAAGTCCCTGGCGGACCTCAAGGGCAAGGCCGACAAGTTCAAGGGCAAGATCATCGGCATTGAGCCGGGCACCGGCGAGATGCAGCTGCTCAAGAGCAAGGTCCTCAAGGACTACGACCTGGACAAGGAGTACGAGGTCACCAACAACGCCTCCCCGGCCATGCTCGCCCAGCTCGAGCGCTCGTACGCCAAGAAGGAGCCCGTCGCCGTCGTGCTGTGGACCCCGCACTGGGCGTACAGCAAGTACCAGCTCACCAAGCTGGCCGACCCGAAGAAGGCGTTCGGGGCCAACAACGAGATCCGCTCGCTGGGCCACAAGTCCTTCCCGAAGAAGTACTCAGAGTTCTACGGGTGGCTGAAGAACTGGCACATGACCGAGCAGGAACTGGCCAGCCTGGAGCAGGCTGTTCAGGACGCCGGCAAGGGCAATGTCGAGAAGGGCGTCCAGAAGTGGATCGACGCCCACCCCGGCATCGTCGACAAGATGGCCCCGGTGAGCTGACGGCCCACCGGAACCAACCTGAATCACACCGCCGCCGCGCAGCACCGAGACCGTGCGCACGAGCGAGTCGAAGTCCGTGAAGGGATCGCCGTCCACAACGGTCAGGTCCGCCAGCTTCCCCACCTCCAGGGTGCCGAGGTCCCGGTCCGCGCCGAACGCCCGCGCGGGCAGCAGGGTCGCGGTGCGCAGCGCCTCCGCCGCCGAGAGCCCGTACTTGTGCAGCGCCCGCAGCCCCATGTGCAGATGGAGCCCCACCGGCACCAGCGGCGCGTCCGTGCCCAGGGCGACCACCCCGCCGCCGGCGAGGATCCGCCGGTAGACCCCGATCTCGGTGCGCAGGGTGGCGAGCTGGGCGGCGGTGGGCGGGGCCTGGGCCAACTGCCGCACCAGGGCGGTGTCCCAGGGCGGCATGAGCCGGGTGACCCGTTCGTCCTCGGCCAGCGACGGGTCGGCCCCGACCAGCGGCGAGGCCGTGAACGGCGTGGCTATCAGACGGAAGTCGGTCGCGGTGTAGATCTCCGTTACGTCCTGGAACGACTGCCCGGTCGCCGTCGTGGCGTGCCCGTACTCCAGGCGCTGCGTGGCCTGCAGATGGGTGGTCAGGTCCTGTCCGAGCTGCACGCCGGGCGAGCAGAGATGGCTGCCGGCGCGCACCCCGAGCCGGTCGTGCGCGAAGCGGGCGGACTCCTCCATGATCCAGCCGGGCGCGCGTACGTACGTCTTGACGAAGTCCCAGTCGAGCGCCGCCCCGCGCTCGAGCGAGCGGCGCAGCCCCTCGCGGGTGCGGTGCGCCCGCCCCATGCTGTACGCGACGCGCGGCCCGTCCAGCAGCTCTCCGGTGGCCAGCAGCCGGGGCCCGGCCAGCGCGCCCGCCGCGATGGCCTCGCGCAGCCGCGCCTGCTCGTACGCGAAGCCGCCGAGCGAGACGGCGGTGGTGATGCCGTAGGCGAGCTGCAGCACGGTCTGCCGGGCACCGTACGTGTACTGCCAGGGATGCGTATGGGCATCCCAGAGACCGGGCACGACGGTGCGGCCGGAGGCGTCCACGCGGCGCTTCGCGGGCCGCCCGGCGCGATGCGCCTCGACGGCGGTGACGCGTCCGCCGCGCACCATGATGTCGACGTCCTCGCGGACCGTGCCGTCGTCGCCGGTGCCGTCCCAGAACCTCCCGGCGTGGACGACGGTGTCGGCGGGGCTCGGGCGCCGGTGGTCGAGCGGGACGCGCACGGTACGGGCCGTGCCGCTGTCGACGTCCAGCAGCCGCAGCTTGCCCGCCGACAGATACAGGAGGGAGCGCGAATCCCCCGACCAGGAGGGGTGGTCGGCGCTCTCCTCGGTCAGCCGGCGCGGTTCGCCGTCCGGGGTGCCGTCGGGCCGTACGGGCAGCAGCCACAGGGCGGATTCGGCGATCACGGCGAGATGGCGGCCGTCGGGGGACCAGACGGGGCCGGAGTCGTAGCGGTCGGAGAGCGAGGTGTGCGGCGCCAGCGCGTACAGCCTGGCCGAGCCGTTGCCCGCGTTGACGATCCGGATGAGGTTGTAGCCCTCGCGGAACCGTTGGTTCAGCCGGTTGCGATCGCAATAGGCGACAAAGCGACCGTCCGGGGACCAGCTCGGTCTGCCGGGCAGCCCACCGCCGCCGAGCGGCGCGGCCAGCGTGCGCTCGGTGCCGGCGGTGAGGTCACGCAGGACCAGGTTTCCCGACATGTCGATACTGGCGAGGCGATCGCCGGCGGGGGACAGCGCCGGATGCACCCGGCCCCCGGAGGCCAGCTCGGTCTCCTCGCCCGAGGCCAGGTCCCGGCGGCGTACGGCGAGCAGCCCGTCGCGGTCGTCGGCGTAGATCAGCGCCCGCCCGTCGGGCGTCCACGTCGGGCCCAGCAGATAGCGGGTGGGCGAGGCCCGTACGATCCGGCGCGGGGCACGGCCGCCGGTGGTGTCCGCGACCCACAGGGAGTTCAGCGCGGCGAAGGCCACCTTGCGCCCGTCGGGGGACAGCGCCGGCAGATGCACCCCGCGCACCGGCCGCGCCCCGCCGCCGCTGTCGAAGTCGTACTGCTTGACGCGATAACGCGGCCGTTCGACCGGCAAGGCGGCCTTGAACGGTATCTCCTCCCCGCCGCCCGGCGCCTCGGGCCGCACCAGCCGGAACCGCCCGCCCACGGTGAGCAGCAGCTCTCCGCCGCCGGTCCAGCGCGGCGGCACCGGCTGTACATCGCCCTCCACCGGGACGGCCGCACCGTCGACGACCAGCGTGCAGGAGGCCTCGGGGGCGGGGGCGGTCCGCAGATAGGCGAGCGTGCCGCCGGGCGACACCGAGGGCGCGAGCACCTGCACCCCGGCGGCCGTCTCGGTGTGCTCCACCGTCACCGGCCCGCTGCCGTCGGCCCGTACCGAGGCGACCGTACGCGCGTCCAGGGCGGCCCCGGCGAGCCGGCCGCGTACGAACAGCACCCGCTCGCCGTCGGGGGACCACGCGGGGTCGAAGTCCTCCCAGGCGCCGTCCTGCAGCGGCCCGTCCTGCCCCGGCACCCCGGTCAGCCGGGTGAGCTCCCCGGTGGCCACCTCCAGCACCCACACCCGGTACGGGCTGCCCGCCACCGTATCGCCGCCGCGCTCGGAGGCGAAGGCGATCCGGGTGCCATCGGGCGACCAGGCCGGACCTCGGTCGTCCCAGGGCCCGTCCGTTCGCTGCCGCACATCCGAGCCGTCCGGCCGCAGCGTCCACAGATGGAACCCGCCGCCCCGGTACGCACAGACCGCCAGCAGCTTCCCGTCGGGGGAGAAGACCGGCCGCGTAGGCTCCAGATCGGGCGGCGTGAGCGCGGTGGCGGCGCCGCCCTTCCGGGGCAGGGACCACAGCACATTCTGGACCTCGGCGATCAGCCGATCACCGGAGGGAGAGAGCGTCGCGGCGCCATTGGTGGCCCCGGTGAACGACAAGGTCAGCGAGGCCCGCCGCGCCGAGGCAGCGGCGCTCTGCACCGGCACCCCGGCCGCCGCCCCGGCCACGGCAGCGGTACCGGCGGCGGCAGCGGTACCGGCGGCGGCCTGCAGAAACCGGCGGCGGGAGAGCGAGGGCGGCGCGGCGTCGCCGGGGGTGGGCTCGGCTGTGGCGGCAGTGTCTGCGGTCTCCAACGGTCCTCCTGGAACACGTAGTTGTGCGGAGCAGGAGTGGGCAGTGGTGCGTGCAGCACTTGATCGTTTCATAGGCCTCGGGCCCGGGGTCAACACTGCGTCGCGAGGAAGCCGAGGAGGCACGAGACAGGGAAGGGCGTGCCTCCGGGGGCGGGAAGACCGTGCCTTGGCAGGAAGTACGTGCCTCCGGCCGGGCGGGAAGACCGTGCCCGGGCGGGAAGTACGTGCCTCCGGCCCGGGCGGGAAGACCGTGCCCCGGCAGGAATAACGTGCCCCTGTCGGGAGGGATGGGCGTGCCCCCGGCGGGAAGGAGTGATCCCATCGCGGCTGCCACGGCGTCCCACGCCACGGCACCCCACGCCTCGGCGAACACGGGGTGGCCGCGGTGGATCCCTCCCCCTCCCCTCTCCCCCCCACACAGGCGAGTCCCCCCTCCCCTCCCACTCAGAGATGAGACGGTATGCCGACGGATGGCATCACCTACCACACCAACCACCTCCCCACCCCGGACGGCGTAAGCCTGGCCACCTACACCTGGCTCCCTGAGTCACGCCCCCCACGCGCGATCGTCCAGATCGCCCACGGCGCCGCGGAACACGCCCAGCGCTACGACCGCTTCGCCCGCTTCCTGCGCGACCACGACTACGCCGTGGTCGCCTCGGACCACCGCGGCCACGGCGCGACCGCCGCCTCCACGGGCGGCCTCGGCATCGTGGGCGAGGAGGGCGACGGCTGGCGGGCCATCGTCAAGGACCTGCGAACCGTCGGCGACCGCACCCGGCAGGCCCTGCCCGGGACGCCGCTGTTCCTGCTGGGCCACAGCATGGGCTCGATGCTCGCCCGCGACTGCGCCCAGGAGTACGGCGACGACCTCTCCGGCCTGATCCTCTCCGGCACCTTCCGCTCACTGCCCGCGGCAGACCCGGACGAGGCCATCACCCGCCTGGAGACCGAAATCGCCAAGCACGGCCGCACCGCCCTGTCCAGCTTCACCACCGAGCTCTTCGCCTCCTTCAACGACCCCTACGAACCCGGCACCGGCTACGAATGGCTCTCCCGCGACCCCACAGAGGTGGCCACCTACACGGCGGATGAGCGATGCGGCTTCCCCTTCAGCGCCGGCCTCTCACTCGACTGGGTCCGCGCCGTCCGTAAGATCAACAACCCACACAACCAATCCCGCACCCCGCCCCGGCTGCCCGTCCACATCGCCGTGGGCGCCGAGGACCCCTGCAACCAGCGATTGACACTGGTCCACGAACTCCTCGAGGACTTCCGCTACCTCGGCACCCACGACCTGAGCTGGAAGAGCTACCCCGACGCCCGCCACGAGATTCTCAACGAAACCAACCGCGACCAGGTCCAGCAAGACCTACTGACCTGGCTGAACGCCCACACCTGAGCCCCCACGCCCCGCCGCCCTCCTACCCCCGCCCGAACGGAGGCGCAGCCACACTCGGACACACCTCGCCATCGTCTGTGAACCCAACGTAACCAGAGGCTCATCCCCGGCCTGCCGCACCCCACCGAAAGGTGGCAGCGACCACCCCCTGAAGTGCGGTATTGTTCTCTTGCGCGACCGGCCAGGGCGAAAGCCGAAGCCGGACAAGCACCGGGACGTGGCGCAGTTTGGTAGCGCACTTGACTGGGGGTCAAGGGGTCGCAGGTTCAAATCCTGTCGTCCCGACCAGCATCATCGCAGGTCGGAGGCCGTTTCCGCGGGTAGCGGAAGCGGCCTTAGCCGTTTCCGGGCTGGGAGCAAGTGGGAGCCCTCTGGGAGCCCTCGTGCTCCCAACTCGCAGATGTGTCAACGGTGTCCGATTCGTCCGTCACCCGATCCGGTAGACCTACAGCGCCGTACCGCGCCCCCATGCGCCGCCGTCAACCGCAGGCCCCCGACGTCACCCCATCGATTCGGATGCTCTTCGCATCGAGAGGCATAAGGACCCCTTGTCGGCTCTCGAGCACCTTTCGGGGTGGGAGCACGGTGTCGTGCTCCCCATGCGACAGGGGGAGGGGAGACTGCCGATGATCCCTGCGGGCAGGTTTCCGCAGGCAGCCCGTACGCGGGGCATTCGGCCGCCGCAGACGGGCTGCGTCAAGGGGCCGTAAAGCCCCTTGTCGCCGGCCGACAGATAGGGCACTCCCAGGGCGTGAGCGCCGTATCCGGCTCTGGAGCGCCGTAACGAGACAGCCTTGCGGGGCCTTGTCGGAATAAATAGTGTGCCAAGCGAGCGAGGGGATGGCGCCGATGAATGCAAGCGCTGGGGCACTAGTGGTCGGAGGAGGCCGTATGCCGTCACTGTCGCGTTATTAGAGCGTGGGTGTCTGACGGTGCGTCGGGGCATGCTGGCCTTGTCCTTGCCGAGAACTTCATCCATGCAGGTCATGCGGCATGTCGGTATTCATGGAGGATGCCGCCGAGGCGATCGTGTCTTCGTATGTCGAGGCCGGCGATTTGGTCCGGATCGGTTATCGGTGGGGGTAACGGGTGCAGTGGCCGGGCGTTCGCGATGCCCTGGTGGGGCCGATGAGTGTTGTAGAACTGCTCGAACTCGCGGAGTGCGTGGAGGAGGTGGTGCTGGTTCCAGATCAATGTCCGGTCCAGGAGCTCGTGTCTGCAGGTCTGTACCCACCGTTCCATGATCGAGTTCATTCGTGGCATCTGGATGCAGGTGAGGACGACCTCGATCCCCGCGTCTTTGAGGACGTCATCGAACAATCCGGGGAACTTCCCATCTCTGTCCCTGATCATGAACCGTGCCCGGCAGCCTACGTCTTCGAGGTCCATGACCAGGTTCTTCGCCGTCTGCGCCACCCAGGAGGCGGTCGGGTGTGCGGTGGCGCCCAGGACACGGATGCGGCGGCTGCTGTGCTCGATCACCGCGAGTACGTACATCCGGGCACCGGACAGGGTGACCGTCTCAAAGAAATCGCAGGCCAGGAGGGCGTCAGCTTGGGAGCGCAGAAAGCTGGCCCACGTGCTGGAGCTCCGGTCGGGCGCCGGTTCGACGCCGGCATCCTTCAGGATCTTCCAGACAGTCGAGGCGGCCACCTTCACCCCCAGCACGAGCAGCTCACCGTGAAGACGCCTGTAGCCCCAGTTCGGATTCTCCCTCGCCAGCCGCAGCACCAGAATCCGGACGGAGCGCACCGTGCGAGGTCGACCGGGTCGCTTGGGTCGCGATAAAGCGGCATGACGCCGCCTTGCCAGGTCACGAGGCCAGCGCAGCACCGTGTCAGGACGCACGAGCAGCCGCAGACGCCGCAGAGTGGGCAACGGCATCCGGTGCAGCAGCGCCGCCAGCAACGCCCGGTCGCTCGGAGTGAACCGTACTCGGGCACCGTCGAGTTGGCGTTCGAGCACCGTGATCTGATGACGGAGAGCCAGGATCTCCGCGTCCTTGTCCCGGTCGCTCATCGGCAGGAGACGCAGCAGCGCGAACGCGTTGGTCACGGCCAGGTAGGCCAGTCGAAGCAGCACGGTCGATCATCATGACGCGTGAACCACCGACTACGCGAGAGCGCCTACTCGAACGACGAGGCCGACGACCGCCAGTCCCGATACAGGGCTCCGGCCAGGGCGGATGACATTCTCGGCAAGCACAGCGTCGAGAACTCCATGATCTTGGAAGCCGTGCCTGTCCTGCTCTCCTGGCCGATCAACCTGGCAGACCGTCATGAAGGATGCCTGGCGACTACGCCGAAGCCCTGCTGGCGGAGAACCTGTGGATACTGGTCAAAACCGAGTGCATCCGCGGCCGCGTCTTCGCCACCAGAGCCGAGGCGAACCTCGCCCTCTTCGAGTACATCGACGGCTTCTATAACCCCCGCCGCATCCAGAAACGGCTCGGCTACCTCAGCCCGATCGAGTTCGAGGAAAAGCACTACGCCGACCAGGCAGCGGCCGAACCAGTGAACCTGAAACCACATCAACCCGCCCTGACCAGCTAATCAGTCACACCCGCACAGCGGGGGAACCTCAAGGCGTCGGGCGTCGCCGTGTCCGGCTGGTGGTATGACCAGGAGCCCGGGAAGACGTACGGTGTTGCTGGCGCCGTCGCAGGCGCCGACGGGGACCGTCTGAATACGGCTCCGTTGGCCCTTCGGACCGTGCTCAGCCGAGCGCTTTGATCTCGTCCGGGGTAAGGGGCCGGTCGAAGACCTGAACATTCTTGATACTGCCGGGGAAGAAGTCTTTGTACGTGTCGCCGTACTCGCGTGCGAGGCCGGCGCCTCCGATGATCAGTTGGTCCGTTCCTGACTCGGGCATGGCAATATTCGCGCTGTCGTCCGCGCCCACCTGTTTCCCGTCAACGTAGAGAGTCAGTGTGCCTTTGTTGCAAACGC
Source organism: Streptomyces sp. NBS 14/10 (assembly GCF_002224125.1). Classification (GTDB taxonomy): domain Bacteria; phylum Actinomycetota; class Actinomycetes; order Streptomycetales; family Streptomycetaceae; genus Streptomyces. Next base: position 191,083 of record NZ_NCSM01000016.1, read on the forward strand.
CGACAAGGTGGGTCCAGCGATTCGGCACTGCTTCGACGGACGACTGCACGCGAAAATCGTCCTTGGGCCCGGAGAAGGCCCAGCGATTGGGTTTCGACCAGTACTGCAAGAAGAAAGCCGTCAGGTCACCGGCGGACTGGCTGACGACGGTGGCGAACTCCGTAGCTGTATCCAGTGTGTCGAGCCAGGCCCATACGGAGACGGTGTAGCTGTGGCCCCGGCCGGTCCTGAGCACCGGCCCGGCGGTGGTCACCCGACTGCTGTGACCGTCGAACAGGGCGGCGCCGCCGCTGCCTTGGCCCCAGCCGACCGATGTCGCGGTGCCGTTGTACCTGCCTGTGGTGTCCTTCGCGATCTTCGCTTTGCGACGCTCGTCGAGCGGCCACACGGCGACAGGTTCGGGTGCGCGGTCACGCGTCAGGTAGATGCCGGTGGGTAAGCCTGCCGCGGCGAGGGCTGCGAATCCCCAGAGGGCAACGGTCCGGCGTGTGCGGCCTCGCGGGGCGTCCTGCTGGATCCCCGGGGAGTCCGGCTGGTCCGCGGGCTGGGGTGGCGTGGACGAGTTGACGACTACGGTTCCGGTCAGCACGTCATCGTCATCGTCTTCTTCGTGCTGGGTTGCTGCGCCGTTGTGGCCCAGCACGTCGGAGAGCAGCAGTTCGCGTTCTTCGCGGTCCATGCCGACGCGATCGAGTTCCTCGTCGACCGCGAGGTCGGTCTCCTCCTCCGACACCTCCAGCACGAGCAGCTCCGGAAGGTGCTTCCGTTCGCTCTCCTCGGGCAGGTCCAGGTCGGCCGCTGCCTGCTGGAGCTGTTCGAACTCCCGGCGGATTTCCTGTTTCTCCCTCAGCAGTGCCCTTTGGGCCTGCTCGACGGTGTAGCGGTCGCCTCGCGCGCGCTCCAGTTCGTCTTCGATGCGACTCAGGCGGAACCGTGCCTGATCCAGGCGGTACGCGGCCTGCTCGCGCTCCTTCTCCTGTAGGTGCTCCACCTCGCGTTCGAGGCCCGCGATCCGCATCTCTTGCTGGATGGCACGCTGGTTCATCAGCCGGATGACGCGTTCGCTGCGCATTTCGACTTCTTGGGCCTTGCGTAGCGCTTCGGCGTTCTCTGCGAGCTTGCGGTAGACGCTGACCAGTTCGCTGCCGGCACCGTCCTGCGGTGACACCGCGCTCTCATCGGCGCTCTTCCACAGGGTGTGTGCCTCGGCGATCAGCCCCTCGCGCCAGCGCTCCGGGCGCCTGCGGCGTACTTCCATGAGGACCTGTCCCAGCAGGTCCTTGGGGATCAGCTTCGCGCCGTTGAGGTACTCCGCCCACGTCGATCGACTTGCCGCTCGGGGGAAGCGCTCGGCGACCTTCGCCGTGGTGTCGAGGCCGATGCTTTCGGTGACGTCGACCAGAAAGCGGGCCATGGCCTGCTGAGCGGCCGTGCCCTTGAACTCGCGCTTGCGCCCCATGGCTCCCCGCCCGCGGTTGTCCGGCTCTGTCCAGGCTTTTGTCCAGCCCTCACGCCGCTCGCCTGCACTTTACTCCAGCGGGCTAATGGTCAATCAGATCGCTGCACATGCTGGGAGTCCGAACGCAGCCCCAGGAGTCGTCCGGCTCCGGGGCGGATGTGAGAGGACGGATCACTGATGAGACACAACAGCCAGAACGCGCGAAAGCGTCGGCGGCGGCTTACCGCCGTGATCGGCACCGTGCTCGCGCTTGGTCGCTTCGCTCGCCCTCTCCGAGTACATGACGTACCTCAGGGGGGAGGACAAGAGCCCGGCCACCATGGACCGGGCACTGGACTCCATCTCGCCTTCAACCCGCCGGGCAGTGGCGGCCGCCGGGGGATCCCCAGACCTCTCGCGCTCTTGGTGATCTGTGCTTTGCTCGCCTCTCTCGCCACGACGCTGACTGCGGGCCGGGCCCAGGCCGCGACCAATGTCGACCTCCGGGCGGTGACCTTCAACTCCCAAGGCGGCAACAAGTGGGGATTTGTTGGGTCGGACCTGCTCAAGGATGCCGATGTCCTGGCGTTGCAGGAGGTCAATACCCCGCCCGTCGACTTCGTCTCGGATGAGGAGTTGACATGGCTGAGCAACACCGGCGACACCTCAACGACCTCCAGCGGCCTCCCGAGCCTGAAGTACAAGGTCTATTACGGAAAGTGGGCCTCCAGCAAGCGCAGCAGAGGCATCGGCGGCAAACTGATCTATGTAAGCATCCTCGACAAAGGCCTGTGGGGCTTGGGAGGCAGCGGAGACGACGAGGATCCGGACACCCAGAAAAACACCCACGCCCAGAAGTCCATGGCGGTCTGGGTGAAGGACGCAGTCGCCGAGAAGTTCAACTCGCGGCAGGACATCAAGATCGTCACCCCGCACTCGGACAACAATAGGTGGATCCGCTCCCGCCCGGCCGTCGGCGTGCGGATCGACGGCACCTGGTACTTCGACATCCATGCCGCGTCTATCCGCTCCGGTTCGACACCGAACCCGCACGCGAAGGCACTCATGACCGCGATCAGTGAAGCGGTGCCCAACGAACCGTGGCGTGCTCTGGGCGACTTCAACTCGGACGCCACTTCCTTCCGAAGCCCGGTCACCGCCCACACCTACTACGCGACCCGGAATGGCAAGCCGGATGGGGAGGCAGTAACGACCCAGCAGTCCGGGTATCCGCTGGACTTCATGGTTGCCAACGACGAGCTGACCGACCTTGCCGTCTCCGTCAGCAGCGGGAGCGAATCGGACCACCGCCCGTTGAGGTTCGCGCCCTCGAGCGCGCGGGAGTGCTCCAGTGACTGGACCAACAAGACGCTCTATACCGCTGCCCCCCTCGCCGGCCGCGCCGCCGAGAGCGCAGAGGCGTGCGTCGGCCCGGACGCGGTGGTCTCCATGGGGGACAGCTATATCTCCGGTGAGGGCGGACGCTGGCAGGGCAACGGTGCCGTCGAGCTGTCCTACCGCAGCCGTCAGGGCTCGGCCTTCGGCACCGACCGTGCGGCGTTCAACTGCACCGGAAGCGGCAAGGACGAGGTCTGCGACCACGACCCGAAGCGCGTCTACGGCGAGACCGCCTCGGGTAACGAGATGTGCCACCGCTCCGATCTCGCACCGATCAAGAGCATCGGCGACATTCTCGGTATTCCGGCGGAACGGCGATTCAACATCGCCTGCTCCGGAGCCACCACGGCGGATGTCACCGACAACCCTTTCAAGGGTGAAGAGCCTCAGGTGAAACAGCTCGCCAAGATCGCCTCTCAGCACAACGTGAAGTACGTGGTGCTCTCGATCGGCGGCAACGACCTCGGATTCTCCGAAATCGGCTACAACTGCGTCGTCGGCTACATTGGAAACAAGCCGTGCAGCACCAAGGGCCGCGCCGACATCGCCGAAAAGACCCGTGGCATTCAGGAAAAGATCGGCAACACGATCGAAAAGATCAGGACCACGTTGAAGGACGCCGGTCAGGAGAATTCGAAGGTCATCCTTGAGGGGTATCCGAACCCGTTCCCGTCGGTGGACAACAACCGGTACCCGACCACGCCACTCAGCTGGGCACGCATGATGAGCGGCGGATGTCCCGTTCTGGACCCGGACATCGATTGGCTGCATGACGAGGTGGTACCGGGACTGAACTGGGCCCTCGCTCAGGCCGCGAAAGAGCAGAAGGTCATCTTCCTCAACCCCCAAGGCGCCTTTACCGGGCACGAGCTGTGCTCCAAGAGCGCTTCCCAGGCCACGGATCTCAACTCGCCGAGAAATCCGCCGAAGGCGGAGAACTCCGAATGGATCCGCTGGATTCCCGGACTCGCCGAATGGCTCCCCTACTCCCAGGGCGACAAACAGGAGTCGATCCACCCCAACAGCTTCGGGCAGCAGGCGCTGGCCGCCTGCGTCAAACAGACCATCATCAACACCAGCACGCAGTCCGAGGGCTACTTCACCTGCTCCGGATCGGCCGGTGCCACTCCGGACCAGGTACGTGTGACAGAGGAGCTCGAGGAGACCGACACATACCAGCCGTGGGGGTACGAGCCGGACCAGCAACCTCTGACGCAGGAGCGCGATGAGTTCGACCCGTACCAGCCGTGGTCGTACGAGGAGTGGTCCCAGGCTCCGAACACCAGGCTGAGCAACTCCGCGCCTCCGAAGGCCCTGACCGATGCGGCCAAGGACAATCCCGAACTGGCCGCCATGCTCAACGCCCTGCGAGAGAACTCCTCTGGGCCCCCAGCGAGCTCGGAAGACTCCTACGAGACCGCTGAACGACGCGCCCGCGAACTCCTAGACGCTGAGGACCCCGGGGGCGAGTAATGGTTCCGTGAGCGAACAAGTCCGGGCCCACCACGTCTTCCGGTGACCAGTCCCGTCGCGCACCTGCACTTCGCCGTTGTCGGGCTGGCCGGCCGAGCCGAAACAGCCGCAGGCACGGGCCACGGCGGTGGACAACGGTGGAGAAGAACAGCCCGCCTGGGGGGTGACTCTCAACGAGGCGGCCCGGCCCCCGGTGGCCGGGCCGCCCGCGGGCTCGTATGGGCAGTCTGACGAATAAAGGCCCAGCAGGGCAGCGAATCGCCCGGGTGACCGGTGGCAGTAGAAGACATCCATAGGTTATCCGGGCTGAACGAAGCCAAGACCTATGCGTGCTCGATATCTGTTGAATGATCGGATTGCAAGGAGCGACGGATCATGTGGCGTGACCTGCTTTTCATGCTGATTGTGGGACTTGTGGGAGGACTTCTCACCGGGGTCTGCGTGCGATACTGCACGATCGCATGGAGCCTATGGCGAAATGGGGTACACACAATCGGTGTTGTCGTTGACAACAAGCGGACCGGCGGCGACTCCGGACCGAAATTCCATCCCGTCATCGCCTTTCACGATCAGCAAGGAAATCAAGTGGTATGCCAACCTTTTGTAAGCACTGATGAGAAGAGGCCGGTAGGGCAGAAATTGCCGGTACTATACCTAGCTCACAAGCCGAAGATCATGTATCCGCAAGAAGGATGGCACCTGATTAGGGCGTTGCTGTCGAACTGGCTGCTGCTGGTCATGGGATTGGTTTTCCTGACCGGTGCAGTTTTCATGGCGCCGCGACCCGCCTGACCAAGTGGCAGGTCACCCGAGGCATCCGGCACCTGCGGGACGTCGGGGCCGCCGAGCACCTCACACCGATCATCTGGCACCGCCGGCACGGATACATGTTCTCCGAGGACCCCGCGGACTGGATTGAGTATGAGAAGAAGCAGTTCCAGCAGATCCTCGGCCGCCTCACCCGGATGATCACGGGCACGCTCGACCCGCACCTGGGCCGTCGAGCAGTACGACACCGCGCTGGTGCCCGCCGGCTGACAGGCCCGCTTCAGTCGGCGGCCGACTCGTCCTCGTCCAGCTTCACCGGCCAGCCGTCCGCCTACCAGATGCGGTGATGATCCGGACGGGAATGGAAGATCGCCGAACAAACGGTCGGAGGGGCTGGGAACGTCGCGCGCGAGCCACGTTAACGATCAAGGAGCGCGCGGTGCCCACCAACTTTCTCAGCGAGGACCAACGACGGCGCTTCGGCCGGTTCGCGGAAGATCCGGACGAGGGACAGCTCGCCGGTTCCTTCCTGCTCGACCAGACCGCCCGGCGCCGGGCGATGGCTGCCAAGGGCGCGCGGAACCAGATCGGCTGGGCGGTCCAGCTCGGGACTGTCCGGTACCTGGGGACGTTCCTGGACAACCCCTGAGGTTCCCCCGCTGTGCGGGTGTGACTGATTAGCTGGTCAGGGAGGGTTGATGTGGTTTCAGGTTCACTGGTTCGGCCGCTGCCTGGTCGGCGTAGTGCTTTTCCTCGAACTCGATCGGGCTGAGGTAGCCGAGCCGTTTCTGGATGCGGCGGGGGTTATAGAAGCCGTCGATGTACTCGAAGAGGGCGAGGTTCGCCTCGGCTCTGGTGGCGAAGACGCGGCCGCGGATGCACTCGGTTTTGACCAGTATCCACAGGTTCTCCGCCAGGGCGTTGTCGAACGAGTCGCCGACCGAGCCCATGGATGCCTGGATCCCTGCTCTGACCAGGCGTGTCGTGAGCTTGATGGAGGTGTATTGCCCGGACTCAACCGGTCGTCGCAACACCGGCTTCCTGGACTGATAGTAGATGCTCATTCAGGGCCTCGGCTGGTGTCTTCCAACCGAGGGTTTTTCGGGGCCTGTTGTTGAGAGCGAGAGCCACGGCCTCAAGGTCATCAGCACCCCATCGCGAGAGGTCCGTGCCCTTGGGGAAGTACTGGCGCAACAGCCCGTTGGTGTTCTCGTTCGTGCCCCGCTGCCAGGGGCTGTGCGGGTCGGCAAAGTAGACCTCGATCCCCGTCGCGACGCGGAGTTGGGCATGCTGAGCGAGTTCCTTGCCCCGGTCCCAGGTCAGCGACCGGCGTAGTTGCCCGGGCAGCGTGGTGATCGTGGTGGCGATCGCGTCCTTCACGGCCTCGGCGCCGCGGCCGGCCAGCGCAGGGCCGTTCTTCACCCGCGGCTCGACGCCGTAACCATCCATCCGGGGCAGGTGCAGCAGCATCGTGAACCGAGTCGTGCGCTCCACCAGCGTGCCGATCGCGGACCGGCCAGTGCCGATGATGAGATCGCCCTCCCAATGGCCTGGGACCGCACGGTCCTCAGCCTCGGCCGGGCGCTCGCTGATCATCACCTCGGGTGTGACGTGACCGCCGGCGCGCTGGCGGGAGCGTGCTCGCGGGACGCGCAGCGCACGTCCGGTGCGCAGGCAGGTGACCAGCTCGCGCTTGAGCGCGCCGCGCCCCTGGATGTAGAGGGCCTGGTAGATCGCCTCGTGCGAGATGCGCATGGAGTCATCATCGGGGAAGTCGGCCCTGAGCCGGTGCGAGATCTGCTCCGGGCTCCACGACGTCGCCCACCGGCGGTCCTGCCTCCGGGGCTTGTTCCGGCCCTTCCATTGCGGCGTCTGCGGCCCCGCCGCCGCGGTCCCGTCCGAGAGTTGGATCTGTCCGGCCAGCCGGTCCTGCACGTACTCGCGCAGACGCGCATTGGCCACCAGTTTCGGTGTCTTCGGGCGCCGTGCAGCCAGCTCCGCCTTCCACTGAGCGATCGAGGCCCGGTAGTCCAACTGGCCATTCCGGGTCGCAGCGTTGCGCCGCAACTCCCGGGAGATGGTCGACGGCGACCGAGCCAGGCGGCGCGCGATCTCCCGTACTCCTACCTCTTGGGCGTTGAGCAACGCGATATCCTCGCGCTCCTCGAACGAAAGATACCGGCCCGACGGCGGGCTGAGCTTGATCGACGGCATGCCGCCACGCTCGCGGAACCACCGTGTGCCGACCGGCCCCGACACGCCGCACGCGATTGCCGCGTCCTCGCTGGTCAGCCCTTCGGTGATCTTGATCCAGAACGCCCGCTCCACGTCCCGGCGGATCGGAGGCCGCCCCGGCGAACGCATCGCCGGACGTCCCGTCACCGCCGTCGCCCACCCTGGTGGTCTGCCCACGCAACACCTCCGTGATCAGGTGTTGCGACGACCGCCGGAATTCACCCAGTACACGTCCATCAAGCTCACAACCCGATTGGTGCGGGCAGGAATTGAGGCATCCATGGGGTCAGTGGGCGACTCGTACGACAACGCGCTGGCTGAGAACCTGTGGATGCTGATCAAGACCGAGTGCATCCGAGGCCGTGCCTCCGCCACCCGGGCCGAGGCGAACCTCGCGCTCTTCGAGTACATCGACGGTTTCTACAACCCCCGCCGCATCCAGAAACGACTCGGCTATCTCAGCCCCATCGAGTTCGAGGAGAAGCACTACGCCAACCAGCCAACGGCCGAACCGGTGAGCCTGAAACCCCGCAAACCCGCCCTGACCAGCTAATCAGCACCTCCCGCACAACGGGGGAAGCTCAAGGACAAGCGTGGTGAGAGGACGAGGGACGCGCATCAGAAAACGTCCTGCGACGGGAACCGTGCGTGCGGAGAGACATGCCCTCCGCACCCTGAGCCGTGGTGGACAACGGATGGAACCTGGCTGCTGTCGGCTGCTGACCTGCACTCAGACGGTGCGCCGGGCGCCGAGGGCGGCCTTGGCGGGCAGTCCTCCTGGGTTCCGCCGCGGCTGCGGCGGCCCGCCTCGTCCTGCGGCATCCCGTACGACGTGCTGGCGTGGACCGCGAGTGGCTTCCTGGCATCCGGCCACTTCTCCTTGAAGTACTGCGAGAGCCACAGACTCCGCAAAGCCGATTTGGGGCCAGTCGCTGCTCGGTGAGGAAGGCGTGGGCGGCGGTGGCCAGGTTGGCGTGGGGATGCCAGCCGTTCCAGGAGCGGCCTTCGAAGTGGTCCAGGCCCAGGCGGGGCTTGAGTTCGTGGTAGTCGCGCTCGATGCGCCAGCGGACCTTGGCCATACGGACTAGGTCGACGATCGGAGTGTCGGCCAGCAGGTTGGACAACCAGTAATCGGTGGGCGCCTCGGCGTCGGTGGGCCATTCGATCAGCAGCCAGCAGTCGGGCAGAACCCCGTCCCACCATCCCTTTAGCCATCGGGCGCGCATGGACTGCCACCAGCAGATTCAAGGTTTGTGCCAGGTTCCGGCAAACCCGGCCATGCATGGTCGTTCCAGCATCGAACGGCGGAGAAAGCGAGGGGGAATCAACAATGGTGAGACGACTCAAAGCCAAACAAGTCGTACTGGCGGCCGTTGGGGCGATAGCACTGGCTGGCTCCGCCATCGCGCCAGCGCAGGCAGCTCCGTCTGACACCTTGTCGATCAGGTCCAGTGTCCGCGCCACCGCGGCAACGCCGAGGGCCAGCGTGACGTGCGAGGAAGGCAAGGACAATTTCAACCGGACCGAGCTGTGCACAGTGGTTCCAGCGATAGCCATCGTGTACGAGGGCGTGAAACCGGTGGGCACTGCGGTATACACCATCACGCACAAGATGACGCTGAAGACCAAGTCGCTGAAGTGGTCGGAATCCATCGAGGTCAGCCCCGCGGTCGTGTCAGGCGAGGCGACCGGGATCCGGCTGGGACTGTCCGTCATCTGCGGCGGCAAGTGCTCGGCCATCAACAAGTTCCCGCAGCAGCGTACGCTGGGGGGCCGGTCGATCTCCGGCAAGGTCAACTACATCGATAGGGTGGCCAAGAACCAGCAGGACCAGACAACGGCGCACTACCTGCTGACCTTCAGCAAGCCGGGCCCCTACACGATAGACGCGTCCTCCTACGAGTCCGTGTCTTTCCGGTGTGACGACACGTTCTGGAGCCGGATCAGCGACCGGCGCACGCAGCGCGCGGGCTGTGTCTTCCCGGGGTACTACCCGACGATGGAGTCGATGAAGTCGCTGCCGTGGATCGCTAAGAACATCCGCGACGTACAGGCACGCGGTGGCCACTACGGAAAGCTCAATGCTGGTCCGCCTCTGCACCGGGAGGCAGACCCTGTCAAGGCCGGCCAGAACCGGCAGGCGGTGTGCGGGGGCCAGCGGCCTCCGGCCCAGGGCCTGTCGTGTGACGAGTACCCGTTTGCCAGCACCCGCGAGGGCGGCACCAGTCTGCCGGCCAACAGCCGGGGCATCGCCTGGGTTCCCGATCACGAGCAGGACAGGCAAGGCGGCCGCATAGGAACCTTCCACAAGAAGCAGCGCGTGCTGGACGGGGACGCTTTCTGGGTCGAAGTCTGACCCAAGCCCCCACAGCCATAGGGTCCGCCGTAGCCGGGGAGACCGGGTACGGCGGACCCCGCGTGTGCATCACCAACGGCGGAAGTGATGAACACCGACCGGACCGTTCACAGGCTGCAGATCCCCGTATCGCACCACCACATGATGCGGTCCCGCCGCCCCCGCCTGGTCTGGCGACGGCCGCTGGCCAGCTCCCCGCTACCGGCAGCCACCGGTGACGGTGGCGGAACTGGCAGCGGCCGCCGGACGGGAAGCCTTCAGCGAGGTGACCCGGCGGGAAGGCTCCCGCGCCCCGATGACCTCGCGCTTCCTCGCGATGCGGGTCCGGCTGGCCGGGGTACGCTCGCGTCGGCTGGCCCAGGCAGCCGCGGTGGCCGAGCACGGCCGGTGGGACGCGTCCTGCCCCAGGTGCAACTGCTGGCCGGATGGTCGCACCTCGCAGCCGAGTAGCGGCACGAGCGCCTCACGTTCGTGCCGTGCGCTGACCGTGAGCACGGCGTCCTGGTCGCAGCCGGGTGGCAAGAGCTGGGTGTGCTGGTGCCCGGGCCGTGGCGAAGCCGACCTTGGTGATCATCCTCCTAGCATCTTGGCGGCGGGGGTACCGCCCGGATCGACCGTGTGAGGGCCCTACGGACGGCGGTGACCTCATCCTCCAGTTCGATCGTCCGCCGTTCGAGTTTGTCCGCTCGCGTGGTCTGCTCGGCCAGTTCGGCGACTAGGAGCGCGTTGTGGCGCTCCAGGCCCCGCGTGCGGCGGAGGAGTTCGGGTTGCTGGACCTGCTCGATCTCGGCTCCCAGAGCCAGTCTGACCCGCTCTTGGAGGCGGTCCCGTTCTGTCTTCAGGTCCTTGATCTCCTCGCGGGCGAGAGCCAGGTCCGTCTGCAGGCTTGCCTCGCTGACGCGCTGCCGGGGGACGACGGCCGCGGCCGGGATGCCGTGTCGGGCCTGCTCCCGGATGGCGGCTTGCACCGCCTGGTGGACCTCGGGCCGGTTGTAGACGAACCAGGTCGAGACGGCGGCCTTGCGGGCCACCCGGGTGACCGTGACCCGCTCGCCGGCCGCGACGAGACTGGCGACAGCTTCAAGGCCGCGGAGAGTTTTGGCCTTGCTGTCGGCGGCCCGCGCCTGCCGTAGTCGCTGCACGCGGACGTCGCGGGCAGCAGCACTGGCATCCGTCACCGGGCCCTCCTGATCTCCAGGGTGTCGCTGGGGAAGAACGCCTGGGCGGCCCGGATTTTCCTGAGCTCCTTCGACGCGTCCTCCACCGCCTTCCGCTCCTGTGGTGACAGTCCCGCCACGCGTTCGTCCATGTCGGCCAATACCGTGGTGTATGCCTTCAACTGGTGGTCGAAGTTCGCCAGGACTCAGTCCGCAACGCCCATGGCGACTGCTGCTTCCCTGCCTGCGCGCAGGTCGGCGATGGTTTGCTCCAGAGCGGGGCGGTAGGAGGGGTCGGGTTCGTAGAAGTCGCAGCCGGCGCATTGGAAGCCGATGCGGCAGTGGCCTCCTCCGGTGTCCCGCTCGGAAATACGATTCTGTTCTGGCCTGCAGCTTCTCTGCGCAGGGTGGCGGCCTGCGTGGCACCTGGGATGATCTGCCGATGCCGCTTTCAATCGTCACCACGCTGCTCCGGAACCTGATCAAGGTGCCCGCAGCGGTGCTGCGCAGCCGCGTGGCCAAGGATGCGGAGGTCTTGGCGTTGCGGCACGAGAACGCGGTGTTACGCCGCCAGATCGCCCGAGTCCGCTACGAGCCCGCCGACCGAATCTGGCTCGCCGCCCTTTCCCGGCTGGTCCCGCGGGAACGCTGGCGCCGCGTATTCGCAGTCACCCCCACCACACTGCTGGCCTGGCATCGACAACTCATTGCGCGGAAGTGGACGTTCCCCCAGCACCGCCGCCCCGGCAGGCCGTCCACCGCGCCGACCGTCAAGCAGCTCATCCTGCGCTTGGCCAAGGAAAACGGAACGTGGGGCCACCGCCGCATACAGGGTGAACTCGCACGTCTCGGCTACCAGATTGCCCCGTCCACAGTCTGGGAGATCCTGCACGCGGCCGGCATCGATCCCGCTCCCCAGCGCTCCGGCCCGACCTGGCGTGAATTCCTCACCACCCAGGCCCACGGCATCCTCGCCGCCGACTTCCTCCACCTCGACACCATCACCCTCAAGCGCCTGTACGCCCTGGTCTTCATCGAACACGGCACCCGGCGCGTTCACCTCGCCGGCGTCACCGAACGCCCCACCACCCAGTGGACCGTCCAACAGGCCAGGAACCTCACCATGATGCTGGGGTGCCGGATGGACTCCCTGCGCTTTCTCCTCCGGGACCGGGACAGCAAGTACACCAGCGCCTTCGACGCAGTCTTCCAGGCCGACGACATGGAGATCCTGCTCAGCCCGCCACGGGCACCAAAGGCGAACGCAATCTGCGAGCGAGCCGTGGGCACCCTACGCCGCGAAGTCCTCGACCGGATCCTGATCTACAACGAAGCCCACGCCGTGGAGGTGCTGACCGAGTACATCCGGCACTACAACCAGCACCGCCCCCACCAGTCGCGGCAGCAACTCCCCCCGGACAGTGCCGAACTACCCGCCCTGGCCAACGTCAACGACCTCACACGCCATCGAATCGAACGACGGCCCGTTCTCGGTGGCCTGATTAATGAGTACCGCCAGGCTGCCTGACCGAACGGCATCGCCGCAGTACACAGCATCGAATCGTATTTCCGAGCGGCACAGGCACAAGCGGACGGATGAGTGGGGTAATTACCACGCCTTCGGCGATCAGGGTCGCCTGCACATCGGATTCATTCCGGAATACTGCGAGCTGGTCGAACCCGTCGGCCTGTGGCACATCGAAGCCCGCCCCCACCGCGACGCCCCCGCCCTGTGGCGCGCGGCGATGAGCGATTGCACCCCGCCCGAGATCATCGCCGCCCTCACCACCACGCTGGCCGCCGATGTCGAGACGGGCGGTGACCGCCCGCCCTACCTCCGCTACAGCGGCCCCCCGGACACCGTCTGGAGCCCCCTGACCGAAGCCGGATGGCAGCACAGCATCAGCGAATTCGACGCCCGTGCCCTGGCACCGGACATGCTCGCCGAGGCCACCCACACCCCGCCGCGCCCAGGCCCCGCTTTCGACCAGGCCCGCGAGGAGGCGTGGCAGGTCGAGGTGCGGACCATCGATGAGGGCGAAGCACTGTGGTGGGCCGAATTCCACAACGACACCCCGGCCCACCTGATCGCCGCCTTCACCACAGCCCTGGTTTCCCCGCAGCCGCTGTGGCGCGCCGAGCACACCCTCCCGCCTCAGGTCCGCCGCCTGATCAACGGCGCCTGAGCGTCTCGCAGGCAGGGTGCCGCCCCGCACACCCCCGGGCCGGGGCGGCACCCCAACCACCCACCCAGCCAACACCCGAACACACGGAGCCGACCGTGACACACCACCCCCGGAGCAGGCAGCCGTATCTGATCGTGCCCCGCTACCTCGCGGGCCCGGATCCCGACGCCACAACCACCGCCGCACACGTCCTGCAAGCCGCCGGATGGCATACCGAGCACACGCCCGACCACACCGACTACAGCGACCCCCGGGGCCTGCGCCAGGCGCGCCACCTCGCCGATGCGCCCGACCCGGGTCGCCTCGGGCAGCCGCTGATGACCTGGGAGTTCACCGCCAGCCCGGTGCGAGGTGGGCGCGCGGCCTGGACGGCGTGGTTCTGCCGGGACACCCCGCCGGAGTTCATTGCCGCCTTCGCCGCCGCCCTCGCCGACGACACCCCCGCCCCTGCCCCGGGCACCGGCCCGCACTACCTCCAGCCACCCACCTCACCCGGACATGCGACGGCCCCGCTGGCGGCAGCCGGATGGACGCGCGGCCTTGGGAACGGCGAAACCGCCTGGTACGGGCCCCATCAGCAGGCAGCCGTCGTCACCGCACGCTTCCCCAGCTCGAGCCGTCGAGGCGCGGCGAACTGGCTGTGCGCTGCCCGCCGCGCGACCGACCTCACCGTGCTGTGGCTCGCCCTCGCCTGCCTCCACACCCCCACCCACCTGGTCGCCGCCCTCTGCCGGGCCATCACCGACCCCACCCCCGTCCCACGCCGCACCCCGCCCGGCCCCGACACCGGCGCACTCACCATCACCCACCCCGCCTGACCACCCCCGGTCCCGCAGCGCCCGCGCCTGCGCACCCGACGGCACCGCAGTACTCCCCGGCCGGTGCCGCCCCACAACCTCCGGGGCGGCACCGGGGCCGGGCCCCGTATCGCCACAGACAAGGAGTGATCCGCGATGCAGCACAGCCAGCCCGAGACACACCTGGACACCCGCCTGACCTGCGAAAACCTCAGCACCGGCAACCCCCTGGAGGAACTGTCGGCCAAGCACCCCGGTACCGACCCCCTCCGTTACCTCACCGGGGGCACTGCGACCACCCTGTTGAACGGCGGGCACAGGTCATGACGTCCATCGCCGAAGCCGCTCAGGCCGCCGCCGTATTCATCCAGGACAGCGCCGCTACCAGCGAGTTCGGCCCGTACCGGGGGGCGGACCTCGCCCGCACCGCCGTACGCCTGGCCAGCACACTCGGCCTCACCCTGGACCGCATCACGGTCACCCCGGACTGGCTACGGCGCCGCACCACCCCCGGCGAACCCCTCCTGACCACCGCCACCTGCCCCGCCACCGGCACCCGCTACGAATTCCTGGCCCGCCACCCTCTCCACGAAGACGACGCCTTCGAACTCCTCGGCCCCTGCCCCATGTGCAAAGCCCGGGTACCCCTGGCGGACATCCGCCACCTCGCCGACCTCGGCACCTTCTTGGCCACCAGCCCCGCACCCCTGGACGGCGGCCCCATCCCGCCCACCTACCCCGACACCTTCGCCGACGACGAAGCCCACACCCCCACCTGCCCCTACGGCCCCACCCCATAACCCCCCAGCCTGCACCACCGAAAGGCCCCCGTGGCGATGAACAACCCCACCAGCCGCCTTCGCGGCACCACGAAACCCACCGCCCTTCACACCAGCCAACCGGCCCCCGGCCTGGCAGGGCCCGGCGAAGCCACCTTGCTCACCACCCTCGGCGACGACGGCTACATCGCACTGCGCCGCCACCGCCAGGCCACCCACACCGCCCTGGGAACACTCGCCCAGCTCCTGAGCGATACCGCCCGCGAAGCCGACCGCCTCCACACCACCCTCCGCCGCTACGCCACCAGCGCCCGCGACCACCTCAACGACGCACTGACCGACCAAGGCCCGCCCCACGCCGACGCGACCGCCATCCTCTACTCCAGCCGCTCCACCGAACTCCACGCAGCCCGCTACGCGCAGCAGATGCACCAGCTCGACCTGGTCCTCGACGCCTACCAGACCGCCCTCCTGACCGTCTGAACACGCTCAGCGTCACACCCCGGCGTCTCCAAGCCGACGGCACACGGCACAGCCCCGCACGCCTGCCCGTGACCCACGCCACCCCTCATGGCCCTCATCTGGCGCGCCACGCAAACCGTCTGGCAATTCCCCAAAAATTCCCCGAAAGGTAAAACCCTCATGTCGACTCCCGGCCTGCAGGACCACCGCATCCTCGTCCACCAGATCCTCACCCGCAGCCACCACCTGCTCAAGCGCGTCAGCACCAACACGCCAGCCCCGTTCGCTGACATCCTGCACGCTGCAACCGAGAAGATCTGCAACCAGCACGCCAGCCATGTCTCACCCCACCACGCGGCATGGCTCGAAGCCGAAGCCGCCTCACACATCGTCACAGCCGCTGGATGGCACACCACCGGCCTGACCGACCCCGCCCTCCCGCACTACCTCACCCGCCTCGACCAACGCCCCCACCCCGCCCGGCTCTGCCTGCTGGAGACCGCTGCCTACCGCACTAACCCCGACCGCCCCACCACCCCCGTCACGGCCTCCATGCCCCGCCAGCGCACGGCAGAGGGCACACCGCGCCCCAGACGAGTGGGCCCGTGCCCCTGCCCGTGCAACAGCGGCGGTTTCTGCGGCGGCTGCGGACACGCCGGATGCGGTGGACGCCGGTAGCGTAGCCAACAAACCCGACGGCCCCTGCCCGCGACCGCTACACCGGTCGCGGGCAGGGGCCGTTGCGCTGCGACGGCGCACGCTCGCAGGACCCTGCGGTGCCCCGCTTGTCACTCCCCCTGACCGTTGCTCACCCGGTCACGACTGCTCAGGGGTTCCGGTTGTGGCCAAGCGAGCCACCAGCGCGCCATCAGGGAGCCAGCGGCGAGCCATCCTGGCCCCGGCTGGGGCGACCGGGCGCAGGGGATGACCGGCGGGCCCAGGACAAGGGCCGGGTGCCACCCCGCTGGTTGCGGGGCGGCACCCGGCCCTGGGACGTCGGCTCGTCTATGCGTCGCCGGGGGCGGTGGCGAGGCGGTAGGTGCGGGGGCGTTCGGTGACCTGTTCGGCGATGCCTTGCCTGGCCAGGGTGGCCAGGGCGTTGGCGATCGCGCCGGAGCTCTTCGCGATCACCCGGCTGATGCGGGTGGCGGTGAACGCCTCGTTGGGATGCGCGGTCAGGTGGTCGATGACCATCTGGCGCAGGGCGCCGGGAGCGAGGCGGACCTTGTCTCCGCCGGACACGGCGGTCGGCCGGGCGGCTTCCGGTGCTCCGGGAGGCGCGGTTCCCTCGACCGGGGGCGTGGGAGCGGGTGCCGGAGTCAGCGAGCTGGCGGCCCCCGTCTCCCGTTCGGCCTCCTCCATGGCACCGGACTGGGGCTCGTGCCCCGTCTGCTCAGCGTCAGTGTCAGGTTCATCGGCGTGGTCCTCGCCGTGGCCCGGCCCGTCGTCCCCGCACGTGGGCGGCTGTGTCGCGTGGGCGGCGTCGTCGTCGTGCGGTGCCGCGGGCTCAGGGTCTGCGCTGCTCTGGGGTGACGGCTCCTGCGGGGTGTCCGCTGAGGCGTTGGAGTCGTTGTCCGGCGCGGGAACCGCGTACCAGTAATTGACGGGGCGCCCGCGGCCTCCGGCGGTGCTGGTTTCGCATCGGGCGAGGCCCATCTGTTCCAGGACACGCAGGGCTTTGGTCGTGGTGGAGCGGCCGGCTCCGGCAGCTTGGGCAAGGGCGACGCTCGTGGCGCCAGGCTGGGTGTTAAGCGCGTCCCATACCGTGGCCGCAGCGCCGGTCAGCTGTTGAGGGTCGGGGCTGTCTGTGGCTGCCGGGCGAGGGACGTTGGGGGTGGTTGACATGATGGGGCCTCCCGCGATGGGTGGTTGGTGGTTGGAGAGAGAGCCCCGGCCGGGGTGCTCGCGGCGCGTGGCCTACGCGGTAGATCCGCGAGCGACCACCATGGACGCTCTGCAGCGGCCGACAAGTCAAGCCGCTCCCCTCACCCCCACGGGTGGATCTGCGGTCGGCGGGTGAGGTGCGGCGGCGGGTGCGGTGTGGGGTGTGGGCGCTCCCGGGGTGCGGTGGGTATCGAGGCGGGTGCGCAGTTCACGGGCGCGTCGTTGGCCCAGGTGCAGGTGGCGGCGGAGCTGCCGGATGCTGACCGGCTGCCCGGTGCTCTGCCGTGCGGCGGCATCCAGCGCGAGGGCTTGCGCGTACAGCTGGGCGTCTGCGCGGCTATCCGGGCCGGGCCGGGGTACGGGCGCGTTGGGGGCAGGGTGCGGCCCGTCGGGGCGCGCGGGCGTTTCCTGTGGGCCATCGCCGGTCGGGTGCGGGTGCGTGCCCGGGTCCGGGTGTGGGATGGGGTGCAGGGCGGGCTTCGGGTGCGGTGCGGGGTGCGGGGTTCCAGCGAGTGGACGGATGGCGGGTGCGGGTGCTCCCTGAGTGCTCCCGTGCTGCTCCCGGAGCGGTTCGGCGGAGGGGTGCGGGTGCACCTGCTGGGGTGCGGTGGTGGGGTGCGGGTGCAGGTGGCTGGTGCAGCGGCGGTAGGCGGCGATGGTTTCGGTCAGGCCGATGAGGAGCAGTGGGGGTACGGAGTGCAGGAGCACTCCGGCGGGGTTGGCGTGGCGGGGCCAGCCGATGTGGTCGTCGGGCCAAAGCGAGGTCCAGGTGTTCATGAGGGTTGCGGCGAGGCCGGATGACCAGCGCAGGGCGGTTGACCAGCGTGGTGGGGGGATGCCCCAGGCGGCGAGGCGGGCGTCGGCGTACAGGACGGTGGTGAGGGTGAGGGCGACCATCGGGTCCAGGAGGAGGGCGATGGGCCAGGGGATGTGGTGGTCGGTGGCGAAGAGGGTGACGTTGACGGCGGTGAAGACGAGTGCGAGGACGGCAACTCCGGCCAGGATGCGGACGAGGGCGCGCAGCAGGGCATCGACTTCGGCCGGGGTGGGCTGTTGGCTCACCGGGCACCGCGCGGATTCGGGCGGGTCGCGCCCTGATATGCAGCACCAGTCAGCCGGACCCGGGCCTCGCGGACCACGGCCCCGGGGCGGGGCGCGTCGATCATGCGGTGGTGGCCTGTGTAGATCCCGACGTGGGTGATGGCCTGGGGCCGGGTGCCGAAGAACAGCAGATCTCCGGGCAGGAGATGCTCTCGGGCGGCCAGGCGGGGGCCGGCGTTGTACTGGTCTTGTGCCACGCGGGGGATGGTGATGCCGGTGCTGGCGTAGGCGGCTTTGGTCAGGCCGGAGCAGTCGAAGCCGCCCTCGGCGGGGCCATCGCCGCCCCACACGTAGGGGGTGCCGAGCTGGCGGCGGGCAAAGGCGACCGCATCTGATGCGCGCGCGGAGCCTGCGGCGGGGCTGGGGCTGGTTGTTGGGGATGTGGCGGCGTAGCGTCGTGCGATGCGCAGGACTTGGGCGACGTAGGCGTGGGAGTGGTTGTAGGCGTAGATCGCGTGCTTGAGGTTTCTGCTGTGCCGGGCGCCGTGCGCGCACAGCAGGCGTGCTGCGGCGAATACGGCGTCGACCGGATCCCATGGAGTGGGCGGCCGTTTCCCGCCCGGGGGTACGGGGTGTGCGTAGGTTTTGAAGGTGGCTGGCACGAATTGCATGGGGCCGATCGCGCCTGCCGGGGATTTCATGGTGGGGTGGCGTGCGTGGTTGGTCTCGGCCTTGCCGATCGCGGCGAGGATCGTCCAGGACAGGCCCGGGCATTCAGGGGCGGCCCGCTGGTAGAGGTCCAGCATGGCCGGCGGAACGTCGGCCAGCGCGTCCTTGGCCGGGGTGGCCGTGGAGCTGCCGGAGCCGGGGACGATCGAGTCGAGCAGCGCGGCCACCAGGAGGGCGGCCAGGAGCGGTAGCGCCACGATCGTGCAGCCGATACCGGTGGTGGCCTTGACGAGCATGGTCATCAGGCTGGTGTTGCGGGCGGTAGTGGGGGGACGGGGAGGGTCAGGGCGGTGTCGGCGTCGGTGGGTTCGAGTCCTGCGGCCGGGGTCAGGTCGGTCCAGTGGGTGGCGAGGGCGGTCAGCGTCGTGCGGCGTGCTGCGGGTTCGAGCGGGGTCCACCAGGGGCCCCAGGGCGTTGTGGTGGTGAAGTCCATGGAGGAGGTGGCGACGCGCAGGTCCAGGTCGCGGGCGGGTTGGGTGAGGCGTTGGCGGATGGCGCGGTCGCGGGAGGCGGTGCGGGTGTGGATGAGCAGGGCGGGGCGGGTGCCGGTGGAGGTGGTGAAGGCGGCGTATCCGGCGAGTTTGGCCTCCACCCGGGGCAGGGACTGGGTGCCGGTGTCGTATTCGAGGAAGAACGGCAACCCGCGTGGGCTTTCAGCTGCGCTGGATGGGTCTTGCCAGTGGGCGTAGGCGTCGGGGCGGATCATGTCGTCCCAGCGGCGGGCGCACGAGCGTTCCGACAGCCACAGGGCCAGACCGCTGCGGGGGGTGTGGCGGGCGTGGGCGGCCAGGTGGGTGAGGAGTTCGTTGACGCCGACGTCGTGGCCCAGCCAGGGGGAGTAGGCGATGCGGCCGGTGGCGGTGGGGCGCCAGCCCAGGGCTGGGAGTTCGCATCCGGTGAGGGCGGCGAGCAGCGTGGCGCCGAGGGGGCCGAGGGTGTAGTGCTCGGGGGCGGAGCCTGTATGGACCAAGGGGCGGAAGGAGTCCAGGACGGCGTACTGGTGGAGGGTGCGCAGGCGGCGCTGGGCGGAGCGCGGACCGTTGAAGGCCAGGCGGGTGATCTGGGGCGCGGTCAGGACACGGTGTTCGTGGACCATGGCGGTCAGCCACAGGTCGCGTTCGGTGAGACGGTGGGTGAGCGCGACGATGTCGGTGTGGCGGCGTGCTGGTGGGGTGGGGCGGGGGCGGGTGGTCGCGGCGCGTGCGGTGTAGCGGGAGCCGGGACCGGAGGCGGGGCGAGGCAGAGCGGGCATGAGCGGTCACCACCAAGAGGAGAGAGTTGGGCGGAACGCGTGACGTGGGCCAAGGCAGCGGGGCGTCAGGGGCGGGTGGCGGCCCGGGCTCCGGTTCGGGCTGCGGCAGCGGCACGTAGGTCGGCTGCGCGGCCCGGAACGGGCGGGGGCAGGGGCCGGGTGGTCAAGGTGAAGGCCGCGGATTCGGCTCCGCCGGTCAGCAGGTGAGCGGCGGCCTGGTAGGGGCCGAGGTGTGCCAGGTCATGCGCAGCGAGGGTGGGGAGGGTGTGGCGTTCCAGAGTGTTTGAGTCTTCGGGGGAGGCGTTGAAGAAGATCTTGTTGCGGGCGTTGGCAGAGATCCCTTCACGCAGGTCGCGCGGAAGCTGAGCCAGGTGCTGGTGGGCGAGCGCCATGGACAGCCGGTAGCCGCGGGCTTCGGCGAGCATGTCCTCCAGCGGGTACGGCAGGGTGAGGAAGTTGTGGGCTTCGTCGACGTACAGCGAGGCGTCGATGCGCTGGTGCTCGGGGGTACGGGCGCGGGCAGCGGCGGCCTGCCAGGTCCCGGCGACGATGAACGAGCCGAGCAGCCGGGCGGTCTCCTCGCCCAGGGCGCCTTTGGGGAGACGGGCCAGGAGGATGCCGCCGTCGAGGACCTGGGCGAGATCGAAGGTGGAGGGGCCGGCGGCGATGGAGCGGCGGGCGAAGTCGCGCAGCAGGAAGGCACGCAGCTTGTTCATCACCGGGCCGACCACGGCAGCGCGGGAGGGCTCGGACATCGATTCGTACCAAGCCCAGAAGCCACGCAGCACCGGGTCTTTGATGGTGGGGATCAGCCGCAGGCGGAACGCGGGCTCGCCGAGCAGGCGTGGCACGTCGGCGAGGGTGACCAGCTGGCCGGTGAGGGAGCGGTGCTTGAGGAGGGTGAGGCAGGCGGCGCGCATCACATCGTCGGTCCTGGGGCCCCAGAAGGCGCTGAAGATGCGGCGGAAGATGCCGGTCAGGTTGTCGACGACGACATCGATGTCCGCACCGTCGAACACGTTGAGGCACGGCGGGGAATGAACGTCGTCCGGGTCGATCAGGACGAGACGCTCCGCGCAGGTGTCGGGGAGCCGGGCAAGGAGGTCGGTGACCAGATCGCCCTTGGGATCGACGACGATCGCACCCCGCCGGTTGCGTACGTCGTCGAGGACGAGGTGGGCGATGAGTGTGGACTTTCCGGAGCCTGTTGCGCCCATCAGGTGCACATGGTGACGGGCATCGGCGACCGCGACCCCTACCGGGCGCCGAGCGCCGGTATCGGAGTGGCCGAGCGGCTTGACCCCCGCACCGGGTGCGGGCTGGGGCACGGTGGGCGGCGGCAGCACGGAGCGGGCGCCAGCGCGCCGCAGACCCGGAGCATCCGGGTCGACGGGAAGGTGGGCGAGGGCCGCGAGCTCGGGCACCGACAACAACGCGGCGCGCTGAGGGAACAGCCGCCCCTCCAGCGGCTGGCGCGGCTTGGGCAGGCGAGTGCGGGCGAGCCAGTTGCGTTCCGCGAACAGGCCGAACGCGGAGGCCAGCGCGTGAGCCCGTCCGCGCACCAGGTCCCTGGCGCCCTCTTGCCCGGCGGTGCAGGTGGCGGCGTAGGCGATGACCGTCTGCCACTGGGGGCCGGCCAGCTTGGACGCGGACTGGCGGACCGCCACGCTGTGCTCGACATCCTGCCGACCCGTGGCCGTGGGCTGCGGCCGGTGCAACAAGAGGGCTGAGAGAGCGGGAAGACGCCGGGTGGACTGCCCGGCCTTCAACCGCCGCGCCGCCCGGCGAGCCCGCCGCACAGCCGCCCCCGTGGCAGGCCGGACAAGGATCTGCACCAGCGCCGTTTCCCCCTCGCTCATGCCGGTGGCGGCCTGCAGCAGGGCCCGGAGCGGGTCAGCCGCATGCTCGGTACGCAGCGGCAGCACCTCCGGGCGCGCCGGACGCAGCCGACCCGCGCTGACCTGATGCCCCGGCGGGATCAGCGCAGGCGGTTCCATCACGCGGGTATGAGCTCCGGGCCAGGCCGCCTCCACCGCACGCCGCACCAGCCCCAGCGGTACCGTGCCCGGCACCCACAACCGGATGCCCAGCCCGGTGTGGGTCCAGGTGTATTCGAAGCCCAGATGTGGCTGCCCACCAGCCAGGCGGCGCCACCACGGCCGCAACAGACCCGCGAGCTGCGCCCAGAGGACTTCGCCGCCCTTGGCAGGCACTCGCGGGGGAGCCAGGATCTCCACGCAGCGCGCGCCCTCGGCGAATCGACGGTGGCGCTGGTGCCGCAACCGGCTGAGTGCAGCCACCCCGCACACGGTCACGGCCGTGACGACCGGGACGAACACGGGCGCGTACAGAGCAAACCAGCCGCCCGCTCGCTGAGCGATGGCTGTCCAGAAGGCTCCCGGATCGGTGAGGAAGTCCGCCACCAGGCCGTGCGGTCCGGTGGTATCCATCAGCAGGTGGACGGTCACCGGACCCACCCGTCGCCGCCGGGATGTTCATCGATGTAGGGGCCATCGGGATCGATGTCCTCGGCCAGAGGTTGCGCGGCCAGTTCTCCTGGGTCGGTGGTGATGATCTCGTGCTCGCCCGGCGCGGCCACGGACATCAGCGCGACCTTGTGCTGCTCCCCGGCCAGCAGCAGCGCCTCGCCCTGCGCGGCGGACAGCAGGAACTCGCGTTCGCCGTGAGAGAGACGGAAGGACTTGCTGATCGTGTCAATGGCCTGCGGGGCCTGGCGGAGCAGGACCTGCGTCGCCGCATTGGCGACCACGGCCCGGCCCAACGGGGAGGTGAGAACGTCATCGGCATCCTGGGTGACCACGGAGAGCCCGGTCCAGTACTTGCGTGCGGCCTTCGCCATCCGGAACAGAAAGCGTGCCCCGGCGGTGTCGCGCATCAGCAGCCACGCCTCGTCGACCACCACCAGGTGCTTGCCGTGCCGGCCGTGGGCGGTGACCTGGCGCCAGACCGCGTCCAGCGCGAGCAGCATGGCCGGTGCCTTGACCTCTTCCGGCAATTGCTGCAGCGCGAAGACCACCAGATGCCCCGAGGTACTCGCCGTGCTGGGGCCGCTGAACACCGGCGCATGCGACCCGGTGACATACGGCGCGAGCCGCTCCGCCAGCTCCACAGCTGCCTGGCTGCCGTCTTCGGCCAGCACCTCGGCCAGGTCGGTGAGCACGGGAGGGGTGCGCGTCCACGTGCGTGCATCGGCGGTGATTCCCGCCCGCTGATAAGTGCTCAGGATCGCCCGGTCCAGCACGGCCTTCTGCGCCGCATCGAAGGTTGTGCCGAGGAGCGCGGTGAGAAAGGAGTGCAGGAAGAGCACCCGTCGTGTCAGCACATCCTCGCCAACGCTCGCGCTGGCGTGGGGCGGGAGGTCAAAGGGGTTGAGGCGCCCTTCGTCCGCGCCGAGCGCGACGACGTGTCCGCCAACGGTTTCCGCCAGGCGAACGTACTCGTTCTCCGGGTCGATGACGGACGCGGTCACACCGGTGAACAGCAGCCGCAGCAGCTCCAGCTTGGCCAGGTACGACTTGCCGGCACCGGAACGGGCGAGGGTGACGGAGTTGTAGTTGTCGCACCCGAACCGATCCCACAACACCGGAGCGCCCGAGACGGCGTTCAACCCGTAGAGCACCCTCGACGACGGTCCCGCACCGGCAGCTTCGGCCCCAGGGGCGGGCAGGTCGGGGCTGGTAAAGGGGAAGCACGCGGCCAGCGCCGCGGTATCGAAAGTACGACGGACCTTGAGCGTGTCGATACCGAGCGGCAGTGTGGCCAGCCAGCCTGGCAGCGCCCGGTACGTGGTCGGCGCGACCGTCATCAGCAGCGACTCCGCAACCGCCTTGACCGCAGCGACCTGCTCAGCCAGCGTGTCCTCATCTGAGGCGTGGACGGTCATGTACAGGCCCACCTGGAAGAGTTTCCCCTCGCCCCGGGCGATCCGGTACGCGAGCTCGGCCGCATCAGCAGCGGCGGCCTCCACGTCCGGGTCGTCCAGGTGCCCCCTGTCGAACCCGCCGCGCCGCCCGGATTCCAGCCGGGCGCGCTGCTTCTTCAGCCCAGCCGCGGCCACCGGGTTGGGGACCGGCTCGATGTGAACGGCGATGTCGAGGTGCCCGGGGAAGTTCAACAAGGGAGCCAGCCAGCCGGGCGAGACCTCGGCCGGATAGCCGGTCACCACCAGCGTGGAAGCCAGATGACCGCCGACCGCGAGGGTACGGGCATGGACCTCGACGGCCTCGGGGCCGACCGCCTCCAGCAGGTCATCGGCCGGGACGAGCGTGTCGGCCGCACCACGGCGGGCCCTCCAGAACTGAATCACGCGTCGTCTCCTTCAACTTGTCCAGCGGCGGGCGTGGCGGGGGAGTCGGGGTTGCAGGCGGCGTGGACAAGAGCTGTGGTCTGTTCCCCATCCAGGGGAGTGACACTGATCTCCGCTGGGGCGAGTGCACGGGCTGCCTCCTGGATGCGCTGGACGGCACGACCACTCCCTCCCCCCGACTGAGGCTGGTGCCGCCGTGTTGCCTCTTCCCGCGCAACGAGGACGACCTGGCGCGTCAGCAGATCGCCTCCTGCCGCCAGCTCGGCGAGAAAGTCGGCGTGAGCACGGGCCGCGCGCTCCAGCGCAGGGTGCGGCAGGACCGGGGCATGATGATGCAGCTGTTCGGCTAGTGGCGTCAGGTCCGTGCGGTGGCAGCGCACCAGGACCTGCGTGGGGCCGGTCAGTGAGTTGAGCCAGCGGGCGAATGCCGCGACCAGACCTTGTTGCTCGGCACCGCTGCGCAGGTCGAAGTTGACCGTCGAGCACGTCGCCAACGCCGCCGTCCCGCACCCCCGCAGCCCGAGAACACCTTGAGGGCTGACACCGCGGTACGGCATCCGCATCGCCGCTGGCATCGGCCCGGCCACCTTCACCAGGCGTTGGTTCACGACGTTGGGCAGCGCAGGCACACCTTCCGGAGCAAGCACGCGCCGTTTGGGACGGCGCAGGTGGGCCAGGGCAGCGAGCAGGAACCGGTCCAGGCCGATGCCCTCCCGGGAGCCGAGCGCGATCGCGGTGACGACCCCGGCCACCGGCACGACCATGACCACATACGCGAGCGGCGCCATGACCGGGCGCACCATCCAGTACCCGCCGTACAGCACCAGCCCGCACACAGCGACAATCCCCGTCTGCCGCGCGGTGAGGGGCCCCAGCACACGATCCGGGCGGGCGATGTCGGCGGGGACACGCGTGGCGGCAACGCCTTCGTTACTTGCATCTGTCATGAACAATCACCTCCGCGGCGGCTCGAGAGGAAGCCGCAGCTGCGCTGGACGGATGGGCCGCAGACGCACTCGCTCCGCGGGCACCGGCAAGACCAACTGGCGCGAGCGCGTTCGAAAAGCGGGCTGACCCGCGGACGGCCGCACCGAGGAAGAGAAAGAGGGTGCGCGGGCCGCGGCCTGCGCACGGGGGACGCGTTCGGCCCGGATCGGCAACCAGCCCTGGACCGAACGCGGCGGACGGGCAGGGACACGCTGCGCGGCCACAGGCAACTTCAGCTGCTGCTTACGCCGAGCCTGAGCGGGATGGATCACCGTGCGTGGACCTTTCGGACTCGCCGGACGGGACGAGGCGGGTGTCGCGCTGCCCGGCACACGGCCCGACGGCGCCCCCTGCGCCGAACGCATGGCGGCCGCATGAGGCGGCGCCGACCCACCGGCACCTGACGCGACAGGACCGGAGGAGTTGCCGCTGAGACCGGAGAAGGTGGCGGCTGCACCGGATACCGAGGCCCGCGACAGCCAACCCATCGGGCCGGGAGCCAGGCCCCTGCCGGGCACAGCAAGCCGCCTGGGCCCCAGACCTGGTCCAGGCCCTGGCCGCGGTGGCCGCCAGCCCCCTCCGCGGCCAGGCATTCCGCCCCCACCGCCGGGGCGGCCGCCTCCCCCTGCGCGGCGAAGCAGGGGGATACCCGGCAGGTAGCGGTCCATGAGCCGGTACATGGCCAAGTGACGCAGGATCCGCACCGCGGTGGGTGCGTGGGGATTGTGGACCGGGGTGGAACGGAAGACGACCTGCATGGTCCAGCCCGGAATCTTGAACAGCACCCAGAACAGAGCGAGCCCGGCCAGCATCGTGCCCAGCTTGTCTGCGTACGGAATCCCCAGCGCGGTAGCCCCGGGGGCAAAGAACAGCTTCAGCGCGACGATGAAGGTCAAGGACTGCGCGACCTGGATGACCAGACAGCCGGCCAGAGCACGCCACCACAGCCGGGCCATCGGCTCGGTAACCGGGTGGGCGTGGCACGCCAGCGCCAATGGACCGGAGACGGCAAGCAGAGCCATGACGGCGACCCGCACGAAGAACCCGGTCAGCACGGCCAGGATCAGCGCGATCATGACGATCGAGACGATCAGCAGATAGATCTTCAGTCCAGGGGCGCCGAACAGAGAGAACGGCAGCGCGCGTTCGACCAGACCCTGCCCTGCATCCGCCATGCCCATGCCCATGATGGCGTGGGAGAGCCCGTTGCCGAAGGCGATGGTCTTCCCCATCACGGTCAGCGACGTGGCCGAGGCGATCATCCCGATGAGCAGACGCGGGGCGATCTGCTTGAGCGCGTACCGGGTCTGGACGGTCTCATACCCCATCACCGTGACCCCGCCCGCGGTCACGAACAGCACGTAGATGCCGGCCGTGATGCCCATCGCCCCTGTCCACAGCCGTTTCAAGTCGGCGTGCCTGGTGACATCGGGGGTGGCCAGCAGGGTGTCGGCGAGCAACTCCCGCAGCGGTTTCATGATCTGCTCGACGATCAGTCCCAAGAACGAGGTGATCGCGTTCACGATCATCCCGGGGATGTCGAAGAGACCATCCAGACCCCAGCCGACCGGGGAGCAGTCACCACCGGTGACCTCGCAGGCCTGAGGCGTCGGTCCCGGGGACGGCTCCCGGGCCGGCGGGTGGGAGTGCTTGTGGGATGGGCGGCCCGGTGTCGGACTGGGCCCGGGCGAGGCCCCAGGCCGGCTGGGACTTGCCCCGGGTTCGGGCGGGCTCGCTCCAGGACCGGGCTCAGGTTGCGGCTCGGGGTCAACCGGCGCGGCGGGCACAGCAGACGCCGACACGGGCAGGGGAATCGCCTGCGCCGGCCACGCGGCCAACGGAACGACGGCAATCCCCAGGGCAGCAGGCGCCAGGAGAACCATGCACAGGCGGCGGGCGCGGGTCATTGACCGCCGCCCTCGCCGTCGACCCCCACGATGTGCTGCAAAACGACCACGAATACCGGGGCGAGAATCGCCAGCCCGTACCCGATGGCGGCGCTTTTCAGCGCGCGCTTGGCGGCTTCGACCTCTCCCGGGTCGCCGCCGGCCGTCAGATAGCGCACGCCGCCGAAGGTGAGAAACAGCGTGGCAAGCCCAGCAAGCAGACCCACGACGTAGTCCCGCAGAGTCGAGATCACCTCCGGGATCGTGGCCACCGCCCACACCACCGGCGGATCCGCCAACAGCGCAGCGGCGGCCACGACACCCGTGAAGACCAACCGGACCCCGTGGCGTAGGAGCCGGCGCACGGACAGGTGTGGCCGACGGAAGCGGCAGAACATGGGAAGGCACCTCCATCAGGCGCAGGAGCAGCCAGGCAAACAGCAGCGGACAAAGCGAAACCGGTGGGGGTGAGCTGAACCCTTCGCCCGGGGCCTGCCTCCTTCGGCGGCAACCGGAACGGCTCTCGGGTGTCAGCACGAGACGGCGTGCCCACCCCCACCAGCACAAGACCTGAAAGCGAAGCCCAGGTGCGGCCCGCTCCAGGCCGGGGCAGATCCTCCCGAAGCGCGGGAGGCCTGCCCCTTTCCTTTTCACTCCTGATAGAGAATCCGGTCCCGGGTTTTTGACAGCCCCGGAACCCGATTCACCCTCGCGGCGCCTACTGGGTGCGGTGGTGCAGGTGCCGGGCCAGACGCTGCTCGGCGGCGCTGCGGTGGCGATAGAGCTGACGCATGCTCACCCCCCGCTCGCAGGCGAGCTTGCCCATCGGCTCGCCATGCAGCCGCGTGCGAGCAATCAGCTGAGCTTCGGCCAGGTCCACCACCCGGGCTCGCACCGCCCCAACCAGCACCTGGTGCTCATCCGACAGCCCGTCACCCTCCGCACCGGTGCCGGCGTGCAGGCGGCCGAGGTGGGTCATCGGCTCACCGGCCTCACGCTCGGCGCGGCGGCGAGCCGCATAGACGAGCCGATGCACGGCGCGGTCGGCTGCACTGAACAGCTCCCGGTCCAGCCCCGGATCACTGGCACTCACTGCCGCGAGGGCCATCGAGACCGCGGCGAGAGCCTCCTGCTCGAGCTCCTGACGCTCCAGATGCGCCGGGCGGGAGAGACGGGCCAGCATCCGGCGCAGCACCGGAACGGTCATGGCCACGGCCACCACCGTCCACGGCTCCCCGAGCGTGTGCGCGCGGCGCACCACCTCGCTCCAGGTACGCGCCCGAAGTTCGGGCCGGGTGCTGGGGTGAGCCAGCCGGGTACGGATCTGGTCGACGGGCCAGGCCTCCTCTACCGGGGCGTCGCAGACCAGCCAGGCAGGCAAGGTGAGCGGTGCCTCCGCCCGGGCCAGCGCGAGAAACGACTGCTCCAACTCCTCGAGCGGCGACGAGACGGCGGTGTGCGGACGGCGGGGTGCAGGGCGGTGGTGCATGACACGACTCCTGTGAGCGGTTCGGACAACTTCCGCCGCCACCCCTCTCACCCCGCCGCGCCACCACCGGCCCACCCGCGTACCACCGTCGGGCAGCAAACCGCACGGTGGTCCGGCCTGTGCGATGGCCCCTGCCTGGACCGCCCGCTGCACGCAGGTCCGGTGACCGCTCCACCACAGCGCAAATCGAACACAAAAAATCTTGAAGACGATTCCAGGCCCCTCAACGCCCCCTGGCCAGGCTGGCCCGCGAGTGGCTCGCTGATGGCTCGCGACCGGCTCGCATACCTTCCGACCTGCGAAGTCACGAAGAATCGCCGACGTCCCTGTAGTCACCACCACAGGCACTCGGCTGGACCACACGGCATGCCGAACACCTCGGGACAGATGGCAAAGACCCACGGCCGGAATCTCTATGGATCACGTCAGCACACAACGGCCGGACCCCTTCCCCCGGGCGCCAACCGCCGATGCCCCACCCCCGCCGAAACCAAGCCACTCACCACGGCACCTCCCGTCCCCTGCCGACCACCATCTGGCTCCCCAGCCCAGGCGACCCACAGGACCTCCCCGACGCAGGAAGCGTGCTTCCCGCCTGGGCGATCGACAAGATCCACACCGAATTCACCCGCCGCCCCGGACACCCGACCGCACCCCTGATCAAGATCCTCATCCCGGACACCGAACCCGGCATGGACGCCCGAACGCCCTGTGTCACCTACCCCGCCACCCCCAAGAGCGAGCGCACAACCCGCCGAGCACCCGTCCTACTCGCTGAACTCCACCCCGACACCCTCCCCGCACCCGGGAACACACCGACCTCCTCCCCTGACGACATGCCGGGAGCGATGGAACACGGCTGGCCCGGCTTCTTCCACCGCGCCCACCGCCTCCTGCCCACGAACGGACATCTCCTGCTCGCCACCCGGCAGCGCCGCGACAACGGACGCCTCACCGACCCCCTCGGCTCCCTGATCGCCTCCGCACGCACCGCAGGATTCAGCTACCTCCAACACATCGTCATCGTCCACGGCCACCCCGCCGACGACCAGATCTCACCCACACCCCCCGAGGGCGCCCCACCCGGCCTCATCCACTCCGACCTGCTCGTGCTGTCCGCAATCGCCAGCGCATAGAAACAACAAAAGGGGAAACGCCATGTCCGCCCGGGAATCGGTGTGGAACACCGCACCCACCTCTGCCCCCGCCCAGCGAGGCGACCGCTACGCCGTCGGCTCCGCCGACCACCCCGCCAAGATGCTGCCCGCCATCGCCACCCACGCCATCCGCACCTACACCCAGCCCGGTGACTTGGTCCTGGACCCGATGTGCGGCATCGGCACCACCCTCGTAGAAGCCGTACACCTCGGCCGACACGCCATCGGCACCGAATACGAACCCAAATGGGCCACCATCGCCCGGGCCAACCTCGACCTCGCCACCCGCCAAGGCGCCACCGGCCGGGCAACGGTCACCTGCGCCGACGCCCGACACCTCCTCACCCACATCCCACCAGAGCGGCATGGCACAGCCGCACTCGTGATCACCTCACCCCCCTACGGCCCCTCCGTCCATGGCCAAGTCCGCTCCACCCGCGAAACCGGAGAACGCGGCGTCGTCAAAAAGCACTACCGCTACAGCCGCGACCCGCACAACCTCGCCCACGTATCCACCGACCAGCTCCTGGACGCCTTCACACAGATCCTCATCCAATGCAGCACCATGCTCCGCCCCGGCGGCACAGTCGTCGTCACCACCCGACCCTGGCGCACCCGCGGGGAACTCATCGACCTGCCCTCCGCCGTCCTTGCCGCCGGCCGAGCCGCCGGACTCACCCCCTCCGAACGCTGCGTCGCCCTCCTCGCCGGCATCCGCAACAGCCGGCTCATCGCCCGCCCCTCCTTCTTCCAGATGAAAAACGTCCGCGACGCCCGACGCCAAGGCATCCCTCTCCACCTCGTCCAACACGAGGACGTACTGATCTTCACCCGACACACAAAGGACCATCCCGACCACCCCGCGACGTCCCGGCCTCCGCGCTGCACCAGCCGCACCCAACGCCCGCCCCGGTCGACCGGCGCCCGTCGAGCAGACGATCGGAGAAGGAGGTGAAATGACTTCTGCCGACCAGCACCCCACGGGTCCCACGGCGGCGCCATCGCACCAGCGGCGATTGCCGCGTAGACGGCTGGCACCCAGGCGAACACGAATTCGTGCATTGAGAGGTCCGTATTGAAGAAGACACTCGGTCCCCTCACCTCCGGCCAAGCCCGACCACTCCTGTGTGCTGATCACACACGTAGCACCCTGCCGGCCTCAAGCGCCGACGGCTCTCCCCGCCCGCAACAAAGCTCAGCTGCGTCTCAGGGCGTTGGCAGCCCACGCCCGCGAAGAGCGGACAATGACCTGCCCACTCCACCTGTTGAGCCGACCGCGCAGGGGGCACAACCGGCCACGCACCGGCTGCTGCACACGCCCGAACAAGCCGCCGCCCTGCTGCAAGTACCGGCATCGTGGCTACGCAAGAAAGCAGCCGCACGCAGCATCCCCTGCACAAGAGTCGGACGACACCTCCGGTTCTCCACCGAGGATCTGAACACCATCATCCGCAGCGGCTCCCGACACCCTGACCACACCTGACCGACAACCACCCGGCAGGGGGTTCCGCTCTGCCACCCCAGTGAGCGTCCATGGACGCCCTGACGACCCACCCGGTCGTCTTCGCCCCCGCACATCAAGGAGCCAACCCGTGGCATGGGTCGAACGACGCGGCAACAAGTGGCGCGTACGGTACTGGAAGCCCGACGGCAGAGCCGCAAGCGTCCCCGGCAGCTTCGAGACCGAACCAGCCGCCCGCGCACATGCTGACCAGCTGAACGCCGCTCCCTCCGAACCTACCGAGCAGACGCATGACCCCACACACCCGGCCCCACGGCCTGCCGCGCCCGCCGCCCCTACCACCCCCGCCGCGCCTCACGCCGTGACGGTCGCTGAATGGGCCGAGATCTGGTGGCAGACCCTGGACATCGGCGACAACACCCGGGCGTACTACCGCAGCCTCCTCACCTGCCACGTCCTGCCCCGCTGGGGCGCCACCCCCGTCGACCAGATCACCCCCGCCGACGTCCAAGTCTGGCTCAACCGACTACGCGACACCTACGCCACCGCCACCATCACAGGCCTCCGCAAACTCTTCGCCATGGTCATGACCGACGCTGTCGACAACCAACTCCTGGCCACCAACCCCGTACGCCCCCGACGCCGCGGACGAGGACGCATCGAACCACGCCGCGAAGCCACCTGGGCTGACGAACACCAAGTCCTCACCATCGCCCACCGCATCCTCCGCCTGGCCTCCCGCAACCAGTGCCTCCTGGTGATCACCGCCGCCTACACCGGCATGCGCTGGGGAGAACTCGCAGGCCTCCACCGTGACAACCTCGACATCACCCACGGCCGCCTCTATGTCACGGCCGATGCCGGAGCTCTCCACGAAGTCAACGGCCACCTCACCCTGGGCCACCCCAAAACCCACGCCAGCGTCCGCACCATCACCCTCCCACCCTTCCTCACCCAACTCCTCGCCACCGACCTCGCCGCCTCCACCCGACCCTTCGTCTTCACCACCCCGCGCGGCAAACACCTCCGCCGCTCCGGCTTCCAACGCCGCCTATGGACCCCAGCCGTAAGCGGCGGCCGCCACCGCAGCGAAACATGGACACCGATCAAACAGGGACTGACATTCCACGGCCTGCGCCACTCCCACAAAACCTGGCTGATCGAAGACGGCGTCCCCGAAGTCGCTCAGGCACGGCGCCTTGGCCACACCATGGAAAACAAGATCGACAACGTGTACGCACACGTCGCCACCAGCGTCGACGCCCGCCTCCTGGCCGGACTCGAGGCCCGCTGGCACCGTTCCATCGAGCGCTACCGGCAGAACCGCAACGACCAAGGAGCCCCGCCCATCGCTTCCTAGCAACAGAGCACCCAGTAAACAGTGACACGGTGCCCCACTTGCACGGGTGGGGCACCGTGTCACTGTCAGGCTCGGCACTTCTTATAGCCGTACCGGCTGCTGTTGTACGAGCAGGTGTAGACCTTGGTGCCGCTCGCTTTCCGCAGGGTGGCCGCGTCGGAGACGTTGTTCCACACGTAGGCGCGGCGGTTCTGGTACTTCGTGTAGGTGGTGTCGGACCCGCGGCCGGTCCGCACCGTCACGGTCTTGCCTGCACCGAGGGTGTATGTACCGAAGGTGTACCGGTTGGCTTCGTTGATGTCTAGGGGACAGCGTTTGTCGACGGTTTCCGGAGGCAGTTAGTGATCAACGAGCTCGGAGATGTCGAGGAGAAAAGACGGCACTGCCGTGTCCGCGAAGCGGGATGTCGGCGTACAGGTCGACGTGTCCCACCGGGGATAGCCGAACGTGAACAGGTCCAAGACGACGCTCAGGGATGGATCTCGGTTGTCCCGCATATCGAGCGTCCACGATCGGCAGGACCGACGGCGCCCAGTGGCACGACTGCGCGTTCGCCCGTGGGATGGTTGCTGTCATGACAGTTGGCGCGCCGGGCAGCGAGGTTGTACTCGAGACGAGTCGCCTGCTGCTCAGACCTTGGCGGGTAGCCGAGGCTGTCGTCCAGCGTGAGCTGTGGACCGAACGTGATCCAAGAGTGCCGCCGCACCGCCGAATCAACGCGGACGGACACCCCACGGTCGCGGAGCTCGAGGATTCGATTCGCACCAACCGGCTGTGGTCGATCGGGTTGCTGGCGGTCGAACGGAAGGCCTCTCGTGACGTCATCGGCTACTGCGGGCTGGTCGACAGCGGGCGAGGGTCGGTAGGGGAACCGGAACTGGCATTCGAGCTGCTACGCCGAGTTTGGTGTCAGGGATATGCGACCGAGGCCTCGTTGGCGGTTCTGGAATGGGCGAGATCGTCTGGGTGCGAACGTCTGTGGGCCACGGTCTGGGACTGGAACACCGCTTCTCGCCGTGTGCTGGCCAAGGTCGGGTTCACCGAGACCGATCGGAAGGAAGTGGACGCGGTGTACGGGACCACTCTGTTCACCACGAGACGGCTCTGACACACCCGACGTTCCGACACGGGACGGCCAGCTGGCCGTCGAGGAGGCAGCTAGCTGTACTGACCGGGCACGTTGATCAATCGTGAGAATGGCGGCTGGTTGCCGCACGCGGTGTGGGGCCGGTGGTGGTTGTACTGGTGGAGCCAACCGGCCAGTGCGTCGCGTCGTTCTTGCTCGCTGGTGTAGCAGCGGGCGTAGGCCCAGCCATCGGCCATGGTGCGGTGGAAACGCTCGACCTTCCCGTTCGTCTGCGGGCGGTAAGGGCGCGTGAACTTCGAGGTGATCGAAAGCGCTTCGCAGTTGTCGCGCCACAGGTACGAGCGGTACGCGCCGCCGTTGTCCGACAGGACCCTCTCAATGGTGACGCCACGGTCAGCGAACCAGTCGACAGCCCGGTGCAGGAAGCCGACGGCGGTGACGGCTGTTTCGTCGTCGTGGACCTCGGTGTAGGCGACGCGGGAGTGGTCGTCGATGACGGTGTGCACGAATGCGTATCCGACCCTCGGGCCGCCGTAGGCGTTGCGTGACTTGCTCTGCGTCGCGGAGCGGTGCTTCTCGCCTTGGTGGCGGCCGACGTAGCGCCAGCCGCCACCGTCGGGGATGTTCCCGAGCTTCTTCACGTCCATGTGCACCAGTGATCCCGGATGGTCGTGCTCATACCGGCGGACGGGCTCACCGGTCTCACGGTCGACGTAGGCGAGTCGGTTCAGGCGGGCCGATCGCAGGATTCGATGCACTGTCGACGGAGCGATATTGAGTCTCGCAGCGAGCTGGACCGGCCCTTCCCGCAGACGTAGTCGCAGGCTGACGCACCTCTTCGTCACGGTCTTGGGTGTCTTGGCCGGAGAGCTCCGCGGTCGTGAGGATCGGTCCTGCATGGACTCGCCTGCGAGGTAGCGATCGACCCAGCGCTTCACGGTCGGCCAGGACACCTGGAAGCGGGCCGCGACTTCGCTGACTGGCCAGCCGTCGTCAGCGACGAGTCGAGCGACTTTCAGCCGGTGGCGCGGGGTGAGGGCCGCGTTCGAATGCGACATTTCTGAGCTCCTAGACAGGCTGAAAGGCCGGCCATGGTGTGTGGCCGGCCCTTCAGCTTGGAGATATGCGGGGAGGGATAGTGCAGGTCAGTCGACCGGGGAGACTCGGATGAGGTTGCCGTCAGGGTCCGTAATCACGAACGTGCGGCCGAAGACAGCATCATGCGGCTTCTGCACAACGTGGACCCCCTTCGAGGCCCACCTCGTGAAGATCTCGTCAATCGCCTCCGATGGCCCCGGCACCATGAGTCCGATCTCTGTCGTACGAGGGAGGCTCGGGACCGCGTGCTCGCTGTAGCCCGTCCACAGTGCGAACAGGACACCGGGGGCAGCTTCGAAGGCTACGTAGTGGGGACTGGTGAAGGTCGGTTCGATCTCGAACAGGTCGCTGTAGAAGGCGGTGGCGGCCTCGGCGTCGCGGACGCCGATCAGGAACAGGTTCGGTGCGGGCATGGAGTGCTCCTCAACTCGTTGATTACTCGGTCCAGCACCCAGTGGATCAACCAATCGCGACGGAACCTGTCACCTTTTCTGAGAACATGGGTAAGCATGAAGGCTTCAAGGCTCCTGCATCTCCTGCTGCTCCTGCAGACCCGTCAGCGGCTCACTACCACGGAGCTCGCCGCGCGTCTTGAGGTGTCCCGGCGGACTGTGCTGCGGGACGTCGAGGCGCTATCGACAGCGGGCGTGCCCGTCTATGCCGAACGTGGACGGAACGGCGGGATCGTCCTGCTCCCCAGTGCACGGCTCAACGCATCCCATCTGGAACCACCAGAACTGGAGGCCCTATCTGTGGCCGGCTTGGACAGCGCACTACGTGAGCGAATGGGTCTAACTGCGGTGTGGGAGTCGGCCGAGCGCAAGATCGCCGCCCGCCAGGCTGCAGCACCTGAGTCGCCGAGCCCGCTGCGGCTGGCTGACCTGGTGCTTGTCGACAGCACCGCGTGGTTTGCTGCCCCCGAGGCAGCGGTCGAAGTATCGGCTCTGGCCTCGACCCTGCGACACCGGCGACGCCTTCGAATCCTGTACCGGCGCAGCGCCGAGAGCCAGGCCTCGACACGGGTGGTCGACCCGTACGGGATCGTGGCGAAATCAGGTCGCTGGTATCTCGTCGCCGATGACCAGGGCGACAGCCGGCTGCTCGCTCTGGAACGACTGTCGGCCTTCGAACAGCTAGACGCACCAGCCGTGCTCCAACCAGGCGAAAGCCTCCGCACCAGATGGGCCGTGTTGAAGAAACGCACCGAGGGGCAAGATCGCGTGAGCGTGACCATCCGCCTGCCGGAAAAGGGTCTCGACCTGGCGCGGCGCATCCTCGGCACCCGCATCCACCATGTCTCCGACGCGGAAAAAGGCTCGTGCGTCGTCGTCGTGCGCTACCCCGACATCGAGTCGGTGCGTCAGCTTCTTCAGTTCGGCGACCACATCGAGGTGCTCAACCCTGAGACGGCCCGCGCACGCATCAGTCAGCTCGCCAGGGATCTGGCTAACAGACACTCAACCCCCGCATCGTGATTGCCGATCAGGTCCCCTGTTCTCAATCAACGTGCCCGGTCAGTACAGCTAGCGGCAGGGGTCAGCCAGCCTTCGCGGGCTCCTCAGCTCGTGCCCGCGTGCTGGCCAGGCGGTAGGAGTCGGTGCCGGTCTCGATGATGGTGCCGTTGAACGTCAGCCGGTCGACAATGGCCGCGCAGAGCCGCGGATCCGTGAACGTCTTCGTCCAGCCCCCAAAGGACTCGTTGGAGGCGATGGCGACGCTGTTCTTCTCCTCGCGTTCGGTCAGGACCTGGAACAGGAGTTCAGCGCCGTGTCGGTCCAGTTCCATGTAGCCGAGCTCATCGATGCACAGAAGATCAACACGTCCGTAACGGGCGATGGTCTTGTTGAGCTGCTTCTCGTCGGCTGCCTCGACCAGCTCGTTCACCAGCTTCGTCGCGAGCGTGTAGCGGACCCGGTAACCCTTCATGGCCGCCTCGGTGCCCAGGGCGATCAGCATGTGCGACTTGCCAGTGCCGGAGTCGCCGATCAGGCAGAGCGGCTGCCCCTGCTTGATCCATTCACAGCTGGCGAGGGTATGGACGGTGGCCGCGTCGATGTTGGGGTTCGCGTCGAAGTCGAACGCCCGTAGGGATTTCTCCCGCGGGAAGTTCGCCGCCTTGATGCGCCGCTCCGAACGGCGGCGGGCCTGGTCGTCGCACTCGGCCATCATCAGTTCGGCGAGGAAGCCCCGGTAGCTCATCTGCTCCTTCAGCGCCCGCTCGGCGATGTCGGGAAACTCCTTGCGGATCGACGGCAGCCGCAGCATCCGGCAGGCCGTGTCGATGGCGGCGTCGGCGGCCTGCTCGGTCAAGCCTCGCTGGCGGGGCAGAGTCGTCACTGTGCTTCTCCCTCACGGTGGTCGCCGCCGCTGTCGCGACGGCGTCGGAGCAACTGGTCATAGGGGGTCACCGAGGGCAGCGGCCTGGTGTCCGGCGGAAGATGTGCAAGGCGCCACTCGTTCAGAGACGTCACCGTCGCCGGCAGCTTGCCGGAAGCCAGATGGCCTTCCTCGGGTCCGGGTTCGCTCTCGGCCTGGGCGGCCTTGCGAGCCTCCAGGGCGACGGCGTCCGCGGTCATGGCCCCGGCTCGGAGGGCCGCGGCGAGGCCGGCGACGACGTGCTCATGAGGCAGGTGTCGGCCCAGCAACAGCACCTCGATCAGGGCCCGGGTGCCTTCCCGCTCGCCGTGGATCTTCTTGGCCCGCTCCCACCAGGCGTCGTGAACCGGGGTGAACTTGCCCGCCGAACGCGCCTGCTCAAGAGCGGTGGAGCCGGGAAAGGCACCGGGCTTGCGGACCAGAGCCTCCAGATAATGGTCCAGATCCAGGCGGACGGCGCCCTTGGCGATCAGCCGCTCGTGCCGGGCCACTTCCACGTTCCTGTCGTAAATCACCAGGTGAGAAGCGTGCAACACGACCCGAACCCGCTTCCCGATCAGCCTGATCGGAACCGAATAGCGGTTGGTGCGGACCGGGATCTGGCCGTAGCGGTCGACCCGCGGTGTGAACGGCCGGCCGGTCTCAAATGGCTCGTCGGGCAACGGCCGCAGCAGCGGCCGTTCGAGCGCGAAGCATTCCGCGATCGTCTTGGATCTCGACCCGATGCGGCGGGCTTCGTCCTGCCGGTCCCACAGCTCGACCATTTCGTTCAGCTCAGCGAGCGAAGAGACCTCGGGGACCGGAACGAAGTGGTTGCGGCGGAAATAGCCGATCTGACCTTCGACTCCGCCCTTCTCGTGGGCGCCTTCGATGCCGGGGCGGCAGTAAAAACTCTCGATGCCGTAGTGCGATTTGAACGCGATCCACCGGTCCGCTTCCACCCGAGCCCGGCTCAGGCCGAGCACTCGGGCGACGGCGGCCTTGAGGTTGTCGTAGCGGACCTTGCTCCTTGGGACACCGCCCAGCGTCCGCAGAGCATGGACGTGGCCCTCGAAGAAGGCCTCCTGGCCGGCCGAGGCGAACACCCGGTGGACGGCCTTCCCCGAATACGACAGGCGGAAGGAGAACAGATAGCAGGTCACCAGCTCGCCGGCCAGCCGTACGCTCACGTCACCGAAGTCGACCTCCGCCTCATGGCCGGGCTGGTGGGTCTGCGGGATAAACGCTTCCAGCGGCGCCTTGCCGGACTCGACCAGGATCTCGGGCTTCCGGCCGGCAACGTAGTAGCGGACCATCCCGTAGGAGACGTCCGCCCCATGCTCCTCGACCAGCCTGTGGAAGATCCGGGTGACCGTGTGCCGCTGCTTGCGTGGCGCGTCCAGATCCGATCGCAGGATCTCGTCGATCACCGGCTTGAACGGATCCAGGCCGGTCGCCCGCGGCGGAAGCTTCTTGCGCGGCTCGGGCCAGGCCGAGTCCAATGCCTTCCGCACCGTCCGCCACGTCACGCCGTGCTTGCGCTCAAGCTCCCGCATCGACATGCCGTCGCGATGGTCACGCCGGATGGCCGCGTACAGCTCGACCTTCGACATCTGCGGCATGACCAGCACCTTTCACCAGGAGCATCCCGATGCTGCCCTGGCAAGAGACCTGGTGCCTCCCAAACTCAGGTTCTGGCACACATTCCGTGACGCGGGCACTGTGAGTGACGGCCGGGGTCGTGTTGGCCTTCGGGAAGTTGCCTGAAAATGATCAGTGGCGATCTTTGACGACTGACAGTTCGGGTCCATGGAAGAGATGGTGCTCCAGTTGGAGGAGCTGCTGTTCTCGTCGGCCCGGGACATCGCAGTGCTGTCGGTCGACCTGAGCAATGAGGCGATGCGAATAGAGGCCCAGTGCACGGTGGCCGGAGCCAACTGCGCTGGGTGCGGGGACTGGTCGGAGCGGGTTCACAGCTCCTATCTGAGGTTTCCCGCTGACGTGCCCAGTGCAGGCAAGCGGGTTCGGCTGTGCTTGCGGGTCCGCCGGTTCGTCTGCGAGAACGCGCTGTGCGAACGGCGGACCTTCGTCGAGCAGATAGCCGGGCTGACCCGACGACACGGCAGGTGGACCGAGCGGCTGCGGTCGACATTGGCCGCGGTCGGCCTCGCGCTCGCCGGTCGGGCCGGCGCCCGCATGGCCAGTGTCTTCGGAGTGTCCGTCAGCCGGAGCACTGTGCTCCGACTGGTCAAGGCCCTGCCCGATCCCGAACCACCAGTGCCGCGAGTGGTCGGCGTCGACGAGTACGCGACGCGCAAGGTTATCTGGAGCCGCCCGAAGGGCGTCCATGACGCATCTACGGGACCGTGCTGGTCGACGTCGAAACCCGGCGGCCGGTGGACCTGCTGCCCGACCGGGAAGCATCTAGCCTGGCCGCCTGGCTGGCCGAACGTCCCGGCATTGAGGTCGTCTGCCGCGACCGCGCATCGTTCTTCGCGGAAGGAGCCACCGCCGGGGCGCCCCAGGCCGTACAGGTCGCAGACAGATGGCACTTGTGGCACAACCTGAGCGAGGCCACCGAGCGGTGTGTCGCCCAGCACCGCGGCTGCCTTGGAATCCTGGCTCGTGAGCCAGCCGAGTCCGCTGCTGTGGCTGCACCGCCCAAGGAGATGACCGGATCACCATGGCCAACTGGGCACCGGTTCGCCGACCGCATTCGGGACAGGCACGCCACCATCCACACCCTGCTGAAGGCAGGACATAGCCGACGCTCGATCGGCCGCCAGCTCCACATGACCCACCGCACCGTCAAGCGCCTGGCCGACGCCGCAGCCCCCGAAGATCTCTTCCAGGGGCAGTGGCAAAACCGCCCCACCGTCCTCGATGAGTACAAGCCGTACCTGGATGACCGCTGGAACCAGGGATGCACCAATGCGTGGGCATTGTGGGAAGAGATTGTCCCGTTCGACTACAAGGGCAGCTACCAGCGAGTTCGCGCCTACCTGCGGGAGAAGCGCCTATCACCTGGAACGGTCTCCGCCCGGCCACCTACCCCTCGCACGGTCTCCGGGTGGATTCTGCGGCACCCCGAAAGCCTCACAGAGAGCGAACAGATGCGGCTCAGGGCCGTGCTGGCCCACTGCCCGGAGCTGGAGGCCCTCACCGGGCACGTCCGTTCCTTCGCCCGAATGCTCACCGAGCGCGGGGGCGAACGGCTACCGGAGTGGCTCGATGCCGTCCGCAAGGACGATCTGCCCACCATCCACACCCTCGCCGCAGGCATCGACCGCGACCGTGACGCCGTCATCGCCGGCCTCACCCTGCCCTGGAACTCCGGCGTCGTCGAAGGGCACGTCAACCGGATCAAGATGCTCAAGCGCCAGATGTTCGGCCGCGCTGGCTTTCAACTTCTCCGCAAACGAGTTCTGCTGTCGTAACGAGAGCGGCAGCCTGTACTCAGCCATATCCAGCTCTTGTCTGTGAGATGACCGGCACCCAGTTGGTCAGCGCAAGGCACGATCCAAATTGACCCGTTGATCGGAGACCCACTGATACGCCTCCTGAACCTCTGTCACTACCCCAGCGTCACGGAGACGGATCATCGCGAGGTCTCCAGAGTCCGCAGCAGCCTCAATACCGCGCCAGCACCTGTCCTGCCACCACAAGATCACAGAGACGAGATCACGACAGTTCACGAGCTCGTAACTGTCAGCGATCAACCGTAACCGTCGCGCAGCTTCGGAGGCGTCTCCGACGCTCGGCCCGAGTCCGAGGTACTGCCAACAAACGTGGGCGACATCATGGATGCGCGCGCCGGGGGCAGCCAGATCCCAGTCGATAAAGGCCACCGGGCGCAAGGCGCCGCCGACAGGTTGGTAGACCGTGTTCTTGGGCGCGAGGTCGTTATGACATACGAC
Organism: Streptomyces sp. NBS 14/10; assembly: GCF_002224125.1. Classification (GTDB taxonomy): domain Bacteria; phylum Actinomycetota; class Actinomycetes; order Streptomycetales; family Streptomycetaceae; genus Streptomyces. The sequence continues at coordinate 232,163 of NZ_NCSM01000016.1, forward strand.
CTCATGTGATCCGGCCAGTGCGGTGCCTGCCGTCAGGTCGTGGAACTCCCGCACAAGCTGCGTGACCCGCAGCAGACTCTCGTCGGAGTACACGGCCAGCGGCTGCTGCGGTTCCCAGGCCACATGCCCATCAAGGTAGGTGAGGACCTCGCGGCCCTCCTCATCGATTCCGCGGTAGCGCGGCGCACCGGGCCAGCCGCTGGCCTCAAACATCTTCAGCAGGTCGCCGATGAACCCCGTGCGGGCCGACGCGGGCCGACGCACCGTGGCGCCGACACGCACCACGTGATTGATAAAGCCACCAGGCAAGGACGACTCAGGCATCCCCCTACTGTGCACGATCTTGACCTCGAACTCTCAACAAATTCCACGCTACTCAACGTGCCCGCGTCACGGAATGTGTGCCAGAACCCAAACTCATCAACATCACCCGACCGTGGTTGAGGGCGCCTCCCAAACTCATCGACAAGTGACGTCACGACTGCTCGATAAAGCCAACCGGTGGTTGCTGGCGTCCGAGACAGTCCAGCCCTTGAGACTGACGCCGCGCGAGGTGCTGTTCCTGATCTGCACGTACTCGGCGTTCAGGCTCGTATTGGAGCGGGTGTCCGAGCCGGGCGAGTCGTAGTAGATCTTGTAGATGTGCACGGATCCGGCGGCCTGCGCCTGAGCGGGCAGCAGAGCGATGCTGGCGGCCGCGGCGACGGCGGCAGCACAGGCGACAGTACGGGCGTGGAGCACGCGCCCCCCATTGACTCGTGCCGGGTACCCCCCTATTGGTCCCGGCGAGGCTGATCACACTACGGGCGGAGAAAGGCGAAAAGGCCCTGCTACCGAATTACGATGCGAGGGCGCTTCTCGGCCATTGATGCTCAAGTGCGGTCCGGGGTCAGGTCATGACCGCGGTGACCTCGATGCCGAACAGGATGAACAGGCTGTCCCGGATGGTTTCCATCGCGGTGATGATGCCGGAGCACAGGGAGACAGCCCGCATCCTGGCGCCCGGTGCCAGGGCGAAGTCCTCGCCTTCTTCGAGCCTCCGCCGGATGCGGCAGGCACTGCCCCACACAGCGAGTGTGAGGTGGGCGGCGCGGCTTCCGTTCATGCCCTTGCCGTTTCCCAGGCCGTTTTCGACGAAGCGGCCGTGGAGGTAGGTGATCCTTACCTCGAGCTGGTCCCGCAGCAAGTAGGTGTCGTCGGTGGTGGCGGACAGGGTGAGGATGTCCTCCAGCAGTTCGGTGTTGCGGTAGGCGTCGGCGACAAGCTGGGCCAGGGTGCGGCCAGCAGCAGGCGACGGGTGGCAGGTGAGGGAACCGGGTGTCTGCTCGGACTTGGTGCTGGCGGTGAGGGCGCCATGGATGTGGATGTTCTGGTAAGCCGCATAGGGGTCGGGAGGGCTGGGCAGCGGCACATCCTCGGTCGGGACCGCATGCCAGTGCACCAGTGAGCAGCCGCGGTCGGTGTCGAGGTTGTCGGCGACGGCCTGATGCACGCCGGCCTCTGCACGCGCGAGGAGGGCGTCGAGCGCTGCGTCGGAGTGATTCATTGCGCACCTCCACTGTTCAGGCCCAGTAGATCTTTGAGCTGGGCCCGGGCGCGGGCGAGGTTCTGCCGGACCGCGTGAGGCTGCATGCCCAGTTCGGCGGCTATCTCGCTGGTGGTGAAGCCGTCGAGATGCCAGGCCATCACCTGACGCTGCCTCATGGACAGCTGGGCCAGAGCAGCGTAGACGCGTTTCTCTTCTTCCTGCAGGACAACTTTGTCCAGAGGGCAGGAGAAGGCCGGACGGTCGGGTACGTCGTCAGTGAGCTCTTCCTCCGGGACCGGGGCCTGGCGCAGGTACTGGCGGAAGGCGACCTTGCGCAGCCAGGCGGCGGGGGACTGGATCAGATGCCAGGCCCGGAACGCTTCGATGAACGCGGCCTGCGCGGCATCCGCGGCCTCGTACGGGCCGGCTCCGTACCGCATGACGAACCGGATCAGCCCGGGCATGTGCTGCTGGTAGTAACGGGCGAAGTCTTCTCGGATCACTTCGTCGTCGGCCGCGGGCACCGAGGGCCGGCGCTGGCCGGGGAGGAACACGGGGAGAGTGGGGCTGCCGTGACGTGCCTTATCCACGGGCTCCTCCACGCGGCGTCCCGACGTGAACTCGGACGTCCTCGCCGTGATGGCGCTCGGTCAGGGTGCAGCCCGGCGGGAGTGCCCGCACGCGTTCGCTGATGCCCTGCTGGCGCAGCCTCGCCAGGCGGACCCGGTCACGGCTGCCGGTCCAAACACGCAGCAGACGCACTCCCGCAAGGCAGACCGTTCCCACGGCTGCCGCGACCGCGATCTCCATGCGGCTCCTTACAACTCTCTTTCGACGGTGCCCGGATGCAGCGCCGGTGGACCTATAGGAGTGCACACTGAGTCGCATTGTGTGACATCTGTTGTTGAGTGAGTTGATTGTTGCTGGTGAACGGGGTAGTGACGTGCGGGCGGATGGATCTGGCACTACCCGTGCGCGCTCAAGGGTGCCTGGAGACGTGCTCGAAACCACCCTCTTGAGGGTGAACCACCGTCAGCTTCCGAGCTCGGCCAGGTGCTGATGCCTCACGGTAATAGTCATGATGAAGCATCGCTGGGCCGCCGCTGCGGCCACTGTGCTGATGACCACCGGCCTCGTAGGCTCCGCTGCTCCAAGCTGGGCCTCCGCGGGTACTCCGTCCGCCGCGAACGCCCCCGTGTCGGCGTTGGAGCTCCCGGAACCCCCGACTGCTGAGGAGGCCCGGGCGGAGCTGGATGAGCTGACCGTCGCGCCCGAGGATGACGCCCCGGGATACAGCCGGAGCCGGTTCCCGCACTGGATCACCCAGCACGGCACCTGCGACACCCGGGAAGTGGTTCTCCAGCGCGATGGAACCGACGTCACCCAGGACGATCAGTGCCGTGCGGCCTCCGGGCACTGGGTCTCGCCGTACGACGGCGTGGCCGTCGACGCGGCCGCCCAGCTGGACATCGATCATGTCGTTCCGCTCAAGGAAGCCTGGCGCAGCGGCGCGTCGGAGTGGAGCACCAAGGACCGCCGCGCATTCGCGAACGACCTCACCCACTCACAGCTGATCGCGGTCTCGGCGCGGTCCAACCGGGCCAAGGGCGACAAGGACCCCGCACGCTGGCGGCCTGACCTGGACAGTTATCACTGCACCTATGCCCGCGCGTGGGTCTCGGTGAAATTTGAGTATGGCCTCACCGCGAATCAGGAAGAGCACGACGCATTGGTCAGCATGCTCGACACCTGCATCTGACCGTGTCGGGCGCACGGTCGAGGTACAGCGAACCGAGTAGACGCGAACCGCAGGTGGCTGTGAGGGGCGTGCCCTGTTCTGGGCGGTTCTGCGGTTTCTGATAGGCGCTGTTCGGCTGGTTCCTGAGTTCTTCACCGCTGGCGTCCGTGCCGGTATGCCAGATCTGTATGGGCTGGCGATGCACGGACGTTCGTCCGATCTGCAAGCCGAGGAAGGTCAGGAGACTTTCGTGTCCCAGACTCCCGCTCCCGAGCCGGTACCTGACGTGTTGGAACTGCCCAGGCCCAGGAACACCACGGTGGCTACGGTGGCAGGCACGCCCACTCCCCCCTACACCCGCTGCGTCCGGTTCAACGCGATGGGCACGGTCCAGGACTTCACCGTCCCAGCAGGCGTCACACAGATCAACGCCCGCATGTGGGGCTCAGGCGGTGGATTCGATTCCACTAGTGGTGGTGGAGGGTTTACGTCGGGTGAGGTGAGTGTGGTACCCGGGGAGACACTGAAGGTGGTGGTGGGCGACCCCCAGGGCTTCGGCGGCGGTGGCCCGGGCACCTACACAGGCTTCGGTGGGGGCTTGAGCGGGTTGTTCAGCGTCCGGTTGCAGCAGCCCCTGCTCGTCGCCGGCGGTGGTGGTGGCCGAGGTGCCAGTAGCTACCGTGGTGGTCCGGGTGGTGGCCCGTCCGGGGGTGCGGGGGTGGGGCCTGCCCCGGGGCTGGGTGCTGCGGGGGCGACGGGCGGGACCGGCGGAGCCGGCAGCTATAGCAGCGGGGGGCGCGGGGGCAATCGCGGCGCCCCCTCCAGCCCCAACTCCAACGGGACGCCTGGGGGTGTGGTTCCGGTTACCGGCCTGGGCGGAGGAGGAGGCGCCGGCGGCAACCAACTCAATTCGGCAATCGTCGCCGGCGGGGGTGGTGGGGGTGGGTATGCCGGTGGAGGCGGCGGCGGTCGCACCACCGACGGTTACTCCTGTGGGGGTGGTGGTGGGAGTGGATTTGCGGGTGGTCCGGGTGTGTCGAACGGGGTGACAATCGCGGGTTCGGGTAGCACCGCAGCGCACACCGAGGACCCGCTCTACCAGCAGGGTGTCGGCAACGCCAATCAACCCGGACAGGTGGTCTTGCAATGGGTCGCTCCCGTCTTTACGGTCGCTCAGGTCGACCCGAATCCGGTGGCCATGGCCCAGGGCGTCACCACGCAAATGGCGTTCACGGTGTCCGCGGATACCACGGTTCCCGCTGGCCGGACCGTCACCCTTGCGTTTCCACCAGGCGTGGCCTTGGCGCCGGGTGGCGCTGTCCGCTACATCTGCCCCGCGGGCGGCACCAACGACCTGCTGCCCATCACGGTCAGTCCTGACGGGTCCGTGAGCGTCACGGCCCCGGAGATCACCTCCTCGACGACATGCTTCTACTCCGTCGACGTGCGGGCCTCCACCCCGGGTCTCCTCCAGGGCAGCATCACCGTCGACAGCACCACCGGGACGACCTCCTACAGCATCACTTAACTGGGCTCCACCCCCGTTCTGCTGTCGCTGGTCACCATCACCGGCGTCTTCGTTCCTCGAAAGGGCGAGGCCGATCCCGGCCTCGACCTCACCCTGCGCGACCGTGATTGCGGGACCCGCTGCACATGCCGCAGTGCCGTCCATCCAATCCACAAGCCGAGAAAAGGTCAGGAGCTTCCCTTGTCCCAAAATCCCGAGCCTGCTCCCGCTCCCGTACCGGTACCCGACGCGCCGGAGCCGCCGGGACTGAATGTGCCGGGGACGCCCGTGCCCTTGGAGTCCACGCCGGCAGGTCAGGTTGTCGTACGTGCGCAGGCTTTGACGGCCTGCACACCTACCGCCGGTTACAACCGGTGTCAGCGGTTCAACGCTACCGGCGGGCCACAGATCTTCATCGTGCCGGTGGGGGTCACCACGGTGAACGCCCGCGTGTGGGGCAGCGGTGGCCACTATTGGAATAACCAAGGGAGTGCAGGTGGTGGCGGAGGCTTCACGTCCGGGGACATCGCGGTGGTGCCCGGGGAAGCTCTGCTGATCGTGGTGGGCAACTACGCGGGATACGGCGGTGGCGGCGGCAGTAACTACTCGGGCGGTGGCGGCGGGATGAGCGGGGTGCACAGCCCGCGGCTCGGCCAGGCGCTCCTCATCGCCGGCGGTGGAGGGTCAGGCGTGCCGGGCGCCGCCGGCGGGGCAGGCGGTGGAGCCTCTGGAGGTGACGCGACGATCGCCCCTTCGAGTGGCGCGGGGACTGCTGCGCGTGGCGCGTCGAGCGGGGTGGGCGGCCAGGGAGCACAGTTCCAAGGCAGGGATGGTGGCAAGGGGGGCAACGTCGGACAGCCCGGAAACCTGAGCACGGGCGGTTCCCAACCTGGCAGTGTGCTGCCGCAGATCGGTATGGGTGGCGGCGGTGGCGGCGGCTTGGGCGGTCACTCGGGCGGTGGCGGCGGCTACGCGGGCGGTGGCGGCGGGATGGGTTTCCTCGGCGACGGCGCCGGCGGCAGCGGATTCTTCAGCGGCGGTGGCGGCGGTTCTGGTTTTGCGTCGGGCCCTGGCGTGTCGGGTGGGGTGACCATCGCGGGTTCGGGCAGCAGCGCGGCGGGAAAGAGCGACCCCCTCTACCAGGCGGGCATCGGGGACGGCGGTAGGTATGGCGGTGTGGCGGCTCAGCCCGGTCAGGTGGTGCTGCAATGGAAGGCGCCCGTCTTCACGGTCGCTCAGGCAGACCCGAATCCCGTGGTCATGGTGCCGGGCGTCACCACGCAAATGGCATTCACGGTGTCCACGGACACCGCGGTTCCCGTCGGCCAAACCATTACGCTGGCGTTCCCGTCAGGCGTGGCCTTGGCACCGGGCGGCACTGTCCGCTACATCTGCCCCGCGGACAACATCAACATGCTGCTGCCCATCACGGTCGGCCCTGACGGGTCCGTGAGCATCACGGCCCGGGAGATCACCCCCTCGACGGCATGCTTCTACTCCGTCGACATCCAAGCCTCGACAACCACCCCGGGTCCTCTCCAGGGCAGCATCACCATCGATGACACCACTGGGACAACCTTCTTCAGCGTCAGTTAGCTGACGTCCTCCGCCCGTTCCGTCGTCGCTGTCCACCATCACCGACGTCTTCGTTCTGCGTGAGGTCGAGGCCGAACCCGGCCTCGACCTCACGCCCGACTGCCGGGGCAGGTCCGAGCGGAAGGACTCATCCACCGGGACGAGGAAGGCTGCCATGCGCTCGCTCCGCAGGATCGCCGTCGCCGCGTTATCCGGCACTGCCGTTGTCGCCTGTGCACTATCGAAGGTCGCCTCGGCCGCGGCCCCACCGTAAGGCTGCCGACCGCGGTTCCCGGCGCCACAAAGTTCGGCGAAAAAACCGTGCGATTCGGCAACCGAAATCCCAGGCCACACTCGCTTGCGGTTTGCGTGATGGACATATTCCCGGGGGGTGTATGCCTCCAGTCGGCACAAACACGAGAACCCCCGCCGATGCCACGGCAATTGCCCGTTGAGTAATTCCTTACGCGGTTCCGGTTGGCTCTTGGCTGCCCCTCCTGAGCATGTCCCAGCGACAACCCCCGCTTCCTTACATCGTGAATAGGAGAGTCCGCAGTGGAACGCCTCCGCAAGGCAGCGCCCCCCGGCGCCGCTGCCTGTGATCTCGAGCTGGTTATCCCGGCCTACAACGAGGAGCTGCGCCTGGCCCCCACTGTGCTTGCTCTGGCCGAGCATCTACGCGGCATGCCCCTGACTGCCTCGCTGCGCGTCGTCGACAACGGCAGCAGCGACCGCACGGCCGAGTGCGTGGACCGGCTCGCCGCCTCCGGTATCCCCATCACCGTCACCGGGTGTTCCCGCCGGGGTAAGGGGGCTGCGGTGGCCAGGGGAATGGTTACCACCAGGGCTCGCTGGGTCGGCTTCTGCGACGCCGACCTCGCCACGCCTGCCGCCGCCGTTGACGACGCGGTCGCACGTCTGCGGGACGGCTGGGAGGTCGTCGTCGGCTCCCGCCGCTGCGCCGGGGCCCGTATACGCGTGCGTCAGTCTGCCCTGCGGCGGCTGGGCGGGGCCGGGTTCCGGCTGGTGACGCGGCGGTTCTCCGGGCCGGTCGAGGACACCCAGTGCGGGTTCAAGTTCTTCGAGGCGCGGGCGGCGCGCCGGATCTTCGCCGATGTCACCACCACCGGCTTCGTCTTCGACCTGGAGGTGATCGCACGGGCCCGTGCTCTGGGGCTGAGCCTGTCCGAGTTCCCGGTCGTCTGGAGCGACCAGGAGGGTTCCAGCTTCCGGCCGTTCGCCGACGGGCGCCGCGTGGCCGGCGAACTGTGGCGACTGCACCGGGCCATGCACCGTTTCCCGCCCCGGGTCGTTCACCACGCCACCGCGACCGCCATCGCCGTCCCTGCCGCCGAGGGGGCGGGATGAACCTGATGGACTTACGAACCGCCCTGCCCGCCGTGCGGGACTGGCGCGGCCGGCACGTCGTCGTGTGCAATTGGCGTGACCGGCGCCATCCGCAGGCGGGCGGCGCCGAGCTGTACTGCGAGGAAGTCGCCCGTCAGCTCCACGAATCCGGTCTCCGGGTCACCTGTCTGACCTCCCGCCCCCGGGGCACCGCCCGACGCGAGGGCACCCGTTTCGGAACCGTCGTGCGCGGCGGCGGCCGGTTCACCGTCTACATCTTCGTCCTGCTGTGGCTGCTGCGACACCGCCGCTCCGTGGATGCCGTTATCGACTCCCAGAACGGCATCCCCTTCTTCACCCCGCTCGTGCTCCGTCGCCGCACCCCTGTCGTGCTGCTCATCCATCATGTCCACCAAGGCCAGTTTGCCCTGTGGTTCCCGCGCCCGGTCGCCGGTTTCGGGCGCTGGCTGGAGGGCCGGGGCAGCGGGCTGGTGTATGGAAGACGTGCGGTGTGCGCCGTGTCGCCCTCCACCCGGGCCGAGATCCGCCGCCGGCTTGCCGTGCGGGGCCCGGTCCACTTCGCGCCCGCCGGCCTCGACCCCGCCCCGCCGCCCGCGGCCGGGCCCCGGCAGCGCGCCAGGGCACCGCGCGTCGTCTGCGTCGGCCGGCTCGTCACGCAGAAGCGTGTCGACCGGCTCGTCCATGCCATGCCCGCGCTCCGCCGCGAACTGCCGGACGCCGAGCTGCACATCGTCGGCGACGGCGAGGCGCGCCAGGACCTCGCCGCGCTCGTGGACGAACTGGGCGTCGGCCACTGCGTCGTCCTGCGCGGACGCGTGCCGCAGGACGAGCGGGACGCCCTCGTCGACTCCGCGTGGATCACCGCCACCGCCTCCCTCGCCGAGGGCTGGGGCCTGTCGGTGATGGAGGCCGCTGCGGCCGGGGTGCCCGCGCTCGCCTACGACGTCCCCGGGCTGCGCGACACCGTCCGCCACGACGTCACCGGCTGGCTCCTGGGCCCCGACGACGATCTTGCCTCCGGCCTCGCCAAGGCCCTGCGCACCGTCGAGGCACCGCAGGACGCCGCCAGGTGGGAGGCCGAGTGCCGCGCTTGGGCCACCGCGTTCAGCTGGACGGCCACAGCCTCCCACCTGCTCGCGACACTTACCGCCGAGGACGGCCGGCTGCGCCGCACCGGCCGGGGGAAGACCGCTGATCGGCGCACCGTCACCGACGCCTGCACGCTCGTCAGCGCCCCGGCCGAGAGCCTCGAACACGCCGATCTCGCCGCCCTGCGCACCACCGACCTCATCGACCTCACTGGACCCCGTCCCGGGATCCTGCTGCTCGGCGCCGACGAACAGGACGCCGAAGCGGTCCTGGCCCGCATAGGCGTGGACACCGGCGATGAGCGGGTGTCCATCCGCCTCGCCCGGCACCACGACATCCTCGGCTGGCAGGCCCACCCCCCTGCCCGGGTGCGGCGGCCTGAACCGGGCCGCCGCCGCGCCACCACCTGGTCCGCCGCCCTCGGCGCCCTCTTCGCCCTCGCGCTCGCCCTGCGGCTGGCCTTCATCGGCCGCTCCTACGACGTGTACGTCGACGAGCTCTACTACACAGCCATCAGCCGCCACCTCGCCGACGGCCAAGGCCCCGTCTTCAACGGCCAGTTCTTCGCACTCCACCCACCCGCCCTCTTCGCCCTGCTGGCCGCCTTCATGCGCGTCACCGGCTGCGCGTCCGGCGACCTGCTGCACCAAGTGCTGGCTCTGCGGTCCGTCGTAGCCGCCACCGGGGCGCTGACCGTCGCCGCCGTCACCGCGCTGCTGCGCCGATCCGTCCGTGGCCCGCTGGCGCTGATCGCCGGACTCTTCCTGGCGCTGGACCCGTTCTTGAACCGATTCGACAGCCGGGTCATGCTCGAGACCCAGGCCACGGCCGCCGCCGCGCTGGGCATGCTGATGCTCGCCCGTACCCCGGCCACCCCACGCGGCCGGGCCGCCACGGGGGTGGGCGCGGGGCTGCTGTTCGCGCTCGCGGTGACGACCAAGGAGCCGTACGCACTGGGTACCTTCGTCCCCGTCACCATCCTGGGCTTCGCCACGCGCGGCGATGTACGGAGGATGCGGCTGACAACGGCCGCCGTCACCGCCGCCGGGTACGCGGCGTACGTCGTAACGGTGGTGGCGACCGGAAACTGGGACCCCTGGTGGGCGCAGAAGACCGACGGTATCGCCCGCGCCCTGGGCATCAAGCAGATCAGCGGCTTCAACAGCAATGACGGCTCGGTCGCGTTCACCGACCGGCTGCTCGTCCAGCTCGATCAGTTCGCCATCCCCTACGCACTGATCGCCCTCGGCACCGCCGCCACCGCCTGGCTGCTGTGGTCCCGCGCCCGGCAGCCTGCGATGTTCGCGGACAGGCCCGGCCGGACCCTGATCACCGCGTGGGCGGCCTGCACTCTGCTGCACCTGATCTACGCGATGGCGGTGGGAACCCTCGAAGAGCAGATGTTCTACCCGCTGGTCGTCACCAGCACCGCCGCCCTCGCGCTCGCGGCCGACATCCTCCTTGGGACCAAAGGCATGGCGGTCAGAGCGGTCGCCGTGCTTGCCGCCCTCGCCCTGACCGCGAACGCCGTCGTCTGGGCGCGCGTCCACACCCGCCACGACGACGCCCTGCGGCGGACCCTGGCCTGGTCCCGTACGCACCTGCCCAAGGGCAGCGTCGTCGCGGCCACCGACGAGGGGACCTCCTTCGTCCTGCCCGGCGCCAGGCTCGCCGACTGGCGGACCACCGCCGACCTCAGGCGCGACCGCGTCGACTACCTCGTGCTGTCCACCGAACTGGTCAAGCAGGGCTACGCGCGGATCGGCGCCCGGCTGCCCGGAGAGCTCGAGCGCAAGGCCCGGCTTGTGCACAGCGAGCGCGGGCGGACCGTCGGGGCGCTGCGCGTGTACGACGTACGGGCGCTGGCCGCCGGCCCCGGAACGGCGGGGTGACGATGACGACGAGTGCCGCTCCCGCCGTACCCCGGCAGAAGGGGACGGTCCACGGGGCCCTGCACCTCGCCCTGTCCGCCGTGCTGGTCGGCATGGGCAACTACGGGCTTTCCCTGTTCCTCGTCCACCGCCTGCCCGCACCCGACTTCACCGTCTACGCCGCCGTCTCCTCGGTGCTGCTCAGCGTCGGCACCCTCGCCGGCGCCACCGTTCCCTGGGTGCTGGCCCGCGAGGTCGCCGACAGCGCCCCGGGCAGCGCACGACGGCGGCTGTCGGTGCGGTCCTGCCTGTGGCTGGCGCTCGGCCTGTCCTTCCTGACCGCCGTCGCGGCATGCGGGGCCGTCGCCTCGTACGCCGGGCCGGGCCCGCTCGCCGGGCTGGCGGCGGCATGCGTGGCGCTGTGGCTCAACTCGGTGGGCGCCGGTTATCTGCAAGGTTGCGAGCGATTCGCCGACCTGGCCGCGCTGCGGGTCGCCGAGGTGGCCGTGCGTATCACCGTCACCGTCGGGGCCGTCGCGGCCGGGTGGGGGAGCGCCGGGGCCGTCGGTGCCTTCGCCGTCGGCGCGGCAGTCGCCTCGGCGGCTGGGCTTGTCGCCCTGCGCGGCGAACTGGGGCGGCCGGGAGCGGTCGATGTGGGCGAACCGGCGTCCGGACGGCACGGGTTGTGGCGGCACGCCACAGCCATCGGCGGCATCCAGGTCCTCACCTGTGTGCTGTTCACGCTGGACGTGGTGGTCGCCACCTCCGTGCGGGGCGGTTCGGCCGGCCTGGCGCCGTACCAGGCCCTGCTCGTTCTCGCCCGCGTGCCGCTCTTCCTGTCGACCGCCCTGGCCACCGTCATCTTCCCCCGGCTCGCGGCGGGGCCATCCCCCGCGGCACGTGATCGCTTCCGCAGCGCGCTGCGGCTGCACTGGATCACCGGCGCAGCCGTCACCGTCACCATCGCCACCTGCCCCGACACAGTGGCCCGGCTCGTACTGCCCCGGCACTACACCACCTCGGCCGCACTGCTGCCGCCGCTGGCCCTGGCCGGGTTCGCGGGCGCCACAATCGCCCTGGCGAGCGTCGTGTTCCAGGCCTGGGGACCGGCCCGGCCGGTCGTCGTAACGCTGAGTCTCGCCTGCTTGACCGGGGCCGTCGGCTATGCGCTTACCGCCGCTCGCCCGCCGGCCCTGGCCTGGTGCTCGGCCGCCATCACCTGCGCCGCCGCGGTACTCACCGTCGGCCGGGCGCGGAGCCGCGTGCCCGGGCTCGGGCCGGCGGCGGGGGCCACCGGCCCGCTCGCCGCGGCTGCCGCGGCCTGCTGCGCGCTGCTCGCCCTGCGCCCGTACCCCGCGCTGTGGACCCTCGCGGCGCTCGCCGTCCTGGCCGGCGCGGCGTTCGCCGCCCGAACCCGGCCCCGCCGCCCCGGCCCCTACCGCGTGCTCCACCTGGGCTTCGAGGACCCCCGGCAGCCCGGCGCGGGCGGCGGCTCGATCCGCACGCACGAGGTCAACCGGAGGCTGGCCGCGCACGGAGCCGAGGTGACCGTCATCGTCGCCCCCTGGCCCGGCGCCACCAAAACCGTCCGCGACGGCGTCCACTACGTGCCGCTGCCCACACACCCAGGACTGCTCGCCCGCAGCCGCTTCACCGCGCAGATCGCCTACTTCGCCGTCATCGTCACCCGCCTGGGGCGGCTGACGCGCCGCCATGACCCGGACGTCGTGGTGGAGGACTTTGCCGCCCCGTTCTCGTCCGTCTGCGTCCCCTACCTGACCCGCAGGCCGGTCGTCGGGCTGGTGCAGTGGCTGTTCGCGGCCGACAAGGCGCGTGAATTCCACCTGCCGTTCGGCGCCGTCGAGCGGCGCGGGCTCGCCTCGCACACCACGCTGCTCGCGGTCAGCGACGACCTCGGCACGGAGCTGGGCAGGCGCAACCCGGCCGCGCGCATCGAGGTGATCCCCAACGGCGTCGACCGGGCCGCGTTCACCCGGCCCCGCGCCGAGCGGGGCGACCACGTGCTCTACCTTGGCCGCCTTGAGACGACCTCCAAGGGCCTGGACCTGCTGCTGCGTGCCTACGCTCTCGCTGCCCCGCGCACCACGGCCGCCCTGCACATCGCCGGCGACGGGCCGCACGCGGCGGCCGCCCGCGACCTGGCCGCCGAACTCGGCATCGCCGACCGCGTCCGGTGGCTGGGCCGCGTCGACGGCCCGGCCCGCTTCGACCTGCTGGCCGCGGCCCGGCTGGCTTGCGTGCCCAGCCGCCACGAGACCTTCGGCATGGTCGTCGCCGAGGCCCTGGCCACCGGTACGCCCGTGCTGGCCTTCGACATCCCCCGCCTGCGTGACCTGGTCACCGAGGAAGTGGGAGTGCGCGTCCCGCCCGGCGACCTCGACGCCTACGCGGCCGCCCTCGTCGCCCTGACCGCTGACCCGGACTGCTGCGCGGCGCTGGGCGCGAAGGGTCCGCCGATGGTGGCCCACCTGGACTGGGACCGGATCGCCGCCGCACAGCTCGCGGCCTACCACCGGGTTACCCCGGGCGACCGGTTCCCGCACGAGGCACCCGCCGCCGACGGGTGACCACTCACCGAGAGGCACGAAGAGAAGAGGAAGAGGACATGGCGTTCCACATCAACCAGGGAAGCCCCAACCCGCTGAGCCTGGAGCCGGGGGCCAACGCCTCGTTCACGATCGAGGTGTACGTCGACGGCAACCCGGTCGAGCCCGGCGAGATCATCCAGGTCAAGCTCCCCGAGGGCCTCGTCTTTCCGCCCACCGGCGAGATCCGCTACATGAACCTGGACTCCGGCATCAACGAGCAGCTGTCCATTGAGAGCCGCGAACCCGATGGCCGCCTCGTGCGCTTCAAGGCCAAGGAGATCAGTAATCAGCCGGTCGGCTTCTACTCCGTCAACGTCCAGACGGCGGCGACCACCACCCCGGGCGACCGCACCATCCCCGACGGCCTCACCATCGGCACCACCACGGCACCCCTCAGCTTCCGCATCAGCCCCCCGCAGCCCGTAGACCAGCGGGTGTACGGGATCGTCCACGGCGACGGCACCGTTTACTCCGGTTCCGGCTTCACGGCCCGGAAGATGGAGACGGGAGCCTACGAGATTACCTTCCTCAAGGCCTTCACCTCCGTGCCGGCCGTCGTCGCGACAGCCTTCCACGTGAGCGGCTCGCTCCTGGAAAACGCCGTGGTACGCACCATCGGGGTGAGCAAGGCCAGGATCGACACCGGCAACAGCGCCGGCCAGCCGGCCGACCAGTGGTTCACCTTCATGGCAGCGGGCCTCACGAAGCCGTAGGGGTAACGGCATCCTCCCCGGGTCCCTCCGCCGCTCCAGCGGCGGAGGGAGCTTTCCCTGGTGGGAGCGCGCGATTCCGGGCCGACGACGTGCGGGCGCGCGTCCCGCCCGGCGACCTCGACGCCTACGCGGCCGCCCTGACCGCCCTCACGCGCGACCCGGACCGCTGCGCGGCGCTGTGCGCGAAGGGGCCACCGACGGTCGCCCACCTGGACTGGGGCCGGATCACCACCGCACAACTCACGGCCTACCACCGGGCCACCCCGGGCGACCGGTTCCCGCACGAGGCACCCGCCGCCGACGGGTGACCACTCACCGGGAAACACGAAGAGAAGAGGAAGAGGACATGGCATTCCACATCAACCAGGGAAGCCCCAACCCGCTGAGCCTGGAACCGGGGGCCAACGCCTCGTTCACCATCGAGGTGTACGTCGACGGCGACCCGGTCGACCCCGGCGAGATCATCCAGGTGAAACTCCCAGAGGGCCTGTTCTTCCCGCCGACCGGCGAGATCCGCTACATGAAGCTCGACGAAGGCATCAACCAGCCCCTGTCCATTGAGAGCCGCGAAGGCGACGGCAGTCTCGTGCGCTTCAAGGCCGAGGCCATCGGAATTCAGCCGGGCGGCTTCTACTCCGTCAACGTGCAGACCCGGCCGAACGCCGCGCCGGGCGACAGGACCATCCCCGACGGCCTCACCATCGGCACCACCACGGCACAGCTCAGCTTCCGCATCAGCGCACCGCAACCAGTGGAACAGCGCGTATACGGGATTGTTGCATCGGACGGATCAGCCCAAGGCTCCGGCTTCACCTCGCGACGCGTAGAGGGGAGGTTTTCGAACTACGAGATCACCTTCACCAACCCCTTCGTTTCCCCTCCGGTCGTCGTTGCCACGGGGTGGGGCGATCTGTCGGCAAACGTCACCATCGCATCGCGTGGTACGCACGCGGTCTCGATCTACGCCGGAAGGAATGGCGCCTATACCCCTGTGACGCTCTCCTTCATCGCCATCGGCCTTGCACAACCAACGCAGTAACGGCGTCCCCCACCCCCACACACAAGCCCCTCCGCCCCGGGCGGAGGGGCACTTCCCCACGGCAGTTCTCACACGGCCGAGCAGCAGTCCCCACGACCCGCCACGACCAGGGATCCGTGGTGATCAGATGTACGGCCATTACAAGCCACGGCTCGTGTGGGGCTCGGATATTCATCGCTGCTGGTCAAAAGGCCACGGCCTCCGCGTAGTACTGCGATCCTGGTTGGATGGTCGTGTCGCTTCTCTACCGGATGACTCGATGTCTTCTCTCTGTTCCAGCAGTGCTCCTACGGCGGGACACCTCGAAGGAGGCTGAGCTTCTCGTCCTGCGGCACGAAAACGCTGTGCTACGACGCCAGCTGCGGGGGCGGGTACGGTACGAGCCTGCGGATCGTTTCTGGTTCGCTTCCCTGTCCTCGCTGATCCCCCGCCGCCGCTGGGCCAAGGTCTTCCCGATCACACCGAGCACGCTGCTGGCCTGGCACCGCAGGCTCGTCGCCCGCCGATGGGACTACTCCCGACGACGCCGAGGTCCCGGACGGCCGCCCACGCAGGCTGCCATCAAGAAGCTCGTGCTGCGCCTTGCCCGTGAGAACAGCCGATGGGGCCATCGCCGGATCCAGGGTGAACTGGCCCGGCTCGGACAGCCGATCGCCGCCTCGACCGTCTGGCAGATCCTCCAC
>NZ_NCSM01000017.1 GCF_002224125.1 Streptomyces sp. NBS 14/10
GGCGGCGGTGTGCTGCTGGTGATCTGTGGCCTGCTGTTGTTCCGCAAGAGCAGGAGACAACGAGCCGCGGCCTGAGGCGGCGATGACTCTCAGCCCACCGTCCGCTCCAGCAGCCAGCCCACCAGGGCGCGTACGGCACCCGACACCGCGGCGGCGGCGAGGGCGAGGAGCGGGCGGGGGGTGGGGCGGTTCGCGGATGGCATGGGGTGGGGTCCTTTCCGTGCGACCGGTCGATTCGCCGGGTACGTTCACCTTGGGCGGGGCGCCGGGTGTTGCGGCAGGTGTCACGCGTTGCCGGTTGCCGCAACGGGGGAGGGGCGCGCGTGTCCGACGACGAGGAGCTGCGCGGGGAGTTGGTGCCGCTCGCGGGGGACCCCGGACGGGTCGGGGACCTCAAGCCGATACCCGAGCATGTGGTACCGCCCTGCGGTGAGTTGGCGGTGGCGCTGCGGGGGCTGTTCGGGGCGGTCGGGGTGTCCCTGCGGGTGTTCGCGTTGCGGGTGTACCGCGACCCGGGCACCGTGTCGCGCTATCTGAACGGGACGGTCGTCGCCCCGGCCGAGTTCGTGGACACGCTGCTGACCCACGCCGCCAAGGCCACCGGCCGGCCGTCCTCGCCCGAGGTCATCGCCCATGTGCACGGTCTGCAACGGCGGGCGTTGCAGGCCACCAACAGGACTGGCTGGGAGCTGCAGAACCTCCGTGACCAGCTCGCCGACGCCGACCGGCAGCGCCAGCACGCCGAGGTGCGGGCGGAGGCGCTGACCGAGGCGTTGCAGGCGCGGAAACAGCGGATCGCCGAGATGGAGATCGAGCAGCGGCAGCTCGCCGTGTCGATGTCGGTCGAGCGCGACGGACGGGGTGGGCGCGACGGACGCGGCGCCGAGGTGGAGCTGCTGCGGGACGAGCGGGAGCGGTTACGCGGTGAACGGGACCGGCTGAAGGAGGAAGTCGCCCGGTTGCAGGGCGAGTTGGATCAGGCGCGGCGGCAGGCCCTGGAGGCCGAGCGGCGGTGCGAGGAGCTGGAGCATCAGCTTCAGGCGGGGGAGGAGGCGGCGGCCGAGCAGGCCGAGGACCCGGTGGCGCACCGGCTGTGGCTGGCAGAGGAGCAGGCCAGCGCCGCGGAGGAGCGGGCCCGGCGGCTGGAGTGGGAGCTCGACCGGATGCGGGGCGAGGAGGGCGGGCGGGGCTCCTCGGCCTCCTCCTCGGGGGACCGGGTGGTCAGGGGGCACCACGGCGACCTGGTGCACGTGGCCACGCCGTCGCCCCCAGGTCTGCCCGGTGGTCTCCCCGGCCATCTGCCCGTCACCGTGACGTACGCCGGGCCCAACCGCCCCTGGGCGGCCTGGGTCGCCCAGCGCCTGGAGGCGACGGGCGTCGCGCGCGAGGAGATCACCGTTCGGCGCTGGGATCCCGCAGCTGCTCCGTCCCTGGACCTGGAGCGTGCGATGGCTGATCTGCTCGGCGACGACGCCTTCCATCTGCTGTTGCTGAGCGAGCACTTCTTCGCCCTCGGCTCGGCCCGTACCGAGGCGGAGTGGGAGGCGGTGCTGGGAAGCGCCGCCGTACGCCAACGGGCGGACCGGATCGCCGCCTTCGTCGTGAGTGGTCACCCGCTGCCGGTCGTCGTCGCCCGGCTGGGGGCCGTCGGGCTGTTGGGGGTCGACGAGGAGGAGTGCGAGAGGCGGCTGCTGCGCGCGCTCAGCGTGAGTGGGGTCCCCGCCAGGGCCAACGGTGGTCGCCAGCGGTCCAGGCTCCCCGGCGACCCGCCTGAGCTGTGGGATGGGGTGCCGCGCCGCAACCCCCGGTTCACCGGCAGGGACCTTCTCCTGGAGCGGATCAACGACAGTCTGCGGGACGCCCCCGCCGAGGCCGCCGTGTGCGCGCTCGTGGGGCTGCCAGGCATCGGCAAGACCCAGCTCGCCACCGAGTACGCGTATCGCTTCGGCGCCGAGTACGACGTCGTGTGGTGGGCCGCGGCGGATGAGCGCGGGGTGCTGGAGGAGCGGCTCGGTGGGAATCTGCCGCACCTCGGCGAGGATGTTCAGGGGTACTCCGCCGCCGCCCGGGCCGGGGCCGCGCTGGACAGTCTGCGCCGGGGCGTGCCGTCCGACCGCTGGCTGCTCGTGCTCGACGGGGCCGACGCCCCGGAGGCCGTCGCCGATCTGCTGCCGGGCGGGCGCGGGCATGTGCTGATCACCTCGCAGAACCGTGGCTGGGCCGATCACTACGTCGGGTTGCTGGAAGTGCCGCCGTTCAGCAGGGACGAGAGCGTGGCGTTCGTACGGGCCCGCGCCCCCCGGCTGGGCCGCGCACAGGCCGACGCGCTTGCCGCCGCCGGGGAGGATCTGCCGCTGCCGCTCGACCAGACCGCGGGGTGGCTGGACGGCTCGACGATGCCCGCCGAGGAGTACAGCCGCAAGCTGCGCGAGGGCGGGACGGTGCCCGTGAAGCCCGGGGCGGCGTACCCGGCGCCGTACGCCTCCGCGTACAAGGAGCTGATCCGGCGGTTGCAGAACCACTCGCAGCTGGCCGCCGATCTGCTCCAGCTCTGCGCGGTCTTCGGGCCGGGCCCGGTGCCGCTCGCGCTGCTGCGGGCCGTTCCGCGGGAGCTGGTCTCCCCGGCGCTGGCGTCGCTGCTGGAGGATCCCACCCACTTCGAGATCACCGTCGGCAAGCTGGTACAGCACTCCGTGGTGCGGCGGGAGGCGGAGGTGCTGCATCTCAACCGTTTCGTCTGCGACGCGGTGCGCAGAAGGCGGCCGGAGGACCGGCGGAAGAATGACGCCCAGGTCGTCTGGCGCGCCCTCCGTTCGGCGCGTCCGGGATGGCCCCAGGAGCCGGCCACCTGGCCGCGCTACGCCGAACTCGTGGCATATCTCGACCTGTTGTGGGAGCTGGAGTCCCCGAAGGCCCGGGACGAGACGCGTCCGCTGCGACGCGACTGCCTGACGTATCTGACACTCAGCGGCGATTACGCGGCGGGCCTGCGCCTCGTCGACAAGGACATGGACGTCACGGACTGGGAGCTGACCCTGTGCCGCACCGCCTTGCTGCGGGCGACCGGGGACTACGCCCGGGCCGAGCGGGTGGACCGGGCGCTCATGCGGCAGTTGAGCGACCCCGGCGTGGTCGTCGTGATGAACGCGCTCTCCGCCGATCTGCGGGGCCTGGGGCGCTACGCCGAGGCGTACGAGCTCTGCCAGCGACAGGCCCGCTACCCCGTGGTGTCGCAAGATGGGGCCTACCTTCGCCGCCAGGCCGCACTGGCCGCCTCGCTGCGGGCGGTCGGCCAATACGGAAAGGCGCTGGAGCTGGACGAGACGGTGCTGGCGCGCCGGAGAGAGAAGCTGGGGAGCGACCATCTCGAGACGTTGGCCTCCGAGACGGACTACGCCTGGGACCTGCTGCTGATGGGCCGCTATGCGGGGGCCCTGGCCCACCAGTCCCGCAGCGTCGAGCGGCACCACGCCGCGGTGGGGAGCGACGCCCCGCATACGCTGTTGGCCAAGTGCGCCCTGGCGGTGTGCCGGCTCAAGTGCGGTGAGGCGGAATCGGGCACGGCCATGCTCGCCGTGACGCTGGACCGCGCGCGGCGGCTGTTGGGCGAGGCCGCGCCGCTGTCCTTGATGATCGCCTCCTACTACTCATGTGCGCTGCTGAGACAGAGGGGCCGCTTCGATGAGGCGACAGCGCTCGATGACTTCGTCACGGACGCCTACCGGGTGACCTTGGGAGAGCTGCATCCGTATGCCATCGGGGCATCGGCGAACCAGGGGCTCGTGTTGCTGAAGCAGCAGGGCGATCCCGATTACGCGCGGTCGGTACTGGAGAAGGCCCTGGCCGATATGACCGCCGTACTTGGTGAGCAACACCCCTGGACGCTCGGGATCGCCGTCAACACCGCCGCCGCCTGCCACAGCTTGGGCGCTTGGACGGACGCCTGTGCGTTGAGCCGGGAGGCCGCGCTGCGGGCCGAACAGACGCTGGGTCAGCGGCATCCGCTGACCCTGGCGGCGCGGCTCGCGCTCGCTGCCGATCTGGGCGAGATCAAGGGCGGGCGAGACGAGGCGTGGACGATCAAGCAGGCGGCCATCGGCGCGCTTGAGGCCCAGTTGGGGCCGAAGCACCCCCAGGTGCTGGCGGCCTGGCAGCGGAACCACTACCCGCTGTGGAACTTCGAGCCGCTGCCCATCTGAACAGCCGGAAGGCCCGGCCCCCGCATCGCGCGGGAGCCGGGCCTTCCGTACGGATACGATCCGCGGAAGGTCGCGCCCAAGGCCAAGATCATCACGGCTCGGGTGATCAACGACAGTGATGAGGTGAAGTTCGAGCGCCTGAAGGACGGCATCACTCCGCTCGCCAAGGGCATCGATTTCGCGGTGGAGAACAACGCTGAGGTGATCTCGTTGTCCCTCG
>NZ_NCSM01000018.1 GCF_002224125.1 Streptomyces sp. NBS 14/10
CGGCGTGAACGCCGGGGCTTTCCGCAAGAGTCCCGGTAAGCGAGTTGGCCCGCGAGTAGAAGCGGAGCGCGACCCTCCCCCAGCTACCGACGCGCAAGAGCCCGCCGGTGTGGTGCCGGCGGGCTCCGTTCAGTGCGTTAATCCCAGTTGCACTGGGTCCTCAGGGCCTCTCCGGAATCCCAGGGGATGTCCGAGCGCCAGGTTTCCAGATCCCAGGTCGGACCGCCGAAGTGCCCGCCCCCGGGACTGGGGAAGGCGAACGCCGCGTGGCAGTAGAGCTGCTTGGAGACGGAGTTGATCTCGGTCTGGGTGGCGTTCGGGAACATGGGTGTGTTGACCCATACCTGCCGCCAGTTTTCCTGCAGATCGTCGTCCGCGTCCTTGAATGCGGCGTCGGTCGGAGTGACATGGACGGAGCGCTTGCCGTTGTTCAGGTTGGTGTAGACCTCGGTCTGCTTCACCCACGGCTCGTTGGTCACACCGAGATAGCCGACACACTCACTGTGACAGGTCTCGAAGGCGTTGGTCTGGCCGGGGCTCCAGAGCAGGAACCGGTCGTTCTGGAAGCGCTGGCGTACGCCCGTATTCTCGTCGAGATTACCTCCGACTTTTACGGCGTCGTACTCGTCCGTCACCGGGTAGCCGAACGCGCCTCGCTCATACCCCCACTCCCCCCACAGTTCGCCGATACGCCCCCATACAGGGTGCGCCCCGTTCGACAGCGTCGGATGCCAGTAGACGGTGCCGCCCTGGAACTGCTGCCGCTTGCCAACGCCGTCGGGGTTGGTGAGTTCGTCGTCGACCGGGTAGCCGAGCTTCCCGCCCTCGTAGCCGAGCGCGCCCCACTTGTCGCCGATCGCGCCCCATACGGGGTGCGCGTCGCTGGCGGGGGACCAGTAGATGGTGCCGCCCGCGAACTCCTGTCGCTTGCCAACGCCGTCGGGGTTGTCCAGCTCGATGTCGGTCGGACAGCCGAGCGGCCCGGTCTCGCGGCCCAGCTTGTCGTACTTGACGAGGATCGCTCCGCCGACCGGCTTGCCGCAGACGTCGTCCGCGGCGGCCGCCGGAGACGCCTGAACAGTCAGGGCGGCGAGGGAGGCCAGGGCGACAATCACGCCCTTGACCAGGGCAGTCTTTCGCCGTAACGGTCGAGTCGACACTTCCACGATCGGTTCCTCTCAGTAGTCCCGCTCCGCCGCTCCGTCGTGCCCGTGTCAAACGGCGCGGACGAACTGCATTTCGACCGACGCGAGGAAGGGTTGGACCGCGACGCATTGCCAGCCCACCGCCTCGATGGCGGAGACGAGTTCGTCCACGGCGCCGCGAATCTTTCTCATGGAGGGGTTGGCGCGTGGATTGATGTCAATGACGGCTTCGAATGTGAAATCGCCCCGATTGAAGGCGAACCTGGCGTCGGAGACGACTCTGTTCACATGCCGTCTTTTCATCCCAGCCATGGACCCCACGCTTCCGGCGGTACTCAGTCGTGTCTTGCCAACCATCGCCGCAGGCGCTGCAATGCAGATGAAATTTCGATGATGCGGAAGGCGGAGGCTTCGAGGTGGACGGGGGAACGCCTCAGGGGCGACCGCAGCGGGAGCCGCAGCCGCAGCGGCTTCGGATCGCGGTGCTCGGGCCCGTCCGGGCCTGGCGGAACGGTACGCCGCTGGATCTGGGGCCGGTGCGGCGGCAGGCGGTGCTCAGCGTGCTGGTGCTGCGGCCGGGCGTATTGGTGAGCCATGAGCGGTTGCTGGACGGGGTGTGGGGGTCAAGCCCGCCGAAGTCCGGCCGCCGGGTGCTCCCGAGCTATGTCTACCCGCTGCGGAAGGCGCTCGACGCGGGAGACGGGCAGAAGCAGTCGGTCATCCGCAGCGACAGGGGCGGATACCGCTTCGTCGCCGACGGGGTCCGGCTCGATGTGGCCGAGCTGGCCGAGCGGGCCGACGAGGCACAGCGCGCGAAGGCATCCGGCGATCTGGCCACCGCCGCGGACGGGTACTCGAAGGCGCTCGCCCTGTTCCGGGGCGAGCCCCTGGCCGGGCTGCCGGGCTCGTTCGCGCAGGTCGAGCGGCGGCGGCTGGCGGAGCGTCAGCGCAAGTTCCAGCTGGAGCGGCTGGAATGCCTGGTGCTGCTGGACCGGTCCGGCGAAGCCCTGGACGATCTCGCCGCGCTGTCCGTCTCCGATCCGTACGACGAGTCGCTGCTGGCGCTGCGTATGCGGGCGCTGTACGGCAGCGAACGGCAGGCGGAGGCGCTGAACGCCTTCCAGGCCATGCGCGAGCGGCTGCGCGACGAGCTCGGGGTCGATCCCGGCAAGGAGTTGCACCGGGTGCACGAGGCGGTGCTGCGCCGGGACGACGCGTACCGCCTCGGGCGCGAGCGGGTACGCGAGCCGGTACGCGAGCCGGCGGGGAAGCCCGTACAGGATCCGGTGCGGGAGCCCGTACACGAGCCCACACAGGAGCCCGTACGCGATCCGGTCCAGGAGCTCGCACAGGAGCCCGTACGACGCCCCGCCGCTCCGCCCGCCCAGCCCCGCCCCCACCGTCCCCACCGCCCCCACCGCCCCGCGGTCAATGAGCTGCCGGGCGACGCGGGCCACCTCATCGGCCGGAAGCCCGAACTGGCCCTGCTGACCGCCCCACTTCCGCCCGACTCCATGGCGATCGTGACGGTGGACGGCCCCGCCGGGGTCGGCAAGACCGCCCTCGTCGTCCGCGCGGCCCAGAGCCTGCGCGCCCACTACCCCGACGGCTGCCTGTTCGTGGATCTGCGCGCGCACAGCACAGGAGGGCGGCAGAAGCTGGCGCCGCAGCGCGTGCTGCGCCGGTTGCTGCGCTCGCTCGGCGCGGCCGACAGCGAGGTGCCGAACGACCTCGACGAACTCACCGCCGCCTGGCGCGCCGCGACCAGTTCGCTGCGGCTGCTGCTCGTACTCGACGACGCCCTGGGTACGCGGCAGATCCGGCCGCTGCTGCCCGCCGGCCCCGGCAGCCTGGTGCTCGTGGCCGGCCGACGGCGGCTGCCCGGCCTGGACGCCGATCGGCGGGTCACCCTGGAGCCCCTGGAGACGGGCGCCGCGGTGTCCCTGCTCCGGCATATCGTCGGGGAGGACCGCGCGGACCGGGAGCCGGACGCGACGCATGAGCTGGCCCGGCTGTGCGACGGGCTGCCGCTGGCGCTGCGTATCGCGGGGACGCGGCTGCAGACCCGCCCCGCCTGGACGCTGGCGTACCTGGTGGACCGTATGGCGGGCGACGAGCACCGGCTCGGCGAGCTGAGCGCCGGGGACCACAGCGTGGAGGCGGCCTTCCGCCTGTCGTACGACCAGCTGACGCCGGAGCAGCAGCGCGGGTTCCGCACGCTGGGCGTGGCGCCGACCGTCGAGTTCGATCTGCTGCTGGCCGCCGCGATGCTGGACCGGCCGTCCCGCGAGGCCGAGCGGACGCTGGAGAGCCTGGTCGATACGAGCCTCCTCCAGCAGCCCCGCCCCGGCCGCTACCGACTGCACGACCTGGTCCGGGTGCATGCCCGCCGGCTCGCGGAAGCCGCCCCCGCCGAAGCCTCCCCCGCCGAAGCCGCCGAAGCCGCCGCGGCGCGCACCGCCGCGCTCCGCCTCTTCCTGGACGCGGGCCGGATCACGAGCGACTGGGGCCCCCGCGGTTTCCCCACCGGACCGCGGCCCGCCGAAGCGCCGTTCGCGGGCTGGAAGGACGCGGAAGCCTGGCTGGACGCGGCCGGCGCGGAACTCGCCGACGTCGTCGGCCACGCCGCCGCGCTCGGCGAAGCCGATTACGCCTGCTGGATCGCCGAGGCCCTGACCGACCACTTCCTGGGCCGGGGCCGCTACCACGAATGCCGTACGGCCCTCGAAACCGCGCTCGCCCACGCGGACCGGGCCGGCGACCAGCGGATGGCCCTCGCGCTGCGCAACTGCCTGGGCATCGTCGACGTCTACCAGGGCCGCTACCCGCAGGCGCACGCCTGGTTCACCGAAGCCCTCGACGTCAGCCGCAGCCGTGCGGACCGCCGCGAAGAGGCCCGTGCGCTGGGCGGCCTGGCCGCCGCCGAGCTGAACCTGGGCCGGGCCGACCAGGCGATCCCCCATCTCACCGCGGCGGTGGAGCTGTCCCGGCAGCTCGCCGACGACTGGCTGATCTCGATGGGCCTGTGCCTCCTCGGGGCCATCCACCACCTCCAGGGCCGGAACGAGGAAGCGCTGCTCGCCTTCGACGGCGCCCACACCCACGCCAAGGCGAACGGCAGACCCCGCATGCTCAGCCGGGTCCTGGCCCTCGCCGCCGACGTCCACGTCGGCCTGGGCGACTACGGCGAGGCCACGGCCCTGCTCCGCCGGGCGGCCGACCTGGTCGAACAGGCCGGGGACATCTTCATGCACGCCCTCACGCTGACCCGGCTGGGCACGGCGGAGCAGGGCGCGGGAAACCTGGACGACGCCATAGCCCTCCACCACCAGGCGCTCTCCCAGCACCAGGAGCTGGACCCGCTCACCGAACCCCACTACGACCGGATCGAGATGGACATCCGCTGCCGCCTCGGCCGCGCGTACGTGGTGGTGGGCCGCGTCGGCGAGGCACGCGCACAGTTCCAGCTGGCGCTGGACGTGCCGGGGGCCGCGGCGCACCCGGCGGAGCGGGCACAGGCGCTCGCGGGTCTCGATGAATGCGAGGCGCGGTGAGATCGCTGCTCCATTCGAAGCAATTCCGATGCCAGGTCGAATATACGGATTAACCCCAAGGCATCAACTAAATTCATGAGACGTATAAACATACTGCGGTTCCTGCTGGGAGCATTGCCCCTGGTAGCGACCCTGGCCCTGGCCCCTCCAGGTGCGAACGCCCTGGCAGCAAACAGGGCGGGGAAGGCGGTGACCTCCGAGAACGTCTGTAGCCCCGCGCCGGATACCGTCACATGTCTGGCCGAGCTGCGAACGGACATTCCGGCGATGGCGAACTCGTCGCCGGACGGCGACAACCCGCCCGGCTACCACCCTCGCGACATTCAAAGCGCATACCAACTGCCCCGTAACGGCGGCTATGGGCGGACAGTGGCGATTGTCAGCGCGTTCGACAATCCCAACGCCGAAAGCGACCTGGCGGTCTATCGCCGTACGTTCCACCTCCCGCCGTGCACCACCGCCAATGGCTGCTTCCGGAAGATCAACCAGAACGGCGGCAGCACACCGCCGCCACTCACCGATCCCGGTTGGGCGACCGAGACCGCCGTCGACATCGAGGCTGTCAGCGCTGCCTGCCCCCGCTGCAGAATCCTGCTCGTCGAGGCAGACACCAACTCCCTCAACAACATGCTCACGGCGGTGACGCAAGCCCGTACCCAGGGCGCGAAGTTCATCTCCATGAGTTGGGGACTTCCGGAGGGTCCCGGACAACTCGCCCTCGACCAGACCTACTTCAACTTTCCCGGCATCGCCTTCGTCGCCGCCGCCGGCAACGGCGGCTACTCCGGCTTCTTCTATCCCGCGGCTTCCCAGTACGTCACCGCTGCCGGGGGTACCACTCTGGACCGCTCGCTCCAGCGGGTGCCGGGCCCCCAGGCGAAGCGTTCCGGCTGGTACGAGAGCGCCTGGAGCCGTTCCGGCTCCGGCTGCTCCCAGATCCAGCCCAAGCCGCCGTTCCAGACCGACCCCGACTGCCCCATGCGCACCGTCGGCGACGTCTCCGCGCTCGCCGACCCGGCCACCGGCTTCGCCTTCTACTCCACGTTCAGCTCCCCGGGCTGGAGGGTGATCGGCGGCACCAGTGTGTCCACCGCGCTGATCGCCGCGATGTACGCGCTGGCGGGAAACCCGGGCCCGGCGGACCGCCCGAACTCCTACCCGTACGCCCACCGCCGGGCGTTCTGGGATATCGACCAGGGATCCACGGGCTCCTGCGGCGGCAGCTACCTCTGCACCGCCAAGATCGGGTACGACGGCCCGACCGGCATCGGCACCCCCCGAGGAGTCCTCGGCCTGCGGCGCTGAGCCAAGCCATGACCAGCCAGGCCCAGGTCGCCGACCTGGGCCTGTGTCATGCGGACACCGGGTCCCGGCCGGTCCCGGCGGCGGACAGGAACGGCTCGCGGGTCTTCGTCACACTCGGCATGCCCGGGTCCGCCGCGCACCACGCGAAGCGGTTAGCACCTTGTAGCACCAGATGGCACGGGCGGCTATCGTGGGCGATATGAGTGGACAGCCTGAAATCACCCAACGCGATCTGCGCACCAGGTCCAAAGAGATCATGGACGCTGTCCAGGACGGCCAGGCCTTCACCGTCACGCGGGACGGGCACCGCATCGGTGAGCTGGTCCCACTGCGGCGCCGCAGGCGGTTCGTCCCGCGCGGCGAGTTCGCGGCCATGTCCCGCACCGCTCCCGACATCTCGTTGGACGCCTTCCGCGCCGACCAGGACGCCACCGCCGAGCAGGAGCCGGACGACCCTTATGCCCGTTGAGTACCCGCAGGGACTCCTCGACACCAACATCATGATCCTGCGCAAATGGCTGGACCCCGAGGAGCTTCCCGCCGAGGTGGCGATCACCGCCATCACCCTGGCAGAGCTCTCCGCAGGTCCCCATGAGGTCCGCCGGAACGAGGAGCAGGACGACTACGACGAGCACGCCGAGCGCGCCCGGCGCATGGATGTGCTCCAGCGCGCCGAGAACGAATTCGACCCCATCCCCTTCGATGCGGAAGCGGCCCGCGTCTACGGTCGAGTCTGCGCAGCCGTGATCAGTGCCGGCCGGAAACCACGGCGTAGAGTGGCCGACTTGATGATCGCCGCAGTCGCCATCGCCGAAGACCTCCCTCTTTTCACCACCAACCCCGACGACTTCAAGGGGCTGGACGACCTGCTCACCGTCGTCCCCGTCGCCCGGCCGCGAGTCCTCCACGACCGCTGACGGAGCTCCACACCCCCGCCGTCCGGCAGCAGGTTGTCGGACGGGACCATACGGATATGGGGCCTGACCACCGGTCGGTCTGTCGGCCGCGAGCTGCGGTTCCCGTCGCCGGTACGGAGCGTGGCCGTGAGTCCGGACGACGACCGTAGCGGCCATATTGTCGTCGGCTTCGGACACGAGGTCGCAACCGTCAGCCGCGTCTGACCGCTGACGGACGACGGCTGACGGCTGACGGCCGCGGCTCGCTGCGGGGCACCGTTACCGCACGTCATCTGACAGACTGCGCTCGGCTCGCCACGGCCAACTCGGTGCAGACGTGGTGGACATGGGGCCCGGGAGACGACACCGGGGCCGGAAAGGACGCTGATGGACGACCTGCTCCCGGCAGACCCCGATCGGATCGGCCCCTACGTCCTGGAGGGGCGGCTCGGCGCCGGTGGCATGGGGCAGGTCTACCTCGGCAGGTCTCCCGGCGGTCGCCACGTCGCGGTCAAAGTCATCCGCCCCGAACACGCCAGGAATCCGCAGTTCCGCCGCCGCTTCGCCCGGGAGGTCGAGGCCGCACGGGCGGTCGGCGGCTTCCACACCGCGCAGGTCATCGCCGCCGACCCCGACGCGACCTCCCCATGGCTGGCCACGGCGTACATCCCCGGCCCCTCCCTGCACAAGGTCGTCACCATGGACGGCCCGCTCGCCCCGGACGCCCTGCGCGCCCTGGGGGCCGGGCTCGCCGAAGGACTGGCGGCAATCCACGGCTGCGGACTGGTGCACCGCGATCTGAAGCCCAGCAACGTCATCATGGCGGCCGACGGGCCACGCATCATCGACTTCGGCATCGCCCGGTCCGTGGACGCCAGCGCGCTGACTTCCCTGGGCGTGGTCATCGGCACCTTCGCGTTCATGTCGCCGGAGCAGGTACGCGCGGACCAGGCCGGGCCGGCAAGCGATGTGTTCTCGCTCGGCGCCGTCCTGGGCTTCGCGGCCACGGGGCGCGGCCCCTTCGACGCGGAAACCATTCCCGCGATCGTGCACCGGATCATCAGCGAACCGCCCCGGCTGGGCGACCTGTCGGGGGCCCTCCGGGACACCATCGAGGCGTGTCTGGCCAAGGAGCCGGACGATCGGCCCGATATCGCGGACGTCCTGGCCACGTTGGCCCCGGACAGCCGGGGCGGCCAGGTCACCGAAGTAGAAGTAGTGGACAGCAGGGTGCCGTTCGCGGCGCTCGACACCGCGCCGGCCGTCCAGACGCCGACGGCAGTACAGACCGACCCCGCGCGACCGAGCCGCCGCGCGCTCCTGGGCCTGGCCGGAGGCGCGGCTGCCCTGATCGGTGGTGGGGTGATCGCCGCGAAGAGCCTCGGCGGCGGCAGTGGCAACGGTGGCAAGGGGACGGACTCGGACTCGGCGCCGAAGATCGGCGACGTGGCGGAAGCGCGTCCGCTGTGGCGGAGCAGCGTCCCGAGAATCGACTCACTCATCGCGTACGAGGGCGGTGTCCTGTGGATGGGGGCTCGGCCCGACCCGGACGAGTCCGCCGAAGCGGTCTGGAGCTTCGACACCGCGGGAAACCCGCGCTGGAAGCTGCCGCTGCTGGGCTTGGACGCCCTCGGGGCCAGGGGAGTTTGCGCCGGTGTGATCCGCGAGGGGATGCTCTATCTCGGCGCCGGAGGGTCGCTCCCCGTCGATCCCGCGAGCGATGCGGACGCACAGGTGGTCGCCGTGGATCTCGCGAAAGGGAAGCGGGCATGGTCGGCGCCCGTCGCCCCGCACCCGTTTTACGTCGGCTCGATGTCCGGTGGGCGGGACGGGATCGTCTACACCACCGGCAGCACGATCGAAAGAGGAAGCTTCAACATGGTCTGGGCGGTGGACATCGCGTCGCGCCGCAAGATCTGGGAGCGCGAGTTCGACAAGTCCGCCGGATTCGCCACCGTGGTCGTGCCGCCCTCCGGAAACCGGGTGTTTCACCTGCTCTCCACATACGGCAGCGGACAGCAGGCCCAACTCCAGGTGCTCAACCCCCGGAAGAAGGGCGCTCCTGGATGGACGACGCCTCTGCCCGAGGCCATGGGCGATGTCAGCCAACTCCCCAACCTGTGCGCGGCGGGCGGCACCCTCATCTACTCGGCCGACCGTCTGATCGCCTTCGACCCCGCCACCGGAAACCGCATCTGGACCAAGAAGCAGCCCGCGAAAGGGTACGGAGGCTTCGGCATCCCGGCGGCGAATGCGAACGGCTCGCAGGTCTTCGTCACCACGCAGACCGCCGACGCCGCCGGACGTACGACCTTGACGCTCCACGCGTTCGACCCCCGGTCCGGTGACGAGAAGTGGCGCTCTTCCGTGATCCCCGAAGGCAAGGTCGGCCTGGTGAACCTTCTGGTCGCCGACTCCACCGTCTACGTCCTGGTCGGCCAGCGGATCGCCACCGACGTGGGCTACTACTACGAGCCGGACGACGACTATCGGTGGCCGTTCATCTGGGCCGTGAACGCGGCGAACGGTAAGTCACGGTGGAGGTACAAGCCGTCGGAGACCTTCGAAGCCGCGGTCGGTTTCGGGCGGGTCTACGTCGCCATCGGCGACAGCATCACCGCGCTGTCGGCCACCGCGGCGGCGGGCCGCGCGGGCTAGGCGCGCGAGTAGTTCCGACGCGAGGCCATTGGCCCGTGCGCCAGAGAACCAACGGCGAGCCGCTGTGACTGCTCGCGGGCGTTCATGGCGTACGCGGAACGGGCGGTGTCCATCAGGGAGTACGCGGCGCACGTCGTCCTCGGCCTGTTACAGACGAAGGACTACGCGAGGGCTGTCCTGAGCGTTGGTCTGTCGCTCACCGGAGAGGAGCATTTGAAGGAGCGGGTCGCTGCCCGCCTCGGTCGGCAGAACCGGCTCACGTCCCCCGACCGCCCCGACCTGTGGGTCGTCTTGGACGAGTCAGTGCTGAGGCGCCCGGTCGGCGGCGCGGCCGTCATGCGGGAGCAGTTGGCCCGGCTGCTGGAGGCAGCGGAGCAGCGCCACATCACGGTGCAGGTGCTGCCGTTCGAGCAGGGCGAGCACGATGTGATGGGCGGTTCCATGACTGTGCTGACGTTGCCGGACGGCTCGGAGGTGGCCTACACCGAGGGCGCCCATTACGGCCAACTCATCGAAGAGCCAAGCGAAGTCAGGCGTTTTGCGGTGACCTACGATCGGCTGCGGGCAGTATCACTGCCCCCACACATGTCTCTCGACATGATCCGATCCGTGATGGAGGACAACTACCGTGGAGCGAGTGTCCCGTCCCGATCTGAACGGCGTCACCTGGCACAAAAGCAGCTACAGCAATCAGGCCGGTGGCGACTGCGTGGAGGTGGCCGACGGGATCCCTGGCGTCGTACCAGTCCGTGACAGCAAAAACCCTCAAGGCCCGGCGCTGCTCTTCCCGGCGACGTCCTGGGCGGACTTCATAACCAGACTGAAGACCGGCCACCGGAGCCGGTCGTAGTCAGCCGTACCCAGCGTTCCCGCCCAGCCGGGCCCTCGTACACGGGGGCCCGGCGTGGTTGCCGGGTGCGATGCTGGTCATCTGGTCCTCCCCTGCTGTCCCCAGCGACGCTCTAATCCTGGTCTCAGGTTGACCGGGGACAATGAGCGGCAAAAACATCGACTGGAAGGGGGCGGGCCGGCGTGCGGATCATGATCGCGGATGATGAAGCGGCCATCCGTGAGTCGCTGGAGCGGGTGCTCCAGGTCGAGGGTTACGACACCAGCACCGTCGCCAACGGTCTCGCCGTGCTCGACGGGGTCGGTGGGGCCGGCGGTGACACGCTGGATCTGCTGATCCTCGACGTGATGATGCCCCGCCTCGGCGGGTTGGAGACCTGCCGGCGGTTGCGGGCCGCGGGTCGGGATCTGCCGGTGCTGATGCTGACCGCCCGTGACCAGGTCTCCGACCGGGTCACGGGGCTGGACGCGGGCGCCGACGACTACCTGCCCAAGCCGTTCGCCACCGAGGAGTTACTGGCCCGGGTGCGGGCCCTGCTGCGCCGGCGCACGCCGACCGACGAGGAGTCGCAGATCCTGTCGTTCGCCGACGTCCGGATCGATCCCGACAGGTTCCAGGCGTGGCGGGGCGGGCGGCCGCTGTACCTGACCCGGACCGAGTTCTCCCTCCTTCAGGTCCTCGTGCGCAACGCGACCCGGGTCTTGACCCGCGACGCGCTGTTCGAGGCGATCTGGGGCTTCGACATGAGCGCCACCGCCAACAACCTCCAGGTATACGTGAGCTACCTGCGCCGCAAGATGGAGGCCGAGGGTGAGCCACGATTGATCTACACGCTGCGCGGCCTGGGATACACGTTGCGGGAGACTCCTCCGTGAGCAGGCCCGCCGGCCGGGAACCGCGCCGGCTGACCCGATGGTGGCGTCGGCGGTCCCTGCGGACCAGGCTGACGGTGATCGCGGCGACGGCCATCGCGGTCAGCGTGTTCGTGGCCTTCCAGGTGGCCAGCGAGCTACTGGGCTGGGAGCTGCGGGACACCGCTGAGAATCAGCTGCGCGCCGACTCCCGCGTCCTGGCGACGAACGCGGAGCGCGCCGGTCTGGCGCAGGTCCAGCTACCGCCGTATCCCGGATCCGGTCGGCTGGTGCGGGTCATCCTGCCCGACGGCTCGATCCGGACGCCGGCCGGCCAGCCCTCGCTGCCTCCGGTCAGCGAGCACGCCGGGCGCGTGGCGCAGGGCGCGTCGGCCGACCTGATGGAGTCGAACGACAGCGACGAGGACGGCTACCTCATCTACACGCTGCGGGCGGGCGACGGCGCGGTCCAGGTGGCCCGCGTCGTCGACGACGGCCCGATCAACCAGTTCGGGTTGGGCATGCTGCTGATCGGGCTGCTCTGCATGGTCGGCGGCGCCCTTGTCGGGCGGACCGTGGCGCGGACCGGGCTGGCACCGATCGACCGGCTGACCGCCGCAGCGGTACGTGTCGCGCACACCCGGGATCTCGACGCCGACATCCCGGATGAGGGCGGTGGGGAGATCCGGCGGCTGATCCAGTCGATCAACGACATGCTCGCCGCGCTCCGGGACTCCCGGCGGGCCCAGCGGCTGCTCGCCGAGGACGCCGCCCACGAGCTCAAGACCCCGCTCACCAGCCTGCGCCTCAACGTCGAGCTGCTGATCCGGCTCGATCGGCGCGGCACCCTGGACAGCGCACTGCCGGCGGAGAGCCGGACCCGGCTACTCAGCGATCTCGGCGCCCAGGTGGCCGAGTTGAGCACCCTTGCCGCCGAGCTGACCGACCTGGCGCGCGGTGACGTCAGCGACGAGAGCACCGAGGTGCTCGACCTCGCCGACGTGGTGGCGGCCGCCGCGACCCGGGCGCGTTCCCGCGTACCCGACATCGAGGTCGCGCTCGACGTGACCTCTGTGTGGGTGAGCGGGCGTCCCGCTGCGCTCGAGCGGGCCGTGCTCAACCTCATCGACAACGCCGGCAAGTGGTCCCCCGCGGACCAGCCGGTCCAGGTCCGGCTCCGTGCCGAGGGCGCGTCGGCGGTGCTCGAGGTCGACGACGCCGGGCCGGGCATCGACGCCGCCGACGTACCGCGGGTGTTCGACCGGTTCTACCGTGCCGACAGCGCCCGGGCGTTGCCGGGATCCGGTCTGGGGCTGTCGATCGTGCAGCGGGTCGTCGACGCCCACGGCGGCCGGGCCACCGTCGCCCGCTCCGCACGCGGTGGCGCGCTGCTTCGGGTCGACCTTCCGGCCGCGGCCCCGCCCGCCCCGATCGCGCGTCTCACCGCCGGGGAGGACACCGCGGCGCGCTGACCCGCCCCGGCGGCGCGGCGCAGGACAAGGGACGGCGGCCCTCGGGCATGGCCCCGCGCGGCTCACCGTCGGGGCAGGACACCGCGATGCGCCGACCCCAGCCCCGGCCCCGGCGTGTGGCGCAGGACCAAAGGGCGGCGACCGTCGGGCCCATGAAAAAATCCGGGACGGGCCTGGGTCCCCGTCCCGGATCTCGTCCGTGCCGCCGCGCTCACCGTTGCAGCGCGGGCTCCTCATCGTCGGCGAGCGGCTGTTGACCGTCCGGCAGCTCCGCCGCTGGACGGGACAGCCGGCTCGGCCACCAGATCCGGCGGCCGATCAGCAAGGTGAGGGCGGGCACCAGGACCGACCGCACCAGCAGGGCGTCGAGCAGCACGCCGAAGGCGACCAGGAACCCGACCTGGATCAGCATCACCAGCGGAAGTGTGGCGAGGACCGCGAACGTGGCCGCCAGGACCAGGCCTGCCGAGGTGATGACGCCACCGGTGGCCGAGAGGGCTTTGAGCATGCCCTCTCTGGTGCCGAGACGCACGGTCTCCTCCCGGGCCCGGCTGGCCAGGAAGATGTTGTAGTCGACGCCGAGCGCCACCAGGAACAGGAATGCCAGCAGCGGCACCGAATAGTCCATACCCTTGAACCCGAGGATCGTGTCGAAGACGAACACGCTGCCGCCGAAGGCCGCGGCGAATGAGACGATCACAGTGGCCATCAGGACCAGCGGGGCCAGGATCGCGCGCAGCAGCAGCCCGAGGACGATCAGGACGACGGCGAGCACCAGCGGGATCACCAACTTCTCGTCGCGCTTGGTGGTCACCTCGGTGTCGAGGTTCTCCGCACTCGGCCCGCCGACGATCGCCTCCGCCCCGCTCACCGCGTGCACGGCGGTGCGCACCCGCTTGATCGTGTCGTACTCTGCGACGGTGTCCGGCGCGTCCTTCGGGAACACGGAGATGTTGGCCCAGCCACCGCTGGTCTGCTCCGGGATGGCCAGGGCCACACCGCGAGTGTCCTTGACGATGCCGAGCACCCGCTCCTGGTGCGCCGGCCGCGTGAAGATCGTCATCGGCTGGCCGCCGAGCTCCGGGAAGTGCTGGCGGAGAACGGTGAAGCCGGTGACCGACTCCGGCGCGGACAGGAACTGGTCCTGCTCCCGCAGGGCGCCGGTGTTGCCCGCCAGCCCGAGGGCGAGCACGCCGAGGACTCCGAGCGAGCCGAGCGTCGCCACCCACCGGCGGCGGCTGATGGCGGTGCCGAGCCGTCCCCACAGCCCCGGCTTCTCCTCCACGGCCGTGCTGAACCGCGGGATGGCCGGCCAGAAGATCCGCCTGCCGAGCACCACGAGCACCGCCGGGAACAGCGTCAGCATGGCCACCAGCGCGCACAGGATGCCGGCCGCACCGATCGGGCCCAACCCGCTGGTGCTGTTCAGGTCCGCGACGAGCAGGCAGAGCAGGCCGGCGACCACGGTGGCCGCGGACGCGACGATAGCCGGGGCCGCGCCGCGTAACGCGTGGACCATCGCGACCCGGACGTTCTCATGGTGGTGCAGTGCCTCCCGATATCGAGCGATGAGCAACAGCGCGTAGTCCGTGCCGACGCCGAATACCAGGATCGTCAGCAGCGCCGAGTTCTGGTCGTTGACCACGATGCCGAAGCCCTTGACGAGCAGGTAGACGGTCCCCATCGAGGTCAGTGCGGCCGCGCCAACGGCCACCAGCGGGATGATCCACAACACCGGGCTGCGGTAGGTGAGGATGAGCAGGAGCGTGACGACGACGATGGTGGTGAGGAGGACCTGCACGTCGATGCCGTCGAAGACGGCATCCATGTCGCCGTCGATCGCGCCCGGGCCGGTCACGTCGAGTTCCAGGCCGGAGGGGCGGTCCTTCGCGGCGTCACGCAACGGGCCGACGATGTCCTCCGGTGCGCCGTAGGCCGTGCTCACCTCGAGGGTGAACATCATCGCCTTGCGGTCGGTGGAGGGGCTCGTCGGTGAGCCCTCGTCCTCGCCGGCCGCCGCCGTCGCCTTCGGCGGGTACCGCTTGGCAAGGGTGTTGTAGTGGCGCTCGACCGTCGCGCGGTCGGCGTCGGTCATGCCGCCGGCGCGGTGGTACACGAAGACGAACGTGTTGTTGTCACCGCCGGGGAGACGGTCGTCCAGCACCGCCACCTTGGTGGACTCGGCACTGGCCGGCAGGGTGTCCACGGCGCTGTCGGTGGTGACCGAGCTCAACTTCCCGCTCAGCGGCACCATGCCCGCCGCCAGCACCAGCCACAAGCCAATCACCAACCATGGCACCCACCGGCCTGCCAACCGACCGGCCGGCGCTTCCCCGGACGGCGCTGCGCTGACTGCCATCACTAGCCTCCTGCATACGGGTTGCATCGCTTATCTGGATGCCTACTTCCTACTGAGCGAACCTGAGACGACTGTTAATACGGTGCTCAGGCCGGTTGGCCGAACCGGATGAGCAACGCGTCGACGTCCACCCGGTCCGTGCGGGCGGTGACGGTGTTGACCCGTCCGGTCCACGCGGCCGCGGGGCTGAACGGTGAGGTTCCCCCGCTGTGCGGGGGAACCTCAACTCAAGACCGGCCACCGTCCCTGAGCCCACCGGGAGCCGGTCGTAGTCAGCCGTAGTCGGCGTTCCTGCCTCGCCGGGACCTCGTACGCGGGGGCCCGGTGGGCCACGAACTCCCCTAAAGAACCTGAGGTAAAGAACCCCCCACCCACCCTCCCTTCCCGCACATCACCCGTACGGGTGACCGGCTTGCGGGTGTGGGATGCAGGCGGTTACGTTCGCGGCAACACAACCCCAAACAGACGACGGCCCCCGGCCGGGACTGGCATCCCGAACGAGGGCCTGACCGATCAGGAAGAAACAGGCTTCCCGATGGCTGACACGCAGTCTAACGCGCATGCGCGCGCCGACGCCGGAGCGTCGACCTCCGGCGTGATCCACATCCGTACCCGTCTCAACGCCAACTTCACCGTCATCGCCAACGCCCTCGCACAGCGGCGCGGCAGCGCGGTCACGATCGGCGTGGCGGCCTACATCCTCTCGCTGCCGGATGGCGCACCCGTGAGCATCGCCGCACTGTGCGAGCACTTCACGGAGGGCGAGATCCTGATCTCGCGGGCGCTGCGGGAGTTGGAGGCCGCCGGTTACCTGGAGCGGCGCCGCGAACGCGGGCCCGGCGGGCTGATCCGTACGCGTACGTACGTCCGCGACGTACCGCAACGGGACCTGCCCACCTCGCCACCGCGCCCGCAACAACCCACCCCACCAGCGCCGGAACCCGCCCCCGCAGCCACTCCCCCGCCGACGCCGCCACTCGCCGAGGCCGACGAACAGGCCGTCGCCGTCCTCGCCTCGCTGCGGATCGCCGACCCACGGCTGATCCTCTCCAGGCGCGAAGTGGCCGAGCTGGCCCCGGCGGTCACTCAGTGGCTCGCGGCGGGCGTGGGCCCCAGGCAGATCACCGG
The DNA here is from genome assembly GCF_002224125.1 of Streptomyces sp. NBS 14/10. GTDB lineage: Bacteria > Actinomycetota > Actinomycetes > Streptomycetales > Streptomycetaceae > Streptomyces. The sequence goes on from NZ_NCSM01000018.1 coordinate 16,219, forward strand.
CGCACTCACCACCGGCCTCCCGGACCGCTTACTCGCCCGCCCAGCCCGGATCCTGGCCTCCCGCCTCAGCGAGCCGCCCCTTGCCGTCCCTCAGTCCGCCGCTGGCGTGCCCCGGACATCGCCGGTAAATCCCCTGCCGTGGCAGACCTGCGACGGCTGCGAACGCGCCTTCCGCGCGGCGGAACCCTCTCGCTGCCGCGACTGCAGAGAGCTGTCCGTGGCCTGCTGACCAGACAGCGGCCTTGGTAGTAGTCGTCGTCCTCGCTCGAGTTCACGACGTACGGGCTTTTCACAGGTGTGCTGTGCGGTGTGCTGTGCATGGTGCTGCTCCTTTGGAGATTGATGAAGTGGAGCCGCCGACACAGGGCGGTGAGAAAGAGCCTCGGAGTGTCCGGCGGGCTCGGCAACGATTTCGGGTGTCCGGGACAGTCCAGGAATGTCCGCGCAGGTCAGCGGGGGGTGTCCGGGATGGGTTCGGCCGTCGCGAACCAGACGCCGGAAGCCCACACCCCGTGGGGCGTGGGCCTCTCCAGCGCCGTCTGAGGAGCGGCCGAGCTGGATCAGCGGGCGTAGATGGACCGTGCCTTGATGCGGAGGTCGTCGCCCCACGTCGTACACAAGGTGGTGCCGCCGGGCTTGTACTGCTTGGTTCCGTTCGCCTGGATCCGCCAGCCGGGGTATGCGATGAAGCCGCCGCCCTTCTTGTACAGGCCGCCGTTGCCGCCGACCGTGTAGCCCGGCAGGTAGTAGTGGGTGCCGCGCGAGGTCACGAGGTACGGGCACCCGTCCCGTTTCTGGAACTTGCCGTAGAACTTCGACAGGCTCAGTGGCTGTGCCGCCGCCGCGTTGACGGCTGTGTCGGTGACAGCCGTGCCCGTTTGCTCGGCGGTGGTGGAGGCGCTACTGGTTCCGGCGGTGATCCCGCCGGTCAGCAGACCCGCGGCGACAGCTGCCACCGCCACCGCGCGGATCCTGGTCGCACGTGTGCTGAACATGGTGGTACCCCCTTGGGTGATCGCTGAGGTGGAGTGCGGCACGGGGCCGGCGGCGCCGGGCGGGCGTACGACGTCCCGGCCCGGCGCCGTTGCAGCCGTTGCGCTCAGTTCTTGTAGTAGGCCGAGACGTAGGAGCCCTGGTTGCCCATGAGGATGATCTTGAGCTTGTCTCCGCGCTGGAACTTGTTCGACCAGACCTTGATGCTGGCGTCGGGGTTGCAGACCTTCTTCGTGTCCGCGATGTACCGCCCGGCGTCGACGTTGAGGATGCGCACCCGCATCTGCGCGCGCTCGTTGTAGCACCTCACGAACGCGCCGGCCCACTTGCCCTTCGCCTTGTAGGGCTGGGACACCCACTTCTTGCCGTGGCGGTTGAGGTAGTCGCCGGAGATCCAGCTCCGCCACTGACGGTGAGCCGCCGCCTGCACGGTGGCCGCCCCCTTCGCCGTGTCCGCGGAGCCCTGCGCCGAGAGCGGCTGCGGGGTGACAACGCTCGAGGCCGAGGTCGGCGCGGGAGCCGCGATGGCCTCCGCGGCCGGGCCGGCGGCGACCGCCGCGCCGCACATGACGGCTGCGATGGCGAGCCCGGTACGCCTGTGTGTGTTCATGTTGAATATGCCCTTCCAGATGAGTGGAGATGTGAGAACCGGTCAGGGTGAACGCCCCTTGGCGTCGGCCCGGTTGGTGCCTGACATCGAGTTCAGCGGCCGCGGAATTGAATGGCAGCCCTGTTCCGCCGGTCTGATCAATGCCTGCCGCCCCAGCTCACAGCTCTTGCCGACCCGACAGGGCATGCGTAGCTTGACGGGCGGTCCATCCGCGTCCGGGGGGAGGCGGGGAGAGGAGTGACCGATGGCGGGGCGTCCTGAGAGTCCGCTGGATCCGAGCGCGGGTCCGGTGCAGCGGTTGGCGTTCGAGTTACGGAAGCTGCGGACGGAGGCCGGCAGCCCTACGTATCGGGCCATGGCCGCGCGTACCGACCACGGCGCGAGCACGCTGTCCCAGGCGGCCGCCGGAGAGCGGTTGCCGAGCCTGCCGGTGGTGCTGGCTTACGTACGGGCCTGCGGTGGCGAACTTGAGGAGTGGGAGGAACGCTGGCGGCAGGCGGCGGCGGAAGAAGCCGCCGAGCCGCGTGCTGATGAGGACGCCGAGCCTCCGTACCGCGGCCTGGCCCGCTTCGAGCCGGACGACGCGGCCTTGTTCTTCGGCCGCGACCAGCTCATCGACGACCTGCTGCGCCTGACCGCCCACCATCGGATCACCGCGGTGGTCGGCGCCTCCGGCAGCGGCAAGTCTTCTCTGTTGCGCGCCGGCCTCATCCCCCGCCTACGCGCCACCGACAACGCGGACTTACGTCCGGTGGCCCTGCGGGTCATCACCCCAGGGGCTCATCCGTTGCGCGACCACGAGCAGCGACTGGTCCCGAAGGAGGGCGAAGCGGGGGACACGTGGCTGGTCGTGGACCAGATGGAGGAGCTCTACGCCCTCTGCACCGACCCGGAAGAACGCACCGCGTTCATCGACCGCCTCCTGACCGCCGCCGCGCCGGACAGCCGACTGCGGGTGCTGATCGCCGTACGGGCCGACTTCTTCGGCCGCCTGGCCGACCACCGTCCCCTCGCCGACGCGCTGCGCGAGGCCACCCTCCTGGTCCCGCCCATGAACCGCGACGAACTCCGCGAGGCCGTCGTCAAACCCGCCCAAGCCGCGGGCCTCATCGTCGAACGCACCCTGACCGCCCGCATCATCGACGAAGTCGACGGCGAACCCGGCGCCCTGCCCCTGATGTCCCACGCTCTGCTGGAGACTTGGCACCGTCGCAAAGGCCGCGCTCTCACCCTCACCGCCTACGAAGCGGCTGGCGGCGTCCACGGCGCCATCGCCCAAACCGCCGAAGACCTCTACACCCACCTCACCCCCGACCAGGCTTCCTGCGCCCGGCGGGCCCTGCTACGCCTGATCACCCCAGGCGAAGGCGCACAGGACACCCGACGTCCCGCGCCCCGGGAAGAGCTGGAGACCGACACCTCCCCTGTCACCGCTGAGGTGCTTGAGCGGCTGGTGAAGACTCGGCTGGTCATCCTTGACGGCAGCACGGTGCACCTGGCGCACGAAGCCCTCATCGCCGCCTGGCCCCGGCTACGCAAATGGATCGACGAGGACCGCAACCGACTGCGCCTCCACCGCCGGCTCACCGAAGCCGCCCACACCTGGCAGACCCTCGGCCGCGACCCCGGCGCCCTCTACCGCGGCACCCGACTCGCCACCGCCGAGGAATCCTTCCCCACAGCCGATGCCCACAGCGACCTCACCCCACGGGAACGCGACTTCCTCACCAGCAGCTCCACCGCCCGCCAGCACGAAGAGCAGGCAGCCGCCCGTACCACCCGCCGTCTGCGCCAGTTCGCCACCACCGTCTCGGTCCTGCTCGTACTCGCCCTCACCGCCGGACTGATCGCCTGGCAGCAATACCGGACCAGCGAACAGCAACGACACCAGGCACTCACCGCCCAACAGATCGCTCTCTCGCGGCAGCTGGCCACACAGTCGGCCGGCCTCCTGGACTCCAGCCCCGATCTGGCCTCGCTCCTGGCCGTCCAGGCGTATCGGACCAGTCCGACAATGGAGGCCACCGCCAACCTTTTCGCCGCCGCAGCTCTTCCCCTCCAACGCCGTCTGACCGGGCACACCGATGTCGTGAACTCGATCGCCTTCAGCCCAGACGGCCGCACTCTGGCCAGCGCAGGCGAGACAGTGCGCCTGTGGGATACGAGAACCGGCAAACAGCGCACGACCCTCACCGGGCACACCGATGTCGTGAACTCGATCGCCTTCAGCCCGGACGGCCGCACCCTGGCCAGCGGCGGCGTCGACAAGACGGTGCGCCTATGGGATGTGGCGACCGGCAAACAGCGCACCGCCTTCGCCGGGCGCGCCGACATCGTGGCGTCGGTGGCATTCAGCCCGGACGGCCGCACTCTGGCCAGCGGAGAGTTGGAGGGGAAGGTCCGACTGTGGGATGTGGCGACCGGCAAACAGCGCGCCACCCTCACCGGGCACACCGACGCCGTGACCTCGATCGCCTTCAGCCCGGACGGACACACCCTGGCCAGCGCCGGCGAGACAGTACGCCTATGGGACGCGACCACCGGCGAACGACGCACCACCCTCACCGGACACACCGATGCCGTGACCTCGACCGCCTTCAGCCCGGACGGACACACCCTGGCCAGCGGTAGTTACGACAGGACAGTGCGCCTATGGGACGCGACGACCGGCAAACAGCGCGCCACCCTCACCGGACACACCGACACCGTGGAATCGGTGGCCTTCAGCCCGGACGGCCATACCTTGGCCAGCGGTGGCGACAAGACGGTGCGCCTATGGGATGCCACCACTGGCAAACAGCGCACGGCCCTCACCGGGCACACCGACTTCGTGGAGTCGGTGGCGTTCAGCCCGGACGGCCGCACCCTGGCCAGTGGTGGTAACGACAAGACCGTGCGCCTATGGGACACGACCACCAGCAAACAGCGCACCACCCTCACCGGACACACCGACATCGTGGCATCGGTGGCCTTCAGCCCGGACGGACACACCCTGGCCAGTGGTGGACAAGACAAAGTGCGCCTGTGGGATGCGACCACCGGCAAACAGCGCACCACCCTGCCCGGGGTGGGGTCGGTAGCATTCGCTCCGGACGGCCGCACCCTGGCCAGCGCAGGGCGGGACGGGAAGGTCCAGTTGTGGAACGTGGCGACCGGCAAACGACGCACCATCCGGACCGGACTCCCCATGCCCCTAGGGTTGGTGGGGTTCAGTCCGGTGGCGTTCAGTCCGGACGGCCGCACCCTGGCCAGCACAGGGTGGGAGGGGGAGGTGAAGTTGTGGAACGTGGCGACCGGCAAACGACGCGCCACCCTCACCGGGCACACCGAGGCCGTGTGGTCAGTGGCGTTCAGCCCGGACGGACACACCCTGGCCAGCGCGGGTACCGACAACACAGTGCGCTTATGGGATGTGGCGACCGGCAAACGGCGCACCACCCTCACCGGGCACACCGACATCGTATGGTCGGTGGCGTTCAGCCCGGACGGCCGCACTCTGGCCAGCGGCAGCAGCGACAAGACGGTGCGCCTATGGGATGTGGCCACCGGAAAACGGCGCACTACCCTGACCGGGCACACCGAGGACGTGGGGTCAGTGGCCTTCAGCCCGGACGGACACACCCTGGCCAGCGCAGGGTGGGACGGGAAGGTCCGGCTGTGGGATGTGGCGACGAGCGGTCCGCGCACCACCCTCACCGGGCACACCGGCATCGTGGGGTCGGTGGCGTTCAGCCCGGACGGACACACTCTGGCCAGCGGCGGCAGGGACACGACCGTCCGGCTGTGGGATGTTGATCTTCCCGGCCCAGCTTCCTCCATCAAGAAGGTCTGCCAAGCGCTCCAAAGGTCCCTCACCCGAAGTGAACAGTCGCTCTACCTCGCGGACCAACCCACCAGCCCCGTGTGCCGATCATGAGACTCACCCGTCGGTCCACTCTCCGTCGCGCATCACATGCCTGCCCTTGAACTCATGCTCCCCGTGCAATGCCTGTATCACCTGCGGAAGCACCTTGAAATACGCGTAGGAGGCGTGATCCTTCCGCGGGTCCCAGCCCCACCGCCGCACGAACGCGTCCGCCGCGGCGGGCGGCACCTCCTCCGCGGTGAAGGTTTCCACCCGCCCGTCGATCAGAACGACATCCCGCGTATCGCCCAGCGCAAGCCGAGCCCGGCCCGATTCCCGCAGGTTGCGCCCGGTGGGGTTGGTGAGCCTGGTCGACATCCACATCGCCGCGCCGTCCCAGAGGAACCACAGCGGCACCAGACACGGCAGTCCGTCAGCGTCCGCCGACGCAACCCAGACGTCTTCCTCTGTCCGCAGTCGTTCGAGTACGTCACGCCGCCGTTGTTCAGCGCTGCGCGGTTCCTTGGCGATGGTCATGTCCCGGGACGGTACTGAACACGAGGCCCGAACGCCTCGGGCTGTGGCCCTAGAGCCACAGCCCGAGTCCGCCCTCTTGAATACGTCCCACACGTCCCACACGTCCCATCGAAGCCGGAGCCGACAATCACCATGCGCCAAACCCTGGCCACCATCCTGAACGCGGCGGCACACGGACACTTCCCACCGCCCGACGGCGGCACGACCGTGGTGCCGCAACCGAGCCACCGCGATGCCGGGGTGATCTCGTTCACCGCGCACTCCGTGGTGTTCACCGACGAGGATCCGCAGTGGGTACGCGCCACGCTGGCCTCCCTCGACTGCGACGAGTTGGCGGCCACGATGAATCCGCGCTTCCTGGCGGCGTTTCTGGACCGTACGAGGCGGTCGACCGACACCATAGACCTGCTCACCGTGGCGAGCGCCCTGCCGGGCGACCCCCCGCTGGCGCTGCGCGAGCTCGCCGACCCCGATCATCCGCGCGTGTCCAGGGCGCGTAAACGCCGGGACGATGTCCGGGTCTGGGCGGCTGAGGGCGGTGTGGTCATTCTCGGCCGGGGCGTGGCCGGGCGCTGGGAGACGGCGATCGAGGTGGACGAGGGCGTACGTCACCGGGGTCTGGGCCGGGCACTGGCCACGGCCGCGCGGCATCTGGTGCCGGACGGCGGGCCGGTCTGGTCGCAGCAGGCCGCGGGCAACGCGCGCAGCGTACGCGCCTTTCAGGCGGCGGGTTTCCGGCCGGTCGGCGCCGAGGCGTTGTTCACCGCGGCGTAGGCGCATCTGGCGTCAGCAGGACGTGAACGCGGGCGTCCGGCGAACCCGACCTGATCGGGCACAGGATGTCGGGTCCCGGGGGATGCGTGCTGCCTAGCGTGGTGAGCGCACGAGAGGAAGGAAACCGGACGTGCTGGATCGGCTCAACCAGGCCATGGAGCACATCGAGCGCCACCTCGACCAGTCCATCGACGGGGCGGGGCTGGCGCGTACCGCGGCCACCTCGGAGTACCACCTGCGCCGGATGTTCTCGGCGCTGGCGGGGATGCCGCTGTCGGAGTACATCCGGCGGCGTCGGCTCACCGTCGCGGGGGCCGAGGTGCTTGCGGGGGATGAGTCGCTGCTGGAGATCGCGGTGCGCTACGGCTACGGCTCGGGCGAGGCGTTCGCGCGGGCGTTCCGGGCGATGCACGGTGTCGGACCGGGTGAGGCACGGCGCAGCGGGGCGGTGCTTGTCTCCCAGCCCCGGTTGACCTTCCGACTCACCATCGAAGGGAGCAGCAGTATGCGTTATCGCGTTGTGGACAGGCCGGCTTTCAGTGTCGTCGGCTTCAAAGCCCGGGTTCCGCTGGTGCACGTGGGGCCGAACCAGGCGCTCATCGACTTCATCCGCGGGATCGAGTCGGGGGCCCTGGAGCGGCTGGAGAAGCTGTCGGACCTGGAGCCGCAGGGCATCGTCGCGGTCTGCGACGACCTGGACCCGAGCCGCGCCGAAGGTACCGAACTCGACTACTACCACGGGGTGGTCACCTCGGCGGTCGGGCCGCCGGAGGGTGCGGCCGTCCTCCCCGTTCCGGCCGGTAGCTGGGCGGTCTTCACCACCTCCGGGCCGGCGCCGGAGGCCATCCAGTACCTGTGGCGTGACGTGTTCACGGAGTGGTTCCCGTCGAACCCGTACCGCAGCCGCCCCGGCCCGGAGATCCTGCGCACCCGGCTGTCGCCGGACAAGGCCGAAGCCGATGCGGAGCTGTGGCTTCCGGTGGAGCGGGAGCCGGAGGGGAGCTGACCGACAGGGGTGCGAGCGGGCCGACTCCCGAGACACGACGAGCAACCGGAGACACCATGACCACCGAGACGCTGATCGGACGCACCCGTATGGCCGCGGCCGGCCTCTTCGTCGGGGCCTGGGCCGAGGAGTACTTCTCCTGGGATCCGGAGCACATACCAGGGCCCGTCGGCCCGTACATCGTGAAGATGGGCGTGGTGGCCGTCGTCGCCGCCGTGGCGGGGGTCGTAGCAGGGGTACGCGGCGCGGGGGCGGCGGCCTACGGCCAGGCGGTGGTCGTGGTCATCACCCTCGTCGCCATGGCGGTGACGAACACGATGGGCGCGAGCGCGCATGAGGAGCAGCACAAGCGGGGGTGTTATTCGACCCCGGACGCCACGGAGTGCGCGGACGTACGGCGAGGGGCGCCGTCACAGCTCCCACACCCCCTTGACCAGCGTGGACAGTCCGCCGCCCAACGCGATCAGGAGGACCAGCAACCGGGCTCCCCGCTCCGGGACGCGCTCGGCGAGCGCCCTGCCGACGATCGCGCCCGCCGCCATCCCGGCCACCGCCAACGCCCATACGCCCGGCTCCAGACGGGGAACCCCGTTGGCGGCGATGGAGAAGGCGTTCACCACGATCCCGTAGAACTGCGCGTTCGGGACGAACTCGCGGACGGCCCAGCCCGCGTTCAGGGCGTACAGGGACACGGGCGGGCCACCGACCCCGGCCGAGGAGTTCATGAAGCCCCCGGCGGCGCCCGCGGTCAGCGCTCCCTTGATGCCGCTCAGGGCGGGTACGCGGGTGCCGGCCATGACGAGCAGGACGGCCACGGTGACCAGGCCGCCCATGACGGCGAGGAGGACGGGTTCGGGCAGGTGGGCGGCCACCCAGGTGCCGGCCGGGACGGTGCAGGCGGAGGCGGCGACCAGGGGGAGCATCGCGTTCAGCCGCACCTGCCGCCAGCCGCCTCCGGCGAGGCCCACCGCGCAGATGGCGCCGGCCGCGCAGTTGGCGAGGGCGACGCCCGACGCCGGGCCGAGCAGCAGGACGAGGGCGGGTACGGCGACGAGGGCGAAGCCCATCCCCGTCAGCCACTGCACGGACGCGCCCACCAGGACGACGCCGCCGAGTAGCAGTTCCGCCGCCCCAACGTTCACCGCGGAAGCTTCTCATGCGCTCCCTGGTCACGGGCAGGCGACCACCTGGCCCGCCCACGACAGGCCGCCGCCGAAGGCGAACAGCAGCACCGGGGCGCCCGAGGGGAGGTCGCCGCGGGCCGTCAGCTTGGACAGGGCGAGCGGGACGGACGCGGCGGAGGTGTTGCCGGACTCGACGACGTCCTGGGCGATCACCACATGTTCGGGGAGGTCGAGTTGGCGTACGACGGCCTCGATGATGCGGAGGTTGGCCTGGTGGGTGACCACCCCCGCGAGGTCGGCGGGGGCGATGCCGGCGCGGCGGCAGGCTTCGCGGGCGATGGCGGGGAGTTCGCCGGTGGCCCAGCGGAAGACGGTCTGGCCCTCCTGGGCGAAGTACGGGTGCCAGTCGTCGACCAGGCGTACGGCGTCGCCGCGGGTGGGGTCGGAGCCCCAGGCGACGGGGCCGATGCCGGTGTCCTCGGCGGCGCTGATCACGGCGGCGCCCGCGCCGTCGCCGAGCAGTACGCACGTACTGCGGTCGGTCCAGTCCGTCACGTCGGACATCTTCTCGGCGCCGATGACCAGCGCGTGGCGGGCGGCGCCCGCCCGTACGGAGTGGTCGGCGCAGGCGAGGGCGGTGCAGAAGCCCGCACAGCCGTTGTTCAGGTCGAAGGCCACGGCGGACGGGATGCCGAGGCGGCCCGCGACCTGGGCGGCGATCGACGGGCAGCGGTCGATCGCGGTGCAGGTGGCCACGGTGATCAGACCGATGTCGGAGGGCTGAAGTCCGGCTCCGGCGAGCGCCTTGCCCGCGGCGGCGGTCGCCATGTCGGTGACGGACTCGCCGGTCGCGGCGATACGGCGGGTGGCGATGCCGGTGCGGCGGCGGATCCATTCGTCGCTGGTGTCGACCATCGTCGACAGCTCGTCGTTGGTGAGTACGCGCGAGGGCTGGTAGTGCCCCAGGGCGGCAATGCGGCTTCCCGCCAGCGACAGCGACGGCGACGGCGACGGCGGCAGCTTCGGCGTTAGCGACACGGCGGTTCTCCTCGGTTCGACGTACGGCAGGGCCGTGCCAACGGAATATAGCAACCGATCGGTCGGAAGCTAAATGGGATCCGACTGGGTATCCTGATGCCATGAGCCCACGCAAGTCGGTCGCCGAGGCCCGCAGAACACGGGAGCGCATCACGGAACGCGGTGTCGCCATCGCCTCCGTCGAGGGCCTGGAAGGGCTGACCATCGGGCGCCTCGCCACCGACCTGGGGATGAGCAAGGCCGGTGTGCTCGGCCACTTCGGCACCAAGCAGGCGCTGCAACTCGCCACCCTGGACGCCGCCGCGGCCATCTACTCCCGGCTGGTGTGGGAGCCCGCGCAGGGCGCGCAGCCCGGACTGCCCCGGCTGCGCGCCATCTGCGAGGCGTGGATCACCTACCTGGAGACGGCCCGCGACACCTTCCCCGGCGGCTGCCTCTTCACCACCGCCTCCATCGAGTTCGACGCCCGCGACGGGCTCGTACACGACGCGGTGGCGCGGCTGTTCGGGATTGGGCGGCGCCGGCTGGCCGCTGAGGTGCGTACCGCCGTCGCGGCGGGCGAACTGCCGGCCGACACCGACCCGGAGCAGATCGCGTACGAACTGGTCGGCCTCTACATGGCCCTCAACCAGGAGATCCAGCTCTTCGCCGCGCCCGAAGCCGCGGAACGCACCCGCCGCGCCCTGGACCGGATCCTCGCGCCGCGCCAGTCATGATCACAGCAGCGGTCACAGCAGCGGTCTGACCACCGCACGGGCCAGAGCCTCGGCCCGCGAGCGCGGGGCGGCATCGGCGTCCGGGCCCTGGGCGTAGTAGCGCAGGAACGCCTCCTGGAAGCACGCGCCGATCAGCAGCGCCGCGGACGCCTCCGGGTCCGCGGCCGCGGCGATGCGCCCGAGGTCTTGTTCGGCCCGCAGATAGGCGGCGAAGCCGGCGACCGCCTTGTCGGGGCCGGCGCCGTGCCGGTCCATCGCCACCCGGTGCGCCGCCATGCGCTGCGGATCGGCCAGGAGAGCGCCGAGCATCGGGATCGACCGCTGGTAGAAGTGCAGAACCGCGTGGGCGAGCTCCGCGAGGTTCTCCTCGACGTCGCCCGCGCCCGGGCGGACCGAGACGCCGGACAGGCCGGGCAGCCGTTCCTCGAGGACGGCGAGCAGCAGCCGCTCCTTGTCCCCGAAGTACTTGTAGAGCGTGGGCTCCGATACGCCTGCGGCCTGCGCGATCTCCTTGGTCGTGGCGTGTACGACACCACGGGTACGCAGGATGTCCGCCGCCGCGTCCAGGATCCGCTCCCGTGTGCTCACCACTGCTCTCCCAGTCTCGGTCGACAGTCTCGGTTTGACAGTTAGTAAACACTAGCCCACCCTAGGGGTTAGTGTTCACTAGCCCACGGGATCCAGGAGGTCATCGTGCGTATCACTGTTTTCGGTGCGACCGGCGGAACGGGGCAGCACCTCGTAGACCAGGCACTTGAGGCGGGCCATCACATCACCGCGGTCGTCCGGGACCCGGCCCGCCTGCGGCAGGCCGACCACCCGCGGCTCGAGGTCGTGAAAGCGGCCGTAGAAGCCGACCTCCAGCACCTCGAGGCGATCACGGGGGCGGTGAAGGGACAGGACGCCGTCGTGTCGGCCCTGGGCCCGCGCGGCAAGGACGACATCACGGTGTGCAGCGACGGCGCCCGCGCGATCATCACCGCGATGCGGGCCACCGACAGCCGCCGGTTGATAGTCGTCACGGCCAGCGGCCATATCGTCGACGAGGGCGACGGGCCGTTCACCCGGAGCATGGTCAAGCCCATGCTCCGGCGGTTTCTACGGGACGGCTTCGCCGACTTCGCCCGTACCGACCAGGCCGTCAAGGCCAGCGGCCTCGACTGGACGATCATGCGGCCGCCCCGCCTCACCGACGGCCGCCGCCGCGCCTACCGCACCGCCACCGACCGCAATGTGCGCGGCGGCATCACCATCGCCCGCGCCGACCTCGCCGACGCCATCCTCACCGCGGCGGCCGACCCGGCCACCGCGGGCCACACCATCGCCCTGGGGTACTGAGCGCCAGGCTCTCCGCCCCGCTCAGGTGCCCGCTCTCAGGTGATGGCCGCGTCGCCGTGGGCCTCGAGCACCTTGCGCAGGCCCGTGGCGATCCGCTCGCACTCGTCGCGGTCGAGGGCGCCGAGGATCTTGGCGTAGTTGCGCAGATGCGCGGCCATCACAGCGTCGATGAGCTCCTGGCCGCGCTCGGTCAGCTGGATGAGGACGGTGCGCCGGTCGCCACCCTCGCGTACCCGCTCGACCAGCCCCTTGGCCTCCATACGGTCGATGCGGTTGGTGATGGCTCCGGAGGTCACCATGGCGGCTTTGAGGAAGGCACCGGCGGTCAGGGCGTAGGGCGGGCCCGAGCGGCGGAGTGTGGTGAGGACGTCGAACTCGCCCGGCTCCAGGCCACGTTCGGCGCAGAACGCCTTGAGCGACTTGTCGACGATGCTTTGCACCCGCTGCACCCGGCCGAGCACCTGGACCGGCCAGAGCTCGTCCGCCAGCTCGGGGCGCTCCTTCACCCATTGCTCGACGATGAGGTCGATGACGTCGCTCATCGGCGCTCCCCTCGGCTTGCTCGGTCTCCCTCAGCGTAGACCTTCTCAATGTTAAGACACTTGACGCCGCACAAGCAGGCTTGCTTTTATCTCAACGTTGAGAGAATCAACCTTGAGACACTTGCGCAAATGAGACGGGGGAATCGTTGTCCACCACCGCAAGACCGGACCCACGCGGTGCCGCTGCCGGCACGAGCACCGCTGCCACCGGCACCGGCACCGGCACCGGCACGAGCACTGACCGAAACCGTCGAGTCCCCGTGCTCTGGCTGGCATTGCTGGCCACCCCGGTCGCCGCCGGGGCCAACGCCCCGGTCCTGATCCTCGACGACATGGGCCGCTCACTGGACGTCGGCACGGCGACCGCCGCCTGGCTGGTCACCGCGTTCGCCTGGGCCATGACGGTGGGGATGCCGCTGATGGCGACGCTGCTACGGCGGCGCGGGGCGCGGGCGGCGCTCCGCGCCGGGGCCGGTCTCGTGCTCGGCGGCACCGTGGTGCTCGTCGCGTCGCCGTGGCTGCCGCTGACCCTCATCGGGCGCGCCGCGCAGGCCGCGGGCGCGGCGGGGCTGATCGCGGTGGCCATGAGCCTGGCGGGCGACGCCCGGCGGATGGGTGTGATCAGCGCCGGGTTCGGCATGCTGGGCGCCTCCGGCCCCCTGCTCGGCGAGCGCATCACCGACGCGGTGTCCTGGCGGGCAGCGCTGGCGGTGTCGGTTCTGGCGCTGCTCGCCGTACCGGCCGTCGGACGCCACATCGCCAAGGCCACGCCCGCCGAGGCCCCGCCCGCCGAGGGCCGCTTCGACACCCGGGGCGCGCTGCTGCTCGCGACCCTGGCCACCGGTCTCATCCTGCTGCCCACCTATCCGCTGCCCGCCATCGGCGTGGCGGTGTGCGCGGCCGTACTGCTCGCCCTGCACATCCGCCGCCGCCCGGACGGGTTCGTACCGACGGCGGTGCTGCGCGCCCCCGTCTTCCGTACGGCAGCGCTGCTCGCGCTCACGCTCTCCACGTCGTACTTCGTGCTGCTGTTCTCAGTGCCACGGCTGATCGCCCGACGGGCCGACTGGTCGACGGGCGCGGTGGCCACGGGCCAACTGGTGGCCCTGCTCACCGGTTCGGCCCTGGCCCTCGGCTTCGCGGCGATCTCCGCGCGGCTGGGGCGGGTCCGGGTGCGGGCGGTGCTGCTCACGGTCGGGACCCTGGCCGCGACCACGGCGGCATGGGCCCACAGCGCACCCGCGCTCCTCGCGGCGGCGGGCGCGGCGGTCTTCTGCGCGACGGGCGCCAACGCCACCCAGTCCATGGACGCCGCCTCCGCCGTCCCACCCACCCAACGCCCCACCGCCATCGGCCTGTTCACCCTCGGCTACCAACTGGGCGGCGCACTCGGCCCGGCCCTGGCCACGCTGCTGGTCCTGGGCTGAGCACGCCGCCCCGTCACCCGCGGCGCCGCTCGATCCGGTCCAGGAGCTCCAGTGACGCGGTCAGCCGGGGGTCGCCGATGTCGCGTTGGAGGGCGATGGTGCGGGTCAGTTCGGCCAGGGCGGCTGCGAGGTCGCCCTGGCGGTGGTGGGACCGGGCCAGGAGGTGGCTGGCGCGGGACATGGCCCAGACGTGGTGGCAGGCGGGGTCGGAGGCGGTGTGGAGGGCGGTGGTGGCGAGGGTGGTGGCGGTGTGGGGGTCGTCGGGGAGGGCCAGTTCGGCATTTTCGAGGAGGAGGGCGAGGCGGTGGAGGCCGAAGCCGCACTGTTCGGCGGTGCGGAGGCCCTCGCGGAGTGCGGTGGTGGCGAGGGTGGGGTGGTGCTGGGCGCGGGCGAGGCGGGCGCGGGCGAGGTGGAGGAGGCAGAGGTGTTCCTGGGAGCCGGACGTGACGATCCACTGGGTGGCTTTGTCCAGCAGGCTCTGGGCCATCACGAGGTCGCCGGAGTGGCAGGCGAGGGTGGCCTCGATCAGGTCGTAGCGGGCGACCTCGTCGTTCCAGTCGACGTCACGGGAGGCGTCGGCGAGTTCCGAGCGGGCGCGGGAGACGTAGGCGCGGGCCGGTTCGGGGAGGCCGGCCTCCAGGAGGCATTCGGCCGGGGAGAGCGGCAGGCCGAACCAGACCGGGGCGTCGGCCAGTTGGTCGATGGGCAGGGCGCCGGTGAGGGCGCGGGAGACCGCGAGCATGGGGTCGCGGCGGCTGCCGCGCAGGAGGTCGGCCACCTCGGCGAGGCGGCCTCTGAGGGTGCCGATCATGGCGAGCCACCAGCTGTCGTCCGGGTCGATACGGGCCAGGGCGGCGGTGAGGTCGCCGATCGCGCGGTAGCACCAGAGGAGGCCGCCGGGGTCGGGGCAGGTGGGGAACTCCTCCAGGACCCGGACGCAGCGGCTGTACTGGCCGATCTGCCAGGCGAGGTGCTGGTAGCCGCCCATGCGGAGCCGGTAGACCTCCTCGGCCTCGGCGACGTGGCCGGCCGCGAGCGAGTGGTGGACCAGCTCTTCGAGGAGGTCCAGGGTCTCGGGGCGGTCGGGTGGCAGTACGCCGGGGCCGGTGACCAGGGCGCTGTAGTGGCGGCGGATGGCCTGGTGGACGGAGCGCGGGTCGGTGAAGGAGCGGTAGAAGTGGTCGCGGACCGCGGGGTGGACGGTGAACAGGCCGGCGGATTCGTTCAGGACGAGGTGGAGTTGGCGGAGGTGGCGCAGGGCGGCCAGGACGTCGCGCAGGTCGAGGCCGCGCAGCGGGCCCGCGATCTTGGGGTTGGTGGCGCGGGTGAAGACGGAGTGCAGCTGCTCGGCGGACGCGCCGAAGCGGAAGATGCACAGCCGGGCGAGCAGGGCCGTCTCCCGCTCGCTGAGCGCCGTCTCGTACGCGTCGAGCACCCGCGCCAGCCGCCGCTCCTGCGGCTCTCCCGAGTCGGCGCGCGGCTCGGGCAGGGAGGCGGCGCCGGCCGGGTCGGCGGCGGCGTATTCGACGAGGTAGCCGCTGAGGTGGTCGAGGGTCAGGGCGTGGGCGCCGTACTCGTCGATCAGGGCGTGCAGCGCGTCGTCGTCGCCGCGTACGCCGCGGTCGCGGATCAGGGACACCGCGTCCTCGCGGCACAGCTGGTCGATGTCGAGCCAGGCGTAGCCGCGGCCGTGCCAGGGCGCCAGCCGGGGCAGCGGGAGGCGGCTGGTGATCAGGCACTTGGTGGCGCCCAGGCCGTCGGCCAGGCGGTCGATGACCTGGGCGAGCAGCCGGTCGGTCAGATCGCCGAAGACGCCCTGGCGGTCGGTGGCCGGGCGCTGCACCCGCTCCAGGCCGTCCAGCACGAGCAGCCTGCGGCCGGGTCCGGTGAGGAGTTCGGTGAGCAGGTAGAAGGTGCCCATGGGGCTGCCGCGCGCGATCGCGCCACCGCTGAAGTAGGCGTAGGCGACCTCCAGGAACTCCTTGACGTCCTGGTTGAGGTAGAAGCTCCAGATGAACAGCTCGTCGGGCGGCGGGTCCCCCGCTGTCCTCAGCCGGGCCAGGAACTCCCCCGCCAGCGCGGTCTTCCCCGCACCGCCAAGACCGAGCAGCGCCAGCACGCCCGGCTCGCCGTCCCGCCAGAAGCGACTGAGCGCGGCCAGTTCGTCCGCGCGGCCGACGAAGCTGGGGGCGGGGGGCAGGGCGTGGATGATGCCTGCCGTCAGGGGGCGTTTCGGCGGTGCGGGCTCGGGGGCCGCGTCGTATAGGGCCTGTGAGTCCCGTGAGTCCTGTGGGTCCTGAGACGGCGCGGCGAGCGCTTCGGCGTGCGCGGCGACGGCCTGCGCGTTGATCTCGGCGACCCGGGCGACGAGCGCGCCGAGCCCGTGCCGGTCGTGGCACCAGGCGACCAGCCTGCGGATGCACTCGCGGCGGCTCATGGCCGCCGCGAGCTCCCGGTACACCTCCGGGTAGTGGTCGAAGCACAGGTCCCGGATCTCGTCCTCGGACAGCGCCCGGTCGATCAGCGCCCGTACGGCGCCCGCGTTGCGCACGGCGCCGTACGCGTCGCCCCGGGGGCCGCCGTACGCGTCGCCCCGGGGGTCGCCGTACGGGTCGCCGTACGCGTCACCGTGGGGGTCGCCCGTCATCGCGTCGCCGCGGGCGCGAGGCCCTTGCGGCACAGCCGGAAGCCGATGTTGGGGGTCATATGCGCGCCCCAGCCGCCCTTCCGCCAGCTGCCCGCCTCACGGGACATCCGGAAGGACACCGTGACCGCCTCGGCGCAGTCCGCCCAGGAGCCCCCGCGCAGCACCCGCTCCTGGCCCCGGGCGGGCCCGGTCGGGTTGGTCCCCGGGCCGGTCCGGTAGTACGCCGCGTCGTACCAGTCGGCCGTCCACTCCCACACCCCTCCGCTCATCCCGTACAGCCCATAGCCGTTGGCCGGCAGGCGCCGCATGGGCAGGATGGCGAACTGGTCGAAGCGGTCGAAGTCGCAGCGCTCGGGGGTCGGGGGCGCGTCGCCCCAGGGGTAGCGGTGGCCGGGCAGGCCGCCGCGCGCGGCCCGCTCCCACTCCGCCTCGGTCGGCAGGCCGTATCGGACCTCGCGGGTGGACAGCCGCTCGCACAGCTCCTCGGCATCCTGCCAGGACACGCTGACCATGGGTTTACGGTCATACGCCCATGGGCGCCGGGGGTCGTCCCGGCGCGGGGTGCCGAACAGGGTGCGGGAGTCGACCTGCTGGCCGTCTCCGTTGACCCAGGCGTGGCTCGGCGCATGGGCGTGCCAGTCGGTGGCGCGGACGGTCGCGTCCTCGCAGTACTGGAGGCGGATCTTGTTCGCCTCGTGCAGAAACCAGCTGGGGTCCAACGCCCCGCTCCGCTTCAGCTTCCGCTTTTTGCGGGGCATCCCGGCGGGCGCCGGCTCCCAGTCCATGAGGTCGCAGAAGGCCGCCCAGCTGACCGGGGTCTCGGACAGCCAGTAGTCGTCGAGCCGGACCGGGTGCACCGGGCGCTCGTCCGGGTCGCCGTCGGCGGAGCCCATCGCGAAGGAGCCGGCCGGGACATAGCGGAAGAGGATGCCGTGCTCCTCCACCGCCATCCGGTCCAGCAGGGCGCCGCGGGCCTCGGCGATCTCGGAGTCGGCCGGGGCGACCATGCGCGCGCGGTCGTACGCGGTGGCGGCGGTGCGCGGATCGCCCTGGGCCTCCAGCTCGCGGGCGAGCCGCAGCAGTTCGGGGGCGCTGCCGGTGGCGGTGTGGTCGGTGCGCAGCCATTCGTACGCGGAGCCCGCCCCGTACCCAGAGCCCGTCTCGTGTTCGGATCCCATCGCCTCGCCCCTACCCGCACGATCCGTGGCAGCCGCGCCCGCGCGGGCGGGCCGATACGTCGAGGATGACGAGCGGATTGCGGACCGCCGATCCCGAGCGCGCCTCCGCCTGGACCTGTTCGGCGATCCAGGGGTCGGGGGCGTTGACCGAGCCGGCCAGGACGAGGGAGCGGGCGCGGCAGCCGCCGGCGAAGGTGGCGGTCTGGCCGTGGCCGCTGGCCGGGTCGGTGTGCGGAAGGGCCCGTATCGCCTGGAAGCCGGCGCTGTGGTGCCAGATCTCGGCCAGGGAGGTCTCCCGTACGTTGGCGGCGACGAAATCCGGGCCGAGGAAACTGCACGGGTTGACGTCGCCGGACACGGAGATGGAGCAGACGAGGTTTCCGGCGCCGCAGCCGTAGTTCTGGTGGATGACGGACTGCGTCTCCTGCCGGGAATGCGGGCTGAACGGGTCGATGTGACGCAGATCGAGTGGGTCGTCGAGGCTTTGGTCGCCCAGCCGGGACAGGCCGTTCAACGCCTCGGTGTAATCCGCGAAACTCGGCATCAGCTCCTGATTCCGCTCGGCGACACCGACCGGGTACAGCGGCCGGAACACCGCGGTGTCCGCCCCCACTTCATGTGCGAGTTCGGCACAGGCGTCGATCTCGTCGAGATTGGTCCGCATGATGGTGAACGCCAGGGTGAAACGGGCGTGTTTACGGAGGACGGCGAGGCGGTCGAGCACCTTGGCGAAGGTGCCGGGCCCGCGCACCCGGTCGTTGGTCTCGGCCGTGGCGCCTTCCAGGCTGACATTCAGCCAGACCAGTTCGCGCTTCCCGAATTCCTTGGCGATTTCCTCCGTGATGAGCAGGCCATTGGTGGTGATACACGGGGCCAGGCCATGCTCCAGGGCCAGATCGACGATCTGGAAAATATCCTTCCGCAGCAGCGGTTCACCGCCGGTGAGCCCGAGCCGGAAGGCGCCGAGCCGCGCCATTTCGGCGAAGAGCCGGTCGATCTCCTCCAGATTCAGCCGCTTCTCGCGGCGCGGGAGGTCACCGGCGAAACAGTGGGTGCAGCCCAGGTTGCAGGAGGCGATGACCTCCAGATGGACCGCCAGCGGGCCGGTGAGATGGTCCGGCGGCACGTCCAGGTCATCGTGGACGGCACCGGCGAACCGGCCGTCGACGGTGAAGAACCCCAGGTCGTAGAAGTGCTCGAAGAACCGCTGGAGCCGGCCGCGCCGGTCCGCGTCGTCCGTCTCCGCGAGCAGGCGGTCGATGGGGTGCGCGCGCAGCCGCCTCAGGACGTCCGTGGCCTCGGCGTCGAAGGGCAGATATCGCGACGTACGGCGGTCGAAGACCAGGCTGCCGAAGAATTGCGGGATGAGCACCAGCGGGGCCCGTTCCGGCATCGTAAACCTCCGTGAGTTGTCAGGCCGCGCCCGGATCGGAAACGTTGAAGACCTTACGGACCCAGACCCGGCCGCCACCGCCACCGCCACCGCCACCGCCACCGGAACCTCCACCGGCACCGGCATCTCCACCAGCACCGGCACCGGCACCGGCACCGGGAATCCCCAGGCCCACCGCGCCGAATTCCCTCAGCTTTCGCACCCGATAAGGCTCGGCATTCCGCTCCGGATCCTCCGGCGGCCGCCGCTCGGACCGCTCCACCATGGGCCGCCAGCCGTCGTCGTCGAAACCGGGGCGCGTCCAGGCGTCGTCCTCCGGCTCGTCGAGGCAGTATTTCCAACTGCCGTCCGCCGCCGAGAGCACGGACGTCTGCTCGCCCCTGTCAGAGGCCGTGGTCCGCACATGGATGTCGTCATCCTGCTTGTAGAGTCCGGCGAACATCATCGTGGTGTACGCGGGGTCGTACGCGGCTATCTCGAACGCGAGGACATGCGTACCGAAAGGGACCAACGGGCGGGACGAGGAGGGCGCCGTGCCGTCGAGATACATCTCGCCCTGGCCGTCCGTCTCCAGCCACATCGTGAAGGGAACTCCGGCCCGCGGATTGCGCCACCGCAGCACCACGCCGCCGCATCCGGCGGGCACCTCGCAGTGTCCGTGTTCCTCGAGGATGAAATGCGGTGATGTCTTGGCGTACCGCGAGAGGGAATTGAGTTTCAGCTCACGCTCGTCCATGCTCACCTCTCGTCTCGGTTTTCCAGGCGGTCGGTGAACTCGCGGTGCCTGACGGGGTTGACCTCGCCGACCCGTCGTACGAGGTCCGGTAGCCGATCACGCCGCGCACAGTACTCGATCAGCCGTAGCGTCTTTTGCGATTTGCTCATGCCCTGGGAGAACTCGCCGTACACCGAAGGAAAATGATCGAGGCAGAGTGCGTTGAGTTCATCGTCGTCCAGGGCGTCCATGACCAGTCGGCGTACGTCGCCCGGCTGATAGGAGAGGGGTGCGGGGGCCGGAGATGCGGCGACGGTCGGGGTGCCGGCGAGCCGGGCGATGATCCCGTACGCCGCGCTGTTGGGGTCCTCCGCGATCAGGCCGACCAGGCGCCGCAGCCTCCCCTGGTCCGCCGCCCGGCGCAGGACCTGCGGCCACACCTCCGCCATGGGCGCCGTCCACGCGAACTCGGCGGCGCGCATCCCCGCCGCGAGCACGAAGGCCCGTACCTCGGCCCCCTGGTCGTACGCGGTGAGGAGCGCGGCGAGCAGTTCCCGCGCCCGCGGGTCGTCGGCGGCGAAGGGGGCCGTGTCCAGCAGACTCATATCGGTCACAGCGTCTTCTCGCTCGCTTCTCCGCCCGCGCGGCGCAAGCTCGGGCATCGTCGTCGGCTGCCGCCCGGCAGCCGCGCGTGCGTCGCTCACAGCACCCCCGCCGAGGCAAGTCCCTCCGCCACCCGGGATATCCGGCGCCCCTGATTACGGAATTCCCGCTTCCCGAACTCCTCGACGGCCACCCACCGATGGTGCAGCCCGACCAATTGCCACCGTTCATTGAAAACGGGCGAGCCGGAGGAACCGGCCTCCGTGTCCGTCCAATACTGGATCACATCGTCATCGACATGGCGGACGATGTTGTGGTGCATCCCTATCTTCTTCACCCCGCCGTTCGGATGCTGAATGATGGAGACCCGCTCGCCGACCGAGACCGGTTCGGCGTCCGCCAATTCGACGACGGGAATATCGTCCGGCAGCGGCCCGTCCGCCCGGATCACCGCCCAGTCGTGCGCCGGGTCGCCGGTGATCGTCTCGGGGCGGCAGCGCAGCACCGTATGGGCGCGGTGCCGGGCGGCGGTGTCGAGCTCGTAGTGCAGCCATGCCTCGACGCGCGTCGCGGGACCGGGGCGGGGGTCGGGACCAGGGCCCGGACCGGGACCGATGTCGTAGAGGACGTGGTGATTGGTCAGCAGCAGGTCTTCGCCGATCCGGAACGCGGTCCCGTAGGCCCGGCCGCTCTCCAGCGTCACCAGCAGCCGCACCACGGCCGGGGCGAGCTCGACCCCGCGCCGCATGAACGCCACGTCGAGCAGGGTCGGCTGGTCGAAGATCTGCCGCTCCCATGCGTCACGGGCGTCGAACCCTTTCCACACGACCCCCGAATCGACGGCCGCCGGGGCCTCCACCACCGGCTCCGCCGCCATCAGCTCGCGCAGCCGAAGCGCCACCGCCTCATCGTTTTCCGCCACTTGTTCGAGCAGCGCGCGGAGTCGATTCTGGTTACGGGCCTTGGTGATCAGGTCGTGCCAGACGGAATGCATCGGCCGATCCCATGCGACCGTCGCCGGTTTCACCCCCGCCCGCACCGCGAACTCGACGACCGGCCCTTCCCGGAAATGGATTCCCGCGAGGAAGTCGTGGAGTTCACGCGACTCCGGTCTGCTCCAGTCGAAGGGCAGTGTGTCGAGAAAATGCGGCACGGTTCCCAGCATAGGGGAGACGTACGACGCGCTCAGTAGCTCAGCGGGTGACCGACACGGTCACGTTGAGCGTTCCTTTGTTGTCGTCCAGGCAAGCATCGTTGATCCGCAGCTCCAATGCCCCGCTACGGGCCGCCCGGAAGCTCCACTCGGGCGCCACGATGCGGGCCGGCCTGGGTTTTGTGTCTCCCCCGAAGCGCCCCAGCAGCGTTCCGAACCTCGCTCCGGGGTTCACCTTGCAGCTCTGGGCGAAGTCCAAGCTCTGGTCGTCGGCCGCGGAAAGGCCGCGCGCGCCGACGTAAGGCAGTGCTTGTTCGCGGTGGTCCACCGTCCAGGTGCCCGTGGTGTAGCGCACGGCCACCCTGTCGCCCTTCCGGATGGGCGTCGTCACCGCCGCCCGCTGCCAGCCCGTGGTCGCCCGCACCGTCACCTCGGTCGTCGTGGTGGTCGGGCCGTCGTCCCGCCCGAACGGGGGCGTACCGGTGACGAACAGACCGGCGACGAGCCCGCCCGCGAGCGCAACGGCCCCCGCCGCCACCGCCCACCACGTCCGCTTCCGGCCCCGTCGGCGATCGTCGTCGCGGCCGGTGGGCAGAGGGCCGGCGCTGATGGCAGTCGGCTCCCAACCGCCCGCCCACTGCGCCGGATCGCCCGCGTGCGTCCGGGTCTCCGCGTCCGCGATGAGGTTCGACGTCCGTACGGCCTCGGGCGGCACGGGCGAAGGAAGCGGCGCTGCGTACGGGGGCGCCCCCGGCAGCGGGCCGGGGTCCACGGCGCCGTCCGCGGCGCCTCCCGCGACCCGCCGCAGGGCGTCCCGCACCGCATCCGCGGACGGGCGCTGCTCAGGCGCCTTGCGCAGCAGGGCCTCCAGCACCGGCCGCAGCGGACCGACCCGCTCCGGGATCATCGGCTCCCCGAACGCCACGGCGTGGAGCGTGGCGACGCGCGAAGTACGCCCGAAGGGCGACTCCCCCGAGCTGATGACACACAAGGTCGCGCCCAGCGACCACAGGTCGGACGCGGGCCCGACCGCGTCCCCGTTCAGCCGCTCCGGCGCCATGAAGTCGGCGGATCCGACCAGTTCACCGGTGGTCGTCAGGAACTCGCCGTCGTCCAGGATCGCGATGCCGAAGTCGGTGAGCACCGCGCTGCCGTCCCGGCGCAGCAGCACATTGGCGGGTTTGACGTCGCGGTGCAGCGCTCCGGCGGCGTGGACGGCCTCCAGGGCGCCGAGCATCTGCAGCCCGAGGACGGCGGCCCGCTGCGGCGGCAGCGGCCCGTGGTCCGCGAGCAGGCGGACGAGCGAAGGGCCGTCGATGAGTTCCATGACGATCCATAACCGGTCCTCGTGCTCGACCAGGTCGTGCACCCCCACCACATGGGGGTGGGGCACCCGGGCGACCGTACGGGCCTCCCGGACCGCGCGCCGCAGCAGCCGTCTGTGCTCTTCGCCGCCGTCGGTGAAAATGTGCAGTTCCTTGACGGCGACCTCGCGCTCCAGCACCTTGTCACGCGCGCGCCAGACAGTCCCCATACCGCCCCTGCCGAGCCGGTCCAGGAGCAGATACCGGCCGGCGATCAGCCGTCCGGCGCCGCGCTCGCCGTACGTCGCGATCTCGCCGTCCCCCGCGCCGTCCCCCGGCCCCATGCGATTTCCTCCCCCTGTGGCGGCGGTGCGCCTCGTGCGGCCGTCCAACGCGCCCGGGCGGTGTGCCGAGCATAGTCCGGCGCCCAACTTCCGGCCCAAGTCCCGATTTGATCTCATACGGCGTGGGCGCCCACACCTTGCCCGGCCGGACCATTAGCGTTCGCGGCGGTATTCGCCCGGATATACGGCCGGAAGATGGACAGCCGGAAGGAGCCAAGGAATCGTGGCGGACCAGGACAAGGTGACCGTACGACTCAGCAGCCTCCCCGAGACCCTGTTATGGAACCTCTACCACCGGGCGTACGAGGCCCGGCAGCCCCGGACGGTGCTCCACGACCCCAAGGCCATCGAGCTCGTCGACCGCCTCGACTTCCCCTTCGAGAAGACCTTCGGCCCGCCCCACCCGCTGCTCGCCCAGGGCCAGGCGCTGCGCGTACGGTCCTTCGACGCCGCCGTACAGTCCTTCCTCGACGATCACCCGACCGGCACGGTCGTCAACCTCGCCGAGGGCCTGGAGACCCAGTTCTGGCGGATCGACAACGACCGGGCGCGCTGGCTGGGCGTCGAGCTCCCGGAGACCGCCGAACTGCGCCGCGCCCTGCTGCCGGACACCGAGCGGCGGCGCACCCTGGCCCAGTCCGTGCTCGACCTGTCCTGGATGGACGAGGTCGACACCGAGGGCGGTGTGCTGCTCACCGCCCAGGGGCTGCTGATGTATCTGCGCCCGCCCCAGGTGCGGGAGCTGATCGCGGCGTGCGCCGAGCGGTTCCGGGGCGGGGCGCTGGTCTTCGACGCCGTGCCCCGCTGGCTCAGCGCCGGCACCCAGCGCAGCGAGAAGCGCCCCGCGCGGGGCTACCGCATGCCCGGCATGCCGTGGGGCCTGAACGCCGGTGAGTTGCAGAAGGTGCGTACGGCCCACCCGGGCGTCGTCGACGTGCGCGAGCTGCATCTGCCGCGCGGCCGGGGCCCGTACTTCGGGGCGCTCACGCCGGTGCTGTACCGGCTGCCCGCCCTGCGGAACATGCGGCCGACGATGACCGCCATCGCACGGTTCGCCTGACGGGCGCGCGTACGTTCAGGCGTCCGGGGCGGGGTCGCTGTTCGACGGCCCCGCCCAAGGCGCCCCGCCCGGTCACTCCGGTCACTCCGGTCACTCCGGTCACTCCGGTCACTCCGGCGGGACGCTGTACCGTTCCAGGGCCGCCTTGGACGTCGAGGTGTCCATGAGTCTCAGCTCCCACGGCCCGGTGTTGACGTCGAAGTCCTTCCCGAACCCGACCCACTTGCCCGCCATGCGTCGGCCGGTCGGCTCCACGAGCAGCTGAACCGCGCCGTGGTAGGACGCGCCCTGGTAGTAGCCGTCCCTCGCCGTCTGCTCGTTCCAGGTACCGGTGACCACGTTCCGGTCCACGGTGAGGTCCAGGGAGAGCGGCGAATCCGGGTTCAGCGACGCCCCGTTGAGAGAACGCCCCGTCAGTCGGTTGCCGTGCTGGACAAGCACGACGTAGTGCCTGCCCTCGAACGAGTCGTCGCGGCCCGAGGAGTAGAACTCGTACCGCGACAGCCATACGCCGCTGTAGTTGGCCCCGGCCGTCTCGGGGGCTGTCGCGGCTGACTCGGTGTCCGCCGTCGCGGAGGCGACGCCCTCCGGGCCCGGCGCCATGTCGTGTCCCCCTCGCCCGTCGCCCTGGACCCTGGCCAGGGGCACCTGCGGGGCGAACCCCAGAACCTCGGCCGGCATGCCCGTCACCCTCTCCAGGGCGCGTACGTACACGGGCCTCGGCGATCTGCTGATACCGGCTTCCCAGCGCTGGACAAGCCTCTTGCTCGCGTCGTTCGGCTCACCTAGTTCGACACCCGCTCGGCGGAGCGCCTTGGCCAGGTCTTCCTGGCTCATCCGCAGGCCGATGCGCACGGCCCGCAGCGCGTCGTTCGGTACGTGCACCTCGGTCGTCATGACACCCAACGCTAGCCCCAACCTGCATCTAATGACACCTAAATGACGCCTATTGAACGACACCCGAGCAACGCCCTCTCTGTCGTCGCAATGCCACGGCGACCGGCGGCACGATCACGACCAGACGCTACGGAAAGGGCGAATCATGATGGACGGAGCGAAGCGGAGACGCCTCATGACCCTCAAGGTCTCCCGTGACGGCGGCCGCACCTGGGGTGCCGAAGTGGTGTTCATGAGCAGCGACTCGTTGCCTGCCCTGCAAAGCTCCGTATGGCCGCCGTGCCAGTGCTTACGCTGCGTACCAAAGGCAGTACGACCCAGTACGCGGGCCTGACCAGGCAGAATGGACAGATGCCCACACCCATCGACCCCGCCGTCGCCCTCGCGCCCCGGCTGCCGTCCCCGCTGCAGCGGGTGCACGACGACCGGCTGGCCGGGCGGGGCGTGGAGCTGTGGCTGAAGCGGGACGATCTCGTGCACCCCGCGGTGCCCGGCAACAAATGGCGGAAGCTGGCCCTCAATCTGACGGCCGCCCTCGACCAGGGGCACTCGCGGCTGCTGACCTTCGGCGGCGCGTACTCCAACCACATCCGCGCCGTGGCCGCCGCCGGGGCAGCGGTGGGGCTGGGGACGGTGGGGGTCATACGGGGCGATGAGCTGGCCCGGGCGGAGCGCAACTGGTCCTTGGCGCGGGCCGAGGGGTACGGGATGGAGCTGGCCTTCTGGGACCGGGCGCGGTTCCGGGAGACGCTGCGCGGGCTGGCGGAGCCGGAGACGGTCCAGGGTCTTGAGGAGCGGTGGGGCCGGTGTTACGTGCTGCCGGAGGGCGGTACGAACGTGGCGGCCGCGCGCGGGGCCACGGAGATCGTCTCGGAACTCGTCGCGGACCTCCCCGGCCTGGGGCCGGGCGATGTGGTGTGCTGCGCGGTGGGCACCGGGGGCACGCTGGCCGGGATCGCCGCCGCGCTCCCCGAGGGCGCCCGGGCGCTGGGGGTCGCGGTGGTCAAGGGCGCCCGGTATCTGGACGGCGAGGTGGCGAATCTGCACGAGCGGGGATGGGGGCGCACCTTCGCGAACTGGCGGATCGACCACGACCACCACGGTGGCGGCTACGGCCGCGTCCCCGCCGGGCTGGCGGCCTTCGCCGAGGACTTCGAGGCGCGGCACGGCCTGGCCGTGGAGCGCCGCTACGTCGCCAAGATGCTGCGGTGCGTGTACGGCCTGGCGGGCGGCTCGTGGCTGCCGCCGGGGAGCCGGGTCACGGCCGTGATCACGGGGCCGGCGGACCCCGTCCAGTGAGTTTGCGGTGAGTTTGGGACAGCGACACGCCGTCGCGTCGGCGTGTCGCTGTCCCAAACTCACCGCAAATGCCGACGGCTACTCCGGCGCGCGCAGCCGCACCACCGTGGTCGCCGCGTGGCGGGCGGTGCTGTCCCGGCGTACCTCGACCGTCAGCTCCGGGGCCACCGGCCGGTACGAGATCTCGGTGCCCACCATGTCCAGGGCGGTGGGCGCGGGCTCGGTCCCGGGAGGCTCCGCGGGGGCGGGCAGGCCGCGCAGCGCGGCCGTGATCTGGGCGCGTACGGCCGGGGAGAGCGGGGTGGAGACCACGGGGTCGTCGGCGCCCGGCAGCACCAGCGCGAGCGAGCGCGGGTGGTAGCGGGGGCCGACGACGCCGACCACCACGGCCTCCCGCGTCTCGGAGTGGCGCAGCTTCCACCAGTGGCGGCCCGCGCGGTAGGGCTGGCCGAGGCTCTTGATCACCAGGCCCTCGACGCCGCTGGCCGGAAGGGTGTCGTACCAGGTGGCGGCGAGCTCGGGGTCGGTGGTCATGGGGACGGGCTGCAGCGGCGGCCCGTACGGCTCCAGCAGCGCGACGAGCCTGGCCCGGCGCCGCTCGTACGCCAGGGGGCGCAGGTCATCGCCCCCGGCGGCCAGCAGGTCGAAGGCGGCGTAGGAGGCGGGGAGTTCGCGGGCGAGCCGGGCGGCGCGGGCGCGGGTGGCCGCCGCGCGCTTCTGGACGGCGGCGAAGTCCGTACGGCCGCCGGTCCACACGACGACCTCGCCGTCCAGGACGGTACCGGCCGGGAGCCGTTCCGCGGCGGCCCGCAGATCGGGGAAGGCCGTGGTGACGATGCGGCCGGAGCGGGCCTGCAGCAGGACGTCGTCCTCCGTACGGAAGATCAGTACGCGGTGGCCGTCGAACTTCGGCTCGTACGCCAGCCGCTTCCCCGCCGGGTCGGGAAAGGCGTGGACGGGGCGGGCCAGCGCGACCTCCACGGGCGGCAGCAGCGGCATCCGCGAGGGCGGACTCCAGCGCGGGATCATCGCGCGGCTCCGAGGGGCGCCGATCCGGCGGGCGCGGCTGCGGGCTGCAGCGTAGCCGCGGGGGCCCGCGCGGCTCCGGCGGCCAGCGCGGCCCCGGGGGGCGCGGCGGGTGGCGGCGCGGCTGCGAGGGCCCCCGCGCCCCCAGCGGCCAACACGGCTCCCGGGAGCGCGGCGAGGGCCAGCGCGGCTCCCGCCTGCGGCGTGGCTGCGGGGGCCCGCGCGGCTCCGGGGAGCGCGGTGGCGGTTGGTGTTGGTGCGGGGGTCGGCCGGGCCACCGGCATCGGCGCGGCTCCGGGCGCTGACGCGGCCCTGGGCGCCGGCGCGGCCCCAGCTGGCGGCACGGCCCCGGGCGCCGACGCGGCCCCAGCGGGCCGCACCGCCCCGGCGGCAGGCGCGGCGGCGCTCGCCCCCGCCGCCGCGGCCAGCCCCGCTGCCGCGCCCAGCCCCGCCACCGCGCGCGCCCCCGCCACCGCGCCCGGCCCCACGGCCGGGATCGGGCCCGCCACCGCGCCCGGCCCGGTCGCGACCGTCACGGCGGGTCCCCCGCAGGCAGCGGGCGGGCCAGCTCCGGGTCCAGAAGGGGTTCCAGCAGATCCCCGTGGCGGTCAAGCCGGGGCGTGATGTCGTCGATCCGGAAGACCAGTTGCGCGGGGTCCTCGCACCCCTCGACCTCGCCCCAGGTGACCGGCGTGGAGACGGTCGGCTCGCGGCGGGCGCGGGCGGTGTAGGGGGCGGCGGTGGTCTTCGCGGCGGCGTTCTGGCTGAAGTCGACGAACACCTTCCCGGGCCGCTGCGAGCGGGTCATCTTGGAGGTCACCAGGCCGGGCACGGCGGCCGTGGCCTCCAGGGCGAGCTTTCTGGCGTAGCCGGTGGTGTCCGGGGAGGGGGTCGGCTCCACCGGGATCAGCAGATGCAGCCCCTTGGAGCCGCTGGTCTTGGCGTACGCGGACAGGCCGTCGGCGTGCAGCCGCTCGCGCAGCCACTCGGCGACGGCGCAGCAGTGCACGATCGTGGCGGGCGGGCCCGGGTCGAGGTCGAAGACGAGGCGGTCGGCGAGGCCGGCGGCGCGATCGGCGCGCCACATGGGGGCATGGAATTCGACAACCAGGTTTCCGGCCCACATCAGCGAGGCGAGGTCCTGGACGAGGATCTGACGGGAGGTCTCCCCCTCATGGCGGGGCACCTCGGCCGTCGCCACCCAGTCGGGCGTGCCCGGGGGCGGGTTCTTGGTGAAGAACGTCTGGCCGTCGGGGCCGTCCGGGAAGCGGAGGAACGCCAGCGGCCGGCCGCGCAGATGGCGCAGAAGCGGGCCGGCGACGGCCGCCAGGTAGTGCAGCAGCTCTCCCTTGGTGGTGCCCGTGGCCGGATAGAGCACCTTCTCGAGGTTACTGAGCGCGATGCGCCGCCCCTCCACCTCCGCGATCGGGGACATACGATAAGAATCTCACGAAAGGGATCAAAAGCATGCGATCCATCTGGAATGGGATCATTTCCTTCGGCCTGGTCAGCATCCCGATCAAGATGTATCCGGCGACCGAGGACCACTCCGTCTCCTTCCGGCAGGTGCACACCAAGGACGGCGGCCGGATCCGCTACCGCAAGGTCTGCGAACTCGAGGACAAGCAGATCGACGCGGACGAGATCGGCAAGGCATACGAGGACGCCGACGGCACGCTGATCCCGATCACCGACGAGGACCTGGCCCACCTACCGCTGCCCACGACCCGCGCCCTGGAGATCCAGGCGTTCGTCTCGGCGGCGGACATCGACCCCCTCCAGATGGGCGACGCCTACTACCTCGGCGCGAACGGCCCCGCGGCCGCCAAGCCGTACGCCTTGCTGCGCGAAGCGCTCAAGCGCAGCGAGAAGGTCGCCATCACCAAATACGCCCACCGCGGCCGGGAGCGCCTGGGCATGCTGCGCGTGGTGGGCGACGCCATCGCGATGCACCGGCTGCTGTGGCCCGACGAGGTGCGCAACCCGGTCGGCGTGGCGCCCAAGGAGAAGGTGACGGTACGGGAGGCGGAGCTCGACCTCGCCGACACCTTGATGAACACGCTCGGCGAGGTGGATCTGACCCAGCTGCACGACGAGTACCAGGAGGCGCTGGACGCCCTCGTGGCGGCCAAGATGGCCGGTGCCACCCCCACCGCCGAGCCCGGCGAGGCCCCGGCCGGGGCCCAGGTCGTCGACCTGATGGCGGCGCTGCGGGACAGCGTGCGCAGCGCCCGCGCGGCCCGGGGCGAGGAGGCCGGGGAAGCCGCGGAAGAGGGAGCGGAAGAGGCGGAGGCCACGGTCCACCCGCTGCCGGCGCGCAAGAAGGCCGCGGCGCCCGCCAAGAAGGCCGCGGCGACGAAGAAGGGCACCGCAAAAGCCGGCTCGAAGACAGGCGCCGCGAAGACCACGGCGAAGAAGGCCGCGGCCAAGAAGGCCCCCGCCAAGAAGCAGGCCACCGGCAAACGGGCGGGCGGACGGACGGCCTCCTGACAGCGGCCCGACCGCTCCCGATCCGCGGCCCCACCCAAGCGTCAGCTGAACGCGGCCGCGTGGTCGCTCGCCCACTGCGCGAACGTACGCCCCGGCCGCCCCGTGATCCGCTCCACCTCCGGGGAGATCTCGGCCGGGCGGTCGACGGCCCCCGCGAACATCCGCAGCAGCGAGTCCGCGATGTCCGCCGGCACACCGCCGCCGGTCATCGCCTCCCGGGCCGCCTCCGGCGGGATCTCCTCGTACCGCAGCGGCCGCCCCAGGGCCTCGCCGATGATGGTCACCTGCTCCGCGAAGGTCAGCGACTGCGGCCCCGACAGCACCGGCGCCTGGCCGGTGTAGTCGTCGCTGAGCAGGGCGCGAGCGGCGACGGCCGCGATGTCGGCCTCGTGGATGGGCGCCGTGTGGGCCTGGGCGTACGGGCCGTGGACCACATCGCCCTTGCCCAGCTGTTCCGCCCACTGCAACGCGTTCGAGGCGAAGGCACCCGGCCGGACGTGCGTCCAGGCCAGCCCCGACGCCTCGATCTCGGTCTCCAGCTCATGGTGGTGGTTGCCGATGACGTTGCCCGGGCCGGGCTCGACCGCGGCCGAGGAGGAGAGCGTGACGATACGCCGCACCCCCGCCTGCTCGGCCTTGCGCAGCAGCTCGCCCGCGCCCTGCCCCCACAGCACCGCCGGGTTGAGGAAGACCGCCGTGGCGCCCTCCAGGGGAAGGTCCGCGGTCCGCGCCACCTGGACCCCCTCAGGCAGCCGCGCCGACTCGGGGTCGCGGGTCAGCGCGCGGACCTCCGCACCCGCCGCGACCAGCTCGTCCACCACATGCCTGCCGACGTTTCCGGTGGCTCCGGTCACCACGATCATGACGTTCTCCCCTTGGTTCTGCCGTCTCGTTGGGCTTGACGCCTCCTACGATTCATCCACCTGGGTGAACTTGTCAAACAGGTAGATGGCGCCCGCCCGACGGCTGCGGATAGCCTGATCGGGTGAAGGAGAAAGCGCCGCAGGCACCGCCGAAGAAGACCCGCCGCGCCCCCGCGCCGGCGGAGCGCAAGCTCGATCCCGAGCGCTCCCGGCGGCTGCTGCTGGACGCCGCGATGGACGAGTTCGCCGAGAAGGGGTTCGCGGGCGCCCGCGTCCAGGACATCGCGGACCGCGCCGGCCTCAACAAGCAGCTGATCAGCTACTACTTCGGCGGCAAGGAAGGGCTCTACCGCGAGCTGCACGACCAGTGGCTGCGGCGCGAGGAGACCATCGTCGACCCGGCCCTCCCTCTCGACGAGCTCGTCGTGCGCTACCTCGACGAGACCTTCGCCGACCCCCGGCCCACCCGCCTCAACCTCTGGAAGGGCCTCACCGGCGGCGCGCTGGAGCAGGACCCCGAAGACCTCTCCGGACTGCGCCGCCGCCAGGCGGACGGCGAGCTGGCCGACGACCTCGACCCGGCCGCCGCGCTGCTGCTGTTCATCAGCATGGTCTCGGCGCCCATCGCGCTGCCGCACCTCGTACGGCAGCTCTTCGGCCTCGACCCGGACTCGCCGGAGTTCCGCGAGCACTACACCGAGCAGCTGCGCCGGATCGTCCGCCACCTCGCGTAGGCCGCACCGGCTCCCCGTACGGCCGTAATTCGGTTGACCGCGCCGTACGCGCTGCACAGGATTGCCGCGTCCACCCGACGCCCAGTCAGGAGCATGCGATGCGCCGATTCCTCGGAACCACCCAGCGCCCCCACCGGACGACGGTTTTCGAGGACTCCCACACGCATGCCCACGTCGCACACCCCGCGCACATCGCGCACCCTGAACATCGGCATCCTGGCGCACGTCGACGCCGGTAAGACCAGCCTCACCGAGCGCCTGCTCTTCGACCACGGCGCCATCGACCGCCTCGGCAGCGTCGACAGCGGCACCACCCAGACCGACACGGGCGACATCGAGCGCGAGCGCGGCATCACCGTGCGCTCGGCGGTCGCCTCCTTCACCGTGGGGTCGGCTCAGATCAACCTGATCGACACGCCCGGCCACTCGGACTTCATCGCCGAGGTCGAACGCGCCCTCGGAGTGCTGGACGGCGCGGTCCTGGTGCTGTCCGCGGTGGAGGGCGTCCAGGCGCAGACCCGGGTGCTGATGAAGACCCTGCGGCGGCTGCGGCTGCCGACCCTGCTCTTCGTCAACAAGATCGACCGCCCGGGCGCCCGCCACGAGGGGCTGCTGACGGACATCCGGCACAAGCTGGCCCCGCACGTCGTCGCGCTGACGGCCGTACGGGACCTGGGCACGCGGCACGCCCGCGCCGTGCCCCGGTCGCTCGACGACGCGGACTTCCGCGGCCAGGTGGCCGAGGCGCTGGCCGAGACCGACGACGCGCTGCTCGCCCGCGTCCTGGACGGGCCCCCGCCCAGGCCTGCCGAACTGCGGGCCGCGCTGGCCGGCGGCACGGCGGACTGCCGTGTCCACCCGGTGTTCTTCGGCTCGGCGCTGAGCGGCCAGGGCGTCGGCGCGCTCGCCCGCGGAATGGCGCGTCTGCTGCCGCCCGCGCCCGTCGGCGCGGAAGCGGCGGCGGCCCCGTACGGGACGGTCTTCGCCGTCGAGCGCCGGGGCGGGACCGGCGGGAAGACCGCGTATCTGCGGCTGTTCGCGGGCGAGTTGGCCGTACGGCAGAGGGTGACGCTCCACCGCCGCGGGCCGGGCGGCACGCTCGTCGAGTACGGCGGCCAGATCACCTCACTCGATGTCGTCGGCCGGGCCGGCGCGCAGGCGGACGCCGGGCGGCTGACCGCCGGGGACATCGGCAAGGTGCGCGGCCTGCCCGAGGTACGGGTCGGCGACCGGCTCGGCGGGGCCGACGCCAACACCGACGCCAACACCGGCACCGGCACCGGCACCGGCACCGGCCCAAGCGCCGGAAGCGGCACCGGCCACGCAAACGGCCGCGGCCCCGGGCACCCTCCGCCCGACCAGCCGCACTTCGCCGCGCCCAGCCTGAGCACGGTCGTCCGCGCGCGCGAGCCCGGTCCGGGCCCCGCCGCACGGCTGCACGCCGCGCTGCTGAGCCTGGCCGAACAGGACCCGCTGATCCACGCCCGCGCCCTCCCGGGCGGCGCCACCTCGGTGCTGCTGTACGGCGAGGTCCAGAAGGAGATCATCGCGGCGACGCTCGCCCGGGACTTCGGCATCGAGGCCGACTTCGAGCCGAGCCGGCCGGTCCATATCGAGCGGCCCGTGCGCGTCGGCGAGGCGTGCGAGGAGATGGCCCGGCGCCATCACAGCGGGCTCTGGGCCACCATCGGGCTGCGCGTCGAGCCCGCGCGGACCGGCTCCGGAGTGATCTTCGGATACGAGACCGAACTGGGCGCGCTGCCCCGCGCGTTCCACCACGCCATCGAGGAGACCGTGCACGACACCCTCCTCCAGGGCCACGACGGCCGGCCGGTGACCGACTGCCTCGTCACCCTCATCCGCTCGGGCTTCTCCAGCCCGCTCAGCACGGCGCGTGACTTCCGCGAGCTGACCCCGGTGGTGCTGGAGCGCGCGCTGCGCGCCGCGGGGACGCGGGTGTACGAACCCTGCCACGCCTTCGAGCTGGAGATCCCGCACGACGCGCTGGCCCCGGTCACCGGCCAACTCACCGCGGCCGAGGCCGACATCACCGCCGTCGAGGAGACGGCGGGCGGGGTACCGGCCTGGCTGCTCGAAGGCCGGATCCCGGCGCGGGAGGTGCACGGGGTGAAGCGATGGCTGCCGGGGCTCACGCGCGGTGAGGGCGTGTGGTGGTCCCGGCCGTCCGGGGACCGCCCGCTCGGCCCCGGCCGGGACCGCCGCACCAACCCCGCCCCGGGCTCCGCCTCCGACCCCGCTCCGGGCCCGGGCCCCGGTCAGATGCCGGGGGCCGCGACGTAGGTGTACGCGGTGGTGGCGGTGCCGGCGAGGGTGGTCACGGTGATATCGGCCGGGCCGGCGCCGCCGTCCGAGGTGGGCGGTGAGGTCGTGATGAGAGTGGTGGGGCTCAGGACGGTGAACGCCGCGCCGATGCCGTCGAAGGTGACGCTCTGGGTGGTGTCGAAGGCGGTGCCGGTGACGGTCACCTGCGTGCCGCCGGTCGGCGGGCCCTCGTCGGGTGTCGCGGCGCTGATGGTGGGCGCGGCCACGTAGGTGTACGACAGGCCGCCCGTGGTGCCGCCCCCGGTGGTCACGGTCACCTCCACCGACCCCGCCACGCCGCCCGGGACTGCGACGGACAGCTCGCTGTCGGAGAGCACCGTGGGGGTCGCGGAGTTGGCGCCGAAGGTCACCTGCGTGGCGGTGGACAGCCCGGTGCCGTCGATCGTGACGCTGTTGCCGCCGGCGACAGGTCCCGCGGCGGGGCTCAGGGAGAACTCGGTCGGCAGGCCGACGTAGTAGTACTTCAGGGGATTGCTGTTCCCGCCGGGGGTGGTGACGGTCACATTGACCGCGCCGGAGCCGGAGGGAGCGGTGACGACGACCTGGGTGGCCGTATTGGAGACGATCGCGGCGGACTTGGTGCCGAAGCGCACGGAGGTGGCCCCGCCGAGGTTGACCCCGGTGATGGTGACGGTGTTTCCGCCGGAGGCGGGGCCGCTGCTGGGAGAGATGGGCATGGCATGGACTCCTGAGGGGATGGCCCGTCCGGGAGCGCGCGGTTGGCGCATGGCCCCAGCGCACGGGCAGGCGGTCGCTGGTCCGGATCGCCCTGACATCGGGGGCCCGGCGGGCGATACGGCCGCGTATCGAGTAATCCATCCGGGGGACACGGGCGACAAGCATGCAAACACCAGATTCCCCCGAATGGGCGCAATTCCACTATTTAGCGACCATCTGAAATACCGTCCAGCCCCGGGGCCGCACCCCACCCTTTCCCGTGACTCACCGACCGCAAGGGGTCACTTCCGTACGTCTCGGGCGTATGCTCGGGCCGCATGGGGGCGGAAAACGGCAATACCGCCAATGCGCCCGCTCGTGACGGGACTTGGCGGGTTCGGATCCGTAGTACGACGGGCGATGTTCTGGGCGCGGGAATCCTTCTGGGCAGCGAGACGGTGTTGACCTGCGCTCATGTGATCCCCGAGGACGGACGGCCGCTTCCGGCCACGGAAGTGCGGGTCGACCTGGTCGGCGTGCCCGACGCCGAGCCCGTCAGCGCGCGCGTCGCCCCGGGCTGCTGGGTGCCGCAGCGCGCCGACAGCTGCGGCGATGTGGCGCTGCTGAGGCTGAGCCGCCCCCAGCCCGCCGAGCACGCCGCGCCCCTGTTCCGGCTGCCCCCGGTGTCCCGGCGGCCGGTGCGGATGTGCGGCTTCCCCGACGGCAACGACGACGGCATGTGGTTCCTGGGCAGCCTCGCGGGCGCCGCGGGGCCGCGCGCGGAGTGGGTGCAGGTCAACCCGGAGACGCCCGGTGACGTGGTGCGCTACGGCTTCAGCGGCGCCGGGGTCGAGGACGAGCAGACCCACCACGTCATCGGCATGGTGGTCAGCCGCTACGACGACTCCGACAGCGTGCCGAGCGCCGAGCGGCGCCGCTTTTCGTACATGATCCCCGTCGAGACCATCGTCCGGCATCTGCCTCAGGTCGCCCGCTGGGTGGGCGGCGAGGCCGGGGTGGACCCGCCGCTGGTCTCCCCGCTCACCGGCGGCGTCCAGGACATCGGCTTCGCCCAGCGGCTGGCCCTGTGGCTGCGGCGGGAGAGCCTGGCCGGGCGGGAGGGGATCGCGGACGTCGAGACGGTCGTGATCGAGGACGACGACAGCGACCGGAACGGAGCGCTCAGCCGGGCCGTGACGCTCGCGGACCGCGAGCTGTCCGGGGACGGCGCCGAGGAGGCGGTGTCCACCGCACCGCGCGATACGGTGCCGCCCATCGGCAGCCTTGACCTGGCCATCGACGTCACCGGCCGCACCGACACCGACGTGGCCAAGCGGGTCGCCGACCGGATGGACCTCAAGGCACTCGGTGACACCTCGCCGCTCAGCCGCATCCGGGCCAACGCGGTGCCGCTGACCATCGTGGCCGTGAGCGTCGACCGGGCCCATGACCCCGAGGCCCTGGTCCGCTTCATGAAGCTCCTCGCCGACCAGGGCAGCCGGCTGATGCTGGTCTTCCGCGATGGACAGGCGCCCGGTCTGCACCTGGCCGAGCGGCTGTTCCGCCCGGACCGGGCGCGGATCGACGCATGGCTGGACGAGCTGGCCGGGCAGGTGACCCGCGCGGAGGGCCGCGAGCGCGAGGCGGCCGAGCGGCGCGCGCTGCTCTCCCCCGCGCTGAACCCGCCGTACACCCGCAACGCCTCGGCGCTGCGCATCAACCTGCTCAGACTGCGCGACGACCCCGGACTGCACACCCACCACATCATCGCCAAGCTGGCCGTCTTCGAGCATTCGGTGGCCACGGTCCTGCGGCACGCCGAGGCGGCGCTGTGCGCGGCCGACGAACAGCTGAAGCGCATCCCGGAGCTGCGGAACCTGCTGGCCCCGTACGCCGTGCGGCTGGGCGCCATGGGCGCGGCCGAGCTCCCCGAGCTGATCCCGCTCCAGCGCGCGGCGTTCGACCTGCTGCGTTCGGTGCCGTACGACGTGCCGGCCGCGCAGGAGGCGGTCGACCGGTTCGTCCGCGCCGTCAACGAGATCCGGCCGTGAACCGCGAGGACACCGGCAGACACCGGCAGGCACGGGCAGAGACGGGCAGCGACGGGCAGAGACGGGGAGGAAGAGGGATGACGGACGGGACGAGCGGCGGGGCGGCGGTCTGCGACCGGCCCGACTGCCCCGGTGCCGGCCGCGGCCGGATCAACGTCCGCGGCTTCTGCTCGGAGTGCGGCCGCAAGGCCCGGGGCCGGGCCGTCGGCAAGACCGCCGGCAGCCCCTCCCCCGACGCACCCGCGCCCGCACCCGCGCTCGGGCCCACCTCCGCCTCAGCCATCCTGGAGTCCGAGTCCACCGCCACCGCGGCCCGCGCACGACGGCGCGCCGTGGCCCGGAAGTTCACCGTCCGGCCCGCGGGCGACGGCCTGATGGATCTGCCGCGCGTCGAACTCCCCTCCCTCCGCGACCTGGTCATCGACGACCCCCAGCCGCCCAAGCAGGGACAGCCCTGCGCGGGCTGCGACGAGACCGTGGGCGCGGCGTACGCCGGGCAGCCCGCGCTGTGGACCGGGGTCTGCCACCACTGCCGCCACCCCTTCGACTTCACCCCGCAGCTGCGGCCCGGGGATCTGCTGGGCGGCCAGTACGAGGTGGTCGGCGGCGTGGCGTACGGGGGACTTGGCTGGGTCTATCTCGCCGAGGACACCCAGCTGGACCGCCAGCCCGTCGCCATCAAGGGGCTGATCAACGACGATGACGAGACGGCGCAGCGCGCGGCCATCGAGGAGCGCCGCTATCTGACCATGCTCGACCACCCGGGCATCGTCAGCATCATCAACTACGTCCGCCACCCGGCCCGCGGCAGCGGCCGGCCGCAGGGCTACATCGTGATGGAGTTCGTCGCCGGGGTGACCCTCTCGACGATCGGGGACTACATCGCCCGTTCCGACCCGCACTTCGACGGAAACCGCGTCTACCAGCACATCCTCACCTACGGCGCCCTCATCCTCGACGCGCTGGAGTATCTGCACGGCGAGAAGCTGGTCTACTGCGACCTCAAGCCGAACAACGTCATGCACCACGAGGGCCGGGTCAAGGTGATCGACCTCGGCGCGGTCCGCCAGCTGGGGCAGCGGGACGGCTTACCCGTCATCATCAACAAGCTCGCCGCCCCCGAGGTGGCCCATCACGGCGCCACCCCCACCGAGCTCCATGACCTCTACGGCGTCGGGAAGACCCTGAAGAACCTCTCCGACAAGGTCAGCCGGGCCGCCCAGCGGCCGCCGGGCCTCGGCGGCGAGTCGTACGACAGGCTCCTGGCCCGCGCGACGGCCTATGACCCGCGGCGGCGGTTCGGCTCCGCCCGCGAGATGGCCGAGCAGCTGCGCGGGGTGCTCCGCGAGATCCATTCGCTGCGTCTTGAACGGGAGCAGCCCGAGCCGTCCACGCTGTTCGCCCCGACCGCGGCCCTGCTCGACTCCGGGCTCGGCCGCATCCCCGGCCTGGAGCGCTGGCTGACCGGGGAGGCCCGTCCGGTGCTCGCGGACGGCCGGCCCGCCCCGAAGCGGGTGCCGCCCGGTCTGCCGGTCCCGTTCCCCGACGCCAAGGACCCGGGCGCGGCGCTGCTCAACACCCCGACCGACAGCGGCCCGC
The DNA here is from genome assembly GCF_002224125.1 of Streptomyces sp. NBS 14/10. Classification (GTDB taxonomy): domain Bacteria; phylum Actinomycetota; class Actinomycetes; order Streptomycetales; family Streptomycetaceae; genus Streptomyces. The sequence goes on from NZ_NCSM01000018.1 coordinate 54,524, forward strand.
GGCGGCTGATCGAGCAGTTGCGGGCCTTTCCGCACGAGTCCGCCGAGATCCGGTTCCGCATCTGCCGCGCCCATCTCGAACTCGACGAAGTGGCCGAGGCGAAGGCCCAGGTGAAGGCCGCCGAGCGGATCATCGGAGGGGACCGGGCGCCGTACGACTGGCGGCTGAACTGGCACCGCGCGCTGGTGCGGCTCGCCGAGGGCGCGGTGGCCGAGGCCCGGCGGGAGTTCGACGCGGTGTACGGGGCGCTGCCCGGGGAGTACGCGCCCAAGCTCGCCCTCGGGTACTGCGCCGAGCACCTGGCCGACCACCGCGCCGCCGAGCGGTTCTACCAGGCGGTCTGGCAGCGCAACCGCTCCCAGGGCAGCGCCGCCTTCGGCCTGGCCCGGCTGCGGCTGGCCGCGGGCGACCGTACGGGGTCGGTCGACGTCCTCAGCGAGGTGCCGAAGGTCTCGCGCCACCACGACGCCGCCCAGATCGCCACGGTGCGGGTGCTGGCCGGCCGGCTGGGCCACCCGGACGGGCTGCCGACCGAGGCGGACTTCGCGGAGGTGCTGACCCGGCTGCCGCGGCTGTATCTGGACGACGGACGGTCCTCGGGCCACGCCCGCGAGCGGCTGACCGCCGAGGTGTGGGAGGCCGCCCTCGACTGGGTGCTCCGGTTCGGGAACAAGGACGAGGCCGGGGCGCTGCTCGGAGAGTACGACGAGGAGTCCACGGTGCGGGCCAAGCTCGAAGAAACCCTGCGGGCCCTGGCCCAGCAGGCGGACAGCCCCGAGGCCGTGGAGGTGCTGGTCGACCGGGCCAACGCCGTCAGGCCCATGACCCGCGTCTGACAGGGGGATCGGATGAGCGAGGGCACAGAGGACGCAGAGGACACAGCAGGCACAGCAGGCACAGCGGACACCGCGGGAACGCATCGGGCGACCGCGGATCAGGTGACAGGGGACGGCGGCGCGGACGACGGCCGCGGCGCCGCCATCACCCTGCGCGTGGACCAGAACGAGTACCTTCCGGCCGCCGCGGGCCGCGCCGAGATGCACGCCATCGTCAGGGTCGAGGCCCGCGGCCTGGGCCCGGCCGCGGCCCGCGCCGCGGCCTCCGAGGTCATCGTCATCGACTGCTCGGGGTCGATGACCTGGCCCCCGACGAAGATCATGGCGGCCCGCAAGGCCACCGTCGCCGCCGTCTCCGCCCTGCGCAAGGGCACGCGTTTCGCGGTCGTCCAGGGCACCGAGCGGGCCGAGGTCGTCTATCCGCCCACCGGCGGCATGGCGGTCGCCGGGCCCGACACCAAGGCCGCCGCCTCGCGCGCCGCGATGAAGCTCGCCGCGCTGGGCGGCACCGCGATCGGCACCTGGCTCGATCTCGCCCGTCGCCTCCACTCCGAGCAGCCCACCGCGCTGCGGCACACCCTGCTGCTGACCGACGGCAAGAACGAGCACGAGGACCCCGGCGAGCTGGCGCGGGTGCTCGACGCCTGCGCCCCGTCCTTCACCTGCGACGCGCGCGGCATCGGCGACGGCTGGGACGCCACCGAGCTCAAGGAGATCGTGCGGCGGCTGCGCGGCCGGGCCGACGCGGTCCTCGACCACTCCGACCTGCCGGCCGAGTTCGAGGCGCTGACGCGCGGCTCGATGGCCCGGGCGCTGGCCGCGCTGCGGATCCGGATCCGGACCCGCGCGGGCGGCGCGGTCAGCATGGTCAAGCAGGTGTACCCGACCCGGGTGGACCTGACCGACGAGGGTGCCCGCCCGGATCCGCGCACCTGGGAGTGGCGCAGCGGGCCGTGGGGCGACGAGGTGCGCGAGTACCAGGTGTGTGTGACCGCCGACCCGGAGGGCGACGCGCAGGACGAGGAGATCGAGCTCGCCTGGGTGGAGCTGGCGCTGGACGGGGCGTCAGCGGACAGTGCCCCAGCAGACAGTGCCTCAGCGGGCCGCCCGGCAAAGGACGGCCGGTCAGGACCCGGCGCGGCCGACATCCGGCTGCCCGCCGCGGAGTCCGTCCTGGTCCGCTGGACGGACGACCCGCTGCTGTCGTCCCGTATCCACCCCCGGCTCGCCCACTACGGCGCGGACGACGCCCTCGGCCTCGCCGTCACCGCGGCCTACGACGCGTATGTGGCGGGCGAGCCGCGGCAGGCCCTGACGCACTGGGGCCGGGCGGTCCGGCTGGCGCATGAGCTGGGCAACGAGAAGATGCTGGACCGGCTGCGCGGGCTGGTCGACATCGTGGAGGCCGCGACGGGCGAGGTGCGGCTGCGCGAGCGGATCCGGCCGCTCGATCTGAACTCGGCCATGGTGCTGTCCGATGAGAGCAGCCGCTTCCGCGGCCCGGGCCCGGGCGCCGCCGACCCCGCCGGCCCCGTCACCCCCGCCATGTCCGCCATGCCGCCAGGACCCGACCTCGAATGCCCCAACTGCGGGCGCATGGCCCCCGCCACGGCCGCCTTCTGCCAGCAGTGCGACACGACCCTGCGCCCCGACGGCCCCGGCGCCCCGGCCGGTGCGGTATGACCGGCACCCGGGCCTTTCTGATCCGCCGTCTGGTGACGCTGCTGGCGCTCTCGGCGGCCACCGCGGCCGCGCTGTTCACCGCGTACTACGGGGTCAGCCGCAACGCCCAGGCCGTACGGGACGAATCCGCCCCCGCGATCCTCCAGGTGGCCGCGGCCGAGGTGGCCCTGAACGATTCGTACGAGTCAGCGGAGTCCAGCCTCACCGGCGACACCGGCGATATCGAGGGCCTGGGCGAGGACTACCGCACCGCGCTCTCGACGGCCACCCAGGCCCTGGCCCAGGCCCTCAAGTCGACCACCGCGGGCACCCCGGCCCGCCAGTCGCTGCTCACCATCACCGGCCTGGTCTCCTCCTACGGCGACCTCGTCCAGCAGGCGTACGTCAACCGCGACAACGCGGACCTCCGCGACGCCTACCTCGGCTACGCCGAAACGATGCTGCGGGGCGACGACGGCTCGCCCAAGAAGGTGCGGGACGGCGACAGCGACATCCTCGCCCGGCTGGTGAAGGTGCAGGGCAAGCAGCTCCGCCTGCTCGACCAGCAGACCTCCTTCGGCTGGCTGCTGTCGCTCGCCTGGTGGGTGCTGGTCCCGGCGGCGTATCTCGCGCTCGCCGTGCTGCTGGTGCGCACCCAGCGCTTTCTGCGCCACCGCTTCCGCCGCCGGTTCAACCCCAGCCTGCTCGTGGCCACCGGGCTGTTGCTGCTCGCGGTGCCGACCTTGGCCGTCTTCACCTACCAGACACAGGACCGGCTCTCCCAGGCCCGCACCAGCCTGCGCCAGCCGAACATCGGCAGGGCCCCGGACACCACCAACAAGAGGGTGAGCACCAAGATGGAGGAGACCCACTGGCGCACCGGCGCCGTGGTGTGGATACCGATGGGTGGCGCGCTCCTCGCCGCGCTCGTGTTCGTCGGGCTCCAGCCGCGTATCGACGAGTACCGGTTCCGGGCCCGATGAGCACCGCCACCCGCCCCCGGAACGTCACCGCCGCCGTGCTCGGCCTGTGGCTGGTGCTGCTGTGTGCCCTGGGCACGGGCGACGCGGGCGCCCAGCAGTCCGGCGGCACGATCCGCGTACTCGCCTCCTGGACCGGCCCCGAGGAGGACGCCTTCCGCCAGGTGCTGGACGCCTTCACCAAGAAGCACCACATCCGCGTCGAGTACCAGGGCACCACCGCGCTGCGCGAGGTGCTGCTCTCCGACGTGCGGTCCGGCACCCCGCCCGATATCGCCGTGCTGCCGAGCTCGGGGGAGCTGACCGCCTACGCCGAGCAGGACTATCTGGCCGCGCTCGACGAGGTGGTCCCCCGGACCGAGTACAACCCTCTGTGGACGCCCCGGCTGACGGAGAACGGGCCGGTCTACGGCGTCGCCGTCAAGGCCGACCTCAAGGGCATCGTCTGGTACGACAGCGCGCGCCACGGCACCGGGGACCTCCCCGCCCTCGCCGCCGACAGCCGCCAGTGGTGCGTGGGCATGGGCGACGGCGCCACCTCCGGCTGGCCCGGCACCGACTGGATCGAGGACATCCTGCTGCGGCAGCAGGGCAGGCAGGTCTATGAGCAGTGGGCCGAGGGCGAGCTGGCCTGGGACGATCCACGCATCGCCGAGGCGTGGCGGACCTGGGGCGAGGAGTTCTCGGGCACGGCCGCGAAGACCGCGCTGCGCACCGACTTCCGGGCGGCGGGGAAGAAGCTGTTCGCGAAGCGCCCGTCGTGTGCGCTGGAACACCAGGGCTCCTTCATCCGCGGCAGCTACCCCGGCCCCCACCGGGCCAGATTCGTCTACTCCGCCGATCTGCTCAGGCCCTCCGGCTCACCGTCCGCGGCGCATGAGGTGTCCGGGGCGCATGAGGTGTCCGGGGACTTCGCCGCGCTGTTCAAGAACACCGGCCACACCGAGCAGGCGCTGGAGCTCATGCGCTACCTCGCCCAGGTCGAGGGGCAGCGGACCTGGGCCGAGCACACCCCTCCCGGCTCCGCCAAGCCGTTCTCCGCGAACAGCGAGGTGCCCGTGTCCGTCCAGGGGAACGACAAGGTCGCCCAGTCGATCGCCCGCACGCTCAAGTCCTCCTCGCTGTGCCTGGACGCGTCCGACGCCATGCCGCCGCGGATGCGGCTCGCCTTCCAGCGCGCCGTGCTGAAGTTCCTCAGCTATCCGGACGCGGAGCGGCAGCAGCGGCTCGGCGGGCTGCTGGGCAGCCTGGAGAAGGTCCACCAGAGCACGGAGCACAGCCAGGGCCGGGACCGGGGACCGGACCAGCCCTGGCCGTCGACGGTATGCCACTGAGAAGGCCGGCCCGGGGACTCCCGGGCCGGCCTTCTCAGCTTCATCGGTCTCTTCGCTCTATTCGCTCTATTCGCTCTACGGGGCCATCTCGTCCGGGCAGGCCGTACCGCGCGGCAGGTCGTACTTGCCCGCTATCCGGTAGGTGCCGGCGTGCGGAGCGTGCAGCACGGTCCACTCGTCCTCCGGCTCCCCCTCCTTGCTCGGCTCGAAGACCTGCTTGGTCAGACAGCCCTTGCGGTTGACCGGCAGCCCGCCGTCCTCATCCGCCTCCGGCGCCTTGATGCGGTGGCCCTTGGCGTCCACCAGGCCCAGCCATGGCGAGTACGGAATGCGGACGAGTACCGGGCCCTTGGCGCGCACCTTCAGTATCAGCTTGTCCGCGTCGGCCCGCTCCACCGTGGCCGGCGGGTCGGCGATCGGGGTGGGGTCCTTGACCTCGTACAGCTTCCAGTTGTCGTCGCCCCACACCTCACGCAGATACGGCAGGCCCTTGGAGATGAGCTCGGCCTCCTGCCGCGCGGCGTGGTCCGGCTCGTCGGCCGGCAGCACCACGTAGTGCACGGCCATGCGCTTGAGCCAGGCGTGGTAGTCGTCCGGGCTGAGCGTGTCCTTGTAGAAGAGCGGGTTGCGCTCCATGTCCGCCTGCCGGGTCCAGCCCCGGGCCAGGTTGACGTACTGGGGGAGCGCCGAGGACTCGCGGTGGCTGCGCACCGGCACCACCTCGACCCGGCCCCGGTTCGCCTTCACCTGCTTCAGGTGGTGGACCAGCGGCGCCAGCTCGCGCGCCCAGGACGCCGAGGGGGTGGTGTGGATGACGTCGTCGCCCGTCTTGACGCCCTGCCACACCGTGACCGTCACCAGAGACAGTACGAGCCCCGTCCAGATTCGCCCCACGCCCGTGGTGAGCCACTTCTCGCGCGGCGGCATCCGGCGGTTGGTCAGCGCGGCGATCAGCACCACCCCGCCGAAGATCATGCTCAGGCGGGAGATGTTGGTGCCGATCTGGGACGGGATCAGCCAGGTCAGCACCACCCCGATCGTGTAAAGCGCCCCGCCCACCCGGACGGTCCGCCAGCCGCGCGGCGCGAAGAGGAAGACCCCGAGGCCGACGATGCCCGGCAGAATCATCGACGGCCAGGTCATCGGCTGCTCGCCGGAGAACGGGAAGAAGTAGGAGGACAGCCCGACCACGACCACCGGCGTGATGCCGAGCGCGTACGAGGCCGGATGGCGCCGGGTCAGCCACAGCGCGGCGGCCACGATCCCGACGAACAGCCCGGCCACCGGGCTGGACATGGTCGCGAGCGCGGACAGCAGGGCGGCCAGCAGCGCCCGCGCGATCTTGTGGTGCCAGAACCGGGACCGCCACTTGGTGGGCCACGCGAAGATGACCGCCACGGCGGCGAGGCCGAACATCGCGCCGAGCCCGAACGTCACCCGGCCCGAGATCGCGTTGCAGACCAGCGCGAACGTGCCGTACAGAGCCGGCCACAGCGGCCGCCGTACGACCCGGCTGCGCACCAGCAGCAGCGCGAGCAGCCCGGCGGACAGCGTCCCCGCGATCATCATCGTGGTGCGGACGCCGAGGACCGCCATCAAATAGGGCGAGATGACGCTGTACGAGACCGTGTGCATCCCGCCGTACCAGGCGAGGTTGTACGCCGAGTCGGGGTGCTGCAGGGCGAACTCCGCCCATGCGTCCTGCGCGGCCAGGTCGCCGCCGCTGTTCGCCAGCAGCGCCACCCACAGGATGTGCAGCACCCCGGCGACGACCAGGGCGGCGGGCACGGGGTGGCGCAGGAAGCGCCAGGCGCGCAGCGCCCAGCCGACCGTCTGCTCCCCCTGCTCGGCCTGCTCCTGCTGCTCAGCCTGTTCTGACTGCTCGGCCGGCTCCTGCTGCTCAGCGCTGTGCGTGAGCGCCGCCGTACCCGCGCCCTCAGCCGGGTCGGCGCCCGCCGGCCCGCCCGCCTCCTCGGCGGGGCTCACGCCCTCCGCGGCGTCCGGGCCCTCAGTGGACCAACGCTGCGTAGGCAGTCTTATTCGCGCCGCGGTGTTCTCCTCGGAACTCCCGCTGTTTTCGGCCCGTGTCGGATCCACGGTGGTCACTGCGGCTCTCCCCGTCTTCCCCGAGGTCTGCCCCCATGTTCCTTCAACCCTGTACCGGTTCCCCCCGGTTCGTTATGGGAGGACCGGGACCGGAGGCGCAGGCGACGCTAGCACGCGAAGGGCCCCAAAAGGCCTTCAGGGCGGGCGGTCGGGGGTGCTGTGGACAACTTGCTACATACGGCCGATCGGTGACCCGACGCGCCGAGCGCCGGGCCACCGCACCAGACGGTGTGTCTCCCGCCGGATCAGACGGTCTCCCGCCGGATCAGGCGACCGGATCAGACGATACGGACCAGCTTGGCGCCGAACGACGGCTCGGACAGATCGCTCTGCAGCGCGACCGGCACCTTCACCCGGGCCGAACCGCTGCCCACGGCCAGCTGGCCGACAACCGTGCCCGCCTTGGCCGTATGCGGTACGACCTTGCCGCCGTCGATCAGCTCCAGCTCCACCTCGAGGCCGCCCCAGCCGACGGCTGTCACGTCCTTGGTCGCGACGACCGGGGTCGTGCCGCCCAGGCCGTCGTCGACGTGGCCGACGACCTCGCCCTTCTTCGCCACCGTGGCGGAGGTGAGGCCGTCCTGGACCGCCGTGATCAGCTTGTAGCTGTTGGTCTGCACCAGATCCAGGCTGTTCTGCAGGATGCCGGGCGCCCGCTGCTCCAGGACGACACCGAGGATCAGCCGCTTGTTGCCGTCGATGGTCTTCTCCGCGCCCCACATCAGCGCACCGCCGGCCGGGGTGCTCGAACCGGTCTTGATGCCGACCACACCGGGCTTCACCAGCAGATTGTTGTTGTTGTAGATCTTGCTGCCAGGAGTCTTGAGGCCCGGAACGCTGATGTTGGGCGTCGCCACGACCGACCGGAACGCCTCGCTCTGCATCACCGCCCTGGCCAGCTTGAGCTGGTCGGACGCGGTGCTCTTGGTGGTCGCCTTGAAGCCGCTGGGGTCGGTGTAGACGGTGTTCTTCATGCCCAGGTCCTTGGCGGCGTCGTTCATCTTCTTCACGAACGCCGCCTCCGACCCCGAGTCCCAGCGGGCCAGCTGCCGGGCGATGTTGTTCCCGGACGGAATGAGCAGCATCTGGAGCATCTGGAGCTCGTTGTACGTCTGACCCTCGTCCACCTCGACCCGCGACTCGTCCTCGGAGTCCGACTCCTTGCCCGCCTGGGCGTCGATCTTGATGGTCGGGCCCTCGTCGGACCCCTTGAGCGGGTGCTCATTGAGGACGACGTACGCCGTCATCACCTTGGTGACACTGGCGATCGGCACCGGCTTCTGCGCCCCGGAGGTGCCCAGGCTGCCCAGCCCCTCCACCTCGACCGCGGACTGCCCCTGCTCCGGCCAGGGGAGCGAGATCTTGCCGCCGTCGAAGGTGTATGTGGCGTTGGCCACCTTCAGCTCGGGGTCCGGCAGCGGACGCACCGACTGCACCACGCCGAGGATGACGATCAGGAGCACCGCGAGCGGCGTCCAGATCTTGACCCGCCGCACAGCGGTCCGCAGCGGGGTCTCCGGCGGGGGCGGGGTGTTGGTCAGCTGCGCCAGCAGATCGAGCGGCGGCAGCGGCTGCTGCTTCGTCCGCTCCGACTCGGGCAGCGGCTGCTGCTTCGTCCGCTCGGACTCCGGCAGCGGCTGCGCGGAGGGGCGCGCCGGGGGCCGGGTGGGCGGGGCGTCGGCCGATCTCAGGGGTACGAAGCGGCTGGTGCGCTCGGCGTCGCTCTCTGGCCGCTCGGCGCCGGGAGCCTTCCTCTCGTCCTTCTCGTCGGACTTGCCGGGCTCAGGCTTGTCGGCGGGCTTCTCCGCAGGCCTTTCGGCGACCTTGGCGTCAGCCTTGACATCAGCGGGCTTCGCTTCGGCCGCCTTGCTGTCGGCAGGCTTGCCTGCGTCAGGCTTGTCCGCTTCAGGCTTGTCCGCTTCGGGCTTGTCCTTGGCGGGGGTCTTGAGGGTCTTGAAGACGGCGGTCGGCCGGTCGATGCCCGTACCGGCGGCGGGCTCGTCACCCTTCTCGCCACCTTCATCCGACTTGTCGGCCTTATCCGCTTCATCCGTCTTGTCGGCCTTCTGGGCCCACCGGGGAGCTTCCTTGTGCCGCAGCAGCCCGAAAGCCGCTGTGGGCCGATCGACGGGCGTATCCGAGTCCTCGCCATCCGACTCGGACTCGGACTCCGGAGAGACCTTCTCGTCATCGACAGGCTCGCGCTTCAGCGTGCGGAACACCGCCGTACGCCGGTCCACCGACTCATCGGGCTCCTCGGTCGACTCCCCGGCCGACCCCTCAGCCGCCTTTTCGTCCGATTCGTCCGCAGATTTTGCGTCATCGACAGATTTGCCAGTTTCGGCGGAATCACTGGATTCGCTTTCGCGAACAGCCGATTCCGCTTCCCGTTCCGCTTCGGCCGCCGCCTCCGGCTCCTCGTCCGCGACGGCGACTGCCGATTTGCCGCCCTCGACCTCCCCTTCATGGAAGACCGCGAGCCGTGGATCGCGCTCGCCGCGAGTCGTCTCCCCCGACGACTTCCGCTGCTCCGACTTGTCGGGGGACTCGCCCGCCACCGATGCCTCCTTGTAATACCTTTTACGGGACGCGAGCCGCCTTTCGGCTTCACGTCCCGCCGCCCCAACCAACTACCAGTGTCCCGTGTGCCCCGAGTGCTGCCACGCCACGGCACCCTGACGGAGCGCCTTCAACGGGGCGCCCACCCGATAGACGAGAAAGACATACCTATCGGTTCCATATCAAATCCCCCAGGCACTCTCGACAGACCAATGTGAGAGGGGTCACCCTGTCATTCATCCACGCGGGGAGGCATGGATGGGCAGGAGCCGCAGAACAATTCCGGAGGAGCTTCTGCTGCTCGCCTTGGACCCGACCACGGGAACCACGGCGCAGCCGCAGTCGCTCGACCTCGGTCTTGCCGGAGCCCAGCTAGTAGAGCTGGCTCTGGCCGGACGGATAGCCCCAGACGGGGATCGTATCGCCGTGGTGCTGCCACGGCCGACCGGAGATCCGACACTGGACTCCGCGCTGGAGCTGCTGCGCCGTCGCGGCAGCCCGGTCCGCGCGGTCCACTGGATCGGCGGGCCCCGGCTGGGGCTGCGCCAGACGTATCTCACGCACCTGGAGCGCTGCGGCATGGTCCATGCCGTGGAGGGCCAGATGTGCGGGGTACTGCCGACGACTCGCTACCAGGCGACGGAGACGGCTATCAGCCGGGAGATCAGGGCTCGGCTGGACACCGCGATCCGCACCGGCGTGCCGCCGGACCCGCGGACCGCGGCGCTCGCCGCCCTGGCCCATGCGGTCGGGCTCGGCAAGCACCTGTATCCCGGGAACGAGGGGCGCTCCTCGCGCTCCAGGCTCCGGGATCTGATCAGGCACGACCCCATGGGCGGACTCGTGGCGCACGCTGTCATGGACGTGCAGAACGGTGTCGCGGCGCAGCCACGGCGCGCACCGGCCCCAGGCCGCCAGCCGGGAGCGCGGCCCTCCGTGCCCGCGTCCGGAGTTCCGGCACAGCCGTCCCGCCGCGGGAGCATGGCCCGCGTCGGAGCGCGCTGAGCCCGGCGCACACCCGCTCCACCCGCTCAATCCGCTCCACCCGACCCGACCGCACCACACAGTCCCCACCGACCCGGTCCGGGAGCCGCTGACGCGCGCGGGGCGGTGGGCCGGCCTGTCCCCCGAGGACGGCCGGCCCGCCGCCCCGCGCGCTCGTGCTTGACAAGCCTCGGGCGGCCGCCTGGCGGCCCGAAGCCGACGCGATCCAGGCGCCGCCTGCCACACGCGTCGGGTGTGCCCCGAGAGGCACCCTGTGCGGCCATTTCCCAGCGCGGCGCCGACCGGTAGTGGCAGGCTGCTGAACAGCATGAATCAGCAGTACGAAGCCGGAGGTGCACGTCCCGTGACATCGAACGTCGGCCCCACGGTCAGGCGACGCCGATTGGGCCAGGAACTCCGCAGGCTCCGCCAGGAGAAGGGGATGACGGCGGAGGAGGTGGCCGAGGAGCTGATGGTCTCCCAGTCGAAGATCAGCAGACTGGAGAACGGCCGCCGCAGCATCAGCCAGCGCGACGTACGCGACCTGTGCCGCACCTACAAGGTCGAGGACAAGGCACTTGTCGATTCCCTTATGCAAATGGCCAAGGAGTCCCGCCAGCAGGGCTGGTGGAACGCCTTCGGCGACGTCCCGTACAGCGTCTACATCGGATTCGAGACCGACGCGGCATCGCTGCGGGTCTATGAACCGCAGGTGCTCCCGGGCCTGTTGCAGACCCCGGAGTACGCCGAGGCGGTGATCAGCGGCGCACTGCCGGAGGCCCCGCAGGAGCAGATCGCCCAGCGGGTCCAGGTCCGCCTCAGGCGGCAGGAGCGGATCACCGACCCGGTCACCCCGCTGCGGCTGTGGGCGGTCGTGGACGAGGCGGCGATGCGCCGGGTGGTCGGCAGCCCGAAGGTCATGAGCGATCAGCTGGACTATCTGGTGCGGATGAGCCACGAGCCGCATGTGACGGTGCAGGCGCTGCCGTTCGGCATGGGCTCCCATCCGGGGATGAGCGGGCAGTTCACCATCCTCGAGTTCTCGGACGAGTCGGACACCAGCGTCGTCTACCTGGAGGGCGTGACCAGCGACCTGTATCTGGAGAAGCACACCGATGTGCAGAGCTACAGCATGATGTACGAGCATCTGCGGGCCCAGGCGCTGAACGCGGACCAGAGCCGTCAGTTCATCACGGAGGTGGCGCGGGACCACGCGAGCCGGCGCGAGGAGAGTCGCGAAGAGAGCTGAACCGGGAGCTGAACCGCGCGCTGAGTGGACGCCAAAAGACCGGACCCTACACCTCCGCACCACGGCGCGGAAGGGGCCAGTGGAATATGCCATCCGGTCGAGTGAACAACCGGCTTTCCCGACGATGTTGACGAGTAACGTCGGTCTCGCCTCCAAACGGGGTGCATCTCATCAACAAAACGTATCGGAGCAAAAGTGTCCATTCAGCAAGGAAAGACGAGTATGTGGGTGAAATCCTCGTACTCGGCGGGAAATGGCGCCTGCGTGGAAGTAGCCTCTCCCGTCGTCGACGAGGTGGCCGTACGCGACTCCAAGGACCCGCACGGCCCGGCCCTCAGCTTCGCTCCGGGTTCGTGGTCGACCTTCGTCTCCGACGTCCGCCGTGGGGCTTTCGACCTCGGCTGACCTTCGTCACCCGCCCTTCGGGCACCGAGCCCTCTCGTCCGGCCGCCGTCCCTGCCGAGAGGGCTCGCCGCTGCCTGTGGCACATCACCGCAGTTCGCGGCCTCACCGCAGTTCGTCGACGTAGCGGTCGGTGCCGGGCACCGTCGGGATGAACGGCGCCACCAGTTCGACGCGGCCGAGCCCCGAGCGGGCCACATCCTCGTCAAGCCCGGCGAAATGCCCCTCCCAGCATTCGCGCGGATCCCGCTGCAGGAACCACAGCAGGGTCAGCCGCGTATCCACCCCCTCCACCTGCTTCACATACGACATCCGGTCCAGCGGCAGCGGAGTCGGCCGGAAGACGGTGACCATCGCCGCGGGCGAGCCCGCCAGGCGCTTGGGCAGATGTCTGGCCCGCAGCCACTCCAGAAGCTCGGCGCGGGCCTCGGGGCCTTCGGCGTCCACGACCTCGACGACCAGCCCGGCGTAGGGGTGGTCGAGGGCGTGGAAGTCGCGGGGGCCCGCCGCGCCGTCCCGGTAGACGGTCGCCTCATGGTCCTGGAACGCCGTGAAGACATGCGTACGGTCCTGGTAGACGCGGCCGTCCCGGTTGAGCCGCTTGTTGATGCCGACGGTCCACTTCATATGCTCCGCGTAGCGTCCCTCGGTGAGCCAGTAGACCGTGATGTAGCAGCCCGCGGTGACCGGCTGGGCGACCGCGGACTTCTCCGGGTAGCGCAGCTGCCGCAGTTCGCGGGTGGCGACCCAGCGGCGGCCCGCGAACATCCACGGCATGGCCATGGCCCCGGCGATGAAGTGGTCGTCCTCGTACCAGCGGTTGTAGGCGTGTTCATGACCGGGGTGCGGCTCGACCATGGTGATCAGGGCATGTCCCGGGCGCACTCCGTACGGGCCGGCGGAGGCCAGTTCCGCGTACGCCTCGGCGCGCGTGTCCTCACTCGAGTCACTGCTCATGTCCTCCATATGTAGCTGACGTCACGTCAGATGGGGAGGGTCGCGACCGTATCGCGGACAAAGCGGTTGCCCTGTGCACTGATCTCTTTAGGCTGCATACGACAGCGGAAACGTCCGCGCCGACGTCCGTACCAGCGAAGGAGCCCCATGCGTGCCGACCTCCCCGCCCTCGCGACCCGAGCCGCCTCGGTCGCCGGCTCCCCGGTACGGGACATCCTCGCGCTCACCGCGCGCCCCGAGGTGATCTCCTTCGCGGGCGGGCTGCCGGCGGCCGAGCTCTTCGACGCGGAGGCGATACGGGCGGCCTTCGACCGGGTCCTCGCCGAGGCCCCGCGCGAGGCCCTCCAGTACTCGACGACCGAAGGCGACCCCGCCCTGCGCGCCGCCACCGCGGCCCGCCTCACCTCGCGCGGGCTGCCGACCGACCCCGACGCGCTGCTCGTCACCAGCGGCTCACAGCAGGCGCTGACCCTGCTGGCCACGGCGCTGCTGGAGCCGGGCGACACGGTCGTGGTCGAGGACCCCACCTACCTGGCCGCCCTGCAGTGCTTCTCCTTCGCGGGCGCGCGGATCGTGTCCGTGCCGAGCGATGAGGACGGCCTCGATCCGGCCGCGCTCGACGCGCTGATGGAGCGGGAGCGGCCCAAGCTCCTCTACACCATCCCGACCTTCCAGAACCCCACCGGCCGCACCCTCCCCGCCGAGCGCCGCCGCGCGGTGGCGGAGGTCGCGGAGCGGCGCGGGCTGTGGATCGTCGAGGACGACCCGTACGGGGAGCTGCGCTTCGCGGGCCAGCCGGTGCCGTGGATCGCGAACCTTCCGGAGGCCGCCGACCGCACCGTACTGCTCGGCAGCTACTCCAAGATCATGGCGCCGGGCCTGCGCCTCGGCTGGCTCCGCGCCCCCGCGCCCCTCCGCCGCGCCTGCGCCATCGCCAAGCAGGCCGCCGATCTCCACACCCCGACGGTCACCCAGATGGCCGCCGCCCGCTACCTGACCGACGCCGACCTGGACGCCCACCTCGCCCACGTCCGCGACGCCTACCGCGACCGCCGCGACGCCCTCCTGGCGGGCCTCCCCGAGGCGCTGCCCGACGGCTCCCGCTGGAACCGCCCCGACGGCGGCATGTTCGTCTGGGCCTCCCTGCCCGAGGGCTACGACGCGACGGAGCGACTGCGGGTGGCGGTCGAACACGATGTGGCGTACGTGCCGGGTGCCCCGTTCTTCGCGGGCGCCCCGGACCCGGCGGCGATGCGACTGTCGTTCGTCACGCACACCCCGGACGAGATCGCGGAGGGCCTGCGCCGCCTGGCAAAGGCCCTGCGCTAGGCGACTCCCGGCGGCGTGGGTATGGCCTTCTCGGTGTGCGCGTCCTAGCCTGACGCCCCCGATCTGACGCTACGTCAGTTCGCTGGCGCCGTCGGGTCATCGCGATCACCCCGGGGAGGCACCCCATGCTGCTGCGCGACAAGACCGTCATCGTCTCGGGCGTCGGCCCCGGTCTCGGCCTGCGGGTCGCGGCGGCGTGTGTGCGGGACGGGGGCAACGCCGTGCTCGGGGCGCGGACGGAAGCCCAGTTGGCGAAGGCCGCCGCCGAGGCCGACCCCGGGGGCGGGCGCACCGCGTGGCGCGCGACCGATATCGCGGACGAGCGGCAGTGCGAAGCCCTCGCCGCGCTCGCGGTCGAGCGGTTCGGGGGAATCGACGCCGTCATCCATGTGGCGGCGCTGGACAGCTATATGGGCGGGCTGGAGGACGCCGACTTCGCCTCCTGGAGCCAGGTCGTCGACACCAACCTGTTCGGCACGCTCCGGATGACCCGCGCCTGCCTGCCCGCGCTCAAACGGCGCGGCGGCTCGGTGGTGATGATCGGCACGCAGTCGTCGGTCGCCGCGCCCACCCAGGTGCGACAGGCCGCGTACGCCGCGTCCAAGGGCGCACTCGTCTCCGCGATGTATTCGCTCGCGCGCGAGTTGGGCCCGCACCGGATCCGGGTGAACACCGTGCAGCCCGGCTGGATGTGGGGTCCGCCGGTGCAGGCGTACGTCACGTTCGCCGCGCATTCCGAAGGCGTACCGGAGCCCGAGGTGCTGGCCCGGCTCACCGATCGGATGGCGCTGCCCGAGCTGGCGACGGACGGGGATGTGGCGGAGGCCGCGGTGTTTCTGGCCTCCGACCGGGCGCGGGCGATCACCGGCCAGTCATTGCTGGTCAATGCCGGTGAACTGATGCGGTGACGCGAGCGTCGCAACAGGGGTTGCCATAGCGGGATTGCCATAGCGGGGTCGCACAGAGGGATTGCACGGGGGTTGCGCCCTCCTTCTCCGGCCTGACGGGATCCCGCTCCCGTACGGCCCGTCCGTTGGTGCGGTCGAGCGTGGGCGTGCGTCTGGCGAAGTGCCCGCTCATCGTGGGTTCGCGGACGCGTTCACGACAACCGCCGGGTAGGTCAAGAAAGCGCAAATTCGTTCTGCGGTCTGATTTGCGTTCACACTCGTGACCGGAAATCTCTTGACCGGTCACCCGAACAAGCGGTTCAATCCCGGAAGTACCCCGCTCCCGCTCGGGGGAACCCGCCCATGACGAACGTCGAGGCGAAGTGCGGTCCTGTTCATAAGACGGACCCCTGGAGGGGGCATGAACAGTCTCGACTGGGCCGTACTCATCGGCTACTTCGGCGTGATGGTCGCCATCGGAGTCTGGTCCCACAAGCGCGTGGACAACGTCAGCGACTTCTTCACCGCCGGCGGCAAGATGCCGTGGTGGCTCTCCGGTATCTCCCACCACATGTCCGGCTACAGCGCGGTCATGTTCACCGGCTATGCGGCCATCGCCTATCAATACGGCATCACGTCCTATGTCACCTGGTCATTCCCGATCGCCATCGGTATCGCGATCGGCTCCCAGCTCTTCGCGCCCCGGCTCAACCGGGTGCGCAGCAAACTGCGCGTCGCCTCACCGCTCGAATACCTCAAGAACCGCTACAACCTGCCCACCCAGCAGGCGCTCGCCTGGTCCGGGGTGCTGCTGAAGATCGTCGACGTGGGCGCCAAATGGGCGGCCATCGCGACCCTGCTGTCCATCTTCACCGGCGTCTCCCTCAACCAGGGCATCCTGATCACGGGCGCGGTCACCGCCATCTACTGCACGGTCGGCGGGCTGTGGGCCGACGCGCTCACCGAACTGGGGCAGTTCATCATCCAGTTCATCGCGGGCATCGCCATGCTGGTCGCCGTGCTCCACGAGCTCGGCGGCATCAGCACGCTGTGGAACGTCTGGGACGACCTGCCGGACACCCACCGCGAGCCGACTGTCGGCCCCTACACCCTGACCTTCCTGCTGGCCTATCTGTTCATCAAGACCTTTGAATACAACGGCGGAATGTGGAACCAGGCGCAGCGATACATGGCCACCGACAGCGCCCACTCCGCCAAGCGCTCGGCCCGTCTCTCCGCCATCCTGTGGTTCGTCTGGCCGCTGGTGCTCTTCTTCCCCATGTGGGTGGCGCCGCTGATCGTCAAGACCGACAAGCCCGCCGACTCGTATGCGCTGATGGCCGAGCAGTTGCTGCCGCACGGCCTGCTGGGCCTGGTCATCGTCGGCTTCTTCTCGCACACGATGGCGATGTGCTCCTCGGATGCCAACGCGATCGCGGCCGTCGTCACCCGCGACATCATGCCCGCGATCTTCAAGTCCGTACGGGAGTGGAGCAGCCGCACCGGGCTGCTCGCGGCGCGCTATGCCACGCTGCTCTTCCTCGGCCTGTCCATGGCCATCGCCACCCAGGTCAACTCGGACTTCTTCGGGGACATCATCACCGTGGTGATCAAGTGGGTCGCCGGGCTCATGGGCCCGATCGCGATCCCGCTGATGCTCGGGCTGCTGCGCCCGTTCCGGAAGTCGGGCCCGACGGCGGCGCTGGTCAGCTGGGCGCTGGGGCTGTTCGCCTTCTATCTCGTCAACTACCCGATCAACGAGGCGATCGACGGTGGCGTGAACCTGGAGTACCAGGTCTCCGTCCCGCTCGCGGTCTCGCTCGTGCTCTTCATCGTCATCGGCTTCATCAAGCCGGAGGACACCCCGGAGCGCGATGCCATTCTCGACTCGCTCAACTCGGATGACGACGGGCCGGGTTCGGCGAGTGCCGCGCTGTCGGTGCCGAAGCAGGGCGCGACCGACCGGAGTTCGGTCGCCGGCGCGACGGACTGAGGCGCGGCGGCAGGCACCTGCGGGGCGGGGCCGCTCATCCCGCCCCGCGGGTGCCTCCGCGGACGCTCACCACCAGGGCCCAGACGAGCAGGCCGAACGCCGCGGTGGAGGTGACCGCGCGCACCACGTTCCAGCGCACCCACCGCTCCTCGAACCGCTCACGCACCGCCGCCAGGTCCAGGTCGGCGATCCGGTCCGGATGGCCGGCGTCGGCCAGCGCGTCGTTCAGCGGCACATTGACCCGGAAGGTGATCACCAGCATCACCAGGTAGAGGGCGACGGCGGCCACGATCAACGGCAGCGCGGACCGCCCCGCTCCGCGCAGATGCACCACGGCGGCCAGCACGGAGAGCAGCAGCGCACCGCCGAAGATCAGGGCGAACCAGCCGTTGAGGATCGCCACGTTGATCCGCTGCATCGCGTCGACGAAGGTACGGTCGTCCGCCCACCCGAGGCCGGGCATCACGGAGCACGCGTATCCGTAGAAGAGGCCCGCGCTCAGGCCGGTGGCCACGGTGGCGGCGATCAGCACGGGGGTCTGGAGGGCGTGGTTGTACGTCATGCCGTACAGCCAAGCGCGGTGCGGCGAGACGGGCCATGGCCGAAAGGCTCGATGGCATAAGCGAGCGTCTCAGGTCACGGCGGACGATATGAGGTCGCTCAGGCGTCGGGGGTGCAGGCCACCGCGAACATCCGGCTGTCCTCGTAGACGCAGTAGCGGACGATCAGCCCGTCCTCGACGGTCACCCGCACCGCGAAGGGAGACCGGTAGCGCTTGCCCGTGGCGCGTACGGTGCCGACCAGGGTCCCCGTCACCATCGCCTCGGCTTCCTCCACCACGATGACGTCGATCGTGTTTCCCTCCGGGTCCGCGGCCAGACTCTCGCCCAGCTCGCGGAAGTGGGCGACGGCGTCGGCGCGGGTGGCGCGCGGGCGGATCCACGGGACGTCCGGGTTCTCGGCGATCTGCCAGTCGACCCGCTCGGCGAACAGTTCGCCGAGGCCCTGAAGGTCGCCGGCCGCCATCCGAGTCAGGAACTGCTGGACGGTGGCGCGGGTGCGCTCGCTGATGGTCATGTCGGCGGCGGTGGCGGCCATATCGGTCTCCTCGGTGCTGTTGCCGTGCGGTGCTGTTGCCGTGCGGTGCTGTGCACGATGCTCGCGCGGTCGAGGAGAGACGTCGATTACCCCTGAGGTAACGGCCACAAGGCCGGGCTACGCACGCGGATAGCGGGCCAGCCAGGCGGGGGCGGAGGCCGCCGGGCCGTGCAGGGCCGGGCCCTGCGTCATCTCCATCGCGAAATCGTCGGCCAACTCCAGCATCGTGCCGCGGCCCTCCAGCTCCGCCAGCCACGCGGGCGGCAGCGCGGTCTCGCCGTGCAGCGTGCCCAGGAGGTTGCCGCACACCGCCGCCGTGGAGTCGCTGTCCCCGCCGTGGTTGACGGCGAGCAGCAGCCCGTGGTGCACGTCCTCGGCGACCAGCGCGCAGTACAGCCCGATGGCCAGGGCCTCGTCGCCGGTCCAGCCCTCCCCCAGGGACGCCACCCGCTCGGGCGTGGGCAGCCCCTGCCGTACGGCGCCGAGCGCGTATCGCAGCGCGTCGGTGGTCTCCTCGTGGCCGGGCCGGGTGGCCAGGTGGGCCAGCGCCCGCTGCACCGCCCCGTCCAGCGCGTCGCCGCGCGCGAGCCCGTGCACGATCAGGGCGAAGGCCCCGGCGGACAGATAGCCGGTGGGGTGCCCGTGGGTCTGCGCCGCGCACTCGATGGCCAGTTGGAAGACCAGCTGCGGCTCCCAGCCCACCAGCAGCCCGAAGGGCGCCGAGCGCATGACCGCGCCGCCCCCCTTGGAGTCGGGGTTCTTGGGGCTGTCGAGAGTGCCCATGGTCTCGTCGGCCAGCCCGGTCAGACAGGCCCGGCCGGGCGCCCGCTGGGCGTACAGCCACTCCTCGCGGGCCAGCCAGCCCCCGTCCTTCCGCCGCTCGTCGGGCCCCCAGTCGCGCTGGGTGGCGTACCAGCGGCGGTAAGCGGCGTGGATGTCGGTGGGCGGGTGCCAGGCGCCCGTGTCGCGCCGTACCTGGGCGCGGATCAGCCCGTCCACGGTGAAGAGCGTCATCTGGGTGTCGTCGGTGACGCGGCCGCGCCGCCCGTACGCCGGGAGGAAGTCGGTGACGCCCTCCGGACCGTGCTCCGCCCGGATGTCGGCGAGCGAGGAGAACTCGACCGCGGCGCCCAGGGCGTCCCCGAGCGCACCGCCGAGCAGACAGCCGCGCACCCGGCTGCGGAAGTCCTGCTGCTCGGCGCGGCCCCATACGCCGGTCGCCGCACTGGCGGTTGCCGTCACGACGTTGCCCCTTCCCCATCGACGCACGTACGGCCATTGGACTGGCTTTCGCACTGTAATCGACACCGAATGATCGCCTTCAGCCCGCCGATGATTGTGAAGGCGTCGACACGGAGGGCACTCGGGATCGCCGCATTCCGAAACACTGAGCTAACAGAAGGGGACTGTTCGGGCACGCGCAAGAGGCCGGGCCCGGACTTCCGGACCCGGCCTCCTCGGCCACGCGGCGGGGCGTGCCGCTAGGCGACAGGCTTCCTGATGTCCTCGATGACGCTCGCGAAGCCGTCGCCACCACGGCCATCGGCGATCGCCCGCCCCATCAGGGCACGGACGGCCGCGAGCGGCCCGGAGTCCAGGCCCCGGGCCTCGCTCGCCTCCAGGATGTGGTCGACGCCCGCCGCCTCCATCGTCAGATTGCCCAGATCCCCCGGATAGTTACGGCTGTCGATACCATCCGCGACCTGGTCCGCCATTGCGGGAAGAAGAGCGAAGAATTCCTTGATGTACGGCAGGAATTCCTTGGCCGTGACACCGTCCGCGCCCACCAGAGCGAGGGAATGGACCATGGCGGCCATACTGGAATAGAAGACATTGAGCAGCGCCAGGTCGTACAGCGGCGCGACCCCGTGGTCCGCGCCGAGATAACGGTAGTTCCCGCCCAGCGCCTTCAGCGTCGCCTCATACGCCTCGAACACCGACCGCGACCCGCTGTACAGAAGCAGCGCCTGCGGCGAACCGATGACCGGGGTCGGCACCATGATCGCCCCGTCGAGGTAGTCGATACCGCGCCCCGCCGCCCACGCGGCGGCCTCGCGGGCCCGCTCCGGGGTGTCCGAGGTGAGGTTGACCAGCGCCCGCCCCGCCAACTCCGCACCCAGCGGCTCCAGGATCGCCTGGCTCACCTCGTAGTCCACGACGCATACGACCACCAGCTCGCCGGCCTTCACCGCCTCGGCGGGCGTCCGCGCCCGCACCGCCCCGCGGGCGACCAGGGCATCGGCCTTGTGCGCGGAGCGGTTCCATACGGTCGTGGGATGGCCCGCCGCCAAGAACGCCCCGGCCAGTGCCTGACCCATCGCGCCAAGACCGATGACCGTCACCGGTGCTCGGTTTTCACCTGCCATGACAGCACCACCTATTTCTTGCTTTCGAGTCCGTGATAAATCCCCTGCGCGCGCTGGGCTCTCATCGATCCTGTTATCCGCCGGGGCCGGACTCAAGTACCCACAAAAAAGTGCGTACTTACCCCCAGGTACGCGGGTGCGCGGCCACCCCGCTACGTTGGCCCGCATGTTCGACAAGAGCTTCTACGATCTGGCCTTCGGCGTGGACCCGGGCGGAGCCCGCAAGGACGCCCATTTCGTCACCGCCACCCTGGACGAGGTGAAGCGCGAGCTGGCGTCGGACCTCGCCCAAGGGATCAACCTGTACCTGCTGTGCTGGTACGGCGCACGCCTGACGCTGGACGTCTACCAGCAGGGGGAGCTGACGGAGTCCATAGACCTCCACCCCTTCATCACCATCTCCGTCGAGGGCTATCCGGACGTCACCTTCACGGGCCCGGGCGAACCCGTCGGCTACGACTTCCGAGATGACGAGGGAGACATCGAGGACGACGAAGACGACGAGGACGAGGACTTCGAGGACGAGGAAGAAGACGAAGAGGACAACCTCGCCGACCGGCTGTTCATGGACGACCTCGGCGACACGGTCAAGGTCTCGGTCGACTGGGACCGCATCCCGGTGCCATCGCTCATCGGCGAGCTCGCGGGGCCGGACGACGAAGCCGTACTGCTGACCGGGGACCGCCTCGCCGAGTACGGCTATCAGGACTTCGAGGAGTGACGCCACACCAGCGAGTGTCAACCTTCGGTTGACACGCCAGGGGTGTCAACCTAGGGTTGCCTCATGACGAATCCAGTCGGCATGACGACTCCCGTCCGCCTCGACGACCTGATCGAGGCCATCAAGAAGGTGCACCCCCAGCCCCTCGACCAGCTCTCCGACGCGGTCATCGCCGCGGACCACCTGGGCGACGTGGCCGACCACCTGATCGGCCACTTCGTCGACCAGGCGCGCCGCTCGGGCGCCTCCTGGAGCGAGATCGGCCAGAGCATGGGCGTCACCCGGCAGGCGGCCCAGAAGCGCTTCGTCCCCAAGGACCCGGGCGAGCCGTCCGCCCTCGACCCCAACCAGGTCTTCGCCCGCTACACCCCCCGGGCCAAGAATGTCGTGATGGCCGCGATGAACGAGGCCCAGGCCGCCCGCAACCCCGAGATCCGCCCCGAGCACCTGATGCTCGGCCTCCTCAGCCAGCCCGGAGCCCTCGCCGCGAAGGCGATCATCGCCCAGGACGTCCTCCTGGACACCGTCCGCCAGGCCGCCACCGCGGCCCTGCCCCCCGCGGCCGACGAGGTCCCCGACCTCATCCCGTACGACGCGGCCTCCCGCAAGGTCCTGGAGCTCACCTTCCGCGAGGCCCTGCGGCTCGGCCACAACTACATCGGCACCGAGCACCTCCTGCTCGCCCTCCTGGAGTACGAGGACGGCGCGGGCATCCTGGCCGGCCTCGGCATCGACAAGCCGACCGCCGAGGCTCACCTCGCCCAGGAGCTGGCCGCCGTGCTGAGGGCCAAGTCCCAGGACTGACCTCAGCCGAGCCGGCAAAAGCAGTTGCGCCTCTCACCCGTCGCGGACAAGGTGCCACGGTACGAGAGGAGTTGCTGTGCAGCGTTCTGAGGTCCCGGCCCTCACGGAGATCGTCGTGTCGGACAAGGAGGCCGGCCCCTACGGCATCGCGGCCGGCCCTGACGGGGCCCTGTGGATCACCTTCGTCCACAGCGGTCGCATCGCCCGTCTCACCCTCGACGGCGAACTCACCGAATATCCCCTGGACTCGCCCCAGTGCCGCCCCACGGTCATCACCCCGGGGCCTGACGGCGCACTGTGGTTCGCCCGCTCCCAGGACCACCGGCTCGGCCGCATCACGGTCGACGGCGAATCCGAATCCTTCCGCGTGCCGACGCCCGACAGCGGCCCCTTCGGCATCGCCCCGGGTCCGGACGGTGCGCTGTGGTTCACCCAGATGAACACCGACCGCATCGGCCGCGCCACCACCAAGGGAGAGATCACCGAGTTCACCCTCCCCGTAGCGGGCGCCTTCCCCTCGGCGATCACCGCGGGCCCCGACGGAGCCCTGTGGTTCACGCTCAACCAGGCGAACGCGATCGGCCGCATCACCACCGACGGCGACATCGCCCTTCACGCGCTGCCCACCCCCGGCGCCGCCCCCGTGGGCATCACCAGTGACGGCACCGCCCTGTGGTTCGTCGAAATCGCGGCGGGCCGGATCGGCAGGATCTCGGTGGCCGGCGAAATCGAGGAGTTCCCGCTCCCCGACCGCACGGCCAAACCCCACGCCATCGTCGCGACCTCGGCCGGGGACTGCTGGTTCACCGAATGGGGAGCCAACCGCATCGGCCATATCGCCGCGACCGGCGAGATCACGGAACACGACCTGCCGTCACCGTCATCGGAACCACACGGCATCACGGTGGGTCCCGACGGTGCGCTCTGGGCCGCTCTTGAGACGGGAGCAGTGGCCCGGCTGGCGGTTTGAGGACATGCGGGACGCACTGTCCGTGCGCGCCGGGATCCGAACGGGCGGGCGGCCGGGCGTATCGTTCCGGCCATGCGTTGTGCGATATGCGGGTCCGGGCGGCTGAGCCCGGTCGGGGAGCTCACATCGTCCGATTCGATGCACGACCGGCTGCGGCTGAGATTTCCCCGTCCGGGGACGTTCAAGGCGCGGCCGACGTTCCACGCCGGTTTCGCTCGGGCCTGTCGGGACTGCGGGGCGCTGCTGCCGTTCCTCGGTGAGGAGGACCGGGAGCGGTTGGACGCGGTGGCCAATGGGCTGGAGCGGGTCGAGGGCGGGCCGACCGAACCCGATTCCGAGGGTTTCGAAGGCAACAAGGGCGCGCCGTGACCTCGCCTCGTGTGCTGGTCGTCCGCAACGCCGAGCGCAGCGGGCCGGGCCGGCTGCTGCCGTGGCTGCGGGACGAGGGGCTGGCCGTAGAAGAGCTGGCGGGCCCCGAGGCTCCGGCCGATCCGGCCGGGTACGACGCCGTGGTGCTGCTCGGGGGCGGGTTTCTGCCGGACGATGACACGTACGCACCATGGCTGCCGGCGCAGCGCGACCTCACGCGCCGGGCGGTGGCCGAGAAGGTGCCGTTGCTCGGGATCTGTCTGGGGGCCCAGGTGTTGGCCGTGGCGGAGGGCGGCCGGGTGGAGGGGTCGTACGGGGTGCCGGAGCGTGGTTCGTGCGCCGTCGAGTTGCGTACGGAGGCCGGAGAGGATCGGCTGCTGGCGGGGCTGCCGCGGCGGTTTCGGGCCATTCAGAACCACCGCGACCAGATCACGCGGCTCCCGCCCGGCTCGGCTCATCTGGCGCGGAGCGACGCGTGCCCGGTGCAGGCGTTCCGGGTCGGGGAGTGTGCCTGGGGCGTCCAGTTCCATCCCGAGGCCGGCGCGGACCGGCTCGACGGCTGGGACGAGGCGGCCCTGGCCGAGAAGGGTCTTGACCTGGCCGCCCTCCGCGCCGAGGCGCAGACGGCCGAGCCCGCGTCAACGCGCGCCGCGCGCCGGCTCGCGGCCAACTTCGCCGCCGTCGTACGCGCCCGTGCGACCCCTCAGTCGCCCAGCACCGGCAGCAGCTCCGGCAGATGGCCGTCCGAGGCCAGGGCCGCCGCCTGGCGGTCGGCCGGAACCTCGCCGTAGGTGGTGGTGCGGGGGCGGGCCGGGCGGCCGGCGGACTCGGCGATGGCGACGAGGTCCTGGATGGAGCGGTACGAGCCGTAGGACGAGCCCGCCATACGGGAGATGGTCTCCTCCATCAGGGTGCCGCCCAGGTCGTTGGCGCCGGAGCGCAGCATCTCGGCCGCGCCCTCCGCGCCCAGCTTGACCCAGCTGGTCTGGATGTTGGGGATATGCGGGTGGAGCAGGATCCGGGCCATGGCGGTCACGGCGCGGTTGTCGCGGGCGGTGGGGCCGGGGCGGGCGATGCCGGCGAGGTAGACGGGGGCGTTGGTGTGGATGAAGGGGAGGGTCACGAACTCCGTGAAGCCGCCCGTCTCCTGCTGGATCCCGGCGAGCAGCCGCAGATGGCCCAGCCAGTGGCGGGGCTGGTCCACATGGCCGTACATCATCGTGGAGGAGGACCGGATGCCCACCTCATGGGCGGTCTTGATGACCTCGACCCAGGTGGCGGTGGGCAGCTTGCCCTTGGTGAGGATCCAGCGGACCTCGTCGTCAAGGATCTCGGCGGCGGTGCCGGGGATCGTGTCGAGACCGGCCTCGCGCGCGGCGGTCAGCCATTCGCGGATGGACAGGCCGGTGCGCGTCGCGCCGTTGACGACCTCCATCGGGGAGAAGGCGTGGACGTGCATGCCCGGCACGCGCTCCTTCACCGCCCGCGCGATGTCGAAGTAGGCGGTGCCGGGCAGGTCCGGGTGGATGCCGCCCTGCATGCACACCTCGACCGCGCCGACGTCCCACGCCTGCTGGGCGCGGTCGGCCACCTGGGACAGCGAGAGGGTGTAGGCGTCGGCGTCGGTGCGGCGCTGGGCGAAGGCGCAGAAGCGGCAGCCGGTGTAGCAGACGTTGGTGAAGTTGATGTTGCGGGTGACGATGTACGTGACGTCGTCGCCGACCGTGGCGCGGCGCAGGTCGTCGGCGATCCGGCACAGCGCGTCCAGCGCCGGTCCTTCGGCGTGGAGGAGGGCCAGCGCCTCGGGGTCGGTCAGCCGGGTGGGGTCGTCGGCGGCGACGGCCAGGGCGGCGCGGACGTCCGCGTCGATACGGGAGGGGGCCATTCCGGGCGCCGCCGCCTCGCGCAGCGCCTCCCAGTCGCCGTACACCTCGTCGAAGTCGTCGCGGCGGTCGCCGGTGCGGCCGTCGGTGTCGATGGTGCGGTGCAGATCGGTGCGGCCGGAGGCGGTGAAGCCCTCGTCGGGCTCCTGCCAGGGCAGGCCGACCGGAGCTGCGTCCTCGCGGGCCAGGCCGGTGGCCGGGTCGGCCAGGGCGCTGACGTGGGGCAGCAGCCGGGGGTCGAGCCAGGGCTCGCCGCGCTGTACGAACTCGGGGTACACCGCGAGCCGTTCGCGCAGCCGGAAGCCGGCGGCGGCCGAGTGCTCGGCGAGCTCGTCCACCTGCGGCCAGGGGCGCTCGGGGTTGACGTGGTCGATGGTGAGCGGGGAGACGCCGCCCCAGTCGTCGATACCGGCGCCGGTGAGCCGTGTGTACTCCCCCTCGACCAGGTTCGGCGGCGCCTGGATGCAGGCGGCCGGGCCGAGGATATGGCGGGCGACGGCGACGGTGGCGACGAGGTCGTCAAGATCCGCGTCCGGCATACCGCGCATCGCCGTGTCCGGCTTGGCGCGGAAGTTCTGGATGATGACTTCCTGGATGCCGTGGTAGGCGCGCGCGACACGGCGCAGCGCGAACAGCGAGTCCGCGCGCTCCTCGTAGTTCTCCCCGATCCCGATCAGCAGCCCGCTGGTGAAGGGGACGGAGCTGCGCCCGGCGTCCTCCAGGACGCGCAGCCGCACGGCGGGCTCCTTGTCCGGGGAGCCGTAGTGCGGGCCGCCGGGCTCGCTCCACAGCCGCTCGGCGGTGGTCTCCAGCATCATCCCCATGGAGGGGGCGACGGGCTTGAGCCGCTGGAAGTCCGTCCAGGTCATGGCGCCGGGGTTGAGATGCGGCAGCAGCCCGGTCTCCTCCAGGATGCGGATCGAGATGGCCCGTACGTACGCGATGGTGTCGTCGTAGCCCTCGGCCTCCAGCCACTCACGGGCCTCGGGCCAGCGGTCCTCGGGGCGGTCCCCGAGGGTGATGAGCGCTTCCTTGCAGCCCAGTTCGGCCCCGCGCCGGGCGATGGCGAGGACTTCGTCGGGGGACATGAACATCCCGTGGCCGGCGCGGCGCAGCTTGCCGGGGACGGTGACGAAGGTGCAGTAGTGACACTTGTCCCGGCACAGACGGGTCAGCGGGATGAAGACGCTGCGCGAGTACGTGATGACCCCGGCGCGGCCCGCGGCCTCAAGACCCGCGTCACGGACCCGGGCCGCGGAGGCCGTCAGATCGGCGAGATCCGCCCCGCGCGCCTGGAGCAGCACGGCCGCCTCGGCGGCGTCCAGCGCCACGCCGTCGCGGGCGCGTTTGAGCGCGCGGCGCATGGCGTTGGGGGTGGGGGCAGCCTGGGCGGACGACTCGGATCCCTGCGCGCTCGTGGTCATTCTCCGAGCATACGAGGGGTATGTGACACCGCCAGACCGCCCCACAAGGTGGGCCCGGGGCGCGTGGACGGCCGCGCGCATGTTCCCTCACGGCCATAGAGTTATCCACAGGCCTTTCCGTGCGCGTCACTCCCGCGTACAACGGTGTGAGCGCTGGTGACGGACGCCACGACGGCCACAGGGGGCACTCATGCAGCGACGCGACGTACTCAGACTCTCCGCCCTCGCGGGTGCGGCGGGCGTGCTGACACTCGATCCGGTGACCTTCGCCCAGGCGGAGGAGCGCGACGGCGGCGAGGGCGCCGGCGGGGCCGGCAGCGAGCAGACGAAGGCGGTCACGGGCCATCTGCCCACCGGATCGCCCGACTTCGTCTATCTGCCGGTGGAAGTTCCGCGCGGTGTCCGCGAGATCGCCGTCTCGTACTCGTACGACAGGCCGACGGTCCCGGCCGGCACCCAGGGGAACGCCTGCGACATCGGCATCTTCGACGAGCGCGGCACGGACCTCGGCGGGCGCGGCTTCCGCGGCTGGTCGGGCGGCGCCCGCACCGAGTTCGCGATCAGCGCCGAGCAGGCGACGCCCGCGTATCTGGCGGGGCCGGTGAAGCCGGGCACCTGGCATATCGTGCTCGGCCCCTACACGGTGGCTCCGCAGGGGCTCGACTACAAGGTCACCGTCACGCTGCGGTTCGGCGAGCCGGGCGAGACGCCGAAGCCGGTTTATCCGCCGCAGCGGGCCAAGGGGCGCGGCCGGGCCTGGTACCGGGGCGACTCCCATCTGCACACGATCCACTCCGACGGCAAGCGCACCCCGGCCGAGGTGGCCGCCGCCGCCCGGGCCGCCGGGCTCGACTTCATCACCACCACCGAGCACAACACCACGTCCTCGCATCCGGCCTGGGAGGGGCTGTGGGGCGATGACCTGCTGATCCTCACCGGCGAAGAGGTCACCACGCGCAATGGCCATGTGGTGGCCCTCGGCACCGACCCGGGCGTCTTCATCGACTGGCGCTACCGCGCCCGGGACAACGCCTTCGGGAAGTACGCCCGCAAGATCCGGCAGGCGGGCGGCCTGGTCATCCCGGCCCATCCGCACGGCACCTGCGTCGGCTGCAACTGGAAGTTCGGGTTCAACGACGCGGACGCGGTCGAGGTGTGGAACGCGGACTTCACCCCGGACGACGAGGTCACGGTGCAGGAGTGGGACAACACGCTGGTGGCCGCCGCCCGCGGTGACGGCCGCTGGCTCCCGGCCGTGGGCCACAGCGACGCGCACCGTGAGCCCCAGGTCGTCGGATTGCCGCAGACGGTGGTGCTCGCCGACGATCTGTCGCGTACGGCGATCCAGGACGGCATACGGGCCGGGCGCTGCTGGATCGCGGAGTCGTCGGCGATCGACCTCTCCTTCGAGGTGGTCGGCGGCCGCGGGCAGCACGCGGGCATCGGCGAGCGGCTGAAGGTCGGCCGGCAGGACGAGGTGACGGTCCGGCTGAAGGTCTCCGGCGTCGGCTCGGGCTGCGCCATCCGGCTCATCACCGACCAGGGCCAGCTGTACGGCACGGCGATCCCCGACTCCGGGTCCGGCACCGCGGAATGGCGCACGACGGCGTCCTACGCGGCGTATGTACGGGCCGAGGTGCGCCACGCCCCGGCGGACGGCGGAGCGTCCGGGGTACCGGGCCGGATGGCGGCGATGACGAACCCGATCTGGCTGGGCGAGCGGTAACGGACCTCCGGAGCGGCGCCCGGGTGCCTCCATTGCGATGCCCGGGTGCATCCGGGGCGGGCGTTGCCTTGGGAGCGGGCCGGGGGAACCGGGCACTGCCGCGCGGGTGCGGCTGACGCCGGGACTACCCCGGCCCGCCTCCGGGCTACGCCACGGGGGAACCGTTCCGGCGGCGCCGCACCACGATCACCGCACCCGCACCGGCCACCACGGCCAAGCCGGCGACAGCGGCGATCGTCGGCAGCGCCGAGGACGAACCGGTCGTGGCGAGGCTCCCGGTGGCCGAAGGGCTCGGGGTGGTCCCCCCTCTCGCGCGGCCGTCACGCGTCAAGCGGGGCGGAGCGCCGCGCGGACGCGTCGGCCGCCGTCCACCACCAGGTCGGTGCCGGTGATCCAGGACGCCTCGTCCGAGACCAGCCAGCGGACCGCCCGTGCCACGTCGTCCGGTTCGCCGATGCGGCCGAGGGGGAGCGCGGCGGCGAGGGCGGGTTCGTCGGCCTCCCAGACGAAGCGGGCCATCTCGGTGCGTACCAGGCCCGGGGAGACCGCGTTGACTCGGACGGACGGGGCCAGTTCGGCGGCGAGTTGGCGGGTGAGGCGGAGGAGGGCGGTCTTGCTCGCGCCGTAGGCGCCGACGCCGGGACCGACGCCGTGGGTGCCCTCGGTGCAGACGTTGACGATCACGCCGCCGTGGTCGCGCATCCAGCCGCGCCAGGCCGCCTGGGTCAGTCGGAGCGGGGCCTCCACGTTGACCGTGAAGGCCGTTCGCCAGACGAGCGGGTCCGCGTCCATCAGCGGGCCGAGCGGGGCGTTGGTGGCGGCGTTGTTGACCAGGATGTCGAGGCGGCCGAATGCGGAAAGGGCGCGGGATACCGCCTCGTCGAGGTGGGCCGGGTCCGCCACGTCGCCCGGGCACGCGATGGCTCGCGGGCCCAGGCGGCGTACGGCGTCGGCCAGCCCATCCGGGTCACGCGCCGTGACACACACCGCCGCCCCGGCCGCCGTCAACGCCTCCGCCACGGCGAGGCCGATGCCACGGGAGGCGCCCGTGACCAGGGCGGCACGACCCGCGAGGGCGGCACCGCCCGCGAGGTCGGCGGGCCTTGCGAGGTCGGCGGGCCCGCCCTCCGGCGTGGTAGCCCCTGCAGGGCCGCCGGGTCCACCGGCACTGCTGCCCGGCCCGCCCCCATCCGTACCGCCACCGGGCCCGCCGGTAGCGCTGCCCCGCCTGCCGGTGCTGTTGTCCGGCCCGCCCGAAGCGCCGCCCGGCACGCCCGAAGCGCTCACCACCGCGTCACCCTCTCGCGCCCAGCTCGCGCTCACCTCACGCTCACCTCGTCGTACTCACCTCGTACTCACCTCGTACTCACCGTCTCCGTGTCGCGCCCCGACCGCAGCACCATGCCCGGGAGCGCCCCCGTGACCTGGTCGTCGCGGATGGTCTCGACGCCGCCCACCCGTACGCTCACGACGCCGATCGCCCGTGAGTCCAGCCGTGGGCTGTCCCCCGGCAGGTCGTGCACCAGCTTCGCCTGGCCCGCGTCGATCCGTTCGGGGTCGAAGAGCACCAGATCCGCGTGGTAACCCTCGGCCACCCGGCCACGCTCCCGCAGGCCGAACAGCCGGGCCGGGTCGTCGGTGAGCATCCGCACCGCCCGCTCCAGGCCGACCAGCTTCCGTCCGCGCAGACAGTCCCCCAAGAAGCGGGTGGTGTACGGCGCGCCGCACATCCGGTCCAGGTGCGCCCCGGCGTCCGAGCCGCCGAGCAGCACATCCTCGTGCTCCCAGGTCTGCCGCCGCAGCTCCCAGCTGGCCGGGTCGTTGTCGGTCGGCATCGGCCACAGCACCGTACGGAGCTCGTCGGCGGCGCAGATCTCCACCAGGCAGCCGAAGGCGTCCGTCCCGCGCTCGGCGGCGATGTCCCGTACGACGCGCCCGGTCAGCCCGGCGTTGGCCGCGGAGTAGGTGTCGCCGATGACGTACCGCTCGAAGTTGGCCAGCCGCCGGAAGACCCCGGCCTCGGGGCTGTGCGCACGGCGCAGCATCTCTTCCCGTACGGCGGGGTCGCGGAGCCCCGCGATCCGCTCGGGGACCGGAAGCCCGAGGATGTCGCCCCACCCGGGGATGAGGTTGAGCGCGCAGAAGGTGCCCAGCGACATGTTCATGGGGGTGAGGATCGGCATGGTCAGCGCGACGATCCGGCCGCCCGCCTTACGGGCCCGCTCGCTCGCCTCCAACTGCCGCGGCACCCGCTCCGGCACGGCGGCGTCGATCGTGAGGACGTTCCAGTTCAGCGGCCGCCCGGAGACCGTGGTCATCTCCACGAACAGATCGATCTCGTCGTCCGAGAACCGGTCGAGACAGCCCGCGACGATCGCCTCGATCTGCGTCCCCTCGTGTTCGCCGACCGCCCGCGACAGCGCGATCAGCTCCTCGGGCCGGGCGTGGCGGGAGGCCACCGGCTTGCGGTCGCCGTCCGAGTGGGTGGAGGACTGGGTGGTGGAGAGCCCCCAGGCGCCGGCGTCCATGGCCGCGTGGAGGAGCCGCAGCATCTCGTCCATCTGCGCGGCCGTGGGCTGCCCGCCGATCGCGTCGGGGCCCATCACATGGCGGCGCAGCGCGCAGTGCCCCACCATGAAGCCCGCGTTGACCGCGATCCGCCCGTCGAGCGCGTCCAGGTACTCGCCGAAGGTGTGCCAGTTCCATGGCGCGCCCTCCTCGAGCGCCACCAGCGACATGCCCTCGACCTTGCTCATCATCCGCCGGGTGTAGTCGGCGTCCTCGGGCCGCTCCGGGTTGAGCGGCGCGAGCGTGAAGCCGCAGTTGCCGCCCGCGACGGTGGTCACACCGTGGTTCAGGGAGGGGGTGGCGTACGGGTCCCAGAACAGCTGCGCGTCGTAGTGCGTATGCGGATCGACGAACCCGGGCGCGAGCACGAGACCGGTCGCGTCCTCGACGCTCCGGGCCTGCTCGGTCACGGTGCCGGGCTCGGCGATGACCGCGATGCGCCCGTCCCGCAGGCCGACGTCGGCGACATGGGCGGGGGCGCCGGTGCCGTCCACGACGGTCGCGGCGCGTATGAGGTGGTCGAGCACGGTGGTTGTCCCTTCACGCTCGGTTCTGCTCACGCTCGGTTCTGCTCACGCTCGGTTCTGCTCACGCACGGTTCCGCTCACGCACGGTTCCGCTCACGCACGGTTCCGCTCAGTCGCGGGACGCCTGGCGGAAGCGGGTCGTACGGTGCACCGGGTCGGTGTCGATCTTGGGGATGATGTGCTCGCCGATCAGCTTGATCGTGTTCATGGTGTCCTCGCTGCTGATCCCGATCGGCAGCCCGAAGGACAGCTGGTCCGCGCCCGCCTGCTCCCACCGCTTGCACTGCCGGAAGACCTCGTCCGGGTCACCGCAGATCATCAGCTCCTCGGCGATCAGCAGCTCGATGATCTCCTCGGTGTACTCCGGCAGCAGCTCGGGCCACTCCGGAATGCCCTCCGGCCGCGGGAAGGTGTCGTGGTAGCGGAAGAGCAGCGACTGCAGATAGTTGAGCCCGCCGCCCACCGCGATCTCGACGGCCTTGGCGTGGGTCTCCGCGCAGATCGCCGTGGACGTCACCATCACGTTGTCGTTGACGAAGCCGCCGACCGGTTCGGCCTCCTTGACGGCGTTCTTGTACGAGTCGAGGACCCACTCCATGTCCGAGACCTTCTGGATGGAGAAGCCGAGCACGCCGAGCCCCTTCTTCCCCGCCATCGCGTACGAGGACGGCGACCCGGCCGCGTACCACATGGCCGGATGCGAGGCGCCGTACGGCTTCGGCAGCACCTTGCGGCGGGGCAGCGTCCAGTGCGTGCCCGTGAAGCCCTGGTACTCGTCCTGCAGCCACATCTTGGGGAACTCGGCGATCGTCTCTTCCCAGATCTCCTTGGTGTGGTTCATATCGGTCACCCCCGGCAGGAACCCGAGGATTTCGTGGCTGCCCGCCCCGCGCCCCGAGCCGAACTCGAAGCGGCCGCCGGAGAGGTGGTCGAGCATGGCGACCTTCTCGGCGACCTTGACGGGGTGGTTGACCTGGGGCAGCGGGTTGAAGATCCCGGAGCCCAGGTGGATCCGCTCGGTGGCGTGCGCGAGGTAGCCGAGGAAGACGTCGTTGGCCGACAGGTGGGAGTACTCCTCCAGGAAGTGGTGCTCGGAGGCCCACGCGTACTTGAAGCCCGACCGGTCCGCCTGGATGACGTACTCGGTCTCCTCGATCAATGCGTGGTGCTCTGCCTCCGGGTCGGCCTCCTGCCGACTCCTGGGCACATATCCCTGCACAAAGAGTCCGAATTCCATGGAGGGTCACCGCCTCAGTGTTCTATCGTGCAGACTATCTGACACCCCGTCAGATTCTGATTGACTCTGACACCACGAGGTTTGACCGTCAAGGGCCGACCTATAGGCCCGTGCCTAAAAGACCGAGACCCCTGCCAGCCATCCGCCGTCCACGACGAACGGCTGACCGGTGATGTACGACGAGTCGTCCGAGGACAGGAACAGCGCCAGCCGGGCAACCTCCTCCGGCCGCCCGATCCGCCCCTGCGGCACCAGCTTCTTGTAGAGCTCATCCACCGCCGCCGACGCCTCGGCCAGGTCCGCCCCGGGGTCGAGCTGAGCGGGGTTGGTCATCGGAGTGTCGATCGCCCCGGGGCACATCGCGTTCACCCGGACCCCCTTGGGAGCCAGCTCCATCGCGGCCACCCGCGTCATCCCGACGACGGCGGCCTTGGTCGCGGCGTACGAGGTCAGGAACGCCATGCCGGACAGCGCCACATACGAGGCGGTGTTCACGATCGTCCCGCCGCCGGCCGCCTCCAGCTCCGGCGCCACCGTCCGCATCCCGAGGAACGCCCCGACCTGGTTGACCTGGACGACCGCCAGATACTCCGCCAGCGGGGTGGCGACCAGCTCGTTGAAGCGCAGGATGCCCGCGTTGTTGACCAGTCCGTCGACCTTGCCGAAGGAGTCCTTGGCGGCCGAGACGGCGGCGGCCCAGCCCTCCTCCCGCCCCACGTCCAGGTGGACGTACCGGGCCGCCTCCCCCAGCTCCTTCGCGAGTGCTTCGCCCTGCTCGTCCAGCACATCGCCGAGCAGCACCCGCGCGCCCTCGGCGACGAACAGCCGCGCCTCCTGCTCGCCCTGTCCGCGCGCCGCACCCGTGATGATGACGACCCGCCCGTCCAGCTTGCCCATGTCTTCCTCCTGATCAGTCATTGAGGTGCGGAGCGACATCGGTGCCGAAGGCCGTCATCTGGTCGATCAGCTCGCCCCGGTCGCGACAGCGGAACCGCACCTGGATCTGGTCCACCCCCATCGCCGCGTACGCGCGCAGCGACTCGGCGAGCCGGTCCGGTTCGCCGGTCAGCGTCCGCCGGCCGACCTCCCAGCCGGGGGCGCCCACGTACAGGGGCTCCGCGATGGCCCCGATCTCGGCGGGCTCCGCACAGCCCGGATCGTGCCGGGCGGCTCGTTCGCGCAGCTCCCGCAGCCGGGCGAGCTGCCCGGGCAGCCGGTCCCGCGGATCGCCCTGCGGCAGCCAGCCGTCCCCGCGCACCGCCGCCCGGCGCACCGCGGCGGCCGAGGACCCGCCCACCCAGATCGGCGGCCGCGGGGTCTGTACGGGGCGCGGGGCCTGCCCGAGCCCGCTGAACGCGAACCGCTCGCCGCCGAACTCCGGGAACTCCTCCGGCCCCAGCGCGGCCTTCAGCGCGTCGATCGTCTCGTCCAGGAGGGCGCCGCGTGCGGCGAAGTCCACGCCCAGCGCCTCGAACTCCTCCCGTACGTGCCCGGCCCCGACCCCCAGGATCAGCCGCCCGCCGCTGAGGTGGTCGAGCGTGGCGTACTGCTTGGCGGTCAGCAGCGGATGCCGCAGCGCGGCGACCGCGACATGGCTGAGCAGCCGCACCCGCTCGGTGGCGGCGGCCAGATAGGCGAGGGTGGCCACCGGGTCGTACCAGACGGTGCCCATGGCCTGGGCCAGCCGTCTGGGGATCGCGACGTGGTCGCACACCGCGATGTACGCGAAGCCGAGCCGGTCGGCGGCGCGGGCGATCTCGACGAGATCGGCGGGGCCGGCCCGCACCTCCCACGACTCGGCGTAGATGGTGGATTGCGACTGGACCGGAAGCTGAATTCCGTAGCTCAGCCGCCCTTTGGGCAGGATGCGCACGCCGCCGCCTCCTTCGCGGTCGACCGCGTTACTGACGGACCGCCATCGTCGTATCTGACGGTCCATCAGACAAGAGGGCGGACGCCCCGGCCTCAGTTCCTGGGCCCCGCCCCGGCACCATGCCTCAGATCTTCGGACGCACCTCGATCGCCACCTGGTCGTACGCCCCGTACGAGATCCACTCGGTACCCATCAGCAGAATCACCCAGGACCCGCCCCGCTCCCAGACCAGGCACTGGTCGGCGTCGTCCGGCTTGACGATCCCCTCGGGCAGCGGCTCGCCGAGCCGTTCGCGCAGCAGCCGCGCGGCGCGCTCGTACTCCGCCTGGAAGTCCTCGCGGGGGGCGTCCGGCCGGCAGTCGGGGCGGCCGAGGAAGGGGCCCTGTTCCCGCTCCCACTCCTCGGGGTCGTCCGGGTCGGCGAAGTA
Organism: Streptomyces sp. NBS 14/10; assembly: GCF_002224125.1. GTDB lineage: Bacteria > Actinomycetota > Actinomycetes > Streptomycetales > Streptomycetaceae > Streptomyces. The sequence continues at coordinate 89,795 of NZ_NCSM01000018.1, forward strand.
GGCGAAGGGCATCAGGACGGAGCAGTCCGTACGGCACTCCGCGTGCTCGCACACCACCTCGCGGCCGTCCCGGCAGCCCGGCCACTCGCCGAGCACCAGCCACCAGTCGTCCACGCCCTCCTCGCCGGCGATCGGCCACGGCTCGTACCAGCCGATGACGGCCTCACCGTCTTCCCCCGTCGCATGCCAGCCGTTGCGCACGAAGGCGTCCTCGTACGCCTCGAGGCTCCACGGCAGGTCCGCGAGCTCGATCATCCGGTCCACCAGGCCGCCGTCGAGGGGCCGTACGGTCATCGCCATGGCGGGCACGCTACCGAGGCGGCCGGGGGAAGGGATCACTGGGTGTCGCGGGTGGGCGGGGGCGGGGGATGTCCCGCCCACCCGCAGCGTGCGCTCAGGCCCCGGGCCCGGCCCAGAGGCCGTCCTCCGTGAGCCCCAGCAGCTCGATGGCGTTGCCGCGCACGATCCGCTCCACGACGTCCTGCGACAGATGCCCCATCTGAGCCTCGCCGACCTCGCGCGACTTGGGCCAGGTCGAGTCGGAGTGCGGGTAGTCGGTCTCGTACAGGACGTTGCCGACCCCGATGGCGTCCAGGTTCCGCAGCCCGAAGGCGTCGTCGAAGAAGCACCCGTACACATGCTCCGCGAACAGCTCGGACGGCGGCCGCAGCACCTTGTCCGCCACCCCGCCCCAGCCGCGGTTCTCCTCCCAGACCACGTTCGCGCGCTCGAGGATGTACGGGATCCAGCCGATCTGCCCCTCGGCGTACATGATCTTCAGGTCGGGGAACCGGTCCAGTTTGCCGCTCATCAGCCAGTCGACCATCGAGAAGCAGCAGTTGGCGAAGGTGATCGTGGAGCCGACCGCCGGGGGCGCGTCCGCCGAGGTCGAGGGCATCCGGGAGGACGAGCCGATGTGCATGGCGACGACCGTCCCGGTCTCGTCGCAGGCCGCGAAGAAGGGGTCCCAGGCGTCGGTGTGGACCGACGGCAGCCCGAGGTTCGGCGGGATCTCGGAGAAGCAGACGGCCCGCACCCCGCGCGCGGCGTTGCGGCGCACCTCGGCGGCGGCCAGCTCGGCGTCCCACAGCGGGATGAGGGTGAGCGGAATCAGCCGCCCCTGCGCCTCGGGCCCGCACCACTCCTCCACCATCCAGTCGTTGTACGCGCGCAGCGCCAGCAGGCCGAGCTCATGGTCCTTGGCCTCGGTGAAGGTCTGCCCGCAGAAGCGCGGGAAGGTCGGGAAGCAGAGGGCGGACTGGACGTGGTTGACGTCCATGTCCGCGAGCCGGTCGGGCACGGAGTAGGAGCCCGGCCGCATCTGCTCGTAGGTGATGGCCTCGAGTTTCACCTCGTCCCTGCTGTATCCGACGGCGGTGTCGAGGCGGGTGAGCGGCCGGTGCAGGTCCTCGTACACCCACCAGTCCGCGATCGGGCCGTCGTCGCCGGGGGCGCCCATCTTCGGGGCGAACTTGCCGCCGACGAAGGTCATCTCCTTCAGGGGCGCCCGGACGATGCGCGGGGCGATGTCGCGGTACTTCGACGGGAGGCGGTCCCGCCAGACGTGAGGGGGTTCGACCGTGTGGTCGTCCACCGAAATTATCTTCGGGAAGCTCTCCATGACTGCCACGGTAGCGCCGATCTGACGGTTCGTCAGCTAATGGAGCAGCCCCTGATGGCGACTAGGGGCGCCCCTGGGCAATCGGCACTCTTTACTGACGTATGAGCCGGGGCAAGGCAGACTGGCCGTGCAGGAAAAAGTACGTGCGGGGGGCACCATGGTCGGCAACAAGCGGCTTGGGGATCGGGAGGGTTGCACCGCGTCAGGACCCGAGGGCACCTGGCGCGACGAGGAGGCGGCTCTCGCCCTCTCCGAGGCCCGGATCGAACTGGAGTGGGAAAGGAGCGGCGGCGCCGAGATCGTCACGGAGCGCGGGGGCGCCCCGGGGGGCGACTCCGGGGGCGATGTCGGCGATGTCACCGTCCCCGGCAGCGCGGTCTCCGGCCTTGCGGCCCAGGGCACCGCGGCCCAGGGCACCGCGGCCCTGGATACCGCGGCCCTGGGCGCCGAGACCGCAGCCACCACGGCTCCGGACACCGAGACCACCGCCACCACGACCACCGCCACCGCCACCGCGACACCGGACACCGCAACCACTGCCACCGCGACACCGAAGACCGCCGGCTCAGGTGGCGCCACCGACTCCAGAGGCGCCGCCACTCATGCCGCCGACTCCACCCCCCGGCAACCCACTCCGCACACCGACGCCGAGCTCGCCGGACCGACCGCGCTCCACGACCACCCCCTCACCGGTGCCCCCGTCGTGCGCCCCGCCCAGCTGCCCGCCGCGGTCGCCGACTTCACGGGCCGTGCCGACGCCGTACGGCAGCTGAGCGAGCTGCTGACCGTCGGCGGCGGCGGGCAGGCCGTACTCGCCATCGCCGGCACCGGAGGAATCGGCAAGACGGCCTTGGCCGTCCATGTCGCCCACGCCGCCCGCCGCCACTTCCCCGACGGCCAGCTCTATATCGACCTCCGCGGCGCGGGCCCCTCCCCCGCCGAGCCGGAAGCGGCGCTCGGGGCCTTCCTGCGCTCCCTCGGCACCCCCGACGCCGCCATCCCGGACGGCGCCGAGGAGCGCGCCGCGCTCTACCGCTCGGCCCTGAAGAGCCGCCGGGCCCTGATCCTGCTGGACAACGCGCGCGACGCCGCCCAGATCCTGCCGCTCCTCCCGGGCGATGACACGGGCGGCTGCGCCGCGCTGATCACCAGCCGGACCAACATGGCCGGCCTGGAAGGCTCCCACCTCGTCGACCTGGACGTGATGAGCCCAGCGGAGGCGTTCGCCCTCTTCGCCCGCATCGTCGGAGAGGAGCGGGCGAGCGTCGAGCGCGACGAGGTCATGGACGTCCTCGCGTCCTGCGGCTTCCTGCCGCTCGCGATCCGCATAGCGGCCTGCCGGCTCGCCTCCCGGCGCACCTGGACGGTCTCCGTCCTCGCCCGCAAGCTCGCCGACGAGCGGCGGCGGCTGGACGAGCTGCGGGCCGGGGACCTGGCGGTCAAAGCGAGTTTCGAGCTGGGCTACGGGCAGCTGGAGCCGCAGCAGGCGCGGGCGTTCCGGCTGCTGGGGCTCGCCGACGGGCCCGACATCTCGCTTCCGGCGGCCGCGGCCGTCCTCGATCTGGACGACGAGAGCGCCGCCGAACTCCTCGCCTCCCTCGTGGACATCTCGCTCCTGGAGCCCACCGTGCCGGGGCGCTACCGCTTCCACGACCTGGTGCGGCTGTACGCGCGGGCGTGCGCGGAGCGGGACATCCAGCCGACGGCCGAGCGGGAGGCCGCGCTGTCGAGACTGCTGGACTTCTATCTGGCCACGGCGGCCCAGGTGTACGCGCTGGAGCGCCCCGGGGACAGAACGGTCAGCCATTTCCAGGTCACCGACCATCCAGGACTGCGCTTCGGCTCCTCGGGAGCGGCGCTGGACTGGCTGTTCTCCGAGGCCGACGGCCTGATCACCTGCGCGCTGCAGGGCACCGGCACAAGCACCCGCCGCCGCGCCGCCGATCTGCTGATGGCCGCGCTCGACCTCGCCGAGTCCGGAGCCAGATCGCCTCAGTACGAGACCGCGGCCCGGTCGATCAGCGATGCCGCCCACACCGCGAAGGACTTCCGGACCGAGGCCCGCGCGCGTTCGGCGCTGGGACATCTGTACAGCTTCGCCGGTCGCTTCACCGAGGCCGACCGGGAGCTGCGACGCGCCCTGGAACTGGCCCCCGACGACCCGGTGGTCGCCAGCCGCGCCCCCAGCCAGCTCAGCACCGTCGCCTACAGCCAAGAGCGGTACGAGGACGCCGAGACGTTCGTGAACCAGGCGCTCGCCGCCTACCGCGCCGAAGGCAACGAGGCCGGCGAGGCGAGCGCCCTGTCCAATCTGGCCCGCCTCCATGTGCACCGCGGCCGCACCGGGACCGGCGTGAACCTGGCCGAGCAGAGCGTCTCCATCTACCGGCGGCTCGGCGCCCCCTTACGGCTCGCCAACGCGATGTACACGCTCGGGATAACGCTGACGAGCGTCGGCCGCCTGGACGAAGCCCTCGACCAACTCCACCAGGCGCTCGGCACCTTCAGAGAGGCGCGTCAACCTCTGTGGGAGGGGATGACTCATTTCCGCCTGGCCGAAACCCATCTGGCCGCGAACCGCCCCGCCAAGGCGGTGATGCACGCCGAGCGGTCGCTCACCCTGGGCGGCCTCGGCGGTGAGTGGCGCCGCCTGTCCTTTCTCACCGTGCACGGCAAGGCATTGATGGCACTGGGGCAGCAGGCCCGGGCACAGGAGTCCTGGCGCGAGGCGGCGGCCATCCGGGAACGCCTCAACTCCGCGGCACCCGAGGAGGTCCGCCGATTGTCGGCCACGACACCCGGAATCCAGATAAATCGACATCCCATTCTCGGCCATCCAGACCCCTTGCAGGGTACCGGCCACCTGTCCGAAACCGATCCCGCCACCTGACACTTCGCCAGTTTTTCCCGTTGTCAACTCTGGCAGGCCTTGTGGAGACGCCCTGCCCCTACTGACGTAAGGGGCATCGACAGGGCAAACTGGCCCGTGCAACTGGGAGGCATAGGCAGGGGGAGACCATGGCCGGCGAGAAGAGGCGAGGGCAGGAGCAGCCCTTCCGCTTCACCGTGCTCGGACCGGTACGGGCCTGGCGGGACGAGGAACAGCTCAGCACGGGCTCACCACAGCAGAAAGCCTTGCTCGCCGCCCTGCTGCTGCGCGGCGGACGCACGGCGACCGCACCGGAGTTGGTGGACGCGGTATGGGGCGAGGACCCTCCGGAAGCGGCCGTCTCGGCGCTGCGCACCTACGCCTCACGGCTCCGCAAGGCCTTCGCCCCGCACTCCGACGTCCTGGTCAGCGAGTCGGGGGGCTACGCGGTCCAGGTGGGCACAGGCGCGCTGGACACCGAGGTGGCCGAGAGCCTGGCCGCGGAGGCGGAGAAGGCGCGTAACTCCGGGGACGCGGTCCGGGCGCGCGAACTGATCGGTCAGGCGCTGGCCCTCTGGGACGGCGAGCCGCTGGCCAACGTGCCGGGCCCGTATGCGGACACCCAGCGCACCCGGCTGTCGGAGTGGCGTCTCGTCCTCATCGAGACCGGGCTCGATCTCGACCTGGAACTCGGCCATCACATGGACGTGGTCTCCGAACTCACCGCCCTCACCGCCACCCACCCGCTCCGGGAGCGGCTGCGCGAGCTGTTGATGCTGGCGCTCTACCGCAGCGGGCGGCAGGCCGAGGCGCTGGCCGTGTACAAGGACACCCGGGAGCTGCTGGCCGAAGACCTCGGCGTGGACCCCTGCGCGGAGCTGTCCGAGCTCCATCAGCGCATTCTGCAGGCGGATGCCGAACTCGCCGCCCCCGTGGATGCCCGGGCGTCCGGCGGCCTCGTCTTCGTACGCCCGGCCCAGCTGCCCGCGACGGTCGCGGACTTCACGGGGCGCGTCTCCTTCGTCAAGGAACTGAGCGACCAGCTCGCCACGGCGGAGGGGCATGTCATGGCCGTGTCAGCGGTCGCGGGCATCGGCGGCGTCGGCAAGACGACGCTGGCGGTCCATGTCGCGCACGCCGCCCGCCACAACTTCCCGGACGGCCAACTGTACGTCGATCTCCAGGGCGCCGGTCCCGTCCCCGCCGAACCGGAAGCCGTCCTGGGAGCCTTCCTGCGCGCCCTGGGCGTCCCGGACACGGCCATCCCCGACGGCGTCGAGGAGCGCGCCGCGCTCTACCGCTCCACGCTGGACAACCGACGCGTGCTGACGCTGCTGGACAACGCCCGCGACGCCGCGCAGGTGCGGCCGCTGCTGCCCGGCACGGAGGGCTGCGCCGCGCTGATCACCAGCCGCATCCGCATGGTCGACCTGGAGAGCGCCCACCTGGTCGACCTGGACGTCATGAGCCCCGAGGAGGCCCTGGTCCTCTTCACCCGCATCGTGGGCGAGGAGCGGGTCGCCGCCGAGCGGGACGCCGCCATGGACGTGGTGGCCGCATGCGGCTTCCTGCCGCTCGCCATCCGCATCGCCGCGTCCCGGCTCGCCGCGCGCCGCACCTGGACCGTCACGACCCTGGCCCACAAGCTCGGCAACGAGCGGCGCCGACTGGACGAGCTGCGGGCGGGCGACCTGGCGGTCAGGGCCACCTTCCAGCTGGGCTACGGGCAGCTGGAGCCGCAGCAGGCGCGGGCGTTCCGGCTGCTGGGGCTCGCCGACGGGCCCGACATCTCCCTCGCGGCGGCCGCCGCAGTCCTCGGCATGGACCCCTTCGACACCGAGGAGCTCCTCGAGGCCCTCGTCGACACCTCACTTCTGGAGTCCGCCGCCCCTGGGCGCTACCGCTACCACGATCTCGTACGTCTCTACGCGCGTGACTGTGCGGAGCGGGACCAGTCGGTTGCGGACGGCGAGGCGGCGATGTCGCGACTGCTGGATTTCTATCTCGCCACGGCCGCGCGGGTGTACGCGCTGGAACGGCCGGGCGACCGGCTGGTCGACCACCTGTCCCCGACCGAGCAGGCCGGGCTCGACTTCGCACACCAGGACGCCGCGCTCGACTGGCTCTTCACCGAGTCCGACTGCCTGCTGGCCTGCGCCCAGCAGTCTGCCTCCAGCACGAGGCTGCGCCGCGCCGCTGACCTCTTGGCGGCCGCCGTCGACCTCGCCGAGTCCGGAGCCAACTCGGCGCGGTTCGAAGCGGTCGCCTCCGCCATCAGTAAGGCCGCCGACGCGGCCGGAGACCCGTACGCGGGCGGGCGCGCCCGATTCCTGCTCGCCAAGGTGCTCGAGCTGGCCAACAGGCTCAACGAGGCCGACGCGGAAGCTCAGCGTGCTCTGATGCTGGGTAACGCCGCGGAGGACAGAGTGCCCGTGGGCCGGGCCCTGACCGAGCGCGGCATCGTCGCACTCGGCCAGAAGCGCTTCGGGGACGCCGAGACCCACTTTCTCCAGGCGATCGAGACATACCGAGCCATGCACGACGCCCCCTGCGAAGCCAGCGCACTGTGCGGCCTGTCGCGTGTGTACGTGGAGATGGGTCGTACGGCGAACGCCGTCGAGCTGGCACGGCAGGGCACCGAGATCTACGCGAGCCTGGGGCGTACCCTGCGCCTGGCCAACGGGAAGTACTCACTGGGACTCGCCCTCGCCGGCGCGGATCAACCCGCCCAGGCGCTCGAAGAGTTCAGCGAAGCTCTGGCCCTCTTCCGTGAGAGCCGACAGCCGCTGTGGGAAGCCATGGCTCACCAGCGGCTGGCCGAGGTCCGCTTGGCCCTGGACAACTCGGCGTCGGCGGCTCAACACGCCGAGCAGGCACTCGCTCTGCGCGGTTTCGGCGGCGAGTGGCGGCGCGCCATCGTACTGACCCTGCTCGGCAAGGCGCTGATGAATCTGGGTCAGGGCGGACGCGCACAGGCCTGCTGGCGTGAGGCGCTGTCCCTCCACGAGCGGCTCGGGGCCTCCGAGGCCGACGAGGTACGTGAGTTGCTGGCCCCCACCGTGGCCGCATAACGCCTCACGGCTGCTCGTTCATCATTCGTTTATCGCCGTCGGGAACTCTATATGTCAGTCGATCCGTCCCCGCGGGGGGCAGGCGGATCGGTTGTAAGTACACACCGTTAAGGTGGGCGGCCCTGTTGGCGCCCGTCCGGCGACCCACGGGGGAGTCGCCGGCCGGGCGCCGCAGTCCCCACGGCTTGCATCCGATGGAGTGGAACGTATGAGTGAGAGCAAGAAGCCAGAATCCGACGCCTACCGCCCCATGGAGGGTCATCCACCGGCGCCGCCCAACCCCGTGATCGCCGGAGAGGGCCACGCACCGGCCCCTCCGGCCGTCAAGGGGGAAGGTCACCCGCCGGTGCCCACCCCTCTCACCGCCGGAGAGGGCCACGCACCGGCCCCTCCGGTCACCTTGGGGGAAGGTCACGCACCGGTGCCCACCCCCCTCATCGCGGGGGAGGGCCACGCACCGGCCCCTCCCGCCGCGAGCAAGGAGGCTGGTGACGAGGGCGAGATCAGCACGATGAGTGAGGGCCACGCCCCTTCGGGTGGCGCGCGGTAAGAGAGCACTCGCCACCCATCCAGCCATGAGGTAGCACACCGCGGGGGCCGATGTCGACGGCACGGAGGGGAGGCCGTCGACATCGGCCCCCTTCGCATGGCCAGGCACCGCCTTCCGGCCAGGCTTCGGCCATTTCGAGCCACATGGCCGAACAAATGTACCCATGATTGGCATATTTGCAATACAAAATATATAACCCGCCCCCAGCCGGAGGAACCGGAATGACTCGCACCAGAAATGTCTTTGCAGCCTTGGCCATTGCAATAGCCGCCTCGCTTGGTGTCGCGACCCAGTCGACGGCATTCGCAATTGCAGACGACAGCCATTTCCCTCTTGTGGGCACGAGCTCCGGTGAGTACGTCGCCGCCGGCGCCACGACGACTGATGAGGGCCACTTCCCCAACGTGCACCCGAGGTAGAGGCAGAGGGGCATTCCTCACCCGAAGGGGCCGGGCGGAGAGCCCGGCCTCTTCGCGTTCCCGCGCATTGGCCCCGCGCATTGGCTCGCGCATTGGCCCCGCGCATTGACCCTCGCATTGATGTCAGGCTCTACAAAGGTTCCGAAGGGCCGCCGCACCGGCCACCCCGCGCGCCAAGGAGCCCCGCCGTGCAACTCCACGTCGTCCTGCCCGCCGAGTCGCCCGCGACCGACATCCACGAGCTGGCCGCCCTCGCCCAGGAGGCCGAGCGGCTGGGATACGACGGCATCTGGCTGCCCGATCATCTGCTGCCGCCCGGCCCGTACGGGCCGGAGAAGTACGGCGGCGTCTACGAGCCGCTGACCGCGCTCGCGTATCTCGCGGCGGTCACCCGCAGGGTCACCCTCGGCACCTCCGTCCTCATCCTGCCGCTGCGCGACCCGCTGCTCGTCGCCCGACAGGCGGCGACGCTGGCGCGGGTGAGCGGCGGCCGGTTCGTGCTGGGAGTGGGGGCCGGGTGGGAGGAGTACGAGTTCGACGCCGCCGGGGCGGACTTCGCGACCCGGGGCGCCCGGACGACCAGCGCGCTGCGGCTGATCCGGCAGCTGCACGAGCGCGGCGGCGGGCCGTACGAGGACGCGTTCCACTCGTTCGACGGGCGGGCCGTCTTCCAGCCCGTACCCGAGCGCCCCGTGCCGTTCCTCATCGGCGGCAACTCGAATGCCGCGCTGCGCCGGTCCGCGCAGGTGGGCGACTGGTGGCAGGGGGTGGGGCTGGGCCCGCGGGAGTTCGCCGGGCACCGGGCGAGGCTGCGGGAGCTGAGCGGCGGGCGGGAGATCCGCGCGGGGGCGCGGATCGGTTGGGACGACGACGGGCGCGATGCCGGGAAGGCGCGCGAGGAGGTACGCGAGGAGGTGGAGGCGTGGCGGGCCGTTGAGGCGGACCATCTGGCCGTGTGGTTCGGGTCCCCGGAGGGCGGCGGCTTCCTTCGGCGGATGCGGGCGCTGGCCGAGGCCGTGGGCCAGGGTGACCGGGCTTGAGCGGGGGAACCGGGCACGAGGGTTAGCCCAACAAACTTGCGCGGCCCGCAAAGATGCGCGCCACGCATCTTTGCGTGTCGCGCAAGTTTCGCTATCCTTCTCGGCATGGGGTTGCGAGAGCGGAAGAAGGCCGAGACACGCACGTCGCTCAGCTGGGCGGCGATCCGGCTGACCGTCGAGCGCGGGTTCGACAGCGTCAAGGTGGAGGACATCGCCGAGGCCGCGGGGGTCTCGCCGCGCACGTTCAACAACTACTTCTCCAGTAAGGGCGAGGCGATCGCCGCCCGCCATCTCGACCGGTGCCTGGGTATCGCGGAGGCGCTGCGCGAGCGCCCGGCGGAGCCGCTGTGGGACGCGGTCCTCCACTCCGTACTGCCGCAGTTCGAGCCCGACGCGGCGGTGGCCGCCCGTCCCGTTCCCGACGCGGCGCAGTGGACGGCGGGGGTGCGTGTCATGCTCGCCGAACCGGCTCTGCAAGGCGAGCTACTGCGGGCCGGGGCCATCGCCGAGGCCGAGATCGCCGCGGCCGTCGCCGACCGCACCGGCATCGATCCGCAGCAGGACCTGTATCCGCACCTTGTCGCGTCCGCGGTCATGGCCGCGACGAACGCGGCCATCGCGCACCGCCTCCGCACCGATCCGCCGGTGCCGATGAGCCGTCTGCTCACGGACGCCTTCACCCTGATCGCGGCAGGGCTGCCCACGCCCACGCCCTAGGCATCCCTCTCCACGCGCAAAGCCCGTCGACCGACCGGGCCGATACCTCCTGCCCAAAAACCCGAAAGACCGAAAGACCGAAAGCCTCAAAGCCCGAAAAGGACTCTGCTCATGATCGATGTTGTCATCGCGGGCGCCGGACCCAACGGCCTGATGCTCGCCTGCGAACTCGCCCTGGCCGGCATCCGCCCCCTCGTCCTGGAGCGCCTCACCGAACCGTCCACCGAGCAGCGCGCGAACGGCGTGGTCGGCCAGGTCGTGCGGATGCTCGACCGGCGCGGCCTGTACGAGCGGCTGACCTCGCCCGGCGCCACACCAGAGCCGGTGCCCAGTTTCGTGTTCGGCGCGTTCCCGCTCGAGCTGAGCGACCTGCCGGACAACTCCCTCTTCACCTTGTCGGTGCCGCAGCGCCGGATCGAGCAGATGCTCGCCGAGCGCGCCGCCGAACTGGGCGTCGAGATACGCCGCGACCACGAGGTCATCGGCCTGACGCAGGACGAGAAGTCGGTGACCGTCGAACTGCGCGGGCGGGAGCCGATCGAAGCGGCGTTCCTGGTCGGCGCCGACGGCGGGCGCAGCGTGATCCGCAAGACCACCGGGATCGGCTTCCCCGGCGTGACCGCCGACGACTCGGTGTCGCGCATGGGACAGGTGAGCGTGGACCCGGGCACGGTCGGCGCCGACGGCGGCCTGGTCGTGCCCGGCTTCGGCGTCGTACCGCCGTTCCGGCATCTGCGCACCGAGCGCGGCCTGATCGCCTGGGCGCCGTTCCCGGGCCGCGATCCGCTGCTCAGCACGGTGGAGTGGGACCAGCCGGCCGAGGGTGAGGCTTCCCTCGACGAGCTGCGGGCCAGCGCCTCCCGGGTGCTCGGCACGGACGCACCGCTCGCCCCGCCGACCGGGCCGGGCCCGCATGTGATGAGGCGGCTGTTCGGCGGCAACACCCGCATCGCCGAGCGCTACCGCGCGGGCCGCGTCTTCCTGCTCGGCGACGCCGCGCATGTGCACTCGGCGATCGGCGGCCCCGGGCTCAACATGGGCCTCCAGGACGCGGTGAACCTCGGCTGGAAGCTGGCCGCGGAGCTGCGCGGCCACGCACCCGAAGGTCTGCTGGACAGCTACGAGGCGGAACGAGCCCCGGTGGCGCGGCGCGTCGCCATGCACACCCAGGCGCAGTCGCTGCTGATCCGCCCGGGCGGCGAAGTGACGGCGCTGCGCGAACTGTTCGGCGAACTTCTCGCCCAGCCCACGACCCGGCAACACCTCGCGGATCTGTTGTCCGGCGCGGACATCACGTACGACATGGGTCCGGCGACCGGGCCGCTCGTCGGCCGCTGGGCACCCGATCTGCCTGGCCTGCGCGAGGCGACCCGCACCGCCCGCCCCCTCCTCCTCGACCCCACCGGCACCCTCGACACGGGCCCCTGGGCACCGCACGTCAACACCCTGACCGTCCCGGAACTCGACACCGCACTGCTGCTGCGCCCCGACTGCTACGTCGCCTGGCAGGGCACGACGGACGACGGTCTGCGCGATGCGCTGGGCAGGTGGTTCAGGGTGGCTTGAGCGATGAGGGCTGGGCGACGGCCGCGCGGCATGGTCCCGCACGCACGAAAATTCCCCCAGCACCCCAAACCTAGGGCTGTTAGGTTAAACCTAGACTCCCTAGGAAGAGAGGTAGGGCCCAGTCATGCCCAAGCCCACAACCGGCACCCTCGACGTCCCCGGCGCCACCCTCCACTACGAGACCCGCGGCCGCGGCCCCGTCCTGCTGCTGATCCCCGGCGGCGCCGCCGACGCCGGGCTGTACGAGGGCATGGCCCCCGGCCTCGCCGCCCACTGCACCGTCGTCTCCTACGACCCACGCGGCCTGTCCCGCAGCCCCCTCGACGGCCCGCTCACCGACCAGCGGGTGGACGTATGGAGCGAGGACGCCCACCGGCTGCTCGAACTGCTCTCGCCCCACGAGAGCGCGTACGTACTCGGCTGCAGCTCAGGCGCCGTCGTCGCCCTCGACCTCCTGGCCCGCCACCCCGACCGGCTGCGCCGGGTCGTCGCCCACGAGCCCCCGCTGATCGAGGTCCTGGACGACCCCGCCCCGCACCGCCGCCTCTTCGCCGAGGTGCGCGAGACGTTCCGCAGGAACGGGGCCGGCCCCGCGATGGCGCGGTTCAACGAGGGCCTGGGCGGACGGCCGTCGGACCGGCCGACCGAACTCCCGTCCGAGATCCAGGAGATGGCCGCCCGCATGCATGCCAACCTGCCCGTCTTCCTGGAACACATCCTGTGCCCCTTCACCGCGACCGCCCCCGACCTCACCGCCCTACGCCCCGCCGCGGACCGGCTGATACTGGCGGCCGGCCGGGACTCACGGGAACAGGAGCCGCTGTACGGGCCGGCCCGGCGGCTGGCACAACTGCTCGGGCTCGGCGGCGAGGTCGTGGAATTCCCCGGCGGGCATGTGGGCGCCACGGAACACCCGAAGGAGTTCGCGGGGCAGCTCCTGGCGGTGCTCGGCCTCGACTGAGTCCCCTACCCGATCGCTGACGTCGAGCCTTCAGCCAATCCGTGCTCGAAGGCGTTCGCTGAGCACGACATCATGCGGCAGCCGCTCCAGTTCCCGCGCGTCCACGCTCACACCGTGCCGCGCGATGATGCCGGCCAGCGAGGCCCAGTGGTCGGCCGCCATCCGCTCACCGGTCTGGCCATCGCCCGGCTCGTCCGGCCCGACCACCATCCGGGCGTCCGTCTCGACGTCCTCGGCCGACATCCATTCCCGGACATCCCCCGGGCCCCAAACGCTCCAGCCTCGATCGTCGAGCAGGACCAGGCTGCGGCCGTCCGCCAGTACGGCCACAAGCCGCGCCGACATCGACATCTGCCCAGCGCGCGTGGCACCGCTGTCCAGATCGACGTGCGTGACCAAGCGCGTCACACCAGTCATACCGCCCCCTCCCGGTCGGCCCGACCCCCTGGCCCAGGCCGTTCCGCTGGGCGGTCACGATACCCGGGACCCGGTCACCGGAGATGAGTCAGGGCCGCGACGGCGACCGACGCCCCCGCGGGACACGTTCCATCCTGCGCAGCACCAGTCCGGCTTTTCCGCGGGGGTGCCCTCTCCGGGCTCGCTGATCACGATCGAATCGCGGCATACCGGCACGGACGTGACGCCGCGCCGGGACCGGTCCGCGGACGTCTGCCCGCCCTCCCCACCCCCCTTGCAAAAAATCGTTTGATGAAGAGCAAGCATTTTTTTGCGAGGGGGTGGAGGCAGGGGCCTCTATGCCGATGTCACTCCCACCATGGCTCGCCGCAGACGTCGGGATGCTCCTTCGCCTCCTCCGGGAACTTGACGTCTCCGGCGTCGGTCATCCACTCCCGCCCACCTTCGGCCGGACGCAGGAAGGCGACGTGGGGCCCCGGCATCCTGTGGTCGAAGATGAGATCGTCAACGTGACAGACGGCCTGGAGCACGCCGACGCACCCGGTGGCGGCGTCGTACGCTTCCTGACCCACCTTCGGGCCCTTGTACGGCGTCGGCCGACTCATACGGGCAACCCCCAACGGGCAGTACGGCCTGCCGTTTCGTGGGACGGGTGACGGCGGCGCAAGATCTCGTATGCGGTCGCCTGGCCGTAATCCCCGTCCTGCTTGGCCTTCTCACGCAACGCGGTGTACTCCAGGCACTTCGCGCAGCCTTGAGTTCCAGCGGTCACGCCCCGCACCATCACCGACCTCATCGCCGCCTCCCCTGCTCCAGATGCTTACGGATCGCCTTGGCCAAAGCCTCCGCGCGCTGCTCCAACTCCTTGAGGGTGGGGCGCGGGCCGGGACCACCCGGCGTCTCCTGCGGAGGTGTCCCCGCGCTCATCGCGTCATTCCCAACGCCCGCTCACGCTCGTACTCGACGACGTACAACCCCACAGGGTCGGCATCCCAGACAATCGGGAACCGCTCAGCAGCAGGAATACGCGGGAGGACGAGCGTCGGCGGGTCCTCGTAGAGGACGGAGGTGGACGCCGTGGCAACGGGCCTCGGAGGCGGCGTCGGTACGGGAGTGGGGACGGGGTGAGCTGCCGGGTGCTCCGCGCTGCGCCGTTCTTGGCCGGCCGCGCTCACGAGCCCTTTCAGGACCCACTCCACGAGGGTGCGTACGCCCGCACGGAGTAGCCCTCGAACGTTTTTCGGATTGGTGGCGGCGGAAACGCGCATGCGCTTCAGCTCGGTAGTGACAGTGGCCATGTAGCTGCCTCCCATTACGGAGAAGTTGCTGGGCAGACGGGTGTTTCGGGCGCAGAGATCGGCTGGCTTCAGCCGTCGCCCCGACCCGGCCCTCGGTGCCTCAACTACTGTTCTGCACTTGCGAGCTCACTTGCAAGCTAAAGTGCCGCTATCGTGAAAGTGGTACATGCCGCTGCGTCAACAGGGGCTGTTTCAGGGGGATCTGGTGATGGCACACTCGGCACAGCAGCGTGCCGAGGCCCTACAGAGGCACGTGGAGGGAACACAGATGGCAGCACGACGAGGTACTACGTTCCGCCGCCGGGAACTCGGTAAAGAGCTTCGTCGCCTCCGCGAGAAGACCGGCATCACCATCCTGGAGGCAGCCAAGGGGCTCGGGTTCTCGGAGGCCAAGCTCAGCCGGGTGGAGACCGGTAACAACAGCCTCCCCCGGGTTGCCGACATGGAGGCGCTGCTGGACCGCTACGGCATCACGGACATCGATGACCGAGAAACCCTGCTGACACTTCACCGCGACTCGCTCACCAGGGATTGGTGGACCCCTTACCGCAATGTGTTGCCATCGGGCCTGCACACATTCATTGGGCTGGAGATGGACGCCCGTGCGATGCGCGCCTGGAATGCGCAGGTCGTATTCGGGCTGTTGCAGACCG
Organism: Streptomyces sp. NBS 14/10; assembly: GCF_002224125.1. Taxonomy (GTDB): domain Bacteria; phylum Actinomycetota; class Actinomycetes; order Streptomycetales; family Streptomycetaceae; genus Streptomyces. The sequence continues at coordinate 104,977 of NZ_NCSM01000018.1, forward strand.
AGAGCTACGCACGGGCGATGTTCATGACCGCCAAGCCCGTTGAGGAGACGACAACGGCGTTCGTGGAGGACAACACGCGCGTACGCATGGAACGCAAGCAAGTCATCACGCGTCAGGACGGCCCACTTGAACTTCGGGTCGTCCTCTGCGAGTCGGCGCTGCGCCGAGTCATCGGTGGCCCGGCGATCATGCGGGAGCAGTACGAGGCCATCGCCGAGCTGTGCGGTCTCGACAACGTGACCGTCCAAGTCCTGCCCCAGTCCCTCGCCACGTACAGGGCAAGCGACAACTTCATCGTTCTCGATTTCGACGGCGACCTCGACTCGGTCGTCGTACTCGACACCCGCACCAACAGCTACACCGACAAGAAGGATGAGATCTGGAAACACAACCGCCGCTTCGATGCCATGCGCGAGGGCGCACTACCTCCGACGGAAACGCCTCGCTTCCTCAAAGAACTAGCACGGGAGTTGGTCTAGCCATGAACGTCCGTAAAGAAGCCACCTGGTTCAAGTCGACCTACAGCGGTCAAGACCCCAGCGCCTGCGTGGAGATCGCAGACCTGACCACTGCCGTCGGCGTTCGCGACTCGAAGGACAAGTCCGGCCCCGCCCTCCTGATACCCCCCGCCGCGTGGACCGAGTTCGTGCGCGGCATCCGTACCGGCCGTCTCTGACGGCCCAACCCACGATGGGCGGCTCCCGCCGCGGTCACCCCTGGCGCGCCGCCCATCATCGCTCACGGCCTGGGCACAGACTGACCACGTCACACTGCAAGACGCCAGATCAAGGCGGTCATCCCGGAGAAGAAGGACCAGGCCGCGAACCGGAAGAGGAAAGGCAGCAGGGGCGGTCGCCCCGTCGGCCACGACAGCGACCTCTACAAGGAGAGGAACACTGTCGAGCGCCTGATCAACAAGCTGAAAGCCTGGCGCGGCATCGCCACCCGCTACATGATCTGGATCAACGACCTCACGCGAACCACTCCTTGATCACAACGGGAGTATCCCTGGACGTCCGTGTGATGCCAGACCTGTTGGCCCGGCGTGATGAATGAGACCGTGCTTCACGGCTGCTGGCGGTGATCTGGGGAGTCCGAGAGTTCCGCCGGGGCCTCGAAGGCGTGACGTTGTGCGGACTCACGAGGGGGCATTGTGGACGCCAGCTGGTCGGGGTTGTGGATCGCCGTGGTGGGTGTGGCGGGGACGCTGGGCGCCGCGGTGCTGACACAGAGCCGCGCGGACCGTGCCCGGCGTATGGAAAGTCAGAGCGAGAACCTTGAGCGGCGGCGCTCCTGCTACATCACATTGAACACCGCCGCACGCCAGTACCTGACAGAGATGGGGAACTACCTCCACGCGCTACAACACGACGAGGGCGTTGCCGCGTCCCTGGAAAATTTGGAGTCGGCCAGGATGACCTACCGGGACAGCTACGCGGAAGCCCAGATGATCGTCCCGAATGCGGTGCTGGGCGCCTCCCGCGCGGCAAAGAAGCGCCTGAACCACGCGTACGGCGACCTCAAGACGTACGGGGCGGAACCGTCCAGGTACGCGGGGGAACTGGCGAACCTGGAGAGGCATCTCCACCAGGAGGTCTGGCCCTCCGTGGGGGCACTGAGGAAGTCCATGCGCGCCGACCTCGGCGTCGACGACTGACTGGGGCCTGCCTTGAGTTTCCCGTCGTTCGCGCACCCCGGACACCAGGGCGCAGGCGGAGAACTCAAGACAGGCCCTAGCGCGCGCCTGTGCCCGGGTCGGTGGAGTCGGCCTTGATGGCCGGCTTGGTGTCGGTGACCGAGGTGTCGGCCTTGCGCGGAGCCGGGGCGGCGGAAGCGTCGTCGTTGCTGATGGCGGCGGTCAGGGCCAGGGCGGATGCGGCGACCACCGTGGCGACCGTGGTACGGACGGCGCGGGTGCGGCGGAAGGCGGTGGCATTCATGGTGAGCTCCCCCGGAAGATCGGTGACCGGCCGGCTCGAAGCCGGTCCTGCTCGGTACGGCTATGAGCTTTCCGCACTTCGCTGCCGCCTCGCTAACGTCCCGCTAACGGCGGCCGACGACGGCGACGCCGCGTCCGGCCGGTCACCCCGGCCGCGAGCGCAGGTGCGTCTTGAGCACCTTGCCGCTCGCGTTCCGCGGCAGCTCCGTCAGGAACTCCACCTGCCGGGGCACCTTGTAGTTGGCCATCTCCCGCCGTGACCAGGCGATCAGATCGTCCGCCGTCAGCGTCGCCCCCGCGTGCCGCACCGCGTACGCCTTCCCCACCTCGCCGAGCCGCGGGTCCGGGACGCCGATGACCGCGACATCGGCGATATCGGGGTGGCGGGCGATCAGTTGCTCGATCTCGGCCGGATACGCGTTGAAGCCGCCCACGACGAACATGTCCTTGATGCGGTCGGTGATCCGCAGATTGCCGTCGGGGTCCATGACGCCGACGTCGCCGGTGCGGAGCCAGCCGTCCGGGGTGATGGCCCGGGCCGTGGCGACGGGGTCCTCGAAGTAGCCGCGGGTGATGTGATAGCCGCGGACCCAGACCTCACCCGGCTGCCCCGGCGGGAGCTGCGCGCCGCCGGCGCCGACGACCATGATTTCGGTGTCGGGGATGGCGCGGCCGGAGGTGGCGGAGACGACCTCGGGCGGGTCGCCGCGGCGGCACATGGTGACGGTGCCGGAGGCCTCGCTGAGGCCGTAGGCGGTCAGGACGGTGGCGACGCGGAGTTCGCCGCGGAGCCGTTCGACCAGTTCCAGGGGGACGACGGCGGCGCCTGTGATGACCAGGCGCAGGGTGGACAGGTCATGCGCGGCGCGGGCCGGGTGGTCGAGGAGGGACTGGTACAGGGTGGGCGGACCGGGGAGGACGGTGATGCGCTCGGCGGCGATGTTGGCGAGGGCGGTTTCCACGTTGAAGACGGGCTGCGGGACCATCGTCGCGCCGCGCGTCAGACAGGCGATGATGCCCGCTTTGTAGCCGAAGGTGTGAAAGAACGGGTTGACGATGAGGTAGCGATCGCCCTCCGCGAGGCCCGTGACCTCGCTCCAGGTGGTGTAGACGCGCACGGTCTGGGCGTGGGTGATCACGACGCCCTTGGGGTTGCCGGTGGTGCCCGAGGTGAAGGTGATGTCGGAGGGGTCGCCGGGGCGTACGGCGGCGGCTCGGGCCCGTACCGCCTCGGAGGAAATGCGCTCGCCCGCCGCCAGGAAGTCCTTCCAGGCGCGGAAGTCGGCGGGGGCGTCGTCGGCCAGGACGACCACTTCGCGCAGGTACGGCAGACCGGGCAGCGGGCCGCGGCCCGGCCCCTCGCCCGCCGCGCGGCGCAGCGAGGCCACGTACGAGGTGCCGAGGAAGGTGCTGGTGACGAAGAGGTGGGTGGCGCGGGTGCGCCGTAGGACGTACGCCGCCTCCGCGCCCTTGAAGCGGGTGTTGACGGGGACGAGCACGCCGCCGGCCGTGACCGCGCCGAGCGCCGCCACGATCCAGTCGAGGGTGTTGGGCGCCCAGATCGCGATCCGGTCGCCCGCCTCGACGCCCGAGGCGAGGCACGCCGCCGCGGCCCGCTCCACGCGGTCGCCGAGCTCCGCGTACGAGATCCGGGTGCGGCCCTCGACGACCGCCTCGGTGTCGCCGTAACGCTCCGCCGCCGCCCGTACCAGCGCCGGGATGGTCTCGCGCATCGGGTCACCTCCCGCAGTACCGGTCCGCGTAGCTGACTGTCCGTCAGATTAGCGGTAGCCTTCCCCGCTGTCAGCATCGATGCGCCAATGAACGCGACCACGGAGGTGGCGATGGGGGCGACCTTGAAAGACGCGACCGCGATAGCCGGCATCGGCCAGACCCCCTTCGCCAAACGCCTCCCCGAATCGGAGAAGACCCTGGCCTGCCGGGCGATCCTCGCCGCGCTCGACGACGCGGGGATCGCCCCGTCCGAGGTGGACGCCTTCGCCTCGTACACCATGGAGGAGACGGACGAGGTCGAGGTCGCCAAGGCCATCGGCGCCGGGGATGTGACCTTCTTCAGCAAGGTCGGCTACGGCGGTGGCGGCTCCTGCGCGACCGTCGCGCACCTGGCCGCCGCGATCGCCACCGGCCAGGCGAGCGTCGGGGTGGCCTGGCGCTCGCGTAAACGCGGCAGCGGCCCGCGGCCGTGGACGAACATCCGCGTACAGCTGCCGACCCCCGCGCAGTGGACCCGGCCGTACGGGCTGCTGCGGCCCGCCGACGAGATCGGGCTGCTGGCCCGCCGCTATATGCATGAGTACGGCGCCACCCGCGACCACTTCTTCAACGTCGCGCTGGCCTGCCGCAACCGGGCCAACCAGAACCCGGCCGCGATGATGTACGAGCGGCCGCTGACCCGGGAGATGTATATGACGGCCCGCTGGATCAGCGAGCCGCTGTGCCTGTTCGACAACTGCCTGGAGACCGACGGCGCGCTGGCCTGCGTGATCGTCTCCGCCGAGCGGGCCCGCGACTGCCGGCGACCGCCCGTGTACATCCACTCCGTGGCCCAGGGGCTGCCCGCCCAGCACCACGGGATGGTCAACTACTGGAACGACGACCCGCTCACCGGGCCCGCCTGGACCGCCGCCCGCCAGCTGTGGAAGTCGGCCGACCTCGGGCCGCAGGACGTGGACGTGGCGCAGATCTACGACGCCTTCACCCCGCTGATCCCGCTGTCGCTGGAGGGCTACGGCTTCTGCGCGCGCGGCGAGGGGGCCGCGTTCACCGAGGGGGGCGCGCTGGAGATCGGCGGGCGGCTGCCGCTCAACACCGGCGGGGGCGGCCTCAGCGAGGCATACGTGCACGGCTTCAACCTCATCACCGAGGGGGTCAGACAGCTGCGCGGGACCAGCACCGCGCAGGTGCCGGACGCCGCGACCTGCCTGGTCACGGCGGGTGAGGGGGTACCCACCTCCGCTCTGCTGCTGAGGAGTTGATCGAGGAGATGACACAGTCCGGTATCCGGGACGGCTCCGGCGATACGGAGGAATACGGGCTGCTCGTGCCCGTATTCGATGACGACGGGGCGCCCTTCTTCGGCTACGCGGCGCGCGGCGAGCTGCGCGTCCAGACCTGCGCCGACTGCGCCGAGCCCCGCTTCCCGCCCCGCCCCTGCTGTCCGCACTGCCAGTCCTTCGAAAGCGAGTGGATCCGGACCAGCGGCCGTGGCCGGATCTGGTCGTACGTCGTCCCGCATCCGCCGCTGCTGCCCGCGTACGCCGCGCAGGCGCCGTACAACGTGATCCTCGTCGAGCTCGTGGACGCCCCGCGCATCCGGCTGGTGGGCAATCTGGTCGCCGCCGCCGACGCCGCGCTCGACTCGGTCGACCCGGCGCGGATCCGCATCAACGCCCCGGTGCGGGCGGTCTTCCACCAGGCGGCGGGCGGTGTCGCGGTGGTGCGCTGGGTCCTGGAGCGGCCATGACGGTGCGTACGGAGGTCAGGGACGGCGGCGTCGCGGTCGTCACGCTCGACCGGCCCGAGCGGCACAACGCCATCGACCTGGAGACGGCCGCGGAGCTGGCGGCCGTCTGGCGGGGCTTCCGGATGGACGATTCGGTGCGGGCCGTGGTGCTCACCGGGGCGGGCGACCAGGCGTTCTGCACCGGTCTCGACCGCGCGGTGCGGGTGCCGCAGCCCTCGTCGCCGTACTCGGTCGACGATCCGCTGGTGAGCATCGGCCCGAAGGCGAACGACCTGTGGAAGCCGGTCGTCGCCGCGGTGGGCGGAATGGCCTGCGGCGGGGCGTTCTATCTGCTGGGCGAGGCGGAGTTCATCGTCGCCGCCGAGCACGCCACGTTCTTCGACCCGCACACCAGCTACGGCATGGTCAGCGCCTACGAGGCGGTCTACATGGCGCAGCGGATGCCCGTCGGGGAGGTCGCGCGGATGGCGCTGATGGGCACCGCGGAACGCCTCACGGCCCGGCGGGCCCACGAGATCGGCCTGGTGAGCGAGGTGACCCCGGCCGACGCCGACCCGGTCGCCGCCGCCTTGCGCGCGGCCGCCGTCATCGCGTCGTATCCGTCAGCGGCGGTGCAGGGGACGGTACGGGCGGTGTGGGCGGCCAAGGAGGCGGCGCTGACTCAGGCGCTGGCGCACGCCCCGCAGTTGGTCGCGCTGGGGAATCTGCCACCGGAGCGCCAGGCCGGGCTTTTCGCGGCCCGGACTCCGGGATTCCGTACGCGCTGAGGGGCGTCGGCCGGGGTACGTTTTCTCAGTTCGCCCAGCTCGCACAGCTCGCTCAGTTCGGCACCTTGATCACCGAGTCGACGGTGCAGGTGAAGGACGTCTGCTCGGTGAGGTAGTGGTACGCGGTGGCGGTGACCGTCTGGGAGCTGCCGGCCGATACGTAGACGGACTGGTAGTCGATGCCGAGCTGGCTGGAGCTGGAGGAGTCCGCCCACTTGACGCTGATCGAGTAACGCATGGACTGCGTCTCGGGGTTCCTGACGTTGAGCGTGTACTGGAACTCGTGCGTGGACTCGTCGTAGTCGCAGTCGCTGGCGGAGACGTCGTACCGGCCGTCCGAGTTGTAGGTGGGCGACGCGGAGTAGCTGTACGAGGGCGACGGGGTGTACGACGGCAGGTCGGAGGGGGTGTACGACGGGAGGCCCGACGGCAGATCCGTGGGCAGGTCGGTGGGCAGATCGGTCGGGAGGCCGCTGGGGCTGGACAGCGGCTCGCTGCCGCCGCTGCCGCCGCCGGAGACGAAGCCGCCGGACCCGCTGCTGTGCCTGCCCTTCTTGCCGCAGCCGGTCAGGGCCAGCAGCCCGATCGCGGCGACGGCGACAAGGCGCATGGAGCGGCGATGCATGAATTACCCCCGTTGGAAAGACACATTCAGGCCGACACCGGGCCGTTGACGAGTACACGCCACCCTAGTGAAGGCGGCTCCCTACCCCAAAGTCACTTCAGGAAGGGTTCCGTACCGGCCGACTTGGCCCGCCCCGGCCCGTTCAGTCGACGGAGACGACCTCACACGTCACTACGGTTCCCACAACCCCAGGATCATCCAGAGGAACTTTCACGGTCTTCGTCTGCTTCGCGGCGAAGCGCGCGTGCGCACTGCCCGAGGTCACCTTCGAGTCCTTGTCACGGAAGTCCATGGTGACGATGTACGTCTGGGACCTGTCGGTCTGGTTGGTCACCTTCACGGTCGCGGCCGGCTCGCCGTTCTTGTCCTTGCCGGCGCACTTGACGACGGCCACGGCCGGCGCAAGCTCCCCCGGCTTGGAGGAGGAGCCGGACGACGAACCGCTGCTCGACGAGGAGTCGTTGTCGTCGTAGCGGTCGTGGTAACGGTAGCCACCGGAACCCGAACCGGAGGAGCCGGAGTCCGAGTCGTAGTCGTCGGAGCCGGAGTAACCGCCAGAGCTGGAGCTGGAGTGGCTCGAGTTGGAGCTGGAGCAGCCGCCCCCGCCGCCCGAGCCGTGCCGCCCGTGCCCCCGGCTCTTGAAGCCGGTCAACGCCACCAGCACCACCGCGAGTACGGCCGTCAGCCGCAGACCACGCCGCATCATGTGTTCAGCCCCCGATTCCCCGTCGACCTTCCCGGCCCCCACCGGGTCCGGGCAGCGCCCGCCACCGTAGCAGGAGCTGTCAGGTACACGACGACGGACTAACCCTGGTCTACCCCTGGCGCGCCGACGCCCGCGACTGGCCGGTGCCCTTGACCGCGTCCAGCGCGTAGACACAGCGGTCCTTGCTGCACGCGTACACCACGCCGCCCGCGGCCACCGGCGAGCCCGTGATCTCGCCGCCCGTCGCGAGCTTCCACCGCAGCTGTCCGCCCGCCGCGTCCACCGTGTAGAGGCAGTGGTCGGCCGAGCCGAAGTGGACCCGGCCGTCCGCGACGACCGGGGAGCCGATGACCTCGCCGCCCGCCGCGAAGCGCCACTTGGGCGTGCCGGTGACCGCGTCCAGCGTGTACAGCGCGGAGCCGCTGCCCAGATGCACCGACCCGTCCGCCACCAGCACCGGCTCGATCGACTGACGCGCCTCGGTGGCGATCCGCCAACGGTCGCGGCCGTTCGCCGCGTCCAGGGCGTAGACCGTGCCGAGGTAGTCGGCGATGTACACGCCGCCGCCCGTCACCGCGGGCCCCGGCGCGTACGCGGGGGCGCACAGGAAGACAGCGGGCGCCTCGAAGCGCCACCGCACCTCCCCGCGCTCGATGTCGATCGCCAGCACGCGCGTGCCCGCCGCCACGTACACACACCCGTCGGGGGCCGACAGCAGCCGCACCGGGACCCCACCGCAGGACGCCGCGTCGCCGATCGGGTACGACCAGCGCTCCACGCCCGTACGCGCCTCCAGGGCGCGCAGCCGCGCGTCCGCCCAGACGAAGACCGTGCCGTCGTAAATGGCCGGCCCCGACTCGGGCGTCTCGAAGTCGGTCTGGGCGCCCTGCATCTCCCACAGCAGCTCGCCGTTCGCGGCCTCCCACGCCTGGACGCCGCCGCCGCGGGTGCCGGTCACCACCGTGCCGCGGTCGACCTTGAGGGAGTAGACCCAGCCGTCCGTGGACAGCCGCCACCGCTCGGCGCCGTCCTCGGCGTCCAGCGCGTACAGCGTCGGGCCGTCCGAGGCGTGGATCCGGCCGTTCGAGACGGCCATGGCCCAGGCCACGTCGCGGGTCTTGAACTGGCGCCGCCCCGTGGCCACGTCCAGCGCGTGGACCTCGAAGGACGTCACGTACAGCAGCTCGCCCGCGACGGCCGGGGTGCCCCATACGTCGTTCGACATACGGAACCGCCAGGGGCGCCAGCGGCCGTGCGCCCCGCCCCCGCCGGGGGCCTCGGAGGCGTCCGGGGAGGGGGCCGAGGTGGGCGGGGACGACGGCGGCGGAACGGCGCCGGTCGCGATGGAGCCCTCGCCTCCGTTCCCGCCGCCGGTCAGGCCGGTCGGCGGGCGCACCCAGCCGGTGGCCGGGCCCGTCTCGTGCTGCGGCTGCGGCTCGCGCCCGTCCGTGGCCCGGCGGCCGGGGCCGATGGGCACCTTGGAGCCGGGCAGCCGGACCGACGCGTCGGCTCCGATGGGCGCCGGGCCCGTGGCACCCGCGGGGCTCCCCGTAGGACCTGTCGGGCCGGCGGCTACGCCGGGTCCGGTGGGGCCTTGGACGGAGGGCGGCGCGGCCTGGGAGCCCGACGGGCCCGCCGCCGCGGGCGCGGCGTGGCGCCCGGGGCCGATGGCGCTCATCGGGCCCGGCGGATGCGGCGGATGCGCCGGGTTCCCCATATCGGTGCGCAGTCCGCCGCGCGGGTCGCCCGTGGGCATGGGCTCCCAGCCGGAGGCGCCGGCGGGCGCGCTGTGCCGTCCGCGCCCCGCGCCCGGTCCGTGCGCCGAGTCGTACCCCGGACCGGGCGTCGGCGGGCGCTCCGGCGGCAGCGGCGCGGACGGCCGGTTCGCACCGCCACCGCCACCGCCGCTCGCGCCGCCGTCGCCGCCATGGCGGCCGTCCGCGCCCCGCGCGGGGCGCGCGATCTGGTTCCGCCCGTTGCGCTTGCGCTCGATCAGCGCCACCGCGCCGCCCGGCAGCCAGGCCGAGGCCGTACCGCTGTCCTCGGCGTTGGAGGCGAACAGATGCGGGGCCAGTTGCGACTGCAGATCGGCCGGGGTGGGCCTGCGCTCGGGCTCCATCTGCATACAGGACTCGATGAGCGGCCGCAGTTCGTCCGGCAGACCGGTCAGGTCCGGGCCCTCGCGCAGCAGCATGAACACGGTCTCGACCGGGTTGGCGCCGTGGAACGGGGCGTGGCCGGTCGCCGCGAAGGTCAGCGTCGAACCGAGCGAGAAGATGTCGCTCGCGCCCGTCACGCTGCGCGAGTCGCGCGCCTGCTCGGGCGACATATAGGCCGGGGTGCCCACGGCCACGTTGGTCATCGTCAGCCGGGTGTTCGAGACCCCGGACGCGATACCGAAGTCGATGACTCGCGGGCCGTCCTCGACGACCAGCACATTCGACGGTTTCAGATCCCGGTGGACCAGACCCGCGCCGTGGATGGACTGCAGCGCCTCGGCGACCCCGGCCGCCAGCCAGCGGACCGCCTGGGCCGGCATCGGCCCGCACTCATTGACTATCTCCTCGAGGGAGGGAGCCGGGACGTACGCGGTGGCCAGCCACGGCACCGCGGCCCGCGGATCGGCGTCCACGACGGCGGCCGTGTAGAAACCGCTGACCGCGCGCGCCGCCTCCACCTCGCGGGTGAAGCGGACACGGAACAGCTGGTCCTCGGCGAGCTCGGTCCGCACCGTTTTGATCGCGACCCGCCGGCCGGACGCCGAGCGGGCCAGATAGACCAGCCCCATCCCGCCCGCGCCAAGCCGGCCGAGCACCTCGAACGGTCCGATACGCCTCGGATCGTGCTGCGTCAGCTGCTCCACCACTTGCCTGCCACCTCCCCGTGGGGCTTGAAAAAATACAGCCCCGCTGCAGCGTCTCACCGACAAACCAACCGGCGGCACGCAACCTGCATTCTCTCTGGCGAAGGCGGCGGTTGCGAACCCGGGGGCGATTTCGTCGTGTCACCTGGCGGCGCCCGACTGACCTCCACTTTGCCGTACGCCGGGCTCCCGGCCCCGTTACGCTCCGCTTTCCGTGCGCGAAGACCCCGCCGCCGAGGTGTCGACGACGGCGAAGTGCGCGCCCTGATTGTCCGCAAGCGCCACGAAACGCCCGTACGGCGTATCTTCGGGGTCATTGAGCAGGCGCCCGCCGAGCGCGCGCGCCCTGCGCGCGACTTCGTCACAATTCGCTACCACGAAGTAGGTGAGGAAGTGCGCGGGCATCTCGGCCGGAAATCTGTCGCCCATGGCGGCGCGGGCGCCGATCGCATGCCCGGGCTCCGCGGGCTTCCCGCGCGGCGTCCAGAACACGATGCCGGCCTCCTGCCGCCCCTCATCCACCCCTGCCCCTCCACTCGGCTCCCTCTCCTCGCCCGGCCTCTTGCCCTCACCCGGCTGGCCGCCCAACTCCTTTTCCTTCCCCAGACGCACCGTCCCGTATCCGAAGACCGCCCGGTAAAAGGCGTCCACACGCTCCGGATCCCGGGTACGGAGCTCGATCCAGCCGTACGAGCCCGGGGTGCCGTGCTCCTCGAAACCGGGGTGGCTGCCCGCCTGCCAGACGCCGAAGACCGCGCCCCCGGGGTCCACGGCCGTCACCATGACGCCGAAGTCCCCCAGCGGCATGGGCCCGGTGATCAGCTGACCGCCGGCGGCGCGGATGCGCGCGGCGGTGGCGGCGGCGTCGTGGGTGGCGAAGTAGATGTTCCAGACGGTCGGCATCCGACCGTCCGGTTTAGGGGCGAGGGCGGCGACGTTCCGCCCGCCGTGGAACACCTGGGTGTAGTGGCCGTAGCGCGGCTCGCTCGCCCCGAAGGTCCAGCCGAACAGCTCGCCGTAGAAGCGCTTGCCCGCCTCCAGATCGGGGAGCATCGCGTCCACCCAGCAGGGCACGCCTTCCGCGAATGCGGCCATGGTTCCGGTCCTCCCGCACGAATCGCACGAATGCCCCGCTACGCCACACACAAAGCTCTTTGCGTCATTCGCCACGCTAACGGCTCATCGCCGGTAAAGCCCGATTCGAGACGCGGGCACCGGGCCTGATTCGGGCGCATCCCGAGGGTCCATTTCAGGCCGCTCACCGATTCCCCGGCCTGCGCCGCCGCCGCTCTGTCCACCGAAGTTATCCACAGGCTGTTGATAATATGAATCACGCGAACGGGTTAGCCGTCCGCGGACGGCCAAGAAGCCGCCCAGAAGGGCCTCGATGACTCGTTGTCCCTGATCAGCGCGGCCTCAGGAGTCCCGAACGGAGCACGGTCCCCATTTGCACGCAGCCGAATCGCGCTTCGATCACCCCTCGGTAAGCTGACGTCATGACAGGACAAGTACGCACCGTCGACGGGCGGGTCGCCGGTCGCCGTGGGCAGGCGACGCGGCAGAAGCTGCTCGACTGCCTCAGCGAGATGCTCAGCACATCCCCGTACCGAGACGTCAAGGTCATCGATGTCGCGCGCAAGGCCGGCACCTCGCCCGCGACGTTCTACCAGTACTTCCCCGATGTCGAGGGCGCCGTCCTCGAGATCGCGGAGGAGATGGCGAAGGAGGGCGCGGGCCTGACCGACTTGGTCGCCGGGCGCTCGTGGGCCGGAAAATCCGGCGCACAGGCCGCGGAAGAGCTCGTCGAGGGCTTCCTCTCCTTCTGGCGCAAACACGACGCCATCCTGCGAGTTGTCGATCTTGGCGCGGCGGAGGGGGACAAGCGGTTCTACAAGATCCGCATGAAGATCCTCAATGCCGTCACCAATTCCCTGACCGACGCCGTCAAGGAGCTCCAGGCGAAGGGCCGGTACGAAAAGGACGTCAGCCCGGCGGCCGTCGCGGGCTCGATCGTCGCGATGCTGGCCGCGGTCGCCGCCCACCAGAAGGGCTTCCAGAGCTGGGGCGTCAAGCAGGCCGAGCTCAGGCCCGCCCTGACGCTTCTGATCCACCTCGGCATCACGGGCAGGAAGCCGCCCAAGTAGGCCGAGCAACACGCACCGCGCGCGTCGGCGTCGCGAGCGCCCGGGCCCCGACCCTTCGGGCCCGCCATCGCTCGCCCACCGCAGCGGGCCGGTCGGCTCCGGGGTCCCGCATGTCCTGTCACCCCCCACGGCGAACCCCTGACCCACCGGCCCTGCGTGCCCTGGTCCACCGGCCCAGCGTGCCCTGGCCCACCGGCCCTATGCGCCCTGGCCCACCGGCCTTACGCGCCGTCGGATCCGCCAGCCGCCGTCCCGTGTCGGCGCCACGCGGAACGAGCCAGCCTCACGCGGAACGTGTCGGCGTCACGCGGAACAGGCGGATCTCGCGCTCCACCCGCGCCTGGTACGTCGCGTACGGCGGCCAGAAGCGGAGCGCCGCCGCCCAGGCCGCCTCCCGCTCCGCACCCGTCAGCAGCCGCGCCCGGACCGCGATGTCGCGGCCCTTCCAGCTGATCTCCGCGTCCGGATGGGCCAGCAGATTCGCGGTCCAGGCAGGGTGGCCCGGCCGGCCGAAGTTGCTGCCGATCAGCAGCCAGGTGCCGCCGTCCTCCGGCATACAGGCCAGCGGAGTGCGGCGCGGCAGACCGCTTCTCGCGCCCGTCGTCGTAAGGATCACGCCGGGCAGCATCCGGGCGCTGGGCAGCACCTTGCCACGCGTCAGCCGGTGCACGGCGCGGTCGAGCACCGGGACGATATGCGGCGCGACCTTCGCGAAGGCCCGGCCCGACGACACCTTCTGGATCAGCCGGACTCCGTAGCCCGGACGCGTTGTGGGCGACTCCATCACACCGCCACCGCCTTCCGGGCCCGGTGCCCGTCGGTGCTCGCGGTCGCGCTTGCGCTCGCCGCATCCGGCTCCGCGAACAGCCCTTCCCGCTCGGCCGCGCGCGCCCGCAGCCGGTGCACCGGGCCGAAGAGCAGTTCGTCCGAGGCGGCCCGCTTGAAGTAGAGGTGCGCGTCGTGCTCCCAGGTGAAGCCGACGCCGCCGTGCAGCTGCACCGCCTCCCCCGCGGCCGTACGCTGCGCCTCCAGCGCCTGCGCGAGCGCGAGCCCGCTCGCGACGGCCGCCCCGGCGCCCGCCCCGGACTCGTGCCCCACGGCCCACGCCGCGTAGTACGCCGCCGACCGCGCCGCCTCGACCTTCACATACACCTCCGCCAGCCGGTGCTTGACCGCCTGGAACGACCCGATCGACCGGCCGAACTGCATCCGCGTCCGCACGTACTCGACCGTCCGCTCCAGCGCCGCGTCCGCCGCCCCCACCGCCTCGGCGGCGAGCGCGGCCGCCGCCGTCGTCCCCAGCCGCGCCAGCGCACCCACCACCTCCGCGCCCTCCACTCCCTCCGCGCCCAGCGGCTCGGCCGGTACGTCCCGCAGCTCGATCCGGCCCTGCGGCCGGGTCTCGTCCAGCGCGGTCAGCCGCGTACGGACCAGGCCGGGCGCCCCGGCCCGGACGAGGAAGAGCAGCGTCCGGCCGCGCGTATAGCCGCCCGTGCGGGCGGCGACGAGCAGCAGCCCCGCGCTGTGCCCGTCGAGGACCTGGTCGACCTGCCCGTAAAGCCGCCAGCCCCCGCCGTACCCGCCGCTCCCCCCGTCCCCACTGCCCCGGCTGTCCCGGTGCCCCCGGCTCTCCCGCGCCTGGACGCCCCCCGCGCGCCCGCCGCCCGCCCAGCCGCCGCCGTCGTTGTCGTCGTCCGCGCCCGTCAGGCCGAGCGCCCTGGTCAGCTCCCCGCCGGGCACGGCGAGCGACGCCGTGAGCTCGCCATCCGCGATACGTGGCAGCAGCTCGGCGCGGAGCGCGCCCGTCCCGAGCCGGTCGACGAGAGGCGCGGCGAGCACCGCGGTGGCCGTCAGCGGGGACGGGAGCAGCGCGCGTCCGGTCTCCTCGCAGGCGAGGGCCAGCTCGGTGGGCCCACAGCCGACGCCCCCGGCCTCCCGGGGAAGAGCGAGGCCGGGCAGCCCGAGCTGTCGCGCGAGCAGCCGCCACAGCGCTTCGTCATGGCCCGGCGCGGTGCGGACCGCCGCCTTCACCTCGTCGGGGCCGCACCGCTCCCGCAGCAGTCTGCGCAGCGTACGGCGGATCTCGACCTGTTCATCGGTGAACGCGGCGTCCATCGCAAGCACCTCCGCTTCTGACGGACCGTCATATTAGGGACGAGGCGCACACTTTCCCACCCCTACACGCGGCCTCCCTCGCAATCCTTCCCACCCTCCCCTCCTCCGACCTTGTCCCCACCCCGCTCATCTGATGTACCGTCAGATTTATGCCCGCAGCGAAGCGCAAGCGCGCCCGCAAGGTCGCCGTCGTCGGCGTCTCCCTCTCCGACTGCGGCCGCGTCGACAGCGCGACCCCCTACGCCCTCCACGCCCAGGCCGCCCGCCGCGCCCTCGCCGACTCCGGCCTGGACCGGTCGGCGGTCGACGGCCTCGCGTCGGCCGGGCTCGGCACGCTGGCCCCGGTCGAGGTGGCCGAGTATCTGGGCCTGCGCCCCACCTGGACCGACTCGACGTCCGTCGGCGGCTCCACCTGGGAGGTCATGGCGGCCCACGCGGCGGACGCCATCGCCGCGGGCCACGCTCGCGCCGTCCTCCTGGTCTACGGCTCCACCGCCCGCGCCGACATCCGCGCGGGCCGCCGCACCTCCAACCTCTCCTTCGGGGCGCGCGGACCGCTCCAGTTCGAGGTCCCGTACGGCCACACCCTGGTCGCCAAGTACGCGATGGCCGCGCGCCGCCATATGCACCAGTACGGCACGACCCTCGAACAGCTCGCGGACATCGCCGTCCAGGCGCGCGCCAACGCCGCGCACAACCCGGACGCGATGTTCCGCGCCCCGATCACGATGGACGAGGTGCTGAGCGGCCCGATGATCGCCGACCCCTTCACCAAGCTGCACTGCTGCATCCGCTCCGACGGCGGCTGCGCCGTACTGCTCGCGGGCGAGGAGTACGTACCGGAGACGGCGAAGCCCCCGGTGTGGGTGCTGGGTTCGGGCACCGCGATCTCCCACACCACCATGTCGGAGTGGGACGACTTCACCGTCTCGCCCGCCGCGCTCTCCGGGCGGCAGGCCTTTGAGCGGGCCGGGGTACGGCCGTCGGACATCGACGTGGCCGAGCTCTACGACGCGTTCACCTATATGACGCTGGTGACCCTGGAGGATCTGGGCTTCTGCGCGAAGGGCGAGGGCGGGGCGTTCGCCGGCAAGGGGCGGTTGACGCTTACGGGCGACCTGCCGACGAACACGGACGGCGGCGGGCTCTCCGCCTGCCACCCCGGTATGCGCGGGCTGTTCCTGCTGGTGGAGGCCGTACGGCAGCTGCGCGGCGAGGCGGGTGAGCGGCAGGTCCGCAAGACGGGCGGGCGGCTGCCGGAGCTGGCCGTGGCGTCGGGGACGGGCGGCTGGTTCTGCTCATCGGGGACGGTGGTGCTCGGGCGCGACTGAGGGCGTGCGAGGGCCACCGGGCGCTCCGGGGGACAGCGCGCGACGGGACACCGGACGCTCAGGGGACGGCGCGCGAGAGGGCACCGGGCGCTCAGGAGACGGCGCGCGAGGGGACATCCCGCGCTCAGACGACACCGTGCGCTCCCCGCCCCTGCCCCCATGCCACCCTGCTCCTCGGGAACGAACGAGGAGGCAGGGAACCCGATGGGTGGAACCGACAACGAGGCTGCCGAGGAAGCCGCCGAGGAATTCCGCACACTGCTGCGCGGACTGCGCGTACGCGACGGCGGCGAACTGCCTGCCTTCGACCCGGCGACGGCGCCCGAAGAACCGCTTCCGCTCTTCCGGCGCTGGCTGCGCGAGGCCGCCGAGGCGGGCGTACCGGGCCCGCACACCATGACGCTGGCCACCGCCGACGCGGACGGCCGCCCGTCCCTGCGTACGGTGATGCTGCACGACGCCGACGACCGCGGCTGGCACTTCGGCACGCACCGCACCAGCCGCAAGGGCCGCGAGCTGGCCGCCCACCCGTACGCGGCGTTGGGGTTCCACTGGACCGCGCCGGGCCGGCAGGTGCGCATCGGCGGGCGGGTCACGGCGGCCGACCCCGCGGAGAGCGCGGCGGATCTGCGCGGGCGCTCACCGGCGGCGCTGACGGCCGCGCTGGCCGGGGCCGGGCGGCAGAGCGAGGTCCTGGGTTCGTACGAGGAGCTGGAGCGGGCCTTCGAGGCGGCGCGGGACCGGGTCGAGCGGGAGCCGGACGCGACGGCGCCGAGCTGGACGCTGTATGTCCTGGTCGCGGACGAGGTGGAGTTCTACCAGGAGGAGGAGCACCGCCGGCACGTACGGCTGCGCTACCGCCGCGCAGCCGAAAGCGGTGATTGGCGGCGTGAGCTGCTGTGGCCGTGAGGGGCGGGCTGCTCAGGGCCGCTCATCGCCGCTGTCCGGTGCCCTCGACGGGGCGAAAAACAGGGAACGCCGGGGCGTCCCCGTCCGGGGCGCGAAAGTCGACGCACAGGTCCATGCCCACCCGCAGATCCGGACCGGCGCACCCGACCAGCTCGGTCATCATCCGTGGGCCCTCGGCGAGTTCGACGACGGCGGCGGTATAGGGGACACGGGCGCCGAACGGCGGCAGGTCGTTGCGGTGCACCACGGACCAGGTGTAGAGGGTCGCGCGGCCGCTCGCCCGCTCCCAGATCACGTTCTCGCTCCAGCACCGGGGGCAGAACTCACGGGGGTAGTGGTGGGCTCGGCCGCAGTCGTCGCAGCGGCGGATCAGCAGCTGCCCCTGCGCGGCGGCGTCCCAGTAGGGGCGGGTGAAGTCGTCGATCTCCGGCAGGTCGAAGCGGGGTGCGCCCGCGGGGGGCCCGGGAGGCACGGGGGGCGCGCTCACAGGAACAGCCCCCATGCCTCGTCCAGCGCCCAGGTCTGCCAGCTCATGCCGAGGAGGGCGACCAGGGAGATGAGCACCATCATGGAGTTCTGCCCCTGCTCGGCCCAGTCGTGGATCATCAGCACGAAGTAGAGCAGGTTCAGCAGCGCGCCGCCGATCAGGGCGATCGGGGTGAGGAAGCCCAGGACCAGGCCGAGGCCGATGGCCAGCTCGGCGTAGAGGACGACATACGCCATCAGCTTGGGGCGGGACCCGACGACGGCGCCGAATCCGCCGCGTACGAACGCCCAGCGGTGCTTGGCGGCGACGCCGGCCGCCCAGGTGATGCCGGTGTTCCGTTCCAGCCAAGCCTTCTTGTCCTTGTGCCGCCAGCTCTCCAGCCACCACAGGCCGAGCCCGATGCGGAGCACGGCGAACCATTCGGCCCCGCTGAGCCAGATCGTACGCATCCCTCCCCCTCTCCGTCCGCCCCACCGGGCGCCGACCGACGCAATCTGACGGTACGTCAGTTCAGCGGACGTGGGCACGGGCGCGCAAGGGGTCGCGCGGCGGCCTGTGATCGATCCGCAATCGATTCGGAATATATTTGTCGGAAACCTGTCAAATATCTGGCTACGCTCACGCCCATGGCCGACACCTTCCCCGAGCACTCCTCACCCGTGTACGTGATCGGCGCCGGCCCGGGCGGGCTCGCCACGGCGGCGGCCCTGCGCGAACGCGGCATCCGCGCGGTGGTCCTGGAGAAGTCGGAGGCGGTCGCCGCCTCCTGGCGCGCCCATTACGACCGGCTGCATCTGCACACCACGCGCCGCCTGTCCACCCTCCCCGGGCTCGCGATCCCCCGCGCGTACGGGCGGTGGGTCGCCCGCGACGACGTGGTGCGCTATCTGGAGCAGTACGTCGAGCACCACCGGCTGGAGATCGTCACCGGGGTGGAGGTCTCACGGATCGACCGGGCCCCGGACGACGAGGGCTGGGTGCTGCGGGCCACGGGCGGGCGGGCGCCCTCCTCGCCCGTCGTGGTCGTGGCCACCGGTTACAACCACACCCCGCGCGTGCCCGACTGGCCGGGCCGGAAGACCTATACCGGCGAGCTGCTGCACGCGAGCCGCTACCGCAACGCCCGCCCCTACGAGGGCCGGGACGTCCTGGTCGTCGGCATCGGCAACACGGGCGCCGAGATCGCGGTCGACCTCGTCGAGGGCGGAGCGGCCCGGGTGCGGCTCGCGGTGCGCACCGTGCCGCACATCCTGCGCCGCTCCACGGCGGGCTGGCCCGCACAGGCCACCGGCATCATGGTGCGGCGGCTGCCCACCACGCTGGTGGACCGGGCGGCGCGGGTGTTGAACCGGCTCACCATGCCTGACCTCGCCGAGCACGGACTGCCCTCGCCCGAGACCGGCCTGTACACCCGGGTGCGCCAAGGCGCGATCCCGGTGCAGGACGTCGGCCTCATCGACGCGGTCCAGGCCGGGAAGGTGGAGGTGGTGGCGGCGGTCGAGTCCTTCGAGGAGGACAAGGTGGCGCTGGCCGACGGCTCCCGCATAAGCCCCGACACCGTGGTCGCGGCGACCGGCTACCGGCGCGGCCTGGACGACCTCGTCGGCCACCTGAACGTGCTCGACGCGCGCGGCAAGCCGCTGACCCACGGCCCACGCACCGCCCCCTCGGCTCCGGGCCTGCACTTCACGGGCTATACGAACCCGATCAGCGGCATGCTCCGCGAGCTCGCCATCGACGCGCGCAAAATCGCCAGGGCCATCGACCGCACATCGGCGTGATATCGCCGCTCCCGCCCGGCGTGACCCCTGGATCCGCCGGGCACCATCACCTCACCGCCCTTAGGGCCTGTCGCCACAGGGGGCGCCCTCGTCACCCTGCGTTTCGTCCACGCACCCCCATTCCTGACATGGCGTCAGTTCCGTTAATCTGACTCCTGAGTAATCTGACTGGACGTCAGCTATCTGGCTTGTCGCCAACGAGCAGGAGTGGCGGATACCGATGCTTGGATCGACTCACGGCACCCTCACCACCAACTCCCGTCACGCCCGCGTCGCCGCCTGCGGCCGGCCTCCCGGCCCCGCCGTCCATGTCCACGGCAGATCCGCGGCCGGCGAGGACGTGGACGTCAGCGGCCGCCCGCTGCACTCCGCCGTCCCCGATCTGGACCGGTTCTTCCGCCCCGAGTCGGTGGCCGTCATCGGCGCCTCCGACGCCGAGGGCCGCCCCAACACCGGCATCACCCGGCAGCTGATCGCCTGGGCCGAGCGCGTCGGCGCGCGCCTGCACCCCGTACACCCCTCCCGCTCCGCCGTCTTCGGCCTCCCCTGCGTCCCGTCCGTGGCCGATCTGCCCGAACCGGTCGACCTCGCCGTCCTCCTCGTCCGTGACCCCCTCCCGCTCGTCGATGAACTCGCCGCCGCCAAGGTCAAGTTCGCCGTCGCCTTCGCCTCCGGCTTCGCCGAGACCGGCGCCGAGGGCGCCGCCGCCCAGGCCCGGCTGTCCGCCGCCGTACGGCGCGGCGGACTGCGCCTCCTGGGCCCCAACACCAACCTCAACGCCTTCGAGGAGTTCCGCGAGGACCTGGACGGGCCGGCGATCGCCCTCATCACCCAGTCCGGCCACCAGGGCCGCCCCGTCTTCACCCTCCAGGAGCTGGGCATCCGGCTCAGCCACTGGGCCCCCACCGGCAACGAGGCCGACCTGGAGACCGCCGACTTCATCTCCTACTTCGCCTCCCGGCCCGAGGTCGGCGCCATCGCGATGTATGCGGAAGGGCTCAAGGACGGGCGCAGCTTCCTGCTGGCCGCCGACCGCGCCGCCCGCGCCAAGGTGCCCGTCGTGGCCGTCAAGGTCGGCCGCACCGAGACCGGGGCCCGCACGGCCGCCTCCCACACCGGCAAGCTGACCGGCTCGGACGCGGTCGTGGACGCGGCCATGCGGCAGTTCGGCGTGATCCGGGTCGACGGCCTCGACGAGCTGCAGGACACGGCCGCGCTGCTCGCCCGCGCCCGGCCCCCGCGCGCCGAGGGCGTCGTGGTCTATTCGATCTCCGGGGGCACCGGCGCCCACTTCTCCGACCTCGCGACGGCCGCCGGGCTCCCGCTGCCCGCACTCGGCACCGAGAAACAGGCCGAGCTCCACCAGTGGATACCCGACGACCTCAGCGTCGCCAACCCGGTCGACAACGGCGGCCACCCCGTCGGCGACTGGCGCGGCCGGAAGATCATCGACGCCATCCTCGCCGACCCGTCCGTCGGCGTGCTGATCTGCCCGATCACCGGGCCTTTCCCACCGATGAGCGACAAGCTGGCGCAGGACCTGGTCGACGCGGCGGAAGAGACGGACAAGCTGGTGTGCGTGGTGTGGGGCTCGCCGGTCGGCACCGAGGCCGCCTACCGCACCACCCTGCTCGGCTCCTCGCGCGTCGCCACCTTCCGGACCTTCGCCAACTGCATCACCGCCGTCCGCGCCTATCTGGAGCACCACCGCTTCACGGCCGGCTACCGCTCCCCCTTCGACGACGCCCCGCGCACCCCCTCCCCCTCGGCCCGCAAGGCCCAGGCGCTGCTGCGCCCGGGAGAGCAGCTGAGCGAGCACGCCGCGAAGCAGCTGCTGCGGGCGTACGGCATCCGGGTGCCGCGCGAGCAGTTGGTGACCAGCGCGGCGGCGGCCGTCCGCGCCGCCGGTCTGGTCGGCTACCCCGTCGCCATGAAGGCCTCCGCGCCGCAGCTCGCCCACAAGACCGAACTGGGCCTGGTCAGGCTCGGGCTCACCTCCGCGAGCCAGGTCCGCGACACCTATCGGGACCTGACCGACATCGCCCGCTACGAAGGCGTCGAGCTGGACGGTGTGCTGGTCTGCCAGATGGTCGAGCGCGGTGTGGAGATGGTCGTCGGCGTCACCCACGACAGCCTCTTCGGGCCGACCGTCACCGTGGGCATCGGCGGGGTGCTCGTCGAGGTGCTGCGGGACACGGCCGTACGCGTGCCGCCCTTCGGCGAGGACCAGGCGCGCGCGATGCTCACCGAGCTGCGCGGCCGGGCCCTGCTCGACGGCGTACGCGGTATGCCCCCCTGCGATGTGGACGCCCTGGTCGAGGTCGTCCTCCGCGTCCAGCGCATGGCCCTGGAGCTCGGCGACGACCTCGCCGAGCTCGACGTCAACCCCTTGATGGTGCTGCCGCGCGGCCAGGGCGCGGTGGCCCTCGACGCCCTGGCCGTGTGCCGCTGAGGCACCCGGCCCGCGCGCCCGGCCCTCCACCCGAGCCGTTGCCACCGACTCGCCGCCGTCCACCCCGGCCACGGCCCCAGCGCAAGGGAATTCCCCCATGACTTCCTCCCCCGAAGAATCACCTGAATCCGTTGTACGGCACGCCACTGACAACGGCGTGGCGTGGATCACCCTCGACCGCCCCGCCGCGATGAACGCCATCACCCCTGACCAGCGCGAACGCCTGATTTCGCTGCTCGACGACGCCTCCGCCGACCCGGCGGTCGGGGCCGTGGTGATCACCGCCACCGGCAAGGGCTTCTGCGCGGGGGCCGACCTGCGCGGCGGTGCCCGCGCGCGCGCCGGCGGGGACGAACGGGTCGCCGGCGATGTGGCCCGGCTGATCCGGCGCGGGGCGCAGCGGCTCATCGCCGCCGTGCTGGACTGCGAGAAGCCGGTCATCGCCGCCGTGAACGGGACCGCGGCCGGGCTCGGCGCCCATCTCGCCTTCGCCTGCGATCTGGTGATCGCCGCCGAGGCGGCCAGGTTCATCGAGGTCTTCGTACGCCGCGGGCTGGTCCCCGACGGCGGCGGCGCCTATCTCCTCCCGCGCCTGATCGGCCCGCAGCGGGCGAAGGAGCTGCTGTTCTTCGGCGATTCGCTGTCCGCCGCCGAGGCCGAGCGGATCGGCCTGGTCAACCGGGTCGTCCCGGACGGCGAGCTGGCCAAGACCGCCCGCGAGTGGGCCGAGCGCCTGGCCGCCGGCCCGACTCGCGCCATCGCCCTCACCAAGCAGTTGGTGAACGGCTCGCTGGATGCCGATCGCGCGGCCGCGTTCGCCGCCGAGGCGGCGGCCCAGGAGATCAACATGACCACGGCGGACGCGCGGGAAGGCGTCCGTGCCTTCGCCGAGCGCCGCGCACCCGAGTACCGGGGCCGCTGACTACCGGGTCCGCTGACTCCCGGGCCGCCGAAGGGAGCGGAGGGTCCGGTACTTCCCATCTGACGCTGCATCAGTTTCAATGGAATCATGATGGGACACGCCGGGATGGCAGCCACAGCGGTCCGCTATCTGCGCTCGGTCGGCTCGCCGACCGCCGCCGCGCGCCGCGACGACCCTCTGCCGCAGGGGGCCTCGGCGCCGCACCGGCCCGGCCGCCCCGCCCTGCGCGCCGTACGCGCGGACGAGCGTCTTCCGCTGGACCCGGCGGAGTTCCGGCGGGTGCTCGGCCACTTCGCGAGCGGCGTCACGGTCATCGCGGCGGTGGACGAGGAGGGCCCGGCCGGATTCGCCTGCCAGTCCTTCTCCTCCCTCTCCCTCGACCCGCCGCTGATCGCCTTCATGGTCGCCCGTACGTCCACGACCTGGCCGCGTATCGCCCGCGCCGGGGCCTTCTGCGTCAACATCCTGGGGGCAGACCAGGGCGAGCTGTGCCGGGGCTTCGCGGTGAGCGCGTCCCGGCGGCCGGACAAGTTCGCCGGCGTCCGGCACCAGCCGGCCCCGGTGACCGGCTCGCCGCGGCTCGCGGACGTCCCCGCGTGGATCGACTGCACGGTCCACGCCGTGCACACCGGCGGCGACCACCTGGTGGTCGTGGGCCGCGTCCGCGCCCTCGGCACGGACGACCTCACCGCCCGGTCGGGCCCTCTCCTCTTCCACTGCGGCGAGTTCACCACCCTGGCACCGCCCGGCCAGGACCGGGCTCAGCCCTAGGCCCTGCCCGGGCGACAGGACCTAGGCGATGCGGGGGACCTCCTCCCGCTCCCGCCTAATGACCAGGGCCATCAGCGCGGCCACCGCGCACAGCGCGCCCGCGCTGTACCAGACCATGTCGTACGACCCGAAGGTGTCCCGCGCCACGCCTCCGACGAAGGCGATCACCCCCGCGCCCACCTGGTGCGCGGCCAGCACCCATCCGAAGACGATCGCGCTGTCCTCGCCGTAGTGCTCGCGGCACAGCGCGATGGTGGGCGGCACGGTCGCGACCCAGTCGAGCCCGTAGAAGACGATGAAGAAGAGCATCGGGGGGTGCACGGAGTCCGACAGGAGCATCGGCAGGAACATCAGCGAGAGCCCGCGCAGCGCGTAGTAGACGGCGAGCAGCCGCCGCGCGTCGAACCGGTCGGTGAACCAGCCGGAGGCCACCGTGCCCACGATGTCGAAGATCCCGATGACCGCGAGCAGGCCGGCGGCGGCTGTCACGGGCATGCCATGGTCGTGCGCGGCGGGCACGAAGTGCGTCTTGACCAGGCCGTTGGTGGAGGCGCCACAGATCGCGAAGGTCCCGGCCAGCAGCCAGAACGGGCCGGTGCGCGCGGCCGAGAGCAGCGCGGTGATCGCCCGGCGGGCCGCGCCGCGCTGCGGTGCGGGCTTGGGCGCGGGCGGCCCCTCGGCCCCGTACGCGGACAGCCCCACATCGGCCGGGTGGTCGCGCAGCAGCAGCCAGACGAAGGGGACGACGGCGAACGCGACGACCGCCACCGTGACCGCGGCCGGGCGCCAGTGGTGGTACTCCACGACCCACGACAGGGCGGGCAGGAACACCAGCTGCCCGGACGCGCCTCCCGCCGTGAGAATGCCGGTGACCAGGCCGCGCCGCTCGACGAACCACCGATTGGTGACCGTCGCGGCGAAGGCCAGCGCCATGGAGCCGCTGCCGAGGCCCACGAGGACGCCCCAGCACAGGACGAGCTGCCAGGCTTCGGTCATGAAGACCGTGAGCCCGGCCCCTACGGCGATCACCGTCAGCGCGCAGGCGACAACCTTACGGATGCCGAAGCGATCCATAAGGGCGGCGGCGAACGGCGCGGTGAGCCCATAGAGGGCGAGATTCACGGACACCGCGAAGCCGATCAGCCCCCGCGACCAGCCGAACTCCTCGTGCAGGGGGTCGATCAGCAGACCGGGGAGCGAGGCGAAGCCGGCCGCGCCGACGATCGTCACAAAGGTGACAGCGGCGACCCACCACGCACGGTGAATCCTCGGCCGCCGCCGGGCGGGAAGGGGTTGCTCATCCTGACCTGGAGTCCCTGGGAGTTCGGTTGTCTGCGTCACCTGACCAGCATCAACGCTGCGATCGCCCCGAACGAGTGGCCCGAGGGACAGCATTCGTTAGGATCGGGCCACGAGATATGCGTTGGAGGCCCGTATGCCCTCATCCATGGACGCCGACAGCCGGCACCGGATCGCCGTGCTGGTCCTGCCCGGTGTGATCCCCTTCGAGCTGGGCATCCCCTTCAGGATCTTCGGCGGGGCCCGCTCCGCGGCGGGCGAACGCTTCTACAAGGTGTTCAGCTGTACTCCTGAGCCCGGCGAGGTGTTGACGGACGCCGACTTCCCGATCGTCGTCGAACGCGGCCCCGAGGCGCTGGCCGAAGCCGACACCATCCTCGTACCCACCAGCTACCAGATGGGGCAGGTCTATAAGGAGGGCACACTTCCGCCGACGCTCGCCGCCGCGCTGGTCCACGCCCGGCCCGGCGTCCGCTGGATGTCCATCTGCACCGGCAGCTACGTGCTCGCGGCCGCCGGGCTGCTCGACGGCCGCCCCGCCACCACCCACTGGCACAGCACCGCCCACTTTCAGGCCCTCTTCCCCTCCATCGCGGTCGACCCGGACGTGCTCTTCGTCGACGACGGCGATGTGCTCACCTCCGCGGGCGTCGCCTCGGGCATCGACCTGTGCCTGCACGTCGTGCGGCGCGATCACGGCGCGGCCGTCGCCAACGAGGTCGCGCGGCGCAGCCTGGTGCCGCCGCACCGCGACGGCGGCCAGGCGCAGTACATCGAACGCCCGCTCCCCGAGCCTCAGCAGGCGACCACGACGGCGGCGCGCGCCTGGGCGCTGAGCCGCCTGGAACGCCCGATCTCGCTGCGCGAGTGGGCCGACCAGGAGTCGATGAGCGTACGGACCTTCACCCGCCGCTTCCGCGAGGAGGTCGGGATCAGCCCCGGGCAGTGGCTCGTACAGCAGCGCGTGGAGCGGGCCAGGCATCTGCTGGAGGGCACCGATCTGTCGGTGGACCAGGTGGCGCGGGACGCGGGCTTCGGCACGGCCGCGTCGATGCGGCAGCACCTGCAGACGGCGCTCGGCGTCTCGCCCACGGCCTACCGGCGCACTTTCCGTGCCACGGCCGTCGGTGCCCTGGCCGACGCCTCCGTCGGCGGGTAGTCCCGCGGGCGCCTCGCTGGTCAGAAGCCGATCAGAAGGTGAGCACGGCCCGCGCCACCCGGCCCGCCCGAGCGTCGTCGGTGGCCTTGGGGAAGTCCTCGACGGGGTAGGTCTGGGTGACCAGTTCGTCCAGCATCAGCCGGCCCTGGCGGTAGAGGTCCGCGTACAGGGCGATATCGCGCTGCGGCCGGGCCGAGCCGTAGCGGCAGCCCAGGATGGCCTTGTCCAGATACATGGAGGAGACCAGGAAGGACGCTTCGGCGTCGGCGGGCGGCACGCCGAGCAGCACCGCCTGGCCGTGCCGGTCGAGCAGGTCCACGGCCTCCCGGATGAGCCGGGTGCTGCCGACACACTCGAAGGCGTGGTCGGCGCCGGACGGCAGGATCTCCCGGGCGGCGGCAGTCGAGGCGACGAAGTGCGTGGCGCCGAACTGCCTGGCCAGCGCCTCCTTGGCGGGGTTGGAGTCGACGGCGACGATCGGCCCGGCCCCGGCGATCCGGGCGCCCTGCAGCACATTGAGCCCGATTCCGCCGGTGCCGATGACGACGACCGACTCGCCGCGGTCGACCCGGGCACGGTTGAGCACGGCGCCGACGCCGGTGAGGACGCCGCAGCCGATGAGGGCGGCCGAGGTGAGCGGGATGTCTTCGGGAATCCGGACCGCCTGCACGGCCTTGACCAGCGTGCGCTCGGCGAAGGCGGAGTTCGAGGCGAAGTTGTACAGCGGCTGCCCGGCGCGGCTGAACGGCTTGCCCGGCCTGCCGATCGCCTTGCGGCACATGGTGGGGCGGCCGCGGCCGCAGTCGGCGCAGGTCCCGCAGTTGGCGATGGTGGTCAGGGCGACATGGTCGCCGGGGGCGACATGTGTGACGCCGGCGCCGACCTCCACCACCGTGCCCGCGCCCTCGTGGCCGAGCACGACCGGGACGGGGAAGGGGATGGTGCCGTCCAGGACGGACAGATCGCTGTGGCACAGGCCCGCGGCGGCGACGCCGACCAGCACCTCACCGGGGCCGGGCGCCCGGATCTCCAGGTCGTCGACCACGCGCGGTTCGGTGCCGTCGAAGATGACGCCTCTCATCACCACTTCACCACTCTCTTTTTTTGGCCCGGACCACTTTCAGGAAGCCCAGACCACCGACTGGAGTTCGCTGTACGCGTGCAGGCCGAACGAACCGCCGTCTCGGCCCACCCCGCTGTGCTTGAAGCCGCCGAACGGCGTCTCCGGGTGGCGCTGGGCGGTGTTGATGCCGACGTTGCCGCTGCGCAGGCGGGCGGCGAGGGCCCAGGCGCGGCCCGCGTCGGCGCTGAAGACGTAGTCGTACAGGCCGTACGGCGTGGAGCAGGCGATACGGACCGCCTCGTCCTCGTCGTCGAAGGGGAGGGCGACGACGACCGGGCCGAAGATCTCCTCCTGCGCGACGGTCATATCGGGGGCCGCGTCGGTGATCAGGGTCGGGGCGACGTAGAAGCCGGGCTTGACCGCGGGGCGTTCGCCGCCCACGACGATCCGTGCGCCCTGGTCACGGGCCCCGGCGAGGTACGCCTCGACGCGGTCGCGCTGGGCCGCGGAGATCAACGGGCCGACGGTCGTGGAGTTATCCACAGGGTCCCCGACGATCAGTGACTTCGCATACCGTGTGAGTGCGGCGATGACCTTCTCGTACAGCGATCGATGGACGAGCACACGGGTCGGCGCCGTGCAGATCTGCCCGCTGTGGAAAGACCAGGTCGAACCGACCGCCCCGACCGCCGACTTGATCACGGACTCGTCGGCGTCCCCAAGGACGATGGCCGCGCCCTTGCCCCCCAGCTCCATCAGGGTGCGCTTCATCGAGTGGCCTGCGGACTCGGCGATCCTCTTTCCCACGGCGGTGGAGCCGGTGAAGCTGACCATGTCGACGCCCGGGTGCGCCACAAGTGCCTCGCCCGCGGCCGCGCCCGATCCGGTGACGACATTGAAGACACCGTCCGGGAGCCCGGCCTCCTTCAGCAGGGGGCCGAGTTCCAAACAGCACAGAGGGTCCTGCGGGGCCGGTTTGGCGACGACCGTATTACCCATCGCCAAGGCTGGGGCGACCTTGCCCGCGAGGTTGGCGAGGGGGAAGTTGTAGGAGGTGATACAACCCACGACACCCACGGGGCGGCGGACGGCGGCCGCGCCGACGAGCCCGCCGGGGGCGAGGGGCGAGGCGGCAACGGGCAGGGGCGCGAGCGGGACCGTGTCCGGCTCGACGGCGCCTCGCGCATACCGGCGGAAGCGGTCGGCGGCCGGGGGCACCTGCATGGCCTTGGCGACGCGCATCGTCGCGCCCGTCTCGGCCTGGGCCAGCGGGATCAGCTCCCGGGCGTGCTCGGCGATCAGGGTGGCGGCGCGGTCGAGCACGGCGGCGCGCTCATGGGGGGCGGTGCGCGCCCACCCCTCATAAGCGTCCTGTGCCGCGCTCACGGCGGAGTCGACGTCGGCCACGTCGGCCTCCGGGGCATGGCCGACGATCTGCTCGGTGGCGGGATTGACGACCGGATAGTGCCCCTGCCCGGGCCGCCGCCGACCGCCCCCGATCCAATGCCCGTACGCCGTCTGCCGGTCCGTACTCTGCCCGTCCGTCCTCTGCCCGTCCGCCTTCTGCCCGTCTGCCGTCGGCCCGTAGGTATTCATCCGCGTGATTCCTTAGGGAGGTTGAGAACGCGCTCGGCGATGATGTTCCGCTGGATCTCGTCCGAGCCGCCGTAGATCGTGTCGGCCCGGGAGAAGAGGAAGAGGCGCTGCGCGTCGTCGAGTTCGTACGGGCGCTCGGCGGTCCACCGCTCAGGGCCGAGCGCGGCCGCGGCGCCGCGTATCCGCACGGCCAGTTCGCCAAGCCGCTGGTGCCAGCCGCCCCACAGCAGCTTGGCGACGCTGGGCGCGCCGGGGCCCGATGCCTCGCCCAGGGTCCGAAGCGCGTTCCAGCGCATGGTCTTCAGCTCGGCCCACTGCCCGACAAGCCGGTCGCGCAGTACAGGGTCGTCGGCGGCGCCCGTGCGCAGCGCCGACCGGACGACCCGGTCGAGCTCCTGGGCGAAGCCGATCTGCTGGGCGAGGGTGGAGACGCCGCGCTCCACGGCGAGCAGACCCATGGCCACGCGCCAGCCCTGGCCGGCGCCGCCGACGAGGTGTTCCGGGCGCGCCACCGCGCCGTCGAAGAAGACCTCGTTGAACTCGGCGTCGCCGGTCAGCTGGCGGATCGGGCGCACTTCGACCCGTCCGGGCTGGTCCATCGGTACGAGAAGAAAGGAGAGACCATGGTGACGTTGTGAGCCGTCCTCGGTGCGCGCCAGGACAAAGCACCAGTCGGCTTCCTGGGCGAGGGAGGTCCAGATCTTCTGCCCGGTGACGCGGTACGTGCCGTCGCCCGGGTCGCGGACGGCGCGGGTCCGCACCCCGGCGAGGTCCGATCCGGCCTCGGGCTCGCTGTAGCCCTGGCACCACAGCTCTTCGCCGCGGGCGATGGGGGGCAGAAAGCGGGCGCGCTGGGTGTCGTCGCCGTAGGCGAGCAGGGTCGGGGCGAGGAGGTTTTCGCCGATGTGGCCGAGCCGGGCGGGGGCCCCGGCACGGGCGTACTCCTCGGCCCAGACGACCTGCTGGGTGAGGGTGGCGGGCTGGTTGCCGTAGGTGCCGTGCGTACGGTCCCAGCCGAGCCC
This sequence comes from Streptomyces sp. NBS 14/10, assembly GCF_002224125.1. GTDB lineage: Bacteria > Actinomycetota > Actinomycetes > Streptomycetales > Streptomycetaceae > Streptomyces. Next base: position 134,412 of record NZ_NCSM01000018.1, read on the forward strand.
GATCCAGCCGCCGGCTCCGAGTTCCCGCTCCCAGGCGCGATGTGCGTCCGCGGGTGCCGGTGGGCCGTCGTGGCCGGCGCCGGGCTGCGCCTGCAACCGCGCCTGCGACTGGGGCTGGAGTTGCGGTTGCGGCTGTGGTTCCGGCTGTGGCTGTGGCTGTGGCTGCCGGGCGAGTTGGGCCAGGGCGTCGGCGACGTGTTCGTCGAGCCAGTCGCGGGCTCGGGTGCGAAAGCGTTCGTCCTCCGGTCCGAAAGCGAAGTCCACGGCTTCTCCCGTCTCCCGTCTACCGCCCGCCTCCCCCGGCCGCCGCTGGGCGGTGGCCCCGCCCCGCGGGTGCGGGTCACGCGTTGGGGCGTTGGCCCTTGGCCGCCGCCTTGGCCATGGCTTCGAGCTGAGCGAGCATCGGCATGGGGTCGGTGCCGACCGTGCCCGGGAGGAAGTCGGCGATCTTCTCCGGGGTCCAGGCGCCTTCCGCGTATCCCGCGCGCAGTTCCCGCGGCTGGGCCCAGACCGCGATCTTGGGGCCCGCGATCGTGTAGACCTGTCCGGTGATCTTCTCGTCCCGGGCCCGTTCGCTCAGCAGATAGACCACCAGCGCCGCCACGTCCTCCGGCTCGCCGATCTCCTTGAGCTCCATGGGCACATTGGCGGACATCCGCGTCCGGGCGACCGGTGCGACGCAGTTGGCGGTCACCCCGTACTTGTGGAGGCCGAGTGCGGCGCTGCGTACCAGGGAGATGATCCCGCCCTTCGCGGAGGCGTAGTTGGCCTGCGCGACGCTCCCCTGGTGGTTGCCGCTGGTGAAGCCGATCAGGGTGCCGGAGCCCTGCTTGCGCATCACCGCGGAGGCCGCCCGGAAGACAGTGAAGGTGCCCTTGAGATGGGTGGCGACGACCGGGTCCCACTCCTCCTCGGTCATGTTGAAGAGCATCCGCTCGCGCAGGATCCCGGCTACGCACACCACGCCGTCGAGCCGCCCGTAGTGTTCGAGCGCGGTGTCCACGATCCGCTGTCCGCCCGCCATGGTCGAGACGTCGTCGGCGACGGCCACCGCCGCTCCGCCCGCCGCCTCGATCTCCTTGACCACCGCCTCGGCGACTTCGCTGCTGGGTTCGCCGCCCTCGATCGACACCCCGTAGTCATTGACGACGACCTGGGCTCCTTCGGCCGCGCAGGCCAGTGCCACAGCTCGGCCGATGCCCCGCCCGGCCCCGGTGACGGCGACCACCTTGCCGCCCAAGAAGTTGCCCACGTCGCGTCCCCTCCCGGAGTTTCTGACGGTCCGTTAGATTTTTGAGCAGACGCGGCCCGAGTACAACCCCCCGAGCGGAATCCCGCCCGGAAGCCGAACCGAGGAGGTTCCATGACCCTGCCGCCCGAATTCCACGACATCGCCAAGCGCATCAACAACTGGGGCCGCTGGGGGGAGGCGGACGAGATCGGGACGCTCAATCTGATCACCGACGAGGTGGTCAGGGGTGCCGCGGCGGCCATACGGAGCGGCCGCCGCATCCCGCTCGCGGTCCCGCTCCAGCAGGATGGGGTGCAGACCGGTGTGATCCCGGGCCGGGTCAATCCGCTGCACACCATGATCGCCGTCAATCTGGAGATATTCGGCCCGGACACCGTGGCCACCAGCGACGACGCCGTGACGATGGGGCTGCAGGCGGGCACCCATTGGGACGGGCTGCCCCATGTCTCGCACTCGGGCCGGATCTACAACGGCCGCCCCGCCGACTCCGTCACCCCTCATGGCCGCGCCACGTTCAGCGGCATCGACAAGGCGCGGCACATCGTCTCGCGCGGCGTGCTCCTCGATGTCGCCCGCGCCCACGGACTCGACCGGCTCCCCGAGGGGCATGCCGTCACACCCGAAGACCTGGACGCCGCCGAGGCGCTGGCGAAGACCACCGTCCGCCCCGGCGATATCGCGCTGGTGCGCACCGGTCAGATCCAGCGCTATCTCGCGGGCGAGAAGGAGGCTTACGCCTTCCCCTCACCCGGCCTGTCCCTCCGTACCCCCGAGTGGTTCCACGCCCGGGACGTGGCCGCGGTGGCCAACGACACCCTCACCTTCGAGATCTTTCCCCCGGAGATAGAGAACCTGTGGATGCCGGTCCACGCCCTCGATCTCGTGGAGATGGGCATGCAGCAGGGCCAGAACTGGAATCTGGAGGAGTTGGGGCAGGCCTGCGCCGAGGAGGGGCGCTACACGTTTCTGCTGTCGGCCACACCCGAGCCGTTCGTCGGTGGTGTGGGGAGCCCCGTCGCGCCCGTGGCGATTCTGTGACGCGTGGCGGTTCCGTAACGCGCGGCCCATGAGGCCGCGGCCCCGCCGCACAGCGGGGCGAGGGGCGGGTCTGTCGGGCGGCGGTGCGCTCATGCACACCCCGAGCACGGCACGGCACACCGCCACCCGGCTCCGGCGCCGATGCCCTGTCACGCGCCGGGCAGCGACCCGCACTCGCCAAGGAACCGCCCCATGAGCACACGGCTCACAGGAATCACAGAGCCCTCGGCGTCCCCTCGCAACGAATCGCTGATCCTAGAGTGATCAAGCCACCACATCACGTCAACACCTGGTCTGGACTTTGTCGACTACACCCGATTTGTGATGGCGCATGAGAACCCGTATGCCCCGTCAGGACCGGTTCTTCATGGCTTCCGTACCCTCCATGACCCCCACGGGCACCCCGGTCCACCTCGCACCAGATGCGCTTGCCCGCGCCCTCCGGATGCCAGCCCCAGCGGTCCGCCAGGCCGTCGACCAGTTCAAGACCACGCCCGTTGGTGGCCTCTTCGCCCGCGCACCGCCGCCGCGGCGCCCGGCCGCTGGCGTCGGCGACCTCGACCCGGACCGTACCGGAGCCCGGCCCCCGCCCCCCGCGGCCGCCCGCACCGGGCCCGCCGCCGTCGCCCTGCGCGGGGAAGAGCATGCACAGCACCGCCGGACAGCCCGTGTGCACCACGGCGTTGGTCACCAGCTCCGAAATCAGCAGGATCAGGATCTCGGCCAGCGGCTCGTCCACCCCTATCCCGGACCCGGCGAGCCGCGAGCGCGCCCATCGGCGGGCCCGGCTCACCTCCGCGGGGTCGGGCCGGACCTCCATCTGCATCTGAAGCACCTGCACCGCTCACACCATCCGAACCGGCGGACACATCGCCTCGTACCTCCAAGAGGTCACGGAACGTGACTCTCCCCCAGCTACCGCTGAGAGGTGCCCCCTCCCAGCGACAGCTGAGAGGTACCCCCTTGCGAGACAGCATGGTTGACGTACAGTCACCCCAACAAGCGCTTCGGTCATATTCCAGCGCCAAGGAGTATGCGTGCGGCATACTGTGCGACGCGCGCTGTTGGGAGTCGAACAGCGGGGCGCAGAGCCTGCGCACCCCGCACGAGCGGGGCACATTGGCGTGCCCGGAGTCGCCCCATGGGCCACGCCGGGATAGTTGCACCCCAAAACCGTTCGCACGCAACGGAGAGTACCCGAGCATGGGCCCGACTCCCCCCTGTGACGAGTCACACCTAGGAAACAACCCGGTATCAACGCTCGGTCACCTCGAAGACTCTGGGGATTCCCCCAGGAATCGCGACACCTGAACAATTCAGGCGTATCCACGAAGTCGGGTCACAAACCTCATAAGCCGGCGAGCAGCCCGGCCGCGAGCTCCTCCTCGGCCTCGGCCGCCGTCTGCCACTGCTCGGCCCTCACCCAGGCCCGCTTGAGGTGCAGATGGACATCGGCCTCCCAGGTGAAGCCCATCCCGCCATGGATCTGCAGACAGTCCCGCGCGTTACGGACGGCGGCCTCGTCGGCGAGCAGCTTGGCGGCGGCCACTTCACCCGCGTCTTCGGTGACGGCGGCGGCGTAAACCACACTTCTGGCTGTTTCCGCGCGCACCAGCATCCCGGCGCACAGATGCTGTACGGCCTGGAAGGCGCCGATCGCCCGGCCGAACTGGGAGCGCTCCTGGGCATGGCGTACGGCCAGCTCGACCGTACGGGCCGCGCTGCCCAGTTGCAGCGCGGCGGTCAGCAGCACCGCCTCCCGTCTGAGCCGGGCCGCGGAACGGCGCCCGGCCGGACCCGCGGCCGACCACCACTCCCCCCGGCCCGGACCGCCGCCACGGTCCAGCCGGTGCAGCGGCGTCGCCGGGTCCACGGACCGTATCGGCCGGGCGGAGCGCGCGAGTCCGGCCGCGGACCGCACGCCGATCCCCCCATCGCCCCCGTCACCCCCGCCGCCATCACCGTCACCCCCGTCGCCGCCGTCGCCCCCGCCTCCGTCACCGTCACCCCCGCCGCCGCCGTCACCCCCGCCTCCGTCGCCCCTGCCATCGCCGATCACCAACACGGCATCCGCCGACGCCAAGTACTCGACCAGCGGCCCGGCCGAGCCCGACGCCGCCTGCCGCGCCGCCTGCCCCGCCGCGTCCAGCGCGGTGACCACGGCGCGGCCCTCGGCCGCGCCCGCCACCACCCCGGCCGCCAGATGCGTCGCGACCAGGGGCCCGGGCAGCAGCACCCGGCCCGCCTCCTCGAAGACCAGCACCGCCTCGGGCAGGCCGAGTCCCACCCCGCCGTCCGCCTCCGCCAGCCGCAGCGCGAAGAACCCGGCCCCGCCCAGCTCCCGCCACAGCGCGCGGTCCACGACTGGCGAGCCCGCGTCCACCACCGCCCGCAGCCGCTCCCGCGGGAACCGCCCCTCCAGCAGCTCGCGGACCCCCGCCCGCAGAGCACGCTGGTCGTCCGTGAGCCGGAAGTCCACGGGCCCGCTCACCGTCCCTTCGGCAGGCCGAGGATGCGCTCGGCGACGATGTTGTGCTGGATCTGGGAGGTGCCCGCCGCGATGGTGTACGAGAGCGAGGACAGCCGGTCCGCCACCCACGCGTGGTCGGCGTCCAGCGCCCCCGCGCCCAGCACCTCGGCGGCCGCGTCGTACAGCTCCTGACGGACATGCGAATAGCGCAGTTTGAAGACCGAGCCGCCGGTGCCCGGCACCCCGCCGGTGCGCTGCGCCTCGCTCACGTTCCACTGGGTGAGCCGCCACAGCCCGGCGAACTCGGCCGCGAGCCGCCCCAGGCTGCGGCGCAGCACCGGGTCGTCCCAGCGCCCGTTGGCCTTCGCCTCGCGCGCCAGGGCCTCAAGCACCCGGCGGCAGGCCACGACCTCGCCCACGAACGCCGTGCCGCGCTCGAAGGAGAGGGTCACCATGGTCACGCGCCAGCCGTCGTTCTCCGCCCCGATCCGGTTGGCGACCGGCACCCGCACCTCGTCCAGGAACACCTCGGCGAACTCCGCGGTCCCGGCGAGGGTGCGCAGCGGCCGTACGGTGACCCCCGGCGCGTCCATCGGCATCGCCAGCCAGGAGATCCCCCGGTGCTTGGGTGCCTCGTCGCTGACGGGAGCGGTGCGGACCAGGAGTTCGCACCAGTCGGCGACCTCGGCGTGCGAGGTCCAGATCTTGCTGCCGGTGACGACATAGGAGTCGCCGTCCCGCACCGCCCTGGTGCGCAGCGAGGCCAGGTCGGATCCGGCCTCCGGCTCCGAGAAGCCCTGGCACCAGACCTCGTCCCCGCGCAGGATCGGCGGCAGCCAGCGCGCCCGTTGCGCCGCGTCGCCCTCGGCGGCGATGGTGGGGCCCGCGTGCAGCAGGCCGACGAAGTTGGCGCCCACATAGGGCGCCCCGGCGCGTTCGGTCTCCTCCAGGAAGATCAGGTGCTGAGTGGGGGTCGCCCCCTGGCCGCCGGCGTCTTTCGGCCAGTGCAGCCCGGCGTACCCCGCGTCGTACAGCGCGCGCTGCCAGCCGCAGTCGTAGGCGCGGCGGCCGGGCCAGTCGGCGGGGTCCGGGGGATCCGGCAGCTGGGGCAGGACGTCGGCGAGCCAGGCGCGCAGCCGCCGCCGGAAGTCGTCCTCCGCCTCCGTGTAGTCGAGGTCCATCCGCGTCCCCTCGCAGACGTAAATCTGACGCTACGTCAGGTAAATCACAAGGCTAGCCCCGCGAAGTCTGGACCGACAAGGCGCCGAGCTCTACGCTTCCCGCACAATCTGACTGCACGTCAGTTGGAGGTCCCGTATGACCGACACCGTCCAGGAATTCGGCACCGCGCATCAGCTCGGCACCTCGGCGACGCTGTGGGAGCTGGTCGAGCGGCGCGCCGCACTCACCCCCGACGCCCCCGCCCTGCTGCAGGCCGCCGCCTCCGCCCGCGACGACCGGCGGATGACCTTCCGCGCGCTGCGCGCCCGCGCGGAGCGCACCGCGGCCGGTCTTTACGGCATGGGGGTGCGCCCCGGCAGCCGCGTCGCCTGGCAGCTGCCCACCCGTATCGAAACGGCCGTCCTGACCATGGCCCTGGCCCGGCTGGGCGCCGTGCAGACCCCGCTCATACCCTTCTACCGCGACCGGGAGGTCGACTTCGCGCTGCGCGCCTCCGGCGCCCGCTTCCTCGCCGTCCCCGGCCGCTGGCGCGGCTTCGACCACACCGCGATGGCCCACCGCCTCGCCGCGCGACTGCCCGATCCGCCCCTGGTCTTCGAGGCGTACGACACCCTCCCCGAGGCCGATCCGGACGCCCTGCCGCTGCCCCCGCCGCCCACCGACGGGACCGCCGTCCGCTGGATCTACTGGACCTCCGGCACCACCTCCGAGCCCAAGGGCGTTCTGCACACCGACCGCAGCCTCATCGCCGCCGGGGCCTGCCTGGGCCATGCGCTGCGGCTGCGCCCGGACGACGTCGGCTCCATGGCCTTTCCGTACGCCCATGTGGCCGGGCCCGACTACACGGTGATGCTGCTGATGTACGGCTTCCCCGCCGTGCTGCTCGAGCACTTCGCGCTGCCCGCCTCGCTCGCCGCGTACCGGCGGCACAAGGTGACGGTCGCGGGCGGCAGCACCGCCTTCTACTCGATGTTCCTGGCCGAACAGCGCAAGGACCCCGGCCACAAGCTCATCCCCACCCTGCGGCTGCTGGCCGGCGGCGGCGCCCCCAAACCGCCCGAGCTGTACTACGAGGTCGTCCGCGAGCTGGGCTGCCAGCTCACCCACGGCTACGGCATGACCGAAGTCCCCATGATCACCATGGGCGCGCCGGACGACACCCCGCACCACCTCGCGACCACCGAAGGGCGGCCGCCGGCGGACATGGAAGTCCGCATCGTGGACCGGGACGGAAAATCGCTGCCCTCAGGGACCGACGGCGAGGTGCGACTGCGCGGCGAGGCCGTCTGCGCCGGGTATCTGGACGAGGCCCAGACCCGTGAGGCGTTCGACGCCGACGGCTTCCTCATCACCGGCGACCTCGGGCATCTCACCGCGGAGGGACATCTCGTCCTCACCGGCCGCTCCAAGGACGTCATCATCCGTAAGGGCGAGAACATCTCCGCAAAAGAGGTCGAGCAACTGCTCTACGAGCACCCCGACGTCGGCGATGTGGCCGTGATCGGGCTGCCGGACGCGGTCCGCGGCGAGCTGGTGTGCGCGGTGGTCGAACAGCCCGCCGGCGCGCCACCGCTCACCCTTGAGGCCGCGATCGCGTATTTGCGCGCCCAAGGGCTGTCCGTGCACAAGCTGCCCGAACGGCTCGAAGTGGTCGACGCGCTGCCGCGCAACGACACGCTCCGCAAGGTGCTCAAGTACAAGCTGCGGGAGCGGTTCGCCTGAGGCTCCGGCCGGGTGGCGGCTCAGCCGGACGTGCTGTACGTCGCCGTCGCCTGCTCGAAGTAGCGGGCGACCGCGCGGCGCTCGTCGGCCGGGCCGATGACCAGGACGACGTGGTACCGGCCGTCGATGAGCATCACCAGGTTGCGGGCGTACACATTGCGGCCGCTGCTGTCCCGCCAGCTGAACTCGCCCTCGGCCATCGCCGTCTGCCCCACGTCGATCCGCCGCAGCCCGGAGGACGAGGCCCAGGAGGAGGAGCGGAAAGCGGACAGCTCGGGCTCCTTGTTCTGCTGGTAGGCCATGGGGTCGGCGCCGAACTCGGACTCCTTGTCCCGCCCGGCCACCACGACCAGTTCGAAGTCGCCGCCGATATAGCGGATCTGGCCGCGGGAGTTCTCGCCGCGCCGGGTCCAGCTCTCGTGCACGGCGACCTTGAACCCCTTGGGGTCCTTGCGCACCGCGAAGCCCTTCGCCAGGCCCGCGGGCGGCGTCGACTGCGCCTGCTGGTCGTCCGGCGAGGACGTGCCCGAACCCTCGCCGCCCCCGCTCGAACTCTGCGGATCGTGCGGCGACGGCTCCCGGGAGGCGGTCGGCGCATCGCTCTGCGCGCCCGCCGTGCCCGTACGGCCCTGGCCCTTCTCCTCGTCGGCCCGCGGCATGAACATCATCGCGTACAGCACCGCCGCCGCCAGAACCAGCAGTATCAGCGCCAGCAGCACCCGGCCCAGCCTGCGCGGACGACGCTCGCCCGGCTGCTTGCCCCGCTTGTGCCGCCCGTGCGCGGCGACGACCGGCGCGCCGCCCCCGCGGCCCCTGCGCACCAGCCAGCCACGGCGGCGCACAATGGGCAGCCGCCGGGGGTCGGACGGGCCGCCCGGCCCTATCGACGGCACCGTGACCGTGCTGCTGCCGACATCCGGCTCCGGCGCCGAGCGGATCAGCGACCGCAGCCAGCCGCGCAGCTCCTCGAAGTCCGGGCGCTCGGTGGGGTCCTGGCGCAGCAGCGACTCGACGACGGGGCGCAGCGGACCGCACTCCTCCGCGTACGCGGGCGCCTCGGAGCACACCAGCTGCACCAGCTCGGCGGCGCTCTCCTCCGGGTACGGGGCATGCCCCTGTACGGCGCGGTAGAGCAGCACGCCCACCGCCCACAGGTCGGCGGCCGGGCCGACGGGCGGCGCCAGCCGCCAGTTCTCGTGGACCGGAACCGCCTGCTCGGGCGCCCACCGCTCGGTGACGGCCCCCACCACGACGATCCGCGCCTGCCGCGCGCGCTCGGCGGCCAGCGCGGTCGCGGGCCCGCGCCGCGGGCCATGGGCGGCCGCGGCGTCGTCGTCCCACGAGCCCGCGCCGGCTCCCGCGGGGCGGGGGGTGGCGCCGGGGGCGGTGTGGCCCGGGGTGGCGTACGGGCCGTGGGGCGCCTGCCGGTCGGCGGCCGCGTTCGGGTCGGCGTACGAGCCGGGGAACCCCCGCAGGTCCGAGGCCGGGGCCCCGTTCGGGGCGGCCGGTCGGCCCGGGTCGATGTACAGCGCGCGGGTCGCGTGCGGGTGCCGCTCGGCCTGCCGGTGCGGGGCCGGGCGCGCGTCAGGGTCGGTCTGCCGGTTCGGGTCGGCGTACGGGTCCGGGGCTCCGTGCGGGTTCCCGTTGTACGGGGCGGGGCCCGGGGCGGCGCCGTTGGCGTCGGGCGCGGGGCGCGGGGTGCCTTCCGCGTGCTCGGCGGCGGGGTCGCTCGGGCCGTCGGCCGCGCCGGGGCGTGCGCTCCGGGGCGCGGAGCCCTCGACGTTCGCCCGCGCGGCGGCGCGGGCGCCCGCCGCGTAGGCGGCGATCGCGCTGGCCCGTGCGGCGCGTCCGCCGGGGCCCTGCGGGTCGCCGGAAGCCGGGGCGGGTGGGCGGCCGTCGGGGGCCGGTTCGCCCGGCCGCGCTCCTGGGACGCCCGGGGCCGCGCCATGCGTACCGTTCGCACCGCTCAGACCATGCGGGTCGGCCGTCCGCCCGCCTTCGTGGCGCTCGGCGGGCTGCCACTCCGAACCGGGGGGCAGCCGCAACGCGGGTCCCGGGCCGGGCTGTTCGAGCGCGCCACGCGGTCCGGGGAGCCCGCCCACCGGGCCGGGACGCGACTCGCCCTCACCCAGCGCCGTACCCGAAGCACCCGCCCCGCCCGAAGCACCCGGCATACCCCGCGCGCCCGGATCGCGCGGCGCGGGGAAGCCGCCCGCCGCGCCCTGGTCTCGGTACAGCGGCGGCGCCTGCTGGGCGGCGGAGCCGCCGGGGGGCAGAGCGCCGGGCGCGGAACGGCCTCCGACGGCCGGGCCCTCGGCCCCGCCGCCGTCGTCCTCGTCCTCGCCCCCGTCCTCGGCGTCGACCGCCTCCGCCGGGGCGGAACGCCCACCCCGCTCCGCCCAGTCGGCCGCATCGGCCCCGTCGGCCGGGCCGGCCGGACCGACCGACGGCCGGGGCACCGGGTCGTACCCGCACAGCGCCTCTTCCGCGGCGCCCGCCGCCAGCCCGGTGAGCATGGCGCGCCCGTCGTCGCAGACGAGGACGGTCCGGGCGGTGATGTTGCGGTGGATCCAGCCGTCGGCGTGCAGGGCGCGCAGCGCGGTGAGGATGTCGTGGGCGAGCTCGGCGGCGCGGTACGGGGACAGCGTCCGCTCCGCGAGCAGCGCGGCCAGCGGGCGGCCGGCGACCAGTTCGCTGACGATCCACAGGCTCCCGGCCTCCACGAAGACATGGAAGACCTGGTCGAGCCGCGGATGGTCGGGCACCTGCGCGGCCGCCGTCGCGGCCTCGATGGCGCGGCGCACCGCCGGGTCGCCGCCGCCGGCCCGGGCGCCGCGGCCCATCCCGTTCGTACGCCCTGAAGCCCCCGAGTACCCCGAAGCCCCGGGCCCGCCCGCCCCGTAGCGCCCGTCGTCGCCGACGACCTCCGCCTCGACGGTCTCCGGCAGCGGTATCTGCCTGAGGTGGACTTCCTGCCCGCTGTAGGTGTCGAAGGCGCGGGTCTCGACGAGTTCGTACTCATCGGCCGGGGGCAGGGGCAGGCGATAGCGGTCGGCGAGAACCCGACCCGCGTATTCGTCCACGACGCCTCCCCGAGCGCGCGATCCACTCCCTCATCCGCACCGAACGAAACCGTCAACCAGGGGCGTTTTGCCCGCGCTTGCCGCTGCGTACGGTTCTCGGCCTCTCACGATACGTGCCCGGGAGGCGCCGTGCCGACCGGTGTGCTCAGTCCGTGATGTCGAAGGTGTCGAACGCGGTCTCGCGGAGCGTCTTGCACTCCTTCTCGTCCCACTTGCTCTTCTCGCAAGTGATCATTATGGCGAAGCCATGGCTGTCGTCCGCCCGGAAGCCGCGGTTGAGCACCCGTACCCGCTTCCCGCTCTGGTCGCGCTCGAACTGCCAGTCGGCGACCGTGGGATAGCCATGCCACTTGACCGACTCGATGCCGATCAGCTTGTAGCCGGGCGTGGTCCCGCTCACGGCGGGTTCGCTCTTGCGCCACTCCGCCGCCGCGTCCGCCTTCGGGGAGTCGGTGAAGTCCACCTGGATCCGCGGGATGTCGGATCCCCCGTAGTAGATACGGCTGCCGGAGTACTTCCCCGCGTGGGCCTTCCAACCCTTGGGCATCGCCATGGTGAACGGGAAGTCGGAGCTCTTGACGGTCGCGTACCCGTCCGGCTGCGAGCCCTTGCCGCCTCCGTCGCCCTTGCCCTTGTTGCTGTCGTCGTCGCCGTCGTCCGAGCCGCCGGAGCCGCCCTTGCCCTTGTTGCCGTCGTCCGACGGCTTCTCGGTGGACGTCTGCGGCTCCGGGGACTTGCTGGACGACTGGCCGGACTGGCTGCCGGAGTCCCTCCCGTCCTTCGTATCGGCGCCCGTACTGGCCGAAGCCGTCCCGCGGTCACCGGACTTGCCCTGGTCGCCGCCGCCGTCGCCGCCGCTCAGCACGATGGCGAGCACCGTGCCGACGATCGCGAGCGCCACGATCACCGCGATGATCACCAGCGTGCGCTTGGGCACCACATCCGTCAGCGGAGCGCGCGGCGGCTGCGGAGCGGGCGGGACCTCAGGGCCCGAGGAGCCCGCGGCGGGGGCCGCGGCCTTACCGGACTTGGCCGCCTTGGCGGGCTTGGCGGGCTTGGCATCCGAGGACTTCTCCGCGGCGGAGGCGGCCGAGTCGGCTGACGCCCCGGCGCCACCCGATCCGGCGGCGGCACCGGCCGACGCCGACGCCGCCGATGCCTTCCGTACGGAGCGCAGCGCGCCGCGCACCCGGTCCGAGGGCGCGGCGGACGGGGCGTCCTCGGGCGGGGCGGGCGGCAGGGTCATGGTGCGGGTGGCGTTGGCCGCCGCGGCCTTCGACCGGCCCTCGTCGGGCGCGTCCAGCGCCTGCGTCAGCAGCGCCCGCGCGCCCGCGTCGTCGAGCCGCCGCTCGGGGTCCTTGTCGAGCAGGCCGTAGATGACCTCCTCCAGCACGCCCGCGTTCTTCGGCTTGTCGACGGGCTCGGTCATCACGGCCGTGAGCGTCGCTATGGCGGTGGCCTTGTCGTACGGCGGCACGCCCTCCACCGCCGCGTACAGCAGACCGCCCAGCGACCACAGGTCGGCCGGCGGGCCGGGCTTGTGGCCGCGGGCGCGCTCGGGCGAGATGTAGGAGGGCGCGCCGACGAGCATGCCGGTCGAGGTGACGGAGGGGTCGCCCTCGACCTGGGCGATGCCGAAGTCGGTGAGCACGACGCGGCCGTCGTCCGCGATGAGGACGTTGGACGGCTTCACATCGCGGTGCAGGATGCCCGCCTGGTGCGCGGCGCGCAGTACGTCGAGGACGGCGAGCCCCACCTCGGCGGTGCGGCGCGGGGTGAGCGGGCCGTCGTCCCGTACGGCGTCGGCGAGCGAGCGGCCCTCGATGAGCTCCATGACGATCCAGGGGCGGTCGTCCTCGTCCACCACGTCGTAGACCGTGACGGCGCCGTTGCTGCGGATACGGGCGATCGCCTTCGCCTCACGCAGCGTACGGGTGATGAGCCGTCTCTTCTCGTCCTCGTCGACGCTCGACGGGAAGCGCAGCTCCTTGACCGCGACGGTGCGACCCAACGTTTCGTCACTCGCCCGCCAGACCGTGCCCATCCCGCCCTGGCCGAGAACTTCCCCGAGCCGGTACCGCCCGGCGAGGAGGCGCCCGGTCGAGCCCTGCGTCCGCTCCGCCTCCGACATGCGTCCCCTCTGCAAATCAACCCGCCCTGAACCCACCCTGGGAGAGCCCCCATTGTCTCTCATCCGCGGACCGGGGGAAGTCCCGGGGTCCGGGGCCGGGCCTGGCGGCCGCGGCCACACCTGTGAGCATCTGGGGGTTCGCAGCCGATGAAGGCTTCACGAAATCCCAACGAGACCCGACGAAAACCCGGCGAGACCCGAGGCAACCTTAGGCGACCCGGGACGCCCCAGGACGACCCGAGGAGCAGAGAAACAGCGGAACAGTCGACGAAAGGGCTCCCGATATGCCGATCCGCGCCCCCGGGCGGACGAGGCGGGGCCGCGCGCGGGCCGCGGCGCTCGCGCTGGCGGCGCTCCTGGGCGCCGCGGTCCCCGGCTGCGGCGCCCCGGCGGACCCCGGCGCGGCTCCCACGCCCGTCGCCGCGACGGTCCGGCACTCCGGCGGGCGGGACGCCGAGGCGGCCCTGCAGACGGCCGTACGGCGGCTGGTGGCCGGGGGCCGGGCACCGGGCGCCGCCGCGCTCGCCCTGGACGGCGGCGGGACGCGCTTCGCCTCGGCCGGGCTGGCCGATGTGCGCACCGGTCGGCGAATTCACGAAAGCGACCGCTTCCGCGCGGGCAGCATCACCAAGACCTTTGTCGCGGCGGTCGTCCTCCAGTTGGCCGAACAGCGACGGCTCGACCTGGACGACACGGTCGACGAGCACCTTCCGGGGCTGGTGCGCGGCGAGAGCAACGATGGCCGGAAAATCACCCTCCGGCAGCTTCTCACCCACACCAGCGGTCTGTTCGACTTCGCGGGCGATCAGCGCGTGGCCCGTCGGCTGGCCGGCCCGCCGGGCGCCTCCCCCCTGACGCCACGGCAGCTCGTACGCATCGCCGTCGCCCACCGCCCGCAGTTCGCCCCGGGAGCCCGGTGGCACTACTCCAACACCAACTACGTCCTGCTGGGCCTGGTCGTCGAGCGCGTCACCGGCCGCCCCTACGCCGCCGAGACCGCGCGCCGCGTACTCACCCCGCTCGCCCTGCGCGGCACGTCCTTCCCTGGCACCCGCACCACCCTCCCCACCCCGCACGGCCGCGCCTACGCCGCGCAAAACGGCGCCCGTCGCCATCACACGCCCCGCGACCGCGCCCCTGGCGACCGCGCCCCGCGCGACCGCACGCCCCACGACCGCACGCCCCGCGATGTCACCGATCTCGACCCGTCCCCGGCGAGCGCCGCGGGCGAGGCGATCTCCACCCTCGACGACCTGGCGCGCTTCTACGCCGCACTGCTGCGCGGCGAGGTGCTGGGCCCGGCGGCGCTGCGGCGGATGCGCGACACCACGGCCTCCGACGGGCGGTACGGGATGGGCCTCTTCCCGGTGCGGCTGTCCTGCGGGGTGACGCTGTGGGGCCACAACGGCCGGATCAGCGGCTCCTACGTCCAGGTCGTCGCCACCCCGGGCGGCCGTCATGTGCTGGCCTACCGCCTCAACAGCGATGTGCTGCCGCCCTCGGCGGCGGAGCGGGACCTCCTCAAGGCCGAGTTCTGCCGGACCTGATCCGCCGCACGTAGTGTGCTGTGCCCCCGGAGCTCAGAGCGGGATGATGTCCGGCGCCCCCAGCCGGGCCGCGTCCGCCGTCAGATCGTCCGGCTGGAGCTGCGATTCGCGCTCCGCCTCGACCCGCTTCTCGTAGTGCCGGACCTCCTTGTCGGTCTGCTCCGGCCCCCAGCCCAGCACCGGGGCGATCAGTTCGGCGGCCTCCCGGGCGCAGCGGGTGCCCCGGTCGAAGGTCTCGATCGAGATGCGGGTACGCCGGGTCAGTACGTCGTCCAGGTGGCGGGCGCTCTCGTGGGAGGCGGCGTAGACGATCTCGGCGCGCAGATAGTCGTCGGCGTAGGTGAGCGGTTCACCCAGGGAGGGGTCTTCGGCGATCCGTTCCACGATCTCCTCGGCGAGCGAGCCATAGCGGTTCAGCAGATGCTCGACGCGGGCCACATGCAGCCCGGTGCGCTTGGCCATGCGCGCTCGCGCGTTCCACAGCGCCTGGTAACCCACGGCGCCGGCCAGCGGCACCTCCTCGGTGACGCAGGGGCCGACCCACTGGTCGAGGCCGTGCACCGCCTCGTCGACCGCGTCCTTGGCCATGACCCGGTACGTGGTGTATTTGCCGCCCGCCACCACCACCAGGCCCGGCGCGACATGCGCGACCGTGTGCTCGCGCGAGAGCTTGCTGGTGGCGTCCGACTCGCCGGCCAGCAGCGGGCGCAGCCCGGCGTACACGCCCTGGACGTCGGCGCGGGTGAGCGGGACCGCCAGCACCTCGTTGACATGCTCCAGCAGATAGTCGATATCGGCGCTGGAGGCGGCCGGATGGGCCTTGTCCAGGCTCCAGTCGGTGTCGGTGGTGCCGATGATCCAGTGCCTGCCCCACGGGATCACGAACAGCACGCTCTTCTCGGTGCGCAGGATCAGCCCGGTCGTGGAGTGGATCCGGTCCTTGGGCACGACGAGGTGGATGCCCTTGGACGCCCGTACGTGGAACTGGCCCCGCTCCCCGATCAGCGCCTGCGTCTCGTCCGTCCACACCCCGGTGGCGTTCACCACCTGACGGGCGCGGATCTCGAAGTCGGCGCCCTTTTCCCCGGAAGGCGTCTCCATGTCGCGCACCCGGGCACCGACGATGCGCTCCCCCTCCCGCAGGAAGCCCACCACCCGCGCGCGGTTGGCGACATGGGCGCCGTACGAGGCGGCGGTGCGCACCAGCGTGGTGACGAAGCGCGCGTCGTCCACTTGGGCGTCGTAGTACTGCAACGCCCCGACCAGGGCGTCCTTCCGCAGACAGGGCGCGACCCGCAGCGCCCGCCGCCGGGTCAGATGACGGTGCGCGGGCAGCCCGCGGCCGTGCCCGGAGGAGAGCGACATGCCGTCGTACAGGGCCACGCCGGTGCCCGCGTACAGGCGCTCCCAGGCGCGGTGTTTGAGCGGGTACAGGAACGGCACCGGCTTGACCAGGTGCGGGGCCAGCCGCTCCAGCAGCAGCCCGCGCTCCTTCAGCGCCTCCCGTACGAGGACGAAGTCCAGCATCTCCAGATAGCGCAGGCCGCCGTGGATCAGCTTGCTGGACCGGCTCGAGGTGCCGGCCGCCCAGTCCCGCGCCTCGACCAGGCCGGTCTCCAGGCCCCGGGTGACGGCGTCCAGGGCGGTGCCGGCCCCGACCACCCCGCCACCCACGACCAGCACGTCCAACTCCTGGTCCGCCATCCGGGCCAACGCCTCGCCGCGCTCGGCCGGCCCCAGTGTCGGTGTCCTCACGGCTGCCTCCCGTGGTGATCGAGACGGTGATCGAGATCACAACGTTCGTGAACGATTTTCCTGGGTTTCCGTCCGTGACGCCATGCCGGTGCAGCGTCGATACTGAATACGAGTCATATTTCCGCTTAGTCTGTATTCACGCAATTTCGCGCCATCCGGAATCGCCTCGGGAAGGGTCGGCACGAAGTCATGCCCGCAGATCTCGCCGTCATCGGACTCGGCCACCTCGGCATCCCCCTCGTCCAGGCGGCCACCGCCGCCGGCGTCCGCACCCTCGGCTACGATCCCGACCCCGGCGCCGCCGCCGATCTGCGCGCGGGCAGGCTGCCGTGCGGGGCGCCGTGGGACGGCGCGCTGTCGGCCGCCGACCTGCGCCGGATGGCCGCCGGGGGCTTCCGGACCACCAGCGACCCCGCCGAGCTCGGCCGCGTCCACACCGCCGTGATCTGCGCCCCGACCCCGCTCGGCGCGGACCGGACGGCCGGCTTGTCGGCGGTCGGCGAGGCCGCCCGCGCGCTGGCCGCGCAGCTGCGCCCGCACACCACCGTCGTACTCGAATCCGCCGTGTACCCCGGCACCACCGAGGAATTCCTGCGGCCGATCCTGGAGGACGGCTCCGGGCTGCGGGCCGGGCGCGACTTCCACCTCGCCTACTCCCCCGGCCGCCTCGACCCCGGCAACCGCGCGTACGGCTACGCCAACACCCCCAAGGTCATCGGCGGACTGACCCCCGCCTGCACGGAGGCGGCCGCCACGTTCTACGGCCGCCTCACCGAGAAGGTCGTACGCGCCCGGGGCCCGCGCGAGGCCGAGACCGTCAAGGTCCTGGAGACCAACTACCGGCACGTCAACATCGCCCTGGTCAACGAGATGGCGATGTTCTGCCAGGACCTCGGCGTCGACCTGTGGGACGTGATCCGCTGCGCCGAGACCAAGCCGTTCGGCTTCCAGGCGTTCCGGCCGGGGCCCGGTGTCGGCGGCCACGGTGTGCCGATCGCCTCGGACTGCTCGCCGTACGGCGGGCGCGGCCCCGGCCGTCCGCTGGCCATGGTGGAGCTGGCGCAGCAGGTCAACGGGCGGATGCCGGGCTATGTCACCCGGCGCTGCGCGGCCCTGCTCAACGAGCACGGGAAGTCGGCGCGCGGCGCCCGGGTACTGCTGCTCGGGGTGAGCTACAAGCCCGATGTGGGCGACCAGGAGGGCGCCCCGGCCCGCGAGATCGCCTCCCGGCTGATGGAGCTGGGCGCCCAGCTCAGCTTCCACGATCCGTTCGTGGCGCGGTGGCGGGTGCTCGGCCGACCGGTGCCGCGCGCGGACGCGCTGTACGAGGCGGTGGCCGACGCCGACCTGACGGTGCTGCTGCAGCACCACCGCAGCTACGACCTACAGGGCCTGGCCGTGAAGGCGCAGCTGCTGCTGGACACGCGCGGCGCCAGCCCGGCGGGCACGGCGTACCGGCTCTGAGCACTTGCGCAGTGCCGCCCCGCCGTACCGGCTTCTGAGCCGCCGCGCCCGCAAACCCGCGTCGCCCCCGTACGCCCGGAGGATTCGTCCCCCGTACGCCCGGGGACTCGCCCCCGCACGCCCGGGCACTCACCCCCGTACGCCCGGCGGTGGTGCACCACCGCGCGCCTGCGCGCGGCGCAGCCGGAACGCCGCGGCCAGCATCATCAGCCCCACCCCGCCCGCCACGAACGCCACCGCCCCCGAGGGCACCGAGCGGACATCGGCCGTGAAGGTGATCGGGCGGCCCCAGGGCCTGCCGTCGGAGCTGGTGTAGAGCTGGGCGGTGAGCCGCACCGGCCCGTTGGCGTGGGCCCGCACCCCGACCCGTACCGTACGGCTGACCGCCCGCGACGCCTGTACCCCGACCGCCCGGTCCACCGCGGCAAGCCGCTCCGGCCGGCTGGAGGCCACCCGCAGCTCCACTCCGGTCAGGTCCTGCTGCAGCCCGTTGTCGACCGTGACCGGGATGGTCGCGGACTGGCCGGCGACCGTCACCTTCGATTTGGGCACCAGCCGGACCGAGTCGATCGAGGCGGTCAGAAAGCGGCTCACACCGCGCCGGTACGAGCGCGCGCCCGCCGGGTTCCCGCGCCAGCTCGTGGAGACCGCGCGCGCCATCGCGGCGTACGCGGAGGCGGTGGTGCGCCCCGGGTCGGACAGCACCTTCGAGAGGGCGCCAAGACGCCGCTGGTCCCGGGCGACCGCGGCCAGCGAGCGGGCGGGCAGTTCGGAGGCGCGCAGCGCGACCGGGTAGCCCTCGGCCTCGCGCAGCTGCCCCGGCTCCGGGTCCTGCGCCGCCGCCTCCAGCCGGGACGGCTCAAGCCAGCCCGCCCCCAGCCCCTCGGACACCGACTCGGACACCGCCCGCGCCGCCCCGGCCGACATCCGGCGCGGGGGGACGACCATCAGGGCGCGCGGGGCGTACGGCAGCTCCCGGACGGCCGTCAGGCTCTCCGCGAGCAGCCGCTGCCGCACCCTCAGCCGGAGCGGCGCCCCGGCCGCGCCCGCGCCCGGCCGGCTCTGGGCCAGCAGCGAGGCGACGGTCGTGTCGTACGTCAGGGCGGTCATCCGCTCGCCGAGCGCGACCGCGCGGTCGTCCGTGGCCCCACCGGTGACCAGCGCGCCGGAGGAACGGCGCAGCCCCCCGACGGTGCTGCCGGAGGCCAACACCGTCCCCAGGCCCAGCCGCTCGGCGTACCCGGCGATCCCGGCGTCCACCGCGCCGCCCGCCGGCCAGGCCACATCGGCGCGGGCGTCGGTGTCCAGCTCCCGGTCCACCACGTCCTTGCCCGCCCGGGACGCCCGGCGCAACAGCCCCGCCAGCGCGTCGCCGCCGGGGCCGCCGCGCGCGAGCGAGGCCAGGTCGGGGTCGGCGTACGGCAGCGCGATGACGTCCTGTCCGCGCACCGCGCGCTTGAGCGCGGCCAGCCAGGCCGCCGCCGCCCGCCCGCCCCGGCCCTCGGTGGTCTGCCGGGGGTCGGTGGCGCCGGGGGTGCGGGCCACCCGGTAGCCGTCCGCCATCGCCCGCGCCTGCGCCACCAGGTCCGGGTCCACCGCCCAGGTCACCGGCAGCCGCGCGCCCGTCTCGACCAGCCGCCGCAGCCGCCCGCCCTCGGCGAACGCGGCGGCAAGGGCGTCATCGCGGAACACCGGCCGCACGCTCTCCTGGGTGCGCAGGGTCAGCGCCTCCATATGCGGGGTGTCGGTGATCGGCCACAGCACGGTGGTGCGCAACGGCTGGTACGCCGTGCCCTCCGGATAGACCGGCAGAAAGGTGCGGGCCAGCCCGAGGACGGCCCCGTCCCCGCGGGCCACATCCACCGTCAGCCCGTACGCCCCCGCGCCGTACGCCCCCAGCTCCGGCACCGGGATCCGCAGCCGGAAGTCGCGGCGGGCGCCGGGGGCGAGGGAGGGCAGCCGGTGGACATGGCCGGAAATCTCCTCGCCGTCCGCGCGGGTCAGGTCCGTGCGTACGGCCGCGGCGGCGAGGCCGCTGCGCGTGCCGAGCGCCGCCGGCCCGGTGCGCACGCCCACGTGCGCACCGGTGACGCGGTACCGCGAGTGGTTGACCACGGTGCCGCTGAGCGTGAACCAGCCGTCCGGGCGCCGCAGGACGGCGGGGCTCGCGGACGCCAGCCGGACGGTCAGGGCGTACGAGCTCCGGTGGCCGCCGACACGGTCACGCCCAGAGCCATGGCCAGGGCCGGACGGGGTGGCGCGGGGGCTCTCGTACGAAGGCACGGCCGCCGCGGGCACAGCCGCCGAAGGCACGGAGGGCACGGCCGCCGAAGCCGGTACCGACGGCAGAACCGGCATGACCGGGCCCGCACTTAGGACCGTGCCCAGGGCCGCGCTCAGGGCGACGCTCAGGACCGCGCTCAGGGCGGCGACCGCCGCGACGATCGCTCGCGCACATCTCCCGTCGCGTGCCACTACCGCCACCTCGACGTCGGTCCGTACCGCCCCCGTGAACGGACGCGGTGTCACCAGACCACCACGGGCGGGCCCGTACCGCACGTCCGAGGGCCCCGCCCGAGGGGGCCGTCGGAGCCCCCTGTCAGCCTCGCCTCAGCCCCGCGCGGTGGCGGCCAGCCCCCGGGGCCGGGCGTCCAGCACCGTGCGCAGCGACGCGAAGTCCTCGACACAGCGGCCGGTGCCGAGGGCCACACAGTCCAGCGGGTCGTCGGCCACCAGCACCGGGATGTCCAGCTCGCGGCTGAGCCGGACGTCGAGGCCGCGCAGCAGCGCTCCGCCCCCGGTCAGCACGATGCCCCGGTCCATGATGTCGCCCGCCAGCTCCGGCGGGGTCTCGTCCAGCGTGGACCGCACCGCCGCGACGATGCTGTCCACGGGCTCGGCCAGCGCGTGCCGCACCTCATCCGCCGTCAGCTCCAGGACCTTCGGCAGTCCGGTGACCAGGTCCCGGCCGCGGATGGTGCAGCGGTCCGGCGGCAGCAGCGTCTGCGTCTGCTCCGGGTCGGCAGCCTTGCCGGCTCCGTCGAGCCCGTCACCGTTGCCGCCCTTGTCGAGCGAAAGGCGCTCGCCGCCCCGGCCGGCCGACACCACCTCCACATTCCGCTCGGGGCGCCTGACGGACGATCCGCTGCCGGGCGCGGACCAGGCGCCGACCGCTGTGGCGGAGCCGACGCTCACCTTGATCTCCTCGGCGGTCCGCTCCCCGATCGCCAGGGCGTACCGCTTCTTCACATGCGTGCTGATCGCGGCGTCCATCGCATCACCCGCCATGCGCACCGAGCGGGCGGTGACGATCCCGCCCAGCGAGACCACGGCCACCTCGGTCGTGCCGCCGCCCACGTCGACCACCATGCAGCCGGTCGGGTCGCTCACCGGCAGCCCCGCGCCGATCGCCGCCGCCATCGGCTCCTCGATCAGATGCACTTGGCGCGCCCCGGCCTGTGACGCGGCCTCCATGACCGCGCGCCGCTCGACGCCCGTGATGCCGGAGGGCACACACACCACGACGCGGGGGCGGGAGAGCCGGCGGCTGCCCGTGACCTTCTTGATGAAGTGCCGCAGCATCCGCTCGGCGATCTCGAAGTCGGCGATGACCCCGTCCCGCAGCGGGCGGACGGCGACGATGTTGGAGGGGGTGCGCCCCATGGTCTCCTTCGCCTCGGAGCCGACCGCCAGCACGCTTCCGTCCGTCGTGCTGACCGCGACGACTGACGGCTCATTGAGCACGATCCCCCTGCCCCGCACGTACACCAGGGTGTTCGCCGTGCCGAGGTCGATTCCGACATCACGTCCCGTGAACGTCTTGTTCTGCGCCATAAGTTGACATTATTGCTTATGCCGGATTCTTGCCGGGCACTGATGTCGACCGCACCCTCGTACGACCGGATCGCTGCTACCTTGCGTTCATGATCACGTGACGGGAGGGGACACCGGAGCGGAACGACATCGCCTGTTCCGCCGTTTACAGAGGTGGGGAGTCACCTCAACGACAAGCACGTCACGGAATAGTGGCCGTCAAATCACCATAAGGACGGACAGGTTGTCTCTGTCCGGTCGCAGGCGTGTCACGGACGACAGACACGACTTGTCTGATTGTCGTGCCCGGCTGTTAGTTTTATGGCTCGAACTCTTCGTTCGCGCTCCCATCAGCATGAATCCCCGGAGCGCGGGCATCACCTTCATCCCCGGGGGATCTCCATGAGCCAGAACTGGCAGCAGCCTCAGCAGCCGCAGCAGCCGCAGCAGCCCGGTGGTTACGGCTACCCGGCCCAGCCGCCGCAGCCGCAGTACGGCGGCCCGCAGCAGCCGCCGCAGCCGCAGTTCGCGGGCGGCTTCCCGCCGCCGGCGCCGCCGGCCGGCCGCCAGGGCAACCCCGCGGTCGCCGTCCTCGCCGCCGTCGTCGCCGCTCTGGTCGGCGGGTTCCTCTACGCCTTCCTGCTGAGCGCCATGGCCGACACGGACAAGACTCCGCCGGAGATCAAGCAGTTCGCCTACGCCGGTGTCGCCGTCGGCGCCCTGATCGGTCTCGTGATCGCCAAGCTTGGCGGCCGCAACACCGCCCTGTGGGTGATCGGCGCGATCCTGGCCGTGGTCGCCGTGTTCATCGGCGAACTCTACGGCTACGCCATGATCCTGCACGACGCCATGGCCAACTACGCCGACAAGCTCGGCGGTGGCGCCAGCAGCCAGGTGCTGTCGACGAACGAGATCTTCTTCGACCACTTCAGCGACCTGTGGGACGCGTGGAAGGAAGACGCCAACGCGCTGACCTACATCTTCATGGCGCTGTCCCCGGTCGCGGCGGTCTCCACCGCCTACCGCCTCAGCAACCGCTGACGCACCGACGCGCCACATACGGGTTGGGCCCCGACCGCATCGCGGTCGGGGCCCAACCCGTTTGTGCTGCACCCGTTTGTGCTGCACCCGTTTGTGCTGCGCGCTCAGCGCTTGTCGTGCTGCGAGGGAGCGACCGTCACCTCGACCCGCTGGAACTCCTTGAGCTCCGAGTAGCCCGTCGTGGCCATCGCCCGGCGCAGCGCGCCGAAGAAGTTCATCGAGCCGTCGGGGGTGTGGGACGGGCCCAGCAGGATCTCCTCCGTGGTGCCCACCGTGCCCAGGTTCATCCGCTTGCCGCGCGGCACCTCGTCGTGCACGGCCTCCATGCCCCAGTGGTGACCCCGGCCCGGCGCGTCCGTGGCCCGGGCCAGCGGCGAGCCGATCATGACCGCGTCCGCACCGCAGGCGATGGCCTTGGGCAGATCGCCGCTCCAGCCGACGCCACCATCGGCGATCACATGCACATACCGGCCGCCGGACTCGTCCATGTAGTCCCGGCGGGCGGCGGCGACGTCGGCGACGGCGGTCGCCATCGGTACCTGGATGCCCAGCACATTGCGCGTGGTGTGCGCGGCGCCGCCGCCGAACCCGACCAGCACACCGGCCGCCCCCGTCCGCATCAGATGCAGCGCGGCGGTGTAGGTGGCACAGCCGCCCACGATGACCGGAACGTCCAGCTCATAGATGAACTGCTTCAGGTTCAGCGGCTCGGCGGCGCCGGAGACATGCTCGGCCGAGACCGTGGTGCCACGGATCACGAAGATGTCGACCCCGGCGTCCACGACGGCCTTGGAGAACTGCGCGGTGCGCTGCGGGGAGAGCGCGGCGGCCGTCACCACGCCCGAGTCGCGCACCTCCTTCAGCCGCTGTCCGATCAGCTCTTCCTTGATCGGCGCGGCGTAGATCTCCTGCATACGCCGGGTCGCGGTCTGCTCGTCCAGCTCGGCGATCTCCGCGAGCAGCGACTCCGGGTCCTCGTAGCGGGTCCACAGGCCCTCGAGGTTGAGCACCCCGAGACCGCCCAGCTCGCCGATGCGGATGGCGGTCTTCGGCGAGACCACCGAGTCCATCGGGGCTGCGAGGAACGGCAGCTCAAAGCGGTAGGCGTCGATCTGCCAGGCGATGGAGACCTCCTTCGGGTCCCGGGTACGACGACTCGGCACAACGGCGATGTCGTCGAACGCGTACGCCCTGCGGCCGCGCTTGCCGCGCCCGATCTCGATCTCAGTCACGTGGGTGCCTTTCGCTCTTCAGGTCTGCCGTCCCAGTATCCCTGCCCTCTTCGCCGCCCCCTCGTACGGGCTAACGAGCGGAGTAGTTGGGCGCCTCGGTGGTCACCTGGATGTCGTGCGGGTGGCTCTCCTTGAGCCCGGCCGCCGTGATCCGTACGAAGCGGCCCTTCTCCTTGAGCTCCGCCACATTCGCCGAGCCGACATAGCCCATCGACGCCCGCAGACCGCCCACGAGCTGGTGCGCCACCGAGGCGAGCGGGCCCCGGTAGGGCACCTGGCCCTCGATGCCCTCGGGCACCAGCTTGTCCTCGGAGAGCACATTGTCCTGGAAGTAGCGGTCCTTGGAGTACGAGCGGGCCTGGCCGCGCGACTGCATCGCGCCCAGCGAACCCATGCCCCGGTAGGACTTGAACTGCTTGCCGTTGATGAAGACCATCTCGCCCGGCGACTCCTCGCACCCGGCCAGCAGGCTGCCCAGCATGACCGTGTCCGCGCCCGCCGCGATCGCCTTCGCGATATCGCCCGAGAACTGCAGGCCGCCGTCGCCGATCAGCGGCACCCCGGCCGCATGGCACGCCTGCGCGGCCTCGTAGATCGCCGTCACCTGCGGCACACCGATGCCCGCGACCACCCGGGTGGTGCAGATCGAGCCCGGCCCGACGCCGACCTTGACCCCGTCCACCCCGGCGTCGATCAGCGCCTGGGCGCCGTCCCGGGTGGCGACATTGCCGCCCACCACATCGACCCTGATGTTGGACTTCAGCTTGGCGATCATGTCGAGGATGCCCCGGCTGTGGCCATGCGCGCTGTCGACCACGAGGAAGTCCACCCCGGCCTCGACCAGCGCCTGCGCCCGGTCGTACGACTCGTCCCCGACGCCGACCGCCGCGCCGACGATCAGCCGCCCGTCGGCGTCCTTGGCCGCATGCGGATACTTCTCGGCCTTCACGAAGTCCTTGACGGTGATCAGGCCCTTGAGCACGCCCGCGTCGTCGACCAGCGGCAGCTTCTCGATCTTGTGGCGGCGCAGCAGCTGCATCGCGTCCTCGCCGGAGATCCCGACCTTGCCGGTGACCAGCGGCATCGGGGTCATGACCTCGCGGACCTGGCGGCCCCGGTCCGTCTCGAAGGCCATGTCACGGTTGGTGACGATGCCGAGCAGCTTGCCCGCCGCGTCCGTCACCGGGACGCCGCTGATCCGGAACTTTCCGCACAGCGCGTCCGCCTCGGCCAGCGTCGCATCCGGCCGGACCGTGATCGGGTCGGTCACCATGCCGGACTCGGACCGCTTGACCAGGTCGACCTGGTTGGCCTGGTCCTCGATCGACAGATTGCGGTGCAGCACGCCCGCACCGCCCTGACGGGCCATGGCGATGGCCATCCGGGACTCGGTCACCTTGTCCATGGCGGCGGACAGCAGCGGCACATTGACCCGGACGTTTCGAGAGACTCGGGACGAGGTGTCGACCGCGTTCGGCAGCACCTCGGAGGCGCCCGGCAGCAGCAGCACATCGTCGTACGTCAGCCCGAGCATCGCGAATTTCTCAGGCACTCCGTCGACGTTGACAGTCATGACACCCTTCCAATGGTCTTGCCCCAGCGCGGACTCCCATGCTAACGGGCGCGACAGGTGCCCCATTCCTCCCTGTGGAAAACCCGGTGGCCTGCTGAAACCCGCCGAGACCTACTGCTCGGCGAGCGCTCGCAGCCTGCTCAGGGCCCGGTGCTGGGCCACCCGCACGGCGCCAGGGGACATCCCGAGCATCTGCCCGGTCTCCTCCGCGGTCAGCCCGACCGCGACCCGCAGCAGCACCAGCTCGCGCTGGTTCTCGGGGAGGTTCGCCAGCAGCTTCTTGGCCCACTCGGCGTCGCTGCTCAGCAGCGCCTGCTCCTCGGGGCCGAGCGAGTCGTCCGGCTGCTCCGGCATCTCGTCCGAGGGCACCGCCGTGCTGCCCGGGTGGCGCATGGCCGCGCGCTGGAGATCGGCGACCTTGTGCGCGGCGATGGCCACGACGAACGCCTCGAAGGGCCGGCCCGTGTCGCGGTAGCGCGGCAGCGCGCACAAGACCGCGAGGCAGACCTCCTGCGCCAGGTCGTCCACGAAATGGCGGGCATCGCCCGGCAGCCGCGAAAGCCGCGTACGGCAATAGCGCAGGGCGAGCGGATGCACATGGGCGAGCAGATCGTGGGTGGCCCGCTCATCCCCCTCCGCGGCGCGCCGGACAAGGGCGCCGATGGCCCCTTGGGTCCCGGAGCCGCCGACCGGCGGGGACCCCTGGGTCTCGTCGTCGCGCATCCGTCCATGGTGCCTTGGCGCCGAGGCTTCCGTGGCACCGCGTCCGTAGTTGTGCGCTGAAGCGTTATGAGCAGGTGCGCCGGCTGTCGTCACGTCCTGCGCTCTCCCCTCACGCCCGACCGACATGTCCCCGAGGAACTCCACACCTTCAAGGATGCGGCATCGCTCGGCGAACCAACATAAGCCGCCGCCCTTCGCCCCGCCCGCCACCCGACGGGCGGGGACCGTCGGCCCCCTTTTTTTGGGGCTCGGTTCTCCCCCAGCTACCGCTGGGAGGTGCCCCCTGTCGACGGTCGACCGTGCTCAGCCGCACACGCGGCGGTAGCCGCATATCGATTGCAGCCTCGCAGCCTGCGCGCGCTCTCCCTTTCACAGCGACATCAGCGCCTCCGGCGCGGGCGGCCGCGCCCTTCGGCTCACTCGCCAGGCGAGCGAGGTCTAACGGACCAGGCCCCAGCGGAAGCCGAGCGCCACCGCGTGTGCCCGGTCCGAGGCGCCGAGTTTCTTGAACAGCCGCCGGGCGTGCGTCTTGACGGTGTCCTCGGACAGGAACAGCTCACGGCCGATCTCCGCATTGGACCGGCCGTGGCTCATGCCCTCCAGCACCTGGATCTCACGGGCGGTGAGCGTCGGCGCCGCGCCCATCTCGGCGGAGCGCAGCCGGCGCGGGGCCAGCCGCCAGGTCGGGTCGGCCAGCGCCTGGGTCACGGTGGCACGCAGCTCGGCGCGCGAGGCGTCCTTGTGCAGATAGCCACGGGCGCCGGCGGCCACGGCCAGCGCGACGCCGTCCAGGTCCTCGGCGACCGTGAGCATGATGATCCGGGCGCCGGGGTCGGCCGAGAGCAGCCGCCGCACGGTCTCGACACCGCCGAGGCCGGGCATCCGTACGTCCATCAGAATCAGATCCGAACGGTCGGCCCCCCAGCGGCGGAGGACTTCCTCGCCGTTGGCCGCCGTCGTCACACGCTCGACGCCGGGCACGGTCGCCACCGCACGGCGCAGCGCCTCTCGGGCAAGCGGGGAGTCGTCGCAGACGAGGACGGATGTCATGACCGCCCTCCGCAGCTGATGCGCGTCACCTTGAGCCTCCAGGCTGGTACATATCGTCACCTGTGCGATTGACAGCCTCGGACATCCGTCCGAGAGCTTTACCCATCAACCGCCTCCGCACTCTCAACGACGGTCACCCGAAAGAGTTACGGGGTCCAGCGGCCACCTTCGACACTCTACGTGAGGGAACGGACACAGAGCTGCTTCATCGCGGCCGCCGCGCCCCAGCCCGACTTTCGCCCTCTTCGATGGCATTTGGCGACCTTGCTTCCAATTTGCCGGTCTCTGTGGCTAGATTCGCAATGAGTCATATTTACATCTACTTACACAGTAGGTGTACGACCCAGGACGCAGCGTCCGCACCAGATCGCTTCGAGGAGATAAGGCAATGGCAGATTTCTCCCGTCTTCCCGGTCCGAACGCCGACCTGTGGGACTGGCAGCTGCTGGCCGCGTGTCGCGGGGTCGACAGCTCGCTCTTCTTCCATCCGGAGGGAGAGCGCGGCGCTGCCCGCAGCGCGCGCGAGATGTCAGCCAAAGAGGTGTGCATGCGATGCCCCGTACGCGCGGAGTGCGCGGCGCACGCGCTGGCGGTTCGTGAGCCGTACGGCGTGTGGGGCGGACTGACCGAGGACGAACGTGAGGAGCTCATGGGGCGGGCACGCCACCGGGCCGTGGCCACCTCGGGCGCCGGAGCTCCCGGCGCCTGATCGCGCCCGCGATCACCACAATTCTGAAGAAACGTATCGGCACCGACCGCGGAGCCTTCTTTTGAGGGCTCGGCCGCCGCTGCCGCCCGCCCATGCCTGCCTCAGAACCGCCGTTCAGCCGCCCGTCACGGCCGCGGTTCGCCTCGCGCCGCCGACTCCAGCCGCTCCAGCATCGCCGCCACCGCCGGGACCCGGGCGAGGTCCGGCAGGGTGAGCGCGACGACCTCCCGCCGCACGGCCGGCTCCACCGCCACCATCGCGGCGCCCTTGGCCCGTACGGACTCCAGCGCCAGCTCCGGCAGCACCGCCACCCCAAGACCGGCCGCCACCAGCCCGATCACCGCCGGATAGTCATCCGTCGCGAAGTCGATCCGGGGCGTGAAGCCCGCCGCCTCGCACACATCCACCAGATGCCTGCGGCAGCGCGGGCAGCCCGCGATCCACGGCTCCTCGGCCAGCTCCCCGATGCCCACCGCTCCGGCCCCCGCCAGCCGGTGCCCCTCGGGCACCACGCCCACCAGCCGATCGCTCAGCAGCGGCCGTACGACCAGGTCGTCCTTGCCCCACGGGCCCTCGGCCGGAGCGATCAGCTCCGCCGCGTCCGCCACCGCCGGCTCGACCTCCGGGTAGCGGAAGGCCACGGCGATCTCGACGTCGCCCGCGCGCAGCAGCTCCACCGAGCGCGGCGGCTCGGCCTCCACCAGCGAGACCCGGGTCCCCGGGTAGTCCTTGCGCATCTCGGCGAGCGCGGTCGGCACGAGCGTCGAGCTGCCGCTGGGGAAGGACGCCAGCCGCACCCGGCCGGCCCGCAGCCCGGCGATCGCGGCGACCTCCTCCTCGGCGGCGGTCAGCCCGGCCAGGATCCCCGCCGCATGCCGCACCAGCGCCTCGCCGGCCTGCGTCAGCCGCATCTCCCGGCCCGTACGGATCAGCAGCGGCGTGCCCGTGGACTGTTCGAGGGCCTTCATCTGCTGGCTGACGGCGGGCTGGGTGCAGCCCAGCTCACGGGCGGCCGCGGAGAAGGAGCCCGTGGCGGCCACGGCGCGCAGCACCCTCAGATGACGAGGCTCGATCATGCTTCGAGTATAAGCGACCCTTGGATACGACCTCGAATATCGCGGCGATGCTTTGAAGCTCGAGGGCCGAAACAGCTTTGAACCGCGCCGCCGCGGTGTCTTAGCGTGCTGTCATGACCCCTATCCCCGAGGCGACCGCGACCGTGCTCACCGTGAACGTCGGCCGCCTCATGCCGGTCGAGTACACCGACGCCCCCTCCGGTGGCACCGGTATCGACAAGCGCCCCGCCGACGGGCCGGTGCGGGTGGTGGCCCCGGGCCCCAAGGGCGAGGCCGGGAGCGGACTCGTCGGCGACACGGTCAGCGACACCCGTCACCACGGCGGGAACGATCAGGCGGTGTACGCCTACGCGCGCGAGGACCTGGACGCCTGGGCGCGTGAGCTGGGCCGCGAGCTGCCGAACGGCGTCTTCGGCGAGAACCTCACCACCCAGGGCCTCGACGTGACCGGCGCCCGGATCGGCGAGCGCTGGCGGATCGGCCCCGACCTGCTGCTCGAGGTGGCCTCCGCGCGCATCCCGTGCCGGACCTTCGCGTCCTGGCTGGGCGAGGAGCGCTGGGTGAAGCGGTTCACTCGGGCCGCCGTCCCCGGCGCGTATCTGCGGGTCCTCGAGCCGGGCGAGATACGGGCCGGGGACCCGGTCGAGATCGTGCACCGCCCCGACCACGAGGTGACCGTCGGCTTCGCCTTCCGCGCCGCCACCACCGAACGCGCCCTGCTGCCGCGGTTGCTGGCCGCGGGCGACGCGCTCCACCCCGAACTGCGGGAATCCGCGCGCTCTTTCACCGGAACTCTTCCCATCACACCGAAGAACTGATCCGGACGAGTGCGCTCCGACCCCCTCCATGGCCGCTAACGTGCGCGTATGACGACTGCGTTGATTACGGGAACCACAGCGGGCATCGGCGCCGCCTTCGCGAGCCGGCTCGCGGCGGACGGTCACAACCTGGTGCTGGTGGCTCGGGACGAGAAGCGGCTGCGCGAACAGGCCGCCGACCTCCACGACCGCCATGGGGTGGAGGCGGACGTGCTGCGGGCCGATCTGTCCGAGGACGACGGCATCGCGGCGGTCGAGGCGCGCCTGGGCGACCGCACGCACCCGATCGATCTGCTCGTCAACAACGCCGGGTTCGGCAACAAGGGCCGCTATCTCGAGGTGTCCCTGGCGGATGAGCTGCGGATGATGAAGGTGCACTGTGAGGCCGTCCTGCGGCTCACCACCGCCGCGGCCGAGACCATGCGGGCCCGGGGGCGCGGCGGGGTGATCAACGTCGCCTCGATCGCGGCGTTCTTCCCGCGCGGCACGTACGGGGCAAGCAAGGCATGGGTCGTGCAGTTCACCCAGGGCGCGGCGCGGGACCTGGCGAGCTCGGGGGTGCGGCTGATGGCGCTGTGCCCGGGGTTCGTACGGACCGAGTTCCACGCGCGGGCCGGGATCAAGCCGGACAGCGTGCCGAGCTGGATGTGGCTGGACGCGGACCGGTTGGTGACGGCGGCGCTCAAGGACTTCGCGCGGGGCAAGGCGCTGTCGATCCCCGATCCGCGGTACAAGGCCATGACGGGGCTGGCGAAGATCGCGCCGCGGGCGGCGGTCTCGGTCGTCTCGTCGAACGTGGGACGGCCCCCCAAAGGGCAGCCGAAGGGACAGTCCAAGGAATAGCCCGAGGGACGGCGGCCCCCAGGACTGAACCCCCGGACCCGAACCCTCAGACCGAACCCCCAGACCCGAATCCCCAGTCCTGAAACCGCCCCGGAACGCATCAGGCGCGGCCACCCGCGAGGGGTGACCGCGCCGTGCGTGGCGTGCGCGGTGGGCGCGTCAGTGCGAGTGACCGTGGCCGTGGCCCGCGGCCTCCGGCTCCTCCTCGGCCGGCTTCTCGACCACCAGCGTCTCGGTGGTGAGCAGCAGGGAGGCGATGGACGCCGCGTTCTCCAGGGCGGAGCGGGTGACCTTGACCGGGTCGATGACGCCGGCCTTCACCAGGTCGCCGTACTCGTCGGTGGCCGCGTTGTAGCCGTGGCCCTTCTCGAGCTCGGCCACCTTGGAGGTGATGACGTAGCCCTCAAGGCCCGCGTTCTCGGCGATCCAGCGCAGCGGCTCGACCGCGGCGCGGCGGACGACCGCGACACCGGTGGCCTCGTCGCCCTGCTTGCCGAGGTTGTCCTCCAGCACCTTGACGGCGTGGACGAGCGCGGAGCCACCACCGGAGACGATGCCCTCCTCGACCGCGGCGCGGGTCGCGGAGATGGCGTCCTCCAGGCGGTGCTTCTTCTCCTTGAGCTCCACCTCGGTGGCGGCGCCGACCCGGATCACGCAGACGCCGCCGGCCAGCTTGGCCAGCCGCTCCTGCAGCTTCTCGCGGTCCCAGTCGGAGTCCGTGGCCTCGATCTCGGCCTTGATCTGGGCGATCCGGCCGGTGACGTCCTCGGACTTGCCGCCGCCGTCGACGATGGTGGTGTCGTCCTTGGTGACGGTCACGCGGCGGGCGGTGCCCAGCACGTCCAGGCCGACCTGGTCGAGCTTGAGGCCGACCTCCTCGGCGACGACGGTGGCGCCGGTGAGGGCGGCCATGTCGCCGAGCATCGCCTTGCGGCGGTCGCCGAAGCCGGGGGCCTTCACCGCGACGGCGTTGAAGGTGCCGCGGATCTTGTTGACGACGAGGGTGGACAGGGCCTCGCCCTCCACGTCCTCGGCGATGATCAGCAGCGGCTTGCTACCACCCTGGATGACCTTCTCCAGCAGCGGCAGCAGGTCCTGGATCGAGGCGATCTTGCCCTGGTGGATCAGGATGTACGGGTCCTCGAGGACGGCCTCCATGCGCTCCTGGTCGGTGACCATGTACGGAGACAGGTAGCCCTTGTCGAAGGCCATGCCCTCGGTGAAGTCGAGCTCCAGGCCGAAGGTGTTGGACTCCTCGACGGTGATCACACCGTCCTTGCCGACCTTGTCCATCGCCTCGGCGATGAGCTCGCCGACCTGCTTGTCCTGGGCGGACAGCGCGGCCACGGCGGCGATGTCGGACTTCTCGTCGATCGGGCGGGCGGTGGCCAGCAGCTCGTCGGACACGGCCTTGACGGCCGCGTCGATGCCCTTCTTCAGGGCGGCCGGGGAGGCGCCGGCGGCCACGTTCCGCAGGCCCTCGCGGACCAGCGCCTGGGCCAGCACGGTGGCGGTGGTGGTGCCGTCACCCGCGATGTCGTTGGTCTTGGTCGCCACCTCCTTGACGAGCTGGGCGCCCAGGTTCTCGTACGGGTCCTCGACCTCGACCTCACGAGCGATGGTGACACCGTCGTTGGTGATGGTCGGAGCGCCGAACTTCTTGTCGATGACGACGTTGCGGCCCTTGGGGCCGATCGTCACCTTGACGGTGTCGGCGAGCTTGTTGACGCCGCGCTCGAGGGCGCGACGGGCGTCCTCGTCAAACTTCAGGATCTTCGCCATGGGTTGCGTATGTCCTCTCGAACGAACCGCGCCCCGGCCCCGGTATGGACAGGGGCACCGGGGCGCGGCTCACAGGCAAAACTTCGGTGACTTACTTCTCGATGATCGCGAGGACGTCGCGAGCCGAGAGGACGAGGTACTCCTCGCCGTTGTACTTCACCTCGGTACCGCCGTACTTGCTGTAGAGCACGACGTCGCCGACGGAGACGTCGAGCGGGAGACGGTTGCCGTCCTCGAAGCGGCCCGGGCCCACGGCCAGGACGACGCCCTCCTGGGGCTTCTCCTTGGCAGTGTCCGGAATAACCAGGCCAGAGGCCGTGGTCTGCTCGGCGTCGAGCGGCTGGACCACAATGCGGTCCTCGAGCGGCTTGATGGCAACCTTGGAGCTGGCGGTCGTCACGATCCGACCTCCCCCTTCGGAGATCTCACGGGGTTAACTGTCTGAGGTGGCGACCAGGTGGATCCGTCGTCGCGGGTGCCGGACCTGCCCGTCGCTGTGTTTGGCACTCATCGATGCCGAGTGCCAGCCACGACATTATGACGCGGTTAGCACTCAGTCAACCAGAGTGCCAAAGCGGCGGGGTGACGCGGCGCCCCTCAGGTGCCCCGGCGGCACCCCCCAGGCGCCCCGGCAGTGCCCCTCAGACGGCCCGCAGACGGCCCGCAGACGGCCCGGCCGTGCCCCTCAGAGGTAGTCCTCCAGCCGCGCCACGGCGAAGCCCTGCGACTGGATCTCGCGCAGCAGCGAGGTCATCACATCGGTCATCGTCCGCCCCTCCTGCTGGGCGGGGCCGCGGAAGTGGGCCAGGATGATGTCGCCGGAGTGCAGCCGGTCACCGGCCGCGTACTCAAGACCGCCCGCCTTCATCTCGGCCGACCACATCACGAGCGCCCGCACCCCGCAGGCCGCCGCCGCGCGCACGGTGTCGTCGTCGACCGCCCCGTACGGCGGGCGGAAGAGATAGGGCCGGGTGCCGAACTGGCGGGTGAGGATCTCCTGCTGGCCGCAGATCTCGTAGACCTGATGCTCGTACTCCAGATCGGGCAGCCTCGGATGGGTGAGCGTGTGGTTCTGCATCCCGTTGCCGAGCCGGCGCAGCTGCTTGAAGTAGCCGTAGTCGCCGGCCACCACGTCGTCCGTCAGAAATCCGGTGAACGGCAGCCCCAGGTCATGGGCCTGCTGCAGAAAGGCCGGGTCCTTCTCGGCGCCGTCATCGATGGTCACGAAGACGACCGGTTCACGGGTCGGCACATGGTCGATGATCGGCGGCCCGGCGGGCGCGCCCGCGCCCGGCGGTACGAGGGCCGGTTTGGCCGAGGGCGGCGACGCCGTCTCCAGCGGCCCGTCGAGCCCCCAGCGGTGGTAGCCGTCCGGAGCCGCGGCGGAGGGCGAGGGCAGGCCGGAACCGGAGCCCGAGTCCGACGCATGGGGCGAGTCGTGGCCCGCGCCCGGGGCATGGGTCCCCGACCCGGACGACGATGTGAAAGACGGCGAAGACGATGCGGCGGCGCCCGAGCCCTTGCCCACCCGCGCGGTCCCGGCTCCGTCGACATCCGAGCAGCCCGCGAGCAGAGCCGCGGCCGCGACCAATACGAAACACCTCGAAAGGCCAGTAAGGCCAGTAAGGCCATTCTTGATCATCATCACATAAGCGATCTTCAGCCGGGTGTCGCGAACGCGCTCGCTGGAGCGAGGAGAATGGGCGACGTGGACGTTGACGCCTTCGACTCACTGCTCCGCGACGAAGGGCAGGCACTGCTCCGCGAGCTCCAGGACTACGACCCGGCGCGAGAGCTCGCCACGGCGACCAGGCTGCGCCGCGAGCACCCCGCGGACCTGGTCTCCGCGGCCCTCACCCAGGCGCGGCTGAGGCAGCGCGCGGCCGCGAAGTTCGGCTCCGACGACGCCCACCGCATGTACTTCACGCCCAACGGCGTGGAACAGGCCACCCGCGCTTCCGTCGCCGCCTACCGCGCCGACCGCTTCGTCGAGCTCGGCGTGCGCCGCGTGGCCGACCTGTGCTGCGGCATCGGCGGCGACGCGGTCGCTCTCGCCCGCGCGGGCATCCCCGTCCTGGCCGTCGACCGGGACCCGCTGACCTGCGCGGTGGTCCGGGCCAACATCGAGGCCCTGGGCCTGACCGAGCTCATCGAGGTGCGCCACGCGGACGTCACCGAGACCGACACCTCCGGATACGACGCGGTCTTCGTGGACCCTGCCCGGCGCGGCGGGCGCGGCCGCGTCTTCGACCCCGAGGCGTACTCCCCGCCGCTGTCCTGGGCCGTCCAGGCCGCCCGCACGGCCCCGCACGCGGCCCTCAAGGTGGCCCCGGGCATTCCGCACGAGGCGGTCCCCGAGGACGCCGAGGCGGAGTGGATCTCGGACCACGGCGATGTGAAGGAGGCCCTGCTGTGGTTCGGCACCGCCCGTCCGGGCATGCGCCGCGCCACGCTGCTCCCCGACCGCCACTCCCTCCTCGGCACCCCGCTGCTCCCGGACCCCGAGCCCGGCCCGGTCGGCCGCTGGCTGTACGAGCCGGACGGCGCGGTCATCCGCGCACACCTGGTCGCGGACGTCGCCGCCCGGATCGGCGGCCGCCTCATCGACCCGACGATCGCCTACGTCACGGCGGACGATCTGCGCCCGACGCCGTACGCCCACGCGTACGAGATCACGGATGTGCTGCCCTTCAACCTCAAGAAGCTCAAGGCGCTGCTGCGCGAGCGGAAGGTCGGCGTCCTGACGGTGAAGAAGCGGGGCTCGGCGGTCGAGCCGGAGGAGCTGCGGAGGAAGCTGCGCCTCGAAGGGGTGAATTCCTGCACGGTCTTCCTGACCCGGGTCAGCGGCGCCCCCACGATGCTGCTGGGACACCCGGCGCAGGCTTAGGGACTCGCGTCTGAGGCGCCCGGCCCAGGCTTTAGGGCACCCGGCCCGGGGCGGCGGCCTCTCAGGCCCGCTCCCCGCCCCCGCCCCCTCGTCCGCAGTTCGAACCAGACGCCCTTGGCGTACATCCCCGCCGGGTCCCCGTCCGCCGTCCCCCACTCGTCGGCCAGCGCCGCGACCACCCCCAGGCCGCGCCCGTACATCCGGTCGCCCTCCGGGAGATACGCACCGGTGGGGAGCTCGCTGCTCGCGTCGTAGACGCTGATGCGCAGCCGTGGCTGCTCGACCATCACGCGCAGCATCAGGGAGTCGCCCTCGGCGTGCAGATAGGCGTTGGTGGCCAGCTCCGAGGTGCAGGCGGTCGCGGTCTCGACGAGGTCTTCATGGCCCACGGAGTTCAGCACGCAGGCGACGAAGTCCCGGCAGATCTTGGGTGAGGTGGCCCGGCGGGTGCTCTGCAGCGTGTACACGTACGGCTCTTCGGGGCCCGGGGAGGGCGAACTGCCCGCAGGACTGTCGTCAGGCTCGTGGTCGGGTCCCAATGTCAACGTCAACTCCCTGCGACGGGGCTGTTGGTGCGCGTACCGTTACGATGATCAACGCTTCGTAGCGGCGACACCACCTACCGTAGGACAGCGCTGCAAACAAGTGCTACGGATTCGTTGAATTTCCCCGACAAATAGCCCGCGAGGGTGACACGTATGGGAGGAACATGCCACCCAGGAGCGCCCCAACCGCCCGGCAACAGCGGTTGGGCACCGAGCTGCGCAGGATGCGGGAGGACGCGGGCCTCAGCATCCAGGAGGCCGCCGACCGGCTCGGCATCAACCGGACCCACATCACCAATCTGGAGCTGGCCCGGTTCGGGGTGAGCGAGGAGCGGGTACGCACCCTCGCCGCCATCTACGCCTGCCCGGACACCGCGTACATCGACGCGCTCGCCGCCATGACCCATGAGCGCAAGGGCGGTTGGTGGGAGGAGTACCGGGGCCTGATCGCCACCGGCGGACTCGACCTGGCCGAAATGGAGTACTACGCGGCGAGCCTGCGCGTAGTCGGCCTCATCCACATCCCGGGGCTGCTGCAGACGGAGGAGTACGCGCACGCGGTGATGGGCCAGGCCGTGCCGCCATGGTCACCGCCGGAGCTGCGCCGCAGGCTCTCCCATCGGATGAAGCGCCGGGACATCCTGGACCGGGACGCTCCCCCGCTGTGCAGCTTCATCATCCACGAGGCCGCCCTGCACACCCGGTTCGGCGGGACCCGGGTCCTGCGGGCGCAGCTGGAGCGGCTGCTGGAGGCGTCGGAGCGCGAGAACGTCACCGTACGCGTCATCCCGCTCGTCACGGACGGATTCCCGGTCGCCGGTTCCACGGTCACCTATGCCTCGGGGCCGGTGCCCCAGTTGGACACCGTGCAGTTCGACTCGGCGCTCGGCTCGATGTTCCTGGACGCGGAGTCCCAGCTGCGGAAGTACCGAGGGGTCCTGGACCACACCGTGGAAGTGGCCCTCCCCGTCGACGAGTCGCGGGACCTCGTACGCGCCGTCGCGCGACGCCTCAGATGAAGGCAACAGGCAAGGCAACGGGCAAAGGGAATGTGCACCATCAACTGGCAGAAGTCCTCCTACTCCGGCCAGGGCGAAGGAGACGCCTGCGTCGAGGTCGCCGCCATGGGCGATGACATAGCGCTCCGCGAGAGCGACGACCCCGGCAGAGTCGTGATCACCACCCCCGCGAAGCTCGGTTCGCTCCTCGCCGGCATCAAGGCCGGCGAGTTCGATCGGCTGGCGCCGCCGTGACCTTGCCGTCGCCGCCCGGAACGCCGGACGCACCCATCGACACACCCGCCGCCGCGCCCTCGCCCCGCGCCCGCCCCGGGAGCAGCAGCGCCGCGCTCAGGGCGGCCACGGCCAGCAGCGCGCCCGAGACGCCGAAGGCCGTGGCGTAGCCGCTCGCGAGGGACCGCGGATCGTCACCGCCCGCCGCACGCGCGGCCACCGTCGCCAGCACCGCGAGCCCCAGCGAACCCCCGATCTGCCGCGAGCTGTTGACCAGCCCCGAGGCCATGCCCAGCTCCGGTGCCGGCACGCCCGTCGTGGCCGCCGTCCCGAGCGGGACGACACACAGGCCGACGCCGACGCTCGCGACCAGCGACGGGCCGAGCACCGAGTCGGCGAAGCCGCCGTCCACGCCGATCGCCAGCGAGAACCAGCCCATTCCGGCCGCCCCCAGCAGCCCGCCGCCGACCAGCAGCGTCCGCACGCCGAGCCGGGCGACGGCGCGGGTGGCGATGAGCGACCCGATCACGTTGCCGGCGCAGAACGGCAGAAACGCGGCCCCGGTCGCGATCGATCCGTATCCGAGGATCTGCTGCATATACAGCGAGGCGAAGTAGAAGGCCCCGAACTGGCCCGAGAAGAGCAGCAGAACGAAGAGGTTCCCGGCCAGCACCGGCCGCCGCCCCAGCAGCCCGAGCCGCAGCAGCGGCCGCTCCACCCGCCGCTCGACCACGACGAACGCGGCCAGCAGCACCAGCGCCGCGCCCAGCGTGCCCAGCGTCGTCGCCGAGCCCCACGCATGGGTCTGGGTCCGTACGAGCCCGAGCACCAGCGCCGCCATACCGCAGGTGACCAACAGCGCCCCGGCGACATCGAGCCGGGGCCGCGGACCCTCGCGCCGGTCGGGCTCGACCGCGGCCCGCGCCGCCGCCAGCGCGAGAACGACGATCGGCACATTGATCAGCAGCACGGAACGCCAGCCAGCCCATTCGGTGAGCAACCCGCCCACCAGCACCCCGACCGCCCCGCCCGCCGCCGCGGCCATGCCCCACAGCCCCAGCGCCCGGGAGCGCGCGGGCCCCGCCGGGAAGGCCGTGGTGATCAGCGTGAAGGCCACCGGCGCGAGCGCGGCAGCGCCGACGCCCTGGACCGCGCGGGCGGCGATCAGCCCGCCCGGCGATCCCACCAGGCCGCCGCCGAGGCTGGCGGCGCCGAAGAGCGCGAGCCCGCCCATCAGCGTCGCCCGCCGGCCGACGATGTCGGCGAGCCGCCCGCCGAGCATCAACAGCCCGCCGAAGGCGAGTGCGTAGGCGTTGACGACCCACAACAGGGCGTCGGGTGTGAAGCCGAGGTCCTCGCGCATATCGGGCAGCGCGACATTGACCACCGACATGTCCAGAGCCACGACGAATTGCACGGTGAGCGCCAACGCGAGCACCAGGCGGGCGTGTCCCGCACGGTCGTTCATGAGCTGCCTCCCTCTCGGTCCCCCAAGGCCAGGGCGGTTAGTGTACGCGTACACAAACTCGAAGGCGATGCCTCGGGTGGACAATGAGGCGGTGACGAGCGAGACGGCAGGCCATACGGGCGGGGCGCGGGCCGAGGGCAGGCGGGGCGGCGGGCGGCCCCGCCGGCTGGAGCTGGAGACGATCGTCGGCACCGCGCGCCGCATCCTCGAAGAAGAGGGCACGGCGGCCCTGTCGATGCGCCGGCTGGCCAAGGAGGTCGGCTCCACGCCGATGGCCCTCTACCGCCACGTCCGCGACAAGGACGAGCTGCTGATCCTCGTCCTGACCGGCGTCTCCAAGTCGCTCCCCCGCCCCGAGCTGCCCGAGGAGCCGCGCGAGCGGGTGTATGTGAC
Source organism: Streptomyces sp. NBS 14/10 (assembly GCF_002224125.1). Lineage (GTDB taxonomy): Bacteria > Actinomycetota > Actinomycetes > Streptomycetales > Streptomycetaceae > Streptomyces. Next base: position 173,241 of record NZ_NCSM01000018.1, read on the forward strand.
GGCCCGCCACATGTACGAGGCGCTACGGGAGCTGCCGTGGGCGGTGGAAGTGCTCAGCCTCGGCGAGCTCACCGACCGGCACGCGCTGTGGATCGTCGAGGAGATCGTCGACTCGGCCATGGCCTGCGGGCTGAGCGAGCGCCAGGCCGTGCACGCCTACCGCACCCTGTGGCACTACGTCCTGGGCACGCTCACCTTCCAGGCGGCCCTCGCCGGCCGCTCCCAGGACCCGGAACGGCGGCCCCACTTCCCCGACATGCTCTCCGAGCTGGACGCCTCCGAGCTGCCGCGGCTGGCCGCGCTGGGCGGGCGCTGGCAGGCCATCACCGACGCGTACGACGTCGCGGACCAGCTGCGCGCCCTCGTGGACGGGCTGCTCGGCCGCCCGAGCGCGTCCAATTGACGGCGTAGCTCTTCGGGCAGGCCCCCGACCATGGCACGATCATCCCGCTAATGGGCGGATGAGAGGGTGGCAGGGGGCATGGGCAAAGAAAAACTGTCCGTATCGGATCAGGATCTGACAAGCCTGATCAAAGACCTCGAGGGGATGCAGAGCTACGTCGAGACGAAGATCGAACGGCTGAACCTCCTGGTCGAGTCCGTCGACAAGGACGGGAAGGGGCCCGCGGCCACCGCTTACAAGAAGCTGCAGCGCGATGTGAGCATGGACGCGGTACGGATCAGGCAGATGCTGAACGCCGTCGAGGAGGCGACGAAGGCACAGGGGGCGGACCCCGACCCCCGGTATCTGGACCTGCTGAAGCGGTTCCAGGCGCTCCAGAAGTCACCAGAGGGGCAGCACGGGCTGCACCCCCTGGGAGCCGCTGACGGCGACGACGATCCGGAGCCCGCGGCCTGACCCTGCCCGAGAGGCGCCCACCAAGGCCGGGCGCTCAGCGCATGTCGTCCGGCCGACCGCCCGCCGGGTCCGCTTCGAACTCACCGGGCTCTTCGGGCCCTTCGGGTTCTTCGCACTCTTCGGGCTCTTCGGGCTCTTCGAACGCTCCGGGCTCCTCAGGGCCTTCGGGCGCGGGGGTGAGTTCGCGGCTGACCAGGCGGTAGTAGCCGACCGCCTTGGCCATCCCCAGCGCTCCCGTCCCCGCGGCGACGAGAGCGAACCCCAGGGCCCGGGCGGAGCCGTCCGCGGCCGCCACGGCCGTCGAGGCCGCGCCGAAGCAGCACAGCACGAGGGACGGCAGCAGCCAGAAGAGAGCGCGGCCCGGGGAGTGCCACCGGGCCAGGGAGTCCCGGTCCCGCGCCGACCCGGCCCAGGCGCGCAGCCGTTCGCGCGCCTCCAGGTCGTCACGGACGCCGGAGGCCACGGCCAGCGTCGAGGGCACCACCAGCCCCACCGCCACGGCCAGGAAGAAGGCACCCACCACGACGCTGACCACGTCGTCCATCACCACATAGCGACACCCCACCCAGATCGCCGCCCACCCCGTCGCGACCAGCCCCGCCGCCAGCCACAGCAGCAGCGCCCGCCGCCGCGCCAGATACGACGGGACCAGCTCCCGGAGCATCTCTGCCCGCTCGGCGAGGCGGTCGGCACGCCCGGCCGGCGGGGACGGTCTGCCCGAGGCGGGGTCGGGCGGGGACGGGAGGCTGGAGCCCGGCACGCGGCTCACACCTCGGGCGCGGAGGGCTCGACGGACACGGCCGACCCGACGGGCTCGACGGGCTCGACGGGCTCGACGGACGCAGCCGACTCCACGGACCCGGCTGACCCGACCGGACCGTCGTACGCGACCGACTCGAACCGCCAGCGGTGCACGGCCCGGCGCGCCAAGTCATCCCCGGGCTCGGGCAGTTCGGGCAGCTCGGCGTCGTACGGGGCGTCCCACCAGGTGATGACCAGCACGCGGTCCGCGGGGGCGCGGAAGGTCTCACGGCGCAGCGGCGCGGGGTCGAGCTCCTGGCGGCGGGCCCAGGACAGCAGCCGCTCGCCACCGCCGTCGACGGCCCGCGCCTCCCACATCAGGGCGACGGTCATGCGTAGAGGTTCTTCCGGCTCAGCTCGTGCACGTGATCGTGGTCATGTACGTGTCCGTGATCGTGGTCGTGCCCGGCGGGGGCCGGGACATGCGGATCGGTCACCGGCAGCGAGGAGTCCGCCGAGAGGCCCCAGGACGACGCGGCCCGCCCGCGCGCCACCATCTCGGCGCCCAGCGCCGCGACCATCGCGCCGTTGTCCGTGCACAGCTTGGGCCTGGGCACGCGCAGCGTGATGCCCGCGTCCTCGCAGCGGCGCTCGGCCATCGCGCGCAGCCGGGAGTTGGCCGCAACGCCGCCGCCGATCATCAGGTGGTCGACGCCCTCGTCCCGGCAGGCCCGTACGGCCTTGCGGGTCAGCACGTCCACGACCGCCTCCTGGAAGGAGGCCGAGACATCGGCGACCGGTACGTCCTCGCCCGCCGCCCGCTTCGCCTCGATCCAGCGGGCCACGGCGGTCTTGAGGCCGGAGAAGGAGAAGTCGTACGCGGCGTCGCGCGGGCCGGTCAGCCCGCGCGGGAAGGCGATCGCGTCCGGGTCGCCCTCGCGCGCGATGCGGTCGATGACCGGGCCGCCCGGGAAGCCGAGGTTCAGCACTCGGGCGATCTTGTCGAACGCCTCGCCCGCCGCGTCGTCGATCGTCGAGCCGAGCGGGCGGACGTCGGAGGTGATGTCGGGCGCGAGGAGCAGCGAGGAGTGGCCGCCGCTCACCAGCAGGGCCATCGTCGGCTCGGGCAGCGGGCCGTGTTCCAGCTGGTCCACGCAGATGTGCGAGGCGAGGTGGTTGACGCCGTAGAGCGGCTTGCCCAGCGCGTACGCGTACGCCTTGGCGGCCGAGACGCCGACCAGCAGCGCGCCCGCGAGCCCGGGCCCGGCGGTGACCGCGATGCCGTCCAGGTCGGAGGGGGCGACCCCGGCCTCCTTCAGGGCGCGCTGGATGGTGGGGACCATCGCCTCCAGATGCGCCCGGCTGGCGACCTCGGGGACCACGCCGCCGAAGCGGGCGTGCTCGTCGACGCTGGAGGCGACGGCGTCGGCGAGCAGGGTGTGGCCGCGGACGATGCCGACGCCGGTCTCGTCGCAGGAGGTCTCGATGCCGAGTACGAGCGGTTCGTCAGCCATGGGTCTTCGTTCCTTGTACGGGGCCTGCTGATACGGAGGACGGCGATACGGAGGACGGCGATACGGAGGACGGACGCGGGCCGGCGGACGCCGGGGGCGCCGGGGAAGCCTGGTTGGGCAGTCGCATCACGAGCGCGTCGACGTTCCCGGGCTGGTAGTAGCCCTTGCGGATGCCGATGGGCTCGAAGCCGAAGCGCTCGTAGAGGCGCTGCGCACGCAGATTGTCGACGCGCACCTCCAGCAGCACCTCACGGCATTCGAAGGCGGTGGCGGCCGTGATGAGGTTCGTCAGCAGCCGGGCGCCGAGCCCGGTGCCCCACTGGTCGCGGGCGGCGGCGATGGTCTGCACATCCCCGGTGCGGTCGACGGCGGCGAGCCCGGCGTAGCCGACCAGCCGGCCGCCCGTCTCGGCGACCACGTAGTGGCGGGTGGCCGCAGGGCCGCGCGCATGGGCGAGCTCGGACCAGAACATGCCGGGCGACCAGGCGTCGTCGGGGAAGAGCTCCGCTTCGAGCCGGAGCACGGGCTCGATGTCCCACCAGCGCATCTCGCGGATGTGCACCACCGGGGTCTCCGGGGTCTCCGGGGTCACCGGGGTCACCGAGGTCTCCGGGGTCACCGAGGTCTCCGCGGCCTGGGGTGTGCCCGGCGTCTCGGGTGTGCCGGGGGTCACCGGGGCGTGACCACCTTGTAGTTGGCGGGCACCTGGGCGTCGGGCCGGCGCAGATACAGCGGCTGGTTGGGCAGCAGCTCGGCGCCGCGCGCAAGCTGCTCGGCGGCCAGCGCCGCCAGCGCCCCCGCCGACTGGTGCTCGGGCATTCCGGCCGGTACGTCCCCGAAGGCGTCCGGGTAGAGCAGGGCGCCCGCGCCGACGGCCGGCAGCCCGGCGACCCGCTCCCCGAGGTCCGCGGGCCGGTCGACGGCGGGCTCGGTCACGCGGGTGCGGGCGTCCTCGTACCGCGCCCAGTAGACCTCCTTGCGCCGCGCGTCCGTGGCCACCACGAAGGGACCGGTGAGGCCCGCCTGCCCCGCGGCGTACGCGATCCCGTCGAGCGTGCACAGCCCGTGCACGGGGATGTCGAGGGCCGCCCCGAAGGTGGCCGCCGTCACCAGGCCCACCCGCAGCCCGGTGTACGGCCCGGGCCCGACGCCCACGATCAGATCGGTCACCTCGCCGAGCGCGGCGCCCGCCTCGGCGAGCACCCGGTCGACGGCGGGCAGCAGCAGCTCGCCGTGGCGCCGCGCGTCGGTCTGACGCGATTCGGCGAGGACGGCGGTGCCGTCGTGCAGGGCGACGGTGACGGCGGGGGTAGCGGTGTCAAGCGCGAGCAACAGCACGAGGACAGCCTACGGCGGCCGTACGGGAGCGGGAGCACGGGCGGGAGCGCGCGACTGTGGCACAGCCGGTGCGCGAGCCAGAGCGCGCACGACACTGCGCACCCGCGCGCCGGTGCTACGGTCGGCTTGCCCGTGTCGCCGCGGCCCGGTCCGAGGCGACAGGGAGATCCGGACCTGAGGAGAGGGTGGCAAGCCGTGCCAAGGAGCAGCACCGGGACCGTCGTGGCAGCGCTCACCGCCGCCGCACTCGGCGGCGTCGGCGTCCTCGCCTACCAGGCCGCGGCCACCGCTCCGGACCGCCCCGCCCACTCCCGGCACGGCTCACAGGCGGGCGACTCCAAGTCCAAGCCGAAGGACAAGGGCAAGGGCAAGGACGGCGGGAAGAAGTCCACCGCGCTGCCGGGCGACTCCGGCACCGGGCTGCGCGTGGTGTACGCGCTGGAGGACCGGCGGGTGTGGCTGGTGGGCGCCAATGAGCAGCCGACCCGCACCTTCGAGGTCTCCCCCAGCACAGCGAGCCCGAGCCCGGGGACGTACGAGGTCACCTCGCGGGTGCCGAGCACGATCGGCTCGGACGGCGTACAGATCGAACACGTCGTCGTCTTCGACACGGAAGACGGAGTCGTCTTCGGCTTCAGCGCGGCGGTCGACGGCTCGGCCCCCGACACGAGCGCGGCGAAGAAGACCGGCGGTATCCGGGAGAGCCGCGCGGACGCCACGGCGATGTGGGAGTTCGCACCGGCCGGCACGAAGGTCGTCGTCATCGCCTGACCGATCGCTCCCCGTGGCCAAAAGGCCTACGCCGCGTCGCGCCGCCGCTCGTCCTCCCCCTCGCACGCGGAGTCCTCCGCGGACGCCGCGCTCGGCGAGGTGGACACCGGAGAAGTGGACACCGGCGGAGTGGACACCGCGTTCGCCGCCGCGCAGGCCGCCAGCAGCTCCCTCATCGTCGGGGGCCGGTCATCGCGCCGGTCCGCCTCGGCAGCGGGCTCTTGGGACGGCATGGATGCCTCCTGAGGGTCCTCGGGCGGTCGAGCAGGCACAGCAGGCGGCCAACTTAGGCACACCTAACCTGCCCTCCCTTCCCATGTGACCACGGGGGATGCCCCTCGCGCAACATTTTGCCGACGGCCTGTCGGAAACTCCGGACCTCAGCCCGCCAGCGACGCCAGGTCCTCACCGGCCCAGCGCGGCCCGACCCCAGTCACCACCACACCCCGTACGTCCTCGTCCTCGGGCGCGGTCGCGGCGTCGTCCCCGACCGCCCGCTCGATGACGACGTGCAGCCGGTCCTCCGAAAGCCCCTCGACCTTCCCCTCGCCCCACTCCACCGCGATCACCGAGTCCGGCAGCGATACGTCGAGGTCCAGGTCCTCCATGTCGTCCAGGCCGCCGCCCAGCCGGTAGGCGTCCACGTGCACCAGCGGCGGGCCGTCGCCCAGCGGCGGGTGGACGCGCGCGATCACGAACGTCGGCGAGGTGACCGCCCCGCGCACCCCGAGCCCTTCCCCCAGGCCGCGCGTCAGCGTCGTCTTGCCCGCGCCCAGCTCGCCGGTGAGCAGCACCAGATCGCCTGGGCGCAGCAGTTTGGCGAGCCTGCGCCCCAGGTCCCGCATCTGCTCGGGGGAGGTGACGGTGATGCGCTGGGCAGTGGCGTACGGGTCGTCGGCGTGCGGGTTGTCCATACCGGCCGATGTTACGGCTCGGACCCGGGCCCTGACCGAAGTCGCCTACCCGGACACGGGGCGGCTGCCCGGGCGCCGCGGGCGGCTGCCCGGGCGCCGCGGGGCGGTTACCCGCGCGCCGAGCGCCGTCGGCCGTTCCCGCTCCCGCCGGACGCGGCCCGCGGGGTGTCCGTACCGGCCGCCTGCGCCAGCAGGTCGATCAGATGTCCGTTCACCTCTTCGGGGTGCTCCAGCATCACCAGGTGTCCGCCCTCCTCGACGATCACCAGACTCGCGCCGGGCAGCACCTCCGCGATGGCCTCGCTGTGCTCCATCGGGGTGATGAGGTCCTTGTCGCCCGCCAGCACCAGCACCGGCAGCTCGTCGAAGACCGGCAGCGCCTCCGCCTTGTCGTGCTCGACGAAGGCCGGGTAGAACTCCGCGACCACATCGATGGGCGTCGCCTCGATCAGCCGCTCCGCGAATCGCGCGACGCCCGGGTCCACGTCCTTGGACCCGAACGAATAGCGCTTGATCACGCCCGCGAACAGATCGGCCGTGGCCCGCCGCCCCCGTTCGACCAGCTCCGCCTGCCAGCCCAGCGCCTTCAGCAGGCCCGGCAGCAGCCGCCGCACCGCGTTCACCCCGACCACCGGCAGGCCGAAGCTGACCTCGCTCAGCTTGCCCGACGACGTACCCACGAAGGCCGCGCCGATCACCCGCTCCCGCACCAGCTCCGGGTACTGCGCGGCCAGCGCCATCATCGTCATACCGCCCATGGAGTGCCCCACCAGCACCAGCGGCCCCTCGGGCGCGGCCGTGTCGATCACGGCCTTCAGATCGCGGCCGAGCTGGTCGATGGTGACCTGGACGCCGTCCATCTGGGCCCGGCCGCGCGCGGACCTGCCATGGCAGCGCTGATCCCAGAAGACGGCGCGGACCGCCCCGCGCAGCACCGCCCGCTGGAAGTGCCAGGAGTCCTGGGCCAGGCAGTAGCCATGGCTGAAAATCACCGTGACCGGGGCGGGGGTGCGCCGCCCGAAGAGCCGCTTACGGCGCGCCGGCGCCTGCGGCTGTATGTCCTCGACCTCATAGTGCAGTTCGGTGCCGTCGTCGGCGATCGCCGTACCGGGGGTGCCGCGCAGCGTGCCGAAAGGGCCCGCCGCGTCCAGCTCAAGACGCGCCTTGCGCCGTACCCCGCGGCCCACGGTCAGCCGCTCGAGCCCGACGCCCACGGCCGCGCCGGCCGCGACGACGCCGATCGCGACGCCCGCGAATCCCGCGCCACGCCGCCACCCCAGGGCCGTAGCCCCCGCCGCCACCCGTGCCGCCGTCTCTGCCGTGCTGTCGCCTTCCATGGTCAGTTCCCTGTGCCCTCAGCCCGACCGACATAAACGCGCGGCACACGCGCCGAGATCCGGGTGACGATCTCGTACGCGATCGAGCCGACCGCCCGCGCCCAGTCCTCCGCGGTCGGCTCGCCCCGGTCACCGGGCCCGAACAGCACCGCCTCGTCCCCCGGCGCCGCGGTGTCCCCGCCGAGGTCCACCACGAACTGGTCCATCGCCACCGTGCCCGCGACCGTCCGCCACTTTCCCGCGACCAGGACCGGACCGGTCCCCGAGGCGTGCCGCGGGATCCCGTCCGCGTAGCCCACCGGCACCAGCGCGAGCGTGGTCGGTCCAGGGGTGATGTAGCGGTGCCCGTACGACACGCCGTGTCCGCCCGGCACCCGCTTCACCGAGGCCAGCGAGGCGACCAGCGTCATCACCGGCCGCAGCCCGAAGTCGCCCGGATGGCCGACCTCGGGGCTCGGCGAGATCCCGTACATCGCGATCCCCGTCCGTACGAGGTCGAAATGCGACTCGGGCAGGGTCAGCGTCGCCGGCGAGTTGGCGATATGCCGCACCTCCGGGCGCAGCCCCGCCTGCTCCGCCTGTGCCAGCAGCGTCCGGAACGCCTCCAGCTGCGCGGCGATCGAGGGGTGCCCCGGCTCGTCCGCGCAGGCGAAGTGCGACCACACGCCGGTCACCGTGACCGTGCCCGCCGCCTCGGCGGCGCGCGCGGCGGCGACGAGTTCCGGCCAGTCCTCGGGCGGGCAGCCGTTGCGGCCGAGCCCGGTGTCCGCCTTCAGCTGGACGCGCGCGGTACGGCCGCACGCCCGGGCCGCGGCCACGGCCTCCCGCAGCGCCCACATCCCGCTCAGCGACACGTCGACATCCGCCTCGATCGCCTCGCGCCACGGACCGCCCGGCGTCCACAGCCAGCACAGCAACCGGCCCGTGTCGCCCGCGGCGCGCAGCGCCAGCGCCTCCTCGGGCGTGGCCGTGCCCAGCCAGCTCGCACCCGCCTCGCGCGCGGCGCGCGCGCACGGCACCGCGCCGTGGCCGTAGGCGTCCGACTTGACCACGGCCATCAGCTCGGCCCCGGGCGCCGCGGCGCGCAGCGCGCGCACATTGGCCCGCAGGGCGGCCAGGTCGACCACGGCACGGGCACGCATCGGTGTCTCGTTCATCAGCGCCAGTCTCTCAGGCCCGCGGCACCCAGCGGGTGTGGGCAGGGTCCGGGAAACTGGTCGCCATGAGGATTGCCTACAGCGTCGAGACCGTACGGGCCGCGGAGCGGGACTTGATGGCGCGGCTGCCCCAAGGAGCGCTCATGCAGCGCGCGGCCGCGGGCCTGGCAGCCGCCTGCGCGGGGCTGCTGGGCCGCGTCTACGGGGCCCGGGTGGCCCTCCTGATCGGCAGCGGCGACAACGGCGGCGACGCCCTGTACGCCGGGGCCCGGCTCGCCCGCCGCGGGGCCGGGGTGACGGCCGTACTGCTGGCGCCGGACCGCGCGCATGCGGGCGGACTGCGCGCGCTGCGCGCGGCGGCCGGCCGCGCGCTCCCCGCGAACGCCCCCTCCGCCGAGGCAGCCCTGACCCAGGCAGACCTGGTCCTGGACGGAATCGTAGGCATCGGCGGCAAGGGCGGTCTGCGCCCCGACGCCGAGCGCCTGACCCGGGCCGTACGCGGCACCGTGGTCGCAGTCGACCTGCCCAGCGGCGTGGACGCCGATACCGGCGAGGTACGCGGCCCCGCCGTACGCGCCGACGCGACCGTCACCTTCGGCACCTACAAGCCCGGCCTGCTCATCGACCCCGCCCATGAACACGCGGGCGCGCTGCGCCTGATCGACATCGGCCTGGCCCCCCATCTGCCGCCCGTCCCCGACGCCGAGGCCCTGCAACACGGCGACATCGCGGCCCTCCTCCCCCGCCCCGACGCGGAGAGCGACAAGTACCGCCGCGGCGTTGTCGGCGTCGTGGCCGGCTCGGCCCGCTACCCGGGCGCCGCCGTCCTCGCCGTCGCGGGCGCCCTGCGCGGCGGAGCGGGCGCGGTCCGCTACGTCGGCCCGGCGGCCGAGGCGGTCATCGCCCGCTTCCCCGAAACCCTCGTCCACTCCGGCCCGCCCCACAAGGCGGGCCGCGTCCAGGCGTGGGTGGTCGGCCCCGGCCTCGGCGACGACGCGGCCGCCCGCCAGTCCCTGGCCGACGTCCTCGCCTCCAACGTCCCCGTCCTCGTCGACGCCGACGGCCTCCGCCTCCTCCCGCCCGGCGACCTGCGCTCCCGCGACGCCGCCACGATCCTCACCCCGCACGCCGGGGAGGCCGCGGCGCTGCTCGGCGTCCCGCGCGAGGAGGTCGAGCAGACCCGCCTGGCCTCCGTACGCGCCCTCGCCGAGCGCTACGGCGCGACGGTCCTCCTCAAGGGCTCCACCACGCTCGTCTGCTCCGGCCCCGGCCCCGTACGCGTCAACCCCACCGGCACCGGCTGGCTCGCCACGGCGGGCAGCGGCGACGTCCTCTCCGGCCTCACCGGCTCCCTCCTCGCCACCGGCCTCACCCCCCACGACGCCGCCTCCACCGGCGCCTACCTCCACGGCCTGGCCGCCCGCCACGCCACGGGCCCCAGCGGCGCGCCCATCGCCGCGTACGACGTGGCGACGGCGCTGCCGGAGGTCTGGCGGGACGTGCTGCTGGGCTGAGCGGGGTCTCTGCGGGTGCGGGTTCGTGGTGGGTGCGCCTGGAGTTCGTGGGTGGTGCGGGGGCGGGGCCTCCGGGGCTGTCACCCTGGACCGCATATTTACGGCGCCGACACTCGGAAGCGTGGGGCGGGCCGGAACTTGGCGCCACAAATATGCGTAAGCGTCCAGGGCACCACCCCTGCACCCCCACCCCCTCCCGCCGTCTCGCGGCTACCCGCCAGCCCTCAGATCGAGAACCATCACGTCATGGAGGTCGGCACCGTCCCACGGGTGGGCCTCCCCCACCTTGCGGTACCCCCACGACCGGTACGCGGCCTGCGCGGCCTCGGCGTCCGGCCGCGCGTTGAGCAATACGCGTTCTGTGCTGGTGTCGGCCAGAACCGCCTCGTGCAGTCGGCGGGCCACGCCCAGGCGGCGCCAGGCGGCGCGTACGGCGAGTTCCATGAGCCCGAACGTCCGGCGGCCGTCCTCGCGACGCAGCTCATCGCTCACTGGCATGGTGAGCCTGTCCCACCAGCCGGTGCTCGGGCTGAGCGGGTAGCCGTAGGCGATGCCGACGGGCTCGCCGTCGGCCGTACGGGCGAGGGCTCCCCGGAAGGTCGCCTTGCGGACCTGCGAGCGGAACCGCCGGAAGTTCGCATCGACCGATTCCGGAGTCTCCGCGTATGGCTCCTCCGCGAAGACCTCGGCGTAGACAAACCTGAACTCCGCTTCTGTCTGCGCGGCAGCCGAGCCGTCCATGTACTCGACAGCAATCGTTTCCGACACGGTCATGAGCAGTCTCCTTGTATTGCCTCGCGGATGCGAGCGGACATGTCACGCATCACGGCCGTGTCAATGGCCGTGGCGGTCACGCAGAAGGCGTCCATTCGCTGGGTCAGGCGATCGGATTTGATCTCCCCATAGACATCCAGCACCCCACCCATCTCCGCGCACGCCTCCTCGACCTCCCCCGCGTCGAGGAGCGTGCATGCAAGCTTCGACCGATACCAAGCCGTGTTGCGGGCATAGCCGCCGGCCAGGCCATCGACAGCAGCGCGCAGAAACGGCACGGCGCGCCGAGGTTCGCCAGCCCTCACGTACATATCCGCTGTTGCGTAGTCGATCTCGATCGGACCGGCGAACCGGGCCCATTGCGGTACGTCGGCGTCCATGTCTGTTCGGCTCTGATACGAGAGCGCGCGGCTGAGTGCTCGGCGGGCCGCGACCGTGTTACCGGTATGCGTCGCTACGTTGGCCTCGCGAAGAGCGATCACAAAGTGCACGGTCGGTCCCGCACCACTTCTGTTGGCCACTCCATAAGCGAACTCGACCGCTGATGCGGCCTCCCACAATCGATCCGCCTTGATATCCATCAGGACCAGCGTCTCCAGCGCCGAAAGCTGCAAGAGGCCGTCACCAATAAGTTGGGCGGCGGTCAGCGCCTCCATGGCGGCAGTACGCGCCTGGTCAATGGGTCCGCTGTCATAGCCGTACCAAGCTTGATTGCTGTGCAGTTCGGAAAGCATGGCCTGAAGGTCACGGCCTACTCGGCTCGTGTAGATGCCGCGACTCAGTACCTGCGCGATCTCCTGCCCTAACTGCCCGGCATGCGCGCTCGCGGGAATTCCCCCCGACTGGTGGTCGACCGTGTACAGGTCGTGCAGCCGGGCGCGAAGCGCCGCCACCTCGCTGGCACCGACACGCGAACCGTGCTGCTCAGGGAGCACCGTCGCGGCGGCAATCGCCCCCGAACCTGTAACGAACGCCCGACGCTTCACCTCTCCATCGTCGCCGATCTTCTCGACGGTCGAATAACGATGCGAAGGAACCTCGAATCCCATCTCGGCAAGCGGAAGACCGAACATCGCTTCCAGGACGGCCTGCTGGCCCGGGTGCGGTAACGGCGGAGGGGACTCGCTCTCCCATCTCCGGAGCTGGCGGACGCTCATCGAGGCGCGGATACAAAGCCGGGCGGCCTCGCGGGCGAAGGCCGCAACAAAACTCGCCTGCGTGTATCCCGCCGCCTTGCGCAACCCCGCAAGCCTGCTGACCCTGCTGTCCGACATCGATCCTCTCCCCACGCGCACGACCGCGCACTCAGCGTAGCGATGCGGCCGATGTGCCGTCAGGAGAAAACGTCCGCCCAAACGTCCGGCCGGGAACGGCTCATAACTCCCGTCGAGGCACTGCACTGGTGGCCAGTGCGCAAGACCCCCGCGACGTTGTGCGACGTCCGGGGGCGTGGCCCACCAGCTGACAGGAGCTGATGAACATGAACCACCCTACGACCCGTGCCATCGAACGAATGAGAGCTGTTTGCGCCGCCCGTACGCCCCGACGGCACCGTGCTGTGGAGGCCGCCGCATGGACGCGATGACCAGCCTTCGCCTGTTGCCGTGGTCCGACCCTGAGGGCAGGCCCTGCTACCTGTCCTCGGACAACGGCAACAGTCTCCTGAACCGACGAGCGGACCAGATCGAGGCACTGCAACTGTCCATGGGGGCGGAACTCCTCGGCCATGCCCACGCGCTGCTGGACGACCGCAAGGCGAATGCCGCAGAGCTCCGCTTCCTCGCGCAGCGGCTGTGCGAGGCGCTGCGCGACGCACTACGGGTGGCGGAGAGCAGGGGGAGGCGCCTGCCCGACACCGGTGAAACCTCATGACCGCCGAGCGCGCCCGTGATGCGGACGGCATTGATCAGCAGGCGCGCCTCAACCGACTTTCTCGGCGATGGCCATGAGGTCGGGGTGCAACCGGCTCTTGGCGTCGAAGAGTTCTACGCCGAGAAGCCGTCCCTGTGCGTCGAAATCGAGCACCGCGGATTCGTCCTCGGTGAGTTCCTGACGGACGGCTTCGCCTGGGCCGATCTCCTCGTGAGCCTGCCTTTACCGAAAGGCTAGCCGTCCAATGTCGAGTTGCGGCCGTACCTCAGCTCTCGACCGTCGAGCGTGACGTCGGCCCCTGTCGGCAGCGCTGGAGGAACCAGTTCCGGCAAGGCAAGGCCATCCCAGTCGACGCCCACCTCGATGGCCTCGGGGGATTCCGACGCGATCTCGTACATCTCCTGGGGGAGCACCTCCCAGACGGCGTCCTCGTCCATCCCGTCGTACGGCCCACCGGGCTCCGGTACGCCACCGCTGGTTCGCCCGTCCTCGGCGGACCGCATCGGCGTCAGCCCGGGGACCTTCACCGTCAGGAACGGGTCGAGCTCCCTTTCGACCAGCAGCTCGCCATGGCGATAAACCCTGATCACGAACGTATGGCCGGCCGCCCACGAACCCGTGCGCACGTAGTACGCGACGGAGGCGTCGAGCTCTTCGAGGTTGTTGGACACCTCAAGGTGTTCCCAACCGCCGCCGCCCTGCCAGCAGGAGCCCTCGAACATGTAGAAGCTGTACACATCCGCAGACGTTACCGCTGGACCGTCACACTCACAGCTGCCGCAGGTGATCGCGGAGCGTCCGGGCGACCTGGGCCATCAGGGCCTCGGCGCCGGGCTGGGTGATGGCGGGGACGAGGGACTCGGTCAGGACGGCGATGGCGAAGGCCTGGCCGTCGGAGTGTTCGACGACGCCGATTTCGTGGCGGAGGTTGAGGAGGGTGCCGGTCTTGGAGGACCAGGTGGTGGCGTCGGAGCCGAAGTCCGGGGCGAGGCGGTGGCGTAGCACGTTGTTGGCCATGAGGCGGCGCACGCGCTCGGCTACGTCCGGGTGGATCGTCGACGGCGTCCACAGGGCCTGGAGCAGTTCGGCCCAGGCGCGCGCGCTGCCGGTGTTGGCGCGGGTGGTGTCGAGCTGTGGCACCCGGTGTCCACGGCCGTGGGTGCCAGCGTCGATGGCGAGGGCGTGGGCGAGATGTGCCTGTGTGGTGTCGAAGCGTTCCACGGGCGTGTCACTCAGCTCGTCCGTGATGTGCCGGACGGTGATGCCGTGGAGGCCGAACTCGTGGAGCAGGTCCGCGACCTGGGCGGGCGGGGTGAGGTCGAACAGCGCGTCGGCGGCCGCTCCGTCGCTGATGCAGGTGCTCAGATAGAGCAGGTCGTCGATCGCGATCCGGGCGGGGTGGCGGAATCGGCTCAGCCCGGTCGGGCCGGGCGTGGTGATCCGCCCGGGTCGCACGTCGAGCATCGTGGCTCCGTCGAGCTCGCCGCGCCGGATGCGCTCCGCCGTCGCCAGCGCGAGCGGAACCTTGACCAGGGACGCGGACGGCAGCGGGACATCCGGATCGATGCCCAGCTCTTCGCCGGTGTGCAGATCCCGGACGAGGAGATACCCGCGCAGGCCGCCGTCGTGCAGTCGCCCGCGCATCTCGCGGAGCAGCGCCTCGGTCATGCGAGCGCCCCCTCGGCACCGAGGCAGCGTGCGATCGCGTCGCCCAGGCGTGCCTGGATCTGCTGTGCGTCACCGGCGGCGGTGAGGGCGTATCCCCGGGTGAGCGTGATGTCTCCGAGGGGGCGCCAGCTCAGGGCGAGTTCCCGGGCCTGCGCGGGCGAGCACAGCAGCAGATCGCGTGAGCACAGCACCTCCGCCGCGGCGGTCGTGAGGTCGTCCGCGACGACGAGCTGCGCGGGCCGCAGTCCGACGGCGTCGCGCAGGCGCGTCAGCGGGTCGCGGACGTGCGGGACGTCGTCTTCCGGCTGGATCCAGATACGACGGGGCGGGCCGAGGTCGGCCCGTCCGATCCGCAGCGTCTCGACGTAGACGCGCTTCACACCGGGATCCCGGGCGCCGGCCAGCCCGAGCGGTACGGACCACGCCGCCTCGTCCGGCGGCACCGGAAGCAACGCGGCACGCACCTGTTGGGAGCGGACGAGCTCCAGCCGCCGCGGCGAAGGCCCGACGCGAAGTTCGAGGGTGACGCCGTGTCCTCGCGCGTCGGCGACGAGGCGGGCCAGATCGACGGTGGAGCAGATTCCGGGCACCGCGAGCCGCCACGGCTTGCGCTTGGCGGCTTCCGCCTCGTGTTCCAGTACGTCGGCGGCCAGGACGAGCTGGCGGGCCGTCGGCAGCATGTCGCGGCCGAAGGGCGTGAGGACGGCCCGCCGCGAGGTGCGCTCGAACAGCTGCTCACCGAAACGCTCCTCCAAGGCGGCGATACGGCGGCTGGCCACCGGCTGGGACATCCGGGCGGCGGCCGCTCCGACGGTGAAACTGCCGCGCTCGCTCACGCTGACGAACGCGCGACACGCTCCCACCAGATCCACAGCCAGCACCCCCTATGCCAAAACGTCTATGCCAAAACAACATGGAAACCCACCCGATCGTATTGGATCGTATGGCCGCCGCGAGGCGAAAGTGGCTCCACCAGCCACACCCCCGCAGGAGGTTCGGACCATGCGGCACATCCGCGCCCGGCGCGCCATTCGCGGTGCGCTTGCCACACTCACCCTCGTCCCGCTCGCGGCCTGCGGCCAGGACGGTTCCAAGGCCTCGCCCTCTCCGTCCTCTCCGTCCTCGAAAGCGGCGAACACTCAGGCGGGTTCGTATACCCGCGAGTTCAGGGACCTTGAGCGCAAGTTCGACGCGCGCCTGGGCGTCTACGCCATCGATACAGGCACCGGCGAGGAGGTGGCGTACCACGACGGCGAGCGCTTCGCCTACAACTCCACCTTCAAGGCCATGGCGGCCGGTGCCGCCCTGAAGAAGTACTCGCTCAGCGGGATGGACCGGAAAATCACGTACTCCAAGGACGTGCTGATCGCCAACTCCCCCGTGACCGAAAAGCACGTGGCCACCGGGATGACCCTGGGCGAGCTGTGCGACGCCGCCGTCCGCTACAGCGACAACGCCGCGGCCAACCTGATCCTCAAGGAACTCGGCGGGCCCAAGGCCCTCGACGCCACGCTCGAGAAGCTGGGCGATGACGTCACCCGGATGGAGCGCCCCGAGCCGTATCTGAGCGAATGGGTGCCGGGCGAGCTGCGGGACACCACCACTCCGCGGGCGTTCGCGAAGGACCTGCGCGCGTTTGTGCTCGGGGACGTCCTCGCCGAGGGAGAGCGCGCGCAGCTCACGAAGTGGCTGCGGACCAACATGACGGGAGACAAGGTCATCAGGGCCGGTGTGCCCAAGGGCTGGGTGGTCGGCGACAAGACGGGAACCGGCAGCTACTACGGGGGACGCAACGACATCGCCGTGGTGTGGCCCCCGGACTCGGCCCCCATCGTGATCGCGATCCTGTCGCACCGCGGCAAGAAGGACGCCGAACCCGACGACCGGCTGATCGCGGAAGCGGCATCCGTGATCGCCGACACCCTGTCGTAAGCGGTACGTGAGGAGTGTCTTGATGACCGATACGGAGCAACCCACGAGCCTCGGCCGCAGACCCGCTCGGAAGGCCCGCGTGGTGGCCGCGGTGGGGCTGACGGTCGCGCTGGTCGCGGGCGTGGCGTACGCGGCCGAGCTGGGCCCTTTCGCTCCCGGGCCCGGTGCCGGTCCCCCGCGGCCGGACCCCGAAGCGACGTCCCGGGCGCGCGCCTTCCTCTCCGACTGGGCGGCGGGCCGCACGTCGCAGGCAGCGGCGCTCACCTCCAGCCCGGGTGAGGCCGAGCGCGTGCTGCGCAGCTTCACCATCGGGCTCGACATCAGCGAGCCCACCCTGACCCCGGCCGCGGCCACCGTCGGCAAGGGCGGCGCCGTGGTCGTCCCCTTCACCGCCAAGATGCCCGTCGCCGACCTGGGCACTTGGACCTACACCTCGGCGCTGCACCTGCGCAGGCGGGGTGACGACTGGCAGGTGGAATGGGCGCTGTCCCTCGTCCACCCGAAGCTGAGCAGCACGGAGAAGTTCCATCTGAAGCGCGAGGACGCCGGCGCTCCCGAGGTCGTCGACCACAAGGGGGCCGTCCTGCCGGACGATGTCCGCGCCTCGCTGACTCCGGTCCTGGCCCAGCTGCCCGGTGGCACCGACGCCGCTCCACGGGGCGCGATCGAGCGCGTCGACCGGGCCACCGGAGAGGTCACCGGGACGGAGGTCACCTTCGGCAAGAAGCTCACCGGACAGCCGGTCGCCACCACCATCGTCCCCGCCTGGCAGGCGGCCGCCGCCAAGGCCCTCGCCAAGGGCGCCAAGGGCAGGGACGCCGCACTCGTCGCCCTGCGGATCGACAACGGCGAAATCCTGGCCGTGGCCAACGCTCCGGCCTCCGGCTTCAACCGCGCCGTCTCCGGCACCTACGCGCCCGGCTCCACCTTCAAAATCGTCACCAGCGGCGCACTGCTGCTCAAGGGCGCCGTGGGGCCCGAGGACACCGTGCACTGCCCCAAATACCTCACGGTCGGCAAGGAGTTCCACAACGTCGGAAAGTTCGAGCACCGCGGCGCCACCTTCCGCGAGGACTTCGCCGAGTCGTGCAACACCGCTTTCATCGGCCTGCGCGACAGGCTCGGCGACCGGGAGCTGGGCGAGGTCGCCGGGAAGTACTTCGGCATCGGCCAGGAGTGGCACATCGGCATCCCCTCATTCGACGGTGCGGTTCCCGCACCCGGTGACGAGACGGAGAAGGCGGCCTCCATGATCGGGCAGGGTCGGCTGCAGGCCAACCCGTTGATCATGGCGTCGGTGACCGCGACCGCGGTCTCCGGCCGGTTCCACCAGCCCGCGATCACCCGGGGCAACAAGGACACGACCACCACCACCGCTCTCCCGCGGGGCGTGGTGACCCAGTTGCGCGCCATGATGCGCGCCACCGTCACCGACGGTACTGCCAGGGCGCTCGCCGGCCTGCCCGGCGACATCGGCGCCAAGACCGGCACCGCCGAGGTCAACGACGACGACCCCAACAACGGCTGGCTCGTCGCCCACCGCGGTAACGTCGCCATCGCCTGCGTCGTCGAGCAGGGCGACAGCGGCGGGTCCTCCGCCGTCCCCGTGGTCCATGACCTCTTGGCCGCCGTTCCCGACGACCCGTCATAACCGGCGAGGTCACCCTCATCAACCGGCGAGGTCACCCCTCCGCGATCACCACCGCCGACGCGACCCCCGCGTCATGGCTGAGCGACACATGCCACGCCCGTACGCCCAGCTCCGCCGCCCGCGCCGCCACCGTCCCGCGCACCGTCAGCCGCGGCTGCCCGCTGGCCTCCGTCTCCACCTCCGCGTCGGTCCAGCGCAGCCCGCCCGGTGCGCCGAGCGCCTTGGCCAGGGCTTCCTTGGCCGCGAACCGGGCGGCGAGCGACGCGATCCCGCGCCGCTCGCCGCTCGGCAGGGTCAGCTCGGACGGGACGAACAGCCGGTCGGCCATCCCCGGTGTGCGCCGCAGCGCATCGTCGAAGCGGTCGATCTCGGCCACGTCGATGCCGACCCCGATGATCATCGGCCGCTCACCCCACGGTCGCGGCTCACCCCACGGTCGCCGCTCACCCCACGGTCGCCGCTCACTCCACGGTCACGGACTTGGCCAGGTTGCGCGGCTGGTCGACCTCGTTGCCGCGCGCCGTGGCCAGTTCGCACGCGAAGACCTGCAGCGGCACGGTCGCGACCAGGGGCTGGAGCAGGGTCGGGGTGACGGGGATCTCGATCAGGTGGTCCGCGTACGGGGCCACCGTCGTATCGCCGCGCTCGGCGATGACGATCGTCCGGGCGCCGCGGGCCCGGATCTCCTGGATATTGGAGACGATCTTGTCGTGGAGGACGGACCGGCCGCGCGGCGAGGGCACCACCACCACGACCGGCAGGTCCTCCTCGATCAGCGCGATCGGCCCGTGCTTGAGCTCACCGGCCGCGAAGCCCTCGGCGTGCATATAGGCGAGCTCCTTGAGCTTGAGCGCGCCCTCCAGGGCGACCGGGAAGCCGACGTGGCGGCCCAGGAACAGCACGGTGTTCTTGTCCGCCAGCGTCCGCGCCAGCTCCCGCACCGGCTCCATGGTCTCCAGCACCTGCTCGACCTGGGTGCCCATCTCGGACAGCTCGCGGATCACGGACTGGATCTCGTCGCCCCACTTGGTGCCGCGCACCTGCCCCAGGTACAGCGCCACCAGGTAGCAGGCCACCAGCTGGGTGAGGAACGCCTTGGTCGAGGCGACCGCGACCTCGGGCCCGGCGTGGGTGTACAGCACGGCGTCCGATTCACGCGGAATCGTGGAGCCGTTGGTGTTGCAGATGGCGAGCACCTTCGCGCCCTGTTCGCGCGCGTGCCGCAGGGCCATCAGCGTGTCCATGGTCTCGCCGGACTGCGAGATGGCGATCACCAGCGTCCGCCGGTCCAGGATCGGGTCGCGGTAGCGGAACTCGCTGGCCAGCTCGGTCTCGCAGGGGATACGGGTCCAGTGCTCGATGGCGTACTTCGCGATCATCCCCGCGTGGTACGCGGTGCCGCAGGCCACGATGACGACCTTGTCGACCTCGCGCAGCACCGACGCCGGGATCCGGACCTCGTCCAGGGTCAGGTTCCCCGCCACGTCGATCCGCCCCAGCAGCGTGTCCGCGACGGCCTTCGGCTGCTCGGCGATCTCCTTGAGCATGAAGTAGTCGTAGCCGCCCTTCTCGGCGGCGGAGGCGTCCCAGTCCACGTGGTACGTACGGACGTCCGCGGGCGCCCCGTCGAAGTCCGTGACCGTCACGCCGTCCCGGCGCGCCTCGACGACCTGGTCCTGGCCGAGCTCGATGGCCTCGCGGGTGTGGGCGATGAAGGCGGCCACATCGGAGGCGAGAAACGCCTCGTCCTCGCCGACGCCGACGACCAGCGGCGAGTTGCGGCGCGCGCCGACCACCACATCGGGCGCGTCCGCGTGCACCGCGACCAGCGTGAAGGCGCCCTCCAGCCGGCGGCAGACCTGGCGCATCGCCTCGGCGAGGTCGCCGCAGGACGAGAAGGACTCGGCGAGCAGATGCGCCACGACCTCGGTGTCCGTCTCGGAGGCCAGCTCGTGTCCGCGCTCGGCCAGCTCGGCGCGGAGCGCGGCGAAGTTCTCGATGATGCCGTTGTGGACGACGGACACCCGGCCCGCGTTGTCCAGGTGCGGATGGGCGTTGGCGTCCGTCGGGCCGCCGTGGGTGGCCCAGCGGGTGTGGCCGATACCGGTGCCGCCGCTGGGCAGCGGGCGGTCCGCGAGCTCCTTCTCCAGGTTGGCGAGCTTGCCGGCCTTCTTGGCCGCGGCCAGCCCACCGTCGGCGAGCACGGCGACGCCCGCCGAGTCATAGCCGCGGTATTCGAGCCGCTTCAGGCCGGCAAGGACGACATCGAGGGCGGACTGCCCTCCCACATAACCAACGATTCCGCACATGCAGTGCAGCGTACGGCCCGTGGCTGCACCCGCGAGCCACCCCCCACCCGCAATCCGCCACCTGCCGGTCATCCGTCGCACGTCCGGCATCCACGGCGATGCATAATGCGCATGGGCGGCCTGGGGGCCGCCCATCTCATCTTTCAGGGGGGAATCATGCACCGCGCCACCACCCATGCCCTCAGAGCCTGCGCCACCGCGACCGCGCTGCTCGCGCTCGCCACCGGATGCTCCTCCGACGAGCAGGACGACACAAAGCCTTCCGCCGCGAAGAAGGACCCGGGAAAGACGGCCACCGAGGCCGTCCGCGCCGCCGTGGCGAAGGTCCGCGGCACGAGCGCCGACATCCACGGGGAGGTGTTGGTCGCCGAAGGAGAGGGGGCGTTCCCCATTTCCCTCGACGGCCCCTTCGACCTGGCCAACGACAAGGGGAAACTGGCGGTGGACTTCCCCGGGGGCGCGATCGACCACGTGGACGAGATCTTCGACGGCGACACCATCTACGTGAACGGGATCCAGGGCGTGGCGAAGGGCACCTGGGGCGCGGTCGCGCGCGACAAGGCCGAGGCCCACTATCTGCTCCGCGCCCCGCTCAACGACCCCGAGCACTACCTCCGCCAGATCTCCGCGATGCGCAAGGTGGAGCGGTTCGGCTCCAACGAGACCGTCGGCGGAGCCCTCACCACCCGGTACCGGGGCTCGATCGACCACGCCACCCTCACCCTGCGCCTCGCCGACAAGCCCCGCGAGGGCGCCAAGAAGATACGGGATCTTCAGGGCACCGACCTGCCGGTGTTCGCCGACGCCTGGGTGGACCATCAGGGGCGGCTGGTGCGGCTGAAGATGACCTACCGCATGGCGACGGTGTCCGTCACGACCACCATGACGCTGTCCGCGTTCGGGAAGCCGGTGAAGGTCGCCGCGCCCGACGCCTCCCGGACCGTCCCGGCGACCACGATGGGCGGCGTCCTGCTCGGCTGACCGAAAGCCCCGGCTGACCGAAAGCCGCGCGTGGTGAACGCCACGCGAACGCCACGCGTGATGGACCCCACGCCCCGCCCGCCCCCACACCCCCGCGCCGAGCCCCGACAATGAGGGGATGATCACGTCTCCCGCGCAGGACGCGCACCCCGCGCACCCCGCACACCCGGAGCACGACTCACCCTCGGAGCACGACGCACAGCCCCAGCACCCTCCCCGCACCCCACGGCGGGCGGAGCCGAGCCCGTACGTGGATCTGTCCCGCGCCGAGTGGAGCGCGCTGCGGGACAAGACCCCGCTGCCGCTCACCGCCGAGGAGGTCGAGCGGCTGCGCGGTCTCGGCGACGTCATCGACCTCGACGAGGTACGGGACGTCTACCTCCCGCTCTCCCGGCTGCTGAATCTCTACGTGGCCGCCACCGGCAGTCTGCGCGGCGCGCTCAACACCTTCCTCGGCGACACCAAGAAGGGCAACGGCACCCAGCCCGGTACGCCCTTCGTGATCGGCGTGGCGGGCAGCGTCGCGGTCGGCAAGTCCACCACCGCCCGGCTGCTCCAGGCGCTGCTGGCCCGCTGGCCCGAGCATCCGCGCGTCGAGCTGATCACCACCGACGGCTTTCTGCACCCCAACGCCGAGCTGCACCGGCGCGGCCTGATGTCCCGTAAGGGCTTCCCCGAGTCGTACGACCGCAGGGCGCTGACCCGGTTCGTCGCGGATGTGAAGGCGGGCAAGGAGGAGGTCTCGGCGCCCGTCTACTCCCACCTCATCTACGACATCGTGCCGGGCGAGCGGCTGACCGTACGCCGCCCCGACATCCTGATCGTCGAGGGGCTGAACGTGCTCCAGCCCGCGCTGCCCGGCAACGACGGCCTCACCCGCGTCGGCCTCGCGGACTTCTTCGACTTCAGCGTGTACGTGGACGCCCGCGCCGAGGACATCGAGCGCTGGTACCTGGGCCGCTTCCGCAAGCTGCGCGAGACGGCCTTCCAGGACCCGTCCTCGTACTTCCGCAAGTACACCCAGGTCTCCGAGGAGGAGGCGCTGGACTACGCCCGGATGATGTGGCGCACCATCAACCGGCCCAATCTGCAGCAGAACGTGGCGCCCACCCGCGGCCGTGCCACGCTGGTGCTCCGCAAAGGCCCGGACCACAAGGTCCAGCGGCTGTCGCTGCGCAAACTCTGACGCACCCGCACCCGCACCCGCACCCGCACCCCGAAACCCGAGGAGCACCCCCGTGCTGCATCTGCGGCTGATCGTCCCGGCCGACCGTACCGACGAGGTGGTGCGCACCGTGGAGCACACGGTGGGCACCACCCACCTCGTGGTACTGCCGGGCGTCGCGCGCAACCCGGCGGGAGACGTGGTGCTGGTCGATGTGGCGCGCGAGGCGGGCGACGCCCTGCTGGGCGAGTTGCGCGCGCTGGGCGTGGACACCTACGGCTCGATCGCCGTCGAGAACATCGATCTGTCGCTGTCCAAGCGCGCCGACAAGGCGGAGGAGGAGGCGCCGGGCGAGGGCGCGGACGCCGTTCTGTGGGAGCACCTGGCCGAGGCCACCCACGAGGAGTCCACGCTCTCCGTCACCTTTCTGGCCTTCCTCGCCATCGCCACGATGATCGCGGCCTGCGGTGTGGTGCTGGACAACGCGATCCTGATCGTGGGCGCGATGGCGGTCGGCCCGGAGTTCGGCCCGCTGGCCGGGCTGTCCACCGCGCTGGTCCAGCGGGCCCCGCGGCTCGCGGCGCGTTCGCTGATCGCGCTGGTCGTGGGGTTCGCGTTGGCCATGGTGCTGACGACGGGCTTCGGCGTGCTCATGGACGCCTTCGGGCTGTTCTCCAAGGACCAGCTGGAGCGGCCGCGGCCGAACACCGACTTCATCTGGAAGCCGGACATGTTCTCCTTCGTCGTGGCCCTGCTCGCCGGGGTCGCCGGAACGCTCTCGCTGACCTCGGCGAAGTCCGGGGCGCTGGTCGGCGTGGCGATCTCCGTCACCACGGTGCCGGCCGCGGCCAACGCGGCGGTGGCGCTCGGCTACGGCGAGATCGCCCAGATGTGGGGCTCGACGGAGCAGCTGCTGCTGAACCTGGCCGGGATCGTGGTCGCGGGCACGCTCACGCTGCTGGCCCAGAAGTATCTGTGGGCCAAGCAGCGGGAGCGCGCGCTCAGGCGCTAGCCGAGCGCGGACTTCACCGCGTCCGCGAGGCGCTCCGCGACCGACCGGGCCTGGTCGATGTCCGCGGCCTCGACCATCACGCGCACCAGGGGCTCGGTCCCGGAGGGCCGCAGCAGCACCCGCCCGGTCTCGCCCAGCTCGCGCTCCGCGTCCGTCACCGCCGCGGCCAGCTCGGCGCTGGAGGCGACCCGGGACTTGTCCACGTCCCGGACGTTGATCAGCACCTGGGGCAGCCGCTCCATGACGGCCGCGAGATCGGCCAGCGTACGGCCGGTGGCGGCCACCCGGGCGGCCAGCAGCAGCCCGGTCAGGGTGCCGTCGCCGGTGGTGGCGTGGTCGAGCACGATGACATGGCCGGACTGCTCGCCGCCCAGGGCGTAGCCGTGCTCCTTCATCTCCTCCAGCACATAGCGGTCGCCGACCGCCGTCTGGACCAGCTCGACGCCCTCGCGCCGCATGGCGAGTTTGAAGCCGAGGTTGGACATCACGGTGCCGACGACCGTGTTTTTCCGCAGGCCGCCCGCCTCGCGCAGCGCGAGCGCGAGCACCGCGAGGATCTGGTCGCCGTCGACCTCCTGGCCCACCGCGTCCACGGCCAGGCAGCGGTCGGCGTCGCCGTCGTGTGCGATGCCCAGGTCGGCCCGGTGCTCGACGACGGCGGCCTGGAGCCGGTCCAGGTGGGTGGAGCCGTAGCCGTCGTTGATGTTGAGCCCGTCCGGCTCGGTGCCGATGGTGATGACCTCGGCGCCGGCCCGGGTGAACGCCTCGGGGGAGACCCGGGCGGCCGCGCCGTGCGCCCCGTCGATGACGACCTTCAGCCCGTCCAGCCGGTTGGGCAGGACGCCGATGAGGTGGGCGACGTACTTGTCGAAGCCCTCCCCGTACTCGCGCACCCGGCCCACGCCCGCGCCGGTCGGCCGGACCCACGGCTCGCCGGAGGCGTGCGCGCGGTAGGTGGTCTCGATCCGGTCCTCCAGCTCGTCCGCGAGCTTGTGGCCGCCGCGGGCGAAGAACTTGACGCCGTTGTCGGGCATCGCGTTGTGGCTGGCGGAGAGCATCACGCCCAGGTCCGCGCCCCGCGCGCCGGTCAGATACGCCACCGCGGGCGTCGGCAGCACGCCCACCCGCTCCACGTCCACGCCCGCGCTGGCGAGACCAGCCACCACGGCGGCCTCCAGGAACTCTCCGGACGCGCGCGGATCCCTCCCGACCACCGCCACCGGCCGATGGCCTTCGAAGGTTCCCGCTTCGGCGAGCACATGCGCCGCGGCGACCGACAGACCGAGCGCCATCTCAGCCGTCAGGTCGGCGTTGGCGACACCGCGCACACCGTCCGTACCGAAGAGTCGTCCCACTGGTGTCCTCCGAGATTACGAGCTGGGGGGCGGAAGCTTGCTTGTAGGTATACGCCCCCTGGTGCGAATAGCCGAACGCCCCGGCGGCACGGGTGGTGCCGCCGGGGCGTTCGAACAAGCGAGCGAAGCCGCCGTATGGGCCGCGCAGCCGCGCGATTAGCGCTTGCTGTACTGCGGCGCCTTACGGGCCTTCTTCAGACCGGCCTTCTTACGCTCGGTGGCGCGGTCGTCACGGGTCAGGAAGCCGGCCTTCTTCAGCGGGCCGCGGTTGTTGTCCACGTCCGCCTCGTTCAGCGCGCGGGCGATGCCCAGGCGCAGCGCACCGGCCTGACCGGAGACGCCACCGCCGCTGATGCGGGCGACGACGTCGTAGCGGTCGTCCAGCTCGAGCACCTTGAAGGGCTCGTTGACTTCCTGCTGGTGCACCTTGTTGGGGAAGTACCCCTCAAGGGTGCGACCGTTGATCTTCCACTGGCCGCTGCCCGGCACGATGCGGACGCGGGCGATGGCGTTCTTGCGGCGCCCGGTGCCGGCGGCCGGCTGCGGCTCGCCGAAGCGGGACGCGAGCGACTCGGAGGTGTACTCCGACTCGATCGTCTCCACGCTCTCGGTGGTGTACTCCTCGACATCGAGGGTGGTCTCGACGGGGGTCTCGGCGGTGGTCTCGGCCACGATGCTCCTCAGATTCTCTTCGTCTTAGGGGTGGCCGGGACTACTGCGCGACCTGGGTGATCTCGAACGGGACCGGCTGCTGAGCGCCGTGCGGGTGCTGGTCGCCCGCGTAGACCTTCAGCTTCGAGAGCATCTGACGGCCCAGGGTGTTCTTGGGGAGCATGCCCTTGATGGCCTTCTCGACGGCCTTCTCCGGGCTCTTCGCCAGCAGCTCGTCGTAGCGGATGGAACGCAGACCACCCGGGTAGCCGGAGTGGCGGTACGCCATCTTCTGGGTCCGCTTGTTACCGGAGAGGTGCACCTTGTCGGCGTTGATGATGATGACGAAGTCACCAGTGTCGACATGCGGCGCGTACACCGGCTTGTGCTTGCCCCGGAGAAGGGTGGCGGCCTGAGAGGCCAGGCGGCCCAGGACGACGTCGGTGGCGTCGATGACGTGCCACTGACGCTGGACGTCGCCGGGCTTGGGGCTGAACGTACGCACGGTCGTTGCCTTCGCTTCTTCAGTGATGGGGTCTCCCCAGGTCCGCCAGGACCGAGGGGACGGGTCCGAACAAGGCCACCCGGACGATCACGACAGCCTTGGCCGCACATCGGTGACGCAAACCGAGTGCCTGCCGCTGGTCATCGGCCCGGTGGACCGGCGTAACGGCCTCTCACGTGAGAACGAGCAAGCCAATACGCATAACGAACTGGCAGAATACCGGCCCGCCCCCACACGGGTCAAAACACCCCCGGCACACCACCGCATCACTCACCTCTTACGCGCTACCCGCCCCTCGTCCCAGACCGGCTCCGACGCCTCCCGCACCACCCCGTCCGACCCGAAGACCAGAAAGCGGTCGAAGGACCGGGCGAACCACCGGTCGTGCGTGACGGCCAGCACCGTGCCCTCGTACCGCTCAAGACCCTCCTGCAGCGCCTCCGCACTCTCCAGGTCCAGGTTGTCCGTCGGCTCGTCCAGCAGCAGCGCGGTGGCCCCGGCGAGCTCCAGCAGCAGGATCTGGAAGCGGGCCTGCTGCCCGCCGGACAGCTTGTCGAAGCGCTGATCACCCTGGCGCTCCAGCTCATAGCGGCGCAGCGCGCTCATCGCGCCGCCCCGGTCCTTGGCGTGCTCGGTCCACAGGATGTCGACGAGGGGGCGCCCGTCCAGCTCGGGGTGGGCGTGGGTCTGTGCGAAGTGTCCGGGCACCACCCGCGCCCCCAGCTTCCACGCGCCCGTATGCGCGACCCCGTCGCCCGCCAGCAGCCGCAGGAAGTGCGACTTCCCCGAGCCGTTGCTGCCGAGCACGGCCACCCGCTCCCCGTAGAAGACCTCCAGGTCGAACGGTTTCATCAGCCCGGTGAGCTCCAGCCCCTGGCAGGTCACCGCGCGCACCCCGGTCCGGCCGCCCTTCAGCCGCATCCGGATGTCCTGCTCACGCGGCGGCTCCTGCGGCGGGCCCGCCTCCTCGAACTTCCGCAGCCGGGTCATGGCGGCCTGGTAGCGGCTGGCCATGCCGGAGTTGTACGCCGCCTTCTGCTTGAGGGTGAGCACCAGCTGCCGGAGCCTGGCGTGCTGCTCGTCCCAGCGCCGCCGCAGCTCCTCGAAGCGGGCGAAGCGCTCCTTGCGGGCCTGGTGGTACGTGCCGAAGCCGCCGCCGTGCACCCAGACGTCGCTGCCCGCCGGGCCCGGCTCCACGCTGATGATCTTCTCGGCGGAGCGGGCCAGCAGCTCCCGGTCGTGGGAGACGAACAGCACCGTCTTCTTCGTCTCCCGCAGCCGCTCCTCCAGCCACCGCTTGCCGGGGACGTCCAGATAGTTGTCCGGCTCGTCCAGCAGCAGCACCTCGTCGGCGCCGCGCAGCAGCGACTCCAGCACCAGCCGCTTCTGCTCACCGCCCGACAGCGTCCGCACCTGGCGCCACTGCGCCCGCTCGTACGGGACGCCGAGCGCGGCCATGGTGCACATGTCCCACACCGTCTCGGCCTCGTACCCGCCCGCCTCGGCCCAGTCGCTGAGCGCCTGCGCGTATTGCATCTGCGCGGGCTCGTCGTCCTTCGTCATGATCGCGTACTCGGCCGCGTCCACCGCCCCGGCGGCCTTCCGGATCCCCGGCCGCGCGACCGACACCAGCAGGTCCCGCACCGTCCGGTCGTCCCGTACGGACCCCACGAACTGCGGCATCACCCCGAGCCCACCGCTGACCGTCACCGCTCCGCCGTGCGGCTTGAGCTCCCCCGCGATCAGCCTCAGCAGCGTGGTCTTCCCCGCGCCGTTGGCCCCCACCAGCGCGACCGCGGCGCCCTCACCGACCCGGAACGACACATCCCCGAGCAGCACCCGCCCATCCGGGAGGTAGTACTCGAGATGGCCCGCCTCCACATGTCCCATGCACCGGATTGTGACCTCTGGCGGCGTACCGGACCAACCGGTTTAGCACCCGACCGGATTAAGATGCGCGCCATGAGCTTTGGGCAAGGGGGGCCTTACGGGCCCGGGGGAGGCTACGGGCCCGGGGGATCCCAGCCGCCGACGCCCGACTGGGCGGCGCTCGCCGATGACACCGCAAAGCGCGGCCGCCGCCGCAAACTGCTGTTCATCGGCGGCGGTGTGCTCGCGACGGCCGCCGTCGCGGCGATCGTCGCCACGGCCGTGATCAGCAGCGGCGGCGGCAAGGGTGACTCCAACAAGTCCGACAAGTCCGCCAGTCAGCTGCCCGCGCCGCAGGACCTGCCCAGCGAGTCCCCCACCCCCGAGCCCACGTTCTCCGATGTGGCCCCACCGGCCCCGCCGAAGCCGCTGGACATCATCTCCAGCGCGAAGCGGGACAAGGCGCCGATCAGCACCGGCACCCTCTTCCCCGGGAAGACGGCCGTCGGAAACGGCCATGAGTACTCCAAGGCCGCGACCGCCGCCACGAAGAACTGCGCGACGGCGGCCCAGGGCGGCCTCGGCTCCGTCCTCACCAACAACGGCTGCCGCCAGCTGTTCCGCGCGACCTTCTCCAAGGACGGCGTCGCGGTCACCGTCGGCATCGCCGTCTTCGACACCAAGGCGGCGGCGGAGCGGGCCAAGAACCAGTCGGGGCCCAATGTGGCGTCCCTCGCCGGCGACGGCGTACCCGTCTTCTGCCGCCAGGCCGACTGCCAGGCATCCGCCAACGCCATCGGCCGCTACGCCTACTTCACCATCGCCGGCTACACCTCCGGCAAGGACGTGACGAGCAGCGACACCAAGGCGGTGGGGGCGGGACGCGATATCGCGGACTACGCCTTCCGCCGCATCCTGGAGCGCGGCAACCAGCAGGCGTCGGCGGCGGCGACGGCCACCGACTAGAAGCCGCCGCCCGGCCCCGCGCTTCGGCGGCCGGGCGGGCGGCGCTCTGTTACGCCTTCAGCGCCTTCTCCAACTTGGCGACCTGCGCCGAGACCACGGCGTCCGGGAGGAGGGGCTTGGTGGGGTTCGCGATGTCGACGCCGAAGAACACGGACAGGTGCGTACCGGAGCGCACGATCGTGAACTTCACGGTGCCGACGTCCTCCGTGCCCGCCTCGGCCAAGGTGTAGGCCAGCGCCTCGTCGCCGAGCTTCGGCGCGGTCAGCGTCTCCACCTTCGCGACGTCCGCCTTCTCGCCGCTCCCGTCGGTCGCCTTGAACCCACCGGCGCAGGCCGCGAGAGCGCCCCGCAGGTCCGATACGGTCTGCTCGGCGCCGGCCTCCGCGTACGAGGACAGCCGGATCATGCCCGTGGCGGTCCCCGTGCCCTTGCCGCTGCCAGTCAGCGCCCCGGCCGAGGAGAACGTCGCGTACGCCGAGTCCTTCGGCGCCGGGTTCGCCTGAGCCCCCATCAACTGCGCCAGCGGCTGGCACTTGGCGTCGGCGGCCTTGGCCTCCCCGCCGTCCGAGTACTCCTTGTCCGTCATCTTCTCGACGTCGAAGCCCTTGATGTCGGCCTTCACGACCACGGCCTTCTCCAGCGCGGCCTTCGGCAGCGGCGCCGCCTGCTGCTCCGCCGCCGGCGTCTTCTCGGCCGACTTGCCGGACTTCTTGTCACTGTCGGAGTCGCCGCCGCACGCGGTCACCAACCCCAGCGCCGCCACGGCCGTGACCGCCAACACGACGCGCGACACAGACTTACTCACGTTTTGTCCATCCTTGGTTGACTCTCCCGCGATCGCGGTTGAGGTCATCAAACATCGGGTTGCATCTGGTCGAACAGAGATTTCCATGACAATCCGATATCGCCGAAAAGGTTGCGCAACGCCGGATCACGAGATCACAACGGCCCGCCGACGCGGCATCCCCCGAGCATGGCAGAGGCCGACCCGGTCGCGCACGCCCGCCGGCGGCCACAGACGACCAGCCTCCCCAAAGGTTGTGCCACACCGCCCAGTTGTGGGCCATCTCATATCACCACACGCATAAGCAACCTTTCCCGCTCCCAAGGGTCTTACCGACCGATCGGCCCTTACCGAGCCCATACCGGCCCCATACCGGCCCCATACCGGCCTCATGTCGGGCCCCAGCAGAGTGGTTTGCGAGTTGAGCGCATTACGTGAAGCCGAAGGGGAGGCAGCGGCGCGACGGTCCACCCAGACCGCGCGTACATCACCATGAAGATCTCATTTCTGCTGCACAACGCGTACGGAATAGGCGGCACCATCCGCACGACCTTCAATATGGCAAGCGCGCTCGCCGCCCGCCATACGGTCGAGATCGTCACCGTCATGCGGACCCACAGCGCGCCCAGTCTCCCCCTCCACCCCGCCGTCCGGATCACCCCGCTGATCGACCGGCGTCCGGAGGCGAAGGGGAGCGACGCGGAGAACCCCCTTCTCGAACAACCCACTTCGCATATCCCGGCCGCCGAGGCGAAAGGCACCACGAACTTCAACGCGCTGACCGACCAGCGCATCGCCGCATACCTCGCGGACACCGACGCGGACGTGGTCATCGCGACCCGGCCCGGGCTGGTGATCTACCTCGCCGAGTTCGGGCAGCGCCGCTATGTGCGGATCGGGCAGGAGCACCGGATCTACGGCACCCACCAGGCGTCGCTCCGCGCCGCCTGCGACGCCGCGATCGCCCGGCTGGACGCGTACACCACCGTCTCGGAGGCCGACGCCGGGACGCACCGCGCCCATCTGCCCGGTGTGACCACCCGGATCGTCGGGCTGCCCAACGGGGTCCCCGCCACGGAGGTGGAGCCCTCGGACTCCTCGGCGAAGCTGGTCGTGGCGGCCGGGCGGCTCATCCCCGTCAAGCGGTACGACCTGCTGGTGGAGTCCTGGGCCACGGTCGCCGCCAAGCACCCCGACTGGCATCTGCGCATCTACGGCCGAGGCCCCCAGCAGCCCGTACTCCGCCGCCGGATCGACGAGCTCGGCCTGGCCGACCACATCACGCTCATGGGCGCCCACTCCCCCATCGAGACCGAGTGGGCCAAGGGTTCGATCGCCGCCGTCACCTCGCGCGAGGAGTCGTTCGGGATGACGATCGTGGAGGCCATGCACTGCGGTGTGCCCGTCGTCGCCACCGACTGTCCCCACGGGCCCGGCGAGATCATCACGCACGGCCGGGACGGCCTCCTCGTCCCCGTCGGCGACACCGACGCCATCGCCAAGGGGCTGCTGAGCCTGATCGAGGACGACGAGCTGCGCCGCTCGATGGGCGCGGCGGCGCGTACGGCGGCGCAGCGGTATGCGCCGGAGCGCGTGGCGCAGGCGTACGAGCAGCTGTTCACGGAGCTCTACGAGGCGCGCGGCGCGGCCGTCCCGGCCACCCGCCGCGCACGCGGTCCGCTGCTGGGGCTCAGGACTCCGGGGACGCCCCTGAAGACCACCCTCAAGGGCGCGGTCAAACAGCTGATCCGCAAGCCGTTGCGCCCCAGCGCCTCCTGCCGCGTCGACGCGGACGGCAATCTGACCGTCCTGATCGACCGTACGGACATGCGCGGCACCGATCTCGCGCTCACCCTCACCCGCCGCGACGACCACGACGGCCAGGGGACGGCCCCGCTCACCCTGCCCCTGCGTCCCCCCACCACCGACGACGCCCCCTGGACCGCGCTGCTCGACCGCCGCGCCCTCGCCCTCGCCGAGGGCCGCTGGGACCTGCACGTCGTACGGCCGGGCGACGGCGCCCGCCGCCGCGTGGACTGCCGCTTCGCGGAGGGGCGCGGGCTGCTGGACCTCGAGCCGCTGCCCGACGCCCCGTTCTCCTGGTGGATCCCGTACCGCACCGTGGGCGGCCATCTCGCCCTGCGCACCTGGCACCGCCGGGCCCACGCCGAGGCCCGTACGATCCACGCCGACGCCGAAGCGATCAACGTGGCGGGCACCCTGCACGGCACCACCTTCCCGGCGGACACGGCCCCCACCGTCCGGGCCGTTCCGCGCGGCGGCGCGTCGAGCCCCTTCACCATCCCCGTCACGGCCCTCGGCCCGGCCGACTTCCGCGCCACCATCCCGTACGAGCGGATCCGCGAGGCCGCCGCTCACTCGGCCAAGGCGCCGGTATGGGATCTGACGCTCCGTCTCGGGCCGGACGCCGGGGCGCCGGCCGACGCGGCTCCGCTCCGCGTCGGCCGCATCATGGGCGACATCGTCGACCGCAACAAGACGGACCTCTACCCGGCCACCGACGGCATCCGCCCCTACCTGACCAAGGCGAACAACCTGGCCGTCACGTGCCCGATCCCCGGGGCGTGAGCCCGGAGGTGGAGTCCCCGGGTTCGTGAAGGCTCGAGCCTGACTCAAGAAGGGAAAGCGTTGACACGTTCACCTCGTTGAGCGCCCCCTGGAAGACACGCACCTCGTCGATGGCCCCGGAGAAGTGGTCGCCGCCGTCCGAATCGGTCGCGGAACGGCCGACATCGAGGCGCGTCGTGGAGAGGTCCCAGGAGTTGGTCCACAGGGTCTGCCCACCGGCCAGTTGGCCGTTGACGTAGAGCCTGACCTCACGGGTCGTCGCGTCGTACGCCAACGCCAGATGGTCGCCCTGACCCTCCGTACTGGGCAGCTCGGCCGCGTCCCGGGCCGTGCTGACCGTGGCGCCGCTGTCGTCCCGGCTCGTCACCGCGAGCTCCCATCGGTGTGCGGAGGCCGAATAACGCACCACGGCGGCCTGGGTGGAGTGACCGGAGAGGCTCAGGACAGTCTGGTCCTCGCCCGTGTCCAGGGGCGACAGTCGGGCTCGGGCGGTGATCGAGAAGCTGTCCTCGGGGGCCAGCAGCCCGGCCTCCCGGTCGCCGAACGCACTGGTGCCGTTCAGGGCCAGGTGTCCGTTGCCTCTGAGGGCGTCCGCATCCGGATCGACGACGCAGTCCGGGTCCGTACCGGGGTCGCACCCGGGGTCCGGCGTGGTGTAGATCGACGCGCCGCCACGCAGCGAGAGCCCCGCTCCCGCCGGCTCGTCCGGCCGCTTCGGATCCATGTCGGGGGCGACACCGCCGATGGCGGATTCAAGGGGCCAGTACGCGACCTGATGCGGCTTCACGGCGCCCAGCTCATCGGCCTCGGGCGACGGGACGACACGGTCGTACGCCCGCACATCCGCGACAGTGCCCCGAAGGTGGCCGGTGTAGCCGGAGCCGGCCCCCTCCCGACCGATCTGCAAGCCGCCGGTACCGCTGGCCACCGTACGGCCGCGCTGGATGTCTTCCTTCACCAGGCGCCCGTTCACATACAGCCGGAGGCTGCCCGCTTCGGCGTCGTACACCCCCAGGAGATGGATCCAGCTCTGCCGTGGCGCGGCGCCGCCCGACACCGCCCACGACAAAGGCCTGCTCCCGGCGGGCGACGCGCGAAAGGCCCAGGCACCTGCCTCGTCGTCATATCCCAGGGCGAAGCCGGGCCCGTCGGTGCCGTCCTGGCTGACCACGGTCATCGAGCGGGAGGGACGGTCGGGCAGGTACACCCAGGCCCCCACCGCGAACGCCTTGCGCGTGTCGAGTGCCGACCCACCCGCGTCCAGGTAGGCATCGCTCGTGCCGTCCAGGGCCGCCGCCGTGCCGGTGTTCCAGCCGTGGCTGGGCCGCCCGAACGTCACGCCCGGCCCGGCCGTGGCCGACGGAGCGGACCCGGTTCCCTGGGCGCGTTCCGAACCTTCGGGGTCGTCCAGCCGCCAGGCAGCCTTGGGCGTGCGTCCGGTGGCGACCTGGAACACAGAAGTACCCAACCCCACAGTGGAACCTTTGCTGTCGTACGCCCTCACAGAGAGGATGTACGGGGCAGGGTGGTCGGGCATGAAACGGATGGACACCGGACCGCCAGGGTCAGCCGTGGTGACGGTCCCGTGGCTTTGTCCGGTGAAGTCGTACATGTATCGCACCGCGTCGGGCGACTCGGCGTCGAAGGTGAAAGTGCCGTACTCCCCCGCGCCGTCATGCCACTGGTCGTCCTCCGGATACCGGTCCGAGGTGATGGTCACCGGCTGGATCTCCGCCGCAGCGGCCGCGGTCACACCCAACGGCAACTCGGCGGGAAGGCCTGCGACCCCCGCTGTGAGCAGCACGGTCAGCGCCGCGGTCACCGACCCGGCCCGCGCCCAGCGTCTGTGTCTGTGGCCGTCTCTTCCGTCTCGCTGTCGCATCCCCACCCCTTGTGATCAGATCATCTGACGCAAGGGAGACTTCCCGAACAGGCGTGCGCATACAAGGCGGTAACGGGCCAACAGAGCCGCTGACCCTCAGCAGCAGCCCGCCCCCGGCGCCGGATGCGCCAGCGGCAGCGTCCGCTTGTTGCGCGCCTCGCGGTTGCGGGCGGCGAGTTGGTCATCGGCGGGGTAGCCGACCTCTTCCAGGGTCAGCCCATGGGGGCGGACGACATGGACCGCGGAGTCGCGCACCCCGGCGGCCAGCACCTTGGCGGGCCAGTCCGCCGGGCGGTGGCCGTCGCCGACGAAGAGAAGGGCGCCGACCAGGGCCCGGACCATGTTGTGGCAGAAGGCGTCGGCGCGCACGGCCCCCGTGATGATGCCGTCGGGGCCGCGCTCCCAGCTCAGCCGCTGGAGGGTGCGGATGGTGGTGGCGCCGTCGCGCTTCTTGCAGTACGCCGCGAAGTCGTGCTCCCCGAGCAGCTTCTGCGCGGCCTCGTTCATGGCGTCCACGTCCAGCGGCCAGTCGTGCCACAGCACATGGCCGCGCAGCAGCGGGTCGACGCCGCCGGGGTGGTCGACGACGCGGTAGGCGTAGCGGCGCCAGACGGCGGAGAAGCGGGCGTTGAAGCCGGGCGGGGCCTCGGCGACGGACCAGACGCGTATGTCGTGCGGAAGCCGGCCGGCCAGGCGGCGCAGCAGCTTCTCGTGGTGCTCGGCCCAGACGGGCTCCGGGAGGTCGACATGGGCCACCTGGCCGCGCGCGTGGACGCCCGCGTCGGTGCGGCCCGCGACCGTCAGCTCCACCGGGTCCTGCATGCGCATGACGACCTGCAGGGCGCTCTCCAGCTCGCCCTGTACGGTGCGCACCGTGTCCCGGCCGCGCTGCTTGGCCCAGCCCGAGAAGTCCGTGCCGTCGTACGACAGGTTCAGCCGGACGCGTACATAGCCTTCGGGCGCCTCGTCCGTCACCCAGAAATCCTCTCCATGCGGGACGGGCCCGCCCCCAAGTCGCTGGGGGCGGGCCCGTCACCTCAAGCCGTCAGAACGCTCAGGCGTCCGGCTCACCCCCGCGCAAGCGGGGAACAGCCTCAGGCGTCCTTGGACTCTTCCGCCGGGGCCTCAGCCTCAGCGGCCTCCGCCGGAGCCTCGGCGGCCTCGTCCTTCTTCAGGCCCTCGAGCGCCTGGTCGCCGGCAGCGTCCTTCGCGGTGCGCTTGGTGGCGGCCTCGGCCTCGCCGACAGCCTCCTGCTGCACGGTCAGCGCCTCGACCAGCTCGATGACCGCCATGGGCGCGTTGTCGCCACGGCGGTTACCGATCTTGGTGATACGGGTGTAGCCACCCGGGCGGTTCTCGTAGCGCGGGCCGATCTCCGTGAAGAGAGTGTGCACGACGCTCTTGTCACGGATGGTCGCCAGCACCAGACGGCGGTTGTGAAGGTCGCCCTTCTTCGCCTTGGTGATCAGCTTCTCCGCGACCGGGCGCAGGCGGCGGGCCTTCGCCTCGGTGGTCTTGATGCGGCCGTGCTCGAACAGCGAGGTGGCGAGGTTCGCCAGCATCAGCCGCTCGTGCGCCGCGCTGCCGCCCAGACGGGCACCCTTGGTGGGCCTCGGCATTGTTTCTCCTTTTTGTCTGCACCGGCCGTATGAGGTACCGGTGTCAGTTACCGACGGGCGAGCGCCCGCCGGAAGTCTTCACACTTCAGCTCAGGGCCCCGAGCGCGAAGCTCGGGGCCCCAGGGCTCAGTACTGCTCGGTCTCGACGAAACCGGCGTCCGCGTCGTCGTCCGCGCCGAACGCGTCCGCGGCAGCGGTCGGGTCGAACCCGGGCGGGCTGTCCTTGAGCGCCAGGCCCATACCGGCCAGCTTGGCCTTGACCTCGTCGATCGACTTGGCGCCGAAGTTGCGGATGTCGAGCAGGTCCGCCTCGGACCGCGCCACGAGCTCACCCACGGAGTGGATGCCCTCGCGCTTGAGGCAGTTGTACGAGCGGACGGTGAGCTCGAGCTCCTCGATCGGCAGCGCCAGATCGGCGGCCAGGGCGGCGTCCGTGGGGGACGGGCCCATGTCGATGCCCTCGGCGTCGATGTTCAGCTCGCGGGCGAGACCGAACAGCTCGACCAGGGTCTTACCGGCGGAGGCCATGGCGTCACGCGGACGCATCGCCTGCTTGGTCTCGACGTCGACGATCAGCTTGTCGAAGTCGGTGCGCTGCTCGACACGGGTCGCCTCGACCTTGTAGGTGACCTTGAGCACCGGCGAGTAGATGGAGTCGACCGGGATCCGGCCGATCTCCTGGCCGACCTGCTTGTTCTGGACGGCGGAGACATAGCCGCGGCCGCGCTCGACGGTCAGCTCCATCTCCAGCTTGCCCTTGCTGTTCAGCGTGGCCAGGACCAGGTCGGGGTTGTGCACCTCGACACCGGCCGGCGGGGCGATGTCGGCGGCGGTGACCAGACCGGGGCCCTGCTTGCGCAGGTACATCACGACCGGCTCGTCGTGCTCGGAGGAGACGACCAGCTGCTTGATGTTGAGGATGAGGTCGGTGACGTCCTCCTTGACGCCCGGCACGGTGGTGAACTCGTGCAGGACCCCGTCGATCCGGATGCTGGTGACAGCCGCACCGGGGATCGAGGAGAGGAGCGTACGACGCAGGGAGTTGCCGAGGGTGTAGCCGAAGCCCGGCTCCAGCGGCTCGATCACGAACCGGGAGCGGAATTCGTCGACGACCTCTTCGGTCAACGAAGGACGCTGAGCGATCAGCATGGTGTTTCGATCCTTCAGTCGTGGGCGCCCGCTATTTGACGCCCTCTGTACTGACGATGGTACGGGCGGCACGGGCCAAACGGCTCGTACCGCCCGTAATCCGGAGCCCCTCCACGAATGGCGAGAGGCCCAAGCGTCGTGCTTACTTCGAGTAGAGCTCGACGATCAGCTGCTCCTGCACCTGGGTGTCGATCACCTGGCGCTCGGGCAGCGAGTGGACGAGGATCCGCAGCTGCGACGGAATGGCCTCGAGCCACGCCGGCACGGTGCGCTCGCCGGCCTCGGCCTGAGCCACCTGGAAGGGGGTCAGGGTCCGGGACTTCGGGCGGACCTCGATGATGTCGTTCACGGCGACGCGGGCCGACGGGATGTCGGTCTTGCGGCCGTTCACATTGATGTGCCCGTGGCGGACCAGCTGCCGGGCGTGGTCGCGGGACTTGGCGAAGCCGGCCCGGTAGACCACGTTGTCCAGCCGCGACTCGAGGATGCGAAGAAGGTTCTCACCGGTCTTGCCGGTCTTCTTGTTCGCCTCCGCGTAGTAACCACGGAACTGCTTCTCAAGGACGCCGTAGATACGGGTGGCCTTCTGCTTCTCACGGAGCTGCAGCAGGTACTCGCTGTCCTTGGTGCGCCCGCGACCGTGCTCACCCGGGGGGTAAGGACGGATCTCGATCGGGCACTTTGCGCTCTCGCACTTGCTCCCCTTGAGGAAGAGCTTCTGCTTCTCCCGACGGCAACGCTTGCAGTCGGCCCCGGTGTAACGCGCCATTTTCTGGTATCTCTCCTACTTCAGCTGGTCAGACGCGGCGACGCTTGGGCGGGCGGCATCCGTTGTGCGGAGTCGGAGTGACGTCCTGGATCGAACCCACCTCCAGGCCGGTGGCCTGGAGCGAGCGGATCGCGGTCTCACGGCCGGAGCCCGGACCCTTGACGAACACGTCGACCTTGCGCATGCCGTGCTCCTGCGCCCGGCGGGCGGCCGACTCGGCGGCCATCTGCGCGGCGAACGGAGTCGACTTGCGCGAGCCCTTGAAGCCGACGTGGCCGGCCGAGGCCCAAGAGATCACGTTCCCGGTCGGGTCGGTGATCGAGACGATGGTGTTGTTGAACGTGCTCTTGATGTGAGCGTGCCCGTGGGCGACGTTCTTCTTCTCCTTGCGGCGCACCTTCTTGGCGCCGGCCGTACGGCTCTTCGGAGGCATTCGGTGTATCTCCCGTGGAGGTGGTCGGTCCTACAGCCGGACCGCTTGAACAGCGTCCGGTGCGGACTACTTCTTGCCCGGCTTCTTCTTACCGGCGATGGCGCGACGCGGGCCCTTGCGGGTGCGGGCGTTGGTGCTGGTGCGCTGGCCGTGGACCGGCAGACCGCGGCGGTGACGCAGACCCTGGTAGCAGCCGATCTCGACCTTGCGGCGGATGTCGGCCTGGATCTCGCGACGGAGGTCACCCTCGGTCTTGATGTTGTTGTCCACGTACTCGCGGATCTTGACCAGGTCCTCTTCCGCCAGGTCGCGAACGCGGGTGTCCGGGTTCACGCCGGTGCTGGCGAGAGTCTGCTGGGCAAGGGTGCGCCCAATGCCGAAGACATAAGTGAGGGCGACCTCGACGCGCTTCTCGCGCGGGAGGTCAACGCCTGCGAGGCGTGCCATGAATCTGGCTCCAGATGGTTGTCGGAGGTCTTCCGCAGCACCACTCCCGGCCGCCGCGCGGCGGCCGCCGGGTCCCCGGCCTCCGACCGGGGGTGTCGTTCCCGCGGGCACGGGAACGGGTGACTGCGTATGTACGTATGTGTATGCGTCGCGCGAAGATACTGCGAGGTGCAGGTCGTGCGGTCAGGCGTACGTCAGCCCTGGCGCTGCTTGTGGCGCAGGTTGTCGCAGATGACCATGACCCGGCCGTGGCGGCGGATCACCTTGCACTTGTCGCAGATCTTCTTGACGCTCGGCTTGACCTTCATGGGTGTGAGGTTCTCCGGGTCGTGAGATCTACTTGTAGCGGTAGACGATCCGTCCGCGCGTCAGGTCGTACGGAGAGAGCTCCACGACGACCCGGTCATCGGGCAGGATGCGGATGTAGTGCATACGCATCTTGCCGCTGATGTGCGCGAGGACCTTGTGACCGTTCTGAAGCTCCACCTTGAACATCGCGTTCGGCAGAGACTCGATCACGGTGCCCTCGATTTCGATGGCGCCTTGCTTCTTGGCCATGTCCTGCTTTCGGGATCGGCTACCTTGATCGGTTCGCGACATGCCGAAAGACACGCGTGAGCCGACGTGTCAGTCTACGTCAGCCCATCGAGAAACACGAATCCGGGGCAGCATGCCCCGGATCGGAGATCATTAAGCCGATCGGGATCTTACGCCAGGGGATCCGGGGCAGTCTGTATCCCGTACTCGGCGAGCTTGGCCGCGCCGCCGTCCACGGCGGTCAGCACCAGCGGGCCCTCCTCGGTGAGCGCGACCGAGTGCTCCCAGTGGCTCGACCAGGTGCCGTCGTCCGTCTTGACCGTCCAGTCGTCGGACAGCACATGGGTCTTCGCGGTGCCCAGGCTCACCATGGGCTCGATCGCGATACAGAAGCCGGGCACCAGCCGCGGGCCCTTGCCGCGCTTCTTCGAGACATAGTTCAGCAGATGCGGGTCCATGTGCATCTGGCTGCCGATGCCATGGCCGCCGTAATCCTCGACGATCCCGTACTTACCGGAGGCCGGACGCGGCTGGCGCCGGATGTAGCCCTCGATGGCCTTGGAGATGTCGACCAGGCGGTTGCCCTTGCGGACCGCGGCGATACCGGCCCACATGGACTCCTCGGTCACCCGGCTCAGCTCGTACAGCTCGGGCGCGTGGCCGTCGCCCACGAAGGCGGTGAAGGCGGCGTCGCCGTGCCAGCCGTCCACGATCGCGCCCGCGTCGATGGAGATGATGTCGCCGTCCTTGAGGACGGTCTCGGCGTCCGGGATGCCGTGCACCACGACATCGTTCACCGAGGTGCAGATGGTCGCGGGGAAGCCCCCGTAGCCCAGGAAGTTCGACTTGGCGCCGTGGTCGGCGATCACCTTGCGGGCCACGTCGTCCAGGTCCTTGGTCGACGCGCCGGGGACGGCCGCCTCGCGGGTGGCCTGGTGGATGGCCGCGACGACCAGTCCCGCCTCACGCATCTTCGCGATCTGCTCGGGGGTCTTTATCTCCACCACTGGGACTGCCTTCCCGCGTTTCCGCCATTGCCGTCATTCATCTGGCCGACCACCAGGCCGACGCTCTTCGCACAACTCTCTGCACAACAGTACGGCCGCGGCGCCCGATGGGCACCGCGGCCGTAAGCCCTTGAGCGACCTCAGGCCGCCTTGGCCGCCAGCGCGTCCATGGCCCGCTGGGTGACCTCGGCGACCTTGCCGAGCGCCGGAATCGTCACGACCTGGCCCTTGGCCTTGTAGTAGTCGATGATCGGCTCCGTCTCGCGGTGGTAGACCTCCAGCCGCTTGCGGACGGTCTCCTCGCTGTCGTCCTCGCGCTGGTACAGCTCGCCGCCGCACTCGTCGCAGACGCCTTCGGTCTTCGGCGGGGCGCCGGTGACGTGGAAGACATGGCTGCTGTCGTTGCGGCAGATGCGCCGCCCGGCGATACGCCGGACGACCTCGTCCTCGGGGACCTCGAGGTCCAGCACCGCGTCCAGCGAGATCTGGTTCTCCCGGAGGAACTCATCCAGCGCCTCGGCCTGCGCCAGATTGCGCGGGAAGCCGTCCAGCAGGAAGCCCGGCGCCGCGTCCGGCTGGCGCATCCGGTCTTCGGCCATTCCGATGGTGACCTCGTCCGGCACCAGCTGGCCGGCCCGCATGTACTCCTGCGCCTGCCGGCCGAGGGGCGTGCCCTGGCTGATGTTCGCGCGGAAAAGGTCGCCCGTGGAGATGTGCGGGATCGACAGGTTCTTGGCGAGGTACGCGGCCTGCGTACCCTTGCCAGCCCCAGGAGGCCCGACGAGGACGATTCGCATCAGCGGAGGAACCCTTCGTAATGTCGCTGCTGAAGCTGGCTCTCGATCTGCTTCACGGTCTCCAGGCCGACACCCACGATGATCAGGATGCTGGTCCCGCCGAACGGGAAGTTCTGATTCGCCTTGAGCGTCACCAGCGCCACCGTGGGCACCAGGGCGATCAGCCCCAGGTAGAGCGAGCCCGGCCACGTAATGCGGTTCAGCACGTAGCTCAGATACTCAGCCGTGGGACGACCTGCCCGGATGCCCGGAATGAACCCACCATACTTCTTCATGTTGTCGGCAACTTCTTCGGGGTTGAAGGAGATGGCCACGTAGAAGAAAGCAAAGAAGACGATGAGCAGGAAGTAGGTGGCGATGTAGTACGGGTGATCGCCCCTGACGAAATTGGTCTCGATCCACGTGGCCCAGCTCGCTTTGGACCCGCTGAACTGAACGATCAGCGCGGGAATGTACAGCAGCGAGGACGCGAAGATGACGGGAATCACACCCGCCTGGTTGACCTTCATCGGAATGTAGGTCGAGGTACCGCCATACGAACGACGGCCGATCATGCGCTTCGCGTACTGGACCGGAATGCGGCGCTGGGCCTGCTCGACGAAGACCACCAGGCCGACCATGACCAGGCCACAGGCGACGACCAGGCTGAACTCCAGCCAGCCGCCCATGATCTTGCCCTGCTGCTTGATCGTCCACATGGCGCTCGGGAAGCCGGCCGCGATGGAGACGAACATCAGGATCGACATGCCGTTGCCGATGCCGCGGTCGGTGACCAGCTCACCGAGCCACATGATCAGCGCCGTACCCGCGGTCATCGTGATGACCATCACGACCGTGGTGAAGATCGCGTCGTCCTTGACGATCTGGTTGCCGACGTCGCAGGCCTGGAACAGCTGGCCGCTGCGGGCGGTGGCCACCAGGCCGGTGCCCTGCAGAATCGCGAGCGCCACGGTCAGGTAGCGGGTGTACTGTGTGATCTTCGCCTGACCCGACTGGCCCTCTTTCTTGAGGGCTTCGAGGCGCGGGATCACCACGGTCAGCAGCTGCAGGATGATGCTCGCCGTGATGTACGGCATGATCCCGAGCGCGAAGATGGTGATCTGCAGCAGCGCGCCGCCGCTGAACATGTTGACCAGGC
Organism: Streptomyces sp. NBS 14/10; assembly: GCF_002224125.1. Taxonomy (GTDB): domain Bacteria; phylum Actinomycetota; class Actinomycetes; order Streptomycetales; family Streptomycetaceae; genus Streptomyces. The sequence goes on from NZ_NCSM01000018.1 coordinate 215,247, forward strand.
CGAAGAGCCCCTGCTGACCCTTGGCCTGATCGATGCAGGTCTGGACGTTCTGATAATTGATGCCCGGGATCGGGATATGTTGCCCGAGCCGGAACAGCACGATGATGCCCAGCGTGAACAGCAGCTTCTTGCGCAGGTCGGGCGTCTTGAACGCCCGGGCGAACGCGGTGAGCACGGTGCCTCCTGCGCCCCCCGCGTCAGCCGCGAGAGGTGGTGGTCTTGAGAATCGACGAATAGTTATCGGTCAAGGCCCGCGCGCACACGGGCCGCGCGGAAGGTAACAACGCACGCCACCTTACCGGCGACCTGGCCCCCCTTGGAACGACCAACCGGGGATGCCCCGTATGTGGGGCATCCCCGGCCAGGTGTGCCACCGTTCTCAGACGAGCTCGGTGACCGTGCCTCCAGCGGCGGTGATCTTCTCCTTGGCGGAACCGGAGACGGCGTCGACCGTCACCTGCAGCGCCACGGAGACCTCGCCGGTACCCAGCACCTTGACGAGCTGGTTCTTGCGAACCGCGCCCTTGGCGACCAGGTCGGCCACCGTGACCTCGCCACCCTGCGGGTAGAGCGCGGCCAGCTTGTCCAGGTTGACGACCTGGTACTCGGTGCGGAACGGGTTCTTGAAGCCCTTGAGCTTCGGGAGCCGCATGTGGAGGGGCATCTGCCCACCCTCGAAGCGCTCCGGAACCTGGTAGCGGGCCTTGGTGCCCTTGGTGCCACGACCAGCGGTCTTACCCTTGGACGCCTCACCACGACCGACACGGGTCTTGGCGGTCTTGGCACCCGGGGCGGGCCGGAGGTTGTGGACCTTCAGCGGGTTGTTGCTGTCCGCCATGTCAGTCGACCTCCTCGACCGTCACGAGGTGCCGCACGGTCTTCGCCATGCCGCGGAACTCGGGGCGGTCCTCCTTGACAACCGTGTCGCCCAGCTTCTTCAGGCCGAGCGAGCGCAGGGTGTCGCGGTGGTTCTGCTTGCTGCCGATGTACGACTTCGTCTGCGTGATCTTCAGGCGGGCCATGCTTACGCACCCACCCCGGCACGCGCCCGCAGCAGAGCGGCGGGGGCGACGTCCTCGAGCGGCAGACCACGGCGGGCGGCGATCTCCTCGGGGCGCTGAAGCCCCTGGAGAGCGGTCACCGTGGCGTGCACGATGTTGATCGGGTTCGACGAGCCGAGCGACTTGCTGAGCACGTCGTGGATGCCCGCGCACTCCAGCACGGCGCGCACCGGGCCACCGGCGATCACACCGGTACCGGGCGAAGCCGGCTTGAGCAGCACGACGCCCGCGGCCTTCTCGCCCTGGATCGGGTGCGGGATGGTGCCGGCGATCCGGGGAACCTTGAAGAAGTGCTTCTTGGCCTCCTCCACACCCTTGGCGATGGCGGCCGGCACCTCCTTGGCCTTGCCGTAACCGACACCCACGGTGCCGTCACCGTCGCCCACCACGACCAGCGCGGTGAAGCTGAAGCGACGACCACCCTTCACAACCTTGGCGACGCGGTTGATCGCGACAACGCGCTCGACGTAAGCGGTCTTCTCGGCAGCTGAGCCGCCGTCCCGCCGGTCCTTCCGGTCCCGCCGCTCGCCGCCACCGGCGCCGCCACCGCGGCGCTGGGGTCCAGCCATTGGATTTACCTCTCTCGTTTATGTCCGCTGTGCGTAGGGACCTGGGCTAGAACTTCAGCCCGGCCTCGCGGGCGGCGTCCGCCAGAGCGGCGATACGCCCGGCGTACTGGTTACCACCGCGGTCGAACACGACGGCCTCGACGCCCGCCGCCTTCGCCCGCTCGGCGACCAGGGCGCCGACCTGCTTGGCCTGCGCGCTCTTGTCACCCTCGCCGCCACGGATGGACGTGTCCAGGGTCGACGCAGAGGCCAGCGTGTGGCCCGCGATGTCGTCGATGACCTGCGCCACCATGTGACGGTTGGAACGCGTCACCACGAGGCGGGGGCGCTCCGGCGTACCCGAGATCCGCTTGCGGACGCGGATGTGACGGCGCTTGACGGCAGCGGCCTTACGGGCGTCGCCCTTGGCGATCTTCACACCGTATGCCATGGCTTACTTACCAGCCTTTCCGACCTTGCGGCGGATGACCTCGCCCGCGTACTTCACGCCCTTGGCCTTGTAGGGGTCGGGCTTGCGCAGCTTGCGGATGTTCGCGGCGACCTCGCCGACCTTCTGCTTGTCGATGCCCTCGACGCTCAGCTTGGTCGGGGACTCCACCTTGAAGGAGATGCCCTCGGGGGCTTCAACCACGATCGGGTGGCTGTAGCCCAGGGCGAACTCCAGGTTGGAGCCCTTCGCCTGGACGCGGTAACCGACACCGCTGATCTCGAGCGCCTTGCTGTAGCCCTGGGTCACGCCGGTGATCATGTTCGCCACCAGCGTGCGGGACAGGCCGTGCAGGGCCTTGTTCTGACGCTCGTCGTTCGGGCGGATGACAACGAGCGTGTTGTCCTCACCCTTGGCGACCTCGATGGGCGCGGCGACGGTGTGCGAGAGAGAACCCTTGGGGCCCTTCACTGCGACCGTACGGCCATCGATGGTGACGTCCACACCAGCGGGAACCTGGATGGGCAGCCGTCCAATTCGCGACATGGCTCTTCCTCCGTTCCCTGGTTACCAGACGTAGGCGAGGACTTCCCCGCCCACACCCTTCTTGCCTGCCTGCTTGTCGGTGAGCAGCCCGTGCGACGTGGAGATGATCGCCACGCCCAGGCCGCCGAGCACCTTCGGCAGGTTGGTGGACTTTGCGTAGACCCGCAGACCCGGCTTCGAAATCCGCTTGATGCCGGCGATCGAGCGCTCGCGGTTGGGGCCGAACTTCAGCTCGAGGACGAGGCTCTTGCCGACCTCGGCGTCCTCGACCTTCCAGCCGGTGATGTAGCCCTCCTGCTGGAGGATCTCCGCGATGTGCGACTTGATCTTGCTGTGGGGCATCACGACGGAGTCGTGGTATGCCGAGTTCGCGTTTCGCAGACGAGTCAGCATGTCTGCGATCGGATCGGTCATGGTCATGATGGCCTTCGGCCTCTCTCGCCGGGGTTTCCTGTCTGCGCCATCCCTCTCACCCAACTCAGTGGTGGGCACGGGTGCGGCGCGGGGACCTACGGCGTAGTAAGACGATTTAGGCAGCGAGTGCCCAACCCCACAAGCCTACGGGATTGTGGGGCGGGCTCTCGCCAGCCATTTGCTTACCGAGAGTCCTGGTTCATCCCGCTTAGGGGGATTACCAGGAGCTCTTGGTCACGCCCGGCAGCTCGCCACGGTGAGCCATCTCACGGAGGCACACGCGGCACAGGCCGAACTTGCGGTACACGGAGTGGGGCCGGCCGCAGCGCTGGCAGCGGGTGTAACCGCGCACACCGAACTTCGGCTTGCGGGCGGCCTTAGCAATCAGAGCCTTCTTCGCCACGGTCAGTTCTCCTTGAACGGGAAGCCGAGGAGACGAAGCAGGGCGCGGCCTTCCTCGTCGTTGGACGCCGTGGTCACCACGGTGATGTCCATGCCGCGCACCCGGTCGATCTTGTCCTGGTCGATCTCGTGGAACATGACCTGCTCCGTGAGACCGAAGGTGTAGTTGCCCCGGCCGTCGAACTGCTTGGGCGACAGACCACGGAAGTCGCGGATGCGCGGCAGCGCGAGCGACAGCAGGCGGTCCAGGAACTCCCACATGCGGTCACCGCGGAGGGTGACGTGGGCACCGATCGGCTGACCCTCACGCAGCTTGAACTGCGCGATGGACTTACGGGCCTTGGTGACAGCCGGCTTCTGGCCGGTGATCGTGGCGAGGTCGCGGATGGCGCCCTCGATCAGCTTGGAGTCGCGGGCGGCGTCGCCCACACCCATGTTGACCACGATCTTGGTGAGACCGGGGATCTGCATGACGTTCTCGTAGGAGAACTGGTCCTTCAGCTTGCCCTGGATCTCTTCGCGGTAGCGCAGCTTGAGGCGCGGTGCAGTGATGGTGGCAGTCATCAGATGTCCTCACCGGTCCGCTTGGCAACGCGGATCTTGTTGCCCTCGTCGTCGAAGCGGTATCCGACGCGGGTGACGACCTTCTTGCCGTCCTTCTCCACCACGAGCTGAACGTTGCTCACGTGGACCGGAGCCTCGGTCGTCACGATGCCGCCGGTCTTCGAACCACGAGCGGTCTGGCCGGCCTTGGTGTGCTTCTTGACCCGGTTGACACCCTCGACCAGGACGCGGTCCTCGCGGGGGTAGGCCTGGATGACCTTGCCCTGCTTGCCCTTGTCCTTGCCGGTGATGACCTGAACCAGGTCGCCCTTCTTGATCTTCATCGGTTACAGCACCTCCGGCGCGAGCGAGACGATCTTCATGAACTTCTTCTCGCGCAGCTCACGGCCCACCGGGCCGAAAATACGGGTGCCGCGGGGGTCGCCATCGTTCTTGAGGATGACGGCCGCGTTTTCGTCGAAGCGGATGTACGAGCCGTCCGGGCGGCGGCGCTCCTTGACGGTGCGCACGATGACCGCCTTGACGACCTCGCCCTTCTTCACGTTGCCACCGGGGATCGCGTCCTTGACGGTGGCGACGATAACGTCACCGATGCCCGCGTAGCGGCGACCGGAACCACCGAGAACACGGATGCAAAGGATTTCCTTCGCGCCCGTGTTGTCGGCGACGCGCAGTCGCGACTCCTGCTGGATCACGTCTATCTCCTGATCGTCTGCCGGTTCCCGGCAGGGGCCGCTACATCACGGACCCCTGCCGAGCCTGGCGGAACTGGCCTGAGGGCTGCTGCCCTCAGGGGATTACTTGGCCTTCTCGAGGATCTCGACGACGCGCCAGCGCTTGGTCGCGGACAGCGGCCGGGTCTCCATCAGGAGGACACGGTCGCCGACACCCGCGGCGTTCTGCTCGTCGTGCGCCTTGAGCTTGTTCGTACGGCGGATGACCTTGCCGTACAGGGCGTGCTTGACGCGGTCCTCGACGGCGACGACGACGGTCTTGTCCATCTTGTCGCTGACGACCAGACCCTCACGGGTCTTGCGGAAGCCGCGGGTCTCGTTGCTCTCTGCAGTCACATTCGTCTCGCTCATCAGGCGCTCTCCACCGTCTCGATGCCGAGCTCGCGCTCCCGCATCAGGGTGTAGATCCGGGCGATGTCCTTGCGGACTTCCTTCAGCCGGCCGTGGTTCTCGAGCTGTCCGGTCGCCGCCTGGAAGCGGAGGTTGAACAGCTCTTCCTTGGCCTCACGGAGCTTGCCAACGAGGTCCTCGTTGTTCAGCTCACGCAGCTCGGACGCCTTGGTACCGGCCGCCATCACGACTCACCTGCCTCGCGCCGCACGATCCGGCACTTCATCGGGAGCTTGTGAGCAGCGCGGGTGAGCGCCTCACGCGCAGTCTTCTCGTTCGGGTAGGACAGCTCGAACATCACCCGACCGGGCTTGACGTTCGCGATCCACCACTCAGGCGAGCCCTTACCGGAACCCATGCGGGTCTCGGCCGGCTTCTTCGTCAGCGGACGGTCCGGGTAGATGTTGATCCAGACCTTGCCGCCACGCTTGATGTGGCGGGTCATCGCGATACGCGCGGCCTCGATCTGACGGTTGGTGACGTACGCCGGGGTGACGGCCTGAATGCCGTACTCGCCGAACGCCAGCTCGGTGCCGCCCTTGGCCATACCCGACCGCTTCGGGTGGTGCTGCTTGCGGTGCTTGACCCTGCGAGGGATCAGCATGTCGGTCAGGCCTCCGTTCCGGTGCTCTCAGCAGCCGGAGCAGCGGTCGCGGCGGCCTCGGCCTTGGGGGCCTCGGCTGCGGCGTTCTGCTGCTGCGGCTTACGGCCGCGGCCACCGCGGTCGCCGCCACGGCGCTGCGGGCGGTCGCTGCCGCCACCGCGCGACGGGCGGTTGCCGGCGCGGGCGGCGGCGTTCTCGGCGCGGACCTCGGCGATGTTCTTGACGTCGCCCTTGTAGATCCAGACCTTGACGCCGATGCGGCCGAAGGTCGTACGGGCCTCGAAGAAGCCGTAGTCGACGTTCGCGCGGAGCGTGTGCAGGGGCACCCGGCCCTCGCGGTAGAACTCCGAGCGGGACATCTCGGCGCCGCCGAGACGGCCACCGCACTGGATCTTGATGCCCTTGGCACCGGCCTTCATCGTGCTCTGCATCGACTTGCGCATCGCACGACGGAAGGAGACGCGGGAGGACAGCTGCTCGGCGACGGCCTGGGCCACCAGCTGAGCGTCCACCTCGGGGTTCTTGACCTCGAGGATGTTCAGCTGCACCTGCTTGCCGGTCAGCTTCTCCAGCTCGCCGCGGATACGGTCGGCCTCCGCGCCGCGGCGGCCGATGACGATGCCCGGCCGGGCGGTGTGGATGTCGACGCGGACGCGGTCACGGGTGCGCTCGATCTCCACCTTGGAGATACCGGCGCGCTCCATGCCCTTCGTCATCATCCGGCGGATGGCGACGTCTTCCTTGACGTAGTCCTTGTACAGCTTGTCGGCGTACCAGCGGGACTTGAAGTCCGTGGTGATGCCGAGCCGGAACCCATGCGGGTTAACCTTCTGGCCCATTACCGGGTTCCTTCCTTGCTGCTGACGACCACGGTGATGTGGCTGGTCCGCTTGCGGATCCGGTAGGCGCGGCCCTGGGCGCGCGGACGGAACCGCTTCAGGGTCGGGCCCTCGTCGACGTACGCCTCGGAGATGACGAGGCTGTCGGCGTCGGTGTGGTCGTAGTTGTGCGCGGCGTTGGCAATGGCGCTGTCCAGCACCTTGCCGACCGGCACGCTCGCGGCCTGCGGAGCGAATCGCAGGACCGCCTGAGCCTCCGTGGCACTCATGCCACGGATGAGGTCCACCACGCGGCGGGCCTTCATGGGCGTGACGCGGATGTACCGCGCCTGGGCCCTGGCTTCCATGGTTGTCCCTTCGGTGTCTGTCTGAGTCATTCGCTTGTTCCGCTGATCAGCGACGACGCGACTTGCGGTCGTCCTTCTCATGGCCGCGGAAGGTGCGGGTCGGCGCGAACTCGCCGAGCTTGTGGCCGACCATCGACTCGGTGACGAACACCGGGACGTGCTTGCGGCCGTCGTGCACCGCGATCGTGTGGCCGAGCATGGCCGGGACGATCATCGAGCGGCGGGACCAGGTCTTGATGACGTTCTTGGTGCCGGCTTCGTTCTGGACATCCACCTTCTTGATCAGGTGGTCGTCGACGAAGGGCCCCTTCTTGAGACTGCGCGGCATCTAAACCCGCTCCTAGCGCTTCTTGTTCGTCTTGCGGCGGCGGACGATGTACTTGTTGCTGGCCTTCTTCGGCGAGCGAGTACGACCTTCCTTCTGGCCCCACGGGGAAACCGGGTGGCGGCCACCGGAGGTCTTGCCCTCACCACCACCGTGCGGGTGGTCGACCGGGTTCATCACGACACCACGCACGGTCGGGCGGACGCCCTTCCAGCGCATACGGCCGGCCTTGCCCCAGTTGATGTTCGACTGCTCGGCGTTGCCGACCTCGCCGACAGTGGCGCGGCAGCGGATGTCGACCAGGCGGACCTCACCGGAGGGCATGCGCAGATGCGCGAAGGAGCCCTCCTTGGCCAGCAGCTGCACGGAGGCACCCGCGGAGCGGGCGAACTTCGCGCCGCCGCCGGGCCGCAGCTCGATGGCGTGGATCGTGGTACCGACCGGGATGTTGCGCAGCGCCAGGTTGTTGCCCGGCTTGATGTCGGCCCCGGGGCCGTTCTCGATCCGGTCGCCCTGCGACAGGCCGCGCGGCGCGATGATGTAGCGCTTCTCGCCGTCGGCGTAGTGCAGCAGCGCGATGCGCGCGGTGCGGTTGGGGTCGTACTCGATGTGTGCGACCTTCGCCGGGACGCCGTCCTTGTCATGACGGCGGAAGTCGATCACGCGGTACGCACGCTTGTGACCGCCACCCTGGTGGCGGACCGTGATGCGGCCGGCGTTGTTACGACCACCCTTGCTGTGCAGCGGGCGGACCAGCGACTTCTCCGGCGTGGACCGCGTGATCTCGACGAAGTCGGCGACGCTGGAGCCACGACGGCCCGGGGTCGTCGGCTTGTACTTGCGGATACCCATTTCTCAGTCCTCGGAAGATTCCGGACTTCTGGACGCTCCGATCTCCGTTAGGAGACCGGGCCGCCGAAGATGTCGATTCGGTCGCCCTCGGCGAGGGTCACGATGGCGCGCTTGGTGTCCTTGCGCTTGCCGAAGCCGGTGCGGGTGCGCTTGCGCTTGCCCTGCCGGTTGATCGTGTTGACCCCGGTGACCTTGACCGAGAAGACCGCCTCGACGGCCTGCTTGATCTGGGTCTTGTTCGCGCGCGGGTCGACGATGAACGTGTACTTGTTCTCGTCCAGCAGCGCGTAGCTCTTCTCGGACACGACCGGCTTGACGAGAACGTCGCGGGGGTCCGTGAAGGTCTTGCTGGTGACAGCGGTCGCCTCACTCATCAGGCGGCGCTCCCTTCGGTCTTCTCAGCGGCCTTGGGACCAGCCACGAAGGACTCGAAGGCGGCCTTGGTGAAGACCACGTCGTCGGAGACGAGCACGTCGTACGTGTTCAGCTGGCCCGGCTCCAGGATGTGCACCTGGGGCAGGTTACGGGCGGACAGCCACGCGGCCTCATCGCTCCGCTCGACGACCAGGAGCAGGTTCTTGCGCTCGCTGATCTTGCCGAACAGGGTCTTGGCGGCCTTGGTGGAGACCTCGCCCTCGATCACGCCGGTGACGACGTGGATACGGCTGTGGCGCGCCCGGTCCGAGAGGGCACCGCGCAGCGCGGCGGCCTTCATCTTCTTCGGGGTGCGCTGGCTGTAGTCGCGCGGCACGGGACCGTGCACGACGCCACCGCCGGCGAACTGCGGCGCGCGGGTCGAGCCCTGACGGGCGCGGCCGGTGCCCTTCTGGCGGTACGGCTTCTTGCCACCGCCGCGGACCTCGCCACGAGTCTTCGTCTTGTGCGTGCCCTGACGGGCAGCGGCCAGCTGGGCGACGACGACCTGGTGGATCAGCGGAACGCTGACCTGCGCGTCGAAGATCTCCGCGGGGAGCTCGACGGTCCCGGCCTTGTCGCCTGCCGGCGAAAGGATGTCAATGGTGCTCATCGGTTACCTCAGGCCCCCTTGGCCGCGGTACGGACCAGGACGAGGCCGCCGTTCGGACCAGGAACCGCTCCCTTGATCAGGAGCAGACCCTTCTCCGCGTCAACGGCGTGGACGGTCAGGTTCTGGGTGGTGACCCGCTCATTGCCCATGCGGCCGGCCATGCGCAGGCCCTTGAACACGCGGCCCGGGGTGGCGCAGCCACCGATGGAGCCCGGCGAGCGGTGCTTGCGCTGGGTGCCGTGGCCGGCGCCCAGGCCCTTGAAGCCGTGGCGCTTCATGACACCGGCGGTGCCCTTGCCCTTGCTGGTGCCGGTCACATCGACCTTCACACCGGAGTCGAACACCTCGGCCGTGACTTCCTGGCCGAGCGCGTACTCGGAGGCGTCGGCGGTGCGCAGCTCCACCAGGTGGCGGCGCGGGGTCACATCGGCCTTGGCGAAGTGGCCCTTGAGGGGCTTGTTCACCTTGCGCGGGTCGATCTCGCCGAAGGCGATCTGGACGGCGTCGTAGCCGTCCGAGTCAGCGGTACGGACCTGGGTCACGACACAGGGGCCGGCCTTGACGACGGTGACCGGGACGATGCGGTTGTTCTCGTCCCACACCTGCGTCATGCCGAGCTTCTCGCCCAGGACGCCCTTGATCTGCTTAGCCATCTCGCGCGTCACCTCAGAGCTTGATCTCGATGTCGACGCCGGCCGGCAGGTCGAGACGCATGAGCGAGTCGACGGTCTTCGGCGTGGGGTCGAGGATGTCGATGAGGCGCTTGTGGGTACGCATCTCGAAGTGCTCGCGCGAGTCCTTGTACTTGTGCGGCGACTTGATGACGCAGTACACGTTCTTCTCTGTGGGCAGCGGCACCGGGCCCGCGACCGACGCACCAGTGCGGGTCACCGTCTCGACGATCTTCTTCGCCGAGGAGTCGATGACCTCGTGGTCGTAGGCCTTGAGCCGGATGCGGATCTTCTGTCCCGCCATGGCTGCTTCGTAGTCCTGTCTCTCGTAACGCTCCGGAACCCGGTCGGTTTCCGTCCCTCCCCGCCTCACCTCCGACCCACGCGGTCGGGCGTGTCGCGCCCCCTCCGGCAAATCGCGGCATGCGAGATCCCTTATGGAAGAGGGTTGTGGGGGAAGAACACCCACCGGGTGCCTGGCCGGGGCCCCGCTGACACTTCCCGGAAGATTCCCGTACGTCCGCCCCTGATAAGGGGCGACGAGTACTGTGGGACTCGCTTCCGGTCCTCCCGGCGGGAGGCGCGCAGCATCGGCACTCAACCGAGCAACCCGGATAGTCTGCCATACGGGCCGTGCCGGATGCCAATTGGGAAGCGGTGAAGCGTACCCCTGACGGGGGGTTCTTCAAACTCGGCGCGCACCCGAGGCCGGGGCACGGGGTTCGGAACGCCACCTCATGTGACCCCGCGCACAACAGTACCCAAGACCCAACCGGCGCCGATCTCCGTACGTCTCTCTCCAGGGGAACACACGACGCACTAGCACTCCGGGGCAACCGACATGCTCACGCGGCATGCGCACGCGGCCGACCACCCGCCCCGCTGACACCCTCTGGAAGCGCCCCCATGACCTCCACCGCGCAGGCCCCCAAGCAGACCCGCGGCCCGCGGTGTACCCGGAGCACCCGCCCCCGGAATGTGGTGGTGGCGCTGGCGGCCGGTGCGGCCCTGATCGCCGGGGTCGTGTTCGCCTTACGCGATGACGGCGGCGACGGCAGGGGCGCGGCCCGCGCCGCGGACCCGACAGCCCTGCCACCCGACGCCATCTCGGCGACCTCGAGACCCCCTCGCCCGGGCTCCCCCGCCACCGCGACCGGCGAGTTCGTCACCGCGAAGTCCTCCGGCGCGGTGATCGGCAAGGGAAGCGATCTGCGCCGGTTCAAGGTCATGGTGGAGAACGGCACCGGCATCGACGCGAAGCGGGCCGCGGCCGAGATCTCGGCGATCCTCGCCGACAAACGCGGCTGGACCAGGGACGGCACACACTCCTTCCAACTGGTCGCCGACGGCCCCTCCGACTTCGAGGTGAAGATCGCCACCCCGGACACGGTCGACGAGATCTGCGGCGCCGTGGGCCTGGACACCCATGGCGAGGTCAACTGCGACGCCGGCACCCAGATCATGGTCAACCTCAAACGCTGGAACACCGGCTCCCCGGAGTTCTCCGGCCCCATCAGCGGCTACCGGGCACTGATCGTCAACCACGAGGTCGGCCACCGCATCGGCCACGGCCACGAGACCTGCCCGGGGAAGGGCAGGCGGGCGCCGGTGATGATGCAGCAGATATACGGGCTGAAGGGCTGTGTCGCGAACGAGTGGCCCTACAGCGCGAAAGGCAGGTACATCGAGGGCCCGGCGGTCCCGTGACGACTACATGTGATCGATCTGGGTCAGGTCGATGTCGATGGTGAAGGGGACGGTCAGCTTCAGCCGCTCGTGATGGATGCCGGTGATCGCGTAGGACTTGGTCACGGGGTCCAGCTCGTAGGTGTGCACCACAGGGTGTTCCCGCTCACCCGCCATCTCGACCAGCCAGAAATGCGGAATGCCGGCGGCAGCGTATCTGCGGGGCTTGGTGTCGCGGTCCCGGTCCTCGGAGTCCGGCGAGACGACCTCGACGGCGAGCACGACGTCGGCTGCCTCGTAGCGGTCCTGGTCCAGGTTCCGCGTCGCTTCCGCGTGTACGACCAGGACATCCGGCTCCGGGGCGTTACGGGGGTCCAGGACGACGGTCATCCGTGAGCGAACTGCGGGCTGGCAACGATCAGGTTCCCGTCGATCAGCTCGGTGTGTCGTGGGAGGTCGGGCAGAGTGAAGAGATCGTCCACGGTGTAGCCGTGCGGTGGTGCTTGCATGAACGAGATCTTCGACCGGGAAGCCACGGGGCGCCCCCGTGTGCGAGAGAGCCGCACATACGGAGGAAACGCATCGCACGAGGTTGACGACTGACCGACCCAGGCACGGCACACCTGTCACATTTAGTTTCAGGCGAAACCGTATCGAATGAGTGGACAGCTGTACCGTGGCCTCATGACCGCCGACGCTCCCCGCCGAACCACCCCCTCACGCGCGACCGACCGCCCCGGGGATGCATCGCCTTTCGCTCTGGGCTTGCTGCTCCGCCGGGCGCACTGGCACGCGGCCTCGGTGATGACGGAGGCGCTGCGGCCGCTCGGCATCGAGTTGCGGCATTTCGCCGTGCTGATCGAGCTGGTCAACCGCGGGGCCACGGTGCAGCGCGACCTGGCGGCGGCAACGGGGTCGGACAAGGCGGGCATCATGCGGGTCGTGGACGACCTGGAGCGCAAGGGGCTGGTCGTACGGAACACCGTTCCGGGGGACCGGCGGGTACGGGCGGTGGAGATCACACCTCAGGGACTCGAACTCTTCGAGGCGGCTCATGTGGCGGCGGAGCCGCTGGCTGAGCGCCTGGTTGCCGAACTGGGGCCGGGTGAGCCCGAGCGGCTGACGGATCTACTGACCCGGTTCGCCCACCCCTCAGGGGGCAAGGCGTAAGCGCGCCCATGCGGCCGGCTGCCCGCCGGGCGCATGGGCGCGCTTCGTCTCACGCGGCTTTCGCGGCGAAGCGCTCCGCGAGTTCCTTGGCCATGCCGGCCGCTTCCTCGAAGGCGCGCTCACGGGAGGCCTCGTAGAGGGGGACCAGTTCTGACATGGCCGGGTTGCGGGGGGCCATGGTGAGCTCCGGGACGATGAAGTCGAGGTCCAGGCCGAGGGCGCCCTTGAGTACGGCCCCCAGGTAGTTCAGCACGAACTCGAAGCCCTCGCGCGGGGTGCCCGGCGCGTAGGAGCCGCCGCGGCTGGCGACGACGGTGACCGGGGTGCCCTGGGCGGAGGGTGCCTCGCCCGCGGTGCGGCCGAGCAGGAACACGTTGTCCAGCCACGCCTTGAGAGTCGACGGGATCGAGTAGTTGTGCATAGGGGCGCCGATCAGGACGGCGTCCGCCTGCTCCAACTCCTCGATGAGCTTCTCGCGCGCGGCGAACGCGGCGGACTGCTCCGGAGTGCGCTCGGACGGGGCGGTGAAACCAGCAGACCAGGCGTCGGCGGTGATGTGCGGGACCGGGTCGGCGGCGAGGTCGCGGTAGATCACCGTGCCCTGCGGGTGCTGCTCCTCCCACGCCTTGCGGAAGACGTTCGCGATCGAACGGGACGAGGACGCCTCGCCGGGGAGTACGGACGAGTCGATGTGCAACAGCGTGACCATGGACTTTCTCCAAAAAGCGGTGCCCGAGGCGGAGGCCAGGGGACGAGGATTAACACTCGCCGATAGTTACGCACGAGATGGTATCGAGTGATACTATCTCGAGTGTAAGGGAGATGGACGCCGCGAGTAGCTGGAGGTAGGCGATGTTGGACGTCTACGAGGCGGTCACGAGCCGACGGGCGGTGCGCGGATTCACCGACCGGCCCGTCCCGAGGGAGACGCTGGAGCGCGTACTGTCCGCCGCGGTCTGGTCGCCGTCCGGGTCGAACATTCAGCCGTGGCACGCCTACGTGCTGACCGGCGGGCCGCTGGCCGAGGTCAAGAAGCGCGCCTGCGAGCGCCTGGCCGCAGGCGACCCCTGGGACGAGCCGGAGTACGAGCAGTACCCGCCCGCCCTGAAGGCCCCGTACTGCGAGCGCCGATCCGCCTTCGGCGAGCAGCGCTACGGCGCACTCGGCATTCCGCGCGAGGACCTGGAGGCGCGCCAGCGAGCCGCTTCCGCGAACTGGGACTGCTTCGGCGCGCCGGCCGCCCTGTTCTGCTACGTCGACCGCGACATGGGCTCGCCCCAATGGGCCGACGTCGGCATGTTCCTGCAGACCGTCATGCTGCTGCTCCGCGCCGAAGGGCTGCACAGTTGCCCACAGATGGCGTGGGCGAAGTTCCACAGGAGCGTCGCGGAGGTCGTGTCACCCCCGGACGAGCTCATCCTCTTCTGCGGCATGTCGATCGGGTACGAGGACGCCACGGTGGATGGCGCCCGCACGGGCCGGGCGCCGCTCGACGAGACGGTCACGTTTATGGATGGCTGCTGAATGCCACGAAGCGGGTCCAGGCGTCCGGGGTGAAGGTGAGCTGGGGGCCCTGGGGGGCGGTCTTGGAGTCGCGGACGTGGATGGTGTCGGGGGTGGCGGCGACCTCGACACACGAAGGGCCGTCGTCCGTGCTGTAGCTGCTCTTTATCCACTCAAAGGGCTTGAGCGTCATGCCTCTCCCCGCACTTTGTCGATGAAGGCAAGTGACTCCCGTGGCGTGAGAGCCTGCGCCCGGATAATCCCATAACGGATGTCAAGGATCTGAGCCTCTTTGGGATCGGCGATCACACGACTGATGAGTTGCAGCTCGTTCAGCCCGACCGTCGCCCCGTCCTTGAGCCTGAGCAACCGGAACGGACCACCGAGACCGGAGTTCTCCTCACGGCTCAGCGGCAGAACCTGGAGGTCCACATTCCGCAACTGGCCGATCTCCAACAGCCGTTCGAGCTGCTTACGCAAACACCAGTCTGCCTCCGAGGGGGCGACGTAGCGTCGACTCGCACTGTACGAAATTGAAGAGTGGCCGCGCGGTCGTGGCGTCGATGATCTCCTGGCGAGCCATACGCGCCGCCACCCGGCGCTCCAGCTCATCCTCGGTGAACGCCGGACGTCGGCCACCGAACACCGCCCGCGAGTACTCCTCCGTCTGCAACAACCCGTCGATGACCGAGTTGTTGTAGGAGCCCAGCTCGACCGCCTCGGCCTCCAGCTTCTTTACGTCCCGCACCTTCTTCGGATAGCGCGCCTCCGCGACGTCCTTCTTCATCGCCGCGATCTTGCCGCCCGCCCCCAACACCTCATCCGCGCCGTCCAGGAACTCCGGCCGGGGAATCCGCCGCGCCCGCTCGACGGCCGAAACCAACTCCTCCCCGTAACCAATCGCCGCCCCCAACTCCACCTGCTTCAGCCCCGCCGCCTCGCGCCACAGTTTGATCTGGCGGCCGACCGCCCTCATCACCGCGCCGCTGTCGTCATCCCACTCCTGATCCATGCCCCACCTCCGTGGTCCGGCTGTGCTCAACGCACGCGCCCAGGGCGCGTCACGGCGTACGGACCGGACAAGGCCGGACCACCACCGGACGGTCACCGTCCGTATTGGCGTCGCTACTTTTCAGCCTAAACACGCGCGACCACGCTGAGTGACATGAGCCAACAAATCACTCGAACAGACACTTCCGCTTCCGCCCCGGCCGCCCTCCGCTTCGCCGTACTCCTGTCCGCCACCCGCAAAGGCGCCCGCCTCGCCCGGCTGCTCGCGACCGAGCAACTGCGCTCCTGGGGGCTGCCGTTCGAGACGGCCGCGCTGGTCATCGCGGAGCTGGCCGCGAACGCCGCGCTGCACAGCCGCGTACCGGGCCGGAACTTCCGTCTCACGCTCACCGTCACCGACGACACCCTCCGCATCGAGGTGCGGGACCCCTGCCCGGAACGGCTGCCGACCGTCCGCCGCGCAAAGGAGGGTGCGAACGACCCCGGCGAGAACGGCCACGGGCTGCTGCTCGTCGAGGAGCTGGCGGACCGCTGGGGCGTCGTACCCGGGCTGATCTGCAAGACGGTCTGGGCCGAACTCACCCTCCCGCCCCTGACCTAGTCCGCCCTGCGGCAGCTCAGGCCAGCGCGAGTGGCGTCGTGAGGGCGACGGAGCGGCTGGACAGCACCAGCAGCAGATCGCCCACGGTGGCCATATTGCTGAGCCCCAGTTCCGAAACCGGGACCGTACCGGGGAGCGCTCGGGAGGCGACGCCCAGCAGGTGAAGCGTGTCGTCCTCGCCACGCACCGCGAGCAGTGCCGACGCGTCGTCCGGGGCGATCTGGTCGAGCACCGCGCTCAACCTGTCCTGGACGACCGCACACACCACCGCCAGCCGGTCCCGCTCACTCCGTGGCAGCGTGCATACCGTCCGCATGGTCGCCGGCTGTCGCAGCGCGTCCTCCAGCGCGCGCATCACTGCCGTGCGCTCAGCCCGCCATTCGTCCTGGACGCAGAAAAGCTTCACCAGCGGCAGACCCTGATCCAACTCCCGCTGCCACTGCGGCAGCATCAAGTCGATCAGCAACGCCTCCTCACGGAGTGGCGCACTCGCCCCCTCCCCGACGCCGATCAGGTTGAGCCACTGATTGACCTCGGCCCAGCGCCACACCTGCGACCGTCCCACCGAGCCTTCGGGCTCGGGAAACGGCTGGTCGCCGCGTCGCTCGCCGCCGACCCACTGGAGCACGTTCTGCCTGCTGCGTCCGGTCCGCTCGGCGATGTCCCCCACACCCACCAGCTCCGGGTCCAGCCGGATGATCCGCAGGGCAGGCAAGGCCCGGCGCAGGCGGGCGACGATGCGATGCGCGGCCTCTATGGCATCCGCCCCGGTCTCGGCGACATCCAGCAAATGCCGGGCGCGGTGCCGGGTCAGCAGGCCGTCGAACTGGTCGAAAACGACACCGACCGCTTGGTTGTCGTCGACAGAGATACCTTCCACGACGAACAGAAACTCGTACTCCATGGCGCCCACTCCCCCTCACTCGTGCCGTACGAACGGCCGTGTCAGCGTTCGCCGCCCCCTCACTGGCAGCGTTACCCAGCCCAGCCCCGTTGTCAAACGACAACAGGCCCTTATGGGGTACGGCGCGGGTCTCCCTCAGGAAGCGGACACAGCGCGGCGCGCGCCGCTATCCTGCGGGCCGCACGGTGGGCGTTCTGCGGCGTGCCCGGCACGGGAATGGCCAGGCAGCGCCCCTCGCACGGGCAGTACAACCGCCCCCAGTGCCCCTCCTTCCTGATCGTCCACCCCCGGGCCACCAGCCGCTCGAGCGCCATCCGGACTTCCTTCTTCGGATGATCCGCGGCAGACAGCTCCCGCCCGACCATGCGCGCCCTCCCCAACAGCCTTGACCAGCATGGGTGGTTGTCCGTCAACCACCGTGGCGCACGACACTACTACCGAGATACGACAATCACTGAAATTGGTGATCAACTGGTAGTGGAAGCGATCAACCCGGCAAATCGCTTGGCTGTTCGCACGCCGAGCCTGCGGCGTCACCGAAGCCCGGAAAGACGGTCCTCGGTGGCCCGTACGCCTCGGCCGCGGGCGATCAAAGACAAAGAATCCCTGGAAAGAACCCACCCAACCCAACCAAACCCCACCCCCGTCACCCACGCGGGTGATTCCGCCCGGCCGGGCTGGCGCTCAAGCGGTTCGGCGGGGCAGGCTCTGCCTCAACAACTCCAGAACATGCGACGGCCCCCGGCCGGGACTCGCAATCCCGATCGAGGGCCTGACCGCCGAGGAAGAGAAGAGCTTCCCCAATGGCTGAGCAGCAGCTTAGCGCGCGCCCGCGCGCCCGTTCCGTGATTCGCCGATCCGCAGGCGGCGTCACCCAGATCAGTGACTTCCAGCCCAAGCGGTACACGATCATCGGCGATCACCTCACCCAGAACCGCGACCTCTCACTGACCGCGATCGGGCTCGGCGCACACATCCAGTCGCTGCCCGACGGGGCCGCCGTGGACATCCGCACGCTGGCCGGGAAGTTCCAGGAAGGCCGGGACCGGATCGCCGCCGCGCTGCGGGAGTTGGAGGAGTGCGGGTACATCAAACGGATCCGGGAGCGTACGCCCGAGGGGCGGATCGTCACCCGGACGCTCTCGTACAACGTCCCCGGAGCTACCGGCACCCGCCACGCAGCCGAGCCCGTGACCCCCGTGACCGAGCCGGTCGCCGAGCGGCCCGCCCCGCCCGCGCCCGAGCGCGTCGTACGGCCCCCGGCGGCCACCCCGCCGCCGCCGAGCAGCGACGCCGCCCCCACGCCACCGCAGCCGCTCCCCCAGCCCACCGCACCCACCCCACAGCGCCACCACACCGCCGCCGCGCTCCTCGCCGAGCTGTGCCGCGACGACGCCCGGTTACTGTTCGCCGAGCGCGACGTACGCCGCCTCGCCCCGGGCGTGGCCGCCTGGCTCGAGCGCGGCGCCGCCCCCGAAGCCGTACGCCGCACCCTGATCGCGAGCCTCCCACCCGACCTGCGCCACCCAGCCGCCCTGGTCGCCCACCGCCTCACCGCGCTGCTCCCGCCACCTCTCCCCGCAGCCAAGCCCAGATCGCACCCCGCCCCGGTCGTCCCGCTCCAGAACTGCGACGGCTGCGACCGCGCCTTCCGCGCCGTGCTCCCCGGCCGCTGCCGCGACTGCCGCGAGGCCGAGCAGTATCCGGCCAGGGGCGCGGCCTGAATGGCGTCCGACGATCACAGGTCCCGAGCACTGCGCTGGCTCCAGGGCAACGCCGGCGCATTCTCGGACTTTGAGGTGCTCGAAGACCGGGAGCGCCCCCGCTATCAGTCCCTGCGGAACATCGTCGAGCAGATGCGGGAGAGCGTGCCCGGGAAGCTGGAGATCACGCGGGACGCGGTCGTTCATGACATGGTGGCGCCGTGGGGCCCACACGAGCTGACAGCGGCACGCGTCAGTCGTCGGCTGGAGAAGGTCATGCCGGACGGCCTCCTGGCCCACACGGGAACGCCCGACGTGGAGGACCCGAACACCGGCGTGCTGCGCCACCCGGACGTGATCCTGATCGCCGAAGCGGACATGGAAGTCGAAGGGTCTCTCGATCCGCGCGCGCTCATCGCCGCCATCGAGGTGGTGTCCCGGTCCAACCCGGACAACGACTGGGTGGGCAAGATGCGGGACTACCCCCTGCTCGGCATTCCGGTGTACGTCATCTTCGACCCGCGCGCGGGCGAGGGGACCGTCCTGTCCGATATCCACTCGACCCCGAGCGGCCCCCGTTATGCGACCAGGAAAGACTTCGTGTACGGCGAGGACGTGACGATCGGAGATTGGACGATCTCGACGGAGAACCTGCCTCGCTATCCGTAATGGCCCTAGTCTCAGGCCCTTGCTCCGGTGGCCGCGTCCAGGGCATAGACGGCTTCTTTGTTCTTGCTGGTGACGTACAGGACCTTGTCGCCGATCCGCAGGGAGCCGCCGCTGATGTCGGAGGTCCACTTCCTCGTGCCGGTGACCGCGTCGAGTGCCTGGACATGGGGGTTGTCGGCGGTCTTGCTGACGTACACCACCCGGCCGGCACCCACCAACTCCTGACGGTCAGGGCTGGTGATCGACCACTTCGTCTCCCCCGTGGCCGCGTCCAGGGCATACAGCTGATCGCGTCCGCGTACGTACAACGTCCCATCGACTGCCGTCAGCGTGCCGAAGCCCAGGTCGTCTGCGTCTTCCGGGCGCACGGACCACTTCTTCTTCCCGGTGGCAGCATCCAGCGCATGTACCTGCCGGACATCAAAATCCTTGGCGGAGGACCCGACGACATATGCCACCCCGCCGGCCACCTCCGTGCCCATGTGCGCGCTGGAGACGCCGCCCGCGAATTGGTTGGTGGGGCTGACGAACTCCCATTTCCGTGTGCCCGTGACCGCGTCCAGCGCGTACATGGTGATGGGCTCGACGACCGTACGGGTGTACACCAGCTCACCGGCCGCCCATAGCCGGTCGGCCCAGCGGCCGGTGAAGTCCCACTTCTTCGCACCCGTGGCCGCGTCGAGCGCCCGCATGTTGCCCTTGTCGTCGACGTAGACGTGCAACGCCCCGTCGTCCGCGGCCAGATAGTCCTTGACGCCGCCGATTCCGCGTCGCGTCACCGACTTCTGGGTCCCGGTGGCCGCGTCCAAGGAGTGGATGGCGTCATCGGCCACGACGTACACGTGCACCATCCCGCCGACCGTCGCCAGCCAGGAGACGCTGCCGCCGGGGGCGAAATCCCACTTCGTCTCTCCGGTGGCCGCGTCCAGGACGCAGAGTTTGTCGGCCCTGCCCGTGACGTACACCGCTCCGCCGATCACCGCCGGAGGCGGGACGTTCAGGGAGTCGCCCTCCCTGTCGCCTGCTTGGCCGTAGCCCCCACTCTTGAGGGGGTGGGACCACTTCTTCTTCCCGGTGGCCCCGTCCAGCGCGTACACCGTGGCGTCCTGGATGTCCTGCCCCTTGATGTACACCACCTTGCCGTCCACCACCGGGGGTGACAGCTTTTGGCCGCCGGCGGTGAACCAGGCCCCGCTTGCCGACGTCCCGTGACCGGGAGACTTCCCGTCGTCGGAAGACGTCCCGTTGTCGAGCAGGGCGAAGCCGGTCGGGATGCCCGCACCGGCCACGATGGCGGCGCCACCGAGCCACAAGGCTCTGCGCCGGGTGACGAACCCTGCCCGGGGTGGGGTCGGCTGGGCCACGCGCGTCGGCGGTGGCCCGGCCGTCGCGGTGGGTGCGTCCGCCGTCGCGGGCGACGCGGGGCCGGCGGGTGGGGTATCCCTGGGGTCCCTGGGGTCCCTGACGTCCCTGCTGTCCCTGGCGTCCCTGGCATCCCTGCTGTCCCTGGCATCCCCGGCCTCGGCGGTGCGCGTGGCCATGTCGTGCGGGCTCGGGCCCGAGGCCGCCGGAGACGAGAGGGCGCGGAGGCGGTCGTGGACCCGGGCCGCGGAGGCCGGCCGGTCCTCGGGCGCCTTGGCGAGCAGTTCCATGACGAGGTCGTCCAGGGCCGCCGGCACCCCGGGCCGGGTCCGGCCCGGGGGCACGGGGGTCTTGGTCAGATGGGCGCTCATCATCGACGCCGCGCTGGTGGCGTCGAACGGGAGCTTCCCGGTGAGCAGTTCGTGGAGGACACAGCCGAGGGAGTACAGGTCCGAGCGCGCTTCGCCGGAGTGCCCGTCGAACCGCTCCGGCGGCATGTACGGGAACGTCCCCATCACCTTGCTCGACGGCAGCGCCTCCATGAACCGCGCGATACCGAAGTCGAGAATCTTCACCCGCCCGTCCGCGGCCAGATGCAAGTTCGCCGGCTTCAGATCCCGGTGGATGACGTCCGCCTCATGTGCCCGGGCCAGCCCGGCCGCCACCTGCGCGACCCAGTCGACCGCGGTGGGCACCGGTGGGGGGCCTTCCTCGCGGAGCACCGAGGCCAGGTTCCGCCCCTCGAGCAACTCCATGACCAGGAACAGCGACCCCTCCGCCTCGTCCTCACCGAAGTCGTGCACGGTGACCACGGCGGGATGGTTCAGCGCTCCGGCGGTGTTGGCCTCGCGGCGGAACAAGTCGGCAGCGGCGGTATCGCCTCTGTCGTGCGGCAGCAGCTTGACCGCCACCCGCCGCCCGATCACCCGGTCGCGGCCCTCCCACACCTCGCCCATACCGCCGCGGCCGACGAACCGCACCAGCTCGTAACGCCCGACCAGAACCCGCGCCACCATTCGTGCCCCCCAAGCGGAATGAGCGAAGCGTAGCGGCCGGGCGCCAAGGGCGCAGCCTTCGGGCGTGTGCCGTCTTGAGCCTGACCAGGCATGGCCGTGGAGATCACGCCGGACGGGCCGCGTCCCCGGCCGCCTCCATCTCGGCGACGAGCGCTTCGCCACTGATGCCCCGCAGCGCCGAGGCTGTGGCCGACGAGGGCCGGCCGCCCCGGGTCGAGCCGGGGCGGCCCGCGCGACCGAGTCCGTACGGATCGCGACGGTCACCCGGGCGGCGTTTCGCCGCTCTCGAGCTCCATGTGCGAGATCGAGAAACCCCCATGCATGCCCGGACCGGGCACCCGCAAACCAACTCTTGCCCGATTCGTGACCGACACCATGCCCAAGACGGACAACCTTCCAAGATCACCAACCGTCCCATAGCACGGAGAAGCAGCCGGAGACTTACGTGCTGCACAAGGGGACGGGGTCACCAGGTTGAACAGTCGATCCGCCGGGCCTGCCGCCACGCGCAGGCAGGCACTCGCCGCGCTGGCCGCTCTCACCGCCGCCACCGCCGCCACCACCGCGGGCTGCAGCGGCTCCTCGGGCGCATCGCCCACCTCGCCCGTCCCAGTGCGGCCGCTGTCGCCGCGCCCCGCGGAGTCGTTCGCGAACACCGAGAACGCGCTGCTGCTGCAGATCCTCGCCCACCCCGACGACGACCTGTACTTCATGAACCCGGACGCCGAACACATGCTGACCGCCGGGGTGCCCGTGGTCTGCGTGTACGTCACGGCGGGCGAGGCGGCGGGGATCAACCGGGAGGCCGGTACGCCTCGGCCGGGCGCGGACAAGGCCGCGTACTCCGCCGCCCGCCACCAGGGGCTGCGCCAGGCGTACGCGCAGCTGCTGGGGCTCGACAAGTTCACCCGCTGGCGGCGCTCGGTGCTGGAGCTGCCCGGCGGGGTCACGGCGGAGACGAACGTGCTGGGGAACGGCGGGCGCAGCGTGCGGCTGATCTTCCTCAACATCGCCATGCTGTCCGCGGGGAACGTACGCATCCCCCAGCTGTGGAATCTCCCGGGCATCCTCATGCGTACGCTGATCGCCGCCGACTCCCCGGTCCGCGCCCCCAGCACCTACCGCCACCAGACCCTCGTCGACGTGCTCGCCGGGATCATGGACCGCTACCGGCCCACCGTGATCCACACCCTGGACCCCGACCCCGACTTCCAGGTCCACGACGCCACCCACCCCCGCGACAACGACCAGCCGGGCTGCTCCGACCACCGGGACCACACCCCGGTCGCGCTGTTCGCCTGGAAGGCCATCGCGCAGTGGGCGGACGATGTGGCGCGGCGCGAGAAGCGGGCGCCGCGCTTCACGGTCACGTCGTTCCGCGGCTACTACAACCAGCGCTGGCCGCACAATCTGCCGCCCGCCGTGGTCGAGCAGAAGGCGCGCGCCGTGGCGGCGTACGGCGGCAGCCCGCAGTGGGACTGCGGCAACGCGGCGGGCTGCGGCGACTACGGGCAGGGCGGCACCCGGCCGCTGACCAACCGCAAGGGCTGGATCCGCTCCACCCACTACCGCTACCCCAGCGCCCTGCCCACACCGCTGACCGACCCCGACGGCCGCCTCGTCGCCTACGGCGCGCTGGGCGCACAGGCAGTGCGGTGGCGCGAGACCGCGCCCGGCAGCGGGCGCTTCGGCGCGCCACAGGGCCTGGGCGGCGGGCCGCTGGCCCCGGCGCTGTGCGCGGTACGGGACGCCCGCGGCCGCCATGTGCTGATCGCGCTGCGCTTCTCCGCGCTGGACGGACAGGGCGGCGCCAACACCCGCGAACTGGTGGCGCTGGAGCAGCGCACCCCGGGCGGGCCGTTCCGGGCCTGGACCGGCCTCGGCACCCCCGACTCCGACCCCGAGCACGGCCGCCGCGTCGGCTGCCCGGCGGCCGTGGCAACCCCGGACGGCCGGGTCCATCTCTTCGTACGCACCGCCGACAAGGGTCTGGCCACCCGGATACGGGAGGCGAACGGGGCGTGGGGGCCCTGGCAGCGGCTGGAGGGCGGCGAGATCCAGGACGGGCTGACCGTACTGCTGGACCGGCAGGCGCGGGTCCATGTCGTCGCGGCGGGCCGGGACACCGTGCACTACTGGGCCCAGGACCGGCCGGGCGACCCGGTGGCGCTCCGGCCGCTCGCGGGCCTGCCGCGGCCGGGCGAGCAGCCGGGCGCGGTGCCCTCCCCGGACGGGTCGATCGCGCTGGTCTACCGCCCGCCCGCCGGTGCGGTGCCATACGTGCACAGCGGCGGCACCTCCGTACCGCTGCGCCACTTCGAGGGCTACGGGCCGGTCACCGCCCACGCCCTGGCCGCGTCCGGCGGCCGCCAGGGGCCGCTTCTGCTGCTGAGCCGGGATCTGAACGGCGAGGTGCAGGTCCAGTACGGCACGAAGCCCGCGGCCAAACCGCTGCGCCCCCCGAGCCGGCTGGTCCCGGTGGGCACGCCGACGCTGCTGGCGGGCGAGGGCGAGCAGGTGCGCGTGGTGGGCATGTCCCCCGGCGCCGCGCCCTGGATCTGGCGGCCCCGCGCCACGTCCCGGGCGTAGCCGCGTACCAAAGAGGCACGCCAAAGGCCCCGCTCCACCGTCCTCGCGGACGGGGGTGCGGGGCCTTTGAGCAGCCCGCTCCGTAGAGCTGGAGCAGCGTCAGGTC
This sequence comes from Streptomyces sp. NBS 14/10, assembly GCF_002224125.1. Classification (GTDB taxonomy): domain Bacteria; phylum Actinomycetota; class Actinomycetes; order Streptomycetales; family Streptomycetaceae; genus Streptomyces. The sequence continues at coordinate 239,339 of NZ_NCSM01000018.1, forward strand.
ACTTGTTGATCTTGGTGACCTGACCGGCGCCGACAGTCCGGCCACCCTCGCGGATGGCGAACTTCAGGCCCTCTTCCATGGCCACCGGCTGGATCAGGCTGACGGTCATCTCGGTGTTGTCGCCCGGCATGACCATCTCGGTGCCCTCGGGGAGGGTCACAACGCCCGTCACGTCCGTGGTACGGAAGTAGAACTGCGGACGGTAGTTGTTGAAGAACGGGGTGTGGCGACCGCCCTCGTCCTTCGACAGGATGTAGGCCTGGGCCTCGAACTCGGTGTGCGGGGTGACCGAACCGGGCTTGATGATGACCTGGCCGCGCTCGACGTCCTCGCGCTTGATGCCGCGGAGCAGCAGACCGACGTTCTCACCGGCCTGGCCCTCGTCGAGCAGCTTGCGGAACATCTCGATACCGGTGACCGTGGTGGTGGTCTTCTCGGTCTTGATGCCGATGATGTCGACGGTCTCGTTGACCTTCAGCACACCGCGCTCGATACGGCCGGTGACGACCGTACCGCGACCGGTGATGGTGAAGACGTCCTCGATCGGCATCAGGAACGGCTTGTCGACGTCACGCTCGGGCTGCGGGATGGCCTCGTCCACGGCCTCCATCAGCTTGAGGACGGACTCGCCCCACTCCTTGTCGCCCTCGAGCGCCTTGAGCGCCGAGACCTTGACGACCGGAAGGTCGTCGCCCGGGAACTCGTACTCGGAGAGGAGCTCACGCACCTCGAGCTCGACGAGCTCCATGATCTCCTCGTCGTCCACCATGTCGGCCTTGTTCAGGGCGACAACGATGTACGGAACGCCGACCTGGCGGGCCAGGAGCACGTGCTCCTTGGTCTGCGGCATCGGGCCGTCGGTGGCGGCGACCACGAGGATGGCGCCGTCCATCTGCGCGGCACCGGTGATCATGTTCTTGATGTAGTCCGCGTGACCCGGGCAGTCGACGTGCGCGTAGTGACGCGACTCCGTCTGGTACTCGACGTGCGCGATGGAGATGGTGATACCGCGCTGACGCTCCTCAGGAGCCTTGTCGATCTGATCGAAGGCCGAGGCCTCGTTCAGGTCCGGGTACTTGTCGTGCAGCACCTTGGTGATCGCCGCGGTAAGGGTCGTCTTACCGTGGTCGATGTGACCGATGGTGCCGATGTTGACGTGCGGCTTAGTCCGCTCGAACTTCGCCTTCGCCACTGGGGTCCTCCTGTGGAGTGGTTCTGTACGCATCCACACTTTGCGGATGGGTTCAGGTGGTCTTACCGAACCGGCCAGGACCCCGAGGGGGATGCCCTTCGCCGTATTCGTGTGGGGGCCGGCGGCCGGGGCCCGTCACAGATGCCACGTTGAGCGATCTGCGACGGAATGCCCCGATGCCTTTGCTCCAGCCTAAAGGGTGAGAAACGCGGATGAACCCGCCTTACTCGCCCTTGGCCTTCGCGATGATCTCCTCGGCGACGCTCTTGGGAACCTCGGCGTAGGAGTCGAACTGCATGGAGTAGCTGGCGCGACCGGAGGTCTTGCTCCGGAGGTCGCCCACGTAACCGAACATCTCCGACAGCGGGACCAGGCCGGTGACCAGCTTGGCGCCACTGCGGTCCTCCATGGACTGAATCTGTCCACGGCGGGAGTTGATGTCACCGATCACGTCGCCCATGTAGTCCTCGGGCGTGGTGACCTCGACCTTCATCATCGGCTCGAGCAGGGCCGGGGAGGCCTTGCGGGCGGCCTCCTTGAAGGCCATCGAGCCGGCGATCTTGAAGGCCATTTCGGAGGAGTCGACCTCGTGGTAGCCACCGTCGAGAAGCGTGACCTTGACGCCGGTCAGCGGGTAGCCCGCGAGCACGCCGAACTCCATGGCCTCCTGGCAGCCCGCGTCCACGGACGGGATGTACTCCCGCGGGATACGGCCACCGGTGACCTTGTTCTCGAACTCGTAGCCGTCGCCCTCGAGCGGCGCGATGGCGATCTGGACCTTCGCGAACTGGCCCGAACCACCGGTCTGCTTCTTGTGCGTGTAGTCGACCCGGTCGACGCTCTTGCGGAGCGTCTCACGGTAGGCCACCTGCGGCTTGCCGACGTTGGCCTCGACCTTGAACTCACGCTTCATACGGTCGACCAGCACGTCGAGGTGCAGCTCGCCCATACCCGCGATGATGGTCTGGCCGGTCTCCTCGTTGGTCTTGACCCGGAAGGACGGGTCTTCCTCAGCGAGGCGCTGGATGGCCACACCCAGCTTCTCCTGGTCGCCCTTCGACTTGGGCTCGATGGCGACCTCGATGACCGGGGCCGGGAAGTCCATCGACTCGAGGATCACCGGGTTCGCCGGGTCGCAGAGGGTCTCACCGGTGGTGGTCTGCTTGAGACCCATGACGGCGACGATGTCGCCGGCACCCACCGAGTCGATCTCCTCACGCTTGTTGGCGTGCATCCGGTAGATCTTGCCGATGCGCTCCTTCTTGCCCTTCACGGAGTTCTGCACCTGGGTGCCGGTCTCCATGCGGCCCGAGTAGACCCGGACGAAGGTGAGCTTGCCGAGGTGCGGGTCGCTCATGATCTTGAACGCCAGGCCCGCGAACGGCTCGTCGTCCGACGGCTTGCGCTTGATGACCTCGTCGGGGTCCTTCACCGAGTGGCCCTCGACGGCCTCGATGTCCAGCGGCGAGGGGAGGTAGCGCACGACCGCGTCGAGCAGCGGCTGAACACCCTTGTTCTTGAAGGCGGTGCCACAGAACACGGGGGTGATCGTCGGCGAGCCCTCGGTGCCGGTGGAGGCGATGGTGATACGGCGGATCGCCGCGTACAGCTGCTCCACGGTGGGCTCCTCGCCCTCCAGGTACAGCTCCATCATCTGCTCGTCGTTCTCGGCGACGGCCTCGAGCAGCTTGCCGCGCCACTCGTCGGCGGCCTCGAGGTGGGTGTCCGGGATGTCGACGGTGTCGTACATCTCGCCCTTGGTCGCCTCGGCGGACCAGACGAACGCCTTCATGGTGACGAGGTCGACGACACCCTTGAAGTCGGCCTCGGTACCGATCGGCAGCTGCATGACCAGCGGCACCGCGCCCAGGCGGTCCACGATCATGTCCACACAGCGGTGGAACTCGGCACCGGTGCGGTCGAGCTTGTTGACGAAGCAGATACGCGGAACGCCGTAGCGGTCCGCCTGACGCCACACAGTCTCGGACTGCGGCTCCACACCGGCCACACCGTCGAACACCGTCACGGCGCCGTCGAGCACGCGCAGCGAGCGCTCCACCTCGACGGTGAAGTCGACGTGGCCCGGGGTGTCGATGATGTTGATGGTGTGATCGACGTCCTCGAGCGGCCAGTGACAGGTCGTCGCGGCCGACGTGATCGTGATGCCGCGCTCCTGCTCCTGCTCCATCCAGTCCATGGTGGCAGCGCCATCGTGGACCTCACCGATCTTGTAGCTCACGCCGGTGTAGAACAGGATCCGCTCGGTGGTGGTCGTCTTGCCCGCGTCGATGTGGGCCATGATCCCAATGTTGCGGACCTTGGCCAGGTCAAGTGAAGTGGTGGCCATATGGCTCAGTCTTCTCTCGGTTCTCGATGGGGTAGCGACTACCAGCGGTAGTGCGCGAAGGCCTTGTTGGACTCGGCCATCTTGTGGGTGTCCTCGCGACGCTTGACGGAGGCGCCCAGACCGTTGCTGGCGTCCAGCAGCTCGTTCATCAGGCGCTCGGTCATGGTCTTCTCACGACGGGCGCGGGAGTAGCCCACGAGCCAGCGCAGCGCGAGGGTGGAGGAGCGGCCGGGGCGAACCTCGACCGGCACCTGGTAGGTGGCGCCACCGACGCGGCGGGAGCGGACCTCGAGGGTCGGCTTCACGTTCTCCAGCGCGCGCTTGAGCGTGATGACCGGGTCGTTGCCGGACTTCTCGCGCAGGCCCTCCATGGCGCCGTAGACGATGCGCTCGGCGGTGGAGCGCTTGCCGTTCAGCAGCACCTTGTTGATGAGGGAGGTCACCAGAGGAGAGTTGTAGACCGGGTCGATGATGACCGGGCGCTTCGGGGCGGGGCCCTTACGAGGCATTCTTACTTCTCCTTCTTGGCGCCGTAGCGGCTGCGAGCCTGCTTGCGGTTCTTGACGCCCTGCGTGTCGAGGGAGCCGCGGATGATCTTGTAGCGAACACCCGGCAGGTCCTTCACACGGCCGCCACGCACGAGCACGATGGAGTGCTCCTGCAGGTTGTGGCCCTCACCCGGAATGTAAGCGGTGACCTCGATGCCGCTGGTCAGACGCACACGCGCGACCTTACGCAGGGCCGAGTTCGGCTTCTTCGGGGTGGTCGTGAAAACACGCGTGCAGACGCCACGGCGCTGGGGCGAACCCTCGAGCGCGGGCGTCTTGTTCTTCTCGACCTTGTCCTGCCGGCCCTTGCGGACCAGCTGCTGGATCGTAGGCACCGTTTCTCCGGTTTCTGTGTGCCAGTCTCGATAAAGCTAACCTGGGGATTTCTCCGACCCACGCGGTCGGGTGTGTCGCGCACTGCAGACCCCCGCGCAGATTGCGGGAGAGTGCAGATTGTTGGTGTCGACACCTCGGCCTCCCGGAGGCCCCTCCGGGCCCTGAGGCCGCTGAAGAGTGCGCATACGGGAGCCCAGGGACACCCCAGGCACAAGGTCAGAGCGTACCTACCGCATCGGCTCCGGTCAAAACAAATGCACACGCGGCAAGGCACACCGGCCCGCAAGCATAGCCGCAGGGCGGCCACCCCGCCATGGGGTAGCCGCCCTGCGCCCGTTCCGCGCCCGTGGGAGAGCGGGATTACTGGTTGTACGGACCGTAGTCGTAGTCCTCCAGCGGGACCGCCTGGCCGGAGCCCGTACCGAAGGGCGAGTAGTCGATGTCGTCGTAACCGACGGCCGAGTACATCGCGGCCTTCGCCTCCTCGGTCGGCTCGACCCGGATGTTGCGGTAGCGGGACAGGCCCGTACCGGCCGGGATGAGCTTACCGATGATCACGTTCTCCTTGAGGCCGATCAGGGAGTCCGACTTGGCGTTGATCGCCGCGTCGGTGAGCACCCGGGTCGTCTCCTGGAAGGACGCCGCCGACAGCCAGGACTCGGTCGCCAGCGAGGCCTTGGTGATACCCATCAGCTGCGGACGGCCGGAGGCCGGGTGGCCGCCTTCCTGGACCACACGACGGTTCTCGGACTCGAAGCGCGACCGCTCCACCAGCTCGCCCGGCAGCAGTTCCGCGTCGCCGGACTCGATGATCGTCACCCGGCGCAGCATCTGCCGGATGATGATCTCGATGTGCTTGTCGTGGATCGACACACCCTGCGAGTTGTAGACCTTCTGGACCTCGCCGACCAGGTGCACCTGGACGGCGCGCTGGCCGAGGATGCGCAGCACGTCGTGCGGGTTGGTGGCACCCAGGGTCAGCGGCTGGCCGACCTCGACGTGATCGCCCTCGCCCACCAGCAGACGGGCTCGCTTGGAGACGCCGAAGGCCGTCTCGTCGGAGCCGTCGTCCGGGGTGACGACGATCTTCTTGGTCTTCTCGGTCTCCTCGATCCGGACCCGTCCCGCCGCCTCACTGATGGGCGCGACACCCTTGGGCGTACGGGCCTCGAAGAGCTCGACGACACGCGGCAGACCCTGGGTGATGTCGTCACCGGCCACACCACCGGTGTGGAAGGTACGCATCGTCAGCTGGGTGCCGGGCTCACCGATGGACTGGGCGGCGATGATGCCGACCGCCTCGCCGATGTCCACCAGCTTGCCGGTCGCCAGCGAGCGGCCGTAGCAGAAGGCACAGGTGCCGACGGCGGACTCGCAGGTGAGGACCGAGCGGGTCTTGACCGTCTCCACGCCGTGCCGCACGAGCTGGTCGATGAGCACATCGCCCAGGTCGACGTTGGCCGGCGCGATGACCTTGCCGTCCACGACGACGTCCTCGGCGAGCATGCGCGCGTACACGCTGGTCTCGACGTCGTCCGTCTTGCGCAGCACACCGTCGGCGCCCCGGGTCGCGATCGCGAGCTTCAGACCGCGCTCGGTGCCGCAGTCCTCCTCACGGATGATCACGTCCTGGGAGACGTCCACCAGACGACGGGTCAGGTAACCCGAGTCGGCGGTACGCAGCGCGGTGTCCGCGAGACCCTTACGGGCACCGTGGGTGGAGATGAAGTACTCCAGCACGGAGAGACCCTCACGGAACGACGCCTTGATGGGCCGCGGGATGGTCTCGTTCTTCGCGTTGGACACCAGACCACGCATACCGGCGATCTGACGCATCTGCATCATGTTTCCGCGAGCGCCCGAGTCGACCATCATGAAGATGGGGTTGGTCTTCGGGAAGTTCGCGTTCATCGCGTCGGCAACCTCGTTGGTCGCCTTGGTCCAGATCGAGATGAGCTCCTGGGTGCGCTCATCCTTGGTGATCAGGCCACGCTCGTACTGCTTCTGGACCTTCTCGTCCTGCGCCTCGTAGCCCTCGATGATGGCCTTCTTGGCCTCGGGGACGACGACGTCGGAGATCGCGACGGTGACACCGGAGCGGGTCGCCCAGTGGAAACCGGACGCCTTCAGATTGTCCAGGGTCGCCGCGACGATGACCTTCGGGTAGCGCTCGGCCAGGTCGTTGACGATCTCGGAGAGCTGCTTCTTGCCCACCGAGTAGTCGACGAACGGGTAGTCCTCGGGCAGCAGCTCGTTGAAGAGCGCGCGGCCCAGGGTGGTGCGCAGCCGGAAGCTGTCGCCCAGCGTCCAGGCGGGCTCGCCCTCCTCCGGAACCGGCGGGGTCCAGCCGCGGGGCGGGACGGTGCCGATCGGGAAGCGGATGTCGATCTTCGCCTGGAGCGAGAGCTCGCGGGCGTCGAACGCCATGATCGCCTCGGCGGTCGAGCCGAACGCCCGGCCATCGCCGATGACCTTCCGCTCCTCCTCGTCGGTGGTGAGGAAGAACAGACCGAGCACCATGTCCTGGGTGGGCATGGTCACCGGGCGGCCGTCGGCCGGCTTGAGGATGTTGTTCGAGGACAGCATCAGGATGCGGGCCTCGGCCTGCGCCTCCGCGGACAGCGGCAGGTGCACGGCCATCTGGTCACCGTCGAAGTCCGCGTTGAACGCGGTGCACACGAGCGGGTGGATCTGAATGGCCTTGCCCTCGACCAGCTGCGGCTCGAAGGCCTGGATGCCGAGGCGGTGCAGGGTCGGCGCACGGTTCAGCAGCACCGGGTGCTCGGCGATGACCTCTTCGAGCACGTCGTACACGACCGTGCGGCCGCGCTCGACCATGCGCTTGGCCGACTTGATGTTCTGCGCGTGGTTCAGGTCCACCAGGCGCTTCATCACGAACGGCTTGAAGAGCTCCAGCGCCATGGCCTTGGGCAGACCGCACTGGTGCAGCTTGAGCTGCGGGCCGACGACGATGACCGAACGGGCCGAGTAGTCGACTCGCTTGCCGAGCAGGTTCTGGCGGAAACGACCCTGCTTACCCTTCAGCATGTCGCTGAGGGACTTCAGCGGACGGTTACCGGGACCGGTCACCGGGCGGCCGCGGCGGCCGTTGTCGAACAGCGCGTCGACGGCCTCCTGCAGCATCCGCTTCTCGTTGTTCACGATGATCTCGGGGGCACCGAGGTCAAGGAGACGCTTGAGGCGGTTGTTCCGGTTGATGACGCGGCGGTACAGGTCGTTCAGGTCGGAGGTCGCGAAGCGGCCACCGTCCAGCTGCACCATCGGACGCAGGTCCGGCGGGATCACCGGGATGCAGTCCAGCACCATGCCGTTGGGGCTGTTGCGGGTCTGCAGGAAGGCGGAGACGACCTTGAGGCGCTTGAGCGCACGGGTCTTCTTCTGGCCCTTGCCGGTCCGGATGATCTCGCGGAGCCTCTCGGCCTCCTCGTCGAGGTCGAAGGACTCCAGGCGCTTCTGCAGGGCAGCGGCGCCCATGCCGCCCATGAAGTACGTGCCGAAGCGGTCACGCAGCTCACGGTAGAGCAGCTCATCGCCCTCCAGGTCCTGGACCTTGAGGTTCTTGAAGCGGTTCCACACCTCGTCGAGACGGTCGATCTCGCGCTGGGCGCGGTCGCGCAGCTGCTTCATCTCACGCTCGGCGCCCTCGCGCACCTTGCGGCGCACATCGGCCTTGGCGCCCTCGGCCTCCAGCTCGGCGAGGTCCGCCTCGAGCTTCTTGGCGCGGGCCTCCAGGTCGGCGTCGCGGCGCTGCTCGATCTGCTGGCGCTCGACGGAGACATGGGCCTCCAGCGAGGGCAGATCGCGCGTACGGCGCTCGTCGTCCACCCACGTGATCATGTAGGCGGCGAAGTAGATGACCTTCTCGAGGTCCTTCGGGGCGAGGTCGAGCAGGTAGCCCAGACGCGACGGGACGCCCTTGAAGTACCAGATGTGGGTGACGGGAGCGGCCAGCTCGATGTGGCCCATCCGCTCACGGCGCACCTTGGCGCGGGTGACCTCGACGCCACAGCGCTCACAGATGATGCCCTTGAAACGGACGCGCTTGTACTTGCCGCAGTAGCACTCCCAGTCCCGGGTCGGACCGAAGATCTTCTCGCAGAAGAGTCCGTCCTTTTCGGGCTTCAGGGTGCGGTAGTTGATGGTTTCCGGCTTCTTGACCTCACCGTGGGACCACTGACGGATGTCGTCAGCAGTGGCGAGGCCGATCCGCAGCTCGTCGAAGAAGTTGACGTCGAGCACTTGTCGTCAATCCCTCTTTCAGGGTCGTGTCTTCGGGTCTGACTGGGGGTCCGGGGAGAGGCCGGGGCGGTCGCGGTGGACGACCGTCCCGGCCAGACCCGTCAGACCTCTTCGACGCTGCTCGGCTCGCGCCGCGACAGGTCGATACCGAGCTCCTCCGCAGCGCGGAAGACGTCCTCGTCGGTGTCGCGCATCTCGATGGACATGCCGTCGGACGACAGCACCTCCACGTTGAGGCACAGGGACTGCATCTCCTTGATGAGCACCTTGAAGGACTCAGGGATGCCGGGCTCGGGGATGTTCTCGCCCTTGACGATGGCCTCGTAGACCTTCACTCGGCCGGTGACGTCGTCGGACTTGATGGTCAGCAGCTCCTGGAGGGCGTACGCGGCGCCGTAGGCCTCGAGCGCCCACACCTCCATCTCACCGAAGCGCTGGCCACCGAACTGAGCCTTACCACCCAGCGGCTGCTGGGTGATCATCGAGTACGGACCGGTGGAGCGGGCGTGCAGCTTGTCGTCCACCAGGTGGTGCAGCTTGAGGATGTACATGTAGCCGACGGAGATCGGGTCCGGGAACGGCTCGCCGGAGCGGCCGTCGAACATCCGGGCCTTACCGGACGACTGGACCAGGCGGTCGCCGTCGCGGTTCGGGATCGTCGAGTCGAAGAGACCGGAGATCTCGTCCTCGCGGGCGCCGTCGAAGACCGGGGTCGCGACATTGGTGCCCGGCGCCACCTCATCGGCGCCGATCGCCTGCAGCCGCTGCATCCACTCCTCGGATCCTTCGACCTTCCAGCCGCGGGAGGCCAGCCAGCCGAGGTGGATCTCCAGGACCTGTCCCGGGTTCATTCGGGACGGGACACCCAGCGGGTTGAGGATGATGTCGACCGGGGTGCCGTCCTCCAGGAACGGCATGTCCTCGACCGGCAGGATCTTGGAGATGACGCCCTTGTTGCCGTGGCGGCCGGCGAGCTTGTCACCGTCGGTGATCTTGCGCTTCTGCGCCACGTAGACGCGGACCAGCTGGTTCACGCCCGGGGGCAGCTCGTCGCCCTCCTCGCGGTCGAAGACGCGCACGCCGATGACCTTGCCGATCTCGCCGTGCGGCACCTTCAGCGAGGTGTCACGGACCTCACGGGCCTTCTCACCGAAGATCGCGCGCAGCAGGCGCTCCTCCGGGGTCAGCTCGGTCTCACCCTTCGGGGTGACCTTGCCGACCAGGATGTCGCCGGCCACGACCTCGGCGCCGATGCGGATGATGCCGCGCTCGTCGAGGTCGGCCAGGACCTCCTCGGAGACGTTCGGAATGTCCCGGGTGATCTCCTCGGGGCCGAGCTTGGTGTCACGGGCGTCGACCTCGTGCTCCTCGATGTGGATCGAGGAGAGGACGTCGTCCTGCACCAGACGCTGGCTGAGGATGATCGCGTCCTCGTAGTTGTGGCCCTCCCACGGCATGAACGCCACCAGGAGGTTCTTGCCGAGCGCCATCTCGCCGTCCTCGGTGGACGGGCCGTCGGCCAGCACCTGGCCGGCGATCACCCGCGCGCCCTCGTCCACGACGACCTTCTGGTTGAAGGAGGTGCCCTGGTTGGAGCGGGAGAACTTGGCCACCCGGTAGGTGGTGTAGGTGCCGTCGTCGTTGGCCACCGTCACGTAGTCGGCGGAGACCTCCTGGACGACACCGTCCTTCTCGGCCTTGATGACGTCGCCGGCGTCGACCGCGCAGCGGTACTCCATGCCGGTGCCGACCAGCGGGGACTCCGCCTTGAGCAGCGGCACGGCCTGGCGCATCATGTTCGATCCCATGAGCGCGCGGTTGGCGTCGTCGTGCTCGAGGAACGGGATCATGGCGGTCGCGACCGACACCATCTGGCGCGGCGAGACGTCCATGTAGTCGACGTCGTCACCGGGGATGTAGTCGACCTCGCCGCCACGGCGGCGGACCAGGACGCGGTTCTCGGCGAAGTGCAGGTCGTCCGTCAGCGGCGCGTTGGCCTGCGCGATGACGAATCGGTCCTCTTCGTCGGCCGTCAGGTAGTCGACATCGTCGGTGACGACACCGCCGACGACCTTCCGGTACGGGGTCTCGATGAAACCGAACGCGTTGACCCGGCCGTACGAGGCGAGCGAGCCGATCAGACCGATGTTCGGGCCTTCGGGCGTCTCGATCGGGCACATGCGGCCGTAGTGCGACGGGTGCACGTCTCGGACCTCGAAGCCGGCCCGCTCACGGGACAGACCACCGGGGCCCAGCGCGTTCAGACGGCGCTTGTGGGTCAGACCCGACAGCGGGTTCGTCTGGTCCATGAACTGCGACAGCTGGCTGGTGCCGAAGAACTCCTTGATGGAGGCGACGACCGGCCGGATGTTGATCAGGGTCTGCGGCGTGATCGCCTCGACGTCCTGAGTCGTCATGCGCTCGCGGACGACGCGCTCCATACGGGCCAGACCCGTACGGACCTGGTTCTGGATCAGCTCGCCGACGTTACGGATACGGCGGTTGCCGAAGTGGTCGATGTCGTCGGTCTCGACGACGATCATCTGACCGTTCTCGCCGGTCGTCTCGGTCTCACCGGCGTGCAGCTTCACCAGGTACTTGATCGAGGCGATGACGTCCTCGACCGTCAGGACGCCCGCGTCCAGCGGAGCGGCCGCACCCAGCTTCTTGTTGACCTTGTAGCGGCCGACCTTCGCGAGGTCGTAGCGCTTGGGGTTGAAGTAGAGGTTCTCGAGCAGCGTCTGCGCGGCCTCACGCGTCGGGGGCTCGCCCGGGCGCAGCTTGCGGTAGATGTCGAGCAGCGCGTCGTCCTGGCCCTGGGTGTGGTCCTTCTCCAGGGTGGCGCGCATGGACTCGTACTCGCCGAACTCCTCGAGGATCTGCTCGGTGGTCCAGCCCAGCGCCTTCAGCAGAACGGTGATGGACTGCTTGCGCTTGCGGTCGATGCGGACACCGACCATGTCGCGCTTGTCGATCTCCATCTCCAGCCAGGCACCCCGGGACGGGATGACCTTGACGGAGAAGATGTCCTTGTCGGACGTCTTGTCGATGGAGGAGTCGAAGTACACACCCGGCGAGCGCACCAGCTGAGACACCACGACACGCTCGGTGCCGTTGATGACGAAGGTGCCCTTGTTGGTCATGAGCGGGAAGTCGCCCATGAAGACCGTCTGGGACTTGATCTCACCGGTCTCGTTGTTGGTGAACTCGGCCGTGACGAAGAGCGGAGCGGCGTACGTGAAGTCGCGCTCCTTGCACTCGTCGATCGAGTTCTTCGGGGGCTCGAAGCGGTGATCGCGGAAGGTCAGGGACATCGACCCGGAGAAGTCCTCGATCGGGGAGATCTCCTCGAAGATCTCTTCCAGACCGGACTTGGTGGGGACGTCCTGACCGCTGTCCAGCGCAGCCTCGACGCGAGCCTTCCAGGCGGCATTGCCGAGCAGCCAATCGAAGCTCTCGGTCTGCAGCGCAAGGAGGTTCGGAACCTCGAGAGGCTCCTTGATCTTCGCAAATGAGATGCGCAGCGGGGCGGTGCTGGCGCCGTTGTTCGTATTGGCAGTCGAGGCGTTGCGCGAGGCGGCCAAGAGGGGGTCCTTCCGAGGGCTCGGACTCACTACGCGCGTGCCGGTCCCAACTCGAGCCACAGAAGGAAATCCCTGGTCAGAGAGATTTCTTCGGCCGTGCTCTCAGGTGGGCATGCCCCTGGTGACGGGCAGGAGGCAGCTAACAGGCAGCGCAAAGGGTCAGTGTAGCCACTTGGCACACTGATGTCCAGCTCCGAGTTTCTGAGACCGGCAGAGCCAATCTCTCCCTCCGGTGAGGGGGCCGCTCCCCCTCGTTGTCTTCTCGTTGTTTTCGAACGCCTGCAGCCACTCATGCGCCTCAAGCGCATATCGATACTGCCCGCTTCGCCGCCGATCCATGCCTCGGACTTGGATCGGTGTGACGTCGCGTCCTGAGAATTGCGCGCTGCGTGCCGTTCGTCAAGGCCCCCCACTCCGGCGAGATCGTCACAGGGCGTGGCGACGGGCAACGAAGATCACCATACCCGCAGGGACCGACAAGGCAACGCAGCCGTGACGGAAGCGCCGAAGGGCGACCACCCCAACGGGTGATCGCCCTTACGGAACGGAGCGGGTCAGCGGGCCCGGCAGGGCCTCTGAACCCCTCGGGTCACTTGACCTCGACGGAGGCGCCGGCGCCCTTGAGGGACTCGGCGGCCTTCTCGGCCTGCTCCTTGTTGACCTTCTCCAGGACCGGCTTCGGGGTGCCGTCGACGAGGTCCTTGGCCTCCTTCAGACCCAGCGAGGTCAGCTCACGCACGACCTTGATGACCTGGATCTTCTTCTCGCCGGCGCCGGTGAGGATGACGTCGAACTCGTCCTTCTCCGGCTCGGCCTCGGCCGCGGCACCCGGGGCACCCGGGGCGACGGCGATGGCGGCCGGGGCGGCGGCGGTGACGTCGAACTTCTCCTCGAAGAGCTTCACGAACTCGGAGAGCTCGATGAGGGTCATCTCCTCGAACTGGGCGAGCAGGTCTTCCTGGCTGAGCTTCGCCATGATGGCGGTCCTTCCACTAAATCGGCTGGTGCCGGATGTACATGTCGGCGGGCACGGGCCCGCTGGGCAGCCGGAGAACTACTCCGCGGCCTCGGCGGGAGCCGGCTCGCCGGCACCGCCCTGCTCTTCCTTCTTGACGCGAAGCGCCTCCGCCGTGCGGACGAACTTCGACGGGAGCGCCTGGAAGAGCGCCGCAGCCTGGGACTGCTTGCCCTTCATGGCGCCCGCCAGCTTGGCGAGCAGCACCTCGCGGGACTCGAGGTCCGCGAGCTTCTTGATCTCGTCGGCGGACAGCGCCTTGCCGTCAAGGACACCGCCCTTGATGACGAGAGCGGGGTTCTCCTTGGCGAAGTCACGGAGACCCTTCGCCGCCTCGACCGGGTCACCGGTCACGAAAGCGACGGCCGACGAACCCGCGAACAGGTCGTCGAGCGTGGTGATCCCGGCCTCGTTGGCCGCGATCTTGGTCAGCGTGTTCTTCACCACACGGTACTGAGCGTTCTCACCGAGCGAACGGCGCAGCTCCTTGAGCTGCGCGACGGTGAGACCGGTGTACGCGGTCACTAGAGCAGCGTTGGAGGTACGGAACTTGTCCGTCATCTCCTCGACGGCCGCGACCTTGTCAGGCCTCGCCATGAGCCTCGGCCTCCTTCCGGGTGATGAGGACCGCATCGGCCGGGCAAGGAGGCTGAACAACACGAAACGCCCCGGCGCAGGCGCTCGGGGCGTAACTCGACCGTCCGGGCTCGCGGCCCGATCGGGAGTCCATCCACAATCACCTGCGCAGGTCGTCCGCGGCTAGCGGATCCTTCGGCCACCGCGCCCCCGGGGAGGCACAGCAGCGACCAGCGGTCTTTGGCTTCGGTGGAAGGCTACGCGAACGGGCCGCGGCCAGGCAAATCGGCTCTTCCGTCAGGTCAGCCCTGCTGACCCAGGGCGTCCTCGAAGTTCATGGTGTCCGAGGCCGGCGGCTCCTCGACGGTGACCTTGGTGCCGTAGTCCGAGTAGAAGACCGTCGAGTCGTACTTCCCGTTGTTGCTGTCGGCCTGCTCCCGCTTCTTGACCAGGAGGTTGTCACCGTCGATCCACAGGTCGATGGTCTCGGTCTCCATGCCCGAGGTCTCCAGCTGCTTCTGCAGGGCCTCGAGGTCCGACTGGGTGAGGTCCTTGGACTGCATCTTGGCCAGCTCGGAGACCTTCACGGTGCCGGTGTAGTGGGTCGCCTTGACGCCCTTGACCGACTCCGTGCCCACGCTCTTGACCTGCTTGGTGGCGATCAGCAGCTGCACCGAACGCGCCGGGTCGGTGTTCTGCATCTGGTCCTTGAGGAACTCGCCGGAGGCGCCGGCCTGCTTGGCCAGGGTGTCGTAGTCGTACTTCATCCAGTGCTTGCCGCCCGCCTGCGCCGCGAACTCGGGGCCGAGGTTCATGAACATCGCGTCGGGCGTGTAGCGAGCCTCCATGGGCTTGCCCGCCAGCGGCGAGTTCTGGACCGACCCGCCCTTCTGCGTGATGGTCATGTTGGCGCGCATGCCGTCCGCCCAGTCCATCGCACCGGACATGGTCGAGTTCTGCGCACCCATCTGGGTGGTGCCCTCGACCTTGGCCGAGTGCTGCTGGTCCGTCTGCTGCGAGGCGAGCTTCAGGGCGGCGAGCGGGCCGCCCACCGACTCGGCGGCCTTGTCGGAGCCCTTGTTCGACTTGTCGCTGTCGGCCTTGTCGCTCCCACAGGCCGTGAGACCGGCCACCAGAACCACACCGCTGAGCACCGCCGCACTCCGAGCAGCGAAACGAGTACCGCGCACAGGTCCCCCTATGTCTTTGTCTTTGCTTCTTATTTATCTTTTACGACTGCTGAGACTGTATCTGAGGGGACGCCCAACGCAGCGAGCCGGGTTCCCGCCCTCCACTTGGGAGGTGCGGGAACCCGGCTCGCAGGGGTTCAGAACGGGCTTAGACGGCCTCGTCCTCGACCAGCAGGTTGCGGGTGCGGTTGGCGTCCAGCGGGATGCCAGGGCCCATCGTGGTGGTCAGGGTCGCCTTCTTGATGTAGCGGCCCTTGGCGGCGGACGGCTTGAGACGGTTGATCTCCTCGAGCGCCGCGGCGTAGTTCTCCACCAGCTTGGCCTCGTCGAAGGAGACCTTGCCGATGATGAAGTGCAGGTTCGAGTGCTTGTCGACGCGGAACTCGATCTTGCCGCCCTTGATGTCGGTGACGGCCTTGGCCACGTCGGGGGTGACGGTGCCGGTCTTCGGGTTCGGCATCAGACCACGCGGACCGAGCACCCGGCCCAGGCGGCCGACCTTGCCCATGAGGTCCGGGGTGGCGACGACGGCGTCGAAGTCCAGCCGGCCCTTGGACACCTCGTCGATCAGCTCGTCGGAGCCGACGATGTCGGCGCCGGCGGCCTCCGCGGCCGCAGCACGGTCACCGGTCGCGAAGACCAGGACCCGGGCGGTCTTGCCGGTGCCGTGCGGAAGGTTCACGGTGCCACGGACCATCTGGTCGGCCTTGCGCGGGTCGACACCCAGGCGCATGGCCACCTCGACGGTCGCGTCGAACTTGGCGGCGGAGGTCTCCTTGGCGAGCCGAACGGCCTCGAGCGGGGCGTACGCGCGCTCCCGGTCGATCTTGGCGTCCGCGCTGCGGAGAGTCTTGCTGCGCTTCACTGCTGCTCCTGAAAGGTTGTGGAGTCGTGGTCCGGACCGCGCTTGGCCCTGCCACGGTGGTGCTACGGGGGTGTCAGCCCTCGACCGTGATGCCCATGGAACGGGCGGTGCCGGCGATGATCTTCTCGGCGGCGTCCAGGTCGTTGGCGTTCAGGTCGGGCATCTTGGTGGTGGCGATGTCGCGGACCTGGTCGCGGGTGATCTTGGCGACCTTGGTCTTGTGCGGCTCGCCGGAGCCCTTCTCCACACCCGCGGCCTTGAGGATCAGCTTGGCGGCCGGCGGAGTCTTGGTGACGAAGGTGAAGGAACGGTCCTCGTAGACCGTGATCTCCACCGGCACGACCATGCCGCGCTGCGACTCGGTCGCGGCGTTGTAGGCCTTGCAGAACTCCATGATGTTGACGCCGTGCTGGCCCAGCGCGGGGCCGACCGGCGGAGCCGGGTTCGCGGCACCGGCCTGGATCTGGAGCTTGATCAGCCCCGTGACCTTCTTCTTCTTGGGAGGCATGCTCTCTCCGGGTCTTAGTGAGAGGTGATTCGCCTCCGAACCGGATCATCCGGATGGAGGCATACCGCACAACAGTAACGGGTATAGCTGTGCGGCCTAAAACCGAGCAGGTCAGACAGGCCGCGAAAGCCCGTCTGACCTGATCGGAAGGTTCGTATGGTCAGTTCTTCTGGATCTGGTCGAAGCTCAGCTCGACCGGGGTCTCCCGGCCGAAGATCTCCACCAGGCCCTTGACCTTCTTCGAGTCGGCGTTGATCTCGTTGATCGTCGCCTGCAGCGTCGCGAAGGGGCCGTCGGTGACCGTGACCGAGTCGCCCACCTCGAAGTCCAGCACCTGGACCTCGACCTTGCGGCTCGGCGCCGGCAGGCCCGCCTCCTCGGCGGCGGCCTTGGCGGCCTTCTCCTCGGCCTCCGGGGCGAGCATCTTGACGATCTCGTCCAGGGTCAGCGGGTACGGGTCGTACGCGTTGCCCACGAAGCCGGTGACGCCCGGGGTGTTGCGGACCACGCCCCAGGACTCGTTCGTCAGGTCCATGCGCACCAGCACATAGCCGGGCAGCTTGTTCTGGCGCACGGTGCGGCGGTCGCCGTTCTTGATCTGGACGACCTCTTCCTGCGGCACCTCGGCCTGGAAGATGTAGTCCTCCACGTTCAGCGATACGGCGCGCTGTTCGAGGTTGGTCTTCACGCGGTTCTCGTAGCCCGCGTAGGTGTGGATGACGTACCACTCGCCGGGGAGGGTACGCAGCTCCTCACGCAGGGCCTCGACCGGGTCGACCGCGATCTCTTCTTCGGCGGTCTCTTCCTCGGCCTCGTCTGCGTCAGCCTCTTCTTCGGCCTCTTCTGCGTCGGCCTCGGCGTCCTCGGCCGCCAGGACAGCGTCCTCGTCCTCGACGCGGACCGCATCCTTCTCGGCCGGCTCTCCCGCCTCAGCCTCCGCAGCCTCGGCCTGGTCCTCATCGGCAGCCTCGATGATGTCGAGCTCGTCCTCATCGGACTCGACGGCCGCGGCGGCCTCGTTCAGGTTCGGGTCAGACACGGTGGCTGCTTCTTCCTGGCTTCAAGAGGGGTGGAACGTACGAAGGGGCAACTCGGGACAGCGCCACCCTTCGAGGGTCAGCCAAAGACGTACTTGATGACTTGGTTGAACCCATAGTCAATCACGGTAACGATGCCGATCATGATGAGCACAAAGACGATCACCACACTGGTGTACGTCGACAGCTGGCCACGCGTGGGCCACACGACCTTGCGCAGCTCAGCGACGATCTGGCGGTAGAAGAGCGCGAGCCTGCCGAAGGGCCCCTTCTTGGCGCGCTTCCCACCACGGCGGCTCTTCTTGGCCGCCACCTCTTCTTCGGGACGACCGCTTTCAGGCGTCGCGGTGGAGCCAAGGGCTTCCGTCACTACGTCCTCACCTGAATCCGGATCGTGGCCGTGCCGCGTCCGGCCCGGCCGCACAGCGGTGCATTCTCAGTACGCGCCCACGCACCCTCTAAACGTGCGTGTAGCAGGGCCGGAGGGACTTGAACCCCCAACCGCTGGTTTTGGAGACCAGTGCTCTACCAATTGAGCTACGACCCTTTGCGGCTCCACCCAACCTACCGCATCCACCCGGCTCCATGGAGTGCGCGAGGCGAAACGGCTGTTGAGCGGCCAACGACGGATGAGTGTACGTGGTCCAGGGCCGGGCGTCGAACGAGAAGCGCCCACGGCGCCCTCAAACCCGTGTGCCGCGCTGTTCGGCGGTCTGGGACGATGCACATATGACCGCTGCTAACCCTCCTGCACAGTCCCCGACAGAGCGCCGTGTCTCCGCACGTATCGGAGCCATTTCCGAGTCCGCCACGCTCGCCGTCGACGCCAAGGCCAAGGCCCTCAAGGCCGCCGGGCGTCCGGTGATCGGCTTCGGCGCGGGCGAGCCCGACTTCCCCACGCCCGACTACATCGTCGAGGCGGCGGTGGAGGCCTGCCGCAACCCGAAGTACCACCGCTACACCCCGGCCGGCGGGCTGCCCGAGCTCAAGGCCGCGATCGCCGCGAAGACGCTGCGCGACAGCGGCTACGAGGTCGAGGCGGCGCAGGTCCTGGTGACCAACGGCGGCAAGCAGGCGATCTACCAGGCGTTCGCGGCGATCCTGGACCCGGGCGACGAGGTCATCGTCCCCGCCCCGTACTGGACCACCTACCCCGAGTCGATCCGGCTCGCGGGCGGCGTCCCGGTCGACGTCGTCGCCGACGAGACCACCGGCTACCGGGTCTCCGTGGAGCAGCTGGAGGCGGCCCGCACCGAGCGCACCAAGGTGCTGCTCTTCGTCTCCCCGTCCAACCCCACCGGCGCCGTCTACCCGCGTGAGCAGGTCGAGGCGATCGGGCGCTGGGCGGCCGAGCACGGGCTGTGGGTGCTCACCGACGAGATCTACGAGCACCTGGTGTACGGGGACGCGGAATTCCACTCGCTGCCGGTCGTGGTGCCCGAGCTGCGGGACAAGTGCATCGTGGTCAACGGCGTGGCGAAGACGTACGCCATGACCGGCTGGCGGGTGGGCTGGGTCATCGGCCCCAAGGACGTCGTCAAGGCCGCGACCAACCTCCAGTCGCACGCCACCTCCAACGTGAGCAATGTCGCACAGGCCGCCGCCCTGGCCGCCGTCGCGGGCGACCTGGACGCCGTGGCCACGATGCGCGAGGCCTTCGACCGCCGCCGCCGCACCATCGTGCGGATGCTGAACGAGATCGACGGCGTGGAGTGCCCCGAGCCCGAGGGCGCCTTCTACGCCTACCCGTCGGTGAACGCCCTGATCGGCAAGGAGATCCGCGGCAAGCGCCCGCAGAGCTCCGTGGAGCTGGCCGAGCTGATCCTGGAAGAGGCCGAGGTCGCGGTCGTCCCGGGCGAGGCCTTCGGCACCCCGGGCTATCTGCGGCTCTCGTACGCGCTGGGCGACGAGGACCTGGTCGAGGGGATCTCCCGGCTGCAGAAGCTGCTGGGCGAGGCGCGCGACTGATTTCGCGCCCCCTCGGACACGCGTGACGCGGGCGCTCGGCAGTGGCCGGGCGCCCGCGTCCGTTTACGCCCGCCCTTTGCGCCCGCATTCAGGTAGCCCCGTATTCATGTGCGGGCAAGCCCCCGTTCGGCGAAAGCGGTACCGGCGCGCCCCGGGCTGCGGCAGTATCTGCAGATGGCACGTGACGTACATCTGCTCCCCAAAGCGCATCTCCATCTGCATTTCACCGGCTCCATGCGTCCCGCCACGCTGCTCGAGCTCGCCGACAAGTACGGCGTCCACCTCCCGGAAGCGCTCAGCGGCGGCGAGCCCCCCAGGCTCCGGGCCACCGACGAGCGCGGCTGGTTCCGGTTCCAGCGGCTGTACGACATCGCGCGGTCCTGTCTGCGCGAGCCCGAGGACATCCAGCGGCTGGTGCGCGAGGCCGCCGAGGAGGACGTACGGGACGGCGCCAAATGGCTGGAGATCCAGGTCGACCCCACCTCGTACGCCCCGCGTCTCGGCGGTCTGATCCCGGCGCTGGAGATCATCCTGGACGCCGTGGAGACCGCCTCCCGGGACACCGGGCTCGGGATGCGGGTGCTGGTCGCCGCCAACCGTATGAAGCACCCCCTGGAGGCGCGCACGCTGGCCCGGCTGGCGGTCCGCTTCGCCGACCGCGGCGTCATCGGCTTCGGGCTGTCCAACGACGAGCGGCGCGGCCTGGCCCGGGACTTCGACCGGGCCTTCGCCATCGCCCGCGACGGCGGCCTGCTGGCGGCCCCGCACGGCGGCGAGCTGTCGGGCCCCAGCAGCGTCCGCGACTGCCTGGACGACCTCGGCGCCCAGCGGGTGGGCCACGGCGTACGGGCCGCCGAGGACCCCCGGCTGCTGCGCCGGCTCGCCGAGCGCGGCGTGACCTGCGAGGTGTGCCCGTCCTCGAACGTGGCCCTGGGCGTCTACGAGAAGCCGGAGGACGTACCGCTGCGCACCCTGTACGAGGCCGGGGTGCCGATGGCGCTGGGCGCCGACGACCCGCTGCTGTTCGGATCGCGGCTGGCGGCCCAGTACGAGCTGGCGCGCGAGCACCACGGCTTCACGGACACCGAGCTGGCCGAGCTGGCCCGCCAGTCCATCCGCGGCTCGGCGGCCCCCAAGGACGTGGCCGCGCCGCTGCTCGCGGACATCGACGCCTGGCTGGCGGCCGGGTGAGCGGGGAAGCGGACGTCAGAGGCTGACGCCGACCGTCACCGGCTCATTGACGAGCGTGACCCCGAACGCGGCCTCGACCCCGGCGACGACCTCGCGGGCGAGCGCGAGCAGGTCCTCGGTCGTGGCCTCGCCGCGGTTGGTCAGGGCGAGGGTGTGCTTGGTGGAGATGCGTGCCGGGCCGGTGCCGTAGCCCTTGGTGAAGCCCGCCTTGTCGATCAGCCATGCGGCGGAGGTCTTGATCCGCCCCTCCCCCGCCGGATAGGCGGGCGGGGTGACGTCCGGGCCCAGGCGCTCGGCGACGCGGGCCAGGAAGGCGGCGTGGGCCTCTTCGGTCAGGATCGGGTTGGTGAAGAAGGAGCCCGCTGACCAGGTGTCGTGGTCCTGCGCGTCGAGGACCATCCCCTTACCCGCGCGCAGCTTCAGGACCTCGTCGCGGGCGGTGGCCACAGGCACCCGCTCCCCCACCGCCACGCCGAGGGCGCGGGCGGTCTCCGCGTACTTGACCGGCGCGGACAGACCGCCCGCGTCCTCCAGCGCGAAGCGCACCCGCAGCACCACATGGCGCCCCGGGTCGGCCTTGAACCGGCTGTGGCGGTAGGCGAAGCCGCAGTCGGCGTTCGGGATGGTCACGACGGTCTCGGCGCGCCGGTCGTAGGCGACGACCTCGGTGATCGTGGCCGAGACCTCCTGGCCGTACGCGCCCACGTTCTGGATCGGGGTCGCCCCCGCGGAGCCGGGGATTCCGGCCAGGCACTCGATCCCGGCGAGTCCGGCCCCGACCGTACGGGTCACCGCGTCCGACCAGTTCTCGCCCGCGGCCAGCTCCAGCCGGCCGCCGTCGAGGGTGAAGCCGCTGGTCGCGATGCGCAGGGCGGTGCCGTCGAAGCCCTTGTCGGCGATGACCAGATTGCTGCCGCCGCCTATCACCAGCAGCGGGGTCCCGGCCGCGTCGGCCTCCCGGACCGCCGCGATCACCTCGTCGTCGGTGGTGGCCGTGAGCAGCCGGCCGGCCGGGCCGCCGAGGCGGAAGGTGGTGAAGGGGGCCAGGGGCGCGTCGTGGAGTTCCTGCACGCGCTCAAGAGTACGGGGGCGCCCCGGCGGGGCCTGGCGTGGCCTGGCCTTGCTTGGCCCTGCCTGGCCCGTGGGGCGCCTCTCGTGCTGCCTGCCGCCGGGCGGGTCTCAGGCGAGGCGGACGACGGCGCGGGCCCGGCCCAGCACCTTCTGCCCCGCGCTGGTCGCCACGACGTCGACGCGGACCGTACGGGCCTCGTCGTCCAGCTTGGCGGCGACCTTGGCGGTCACCTCGACGACCGAGCCCTTCTCGTCGTTCGGCACGACGACCGGCTTGGTGAAGCGCACCCCGTACTCCACGACGGCCGCCGGGTCCCCGGCCCAGTCGGTCACCACGCGGCCCGCCTCGGCCATGGTGAACATGCCGTGCGCGATGACGTCGGGGAGGCCGACCTCTTTGGCGAACTTCTCGTTCCAGTGGATCGGGTTGAAGTCACCCGAGGCACCCGCGTACTGGACGAGGTCCGCGCGGGTCACGGGGAATTCCTGCGCGGGCAGCTCGGTGCCGACCTCGACGTCGTCGTACGAGACCTTGGCTGTCATCTGCCGTCCTTTGCTGCCTGGGCGTCTGCTGCCTGGGCGTCCTGGGCCTGCGCCGGGATGTCCTGGGCCTTCGCCGGGCTCTCCTGGGCCTCGACGGCGCGGGCCACGAGGGTCGTGTAGGAGGTCACCACGTGCTCCCCGGCCTCATCGTGCACCTCACCGCGGACGGACAAAATGTCATTACCGGCCAGCGACTTGATCGAATCGATCGTCGAGGTGACCGTCAGGCGATCGCCCGCGTGCAGCGGACGGGTGTAGACGAACCTCTGGTCGCCGTGCACCACCCGGCTGTAGTCCAGGCCCAGCTGCGGGTCCTCGATCACCTGCTGCCCGGCGGCCTTGAAGGTGAGCGCGAAAACAAAGGTCGGCGGCGCGATCACATCGGGGTGGTCGAATGCCTTGGCCGCCTCCGGATCGAAGTACACCGGATTGGTGTCACCGATCGCCTCGGCGAATTCGCGGATCTTCTCCCGGCCGACCTCATAGGGCGCGGTGGGCGGGTAGGACCGCCCGACGAACGACTGGTCGAGCGCCATCGACTCGGCACCTCCTGTGATGGTGGAACGAAACAAGGCCGCCCCCGCGTGTGGGGGGCGACCTTGAATACGGTCTATACGATCGATCTGATCGTCGTGTTTATCGCGTCTCGCGGTGCGCGGTGTGCGCGTTGCAACGCGGGCAGTGCTTCTTCAGCTCAAGACGATCCGGGTCGTTACGCCGGTTCTTCTTGGTGATGTAGTTCCGCTCCTTGCACTCCACGCAGGCCAGCGTGATCTTCGGGCGGACGTCGGTGGCAGCCACGTGAGTGCTCCTTGACGAACGGATGGATGAACGCAGAAATAGTAGCCGATCGAAGGATCGACCCCACAATCGGCTACAGCGAGTAGCGGTGACCGGACTTGAACCGGTGACACAGCGATTATGAGCCGCTTGCTCTACCGACTGAGCTACACCGCTGCGATGCGATTGATCCCCCACCCGACCTGAGCCGAGCGGGACATCTCACACATCAGAGCCCCAATACGGAATCGAACCGTAGACCTTCTCCTTACCATGGAGACGCTCTGCCGACTGAGCTATTGGGGCGAGCGATGAAGACATTACACGCTCGGGCGCCGAAGGTGAAATCCGTATCGGGGGTGCCGTCGCGGTCCGCCACCGCCCGCTCAGGCACCACACCAGTACGACTATTCGGCTCCTCCCGGAAGCCGCCCGCGGCGCGCCCTAGGCTCGGGCTCGGATCACGCTGAGCGATCTTGAACCAGGACATCCACAGGACATCCATCAGGACATCCATCCACCGGACATCCAGGAGCGCGATGCCCGACAGCCATCCGCAGCGGCAGCCCCATACCCCCGACGGCGCGGCCGGCACGGCGCCCGAGGACGCCCCCGCGCTGGTGCTCGGCGGCGTCCGGCTCGCCGACGGCCGCACCGTGGACGTACGGGTCCGCGGCGGCCGCATCGAGGCCGTCGGGACGGCTGGCAGCCTGATCCCCGGCACCCGCCTCGACCTCGACGGCTATCTGCTGCTCCCGGCCCCCGCCGAACCGCACGCCCACTGCGACACCGCCCTCACCGCCGACACCGTCGGGCCCGTCTCGCACACACCCGAGGACGTCCAGCGGCGCACCACCGAGGCCGCCCTGATGCACCTCGGCCACGGGGCCACCGCGCTGCGCACCCATGTGCCCATCGGCGGGGTGCACGGGCTGCGGTCCCTGGAGGCCGTCCTGCGCGCCCGGGAGACCCTGCGCGGGCTCACCGACCTGTCCTCCGTGGCGGTGCCCCGGGTGCTGACCGGTGTGGCCGGGGCGGACGGCCTGGCGATCCTGCGGGACGCCGTGAAGATGGGCGCGGGGGTCATCGGCGGCTGCCCCGACCTCGACCCCGACCCCACCGGCCATGTGGAGGCCGTCCTCGATATCGCCGCCCGCCACGGCTGCGCCGTCGACCTGCACACGGACGGTGACGACCCGGCCCGCCTCGCCCGGCTCGCGGCCATGGCCGGCGGGCTGCGGCCGGGCGTCACGATCGGCCCCTGCGGGGGGCTGGCGCGGCTGCCGCGCGAGGTGGTGGCACGGGTGGCGGACCGGCTCGCGGCGGCGGGCGTCACGGTCGTATGCCTGCCCCAGGGCGACTGCGGCGGACTGGAGGACCGGCGCGCGCGAGGGGCGTACGCCCCGAGCTGCGCGCCGGTGCGGCTGCTGCGCTCGGCCGGGGTCCGGGTGGCCGCGGGCAGCGGGGCGCTCCGGGACGCCGCCAACCCGGTCGGGCGCGGCGACCCGCTGGAGGCCGCCTTCCTCCTGGCCTCGCGGGGCGAGGCCGAGCCCGAGGAGGCGTACGAGGCGGTCTGCGGGCGCGCCCGGGCCGCGCTGGGACTGCCCGAGGTGCGTGTGGAGGCCGGGTTCCCGGCGGAGCTGCTCGCGGTGCGCGGGGACGGACTGCCGGGCGTGCTCTCGCTCGCGTACAGCCGGGTGGTGGTCCACCAGGGGCGCGTGGTGGCGCGGACGAGCGCGGTGCGCGAGTACTGCGCCTCGGCGGCCGCGGCGGCGCTGGACCTGCCGCGGCAGGCACGGACGGATCACAGCGGCCGGCCGCAGCCGCCGGACTGAGTTGGTCGTGCGGAGTCAGCGGTTCCGGGCGCTCACCGTGTCCGTCGGGCGCAGGGTGCCGAGGTCGCCGAGGTCGACGGTCAGCCCGTCGATATCACCGGAACCCCCGGGCTCCAGCGCATCGCCGTCTATGACGAAGCGATCCCCGGAGACCGCGTCCGCGGCGTCGGTCTCGTCGTCGATCCCGCCCAGCATCATTCCGCCGGCCGCCTCCATCAGCTCCTTGAAGTCGAGCTCGGTGGCGCCGGACGGGGCGGTGATCTTCCCGCCCTCCCCGAACGTCAGCTTGAGCGGCAGCTTGTCGCCCTTCTTCAGCCCCTCGGCGAACGGAGCGAGATCCGCGCTGGCCTCGGCGAGCGCGCCGTTCTTGATGGCGAAGTCGACCGCGATCTTCTTGTTCGGCACATCCTTGAAGTCCTTGGCGGTCGGCAGGTCCTCGCCGCCCGGGATCTCGTCGGTGAACGGCCGCAGCTCGTTGAAGACGCCGGTCAGCAGGGTCCGTACGGGCCCCGTGGCCACCACATGGTCCGCCCCGTCACGGCGCCCCTTGTCCTTCAGGGTGACCTCGCGCGCGAAGAGCTTCTTGAGCGACTTGGTGATCTTCCGGCTGGTCTCGGGGGAGACCTCGGATGCGCCGTCCCCCTTCTTGCCCCCGTCCTTGGCACCGAACCCGTCGCGGGCCTTCTCCATCTCGGCGGTGTCGACCTTGATCCACCCGCCGTCGAAGAGCTTCCGCAGCACCTTGCCGCCCGGCATGTCCTCGGGCAGCTCGTCGACGGGCGGCACGGGCTCGCCGCTCAGCTTGCCGAACGCCCGCATGTCCAGCCGTATGTACGCCGTCTCGCCCATGATCCGGTACTCGACGAGATCGCCGTCGGGCCCACTCAGCTTCACCCGGGTGCCGACCAGGTCCTTGTCCTTGGCCTCCGCCAGCGGCTTCTTGGCCTGCATGGACACGCTGACCCGCATCCCGGCCAGCGCCTCCGCCTCCTCGCGCGTCATCGGCTCCGCCGCGCTGTCGCTCTTGGAGAGGGCGATCAACTGCTCGGGCGTCGCGTCGAGATCCAGCTCCATCGAGAGGGAGCGGCGCTCGCCGAGCTTGTCGGCCGCGTTCTCCAGCTTCTTCCCCGCCGAGACGTTCTCGATGGTGCCGCACGCGGCGACGCCGGTGACCAGGACGGTCGTACAACCGACGGCGACGAGGGACTTACGGATGGCGGTCATGGCGGTACGGGGCTCCTCCAGTCGGCTGAACAGACACCAGCGCCTGATCTCCCCATCAGACTCGCGAGTGCCGAGGAGGGTTGCACGGCGTACGGTCGGGATCATGCGCATTGTCATCGCAGGAGGACACGGTCAGATCGCGCTGCGGCTGGAGCGGCTGCTCGCCCGGCGCGGCGACGAGGTCGCGGGCATCATCCGCCGCCCCGAGCAGGCGGGCGACCTGCTGGCGGCCGGGGCCGAACCGGTCGTCCGCGACCTGGAACAGGCCTCGGTGGACGACGTCGCCCAGCACCTGGAGGCCGCCGACGCCGCGGTCTTCGCGGCCGGCGCGGGCCCCGGCAGCGGCACCACCCGCAAGGAGACGGTCGACCACGGCGCCGCCGTGCTCTTCGCCGACGCGGCCGAGCGGGCCGGCGTACGGCGGTTCCTCATCGTCTCCTCCATGGGCACCGACCGCGAGATCCCCGAGGACACCGACCCGGTCTTCGCCGCCTACCTGCGCGCCAAAACCGAGGCGGACGCCGCCGTACGGGCCCGCCAGGCCCTCGACTGGACCGTCCTGCGCCCGGGCCGCCTGACGGACGACCCGGGCACCGGCCGGGTCACCCTGGCCGAGCACGTCGAGTACGGCTCGGTGACCCGCGACGACGTGGCCGCCGTCCTGCTCGCCCTCCTCGACGAGCCCCGTACGGCGGGCCGCACGCTGGAGCTGGTGAAGGGCGCGACGCCGATCACGGAGGCGGTGCGGGCCACGGCGTCCTGAGTGATGTCCCGAGCGATGTACCTGGGCCCTAGAAATCCACCCGGGTGGCGTCATCCGCACGGCCCACGGACTCCTGTGCGTACTGGCGCTCATAGGCGTCCCGGATCCGCTCGATCTGCGGGTCGTGCTCGCGCGCCTCGGACACCGGGTACAGCAGGATCAGCTCGTACGACCGCTCCCGCTCGATCGTCCCGTTCTGGTCCCGCCACTGCCCCCGCCCGTCCTGGATCGTCAGCCCCGACGGAAAGCTCGGCGTGACCTCCTCGTCGACGAAGGCCATGAACTGCTTGTCGGTCACGGGCGGCCCGCCGTCGGGCCGCTGCGTCCCGAAGAACAACCGGGTCTCGACGTACGGCTTGCCCCGGCTGACGGCGGAGGCGGGGGCCGAGGAGGTGGCGGACGCGGCGGACGCGGGCTCGTCGTCGAGCGCGGCGTACGCGGCGACGGGCGTGGCCGCGGCGAGAGCGAAGGCCACTCCGACGGCGGCGAGCCGCATGCGCGGCTTTAAGGTCACCATCCCCTGATCATCCCGCCGCCCCGCGCGCCCGCGACAGACCGCCTCCCGGCGCCTCAGAGCCGTACGGGCAGCCGCAGCAGGTGGAAGCCGTCCGCAGGCCAGTGCCCGAATTCCAGTTCGTCCCGCCGGACCGCGAGCGCCGCCCCCGGCCGCCGGATGAGCACCTGGTCGAAGACCACCGAGGCGACGAGGCGGCCTAGGGCCGCGCCCAGGCAGTAGTGGGCGCCGTGGCCGAAGGCGAGATGGCCGTCGCCACGGCCGAACTCCCGGGTGATGTCCAGCCGTTCCGGCGCCTCCCCGTACTCCCGCGGGTCGTGGTTGGCGGCGAGCAGGGCCACGGTCACCGGCTCGCCCTTCCTCAGCACGGTCCCGGCGAACTCGAAGTCCTCGGTGGCGTACATCGAGGCGCCGATCCGTACGAGGGTGACATGGCGGAGCAGTTCGGGCACGGCACGCCCCAGCAGCTCGGGCTCGGCGCGGAGCCGGGCCAGCTGGTCGGGGTGGTCGAAGAGGGCGAGGAGGGCGTGGGCGAGGAAGAGGGCGGGCGGGGTGATGCCCGTACTGATGAGCAGGAAGACCACCGAGACCAGCTCGTCCTCGGTGAACGCCTCGTCGCCGTCCCCGCCCTTGCTGTCCCCGTCTCTGCTTTCGCTGTCCCTGCCGCCTTCGATCAGGGCGGAGATCAGATCGTCGGTGGGCTCGGCCCGCCGCCGCGCGATCAGCTCCTTGACGTAGTCCACGATGCCCACGAGCCCGTCGGCCATCCGGCTGCCGTCGCCATACGCGAAGTCGCGTATCCAGTCGCACACCCGGCCCCGGTCCGCCTCGTCGACGCCGACCAGCTCACAGATGACGACGGTGGTCAGCGGATACGCGAACTCACCCAGCAGATCCGCCTCGCCCTTCTCGGCCAGCCCCCGGATCAGCTCCTCCGCGGTCCGCTCCACGAACGACCGCAGCGCGGCGATGCGCCGGGCGGTGAACGCCCGGGTCAGCGGGGCGCGGCGGCGGGCGTGGTCCGCGCCGTCGAACAGCGCCAGGTGACCGGCGACGTACTTCGCGTACTCGGCCGGAAATCCCTCGAACGCCGCCTCCACCAGCTCGGCCTGCGGATCCCCTCCCCCGGCCCCGCCGGGCACCTTGGAACGGTCCCGGATGAGCCGCGGCTCGGCCAGCGCCGCCTTGACGTCGGCGTAACGGGTGACGAGCCGGGCCGGGGTCGTCAGGCCCGGCAGCACCACCTGAGGGAGCTGGTCCTGCGCACGGAATTCCGCGTAGGCGCCGACCGGGTCCTCGACGAGCTCCGGGGTGAGATGGACGGGGGCGGCGGTGGCGGCGGTGCTGTGTTGTGAGGTCATGCCGCAGATCTTGCGGGCGGTGGCCTTCACCGCGGTTTCGGGGCGGTTTCACGGCGGCCCGGACGGCCCGCGGATGCCGACGCGAATATCGGCTGCTACCACTCGTGCCCCCCGAAGGTAGGGGTGCATTCCATTCTCTCGGGGGAGGTGTGCGGCCGATGACCAGCGCAGAGTAGAGGCGAGGGAAGGATGGAGATATGAGCCTGCATTCATCGCGCTTTACCTCGCGTCGTTCCGCACTCATTATCGGCATCTTCTTCGCGGTGGTCGCCCTGGTCACTTTCGCGATCTTCTTCTACGCCGCAAGCGCGGATTCCACACCCGGGAAGACCACGCCACGGGAATCCCATTCCTCGACCAAGTCGCCCGCTCCATCCAAATCCAAATACAAATCGAAATCCAAATCCCCCAAACACCGGTCCCACTCGGCCACTCCTCCTGAAGCGCAGCCGTCCACGCCGGATCAGCCCCCGCCCGATACGCCGTCCGACCAGCCATCAGACCAGCCACCGCCGGCACAGCCCCCGCCCCAACCGCCACCGCAGGACACCCAGCAGCCCCAGCCGGACCCGAACCAGTCCCAGCCCGACCCCAACCAGTCCCAGCCCGACCCCAACCAACAGCAGCAGCCGGACCCCAACCAATCCCAACCGCAACCGGACCCCAACCAGCAGCAACAGCCCCAGCCGGACCCGAATCAGCAGCAGCAACAACCCCAGCCCGACCCGAACCAATCCCAACAGCCCCAACCCCAGCCGCCCCCGCCGCCTCCCCCGCCCCAGCAGCCGCCGCCCCAGCCGCCTCCGCAGCAACCGCCCCCGCAGCCGCCTCAGCAGCCGACCGCGCCATGACGTCGCGCCGGCCGACGGCCCGCGGTCACCATCGCTTCAGCGGGGTCGTAAAGACAAGCTCGGTACGATCCCCAGAAAAGGTGACGTCGGAGAATTCCACGACCCGGCCGTTGATGTCGATGGAGATCTTCCGGAGGAGAATCACCGAGACACCCTTCTTCAGGCCGAGTTCTTCGGCTTCCGCCACGGTCGGCGGGCGGGCCGTAATCCGCTCCTCTACGCGATCCAGCTCGATACCGAGCGTATAAAGCTGGCTCTGCGTACCGCCGGGCCATGGTTCATTCGAATCGTCGAGCAGTTCCGGATTGGCCGCCACCACATCGCGTACGAGATACGAGCGCACCAGCGCGAGGGGGAAGTCCTCACGGCAGTTGGTGCGGTAGATCCGCTCCAACAGCCGCGTACCGACCGGCACCCCGAACACCGCCGCCCGATCCTCATCGGCCGTGGCCTCGCGGTACTCGGCGCGGAAGACGAGGTCGGCGGTCTCCAGCCCGGTGTCGCGCTCCGTGGAGCCGCTCTTCAGACGCTCGGCCCGCGACTGCCGCGCCCGGTCCTTCTCCCACTGGTGCCGGTGATTGTTCCGCTCCACCCGCCGACGCGGCTCGTGGCCGAAGGTCCCCATGTTGTGCTCACCGCCCTCATGAACAACAACGGCCCCTGGCTGCGTTTCCGCAGCTCAGGGGCCGTTTTCCCAGCGTGGCGGCGCCAGGATTCGAACCTGGGTAGGCTAAGCCGACGGATTTACAGTCCGCTCCCATTGGCCACTCGGGCACACCGCCTGGGATGTGACCAGGGGCTCCGTTCCCACTTTCGGGGAACCCCCTGGCGACGACGTAAACAATACCCGATGACAGGGGGTGCTCCGCCACCGGGTTGATCCCGTCTCGATCATGGCCGGGATGGCTAAGACTTATCCCGTATGTGTGTACGGGGGCGGCCGGTGTGCGGTCGTGTCGTTCCGGCGTGGGCCTTGGGCCGCTGGGGTGCGGGTCGGGTCTCATCCGGGGTTGCCACGGAGCAGGGTCCGGCATTTCGCCGAGCAGAGGCCGTCCGTTGCCGGGGAAGGGTGTTCCCGTGGGGAGCGGCTGCCGCGCGGGTCCGGTCCGAGGGCGCGGACTTCGGTGCGGTTGACTCGGTCAGGGCTTCTTGCAGCCCTTGGACGAAGAGGATCTGGGCGGTGCGGGCGCGGGTGTGGTCCAGGCGGGCGGTGGTGGGGTCGTCGGGGTCGGTGAGGGTGGTGAAGGCGGCCAGGGCGGCGGAGACCAGGTCGCGGTCTCCGCGCAGCCCGCAGCCGTCTTCGGCCGGGTCGCAGTGATGGGTGCGCTGGCGCAGGGACTTGGGTACGCGTCGGCCGCACAGGCAGTGCTGGGACAGGGCGGTCGTGAAGGTCGAGGCGCGCAGGAGTCGTCCGCCGGTGGCCGTGCACTCGGCGGCGAGTGCGGCGATCAGCCGTCCGGGGGTGGTGGCGGAGCAGGTGCGGCCCCACAGGCGGAACCAGGTGCGGATGTCGCAGTCCTCGACGGTCAGGTTCGGGCCGTGGGCGGCGACCAGGGCGGCGGCGATCTTCTTCGCGCGGTGGTGGGATGCCTCGGCCGCGCTCGCGGCCGCGGCGCTGTGGCGGGCCCGCAGATTCCGGTAGCCGGCGCTGAGCGTGTCGCGGCGGTAGGCCTGCCGGGGTCTTCCAGTCGCGGGTGGTGCGCCGGGGTCCGGCGGGGACGGTGACGGCCTTCGGGGGCAGAGCTGCTGCCTGTCGGCGTTCGTCTCGGGCCTTCTGGCGCCGGGAGCGCTGGTACTGCTGGGGGTTGGTGGCGCGCCGTGAACGGTCAAGGGCGCGCTGGCGCCCCCTGGCCTTCTTGCGCCCTGCGGCCAGCGTGTGTTGCTCCTGTTCGGTCAGGGTGATCCGGTCGGAGCGCACGCCGCCGTCTTCGGGGTTGAGCGTGGCGGGCAGGGAGACGGCGGCGAGGTTGGAGACGTTGCCGTCCACCCCGCCGACGCGCTGTAGGGCGGCGGCCTCGCGGCGCCGGGCACGGGTGGCGGGGGAGGCGTAGCCGGGGGCAAGGACCATCAGATGGGCCTCATAGGCCCAGCCACCCGGGGCGGCTGGATCCCGCCGCCGCACCAGATCGATCTTGTGCCATCGGCTCGGGTCGTTCAGGTAATGCAGCAGATAGGGCCAGCGTCCGGCGCCCTGCGCCAGCCGCACCGGCAAGACGATCTCCCCACCTCCGGTGGGCCCTCCGGCGAAGACGACGGCCAGCGGCCCGGTGTGGTCGAACCAGGTCGCCGCCCTGCTGCGACCACGCCCGAGGGCATCGGTCGTCCCGGTGGGGACGCGACCGGTGGGCCGGGCGAGGGCGGGCATGCGGTGCGGCTGGGCCAGCACCCGCACGCCCGGCACAAGCCCCGCGGCCTGAGCGGGGATGGCGACCGATGGAGGTAGCGCGGGGTGCCGGAAGGTGTCCAGGTGTCCGGCGAGGGTGCCGTGCAGGCGGAAGGTCTCCCACTTTCGGTCGGTGGTGTGCGAGCGGGCCCGGCCCGGGATACGGGTGTACTCCCACCAGATCCCGGCCTTGGGACGCCCAGCCCGCCGCCCCGACGCGCCCGGGTGCAGGTGCCGGGCCACACCGGCCCACACCTCGTCGGCCTGGTGCATCACCAACGCCTTCGACACATGATCGCTCAACCAGCCTGAGCGCTCCAGATGCTGATACGCGCGCCGCTCCAGCCCCGTGCGGGACAGGCCCAGCTCGGCCCGCCACGCCTTCACGTCCCTCTCGCGCCGCACCTCACCGGCCCAGTAGGCATCCACCACATCCCGCGCATCACGCTGCAGCGCGCGTTTGACCTGCCACATCGCCGAAAACAACTGCTCCACCCGGCGGCGGACATCCACATCGCCGACAACCAACGGCAGCCGGATCACCGACACCGGCGCATCCTTCGCCCGCCGCCACACCTCACCCCGGTTCGGCCCCCGAAACCGCCGCCCCACTCCAGAAACAGCGGTAGGAGCAGGAGCAGCCCATGATCGACTCACCACGCTCTCCCCCTCTCCCGGACCCGCGTCAGCATCAGGCATAACGTCATGAAGCCAGTTCGAGTTACGGTCAGTTGTGCGGAACTTCGTCTCGCCACCTGCCCTTCAGCTCAGCTGGAGGCATGGACGGGGCTGTCCGGGCCACAGCTGTACACCCTGATCACTCGTATGTGGCGCCGCCGCCCGGACAGCCGGGGGTGGTCGGCCCTGGTCACTGGCCTCCCACCTGTCGGGCGACGGTGGCCATCAAGGGGGCCGGCGGGTCCGCAAGCGTCACGCCGTCGCCGAGCACACCATCACGCGCCTCAAGGACCACCACACCCTCCGCCGACGTCGCCGCAAGGGGAGAGGGGATGACGATCAGCAAGGTCAGGCCCCTGCTCATGCCGAACCGCCAGGCCAGCACGCCCCAACCTCAATCGCCGACCGAGTCGTTAGGCTGACCTGTGCGGTCCGGCGGGCCGTGCCCCTGACAGATCTATGTACGAGGAGCCAACTCAAGATGGCCGACTCCAGTTTCGACATCGTCTCGAACGTCGAGCGGCAGGAGGTCGACAACGCTCTCAACCAGGCGAGCCGCGAGATCTCCCAGCGCTATGACTTCAAGAACGTCGGCGCCTCGATCGAGTGGTCGGGCGAGCGGATCGAGATGCGTGCCAACTCCGAGGAGCGGGTCAAGGCGATCCTCGATGTCTTCCAGTCCAAGCTGGTCAAGCGCGGTATCTCGTTGAAGGCGCTGGACGCCGGCGAGCCTCAGGCCTCCGGTAAGGAATACAAGATCTTCGCCTCGCTGCAGGAGGGGATCTCCCAGGAGAACGCCAAGAAGATCGCCAAAATCATCCGCGATGAGGGTCCCAAGGGCGTCAAGGCGCAGGTGCAGGGCGATGAGCTGCGGGTGTCGTCCAAGAGCCGGGACGATCTGCAGGCCGTGATCGCGCTGATCAAGGGCAAGGACCTCGACTTCGCGGTGCAGTTCGTCAACTATCGCTGAAAAGCGGCCTGACCTGCACAAACAGCGTCACGCAGGCTTCGCAGGGCACAACGGGGGCATATCGCCGAGGACAGCCTCGACGGCAACCCTCGTTGCGTCCTCCCCATGGGGCCGCATACTCGACGGCTGATGGTTTCCTGGCGACCGTCACCGATCCGGCACTCCGCGAGGTGATCAGGTACGTGAGGGGTGATCATCATCGCGTCGAGTTCGCCGTCGCACCAGGCTCGCAAGCACTGCGAGTCCGATGCCGACTGGGGTGTTCCTGCTTCGGTGTCAGCGGCCGATGGTGTCGAGTTCCGCGACCGCGTCGGTCGGCAGCGTCAGGTCGGCGGCGGCGATGTTCTGGCGCAGGTGGACGCGCGAGGAGGTGCCCGGAATGAGCGCGATGGTGGCCGAACGCTGCAGCAGCCAGGCCAGGGCGACCTGCTGCGGTGAGGCGTCCAGGCGTGCGGCGACGTCGGTCAGGGTCTGTGACTGGAGCGGGGAGAAGCCGCCCAGGGGGAAGAACGGGGTGAAGGCGATGTTCTGTGCCGCGCACCGTTCGACGAGGGCGTCGTCCTGGCGGTTGGCCAGGTTGTAGAGGTTCTGCATCGTGACGACGGGGGCGATGGCCTGCGCCTCGGTGAGCTGGGCATCGGAGGCCGCACTGAGTCCGAGGTGGCGGATCAGGCCTTCCTTCTGCAACTCGGCCAGCGCGCCGAACATCTCGCCGACCGGCTCCTCGACCGGCTGCCCCTCGTTGGTGCCCAGGCGCAGGTTCACCACATCGAGCGCGTCCACGCCGAGGTGCTGGAGGTTCTCGTGGACCTGGGCCTTGAGGTCCTCGGGGTCCCGCGAGGCGTTCCAGCTGCCGTCGTCGCCGCGACGGTTGCCGACCTTGGTCACGATGCGCAGGTCCGCGGGGTAGGGGTGCAGGGCTTCCTTGATGATTTCGTTGACGACGGCGGGCCCGTAGTAGTCGCTGGTGTCGATGTGCGTGATGCCCCGCTCGACGGCCTCCCGCAGCACCGCGACGGCCTCGTCCCGGTCCTTGGGCGGCCCGAACACGTTGGGTCCCGCCAGCTGCATGGCTCCGTATCCCATGCGGCTGAGGGTCAGGTCGTCGGCGAGGGTGAGAGTTCCGCCGGGGGTGGTGCCGGTCATCGCGTGCCTTCCGTTGTGTGCCTGTGTGGACAGCTTGTTCCGTATTGACTGTGCGCGCTTCCGGGCGGGTGCGGCAGTACCCCGCTGTTCCTGGGAGTGACAGGGACAGGCACCCGCGCCGGTACGGGCCTACGGTTGAGGCATGGATGGCACCAACGTGCTCGGCGAGTTTCTACGTGCCCGCCGGGCACTGGTCAGGCCCGAGGACGCCGGAATCCGCGGCGGCGGACTCCGGCGCGTGCCGGGGCTGCGCCGCGAGGAGGTCGCGACGCTCGCTGGCATCAGCGCCGACTACTACCTGCGCCTGGAACAGGGCCGCGACCGCAATCCCTCGCTTCAGGTCCTCGAAGCCCTGGCCGACGTCCTGAACCTGGACGCGGACGCCACCGCTCACCTCATCGGCCTGACCCAGACGCGCCCCTCCCGGGCCCAGCGGTCACCCCGCTCCACGAGCCGTGGACGGGCTGCACGCAAACCCGAGCCCGTGCCGCCCGGCATCCTCCAGCTCATGGAGGGCTGGACCACCAATCCCGCCTACGTCGAGAACAAGTTCACCGACGTGCTCGCCGCCAATGCCCTGGCCACGGCCGTCTCCCCGAACTACTCCGCCGGCGTCAACCTCCTACGGGCCGTCCTCCTCGACGACAGCGAACGGGAACTGCTGCGGGACTGGGAGGAGCTGGCCGAGGCGCTGATCGCCGCCCTGCGGGCCAACGTCGGGCCCGACGTCGACGACCCGCGCCTGACCGAGCTCGTCGGCGAACTGTCGGTGCGCAGTGAGCACTTCCGCCGCCTGTGGGGCCGCCACGACGTGCACCCCAAGCGGCCGCGGGTCAGCCGACTGCACCACCCACAGGTCGGCGACCTCGAACTGCACGCCAGCAAGCTGGCCATCGTCGGCACCGACGGCCTCGTCCTCAAGGTCTTCCACGCCGAACCCGACAGCCGCAGCGCCGAACTGCTCGCGATCCTGGGAAGCCTGGCAGCCTCCGGCAAGGGCCGGAACCCGACCGGCCCCGACCACCGCCAGACCATCGACGAGCAATGAGGCCCCGTCGCCGAATCCGCGAGGCCCGACAACGGCCCTCAGCTGATCGGACTTGAGCCGGCCTCGCGGCGGCCCAGGAGTGGGTGAGCGAACTCCAGGTCGGCGACGATTCGGCCGCGTGATGACCTCAGGTGAAGGCTGTCACGCTTCGTGCTCGCAGAACTGAGTAGTTCTGAGAGATCACGGCGCCCGCCGGAAGCACCTGCCGCACCCGCGGCGGCAGGGTCGCCCCGAAGTACCACACCCCGCGCTTCATGCTCGTCTCCCAGTTCCGCGCCGAGCTGGAGGTGAAGACCCCCGCCGACCGCGGCCCAGGCCGCGCGTGGGAGAGGGGCCCGACCATCGACGCCGCCGTGCCGGAGGCCGCCACGAAGCCCACGAGAATGGGCCACGCGAGGTGCAGTACCGCCCAGCAAGAGCTTCAGAGCCAGCTCGACGCGCTCGCCGAGGCTGGGTGCGATCCGGTCTTCTCGGAGAAAATCAGCACCCGGATCAAGGTGAGGCCGGAGTTCGTCAAGGCGATGGATCGCGGAGGACCTGCGTCACCACGACGTCGAACTCGAACTCCTCACCGACCCCCTCCAGGGGGTCTACGACCCGTCCGGGCACGCCACCGTCTACCGCCCCCTCGCCAAAGCCGACGAGTGAGTTGGTGGGCCACTCAGGGCATCAAGATCATCTCATTACCCCTTTGACGCGTGTCTCGGTCACACCCCATGTCAGCCGCCGTCCTCCGCCGGAGCGGCTACCAGCGGCCGGTCGCGAAGGGGCGGTCCGTGGAGACGATCTCGTGGCCCAGGGGGGTCAGGGATATCGGGATCAGCTTGAAGTTGGCCAGGCCCAGCGGGATGCCGATGATCGTCAGGCACAGGATGGCGCCGGTGATGATGTGGCCGAGCGCCAGCCACCAGCCCGCGAGGACGAGCCACAGCACATTGCCGACGCAGGAGGGCGCTCCGGCGTCGCGGCGGGGGACGGCGGTGCGGCCGAAGGGCCAGAGGGCGAAGCCCGCGATGCGCCAGGAGGCGATGCCGAACGGGATGCCGATGATGGTGACGAAGAGGAGCACCCCGGCGAACAGATAGGCGCAGGCGAGCCAGAAGCCGGAGAGCACGAGCCAGATCAGGTTGAGGATGGTCTTCACGGTCGGCGTCCTGCCATCTCCTCGAGGCGGGCGATGCGCTCCGCCATGGGCGGGTGGGTGGAGAAGAGCTTGGCCATGCCCTCGCCGGCGCGGAAGGGGTTCGCGATCATCAGGTGGCTCGCGGTCTCCAGGCGGGGCTCGGGCGGCAGCGGGAGCTGCTGGGTGCCCGTTTCGAGCTTGCGGAGGGCGTTGGCGAGGGCGAGGGGGTCGCCGGTGAGCTGGGCGCCGGAGGCGTCGGCCTCGTACTCGCGGGAGCGGCTGACGGCGAGCTGGATGATGGTGGCCGCGAGCGGGCCGAGGATCATGATCAGCAGCATGCCGAGGAAGCCGGGGCCCTCGTCGTCGTCGGAGCGGCCGATCGGGATCAGCCAGGCGAAGTTGACCAGGAACATCACGACGCTGGCGAGCGCGCCGGCGACGGACGAGATGAGGATGTCGCGGTTGTAGACGTGGCTGAGCTCATGGCCGAGCACGGCGCGCAGCTCGCGCTCGTCGAGGAGCCGGAGGATTCCTTCGGTGCAGCACACCGCCGCGTTCCGCGGGTTGCGGCCGGTCGCGAAGGCGTTGGGGGCCTCGGTCGGGGAGATGTAGAGACGCGGCATGGGCTGGCGGGCGGCGGTGGAGAGCTCGCGGACCATGCGGTAGAGCTGAGGGGCCTCGAACTCGCTCACGGGCCGCGCGCGCATGGCGCGCAGGGCGAGCTTGTCACTGTTCCAATACGCGTACGCGTTGGTGCCGAGCGCCACCAGGACGGCGATGATCAGGCCCGTACGGCCGAAGAGGCTGCCGACGACAATGATGAGCGCGGACAGTCCCCCGAGGAGTACGGCGGTTTTGAGCCCGTTGTGCCGACGATGCACGGTGTGCCCTCCAAAAGATGCCGCAAGGGGACCCTTTTTCGCGGTGTCTCCACCTTCCAGTGGACCCTTCCGCATTGGTCAACGCCAGATGAAGGTCGCTGGTTCCCTAGTGCACACGTGGCGGGCCGTTGGGCCGTTGGAGTGAGACCTCAGGCAGCGGTCACAGCAGGGCGCCGGAGGCGAAGCGCAGGACGAGTTGCGGGGCCCCGGAGAGGGCGACGCCGAGCACGGCGGCGAGGCCGATGACCGCGGTGAGGGAGGCGGGGACCGCGCGGGCGGCGAGAGCGGGGGTGGCCGGGGCCGTCGACTCGGCGGCGGCGGGCGCGGGGGCTCCGGCGGGCGCGCGGGCTCCGGCGGGTGCGGGAGCTCCGGCGGGTGCGCGGAAGAGGACGGCCGTCCACTGGAGGTAGTAGTAGAGCGCGATCACGACGTTCACGGCCATGACGACGGCGAGCCAGCCCAACCCCGCGTCCACGGCCGCCGAGAAGACGGTGACCTTGGCGAACAGGCCGATGACGCCGGGCGGCAGCCCGGCCAGGCAGAGCAGGAAGAAGCCGAGCGCGAGGGCGGCCAGGGGGCGGGCGGCGTACAGGCCGCGGTAGTCGCTGAGGCGGCCCGTGGGGTGGGTGCGCGACACCAGGGCGACGACCGCGAAGGCGCCGAGGTTCACGGCGGCGTACATCAGGGCGTAGGCGACCGTGGAGCCGATGGCGTGGGCCGCATCGCCGGAGGAATCGGCGTAGCCGGCCGCCGCGATGGGGACCAGCAGATAGCCCGCCTGGCCGACGGAGGACCAGGCCAGCAGGCGTACGGCGCTGTGGGCGCGGTCGGGGCGCTGGCGCAGCGCGGCGACGTTGCCCGCGGTCATGGTGAGCGCGGCCAGCACGGCGACGGCCGGGCCCCATACGTCGGCGTACGCGGGGAAGGCGAGGACGGTGACCAGGATGAGGCCGGAGAAGCCGACCGCCTTGCCGATGACGGAGAGGTACGCGGCCACCGGGATGGGGGCGCCGACGTAGGTGTCGGGGACCCAGAAGTGGAATGGCACGGCGGCGGTCTTGAAGGCGAAGCCCACCAGGGTGAGCACGACGCCGGCCTGGGCGAGCGTGTCCAGCCGCGGGTCGACGTGGCCGAGTGCGGCGGCGATCCGGGACAGGTGGAGGCTGCCGGTGGCGGCGTAGACGAAGCTGACGCCCATCAGCATGACCGCGGTCGCGGTGACCGAGGAGAGGAAGAACTTGAGGGCGGCCTCGGAGGAGAGGCGGTCGCCGCGGCGCAGCCCCACGAGCGCGAAGGCCGGCAGGGAGGCGACCTCCAGGGCGACGACGAGGGTGGCGAGGTCGCGGGAGGCGGGCAGGAGGGCCGCGCCCGCGGCGGACGACAGCAACAGGAACCAGAATTCGCCGGCGGGAAGTTTGCCGCCCTCTGCGGCGTCCTCAGTGTTTCCGGTGTTTCCGGCGTCCTTGGAGCCGCGGTTGTGGACCGTGCTCATGGACAGCAGGGCCGTCAGCAGGGCTCCGCCGAGCACCAGGAACTGCATGACGACGGCGAATTCGTCGGCCCTATAGCTGCATACGTCCGGGTCGGAGGTCAGGCAGAAGGTGCTGCGGTCCCCGGCGCGGAGCGGCAGCAGGAGGAGCGCGGCCAGGGCCAGGCCCGCGGTCGCGAACCAGCCCAGGAGGTGTTTGTTCCGCTCGGCGAGGAAGAGGTCGGCGACCAGGACGGCCAGGGCGGCGACGGCGGCGAAGGTGGGCGGGGCGATCGCGAGCCAGTCGACGGACTGGACGTAGCCTCCGGCGAGCGCGGTCATCAGTGGCCTCCCGCGAGAAGTTGCTGCACGGCCGGGTCGGTGAGGCCGAGGAGGGCCGCGGGCCACAGTCCGCCGAGGACGGTGAGGGCGACCAGCGGGGTCCAGGCGGCGAATTCGTAGCCGCGTACGTCCGCCAGGGCGGGGCGGAGCGGCCCGGCGGGCGCCCCCGCGCCCCCGGCAGTCCCTGCGGCTCCACTGACCCCCGCGGCTCCGGTGCCCCCTGCGGCTCCGGTGGCCCCCGCGGCCCCTCCTGGCTTGTCCGTGCCCCCGTCCGCGGGCGCGCCGGTGAGCGTGCCGCCCATCTCGGCCTCCGGGTGCTCGCCCATGCAGACGCGGCGTACGACGACGAGCAGATAGGCGGCGGTCAGCAGGGTGCCCAGGCCCGCGAGCGCCATGAAGGTGAGGAAAGCGGGGCGGCTCAGCCCGTCGGCGGGCTCGAACGCGCCGAACATGGCGAGCATCTCGCCCCAGAACCCGGCGAGCCCCGGCAGCCCCAGGGAGGCGACGGCGGCGAAGGCGACCAGTCCGCCCAGGCGCGGCGCCCGGCCGTACAGGGCCGCGCCGCCGGTGCCGGAGAGCTGGTCGAGGTCGGTGGTGCCGCAGCGGTCCTTGAGGGCGCCGACGAGGAAGAAGAGCAGGCCGGTGATCAGGCCGTGCGCGATGTTGGCGAACAGCGCGCCGTTGACCCCGGTCGGGGTGAGCGTGGCGATGCCGAGCAGAACGAAGCCCATATGGCCGACGGAGGAGTACGCGATCAGCCTCTTGAGGTCCCCTTTGGCCCCGGTGCGGGCCAGGGCGAGGCAGGCGAGGGAGCCGTAGATGATGCCGACGGCGGCGAGGGCGGCCAGGTAGGGCGCGAAGGTGTGGGCCCCTTCGGGCGCGATGGGCAGCACGATGCGCACCAGCCCGTACGTGCCCATCTTGAGCAGTACGCCCGCGAGGAGGACGGAGCCGACGGTGGGCGCGGCGGTGTGGGCGTCGGGGAGCCAGCTGTGCAGGGGCCACATGGGGGCCTTGACGGCGAGGCCGACGCCGATGGCGAGGACCGCGATCAGCTGGGTGGTGTGGCTGAGCTTGGCTCCGTTGTCGGAGGCGAGTGCCACCATGTCGAAGGTGCCGCCCTTGAGCCCGACGAGGAGGAGGCCGAGCAGCATGATCACGGAGCCGAGCAGCGTGTAGAGGATGAACCTCCAGGCGGCGCGCTCGCGCCCGGCGCCGCCCCATCGGTTGATGAGGAAGTACATCGGGATGAGCACCATCTCGAACGCCAGGAAGAACAGCATCAGGTCGAGGACGGCGAAGGAAGCCAGGGTGCCGGACTCCAGGAGCAGCAGCAGCGCGACGAACGCCTTGGGGGAGGGCCCGGCAGGCATGTTGAAGTAGCTGTAGAGGGCGCACAGGAAGGTCAGCAGCGCGGTCAGCACGAGGAGGGGGAGCGAGACGCCGTCCACGCCGAGGTGGATCCGGATGTCCAGCGCCGGGATCCAGCTGATGTCGGTCTGCGCCTGCATGGCGGCCGGCCGGTCGTGGTCGAAGCCCACGGCGAGCGCGATGGCGACGGCCAGGACGGCCCCGGTGACCGTGACGCCGTGGCGCAGCACGGCCTGGTCGGGACCGCGGCCGCGCAGCCCGGGCGGGGCGGGGAGGAGGGCTGCGGCCGAGCCGAGGAGGGGCAGGACGATCAGGGCCGCGAGGAGCGCCTGCAGGACGGTGTGGTTCACGGCTCAGGCTCCCGCTGCGACGAGGACGGCGACGGCCAGGACGAGCGAGCCCGCGAGCAGCGCGCCGAGGTAGGTCTGCACATTGCCGGTCTGGGCGCGCCGTACGGCCGCGCCGAGCAGACGGGGTACGCCGCCCGCGCCGCGCACATAGGTCTCCACGACCTCCCGGTCGAGGAAGCCGACGAGCCGGGCGGCGGCGCGCACCGGGCGGACGAACACCGCGGCGTACAGAGCGTCGAGGTGGAAGCCCGCCGCGGCGTGCCGGTGGAGCGGGCCGAGGAGGAGACGGCCGGGGTCCGCCGGGTCGTGGGCCGCGGCGATATCGCCGTACGCGGGCTCGTGGGTGGCGATGGCCTCGGCCTCGGAGAGCGCGGGCTCGGCGTCCGGGTGGGCTGCCACGGCGCCCATCGGGGTGCGGGCGGCCAGCGCCGTGGTGTGCCGCCAGGCCCCGTACGTGACGAGGACGCCGACGAGGGCGAGCCCGGTGCCCAGTACGGAGGTGGTGAGGGTCGGGGCGAGGGACCCGCCGTCGAACCAGTCCGGGAGGGCGCCGAAGGCGAGGCCGAACGCGGCGGCGGGGATGAAGAGCGCCCAGAGGACGGCGTTCATGACGACGGGCTGGCGGCCGTGGTCGGGGGCTTCGGTGCCCTTGCCGCGGAAGGTGAGCAGCCACAGGCGGGTCGCGTAGCCGGCGGTGAGGAGGGCGGTGAGCAGCCCGGCGACCAGGACGGTCCAGCCGACGGCCGACGGGACGGCCGGGGCGTGCCCGGTGGCCGCGTGCTCGGCGGCGCCGAGGACGGCCTCCTTGGAGAAGAAGCCCGCGAACGGCGGGATGGCGGCGAGCGCGAGCAGCGCGACCGTCATCGTCCAGTACGCGTCGGGGATGCGCTTCGCCAGGCCGCTCATGCGCGACATCGCGGCGAGCGAGTTCGTCCCGGCCGCGTGGATGATCACGCCGGCGCCGAGGAAGAGCAGGGCCTTGAACGCGCCGTGGGCCAGCAGGTGGAAGACGGCGGCGCCGCGGTCGTCGACGGCGAGCGCGCCGGTCATATAGCCGAGCTGACCGACGGTCGAGTAGGCGAGTACGCGTTTGATGTCGTCCTGCGCCAGAGCCGCGAGCGCCGAGCCGACCATGGTGACGGCCGCCATGACGGCGAGCACGGCGAGGGCGGCGGCGGAGGACGCGAAGACGGGCAGCAGCCGGGCGATGAAGTAGACGCCGGCGGCGACCATGGTGGCGGCGTGGATCAGCGCGGAGACCGGGGTGGGGCCGGCCATCGCGTCGGGCAGCCAGGTGTGCAGCGGGAACTGCGCCGACTTGCCCGCGACCCCGGCCAGCAGCAGCAGCGCGATCAGGGTGGGGTGGTCGAGCTGGAAGTGCGCGGCGGAGGAGGTCAGCTGGGTGTAGATGCGGCTGATGCGGAACGTACCGGCGTCGGCGCCGAGCGCGAAGATCCCGAACAGGAACGGCACATCGCCGAGCTTGGTGACCAGGAACGCCTTCAGGGAGGCGGAGCGCGCGGCCGAGGTCTCCCAGTAGTGGCCGACCAGGAAGTACGAGCAGATGCCCATGATCTCCCAGCCGACGAGCAGCACGATCAGGTCGTCGGAGTAGACGACCAGCAGCATCGCGGCGGTGAAGAGGGAGACGAGCGCGGCGTAGGACGGGTAGCGCGGGTCGTCGCGCAGATAGCCGGTCGAGTAGATCTGCACACAGCACGCGACGACACCGACGAGGACCGCGACCAGGGCGGCGAAGCCGTCGATGTGCAGCGCGAGGTCGATGGGGAGCGAGCCGGTGTCGGTGAGCCGGGTCGCGGCGTCCAGCGCCCCCTTGCCGCCGCCCGCTCCCCCGCCCTGCCGTACGGCGACGAGGACGGCGAGGGCGGCCGCGGCGACGGTCGGCAGCACCGCGAGGGGGCGTACGAAGCCGGGGGCGAAAAACAAAGGCGCGCGCAGCGCTTCGTCGGAAGGGCGGTGGCGGGTGGCGGGCGGGACGAGCAGCAGTCCGGCGAGGGCGCCGAGGAAGGGCAGGAGGGGGACGAGGACGGCGGCGGTCGTGGTCGTCACGCGGTCTGCCTCCGGGCGGGGATTCCCTGGTCAGCGCTGGTGTCGGCGTCGCTGTCGGCGTCGCTGTCGGCGCCGTTGTCAGTGGTGCCTGGCACGCTGTCATCGGTGGGCGGGGGCTCGGCGAGGCCCCGGAGCTTGTCGATGTCGGCGGTGCCGCGGTCGCGGTAGACGAGGAGGACGATGGCCAGCCCGATGCCGATCTCGGCGGCGGCGATGGCGATGACGAAGAGCGTGAGGGCCTGGCCCGCGTGCAGGGCGTCGCGGAGCCAGACGTCGAAGGCGACGAGGTTGAGGTTGACGGCGCCGAGCATCAGCTCGACGGACATCAGCACCAGGATCGCGTTGCGGCGGGCGAGGACGCCGTACAGGCCGGTGCAGAAGAGGAGGACGGCGAGCACGGCGGGGTAGGCGAGGTGCATCAGCCCTCCTTTTCGGCGA
Source organism: Streptomyces sp. NBS 14/10 (assembly GCF_002224125.1). Classification (GTDB taxonomy): domain Bacteria; phylum Actinomycetota; class Actinomycetes; order Streptomycetales; family Streptomycetaceae; genus Streptomyces. The sequence goes on from NZ_NCSM01000018.1 coordinate 283,166, forward strand.
CGTCGGTGGCGGCGGCGCGGGAGCGGTTGGGGCGGGGGCCGTTGGCGCCCGGGGTCCGCTGGGGGGATCGCAGCCGGGAGAGCACGATCGCGCCGACGAGCGCGGCGAGCAGCAGCACCGACAGCGCCTCGAACGGCAGCACCCAGTGCCGGAAGAGGCTTACGCCGGTGACCTTGGTGGAGCCCTGCACCTCCCCGAGGTCGATCCAGGTGGCCCGGAAGGCGTCCACGACCACCCAGACCAGGGCGGCCGCGGAGGCCACGGCCACCGCGAGGGCGGCCGGGCGGTTGCCCGAATCGGCGTCAGGCGACCGGCCGATGGGCGCCTTGGTCAGCATCAGCCCGAACAGGATGAGGACGACGACGGAGCCGACGTAGATCAGCACCTGCACCCAGGCGATGAACTCCGCCGTGAGGAGGAGGAATTCGACCGCGAGCCCGCCGAGCGTGACCACCAGCCACAGCGCGGCGTGCACCAACTGCTTGGTGGTGACGGTGACGACGGCCCCGCCCAGGGTCACCACCGCGACCAGAAGGAAGGTGATCTCCACACCGGTCGGGGACAGAAAACCGTGGCCGGCGGCCGCGAGTTGCGCCGCGGCAGTCATGACGCCGCTCCGTCCCGGCCGGAGGAGCCGGTGGGGCCGGAGGAGCCATCGCCCTCCGCCGCGTCCTCGGCCTGCGCGCTTTGTGCCGCCTGCGTGGCCTGTGCCGCCTCGGCCGCCGCTGCTGCGGCGATCTTGTCGGCGGCCTTGCGGGCGGCGGCGATCTCCTTGGGCTCCTCGGCGCTGGGGTCGAGCGCGGGCGGCGCGGGCACCGTCCACATCCATTCGCGGAGCTTGTCGCGCTCATGGGTGAGGTCGCGGATGTCCTCCTCCGCGTACTCGAACTCCGGCGACCAGAACAGCGCGTCGAAAGGACACACCTCGATGCAGATACCGCAGTACATGCACAGGGCGAAGTCGATGGCGAACCGATCCAGCACATTGCGGCTGCGCTCGCGCCCGCCGGGCGCGGCCGGCGGCACCGTCTCCTTGTGGGAGTCGATGTAGATGCACCAGTCCGGGCACTCGCGCGCGCAGAGCATGCAGACCGTGCAGTTCTCCTCGAACAGGCCGATGACGCCGCGCGTCCGGGGCGGCAGTTCGGGCTGGACGTCCGGGTACTGCGCGGTGTGCGCCTTCCGGGTCATCGTGCGCAGGGTGACGGCCAGACCCTTGGCCAGGCCGGAACCGGGGATGCCCATCAGGAGATCACCACCTTGACGACGCCGGTGAGGGCGATCTGGACCAGGGCGAGCGGGATGAGGCCGGTCCAGGCGAGCTTCTGCAGCTGGTCCTCGCGCAGCCGCGGATAGCTCACCCGCAGCCAGATCACCACGAAGGCGAGTACGGCCGTCTTCAGCAGCGTCCACACCCAGCCCAGGTCATGGGCGGCCGGACCGTGCCAGCCGCCCAGGAACAGCACGGTGGTCAGCCCGCAGAGGATGACGATGCCCGCGTACTCGGCCAGCAGGAACAGCGCGAAGCGCAGCCCGGTGTACTCGGTGTACGCGCCGAAGATGATCTCGGAGTCGGCGATCGGCGCGTCAAAGGGCGGACGCTGCAGCTCGGCGAGCCCGGCCGTGAAGAACACCACCCCGCCGACGATCTGCCACGGCACCCACCACCACTCGAACGCGTCGAGGATCCCGGGCAGCGAGACGGTACCGGCGGCCATCGCCACGGAGGCGGCGGTGAGCAGCATCGGCAGCTCGTACGCCATCAGCTGCGCGGCCGTACGCAACCCTCCGAGGAGGGAGAACTTGTTGGCCGACGCCCAGCCCGCCATGAGCGAGCCCAGCACGCCGACGCCCATCACGGCGAGCACGAAGAAGATGCCGGCGTCGATGAACCGGCCGACGGCGCCGGGCCCGACCGGGATCGCGACCAGGACCAGCAGATACGGCAGCAGCGCGACGGCGGGCGCGAGCTGGAAGATCCGCCGGTCGGCCCCCGCCGGTACGACGTCTTCCTTCTGCGCGAACTTCACACCGTCCGCGACCAGCTGTGCCCACCCGTGGAACCCACCCGCGTACATCGGCCCGAGCCGACCCTGCATATGGGCCATGACCTTGTGCTCGGTCTGTCCCACGACGAGAGGCAGTACGAGGAAGGCGACCAACAGCGCGAGCAGTCGCAGCGCGACGTCGAGGACGTCGTTCACGCGGTGCCTCCCGCCGGGTCGTCGGTGTCTGTGTGGGGTGCATCGGGCTCAGCGGGCGCGTCAGGCTCACCAGCGTCCTCAGGCACCGCGGGCCGCGCCGGCTCTTGGGCCCCCTCGCGGCGCGCGGGGTCTCCGGCCTTCCCGTCGTCCGCGACGGTCCGGGATGGCCGAGATGGCCGGGAAGCCGCCCGCGGCTCGGCGTCGGACCCGGCGGTGGCGCCGGGCGCGGACGCGGACTCGGACCCGGATGACTCCGACCCGGCGGCCTCCGCGCGAGATGGTTCCTCGGCGCCCGAGGCGGGGCCGTCCGCGGCCGTCGGCCCGCCTGTGGCCGGAACCTGCGGCCCGGGCCCGGCGGCCCCCGAGTCCTGAACGTCCTCGCCCGCGGCGGTCCCGGGCGGCTCCCGCCGCTCCCCCGCGTCCCGCCGCGATGTGGTGCCGGACTCTGCTGCGGCGGTCGCGCCGGGCGCGGACTCGGCGTCCTCCGGTGCGGCGGCCGCGCGGTCGGCCTCCGAGCGCGGCGGTTCGTCGGTGCCCGCGGCGGTGGTCCCTGTTCCGGCTTCCGCCGAGGCAGAGGAGCTGGAGGCCGTCGGCCCGCCCGTAGCTGCCGATCGGGAGGGCTCCCGCCGCGGCTCGGCGCCGTCCTCCGCCGCAGCGGTGGCGCCGGGCGCGGGCTCCGGGGACTCCGCGTCGGGGGCCGTCGGCTCGTCCCGGGCCGGGCGGGCGTGGTGCCATGGGGCGTCGGTCGAGCGCGGGCGGGTGGCGGGGCGGTCCGGACGCGCCTGGGCCTGACCGCCCGTCGCGGCGCGCCGGCTTGCCGACCCCTCGCCGGCGCTACGGGCACGACCCGCGGGCCGGGCAGCGCCGTCCGACGCCGCCTCCGCGGCCGCCCCGTCCGCGGCCTGGCTCGCCGCTGCCTCCGTACTCGTACCCCGCTGGCTCGCGGAGCCCTCACTCACACTGCGCGACCGGCGCGCGGGCCGGGCAGTCCCCTCCGCCGCTGGCGTATCCGTACCGGCGTCCCGCTGGCTCGTCGAGCCCTCGCTCGCGCTGCGAGCGCGGCGGGCGGGCCGCCCGGAGTCGTCCGTCGGCGTCGTGTCCGCGCCCGTGATGTCGGTGGCGCGCTGGCCGGCCGAGCCCGCGGACGCGCTGCGGGCCCGGCGGGCCGGGCGTTCGCCCCCGGCGCCCGCGGCGCCTGCCGCGCCCGCTGTGCGGGTCGCGCGCGCCGGGCGGGCGGGGGCAGGGGGGAGCTGGCCCTTGAGGGGGCCCCATTCATTGGGGTCGGGAACGCCGGGCGGCAGCATCTGCCGCCGTCTGGGCGCGTGGGCGGCGTCGGACTCCCCCGGCTCCTTCGCGCCCGGCCATGCCTTGGCGACCCGCGCCGCCAGCACGAAGTCCTTGCGCAGCGGGTGCCCCTCAAAGCCGTCCGGGAGCAGCAGCGGCGCGAGGTGGGGGTGGTCGGCGAAGTCGATGCCGAACATCTCGTGGGTCTCGCGCTCATGCCAGGCCGCGCCCGCGTAGACGCCGGTCGCGGTCGGCAGGGCGGGTGCGTCGTGCGCCACGGTGGTGCGTACGAGCAGCCTGCGTACGGCGGGAACAGCAGCGGCGGTCGCCGGCCCCAGGGCGACGACGTGCGCGGCCACGCGGAAGCCCTCGACGGGCTCGTCGACGGCGCTCAGCCAGTCGAAGTAGGTGCAGCCCAGCGCGTCGCGGGCGGTCTCCAGCGCCGGGATCCACGCGTCGGCGGGGACGTCGACGGTGAGCAGCCCGTACGCCTCCTCCGCCGTCGCGCCTTCGCCGAACAGCTCGGTCGCCGACCGCGGCAGCCAGCCGACCGTCGGCTGCACTTCCTCGGCGGCAGCAGGCGTGGCAGCGGCGGGGGCGGTCTCGACGGGCTGGTTCCGGTCGTCGGGCGCGGTCACGGCGTGCCCTCCCCCGCGGCCGGGCCGGAGGACGGGGTGGGCGGCGCGACCAGGCCGCTGCGCAGGGCTGTAGCGGACGGCCGAGAGGCCCCGCCGTCACGTCCGTACCGCTCACCCAGCGACTCGCGCGCGATCTTCTCCTGAAGCTTCAGGATCCCCTGAAGCAGCGCCTCCGGTCGGGGCGGGCAGCCCGGCACATACACATCGACGGGGATGATCTGGTCGACGCCCTTGGTGACCGCGTACGAGTCCCAGTACGGCCCGCCGCAGTTCGAGCAGGCCCCGAAGGAGATGACGTACTTGGGCTCGGGCATCTGCTCGTAGAGCCGCTTCACCGCGGGCGCCATCTTGTCCGTCACCGTGCCGGACACGACCATGAGGTCGGCCTGGCGCGGCCCGGGGGCGAAGGGGATCACGCCGAGCCTGATGAAGTCGTGGCGGGCCATCGACGCCGCGATGAACTCGATGGCGCAGCAGGCAAGACCGAAGTTGAAGACCCACAGGCTGTAGCGGCGGCCCCAGTTCAGGACCACCTTCATCGGCTCGGGCGCCAGCCTGGCGAGCGTCCCGAGGCGGCGCGGCTCCGGGAGATCCACAGGTGTGGCGGCCGGCGTGGGGGCGGGGGTCGGTGTCACGTCCATTCCAGGACGCCCTTCTTCCAGGCGTACAGCAGGCCCACGGCGAGGAAGCCGAGGAAGATGAACATCTCCACCAGCGTCGTTCCGCCATAGCCCGGTGCGGCGAACACCGTCGCCCAGGGGAAGAGGAAGATCGAGTCCACCGCGAAAATCACATACAAGAAAGCGTAGACGTAGTAGCGGATCTGGGTGTGGGCCCAGCCCTCGCCGACGGGGTCGACACCGCACTCGTACGTCAGCAGCTTCTCCGGGGTGGGCACCACGGGCCGCAGCAGCCGCCCGGCCCCGAAGGCCACGGCGACGAAGAGCACGCCCACCACCGCGAGCAGGCCGACCACCGAATAGCCCTGGAAATAGTCGGCCGCGAGCGGCACGGCTGTGGTGCGCACGGTCGTCGCCTCCGGCACGTCCGCCCCTCGCTCCCTGTCCCGCCTGATGTTCGGCTGATGCTCGTCGATGTCTTGTGTTCGACCGCTACGTACGCACGGGAGTGTAGGCCCTGGAGCCGTCCAGGTGAGCCGCCGGTCCGAGATGCGGTGGGGTTACCCCTACCCGGGCACGGCGACGTACCCCATGGCGGGGCGGGGGCGGGCCGGGCAATCTTGGCCGTATGACCGTGAGTTCAACCGACGAAGGCGACCAGGACGACCAGGGCGACCGGGGCCACGAGCGGCTGCCCCGGCCGCCCGCCTTCGGCTTTCCCGCGCAGACCTGGAAGGAGATCGCCCACCTCCTCGCCAATCTGCCCATGGGCATCCTCGGCTTCGTCTACTCCCTGGTGTGGCTCGTCATGGGCCTGGGGCTGGCGATCACCGTGGTGGGGCTGCCGCTGCTGGCCCTGGGGCTGCGCGGCAGCCGGCTGTACGGCGCGTTCGAGCGGCGTCGCGCCCGCGCGCTGCTCTCGGTGCGCGTCGACGAGCCCAGCCGGCTGCGGCACCGCGCGGACGGCGGCTTCTTCTCCTGGCTGTGGGCGCGGCTGCGGGACCCGGTGGGCTGGCGGACCACGCTGTACTCCTTCATGCGGCTGCCCTGGGCGGTCGCCACCTTCTGCGTCACCCTGCTCTCCCTCTTCCTCGCCTGGCCCGTGCTGCCCTGGATCGCCCGGGGCCTGACCAACGCCGACCGGGCGATGGTGCGCGGGCTGCTGTCCCCCTCCGACGAGCTGGAGCGGCGGATCGCGGAGCTGGAGTCGGACCGGGGCACGGTGGTCGACACGGCGGCGGCCGATCTGCGCCGTATCGAGCGCGATCTGCACGACGGGGCGCAGGCCCGGCTGGTCGCCCTCGCCATGGGTCTTGGCCTGGCGAAGGAGAAGGTGCTCGAGGACCCGGGGGCGGCGGCCGCGATGGTCGACGAGGCGCACGGCGAGGTGAAGCTGGCCCTCCAGGAGCTGCGCGACCTCGCCCGGGGCATCCACCCGGCGGTGCTGACCGACCGGGGCCTGGACGCGGCGCTGTCGTCGGTCGCGGCGCGCTGCACGGTGCCGGTGCGGGTCGGCGTGGACCTGCCGGAGCGGCCCGCGCCCGCCATCGAGGGCATCGCCTACTTCACCGTCTCCGAGCTGCTGCAGAACATCAGCAAGCACAGCGGCGCCCGGACGGCCACCGTCGAGGTGTGGCGGTCGGACGGGCGGCTGCTGATCCAGGTGCGGGACGACGGGCACGGCGGCGCGAGCACGGAGCGGGGCAGCGGTCTGGCCGGGCTCGCGGAACGGCTCGGGTCGGTCGACGGCCTGTTCACGGTGGATTCGCCGGTGGGCGGCCCGACCGCCGTGACCGCCGAGCTGCCGTGGCGCGACCGCGGAGCCGCGCGGGCCTAGCCACGGAGCCCACGGAGCCGCGCGGGCCTAACCAGGGCCCGTCCGGCGGTATGCCCAGGGCTACCCCGACGGTAGGGCTAGCCCCACGGTCAAGACGCCTACCTGCTCCATGGCCCGACCGGGCGCGCTCGGGGAGCCTGGATGTACGCACCGCAGCACGGGCACCATGCCCCACCCTTCGGAGGACGGACGAGAGATGGCCACCGCATACGAACCGTACGGGCCGGAAGCCGAGCCCCGCGGCTCTCTGGTGCCCGCGGCGCTGCGGGCACCCTTCAAGGCCCGCGTCTGGCGCGAGTTCCTGTATCTGATGCTCAGCCTCCCGATGGCCCTGCTCACCTTCTGCTACGCGGTCACGATGCTCGCGCTCGGCTTCGGACTCCTGGTCACCTTCCTCGGCATACCGGTGCTCGGGGTGGCCCTGGCGGGCTGCCGGGCGCTCGGGGCCGTGGAGCGGGCCAGGGCGCGCGGGCTGCTGCGGCTGGAGGTCGCCGATCCCGAGCCGGTGCGGGCGGTGACCCGCGGGTCGCGCAAGTCGGGTCCGTTCGCGTGGGTGGGCGCGCTGCTCAGGAGCGGCACCTCCTGGCGCCATGTCCTCTACTCGGTGATCCACCTCCCGTGGGCGATCTTCGCCTTCGCCGTGTCGCTGGCACTGTGGGTGAACGCCTGGGCCTTGGTGACCTATCCGCTGTGGCAGTGGGTCCTCCCCACCTACAGCAACCAGCAGGGCATACAGCTCTTCGAGGTCGACGGCCGCGGCTTCTTCCTCGACACCCCGTTCGAGATAGCCGTGACCAGCGTCGCCGGAGCGCTGCTGCTGGTGGGGACGCCGTTTGTGATACGGGGGCTGACCTCGGTCGACCGGCTGCTGGTGTCCGGGCTGCTGGGCCCCTCGCGGCTCGCGGAGCGGGTGTGGGAGCTGGAGTCGGACCGGGGCACGGTGGTCGACACGGCGGCGGCCGATCTGCGCCGTATCGAGCGCGATCTGCACGACGGGGCGCAGGCCCGGCTGGTCGCTCTCGCCATGGACCTGGGCCTGGCGAAGGAGAAGCTTCAGGAGGACCCGGAGGCGGCGGCGCGGATGGTCGACGAGGCCCATGGCGAGGTGAAGCTGGCCCTCCAGGAGCTGCGCGACCTCGCGCGCGGCATCCACCCGGCGATCCTCACCGACCGGGGCCTTGGCCCATCCCTGTCCGCCCTGGCGGCCCGCTGCACCGTGCCCGTCACGGTGACGGTGGACCTGCCGGAGCGGCCGGCGGCCGCCATCGAGGGCATCGCCTACTTCACCGTCTCCGAGCTGCTGCAGAACATCAGCAAGCACAGCGGCGCCCGGACGGCCGCCGTGGATGTGTGGCGCTCCGAGGACCGGGTGATGCTGCAGGTCTCGGACGACGGCCGGGGCGGGGCGGACGCCCGGACCGGGTCGGGGCTCGCCGGGCTGGCCGAGCGGCTTGACGCGGTCGACGGCCTTCTCGTCGTGCACTCCCCGGCCGGCGGCCCGACCGCCGTCACCGCCGAGCTCCCCTGGCGAAGGTGACCCGCGGGCCCCATCGCCGCCCCCGCCTGCCCCGTCCCACCCCGTCCCGGTGAGCGTGCCGGGGCCTCGGGCGGGTCCGATCCCTGGGATGCTGGGGGCCGAGAAACCGACGAGTGGGGGCGGGCTGTGGAGGACAGGGTGCGGGTGGTCATCGCCGAGGATTCGGTGCTGCTCCGGGAGGGGCTGACCCGTCTGCTGACCGACCGTGGTCATGAGGTGGTCGCGGGGGTCGGCGACGCGGAAGCGCTGGTGAAGTCGGTCCAGGAGCTGGCCGACGGGGGCGCGCTGCCGGATGTGGTGGTCGCGGACGTACGGATGCCGCCGACCCACACCGACGAGGGGGTACGGGCGGCGGTCCGGCTGCGCCGCGACCACCCCGGACTGGGTGTGCTGGTGCTGTCCCAGTATGTGGAGGAGCAGTACGCCACGGAGCTGCTGGCCGGCAACAGCCGTGGCGTCGGCTATCTGCTCAAGGACCGGGTGGCCGATGTCCGGGAGTTCGTGGACGCCGTGGTGCGGGTGGCCCGGGGCGGCACGGCGCTGGACCCGGAGGTCGTGGCTCAGCTGCTGGGGCGCAGCCGCAAGCAGGATGTGCTGGCCGGGCTCACCCCGCGTGAGCGGGAGGTTCTCGGTCTGATGGCCGAGGGCCGTACGAACTCGGCGATCGCCAAGCAGTTGGTGGTGAGCGACGGCGCGGTCGAGAAGCACGTCAGCAACATCTTCCTGAAGCTCGGCCTGTCGCCGAGCGAGGGGGACCACCGCCGGGTGCTCGCGGTGCTGACGTATCTCGACTCGTGAGTCTCGACTCGTGAGACAGCGCGGGATGTAAGACGGGCATGGGGTGTCCGGGCCACGCTGGTCGGGTCCGGTCCGGCCCGGCCCGGTCCAGCCCGGTCGATTGGCGGTCGTACATCCGTCGTACATCCAAAGACCGAAAGGGGAGTATCGCTCGACATGAGTACGGGGGCGCATGCAGAGCATGACAATTCACCGCATAAAGGGGCAATGTCAGGGCGTCCATTATGCGATCCGGTCAGGGAAGGCGACCCTTACCGACGTACGATGGCGATGGGACAACCGGTCGGCACCGATGTCCACGAGCGCCGCCTCAAGGGAGGTCCGAATCAGTGACCAGCCAGGTCAGTAGCCCGGCCGAGCAGGCCGAACCAGCCGATCAGCAGGACGGGCAGACGCTCGTCGGGGGACAGCGAGCGTCGGACGGCGGCAAAGAGGTCCGCCGTCTGGACCGGGTGATCATCCGGTTCGCTGGTGACTCGGGCGACGGTATGCAGCTCACGGGTGACCGGTTCACCTCGGAGACGGCGTCATTCGGCAATGACCTGTCCACGCTGCCGAACTTCCCGGCCGAGATCCGGGCCCCTGCCGGCACCCTCCCCGGTGTGTCGAGTTTCCAGCTGCACTTCGCCGATCACGACATCCTCACCCCGGGCGACGCGCCGAACGTGCTGGTGGCGATGAACCCGGCCGCACTGAAGGCCAATCTGGGCGATGTGCCGCGCGGCGCCGAGATCATCGTCAACACCGATGAGTTCACCAAGCGCCCGATGGCGAGGGTCGGCTACGACCAGAGCCCGCTCGAGGACGGCTCGCTGGACGGGTACAACGTCCACCCCGTGCCGCTGACGACGCTGACCGTCGAGGCGCTCAAGGAGTTCGGGCTGTCCCGCAAGGAGGCGGAGCGCAGCAAGAACATGTTCGCGCTCGGTCTGCTGTCGTGGATGTACCACCGGCCGACCGAGGGCACCGAGAAGTTCCTGCGCCAGAAGTTCGCCAAGAAGCCGCAGATCGCCGAGGCCAACGTGGCCGCCTTCCGGGCCGGCTGGAACTTCGGCGAGACGACGGAGGACTTCGCGGTCTCCTACGAGGTGGCGCCCGCCTCCTCCGCGTTTCCCCCGGGGACATACCGCAACATCTCCGGCAATCTGGCACTGTCGTACGGGCTGATCGCGGCTTCGCACCAGGCGGATCTGCCGCTGTTCCTGGGCTCGTACCCGATCACGCCCGCCTCGGACATCCTGCATGAGCTGTCCCGGCACAAGAACTTCGGCGTGCGCACCTTCCAGGCCGAGGACGAGATCGCGGGCATCGGCGCGGCGCTTGGCGCCGCCTTCGGCGGGGCGCTCGCGGTGACCACCACCTCCGGCCCCGGCGTGGCGCTCAAGTCGGAGACCATCGGGCTCGCGGTCAGCCTGGAACTGCCGCTTGTGGTGGTCGACATCCAGCGGGGCGGCCCGTCGACCGGTCTGCCCACCAAGACCGAACAGGCCGATCTGCTGCAGGCGATGTACGGGCGCAACGGCGAGGCCCCGGTGCCGATCGTGGCCCCCAAGACCCCGGCGGACTGCTTTGACGCGGCGCTGGACGCGGTGCGTATCGCGCTGACCTACCGCACCCCCGTCTTCCTGCTCTCCGACGGCTACCTCGCCAACGGGTCGGAGCCGTGGCGGGTGCCGGACCTCGAGGACCTGCCGGATCTGCGGGTCCGGTTCGCCAGCGGCCCCAACCACACCCTGGCCGACGGCACCGAGGTCTTCTGGCCGTACAAGCGCGACCCCGAGACGCTCGCCCGCCCCTGGGCGGTGCCCGGCACCCCCGGCCTCGAGCACCGCATCGGCGGTATCGAGAAGCAGGACGGCACCGGCAACATCTCCTACGACCCGGCCAACCACGAGCACATGGTGCGCATCCGGCAGGCCAAGGTCGACGGCATCGAGGTGCCGGACATCACGGTGGACGACCCCACCGGCGACGCCCGCACGCTGGTGCTGGGCTGGGGTTCGACCTATGGGCCGATCACCGCCGCCGTGCGCCGGGTCCGCGCCGCCGGAGACGCCATCGCCCAGGCCCATCTGCGCCATCTCAACCCCTTCCCGGGGAACCTCGGCGCGGTGCTGGCCCGCTACGACAAGGTGGTCGTGCCCGAGATGAACCTCGGTCAGCTCGCCACCCTGCTCCGCGCCAAGTACCTGGTCGACACCCGCTCCTTCACCCAGGTGCGGGGGCTGCCATTCAAGGCCGAGCAGCTTGCGACGGCCCTTAAGGAGGCCATCGATGACTGAGACGATCGCGGAAGGGCTCTCCTCCGTCGACGCGCTTTCACTGGTGCCGAAGGCCGGCGCCAAGCAGACCATGAAGGACTTCAAGTCCGACCAGGAAGTGCGCTGGTGCCCCGGCTGCGGTGACTACGCGGTCCTCGCCGCCGTCCAGGGCTTCATGCCCGAACTCGGCCTGGCGAAGGAGAACATCGTCTTCGTCTCCGGCATCGGCTGCTCCTCCCGCTTCCCGTACTACATGAACACGTACGGGATGCACTCGATCCACGGCCGTGCCCCCGCCATCGCCACCGGCCTGGCCGCCTCGCGCCGCGATCTGTCGGTGTGGGTGGTCACCGGTGACGGCGACGCGCTGTCCATCGGCGGCAACCACCTGATCCACGCGCTGCGCCGCAACGTCAACTTGAAGATCCTGCTGTTCAACAACCGGATCTACGGCCTCACCAAGGGCCAGTACAGCCCGACCTCCGAGGTCGGCAAGATCACCAAGTCCACGCCGATGGGCTCGCTCGACGCGCCCTTCAACCCCCTCTCGCTCGCGCTGGGCGCCGAGGCCGGGTTCGTCGCCCGCACCGTGGACTCCGACCGCAAGCACCTCACCCAGGTGCTGCGGGAGGCGGCCGCCCACCCGGGCACCGCGCTGGTGGAGATCTACCAGAACTGCAACATCTTCAACGACGGCGCCTTCGAAGTCCTCAAGGACAGGGACCAGGCGCTGGAGGCCGTCATCCGTCTCGAGCACGGCAAGCCGATCCGCTTCGGCGCACCGTTCGGCGAGGAGGACGGCGGTGACGGCCTCGGCTCCAAGGGCGTCGTCCGCGACCCGGCCACCGGCGACCTCAAGGTCATCGATGTGACCCGGGAGGGCACCGAGCGGGTGCTGGTCCACGACGCGCACGCCGCCTCGCCGACCACCGCGTTCGCGCTGACCCGCCTCGCCGACCCCGACACCCTGCACCACACCCCGATCGGGGTGCTGCGCAATGTCGCCCGCCCGGTCTACGAGGCCGAGATGACCACCCAGCTCGAGGCCGCCGTGGAGCAGAAGGGCAAGGGCGACCTCGGCGCCCTGCTCACCGGCCACGACACCTGGACCGTCGTCGGCTGACCTGTGTACGTGGCGGGTGCCCGCCCGGAGCGTCTGACGGCGCTCCGGGCGGGCACCCGCTTTTTATCGAGCCCTTTTATCGCGCCTTGACGGCTGGTTATCGCGCCTTGACGGCTGGGGCCTTGGCGGCGTCGTACGCCTCCCTGGCGGCCAGGACCTCCGGGACCTTCTCGTTCGTCCACTCGGCCAGCGCCCGCACCCGCCGGGCCGCCTCCTCGCCGAGCTCGGTCAGCGAGTAGTCCACATGCGGCGGAATGACGGGGTACGCCTCGCGGTGCACAAAGCCGTCCCGCTCCAGGGTCTGAAGGGTCTGCGTCAGCATCTTCTCGCTGACGCCGCCGATCGCGCGCCGCACCTCGCTGAAGCGGTGCGTCCCGTCCATCAGCACGCCGAGGACGAGGACGCCCCAACGGCTGGTGACATGCTCCAGCACCAGTCGTGATGGGCACATGGCGGCCTCAGGGCCGCCTATCGGCACGCCCCGCGTCTTCTCGGTGACCTCTTCACTAACCGACATGCTCGTACCTTACTTCAAAGTGGGTACTTTCAAATGGTTAGCGTCGACACTAGGGTGGTTCACAGATCGATACCAAGAGGATGAAAGCGAGAAAACAGACATGAGCATCGTCGTCACCGGAGCCACCGGCCACCTCGGCCGCCTCGTCGTCGAGGGCCTGCTGGAGAAGGTTCCCGCGGACCAGATCGTGGCCGTGGTGCGGGACGCCGACAAGGCGGCCGACCTCGCGGCGCGCGGCGTACAGCTGCGCATCGCCGACTACAGCCGGCCGGAAACCCTCCAGGGCGCCTTCGCCGCCGGCGACAAGGTGCTGCTGATCTCCGGCAGCGAGGTCGGCCGGCGCGTTCCGCAGCACCAGGCCGTCATCGACGCCGCCAAGGAGGCGGGCGTCGCCCTGCTCGCGTACACCAGCGTCCTCGGCGGCCCGGCGGCCGACTTCACCCTGGCCGATGAGCACAAGGTCACCGAGCAGGCCATCCAGGCCTCCGGCCTGCCGTACGTGCTGCTGCGCAACGGCTGGTACCACGAGAACTACACCGAGCAGCTGGCCCCCGTGCTGGAGCACGGCGCCGTCGTCAACAACGCGGCCGGCGGCCGAGTCGCCTCCGCCTCGCGCGCCGACTACGCGGCCGCCGCCGTCGAGGTGCTGACCGGCGAGGGCCACGAGGGCAAGGCGTACGAGCTCAGCGGCGACACCGCCTGGAGCTTCGAGGAGTACGCCGCCGAGATCGCCAAGCAGACCGGCAAGGAGATCGCGTACGGCCCCGTGCCGGCCGAGACCCACAAGGCCATCCTGACCGGCGCCGGCCTTCCCGAGCCGCTGGCCGAGATCCTGGTGGACGTCGACGCCGCGATCTCCCGCGGCCGACTGGCCGGCACCCCCGGCGACCTCTCCCGCCTCATCGGCCGGCCGACCACCCCGATCGCGGACTCGATCGCGGCGGCCATCAAGGGCTGAGCGCCCGGGCTGAGCACCGACGCTGAGCACCCTGAATCCCCCGGCGACCGCACGGCGGCCCGCTTGTCATGACCGTATGACGATACGTAAATGACAGGCGGGCCGCTTCGGCGCTACCTTCGACAGGTCGCCATGCCGCCGGGAGGACATGTGAAGCCGGAGAGCCAGCCTCAGCAGCGCAGCGGACTCGCCTACGGCTTCGCCGCCTACGGCATGTGGGGCCTGGTCCCCCTCTTCTGGCCGCTGCTCGAGCCCGCCGGGGCCGTCGAGATCCTTGCCCACCGCATGGTGTGGTCGCTGGTGGCCGTCGTCCTCGTACTGCTCGCGCTGCGCCGCTGGTCCTGGATACGTCCGCTGCTGCGACAGCCCGCGCGGCTCGGGTTGATCGCGATCGCGGCGGCCGTCATCTCCGTCAACTGGGGCCTGTACATCTGGGGCGTCAACAGCGGCCATGTCGTCGAGACCTCGCTCGGATACTTCATCAACCCCCTGGTCAGCATCGGCTTCGGCGTTCTGCTGCTGCACGAGCGGCTGCGGCCGGTGCAGTGGGTGGCGGTCGGCGTCGGCGTGGCGGCCGTGGCCGTGCTGTCGGTCGGCTACGGCTCACTGCCCTGGATCGCGCTCACCCTCGCCTTCTCCTTCGCCACCTACGGCCTGGTAAAGAAGCGGATCGGCCTGGGCGGACTGGAATCGCTCGCCGCCGAGACCGCGGTCCAGTTCCTGCCCGCGCTCGGCTTCGTGATCTTCCTGACCGCGCGCGGGGACAGCACCTTCGGCAGCGAGGGCGCCGGGCACTCGGCGCTGCTGGTGAGCAGCGGGCTGATCACCGCGGTGCCGCTGATCTGCTTCGGGACGGCGGCCGTGCGGCTGCCGCTGTCGACGATCGGGATGCTGCAGTACATCGCCCCGATCTTCCAGTTCGCGCTCGGCGTCGCCGTCTTCCACGAGTCCATGCCGCCCGAGCGGTGGGCGGGCTTCTCTCTCGTATGGCTCGCACTCGCCCTGCTCACCTGGGACGCGCTGCGTACGGCCCGCCGGGCGCGAGCACAGCTGCGCGCGGCCTCCGAGCGGGCCGCCGCGGCGACGCCGAACGGCGGCGCGGCGGCGGAGAACCCCGTCCTCGGCTAAGACTTGATCCGTACTTCTCGAAGGAGGTACGGACTGCATCCGGTTCGGCTGATCCGGGCGCTCCGGCGTGGTCACCTTGCGGTGTCTCGCCCCCATAGCCTTCGGCATGGGAGGTGCCCCCTGGGGTTGCTCGGGGCCTGTCCGGAATTCGGTGAGCAGAGGCCCGCCGTTCAGCGGGCTGCCGCAGATGTTGCATCGGCAAGCCGGTGGTCAGCACCTCACGCGGTTGACTCACACAGGCCGCCTTCTCGGCCAACGCCAACCGCACCAGCTCGCCGGGGCAGCCGTGTCCGGTTTATGCCCTTGACGCGGCGTCAACCGGACCCGGAGCATCTGCCTTTGCGACACTCCGCACCCACGTGCCACCGCCACACCGTGCCACCGCTTCAGCGCTCCCCCGCCCCACCGGGTGCGTGCACCACACAGCGACACGTTCATTCCGTCCTGTCCTCGTTCGGAATTCGGAGCCCCCCATGTCGTCAACCGGAAGATCCTTGATACGCCGGGCCGCCACCGCCGCCACAGCGGCCGGTGCGATCGTCGCGGCCCTGGCCACCGCGGCGCCCGCCGCGCCGCTGCCAGCGGCCGGACCGATGCAGGCCCCGGCGGCCGCGGCCGCCCTCGCGGCGCCCGACATCCCGGTCGCCAACGTCAAGGCCCACCTGAGCCAGCTGCAGTCCATAGCCACCGCCAACAGCGGCAACCGCGCCCATGGCCGCCCTGGTTACAAGGCCTCGCTCGACTACATCAAGGCCAAGCTCGACGCGGCCGGATTCACCACCACCGTGCAGCAGTTCACCTCCGGCGGTGCCACCGGCTACAACCTCATCGCCGACTGGCCCGGCGGCGACGCCGACAACGTGGTGTTCGCGGGCGCCCATCTGGACTCCGTCACCGCCGGCCCCGGGATCAACGACAACGGCTCGGGCTCGGCGGGCGTCCTGGAGACCGCGCTCGCCGTCTCCAGGGCCGGGCTGCAGCCCACGAAACACCTCCGGTTCGGCTGGTGGGGCGCCGAGGAGCTGGGGATGGTGGGCTCCCGGTACTACGTGAACAGCCTCTCGACCGCGAATCGCGCGAAGATCGACTCATATCTGAACTTCGACATGATCGGCTCGCCCAACCCGGGCTACTTCGTCTACGACGACGACGCGCGCCTCGAGTCCGTGTTCAAGGACTTCTTCGCGACCAAGGGCGTGCCCACCGAGATCGAGACGGAGGGCGACGGGCGCTCCGACCACGCGCCGTTCAAGAACGTGGGCGTGCCGGTGGGCGGGCTGTTCAGCGGCGCCGACTACACCAAGACCGCCGCCCAGGCCCAGAAGTGGGGCGGCACCTCCGGCCAGGCGTTCGACCGCTGCTACCACCGGTCCTGCGACACGTCGACCAACATCAACGACACCGCGCTGGACCGCAACACCGACGCCATCGCGTACGCCATCTGGACCCTCAGCAGCTGACGGCGAGGCCGGCCGACGGCGGACAGC
The DNA here is from genome assembly GCF_002224125.1 of Streptomyces sp. NBS 14/10. Classification (GTDB taxonomy): domain Bacteria; phylum Actinomycetota; class Actinomycetes; order Streptomycetales; family Streptomycetaceae; genus Streptomyces. The sequence goes on from NZ_NCSM01000018.1 coordinate 299,558, forward strand.
TGAGCGGCGGTCGCGGGATTCGCCACCCGCGGCCGCCGTCGTCGTCGCCGTCGTCGTCGTCGTACGGCTCGCCTCGCCTCGCCTCGGCTCAGGCGGTGATGTCCTTCGCGGTGAACCGCGCCCAGGCGGCCGAGCCGAACACCGCCACATAAAGGGCCTGCAACTCGAAGTTCTTGATGAGTTGGTCCCAGTAGACCGGATCCCGGAGGACGTCCGCGAAGGACAGCCAGTAATGCGGGAACAGATACGGCTGGATCGCGTGCAGCTGCGGAATGGTGTCCAGGATCTGCACCGTTATCAGCAGCCCGACGGTCGCCGCCATGGCCGCGATCCCGCTGTTGGTGAGGGTCGAGATGAACAGGCCCACCGTCGCGATGCCGATGAGGGAGCACGCCACGACGCCCGCCACCGCCAGGGTCCTGAGCAGTCCGTCGGTGAACGAGACGGTGGTTCCCGAGATCAGCGTGACATCACCGAGGGGGAAGAGCAGCGCCCCGGTCGCCAGTCCGGCCGCGGCCACCACACCCGTGGCGACCATGCAGAAGGCGATCACGGTGGTGAACTTCGCGAGGAGGAGACGGGTCCGCCCGGCCGGTGCGACCAGGAGATAGCGCAGCGTGCCCGAGCCCGACTCGCCCGCGATGGAGTCACCGGCGATCACGCCGATGGCCATCGGCAGGAAGACCGGCAGCGTCGCCGCCAGCGAGGCGAAGACCAGGAAGATGCCGTTGTTGGTGATCTGGGAGAAGAAGGCGGGGCCCTGGCCGTCTCCCCCGTGCCCCTCACCGAACGAGCCGCCGTCGCTCGTCTCGATCTTCACCGCGATTCCGGTGAGGACCGGGATGGCCGCGAGCACGCCGAGCAGGGCGATGGTCCGCCAGCGGCGGAAGGTGGTGCCCAGCTCGCTGCGGAACAGGGCGAGCGTCCACAGCGGGCTCGGCCGCCGGGCGGGCGCCCCGGCAGCCCTTTTGACCTCCGGTTTGACCTCAGCTTTGACCTCAGCCCGCGACATCGAAGCCCTCTCCGGTCAGTGCGACAAAGGCGTCCTCGAGCGAGGCCCGCTCCGCTCCGAAGGCCCGGACCCGCACCCCGGCGCGTACGAGGGCGGCGTTGAGGTCCGCCAGGTCGAACGGCGGGGCGCTCTCGCCGGAGGCGGAAGTGGACCCGGCCGAGGGCAGCTCCCCCGTGACGCGCTCGTCCAGGACCACGATGTCCGTCACCCCGTGCTCCTTCAGGACGCGGACCGCGTCCGCGGGGTCCGGGGTGGTGACGGACAGCCGGCCGCGGCTGCCGGCCGCCAGCTCGGCGACGGTGCCCTGGGCGATGAGTCTGCCCTGGGCCATGACCGCCGCGTGAGTGCACACCTGTTCGATCTCATCGAGGAGATGGGAGGAGAGAAAGACGGTGGTGCCGTCCTCGGCCAGCTCGCGCACCAGCGCCCGGATCTCCCGCATGCCCTGGGGGTCGAGGCCGTTCGTCGGCTCGTCGAGAACGAGCAGTTCCCGCGGCTGGAGGAGCGCCGCGGCCAGGCCCAGGCGCTGTTTCATCCCGAGGGAGTACGCACGGGCCTTCTTGCGCGCCGCGGCCGAGAGGCCCACCCGCTCCAGGGCGGCCGAGACCCGCGCGGCCCGGGTTCGGGGATCGGCGGTGGGGTCGGCGGCGTCGAAGCGGATCAGATTGTCCCGGCCGTTCAGGAAGGGGTACAGGGCGGGGCCCTCGATGAGGGCCCCGACCCTGGGCAGCACGCTGCGGGCAGCGCTCGGCATGGGCGCGCCGAGCACCCGGGCTCTGCCCGCGGTGGGCTCGATCAGGCCCATGAGCATGCGGATGGTCGTCGTCTTCCCCGAGCCGTTGGGCCCGAGGAAGCCGAAGACGCTGCCGCGCGGCACGGTCAGATCCAGCCCGTCGACCGCGAGCTGTCCGCCTCGGTAGCGCTTGGTGAGCCCGCGGGTCTCCACCGCCGCGCCCGTCGCGCGGGCGGTCGGCGCCCCGGCCGTGTCCTCGGCGGACGGCTCCTCCACGGGCTCCCCCTTCGTCAAGCGGTCACTTGGCCGCGTCCGCGGCGTCGATCAGGGCGCTCTTGTCGACCGCGCCGACAAACACCTTGCCGTCGTCGGTGATCAAGGCGTTGACCAGGCGGGTGCTGAGCACCGTGCCCGAGCCGAAGTCCCCCTTGACCTTCTTGCCCAGACCGCCCAGGAACTCGCTGGGCCCGCCCCCGCCGCTCGCGCCGGCGGGCAGGCCGCCGGGGAGGTCGAGACGCGCCACCGAGTCCCAGCCCTTGCCGATCACATTCAGCTTGGACAGCTCGCGCAGGCCCTTCTCCTTGGCCTTCTCCTCGCCCTTGGCCTTGTGCTCGGCGCGGCCCTCCTCGGTGACCTTGGCGCCCTTGGGCGGGGTGAAGCGGAAGGCGCTCGCCTTGGGCTTGCCGAAGTCCACCTCGGTGAAGGCCACATCGATCGCCGCCTTGCCACCGCTCTTGGGCTCCAGGGTGAACTTGAGCGGCACCCAGTTGTGCGCGTCCACGGCGATACGGATGGAGCCGACCGTGGAATCGTTTTGCTTGGGACGGATCAGCAGCTGGTAGGCGTCCCGTCCGGCGACCCTCGCGGTGCCGTCGACCTTGACCTGCGTCGTGTCGTCCACGGCGGCGAGCGCCTTCTTGGCGGCCTCCCTCGGGGTGAGGCCGCTCAGGTCCTCGGGCGCCTCACCACGGTGGTCGCCCTTGGCGGCCTTCTCGGGGGACTTGGCGTGGTAAACCGAGTTGTCGGCGCTGTTGTACGCCCACACCTCGTCGCCGTTGTGGATGACGCTGTACTCGGCGGCCTTCTCGATGATCGAGACCCGCTGCCGCTCCGGTCCGTCGGCGGCCACCCGCAGGGTGTGGGAGCCGGACACGAGCTCGGCGAGCTTGGACTCCGGCGCGGCGTCGCCCTTCCCCTGCTGCCCGCCCGCGAGGTCGCCGAGCGAGACGCCTCCGGGCAGGGAGGGTATGCCCAGATCGGTCGTGATCTTCACCGAGCCGGACAGCTGCTCGGCGTCCGATGCGGCGATCTTGCTGATCAGCTCCTCTGCCGTGATCTTCGGCAGATCGGGCGACCCGGTGCTGGCGAGGGCCGGGACCAGCCCGATCGTCGCCGCCGCGATACCGGCCACCGCCACCGGGGCGGCGTACCGGACGGCTTTACGGCGCCCTTTCGGTCGGTCCTCATCCCAGAAACCGTCGTCGGCGACCTGTGTCGGTCGGATCCGTGCCATATGTGCTCTACCTCCGTCGTCGGCGGCGGTTGTCAGCCTCGCACTCGTCCACCTCTCGGGCCATTGTCACCCGATACCGCCATGTGGTGGTCCTTCAATCCCACCAAATCGACCGTCTTGGCGCGTCAGCCGACAGGATCACCTCTGGGTACCCCTGAGGTAGGACCCGATGCGCCGCAGGTCTGAACCGAAGAAGCCGGAGGCGGTCAGCCGGCCCGGTGCACCACCGCGTCGCACAGCCCCTCGAGCGCGGCCTTCGCCGCCCCCTCGGGCAGCGGCGCCAGCATCGCGCGGGCCTCCGCCGCATAGCGCAGGGTGTCCTGGCGGGCCTGCTCCAGCGCCGGGTGGGCGCGCAGCCGCCGCAGCACCTCGCCGTGGAGCCCGTCGTCGCTGAGGTCCGCGGTCAGCAGTTCGCACAGCGCGCGGTCCTCGGCGGAGCCGGACGCCTCCGCCTGCGCCCGCAGATGGAGCACGGGGAGGGTGGCGATGCCCTCCCGCAGGTCGGTGCCGGGGGTCTTGCCCGACTCATGGCTGTCGCTGGCGATGTCCAGGACGTCGTCGGCCAACTGGAAGGCGATGCCCAGCCGCTCGCCGTACTGGGTGAGGATGCTGACGACAGACTCGTCGGCCCCCGACATCATCGCGCCGAACCGCCCGGAGACCGCGACCAGCGAGCCGGTCTTGCCCTGGAGCACGTCCAGGTAGTGCTCGATCGGGTCCTGGCCGTCCCGCGGCCCCGCCGTCTCCAGGATCTGCCCGGTCACCAGCCGCTCGAACGCCTCGGCCTGGATCCGCACCGCCTCCGGGCCCAGATCGGCCAGGATGTGCGAGGCGCGGGCGAACAGGAAGTCGCCGGTGAGCACCGCCACCGAGTTGCCCCAACGGGCGTTGGCGCTGGCCACACCGCGGCGGACGTCCGCCTCGTCCATGACGTCGTCGTGGTAGAGCGTCGCCAGGTGCGTCAGCTCGACCACGACGGCCGAGGGCACCACCCCGGGCGCGTACGGGTCGCCGAACTGCGCGGCGAGCAGCACCAGCAGCGGCCGGAACCGCTTGCCGCCCGCCCGCATCAGATGCTGGGCCGCCCCGGTGATGAACGGCACGTCGCTCTTCGTGGCCTCCAGCAGGCCCTCTTCGACGGCTGTCAGCCCGGCCTGGGTATCGGCTTCCAGAGTCCGGTCCCGCACGCTCAGCCCGATGGGCCCGACGACGCTCACGGGGTACTCCTGTCTGCCTGCGGTCACACGCAATGTCGATGTGTCGCTGTCTCCACTAAAGGCAGCGTATCCGGTCGGCTGGCGATCACCATGGGCGCCTTCCCGCCTTGTGCGAGCTATCACTTCCGGCGCTCTGCCGACCGGCTCCCCACGACATTCTCCGCGCTCACCGGCAGATCAAACGTGTTCAGGTCCCCGATCATTCAGTGATCGACTCTGGGTCGATCACTGATCAACAGTCGGTCAATCCGTGATCGGCTCTGCCATCCGCGGCCGACACACCTTCCTCGGGCGGGTGGCCATACCGACCGTCACCCATGGGCCAGCGCCACCGCCTTCGCCAGCCGGGGTGAGGCGTACTCGGTGCCGCAGACGAAGCGCATGACCGGCCCGAAGCTCGCCGCCGCGGGCAGTCCGGTGAAGTACAGCCCCGGTACGGAGGAGCCATAGCCCGCGTCCAGCCACGGCCCTCCGGCCCTGCTCACCACCTCGGCCCTCAGCTCCGGCCCGAGGAAGCCCAGCGCCGCCACATTCATCCGGTAGCCGGTCGCGGCCATCACATGGTCCGCGGCCAGCTCACCGGCGCGCCCGCCACCGCGCAGGGAGAGCGCCACGCGCCCGCCGCTCTCCACCTCCACCCGGGTGACCCGCTGCCCCTGTGTGACCTGCACCCGCCCCGCGAAGCGCTCCCGCAGCCACCAGGCGCCCAGCGGCCCCAGCACCGTGCGGACCAGATACCGGCGGGCCGGCGCGGGCAGCCGCCTGAAGCCCGCGGCGTGGTGCGAGAGCGCGTACAGCGACCAGGCGCGCCCGAAGGGCGACTCGGGGCGCAGCCGCGGCTGACGGTCCGGCGGCGCGCCGAACGCGACCGCGCGCCGCCCCCGCGCCACCACCCGCACCGCCGCGGCGCCCGCCTCGGCGAGCAGCACCGCGGACTCCAGCGCCGACTGCCCGGCCCCGACCACCACCACCTCACGCCCGGCGAACCGCCGCAGGTCGCGGTGTTGTGAGCTGTGCGAGACGGGCCCGGTGGGAGCGGGCCCGTCGGGGACGGCGGCGGCGAACTCGGCGGGCAGATGGGCAAGCCCGGCCAGCCCGCTGGCGACCACCACGGCGCGCGCGGCGAACTGCTCCCCCGAGTCCAGCTTGAGCTCGAACCGGCCGCCCCGCCGGTCGACCGAGGCCACCCGCACCTGCTCCAGCTCCGGCACCAGCCGCTCCTGGAACCACAGCCCGTACCGCGCGAAGGTCTCGACCGGGATGATGTCCCAGTCGGACCATAGCGCTTGCCGCCTTCCGCACAGCAGAAGTCGAGCAGGGTGTGCCCCACTTGCGGGGCATCGATATTCGAGGCCACCGGGGTGGATTTGAGCAGCATCCCGGCCGGCATGTGCTCGCGCCAGCTCACCATCGGTGTCCCGAAGGCGCGGACCGACAGGCCGCGCGCACGCAGATGGGCGGCCGCCGACAGGCCGTAAGGACCGGCCCCGATGACTGCTACCGGATCGTTCACAAGTCCCCTCCCCGAGACGTCACTTACTCGTGGTGCGACCTACTCATGGCGCGACCTACTGGTAGCGCGACCTACTGGTGGCGCGACCTACTGGTGGCGCGACCTACTGGTGGCGCGCCACCGCTGGTACAGGTGGACCGCGCCGGGCCGCACACAGCGCGCCAGCATCGTGAAGAACGGCTTCATGTCGTCGTGCGCGGCCCACGCCAGCTCGGTCCCGCTCGCACGGGCGGGCGCGTGCGGGGTGGTGTATCCGCTGCGGCGGTAGGCGAGCAGCGCGGGCAGGTCGATGTTCTCCACGACGAACCGCCGGTCCGCGCGCTGCTCGGCCTCCGGGACCTTGCGCCCCGTCAGGTCCAGGTGCTGGGCGCGGACCACATCGATCCCCGTCTCGCTCTCGAAGAGCCGAAACTGCGCGCCCATGCGGGGGTTGAAGTCGAGCAGTTTGTACCGGCCGTCCCGCCGGTCGAAGCGCCAGTCCAGATCGACGATTCCGGAGAAGCCGATCCGCTTGATGAACTGGGCGGCCAGCTCCGCCAGCTCGGGGTTGTCCACCGCATAGGCGCAGGCCGTCATGCCCGCATGCGGCGGCCAGGACCGCACCTTGACCCCGGTGAACATCGCCAGTGGCGTGCTCTCCGCGTCGACGTAGGCGTGCACGATCCAGTCCTCGGCCTCCTCCCTCGGCAGATACTCCTGCAGAATCACCCCGGGCCGCGGACCCCACCCGGCCGCCAGCGCCAGCAGCTCACGCGGCCCCGTGATCCGCGTGGTGCCGCCGACCGCCGGCCTTCTGCGCCGCTCGAACGCCTCCCGGTTCTTGGCGACCACCGGGAAGCGCGCGGTCGCCGCGAACTCCTTGACGTCGGCGTACGAATCGGGGAACGCCGCGGACGCGGTGGGCACGCCGTGGTCCAGACACAGCTCGTACAGCCCCTGCTTACTGGCCAGCCGCCTGGGCAGTCCGGGCTCCGCGCGCGGGAAGAGGAAACGGCCCTCCCCGGCGAGGGTGTCGGCGTGCTCGGCGATCAGCACCGCCGCCTCCTCGTCCGTCGGCAGCAGGACGGCCGGCCGCCCGATCGCCCGCCCGATCCGCAGCAGCCCCTCCACCAGCCGCTCCGGCCGCTCCATGCCGGTGGTCGGCCAGACGAAGGCCCGCTCCAGATAGCGCGAGAGCGCGGCCGGGGTCCAACGATCCTCGGTGACGGCGTACATGGGGATGCCCAGACGCCCCAGGGACCGGATGGCGCCGACGCCCCCGTGGTGCAGCGGGTAGTCGCCGATCTTCACGATCAGACCGGGCACCGTGCGGTCCACCGCGAACGGCACGTCACTGCTCGCCACGAGTCCCCCTCGGTCACCGCAGCGCAGTGGCCCCCCCACCGTGCGTGACCCGATTAAGGACGCTACTGGGGGATTGACGACCAGGGCAAGACTATCCGGACATTGCCAACCCTTTAGGTAACAGTCGGTACAGTCCTCCCTCCGCGCGCCCGCCCCCGTAGGGTGTGGCCCGGTGATCCCGGCAGCCCCCGGCGACGACGAGAAGGCGAGGCACACCCATGCCACCACTGAGCCCGCTCGACCTGCCCCATGACGATCCGTACGGCCCGCACAACCTCCCCTATGGCGTCTTCACCACCCCCGACGCCCCTGACCTGCGCCGGATCGGGGTCCGCTACGGCGACCATGTGCTGGACGCGGGCGCCGCCGCGGCCGCCGTCGGCTCCCCGCACGCCGCGCTGCTCGGCCATCCGACGCTCAATCCGCTGATGGCCGCGGGCCGTCCGGTCTGGCAGGCCGTACGAGAAGAGCTGCGCGGCTGGCTGACCGAGTCGGCGCACCGGTCCGCCATCGAGCCCCTTCTGCACCCCCTCACCACCGTCGCGCTACATCTGCCCTTCGAAGTCGCCGACTACGTCGACTTCTATGCCAGCGAGCACCACGCGTCCAATGTGGGCAGGATCTTCCGCCCGGAGGGCGACCCGCTCACCCCCAACTGGAAGCACCTGCCCATCGGCTACCACGGGCGCGCGGGCACGGTCGTGGTCTCCGGCACGCCCGTCGTACGCCCCCGCGGCCAACTCCGCCCGCCCGCCGGTCATTCCGCACTCCCCCCGTTCGGCCCCACGCGCCGGCTCGACTTCGAGGCGGAGGTCGCCTTCGTCGTCGGTGCCCCTTCACCTTTCAATACACCGGTGCCGCTCTCCGGGTTCCACGACCACGTCTTCGGCGTCTGCCTGCTCAACGACTGGTCCGCGCGGGACATCCAGAGCTGGGAGTACCGTCCGCTCGGCCCCTTCCTCGCAAAGTCCTTCGCCACCTCCGTGGCCGCCTGGATCACCCCCCTGGACGCCCTCGCCGCCGCCCGTACCGCCCCGCCCGCCCGCGATGTCCCGCTCCTCCCCTACCTCGACGACTCCGCCGAGCCGGGCGGGCTCGACCTGCGCATCGAGGTCGCCATCAACGGCCACCCCGTCTCCCGCCCGCCCTTCGCGGCCATGTACTGGACCGCCGCCCAGCAGCTCGCGCACATGACGGTCAACGGGGCCTCGCTGCGCACCGGCGACCTCTTCGCCTCCGGCACGGTCAGCGGCCCGGAGCCCGATCAGCGCGGCTGTCTGCTGGAGTTGACCTGGTCGGGCCGCGACCCGCTGCGACTCCCCGACGGCGAGCGGACGTTCCTGGAGGACGGCGACGAGGTGACCCTCACCGCCTGGGCCCCGGGCCCCGGTAACAACCGTGTCGCACTAGGGGAAGTAACCGGTTGCGTTGTCCCGTCCACGCCCTGAGCGGCTGCTAGCTTGTCGTGTTCTCGTCCCCACAACCGAGGAGAAACACGTGATCAAGGCAGTGCGCATCGCCGGTGCGGCGGCTGCGGCCGCCCTGCTGTTGACCGGATGCGGCAGCGACAGCGACGGGGGCGACAGCAAGTCGGACCCGTCCACGAAGGCCCCGGCGAGCGAGCAGTCGAGCGCCCCTGCGGAGGGGGGCGCGGGCGGCAAGGTGTCGGGCGCCTACGTGGCGAAGTCCGACGGCGAGGCATTGCTCCTGTCCATCGCGGGTGAGAAGGCCGGCCTGGTCGCGGGCAAGCACCAGTGCAGCGGCGAGTACGCCGACATGGGCAACAAGATGCTGATGCTCAAGTGCGCCGACGGCAACACGGACCGCACCATGGGGAAGGTGACGGCGAGCGCGGACGGCAAGACCCTCAAGGTCAGCTGGGACGCCGGCTTGAACGACACCTTCACCAAGGTGACCACCCCCGCCGACATCCCCACCGGTTTCCCGACCGACATCCCCGGTCTGGAGAGCGTCGGCGGCATCACCGGCGGCTGACCTGACGGCCCTGAAGCGCGTCCGCCCGGCCCCCACACGGGGGACCGGGCGGACGGCCGCCGAGCGGCCGCACAAGGCGACGGGCGCTCAGCGTACGAAGACCCCCGCCTGGCCGGCCAGATCGAGGAAGTACTGCGGGGCGACGCCCAGCACGATCGTCACCGCGACGCCGATCGCGATCGCCGCCGAGGTCAGCGGGGACGGCACCGCCACCGACGGGCCCTCCGTCCGCGGCTCGCTGAAGAACATCAGGACGATCACCCGGATGTAGAAGAACGCCGCGATCGCCGAGGAGATCACACCGATCACCACCAGCGGCCCCGCGCCCCCGTCGGCCGCCGCCTTGAAGACGGCGAACTTCCCCGCGAAGCCACTCGTCAGCGGGATTCCGGCGAAGGCCAGCAGGAAGACCGCGAAGACCGCGGCCACCAGGGGCGAACGGCGGCCGAGCCCGGCCCACTTGGACAGATGTGTGGCCTCGCCGCCCGCGTCGCGGACCAGGGTGACCACGGAGAACGCGCCGAGGGTCACAAAGGAGTACGCGGCGAGGTAGAAGAGGACCGAGGAGATGCCGTCGGGCGTCATGGCGATGACACCGGCCAGGATGAAGCCGGCGTGGGCGATCGAGGAGTAGGCCAGCAGCCGCTTCACATCGGTCTGGGTGACCGCGACGATCGCGCCGCCCAGCATGGTGACGATCGCCACCCCCCACATCACCGGCCGCCAGTCCCAGCGCAGCCCCGGCAGTACGACGTACAGCAGCCGCAGCAGCGCGCCGAACGCCGCTACCTTGGTCGCCGCCGCCATGAAGCCGGTCACCGGGGTCGGGGCGCCCTGGTAGACGTCCGGCGTCCACATGTGGAAGGGGACGGCACCGATCTTGAACAGCAGGCCCATCAGCACCATCGCGCCGCCGATGAGCAGCAGCGCGTCATTGCCCATGGTCCCGGCGAGCGCCGGGGTGACCTCGCGGACCGTGCCGTCGACGACATCGGCGATCCCCGAGTAGGTGACGGTGCCCGCGTAGCCGTACAGCAGCGCGATCCCGAAGAGCAGGAAGGCGGACGAGAAGGCGCCGAGCAGGAAGTACTTGACGGCGGCCTCCTGCGAGAGCATGCGGTGCCGCCGGGCGAGCGCGCACAGCACATACAGCGGGAGCGAGAAGACCTCCAGCGCCACAAAGAGCGTCAGCAGGTCGTTGGCGGCGGGGAAGATGAGCATGCCGCCCACCGCGAAGAGCAGCAGCGGAAAGACCTCAGTGGTGGTGAACCCCGCCTTGACCGCGGCCTTTTCGGCGTCTCCGCCCGGGACGGCGGCCGCCTGCGCGGCGAAGGAGTCGACGCGATTGCCGTGGGCCGCCGGGTCGAGCCGCCGCTCGGCGAAGGTGAAGACCGCGACCAGCGCGACGAGGAGGATCGTGCCCTCCAGGAAGAGCGCGGGTCCGTCGACCGCGATGGCCCCCATGGCCGCGATGCGCGCCTTGCTCGTGCCGTAGTCCCCGGCCGCGAGGCCCAGGACGGCGGCGAAGGCCGCGGCCAGGGCGACCACGGAGACGAAGAGCTGGGCGGCGTAGCGGTGGCGGCGCGGCAGCAGGGCCTCGATCAGCACCCCGACGATCGCGGCGCCGAGGACGATCAGGGTGGGCGCCAGCTGGCCGTACTCGATATGCGGCGTGGGGATCTTGTCGGGGGGCGACACCGCCGCTGTCGTCCACAGGCTGTGGACAGTGGCCGCATGGCTCACTTGGCACCTCCGGAAGCACGGTCGTGCATCGGGCTGTAGCTGAACCAGCCCGCGTCAGTGACGGGGTGATCGGGCTTGGGATCCTTCTTGTCCACCACGGACAGCGTGTGATCGACAGCCGGGTTGACGATGTCGGTCAGCGGCTTCGGGTAGACGCCGAGGAAGATCAGCAGCGCGATCAGCGGCGCCACCACCACCAGCTCGCGCACCTTCAGATCGGGCATGCCCCGCACCTCGGCCTTCACCGGGCCGGTCATGGTGCGCTGGTACAGCACCAGGACGTACAGCGCGGCCAGCACGATGCCGACGGTCGCGATGATGCCGAGCGCCGGATAGCGGCTGAACGTGCCGACCAGGACGAGGAATTCGCTGATGAACGGCGCCAGGCCGGGCAGCGACAGGGTGGCCAGACCGCCGATCAGGAAGGTGCCGGCGAGCACCGGGGCGACTTTCTGCACCCCGCCGTAGTCGGCGATGAGCCTCGATCCGCGGCGGGTGATCAGGAATCCGGCCACCAGCATCAGCGCCGCGGTCGAGATGCCGTGGTTGACCATGTACAGGGTGGCTCCGCCCTGGCCCTGCGTCGTCATGGCGAAGATGCCGAGGATGATGAAGCCGAAGTGGGAGATCGAGGCGTATGCGATCAGCCGCTTGATGTCCCGCTGGCCGATCGCGAGCAGCGCCCCGTAGATGATGCTGATCAGGGCGAGGACGAGGATCACCGGTGTGGCCCACTTGCTGGCCTCCGGGAAGAGCTGGAGGCAGAAGCGGAGCATCGCGAAGGTGCCGACCTTGTCGACCACCGCGGTGATCAGCACGGCGACGGGGGAGGTGGCCTCCCCCATCGCGTTGGGCAGCCAGGTGTGCAGCGGCCACAGCGGCGCCTTCACGGCGAAGGCGAAGAAGAAGCCGAGGAACAACAGCCGCTCGGTGCCGGTCGCGATGTCCAGGGTGCCCGCGGCCCGGGCGTCGGTGATCTGCTGCAGCGAGAAGGTGCCGGTGCCCAGGTCGTCGGCGGTGACCACGTACAGGCCGACCACCGCGGCCAGCATGATCAGGCCGCCCGCCAGGTTGTAGAGCAGGAACTTGACGGCGGCGTACGAGCGCTGGGTGGCCGACTCCTCCTCGGACCGCCCTCCCGCCCGGTCCCCGAAGCCGCCGATGAGGAAGTACATCGGGATCAGCATGGCTTCGAAGAAGATGTAGAAGAGGAAGACGTCGGTGGCCTCGAAGGAGATCACCACCATCGCCTCGACCATGAGGATCAGCGCGAAGAAGCCCTGGGTGGGCCGCCAGCGGCGGTTGGGGCTGGCCTCTTCCAGCGGGTCGGCGTCATGCCACCCGGCCAGGATGATGAAGGGGATGAGGACCGCGGTCAGCGCGATCAGCGCGACCGCGATGCCGTCCACCCCCAACTCGTACCGCACGCCGAAGTCCTTGATCCAGGCATGGGACTCGGTGAGCTGGAAGTGGCCGCCGTCCGGGTCGAAGCGCACCAGCACGATCGCCGCCAGGACGAGCGTGGCCAGCGAGAAGCCCAGCGCGACCCACTTGGCGGCGGCGCGCTTGGCGGCGGGCACGGCGGCGGTGGCGACCGCGCCCAGCGCGGGCACCGCGGCCGTGACCGTCAGCAGGGGAAATGACATGACTCAGACCGCCCTCATCAGCAGGGTCGCGGCGATGAGCACCGCCGTACCGCCGAACATCGAGACCGCGTACGTACGGGCGTAGCCGTTCTGGAGCTTGCGCAGCCGCCCGGAGAGGCCGCCGACCGAGGCCGCGGTGCCGTTGACCACGCCGTCGACCAGCTTGTGGTCCACATAGACCAGTCCGCGGGTCAGATACTCACCGGGCTTGACGAGGGCGACATGGTTGAAGTCGTCCTGCAGCAGGTCGCGCCGGGCGGCCCGGGTGAGCAGGCTGCCGCGCGGTGCGGTGCGCGGAACGGGCCGGCGCCCGTACTGCGCCCAGGCGATCGCGACGCCGATCAGCAGGACGACCATGGTCCCGGCGGTGACGGTGGCGGCGCTGAGCGGGGAGTCCCCGTGGCTGTGGCTGGTGACGGGCTCCAGCCACTTCAGGAACGCGTCGTTGAGGCTGAACAGCCCGCCGGCGAACACCGATCCGAAGGCGAGCACGATCATCGGAATGGTCATGGACTTCGGCGACTCGTGGGGGTGTGGCTCATTGCCCTGCTCGTCGGGTTCCCAGCGCTTCTCGCCGAAGAAGGTCAGCAGCATCACGCGGGTCATGTAGTACGCGGTGATGGCGGCGCCGAGCAGCGTCGCGCCACCCAGGATCCAGCCCTCCGTACCGCCCTTGGCGAAGGCCGCCTCGATGATCTTGTCCTTGGACCAGAAGCCGGAAAGCCCCGGGAAGCCGATGATCGCGAGATAGCCGAGCCCGAAGGTCACGAAGGTGACCGGCATGTACTTCCGCAGGCCGCCGTACTTGCGCATGTCGACCTCGTCGTTCATGCCGTGCATGACCGAGCCGGCGCCGAGGAAGAGCCCCGCCTTGAAGAAGCCGTGGGTGACCAGGTGCATGATCGCGAAGACATAGCCGATCGGGCCGAGCCCGGCGGCCAGGATCATGTAGCCGATCTGCGACATGGTCGAGCCCGCCAGGGCCTTCTTGATGTCGTCCTTCGCGCAACCGACGATCGCACCGAAGAGCAGCGTCACCGCGCCGACGGTGACCACCGCAGTCTGCGCGTCCGGCGCGTTGTTGAAGATCGCGCCCGAGCGGGTGATCAGATAGACGCCCGCGGTCACCATGGTGGCCGCGTGGATCAGGGCGGAGACCGGGGTCGGGCCCTCCATGGCGTCCCCGAGCCAGGACTGCAGCGGCACCTGGGCCGACTTGCCGCAGGCGGCCAGGAGCAGCATCAGCCCGATGGCGGTGAGCTTGCCCTCGCCCGCTTCGGTGGCGTTCGAGAGCACCGGGGCGAAGGCGAACGTCCCGAAGGTCGTGAACATCAGCATGATGGCGATCGACAGGCCGACGTCGCCGACCCGGTTGACGATGAACGCCTTCTTCGCCGCCGTGGCCGCGCTGGGCTTGTGCTGCCAGAAGCCGATCAGCAGATACGAGGCGAGGCCGACGCCCTCCCACCCCACGTACAGCAGCAGGTAGTTGTCGGCGAGGACGAGCAGCAGCATCGCCGCGAGGAAGAGGTTGAGATAGCCGAAGAAGCGGCGGCGGCGCTCGTCGTGCTCCATATAGCCGATCGAGTAGATGTGGATCAGGCCGCCCACACCGGTGATCAGGAGCACGAAGGTCATCGACAGCTGGTCGAGCTGGAAGGCGACGTCCGCCCGGAAGCCGCCGACCGGGATCCAGCTGAACAGATGGCTGTGCAGGGCCCGGTCGTGCTCGTCCCGGCCGAGCATGTCGGCGAAGAGCACCGCCCCGATCACGAAGGAGGCGAGCGCGAGCGCGGTGCCCAGCAAATGGCCCTTGCCGTCCAGCCGCCGCCCCCCGCACAGCAGCAGGGCCGCGCCGAGCAGCGGGGCCGCGACAAGCAATCCGATGAGGTTCTCCACGTGAACGCGACCCTTCTAGAGCTTCATCAGGCTGGCGTCGTCGACCGAGGCCGAATGGCGGGCGCGGAACACCGACACGATGATCGCGAGGCCGACCACGACTTCGGCGGCCGCGACGACCATCGTGAAGAACGCGATGATCTGGCCGTCGAGATTGCCGTGCATCCGGGAGAAGGTGACGAACGCCAGGTTGCACGCGTTCAGCATCAGCTCGACGCACATGAAGAGGACGATCGCGTTCCGCCGGATCAGCACCCCGGCCGCGCCGATGGTGAACAACAGGGCGGCCAGGTACAGGTAGTTGACCGGGTTCACTTGGCGACCCCCTTCGAGTCCTCCGGATGGTCGGCGCCGCCCGAACCTGCCGCGCCATTCGCACTGTCGTGGCGGTCGGCGCCCTCGGCGCCCCCGGCGTCCTTCGCGCCCCCGGGGCGCCCCGCGCCCTTGCCGCCCTTGGCGTCCCGTCCCAGCCAGCGCGCCGAGCGCTGCTCCAGGGCGGCCAGTTGGGCCAGCGCCTTCCCGGAGACGTCCCGCATCTGGCCGCGGCCGCGCAGCGTCGGGTTGACCGAGAGGTCGGCGGGGGTGCCGTCGGGCAGCAGACCGGGGATGTCCACCGCGTTGTGCCGGGCGTAGACACCGGGCGCGGGCAGCGGCGGCACCTGTGTGCCGGTGCGCACTCGCCGCTCGGCCTGCTCGCGCTGGCTGAGCGCGCGCTCGGTGCGCTCGCGGTGGGTCAGCACCATCGCGCCGACCGCCGCGGTGATCAGCAGCGCGCCGGTGATCTCGAAGGCGAAGACGTACTTGGTGAAGATCAGGCGGGCCAGGCCCTCCACATTGCCGCCGGAGTTGGCCTCGCCCAGGCCCTTGAAGCTCTTCAGCGAGGCATTGCCGATCCCGGCGCACAGCAGGATGCCGAACCCGAGCCCGCACAGGGCGGCGAGCCAGCGCTGCCCCTTCAGCGTCTCCTTGAGCGAATCGGCGGCGGTGACGCCGACCAGCATGACGACGAAGAGGAAGAGCATCATGATCGCGCCGGTGTAGACGACGATCTGGACGACGCCCAGGAAGTACGCGCCGTTGGCCAGGTAGAAGACCGCCAGAACGATCATGGTGCCCGCCAGGCACAGGGCGCTGTGCACGGCCTTGCGCATCAGGATCGTGCCCAGGGCGCCGATCACGGCCACGGTGGCGAGGACCCAGAACTGCACCGCCTCGCCGGTGGAGGTGGTGGAAGCGGCGGCGGCCAGCATGCTGCTCACGCCCCTCCCCCCCGCTCAGTCTTGGCGCGCTTCAATGCGCGGGCTTCCCTCGTCACTGCTCGCGGCTCCTCAGTCCAGCCCGCGCAGCGCGCCAAGACACGCTCATGCCTGCACCCCCTGCTGCTTCCCTTCAGGGGCGGCCTCAGAGGTGTCCTCGGGCGCGGTCTCGCCCTTGCTGACCGCCACCTGGCGCTCCGTCCCGGGCGCGGCCTCGGTCACCAGACCTCGGTAGTAGTCCTGCTCGTCCATTCCGGGGTAGATGGCGTGCGGGGAGTCGACCATGCCCTCCTCCAACCCCGCGAGCAGCTCCTCTTTGGTGTAGATGAGCGATTCGCGGGTCCGGTCGGCGAGCTCGTACTCATTGGTCATGGTCAGCGCGCGCGTCGGGCACGCCTCCACGCACAGACCGCACAGAATGCAGCGCAGATAGTTGATCTGATAGACGCGGCCGTAGCGCTCACCCGGGGAGTAGCGCTCCTCCTCCGTGTTGTCCGCGCCCTCCACATAGATCGCGTCCGCCGGACAGGCCCAGGCGCACAGCTCGCAGCCGACGCACTTCTCCAGCCCGTCCGGATGGCGGTTGAGCTGGTGGCGTCCGTGGAATCGGGGCGCGGTCGGCTTCTTCTCCTCGGGGTACTGCTCGGTGAGCCGCTTCTTGAACATGGCCTTGAAGGTCACGCCGAAGCCGGCCACCGGGTTCTGGAAGTCAGACACCGTCGGCCTCCTTTCCGTCACTGACAGTGTCGGGCCCGCCACTGACAATCAGCTCGCGGTCGTGTCGCGGGCGTCGGCGCGGTGCGGGCGGCAGGGTCTGGCCGGGCAGCGGTGGCACCGGGAAGCCGCCCGCCATCGGGTCGAAGGCGGGCTCCGGGCCGCCCTCGGCCTCCGCCTCGGCCCGCGCTTCCCCATCGCGGCCCTCCCTGTCGCGGAAGATGTCGACGACGAACGACAGCAGCAACAGGACGAGGACCGCGCCGCCGACGTACAGCACGATGTCCTGGTAGTCGTAGTTCTCGTTGCGCAGCGCCCGCACGGTCGCGACCAGCATCAGCCAGACCATCGAGACCGGGATGAGGACCTTCCAGCCCAGCTTCATGAACTGGTCGTAGCGCACTCGCGGCAGCGTGCCGCGGATCCAGACGAAGGCGAACAGCAGCGACAGGACCTTGCCGACGAACCAGAGCATCGGCCACCAGCCGTGGTTGGCCCCCGCCCAGAAGGTGCTGATCGGCCATGGCGCCCGCCAGCCGCCCAGGAAGAGGGTGACCGCGACCATCGAGACGGTGACCATGTTGATGTACTCGGCGAGCATGAACATCGCGAACTTGATGGACGAGTACTCGGTGTTGAAGCCGCCGACCAGGTCGCCCTCGGACTCCGGCATGTCGAAGGGCGCGCGGTTGGTCTCACCGACCATCGCGATGATGTAGATGATGAAGGAGACCGGCAACAGCAGCGCGTACCAGCGGTCGTGCTGGGAGTTGACGATCTCGGAGGTCGACATCGACCCGGAGTAGAGGAAGACCGCCGCGAAGGACATGCCCATCGCGATCTCGTAGCTGATCATCTGGGCGCAGGAGCGCAAACCGCCGAGGAGCGGATACGTGGAACCGGACGACCAGCCCGCCAGCACGATGCCGTAGATGCCCACCGAGGCGGTGGCCAGGATGTAGAGGATCGCGATCGGCAGGTCGGTCAGCTGCATCGTGGTGCGGTGCCCGAAGATCGAGATCTCGTTGTCGGCCGGGCCGAAGGGGATGACCGCGACCGCCATGAAGGCGGGGATGGCCGCGACGACCGGCGCCAGGACGTAGACGACCTTGTCCGCGCCCTTGACGACGATGTCTTCCTTCAGCATCAGCTTCACGCCGTCGGCCAAGGACTGCAGCATGCCCCAGGGGCCGTGCCGGTTCGGGCCGATGCGCAGCTGCATCCAGCCGACGACCTTGCGCTCCATGACGATGGAGATCAGCACGGTCACCATCAGGAAGGCGAAGCAGAAAACCGCCTTGATCAGGATCAGCCACCAGGGGTCGCGCCCGAACATCGACAGGTCTTCTGCGGCGAGGTAGCTCAGGTTCATGAGGTCACCTCCGGTTCGGTCGCAAGAGCGCCGATCTTGACCAGTTCACCGGGGCGCGCGCCCAGGTCGTGGTACGCGCCGCCGCCCGTCGAGTTCAGCGGCAGCCAGACCACCCGGTCGGGCATCGCCGTCACCGCCAGGGGCAGCTGGAGCGACCCGGCGGGGCCGGTGACCCGTACGGTCTCCCCGTCGCGCACCCCCGCCTCCTCCGCGGTCGCCTCCGACAGCCGGATGACCGCCGCGTGGCGGGTCGCGGCGAGCGCCGCGTCGCCCTCCTGGAGCCGGCCCTGGTCCAGCAGCAGCCGGTGGCCCGCGAGCAGCGCCTCGCCCTCGCCGGGGCGGGGCAGCGGACCGCCGGTCTCCATCGGCCCGATGCCGTGGGAGCCGGGCCAGGTGCCGAGCCGCGTCAGCTCGTCCCGTACGGCCTGGACGTCCGGCAGGTCGAACGGCACATCCATGGCGTCGGCCAGCATGTGCAGCACCCGGGCGTCCGGAAGGACATGGCGGCGGGTCATCTGGTCGGGCTTGATGGCCGCCTCGAACGGCCGGGCCCGCCCCTCCCAGTTGAGGAAGGTGCCCGCCTTCTCGACGACCGCCGCGACCGGCAGCACCACATCCGCGTGCGCCGTGACCTCGGTGGGCCGCTGCTCCAGGCTGACCAGGAAGCCGACCGCCTCCAGGGCCTCGGCGGCCCGCGCCGGGTCGGGCAGATCGGCGATCTCGACACCCGCGACCACCAGCGCACCGAGCTCGCCCTCGGCCGCGGCCTCGACGATCCGGCCGGTGTCCCGGCCCGCCCGGCCGGGCAGTTCGGCGACGCGCCAGACCTCGGCGGTCTCCTCGCGGGCCCGCGGATCGGCGACCGGGCGCCCGCCGGGCAGCAGACCGGGGAGCGCGCCCGCCTCGATGGCGCCCCGCTCCCCCGCCCGGCGCGGAATCCAGACCAGCGTGGCGCCGGTGGCGGCGGCGGCCCGTACGGCGGCGGTCAGCGCGCCCGGTACGGTCGCAAGCCGCTCACCAGCGACGATCACCGCGCCGTCGAGGCGCAGCGCCTCGGCCGCCCGCTCCCCGTCGGCGTCAAGGCCGGTGCGGCCCGCGAGCGCGTCCAGCCACTCGGTCTCGGTGCCGGGGGCCGCGGGCAGCAGCGTGCCGCCCGCCTTCGTCAGGCCCCGGGTCGCGTGGGTGGCCAGTGAGAAGGTGCGCTGGCCGTGCTTGCGGTGGGCCTTGCGCAGCCGCAGGAAGACGCCGGGCGCCTCCTCCTCCGATTCGAAGCCGACCAGGAGGACGGCCGGGGCCTTCTCCAGCGCGGCGTACGTCAGGCCGCCGCCGTCCAGGTCGCGGCCCCGGCCCGCCACCTGGGTGGCCAGGAAGTCGGCCTCCTCGGCGCTGTGCGCCCGGGCCCGGAAGTCGATGTCGTTGGTGTCCAGGGCGACGCGGGCGAACTTCGCGTACGCGTACGCGTCCTCGACGGTGAGCCGGCCGCCGGTCAGCACGCCCGCGCGGCCGCGGGCCGCGGCCAGGCCGGTGGCCGCCGCCTCCAGCGCCTCGGGCCAGCTCGCCGGCTCCAGTTCGCCCGTCTCCCGGTCGCGCACCAGCGGGGTGGTGAGCCGGTCGGGGAGCTGCGCGTAGCGGAAGCCGAAGCGCCCCTTGTCGCAGATCCACTCCTCGTTGACCTCGGGGTCGTCCGCCGCGAGCCGCCGCATGACCTTGCCGCGCCGGTGGTCGGTGCGGGTCGCGCAGCCGCTCGAGCAGTGCTCGCACACACTCGGCGAGGAGACCAGGTCGAAGGGGCGGGAGCGGAAGCGGTAGGCGGCCGACGTCAGCGCGCCCACCGGGCAGATCTGGATGGTGTTGCCGGAGAAGTACGACTCGAACGGGTCGCCCTCGCCCGTGCCCACCTGCTGCAGGGCGCCGCGCTCCAGCAGCTCGATCATCGGGTCGCCCGCGACCTGGTTGGAGAACCGGGTGCAGCGCGCGCACAGCACACACCGCTCGCGATCCAGCAGCACCTGCGGCGAGATCGGCACCGGCTTGGCGAAGGTGCGCTTATGGCCCTCGAAGCGGCTGTCGGCCTGCCCGGCGGACATGGCCTGGTTCTGCAGCGGGCACTCGCCGCCCTTGTCGCAGACCGGGCAGTCCAGCGGGTGGTTGATCAGCAGCAGCTCCATCACACCGCGCTGCGCCTTCTCGGCCACGGGCGAGGTGAGCTGGGTCTTGACCACCATCCCGTCGGTGCAGGTGATCGTGCAGGAGGCCATCGGCTTGCGCTGACCCTCGACCTCGACGATGCACTGGCGACAGGCGCCGGCCGGGTCGAGGAGCGGATGGTCGCAGAAGCGGGGGATCTCGATACCGAGCAGCTCGGCAGCGCGGATCACCAAGGTCCCCTTGGGGACGGAGATCTCGATTCCGTCGATGGTGACAGAGACCAGATCTTCGCGTGGCACCGCCGCCTCTCCGCCTCCGGAGGGTGCATTGGTGGTCACGGTCATGCGGTCACCCCCAGGTGAGTGGAGCTCGGATCGTCGGACCACACGGTGGACTTGGCGGGGTCGAAGGGGCACCCGCCACCGGTGATGTGCTGCTCGTACTCCTCCTTGAAGTACTTGAGGGAGGAGAAGATGGGGCTGGCGGCGCCGTCGCCGAGCGCGCAGAACGACTTGCCGTTGATGTTGTCGGCGATGTCGGCCAGCTTGGCGAGGTCTTCCATACGGCCCTTGCCCGCCTCGATGTCGCGCAACAGCTGAACCAGCCAGTACGTGCCCTCGCGGCAGGGCGTGCACTTGCCGCAGGACTCATGCGCGTAGAACTCGGTCCAGCGGGTCACCGCGCGCACCACGCAGGTCGTCTCGTCGAAGCACTGCAGCGCCTTGGTGCCGAGCATCGACCCGGCGGCGCCCACGCCCTCGTAGTCGAGGGGGACGTCCAGGTGCTCCTCGGTGAGCAGCGGCGTCGAAGAGCCGCCGGGCGTCCAGAACTTCAGCCGGTGACCGGGCCGCATACCGCCGCTCATGTCCAGCAGCTGCCGCAGGGTGATGCCCAGCGGGCCCTCGTACTGGCCGGGGGCCGCGACATGCCCGGACAGCGAGTAGAGCGTGAAGCCCGGGGACTTCTCGCTGCCCATCGACCGGAACCATTCCTTGCCCTTGGTGAGGATGGCGGGAACCGACGCGATGGACTCGACGTTATTGACGACAGTGGGGCACGCGTACAGACCCGCGACCGCCGGGAAGGGAGGCCGGAGCCGCGGCTGGCCGCGCCGCCCTTCCAAGGAGTCCAGCAGCGCGGTCTCTTCACCGCAGATGTACGCGCCGGCGCCCGCGTGCACGGTGATCTCGAGATCGGGCAGATCGGCCAGCCCCAGCTTCTGCCTGCGCGCGTCGGCCTTGCCGAGGTAGCCCGCCTCGTACGCCTCGCGTACGGCCTCGTGCAACCGGCGCAGCACGGGCACGACTTCACCGCGCAGATAGATGAAGGCGTGCTGGGAGCGGATGGCATGACAGGCGATGATCATGCCCTCGATGAGGGAGTGCGGATTGGCGAAGAGGAGGGGGATGTCCTTGCAGGTGCCGGGTTCCGACTCGTCCGCGTTGACGACCAGGTAGTGCGGCTTGCCGTCGCCCTGCGGGATGAACTGCCACTTCATCCCGGTGGGGAAGCCCGCGCCACCACGGCCGCGCAGCCCCGAGTCCTTCACCAGCGCGATCACATCGTCGGGTGCCATGGCGAGGGCCCTGCGCATGCCCTCGTACCCGTCGTGGCGCAGATAGGTCTCCATGCTCCAGGACTTGGACTCGTCCCAGAACGAGGACAGCACGGGTGCCAGCAGCTTCTCGGGGCTGGACTCGCCCCGCTCGACTGTCACGGTCATCACTCCCCCTCCTCTGTGACCGGACCGGACGGATGGTGCGGGTCGGAGGCCGAGGTCCGCTGCGGCGCGTCATGGGAGCTCGGGTGCGTGGGCGCCTGCTCGTCCGCCGGGTAGTTCGCGGACCTGGGCGATACGACGCGGCCCGGGGCCGCCTCGCCCTTGGCCAGCCGCAGCCCGACCAGCGAGGCCGGGCCGGCGCTGCCGCTCGCCTCGACCGCGCCCGGGCGCGCGTCGGGGAAGCCGGCGAGGATGCGCGCGGTCTCCTTGAAGGTGCACAGCGGAGCGCCGCGGGTCGGCTCGACCGTGCGGCCCGCCTGCAGGTCGTCGACCATCTGCTTGGCGGAGTCCACGGTCTGGTTGTCGAAGAACTCCCAGTTGACCATCACCACGGGCGCGTAGTCGCAGGCCGCGTTGCACTCGATGTGCTCGAGGGTGATCTTGCCGTCGCCGGTGGTCTCTCCGTTGCCGACGCCCAGATGGCGCTGCAGGGCCTCGAAGATCGCGTCGCCGCCCATCACCGCGCACAGGGTGTTGGTGCACACCCCCACCTGGTAGTCGCCGGACGGCTTCCGCCGGTACATGGTGTAGAAGGTGGCGACCGCGGTGACCTCGGCGGTGGTCAGTCCCAGCACCTCGGCGCAGAACCGGACCCCGGTGCGGGTGACATGGCCCTCCTCCGACTGCACCAGGTGCAGCAGCGGCAGCAGCGCGCTGCGGCTGTCGGGGTAGCGGGCGATCACCTCCTCGGCATCCGCCTCGAGCCGTGCCCGGACCTCGGCCGGGTAGTCGGGGGCGGGGAGCTGCGGCATTCCCAGCTGGACATCGGTCATAGCGTCTCCCTGTTCCCTTCTCCGCCCGCGCGGCGCAGAGGTGCGGCCTTCGTCGTCGTCTGCGGCCCGGCGTCCCGCCCGTCTCCCGCCACCGCCCTCAAGCGGCTGCGCTGCGCGCAGATAGCCTTCATGCGTGCGCCGGTCACCTATCGACGCCTCCCATCACAGGGTCGATGGACGCCACGGCGACGATCACGTCGGCGACCTGGCCGCCCTCGCACATCGCCGCCACGGACTGCAGGTTGGTGAAGGACGGGTCGCGGAAGTGCACCCGGAACGGGCGGGTGCCGCCGTCGCTGACCATGTGCACGCCCAGCTCGCCCTTGGGCGACTCGACGGCCGTGTACGCCTGCCCCGGCGGGACCCGGAACCCCTCGGTCACCAGCTTGAAGTGGTGGATCAGGGCCTCCATCGAGGTGCCCATGATCTTCTTGATGTGGTCGAGGGAGTTGCCGAGCCCGTCCGGCCCCAGCGCCAGCTGCGCCGGCCAGGCGACCTTCTTGTCCTCGACCATGACCGGTCCCGGCGCCAGCCGGTCCAGGCACTGCTCGACGATCCCCAGCGACTGGCGCATCTCCTCCAGCCGGATCAGGAAGCGGCCGTAGGCGTCGCAGGTGTCGGCGGTGGGGACCTCGAAGTCGTAGTTCTCATAGCCGCAGTACGGCTGGGACTTGCGCAGATCGTGCGGCAGCCCGGTGGCCCGCAGTATCGGGCCGGTGATGCCGAGCGCCATGCAGCCGGCGAGGTCGAGATAGCCGACGTCCTGCAGCCGGGCCTTGAAGATGGGGTTCCCGGTCGCCAGCTTGTCGTACTCGGGCAGGTTCTTGCGCATCTTCTTCACGAAGTCGCGCACCTGGTCGACCGCCCCGGGCGGCAGATCCTGGGCGAGCCCGCCGGGCCGGATGTACGCGTGGTTCATCCGCAGGCCGGTGATCAGCTCGAAGATGTCCAGGATCATCTCGCGGTCACGGAAGCCGTAGATCATGATGGTGGTCGCGCCGAGCTCCATACCGCCGGTGGCGATCGCCACCAGGTGGGAGGAGAGCCGGTTGAGCTCCATCAGCATGACCCGGATGACCGAGGCCCGGTCCGGCACCTGGTCCTCGATGCCCAGCAGCTTCTCGACGCCCAGGCAGTACGCGGCCTCGTTGTAGAAGGGCGTCAGATAGTCCATGCGGGTCACGAAGGTGGTGCCCTGCGTCCAGTTCCGGAATTCGAGGTTCTTCTCGATCCCGGTGTGCAGATAGCCGATGCCGCAGCGGGCCTCGGTGACCGTCTCGCCGTCGATCTCCAGGATCAGCCGGAGCACGCCGTGGGTGGACGGGTGCTGCGGCCCCATGTTGACGATGATCCGCTCGTCGTCGGCCCGGGACGCGGCGGCCACGACCTCGTCCCAGTCACCGCCGGTGACGGTGTAGACGGTGCCTTCGGTCGTCTCGCGCGTGGAGGCGGAGGGGGTTGCGTGGGTGGCAGACATCAGCTGTACGACCTCCGCTGGTCCGGAGCCGGGATCTGGGCGCCCTTGTACTCGACGGGGATGCCGCCCAGGGGATAGTCCTTGCGCTGCGGGAAGCCCTGCCAGTCGTCGGGCATCATGATCCGCGTGAGCGCGGGATGTCCGTCGAAGACCAGGCCGAAGAAGTCGTACGCCTCGCGCTCATGCCAGTCGTTGGTCGGATAGACGTCGACGATCGACGGGAGGTGCGGGTCGCTGTCGGGGACGCTCACCTCCAGCCGGATCAGCCGGTTATGGGTGATCGAGCGCAGGTGGTAGACGGCGTGCAGCTCACGCCCCTTGTCACCGGGGAAGTGGACGCCGCTGACGCCCGTACACAGCTCGAAGCGGAGCGCCGGGTCGTCGCGCAGGGTCCTGGCCACCGTCGGCAGATGCTCGCGCGCGATGTGGAAGGTCAGCTCGCCGCGGTCCACGACGGTCTTCTCGATCGCGTTCTCCGGGACCAGCGACTGCTCTTCGAGCGCGCCCTCGAGTTCGTCGGCGACTTCGTCGAACCAGCCCCCGTACGGCCGGGAGGCCGCGCCGGGCAGCCGCACCGGCCGCACCAGGCCGCCGTAGCCCGAGGTGTCGCCGCCGTTGTTGGCGCCGAACATGCCGCGCTGGACGCGGATGGGCTCACCCTGGTCGCCGCGGCTGCCGGGCAGGTTCTCGGCGTTGAGGTCCTTGTCGGGGTTGACCCCATTAGCCTCAGTCAACGCAGCAGCCCCTTCATCTCGATCGTCGGGAGCGCCTTCAGCGCCGCTTCCTCCGCCTCGCGGGCCGCGCGCTCGCGGTTCACGCCGAGCTTCTCCTCGCGGATCTTCTGGTGCAGCTTGATGATCGCGTCCATGAGCATCTCCGGCCGCGGCGGGCAGCCGGGCAGATAGATGTCGACCGGGACGATGTGATCGACGCCCTGCACGATCGCGTAGTTGTTGAACATGCCGCCCGAGGAGGCGCACACGCCCATCGAGATGACCCATTTCGGATTCGGCATCTGGTCGTAGACCTGCCGCAGCACCGGGGCCATCTTCTGGCTGACGCGCCCGGCCACGATCATCAGATCGGCCTGTCGGGGCGAGCCGCGGAAGACCTCCATGCCGAAGCGGGCGAGGTCATAGCGGCCGGCGCCGGTGGTCATCATTTCGATGGCGCAGCAGGCGAGCCCGAAGGTGGCCGGGAAGACGGAGGACTTTCGCGCCAGTCCCGCCGCCTGCTCCACGGTGGTCAGCAGGAAGCCGCTCGGCAGCTTGTCTTCGATACCCATGGGACGGTTCTCCTCTCACTCAGTCCATTCCAGGCCGCTAGTCCCACTCCAGGCCGCCGCGTCGCCACACATACGCGTAGGCGACGAAGACGGTGAGCACGAAGAGGAGCATCTCCACGAGCCCGAACAGCCCCATGGCGTCGAAGGTGACCGCCCAGGGGTAGAGGAAGACGATCTCGATGTCGAAGACGATGAAGAGCATCGCCGTCAGGTAGTACTTGATGGGGAAGCGCCCACCGCCGGCCGGATGTGGCGTCGGCTCGATGCCGCATTCATAGGCCTCGAGCTTGGCCCGGTTGTAGCGCTTGGGGCCGATGATCGTGGCCATCAGGACCGAGAAGATCGCAAAGCCTGCCCCGAGGGCTCCCAGTACGAGGATGGGCGCGTATGCGTTCACCGTCCTCGCTCCCTTCAGTCGACGATGACTGGTTGGCGGACCACACGGACTGTCTGGACCGCACTCACGAAGATCGCGCACATGTGAGGCAGTTCACAAGCCCGTTTCGCCTGCATCCTATGCCCGCCGGTATGTGATCTGCGACACGGGGTGCAACAACGTCTTTGTGATCTCCACCACCTGACGAAGGATCATGAAGTCGGATGAGAAGTGATCTTGCACTCGAAGCATCCGATCGATCACGAGACGTGACATATGGATCCGTCGTCACAGGTGAGCGGCTTGCGCTCTTTACAAGCTATGGTACCTACACGCAAATTTGCGATGGGCTTCCCCGTCTGATATGAGGCATCCATCCCGATGAGTGACCCGGCCGTGGACCGCGACGCCATCACCCCACCCCGCCGCTTCTTGATCGCTACTACGCGCTTTCGTTCACGAGCCGGGTTCGGGAGTGAGGTATCCCACCCCGCGAAAGGTTGTGGATCTCAATTTGATGGGAATCCTTGGTGCGCCAGTCGGGTTGATGGTAGGCCGCGCGGGAGCCCGCCAGGGCCGCCAAATGCCGTGCGTATGGGCATGATCGAAAAATTCGGACACGGCGCCCGGACTCCGGAGCAAGATCAAGAACCCCGGATTCCGAGCGTGTACACGTCAAATGTGGCGCACTCCACTTTTCTTGATCCCGGCCTACGACCCCTGATAGCGGTTGGACCCATGTCCCAGACCGCACACATACCCAGCCACCGGAAGCCCCGCCGTGCCGCCTCCTCCACGCGTGCACTCCGCGCCGGGGTCACCGGTGGCTTCCTGACGCTCGCGGTCGCCGGCGCCGCCGCACCCGCTCTGGCCGCCGAGTCGGCCGCCGCCGAGACGACGCTCGAGATGCCGACCCTCGGCGACACCCTGGCGAGCACCGCGGCGCAGTCCGCCGACGCCACCCAACAGGCGGCCTCCGACTACCAGCTCCAGGCGCAGCAGGACCAGGCCGCCGCCAAGGCCAAGACCGCGGCGAAGAAGGCCAAGGTCGAGGCCGACCGCAAGGAGCGCGAGGCCAAGGAGGCGGCGCGCAAGGCCGCCGCCCGCCGCGCGGCCCAGGAGAAGGCCGAGCGGGCGTCCCGCACCGCCGAGCGCACCAGCCTCTCCACCGCGACGTCCAAGGCCACGTCGAACGCCACGTCCACCGCGACGAAGGCGACCGGCAATGCCGCGACGCTGATCAACTTCCTGAAGGCCCAGCTGGGCAAGGCGTACGTGCTGGGCTCCAGCGGCCCCTCCTCGTACGACTGCTCCGGCCTGACACAGGCCGCCTTCAACCAGATCGGCATCAGCCTGCCGCGCGTGTCGCAGGACCAGTCCAGCCAGGGCACCGCCGTATCGCTGGACAACCTCCAGCCCGGCGACCTGCTCTACTGGGGCGGCCGGGGCAGCGCGTACCACGTCGGCGTCTACATCGGCGACGGCAAGTTCATCGGCGCCCAGAACCCGAGCACCGGCATCGTCGAGCGCCCGCTGAGCTACGACCCGCCGACCGGCGCCGTCCGCCTCCTCTAGGCGCGGAGAGCCCAGAAGCGCGAGCCGAACAAGAGATGGGGCCGCCTTCCCGTACGTCAGTCGGCGTCCGGGGCGGCGGCCTCATTCCGTACCGGCGTCAGGCATGGGCCTATGCGTAGACCTTCTCCACGAACTCGGCGATCTGGGGTTCGGTGAGGTGGTGGGCCAGATCGGCCTCGCTGATGATGCCGACCAGCCGCTTGTTCTTGTCGATCACCGGCAGCCTGCGGATCTTGTTCTGCTCCATCTCCCGGAGCACATCGCTGACGTCCGCATCGGCCGGTATCCAGCGCGGTGTGCCCTTGGCCAGCTCCCCCGCCGTCGTCCGGGACGGATCCTTGCCCTGGGCGACACAGCCGACGACGATGTCGCGGTCGGTCAGGATGCCGCACAGCCGCTCGTTCTCATCGGCGATCGGCAGCGCCCCGACGTTCAGGTCCCGCATCAGCTGAGCCGCGCGGTCCATCGTCTGGGACTTGGGGATCCACTGCGCGCCCGGGTGCATGATGTCTGCGGCCTTGGTCATGGTGTGTCCTCCTGACGGCCCACCGCCGGCGGAACCGACCCGCGGGCCCGATCCGGTGTCACCGCGGCCGGCGCCACGGCGCCCCCCTCTCTCTCTCCTTCATTGTCACCACCGCTTCGGGCGCCTCGCGACCGGCGCCGAGCACAACAAGCCCTCCGGGGCCGCCCCCGGCCCGCCCCGGCCTCCCAGCGGCGGCCTCCGGTGCCCGGTGCCAGACTGAGAACTGCCGGGGCGGCCGCAGCCCCGCGGCGGCGCGGGATCCGGCCCCGGCGACCCCGGCTCACCAGGATCCGCCGAAGGAGCACACATGCTCACCACCGACTACGTCCCCGGCGCCCCCAACTGGCTCGACCTCGGCACCCCCGACACCGACGCGGCCGCCGCCTTCTACACCGGCCTGTTCGGCTGGACTTCGGAGTCGGCCGGTCCCGATGCGGGCGGCTACGGCTTCTTCAAGAAGGACCGCGAGACCGTCGCGGCACTCGGCCCGCTCCACGAGGAGGGCGCGCGCCCCGCCTGGACGCCGTACTTCCACACCACCGACGCCTCGGGCACCGCCGCGCTGGTCGCGGAGGCGGGCGGCACGGTGCGCACCGAACCGTTCGATGTCTTCGACGAGGGGCGGATGGCCCAGTTCACCGACCCCGGCGGCGCCCGGTTCGCCGTCTGGCAGCCCGGCAAGACCCAGGGCCTCGAAGCGGTCACCGAGCAGGGCACGTTGTGCTGGGTGGAGCTGCACACTCCCGACCCGGTCGCCAATATCGCCTTCTACCACACGGTGTTCGCCTGGACCGCCGAGGAGATGTCGTTCTCCGGCGGGACCTACACCGTGCTCTCCACCGCCGGGCCCGGCGGTGAGGGCTCCTTCGGCGGCATGGCGCCGCTCCAGCAGGGGCACGACGTCCCGCAGTGGCTGCCGTACTTCGAGGTGGCGGACTGCGACCAGGTCGTCGCCCGGGCCGAAAAGCTGGGCGCGTCGGTGCTGATGCCCGCCACGACGGCCGAGGACATCGGCCGTATGGCCTGGCTGGCCGACCCGGCCGGCGCGCACTTCGCCGTCATCACGAGCGCCAATCCGGCGACGGCCGCCTGAGCGGCTTGAACCGGCGCCCTCGCTATGCCTTCGGGGCCACCTTCGCCAGGCCGTTGATGATGCGGTCCATCGCGTCGCCGCCCGTCGGGTCGGTGAGGTTGGCCATCAGCTTGAGCGTGAACCGCATCAGCATCGGGTGGGTCAGACCGCGCTGGGCCGCCAGCTTCATGACCGTCGGATTGCTGATCAGCTTCACAAAGGCGCGGCCCAGCGTGTAGTAGCCGCCGTAGGTGTCCTTGATGACCTTCGGATAGCGCTGGAGGGCCAGTTCGCGGCGGGCGGCGGTGGCCCGGGCGTGGGCCTGGACGATGACGTCCGAGGCGATCCGGCCGGATTCCATCGCATAGGCGATGCCCTCGCCGTTGAACGGGTTGACCATGCCGCCCGCGTCGCCGACCAGCAGCAGCCCCCGGGTGTAGTGCGGCTGGCGGTTGAAGGCCATGGGGAGGGCGGCGCCGCGGATCGGGCCCGTCATGTTCTCCGGGGTGTAGCCCCAGTCCTCGGGCATCGAGGCGCACCACGCCTTGAGCACCTCGCGCCAGTCCAACTCCTTGAAGGACCCGGAGGTGTTGAGCACGCCGAGGCCGACGTTGCTGGTGCCGTCGCCCATGCCGAAGATCCAGCCGTAGCCGGGCAGCAGCCGGTCCTGCGGGCCGCGGCGGTCCCACAACTCCAGCCAGGACTCCAGGTAGTCGTCGTCGTGGCGGGGCGAGGTGAAGTACGTACGCACCGCCACGCCCATCGGCCGGTCCTCGCGCCGGTGCAGCCCCATGGCCAGCGAGAGCCGGGTGGAGTTGCCGTCCGCGGCGACCACCAGCGGGGCGTGGAAGGTGACCGGCGTCTTCTCCACGCCGAGCTTGGCCTGGACGCCGATGACGTTGCCCGTACGGTCGTCGATGACCGGGGCTCCCACGTTGCACCGCTCGTGCAGCCGGGCGCCGGCCTTCTGGGCCTGCCGCGCCAGCTGCTCGTCGAAGTCGTCGCGCTTGCGGACCAGACCGTAGTCCGGGTACGAGGCCAGCTCCGGCCAGTCGAGCTCGAGACGCACCCCGCCGCCGATGATCCGCAGGCCCCGGTTGCGCAGCCAGCCCGCCTCCTCGGAGACGTCGATGCCCATGGCGACGAGCTCCTTGGTGGCGCGCGGGGTCAGCCCGTCGCCGCACACCTTCTCGCGCGGGAACGCCGTCTTCTCCAGCAGCAGCACATCCAGGCCGGCCTTGGCGAGGTAGTACGCCGTGGTGGAGCCGGCGGGCCCGGCGCCGACGACGATGACATCGGCGGTCCGCTCCGTGGATGCGGTCTCGCTCACGCGGGTCTCCCGAAGGCTCGGTAACGGCGTGCCGGTCGCGCCGGGCACTGGACGGTTGCAGTCTATGTGGCGTGCTCCGGCGGACACGGAGGGCCACCCCCGGTCAGGTGGTTACGGCCTGACGCCGCGGTGGCTACGGCTTGACGGCGCCAATGGTTACGGCTTGACGCCCCGGTGGAGCGCCACGATCCCGCCCGTCAGATCGCGCCAGGCGACCTTCGCCCAGCCCGCCTTGCCCAGCCGCGCGGCCAGCCCGGCCTGGTCGGGCCAGGCCCGGATCGACTCGGCGAGGTAGACGTACGCGTCCGGGCTGCTGCTGACCGCGGTCGCGACCGGCGGCAGGGCGCGCATCAGGTACTCGGTGTAGACGGTGCGCAGCGGCCGCCAGGTGGGGTGGCTGAACTCGCAGATCACGATGCGCCCGCCGGGCCTGGTCACGCGCAGCAGCTCGCGCAGCGCGGCCTGGGTGTCCTGGACGTTGCGCAGCCCGAAGGAGATCGTGACGGCGTCGAAGACCCCGTCGGCGAAGGGCAGCCGGGTCGCGTCGCCCGCCGTGAGCGGCAGCCGCGGATGGCGCCGCTTGCCCTCCCGGAGCATGCCGAGCGAGAAGTCGCAGGGGACGACGTACGCGCCGGCGGCGGCGAACGGCAGCGAGGAGGTGCCCGTACCGGCGGCGAGGTCGAGCACGCGCTCACCGGGGCATGCGGCGACGGCCCGCGCCACGGCCTTGCGCCACAGCCGGGCCTGCCCGAGCGACAGCACGTCGTTGGTGAGGTCGTACTTGGCCGCCACGTCGTCGAACATCGCGGCGACTTCGTGCGGCTGCTTGTCCAGGGATGCTCGGGTCACGCCCCCATTGTTCACCTGGCGCCGGCACGCCCCGCGCGGGGCCCCGCCCGTGTCGCTCCGTGTCGCTCAGCGGCGGTTCAGCGGCGGCGGTGCACCAGCCGACCGGCCAGCACCGTGGCCACGCACACGCCGTCCGCGTCGAAGGCCGCGAGGTCCGCCCGGCCGGTCTCGACCAGCGCGGACGGGCGCGGCCGGTCCAGGACGGCGACGCCGCCCCGCCGCGCGGCCGCCAGCAGCTCGGGGTCGGTGACCCGCGCCGCGACGACGGCCGTCGCGCCCAGCCGCAGCAACGCGTGGATCCGCTCGCGCGGGCTGGGCGCGTCGGGCACCGGCGCGTCGTGGACCAGGCCCGGGCCCAGCGTGCCGGGCCAGTGGCGCACCCGGGCCCGCGGATACGCCCGGAGCAGTTCGTCCAGCGGCCCGACCGCGGCGATCCGGTCGCCGTCGACCGCGACGGCGGCGTCACGCAGCGGCGCCGCGTCGTCGGGGGTGAGCCGGACGAGGGGCGCCGCGTGGAGGGTGAGCATCAGAAGTGTCGTATCAGGAGGTTTATCGGCAGACGCATCAAGAGGCGTCTCGAGCGGCGTCTCAAGAGGCGTCGATCAGCTTGAGCTCCGGGTGGGCGGTACCGCCCTCGATCGCCGTCGACGACAGATGCGAGACGACATGGTCGTCGACCGGGTCGTTCGCCGGGTCGTCGTGCACGACCAGGTGCTCGTACGTGGTGGCGCGCTGCGCGGGCACCCGCCCCGCCGTACGGATGAGGTGGAGCAGTTCCATCCGGTTGGACCGGTGCCGGGCGCCCGCCGAGGAGACCACGTTCTCCTCCAGCATCACCGAGCCGAGGTCGTCCGCCCCGTAGTGCAGCGACAGCTGACCGGCCTCCTTGCCGACGGTCAGCCAGGAACCCTGGATATGGGCCACGTTGTCGAGGAACAGCCGGGCGATCGCGAGCATCCGCAGGTACTCGAAGATGGTCGCCTGCGTCTGCCCCTTCAGGTGGTTGTTCTCGGGCTGGTAGGTGTACGGGATGAAGGCGCGGAAGCCGCCCGTACGGTCCTGCACATCGCGGATCATGCGGATGTGCTCGATCCGCTCGGCGTTCGTCTCGCCGGTGCCCATGAGCATCGTGGAGGTGGACTCCACCCCGAGGTTATGGGCGGTCTCCATGATCTCCAGCCAGCGCTCGCCCGACTCCTTCAGCGGCGCGATGGCCTTGCGCGGCCGCTCGGGCAGCAGCTCGGCGCCCGCGCCCGCGAAGGAGTCCAGGCCCGCGTCGTGGATGCGGCGGATCGCCTCCTCGGCCGAGACGCCGGAGATCCGCGCCATGTGCTCGACCTCGGAGGCCCCCAGCGAGTGGATCACCAGCTGCGGGAATTCCTTCTTGATGGCCGAGAAGTGCTGCTCGTAGTACTCCACCCCGAAGTCCGGGTGGTGACCGCCCTGGAACATGATCTGTGTGCCGCCGAGTTCGACCGTCTCGGCGCAGCGGCGCAGGATGTCGTCGAGGTCGCGGGTCCAGCCCTTGGCGGTGTCCTTGGGCGCGGCGTAGAAGGCGCAGAACTTGCAGGCCGTCACGCAGACGTTGGTGTAGTTGATGTTCCGCTCGATGATGTACGTCGCGATGTGCTCGACGCCCGCGTAGCGGCGGCGGCGGGCCGCGTCGGCGGCGGCGCCGAGCGCGTGCAGCGGGGCGGACCGGTACAGGTCGAGCGCTTCCTCCGGGGTGATACGGCCCCCGGCGGCGGCGCGGTCGAGGACGGCCTGAAGCGATGCGTTCTCGGTCACCGGGGCGTCCCTTTCGGCGGGTTGCGGACGGACTGCCCCAGCGTACGCCAGCCCTCACGGCCCCACGCCGAGGCCCCACGGCGGCCTGCGTGGTGACTCCGTGGCAGCTTGTGCGGCGGGCTCCGTAGCGGCTCTGCGGCGGCTCCGTGGCGGCCCTTCAGCGGGGCCGGGGACGGGCGGTCAGTTCACCTTGCGCAGGGTGCCGCTCGGGTTGCCGCCCTCCTCGTCCGCCGTCTCGTAGCGCAGCGAGCCGTTGGAGGCGAGCGTGAACCGTTCATCGGACGAGCCGGTGCTACAGCCCGTCTGCCTCTCGTCCTTCTTGATCCGCGAGTCGAGGACCAGCCTGGTCGAGGTGGCCGAGACCAGCTTCCAGCTGCTGTCGCAGCGGAGCACCAACAGCTCGACCCTGCCACTGCCGACCCTGTCCCCCGGCTTTCCCTGGCGGATGGTGATGGTCAGCTCGCCCCCGGGAGCGCCGGAGTCGGTCGTCAGGTCGCCTTTCCAGGTCCCGAGGAACGCCTTGGGCACCCGCTGGCCGGCACCGTCGCTGTTGTGATCCGTCGCGCTGGGCCCCGGGCTCTTGGTCGCGGAGACGTCGCTGTGGTCCCCGCCCCCGCCGGTGCCCGGCAGCACATGGAACACGACGGCCGCCGTCGTGGCGGCGGCCAGCGCGCCCGCGATCGACAGCACCAGCGTGCAGCTGAGCGCCTTGGGCCGCTTCCTGCCCCCGATGGCGGCGGACAGCGCGACCCTGCGTCCCCCGGCCGGCTGTCCGTCGGCCGGCTGCCCCTCTGCGGGGGCGGGCGCGCCGGGAGCCCGGCCCTGCGCGGCGGCCTGGGCCGGGCCGCCGTACGACGGGTCCGGCGGGCCGAACGCTCCCAGGGGCGTGGCGGGTGGGTGCGCCGACGCCGCCGGGGTCCCGGGAGCCGTGGGGATCACCGGGGCGAACGGGGTCCCGGGGGTCGACGGAGCCGCCGGTGTGACCGCGGGGACGGCGGGCGCCGACGCGTCCAGGTCGAGGAGCTCCACCGCCCGCCGGCTCACCCGCTCGACCAGCGGCCCGGGCAGCCACCCCGGTCGCACCAGGTCCGAGGCGCCCCCGTCCGGGGCGAGGCGGCTGACGATCCGCTCCGGGGTGGGCCGGGCGGACGGGTCCTTGGCCAGGCAGGCGGCGACCAGGTCCCGCAGCTCCCCGGTCAGCCCGCGGCCGAGCCGGGCCTCCTCGTGGACCACCTTGTAGAGCAGCG
The DNA here is from genome assembly GCF_002224125.1 of Streptomyces sp. NBS 14/10. Taxonomy (GTDB): domain Bacteria; phylum Actinomycetota; class Actinomycetes; order Streptomycetales; family Streptomycetaceae; genus Streptomyces. The sequence goes on from NZ_NCSM01000018.1 coordinate 333,741, forward strand.
CGGCCGAGCTGTCGCCCGGGAAGGGCGGCTCGCCCGTCGCCGCGTACGCCAGCACGGCGCCGAGCGAGAAGACGTCGGCCGCCCCGTCCACGCCCTTGCCCAGGATCTGCTCGGGCGCCATATAGCCGGGCGAGCCGATCGAGGCGCCGGTCGAGGTCAGGGACACCGTGCCCTGCGTGGCCCGCGCTATGCCGAAGTCGATCAGGCGCGGGCCGTCCAGGGCGAGCAGCACGTTGGACGGCTTGACGTCGCGGTGGACCAGGCCCAGGGCGTGCACGGCGACCAGCGCCTCCGCCAGCCCCGCGCCCAGGGCCCGTACGGACGGCTCGGGCAGCGGCCCCTCGTCGGCGACGGCCTGGCTCAGGGACGGGCCCGCGACATAGCCCGTGGCCACCCACGGGACGCGCGCGTCCGGATCGGCGTCCAGGACCGGCGCGGTCCACTCCCCGCCGACCCGCCGCGCGGCCTCCACCTCACGCCGGAACCGGGCGCGGAACTCGTGGTCGAGCGAGAAGTGTGCGTGCACGACCTTCACGGCCACGGTCCGGCCGCCCGCGCTACGCCCCACGAAGACCCGGCCCATACCGCCCGAGCCGAGCCGGCCGAGCAGTCGGTATGCGCCGATGACCTGCGGGTCCTCCGCTCCCAGCGGCTCCATCCCGTCGCTCCCCCCTAGCCTGCGCCGCTCCAGCTTAGGTCCTGCCCCGGACATACCGCCGGGAGCGGGACCCGATGCGCACCAAGCCGTTACACCGCTGCCCAGGGCGGTCGTACGGCCGTTCCAGGGCGGTCAGACAGCCATTTCGCCCGGTTCACCCGGCACGGGAGCCCAGGTCCGCCGGGCGCACCCGTACGTCGGCGGGGTAGCCGGCCACCGGGCCGGTGCGGCGCGCGAACTCGGCGATGCCCTCCAGCTGGCGCTCGCCCAGGCTGAAGTCGAGGGTGGTGAAGTAGCGCTCCAGGACCGACGCCTCCAGCGCCTCCCAGCGCGCCGCCTGCTCGGCGACCTTGGTGACCTCCACCAGGGACAGGTCCCGGGAGTCGAGAAACGCCTCGTGCACCTTGCTGACGATCTCCGGCTCCCGCTCCATGTACTCGCGGCGCGCCGCCCACACCGCGAAGACGAACGGCAGCCCGGTCCACTCCTTCCACATCTGCCCGAGGTCATGGACCTGGAGGCCGAGCTTCGGGGCGTAGTGCAGATTGGCGCGCAGCGCCGCGTCGCCGATCAGCACCGCCGCATCCGCCTCCTGCATCATCAGGCTGAGGTCGGGCGGGCAGGTGTAGTAGTCGGGGGTGATCCCGTAGCGCTCGGCGAGCAGCAGCCGCGCCAGCCGTACGGAGGTGCGCGAGGCGGAGCCGAGGGCGACCCGGGCCCGGTCCAGCTGCTCGAGCGGCAGCTGTGAGACGATCACACAGGACATCACGGGTCCATCGCAGCCGACCGCGATATCGGGCAGCGCCACCAGGTCGTCGGCGTTGCGCAGGAACTCCACCAGGCTGATCGGGCCGATGTCGAGATCGCCGCGGACCAGCTTGTCGTTGAGGGCGTCCGGAGTGTCCTTGGTGAGCTCGACGTCGAGCAGGGCGCCACTGGTCGCCAGGCCCCAGTAGAGGGGCAGACAGTTGAGGTACTGGATGTGGCCGACCCTCGGCCGGGTCCGGCGGCAGGGCGGGTGGGCACCGCCTGCGGCGGTCGTGGCGTCGTATGTACTCCGGGCGGGGGAACTCGGTGAATTGTCCACATACGGAGGCTAGCCCCGTGTGTCGCGCACGGCGGCGGCAGGGGCCGCCGCAGGGCCGGGGTAGCCCACCCCGACCTGGGGTCCTATCCAATCGGCTGACCAGGGAAACCCCTCGAATTCGTGATCTTCGGCTCCTTCCCCGCGCACACGCAGCGTGCTAAGCTCGCCGCAAGTTGCAGTTTGGTTTCCTTGCAGTACAAAGCCTGCGGAGCATGTAACCGCGGGCTTTTGTAGATTTTCAGACTTCTTGCAGGTTCTGGAGCAGGGCAACCCTTTGGCCCAAGGAGGGCTTATGGCTACCGGAACCGTCAAGTGGTTCAACGCCGAGAAGGGCTTCGGCTTCATCGCCCAAGACGGCGGCGGCCCCGATGTCTTCGTTCACTACTCCGCGATCAACGCGTCTGGTTTCCGCTCCCTGGAGGAGAACCAGGCCGTTACCTTCGACGTCACCCAGGGCCCGAAGGGCCCGCAGGCGGAGAACGTCAGCGCGGCCTGATTAAGCAGTACCCAAGGAGCCCCGGCTTCCGCTTCGGCGGGGGCCGGGGCTCCTGCCTTGTTTTCGACCTTGAAATCTTCCCTATTCACTTAATCCTTTATTCACTTCAGATACCGGCATTGTTTTCCGCGTCCTCCGCGATCTTCGCGTTCTTCGCGTTCTTCGCGTTCTTCGCGTTCTCCGCCACGTACAGCGCCTCGATCTCCTCGGCGAAGTCCCGGGCGACCGCCGTCCGCCGCAGCTTCAGCGACGGCGTCAGATGCCCGGACTCCTCGGTGAACGCCACCGGCAGCACGGCGAAGCGGCGGATCGACTCGGCGCGCGAGACCAGCTCATTGGCGTCGTCCACGGCGCGCCTGACCTCCGCGAGCAGCAGTTCGTCGGTGACCAGCCGGCGGATCGGCACGCCCTGCCGCTGCGCCATCCGCCGCCAGTGCGCCAGCCCGTCCGGGTCCAGGGTGAGCAGCGCCGTCACATAGGGGCGGTTGTCGCCGATCACCATGCACTGACCGACCAGCGGATGGGCGCGCAGCCGGTCCTCCAGCGGGGCGGGGGCCACGTTCTTGCCGCCCGATGTGACGATTAGTTCTTTCTTGCGGCCGGTGATGGTCAGATAGCCCTCGTCGTCGAGCGCCCCGAGATCACCGGTGGCGTACCAGGTCTCCGGGCCGCCCTCGGGCACCGCGCGCCTCAGCTGCGCGTCCCAGTAGCCGGAGAAGACCTGTCCGCCGCGCAGCAGCACCTCGCCGTCCTCCGCGATCCGCACCGCGCTGCCGGGCAGCGGCCAGCCCACCGTGCCCAGGCGCGGGCGCAGCGGGGGTGTGACGGTGGCGGCCGCGGTCGTCTCCGTCAGGCCGTAGCCCTCGAAGATCTCGATGCCCGCGCCCGCGTAGAAGGCGGCGAGGCGGCGGCCGAGCGGGGAGCCGCCGCAGATCACATAGCGCACCTTGCCGCCGAGCGCGTCCCGGATCTTGCGGTAGACCAGCGGTTCGTACAGCGCGTGGGCGGCCCGCAGCACCGGCCCCGGGCGGCTGCCGCCGCGCCGGGCCTCCTCGAGCGCCACGCCGTACCGCCGGGCCACCCCGGCGGCGCGGTCGAAGGCACCGCCCCGGCCCATCTGCTCGGCCGTCGCCCGTCCGCTGTTGTAGACCTTCTCCAGCACATAGGGGATGGCCAGCAGGAAGGTCGGCCGGAATCCGGCGAGGCCCGCCAGCAGGTCCTCGGTGCGGAGGCTGGGCGCGTGGCCGAGCCGGACCCGGGCCCGGAGACAGCCGACGGCGATCATCCGCCCGAAGACATGCGACAGCGGCAGGAAGAGGAGGGTGGCGGCGGGCTCGTCGCTGACCGTTTTGAAGACCGGGTGGAGCAGTTCGATGGCGTTGTCCACCTCGGCGAAGAAGTTGGCGTGGGTGAGCGCACAGCCCTTGGGGCGGCCCGTGGTGCCCGAGGTGTAGACGATGGTCGCGAGGTCGCCGGGCCCCAGGCCGGCCCGCCGCCTCGCCACCTCCTCGTCCGGGATCGCCCGCCCGGCCGCGTCCAGCTTGGCGACGGCGCCCGCGTCGAACTGCCACAGATGGGCGAGGCCGGGCAGCTCCCGCCGTACGGCGCTGACCACCCGCGACTGCTCCACGCTCTCGACGACGCAGGCGGCGGCGCCCGAGTCCCGCAGGATCCAGTGCGTCTGCGCCTGTGAGGAGGTGGGGTAGACGGGGACGGTGACCAGCCCGGCGGCCCAGGCGGCGAAGTCGAACAGCGTCCATTCGTAGGTGGTGCGGGCCATGATCGCCAGCCGGTCGCCGGGCCGCAGACCCTGCGCGATCAGGCCCTTGGCGCAGGCCAGCACCTCGGCGGCGAACGCGGCGGCCGTGACGTCCCGCCAGCTGCCGTCCGGGTTCACCCGGCTGAGGACGGGGTCGGCGGGGGCCTGGGCGGCGTTGTCGAAGGGGATGTCGGCCAGGCTGCCGCGGGTGACGGGCGGGGCGAGCGGGGGGACGGTGGCCTGCCGTATCCGGCCGCCGGCGGCCCGCAGTTCGGGTGGGGTGAGCGCGGGCGCGGGCGCGGGGGTGGGCGCGGGAGGTGCTGACCGCTGTGGCATGACGACTCCTGACCCCTCAGTAATGTTACTTCAGAGTAATCATCCTTTGATTCCCCCGGGAAGACCTGTGCGAATGCGCCGTGTGGCGGTGCCTGTTTACGGTGATGCCCTCGGGCCGTACACCGACGAGGGGTAACTGCCCATGGCGATACGCCTCCCCATACGTGTCCCCGTTCGCCGCCCTGTACGTCTCCCAGTGCGCCTTCTGACGACCGCGTCGCTGACGGTGGGGCTGTGCGCCGGGCTGCCCGCTCCCCCGGCCTTCGCGGCCTGCGAGGACGCCCCGAACACCGCCGGATCCGTGGACGGTTCGGAGCTGACCTACGATCTGCACACCAAGTACACGGCGGAGTGGGACCGGGCGCGCGCCGCCTGGAACGCGCTGGGCAAGGTCGACGTCCGGCCCGACACGGGCACGGCGTACGCGGATGTGGACGCGAGCGACGTCGACCGCAGCGACGTCGGCTGGTCCGGTCTGTGGGAGCCCCACGACCTCGGCTCCGACGACATCGTCCTCAACGACCACTTCCTGAAGGACTACTCCGCCGAGACCAAGAACGGCGTGGTCACCCACGAACTCGGCCATGCGCTCAGGCTGGGGCACCACACCGACACCGGCGCGGTCATGTACTGCGACGACACCCGCACCGCCATCACCCCGTCGGCCGACGACATCGCGGCCTACCGGGCCATCTGGGGGTGAACGGCGCCGTGTTCACCGAACTTCACCCCACCGGAGCAGCGCGCACGGCGCATCCGAAGCGCGGGGCGCGCGCAGGAGCGCGCACCAAGGCGATCGCGCTCGGCTCGGCCCTCCTGGCCCTCGGCGGCGGCGCGGCCGCGTGGTTCACCGTCCCGTACGGCACCACCCACTACCACCCCACCTACGCGGTACGGCTCGACACCCCGGAATTCGCCTCCGGTTGGGCCGACGACGTGTTCATCGGCAAGGTCACGGCGCGCGAGGGACTGCGGCGTACGAACGGCGACCGGCTGCTGTGGACCACCTACCGGGTCGAGGTGCGCAAAACCCTCAAGGGCAAGGTGAGCGGCAGCGTACGGGTCGCCCAGGAGGGCGGCGACGACCCGCTGCGGCGGGAGCGGATCGTGGTGGGCGAGGCCCCGTCGCTCGAACCGGGCAGGACCTATGTCCTGGCCACCCGGCTCGCCCCGGACGGCTGGCACACCGCCCCGTCCAACTTCCATCCGGTGGACCTGTCCCCCGCGGAGGGCGGCTCGGACAGCGGCACCGATATGTCCACGGTGTGGGAGAAGGGCGTCGCGCACCCCACCGCCCAGCGGCATACGCACCCCTCGGCGGTCTCCCGGGCCAAGGACCCCTCGGCGCTGTACGCCAGGGCCCACATCGGCTGAGCGCCGCCCCTACGCCCCTACGCGCCTACGCCCCTGCCTCCTACGCCCCTACGTGCTCGCCGGGCGACCAGCCCTCGCCCCGCAGCAGGTTGCCAAGACCCGCCCAGGCGAAGTTCATCAGCGTGGCCGCCGCCTCCTCGGCCGAAGGCCCTCCGCCCGCCCGGTCGCCCGCCCACTCGGCCAGCGACTCCGCCGCGCCCACCAGCGCGTATGCGAGCCCGGCCGCCTCGCCGCCGGTCATCCGGCCCGTCCGCGCCGCCCCGCATCCCTTCTCCCGCACGGCCGCCCGGAGCAGATGGGTGACGAACTCGACGATCTCCGCCCGCATCGCGGCGACCTCCCGCGCGAAGGGATCGCCGTGCGTACGGGCCTGGACGTGCAGCAGCGCCCATCCGTCCGGGTGCTCGGCGGTGTGCGTGAAGAAGCCGTGCAGCCCGCTCCACAGCCGGCGGTCGGCTTTCGCGTCATGCTCGACGGCGGCCCGTATCGCCGCCACCAGCAAGGCGGCCTCCCGCCGGATGCACGCCGCGAACAGCTCGTCTTTGGAGTTCAGATACAGATAAACCAGCGGCTTGGAGACCCCCGCCTGCTCGGCGATGTCGTCCATGGAGGCGTTTCTGTAGCCGCGCCGCGCGAAGGTCCGTACGGCCGCGTCTAGCATCTGCTGCTCGCGCACCGCCCTCGGCATCCGCCTGCTCTTCGTCGCCCCGCCCACGCCGGCCGCCCCCTTCGCCCCTGCCCGCCCGGCACCCCTCGGTCGCGGGTCTCCGGGTCGCCTGGCCACCGTCAAGCCTAAGGCTGCTGAGGACCCCTCACATCAGTTCCGGAAGATCAGGATCATGGTGTCACGCCCAGGGCCGCCCACAGCGCGACGGCGCCCACGACCGCCAGAGCCGTCATGGCCACCAGGATCCCCGCGACGCACCGGCACACCAGGCGCCGCCGCAGCTCGTCGTAGCGCGCCGTGTACTCGGCGCGCAGCTCCTCGCAGCGGTCGACGATGCGGCGCAGCATCCGCCGGGAGAGCTCGACGCGCTCCTCGGTGTACAGCCGGACCACCTCCTCGCGCTGGGCGGCGGTGAGCCAGGCCAGCCGTCCGGCGAACGCCTCGGCCTCCGCCCGGGCGTCGCCGAGCTCGCTCTGGCACAGCAGATAGCCCTCCAGCCGGGCGATGCCCGACTCGATCTCATAGGGATCGGGCACGTGCGCCTACGCCCGCTCGCGCTGCAACGACTCGGCGACATCGGGGTGGTGCAGGTCGAAGGCGGGGGATTCGCTGCGGACCTTGGGGAGGGCGAGGAAGTTGTGCCGCGGCGGCGGGCAGGAGGTCGCCCACTCCAGCGATCTGCCGTATCCCCAGGGGTCGTCCACGGTCACCTTCTCCCCGTATTTGGCGGTCTTCCAGACGTTGTAGAGGAACGGGAGGGTGGACATGCCGAGCAGAAACGCGCCGATGGTGGAGATGGTGTTCAGCCCGGTGAATCCGTCCGCGGCCAGATAGTCGGCGTAGCGCCGCGGCATTCCCTTGACGCCGAGCCAGTGCTGGACGAGGAAGGTGGTGTGAAAACCGGTGAACAGCGTCCAGTAGTGGATTTTCCCGAGCCGTTCGTCCAGCATTTTTCCGGTGAACTTCGGCCACCAGAAGTAGAATCCGCCGAACATCGCGAACACCACGGTCCCGAAGACCACGTAATGGAAGTGGGCGACCACGAAATAGCTGTCGCTGACATGGAAGTCGAGGGGTGGCGAGGCCAGGAGCACCCCGGTGAGCCCGCCGAACAGGAAGGTGACGAGGAATCCGATGGACCACAGCATCGGTGTCTCGAAGGACAGTGACCCTTTCCACATCGTCCCGACCCAGTTGAAGAACTTCACCCCGGTGGGCACCGCGATGAGAAAGGACATGAAGGAGAAGAACGGCAGCAGCACCGCCCCGGTGACGAACATATGGTGCGCCCACACCGTGGCGGAAAGACCGGCGATGGAGACGGTCGCGGCGACCAGACCCGCGTAGCCGAATACCGGTTTGCGGCTGAACACCGGGATGATCTCGGTGATCACCCCGAAGAACGGCAGCGCGATGATATAGACCTCGGGATGGCCGAAGAACCAGAACAGATGCTGCCATAGCACCGCACCACCGTTGGACGGATCGTAGACCCGCGCCCCGAACTTACGGTCCGCCTCCAGCGCGAAAAGGGCCGCGGCCAGCACCGGGAAAACCATGATCACCAGCACGCTGGTGAGCAGGACGTTCCAGGTGAAGATCGGCATGCGGAACATCGTCATGCCCGGAGCGCGCATGCAGATGATGGTGGTGATGAAGTTGACCGAGCCGAGGATCGTGCCGAAGCCGGAGAAGGCCAGACCCATGATCCACATATCGGCGCCCACACCCGGCGAGCGGACCGCGTCCGACAGCGGCGAGTACGCGAACCAGCCGAAGTCGGCCGCGCCCTGCGGGGTGAGGAACCCGGCCACCGCGATCAGCGAGCCGAACAGGTACAGCCAGTAGGCGAACATGTTCAGCCGCGGGAACGCCACATCCGGGGCGCCGATCTGCAGCGGCATGATCCAGTTCGCGAAGCCGGCGAACAGCGGTGTGGCGAACATCAGCAGCATGATCGTGCCATGCATGGTGAACGCCTGGTTGAACTGCTCATTGGAGACGAGCTGGGTACCCGGCCGCGCCAGCTCCGCCCGCATCACCATCGCCAGCAGCCCGGCGAAGAGGAAGAAGACGAAGGACGTCACCATGTACAAGTTGCCGATCTTCTTGTGATCGGTCGTGGTCAGCCAACTGATGATGACCGTGCCGACTCTGTTCCGGCTCTCCCGCTCGGGCTCCCGCTGCTCCGCCCGCCTCGCCTCTACCGCCATCGCTCCTCCGCCCGACGCCCTACGCGTCCGACGTTCATAACGCGGCTGGGACGGAAGAGGCGGCTATGACCCTTTGGTGGGCGTGTGACAGGAGTGGTCTGTAAAAGACCATGCGTGAGCAGTATGGGCGGAACCCGGGACTCCGCACATGATGCGAGCATGACAGCAAATCTGACGCGTCGTCACATTCTTGGTCTGGCCGCCCTGCGCGGCGCCGCGGCCCTCGGGCTCACCCGGATAGCCCTCTCCCCGGCGGCCGCCGCCGACCGCCCCGTCCCCACGGCGAGCGCCGAATACGCCCCCGCCGTCGTCGTCGGCTCCGGCTACGGCGCGGCGGTCGCCGCCCTGCGGCTCGGCGAGGCGGGCGTGAAGACCCTGGTCCTGGAGATGGGGCGGCTGTGGAACGCCCCGGCCTCCGACGGCAAGGTCTACTGTTCGATGACCGCGCCCGACCGGCGCTCCATGTGGTTCAAGACCAGAACCGAGGCGCCGCTGGCCACCTTCCTGTGGCTGGACGTCATCAACAAGGACATCACCCCCTACCCCGGCGTCCTGGACCGCGTCCGCTTCCCCAACATGTCCGTCTACGTCGGACGCGGCGTCGGCGGCGGCTCGCTCGTCAACGGAGGCATGGCGGTCACTCCGTCCCGCGCGTACTTCCAGGAGGTTTTGCCGCAGGTCGACGCGGCCGCGATGTACGCCACGTACTTCCCGCTCGCCAACCGCATGCTCGGCACCAACACCGTCCCGTCCGCGTGGTTCGAGTCCACCGAGTGGTACCAGTACGCCCGCGTCTCCCGCGACCAAGCCAAGGCGGCCGGCCTGAAGACCGTCTTTGTCCCGAACGTGTACGACTTCGACTACATGCAGCGCGAGGCCGCCGGGACCGCGACCAAGTCCGCCCTCGCCCAAGAGGTCATCTACGGCAACAACTTCGGCAAGCGCAGCCTCGACAAGACCTACCTCGCGGCGGCCCTCGGCACGGGGAACGTCACCATCCGCACCCTCAGCCGCGCCCGCGCCATCCGCAGGGCCGCCGACGGCACATACGTCCTGACCGTGGACCGCCTCGACGACACCGGCGCCGTCGTCGGCACCGACGAGATCTCCTGCCGCTCGCTCTTCCTCGGCGCCGGCAGCCTCGGCACCACCGAGCTCCTGCTGCGCGCCCGCGAGACCGGCGCCCTGCCCGCCCTGAGCCCGCAGATCGGCCGCGGCTGGGGCGGCAACGGGAACGTCATGCTCGGCCGCGCGAACCACATATGGAACCCGACCGGCGCCCACCAGTCCACGATCCCGGTGATGGGGATCGACGACTGGTCCAACGCCACGAACCCCGTCTTCGCCGAGATCGCCCCGCTCCCGGCCGGTACCGAGACCTGGGCCAGCCTGTACCTGGCCATCACGAAGAACCCCGAGCGCGGCACCTTCACCTACGACGCGGCCAAGGACGCCGCCGTCCTGAACTGGACCGGCACCCAGAGCGCCCCCTCCGTCACCGCCGCCAAATCCCTCTTCGACCGCCTCAACTCCGCCAACGGCACCATCTACCGCTACGACCTGTTCGGCGACACCCGTTCCTTCGCCGCCGACTTCTGCTACCACCCCCTGGGCGGCTGCGTCCTGGGCCGCGCCACGGACGCGTACGGCCGGGCCGCCGGCTACGACAAGCTGTACGTGACCGACGGCTCGCTCATCCCGGGCTCGATCGGCGTCAACCCCTTCGTGACCATCACGGCCCTGGCCGAGCGCACCATGGCCCGTGTCCTGGCCGAGGACGGCGTGGGCTGACGGGTCACCGCCACTCCTACGGCCGCGCGGGCCCTTGGGAGCGCGGCAGCGGGTCGAGACCGTGCCGGCGCTCGCCGAGGACCCGCGCGCAGACCTCGGCCTCGTCGGCCGGGCCGAAAGCACCCCCGGAAACGGACGTGGACCTACGGCGGGCCACGGCGGCGTCAGTGTCCTCGGCCACCAGATCGGCGTTGATCGCCGCCGCGGCCTGGAACCCGGCCGCCTGCGCGACCGGGACGTTGGCCAGCAGGTCGGTGACGTTCCCCGCCGCCCACACCCCGGCCACCTCGGTGAGCCCGCTCGCGTCCGACGGCACATACGTCCCGACCCCCATGGGATGCTCCACCGCGCTCAGCCCGAGGCCCGCCAGGACCTCGCCGCGCGCCACCATCCGCGTCGCCACCACCAGGGCCTCCACCGGCACCCGCCGCCCCGAGGCCAACCGGACCCCGGCCAGCCGGTCCTCCACCACCTCAAGTCCCGTCACCTCGCCGTCGACCACGGCTATCCCCCGCGCGGCCAGCCGCTCCCACTCGTCCTCGGCCAACTCGGCACCGGTGTGCAGAAACAGCGTCACCCGATCCGACCACTGCCGGAACAGCAGCGCCTGGTGCACGGAGAGCGGACTGACGGCGAGCACGCCGATGGGCGCGTCGCGGACCTCCCAGCCATGGCAGTACGGGCAGTGCAGCACATCCCGCCCCCACCGCTCCCGCAGCCCCGGCACCTCCGGCACCTCGTCCACCAGCCCGGTCGTCACCAGCAGCCGCCGCGCCCGGAAGCAGCGACCGCTCCCGGCCTCGACGACGAAGCCGCCCGCCACCCGCCGGGCGGAGACCGCCCGATCGGACACGATCTGCCCGCCGTACCCGGCCACCTCCTCCCGGCCGATCCGCAACAGCTCCAGCGGCGACACCCCGTCGCGCGACAGCAGCCCGTGCGCCCCCGCGGCGGGCGCGTTACGCGGCTCACCGGAGTCGATCACCACCACGGACCGCCGCGCCCGCGCCAGCGTCAGCGCCCCCGACAGCCCGGCGGCGCCCCCTCCGACCACCACGACATCGAACTCTTCAGAAATCTTGTCTTCAGAAACCTTGTTCACGCTCATGCGCCCACCGTGCGCGACGCGTGCCAGAACGGCCACTTCTCTTGCCAATCCAGCAAAGTTCACCCGAGCAGCCCAGCAGGCGTGAGCCTCAGGGGGCCTTTACGGTGAAGGAGCAAGCCGCCGAACGCGTGGGGATTCCCGTGGTCAGGGGGGGTGGCGCGTGTCGGCTCCGTACAGCACCGGAAGGCGATACGGACATGGCCGCAACATCGGAAACGCCCGTTCTCGACACGCTCGCCGCCATGACGGTCGACTCGATCGACCGCTGCAGCCTGGACGACCGCACGCTCATCCTCACCCGCCTCGCCGCGCTCGTCGCCATGGACGCACCGGGGATCTCCTACCTCGCCCACGTCGATCCCGCCATCAAGGCCAACCTGACAGCCGAGCAGTTGCAAGACGTGCTCGTCGCGATCGCCCCCGTCGTGGGCACGGCGCGCGTCATGTCAGCCGCGAGTCACATCACCAAGGCGCTCGGCTTCACCATCGCGTTGGCCGAGTCCGACGCCGCAGCGATAGCCGAGGCCGACGCCCGGCACCGGAGCAAGTCCTGAGCGCATACAACGCGTCGCCCCGCTCTCTGCCGAGAGAGCGGGGCGACGTCGGGAACGGGCGGCTGCTACGCCGCGGCCGGGACCACCCGGCGGTCGTCGGCCGTGTCCGCGTCGTCCAGGGGGGACGCGGAGGCGTGCTCGTAGGCGTGGTGGTCGAGGATCTTCTCGCGGGCCGAGACGAGGACCGGGATCAGCGCCTGGCCTGCGACGTTGGTCGCGGTGCGCATCATGTCCAGGACCGGGTCGATGGCCATGAGGAGGCCGACGCCCTCCAGCGGGAGGCCGAGCGTGGACAGGGTCAGGGTCAGCATGACGGTCGCGCCGGTGAGGCCGGCCGTGGCGGCCGAGCCGATGACCGAGACGAAGGCGATCAGCAGGTAGTCGCCGAAACCGAGGTGCACATCGAAGATCTGGGCGATGAAGATCGCGGCGATGGCCGGGTAGATCGAGGCGCAGCCGTCCATCTTCGTCGTCGACCCGAAGGGCACCGCGAAGGAGGCGTACTCCTTCGGGACGCCCAGGCGCTCGGTGACCTTCTGGGTGACCGGCATGGTGCCGACCGAGGAGCGGGAGACGAAGGCGAGCTGGATCGCGGGCCAGGCGCCCTTGAAGAAGTGCAGCGGGTTGACCTTGGCGACCGTGGCCAGCAGCGTCGGGTAGACGCCGAACATCACCAGGGCGCAGCCGACGTAGATGTCGGCGGTGAAGGTGGCGTACTTGCCGATGAGGTTCCAGCCGTACTCGGCGATGGCGTAGCCGATGAGGCCGAGGGTGCCCAGCGGGGCGAGGCGGATAACCCACCACAGAGCCTTCTGCAGCAGCTCCAGGATGGCCTGGCTGAGGGTGAGGATCGGCTGGGCCTTCTCGCCGAGCTGAAGGGCGGCGACGCCCGCGACGGCGGCCATGAAGACGATCTGCAGGACGTTCAGCTCGGTGAACGGCGTGATGACGTCGGTCGGGATGATGCCGGTAAGGAAGTCCAGCCAGGAGCCCGCGTGGTCGGGCTTGGCGCCGTCCTGCGGGGTCAGGCCGGTGCCGGAGCCGGGGTTGGTGATGAGACCGATCGTCAGGCCGATGGCGACCGCGATCAGCGAGGTCGCCATGAACCACAGCAGGGTGCGGGTCGCGAGGCGCGCGGCGTTGTTGACGTTCCGCAGGTTGGTGATCGAGATCAGGATCGCGAAGAAGACCAGCGGGGCGACGGCGAGCTTCAGCAGCTGGACGAAGATCGAACCGATCTTGTCGAGGGTGGTGACCAGCCAGTCGACGTCACCGCTGCGGGCGACCCAGCCGAGCGCCACGCCGAGCACCAGGCCCAGCAGGATCTGCGTCCAGAACGGCACCTTGGGCAGGCGTATGGAGGATCTCTGAGACGGCGTCTCGGGGACGGATGACAACGGACACACTCCGAAGGCAGGGAAAAGCAGGGGAAGGCGGAAAAAGTCAGGGGACGAGGTAGCGGACGGGGGTGAGCCAGGAGTCCGTACGGTCTCCGGCCGCTGGGGCGTTAAGAAGCGGTCAGCGGCGGCGACAGGCTGCTGACCGGCAGCGGCAGAGATCGATGTGCAGGCGCGCCACGAGCGGGACGCTCATGGGAAAGCGGGGCGCGGCTGCGGTCGTCATGACAAGAACACTAACACCCGGACTTTGAGTTCCCCATAGCCAAGCTTTTACACACAGGAGTACGAACGAACAACGTCCCGTCTTCCAGCGGGAGCTGGAAGACGGGACGCCGAAGAGGTGTGAGGAGGGTTACAAGCAGAAGCCGTACGGAAGAGCCGGGGCGGAGGTGCGGCTCAGACGCCGTCTTCCTGGCTCTGGTTCGCCGCGAGCCGCGCCTTGGCGCGGTCCACCCGCTCCGAGACCTGCACCGCCATCTCGTCGCGCTGCTTGCGCAGCAGGACGAAGCTCAGCGGCGCCGAGACGATCAGGGCCAGCAGCGCGACCCAGAAGAGGTTGGAGCCGCCGAGCCCGGCGGGCACCACCCGGAAGTACACCAGGGCCCACATCACCAGGAAGGAGCCCGCGAAGATCCCCAGGCGCATGGCGGTGTAGCGGAACGTCGCGCTCGGCTTGAAAGGCACGGCCGTCTTCTTTCTGCTGGGAAGTCCTGCCCATCCAGTGAATCACGGACGCCCCAAGGCCTCCGCGACGACCCTGAGATCCGACACCAGCCCCTGGTAGGCCGCCTCCCGGTCGTCGGCGCGCAGCACGGCGGAGGGGTGGATGGTGGCGACCACGCACTCCCGCGCCCCCTCCTCGGGGACGGGCAGCAGCATCCCGCGCTGCTTGGTGACCCGGAAGGAGGAACCGAGCAGCGCCTTCCCGGCCGTCGCGCCCAGCGCCACGATCAGCTCGGGATCGATCAGCGACAGCTCCGCGGTCAGCCACGGCCGGCAGGCGCTGATCTCGCGCAGGCTCGGCGACTTGTGGATGCGCCGTTTGCCGCGCCCGGGGAGGTGGCCGAACTTGAAGTGCTTGACGGCGTTGGTGATGTACGTCTCGGTGGGGTCGATGCCCGCCTCGTCCAGCGCCCGTGTCAGCACCTGGCCCGCGGGCCCCACGAACGGGCGCCCCTGCCGGTCCTCCTGGTCGCCGGGCTGCTCCCCGACCAGCACGACGCGGGCGCCCGGGTCCCCCGCGCCGAAGACGGTCTGGGTGGCCTCGCGGTGCAGCGGACAGCCGCGGCACCCCGCGGCCGCCTCGCGCAGCGCGGCGAGGTCGGCGCCGCGCGGCACGAAGGGCTCGGCGGTGTACGCGGCAGACTCGTCAGGGTCTGTGCGCCGCTCGGCGGCGGGCTTCCCGGCGGACCCTCGGGCGGCGGCCATGGCGACGCGGGTACCCGCCCCGGCGGCCGTCAGACACCACCGGGCACGGGCGGACGAGGGCGCGGGCCGCTGGCGTCAGGCGCGCATGGGCTGGGGCGCCTCGCGCCGGGCCGGGTCCGGCCCCTCGTACTCGCGGATGATCTCGTAGCGGGTGTTCCGCTCCACCGGGCGGAAGCCCGCGTCCCGGATCAGCTCCAGCAGATCGTCCCGGGTCAGCTTGTTCGGCGTGCCGTAGTTGTCGGCATCGTGGGTGATCTTGTACTCGACGACCGAGCCGTCCATGTCGTCCGCGCCGTGGTTGAGCGCGAGCTGGGCGGTCCGTACGCCGTGCATCACCCAGAAGACCTTCACATGGGGGACGTTGTCGAACAGCAGCCGCGAGACCGCGAAGGTCTTCAGCGCCTCCGCGCCGGTGGCCATGGTGGTCCTGGCCTGCAGCCGGTTACGGACCTTGCCGTCCTTCATGTCCACGAAGTCGTGCTGGTAGCGCAGCGGGATGAAGACCTGGAACCCGCCGGTCTCGTCCTGGAGCTCGCGCAGCCGCAGCACATGGTCCACCCGGTGCCGGGGCTCCTCGACATGCCCGTACAGCATGGTGCACGGGGTCTTGAGGCCCTTCTCGTGCGCCAGCCGGTGGATGCGCGACCAGTCCTCCCAGTGGGTCTCGTGGTCGACGATGTGCTGCCGGACCTCCCAGTCGAAGATCTCCGCGCCGCCGCCGGTGAGCGACTCCAGGCCGGCGTCGATCAGCTCGTCGAGGATTTCCGAGGCCGGCAGCCCGGAGATCTTCTCGAAGTGGTGGATCTCGGTGGCGGTGAAGGCCTTCAGGGACACCTGCGGAAGGGCTTCTTTGAGCGCCTTCAGCGACCGCGGGTAGTAGCGCCAGGGGAGGGTGGGGTGCAGACCGTTGACGATGTGCAGCTCGGTGAGGTTCTCGTTCTCCATCGCCTTGGCGAGGCGGACGGCCTCCTCGATGCGCATGGTGTACGCGTCCTTCTCACCCGGCTTGCGCTGGAAGGAGCAGTACGCACACGAGGCGGTGCACACATTGGTCATGTTGAGGTGGCGGTTGACGTTGAAGTGAACCACGTCACCGTTCTTGCGGGTGCGCACCTCATGGGCCAGCCCGCCGAGCCAGGCCAGGTCATCGCTTTCGTACAGCGCGATGCCGTCCTCGCGTGACAGCCGCTCTCCGGCGCGGACCTTCTCTTCCAGTTCGCGCTTGAGACCCGCATCTTGGATAGACGCAGTCATGCGGCCGCCTCCCATACGTCTGCAATACGTCTGCTTATGTAGGCCTTTGCTTTAAGTGGCCTTCCTGAGACTACGCCTTGTCATCGTCGGGCAATTCGCCGACCCGGTTCTCCCACTTCGTGGACAGCACGATCGTGGTACGCGTACGGGCGACACCCTTGGTCGCGGACAGCCGCCGGATGGTCCGCTCGAGCCCGTCCACGTCCGAGGCGCGCACCTTGAGCATGTACGAGTCGTCGCCCGCGATGAACCAACAGTCCTCGATCTCGGCCAGCTCGCGCAGCCGCCCCGCCACCTCCTCGTGGTCGACGGCGTCGGAGAGCTGAATGCCGATGAGGGCGGTCACCCCGAGGCCCAGGGACGCGGCGTCGACGGTCGCGCGGTAGCCGGTGATCACCCCGGCCGCCTCCAGGCGGTTGATCCGGTCCGTGACGCTGGGTCCGGAAAGGCCGACGAGCCGGCCGAGCTCCGCGTACGACGCCCTCCCGTTCTCCCGCAGGGCCTGGATGAGCTGCCTATCCACCGCGTCCATATGCCGTGCGCCTTCCATTATTCAGAGATACAGCAAGTTTACACGCATAAACTAAGGTACAGAGGGCATCTCGCCTTCTAGAACCTGAAGGCCCCGCGGCCTGTGCGGGCGGGCCACGCGGGCGGGCCACTTCGGCGAAGCGCCGTGGCGGTACGGCCCCCGCTACTCGTCCCCGGCCCCTCCCCGGAGTTCCCCCTCCCAGCGGCGGTACAGCTTGTGCGGCACCCCCGCCGCGTCCAGCACCCGCCCCGCCACGAAGTCCACCAGATCCTGGATACGGGTCGCACCCGCGTAGAACGCGGGCGAGGCGGGCACCACGACCGCGCCCGCCTCGTCCAGCGCGACCAGGTGTCTGAGGGTCTGTCCGCTCAGCGGCGCCTCCCGCACCGCGACCACGAGCGGGCGCCGCTCCTTGAGGTTGACGCTCGCCGACCGCTGCAGCAGATCCTTGGACAGGCCCAGCGCCACCCCCGCCACACACGCGGTGCTCGCCGGGACGATCAGCATCCCCTTGACGTCGTAGCTGCCGGAGGACGGGCCCGCGGCCAGGTCCCCGGCCGCCCAATGGCGTACGTCCGCCGTCTGCACCCGCGGTTCGAACGCGTCGGGCGTGCCGTCCGCGCCGCGCGCCAGCCAGCGGCCGAGGTCCTGGCGCCAGTGCGCGTCCCGGAAGGAGATGCCCGTCTCGTCCAGCAGGGTCAGCCGCGAGGCCCGGCTGACCACCAGGTCGACGGCCTCCCCCGCGGACAGCAGCGCGCGCAGTACGGAGGCGGCGTACGGCGTCCCGGACGCGCCGGAGACACCGACCACCCAGGGCCGGCGCCGGCTCACTTCTTCGTGCGGTCCGTACGGCCGCCTGTGCGGCTGTCTGTGCGGCCTGTACGGCTCGTGCGGCGGCTCCACACGACGAGCCTAACCAACGGGCCTCATGGGCTCAGTCCCCGCACCAGCAGGTCGAGCAGCGCACAGCAGAACAGCGCGATGCCGACGAAGCCGTTGACGGTGAAGAAGGCGCGGTTCAGCCGGGACAGATCGGCGGGCCGCACGACCGAGTGCTCGTACCAGAAGGCCGCCGCCACGATCAGCAGACCGAGCCAGAAGAAGAACCCGGCGTCGGTGGCCAGCCCATACCAGCCCAGCAGCAGCGTGGTGACGACGTGACAGACCCGCGCCCCGTACAGCGCCCCCGCGATGCCGAAGCGGGCCGGCACCGACTTCACCCCGTGGGCCCGGTCGGCGGCCACGTCCTGGCAGGCGTAGATCAGATCGAAGCCGCCGATCCAGATGCCGACCGCGAGGCCGAGGATCACCGCGTCCCAGGACCACTCCCCCGTGATCGCGATCCACGCCCCGACCGGGCCCATCGCCTGGGCGAGGCCGAGGATGGCGTGCGGGAAGTTCGTAAAACGCTTCCCGTACGGATAGACCACCATCGGGACCACCGCAACCGGCGCCAGGGCCAGACACAGCGGGTTCAGCAGCGCGGCCGCGCCGAGGAAGACGGCGAGCGCGACCAGGGCGCCGATCCAGGCGGAGCGCACCGGCACGGCGCCGGTGACCAGCTCACGCCCCGCGGTGCGCGGATTGCGGGCGTCGATCTCCCGGTCGATGATCCGGTTGCAGGCCATGGCGAAGGTGCGCAGCCCCACCATGGCGACCGTCACCAGCAGCAGCCGCAGCCAGTGGACCGTGCCGTCCCACAGCTCCATCGCGGTCAGCGAGGCGATGTAGGCGAAGGGCAGCGCGAAGACCGAGTGCTCGATCATCACCAGCCGCAGAAAGGCGCGGACGCGGCCGGGCGGCGCGGATTCGGGGCCGAGGATGCCGGGGGTCGCGGAGTCGGCGCTCATCGGGCCACCCCGGCAAGGGGCGCGCCCGCGCCGCCCGCCTCCGTTCTCGCCGCGCCTGTCACAGCCCGTACTCCTTCCATCGCCGTGTCACCCGATCGGCCGTCTCGGGGTCGGACTCGACCATCCGCGGCCAGCCGCCGTCGCGCGTATAGCCCTCCTCGGGCCACTTCGCCGTGGCGTCGATGCCCGCCTTGCCGCCCCAGAACTGCTGGTACGAGGCGTGGTCGAGATGGTCGACCGGGCCCTCGGCGACGGTCAGGTCGCGGGCGTAGTCGGTGTTGCCCAGCGCCCGCCAGGACACCTCGTGCAGATCGTGGACGTCGCAGTCGGCGTCGACCACGACGATCAGCTTGGTCAGCGACATCATGTGCGCACCCCAGATGGCGTGCATCACCTTCTGTGCGTGTTTCGGGTACTTCTTCTCGATGGAGACGATCGCACAGTTGTGGAAGCCGCCCGACTCCGGGAGGTGGTAGTCCACGATGTCCGGGATGATGATCTTGAGCAGCGGGAGGAAGAACCGCTCCGTCGCCCGCCCCAGCGGCCCGTCCTCGGTCGGCGGACGGCCCACCACGATCGACTGGAGCAGCGGGCGCTGCCGCATCGTCACACAGTCGATGGTGAGCGCCGGGAAGGGCTCCTGCGGGGTGTAGAAGCCGGTGTGGTCGCCGAACGGCCCCTCGGGCAGCATCTTCCCGGGCTCCAGCCAGCCCTCGATGACCACCTCGGCGTGGGCCGGGACCTGAAGGGGCACCGTCTTGCAGTCGACCATCTCGACCCGCTTGCCCTGGACGAAGCCCGCGAGGAGGTATTCGTCGATATCGCCGGGCAGCGGGGCCGTCGCGGCGTACGTCACGGCGGGCGGCGCGCCGAAGGCGATCGCCACCGGCAGCTTCTCGCCGCGCCTGGCGGCCACTTGGTAGTGGTTGCGGCTGTCCTTGTGGATCTGCCAGTGCATCCCGATGGTGCGGCGATCGTGGCGCTGCAGCCGGTACAGGCCCAGGTTCCGGGCCCCGGTCTCGGGGTGCTTGGTGTGGGTCAGGCCGAGGTTGAAGAAGGACCCGCCGTCCTCGGGCCAGGTGAACAGCGCGGGCAGCGCCTCCAGGTCGACGTCGTCGCCCGTGAGCACCACCTCCTGCACGGGCGCGTCCTTCACCTTCTTCGGCGGCACATGCGCCACGGCGCCGAGCTTCCCGAACGCCTCGCGCAGCCCGCCGAAGCCTTGCGGCAGCTCCGGTTTGACCAGCCCGCCGATCTTCTCGCCGATCTCGTCGTACGAGGCGAGCCCAAGGGCCTTGAGGAGGCGGCGATCGGTGCCGTAGACGTTCATCGCCAGCGGCATGGCCGAGCCCTTGACGTTCTCGAAGAGCAGCGCCGGACCGCCTGACTTGTTCACCCGGTCGACGATCTCCCCGATCTCCAGATACGGATCGACTTCGGCCTTGATGCGCCTGAGGTCTCCCTCGCGGTCAAGCGCCCGCAGAAAGGAGCGAAGATCGTCATAAGCCATGCGTTCCAGTATCCGGTACGGACTACCCTGGAGCCGTCATGGGGCCACGTGCGGCCCACCATCGTTCCCCGGGGACCGGCCATCATGCTCAGGTATCTGCCCTTCCTGCTCATCCTGGCGCTGTGGATCTACGCCTTCATCGACTGCCTCAACACCCCCGAAGAGGAAGTGCGCCACCTGCCCAAGGTGGTCTGGGTGATCATCGTGCTGCTCTTCGGCGAGGTGCTGATCGGCCCGATCGCCTGGCTGGTGGCGGGCAAGAACCGGACCGCGGTCGCGGGCGGGGGCGCGGGCGGCGGCAGCCGTTCCGCGGCCGGGCCACAGCAGCAGTGGGTGGCCCCGGACGACAACCCCGAATTCCTCAAGTCCCTCCGCGAGGAGAACAAGAAGGACGACGAGGAACTCCTCAAGGACTGGGAGGCGGACCTGCGCCGCCGCGAGGAGGAGCTGCGCCGCAAGAACGAGGAAGGTTCGGGGGACGCGAAGGAGTAAACCTCCAGGGCGAGGCGCAGGGGCGTACGGGCTGGTGGGCCCGTACGCCCCTGCGCGTCTCAGCGGGCCGGGTGGTGTGCTCTTTGTGTCACGCCGTCGCTACGGGCGCTTGTCCGGCTTGTCCACGACCGCCCGGTCCAGGATCGCGGCGGTGCCGGCGACCTGCCCGGCCTTGTGGCCGCCACCGTCCTTGAGCGCGACGCTGCGCTCGCCCAGGTACTCGCCCGTCTTCTGGTTGAAGATCAGCTCCTCGCGGATGGCGGAGCGGCCGGAGTCGACCCGCGCGACGGCGACCCCGTGCCGCCCGGCGGCGTCCACGGCGTCGGGCACGACGACCACACCGGGGATCTGCGCCGCCGCGCGGCAGAGCGTGACGCTCACCTTCGGCGGCATCAGCGATTCGCGGATGAGGTCGCCGACGAGCACGAACGCGTCCTGGTCCAGCGACCGCTCAGGGTCCCGGGTCTGCTCCACCGTGGCGTAGATCCACTTCCGCATCGCGCCGGGATCGGTGGGGAGGGTCTGGAGATGGCGGTAGCTGGTCGACCTGTCGTAGCCAGGCTTGCCCGGGGCGGGTTCGAGGTCCAGGGGCTGGACCTTGTTGTCCGGCCGGCCGGGCTCGCGCAGCAGCCCGTTGCGGGAGCCGTCCACCGACAGCCAGACCTCGCGGCGGTGCGGCGGGGCGAGCTTGGGGGGACTGCCGTTCACCTGGGTCTCGAAGGCCACCTTGCTGTCGATGTACACGTACTGGTCGTCGCGGATGCCCCCGCCGCCCTTCCACTCCGCCGCCGACGACGCCGACGACTTCTCCGCCACGGTCGCGATGCGGCCCAGCACTTCGGTCGCGTCGTCCTCGGTGTCCCCGTTGACGCGCGGCGCGAAGGCGTACGTGGCCGTGCCGTCTGGGCCGACCCGCAGGCCGTCGGCGTCGTCCGCTCCCGTCACCGCGAGCCCGCCGGCCACGGCGAGCGATGCGGGAGGCGACGTCTCGGCGAAGTCGCGGACGGCCTCCCGGCGCGGCAGCCGGTTGACGGCGGCGTCGCGGCGGGCAGCGCGCCGGGCGTTGCGTACGGTGTTGGTGGCGATGCCCAGCAGCGAGGGCGGCAGCTGCCGCCTTCCGGGTCGATCCCCCCGCACAGCCGCGAGGGTGTGTGGCAGTGAGATGTCCGGTGGAGCTGTTGCCGGTGAAGGCGATGGCGCTACGGTGCAGTTCTGGCCGCGCATCTTCATACCGCGTCGGCCTGCCAACAGAGCAGGGAGCGGACTCCACGGCTCCCACGATCCAAACGCCCCGCGCCCGGGAAGCGGCGTGGACACGCGGCGGAGCCGCATATCGATGCAGCCTGCCCCGGCCGGGTCCGCACCGGCCCGGAAAGCGTCCGGCAGGGCGGCCTCCACCGCGCCAGACCCTTCCCCAAGCTCTTCGAGCAGGGGATACCCCATGTCCAGCCGCGTCGACAGCAGCAGGAACCGAACACGATCGGCACCGACCGCACCACGCGGCCACAACCGGCTCACCCACGGGACTCCAACCCCCGTCAGCACACCAACACGAGCCAACCACCCGACGTCGCCCCGGAACACCCAGGACGACCCAGGAAACCCAAGCCGATCAGCGACGCTTCGAGGAAGGTCAGGGACGCCATGTCCTCCGCCGTCGACCAGTCCCCCGTCAGACGGTAGGCGTGGTTGTCGACCCCGTCTCTGATACGGGCTCGAAGATTCTTCTCCACGACGGGGGACTGTCCGAACGACGAGGGCCGGTTCCCGTGACCTAAGTCACGCGAACCGGCCCCGCGGGCGGCAGTGGTTCAGTCTCCGACGGTTCAGACGTCGCCGGTTCAGACGTCGGCGTAGGAGTGCTTGCCGCTGATGAAGATGTTCACGCCGTAGTAGTTGAAGAGGTAGCAGCCGAACGCGATCAGCGCGAGGTAGGCGGCCTTGCGGCCCTTCCAGCCGGCGGTGGCGCGGGCGTGCAGATAGGTGGCGTAGGCGACCCAGGTGATGAAGGACCAGACCTCCTTGGGGTCCCAGCCCCAGTAGCGGCCCCAGGCGGCCTCGGCCCAGATCGCGCCCGCGATGATCGTGAAGGTCCACAGCGGGAAGATCGTGGCGTTGATGCGGTACGCGAACTTGTCGAGGCTGCCGGCCGCGGGCAGCCGCTCCAGGACGGACGCGAAGCGGCCGGGCTCCGCACCCTTGGCCAGCTTCTCCTCGTACCGGTCGCGGAAGAGGTAGAGCAGCGTGGCGACGGCGCCGAGGTAGAGGCAGGCGCCGGAGATGATCGCGCAGCTGACGTGGATCCACAGCCAGTACGAGTGGAGGGCGGGAACCAACTGGGCGCTGGCGGTGTACAAGACAGAGACAGCGAGACCGAGGTCGAGGAGGACCGTGGTGACCAGGGGGAGCCCGATCCAGCGCACGTTCTTCTTCAGCGCGAGCAGGGTGAGATACGCGCCGACCGCGACCATGGCGAAGGTCGTGGAGAACTCGTACATGTTGCCCCAGGGGGCGCGCTGTACGGACAGGGCGCGGGTGAGCACGGCGCCGACGTGCATCAGGAAGGCGAGCACGGTGAGGCCGACGGCGATCCGGCCGTACAGATCGCCCTGTTCGGTGCCGCCCGCGGCGCCCGGCCCGTCGGGGACGTCACGGGTGCCCGCGGCGGAGCGGGTGACGATCTTGGGGCGTTCGAGCACGGCGGTGCCGCCACCCTGGGCGACCCGCACGGTGACCTTGGCGGGGGCTGAGGCGGCAGAGCCTGTGGTGATGGCGGCGGCGGTGCGGCCGACGGCGCTGCGACTGCCGAACACCCACTCGGCGATATGGGCGAGGAAGGCGAGGGTGTAGACCGCCATGGCCGAATAGATCAGCACATTGCTGAATTGGGCCAGGCTCTCGTTGGTTTCGGCAGCGAGGTTCACGCGCGCGCTCCTTCGGCAGGATCTGCGGGTTGTGCGGTGTCGATATCCGGATTCGGCTCCGGCTCCGGCGCGGGCGGGGCCTCGGACTGCAGGGCCACGGCGAGGTCGGCGAGTTCTTCGGGAAGCTTGGCGGACTCGCTGCGGCCGAGCCCCGCCATCTCGACGACGGTGACGCCGTCGGCTCCGGTCACCGCGCGGACCCACACCCGGCGGCGCTGGATGAACAGGGAGGCGGCGAGACCGATCAGGGCGGCGACGGCGCCCACGAGCGCGTAGCCGGTGCCCGGCTGGTGGGAGATCTGGAAGGTGGCCCAGGTCTTGATGCCCTCGAACTTGAGGGTCCCGGCCCCGTTCGGCAGCTTCATGGTGTCGCCCACCTTGAGCGCCTTCGCGAAGGCCGACCCGTCGGACTCCTTGAACTGCTTCATCCGCGAAGTGTCGAGCTGGTAGACGTTCTGCGGGATCCCGGCGTCCACGCCCAGGCTGCCGCGGTACGCGGTCAGGATGAGCGCCGGATTGTCCAGCGCCGGGAACTGGGAGAACATCGTGCCCGTGTTGAGGTCGAGGGTCGGCACGAACTGACCCTGGAAGCCGATCTGGTCCTTCTTGTTGTTCTTGTCGCGGTAGTCCGGGACCTTGATCACTACGTTCTCGGTGAGGTTGACCCCGTCGATCGGCAGCGAGGCCACCGCCCCGCGGAACGCGACCTTGCCCTGCCCGTCGCGCACCGTGACGATCGGGGCATACCCGTGGCCAAGCAGATAGACCTTGGAACCCGCGATCTCCAGGGGCTCATTGACCTTGATCGAGGTCTTGTGCTCCTTGCCGTCCGCCCCCTCCCAGTAGGTGACATCGGCGCGGAAGGTGCGGGGGGTGCGCTTCTGGGGGCCGCTGCGCTCATAGGTCGCCGTGAAGCGGTCCAGTTGGAAGCCGAAGGGAGCGAGGTCGTTCTTGTCGAAGAGGGTGCCGGACTTGAAGTCGTCGTACTGCGTCAGATTGTTCGCGAAGCCGTCGCCCTCGACGATCAACTTGCCGCCCTCGGCCTTGTACAGCTGCCCCACGGCGAAGGCCACCAGCATCACGATCAGCGCGATATGGAACAGGAGGTTGCCCGCCTCGCGCAGATAGCCCTTCTCGGAGGCCACCGCGCCACCGACCGTATGGGTCCGGAAGCGGCGCCGCTTCATGATCCGCTGGGCGGTCTCCAGCACCCGCTCCGGCTCGGCCTCGGTCCGCCAGGTGGTGTACGCGGGCAGCCGGGTCAGCCGGCGCGGGGCGCCCGGCGGACGGCTGCGCAGCTGGCCGATGAACTGCCAGGTGCGCGGGACGATACAGCCGATCAGCGAGACGAACAGGAGGATGTAGATCGCGGAGAACCACACCGAGCTGTAGACGTGGAAGAGCCCCAGCTTCTCGTAGACCGGCGCGAGCGTTTCATGCCGCTGCTTGAAGTTCTCCACCTTGACCGGGTCGATACCCGTCTGCGGGACCAAGGAGCCGGGGATCGCACCGAGCGACAGCAGGAAGAGCAGCAGCAGCGCCACCCGCATCGAGGTCAGCTGCCGCCAGAACCACCGGACCCAGCCGATCGGCCCCATCGAGGGGACGCTGATCTCCTCGGCGGGGGCCGTGGACAGCTGCGCCCCCGCCGCGCCGAGGTCGCGCTCGTCGGCGGATGCGGCGGCCTCGGCGCCCTTGCCGGGGGGTTCGCTGCTGCCGGTGGCGGTGTCGGTATCGGTGGTGGACATCGATCAGATCCCAACGTTGAAGCGCAGGGCCCAGGCCTGCATGTCGCCCATCATGCTGTCCCAGACACCTGTGAGGATCAGCACCCCGAGGGCGACCAGCATGCCGCCGCCGATCCGCATCACCCAGACGTAGTGCCGCTTGACCCAGCCGAACGCGCCGAGAGCGCGCCGGTAAGCGATGGCCACCGCGATGAACGGCAGCCCGAGACCGAGGCAGTACGCGGCCATCAGCAGGGCCCCGCGCCCGGCGCTCGCCTCATTGAGCGCCAGGGCGTTGACGGCGCTGAGCGTGGGGCCCAGGCAGGGGGTCCAGCCCACCCCGAACAGGGCACCCAGCACTGGCGCGCCCACCAGGCCCATCCCGGGCTTCATATGAAAGCGGAACTCCCGTTGCCCGAAGCCCCTCAGCAGCCCCATGAAGACGAGCCCCATGACGATCGTGACGACCCCGAGCACCTTGGAGATCGTCTCCTTGTGCTCCTGCAGCGTCATGCCGAAGAAGCCGAAGAGCGCTCCGCCGGAGACCAGGACGGCAGTGAAGCCGAGTACGAAGAGGGATGCGCCGGCCAGCATCCGGCCGCGCTTGGCCTCGCCCAGATCCGTACCGGTGACACCGGTCACATACGACATATAGCCGGGCACCAGCGGCAGGACACAGGGAGAGAAGAAGGAGACCAGGCCGCCGAAGACAGCGACCGGCAGCGCCACCAGCAGCGCCCCGGTCAGGACGGTCTCATTGGCGCCGGGGACGGCCGCGGCCAGAATGCTCACGGCGTCACTTCTCCTCGATCAGCGGCTTGAGCATCTCGCGCAGGCTCTCCTCGCTGAGCGGGGTGAGCGCGCGCGCCGCGATCCGGCCTTCCCGGTCCAGGACGATGGTCGTGGGGATGGCCTGAGGATTGAGGCTGCCCTTGGGGAAGCGCAGCATGAGCTTGCCGATCGGGTCGTACAGGCTCGGATAGCCGACCTTGAATTCCTTCTCGAACTGAATCGCGTTGGCGGGGTCCGGGTCACGGGTGTTGATCCCCACGAACTGCACCCCGTCCGCCTCGGTGTCCTTCGCGACCTTGACGAGGTTGGGCGCCTCGGCCCGGCACGGCGTGCACCACGAGCCCCAGACGTTGACCACGACGATCTTGCCCTTGTAGTCGGCGAGATCGAGTTTGTCGCCGTCGAGGGTCTTACCGGTCAGCTCGGGGGCGTGCTTGCGGTCGCTCTTGGCGACGGTGTCCACGCCGCCCTTGCCCTGGATGAACTTCGTGTCGCTGGAGCCGCCCGAGGTGCCGCCCGCTCCACAGGCGGACAGGGTCAGCGCGGCTACCGCGGCGCCGGTGGCCAGCACGGTTGCGCGAGGGCGGATCGCGAGGCGCCGAGGGGCGCGGCGGGCACTCATGTGAAAAGTTTCGCATGCGCCTTTCGCGGATCTTCGGCACCCCCCTCGGCACCGTCCCGGTCAGGCGGCGGCGCTCCACTGCTGGCCCACGCCGAACCCCTGCAGATGCGCGAGGACCTTGGGGTCCTGGGCGTCCATCCAGTCCGTGAGCTGCCGGAAGGACACCAGCCGGACGTCCTTGTGCTTTTCGTCGGCGATGTGCTTGATCGCCGCCTCGACGGCGTCCATGTAAATGCCGCCGTTCCACTTTTCGAAGTGATTGCCGATGAAGAAGGGGGCGCGGTTGCTCTCGTAGGCCCGCTGGAATCCGGAGATGTACGACTGGGTCGCCTGCTGGCGCCAACCCGGGTAGTTGGCCGGCGGGGCATTCGTCGAATTCCGGGACTGGTTGGCCAGGATGTTGTAGTCCATCGACAGGACCTCGAAGGAATGCCCGGGGAACGGTATTTGCTGCAGCGGGAAGTCCCAGATGCCCAGCTTCTTCGTCGGCCACACCTGACGCCCGCCGGGCGAGCTCGCGTCATAGCGCCAGCCGAGCTCCTTGGCGGTCGGCAGCAGGTTGTCCTGGCCGAGCAGACACGGGGTGCGGCCGCCGACGAGCTCCTTGCTGTAGTCGAAGGGCAGCGGGTCGAGGTCCTTGAAGCCGGTGTTCGTCCGCCACTTTGTGACAAACGACACAGCCTGGTCGATCTCCGACCGCCACTGGGCGGGCGTCCAGTTGCCGACCGAGCCGCTTCCGGCGCAGAAGTGGCCGTTGAAGTGAGTGCCTATCTCATGGCCCTCCAGCCATGCCTCGCGCACGTTCTGCAGAGTCATCCGGACGTGGTCGTCGGTGAGATAGCCGATGTCGGAGGCGCCGACCGGGTTGTTCGGCGGCTGGTACAGCCTCTTCTTCGACTCCGGCAGGCAGTAGATACCGGAGAGGAAGAAGGTCATCGCCGCGCCGTGGTCCTTGGCGAGCTTGCGGAAGCGCGGGAAGAGACCGTTGCCGACCTCCCCCGCCCCGTCCCAGGAGAAGACCACGAACTGCGGCGGCTTCTGGCCCGGCTCCAGCCGCTCCGGCGCGGACGGCTGGTTCGGCTGCTTCCCGGTGTGCGCCGTGGAGCCGTCGCCGATCGGCTTCGGCCGCGCCTGCGTCGTCCTGCCCGGCTTGGGGGTGAATCCGGATCCCGACGACGAGGAGCAGCCGGCGACGGCCAGCGACGCCGCCGCCCCTGCTCCCAGACCGAGCATCCCCCTCCGGCTGATCTCCCGCATCGTGTCCTCAATTCGCTCTCGCCGTAACCGGCGTCCGGAGTCCGCCAGGTCATGCGGACGCCCGTTGAGATGGCGATGCGAATACCGAGGTTCCGAATCAGCGCCACCGAATCGAAACGTCGACGCGCTGTTTCCGTTCCATTACATATCGGCCGTGAACACGCCGGTCATGCGCCGTAGCCCTTGGAGGCCCCCTTCACGGGCCTGGCGCCCGCGAGCAGATGCGCCGGGACCAGATCGCGCGCCGGCTCGCTGTAACCGACCGAGACGATGTTGTCGCCGCGGTAGGTGAAGCTGGTGAGGCTGGCCAGGGTGCACTGCCGCTTCCGCGGGTCGTGCCACAGCCGCCGCCGCTCCACGAAGCTGCGCACGATCCAGATCGGCAGCTGATGGCTGACGCAGACCGCCTCGTGCCCGCGCGCGGCGTCCCGCGCCACCCCGACGGCCGCCATCATCCGCACGACCTGGTCGATGTAGGGCTCGCCCCAGGAGGGGCGAAAGGGGTTGGTCAGATACTTCCAGTTGGCCGGCCGGCGCAGCGCGCCGTCGCCCACGCCGAACGTCTTCCCCTGGAAGACGTTCGCCGCCTCGATCAGCCGCCGGTCGGTGCCCACATCCAGACCGTGCGCCTTGGCGATCGGCGCCGCCGTCTCCTGCGCCCGCTCCAGCGGCGAGGCCACGACATGGGTGATGTCACGCTCGGCCAGGTGCTCGGCGACCCGGTCGGCCATCTGCCGGCCGAGGTCCGAGAGGTGGTAGCCGGGCAGCCGCCCGTACAGCACACCCGTGGGGTTCTCCACCTCGCCGTGGCGCATCACATGCACGACGGTGATCTCGTTGTCGCTGTTTGTCATGTTTGTCATAGGGGTTATAGGGCCCATCATTCAGTCGCCTCGGCGGCGGCCCGCGCCGCCCCCGGCAAAGCCTCCGCCACCCGCTCCAGCGCCCGCTCGTCGTGCGTCGTGGACAGGAACCACGACTCGAAGGCGGACGGCGGAAGGTAGACGCCCTGGGACAGCATCGAGTGGAAGAAGGCCGTGAACCGGTACGCCTGCTGCGCCCTGGCCTTCTCGTAGTCGGTGACCTCGTCCCCGGTGAAGAACACCGAGAACATGTTTCCGGCGGCCTGCACCCGGTGCTCGACCCCCTCCTTGGCCAGCGCCTCCGTCACCAGCGCCCGCAGCCGCGCGGACGCCGCGTCCACCGCCGCGTACGCCGCCTCGTCCAGCAGCCGCAGCTGCGCCAGGCCCGCCGCGGTCGCGATCGGGTTCCCGGACAGGGTGCCCGCCTGGTAGACCGGGCCGGCCGGGGCGAGCCGCGCCATGACGTCGGCGCGCCCGCCGAACGCCGCGGCCGGGAAGCCGCCGCCCATGACCTTGCCGAAGGTCATCAGGTCGGGCTCCACACCGTCGATCCCGTACCAGCCGGCCTTCGAGACCCGGAAGCCGGTCATGACCTCGTCGGAGATGTACAGCGCGCCGTGCTCGGCGCACAGCTCCTTCAGCCCCGCGTTGAACCCCGGCAGCGGCGGCACCACGCCCATGTTGCCCGGCGACGCCTCGGTGATCACACACGCGATGTCGTCCGGGTGCGCGGCGAAGGCCGCCCGTACCGCGTCCAGGTCGTTGTACGGCAGCACCACGGTCTCCCCGGCCTGCGCGCCCGTCACCCCCGGCGTGTCCGGCAGCCCGAAGGTGGCCACCCCGGACCCGGCCGCGGCGAGCAGCGCGTCCACATGCCCGTGGTAGCAGCCCGCGAACTTGATCACCTTCGCCCGCCCGGTGAACCCGCGCGCCAGCCGGATCGCCGACATCGTCGCCTCGGTCCCCGAGGAGACCAGGCGCACCTGGTCCACGGGCCCGACCCGCGCCACGATCTCCTCGGCGAGCGCGACCTCCCCCTCCCCCGGCGTCCCGAACGAGGTCCCCCGCACCACGGCCGCCTGCACCGCCGCCGTCACCTCGGGGTGCGCATGGCCGAGGATCATCGGTCCCCACGAGCAGACGAGGTCGACGTACTCCCGTCCGTCGGCATCGGTGAGGTACGGACCGGTACCGGACACCATGAAGCGGGGCGTACCACCCACGGCGCGGAACGCCCGCACCGGAGAATTCACGCCGCCAGGCGTCACGACGGCCGCGCGGTCGAAAAGCGTCTGCGAAACTGGTGCTGCGTACGGATAGCTCACGCATGCCATGTTGTCAGAGGCTGACTAAGAACTGCCGCCGGGCGTTTCACACGACTGGCGCGGGGGAGGTCTCTGACACGATGATCGGGTTGCGCGGCAGGTGCCGCGAGTGGTCGGGTGGAGATATGCATCGCGGTGGCGAACTGGGTGAAGGGACCGACGATCGAGGTCCCGAGCGCGCCCGCCCTGGACGCCATAGGCGCCGCGCGGACGACGCAAGCGGCGCACGCAGAAGCGGGAGCGGGCGTATGGGGGTGACGTACAAGTACTTCGGCGCGCCCGACGGCGCGACCGCGGCCCGGGTCCCCATCTCCATGCGCCCCGAGGAGCTCGGCGGCGACGAGCTCGGCCATGGCATGTTCACCAAGATCAAGCCGGAGACGGTGGCCGCGATGGTCCTCACCGGCATCGAAGGCGTCCCCCTCCACAAGGTGCCCCCGCTCGAACTCGTCGTCCTCCACCCCGACTACGCCGTCGTCAAGCTCCCCATGACCGCCGTCGACCCGCTCCGCGGCGTCGGCGAGGAGGCCGTCGGCGCCGCCGCCTTCATCTGGTCCACCGTCCCCGACCGCGGCGGCCCCCGCGACGCCTTCACGGTCTACCGGCTGCTGCACGAATGGCAGGACTTCAGCCATCGGCTGCATGAGGCGGGGCATCAGCCGTACTGCTTGGTGTGGCCCTGACCTTGCCCGGCCTCGTCCGGAACCGCCGCGGCCGGCGTGGGTTCCTCCGGCAGTCTCCGCAACAGGACGCCGTACCCGATCCCCGTCAAGGTCCCCACGACCGCGCACAACCCCCACAGCCACTCCGGGCCGAAGTGGTCGATGACGGTGCCGGACATGAGCGGGGCGATCAGGGCGGCGGCCGACCACGCCAGGGTGTTCATGCCTTGGTAGCGTCCACGCCCCTGAGCGGGTGAGAGCCGGACGAGGAGCACGCTCTGCGTCGGCGTGGAGCCGATCTCGGCGAGCGTCCACACGCAGACGGTGAGCGCGAAGACGCCGACCGACCCGGCGAAGGCGGTGAGTCCGAAACCGTACCCCGCGAGGAGCGAGCAGACGATCATCAATGCGCGCGGATCGCGGTGCTCGATGAAGCGCGTGACCGGGATCTGCAGGACAACGATCAGGACGCCGTTGACGGCGATGACCAGGCCGTAGTCGGCGGGCGTGAACCCGGCGCGGCCCATGGCGACCGGGAGTCCGACGTTGCCCTGCAGGAAGAGAACGGCGATGACGAAGGACAGTCCGACAGCGGCCATGTACCGCCCGTCCCGCAGCACGGTCCCGAGGCTGACTCCGCCCTCTGTCTGTTCGGCCTTGGGCATGGGCCGGGACTCGGGCACCTTGAGGAGGACGACGACCGCGCACGCCAGCGTCATCCCCGCCTCGATGAGGAACCCGGCGAGATAGCTGGACTCGGCGATGAACCCAGCGGCCATTGAGGCGAAGGCGAAGCCGAGGTTGACGGCCCAGAAGTGCAGCGAGAAAGCCCGCACCCGGTCCTGGGGCCTGACGATGTCGGCGATCATCGCCTGCATGGCGGGCCGGGAGGCGTTGGAGGCCATGCCGACGAGGAAGGCGACGGCGGCGATGGCCACGGGGCCGCGCATGAAGCCGAGCAGCGCGATGGAGCCGGCGGTGGCGGACTGGGCGATGAGAAGGGTGGGCCGCCTGCCGAGCCGGTCGGCCATCACCCCACTCCCCAGCGCGGACACGACTCCGCCGAGCCCGTGCAGGGAGACGACGAGACCGGCGTACGAAGCCGAATACCCGCGGTCGAGCGTGAGGTAGAGGGCCATGAACGTGGCGACGAAGGCGCCGAGCCGGTTCACGAGGGTGCTGGTCCACAGCCACCAGAACTCCCGGGGCAGACCGGAGACGGTTTCCCGGGCGACGCGTCTCAGGGCGGCGAGTGGCATGAGTCCCCCAGGATCAGGCGGGTACGTAAGCGGCTCAAGCGGTGAGTGCAACGCGCCCGGACGTTACTTGATGTGACGCTAGGTCAGGCACCAATCGAGTACGGCCATCGCACTGGCCAGCTTCATCTGCGCCTGGTCCCAGGCCAGCGACCGGGGCCCGTCGAGCACTCCACTCGTGACTTCCTCGCCCCGGCGGGCCGGCAAGTCGTGCATGAAGAAGGCATCCGGCCACCGCGCCATCAGACGCTCGTCGACGGCGAACGGCGTGAATGCCGTCCGCCAGTCCGGATCACTCTTGCTGGTCCCGGTGGTCTGCCATTGAGTCGTGTAGACGACGTCCACGTCGCCGTCGATATCGTCGACCCGGTGCACCTCGACGACCTTGCTGCCCCACTCCTTCGCCGTCTGCTGGGCTCGAACGAGGACCGCGGGGTCGAGCCCGTACCCGGCGGGCGTCGCCAGGGTCAGGGCGGCTCCGGGGACCAGTGCCAGGCCGTGCGCAAGGGCCGCGGCCGTGTTGTTCCCCTCGCCGAAATAGACGAGATGGAGCCCCCGCAGCGAACCGAAGCGATGGGAGAGGAGGGCGATGTCCGTGAGACCCTGGGTCGGGTGTTCTTCGCGCACCATCGCGTTGATGACGGGTATCGAGGCTGCGTCGGCGAGCTCGCGCAGATCACCCTCACCGACAGAACTCCGCACGACCAGGGCGTCGAGCATTCCCCCCAGGATGCGGCCGGTGTCCGACAGCGACTCACCCGTGGCGAGTTGCAGGTCGTTCGGCCCGTAGGCAATGACGGTACCGCCGAGCCGTATCGCACCGCTGGTGAAAGCCGTCCGGGTACGCGTCGAGGTGTGGCTGAACAGCGTGCCCACCACAAGATCCTGCAGAGGGCGCTCCTGGGGGCGTCTGTTCTCGTACCAGGCGCAGGAGCGACGGACGAGCGTCTGCAACTCCTCAGGTGTCAGGTCGTGCAGGGAGATGAGGCTGCGCGCAGGGCGCAGCCCGTCAGCCCGAGCGGCAGTGTGGTCAGTCATCGCTTCGCCTCCGCTTTCTTCGATGTCCGGCTCCGGCCGAGAACTCCGTGTCGGCCACCATGCCGCCGCCACGTCGGGGCGGTCATGAACCCGCCTCCGCGCCGACCAGGGGCTCGCCGTCTTCGGCCGATGTCCCGGCGAGCAGGCCCTCGGACGTTGCCACGCCGTAGACCAGGTCGATGTACCGGTCTCCTCGGTCGGGGAAGAGGGTGACGACGGAGGATTCGGGGCCTAGGGAGGGGATTATTTTCCGGATGGCTGCGATGACCGATCCGGAGGACCCGCCGGCGAAAATCGCCTCTTTGGACAACAAGTCATGGCAGGCCTCGATCGATTCCTCGTCCGTCACCTCGACGACACGGTCGACCAGGCTCTCGTCGAGCAGCTCAGGCACCCGGCTCGAGCCGATCCCGGGAAGTCGGCGCGGTCCGGGAGGATTGCCGAACACCACCGATCCGACGGCATCCACGGCGATCACCTGGAGCCCGACGTAGCATTCCTTCAGCCGGCGTGCCAGGCCGTTCAACGTGCCGGTTGTGCTCACCGCGACCACCAGACAGTCAGGGTCGCCCGGCAGGTCCTCGGCTATTTCCTCCGCGGTGCTCCGGTAATGCGCTTCAGGCCCCAGGGAGTTGGCGTACTGGTTGATCCAGACTGCCGCGGGATCGGCGGCCAGTATGTCTTTCACCCGCGCGATACGCGCGGGCAGATAGCTTCCTCCGGCTGCCGCACCATCGACCATCTCAACTTGCGCACCGTAGCTTTTCAAAATCGCGTGGTTGCTGGATGTGATGTGCGGATCGACCACGAGAGTGAGCCGCAGGCCGTGGATCCGGGACATCATGGCCAGTGCGACACCGAAATTTCCGGAAGTACTCTCGACGATATGCGCCCCGGGATGAAACAGGCCGTCACGCATGCCGGTCTCGATGATGTGCCGCGCGGTACGGTCCTTGACACTTCCCGCAGGATTGAGCATTTCGAGTTTGGCGAATACCTGCGGTCCCGTCGGGAAGAGGCGTCTCAAGTGGACCATCGGGGTGCTGCCGATACAGTCCACAATAGAGTCATGCAGCAAGAATCCCCCTCAGCTAATTCCTTGCCCGTCCGATTTTTCGGCGGTTTCCCACTCACCCCGAACCCATTCACCCCGAGTCAGGCGTACTTGACCTCCACCTGGGAAAGGTATGCCTCTGCGACGGCCAGTGAGGCATTGAATTCATCGGCCCAGGAGATGGCATGGCCGAGGCGGTCGCCGTTGTCGACCACTCCGTTGTTCTGCATGGGTCCCGAGGTGAAGGTGGCGCGGAGGATTCCGGCAGGCAGTTCGGGCGGGGGCGTCACGGACGTGATCAGTCCGGTGCGCCGGGGCGTCAGATAGAGGCTTGTCGCATAGCCGCCGCGGACGTCGCCGACCGGTTCGCCGGGGGGAAGGCCCAGATACAGACGCGTATACAAGTCGACGACATCATCCCCGATGGTGACCCGCATCAGCTCACGGATCTGGTCGCCGCCCAGCCTCGGATTGATCTCGATCAGTGCCGGCACGCCATCGACGATCTTGAACTCGACATGGGCGGCTCCCCGGCGGTGTCCCACCGCGGCGAGCCAGTCGACGACCACCCGCACGATGCGAGCGTCCTCCTCGGCCGTCCCGAAATGGTAGGGAAACATGGCCCCGAGCTCGACCCGGAAGGGGAGCTCGGCCATCAACTTCTTGGTGAATCCGAGAAACCGCCAGCCGTCGGTGCGGTCGTCCCATATCAGCTCGGCCGTGAATTCCGGTCCGTCGATGAACTCTTCCACCAGGGCGTACTGTGCGCGGCGGTAGCCGCGGGCGTTGACCTGGTGGGCGGCGATGGTACGCAGAGCCGCGCGGTACTCGTCGTCGGACGAACAGACCCGGACCCCGGCGCTGCCGGCGTCGTCCACAGGTTTCACCACACACGGGTACTCGAGTGGGGAGATATCGCCCGGCTCGTCCAGCGACACCCGTACGGCCGCCACGGAGCGCCCAATGCCCTTCGTCAAGCTGCGGGAACGGTCCTTGAAGTGGCAGTTCAGCAAGCCGTCCACCGGGGCGTGCGGCAGGCCGAGCCGCTCCGCGAGCACGGCTGTCTGCACCAGCCGGTAGTCGTCGAACGCGATCACGGCGTCCGGCGCGTGGTCGGTGAAGAAATGCATGAGCTTCACCAGGTCATGGGTGTCCACCACGCTGTAGGCATCGGCAATGCTGACCGGATTCGGAGAGAACTTCGCATACTCCGACGGATCGCGGGCGACGAAATGAGTTCGATAACCCTTTTCCTTGGTGAGCCGCATGCCTTCGGGGCCGTAGTCCAACATGTTGCTCTCGATAAAAAAGGCGGTCTTCACCTGGAGTCCCCAATTTCGGATACTTCGCGTTCGAAAATCAGATGACTTGCTTACTGGAGCTCAGACGCGGGCGACACCCACGGGGTATTCGTGAGGCTCCGACAGTAACACTTCAAGTCCGTTTGCGGTATAGGCTCGGAATTTGTCGCCGCCGGGTATGGCGGGCGATTATGGCTCATTCATCGGGGGACGAGGCGCACGGCGGCGTGCGCCGGTCCGTTCACCGCGATCGACCGCAATGGCTGCGCCTCTCCGGCCGGTTCGATGACGGCGACCAGCTCCGCAAGTGTCTCCAGGAGCATCCGCATCTGATGGCGGGCCATGGTGCTCCCGATACAGACGTGCTCTCCCGTGCCCAGGGCCAGATGGCGGTTGGGCTGCCGGCCGAGGTCGAACCGCTCGGGTTCCGGGAACACCGACTCGTCCCGGTTGGCCGAGGGGATCCACAGCACAACCCGGTCCCCGGCGGCGATGCGCCGGCCGTGGACGACCGTGTCCGCCGTGGCCGTCCGCATGCTGTGCGTGGCGCTGCTCGTCCACCGCAGCACCTCCTCCGCCGCGGTCCTGACGAGTTCGCCGTCCCGCTCCCGTACGAGCCGCTGCCACGCCTGCGGATGTGCGGCGAGGGCGAGGATCCCCGAGGCCATCGACAGACCCGCGTTCTCCGCGGCTCCGACCAGGTTCTCGCAGCTCAGCAAGATCTCGGTCTCCGTCAACAGCTCGCCCTGCACCTCGTTGTCGACCAACATGCCCATCGCGTCGTCCGCGGGCTTCTCCATCCGCGCGTACATCATGTCGATGAAACAGCGCATCAGCTCCAGGTGGCTGGTGAGGGGTTTGCCGGACTCGAACGCCTCCGTGGTCCAGGTCAGCAGCCGCTCGCGGTCCTCCGGCGCCACACCGAGCAGCCTGCCGATGTTGTGGCTGGAGAGCCGGGCTCCGATGTCGTGGACCACATCGCAGCTGCCCGACTCGACAGCGCGCGTCACCACCGAGCGGATCTCGGCGCGCATCTCGCCCGCCAGGGAACGGGCGCACCGTTCGCTGAACCGGTCGGCCACCTGCCCGCGCAGGGCACGGTGCCTGGGCGGATCGGTCAGGGCCATGGTCAGACCGCTGCCGGGGTCCTCCCCCAGATCCATCGGCCGCAGCAGGACGCCCTGCGCCGAGCTGAAGACGGCCGGGTTCTGGTACACCTCCCGTATGTCGTCGTACCGGGTGAGCGACCAGAAGCCCGGCAAATCCCCCGGTTCGTGCCAGTGGACCGGGGCGTGCTGTCTCATCCAGCGCCACAGCCGGTGCACCTCGCCGGAGGCGTGCAGCTCCGGGTCGACGACGTCGGCAGGGGTGAAGGTGATGTCGGTCATGACGCAGCTCCCGCGGCGATCAGGGCAAGACGGTCATGGAAACCCTCGAGCAGCTTCAGCGCGGTGGCCTCGGCGACGGCGTCACGCCGGAACGAGAGCACCACGTCGAGCGCGCCGGCGCCGTTTTCGTCCGGCCACACCTCGAGGTGCAGCTCCAGGGGAAGGGCGGCGTACGGCTGGCGCAGATACGCGGCGACGACACCGGGCAGATCGAGCCGGGGCGGAGCGTTGTCCTGGAGGGCGAAAAGGGACTGGAACACCGGGGGCCGGCCGGGCGTCGTCGTCCCCACTCCCTGCGCTCCCTGCGCGACGGCCGTGAAGGGGACATCGCTACGGCTGAAGGCCCGGTGGACCAGTCTGCCGGTCTCCCGGATACCGTCCTCGCCACCGCCCACCGCGGCGCCGCGCAGGCGGACCGGCACCATGTTGATCAGGCAGCCGATGGCCGGCTCCAGCTCCGGTACGGTGCGATCGGCGACGGGCACGCCCACCGCGAAGTCCCGCTGCCCGCATGCCTCGGCCATGATGTCCGCCCAGGCCGACAGGAGCACCACGAACCGGCTCACGCCGAGTGCGGCGCCCCGTGCGTCGAGGCGCGCCGTCACGGCCGCGGGAACGGACACGTCCAGGTGTCCCGTCCCGGTCGCCCCGGGGCCGAGGCCGGGGCCGGGCCCTTCGGGCCAGCGGACCTCGGGTACGTCCCGGAACTCCTCCCGGACCCGCTCCGTCCGCCCCGCCAAGTCCGTCACGGCGATCGCCGCCGTCGTCAGCCGGGCCCGCTCGGCCAGCGTGGGCGGGGCGGTTCGCGGCTCACGTCCGGCATAGGCGTCGGACAGGTCGCGCGCCAGGACGGACTCCGACCGGCCGTCGAAGCCGATGTGGTGGACCACCAGCCCGAACAGCCAGCCCCGCGTCCCGGTCACCGGCACCAGCGCGGTGCGCCACAGGTCGGCGTCCTGGGGTTCCAAGGGCTCCGCGAAGAGCCGCCGCAGCGCGCCGACCGCCTCGTCGACGGTCGGCCGGGCGTCCAGCAGCTCCAGGGGCGGGGCACAGATGTCGGTGACCTCGGCATGAGGCCGGGGATCCACCCGGAAGGCCGTGCGCAGCACCTGGTGCCGCTCGTGGACGGCGGCGACGGCCGCCTCCAGGGCATCCTGGTCGAGCCGGCCGTGCAGCTGCCACGTCATCAGGCAGTATCCGGACCGGTCTTGCGGCGCCGTCAGATGGCGGGTGAGGAACACCAGCTCCATGGGGGTCAGCGGGATGTCACCGGTCGGCGGCGGTACGGCGTCCATGCCCCGCGCCGACCGCAGCCACGATCCGAGGCGTTCGGCCGACGCGTGCTCGTACAGGATCGACAGCGGAACCGGCCGCCCCGCCCGCTTGCCGATCCGGGTGCAGGCACGGGCGGCCTGCAGCGAGGAGCCTCCCAGCTCGAAGAAGGACGTGTCCGGTGGCACCGCCCGGCTGCCCAGCACGGCCGCGAACGCCTCGGCCACCAGGCGGACGAGCGTGTCGCCGATGGGGCCGTGGTGGCTCTCGACGGGCGCCTTGGGCACGCTCGCCAGCAGGGCCCGGTCGTCCAGCTTGCCGCTGCCGGTCAGCGGGAAGGAGTCGACGAAGGCGACGTCGACGGGGCGCTGGTAGGCGGGCAGGTGGCGGGCGAGGATCGCCGGTGTGTCCGGCGGCGCGCCGCCACCGGTCCGGTCCGGCACGCAGAAAGCCACCAGTTCGAAGGCGCCGCCGAGTTCATTCCACCGGGGGACCACCCGGCAGTCGGCGACGTACGGGACCAGGCGCTCGATCTGCCGCTCCACCTCGGCCGGTTCGACGCGGTTGCCCCGGATCTTCACCTGCCGGTCGATCCGCCCGTGGAACTCGACGGTCCCGTTCTCGTCCCGGGCGCCCAGGTCCCCGGTGCGGTACAGCCGGACCCGCTCGCCGTCGATGTCGACTTCCCGGAACTTCTCGGCGGTCAGGGCCGGTTCACCGAGGTAGCCGTGGGCCAGGCCGTCGCCCGCGACGCAGATCTCCCCCGGCTCCCCGGCCGCGCAGCGGCGGCTGCCCTGGAGGACGAAAACGGAGGTGCCGGGCACCGGCCGCCCCAGCGGGATGCCACCGGAGCGGGCGCAGTCCGCGGCGGTGACGCGGTGCGTGGTGGTGAACACCGTGCTCTCGACCGGGCCATAGCCGTTGATCAGGGCCGTGTCGGGGAACCGGTCGAGGAAGCGGCCGACGTGCCGCACGGACAGGCGTTCCCCGCCGATCATGACCTGGGACAGGCCGCTCAGCGCCGTCAGGTCCTCATCGACCATCAGGTTGAACAGGCTGCTGGTCAGCCACACCGTGTTCACCCCGTGGTCGGAGACCATCGCGCGCAGGGCCTCGGCCGTCAGGAACGGCTCGCCGGTCAGGACGCAGGTGCCGCCGTGGTACAGCGCGGCCCAGAGTTCGAGGGAGAAGGCGTCCCACGGCAGCGCCGCCGCGAGGGGAATGACCGTATCCCGGTCGAAACGCGCGAAGGTACCTGCCCGGAAGAGCCGTGCCGTCGCCCGGTGCGGGGTGATCACTCCTTTGGGCCGTCCGGTGGTGCCCGAGGTGAAGAACACACAGCACGCGTCGGAGCCCCGTACCGCCACCGCGGCGCGGGCGGGGCCCTCCCCCGTACCGTCCTCGGCCGGTGTCCACAGCGGCGCGGGCAGCTCCGCCACCGCACCCGGCCGGGCGACGACGAGCGGCGGCCGGAGCTGTTCGACCACCGCGTCCAGACGGGTCTGCGGCCAGTCGGGATCGAGCAGCGCGTATGCGGCGCCGAGTTTGAGAACGGCCAGCAGCGTGGCGACCAGGTCGACGGAGCGGGGCAGCAGGATCGGTACGAGATGACCCTGCTCAACACCGGCGGCGGACAGCCGGCCGGCTATCCGCTCGGCGCGGGCATCCAGTTCACCGTACGAAACCCGGACGTCCCGGGCGATCAGGGCTGTGTGCCGCGGCTGAGCGCGCGCCTGTGCGGCGAAGACGTCATGCAGTCCTTCTCCTGGTGATTCCCCAGCGACTTCTGCAGCCCACGCGGCATTCGACCGCAACACGTCGACTCCCTTCGCGATCCCGGACGACGAGGGTTTGCGAGCACACCATCAGGCGCGTACGACGGTGCCATGTCTGATCGTTTCCTGCCAGCCTCAATTTCTTTTCATAAAAGGGGTTGAGCCTGACTTCGTCATGAATGTGACCGCCGCCGATCTCTCGTTCCGGGACGGCGAACTGTGCCATGATCGCAGGGGGTCCGAGAAACCCGACCCCGGCTACTGTCGACGACCGTTTTCATTTCACGCGACATCAGCGCGAGATCAGCGCTGCATCAGCGCGGCACCAGCGCTGCATCAGACGGGATATCCGTTTCCAACCGCATGATGGGGGACCTTGTGACGAGTCGGGATCGCTCCTTGGACATCGCGGTCATCGGTATGGCAGCGCGGCTACCCGGGCCCCGTGGAATCGACGACTGGTGGGATTCCCAGCTCCGCGGGAACGTGCACAGCAGGAGATACACGCGGGAGGAGCTCATCGCGGCCGGAGTGCCCGCCGCGTTGGCCACCGACCCGGACTATGTGCCCGTACGCGGTCATCTCGACGACTGGGACCGCTTCGATCACGACTTCTTCCAGATCCGCCGTCGCGAGGCCGAGCTGATGGACCCCCAGCACCGCTGGATGCTGGAGGTGGCCTGGAACGCCCTGGAGGACGCGGGGGCTCCGGTCCGCGACGAAACACGGGTGACCAGCGTCTACGCGTCCATGACCGGCAGCGAGTACATGCGCGCGATGGTCCGCCGCGGAAGCGTCGACCCGGGCCTGCTCGACGACCTGATCCACGGCAGCGAGCCGGACTTCATGGCGAGCCGCGTGGCCTACAAACTCGGCCTGAACGGACCGGCCTTCGCCGTGCAGACGGCCTGCTCCTCCTCGCTGGTGGGCGTGCACCTGGCGGTGCAGGGGCTGCTCACCGGAGACTGCGACCAGGCCCTGGTGGTGGGCGCCGGGTTCGGCTACCCCCAGGCAGGTCATCTGCACCAACCGGGCGGCGTGCTGTCCGCCACGGGTGCGTGCCGGCCGTTCGACCGGCGTGCGGACGGGGTGATCGCCGGGTCCGGCGCGGGTGCCGTGGTGCTGCGCCGTCTGTCGGACATCACCGAGGACGATCCCGTGCCGTACGGCGTCATCCTGGGCACCGCGATCAACAACGACGGGAACGCGAAGGCCGGTTACTACGCGCCGTCCGCCGCGGGGCAGGAGCGGGTCATCGCCGCGGCGCTGAGCGCGGCCGAGGTCGACGGCGGGTCCATCGGCTATCTGGAGGCCCACGGCACCGGCACCCGGATCGGAGACCCGATCGAGTGGACGGCGGCCGGCGCCGCGCTGCGCAGGGCGGGAGCCCGGCAGGGCAGTGTGGCGGTGGGCGCTTTGAAGGCCAGTATCGGCCACCTGGACGCCGCCGCGGGAGTCGCCGCACTGATCAGAGCCCTGCTCGTGGTGCGCAACGGGGTGATCCCGCCCGTCGCGGGGTTCACCGCGCGCAACCCGCTGCTGGAGACCGAGGACTGCCCCCTGTACCTGCCCACCGAGGCCGTCCCCTGGACCGGGGAGCGCCCACGGCGTGCCGGGGTGAGCGCGTTCGGGATCGGCGGCACCAACGCGCATGTCGTGATCGAGCAGGCACCGCCCCGCGAACCGGCCGCCACCGCCGCGCCCGCCGCCGCCCCCGTTCCCGGGGCGTGGGCGTCGCGCGAGCGCCTGGTGCTCCTGTCCGCGGCGGATCCCCAGGCGCTCGGCCGCGTGGCCGACGGTCTGGTCGCCCACCTCAGGACCCACGGCCCGGATCTCGGCGAGGTCTGCGACACGCTGGCGGGCGGCCGCCTGGCCCTGGGTGAACGCCTCGCGGTCACCGGCCGGACGAGCGCCGAGGTCGCGGAGCGCCTCGCCGGCCGGTCCGGGGTGTCCCGGGGCACCGCGCCGGTGACGGGCCCCGCCCCGGTGGTCTTTCTCTTTCCCGGCGGCGGCACTCAACGTCCGGCCATGGCCGAGCCCTTCACCGCTCTCCCCGGGTTCCGCCAGGCGCTCGACCGGTGCCTCGCGGCTTTCGCCGCCCCGCTCGCGGAGCGGATCCGGCAGGCGGTGTTCGACCCCGCCTTCCCCGCCGCCGAGCTGAACCGGCCGGCACTGGCGCAGCCGGCTCTCTTCGCCGTCGGCCACGCGGCGGCGACCGCACTGCTGGACCTGGGGGTCCGGCCGGCCGCGGTGTGCGGACACAGTTCCGGCGAGATCACCGCGGCCGCGCTCGCCGGAGTCTTCGACCTGAAGGACGCGGCGGCGTTCACAGCGGCGCGCGGCGCGGCCATGCAGGACTGCCCGGAGGGCGCCATGCTGGCCATCGGGGCGGATGTGAAGCGGGCCCTCGCACTCGCCGAGGAGTGGGGTCTCGCCCTCGACGTGGCCGCGGTCAACGGCCCGGACTCCTGCGTGCTGGGAGGGCCGGTCAAGGAGGTGGAGGAATACCTGCGGCGGATCGGCGACACCTTCTTCGTACGGCGCCTGCGCTACACCCACGCGGGCCACTCCCGGCTGATCGAGCCCGCGCTGCCCGCGCTCACCCACGCGATGGCGCGGATCGAACTCCGGCCCTCGAACCTTCCGATCGCGCTCAATGTGTCCGGTCGGGTCGTCGCTGCCGGTACCGCCCTGCCGCGCGACATGTTCGTCACGCAGGTCCGGCAGTCCGTGCTGTTCGGTGCCGCCCTCGACTCGCTGGCCGAACACCTGCCGGGCGCCCTGGCCGTGGAGATCGGTCCGGGGCGTCCCCTCTCTCCGCTGGCGGAGGCGGCCGGTTTCCCCGTGGTCGCCCTGGACCAGGGCAGGGACGCACCGGGGTCGACCGCGCTCGGCGGTGTCGGCGCCCTGTGGACCCTGGGGCAGCCGATCACGCCGGACGGGCTGACGGGCGGTGGCCGCAGGACCAGGCTGCCCGGCTACCCCTTCTCCGGGCCGCGCTCGGTGGCCCCGGAAGCGCTCGCCGCGCCCGCGGCGGACCCCGGCGGCTCCCCGGCTCCGGTTCTCGCGCCGTTGCCGGAGCAGCGGAGCGAGGAGCGGGAACCCGAGAGCCAGGCCCCGGTCGACCCGGCGGAGGGAGTGACACGGCTCTGGGCGGAACTGCTCGGCCGTGACAACGTCCCGGCGGACGCCGACTTCTTCGCCCAGGGCGGCGACTCCCTGCTGATCACCCGGCTCATCCGCAGGGTGAACAGCGAGTTCGACATCCGTGTCCCCGTGCGCGAAATGCTGGCCAAGCGGACGCTGAACGGCCATATCGCGGTGGTCCGCCGGATCCAGGACGAGGCGGACGAGCAGGGCTTGCGGCGTTGAGCAAATTGAACTCCAAGAAAGCCGAACCCCTCGCTCTGATCCATTGCGCAGATCAATCCGCCCTCTTACGATCACACCACCATGGCGCGGTCACTCGTGACAGCGAGTACCGCACTTTCCTTCCCGAATCCGGACCGAGCAATAAGCGAGCTGACAGCTTTGGGGAGTTTTTCTCATGTCCGGTTTGCAACACATGAAATCCTCTCCGTCCAGACCGAAAGACAGTGACGGAGCGATACCGGAGTGGGCGGCCTCGGTAACCGGCGAACCACTGCCCGAAGACGCGTTCGTTCCCGCGCACGAAGCAGTGGCCCGGCTGGCCGCCGACCGTCCCACGGCGGTCGCCGTGCGCTGCGGCGATATCGCCGTCACCTACGGTGAGTTGGTCTCTTGGTCCCGGCAGTTGTCCCACCGCCTCGCCGCGGCCGGGGTGGGCGCCGGCGACCGGGTCGCCCTCCTCGCCGAGCCCTCCGCCGCGATGATCGCGTCCGTGCTCGGCGTCCTCGGCGCGGGGGCCGCCTATGTGCCCGTCGATCTCGCCCAGCCGGACGCCCGGGTCGCCACGATCCTCCACGACGCACAGGTGGCAGCCGTCGTGACGACGGCACACACACGGCATCGGGCGCCCGGTTCCCACCTGCCCGTCGTGACGGTCCCGGACGTCCCCGGCGAGGAGCCGGACGCCGCGGCCTCCGGTTCCTTCGCCGCCGCGGCCGGCCCGGCGGATCCGGCGTATCTCATCTACACCTCGGGCAGTACGGGCGAGCCCAAGGGCGTCATCGTCGAGCACCGCAATCTCGCCGCCTCGACCCGGGCCCGCCTCATGGTCTACCCGGACCCGGAGACCCCGACCTTCCTCCTGGTGTCACCGCTGGCCTTCGACTCGTCGGTCGCCGGGATCTGGGGGACGCTCCAGGCGGGCGGCTGCCTGGTCGTGGCGTCCGCGGACGAACTGCGCGACGCCGACCGGCTGGTCTCCCTCGTCAGCCGCCACCGCGTGACCCGTACGCTGTGCGTGCCCACCCTGTACGGGCTGCTGCTCGACGCCGCCGAACGCGCCGGGACAGCTCCGCTGGCCTCCCTGCGGCAGGTGATCGTGGCGGGCGAGGCCCTGCCGCAGCCACTGGTCGACCGGCACTTCGCGGTCCACTCCGCTGCGGCCCGCTCCTCCGTGGTCGACCTGGTCAACGAGTACGGCCCGACCGAGACCACCGTATGGGCCACCTTCCACCGCTTCACCGGCGTCGAACCGGTCAGCATCGGCGGCCCGGTCCCAGGTGCC
The DNA here is from genome assembly GCF_002224125.1 of Streptomyces sp. NBS 14/10. GTDB lineage: Bacteria > Actinomycetota > Actinomycetes > Streptomycetales > Streptomycetaceae > Streptomyces. Next base: position 378,160 of record NZ_NCSM01000018.1, read on the forward strand.
CGGCTCTACGTACTCGACGACGAGCTCCAGCCCGTACCGCCGGGCGCGGAGGGCGAGTTGTTCATCGGCGGCGCCGGGGTGACACGCGGCTACTTCGGCCGTCCGGAGGCCACGGCGGCGGTCTTCCTCGACGACCCCTTCGCCGCCGGGCCCGGCGCGCGCATGTACCGGACCGGTGACCTCGTGCGCCGGAACGCGGACCGCCGGCTGGACTTCATCGGCCGCAAGGACGACCAGGTCAAGGTCCGCGGCCACCGCGTGGAACTCGGTGCGGTCGAGTCGTCTCTGCGCCCGCTGGAAGGAGTCCAGGAGGCGGTCGTCCTGCCCGACGCGCAGGGAACGGGCCTGATCGGCTTCGTCGCCTCGCGGGAGGGTGCGGACCCGGTCGCGCTGCGCCGTGCTCTCGCGGAGCAGCTGCCCCCCGCGATGGTGCCCGGCGAGCTGCGGGTCCTGCCGGAACTGCCGCGCAACCTCAACGGCAAACTCGACCGCGCACTGCTGCGGACGCTCGCCGCGGAGCCGCCCGCCGCCCGCCCGCCGGCCGCGCCCCTCAGCGACGATCCGCTCACCGCCCAGGTGGCCGCCGCCTGGACGGACGTGCTCGGCGTGGCCACGGTGCCGCTGGACGTCAACTTCTTCGATTTCGGCGGCAATTCGCTGGCCATGTTCAAGCTGCAGGACGCGCTGGAGAAGCACTGCGGACTGCGGCCATCGGTCGTCTCCCTGTTCCAGGAAACCACCGTGACAGCACAGACCACGCTCATCCGCGCCAGTCGCGAGCACGGGGAGGACACGGCGCCGGCCTCCTCGGCCGAGGCCGCCCGCAAGGCCCGTACGGCCAGGCTCCGTCAGCAGCGCGCACGGAAGGGGATCCGCCCATGACGTCGTACACCTCGCGCTGGCTGGTGCGCGACATGGCCCGGCCCGAAGCGCGGATACGTCTGGTGTGCTTCGGGCACCTCGGGGCGTCGGCCGCCTTCTACCGCTCCTGGGGTCAGTCGCTGACGGAGGTGGAGGTACACGCCGTCCAGTACCCGGGGCGCGCCGACCGGCTCGACGAGGACCCCCCGCACGACCTCGTCCAGCTCGCCGCCGACATCGCCGACGCGCTCGAACCGCTGGCGGATCTCCCACTCGCCTTCTTCGGCCACAGCATGGGCGCTCCCGTGGCCCTGGAGACGGCCCGCGCACTGCAGGGCCGGGGCATCCACATCGAACACCTGTTTGCTTCGGGCTCCCGTGACGCCCCGCTGCCCACCGGCCTCGTCGCCGACGAAGACCCCGACCGGCTGCTCGAGGACCTGGTCAGGATGGGCGGCACCGACGCGGAGATGGCGGCCGACCCGATCTTTCAGGAGCTGGTCATTCCGTATCTGATCGCCGACAGCCGCATGCTCCACCGCTACACCATGGCGCCCGAGCCGCTGCTCACATGCCCGGTCACCACCATCGTCGGCGACCAGGACGACGACGCCGACCGCCGCCCGTGGAGCGCGCTGAGCACGCTGCCCGTCCAGGAGGTCGGCGTTACCGGGAACCACTTCTACCTCATCGCCGACCCGCCGTACTCCCTGTTGCGGCAAACCCTCTCCGCCCCGCGCCGCGGTCCCCGCTGACCTCCGAGGACCGGGGCCATGGGGGTTGGACCAGTACGCCGCAGCTGCGACCGGCCTCACCGGCTCAGGGCTCGCCATTCGGGAGCGAGGACCGCCCAGATCTGCTTGTCGTAGCGCACGCCCTCGTACGGCCATGCCTCGCGTCGCACGCCCTCCAGCGTCATGCCGAGCCGCTTGGCCACCGCCGAGCTTCGGTCGTTGTCGGCCCGGCAGTGCCACTCGGCCCGGTGCAGCCCCCGGGAGGTGAACGCCCAGTCCACCAAGGTGCCGCACGCCTGCGTGATCAGCCCGTGGCCCTCGGCGGACGGCTCCAGCCAGCAGCCGATCTCGCACCCGCCGAAAGCGGCATTGAAATCGGTGAACATCACGCCGCCGGCCAGCGCTCCGTCCCGCCAGATGCCGTACAGGCGGGCGCCGTCGTCGGCCTGGGCCTTGGCGTACCGCTTGAGCGTGGCCCGCGCCCCGTCCACATCGTCGGTGACGAACGTGGGCCCGACCCAGGGGCGAATGTGCTCGCGAGCCCGGTCCAGATGGTCGGCGAACTCCTCGGCATGCCAGACCTCCAGCGGACCGAGGCGAGCACCGTCGCCAAGCGGCAGCGAGAACATGAGCGGCCTCCCCATTCACATAACAAGCGTTACGGCAATGTACCGTGGCGGCATGCCACGCACCAAGGGAGACCACGAGGCCCGTCGGCGCGACGTCTCCGCAGCCGTCTGGAAAGTGATGGCGACACGCGGCTTCGCCGGTCTGACCCTGCGCGCCGTCGCCGCCGAACTCGGCGCGACCACCGGCCTGCTCACGCACTACTTCCCCACCAAACACGCCTTGGTGGAGTACGCACTCGACCTGCTCGAAGAGCGCACCGTCGCCCGCCCCCGCCGCCAAGCGGGCAAAGGTCTGGCCGCCCTCAGGGCCGCGCTGCTCGACATCCTGCCGCTGACTCCCGCGGCCACCGACAGCAACCGAATCTGGGTCTCCTCCTGGGACGCCGCGCTCTCCGACCCCGCCCTGAGCACCGATTACGCCCGCAAGTACGCCCAAAGCCGCGACAGGCTGAGCGAGCGGGTGGCCGCGGCCCAAGAGCTCGGCGAACTGCCCCCGGGCGACCCCGCGCACATCGCGGCCGGCGCCTCGTCCTTCATCCTCGGCCTGGTGGTCCAGGCGCTGTTCGACCCGGCGGCGTTCCCGCCACAGCGGCAAGTCGAGCTCCTGGACGACTACCTGGCAAACCTGAGCGCCCGCTCGTAGACAGCATGAGCGTCATCGACCACGACCCGAGCCACGCTCACCCCGCCGATTCCGCGGTCGGCACGAACGCGGGCAGCGTCGCCTCGACGCTGAACCCGCCGTCGGAGCAGGGTCCGGTGCGCAGTGTGCCGTGCACAAGCTCGATGCGCTGCCGCAGCTGCGCGATCCCCAGGCCGGAGCCGGTACCGGCGAGGGCGCTGCGGGGGCTGCCGGTCGGGGGCGTGTTGTGGACCGTCAGCCGCACCTGTGCGTTGTCGTACGCCACGCGCACCCTCACCCGGGCGCCGGGAGCGTGCTTGCGTACGTTGGTCAGCGCCTCGCGCAGCACGCGGTAGGCGGTGCGCCCGACCACTGGTGAGGCCAGCGCCGGGTCGCCCTCCTCGATCAGCTCGGTCGGTATCCCCACCGCCATGGACTCGGCGACCAGGTCGGCGAAGCCCGCCACCGACGGCGTCCGGTCGCCCTCCGGCTCGGTGCGCAGAATGCCGACCAGGTCCCGTAGCTCCTCCAGCGCCTGGCAGCCCGCGGTGCGCAGTTCCTCCGCCGCCTGCCGGGTCGGCTCGTCCGGTGCCGTCACCCCGAGGGCGCCGGCCTGCAGCACCATCAGGCTCACTCGGTGGGTGACCACGTCGTGCATCTCACCGGCGAGCCGGGCGCGTTCCTCGGCGCGGGCCTGCTCGGCCAGCAGATGACGCTCCCGTTCGGCCCGCTCGGCGCGCTCGACCAGGGCCCGCACCAGCCTGCGGCGGGCGTCGAAGTACAGCGCCAGCAGCGGCCCGACCGCGGTACGCAGCAGCCCGATCGTCATATTCGTGGCGGACGGATCCCAGGGCCGCATGACGACGAGGGTGAAGGCGGCGAGCGCGAGGTACGCGGTCCGGCGGCGGTTCTGCTGGTAGAAGAGCGGACCGTAGGCGGCCACCGTGGTGGACAGGGGCGCCCATACGTTCCCCGGGTGGGCCGGTGTCAGCACGCCCGCCGGTGAGATCAGCAGGCTCATCGCGAGCGTGAACGCGCCGAGCACGCCGATGACGGTCAGCGGAGCGATACGGCGGACCGCGAGCGAGGCGCAGGCGAGCGCCTGCGCGCCCAGCGTGACCCAGGCGAGCGTGCCGGGGTGTTCGGGCCACCAGGTGGCGCCGACCAGCGTCAGGCCGGTGTCGACGAGCACGAACGCGGCCGCGACGATCACATCCACGGCGAGCCGGTGCCGGCAGTGCCACGGTCCGTCGGTCATGACGCTCACCGTAGGACATCCGGCTCGCGGCCCCGTTCCGGTCGGCGGCACCGGATACTTCCGCCTCGGCGGACCCTACGAAAGTCGTATGCCGTGCATCGCGGGCCAGCCCTTCGTCGGCCGAGGAACCGACCGCTCGCCCTGCCGCGCGGTGTGCCCGCCGCCGTGGAATGGGGGCATGGATGCGACAGGCGACACCACAACGACGACTCCCCGGCTCGGCCGCTACACGATCGACACAGCCAAATCGTCCATCTCGTTCAAGAGCAGACACCTCTTCGGCCTGCTGCCGGTGCGCGGCACCTTCGCGATCCGCGGCGGCACCGTCGAGGTGGCCGAGCCGGTCTCCGGGTCGCGTGTGCACGCGGAGGTCGACGCGGCGAGTTTCCGTACGAACCATGCCCGGCGGGACGCCGCCGTACGGTCGGTGGCATTCCTGGACACCGACCGACACCCGCTGATCACGTTCGCCGCCGACCACGTGGACACCACCACGGTCTCCGGCACGCTCACCGCATGCGGACTCTCCCGGCCGGCGGACCTGTCGATCGTGCGCTCCGAGGTGCTGGCGGATGCCTTCACCGTCCGTGCCACCACGCGGGTCGACCGCACCGCGTTCGGTGTGACGGCGGCCCGTGGCATGGCCGGGCGCCATCTCAATCTGACGTTGGAGATCCGTTGCGTCCGCAGCTGACACCGGAGCAGCTGACGCCCGGGCACCTGACACCGGGGGCCGCGCGCCGAGCGACCGGAGACCGCCATGGCTGACGCGGTCGTGGTGGAGGGCCTGCACAAGCGGTACGGCGCGGTGCGGGCGGTGCGCGGGGTGAGCTTCGCCATCGAGCACGGGGAGATCTTCGCGCTGCTCGGCCGCAACGGGGCGGGCACGTGCTGTCGGGCGCGCTCAGCCCCGCCGTGGCCGCGCCAGCCGTCCCAGCAGCCCCGCGACCAGCGCCGTCTGGGCGGGCACGGTGTCGGGGTAGATGAATTCGCCCTGGGCGTGGGCGCCGTCTCCGACCGCGCCCATGCCGCACAGCACCGGCAGCCCGAGGGCGGCGACGAAGTTGGCGTCGCTGGCGCCGCCGACCGCGGTGTCGGACAGTTCGCGGCCCTGTTCACGGGCGACCTCACGGGCGAGGTCGAGGAGCGGGGCGGAGGCGGCGTTGAGGGTCATCGGCGGCCGGTTCCAGTCCCGGACGATCTCGATGTTCACGCGGGGGTCGCTGACCTCGATGGCGTCGAACTCGGCGTCGACGCGGTCCTGTTCCTCCTGGCTGGTCACCCGGATGTCGATGCCCGCGGTGGCCCGGCCGGCGACGACATTGGTGGCGCTGCCGCCCTTGATGAGCCCGGTGTTGACCGTCGTACCCCGCTCAGGGGCGGCCACGGCCGCGGCGGCGAGGACGAACTCGGACAGCGCGGTGATCGCGCTCGCCCCGTCCTGAGGCGCGAGCCCGGCGTGCGCCTCGACGCCGGTGGCGATGACCTGGAAGATCCCGGAGCCCTTACGGGCGGTCTTGACCGCGCCGTGCGCGGTGGGCTCCAGCACCAGCGTCACATCGGCCTTCCACGCGACCTCCTCGATCACCGGACGGGAGGAGAGGGAGCCGATCTCCTCGTCGCCGTTGAAGAGGAACGTGACGGTGGGGGCGGGCACACCGCTCTCCCGGGCGAGCTTCAGGGCCCAGATGCCCTGGGCCAGCCCCGTCTTCATGTCGAAGATGCCGGGCCCGCTGAGCTTCTCCCGACCGTCCCCGTCCCCGTCCCCGTCCCCGTCGCCTTCCGTCTCCGGCTGCTTCCATCCGGCGAGCGTGCCGGTCGGCCATACGGTGTCGTAGTGGCCGACGAGCGCGACATGCCCGGGGCCGGTGCCGGTGTAGGTCAGGGTGAGGGTGTCTCCGCACTCGCCGCCGGGGTAGCGGTGTTCGTGGTCGGGCTGCCCGAGCCGGTGGACGGTCAGTTCGCGCAGGCGGTCCAGGCCCGCGGCGAGGCCGGGGAGGTCGTAGCTGCTGGTCTCCTGGTGGACGAGGGCCAGGATGTCGGTGACGATCTCCGACGAGACCTCCTGGGCCCGGGCGGTGAGGGCGGCGACAGCGTGCGATGCGGTCATGATCGACTTTCTCGTGTGTTGGTTGCGGGGTGCGGTCAGCCGACGCCGAAGGGCAGGCCCAGCAGGTACCAGGCCACGAAGAACGCGACCCAGGCGACCCATACGACGGCGGCGATCGGGATGGTGAAGGAGGCCAGGGTGCCGATGCCGGCGGACTTGCGGTGCTGCTGGATGAAACCGAGGGCCATCGCGAAGTACGGGCTCATCGGGGTGACGCAGTTGGTGACCGAGTCGGCGACGCGGTAGACGGCCTGGGTCGTCTCGGGCTCGATCCCGACGAGCATCAGCATGGGTACGAGGACGGGGGCGGCCAGGGCCCACAGTGCGGAGCCGCTGGTGATGACGAGGTTCATGAAGGTGATCAGCACGGCGATGCCGACCAGCACGGTCCAGCCGCTCAGATCCAGGTCCTTCAGGGTCTCCGCGCCCTTGATGGCGAGGATGTTGCCGATGTTCGTCCACTTGAAGTACGCGAGGAACTGGGAGATCGCGAAGAACAGGACGAGGATCGGGGCGTAGCTGCGGGCGCCCTCGACCAGCGCGTCGACGATGTCGCGGGCGGCGCGGAACGTTCCGGTCATCCGGCCGTAGACCCAGCCGAGCAGGGAGAAGAACACGCACAGCACGAACGACATGCCCGTGATCACCGGGGATTCGATCAGGGAGCCGCCGGGGCCGCGCAGCGGTGAGGACGCCGGGATCATGGCCACCGCCAGGAGTGCGACGAAGCCCAGCGCGACCAGCCCGGTCACCCGCAGCGCACGGCGCTGCTCCGGGGCGACCTCGACCGCCTTCAGCTCGGCGGCGCTCAGGGCGGTGACCGGCTCGTCGGAGTCCAGGTCCGAGCGCTTGGCGATGACCTTGTCGACGACGAGTGTGATCACCAGGGCGACCAGGACCGAGGAGGCGAGCCCGAAGAAGTAGTTCGCGACCGGGGTGACGGTGTACTGCGGGTCGATGGTGTGGGCGGCGGCGGTGGAGATCGACGACAGGAGGACATCGGTGGTGGTGAGGGACGGCGAGGCGTCGTAGCCGGCGGAGATGGAGACGTACGCGACGATGCAGCCGAGCACCGGGCTGCGGCCCGCCGCGCGGTAGATGAGCGCCCCGAGCGGGATGAGGGTGACGTATGCGGCGTCGCCCGCGACATGGGCGACCATCGCCGTCATCGACAGCGCGAAGGTCAGGTACTTGCCGGGCACCCGGGCGACCATGCGGCGCAGCAGGGTCGTGAACAGCCCGCTCGCCTCGGCGACGGCGATGCCGAAACCCACGATGAGGATCGTGCCGAGCGGCGGGAAGGTCGCGAAGTTGTCGACGGCCCCCTCGACCATCGTCGTGACTCCTGCCTTGCTGAGCAGGCTCTGCACCTTGATGGTCTCGTGCGTCCCGGGGTGCGCGGCGCTGACGTCGGCCGCCGCCAGCACGGCGCTGAGGACGGCGACGACCCCCGCGAGGATCCAGAACAGCCAGAAGGGGTTGGGGAGTTTGTTGCCGACCTTCTCGATCGCCGCGAAACCGCGGAACGCGGCGCGCAGGACTCTCGAGGGGGGCTCGGTCGGCTGGGGTTCGGTCGCGGTGGCACTCATGGGTACCTCTTCGTGCGATTCGGGGACGTTCCCGCGAATCATGACAGCGGGATGAGAGATTCTCTATGCCTTGGATGTAACGTTGGGATTAATCGGCACCGCAGGGTGCGCCTTAAGGTGGGGAAACATGACTCGCCCTCTGCTCGACGAGCTCGACCGGCGCCTCATCGGGGCACTGCACCTGGCGCCCCGGGCCACCTGGGACGACATCGGCGCGATCCTGTCCGCCGACGCCAGCACCCTCAAGCGCCGCTTCGACCGGCTGCACGAGGCCCGGATGGTCCGCGCGATCGGGCAGGCCGACTGGGGCATGCACTCCACGGCGATGCCGGTCCACGTACTCCTGGACATCACCGGCGAGACCCCGCTCGCCGTCCTCGACCGGCTCCGCACACTCCCCCATCTGCAGCTCCTGGCGCAGATCTCCGGGGACTACCCGCTCTACGCCGTCGTCCACGCCCCTTCCGAGGCGGCCACCAGCGAGGCGATCGACCGGATGTTCTCGATCTCCGGCGTCCGGCGCGTCAACGCCCTGCCCGCGCTCAGCACCCTGCGCCGGGGCATCACCTGGGACCCGCAGTTCCTGACCGACACCGAACGCGCCGACCTGCTGAAGCTGACCGGCGCCCGACCGGAAGGCACGGCGACCGCGACACCCCCCGCCAAACTCCTCAGCGAGGCCGAACGCACCGTCGTCGCCCAGCTGATGCGGGACAGCCGGGCATCCTCCGCGAGCATCGCCCGGACCGCGGGCCTCGCCCCCTCCACCGCGCACCGTGTCGTACGCCGGGTGCTCGACGAGCGCTGGGTCAAGCCGCGCCTGGAGGTCGTATCGGAATGGCTCGGCTTCCAGACCCCGTTCATACTGCGCCTGCGGGTCGCCCCCGGCGAGACCCCCGACGTCATGCACCGCATCGACCAGCTCCCCCAGACCCGGCTAGCCGCCCACGTCGCCAGCGACATGTCCGTCCTGTGCACCGGCCTGGTCACCGACCGCTCGGCCCTGGCGGCCTTCATCGACAACGAACTGGCCAAGATCTCCGGCATCCTCGCCGTCAGCGTCGACGTCATGCTGGCCGAGCCTCGGCGCTACTGGCTGGACCGGGACCGGACATCGGGACTCGGGGAGTTCCACGCACCGGCACTGCTCTGAATCGCTGGGCGCTCAGGGCACCCCGTAGCGGGGTCAGGCCAAGGGCGGGATGTCGACGTCCGACTCGGCGTGCATGACGAAGTCGTCGGCCAGCCGGCGGAAGAGCCCGGCGAGCTGCCCCAGGTCCTCGGGCGACCATTCCGCCAGCGCCACCGCCATGCCCCGGCGGCTGGCTTCCCGGATGCGCTCGACCGCGGCCAGGCCGGCGTCGGTGAGCTGCACGCGCTGGGCGCGCCGGTCGTCCGGATCCGGGATACGGATCACATAGCCGGCCCGCTCCAACTGCCCCAGCTGCCTGGTGACATGGGACGCCTCCACCGACAGCCGGACCGCCAGCACCCCCGGGCGCAGCGGCTCGCTCTCGGCGATGAACCGCAGGATCGCCACGGCGGCCCGGTCCAGGGACAGTCCGGCCAGGGCCATCAGCCGCTCATGCTGCCGGGCCCGGCCGGCCAGGTAGGTGATGCGCGTCAGGGCGCGCTCGATCGCGATCACGTCCGTCGAGACGGGTTCACCTGCGGATGACGGTGATGGCGGCGATGGCGGTGTGGACATGCGGCCACCGTAACAGCTAATTGCCTAAGTCAAGTAAATCGGGAAAGGTTGCTTGACTCAAGTAACTCCTTCATGCTTGCCTGAGTCAAGCAAGTCAGCTCACGGCATCCCGGCAGAGCCGTGGGCACCCGGACCGGGGCCACCGAGAGCGGAGAGGGTCCCGATACGCGCCGAACCCGTGGGGACGGGGACCGGCGCGATCCCCGGGCCCGGCGGCCGGAACCCCCTGTCCGCCGCCGGGCCCGGCAACACTGGCACATCCCCTCCGAAAGTGAGCCCCGCCATGTCCGACACCCTTGCCCGACCCGCCGCCGGGGGTTCCGCCCCGCCGAGGCCGAACGCCGTGGTGGCGGTGCTGGCCCTCGCCGGGATCGTGGTCTCGCTGATGCAGACCCTGGTGATCCCGATCGTCCCCAAGCTGCCGACGTACCTCGACGCCTCGCCGTCGGACGCCACCTGGGCGGTCACCGCCACGCTGCTCGCCGCCGCCGTCGCCACACCGGTCGTCGGCCGCCTCGGCGATATGTTCGGCAAGCGCCGCATGCTGCTGCTCAGCCTCGTACTGCTGGTGGCCGGATCGGTCGTCTGCGCGCTGAGCGAGTCCCTGGTCCCGATGATCGTCGGGCGCACCCTCCAGGGCCTGGCGGCAGCCGTCGTACCGCTCGGCATCAGCATCATGCGCGACGAGCTGCCGCCCGAGCGGCTGGCCGGCTCCACCGCGCTGATGAGCGCTTCCCTCGGTGTCGGCGGCGCCCTCGGCCTGCCCACCGCCGCGTTCATCGCCGACCGCTACGACTGGCACGTGCTGTTCTGGGCCTCGGCCGCCCTCGCGGCCGCCGCCCTCGCGGCCGTCGCGACGGTCGTACCCGAGTCGAAGGTGCGTACCGGCGGCCGGTTCGACCTGGTCGGCTCGCTCGGCCTGTCGGCCGGTCTGGTGTCCCTGCTGCTGGCCGTCTCCAAGGGCGCCGACTGGGGCTGGACCAGCGCCACCACCCTCGGCCTGTTCGCCGCCGCCGTCGTCGTGCTGCTCTCCTGGGGAGCGTACGAGCTGCGCGCCCGGCAGCCGCTGGTCGATCTGCGCACCACCGCCCGCCGCCAGGTGCTCTTCACCAACCTCGCCTCGGTCGCGCTCGGCTTCTCGATGTTCGCGATGTCCCTGGTCCTGCCGCAGCTGCTCCAGCTGCCCGAGCAGACCGGCTACGGCCTCGGCAAGTCCATGCTCACCGTCGGCCTGGTGCTGGCCCCGCAGGGCCTGGTCATGATGGCCATGTCCGCCGTGTCGGCGGGCATCACCAAGGCCAAGGGCCCGAAGGTGACGCTGATGATCGGCGCGCTGATCGTGGCCGCCGGCTACGGGCTGAACATCGTGCTGATGTCCGAGGTCTGGCACCTGGTCCTGGTGTCCTGCGTCATCGGTGGCGGCGTCGGCTTCACGTACGGCGCGCTGCCCGCCCTGATCATGGGCGCCGTCCCGGCTTCCGAGACCGCGGCCGCCAACAGCCTCAACGCCCTGATGCGCTCCCTGGGCACCTCGTTCGCCAGCGCCGTCTCCGGCGTCATCCTGGCCCAGATGACCACCGACTTCCACGGCCACGCCCTGACCTCCGAGAACGGATTCAAGGTGGTCATGGCCATCGGCGCCGGGGCCGCCCTCCTCGCCTTCGCTCTCGCCACCTTCCTGCCGCGCCGGAAGGCAGCCGACGCGCAGGGGGCGCCCGCGGCCGCGGGGCCGGACGAGTCGGCCGACGAGTCGGCGGAGGCATTGGGGACGGCGTCGTAACGCCCGTCCGCACAACGCAGCCCGCATAGCGCGACCCCACCCGGGCGCGGCCGGTCAGCCGGTCTCGCCCGGGTGGGGTGTTCGCTTGGCCCAGCGGGCGGTCACCACGTTCACCGCCGCGACGGCCCGGGCGGCCTCGCGCCGGTCGGTGCGGATCGCGTTGGCGAATTCGACGTGCAGGAAGGTGCTGTCCTGGGCCGCCGCGGCGCGGCCCTGTTCGTTGGTGCGGCCCTCCAGGGGGCAGGAGCGGACCCAGGCGCGGCAGACCTCGAAGTCCCGGGCGCGCAGGGCGTTCGCGAGGGTACGGCCGTCGGCGCGGCTTTCGCGGGTGGCGCGGCCGGTCGAGGCGATGACGTCGTAGTCGGGGGCCGAGTCGTCGGCGAAGCCGTGGATCTGGATACCGGGGAGTCCGCGTTCGGCCAGTTCGGCGCAGACCGCGGCGAAGACGGTGTAGCGCCGGTGCGCCACGTCGGCCGCGTCGCCGACGCCCGCGTCGCGGTGGGCGCCCGCGAGCACGAGCACGCCGCCGGGGCTGCCGCGCAGGACGCCGACGCCCAGCTGTTCGGTACGGGCGTCCGCCACCGGGTGCGGAATCTGGACGGACCAGCGCGCGGGGGCCGAGAGGTCGATGTAGACGCGCCCCCAGCCGCGCGGCGTGGGGCCGGTCTCGGTGCGGTCGGCGATCTCGGCGTAGCGCCGGCCGGTGGCGCTGTCGGTGATCGTACGGAGGTCGAAGTCCAGGCCGTCGAGGCGGGCCGCGGCCTGGCCGCGGTGGCCGTCCAGGAGCAGCCCTACGGCCCGGGCGACGGCCTGGCGGTCGGCGCGCCTGGGCTCCAGATAGCCGGTGTCCGCGCCGAACCGGGCCGTGTAGTCGGTGATCCGGCGCTCCAGATCGACGCCCGCTGTAGGGGTGGAGTTTCCGTCCTCGTCACTTTCGGCGCGTATGACGAGGACGGCCGTCAGCAGGGCGGCCACGGCGGTGAGCGCCGCGAGGCCGATGACGAGGGGGTTCTTCCGGGCGGCGGCGGAGGTCTTCCGAAGGACGGTCTTCCGAGCGACGGAAGAGGTCTTCCTGGCGGCGTGGGTGGTGTTTCGGGGGCGGTCGGCTCTCATGCTGGAGTCGGCTCTCATGATGAAACGGACGATAGCGGTGCAACCGGTTCCGGCCGCAGGTCCGCGGCGATCACGATCGAGCGATCTGACTCACATTTTCATCCCCTCATGCAACCCTTAGCCCCGCGCGACGATCCAAACCTCACGGGTCGCGCGCGTTTGCGCGGCCGCGCGCCCCGCAGGGCCCGCGTATTGACGCGCTCTGAGGGCAGTGCGGGCGCCCCAGGCATTTTCAGGTTTTCCAGGTATTTCCAGAGAGGAGCCCCCGTGGCCGCTTCGGCGCCGAAGCGGCGGCGAAAGATCCGCCGACGGGCTGATATGTCGCTGATAGGCGGCATTCGTCCTCCTATAGCCGTACTCTCGGCTCTGCTCCTCTCCCTGGCGGGAATCACCGCCCTCACCTTCGGTAAAACCGAGAACGTCCTCGTACCGAAGGCCGTACTGACCTCCCAGCAGCACTTCGCCGAGGACGGGGCCGTCGCACTGCGCGCCTCGCTCGACGAGTCGGTCACCGACCTCGACCGCACCGCGATCCTCTTCAGCGAGGGCAAGCCCGTCTCCGCCGACGCCGTCCTCGACAAAACGGGCAGCGTCTACCAGAAGTGGAGCGGCACCGCGGTCATCGAGATCAAGTCGGGCAAGCTGCTCGCCGCCCGCGGCGAGACCGTGCCGCTCACCGTGATCGACCGCACCAAACTCTCCGGCAAGGACGGCCTGAAGCCCCGGCTGGTCCGGCTGCAGAACGGCCAGACCCGGCTGATCGCCCTCGCCCTGCTCTCCTGGAAGGGCCAGCCCCAGCAGCTCCTGATCGCCTCCAGCAATCTGAAGGTGCCCGGGATGCGGCTGAGCGAGACCCGGGGCATCGGCGTCGTGGACTCGACCGGCACGATCCTCAGCAGCGACGGGGCCCTCGACAGCGAGCGGGCGCAAGCCGAGCTGAAGGACTTCGCCACCATCTCCGCCAAGAAGTCCCGGCAGAACCCCATCAGCTCCAAGGAGCCGGGTTCCGGCGGCTACGCGGGCGTCAGCGGCAGCCTCACCGGCGACGCCTCGGGCGACAGGCGGACCGTCGCCGGCTACGCCTCGCTCGCCGCCGCCGAACCGGGCGAGTCCACGGTGGCCAGCGGCCTCGGGCTGAGCATCGTCACCCAGGTCGGCATCACCGAGCGCGCCTCCCAACTGGCCCGGCCGGCCTTCGGCCTGGCCGCCGCGGGCGCGCTGCTGGTCATCGGCGGCCTGGCCATCGCCGTGCTGCTCGGCACCGTCCAGCGCCCCCTGATCCGGCTGTTCCTGGAGAGCCGCCGGCTCACCCGTGGCGATCTGGCCCGCCCGGTGACCGTGCCCCGGTTCGGCGAGGCCGCCCGTATCGGCCGCGCCCTGGAGCGGCTGCGGCAGCAGCTGCGCGGGGAGGCACCTGAAGATGCTGACGGCACGGCCGGCGCGCGCGGCGGCCGGCGGCTGGGCACCCGCGCCCTGGTCGCCGTCTCCGCCGTACTGCTGCTGACCTGGTCGGTCCCGCTGACCCTGCTGCTCAACCGCCCGAGCTCCTCCGTACACATCCCGGCCCAGGTGGTCGCCGACCAGAAGGCGCGCACCGAGACGATCAGCGACCGGGTGCGCCGGGCGCTCAACGAGGGCCACGCGGACCTGTCCGCCATCGCCGCCCTGATCGGCAACCGCACCTCGGCCGAGGACATGGCGGACGTACTGGACCGCACCATCGAGGAACACCCGCGCTACGAGTCCGTCTACGTCCTCAGCGGCGACGGCGAGGTGCTGGCCCGGGCCGGGGACGACCCGCACCACTCCTCCGGTGAGCGCCCCGCCGACCAGCCCCTGAAGGTGTCCGGGCACGGCGGCAAGAAGCCCGTCATCCGCGCCACCGCCCCCCTCCAGGGGAAGGCGGGCGCCGCTGTCGTGGGCGAGTTCGACATCGACTTCGTCAACGCGCTGCTGCGCCGCGACGGCCTCGGCCAGGTCCGGGTGATCGACGCCGAGGGCCGGACCATCGCCGGGAACTCCGGCTACCTGGCCTTCGAGAAGATGCCCGGTCACCTCTCCCCGCTGGTCGACCGCAAGCAGGCGCACGCCAAGGTCCAGCGCGGCGACGACGTACGGATCGCGGCCGCGGCCCCCATGACGGGCGGCGGCGCGGCGAAGGTCCTCGACTGGAGCGTCGTCAGCTGGCAGCCCGCGTCCCGGCTCGACATCCCCGCGTACACCCTGCAGAACCGCACCGTGCTGGTCGGGCTGCTCGGCCTCACCGCGGCGGCGGCCTGCCTGGGCTGGCTGCACATCGTGGTCGTCCGCCCGCTGCGCGCACTCGCCGACCAGGCCGAGGCGCTTGCGGGCGGCGACCGGCGTACCGTCCTCTTCCCGCGCCACCACGACGAGGTCGGCGCCGTCGTCCGCAGCCTGGAGCTCATCCGGCAGCAGTTGCAGGAGCAGCAGCGCGGCGGGCGCGACGGCAGCCGGTCCCTCGCCGGAAGGAACTGAAAAACCGTGCTCTTCCTTTACACCGTGCTCATGGTGTGCAGCGCGATACTGCTGGTCGCCGGGGTCGTGGAGCAGCGGCGGCACTTCGCCAACCTGGACAACATCCCCACCCGGGTGCTGGTCAACGGCATCCGCGGCAAGTCGTCCATCACCCGGCTGTGCGCGGGCGCGCTGCGCGGCGGCGACCTGGTCACCGTGGCCAAGACCACCGGTACGGCCGCCCGGTTCATCCACCCCGACGCCACCGAGGAGCCGGTCTACCGCAAGTTCGGCATCGCCAACGTCGTCGAGCAGATCGGCATCGTGCGGCGGGCCGCCGCGTACCGCCCGGACGCGCTGGTCATCGAGTGCATGGCCGTCATGCCGGCGCTCCAGGAGATCAACCAGTCCAAGCTGATCCGCTCCACGATCGGCGTGCTGTGCAACGTCCGCGAGGACCACCTCGCCGAGATGGGCCCCACCCTGGACGATGTGGCGCGCTCGCTGTGCCGCTCGATGCCGGAGGACGGGATCTGCGTCACCGCCGAGAAGGAGCGTCTGCACATCCTCCAGGAGGAGGCCGACGCCCGGAACTGCCGGCTGATCTACGCGGACCCGGAGACGGTCTCCGATGAGGAGCTGCGCGGCTTCAGCTGGTTCACCTTCAAGGAGAACGTGGCGATCGCGCTCACCGTCGCCGAACTCCTCGGCGTGGAGCGCAAGGTGGCGCTTCAGGGCATGTACGACGCGCCGCCGGACCCCGGTGTGCTGTCGGTCGAGCGCTACCGCACCGACGAGGGCAAGCGGCTGCGCTTCGCCAACGTCTTCGCGGCCAACGACCCCGAGTCGACGCTGATGAACATCAACCAGCTGCTCGACCTCGGCGCGATCCACCGCCCGCTCAACGTGGTGATCAACTGCCGCCCCGACCGCGTCGAACGCAACGGCCAGATGGGCGAGATCATCCCCGACCTCGACCCCGAGCACGTCTTTGTGATCGGCCACCCGGCCAAGTCCGCCATCGACGCCATCCCGGCCTCGTACCGCTCGCGCGCCGTCGACCTCGGCGGCGACCGGCGCGATCCGGAGGAGTTCATGGCGCAGATGCTCGGCATACTCGGGCCCAACTCCTCGCTGGTCGCCATCGGCAACATCCACGGCCAGGGCGAACTGCTGCTCGAGCACCTGGCCGAGCTCCCGGCCGACGACTCCCCCGACGAGCCGGGCGCCGGCGTCGGCGACAGCGTTGGTGCCCCCGAGCCCGCCGCCGCTCCCGTCGGAGCGACCGCACCGACCACGCAGGCCGCGGCGGCCACGGCGGCGCTGCCCGCCCTGCCCGCCTCGTCGTCCGCCCTGCCCGCACCGCCCGAACACGTCGACACGATGCAGCTGTACGCGCCCCGTATCGACCCCTACCAGCGGTACCCGGAGGCGTACGAGACCCGGTACGGGCAGCGGCAGCCCGCGGCGCAGGACGGCCAGGACCGCCCCCGCGGCTACTTCGAGCCCCGAGTGCCGCCCCAGCCCCTCAAGGCAGACCCGCCCCCCGCAGCGGACCAGCCCGCCGCGGCAGCCCAGCCCCCCGCCGAAGACCAGCAGTGGCACAGCTCAGGAGAGCCGCGTTGATCCCCTCCGTCCTCACCCCAGAGATCGCCGCGCTCGGTATCGCGCTCGGGCTCATGTTCTCGCTCGTCTGCTATCTGACGACCAACCTCTCGCCCGGCGGCATGATCACTCCGGGCTGGCTCGCGCTGACCCTCGTCGAGGACCTTCAGCGCGCCGCGATGGTCATCGGCGTCACCGTCCTCACCTATGTGTGCGTCCTGCTGCTGCAGCGCTTTGTGATCCTCTACGGCAAGCGGCTGTTCGCGGCGGTCGTGCTCACCGGCGTACTGCTGCAGGCCACCGTGATGATCGCGCTGACCATCGAGTTCCCGCTGATGTACAGCAACCAGACGCTCGGATTCATCGTCCCCGGCCTGATCGCCTACCAGCTGGTGCGCCAGCCCAAGGGGCCCACGCTGCTGGCCACCGGGTCGGTGACGCTCGGAGCTTACGTCGTCCTCACCGCCGGGATCCTGCTCGGCGTCATGCCGTCCTCCTGACCCCACCCCCGGAGCCGACCATGTCTGCCAAGAAGACCTCGAAGAAACGCGGCGCGCTGCACGCCGTGACCGTGCTCGCGCTGCTCGGCGCCAGCGCCTATCTGACCGTGGAGCTGCGGAAGGAGGAGGACTCCAAAGCCCCGGCGGTGCAGAAGGTCACGGACAATCCGCAGCTGGAGAACAGCGCGGAGGACACCGGGACCAAGACCTGGGAGCGGCTGAAGAACCCGGAGCGCACCGTGCTGCGCGGCTCCAAGGGCCAGGTGCTCGCCACCTTCACCGACGGCGCCCGCACCGCCACCCTCAAGGGCCCCAGCCGCACCTTCTCCGAACCCGCCAACACCACCTCCCGCGTGGTGACCGAGGACTGGGTGCGGCTGATGCCCGAGCCCTGGCGCCAGGGGGCGGAGAAGGAGCAGTGGTTCAAGGACTGGTTCAAGCAGAGCTACGGCAGCGAAGAGGACGACATCTTCGCGATCGCCTTCCAGTACAGCCAGGGCGCGCCGCTCAAGAAGGACGACGAGGGCATCCCGTACGCGGGTGACGCCGTCTTCGGACCGTTCAAGCAGGACGGTGTGGACCGGCTGGAACAGAACGACTTCTACGACTACTTGGGCATCCCGTACACCTTCCGCGACGGCACCACGATGCAGGCGCGCAAGGAGCGCTACCGCGCGCTGGACTGCTCCGGCTTCATGCGCATGGTGTGGGGCTATCGCGCCCGCTACCCGCTGCGGGCCTCGAACACCGTCGGGGACGGGCTGCCGCGCACCGCCGACGGCATGGCCCGCTCGAACGTGGGCGCGGACATCATCAAGCTCCAGGGCCCCTCGCCCTGGTACCAGCGCCCGGCCAACATCGATGTGCTGCAACCCGGCGACCTGCTCTTCTTCAAAATGGATCACCGCACGGGCAACCACATGGACCATGTCGCGCTGTATCTCGGCGTGGACACCGACGGCCACCGGGTGTTCATCTCCAGCCGCAAGGAGGTCAACGGACCCACCATGGGCGACAAGGGCGGCGCCTCGCGCATCGACGGCAACGGCTTTTACGCCCAGCTGTTCCGCAGCGCGAAGCGGCTCTAGGGGCTGGGTCGCCGCAACACCGGGTCACCTGGACACCGGGTCGCCTAAACACCGGGGGCGGGTTCGGGCTGCTGCGTGGAGGGTCCCTCCCCGGTGGGGCTGGTGGGACCGGTTGGGCCGGTAGGGCCGACGGTGGCGGTGGTGCCGCTGAGCGGCAGGGTCATCGCCACATGGCCCCAGTCGTCCAGCATGGTGACCTTCGCGCTGTACGTGGTGCCGGGCTCGGCCGAGGCGGGAGGGCTGAACACGACCTCGAAGACGCAGGGGCCGGAGGCGGACCTCGGAGGGCCCGGTTTCTGGGTGGCGGGGCATGAGGTCGCGTGGACGCGCCAGGCGCTGGGGTCGCTGACGGCGAGGGTCTTCGCGTCGTCGCACTCCCAGTAGCTGTCCCAGGTCACGCTCTTGCTGTCCTGCTCCCCCGCCGCCACCGGTCCGAAGGAACCGACAGCCAGCGCAACGGGCGGGCACTGGCCGGAGCCATAGGTGGGCTGCCCGGTGGTGGGCCCGGCGGTAGTGGTGACGGGGGCGGTGGTGGCCGTCGGGGCGGTGGTCGTCGCGGTCGGCAGGCCGGTGGTCGGGATGGCGCTCGACGTGGGTGCGCTGGTCGGGGTCAGCGTGGGCGTCGGATCGAAGGACGTGATGGGGACGGTGGGGTCGGCGCGGGGGCTTTCACCGCCCGCGCTCGCGAACGCCACAAAGACGCCGCCCGCCACCAGCAGGGCCGCCGCCGTCCCAATAGCGACCGGATTCGCCGCGAACGAGCTCAGCGCCGACTTCCCGGCCGCCGCCGAGCCATGGCCCACGGCATGGCTCACCGCCTGGCTCGCGGCGTGGCCCGAGGCGGGGCCGCCCAGATGTCCGGCCGCCGCGCCGGCGCCGAAGGACAGCCCGGCCGCGACCCCGACCGCCAGCCCGAGCGCCCGTCTGCGCGCCTCTTCCTCATGGGTGAAGTACGCCAGATCGGCGGCGGCCCCCAGCGCGCGGGCCGCGCCCGAGCCAAGCCCCAGCACCTGCCGCCAGGAGCCCCAACGCAGCGAACGGGCCAGGGCGGGAGCCGTGAAGCGGGCGAGATCGCGAACGGCTCCATGGCCGCCCGCGAGCGCGGCCGCCTCCAGGACGCGGCGGACCACCGCGGACTGGGCGGCCAGCTCATGACGGGTGGCCCCGCGCGCCCAGCCCACCAACGCGACGGCCAGCACGGCCGGATCCTGCGCGGGCCCGGTGCGCTCGGCGACCAACTGGGCGAGCCGCCCCGTGGCCCGGAAGCCGCCGCCCTCCGAGGAAGCCAGACGCAGCGCCTCCAGCTCCGCGGCGGCGGCCCGGTCCACTCCGGCCGCGCTGGTGGCCCCGGCAGGGTGGGCTGGTCCGGCCGCGATTACGGCCAGCAGCGCCGGGGACAGCGGAAGGGGCTCGACGGCACACAGGATGCGCAGCAGCTTGCCCGCCCCATCACTGAGCCCACCCGCCAGCCCGACCGCAAGCGCCCTTTCGTCCACCGCAAGCCCGGCGGAACCGGCGGAACCGGCGGACTCCATAGGCCCCGCCCCCGCGGCGCGCAGGGCCGCGGCGGCCTGCAGCAGGGTCAGGGGGTGGCCGCGTACGGTGGCGATCAGATGGGCCGCCGCCGCTCGCTCATCGCCCCGCAGCGGGCGGCCCAGCTCCTCGGTGAGCAGCGCGAGCGCGGGCTCCTCCAGCAGCCCGTCCAGCCGCAGGGCCCGCCCCTCTTGCCCCTCCTGCCACTCCTGGCGCTCGGCGGTGACCACCAGGACATCGCATCCGGGCGTGGCCGCCACGAGCTCCGTCAGCTCCTCGGCCGAGCCTTGGAAGTCGTCAACCGCGACCAGGGCGTGGACCGAGGCCATCAGCTGCTGTGTCACCGCCGGCGCGGGCTTGTAGTCGGGCGCCTCGTAGCACGCCTGGAAGAGCTCCTGGACGAGGTCACAGGCCGGCACCCCGGCCGCCGGGAGATACACCACGTCCTGGCCGCGGGCCGCGGCGTCGGCCGCGAACCGGCGCAGCAGTAGGGACTTGCCGATGCCGGGCGGACCGTAGATCTGCACCGGGTGGCCCTGCGACAGCCACCGCCGCAGCGCCGCCAGCTCCCCCTCGCGGCCCAGCAGCTCGGGCATGCGGTACGGCAGGGCGCGCCCCGCGGGACGGGCTCGGCGGCGGGCAAAGGGCGGCGGCTCGCTCCGTACGGTCACCGAGGAGCCGCGCTCGGCATTGATCACGACATTGCGATCACCGACGACGACCTGTCCTTCGACATCGCCGTGTACGTGGACCCCGCTTCCACCGGCCATCGGGCTGCCCCTCCCCCTAGCGCCAACCCAATTCGAGTTGTAGCAGGAGAATTAGCCTGTTAGCCAGCGATATTTCTTATTGATCGATAATGACCGATCTGGCACCGGTCAACCCCCCGTACCCTTCCCCTATGCTCATCGCACGCTCCATTGCCTTGTTCTGCCTGGCCGCCCTCTTTGAAATCGGAGGTGCCTGGCTGGTCTGGCAAGGGGTGCGCGAGCACAGGGGATGGGCGTGGGTCGGCGCCGGAATCATCGCGCTGGGCGCCTACGGGTTCGTGGCCACGCTCCAGCCGGACGCGGAGTTCGGCCGCATCCTCGCGGCGTACGGAGGCGTCTTCGTCGCCGGTTCGCTCGCCTGGGGCATGGTCGCCGACGGCTACCGGCCCGACCGATTCGATGTGGCCGGAGCGCTGATCTGCCTGGTCGGCGTAGCTGTGATCATGTATTCGCCGCGAGGCCGGTGACGACTTAGTCAGCCTCTCGGGTCACGCTCAGGACGCAGCCGGTGTCCGGGTCGATCAGGACCTCCCAGACCTCGTGGTCGCGCTTGACGTCGACGTCCCAGACCTGCTTCTTGGACTCCTCGTGCCGCGACTCCTTGTGCTCACGGTCCTTGTTGTGGTCCTTGCCCTTCTCGTCCTCGTCCTCGTCCTCGTCCTTGTTGTGGTCCCGGCCCTTGTGCTCCCGGTCCTTGTCCTTGTTGTGGTCGCCGGTCCGCAGCTGCGGGCCCTTGTGGTGGTTGTCCTTGCGCTTGGACTCCTCGCCCTTCTTGGACTCCTCGCCCTTGTGCGCCTCGTCCTCGTCGCACTCGTCTTCCAGCTCGGCGCTGACGGCCTCGCCACCGACCTCGCACTCGGCGATCTCAACGGCCTCGTCGAGCGTCACGGGGCCACTGCGCTTCTGCTCGTCCTTGTTCTCCTCCTCCTTGTTCTCTTCCTTGTTGTTCTCGTCCTTGTTCTCCTCCTCCTTGTTCTCTTCCTCGTGGCGGGCCTGCTTCTTCCCCCACTTCTTCTCCTGCTTCTCCTTCCCCTGCTTCTCCTCCTGCTGCTTCTCCTCCTGCTGCTTCTCCTCCTCCTGCTTCTCCTCCTGGCGCTTCTGGTCCTCGTGGCGGGGCTCCGTGGCGGCCTCGGACTCGGTCGCGCCGTACGGCTGCGCCATACCGGCGGTGTACCTGGCGATGGCGGCGTACGCCTTCTCGGCGCCGGGGACCGAGCGGTAGTCGTTGCCCTGGGAGCTCTCGTCGCCCTCGGCGGCGTACTGCTCGTCCATGGCCTGGTCGGCGGAGGGCTGCGCGAGGCTCCGCTCCTGGCCGCCGCCGTACTTCCCGCCGTTCTCGTGCTCACGGCCGTTGTCGTGCTCGCCGTTCTCTTCCTTGTTCTCGTGCTCGTTCTTCTTCTCGTGCTTGTTCTCGTGCTTCTTCTCATGATCACGGCCGTGGTCACGGCCGTTGTCGTGGTCCTTCTGCTGTTCCTCTTGGTCCTGCTCGCAGTTGCTGCTCATCCCGGAGTGGGGGCTGGGGGTCGCGCCGGCCGCCCAGGCAGCCGTCGGCGAACCGGCCACGAGTGCCGCGGCGGCGATGGCGCCAGCCGATACGACACCCCAACGTCGGAGGGCACGACGGTGCAGCTGGGTAAATCTCTTGTGCTGGGTCATGGGCTGTATTCACTCCTTGGCACAGGGAGGCTCCGGCCCGGCGGCGCGCCGGACGCAGTGCACCCTTCCCCGGGCCTCAGGCGCCGTAGCGGATTTCGATCTTCAGTCCCTCGATTGGCGGCCAATCTGTACGTCATATCCTGCGTATGGATTACAAACACAACGCACCTATGCGGACCCCGCCCAACACGTCGCCTCAGGAGTGCCGATGACCACCCGTACCGCAGTCGTCACCGGTGCGAGCAGCGGGATCGGGGCCGCGACCGCCCGCCGCCTCGCCGCCGCCGGATTCCGTGTCGTCCTCGCCGCCCGCCGCAAGGAGCGCGTCGAAGCCCTCGCCGCCGAGCTGACCGAGGCCGGGCACGAGGCCGAGGCGTACCCGCTGGACGTCACCGACCGCGCCGCCGTGGACGCCTTCGCGGCCGCGCTGGACCGCTGTGACGTACTCGTCAACAACGCGGGCGGCGCCCTCGGCACCGAACCCGTAGCGACCGCCGACCCGGCCGACTGGCGGGCGATGTACGAGGTCAATGTGGTGGGCGTGCTCAATGTCACACAGGCCCTGCTGCCCGCGCTGATCGCCTCAGGCGACGGCACCGTCGTCGTGCTGTCCTCCACGGCGGGCCATATCGCCTACGAGGGCGGCGGCGGTTACGTGGCCGCCAAGCACGGCACCCACGCCATCGCCGCCACCCTCCGCCTCGAACTGTGCGGCGACCCGGTGCGGGTGATCGAGATCGCCCCGGGCATGGTCCGCACGGACGAGTTCGCGCTGAACCGCTACCGCGGCGACGAGGACAAGGCCGCCGCGGTCTACGAGGGCGTGGCCGAGCCCCTGACCGCCGACGACGTCGCCGACACCGTCGAGTGGGCGGTCACCCGCCCCTCGCACGTCAACATCGATCTGATGGTCATCCGCCCCCGCGCCCAGGCGGCCCAGCACAAGGTGCACCGGGAGCGCTGACCCGCCCGCTCACGCGCACGACGAAGGCCCGCCCCGGTACAGCTACTGGGGCGGGCCGTCGATGACGGTGCGGTGCGCGGATCAGGCGGCTTCACCGGTGCGGATGCTTATCCAGCCGGTCCAGCCGGTCCAGCCGGTGCAGTCACGGTTGATTCCGCTACTGCGGGCACAGACGCGGAATTTGATCCGGCCGGTCTCCGTCATGTCGTAGTCGCAGGTGACTGTCCAGCCCGTGCCGAGCGCGTTGTCGCACTCGCCCTCGCGGCCGTAGTCGGTGTACCAGTCGACCACGGTGCGCTGGCCGTCCCCGTAGAGGTCGGTGGCCTGAATGTCGTCGCCGTTGCCGATGAAACACCCTTTGCCCGTCCAGACATCGAGGGTCGGGTGCAGGTTGCTGACGCACGTCTTGCCGTCTGCGGCGGAGGCGGGGGCGGCGGAAAAGCCGCCCGCCTGTTCTCCTCTGCGAATCAGGGGAATCGATTGCGGAGATGCCAGCGGCCTCAGACAGCCGTGAAAACCGTCCGCGATCAAGCTCTTTGCACCGTGAAGTAGCTCCGCTCCAGCAACCTCAGAAGAACCTCAAGAAATTCACGAACAGAAAGCAGCCTGCTATTCTCCGCCGCGTGTCGGCGAGCAATCCCGTGCCATCGATGGCGAATTGGACGCGGTTTCTTTCGAATTCCCAGGGTGCGGACTACGCAATGGCCCCGGCGCGGGCAACGCGATGGCCCCGGCCTTGACCGGCCGGGGCCATCGATCATGTGCGATCCCGCACCTCAACCCTTCACGCACACCAGCTGCTTGAGCTTCGCCACCACCTCGACGAGGTCCCGCTGCTGGTCGATCACCTTCTCGATCGGCTTGTACGCGCTCGGGATCTCGTCCACGACCCCGGCGTCCTTACGGCACTCCACGCCCCGCGTCTGCTCCTCCAAGTCCCGCGTGGAGAAGCGCTTCTTCGCGGCGTTACGGCTCATCTTCCGACCCGCGCCGTGCGAGGCCGAGTTGAACGACGCCGCGTTCCCCAGGCCCTTGACGATGTACGAACCGGTGCCCATCGAGCCGGGAATGATCCCGTAGTCCCCACTGCCCGCCCGGATCGCGCCCTTACGGGTCACCAGCAGGTCCATTCCCTCATAGCGCTCCTCCGCCACGTAGTTGTGGTGGCAGGAGATGACGGGCTCGAACGTCGGCTTGGCCTTCTTGAACTCCTTGCGGACGACGTCCTGGAAGAGTGCCATCATGACCGCGCGGTTGTACTTCGCGTACTCCTGCGCCCAGAACAGATCGTGCCGGTACGCCGCCATCTGCGGGGTGTCCGCGATGAAGACCGCCAAGTCGTGGTCGACCAGGCCCTGGTTGTGCGGCAGTTTCCTGGCCTCGCCGATGTGGTACTCGGCCAGCTCCTTGCCGATGTTCCGGGAGCCGGAGTGCAGCATCAGCCAGACCGAGCCCGACTCGTCGAGGCAGAACTCGATGAAGTGGTTACCGGAGCCGAGCGAACCCATCTGCTTCACGGCCCGCTCCTGACGGAACCTGACCGCCTCGGCGACCTCTCCGAACCGCCCCCAGAAGTCGTCCCACCCCGGCGCCGAGAATCCGTACAGCTGCCCCGGGTCGACCGGGTCCTCGTGCATTCCCCGCCCGACCGGGATCGCCCGCTCGATCCGCGACCGCAGCCGCGAGAGGTCCCCGGGCAGGTCCTCGGCCGTCAGCGAGGTCCGGACCGCCGACATCCCGCAGCCGATGTCCACACCCACCGCCGCCGGGCATACGGCGCCCTGCATCGCGATCACCGAGCCGACGGTGGCGCCCTTTCCGTAGTGCACATCCGGCATCACGGCCAGGCCCTTGATCCACGGCAGCGTCGCGACGTTGCGCAGCTGCTGCATGGCCACGCCCTCGACCGTCGCGGGATCGGTCCACATACGGATCGGAACCCGCGCCCCGGGCAGCTCGACATACGACATGTTTTACTCATTCCCCCATAGAAGACTGAAAACGCAAAAGCCGGACCAAGGCCCCCAATATCGGCGGGCGACCGGCAGACGCGGCGGCGCGTGCGATAGACATTGTCTGCAGGCCCCGCCCACGGGCGGCAAGCAGTTTTCGCTCCGTGTTCGCTCGGAGAGATCTTGAAAGGACGGGGAGAGTGCAGCCAGCGCAGCAGCGAAGGGCGTACGCAGCGGGTGCCGCACGGGCCGCCGCCGTGCTCACGACGGTGCTCGCCGCCATCGGCCTGAGCGGCTGCACCAGCACCGCCTCACACGCGGGCCTCGACGACGGCAAGCCAGGCGACTCCGGGGCGCCGGTCGCCGCCGCGCCCGGCAAGTACCGCACCCTCCCCGAGGCGTGCGGCGCGATCGACTCCAAGACGCTGCGCAATCTGCTGCCCGGCGCCGAGGAGGACGACCCGGTCTACGACGGCCAGGCCACCGTCACCTATGACACCAACCGGCGCGTCGGCTGCCGCTGGAAGCTGGAGACGAGCAGCGGCACCCGCTATCTCACGCTCGACTTCGAGCGCGTCGTCTCGTACGACCCGACGGTCAGCGACGACGACCAGGCGAAGGAGCGGTACGAGAAGAAGGCCACCGCCGCGCACGTCCCGGGCGCCTCGGAGACCCCCAGCGCCCCCTCCGGCTCCTCCGGCTCCTCCGGTTCGGAATCCGGCTCCGGCTCGCCCGGCAAGGACACCCCGAAGGGGTCCGCGTCGGCCTCCCCCGACTCCGGGAAGGACGATTCCGGGAATTCCGGCAATTCCGGGGAAAGCGGCTCCGGCAAGGACGGTTCCAAGACCGAGGGCACCAAAGTCGAGGGCACAACGCCCCACGCCTCCGGAACCGACGAGCCGGGGACCCGCGGCACGGACGCCTCCGGCGACACCGACGCCTCGGAGACCGCCGCACCGCGCCGCCTGGACGACCTCGCCGACGACGCCTTCCTCGACGACCAGCTCGTCACCACTGACTCCGGTATCCACCGAGATGTCACCGTCGTCTTCAGGTCCTCAAATGTGATTGCCACCATTGAGTACGACCAGTGGTCGACCAACAAAAAGAACATTCCCAGCAGCGAAGAACTGCAGGTCAACGCCGAAGATCTGGCCCAGGAGCTGACCGGGCGGCTCAACGAATAGACCGGTGTAGGGGGCCTCGCGCAAGACGCCCGAATTGGGCTGTGCGCGCATCGGCCGCGTACCGTGCCGTGTCATGACGCGGGCGGGACGGCCGCCCATCGACCGAGAACGAGCGAAGGACCCATGCACCGAACAGCCCCTCGACTCGCCCGTATATTCGTCAGCGCAGCCGTACCGGTGGTGCTCGTCGCCGGCTGCTCCTCCGGCTCCGACAAGGACTCGAAGGACTCGGCCAGCCCGTCGAAATCGGCCACGCCCAGCCCGACGCCGACCGTCGCGGCCGCAAAGTACAGCAAGCTCCCGACGGTCTGCCCGACCCTGTCCGGCAAGACGATCGACGAGTTGGTCCCCAAGGCCGAGAGCAAGAAGGGCAAGGAGCTCCCCTCCGCCGACGCCAACCAGTCGGCCAGCTGCCTGTGGACCGGCCTCAACGGGTTCAAGTACCGGCAGCTCACCGTCTCCCTCAAACTTTTCAGATCCGAGGTGTCGCTGGGCTCCGGCGACAAGCGGGCCCAGGCCTACGCCGGCGACCAGGCCCAGAAGGCCGCCACGTCCGACGGCGCCAAGAACGCCAAGACCGGGCAGGTGTCCGGCATCGGCGACGCGGCCACCACCGTCAGCACGGAGTCGAAGAAGGACGGCGACGAGTTCCGGAACCAGACCGTCGTGGTCCGCACCGCGAACGTCGTCCTGACCCTCGAGTACAACGGCGCCGGCTACGAGGACGAGAAGACCCCGGACCCCAAGACGCTGCTCAAGGACGCCGAGACCGGGGCCAAGGAGGTCGTCGCGTCCATCGAGAAGGACGCCGAAAAGAGCGGCGCGAGCAGCGCGGGCAGCGGCGCGAGCAGCAGCGCCGCGTAGCCACCACCCGCCGCCGGCCGAGCCGTTGCGACCCCCTTCCCGTCCACCGCCCTTGACGTGTATGCGACGCTGGGCGCGCCGAATGCCGTAGGACGGGGGAGGGGTCGCGGGTGGCCGCGATGCAGTTGACACGTACGCACCGCATATTGATCGGGGTGGTCGTCACCGGAGCGGTGGTGATCGCCGCGATCGGTTTCGCGGGCTCCTACGCCGCCGTGCGCGATCTCGCCCACGACAAGGGATTCGGCGCTTTCGCCAACGTCCTGCCCATCGGGATCGACGCGGGAATCGTCGTCCTGCTCGCGCTCGATCTGCTGCTGACCTGGCTGCGGATCCCCTTCCCGCTGCTGCGCCAGACGGCCTGGCTGCTGACCGCGGCCACCATCGCCTTCAACGGCGCGGCCGCCTGGCCCGACCCGCTCGGCGTCGGTATGCACGCCGTCATCCCGATCCTGTTCGTGGTCTCCGTCGAGGCCGCCCGGCACGCGATCGGGCGGATCGCCGACATCACCGCCGACCGGCACATGGAGTCGGTGCGCGTCGCCCGCTGGCTGCTGGCACCCGTGCCGACCTTCCGGCTGTGGCGCCGGATGAAGCTGTGGGAGCTGCGCTCGTACGACCAGGTCATCAAGCTCGAACAGGACCGCCTCGTCTACCGCGCCCGGCTGCGGGCCCGCTACGGCCGCGCCTGGCGCCGCAAGGCCCCGGTCGAGTCGCTGATGCCGCTGCGCCTGGCGCGCTACGGGGTGCCGCTGGCGGAGACCGCCCCGGCAGGGCTCGCCGCGGCGGGCCTGGACCCGGCCGAGCTGACGCCCGCACCGCTGCCCGCCGCGCTGCCCTACGGGGGCAGGAACGCGGGCATTCCCGGGGCCGCGGGAGCCGTCGGTGCCGCGGGGGTGCCAGGGGCCGCGGGGGCGAACGGGGCCGCGGCCCAGGAGCGTGAGCTGCCCATGGCCTTCCCGCTGCCGGTGTACCAGCAGCAGGGGTACCAGCAGCCCGCCACGCCCGAGCACGACGGGCGGGCGGCGACCGGCTTCGAGCAGCAGGCCGCGGGCCATCCGGCGAACGGGCAGCCGCAGACACCGGACGAGGCGCAGCAGCCCCAGCAGATACCGGCCCAGGCCCAGCAGGCCCACGAGGCGCAGCAGGCGCAGCAGGCGCAGCAGGCCCAGCTCGACGCCCAGGCCCAGCAGCAGGCGCAGCAGCTCGCGGCGCAGGTCGACGAGGCGCAGGGCGCCGGGCCGCAGGTGACCGCCCCGGTCGGCGCAGGGGGCCGGGTCCGGCCGCTGGGCGGGCAGGGCACCAGCAGCCAGGTCCCGTATGTGCCGGCGCAGCGGGGACTGGAGTCCTATGGCGAGCCCGAGCCGTCCGAGGCGGCCGTCCCGCCCATGGACCTGCCGGACGACATGCCACGCGACGAGGTGTACTACGGGGCCTTCCGCCAGCACCTCGCCAACAACGGCAGGTTCCCCTCCCCGTACCAGTTCGGCCGTCTGCTGCGCGAGGGATACGGCATCCCCGACCTCAGCGACGGCGATGTGCGCAGGCACCTGACGGAGTGCACGGAGCGCTACAAGCTGGAGACCGAGTCCATCCCGTAACGCGCACCCGTTACAGCACGCGGGCGGGCCGGACTCGTCACGAGTCCGGCCCGCCCGCTGTCCGAGAACGTCAGGCCGCGAGCAGCTTGCGCACCCGGTCGGCGCCCACCGCGAGCAGCAGCGTCGGCAGCCGGGGGCCGGTGTCGCGGCCGACCAGCAGTTGGTAGAGCAGCGCGAAGAACGTGCGCTGGGCGACCTTCAGCTCCGGCGTCGGCTTGGCGTCCGCCGCGAGCCCGGCCTGGAGCTTGGGCACCCCGTACACCAGCGTGGTCAGCCCGTCCAGCGACCAGTGGGTGTCGAGCCCGTCCAGCAGCAGCCGCAGTGACTCGCGCTCGGTCTCGCCGAGCGAGGCCAGCAGCTCGGTGTCCGGCTCGTCCCGCACCCGGGTGCGCTGCTCGGCCGGGACCTGGGTGTTGATCCAGCGCTCGGCCCTGTCGAGCCGCGGCCGGGTCTCGTCCAGGGACTTCACGGGGTTGTCCGGGTCGAGCTCGCTGAGGATGCGCAGCGTCTGCTCGTCATGGCCGGTGGTGATGTCGACCACCGACGCGAGCATCCGGTACGGCAGCGGGCGCGGGGTGCGCGGCAGCTCGCCGGAGGCGGTGCGGGTGGCACGGCTGTACGCGGCCGCGTCCGCCTGCTGAGCCGCCCCCTCGGTGATCTTGCGCTCCAGGGCGTCCCACTCGTCGTAGGTCCGCTGGATCTCCTGGTCGAAGGCGATCTTGAAGGACTGGTTCGGCCGGCGGCGCGCGTACAGCCAGCGCAGCAGCGGCGCCTCCATGATCTCCAGCGCGTCGGCCGGGGTCGGCACGCCGCCCTTGGAGGAGGACATCTTGGCCATGCCGCTGATGCCGACGAAGGCGTACATCGGGCCGATGGGCTGCTCGCCGCCGAAGACCTCGCGCACGATCTGCCCGCCGACGACGAACGAGGAGCCGGGCGAGGAGTGGTCGACGCCCGAGGGCTCGAAGACCACACCCTCATAGGCCCAGCGCATCGGCCAGTCGACCTTCCAGACCAGCTTGCCCCGGTCGTGCTCGCTCAAGCGCACGGTCTCGCCGTGGCCGCAGGCGCAGGTGTACGCCAGCTCCGTCGTCTCGTCGTCGTACGAGGTGACGGTGGTCAGATCGCGCTCGCACACCGAGCAGTACGGCTTGTACGGGTAGTAGCCCGCGCCGCCCGCGCTGCCGTCGTCCTCACTGGCCGCGCCGGAGCCCTCGGCGGCCTCCAGCTCGGCCTCGTCGACCGGCTTCTGCTGCTGCTTGGCGGGCTTCTTCGCCCCGCCGGTCGCCTTGTCCTTGTCCTTGTCCTTGGTGCGGTAGCGGTCGAGCACGGCGTCGATCTGCCCGCGGTGGCGCATCGCGTGCAGGACCTGCTCGCGGTACGCACCCGAGGTGTACTGCTCCGTCTGGCTGATGCCGTGGAACTCGATGCCCAGCTCCCGCAGCGCCTCGACCATCGGCGCCTTGAAGTGCTCGGCCCAGTTCGCATACGGGGATCCGGGCGGCGCCGGGACGGAGGTCAGCGGCTTGCCGATGTGCTCGGCCCAGGAGGGGTCGACCCCGGCCGGGACCTTGCGATACCGGTCGTAGTCGTCCCAGGACAGGATGTGCACGCATTCATAGCCGCGCCGCCTGATCTCGTCGGCGACCAGGTGCGGGGTCATGACCTCGCGCAGATTGCCGAGGTGGATCGGGCCGGACGGGCTGAGACCCGAGGCGCAGACGATCGGTTTGCCCGGGGCGCGACGCTCCGCCTCGGCAATAACCTCGTCGGCGAATCGGGAGACCCAGTCGGTCTCGGTGCTCTGAGCCACGGTCGGCACTTCCTTCCTTGCGGTCATGGCGACACCATTGTCCCAGACGGAACGAGGGCCCCGGAGGTTTTCCACAGGGCGCCGAAGCACGGGACAAAAGCGTTGGACACGCCGTGAAATACTGAGGTGGACCCAACCATCTACCGGAATGGCATTCCACTCATGGCCTCGGTCCCATCCCTTGCCGCCACGGTCCACCAGCGTCTCGCGGACGCCCTCTCGGCTGCCCTGCCGGAGGCCGGCGCCGCCGATCCGCTGCTGCGACGTAGCGACCGGGCCGACTTCCAGGCCAACGGGATGCTGGCGCTCGCGAAGAAGCTCAAGGGCAACCCGCGCGAGCTTGCCGCCAAGGTCGTGGAGAGCCTGCCGGCCGGCGAGCTGATCGCGGACATCGAGGTCTCCGGGCCCGGCTTCCTCAACATCACGGTGTCGGACGAGGCGATCGTCAAGACCCTCGCCGCCCGCGCCGCCGACGCCCGGCTCGGCGTTCCGTACGCCGAGAGCCCCGGCACGACCGTGGTCGACTACGCCCAGCCGAACGTGGCCAAGGAGATGCACGTCGGCCATCTGCGCTCGGCGGTGATCGGCGACGCGGTCGTACGGATCCTGGAGTTCGCGGGCGAGAAGGTGGTCAGGCGCCACCACATCGGCGACTGGGGCACCCAGTTCGGCATGCTCATCCAGTACCTGCTGGAGCACCCGCACGAGCTGGACCACAAGGGCGACGAGGACGACAAGGACGTGGCAGCCTCCGGCGAGGAGGCCATGTCCAACCTGAACCGCCTCTACAAGGCCGCGCGGGCGCTCTTCGACTCCGACGAGGCGTTCAAGGAGCGGTCCCGGCGCCGGGTGGTGGACCTTCAGGCGGGGGACGCGGAGACCATCGCCCTGTGGCGCAGGTTCGTCGACGAGTCGAAGATCTACTTCTACTCGGTCTTCGACAAGCTCGACATGGACATCCGCGACCCCGACGTCGTCGGCGAGTCCGGCTACAACGACATGCTGGCCGAGACCTGCCGGCTGCTGGAGGAGTCCGGCGTCGCGGTGCGCTCCGAGGGCGCGCTGTGCGTCTTCTTCGACGACGTCAAGGGCCCGGACGGCAACCCGGTGCCGCTGATCGTGCAGAAGTCCGACGGCGGCTTCGGCTACGCGGCCACCGACCTGTCCGCGATCCGGGACCGGGTCCAGAACCTCCAGGCCGACTCGCTGGTGTACGTCGTGGACGCCCGGCAGTCGCTCCACTTCAAGATGGTCTTCGAAACCGCCCGCCGGATCGGCTGGCTGAACGAGAAGACCCACGCCTACCAGCTCGCCTTCGGCACCGTCCTCGGCAAGGACGGCAAGCCGTTCAAGACCCGTGAGGGCGAGACGGTGCGGCTGGTGGACCTGCTGGACGAGGCCATCGAGCGGGCGACGGCCGTCGTCCGCGAGAAGAGCGAGAAGCTGAGCCTGAGCGAGGAGGAGATCGCCGAGCGCGGCGCCCAGGTCGGCATCGGCGCGGTCAAGTACGCGGACCTGTCCACGTCGGCCGCGCGCGACTACAAGTTCGACCTGGACCAGATGGTCTCGCTCAACGGCGACACCTCGGTGTACCTCCAGTACGCGTACGCCCGGATCCAGTCGATCCTGCGCCGCGCCGGCGAGGGCCAGAAGCCGCTGGCCCACCCCGAGCTGCCCCTGGCCCCCGCCGAGCGGGCGCTGGGCCTGCACCTGGACCAGTTCGCGGAGATCCTGCGGGAGGTCGCGGCGGGCTACGAACCGCACAAGCTGGCCGCGTATCTGTACCAGCTGGCCTCGTTTCTCACGACCTTCTACGACAAGTGCCCGGTCCTGAAGGCCGAGGGCGGCCCGGCCCAGGTCGAGAACCGCCTCTTCCTGTGCGACCTGACCGCCCGCACCCTCCACCAGGGCATGGACCTGCTCGGCATCCGCACCCCCGAGCGCCTCTGAGCGCTCGCGCGCGTCCCCACGGCGGCGGCCTTGGGCCAGTTCTCCTGGTCCGGGGCCGCCGTCGGGCGTACTGAGTGAAGCGGCTGGTGGAGATCTTCACGCCGAGCGCCGGGAGTTCGACGCAGACGAGCTCCACGTCGCCCGGGTCGGCCAGCCACTCGTCGGACTCGCCCGAAACCCGCGTCGCGGACGAGCAGGCCGGGGGTGGCGTAGTCGTCCTCGTCGTCCGGCGTTGGCGGGGATGCGTTCTGGTAGGACTCCAGATGGCCCGGCAGGCCCGGGCGCAGCTGCCCGCAAAGCTTGTTGACGATCCCGGCCTGCCTGCCTCGCCGCGTCGGGGACATCATGAGAACCCCCCGGATGATCTCGGCGCGCAGACCGGTCGCTTCCTCAGCTGCTTCGGCGGCCTTGCGAAGTCGGCCGGGGAACAACGGAACAGCGGTTGGCGCCAAGCGATTGATCTTGCTGGTTACTCGGCCTCGGTGGGCTGGAGGACCTGGTCTTGGAGGCGGTGTCGGAGGTCGGCTTCCTCCAGAGTGAGCGGATCGTCCGGGCGCCGGATACGTACTCGGCGGGGACGCGGGATGCCGTCGACGTCCTGGAGGTCGGCGAAGTCGGCGTGCGCCGCCTCGACGGCCTCGGGGTACACCTCCTTCTTCTCGTGCTCGGCGAGCGCGCGGGAGATGCTGGCGACGCTGGGGGCCTGGCCCTTGCACCTGCCGGTGGGGATGACCAGGCCGGGCTGGATCTGCTCGACCGACTCGCCGTTCGCTCGGCGCCGCAGCACGGTGTGCAGCATGTCCTCGGTGATGACAGGTGGCCGGCCGCCGTGCTTGCCCTTGCGGGCCGCCGCGTCGAGCCCTTCGAGGGTCGACTCCCGGTGTTCTCCCGCTCGGTCTCCGCCATGGCCGCGAAGAACGCGAACAGCAGACGGCCCGGCCCGCTCGGGTCGTACATCCCGGGCAGGGGTCCGGCGAGCATTCCGTGGTGGCGCGGGTGATGAGCGGCATGGTGGTGACCGCGGCACCCGTGCCCGCTGACGGATAAGGGATGGCCCGGCCATGTGGCCGGGCCACCCCTTGGGGGCATGCAGCTGTCAGGCGGGCTGTGCGGCGGGCGCCGGGGCGGTGGCCTTGTGAGCCTTACTGGTCTCCCGGAGGGTCAGCAGGCCGGTGATCGCGATCAGCGCCGAGGTCAGGCCGTGGATACCGAACGCGGCGGCGAGGGGGCCGTGGTGGGCCAAGACGTTGATCATGTCGACGAACGGGGCGACGGCCTCCATCAGCAGGACCCAGCCCAGGGCGCGGCGGTGGCCCGTCAGCAGGAGGATGCCGATGACCAGGCCCATCGAGAATTCGCGGGTGCCCTTCATGATGAGGAAGCCGTCGCCGTTGCCGGCGGGCCAGGTCGGCAGGCCAACGCCTTGAGTGGACGCCTCCGGGGCCAGGATGAAGGACAACCCGAGGTAGAGGACGAACAGGGCGCAGACGGTGGCCAGGACGGTGTTGACGTTCTTCAGCGACATGGTTCTTCTCCTTTGACGTTCAGCCTGGGGTGGGGCAGGGGTTCAGCGGCGGATGCGGCGGGCATAGCGGGGGCGGTCGATGACGTGCCAGATGACGCGG
Organism: Streptomyces sp. NBS 14/10; assembly: GCF_002224125.1. GTDB lineage: Bacteria > Actinomycetota > Actinomycetes > Streptomycetales > Streptomycetaceae > Streptomyces. The sequence continues at coordinate 412,147 of NZ_NCSM01000018.1, forward strand.
ACCGGCGCGGGTGGGGGGCAAGATCGCCTTACTCGGTCTCTGACCGCGCCGGCCTGCCGGTTCGTCTTCGCCGATGCCGGTTTTGCCGCGATCCCGCCACCACCAGTGAAGCCGTGGTCCGCTGGGCCGCCATCGGCCTCACGACCCGGCGCCGCCCAGGGTGAGGATTTCCATGAGATGTCCGTCGGGGTCGCGGAAGTAGGCGCCCCTGCGGCCCATGGTGTGCTTACTGCGATAGATCTGCCCGATCTCTTGGCATGCGGGATCGCCGTAGTGGGTGATCCCGCCGTGCTGGATGCGGGCGAGGGCGGCGTCGAACTCCTGCTCGCTGACTATGAACGCGTAGTGGTGTGGCTCGAAGTCGTCCAGCTGGTCGTAGTCCAGACTGACCTGGTTGGCCAGCGTGACCGGCGTGAAGTGTGTCACCGGCGGATCGACACTCAGGCCGAGGATGTCGGCCAGGAACTGCGCCGAGGCTTGCGGGTCACGGGCGGGGACGATGGTGTGATTCAGTTCCACGGGCATGGTGACTCCTCTTCAGGGACGGGGCTACGCGTGGTGGGGCGCAAGGCGCGGCCGGCTTCGCGCTCGGCCTTGGCGACCCGGCATGGTGCACGGACGCGTGACTGCCGGGGGGGAGGGCAGGGCTTCTCCGGCTGCCCTCCCCCGGCTACAGCTGCCGTGTCATACGTCGACCTGCTCGAAGATGTGCGGGTACGACACGATGTCGTCGCTGAACTCGGCCGCCATGCGCTGGAACTCCGGGCTGCCGAACGCCCTGGCGAGCGCCTCGGTCGACTCCCAGACCGCGACGTTCATCAGAAGCCGGCTGTCCGCCGTTCCCTTGTGCATCTGCAGCGAGACGAATCCCGGCTGAGCCTTCATGAACTCCGCCTGCCTCCGAAAGAGGGCCAGGAACGCTTCAGTCCTCTCCTTCGGGACGACGAAGGTGTTGGCCAGGACGATGGGTCCGGTCTTCTCCTTGAACTGCGCGAACATCGGCGTATTCGGGTCGAGACTCTGCAGCTTGGCCATTTTCGGTACTTCCTCTCGCTGTCGGTTGCCCCGCGGCACTGAGGCCGGCCACCGCCGTACTGGGTCCGGCGACGCTCACGACGCTCGCTATCTGTGGCACGAGGGGATCTGACGGTCACTCAAGGGCATCGCTGGAGACACCAAGGCCTCCAGCGACCGTGACCTTGCCAACGCTTGTTGGTCAACGCCGTTGGCCAACGTTGTTGGCAAACGTAGAGCCGCAGCTCTGGACTGTCAACACCTGTTGGCCTACGCTTGTTGGCATGACCGGCACCCCGGAGAACCAGCAGGCCGCACGGCGTTCCGACGCCACCCGCGCCACGATCCTCGACGCGGCCCGCGAGCGGTTCGTGGCGGACGGCTACGAGAAGGCGACCATCCGGGCCATCGCGCGCGACGCGAAGATCGACCCGTCGATGGTGATGCGCTACTACGGCAACAAGGCGGGCCTGTTCGCGGCGGCCGTCGCGATCGATCCCGGGTTGCCGGGCCTGTCCCTCGAACCGCGCGAGGAGATCGGCCGTACGCTGGTGCGCCACTTCCTCACCCTGTGGGAGGAGAACGGGGAGCTCACCGCGCTGATGCGGGTGGGCGCCACCGACCCGGCCGCCGCCGATCGCATGCAGAGCGTGCTGCGCGAGCAGATGATCCCGCTGGCCCGCCGACTGGGCCACGAGCCGGAGCAGGCGCAGGCGCGCGCTGCACTGTGCGTCTCGACCGTGCTGGGGCTCGCGCTGACGCGCTACGTGCTGCGGTTCCCGGCGAGCGTGGCGCTCGGCCGCGAGGAGATCGTGGACTGGCTCGGACCCACGGTCCAGCGGTATCTCACCGCACCCACGCCCTGAAGAACGCGTCCAGGCACCCACCGCGACCTCGGTCACGGCGGATGCCCTCGACGCCGCCGTCGACCACCTGCGGGCCCTGCCGCCCGAGGAGCGGGAGCATGACGTCCTCAACGAGGACGACGAGGGCACCGGCGAATGTCGCGGCGTTAGGGCGCGTACCGGGTCGTCGTGGCAGATGTCGCGGGCGAGCTTGTGCCGCGACTCCTGGACGGTGAGCCTCGGTCGCGTCGTCCCCGGGCGGGACCAGTCGGTGGTCCGCGCCGGCGGCCGACGCATCCGCTCCAGCCGCGACCTGCCGGGCCAGCACGCTCACCCCGGGCAACAGCACCCGGTTCCGGCGCAGCCAGTGCACCCCCATGCGTGCTCGTACGCCGTCTTCAGCCGCTCGGTGTACTGCTTGATGCACGAGACGTCCTCGATGCCAACTCCTGGCCGAGGTGTTCGATGACCGGCCACGGCACCGCGAGCGGGTCCTCCAGGAAGAGCCCGACGTAGCGCACTGTGCACATCTGGAGCGCAAACCCGAGCCGGTTCTGGTCCCCACGCCCGCTTGCCGATCAGCGCACGGTCGACGTCATCGAGGTAGAAGAACCTCTCCAGCTCGGGCCTCGTCGGCTCCTCGGCGAACTTCCCGTACGCCTCGGCCTGCTCATCAGTCAGAAATTCCACCGGCACGGCCGGACCATAGCCCCGCGGCAACCAGCTCAACCGAGCTTTGCCGACACACCGTCGGCCATCACCACATCGGGCTACGGGGCTGTCGTCCTGTCTGCCGCCGCGCAGAACGTGTCACGCTCCGGCCGCTGTCCGCCGACCAGGAAGTCGGTCACATAGCGGTCGGAGCAGGCGTTCCCGTTGGTCACGTACGCCCCGTGCCCGGTCTCGTCCGCCGTGACCATCCGGGCCCGCTCCCCCAAGGCCCGGCGCAGCTTCAGCGCGCCGCTGTAAGGCGTCGCGGGATCGCGCCGGTTCTGCACCAGCAGGACGTTCGACGGGCCGTCCGAGGTGATCCGTACCGGCTTGTCGCGCGGCTCGTCGGGCCAGAAGGCGCACAGCATGACGTTCACCGGCATCCCGGCCGTCAGCGGGTGGCTCTTGCGGCTGGCGGCGACCTCGCGGGCGTAGGACGGCAGGGACTTCGGCCACGAGACGTCGTTGCACAGCGCCGCGGCGCCCGAGGCCAGGGCGTTCTGCATCGCCTCGTCCGGCACCGTGGGGGGCTCGGGCAGGTCCTCGCCGTCGCGGGCGGCGCGGATCAGCTCGGCGAGGGCCGCGTAGTCGCTCCCGGGGAGGTCGGCGTAGCGGCTCGGGGCGTAGAGGGTGTTGAGCAGCTGCTGCCGCAGCACATTGCCGTTCAGCTCGGGCGGGTTGGCGCCCTCCCAGGGGATCGGACGGGCGTCCAGCCGGGCCGCGAGGGTGAGGAAGAGCCGGCGGACGCCGTCGGGGGTGTCGGCGAGCCGGTGGGCGCCGGGCCGGGAGGCGTACGCGGCGAAGGCGGGGAAGGTGTCCTCGACGCCGACGGCGTAGTTGGCCAGCCAGCCGCGCCCCACGCGCGTCGGGTCGGGGTCGTCGTTGCTGTCCAGCACCCAGCGGTCGGTGCGCTCGGGGAACATCTGCGCGTACACGGCCCCCGCGTACGTCCCGTACGACACGCCCCAGGCCGACAGCTTCTTCTCGCCGAGCGCCTGGCGGATGCGGTCGATGTCCCGGGCCTCGTTGATGGTGCTGATGGACTTGAGCACCGGGTCGCCGTTGCGGGCGCAGGTGTCGGCTATGCGCCGCCCGGTGGCGACATTGCCCGTGATGCTCCCGTCCGGGGCGGGCCAGGGGCGGGAGCGGGTGAGGGCCAGGTCGTCGTGGGTGAGACCGCAGCTGACCGGGGTGGACCGGCCCACGCCGCGGGGGTCGAAGCTGACGAGGTCGTAGGCGTCCCGAACCGCTCGCGGCAGCTTGGCGCCCAGGGTGGACGGCCTGTCCAGGCCGGGGTCGCCCGGTCCCCCGGGGATCAGCAGCAGGGTGCCCCGGCGGGCGCCCGGCTTGGCGCTGGAGACGCGGGAGACGGCGAGCGAGATCTCCTCCCCGCCCAGGTCGCGGTAGTCCAGCGGCACCTTCAGCGTCGCGCACTCCTGGCTCGGGTCGAGGCCGGTCCCCTCGCACGCGCCCCAGTTCAGCGGCGGCGCGGAGCGGGTGGTGGCCGCGTCGGCGGCGGCCGTGGAGGCTAACAGGGAGGCGGTGGTGGCGGCGGCGAGGGCCAGGGAGGCGGCCTTGGCGTTGGTGATTCTCATGGGCCCGAGCCTCGCGCAATCCGCTCAGAAGTCCCATCAGGCCAGCTGGCCGCTGCGGACGGGGGATAACCCCCGATCCGCAGCGCCGGGGACGGGAGCGTGTCAGGCCGTCCAGCTTTCGTCGTCCGGGTAGGCGATGTAGTTGCCCTCTGTCAGGGCCACCATGAAGCTGTATTTACGGCCTTCGACGAGGTCCCATCCAGAGACGGAGGCGTCGCGGCGCTTGCAGTTGCCGTTGCCGCCGACGGTGAGGGTGCGGGTTTGGCCGGTTTTGGGGTCGTAGATCTCGGCGTAGGCGGCGAAGCCGTCGGCCTCGATGTCGCAGAGCTCGACGATGTCGCCGTTGGCCTCGAACCGCAGGCGGGCCCCGGGGTCCCCGTCGTCCGAGTGGATCGTGTGGTCCCAAGCGATGGCGTGGGCGCTCGGCGAGGCCAGGACGGGCAGCGAGACGGCGGCGGCGAGGACCGCAGCGATCCGCAGCCCGGCCCCCTTGGCGGGCCTCCGAAGCTTCGGCACAGGGTGCTCCTTGCTTTTTCCGGAACAGGCCACGTCAACGGGCCTGCGGTGCAGTCAACTTGAGCCGGAAGATTAGCCAGGGCGTTTCCTGCCGTGAACAACTTCCCGTGTTTGTTGAGCATTTCCTGAGTTAGCCTCCCCCCGTCCACCGCCCGCGCCTGCCGTCACGCGTCCCGCCGGCCCTCTCCGCGAGAGCGCGGCCCCCGACACGGTCCTCACCACCACCCCCACCCACCTCGGCCACTTCATACGCGCCGCCAAGGCAGGCGAATTCGACCATCTCAACCACTAGCCGCACGGTTTGCGACAAACTTCCCGATCGGCCTGGCAGAAAATCGACGACGCGGACAACCTCCGCCCAACCGGGGCAGTCGGACGTCACGTAACTGGCAACCGATCTTTTGGAGGAAGTCATGCGACGCTGGGGGACCGCACTCGCGGCGCTCACGCTGGCCGGCGCCGGGCTGGCGGCGACGGCGGGGACGGCCGGTGCCGCCACCACGTCGAGGACGGCCAACGCTTCGGCGGAGGCCTGTGCGACCGTGTGGGGCAGCGGCGAGAAGACCGCTCAAGATGCGAACTACAAGCCGCTGAAGAACATCAGGGCGGGTCAGCACGACTGCTACGACCGCCTGGTGTTCGACATCAAGGGCGGCACGACGGCCGGCCAGACCGGCTACCGCGTCGGCTATGTCGACGCGATGTACCAGGACGGCTCCGGCGACCCGATCGCCGTCGGCGGCGGCGCGATCCTGGAGATCCATGTGGCCGCGCCGAGCTATGACCCGGAGGCCGGCGGCGAGACGTATCCGGGGCGGGCCGGGAAGCCGCTGCCCGGGGTGGACATCGCCGGGTACCGCACCTTCAAGGACACCCGCTACGGCGCCAGCTTCGAGGGTGAGACCCAGGTCGGGCTCGGCGTGCGCGCCCGGCTGCCGTTCCGGGTCCTCCAGTCGGGCGACCACCTGATCGTCGACGTCGCGCACTCCTGGGCCACCGCGCGCTGACCTCAGGCGCCCCGTCCCCTCCCGCCCCGCCCCACGGCCGGATGTCAGTGGCACGCGCTTCACTGTCCCTGTGAACGAGAAAGAACTGCTGTCGTCGCTCCACGGTCTGGTGTGGCCGGACACCGGAAAGCTGGACTGCCGGTCGGCCGGCCACGGGGCGGGGCATACGTGCCTGACGATCCCCGACGGGGCGGGCCTGAGCGAGCTCGTGGACACGCTCAGCGGCTGGTACGGGGAGCCGCGCACCCTCGTATCGGAAGGACGTACCGACGCCACCGTGAGCGAGCGGACGGGACTACCGCTCATCGCTTCCTTCGGGGACGGCGAGCGCGTCGCCGAGATGCGTGCCTGGGCGTTCGGCGGCCGGTGGATCGGCTGCGGCGTGGTCCGCGTCGGCGGGGAGGCGCGGCTTGTGGTGGTCCTGGCCCCGCGCACCACCCCGGCGCCGGACGAGCTGCCCGCCGACGCCTCCTGGCTGGACCGGCTCACCGCCGTGACCGGCTGGGACGCGGACCAGGTGGGCATCGACCCGATCCGCCTGGACCGGATGCACTCGGGCCGGATCCGTACGGCCGACTGCGCGGCGGCCGAGGCGCGGCTGGGCACGGCGCTGCCGAGCGACTACAAGAAGCTGGTCGAGACGTTCGGGGACGGCGCCTTCGACGGCTTCCTGAGGCTCTATCTGCCGGCCGACATCGTCAAGGGCGCCGAGTTCACGTCCGGTTGGGCGAAGGCTCACGGCACCCCGTCCTGGGAGCCGCACCCGCCGTTCCCCGAGCCGGGCGGGCTGCTGCCGTGGGCGGGCACCGAGCACGAGACGTCGTTCTACTGGATCACCGAAGGGCCCGACCCCGACGCCTGGCCCGTGTACGTCACGGAGGTCGGCCCCGAGGCCGGGGACCGGTTCGCCATGACGACCACGGAGTTCGTCTTCCGTATGCTCGCCGACCCCGAGCACCCCTACTCCATGCCCGCCGACTTCGCCGCCCACTGGTTCATGAACTACAACAGGCCCTGGCCCGCCGACGGCACGGCGGATCTTGGGCGGTAGCGTGACGGCCCGGACCAGCAAAGGGACGGGCGAAAGGGGAGCCGGGATGCGCTACGTCGTCATCGGAGCGGGCGCCATCGGAGGCGCGATCGGCGGGCGGCTCGCCCAGAGCGGGCACGACGTCGTCCTGGTGGCGCGCGGAGCGCACTACGAGGCGCTGCGGCGGGACGGGCTGCGGCTGCTGACGCCCGACGGCACGCACCACCTCCCCGTGCCCGTGGCCGACCGGCCCGAGGCCGTCGAGCTGCGCCCCGACGACGTACTCGTGCTTGCCGTGAAGACCCAGGACAGCGTGGCCGCGCTGGACGCCTGGGCGCCCCGCCCGGTGGCCGGCGGCGGGACGGCGGCCGACCGGCTGCCGCTGGTGTGCGCGCAGAACGGGGTGGAGAGCGAGCGGCTGGCGCTGCGGCGCTTCCGCCGGGTGTACGCGATGTGCGTCTGGCTGCCCGCCACCTACCTGGAGCCGGGCGAGGTCACAGCCCCCTGCGCGCCCTGCACCGGCGTGCTCCACCTGGGCGCCTATCCGTCCGGAGCGGACGAGACGGCCCGGCAGATCGCGGCCGACCTGGAGAAGTCCCACTTCCTCGCGCCGGTCGCGCCGGACGTGATGCGCTGGAAGTACGCCAAGCTGCGGGCCAACGTCGCCAACGCCGTGGAGGCGGTCTGCGGGCCGGACGGAGGCGAGGAGGCGGCGGCCCTGGTGCGGCGCGCGAAGGCGGAGGCGAGCGCCGTCTTCGACGCGGCGGGCATCGACCGCGCGAGCGACGCCGAGCAGAGCGCGGTGCGCGACGGAAAGATGGACATACGCCCCGTCGCCGCCGGTGCGGCGTGGCGCGGCGGCTCATCGTGGCAGAGCCTGGTCCGGGGCTCAGGAACGGTCGAGGCGGACTATCTGAACGGCGAGATCGTGCTGCTGGGCCGGCTCCACGGAGTGCCGACCCCGGTCAACGAGGCGCTGCGGCGCACCGCGAACGAATGCGCGCGCGAGCGCCGCACCCCCGGCACGATCACCGCCGCGCAACTCACCCGGATCATCGACGCAGCCTGAACTTGTGGTGAGTATGGGACAGCGACACGCCGTCGTTTCGGCGTGTCGCTGTCCCATACTCACCACAAATGCCGCGGTCTCAGACGTCGCCCCGGCTCAGCCACTGCGCGACCTCGGTCGCCCAGTAGGTCAGGACCATGCCCGCCCCCGCCCGCCGTACGGACGTCAGCGTCTCCATGATCGCCCGGTCCCGGTCGATCCACCCATTGGCCGCGGCGGCCTCGACCATCGCGTACTCCCCGGAGATCTGGTACGCGGCGACCGGCACATCCGACTCGTCCGCGATCCGGCGCAGGATGTCCAGGTACGGCAGCGCGGGCTTGACCATCACCATGTCGGCGCCCTCGGCCAGGTCGAGCGCCAGCTCGCGCAGCGCCTCCCGGGCGTTGGCCCCGTCCTGTTGATACGTCTTGCGGTCGCCCTTGAGGGAGGACCCCACCGCCTCGCGGAAGGGCCCGTAGAAGGCCGAGGCGTACTTGACGGCGTAGGCGAGGATCGACACGTCCTGGCGGCCGATGCCGTCCAGGGCCGCCCGGGCGACCCCGACCTGGCCGTCCATCATCCCGCTCGCGCCCACCACATGGGCGCCCGCGTCCGCCTGCACCCGCGCCATCTCGGCGTAGCGCTCCAGCGTCGCGTCGTTGTCGACCCGGCCCTCGGCGTCGAGCACGCCGCAGTGGCCGTGGTCGGTGTGCTCGTCGAGGCACAGATCGGACATGACGATCAGTTCGTCGCCGACCTCGGACCGTACGTCCCGCAGCGCGACCTGAAGGATCCCGTCCGGGTCGGTGCCCGGCGTGCCGATCGCGTCCTTCTTGCTCTCCTCCGGCACGCCGAAGAGCATGATCCCGCCGACGCCCGCCTCGACCGCCTCCACGGCGGCCTTCCGCAGCGAGTCGCGGCTGTGCTGCACGACGCCCGGCATCGACCCGAGCGGCAGCGGCTCGTTCGCGCCCTCCGCGACGAAGGCGGGCAGGATCAGCTCGGCCGGGTGCAGCCGGGTCTCGGCGACCATGCGCCGCATGGCCGCGTTCACCCGCAGCCGGCGCGGCCGGGCGCCGGGGAAGCTCCCGTACGGGGTGGAACTGGTACTGCCGTGGGCGATGCTGCTGCTGTGCGTGCTCAAGAGCGTGCCCTCCTTCGTGAACCGGGCCGCCGCTCGCTCGGACGGGTGACCGGCTCCCCTGCCTGGCTCGCGGCCCGCCGCCGGGCCGCCCCGAACTCCGCCAGCGCCTCGGCCAGCTTGTGCACCGAGGGCTCGGGCGACAGTACGTCCACCCGCAGGCCGTGCTCCTCCGCGGTCTTCGCGGTGGCCGGGCCGATACAGGCGATGACCGTGACGTTGTGCGGCTTGCCCGCGATGCCGACGAGGTTCCGCACGGTCGACGACGAGGTGAACAGCACCGCGTCGAAGCCGCCGCCCTTGATCGCCTCGCGGGTCTCGGCCGGCGGCGGCGAGGCGCGCACGGTGCGGTACGCCGTGACGTCGTCGACCTCCCAGCCCAGCTCGATCAGCCCGGCCACCAGCGTCTCCGTGGCGATATCGGCGCGCGGCAGGAAGACGCGGTCGATCGGGTCGAAGACCGGGTCGTACGGCGGCCAGTCCTCCAGCAGCCCGGCCGCGGACTGCTCACCGCTGGGCACCAGGTCCGGCTTGACCCCGAAGTCGATCAGCGACCTGGCGGTCTGCTCGCCCACCGCCGCGACCTTGATCCCGGCGAAGGCGCGGGCGTCGAGCCCGTACTCCTCGAACTTCTCCCGCACCGCCTTGACCGCGTTGACCGACGTGAAGGCGATCCACTCATAGCGCCCGGTCACCAGGCCCTTGACCGCCCGCTCCATCTGCTGCGGGGTGCGCGGCGGCTCCACGGCGATGGTCGGCACCTCGCTGGGCACCGCGCCGTACGAGCGCAGCTGGTCCGAGAGCGAGGCGGCCTGCTCCTTGGTGCGCGGCACCAGCACATGCCAGCCGAACAGCGGCTTGGACTCGAACCACGCCAGCTGTTCGCGCTGCGCGGCCGCGCTGCGCTCGCCGACGACGGCTATCACCGGCTGGGCGCCCTGCGGCGACGGCAGCACCTTCGCCGCCTTCAGCACCTGCGCGATGGTGCCCAGCGTCGCTGTCCAGGTGCGCTGCCGGGTGGTCGTACCGGCGACGGTGACGGTCAGCGGGGTGTCGGGCTTGCGCCCGGCGGCCACCAGCTCGCCGGCGGCGGCCGCGACCGTCTCCAGGGTCGCGGAGACCACGGCGGTCGCGTCCGAGGAGCCGACCTCGCTCCAGCAGCGGTCGTCGGCCGTACGGGCGTCCACGAAGCGCACATCGGTGCCCTGCGCGTCCCGCAGCGGCACCCCCGCGTACGCGGGCACGCCCACCGCGGCCGCCACGCCCGGCACCACCTCGAAGACGATGCCCTCGGCGGCGCACGCGACCATCTCGTCGGCGGCGTATCCGTCCAGGCCAGGGTCGCCCGCGACCGCGCGGACGACCCGCTTGCCGCTCCGCGCGGCGCCCATGACAAGATTGGCCGTGTCCCTGAGTAGGGCCACGTCGGCGGTGCTTGACGGCGAGTCAGCTCTCGCCTGCTCCGGTGTGCCCTGAGCGTCCGCGGCCACGCCTGGCCTGACGTGCGTACGTACCACGTCGAGCACTTGTGGATCGGCGATCAGTACATCAGCGGCGCCTAGTGCCTCCACGGCACGCAACGTCAGCAGGCCTGGATCTCCTGGGCCCGCACCGAGGAAGGTGACGTGCCCATGTCCGGGTGGGTGGTTCGGGGCGTTGGGGTTCAATGTGCTCGCTCCCCCATAAGACCGGCCGCACCCTTCGCGAGCATCTCGGCGGCGAGCTCATGTCCCATGAGCTGGGCCGCCTCCTCGCCAGGCGCCGCGGGAACGGGACCGGTGATGGACAACTGCACCAGCGAGGAGCCGTCGGTGGTGCCGACGACGCCACGCAGGCGCATTTCGGTGACAGCCTGACCGTCGCCGAGCAGGTCGGCCAGCGCACCCACAGGTGCGCTGCAGCCGGCCTCCAGGGCGGCGAGCAGGGATCGCTCGGCGGTCACGGCGACCCGGGTGTACGGATCGTCGAGCTCGGCGAGCTGAGCAGCGAGCGCCGCGTTGGCGGCGGCGCACTCGACTGCCAGTGCCCCCTGGCCGGGGGCGGGCAGGATGTGGTCGGCGTCCAGGATCTCGGTCGCCTCGTCGAGCCGTCCCAGCCGGGTCAGGCCGGCGGCGGCCAGCACCACCGCGTCCAGCTCCCCCGAGCGGACGTAGCCGATACGGGTGTCGACGTTGCCGCGGATCGGCACGGTCTCGATCCGCAGGCCCAGCGAGCGCGCCCAGGCGCGCAGCTGGGAGGTGCGGCGTGGGGAACCGGTGCCTATCCGGGCGCCGGGCGGAAGCTCGGCGAAGGTGAGGCCGTCGCGGGCGATCAGCGCGTCGCGCGGGTCCTCGCGGGTCGGCAGCGCGGCCAGGACCAGGTCCTCGGGCTGCCCGGTCGGCAGGTCCTTCAGCGAGTGGACCGCGAAGTCGATCTCGCCGCGCAGCAGCGCCTCGCGCAGCGCGGTGGCGAAGACGCCGGTGCCGCCGATCTGCGCGAGGTCCTCGCGCGAGACGTCCCCGTGCGTCGTGATCTCCACGAGCTCGACGGGACGTCCGGTGACGCGGCGCACGGCGTCCGCTATCTGCCCGGACTGGGCCATGGCCAGCGCGGAGCGCCGGGTGCCGAGCCGCAGCGGCGCGGGGGTGCCGGAGGTGGCGGGGGTGCCGGAGGTGTGTGCCCGGCCGGAGGCGGCGGGGGGTGTCGCGTTCATGCCCGGCCTCTCTTCGGGTCGTTCGGTACGGCCGCGGCGCCGGGCCGGCCGGTGTCGCCGCCGTTCGGACGGTTGCCGTTCGTATCGGCCCGGCTGACGGCGGCCACCGCCTGCGGGTCGAGGTCGAACAGCTCGCGCAGCGCGTCCGCGTACCCGGCACCGCCGGGCGTACTCGCCAGCTGCTTGACCCGCACGGTGGGCGCGTGCAGCAGCTTGTCGACGACGCGGCGCACGGTCTGGGTGATCTCGGCGCGCTGTCTTTCGTCGAGGTCGGGGAGGCGCCCGTCGAGCCGGGCGATCTCGCCGGCGACCACATCTGCCGCCATGGTACGCAGCGCGACGACGGTCGGCGTGATGTGCGCGGCGCGCTGAGCTGCCCCGAAGGCGGAAACCTCGGAGGAGACGATGGCCCGGACCTGGTCGACGTCAGCGGCCATCGGGCCCGCCGACGTAGTCGGCTGATCGGACACTGTCGCCGCGGCCTCGGCCAGCGACTCGATGTCCACCAGGCGCAGCCCGCCGACCCGGTGCGCCGCCGCGTCGATATCGCGCGGCATCGCCAGGTCGAGCAGCGCGACGGTCTCCGCCGCGCCCGGCCCGGCGGTGCCCGCCGCCCGGTGCTCCGCGCGCCGGTCGAGGGCTTCGCGCAGCATGTCGGCGGTCAGCACCAGGCCGGTCGCGCCCGTACAGGAGACGACGATGTCGGCGTAGGGCAGCTCGTCCGCGACACGATCCCGCGGCACAGCACGGGCGATCAGCGGACGACCGGCGGCAGAGCCGTCCTCGCGCGGGGCACCGGCGACGGCATCCGCGCCGGCGCTCTGCCCTGCCAGCGACTCCGCGAGGCGCCGCGCCCGATCCAACGTCCTGTTGGCGATCACCAGTTCGGCAACACCGGCACGCGCGAGCGTGGCCGCGGCCAGCGAGGACATCGAGCCCGCCCCGATCACCAGGGCACGCCGCCCCGCCGCCCAGTCCGCCACCGGCGTGGTGCCCCCGGCCAGCTGTTCGAGGCCGAAGGTGACGAGCGACTGGCCGGCCTTGTCGATACCGGTCTCGCTGTGCGCCCGCTTGCCGACCCGCAGCGCCTGCTGGAACAGGTCGTTCAGCAGCCGGCCCGCGGTGTGCAGCTCCTGCCCCAGCGCGAGCGCGTCCTTGATCTGGCCGAGGATCTGGCCCTCGCCGACGACCATCGAGTCCAGCCCGCAGGCCACCGAGAACAGGTGGTGGACGGCCCGGTCCTCGTAGTGGACGTACAGATACGGGGTGAGCTCGTCGAGATCGACCCCGGTGTGCTGGGCGAGCAGCGTGGACAGCTCGGCGACCCCGGCGTGGAACTTGTCCACGTCCGCGTACAGCTCGATGCGGTTGCAGGTGGCCAGGACGGCGGCCTCGGTGGCGGGCTCGGCCACGAGGGTGTCCTGCGCCAGCTTGGCCGGCTCCTCGCCCACCAGGGAGGCGCGCTCCAGCACGCTCACCGGCGCGGTGCGATGACTCAGTCCGACGACGAGAAGGCTCATGCCGGCATCACGGCGGGCACATCCCCGTCAGGTCCCTGGCGACCGTTGTCCTGCCGACCGTTGTCGCTGCCCGCGCCCGGCGCCGCGCGGTGCGGGGCGAGCGGGGCCGGCGCCGCCGCGGCGGCCCCCGGCGTCTCCTGGGCGACCGACTGCGCGCTCGCCGCCTCGTCGGCCGCGCCCGTCTCCTCGCCCGCCTTGCGCTGCTCGTGGAAGGCGAGGATCTGCAGCTCGATCGACAGGTCGACCTTGCGTACGTCCACCCCGTCCGGCACCGAGAGCACGGTGGGGGCGAAGTTGAGGATCGAGGTGACCCCGGCGGCCACCAGCCGGTCACAGACCTGCTGGGCCGCGCCGGCCGGGGTGGCGATGACGCCGATCGACACGCCGTTGCCGGTGATGATCTGCTCGAGCTCGTCGGTGTGCTGCACCGCGATGCCCGCGACCGGCTTGCCGGTCATCGCCGGGTCGGCGTCGATCAGCGCCGCGACCCGGAAGCCGCGGGAGGCGAAGCCGCCGTAGTTGGCGAGCGCCGCGCCGAGGTTACCGATACCGACGATCACAACCGGCCAGTCCTGGGTGAGGCCCAGCTCACGCGAGATCTGGTAGACGAGGTATTCCACGTCGTAGCCGACCCCGCGGGTGCCGTACGACCCGAGGTAGGAGAAGTCCTTGCGCAGCTTGGCCGAATTGACCCCGGCCGCGGCCGCGAGCTCCTCCGAGGAGACCGTGGGCACCGAGCGCTCGGAGAGCGCGGTCAGCGCACGGAGATACAGCGGAAGCCGGGCGACGGTGGCCTCGGGGATCCCTCGGCTTCGGGTCGCCGGTCGGTGAGTTCGGCCAGTTGCCACGGTGCTCCTGCGGGTAGAGCGGGGCTGCGGGCGTCCGTATGTTTCAGGACGTCCCCATCGACAGCAGGCTATGTCTTTGTGAACGCGTGCACAAAGATGGTGTCCGCTTTGTCCGAGCAAAGTGACCGGTGTCACGCATCCATTCGACCTGCTCGTGGAACCACAACGGGTGTCACACCGTTCCCGGCGGCCACATCCGTACGGCCGGGACGCCGACGGGAGCACGGGCCCTCACTCCTCACCGCTCGCCCCCAGGACAGAGCACAGACAGCAGCACAGACAGCAACAAAACGCCCACGATGGTAATCGACGGCGCGAGGCACAATGGCGAACATGAGTCCGCTGCTGCGCCGCACCCCGCGCAAGAACCCCGCCGAACGCACGGTCACCCTGATCGGCAAGCCCGACTGCCATCTGTGCGAGGACGCCGAGGCCGTGGTCGCGAAGGTCTGCGGCGAGCTGGGCGCGTCCTGGGAGAAGAAGGACATCACCCAGGACGAAGAGCTCTACCGCAAGTACTGGGAGCAGATCCCGGTGGTCCTCGTCGACGGCGCACAGCACGACTTCTGGCGGGTGAACCCGGATCGGCTCCGGAAGGCCCTGCGCGGCTGAGCGAGCGCCCGCGCCCAGCCCTCGTCCCGCCCCCGTCCCGGGCTGCTCCGCAGCCCTTCCGCAGCCCTTCAGCAGCCCTTCCGGACCCCTTCCGTATCTGTTCCGTATCAGGGAAGTCGGCGCGGCTGAATCGTCCCGACACCCGGCCGTAACGGGATGCGGGGAATGGCTGGCTATGCTCAGCCCATGGCCGCATTGGGATGGTTCACCCGTCGTCGACACCTCGCCACCGAAGCGAGCGTCCTCGCCGGAGAAGCCTCGGCCGAGGCCGCGCGCAAGTCCTCGGCCCAGACGCCCCCGCCCCCCGAGGCCCCCGAGGCCCCCGAGCCGGAGTTCCCCGTCGTAGGGGACGAGCGGGCGGCCGCCTTCTTCGACCTGGACAACACGGTCATGCAGGGCGCCGCTCTGTTCCACTTCGGCCGCGGCCTCTACAAGCGCCATTTCTTCCGCAAGCGCGAGCTGGCCCGTTTCGCCTGGCAGCAGACCTGGTTCCGGCTGGCCGGCGTCGAGGACCCGGCTCATATGGAGGACGTGCGCAGCAGCGCCCTGTCCATCGTCAAGGGCCACCGGGTCTCGGAGCTGATGACGATCGGCGAGGAGATCTACGACGAGTACATGGCCGACCGCATCTGGCCAGGTACCCGCGCCCTCGCCCAGGCCCACCTCGACGCCGGACAGCGGGTCTGGCTGGTGACCGCCGCCCCGGTGGAGACCGCGACGATCATCGCCCGGCGGCTGGGCCTGACCGGTGCGCTCGGCACCGTGGCCGAGTCGGTCGGCGGGGTGTACACGGGCAAGCTGGTCGGCGAGCCGCTGCACGGGCCGGCCAAGGCCGAGGCGGTACGGGCGCTGGCGGCGGCCGAGAGCCTTGACCTGTCACGCTGCGCCGCGTACAGCGACTCCTCGAACGACATTCCGATGCTGTCGATCGTCGGCCATCCGTACGCGGTGAACCCGGACGGGCGGCTGCGCAAGCACGCCCGCGAGCACGGCTGGCGGCTGCGCGACTACCGTACGGGCCGCAAGGCCGCCAAGATCGGCATCCCGGCGGCGGCCGGGGTCGGCGCGGTGGCGGGCGGCACGGCGGCCGCCGTGGCCCTGCACCGCCGCCGCCGCTTCTGACGCCGACGCCTCTGACGCCACCGCTTCTGACACCGCGCGGCTGCCGCGGCGAGAACTGACGCGGCGCGGCACACAGACACCACGCAGAGCTACAGGCCGCATTCGATACGCGGCTCCGCCGCGTGGCACAGCGGCGCCACGGGGCGTCGCCCAGCGGCCAGCCGTCACCCTGTGGCCTCGGCCTTCACCCTTGACCGCTTGCGCCGACACCCGACCACTCGCGCTGGGCGATGACCGTCCGTGATGACGGCCCCTGGCACGCCACCCCGCCCCCGGAGCGTCATCGGCTGACCACGGCCGCGCCCGGCCGGTCAATCCCGGTTTCCCGGCCCACAAGGCCCCGGCCTGCCCTCTTACCGCCCCTTTTGCACAACACGCCACGAAATCGCGCAGACCCCGACACTTACCGGTCAAGAGCCCTACTGCATTCGATACTTGATCGGTCATCAACCCATAACGGAGCGGACTGAAACGATGATTTGGACAACTGGGTGTAGCGTTGCCTGTACGAAGCGTTATTCTCCTTAGACGCAAATCGGTACCCACGCGTCCCTACGGCGGGTGAACGGTCCCGTACTGCACGTGATGGAAGCTCTGCCTCTGGGAGTCCCGTGTACCCACACGTCGGGGTTGACGCCTCGGGCCTGGCTACGCTGCGCGCAACGGTCCTTGACTGTCTGCGCGGCTTCGTCCCCACCGCGTATGCCGTCCCCGCCCTCGCCACACCCGTGCCCGTCGGCGCTGTCGGCACCGACGGCGCGGCCGGCCCCGCCAGCTCCTGCTATGCCCTGGCCGACGGCGGCGCGGCGGTCGGCAGACGCTCCCGCGGCGGCACGTCCACCGCCCGCCGCCCCAGCGCGGACAGCGACAGCCGCCGCATGATGGACCTCGTCGAGCGCGCCCAGGCGGGCGAGGCCGAGGCCTTCGGCCGGCTGTACGACCAGTACGCCGACACCGTCTACCGCTATATCTACTACCGCGTAGGGGGCCGGGCCACGGCCGAAGACCTCACCAGCGAGACGTTCCTGCGGGCGCTGCGCCGCATCGGCACCTTCACCTGGCAGGGCCGTGACTTCGGCGCCTGGCTGGTGACCATCGCCCGCAATCTGGTCGCCGACCACTTCAAATCCAGCCGCTTCCGGCTGGAGGTCACCACCGGCGAAATGCTCGACGCCAATGAGGTCGAGCGCTCCCCCGAGGACTCCGTCCTGGAATCCCTCTCCAACGCCGCGCTGCTCCAGGCCGTGCGCAAGCTCAACCCGCAGCAGCAGGAGTGCGTGACGCTGCGCTTCCTCCAGGGCCTTTCCGTCGCCGAGACCGCCCGCGTCATGGGGAAGAACGAAGGCGCGATCAAGACCCTCCAGTACCGGGCCGTCCGTACCCTGGCCCGGCTCCTCCCCGAGGACGCCCGCTGACCCTGGCTGCCCCTGGCTGACCCTGGCTGACCCTGGGTGGCGGCGCCACCACGCCCCGTCCGATCATCGGGAGGGCGTAACCCTGGTGCTGCGCCGCTCGTTGAGGTGGATGCAGGCTCCTTGCGGTCACGTCCTTCCATAGACACCCCACTCGTTCGGGTGGAAAGGCATGCGGCGTGCAACCTTCCAGGTGTCCTGGGGAGTGGACCGTCATGATGAGAGGAGGTGCCGCCTGTGATCGCGAACGTATCGGCGCACCGGCGGGCTCACGCCTTCGCCAAGGCCCTGGAGGCCCTGGAGGCCCTGGAGAAGGACAGCCGCCAGGATTCCCAGGGCGCGGCGGGCGCCGAGCAGCCCGGCTCTTCGGCCGACAGCGCGGAGCACAGACGGCTGCTGGCCCTGACGAGCGGGCTCGGGGAGTTGCCGGCACCGAAGCTGGATCCCGAGGTCCGGGTCACCCAGCGGGCCCAGCTGGTCGCCGCCATGGAAGCGGCCTTCGCCGAGGGCGCGCCCCAGGTGCCCGGGCAGCGGCCGCCCCGCGCCCGCCGGGCGACCCCCCTCAGCAGACTGCGCCCCCGCTCCCGCTGGTCCAAGGGGCTGGCCGCCGGAGGGCTCACGGTCGGAGTGGCGGCGGGCGCGTTCGGCGGCGTCGCCGCGGCCAGCTCCGACGCCCTGCCCGGTGACACCCTCTATGGCTTCAAGCGCGGCATAGAGGATCTGAAGCTCGAGATGGCCGACGACGACGCGGACCGCGGCCGACTGTATCTGGACCAGGCGTCGACCCGGATGAGCGAGGCGCGCCGGCTGATGGAGCGGGGCCGCTCGGGCGACCTGGACCACGAATCGCTGAGCGAGATCCGCAAGACCCTCGCCGGGATGCGCCATGACGCCTCCGAGGGCCACCGGCTGCTGCACAGGGTCTATGAGCGGGACGGCTCGCTCGGCCCCATGCGGACGCTGTCGTCCTTCTCCCGCTCCCACCGCGACGGCTGGTCCCGGCTGCGCGAGAAGCTGCCCGTCCAGCTCATGGACGTGGGGGACGAGGTGAGCTCGGTGTTCGACGCCATAGACCAAGAGGTCGGTCCGCTGCAGTCCCTGCTGCCCTCCTCCCGCGACGGCCGGGACAACACCGGCCATTCGGTGGTCGAGCCACCCGAGCGGACCACCACGGGCGGTTCCAACGTCCCGGCGCCCGCCGTGACCACGCCGAGCGCCCCCCGCCCCAGCGGGGACGACACCCGGCCGCACCCCTCGGCGCCGTCCCACCTCGAGGACGGCGGCCTCATCGGCGGCGCCGGCGATCTGCTGGATCCGCCGACGGGCGAGCCGACCCCGCTCCCGTCCTCCGGCAAGGGCGACCCGGGCACCAAGCCGACCCAGCCGGAGATCACCATCCCGCCGCTGCTGCCCGACCTGCTGCCGGGCCTCGGCATCGACGGCGACGGGAAGTAGGGGCGCGTACGACGGAGGCGGCGCCCGGCGTTCCACACGGAACCCGGGCGCCGCCTGAGAAAGCGCTCAGAAAAAGACAGACCGTCGCTGCACCAGCAGCTTGTAAAGCGTGTGCTGGATCGTCTCGCGCACCTGGTCGGTCAGGTTGAACATCAGCATCGGGTCGTCCGCCGCCTCCGGCGGATACGAGTCCGTCGGAATCGGCTCACCGAACTGGATCGTCCACTTCGTCGGCAGCGGCACCCCGCCGAGCGGCCCCAGCCAGGGGAAGGTCGGCGTGAGGGGGAAGTACGGGAAGCCCAGCAGCCGCGCGAGCGTCTTCGCGTTCCCGATCATCGGGTAGATCTCCTCGGCGCCGACGATCGAGCACGGCACGATCGGCGCCCCGGCGCGCAGCGCGGTCGAGACAAAGCCGCCCCGCCCGAAGCGCTGCAGCTTGTACCGCTCGGAGAACGGCTTGCCGATCCCCTTGAAGCCCTCCGGCATCACCCCGACCACCTCGCCGCGCTCCAGCAGAAGCTGGGCGTCCTCGGCGCACGCCAGCGTATGCCCGAGCTTGCGCGCCAGCTCGTTGATGACCGGCAGTACGAAGACCAGGTCGGCCGCGAGCAGCCGCAGATGGCGGTCCGCCGGGTGGTGGTCGTGGACCGCGACCTGGAGCATCAGCCCGTCCAGCGGCAGCACCCCGGAGTGGTTGGCGACGACGAGCGCGCCCCCGCTGTCCGGGATGTTCTCGATGCCCTTCACCTCGACCCGGAAGTACTTCTCGTACATCGGGCGCAGCAGTGACATCAGGACCTGGTCGGTCAGGTCCTCGTCATAGCCGAAGTCGTCGACCTCGTACTCCCCCGTGACCCGGCGCCGCAGAAAGCTCAGGCCGTGCGCCAGCCGCCGCTCCCAGCCGCCCGCGAGGGCGCCGCCTCCCGGCGGGTCGTGGGGCGGCAGCGGCGGCGGCGCGGCGGCCGCCGCGAGCGTCTCCGCCCGCTGGTCGCGCTCCTCGTCGCGCTGCTGCGGCACGGGCTTGAGCGGGCCCTGGGCGGCCCGGTGCGTACGCCCCTGCCGCTGCCCCTTGCGCCGGGACCGCGGCTCCTCACCGAACGGAATGACCTTGGCATCCGCCATGGTGGTTGCGCTCCTCAATTCTGGGCGGCACCGCGGGCGGGCAGCAGCCCGGCGAGCCGGTCGACGGTACGGGCGAGGGTCTCGGGCGGGAGCAGCCCGGGCCCGCGGCTGCGGGCGTAGTCGGCGAAGGCGCCGGCCGTGGAGTATCGGGGCTCGAAGCCCAGCGTCTCGCGCATCTGATTGGTGGCGACGACGCGGCCGTGCGTGAGCAGCCGGATCTGCTCGGGCGAGAAGTCGGTGATCGCGACGGAGCGCAGCGCGGTACGGGCCCATCTCAGGGTCGGCAGCAGCAGCGGGAGCGTCGGGCGGCCGAGCCGCCGGGCGGCCTGTGAGAGCAGCAGCACACCGTCGCCCGCGATATTGAAGGTGCCGCTGTTGAGCGTTCCCCGGGACGGCTCGGAGGCGGCGATCCGCAGCACCTCGATGGCGTCTTCCTCGTGGACGAACTGCAGCCGCGGATCGTAGCCGATGACGGTGGGCAGCACGGGCAGCGCGAAGTACTCGGCGAGGGGCGAGTCCGCGCAGGGCCCCAGGATGTTGGCGAAGCGCAGCACACAGACCGCCACATCGGGGCGGCGCCGGGCGAAGCCCCGTACATACCCCTCGACCTCGACGGCGTCCTTGGCGAAGCCGCCGCTGGGGAGCGACTTGGGCGGGGTGGTCTCGCTGAAGACGGCGGGGTCGCGGGGCGCGGAGCCGTACACATTGGTGCTGGACTTGACCACGAGCCGCTGGACCGACGGCGCCTTCTGGCACGCGCCGAGCAGCTGCATGGTGCCGATGACGTTGGTCTCCTTGACCGAGGTGCGGCTGCCGCGCCCGCCGAGCGGGGTGCCGTTGATGTCCATGTGGACGACGGTGTCGACGCCGGTCTCGGCGAGCAGCTTCCCGATCGCGGGGTGGCGGATGTCGGCACGTACGAAGTCGGCCCCGCCGAGGGGGTGTTCGGGGGTGACGGCGTCCACGCCGATCACCCGGGCGACATCGGGCTCGCGCTGTATGCGCCGTACGAAGCGGCCCCCCAGGCGGCGTGCGACTCCGGTGACGAGCACGACCTTTCCCAAGATCAGCGCCTTCCTTCCCACCCTCGTGCGAGCTGGGCCGAGGCGAACACCGTAACCGCTGGATGTTGCCCTGTGATGACCACTCGCCGCACGTTACGAGGTTTTAGGACGAGGGTCCGGCGGCGCTGGGAACGCCCCGTGTGCACGCGCCGCAGCCCTCCCACCGTCGGTGGAAGGGCTGCGGGACGAACACAGCGTCGCTTGCTTACTTCTTGTTGCGACGCTGGACGCGCGTGCGCTTGAGCAGCTTGCGGTGCTTCTTCTTCGCCATCCGCTTGCGCCGCTTCTTGATAACAGAGCCCACGACTACCCTCGCTCACTTCGATTCACTCGGTGCGGGGCGTCCGAGCCCACACGACCTACATCGGGCCAGCCTACCCGGCGCCGAGCGAAGCGCGTAATCCGAGGGGCGCCCTGGACCCTGCCGTAAGGCACGTCCGGGCCTGGGGCCCGTCCGGGCCTAGGCGGACTCCACCCCCACATAGGACTCGCGGAGATACTCATGAACCGCCTGCTCTGGGACCCGGAAGGACCTGCCCACCCGGATCGCCGGCAGATGACCGCTGTGCACCAAGCGGTACACGGTCATCTTGGACACTCGCATCACCGAGGCGACTTCCGCCACGGTCAGAAACTGAACCTCGTTCAGAGGCCTTTCGCCAGCAGCCATGACACACCTGAACCTTCCGCACATGTCGGGCACCGGCTTCCCCTCCGGTGACTCCTGCTCGCATGCGCGCTCCTCACCAGATTAGGGGCGCGTGATACGAGTGGGGAAGAGGAGTAGCGATCGGACGCCTACTGTGACAGACACGCCCGATTGAGTACATAGCGAGTAATCGGTCGGTAGTAAGCGGACCGCACAGCGTCGTCAAGCGGAACCGCCACCGACACCCGCCCCTCCGCCTGGCCGACGAACGGCGCGGGGTCGTCCGCGTCCGCCAGGCCGATGGCCTCAAACCCCAGCTGACCTGCCCCACAGACCCATCCGTGGTCCCCGATGACCAACCCGGGGAGGGGGCCGCCACCGTCGGCGGCACAGCCGAGAACCACCCGAACCGGGAGCGGTGAATGACTGTGGCAACCCGGGTCGCGAGCCTCGTTTCGCGCGCCGGGTTCCCGCACCATCGCGACTCCTCGTACGTAGACGATGTTGTAGGTGCGTACGCCGAACTGGGTCGTTATGTCGATACATCCATTCTGCGCGGGGGTGAGAACAGGGCAGCCGACCGCCGAGAGCGCCGCCGCCAACGAGGCGTAGAACCCGAGGAGGCGGTGCGGATGCCCGGTCCCGAGCAGCACCGGCGCGCCCACGGCGGCGGCCGCGGCCAGCCGCTCCGCGAAGGCGTCGAGCGCGGCGATGGTCAGATCGGGATCGATCACATCCTGACCTGAGGTGAGCGCCGGATTGGCCGAAACCCCGCATTTGTCGCTCATGAGGCGAAGTAACTCCGGGAAGGACCAGTCATGTTCGGGCTCGATACCGATCAGCACCCGGGGGTCGCGCGCGGCGAAGAGCCGGTAGCTGCGCAGGCTCCGCTCCCGGCTCGTGGCCACCGGCCCGGCGAGCCGCGCCGCCAGCAGATGCGCACGCAGCGCGGCGGTACTCAACACGCCACCGATGCTGACGGATCACCGCGACCGCGGGCCGAAGAACGCCGAGAGTTGCCACGGTTGGCCTAACGACGCCCGGGGCCACTGCCCACCGCCCAACGTGGTCAGCTCCGGACCTCGTGTAGTTCAGGACGGCAGGGCCGGGCGTTACGGCACGGCAGCGCCCAGCGCCCGGTCGTCTCAGGGCAGCAGCCCGTGATGGGGGAAGACCGCCCGGCGGGTCGCGAGGATCGCCTGGTCCAGCCGGTCCCCCGGGTCGTACCCCCACTCCCCGAAGTCCCGCCACTGCGGCGACCGCCCGTCGGTCATCCGCCGCGGCGCCGACTGCCGGGTCCGCCGGTACACCTCGTGCCCCCACTCCTCCGGCACCTCCGCCTCCGGCGCCACCGGCCGCCCGGCGGCGATCGCCACCAGATGCGTCCACGTCCTGGGCACCACATCCACCACCGCGTACCCGCCGCCGCCCAGCGCGATCCACCGCCCGTCCGCGTGCTCATGCGCCAGCTCATGACAGCTCTCCGCGACCGCGCGCTGTGCGTCCACGGTCACCGCCAGATGCGCCAGCGGATCCTCCACATGCGTATCCGTGCCGTGCTGCGTCACCAGCACCTGCGGCCGGAACGCCGCCAACAGCTCCGGCACCACCGCGTGATACGCCCGCAGCCACCCCGCGTCCCCGGTCCCGGCCGGCAGCGCCACATTCACCGCACCGCCCGGCGCCCGGTCCCCGCCCGTCTCCTCCGGCCATCCGGTCTGCGGGAACAGGGTCCTCGGGTGCTCGTGCAGCGACACGGTGAGCACCCGCGGGTCGTCCCAGAACGCCGCCTGCACACCGTCCCCGTGGTGCACGTCCACATCCACGTACGCGACCCGCTCCGCACCCATCTCCAGCAGCCGCGCGATCGCGAGCGCCGCGTCGTTGTACACACAGAACCCGGCGGCCCCGCCCGGCATCGCGTGATGCAGCCCGCCCGAGAAGTTCACGGCGTGCAGCGCGTCCCCGCGCCATACGCTCTCCGCCGCGGCGACCGACTGGCCGGCGATCAGCGCCGATGCCTCGTGCATCCCGGCGAAGGCCGGATCGTCGATGGTGCCAAGACCGTACGAACCGTCCGCCGAGGCCGGATCGGCCGACGCCCGCCGCACCGCCTCGATGTAGTCCTGGCGGTGCACCAGCCGCAGCGTGGACTCCCCGGCGGGCTTGGCCGCGACCACCTCGACGGCGCGGTCGAGCCCGAACGCCTCCACCAGACGCATGGTCAACGCCAGACGGACCGGGTCCATCGGATGTCCGGCGCCAAAGTCGTACGCCGTCAGACCCTCATCCCACATCAACCGTGCGCGACCGCTCATGTCCATCACCGTATCGGGCAGGAGTGGGCGCAAACGACCTCGCGTACCACAGCGTCGCGAGCACCAGCGCCATGGGCACCAGCATCGCCCCCCGGTAACTCCATGCGCCGCCCAGTGCGCCGACAAGCGGGGAGCCGATCAGAAAGCCC
The DNA here is from genome assembly GCF_002224125.1 of Streptomyces sp. NBS 14/10. GTDB lineage: Bacteria > Actinomycetota > Actinomycetes > Streptomycetales > Streptomycetaceae > Streptomyces. The sequence goes on from NZ_NCSM01000018.1 coordinate 436,020, forward strand.
ACGTAATTGAAGATGTTGAGGCGCGCGATCGCGGCGTCGGACGCCCCCGGGAACAGCCGCCCGGCGGCCGCGAAGGTCTGCGGCACCAGCACACACAGCCCCAGCCCCAGCAGCGTGAACCCCAGCATCCCCACCCACGCCCCGGGCGCCGCCGCGACGACCGCGAACCCGCCCGAGGCGAGCAGGGTGCCGACCCGCACGACGGCGACCGCGCCGAAGCGGCGCACCCCGAGGTCGCCGAAGGTGCGGCCGAGGAGGGCGGTGACCATATAGACGTTGTACGGGACGGTGGCCAGCTGCTCGGAGCTGTGCAGCACGTCCTCCAGGTACTTGGCGCTCCAGTTGGAGACCGTCGAGTCACCGATATAGGCGAACGACATCACGAGGCAGAGTGGCAGCAGCAGTTTCATGCTGACGGCGGCGGACGTCTGCTCGTCCTCCGGGCTCTCCTGCTCCCTGTCCTTTTGCTGTTGCCCCGCTTCCTGTTGCCCCGCTCGATCCACGTACCAGCGGCTGGCGAACAGCGCGACCGGCACAAGCGTCGCGACAAGTGGCGCGTACAGCACGGGCAGCGACACATCCCAGTGCGCGCCCGCCCAGGCCAGCGACGCCCCGCCGATCCCGCCCAGGCTGTACGCGGCGTGGAAGCCGAGCATGATGCTCCGCCCGTACGCATGCTGCAGGGTGACGCCGAGCATGTTCATCGACGCGTCGAGGGCACCGACGGAGAGCCCGAAGACCGCGAGCGCGAGGGCGAGCTGCCACAGCGCCGTACCCGACCCGGCCGTGAGCAGCGCGACGGAGACCACCGGCTGGGCCCAACGCAGCACCAGCCCCGGCCGCACCCGCTTGACCAGGTGCTCCGTCCCGACGCTGCCCACGCCGGCGAGGATCGGAACCGCGGCGAGGAACGCGGGCAGCAGCCCGTCGGACACCCCATACCGGTCCTGCAGCGCGGGTATTCGGGTCACCAGCAGAGCAAAGACCGCGCCCTGGACGAAGAAACTGACGGCCAGCGAGGCCCGGCCGTGCCGCAGCCGCGGGGTCGGGCGCGTATCTGTCATGGCCGAGGAGCGTACGGCCCCACGCCGTATTAGGCGAGATCAGGCGAGCAATTGCGGAAGTTCTGCCATCTTCGCGAAACGGGCGTGCGCGCGGGCGAGCTTGGCGGCCGGCGTCATCGACGTATATCCGTACACATCCATCCCGGCGGCGATGGCGGCCTGCACCCCCAGCGGACTGTCCTCGACAACCGCACAACGCTCCGGCGGCACCCCCATCGTCCGCGCCGCGTGCAGAAACAGATCCGGTGCGGGCTTGCCCCTCCCCACATCCTCGGAGCTGAAGATGCGCCGCTCGTCGAAGAGTCCATACAGCCCGGTCTTCCGCAGCGCGACCCGTATGCGCTCATGGCTTCCGGAGGAGGCGACGCAGTACGGAACGCCGTCCGCGTTCAGCTTCTCCAGGACATCGGCTACGCCTGTGACAGGCTCCAGTTCCCGGCGGAAGGCGTCGAACACGCGGCTGTGGAAGGTCGCGTCGAAGTCGGCGGGCAGCCGGCGGCCGGTGCGCTCGAGGACCAGCTCATGGATCCGGTGCATCGCCGACCCCATGTAGTCGTGTATGGAGTCCTCGTAGGTGGTGGGGTGACCCAACTCCGTCAGATAGGCGGCGAGGAGCCGATTGGAGATCGGCTCACTGTCGACGAGCACGCCGTCGTTGTCGAAGATGACCAGGTCGTAGCGCATGCCGCTCAGACTACTCGGGCAGTGCACGGGAAAAAGAAAAAGCCCGGCCGGGAGCTTGGCTCCCAACCGGGCTTTTATCAAAGATTGTTCGGCGG
>NZ_NCSM01000019.1:0-130993 GCF_002224125.1 Streptomyces sp. NBS 14/10
CGACTGAACTCCACAAACACCCCCGGCGTCGACATCACCGTCACCCCACCCGCCAACGCCAACGAACACTCCCCCGACCGCAACGACTGACACGCCAAATGCAACGCCACCAACGACGAAGAACACGCCGTATCCACCGTCACCGCAGGACCCTCAAGACCAAAGGTGTACGACAACCGACCCGAGGCGATGCTGCTGTGCACGCCGGTGAGCAGATGCCCCTCGGCTTCGCCCGTTACTTCGTGCAGCCGCGGCCCGTAGTCCTGCGCCATGGAGCCGATGAAGACACCGGTCTGGCTGCCGCGCAGCGAAGCCGGGTCAATACCCGCCCGCTCAAACGCCTCCCACGACGTCTCCAACAGCAACCGCTGCTGCGGATCCATCGCCAACGCCTCACGCGGCGAGATCCCGAAGAACCCCGCATCGAACTCACCCGCCGCATGCAGAAACCCGCCCTCACGCACATACGACTTCCCCACCGCATCCGGATCGGGGTCGAACAACCCCTCCAGATCCCACCCACGATCCTCCGGAAACCCCGACACCGCATCCCCACCCGACACCACCAACCGCCACAAGTCCTCCGGAGACACCACCCCACCCGGAAAACGACACCCCATCCCCACCACGGCGACCGGATCCTCGGCCCCGGCCTCCAAAGCCCCCGGGACCGCCGCATCCGGCCCGGTTGTCGCCGCGCGCAGTCCCAGCGCCTCGGAACGTACGAAGCCGGCCAGCGCGACCGGTGTCGGATGGTCGAACACCACCGTCGTCGGCAACCGCAACCCCGTCGCCGCGTTCAGCTCGTTCCGCAGTTGTACGGCCAGCATGGAGTCGAGCCCGAGTTCCCGGAAGGCGGCCTGTGGGGGCACGTCGTCGGGCGCGTCGTAGCCGAGCACGATGGCCGCATACGTGCGCACAAGATCCAGTGCCGCGCTATGACTCTCCTGGACACTCAGCTCGGCCCACGCCTCGCGGAGTGCGGCCTCCGGCGCCGGGGCAACCTTCTCGTCGCCGCCCGCACCGTCGTTCCCATCCGTGTTCTCGCTCGCGTCCCACGCGCGCTGAACGGTTTCGTGGGCCGCGTCGGCTGCCTCAGCCGCAGGGGCTTCGAGCCAGTACCGCCTGCGCTGGAACGCGTACGTGGGCAACTCGGCACGACGCGTCGTACGGCCGGTGAAGGCGGCGTCCCAGTCGACGGGGGTGCCGTGGACATGGACCTGGGCCAGCATGTCCATCAGCTGGTCGGGGCCGCCGGCGTTACGCCGCAGCGAGCCGACCACGATGGCCGCGCTGCCGACGTCCTCGATGACTTCCTGCACGCTCGCCGCGAGGATCGGATGCGGGCTCACTTCGACGAAGGTCTCGTAGCCCACCGTGGCAAGCGCCCGGATCGCCGGCTCGAAGCGGACGGTCTGCCGGGAGTTGCGATACCAGTACTCGGTGTCCAGCTCGCTGGTGTCCATCCAGTGGCCCTCGACCGTCGAGTAGAACGGGATGTCCGAGGAAGCGGGCCGTACCGTTCCCAGCAGGTCCAGCAGTGGCCGGCGGATCCGCTCGACGTGTGCGGAGTGGCCCGCGCAGTCGATGGGCAGCAGCCGCGCCCTGATGCTGTGCTCCTCGCAGTGCTCGACCAGTTCGCGCAGCGCCGCGGTGTCCCCGGAGACCGTCACCGTACCGGGTCCGTTGATCGCCGCGATCGACAGCTGCCCGCTCCACCTGGACAGCAGCAACTCCTCCGCCTCCGCGGCCGGGAGCGCGACGGACGCCATGCCGCCCTGGCCGGCGAGCAGGGCGAATGCCTTGCTGCGCTGGGCCACCAGGCGGGCCGCGTCCTCGAGTGGCAGGGCTCCGGCTATGTGAATCGCCGCGATCTCACCCTGTGAATGGCCGACGACCGCCGCCGGTTCGACGCCGTACGACCGCCACATGGCCGCCAGGGACACCATGACGGCGAACAGCACGGGGTGCACCACATCGAGCCGGTCCAGGGACAGTTCCGGGGAGGTTTCCGAGCCTCCGCGCAGCACATGGGTCAGAGACCAGTCGACGTACGGTGCCAGGGCCTCCTCGCAGCGGCGGATGTGTTCCGCGAAGACCGGGGAGCTGTCCATCAGCTCGACGGCCATGCCGACCCACTGGGACCCCTGGCCGGGGAAGACGAACACGGTGCGGGCGGTCGGTCCGAGGGCCGTGCCCTGGGTCAGCCCTGGCGCGGGGTGGCCTGCCGCCAGTGCCGCGAGCGGCGCCCGGAATCCCTCGATGTCGTGGGCCCGGATGACGGCCCGGTGTGTGAACTGTGCCCGGGTCGCGACGAGCGCGTGGCCAAGGTCGGCCACGGACGCCTGCCCGTGCGCCTGGGCCTCGATGTGCTCCAGCAGACGCCGGGCCTGGCCCTTGAGCGCGGCGGCGCTCTTCGCGGAGAGCACCCAGGGCAGCACCTCTCGCTCCTCAGCCGTCCCTCCATCAGCCGTCCCGCCCCCGTACATCCCTCCCCCGCTCACGCCGTCCCATTCGGCCAGCACCACGTGGCAGTTCGTCCCGCCGACTCCGAACGAACTGATCCCGGCGATCAGCGGCCGGTCCGGCGATGGCCAGGGGCGCGGCTCCGTGTTGACTTCCAGGCGCAGTTCGTCGAGCGGGATGTCGGGGTTGGGGGTGGTGAAGTGGAGGCTGGGGGGCAGTTCTCGGGCCCTGATGGCGAGTGCGGCCTTGATCAGGCCGGCGATGCCGGCGGCTCCCTCGAGGTGTCCGATGTTCGTTTTCACGGAGCCGACGAGCAGCCGGTCGTCGGCGGGGCGTCCGGCGCCGAGGACGGCTCCCAGGGCGCGTGCTTCGATGGGGTCGCCGAGCCGGGTGCCGGTGCCGTGGAGCTCGACGTACTGGACGTCGGCGGGGCGTACCCCGGCGTTCCGGTACGCCTGCCGCACCACCTGTTCCTGCGCGCTCTGGCTGGGGGCGGTGAGGCCGTCGCCACCGCCGTCGTTGTTCACGGCGCTGCCGTGGATGACGCAGTGGATGCGGTCTTTGTCGGCGATGGCCTCGGAGAGCCGTTTGAGGACGACGAGTCCGCCTCCCTCGCCCCGCACGATGCCGTTGGCCCGTGCGTCGAAGGTGAAGCACCGTCCATCGGGGGACATGCCGCCGAACTTGGCGATGCTCACCGCGCTTTCGGGTACGAGGTTGAGGTTGACGCCGCCGACGACGGCGAGCGCGGTTTCTCCTCTGCGCAGGCTTTCGCAGGCCAGGTGGACGGCCACGAGGGAGGACGACTGGCCGGTGTCCACGGTCATGCTGGGGCCGCGCAGGCCGAGCACGTACGACAGGCGGTTGGCGATGATGCCGCGCTGCAGGCCGGTCATCGTGTGCTGGCTGATGGCGCCGAGGCCCTGGCGGCGGGCCAGGGTCGCGTAGTCGTCCCAGATGGCCCCGACGAACACGCCGACCGGCAGGCCGGCCAGGGTGGTGGGCACGATGCCGGCGTCCTCCAGCGCTTCCCAGCCCAGTTCGAGGGCGAGCCGCTGCTGTGGGTCCATGGCGACGGCTTCTCTTGGGGAGATGCCGAAGAACGCGGGGTCGAAGGTGTCGACCGAGTCCAGGAATCCACCCCAGCGTGAATTGGTCTTGCCGGGGGCGGACGGCTCCTCGGCGAAGTGGGCGGTGGCGTCCCATCGGTCGGCGGGGACCTCGGTGATCGCGTCAACACCGTCACGCAGCAGGCGGGAGAAGGCGTCCGGGCTCGGTGCGCCGGGCAGGCGGCAGGCCATGCCGATGACGGCGACGGGTTCGCTGGACGATCCATGCGTGCGGCTTGCCGGGTTCTCCGAGGTTTCTGGCATGGCGTGCTACGGCCTTCCGGGATGCGGAGGGATAGATACCGTCTGTATCTAAGAGAGCGTGCCGGGAGAGGGAGACGGGAGGGGGAGAGAGAGTGTGGGTAGGGGGAAGCGGCGCGGTGGCGGATCAGCCGAGCTGCGGGGCCGTGTTCACCGCGTGGCGAAGGCCTGGGTGTAGGCCGAGACGTAGTCGGCGTGGGCGATGGGCGCGCCGACCACGTCGTACGCCACGTCGAGGGCGTCCGCCAGGTCCAGTGCGTGGGGGGCGATGTCGTCGCACAGCTGGTTCAGGAGGCCGGGGATCCGTCTGATGTCGTCGGCGGTGAGCAGGCCTTCGGTCAGGTACCAGCCACCGTGGTCGTGAATGTCGCTGAGGAAGTGCAGAGCGCACAGCCGCTGGGCGAGCTGCCGTGTCGGGCCATCCGGCAGTCCGTCGGTCGCCGTGCGGACGATGTCCACCAGCAGGCGCTGGGCATGGGCCTGGGCGGTGCGTTCGGCGAGTTCGAACCGGTCGTTCCAGACGTCGAATTCGTTGAGGCCGTTCTCCCGGGCCTTGCCCAGTTCGCCGGTCAGCTCCTGGTGGAGGCGCCGTTCACGGGCGCCGATGAGCGTGGCCCACAGGGCCGGGTCCGCCAGGTCCCATTCGGCCGCGGTGGCGGTGGGGTTGCGGCCGGGGTCGTCGTCGGCGGGGGGTTCGTAGTCCAGGCCCAGGGCCATGGTCCAGGCCGCGTTGAGGTAGAGGACCTGGGTACTGAGGCCGGCGGCGTTGAAGGAGTGGGCGAGGCCCTGGTATTCGAGCAGCCGGTTGCTCGGGCTGAAGCCGAGCACACCGGTGGCCGCACGGCCGGCGGCGGTGACCCGCTCGGCGATCTGGTCGATGACGGCCTTCAGGGTGAACAGTGTCCGGATGCCGCCGGCCGTCCCGCCCAGTGGTTCGGGGGACGCGATGACGCGGGCCGCCATGGCGGCCACGTAGGCCGAGGCCAGCGCGCCGAACAGGGTCCGCTGCTGGTTGCGGTAGCGGATGACGGGCATGTCCGGGGCGAAGCCGGCGAAGGTGCCGTTGGTGTGGCGTACGTGGGCGTGGCGGACGGCGATCGCCGCGCTAGCCCGGGTGATGGCGGCGAGGCCGACGGCCGCTCCTTCCCAGACGTAGCGGATGAGGCGGGATGCCTGCCGTGAGCGCATCGCCGGGGTGCTGAGGGGGTCGGTGAAGGTGCCGTCGTCGGATATGGCGGCGGAGTCGCGGAGCCAGTGGGTGTAGGGGATGCGCACGTGGTCGAAGGAGACGGCGGCCCAGTCGAGTGGCAGCAGGGGGGAGGAGTCGTGGGGTTCGATGCGGACGCCGGGGCGGGGTCCGGTGGTGTCGCGCAGGGGGACGGCGAAGCAGAAGATTCCGCAGTCCTGCTCGTCGACCATGAGCCGGGCCGTGACGATGCCGAGGCGGGGTATGCCGTCGGCGGCGACGCTTGGCGGGTACTTCACCGCTTCGGGGACGGGGGTGTTGATGGTGAATTCGCGCCGGTCGTGGTCGTAGGAGGCTACGGTCCGCACGGCGGCGTTGCTGTTGCCGTGGCCGAGCTCCGTCATCAGCAGGGCGCCGACGACGGACGTCGAGCCCAGATCGGCCAGCACGTCCTCCAGACCGTCCTGGTCCTTGCCGAACTCCCGGATGGCCCCCACGACGGTGCAGTGGTGCAGGAAGAACGCGTAGAAGAGGGAGGGGTCGGCGATGGCGGCCCATTCCAGCAGCGGGAAGAGCAGGTCGCGCCGGCCGAGGAGGGGAGTGCGGGCGTCGACGCTTTCGGTGAGGTGGCGCAGGCGTGCGTAGGTGAGTTGGTGTCGGTCCGCGCCGGTGGCTCCCGGTCTCGGGGTGAGGATCCCGGACGAGAAGATCTGGGCGAGTCGCGGCTGGATTCGGTGGTAGGAGTGGTCGTGCACCAACGTACGAAGGTGCTCCTGAACCGATTTCTCTGCGTCCACGGTGGCTGAGTTCCCCCTGTTGAAGAGTGGCGCGCGCAAGCCGAGTACCGGGGCAGCACCCCGTGCGCCGGGCCCTCCTTCCTCATCGTTTCGCATGCCCTCGTTTCGGCTGCCCGGGTGTGAGTTGCCGAAGGTGGCGCTTCGGTTTACAGCTTTCCGCCGCGAGTTGCGAAGGATTGTTCGGACGACGGTGCGGCACCGGGTCAAAACACCCGCAAGGCTTGCTGGTCGAGACGTAGCGGGATACCGGGAGGTATGGTCGCCTTCTCGAACGAGCTGGTGGAAATCACATGGGCGCTCGCGGTCGCGCTCGACAGCACCCATACGCCGACCGCCACGGCGATGGCCACCAGCAGCAGCACGACGACGGCGATGACTGTCCGTCTGCGGCGCTCGAAGTAGCGCCACCGGTCCTGCGCCTCCTGGTAGGCGGTCGGCGATTCCCGTACGGAGTCGGCGAAGCCTTCCAGCGCTTCCCGCAGGCGCCCCTCCATCTCGGAGTTCATGCGCCGGCTCCCTTCAAGATCGCCTCAAGCTTGGCCATCCCCCGGGATGTGTGGGACTTGACCGCGCCGCAGGATATGCCCATTGTCTGTGCTATCTCCGCTTCCGACAGGCTCAGCCAGTAGCGGAGCACCAGGGCTTGGCGCTGGCGCGTGGGTAATGTCTGCAGTGCTTCCACGACCGACCGCTGATCGTCGTTCAGGAGGACCTGTTGTTCGGCAGAGAGCACATGCTCGTCGATGGGGCGCTGTTCATGACGGCGTACCACCTTGAGGTGGCGGTGGCGCATCCGGGTGAGGTTGCACACGGTGGATCGCAGATAGGCGGCGGCCGCGTCCGAGGTGCGGAGCCGGGACCAGCGGCGGTTGAGTTGGTAGAAGGCCTCGGCGACGACGTCCTCGGCGTCGGCCCCGGCGCCCAGCAGTGTCGCCAGGCGCAGCAGGCGGGAGTGATGGACCTGGAAGAGGGGTTCGATGGCGTCTTCGGGGGCGGTGGCGCGCCGCTGTGTTCCGGCAGTGTCGGTCTGCTCCATGGTGACCGGCTGTGTCTGGGACAGCGGTGCCACGTCGAGGGCGGGCCCGGACGGGGAATCACCAAGCAATTTATGCTTGGGCGGTTTCATCTCTTCCTCCCTGATCAGTGGACTCTTATCGCGAACCGGGAGCCGCGTCGTCGCGGCGGGCCGGCCTGCTCGGCATCCGTGCCGCGGCGGGGCCACCACCGGTTGCAGATCGGTGTGAGCAGCACCGCAGCTGTCAGATTGAAGGCGAAGGCTCCGACGGCGACGTATACCGGGATCCGATGGGCGCCGAAGCCGAGGTCGACGATCGTATGGAACCCATGCCATACCGACATTCCCGTTCCCGACCCGATGCCTATTGCCCAGCCCGCCAGCAGGGCATACGGGTGGAACCAGGTCGTGAACAGGGACAGTGCTACGGCGGGGAAGAGCTGCAGTATCCAGATGCCGCCCAGCAAATGGAGGTTGATCGCGTCCTGCGGAGCGAGAGCGAGTGCGAAGGAGAAGGCGCCGGCGATCACCACGATGGATGAGAAGCGGGCGACCCGCACCTCGTGTTTGGGCGTGGCCGACGGATTGAAGTACTCACAGTAAACGTTACGCACAACCAACAAGGAAATGCCGACGCAGATGGCCGACATGGGTACGAGGAGAGCGACGGCCAGTCCGCCCAGCAGAAGGGCCTGCAGCCAGCCGGGGGCGAGGGCGTCGATGAGCCGGGGAATGACGAGGTCGGTGTTGGTGGCGGGCACGTGGACGCCTACGGCAAGGGCGGCGACACCAAAGGAGACGAAGAGGCCCAGCAATGCCGTCCATGCCGGGAGCAGTAATATGGCCGAGCGCAGGGTGTCCTTGCTGCGCGCGGCGAAGGCCGACAGATAAATCTGGGGATACATCAGCTGGGCCAGCGCCGAGCCGAAAGCGAGGGTCATATAGGCGGGTCTCATACTTGGTGAGACCGCGAGCGACAAACTCCGATCGGCGAGGCGGTCGCCCGCTTCGGAGAAGACTTGCCCCGGAGCTCCGGCCCGCACGGCCACCAAGCCGACGAGAGATATCGTCACAGCCGCGAGCAGGAAGGTCTTGGCCATCGCCAGGACGGAAATCGATCGCAATCCATCGTGGAAGGTGACGATGCCGCACAGTGTCAACAGCACGGCCATCACGAGGAAACCCGATCCGTCGTGGAAATCTACCCCCAGGACGCTGAGGATATCCGCCAGGCCGACGATCTGAAGCGCGAGATAGGGCATGGTGGCGACGATCCCGGTCAGTGCGACGACGAGCCCCAGGACGTGCGAGCCGTAGCGGTGCCGGACGTAGTCGGCCGAGGTCAGGGCGGAACGAGCGGCGTACTCCTGGTACAGCCGGGGCAGCACCACAAAGGAAACCGGAATCAGCAATACCGTGTAGACAAGGGTGAAGAAGGCGAATCCACCCTGGGCGTAGGCGAGCCCGGGCGCCGCCAGGAACGTATAGGCCGTGTAGATGACGCCGCCCATCAGGACGCCGGTGCTCGCGACATTCAAGCGACTGTCGGCGATCCCCCAGGCCGCGGGATGCGGAAGTTGATCACGCGCCCGCCATTTGACCGTCAACCATGCCGCGAACGATAAAGAACCGCCCACGACGGCCATGAACAGGATAAACTCATAGCCCATAGCTCGCCCCCGTTCCCCTCACGCGACAGGCGTACCCCCGATCCGCCGCCGCAACCCCCCGTAAGCCAGCCCTCGAACGCTATATCGCTCACCTTGCCCGCGCAACGATTCGGCGGACGATCCCGAGCTCAGCCGTCAGCATAATTGTCGCATTCACGCGCATTGCTCCAGGTGAGCCGCTTCTGCGTGACGCCCTTCCGCATAGCATGATCGTTCAGGGATCCCTGGCGCAATTGCTCGAGTCCGACTAGGCTTCGGCCGACCTCAAGCGTTTCTCACGGCGTGTCATCCCGGTCCCTACCGAATTGGATATAAGGCATGACCGGAAATTCGTCCGATCCGGACGTTCTCAACTACCCGTTCGAGCGCCCCACCGCGCTTGACCCCTGTCCGCACTACAAGCGGCTCAGGGAGTCGACACCGGTGGCCGGCATCCAGATGCCCAGCGGTGACCGCGCCCTGCTCATCACCGACTACGACTCCGTTCGTACGGTGCTGTCCGATCCGCGCTTCAGCCGAGCGGCGACAACCAAGCCGAACGCTCCGCGAATCGGCACAGAACCGCAGAACGCCAAGAATCTCCTCAGCATGGATGACCCGGAGCACTCCAGGGTGCGGCGCCTGGTGTCCCGGGAGTTCACGGCGCGCCGTGTCGCCGCCCTCCGTCCGCTTATCCAGAAGTACACCGACGACTTGCTGGACACCATGGAGGAGAAGGGGGCACCGACCGACCTTGTGCCCGCCCTCGCCTTTCCGCTTCCCGTCACCGTGATCTGCGAGCTCCTCGGCGTGCCGGTCGACGACCGCGGGAAATTCGCCGAGTGGTCGGGCACCGTCCTGTCGACCGTCTCCCTGCCGACCGAGCAGATCGTCGCGGCACACGTCGCGCTGAGCACCTACCTGGGCGCGCTCATCGCGGATAAGCGGAAGACACCGGGCGATGACCTGCTCTCCGCTCTCGTGTCGATCCACCAAGAGGACGAGGAGCGGCTCGACGAGGAGGAACTGCTCCATCTCGGCATCACCTTGCTGATCGCGGGCCATGAGACCACGACCAACCAGATCGGCAACGGCGTCCTCGCGCTTCTGACACACCGTGATCAGTTCGAAGCGCTTCGCGCCGATCCCGGCCGGATCCCGGCGGCCGTGGAGGAGCTGCTGCGGTTCGCGCCCCCTGGCGATGAGGCGACACTGCGCATAGCCCTCGAGGATGTGAAGCTCGGCGACACCCTCGTGCCCGCCGGCACGGCGGTGCTCGCGTCCCTCGCCTCCGCCAACCGTGATGTGCGCCACTTCGGCACCCCGGACACGATGGACGTCACCCGGTCTTCGGCCAACCAGCATCTGACGTTCGGTTACGGCGCCCACTACTGCATAGGCTCAGGCCTGGCCCGGCTGGAGCTGCAGGTGGTCTTCGACAGCCTGATCCGCCGCTTCCCCACCCTCCGGCTGGCCATTGCGCCGGAGGAGGTGCCGCGCTCGTCCGGCCGGCTGATCCATGGGGTGACCTCGCTCCCGGTTGCCTGGTAGGTCCCGGCCGTATACGCCCGGGCCGTATTCGCCCGGGCCCTGTACGCCCCGCGAGCCGTGTCCCGTGCGAAGCAGATAGCCTCCTGTTGCTTCGTACGCCACACACGGGAGTGGGATGGAACCCCTGCGCTACGACGACCCGCGCCATGTGGGCCCGTATGTGCTCATCGGCCGTCTGGAGGCGGCCCTGGACGACGTCCCCGCGGTCGAGCGCAGATACCTCGCCCGGCCCGTGGGCGGGGACCGTACGGTCGAAGTCACCACGCCCCTGGGGCAGTTCGACGACGACCTGGCGTACGGGGCCCGCTTCCGGGCCGAGGCCGAGCAGGCGTGCCGACTGGCCGGTCGCGTCGGATGGCCGGCGCCCGCCACCGAGGTGTCCGCCGAGCGGGAGCGGCCCGTCTGGCGCGCCCGTCCGTACCGGCCCGGACTGCCGCTGCCCGAAGCGCTGGTGGCGTACGGGGGGCCGCTTCCGGAGCGGACCGTGCGCGCGCTGGGCGCGGCCGTCGCGGAGGCCCTGGCACAGCTGCACACGGCGGGCCTCGCACACGCGGGGCTGACCCCGTGGGCGGTGCTGGTCGGCGACCGGCCGCGGATCACGGGGTTCGGCGCGGTCCGCGCGGTGGCGCCGGACGGTCAGGACCGCTCCGGGCTGCCTGGGTTGGTGGCCGAGTGCACGGCACCGGAGCAGCTGACCGGTGGCCGCCCGCGTCCGCCGGGGGACGTGTACGCGCTGGGGGCGGTGCTCTCGTACGCGGCGACCGGGCGGCTGGCCGCCGCGCCCGTTGAACTGCCGGAGCCGCTGCGCGAGGCCATCACGGCCTGCCTGGCCCCGGACCCGGCGGCCCGGCCGAGCGCGGCCGCGCTCTTGGCGCAGCTGATACGGGATGCCACAAGCGATGCGCACGCCCCCGCGGGCGAGTTGGCGACGCTGCCGGGCGGCGGGCCGACGGCCACCGTCCTGGACGGCGGCGCGGGCGGGGCCACGAGCCTGCTGGGGCCGGGCTGGCTGCCCGGGCGGGTGATCGCGGCGATGGCCGGGCAGGCGGCACGGGTGCTGGCCACGGAGGCGGAGGACACAGAGGACACAGGGGACACAGAGAGCGCGGTCGACGCCGAGCCCCTGGCCACCGACCTCCCGGCCGCGCAGTCCGCCTCAGCCGCGCCGACCCCGGCCGCACAGGCCGCCCCTGCCGCGCAGCCCGTGGCGGTCCGCCCGCCACAAGCCCGCCCGCCGGAGCCCGGTTCACCGCCCGGCCCTCCGCCCGGGCCGCTGCACACCGCCGACACCGCGCCCGCACCCGCCGACACCGCGCCCCCGGCCACCGGCATCGGCCGTCGCCCGTCCCGGCGGACGCTGCTCACGGGCGCCACGGCCGGAGTGGCGGGCGCGGCGCTCGGCTTCGGGGCCGTCACCGCCGTGGGCCTCGGGGACGACAAACAGCCCGCGCGGCGTCCCCGGGCGATCCGTGGAGTCCCGCCGGTCCCGCTGTGGGAGTACCGTGTGGACGACCAGTCGACCGTCGGCCCCATCGTCTGGCGCAACGAGATCGTGGTGCTGGCCGCCGGCACCCAGGTCCTCGGCCTGTCCCTGCGCACCGGCAAACGGCTGTGGACCTCGGACAGCGTGGCGGCGGGCCCCGCCGTCGATGTCGGCAACGGACTGATCATGATCCCCGACTTCGGCCCGTCCAGCTTCCTGTCCGCGCGGAGCGGGAACATGCGCTGGCGGGAGGGGAAGTACGACGACGAGCGCACGGGCGGCGATCTGAGGCAGGTACTCGAGGTCCGGGCCGGTGTCGTCTGGTTCACCGTCCTCAACCGGGGCGAGGACCTGGGGCGGCAGACCACATCCGTCGTCGCGTACGACGTCGGCGCCCGGCGGGAGCGGTGGCGCAGCCCGCTCCCCGGGGACTTCAACCCCACCCCGGCGGATCCCGGCAAGCGACGGCTGGTGAGCCCGCTGCCGCTCGGGGACGCCTCCGTGATAGTCGAGGCATACGGCGCGGGGCAGGAGAAAAAGGGGACGGACGCCAAGCGCTTTGTCACCCTCGGCCGTCGCGACGGCCGCCGGCTGTGGACGAGGACATACGACGGCGTCACACTCGACACCGACGTGACCCCCCTCGCGCCGGGCAGCGCGCTCGTCACCGATGGCCAGGGCACTCTCCGGGCTCTCGGCCTCCCTGACGGCACAAGGAAATGGACCGCGCGACTCCGGTCGGACGCCGCGGGCTTCGGCGCCCCCGCCGTCCGCGGTGGAAGGATCTACGTGGCGGACGGCAACTCCGCCGTCACGGCGGTGGACGCGAGGACGGGCAAGGTGATCTGGCACAGCGACCCCAAGCTCCTGGCGGTCGAACTGCTGGCGGACGTCCAGACCTTGGTGACACCGTCCGGCAAGACAGTGCTGGCGGTCTCTCAGACCGAGGTCGTGGCCCTTCGCGCCACCGACGGCGCGATCCTGTGGCGGTTCTCGGACGTCAGCGGCGCATCCGGCGGACTCGGCGTGGGTCCGGGGAAACTGGTCGCCTTCGCGCACGGGGTCACGATCGTATTCAGCCATAAGTCCGTGTACGCGCTGCCTGTGGCGTGATCCGGCCCATGAATTCAACACCAAGGCGGTCCTCTAAGCTCCCCATGGCAGAGAGATCCGCGGACGACCGAGGGGGACGGATGGAGCCGCGCCAACGCGTCGGCCCGTATCGTGTCATCGCCGGTTCACACTGGGACGCGGACCACACGCGGTACTGCCTCGCGGTGGGTCTCACGGCCCCCTGCCACGCGGTCGTTCTGGCGGTGCCACCCGCCGCTCTCGCGCAGGACACGGCGTTCCGCGTCCGGTTCCGTTCGGAGGCCGCGAACTCGCGGCGGCTGACCGGCCCCGCCGTACCGCCCGTGGTGGATGTCGCCCCCGACGGGCCCGGACTCCCCTGGGTCGCCACCGGCTACGTTCCGGCCCTGCCGCTGCCCCAGGCGCTCGCCGCCGCCGGGGGCCGGCTGCCGGAGCCGACCGTACGGGCGCTCGGCGCGGCACTCGCCCGGGCGTTGGCGAGCGCGCACGCCAACGGGTTGGTGCACGCCGGGATTTCCCCGGCCACCGTCCTGCTCGCGGCCGACGGCCCCCGGCTGCTCGGCTACGGCGCCGCGCGGGCGGCGACATCCGACCCGCGGCGCACCGGGTGGGCGGCGGTCGGCATGCCGCCTGAGCAGTCAGCGGGCGGGTGGCCACAGCCGCCGGGGGACGTCTTCGCGCTGGGCACCGTCCTCGCGTACGCGGCCACCGGCCACCCGCAGCCGGCGCCGGAGGCGCTGCCCGAGTCACTGCGCCGCGCCATCACCGCCGCGTACGCGCCTGACCCCGGGCGGCGGCCCCGGGCGGATGAGCTGGCCGCCGAGCTGGCCCCGCCGCCCGCGTCCGGCTGGCTGCCGCCGTCCGTCACCGCGGCGATCGACCGGCAAGAAGCCGCGGTCCGGGCCGCGGAGGCCGAAGCGGAGGCGGAGGCCGCCGCGGCCGAGCCGCCCACCGCCACCCCCGGGCCCGCCGCGCCCGACTCGGCCACCCCGGCCGCCCCTGCCACCGGTCGCCGTACGCTCCTGGTGGGTGCTTCGGCGGCCGTCGCCGGGCTGGTCCTGGGGGGCGTCGCCGCCTTCGCCGCCTCCGGTGACGAGGACGGGGCGCGGCCGAAGCCCCGCCGTACCCGCTTTCCGGGCGTCGCGCCGAAGCCGCTGTGGCGCGCCGAACTCCCGGCCCGGGTCGGCGATCGCGCCAAGGGGAGTCCGCCGCTCATCTGGCGGGACGAAGTCGTTGTCCACTCCGCCGGCCGCGACGTGGTGGGCATCGATCTGCGTACCGGCGAAAGGCTCTGGACCCTGGACGACCACCCGGTGCGCGGGGACATGTACGACCTCGGCGGCGGGCTGGTCCTGATCCCCGGCGACACGTTCAAGGCCGTCTCCGCGCGCACCGGCGCGGTGGAGTGGTCGGCCGCCGAGTACGCCCCGGGCCGTGCGTATGCCTTCGATGCGCCGCTCGCGCTGTCCGGCGACACGTTCTGGTTCACCGCCTCCCGAACCGGCCGGGCCGCAAAGGACAGCCGGGCTGCAAAGGACTGGGGTCGGGTCGTCGCGTACGACACCGAGGCGCGCGAACAGCGCTGGGCCCTCCCCACCGGGACGCCGGGCAAGGGAAAGGCGCTACTGCAGCGGGAGTTCCTGCTGCTGTCGGACGGCGACGGCGGCTACACCGCCGTCGACCCGCGCCGCGGCCGGAAGCTGTGGACGCAGAAGTACCGTGGCGTGCCCGACGACAAGGAGCCGCCCGTCTACACCGGCACCCCCGAGGACCTGCTGGTGGTCACCCTCGCCGGAAAGCTGCGCGCGTTTCGGATGCGCGGCGGCGGGCAGGCCTGGACGTTCGCTTCGAGGACCGGCCTGTTCGGCCGTGCGCTGCGCCATGGCGCCCACCTGTATGTGACCGACACGCTCGCCCGCACCTATGCCCTGGACGCGGTCGGCGGCGGCCTGAAGTGGACGCGTGACAACGGGGTTCCCGTCTCGGCCACCCTGCCGTACCCCGTCACCTCGATCAGTGGCTCCGGCCGCACCGTGCTCGCCTCCAACGTGGGCTCCGTCGACGCCTACGCCGCGGACGACGGCGCGCTGCTGTGGCGCTTCACCGCGGTAGGCGGGGGCGAGGAGAAGGGGTTCACCGGGATTGTCGTCGGCTGCGGCGCGGGCGTGGCCCTGGTGCGGAACGAACGTGTCCTGTACGCGCTTCCAGTGGACTGATGACCATGGTCTCTCCCCTCACCCACGACGATCCGCAGGCCCTGGGCCCCTACCGGCTCATCGCCCGGCTCGGCGCCGGCGGCATGGGCGTGGTCTACCTGGGCCGCTCGTCCGGCGGCCGCACGGTCGCGCTCAAGACCATGCATGCCAGGACCGCGGCGGACACCGAATTCCGCGCCCGCTTCCGGCTGGAGACGGACGCGGCCCGTGTCATCGGCGGGGAGTACGGGGCCGCGGTCGTCGACGCCGACCCACTGGCCGACACCCCTTGGCTGGCGACCGAGTATGTGCTGGGCCCGCCGCTGGACGAGGCGGTCGCGCTGTACGGCCCGCTGCCGGAGCGGTGCGTACGGCCGCTGGGTGCCGCGCTGTGCGAGGCGCTGGGCCGGTTGCACGCCTCGGACGTCGTCCACCGCGATCTGAAGCCCTCCAACATCCTGCTCACCGCCTTCGGCCCGAAAGTCATCGACTTCGGCATCGCGCGCGCCATCGGCGACGACCGGCTGACCCGTACCGGCCGGGCCGCGGGCACCCCGGCCTTCATGTCGCCCGAGCAGGCCACCGGCGGGGAACACACACCGGCCGGTGATGTGTTCGCGCTGGCGGGGGTGCTGGTCTTCGCGGCGACCGGCACCGGGCCGTTCGGCAGCGGGCAGCCGGCCGATCTGCTCTACCGGGTGCGGTACGGGGAGCCGGAGCTGACCGCCGTCCCGGACGGGCTGCGGCCGGTGCTGCGGCGCTGCCTCGCCAAGGATCCGGCGCGGCGCCCGGGCACGGACGAGCTGCGCGCCGAACTGCACGATGGCGATGGACAGTTCGCGGATCATCTGCCGGGGGTCCTGCTCGCGGACATCGCCCAGCGCTGCGTCCAGGCGTACGAGATCCCGCCGCGGCGCCTGTCCGCGCCCGCCGAACCCCCCGAGGCAGCCGAGCCCGCCCCGGCGTCCGACGCCCGGCTCCGGCGCCCGTCACGGCGGACGGCGCTCGCCCTGGCAGGCGGGGGCGCGCTGGCGCTCGCGGGCGCGGGCTACGCCGCCTGGTCGTGGCGGTCGGGTGGCGGTTCCGGGCCCGGTCCTGACACCGGGCCGAGCCCCACCGCGCGCGCCGCCAACGTGCCACCGGACGCGGCGTGGCGGCGGGAGACACCTGAGATCAGCCTCCGCGAAGCCCCGCAGATCGTGGGCTCCGCGGTGGTCCTGCTCACGGACGACGGCACGCTGGCTCTGGACGCGAGGCGCGGCACCCGGCTGTGGACCTCCGACACCATGGACGCCGGCTACGCCATGACCACGGACGGGAAGAGGCTCTTCACCATCCACGACAGAAACTACGGTGGCGGACTCACCGTGACCCGCGTCGATCCGAGGACCGGCAATCTCGACGCCGCCGTATTGCACGCCACACGATGGGATCCGTTCAACACCACCCTGCTGACCGCCACCTCCGACGCGCTCTACGCCATCTCCCGCGACGAGAAGGCCGATCACCTGGAGAAGGGCTGGTATCTCCTCGCCTTCGACCTCGGCTCGGGCGCGGAGCGGTGGCGGCAGCCGTTCGACCAGTCGATGCCGAGCGACAGCGACACCGCGGTCGTCGCGTCGGTCTCCGGCCGCCATCTACTACTGGCCGGCAACGGGCTCGCACTGGAAGTCCGGGACACCCGGACAGGCGCCCGGCTGTGGCGGCGGAGGGTTCCCAGCCGCGTGGAGTTTCCGGAGTCGCTGCGGAGGACCGCCCGGGGGCAGCTCGCGCTCTCCCCCACCCATGTGTACATCGGAGCCGACGAGATCTTCGCGCTGCGGCTGAGCGACGGGAAGATCTCCTGGCGCTTCGGCAAGGGACGTGAGGTGGGCGACGACTTCGACGAGAGGGAGCGTCGCTACGGACCGCCCACGGTCCGCGGCGGCGTGGTGTACGCGGCGGAGGGCGACCGCGGATTCGTCGCCCTGGACGGTGAAACGGGCAGGCTCCGCTGGGCGGAGCGACCCACGGGGCTGGCCGCCGACTTCGACAGCGCCCCGCTCGTCGGTGACAGGTACGTCTACGGATCGGTCGACAGCCGCCGCTGGATATCCGCCGTGGACCTCACCCGGCACACCTCAGCCTGGACCTTCAACGCCCCCGGGGACGGCGGGCTCGAACGCGCGGCCGTGGCGCACCGTCAGGCCCGTCGCGCCATCGTGGCCACCGGCAACGTCGTCGCCGCCATCCCCCTCGAATAGCCCGAGAACAACCCCGACAGGGTCCAGCCCGAAGAGCCCTTCCAGGAGACACATGAAGCCCCTCGGCCCCGGCGATCCGCTCCGCCTCGGCCCCTACCGTCTGATCGGCGTGCTCGGCGCGGGCGGCATGGGCCAGGTCTATCTGGGGCGGGACCGCACCGGGCGCACCGCCGCGGTGAAGGTGCTGCTGCCCGAGTTCGCCCACCGGCAGGAGATGGCCCGGCGCTTCGTCCGCGAGGCGCAGGCGGCCCAGGCGGTGCGCGGCAAGGGGGTCGCCCGGGTGCTGACGGCTCAGGACGGCAACAGCACCGACGCCTCCTCGGGGGGCCGTTCGTGGATCGCCACGGAGTTCCTGGCCGGGCCGGCGCTGGAGGGCGCCGTGGCACGATACGGGCCGCTCGGCGACGCCGATGTGCGGGCGCTGGGGGCGGCTGTCGCCCGTACCCTCGTGGACATCCACGCGACCGGCCTGGTGCACCGGGACATCAAGCCGTCCAACATCGTGCTGACGTCGGCCGGGCCCCGCGTCATCGACTTCGGCATCGCCCGGCCCGAACACGGTCTCACCCTCACCGCCACCGGCCAGGCCCCGGTGACCCCTGGCTACGGCGCCCCCGAGCAGGTGCTGGGGCAGCGGGTCGGGCCGCCCGGGGACGTGTTCTCCCTCGGCTGTGTCCTGGCGTACGCGGCGACCGGGCAGCGGGCCTACGACGGCGTGCATGTGGCGGCCGTGCAGTACGAAGTGGTGCACGGCGAACCCCGGCTGGACGGCGTCCACCCCGAACTGCGGGCCGTGATCGCCCCCTGCTTCGCCAAGGACCCGGCGCAGCGGCCCCTCCCGGAACAGCTCGCCCGGGCCCTCGCGCCGCCGCGCAGGGCCGTGCCCGCGTGGCGCACGGGGCCGCTCGCCGACGACATCGCCGCGCGCGAGACCGAGGCGGAGCGGCTGGCGGCCTTCCCCACCGACGACACCGTCGCGCCACGGCCCAGCCGTCGCCGCGCCCTTTCCCTGCTGGCGGTCGGCGCCACCGCCGCGGTGGCGGCGCTGGGTGCGGGGGCGTGGTGGCTGCTGGACGGCGACGGCGGCGGACAGGCCGAGGACTGGGCCGCCGAACCGCTGCCCGACCCCGGGTCCGGTTACCGGACACCGCCGCGGCCGCTGTGGGGACCGGTGTCCCGGGCGGCCGCTCCCGACTCGCCCGCGCCGCTGCCCGTGCGTGATGTGGTCGTCGTCGGCGCCGTGGGCGGCGGGCTGCGGGCGTACGGGGTCACCGACGGGCGGCGGCGGTGGGAGGTCCCCGGCGCGACGGCCGCCGCGCGGTATCTCGCCCCGAGCCACGACCTCCTCCTCGCCGCCGACCCGCGCGGCACGCTGCTCGCGCTGGACCCCGCGGAGGACGGGACGCGGCGGTGGTCGGCCGCCGCCGATGTGGCGATGCTGCTCGCGGCCGACGAGGAGGCGGTCTATGTCGTCACCCGTCAGGGCCGCTTCCGAGCGGTGGAACTGACGTCCCGCAGGCTGCGGTGGACGGTGCCGGCGCCCGTGCGCACCTCCCTCAAGGCCCCGGCGCTGGCGGCGGTGGGCGGTCGGCGGCTGGTGGTCTGCGGCTCGGATGGCACCGTGGCGGCGCTCGACACCCGTACCGGGCAGGCCGCGTGGCCCGCGCGCAAGGGCCAGAGCACCAAGGCTCTCGCTCCCGCCGTCGCCGGGGACACCGTCTACCTCGGCGGTCGCTCGCTGACCGCCCTGGCGCTGTCCGACGGCGCGGTGAAGTGGTCCCATCGCTCCGATACGCCCGGCGACCAGAACGACGGCCAGAGCGACGGCCAGGGCGGCGAGCAGGGCTCGGGCGGCTGGACCGCGCCCGCCGTGTCAGGCGATGCGCTGTACGCGGCCGACGGATCGGAGCTGCGGCAGCTCCGTCTCGCCGACGGCGACCAGTCCTGGACGTATCCGCTGCCCTACGAGGCGCCGCCCTCGGATCCGCCCATCGTCGAGGGGCACGGCGTGTGGATCGCCCTGGACCGGTCCGGTGGCGCGGGGGTGACGACGGTACGGGCCAGGGACGGCGTCGGCGTGTGGCAGCACAGCGCGGGCCAGGCCGGCACGTTGACGGCGGCGGGCGCGGGCAACCGTGTGTTTCTGCTGCGCAGCGGCGCCCTGACCGCGATGCCCGTGTTCTGACCCGGCGGATTTCCTCGGCTCACCGATTTTCTGTTATCGCCCGCGCCGCGCCGCGTCTCCTGTGCGGACGGATCCGAACCCGAGGAGCACAGCAGTGGCAGCAGACATCAGCCGCAGGAACATCTTGAAGATCGCCGGGGCCGCGGCGGGTGCCGGGGGCATCGGTACGGTCGTCGGCGCGGCGGGCCCGGCCTCGGCGGCCGGGGCCTTCGCGCACCCGGGGATGCTGCACACCCGGACGGACCTCGACCGGATGGCCGCCAAGGTGAAGGCGGGCGCCGCCCCGTACAAGGCGGGCTTCGCCCGGCTGACCGCCAACCTCCATGCGGGGGCGGGCTGGAAGGCCAATCCGCAGCCGACCGTCCACCGGGGTTCGGGCTCGCCGGAGACTACCGCGCGCTCTACAACGACATCCACGCCGCCTACCAGAACGCCCTGCGCTGGCACATCACCGGCGACACCGCGCACGCGGACACCGCCCGCGATGTCCTCAACGCCTGGTCGGCGAAGTTGACCAAGCTGGACGGCTCCGCCGACCGGTTTCTCGCGGCGGGCCTGTACGGCTACCAGTTCGCCAACGCCGCCGAGCTGATGCGCGGCTACGAGGGGTTCGAGCTGGCCCGCTGCCAGACGACGGTGCGCGAGGTGTTCTGCACTCTCAGCGAGGACTTCCTCAGCCGCCACAACGGCGCGTACATCACCAACTACTGGGCCAACTGGGATCTGACGGCCATGGCCTGCGTGCTGGCCACGGGCATCCTGTGCGACGACCGCGCCACGGTCAACCGTGCGGTGAGCTACTTCAAGCACGGCGAGGGCATGGGCTCGATCAAGAACGCCATCCCCGTCGTCCACGACGACGGCCTCGCCGAATGGGTCGAGGCGGGCCGCGACCAGGGGCACGCCCTGCTCGGCGTCGGGCTGATGGGCACCGTCTGCGAGATGGCCTGGAACCAGGGCATCGACCTGTACGGATACGACGACGGCCGTTTCCTCAAGGGCGCCGAGTACGTCGCCAAGTGGAGCCTGGGCGGGGATGCCCCCTTCACCCCCTACAGCCGGCGGAAGGGCGCGCCCGGCGTCTGGTCGGGGACGGAGACCGTCACCGGGCCGCGGACGCCGACCCGGCGATGGTCCGGCCCGTCTGGGCCATGATCGCCAACCACTACACCAAGCGCCGGGGCCGACCGGCGCCGTATGTCACCCGGATCGCCGCCAAGGCCGCCCCGGAGGGCGGTGGCGGCGACTACGGCCCCAACAGCGGCGGCTACGACCAACTCGGCTTCGGCACCTTGTGCTTCACTCGGGACCGCGCCTCGACTCCAGCCCCTTCCTCCTCCCCTTCTTCATCCCCTTCCGCCGCCGCGCCGTCTTCCGCCGCGCCCTCCTCGGCCCGGCCGCAGGGCGGCCGAGGCGACCTGGCGGCCACCGGCTCCGGCGATCTGGTCGGGGTCGCCGCGGCCGGCGGGGTCGCCGCCCTCGCGGGCGGGCTGCTCCTGCTGCGCCGCCGCGGCCGAGCCGGTGGCGAGGCGTCGTAACAGACCTGGTCAGTCGGTGTCGGCGGCGGTCGACCGGTAGTCGAACCAGTCGAAGGCGGCGCTGCCTTCGGTGACGTACGTGCCGATCACACGGCCGGTGAAACCGCCGCCGACCTCGGTGGACAGATAGCGGCCGTCGAGTTCGGCCAGACAGACGGGTTCGGGGCCCTCGAGAGAGAAGGCGAGCGTGCCCGGGCCACCGGCCCGGGCACCTATCTTCCCGACGGTCCTCGACAGCACCGTCAGGTCGTCGTTCATGACTCGCGCGGTACGAGCGTCACGCCGGGCGCCATCACCTGTCCGCGCCTTCGCAAGCGCTTGCTGGCGTCGTCAGATGCTCGGCCGTACGGCGGAGGCGGTGAACCGAGCCGCCCACGCCCGGCGCCCTTCCCCGAGTCGTTCTCACCGTCGACAGTGACGCAGACTCCACCGGCGTCGCTGACCAACTGCCGAAGACGCGCGCTCGCCGCGCCGATATGGCTGATACGGCCCCAGTCGGCAACGAGGCAGACGAGTCTACGGCCTTGCCCTTGCGCCTCCATCGCAGCGACCATGCCACGCCAGTGGGGTCGACGGTCCGTCAGGGCGGCGTCGCCGCGGTCAATCCACTGACCGGCGACGTCCCATTTCATCCTGGCCGCGTAGTCCCGACACTTCGCGATTCGCTCATTCACGCTGCCCGTCTGCGCCGTCGCCTCGCGGTCGTAGATGAAGGCGAGAGTCGCGCTGTCCGCCACGTCCTCTGTCACTGGTCACTCCCGGCTTGTCGTCGTTACCGTCTGCACTTAGGCAACTACTGGCGGACCATGATCAGTTAGCACAAACCGTTCACAACGGGGCGTCAGATCTGGTTGTACGCAACGACGAACGCCCTTGCGCATGGGATGGTGGGATCATGCAGAACGCACCGTCAGCGGGCGAGAACATCGGGGTTCTGCGGAAGGTTCGCGGAATTAGCCAAGCGAAGCTTGCGCGTCACATGGACATCTCGCTTTCGTACCTGAGCAAGATCGAAACTGGTCTGCGTCCGGCGACTCCTCCCCTCGTTGCCGCCGCAGCGTCCGCCCTGCATGTGACGACTGCGAGGATCTACGGCGATCCGTTCGCCGACCCCTCCAAGCAGCATGAGCTGATGAACGATCTCCGCACCGTCGTCCGTCGACACACCTTGCCCAGAGAGGATGTTCCGCCCCCGGCCGAACTGGCTGCCTCTCTGAAAGAAGCTGCCCAGTTGCGGGCAGACACCGACTACCTGTCGCTGCTCCAGAAGCTTCCGCAGCTGCTCGGGCAGGCCACCGCAACCGCCATGGCGTCCGGTGGCGACGCTGTGGCGTGGGGCCAGGTGGCCGACATCTACAGCTGCGCCTACGCCGTGGCTCACCGATTCCGCCAGCCAGACCTGGCAGACATGATCGTCTCGCGACAGACCTGGGCAGCTCAGCAGACATGGAACCCCAGCGCCGAAGCGGCTGCCGCGTGGAACGAGGCCGGAACGTACCAGTCAGCCGGCGAGTATGCAGACGGCCTTGCCATCGTTGAACGGGCCATCGTGCGCTACGAGTCCGCTCCCGGCGACGGCCTGGAGCACATCGTCCACCTCGGGTCGCTCCATCTCCGCGGCATCGTCCTGGCATCCCGACACGAGGACGCGAATGCCACCGCGGAACACGTCCGCAGGGCGAGAGCACTGGCCGAGCGGATCAAGGGCCCTGACCTGCTGCAGCACAATCTGACGTTCGGCCCAGGCAACACGGCGCTCTATGAACTGGCCGCACAGATTGAGCTGAACGCACCGGACAAGGCGACCGAGGTAGCGGGTCCCCTGCTGAAAGAACCACCCGCCGGCCTCAAGCCGTCCCGGGTCGGCCGACTGGCGATCGACGCCGCCCGCGCCCGTCTGGCAACGAAGGATCTAACTGGCGCTGAGGACGCGTTGAAGTACGCGTTTCGCATCGCCCCACAGATGGCGGAGATCCACCCCATGGCCCGGGAGGTGCTGCGCGTCCTCTGGACCATGCACCAGCGCAGCCGTCCGGATCTCCTTGTCATGGCGAAACGGGCAGGGCTCGCCAACTGACTCAGTGCACCGTCCCGACGAGGTACGGCTTGGAACAGGCCGTAGTCGGTGGCGGCCACACAGGTGTCACCATCGGGCAGCACGACCAACGCCGTCGCCCGGTGGGCAGCTCAGCCGTGAGCAGCGGCACCTTACTCGTCGCCGGATGGGGACAAAGTAACTTGTCCAGGCCGCCGGTATCGCGTCGGTGTCGGCTGTGCGTTCGACGTCCACTCCGTGGGACTGTCCCGTTTTGTCCGGGTCACCCGACCGTACTCTGATGCGCATGCCTGACTCGCTGGTCAACATGATGCTTACTCATGAGTCGCGCCAACCCGACCGAATCGCCTATCGCTATCTCGCCACAGGAGATTGCGATGGGGAGATTCAGGAATTGTCGTACGGGCGGCTGGGCCGGCGTTCCCGGGCCATCGGCGCCTGGCTTCAGGAGCGCGGTCTCGCCGGTTCCCGTGCGCTGCTGTTGTATCCACCCGGGGCTGAATTCATCTGCGGCTATATGGGGTGTCTCGCGGCCGGGGTCATCGCGGTGCCGGGCGTGCCGGCACAGGGGCGCAGACAGAACCACCGGGCCCTGACCAGGATGAAGCGCCTGATCGCCGATGCGGACGTCAAGGTGATCCTGGGCGGTCGGCAGGTCATCGAATCCCTGGAAGGCATGGCGGAGAACTTTCCCCAACTGGCCGACGTCATCTGCGTGATCACCGAGGAAATACCCGACGAGGCGGAGAATTCCTGGCAGGAAAAGGAAATCAGGCCGGATTCGGTCGCATTTCTCCAGTACACATCCGGCTCGACCTCGGCTCCGCGCGGCGTGGCGGTGACGCATGGCAATCTGATGGACAACCAGCGGGTCCTCACGGCGGGATTCGGACACAGCCCAGAAGCGATCGCGGAATGCGGCGGGGAGCTCTTCGTCAGCTGGCTGCCGGTGTATCACGACATGGGACTCATCGCTCCCGTGCTCAACACCCTCTACCTGGGCGGGACCTCCACCCTCTTCTCCCCGCTGCATTTCCTGCAGCGGCCCGAGCGCTGGCTGACCGCCATTTCGCGGTACCGCCCGCACACCAGCGGGGCGCCCAACTTCGCCTACGAGCTGTGTCTGCGGCATGCCACGCCCGAGCTCATGGACCGTCTGGACCTGGAGCCTTGGCGGGTGGCGTTCAACGGCGCCGAGCCGGTGCGGGCCGCGACGCTGCGGCGGTTCTGCGACACCTTCGCCGCCGCCGGCTTCCGGCGTGAGGCATTCCTCCCGTGCTACGGGCTCGCGGAGGCGACGCTGATGGTGAGCGGCAGCTCGGTGGGCGCGCCGCCGACGCTGGTCAGCAGGTCCGATATCGGTTCGCTCGGTTCGCAACCCGGGACGGTGGACGCGGAACTGGTCGGCTGCGGCCGACCGGGCCCCGGTATGACGGTGCTGATCGCCGACGCCGAACGCCTGGAGGAGTGCCCCGAAGGCGAGGTCGGCGAGATCTGGGTCGCCGGCGAGAGCGTCGCCCGCGGCTACTGGCGCAACACCCTCGCGACCCGCGAGGTGTTCCGGGCGTCGCTGAAGGACGGCAGGAGCGGTTTTCTGCGGACGGGCGACCTGGGATTCCTGCGGGACGGGGAGCTGTTCATCACCGGCCGGATCAAGGACCTGATGGTGATCGACGGGCGCAACCACTACCCCCAGGACCTGGAGCTGTCGGCCGAGATGTCCCACCCCGCGCTGCGGCCCGGCTGCACCGCCGCGTTCTCCGTCGAGGACGAGGACGGGGCGCTGGGCGAGCAGCCGGTCGTCGTCGCGGAGGCGGCGCCGGATGCCGCGCCGGAACTCGACCAGATCACCGCCCTGATCCGCAGCACGATCGGCGAGGCCCACGGCCTGTCGGTACGGGATGTCGTCCTGGTCAGCCCCGGCACCATCCCCAAGACGTCCAGCGGCAAGATCCAGCGCCGCGCCTCCCGGACGGCGTATCTCGAAGGGACGCTGTCCGTCGTCGGTTCTTCGATCGGCTCAGTGGTCGGTTCGTCCAACGGCAGCGGCGGTTAGCCGATGTCCACGAGGAAGCTTCCCGAGGTCTCCGCCGAGGCCGTCCAGGCGTGGCTGGTGCGGGCCGTCGCCGACCGTACCGGGCTCGATCCGCTGCGGGTCGAGGCCGAGGTCGGGCGGCCGATCGCCGAATTCGGCCTGGGGTCGCGCGATCTGGTGGCGCTGGCCGTGGGCCTGTCCGAGCAGGTCGGCCGTCAGCTGGATCCGTCCCTCCTCTACGACCACCCCACCATCTCCTCGGTCGCCGCGGCACTGTCCGGCGCCGGACCCACCCGTACGCCCGCCACGTCCCCCGCACCCGCCACGTCCGGCGCGTCCCCCGTGGACGACATCGCGATCATCTCGATGGCCTGTCGCTTCCCCGGGGGCGCGGACGATCCGGAGGGGCTGTGGCGGCTCCTGGCCGCGGGTGAGGACGTCATCGGCGAGGTCCCCGCGGGCCGTTGGAACACCCAGGCGCTGTACGACCCGGACCCGGAGGCCACCGGCAAGGCGTACACCCTGCGCGGCGGGTTCCTCACCGACATCGACCGCTTCGACGCCTCGTTCTTCGGCATCGCGCCGCGCGAGGCGGCCGCGATGGACCCGCAGCAGCGGCTGCTGCTGCAGACCGGCTGGGAGGCGATCGAGCGGGCCGGGATGGTCCCCAGGGCGCTGAGCGGCAGCTCCACCGGCGTCTACCTGGGCCTGTACGACAGCGGTTACCTGGCCTCGGCCGGGCTCGGCCAGTTGGACGGGCACGTCGGCACGGGCGCGGCGGCGAGCGTCGCCTCCGGCAGACTCGCCTACGCGCTGGACCTGCGGGGCCCGGCCGTGACGGTCGACACCGCCTGCTCCTCCTCGCTGGTCGCCCTGCATCTGGCCGCGCGGGCGCTGGCGAGCGGCGAATGCGACCTCGCCCTGGCCGGCGGCGTCACGCTGATGGTCACCCCGCGCGGCCACGTCGAGTTCAGCAGGCTCCGCGGGCTGTCGCCCACCGGGCGGTGCCGGCCGTTCTCGAACGACGCGGACGGCGTGGTGTGGGCCGAGGGCTGCGGCCTGGTGCTGCTCAAGCGGCTGGCCGACGCGCGGCGGGACGGCGACCGGGTCCTCGCGGTCGTCAAGGGCTCGGCGATCAACCAGGACGGCCGCAGCCAGGGGCTGAGCGCCCCCAGCGGCCCGGCGCAGGAGCGGGTCGTACGCGCCGCCCTGGGCGCGGCGGGCCTGGAGCCGCACGACGTGGACCACGTGGAGGCGCACGGCACCGGCACCCGGCTCGGCGACCCCATCGAGGGCCGCGCGCTGGCCTCCGTCTTCGGCCCCGGCCGCCCGGCCGACCGGCCGCTGGGCGTGGGGTCCATGAAGTCGAACATCGGTCATGCGCAGGCCGCGGCGGGGATCGCGGGCGTCATCAAGATGGTGCTGGCCCTGCGGCATGAGCTGCTTCCGGCGTCGCTGTACGCCGAGCACCCGACCGAGCAGATCGACTGGACGGGCGGCGGCCTGGAGGTGGCGGGCCGTGCGCGGGCGTGGCCACGCGGCGAGCGGGTGCGCCGAGCCGGGGTGAGCGCGTTCGGAATCAGCGGGACCAATGCGCATGTGGTGATCGAGGAAGCACCCGAGGAGCTGACGCCGTCCGCCGTGCCGTCTCGGCAGGACGACACCCGCGGTGAGCGCCCGGAGGTGGCGCTGTTCCCGCTGTCGGCCCGCGGCCTGCCCGCGCTGCGCGAGCAGGCCGGCCGGCTCCTCGACGCCCTGACGGCGATCGAACCGGGCCCGCCCCTGTCGGCCGTCGCCGCGACGCTCGCGCATCACCGTACGCACTTCGCGCAGCGCGCCGTCGTCGTGGCGCGCCACCGCGACGAGTTGCTGAACGGGTTGCGCGGCCTGGCGTCGGGGCAGGCCGACGAGAACCTGGTCGTGGAGGCGCGGGAGACACTTCCGCCGGGGAAGCTGGCCTTCGTCTTCCCCGGCCAGGGGGCACAGTGGGCCGGAATGGCCCGTGATCTGCTGGCCCACTCCGCGCTGTTCGCGGACGAACTCGACCGCTGTGACGCGGCCCTGCGGCCGTACACCGACTGGTCGGTCACGGCCGTCCTGCGCGGCGACGCGCAGGCACCCCCGCTGGAGCGGGTCGATGTCGTCCAGCCGGTGCTGTTCGCCGTCATGGTGTCCCTGGCGGCGGTGTGGCGGGCCCGTGGGGCGCGGCCGGACGCGGTGGTGGGGCACAGCCAGGGCGAGGTCGCCGCGGCCTGTGTCGCCGGGGCTTTAAGTCTGCACGACGCGGCGGCCGTGGTGGCGCTGCGCAGCCGGGCGCTGACCGGTGTGGTGGGGACGGGCGCCATGGCCGTGGTGGCCCTGCCGTCCGGGGAAGTCGAGGCCCGCCTTGCGGAGCTGGGCGGGAAAGTGTCCGTCGCGGCCGTCAACAGCGGCAGGTCGACGGTGGTGGCCGGGGACGTGGCGCCGTTGGAGTCGCTGCTGGCCGACCTGGAGCGGGAGCAGGTGTTCACCCGGCGGCTCGGTGTCGACTACGCGTCGCACAGCGCTCAGGTCGAGCCCGTACGCGAGGCGATCCTGTCCGAACTCGACGGCATCGTCACGTACCCGGGGTCCGTGGCGTGGTATTCGACGGTGTTCGGCGGGCCGGTCGGCGAGGAGTTGGAGGCCGACTACTGGTACCGCAATCTGCGTGAACCGGTCCGCTTCGCCGCCACCGTGGAGCGCATGGTGGCCGACGGATACCGGTACTTCGTCGAGCTCAGCCCGCATCCGTCGCTGCTCACCGCCCTGCGGACGGTCGCCGAGGACAGCGGAGGCGGCCTGGTCGCCGTCGGTACCCTGCGGCGCGACGAGGACGGGCCCACCTGTCTGGACCGGGCGGCGGCCGAACTGCATGTCCACGGGCGGGAGATCGACTGGTCGCGGCTGGTCCCCGCCGGCGCGTGGGCCGAGTTGCCGACGTACGCATGGGATCCGCAGCGCTACTGGACCGAGCCCGACTCCTCGGCCGGCGCCACAAGCCTGCTCCCCCGCGCCGGACATCCGCTGCTCGGAGTCCAGCTGCAGTCGCCGGACGCGACGCGCTGGACGTTCCGCGGCGAATGGTCCCGCGCCACGGCGGAATGGCTGCCCGATCACCTGGTGTTCGGGCAGGTCGTGGTCTCGGGGACCACTCTGGCGGAGCTGTGCCGGGCCGCGCTCGCCGTGGCCCGCCCCGACCGTCCGGCCGACGTGGCCGACCTGCTGCTGCTCGCGCCGCTGACGCTGCCCACCTCCGGCACGGTGGAGGTGTCCGTCGAAGTCGTGACCGCGGACCCGCAAGCCGTGCCGGAGGTGTTCGTGCACAGCCGGCCGCGCGGGCCGGAGTCCGGGGCCGAGGGGTGGACGCTGCACGCCACCGCGTCGGCCGGCGAACCCGCCACCGGGGCCTTCGGTCCGCCTCCGGTGTGGCCGGAGGCGGCCGAGCCGTGCTGGGGCCCGGACACGTATGCGCGTCTCGCCGAGGCGGGCCTCGGTTACGGACCGGCGTTCCAGGGCGTACGGTCGGCGGTGCGCACGGGCGACGGTGAGCTGCTGGCCCGGCTGTCGCTCCCGTCGCACGTCCGCGATGTGGCGGATCCGTATCCGATCCATCCGGCCCTGCTGGACGCCGCGTTGCAGTTGGCCGCCGCGTTCGACACCTCCGGCCGGGCGCTGCTCCCGGTCGCCGTCGACCGGTGCGAGCTGCCGCCTGGCGGGGCGGCCGACCTCATCGCGTCGGTGCGGCGCACCGGCGGCACGGGGACGGGTATGGGGACGGATATCACGCTGGACGTGGCGCTGTGGGACCCGGACGGCCTTCCGGTGGGGCGTCTGGAGGGCGTACGGCTGCGCGCGGCCGACCCGGCGGAGCTGCGGGGCGCCGCCGAGAGCGCTCGGCATCTGTACGAGGTGGCGTGGACGGCCGTGGCCACCGAGGCCGAGCCGGGCGTGGCGCCGTCGCCGGGCGATGGCTGGGTCCTGCTCGGCGACCCTTCCGACGAGCAAGTAGCGGCGGCCCTGAGCAGTCTCGACCCGGCCGGGACCGGGCTGCGTACGGCGGGCACGGTGGACGCGTTGCTGGCCGGCACCGACACGCTGATCAGGCTCTGGCCGACCGCCGACTCGGAGGCCGAACCGGCCACCGATGCGGAGGAGTTGACGGCCGCCGGGCTTGCCGAGCTACGGGCCCTCCTCGCTCTTCCACGGAACCGGGCGCCGTCACGGGTCGTCTGGGTGACCGGTGGCGCGGTGGCGGCCGACGGCGGCGACACGGTGCCGGGCCTGGCCCAGTCGGCCCTGTGGGGCCTGGCCCGCAGCGCCCGCGCCGAACACCCGGAACTCGGACTGCGCCTGATCGACCTCGACGGCCCCGGCCCATGGCCCACCCTGACCGCCGCCGTGGCCGAGCCCGACGAGCCGGAACTCGCCCTCCGCGACGATCGGTTGCTCGCGCCACGCCTCGTACGCGCCCGGGCCGGGGACGCCACCCCTCTCGACGACCTGCCGGACCCGAAGACGGTGGTGCCCACCGACGGCACGGTGCTGATCACTGGTGGCCTGGGCGCGGTGGGTGGGCATATCGCGCGGTGGCTGGCCAAGAGTGGTGTCCCGCGGCTGGTGCTGACCTCCCGCCGGGGCCCCGACGACCCGCGCCGCGCCGAGGTCACCGCGGAGCTGTCCGCGCTCGGCGCCGAGGTCGACGTGGTGGCGTGCGATGTGGCGGACGGGGCGGCGCTCGCCACGGTGCTCGACCGCATCGGCCGCGTAGGCGGTGGCCGTGTAGGCGGTGGCCGTGAACTGCCGCTGCGCGGTGTCGTCCACTGCGCGGGGCTGCTGGCCGACGGGGTGCTCGCCGAGCAGACGCCCGAGCGGTTCGCGGAGGTGCTGCGCCCGAAGGTGGCGGGCGCGGTCAACCTCCACCGGCTCACCGCCGACACACCGCTCGGCCTGTTCCTGCTGGTGTCCTCGGCCACCGGGGTGGTGGGAAACGCCGGGCAGAGCAACTACGCGGCCGCCAATGCCTTCCTCGATCAACTGGCCTACCACAGACGGGCATTGGGGCTGCCTGGCGTCTCCGTATCCTTCGGATCCTGGTCGGGGACCGGGCTCGCCGCCGAACACGCGGATCTGGAGCGGATGGCCCGGTCGGGTTATCGCGCGCTGACCCCCGATCAAGCCTGTGAGCTGGTCGAGCTCTCGCTGTCGCACCGCGCTCCGCATCTGGTCGCCTGGGCCCTGGACCGGTCGCGGCTGCGCGACACCTTCGCCCGTGACGGCGGCCCGGCGGCGCTGTGGCGCACGCTGCTGCCCGCGCCACAGGCTGCCCGTGGCGGCGCCGCCCTGGCGGACCGGCTCGCCCGCCTCCCGGAGGCCGAGCGGGCCGAACGGGTGCGCTCCCTGATCCGGGATGAGGCGGCCCGGGTCCTGGGGCTGCGTTCGCCGGACGCCATCCGCCCCGATCAGCCGCTGCGCGAGCTGGGCATGGACTCGCTCATGGCCGTCGAGCTGCGCAACCGGATCGGTGCCCGGCTGGACTCCCGGCTGGCGGCCACCGTGTTGTTCGACCATCCGACGACGGCCCGGCTCACGGACCATCTGCTGAACACCGTGTTCGCGTCGGCCGACCGTACGGCGAAGCGGCCCGCGCCCAACCCTGCGGTCGCGCCCGGCGCTCCGGCGGCGCGTGGCGGGTCCGACGAGCCGATCGCCGTGGTCTCCATGGCCTGCCGGCTGCCGGGTGGCGTCGCCGGCCCCGAGGCGCTGTGGGAGCTGCTGGCCGAGGGCCGCGACGCGATCGGCCCGTTCCCGGCCGACCGTTGGGACGTCGCGTCGCTGTACGACCCCGACCCGGAGGCCCCGGGCAAGACGTACGCCCGGGAGGGCGGTTTCCTCCAGGACATCGACGCCTTCGACGCGGGCTTCTTCGAGATCACCCCGCGCGAGGCCGCCGCGATGGACCCGCAGCAGCGGCTGCTGCTGGAGACGGCGTGGGAGGCGCTGGAGCGCGCCGGGATCGTACCGGCCGAGCTCGCGGGCAGCACCACCGGCGTGTACGTCGGTATGTTCGGCAGCGACTACCTGGCCGGGTCCCGGCTCGACCAGTTTGACGGCCATGTCGGCACCGGGACGGCGCTCAGCGTGGCCTCGGGCCGGCTCGCCTACGCCCTGGGGCTGCACGGCCCGGCCCTGACCGTGGACACCGCGTGTTCCTCCTCGCTGGCCGCGGTGCATCTGGCCGCGCAGGCGCTGCGCTCCGGCGAATGCGATCTGGCGTTGACCGGCGGGGTGACGCTGATGGTCACGCCGCAGACGTTCGTGGAGTTCAGCCGGTTGCGGGGGCTGTCCCCGACCGGCCGGTGCCGGTCGTTCTCCGACGACGCCGACGGCGCGGTCTGGGCCGAGGGCGCGGGGATGGTGGTGCTCAAGCGGCTGGGCGACGCGCGGCGCGACGGCGACGAAGTGCTCGCCGTGCTGCGCGGCACCGCGGTCAACCAGGACGGCCGCAGTCAGGGCCTCTCCGCGCCCAACGGCCCGGCCCAGGAGCGGGTCGTACGCCGGGCCCTGGAGCTGTCCGGGCTCGCGCCCGCGGACATCGACTACGTGGAGGCGCACGGCACCGGCACCACACTGGGGGACCCGATCGAGGCGGGCGCCCTGTCGGAGGTGTTCGGCGCCTCCCGCCCGCAGGGCCGCCCGCTGTACGTGGGCTCGCTCAAGTCGAACCTCGGCCATCTCCAGGCGGCTTCGGGCATCGCCGGCCTGATCAAGGTCGTGCTCGCGCTGCGCCACCAGACGCTGCCGCGCACCCTGCACGCCACCCGGCCCACCCGCCACGTGGACTGGGACAGCAGCGGGCTGCGGCTGCTGCGCGAACCGGTGGCCTGGCCGTCGGGCGCGCGGATGCGGCGCGCCGGGGTCAGCGCGTTCGGGATCAGCGGCACCAACGCCCACGTGGTCGTGGAGGAAGCCCCCCATCAGGCACCGATCCCGCGGGTCTCCCCTCTGCCCCAAGGGGCCTCGCAGCGGCGGCTGTTCGTGGTGTCCGCGCGCAGCGAAGCCGCCCTGCGCGGCCAGGCCGCCCGACTCGCCGAACACCTGGCCGCGCTCCCGGCCGACGGCCTCGCGTCCGCGCTGCCGGACATCGCCCATACGCTGGCCCGCCACCGCAGCCACTTCGAGCGGCGCGCGGCGGTGCTCGCCGGTGACCAGGACGAACTGCTGGCCGGTCTCGACGCGGTGGCGAGGGGGGAGGGTCGGACACAGGCGCGAGCAGACGCGCCTACGGGCAAGGTGGCGTTCGTCTTCCCCGGACACGGCGGACAGTGGACGGGCATGGGCGTGGAGCTGATGGCCGGCTCGGCGGCGTTCCGGGAGGAGCTGTCCCGCTGCGACGAGGCGATCGCCCGCCACACCGGCTGGTCGGTGCTCGCGGTGCTGCGCGGCGAGGAGGGCGCGCCCAGCTTGACGGAGACGGACGTCCTCCAGCCGGTGCTGTTCGCGGTCAACGCCGCGCTGGCCGCCGCCTGGCGCTCCCTGGGGGTCGTCCCCGACGCGGTGGTCGGCCACAGCCTGGGCGAGATCGCCGCGGCGTACGGCGCGGGCGCCCTCACCCTGGACGACGCCGCGGCCGTGGTGGCCCGGCGGGCCCGCGCGGTGGTGCCGCTTGCGGGTGCGGGCGGGCTGCTGTCCGTGGAGCTGTCGCGCGAGGAGGTCGAGCGGTTCCTCGCCCCGTACCCGGACCGGCTGTTCGTGGCGGCCGTCAACAGCGGAACGTCCACCGCCGTCTCCGGCGACCTCGACGCGCTGGCCGAGCTGCGGCGACGGCTCGGCGAGGAGGGGGTGCCCGCGCGGCGGCTGTCGACGGCGTTCGCCTCCCACAGCCCGCTGATGGCTCCGCTGCGCGGGGAACTGCTCGACGCCCTGGACGGTGTCCGGGGCACACGGGCGCGGACCCCGCTGTACTCGACGGTGCTGGCGGAACCCGTCGCCGGTGACCGGCTGGACGCCGACTACTGGTACGCGAATCTGCGGGAGCCGGTCCGGTTCGCCGACACGGTGCGGCGCATGCTGGACGACGGCTACCGCTACTTCGTCGAGCTGAGCCCGCATCCGTCGCTGGGCCCGGCGATCGAGTCCGTCGCAACCGAGGCCGGGGTCGACGTGGTGAGCGTCGGGTCGCTGCGCCGCGACGACGGCGGCCGGGACGGGCTGCTGCGCCGGCTCGGGCAGCTGTACGGCGCGGGGCATACGCCCGACTGGTCGGCCCTCTTCCCGGCAGGCCGCCGCGCCGACCTGCCCACGTACGCCTTCGCCCGGGAGCGCCACTGGCTGTCGGCCGCTCCCGCGCCGCCATCGGGTCCTGGCACCTCGCCGCTGGTCGGCACGCACCTGGAGGCCAGCGACGAACCGGACCGGCACCTCTTCCAGACCGATATCGATTTGCGGGACGGCCGGTTCGGCTATCTCTCCGACCACCGGGTCGCCGGGGAGGTGTGGCTGCCCGCCGCGGCGTTCCTGGAGATGGCGCTCGCGGCGGCTTCGGCGCTCCAGGACGGCGGCGGACCGGTACGGCTGGCCGAGGTCGGGTTCGAGGCGCCGCTGCGGCTGGCGGCCGAGGCGCCCGTACGGCTGCAACTGGTCCTGCGGTCCGAGGAGGACGGCGTACGGAGCTTCACCATCGCCTCGACGGCCCTGAACGAGCGGCGGCCGGAGTGGATTCGGCACGTCCGCGGGCTCGTCGCATACGCCGACGACGAGCCCGGCGCCGCTGGTGAACGGTTCGCCGCGCTGCGGGACAGATGCGCCGAGGCAGTCGACATAGCTGGTGTCCACACCGGCCTCGCCGCCCTGGGCATCGACTACGGCCCGGCGTTCCGGCGCCTGGCGGAGGGCCGGCGCTCGGCCGCGGCGGCGCTCGGCCGGCTGGCCGAACTGCCCGCCTCCGGGCATCTGCTGCACCCCGCGCTCCTCGACGCCGCCTTCCAGACCGCTGCCCTGCCCGGCGACGCCCCCGCGGGCCGGGCGTTCGTACCCGCCAGGGTCGGACGGGTGCGGTTCACGGGGCTGCGTACCGCTCCGGCCTGGGCGACCTGCTCGCTGCGCGCGGTGGACGGGGACGCCGTGACCCTGGATCTGCGGCTCTGGGACGAGCGGGAACAACTCGTCCTGGACATCGAGGGGTTCCGGCTGGCCGCGCTGGCCGCGCTGTCTCCGCTCGACGGCTCGCTCTTCGAGACGCGGTGGCTGCCCCGGCCCGCCGCGCGGGAGCTGCCCACCCGGGGCAGCTGGCTGATCCTGTCCGACGAGTCGGGCGTGGGGGCCGCGCTCAGCGGTCGGCTCGGCCCGGCGCCGCATGTGGTGGCCCGCAGGGGCGACACCTTCATGGCCGAGGCGCCGGGGCGCTACCGGCTCGATCCGCTGAACCCGGAACACCTGGCGCGGCTGCTGGAGGAGGCGTTCCCCGACGGCCCGCCCGAGCGGGTGGTCCAGCTGTCCGCCCTGGACGCCCCGGCGATCGACTCCGCGACCGACCCGGCCGAGGCGGCGACCCGGGTGGCCCGGCTGTGCTGTCTGACCACCCTGCACCTGGTACGGGCGCTCACCGAGCGGCCCCGCGGCCGGGCCCCGCGCCTGTTCCTCGTCGTACGGGGCGCCCAGGCGGCCGGGGACAGCGCGGAGGTGACACATCCGCAGCAGGCGCTCGGCTGGGGCTTCGGCCTCGGGGTGGCCCAGGAGTACCCGGAGCTGGCCACCACGCTGATCGACCTGCCGGCCGACGGCGGCCTCGACGCCCTGTGGACACAGCTGCGGCACGCCGACGACGAGCGCCTGGTCGCGCTGCGCGCGACGGGCCGCCTGGTGCCGCGCCTCGTACGCACCCGCCCGGACGACGCCGGGCGCGGCGGCATCCGCCCCGACGGCACGTATCTGATCACCGGTGGCCTCGGCGGCCTCGGCCGGGTCGTCGCCGAGCGCCTGGTACGGCGCGGGGCGCGCCGGCTGGCGCTGCTGAGCCGGGGCGCGCCCACCCCGGAGGCGGCGGGCTGGCTCGAGGCGCTGCGGGGGCGCGGCGTGACCGTACGCCACGTCCGGGCGGATGTCGCCGACCGGGAGGGCCTGGCCGCCGCGCTGGACTGGCTGCGGCGCGAACTCGGCCCGGTCACCGGCGTCGTCCACACCGCCGGTGTGCTCGACGACGCCACTCTGCCGAATCTGACGGATGAGCGGGTGGAGCGCGTCCTCGCCCCCAAGGTGCTGGGCACGGCCCTGCTCACGGAGCTGGTGCCGGAGGCGGAGCGCCTGGTGCTGTTCTCGTCGGCGGCGGGCCTGCTCGGCTCGGCCGGGCAGAGCGCGTACTGCGCGGCGAACGCCTTCCTGGACGCCTGGGCACACCATCTCGCCCGCGCCGACCGGTCCGCGCTCAGCCTCGACTGGGGTGCCTGGACGGGCGTCGGGCTGGTGGCCGAGTCCGACACCCGGGCCGCGTCGGTGAGCCGGTCGGGGCTGGTCGGCTTCTCCCCGCAGGAAGGAGGCGAGCTGTTCGAGCGGCTGCTGCCCACGGCGCGCCGCCAACTCGCGCCGCTCGCCCTGGA
The DNA here is from genome assembly GCF_002224125.1 of Streptomyces sp. NBS 14/10. Classification (GTDB taxonomy): domain Bacteria; phylum Actinomycetota; class Actinomycetes; order Streptomycetales; family Streptomycetaceae; genus Streptomyces. Next base: position 35,475 of record NZ_NCSM01000019.1, read on the forward strand.
CTGGGCGGCGCTCGCGCTTGATCCGGACACGGCACGGTCGCGGCCCTTGCTGTCCGACCTGGTCACCGCCCTGGAAGCCGCCCCGGCCGCCGCGCCGGGCGCGGACGGGCTGGTCGAGCGGGTGCTCACGGCCACGACAGCCCGGGAGCGGACCGACCGGCTGGAGACCTATGTACGGGCCAGGGTCGGCGAAGTGGCCGGTCTCGGCGTCACGGACGCCGCGCCCGCCACGGCACTGAAGGAGCTGGGTCTCGACTCCTTGATGATCGTCAGGCTGCGCAACGCCTTCACCCGCGACCTCGGCGTCGAACTGCCCACCTCCGCGGTGTTCTCGGCGGCCGACATCCGCGGCCTCGCGCGGGACCTGGGCGCGGCGCTGGCGGAGCGGGACACCACCCAGGACGCCGCCACCGCCACCACCGCCACCACCGGGCCGGGTTCCGCTCTTCCGGCGGCCGAGGCAGAGGTGCCCGAGGCCGATGTGCGGCCCGCGACCCGTGACGTGGTGCGGCTGTTGCGCAGCGCCCGGCAGAACACCCCGAGCGCCGCACACGCCATCGGCCTCGCGGTCCGGCTCACCGTGCCCACCACCCGGCGGCGGCTGACGGACATCCTCAACCGGCTGGCCGGGCGGCACGCGGCGCTGCGTACGGCGATCCTCACGGGCACCGGCACCGGGGAGGGGCCGCGGCTGCGGGTCGAACGAGCGCCTGCCGGACCCCTGCTGCGCTGGTCGGAGCTCGTCGGCGGCGCGGACGAGGACGCCGAGGTGGGCGAACGGCTGCGGGAGTTGCTGGAGCCGCCGTTCGACCTGGCGGCCGCCCCGCTGTGGCGGTTCGAACTGCTCGACCGCGGCGACCGGGGCCAGGTCCTGGTGTTCGGTGCGCACCACGCGGTGAGCGATCTGCAGTCGCTGCTGCTCGTGGCGGCCGAGATCGACCGCGAGCTGTCCGGCACCGCGCTGGGCGACACCATCTCCAACCGCGACATCGACCTGCTGCTCCAGGCACAGGAGACACAGCTCACCGACTACCCCGACAGCGCGGCGGCCGAGTCGCGCGAGGCGTTCACCGGCAGCGCCCGGCTCGACCTGACCCTCGCGCGGCCGCGCCCGCCGGTGCGCTCCTTCCGGGCGGGCAGTGTGACGCTGGCGATCCCCGACCGGCTCATGGAGCGGGTGTCGTTCCGGGCGAGCCGGCTGGCGATCACACCGGCCGCCTTCTGTCTGGGCACCCTGACCGTGCTGCTGGCCCGCGAACGGGACCGCGACCGGTTCGTGCTCGCCGTCCCGGTGGACACCCGTATCCACGTCGACGCGTACGACGCGGTGGGCTTCTTCGGGGTGCCGGTGCCCATCCCGGCCCAGGCAGCCCCCGGCGAGGCGATCGAGGACGTACTGCGCCGCGCCGACGGCCGTCTGGACCGGGTGCTGACGAAGGGCGCCATGTTCTCCGACGCCCTGTCGGCGCTCGCCGCGCAGGGGCTCCACCGGGAGAACGCGCCGCTGGTCGAGGTGTACTTCAACTACGTACGGTCCTCCGCGGCGCGGCTGGACCACCTGGAGATCCTGCCGGCCGGGACCGGATACTCCGACCTCGACCTGATGGTCACCATGACGCCGGACTCCGGACGGCTGCGGCTGGACTACAACCTGGACATCATGGACGAGGCCGACTGCACCGCGCTCGGCGAGGCGTTCCTGCGGCTGCTCGCCGAAACGGCCGACGACCCCACGGCGCCGGCCCGTCCCACGGCTCCGGCCCGGCCCGTGGCCCCGCGCCCCTCACTCGCCCTCGCGGCCACCTTCGCCCTCGGCAACCTGCCGCTGCTGTGCGAGACGGCCCTGAATGACGCGACTGACACCGCGTCAAACGGGGGTGGCGGCGGGGTGACGGTCGCGGAGGCGCCCTACCACCATGTGCTGGCGAGCCTGCGGGATCCCTCCGGGGTCTTCGCCGACCCCTCCACGGCGCTCGGCGTGGTGCTGCTGAGGGCCACCGACCTGGAGCGGTTCGGGCCGGTCAGCGACGCGCTGCTCGCCGAGTTGCACACGGCCTACCCGGCCGCGCTGCGGGCCCTGTCCGAACGGAGCCGGACGCCGCTGGTCGTCGGGTTCCTGCCGTCCTCGTACGGCGACGACCGCCTGGAGCGGTGGGAGCGCGAGCTGGCCGCCGAGCTCGCGGAGCTGCCCGGTGTCGCGGTGCTGCGCCACGACGACTGGACCCGGCACCACGCGGTCGCGGATCGGTTCGACGACCACACCGACAAACTGGCGCATCTGCCGTTCACCCCGCCGTTCCAGGCGGCCGTGGCCCTCACCCTGGCCGAGGTCGTACGGGCCGTGCGCCGTACGCCGCCGAAGGTGATCGCGGTGGACGGCGACGAGACGCTGTGGAGCGGTGTGGCCGGGGAGATCGGCCCGGACCGTGTGGACCTCGGCGGCCCGCGCGCGCTGCTGGCCCGTCGGCTGCTCCAATGGCGTGCCGCCGGGGCCCTGCTGGTCCTGGTCAGCAACAACGACGAGGCCACGGTACGGGCCGTGCTGGACCGCCCGGACAGCCTCCTGCGGGCGGAGCACTTCAGCGTGGTCTCCGCCACGTGGGGCCGCAAGGCGGAGCGCCTGGAGGCCGCGGCGCGCACCCTCGACCTGGGCCTCGACAGCTTCGTGTTCCTCGACGACAACCCGGTCGAGATCGCCGCCGTGCGGTCCGCGCTGCCCGAGGTGCTGTCCGTGACCTGCCCGGCGGCCGGTGAGTTGGCGCCTTTCCTGGCCCGGCTGTGGCCGCTGGTCCCCGCTGCGGCCACGGCGGAGGACTCGCTGCGCGCGGAGTTCTACCGCCAGGAGCGGGCCCGTGACGCGGAGCGCGAGCGGGCCGGGTTCGAGGAATTCCTGGCCCAGCTGGATTTGGAGGTCGACATCCGGCCGCTGTCCGAACCCGATGTCCAGCGCGCCGAGCAACTCGTACGCCGCACCAATCAGTTCACCCTCCGCGCCCGGTCGGCCGACGGCGGCGATCTGGAGCGGTGGCGCCGGCAGGGCGAGGTGTGGACGGCCGCGGCCCGCGACCGGTTCGGGGACTACGGGCAGATCGGGCTGCTCGCGGTCCGCCAGGACGGGGACCGGCTCGACGTCCTGGCCTGGATGCTCAGCTGCCGTGCGCTCGGCCGCGGGGTGGAGGAGCGGCTGCTGGGGTGGCTGGCCGACCGCGCCGACGCCCTGGGGTGCGCGACGGTGCGCCTGACGGCGGAGCGGACACCGCGCAACGTACCGGCCCGGCGGCTGCTCGCCGCGCTCGGCGGCGGCGAGCCGGACGATACACGGCTGACGGTCGTGACGACGCCGGAACACCTGCGGGCGTTCCGGTCCTGGGAGCAGTGAGATGACGAAGGGACGGACGGACTACGTGAGCGACGCACGCGAGGCCACCCAGCCGCGCCATGCCACGCAAGCCGCGGATTCGCCTCGCGGGCGGAGAAGCGAACAGAAAGACCCGGCGAGTGACGAGGCCAGGCAAGTGGGCGCGGCGGACGAGGGGCAGCGGCTGACCGGCGAGTCGATCGAACGGGGCGGCGGCGGGCTCAGCGTGGCCGACCTGCTGGCCCGGGCCCTGCCCGGGGCCTCGGCGCCCTCACAGGCAACGGCGGGCGTCGATCCCGAAGATGAGCCAACCACAGGCATCGGCACAGACATCGGCGCGAGCGTCCATGCCGACGTGGACCAGTTGGCGGAGGCCATCGCCACCGCGGCGGCCCGCTATCTGCCCGATGGCCGGATGGGGCCCGACACCGACTTCTTCGACGCCGGGGGCACGTCCGTCGACGCGGTGGAACTGGTCGCCGCGGTGGCCCGGGAATCGGGTGTGGAGCTCGCTCTGGACGATGTGTTCGCCGACGCCCGGCCGCGCCGGCTCGCCGAACGCTGGCTCTCCGCCGCCGGGATCCGTACCGTACACACCCCGCCGAACCCCGTCCCCACGGCCCCCGTCCCCACGGCCCCCGTCCCCACGACCTCCCTCCCCCCAGCCCGCGCCCTCCCCTCAAACACCGCCGACGAGGACCTGGACCTGGTCCTGGCCGACCTCGCCCGCGCCGACGCCCTGCCGTGGACGGGCCCGCCGGAGCCCGTCCCGCCCCAGCGGATCCTGCTGACCGGAGCGACCGGCTTTCTCGGCGGCCATATGCTGCTCGATCTGCTGCGGTACAGCGACGCCCACGTCTACTGCCTGGTCCGCGCGGCCGACGAGGAAGAGGCCACATCACGGCTCGGCGCCGCGCTGGCCAGTTTCGCCCTCCCCTGGTCCTCGGAGATCCGCAGGCGGGTGACGGTGCTGCCGGGCGACCTCCGTCGGCCGCGCCTCGGCCTGTCGGAGGAGCGCTGGGACGAGCTGACGGAGGAGCTGGACTCGGTCGTCAGCGTGGCGGCGGCGGTGGACTTTCTGCGCGGCTACGCGTCGCTGCGGCAGAGCAATGTGATCGGCCCACTGACGCTGGCCGAACTGGCGGCGACGGGGCGGCCCAAGCCGCTGCACCACATCTCGTCGATCGCGGTCTTCAACCAGGTCGGCATCGCCTCCATGGGCGAGGACGATCCGCTCGCCCGTATCGACCGCCTCGTCGCCGGCTACGACAGGTCCAAGTGGGCCGCCGAGACCGCGCTGCGGCGCGCCCGTGACCACGGTCTGGTGGTCACCGTGATGCGCCCGGGTGGCATCGGCGGACACGCCAAGACGGGCGCGTACAACGCGCAGGACCTCAGCAGCGGGCTGATCTCGGCGTTCGGCCGGTTCCGCACCGTGCCCGCCTTCCGCTACCTCAATGCCGCCCCGGTGGACTGGGTGAGCCGGGTGGCGGCGGCCGTGATCTGCGAACCCGACGCCTGGGGCTACAACTACAACCTGACCGGCGTCCCGAACACCCTGGACGACGTGGTGCGGGACATGGGGTTCGGCGGGATGAACGTGACGGTGCAGGACTGGGACGAGTGGCGGGCCGACGCCCTGGCCCGGCTGGAGGCCGAACCGGTCCCCAAGCTGGAATTCCTGACCAGGGTGTTGCGCAGCCCCGCGGCCCTCAAGCTCTGCGAGGCGACGTTGACGGGGCCGGCGGCCACCGACGAGCGCACCAGGGCGTTCGTCGCCGCGCACGACCTGCCGGCCGCGGCCCGGTACGACACGCAGGCGCAGCTGAAGACGTTCGAGCGGCTGGCGGAGGACGGCCTTGGTCGGCTGCCCGACCGCGAGGACCCGCCGTATCTGTGGTTCCCCGAGACAGTCGAGGGGGGTCTGGGCTCGGTCGGCGGGCCCGCGCACAGCAGGTGCACGCTGTCGCTGACCCTGTCCATCGCCAGCATGTACCAGCTGGTGCGGGAGCGCCGGGTCGATGTCCGCGGTGAGCTCAGCTGCACGCTGCTGCACCCCGATCCGGTCGTGGTGGAGCGGGGCGATCTGTGGGTCCGGCCGCAGGAGGGGATACCCCTGACCCACGGTCTGCGGCATCAACTGCTGCTCTATCGACTGCGGTTGCGCGATGCCGACGGCGGGCGGTGGTGGCTGGAGGGCCGGAAGTTCGCCCGGGCGCGGCGCGATGTGTGGCGGCAGACTCGGGCGTTGACCGTCGAGATCGGCCGGGAGGGCGAGCCCGCGTGTCTGGCGGGTGAGGTCGTCGTGCCCGCCGACAGCTATGTGCGCGACCAGATCGACGGCATCCGGGTCGATCCGCGCCTGTCCAGCCAGGAGAAGCGGGTCGCCAAACTGACGTGGCTGGCCTGGTTCGGCCTGGAGGTGGGCCGCGGTCTGCTCGGCCCATTCGCCCGGGTGGGGGCGGACCTGCTCGACCTTCGCCGGAACCCGACGCTGACGGAGCGCACCCGATGACCCCGCTGACCCCAAGGATCCCGAGGACCCCGCGATCCCGCAGGACCGCGCAGACCCCGATGGCCCCGGTGAACCCGCGGACCCCGGTGACCCTCCGGCCGCTGTGCGCCCGGCTCGACGGGGCGAGGGTCGAGGAGATCCCGTTCCGGACCAAGGACGGGACCCGGCTCGGCCTGAGCCGGGTCACCACCGACTCCTCCCCCGGCCAGGGGCACCGCCCCGCGGTGCTGCTGCTGCACGGCCACACCGCGTCCTCCGACATGTTCCTGCTGCCCGAGACCCGCAACCTGGTCGAGGTCCTGCTGGACGAGGGGTACGAACCGTGGCTGCTGGACTGGCGGGGCAGCTGCCGGCTCCCGTACAACGAGACCGGCCGCCGGTACACCTACGACGATGTCGCCGTGTACGACATCCCCGAGGCGGTGGCGCTGGTCCGGCAGCGGATCGGTGACCGTCCGCTGTTCGTCGTGGCCCACTGCATCGGCGCGCTCTCGCTGTCGATGAGCATGGCGGGCGGTCTGGTGCCCGGGCTCGCCGGGGTGGTCGCGCAGGGGGTGTTTCTGACGCCGAAGCTGGCGGGGCGTACGTCCCTGCGGATGACGCTGGCCGCCGAGCTGCTGAAGTCCCGTGTCGACCACATCCCCGTGGACTTCCGCACAGTGGGCTTCTGGTCGCGGTACACCCCGCTGTTCGCCCTGGCCTCCCGGAAGGCGAGCTGCCCGGACCCGACCTGCCAGATCCTGCACAACTCGGCCTGGGGCACGGGCGCCTCGCTGTTCGTACACGAGCATCTGTCGGCCACCACCCACAACCGGCTGGCGGAGCTGCTGGGCCCGGCGCCGCTGTGGATCCTGCCGCATCTGCGCCGGATCGAGCTGGCGCGCAGCGTGGTGCGCTGGCACCACGGGGACGACCGCTACCGGGCGCTGCCGGAGAACGCGCTGGACCAGGCCGGTCGTATCGACTGCCCGGTGCTGCTGCTCTCCGGCAGCGAGAACGGGCTGTGGCTGGACTCCCAGAAGCTGTGCCACGAGGTGCTGGCCGCGCGTCAGCCGCGGCTGGATGTGGCGTACGCCGAGGTCCCCGGCTACGGTCACCTCGATACGTTCATCGGCCGGGGCGCCGCCCTCGATGTGTTCGGGCACATCCTCGACTTCCTGGGCAAGCACCGGTGATCCCGTACCCCACAGCCCGGAGGTCATGACCCATGCCGCAGCTCGAAGTCGGCGGCGCCCGACTGACGTTCGACGACGAGGGTCGCCGCGACGGTGTGCCGCTGGTGTTCATCCACGGCTGGACGGCCAACCGGCACCGCTGGGACCACCAGATGGCGCATTTCGCCCCGCACCGGAGGGTGATCCGGCTCGATCTGCGCGGGCACGGCGAGAGCGACGGCATGCCGCGCACCATCGCGGAGCTGGCGGGCGATGTGTCCGCCCTGCTCGACCGGTTGGAGGTGGACCGCTTCGTCCCGGTCGGCCACTCGATGGGCGGTATGATCGCCCAGACACTGGCGCTCGACCACCCGGAGCGGATCGAGCGCATGGTGCTGGTGAACTCGATCAGCCGGATGGTCTACAACCGCGGCCGCGGCCTGCTGATGGCGGCCTCGACACTGCTGCCCTTCCGCGTCTTCGTCACGGTCAACATCCAGCGGGCCTTCGGCCCCGGATACCCGCGCGCCGAGGTGCGCGAATACGCCCGTGCCTCCGCGACCACACCGCGCGAGGTGGTCATGACGTGCTACGACGCGATGCGGGCCTTCGATGTGCTGGACCGGGTCGGTGAGATCCGGACGCCCACGCTGCTGCTGCACGGCTACCACGACATCCAGCTGCCGGTGTCGCAGATGCTGCGGATGGCCAAGGACTACCCGGACGCGGTGGTACGGATCGTCGACGCGGGCCACGAGCTGCCGGTGGAGAACCCCGCCGCGGTCAGCTCGGCGGTCGACTGGTTCCTCACCGCTTGAACACGCGGCCGCGGCCACCTGGCCCGCGTCGGCCTTGGGCGCGTCGATGTTCGCCGTCATATCGGTGTCCACATACCCCACGTGCAGTCCGGTGACCCCGATGCCGCGCGGGTGCGGCTCCAGGCGCGGGGAGTGGACTGGGACTGCCTGTTCGGCGGCGGCCGCCGCCGAGGCGGGGCCGGTGACCTCGAGCGCCACCGGGACGGCATCGGGGTGTGTCACCGTGCGCGGATCGCGGGCCGTGGCGTAGACCTTGGCGGCACCGCGCGCAGAGGACAACTGGGCAGAAGGCGCACCGGTCGGCGGACGGGGCCCTGAGTGGCGGCCGCGCCTTGGCAGATCAGCGCATACCGGCGGCGTCGAGCACACGCGGCGTACGGGCGTCGTCCGCGCCGGGCAGGAACCGCCCAGCGAAGCCGGTGGCACGCCGCTCCAGGCTCGCCGCCAGCAGTACAGGCCAGTCCGGTTTCCGCCGCACTGAAACCGATCGGTTTACCAGGGCAGGGTGCCTTCGGCGTCGAAGAAGCCCCCGGTCGGGCCGTCGGGGCCCACCTGCGCCATGCGGACGATGATCTCGGCGCCCTCCTCGACGGTCTGGATGCCGGTGTGCCGGTTCAGATCCGTCGCGGTGTAGCCGGGCTCCACCGCGTTGATCCGCATCTGCGGGAACGCCTTCGCGTACTGCACGGTGACCATGTTGACCGCGGTCTTCGACGCCGGGTAGGCGACGCCCGGGTAGGCGTACGTCGGGGTGTCCGGGGTGGTGACCCGGGTCAGCGAGGCAAGGCCGCTGCTGACGTTGACCACGACCGGGGCGGCTGACCGCAGCAGCAGCGGCAGGAAGGCATGGGTCACGCGCACCACGCCGAAGACGTTTGTCTCGAAGACCGACCGCATCGCGTCGGCGGTCACCTCCGCGGCCCCGGCAACCCCTCCGTCCGGCTCCCGCGCTTCGACGCCGGCGTTGTTGATCAGCACATCCAGTCCACCGTCGGCCTCGATGGCCTTCGCCGCGGCCGCGACGGACGCGTCGTCGGTGACATCGATGAGGACCGTCCGCGCGCCAAGACGCTCGGCGGCGCGGCGCCCGCGCTCGGCGTCCCGGCTGCCGACGTAGACGGTGTGACCTGCTGCGATGAGCCGACGGGCGGTTTCGAAACCGAGACCCTTGTTGGCTCCGGTGATGAGTGTTGTCGTCATGCCTCCAGGGTCCGGCGGGGCGGTGCGGTCAGCCAGGCGTCCCGTGTTCCTGGGACTGCTGGTACCAGGCAGGGGCGCGGCCCGGGGGTGCACACTGGTGTGCATGGCGACGGCGGAATTCGGGCAGGCAGTGCACCGCCTACGCGACCGGGTGTCGCCCGAGGCGGCCGGACTGCCCACCGGCGGACACCGGCGGGCGCCCGGACTGCGCCGCGAGGAGTTGGCATTGCTGGCCGGGATCTCCGTCGACTACGTCACCCGCCTCGAGCAGGGCCGCGCCTCCAATCCGTCGACTCAGGTCGTCGAGGCCCTGGCCAGGGCCCTGCGGCTGTCGGACACCGAGCGCGCACATCTGTTCCGGCTGGCCGGGCTGGCACCGCCGGGCCCGGACACGGTCCCCGCGCATATCACCCCGAGCATCCAGCGACTGCTGGACCGGCTGACCGGGACCCCCGTCGTGGTCCTCGACGCGGCCGGGACCACGCTGCTGGCCAATCCGCCGTACGCGGCGCTGATGGGCGATCCGTCCGGATGGCGCGGCCACCAGCGCAACGCCGTATGGCGCCACTTCCTGGGCCCGGGCAGCCGGGTGCGGCACGGCCCCGAGTCCCTGCGCGTGTTCGAGGCCGCGCTGGTCGCCGATCTGCGCGCCGCCGCCGACCGCTACCCGGCCGACCAGCGGCTCGGTCGACTGGTCGGCGAACTGCGCGCGCACAGCGACCGGTTCGCCGCGCTGTGGGACTCCGGCGCCGTCGGCCGCCACGAGTCGGCGCGCAAGACCATCGACCATCCGCGGGTAGGGCCCCTGACGCTGGACTGCGATGTGCTGACGGTGGCGGGCAGCGAACTGCGCATCATGGTCTACACGGCCGAACCCGGCACCGAGGACGCCGAACGCCTCGCGCTGCTCACCGTCCTCGGCACCCAGGAACTCATCGGATAGCCCCGCGTCCGTGTTCCGCTGCCGCCGGCTGGTCGGCCGCGAACGAAACGACCCACGACAGCGCCGCGTTCCAGTTGACGGCGACCTCGTTGGTCGACCACGACTGGATGTCGTCGAGGTAGCAGAGCTGCGGCGCGGGCCGCCGGGGCGGCTCGACGGTGCGGTCGATCAGCAGCCTATTGGCCTTCGGGTCCTCGAGACCGGCGCTCGGGCCGCCCGCGAGCGAACCGGCCGGTGGCCCCGGCAGCGCGGGGTCGATCTGATGGCCGTAGAGACGGCTGTGCTGGTTGTGGGAGTGGTGTTCGCCGTATCCGGTCACATAGGACTGGTTGAGGGCGTTGCGGCCGAAGATGTAGTCAAGACCTTCCAGCACCCCGTCGCGATACCGCCGGTCACCGGTCAGGTCGAAGGCGGTCGCGATGACGACGAGCTTGTTGAGCAGCACGCTGTTGGAGCCCTGGACATAGTCACCTGCGCCGAGCGGCATCCCGTACGCCTGGCCGTGCGCCGTGTCGAGATACCGGTCCGCGGCGGCCACCACCGAGGCGCGGGCGGCCAGCCGGTCGGCGTCCGGCAGCGGGCTGAGCACGGTCGCCAGGTCGAGCCGGCCGAGCGCGGCGACCTGCTGCCAGCCGAACCCGGACGGCGGAAACGCCTCGCCGGTGGCATATGGCGAGGCCCGAAGGGCATCGAGAAACGCCTGCTCGCCGGTGGTGAGGAACAGTTCGGCCGCCGCCCAGAAGAACTCGTCGGTGACGTCGGTGTCGTCGTACGGGCCGCCGCCGATCGTGTCGGCGGCATCGGCGAACACCTCCCGGTGGGCCTGGGCCGCCACCCAGGCGGTACGGGCCGCGGTCAGGCAGCGCCGGGCGAAGCCGTGGTCGTGGGGCGCGTACAGCCGGGCGCCCTGCGCGGCGACCGCGGCCAGGTTGAGTGTGGCCGCCGTGGACGGCGGGTGCAGATGGCGCGGTTGCGGGTCCTGGTCCGGGGACAGCGGCAGCCCGGTCCAGTTGTCGTCGTGCACCTTGTGATGCGCCATGCCCGCGCGGGGCTGCCCGGCGGGCACCTGCATGCGCAGCAGGAACTCAAGCTCCCAGCGCGCCTCGTCGAGGATGTCGGGTACGCCGTCCCCGGCCTCGGGGATACGCAGCTCACCGTCGCCGGGCGGACCCAGGCGGCCTGGGGGTGCGGTGAGTGTCCGCTCGTACTGGCTGAGGAGTTGGTAGGTGGCGATTCCGCCGCCCACCACGTACTTGCCCGTGTCCCCGGCGTCGTACCAGCCGCCGCGCACATCCAGCGCATAGTCACCGACACCCGGCAGGCAGGGCACGCTGGTGTCGCCCTGGTTGGGGGCGATCCCGAGGTGTCCGGCCGGCCGCCCGTACCCGGGCGCAAGCGCCTCGGTGATGGGGATGCCGCTGCGCTGGACGTAGAAGAAGTGCAGGGCGTCGGAGCGCAGTTGGTCGTAGAGGGTGGCGGAGATGTCGAACGGGTAGCTGGTCTGTCCGTCGGCGCTCAGCGTGTATCCGGTGCCGGTCTCGGCCACCGCGCCGAAGTCCAGTGTGTGCACCCGCTGCCCGGAGGACGGGTCCATCCCGGCCGGTGTCGAGGTGCCGGACGCCACGGTGGCGCCGGCACTGTTGTTCATCCGCCAGGGGATCGGTCCGGGGGCGTCGGTCACGACGGTCGCGTGTTTCGGTCCGCACGGCAGATAGCCGACCTGGTTGACCCGCACCCGTGGGCCGGTGTCCGGTACGTACTGTCGCAGCTGTCGCAGCCCCTGTGCCATATCGCCAGCGTGCGCGGCGCCCGCCGGGCATGCCACCCGGGCGGGCCGCGACCCTGACCCGCCCACACTCGAACGAAACCGAACAGTGCGGCCGAAAACTTTCGCACCCTTGAGCGGCCGCCCACCCATTGACGTGCAGGGTTCAACTGACCACACTTCGGAGGCCAGCAGTCCAACAGAATCCATCAGACTCCCACAGGATGTTTCATGGCGTCCCGTACAGCCCGAACCCTCCTCCTGCCGCTGCTCGTCCTGTTCACGATGGTGGTGAGCCTCCTGGCCGCATCGCCCAGCCCCGCACAGAACCGCGAAGCGCCATCGGAGGCGCAGCCAAGACCCAAGTACGCCGGCTATCTCTTCACCTACTTCACGGGTGAGGGCACGGCCGACGGCGAACAGATACGGATGGCCCTCAGCCGCGGCAACGACCCGCTGCACTGGCGCGAACTGAACGCCGGCAAGCCCGTCCTCACCTCCGGCCTCGGCGAGAAGGGGCTGCGCGACCCGTTCGTCATCCGCTCCCCCAAGGGCGACAAGTTCTATCTGATCGCCACCGATCTGCGGATGTATCAGAACTCCAGCGGCACCTGGGACCAGGTGCAGCGCACCGGCAGTAAGTCGATCATGGTGTGGGAGTCGACCGACCTGGTCCACTGGACCGACCAGCGCCTGGTCAAGGTCTCGCCCGACACGGCGGGCAACACCTGGGCGCCCGAGGCGTACTACGACGAGGACCTCGGCGAGTACGTGGTCTTCTGGGCCTCGAAGCTCTACGCCGCCGACGACCCGAACCACACCGGCAACACGTACAACAAGATGCTGTACGCGACGACCAAGGACTTCCGCAGCTTCAGCGCGCCCAAGGTGTGGAACGACCCCGGCTACTCGGTCATCGACTCCACCGTCATCAAGGACAAGGGCACGTACTACCGGTTCACCAAGGACGAGCGCGACCCGTCCTCCGGTACGCCGTGCTCGAAGTTCATCACGGCCGAGAAGTCCACCTCGCTCACGGACACCTCGTACGACTTCGTCGCCGACTGCATCGGCAAGGGCGCGATCGACCGCGGCGAGGGCCCGACGATCTTCAAGTCGAACACCGAGGACAAGTGGTATCTGTTCATCGACGAGTTCGGCGGCCGCGGCTACATCCCGTTCGAGACCACCGACCTCGGCTCGGGCAAGTGGACGCCGTCCGAGAACTACCAACTGCCCGCCAGCCCCCGGCACGGCACCGTGCTCCCGGTGACGCAGGAGGAGTACGACCGGCTGCTGAGCGCCTATCCGGCGTCCGCAGGCTCGCTCGCCGACGTCACGGCCAAGGGCCAGAAGGGGTACGCGATCGTCACCGAGGCGAGCAACAAGGTCGTGCTGCCGATGGACCCGAAGGCCGATCTCAGCCGTCTCGCGCCCCGCTTCGCGCTCCCGGCCGGCGCCACCCTGAGCCCCGCCTCCGGCACCCGGCGCGACTTCCGCAAGGCCCGGACGTACACGCTGAAAACCGCCGACGGGACGACCCGCACCTGGACCGTCGAGGCCGTGCCGATGCGCAGTCCGGTGCTGCCCGGGCTCAACGCCGACCCGGACATCCAGTACTTCGACGGCCGCTACTGGATCTACCCGACGACCGACGGCTTCCGTAGCTGGAGCGGGACCAAGTTCACGGCCTACTCGTCGAAGGACCTGGTCCACTGGGAGAACCACGGGGTGATCCTGGACCTCGGCCCCGATGTGAGCTGGGCGGACAACAACGCATGGGCGCCCGCGGTGGCCGTGCGGGACGGCAAGTACTACTTCTACTTCTGCGCCGAACAACAGATCGGCGTCGCGGTGGCCGACTCCCCTGGCGGCCCCTTCAAGGACGCGCTGGGCAAACCGCTGGTGGCCAAGGGCCAGTTCGCGGGCCAGATGATCGACCCCGCGGTGTTCACGGACGATGACGGCCAGGCGTATCTGTACTGGGGCAACGGCCAGGCGTACGGGGTGCCGCTGAACGCCGATATGACGTCCTTCGACGCGTCGAAGGTGCGGAAGTTCACCCCGGACAACTTCCGGGAGGGCTCCTTCGTCGTCAAGCGCAAGGGCACGTACTACCTCATGTGGTCCGAGGACGACACCCGCAGCGAGGACTACCACGTCGCCTACGCCACCGGTACGACACCGCTCGGCCCGTGGACCAAGCGGGGCACGATCCTCTCCAAGCGCACCGAGTACGGGCTCAAGGGCACGGGCCACCACTCGGTGGTGAACGCCCCCGGTACGGACGACTGGTACATCGCCTACCACCGGTTCGCCGTGAACGGCCCCGGGAAGGCGGGTGGCGACGGCACCCACCGCGAGACCACCATCGACCGCATGGAGTTCGCGGCCGACGGGAGCATCAAGCCGGTGGTGCCGACCCTGGAGTCCATCGCCCCGGTCCACCGGCGCTGACCATCTCGCCCGGAGTCTCGATCGCCACGTCATCGCCACGTGTTCGCCACCGCGGCGGCGGGGCGATCGAGACCCGCGGCCACGCTATCGGACCAGCTTGCCGTCGGCCCGTACGGTGAACCAGGTGCCGCCCACGCCCTGGCCGTTGGTGTCGCCCGGCTTGGTGTCGCCGGTGTACCAGTAGAGCAGCCAGCAGTCGAGGGCCAGCTGCCTGGTCCCGTCGGGGCGGGTGAAGGTGCTGATCAGCTCGGGGTCGATGCCCTTGATGCCCTTGATGCCGTTGACGTCCTTGACGTCCACCGGCTTGGCCGGCTTCCACAGCTTCAGGCAGTCGCCCAGGCAGTTGGTCTTCATCGGCCAGGCCGTGTCCTTGGTGAAGCGGTAGAGAGTACGGCCCTTACCGTCCCGCACGATGCTGCCGAGTTTCCCGTTGTCGACGGTGGACAGCGCGGGCAGGTCTGCCGGGGCGGCCGCCGCCTTGTCCGCCTTCGTACCGCCGGGTGCGGTGGCGAACCAGGTGCCGCCCACACCCTGGCCGTTGGCCTGCCGGGGGGCGGTGTCCTGGGCGTAGCGGTACATCGGCCGGCCGGCCACGGTGAGTTGCTTGGTGCCATCCGCCCGGGTCACCGAGCCGAGCAGCGAGGCGTCGATGCCCTGGCCCGCCGACGCCCCGTCCGCCGGGACCGGCGGCCAGGTGGTGGCGCAGTCGCCCGCGCAGTTGGACGCGGGGGGCTTCGCCGTGTCCTTGTCGAACCGGTAGAGGGTGAAGCCCGCGCCGTCGGTGACGACCGGGCCCAACTCGTCGCTCCGCCAGACACTCAGCCGCCCCGCCTGCGTGGGCTGGGCCCCGGCGTCCTCGTCTGCGGTGGCCTCGGCGGTGGCCTTCGCACCGGCCGCGACCGGGCTCGCCGCGGCGGTCGGCGCGGCCTTGTCCTCGGCGCTGCCACAAGCCGCCGTCATCATGATCGCCGCCAGCGTCGCCGCGACGGGGACACAACTGATTTTCCGCATGGCTTTCCCTCTCGTGCCGCTCTCGCCTGATGTGGCCGGCGCCCCTGCCTTCGCGCCGGGAAGGGTCCGCCCCGGCTGCCGGGGAGGAGGTCGACCGGCAGCCGGGGCGGAGATCGGGGCCCGTACGCCGTGGCCGGTCACCCTGCACACGGCTGGGGCGGCGGTGCGGTTCGACTCCGGGGCGATGAAGTTTCCGCGGGTTTCCGAACGGCCCCCGCGCACACCGGTTTCCCGACCGCGCGCACCGGTTTCCCTGCCGTGCGCACCGGTTTCCCTGCCGTGCGCACCGGTTTCCCTGCCGTCACACGCGGCCGGTGTCGGCGCCCGCCAGGGTCTGTGTGGGCACGACCACCTGGTGGCCGAGCACCCCCAGGTCCACGCTGCCGTCGGACTCGGCGTACCACCTCCAGTGCGCCCCGGGGACATCACCGACCGCGAGCACGATCCACCCACCGCCCTCCGGTGCGGAGAGCTCTGCCAGGGTCCGCGCCTCATCGGCGGTCAGTGGCTCAGGCAGCACGATGAACCCGGTGATCTCGCCGGTCCTGGCGGCTCCGCGCACCAGGCCCACACCCCATTCCTCGGCGGCGCCCCGCATCTCGTCCGGTGCCCTGCCCTTCACATCCGCCACCGAGCGCACCCGTATCAGGCCGTGCAGGCCGGGCAGCACACGCGCGCTCGCGTCCACCGCCACCACCACGGTGGTCTGCCGGGGAAGCTCCAGCAGTCCGCGCACCAGCGCCGCCACGGTGTCCTGGGCGACACCGAGGTCGCCGCAGACGCTCAGCGCGCCGTTGATCTGGCCGAGGTCGACCATGACCTGCGCCCCCCGCTCGCTCACCCCGACCCGGGCCAGATGCGGCAGGGCCAGGGTCTGGTCCATCGGGTCGCCCTCGATGACCGAGGGAAGGCCCGCCCGCTCCCAGCGTGTCGGGGCCACGGCCGTCCACGGCGCCGGGGCCCGGTCCGCGCCCGATACCGAGGCCAGCAGCTTGGTGGGCTCGGCGAGCACGCTGTAGACGCGGACCGGGCGGGCCGTCTCCGACTCCTCGACGGGTACGAGTTCGCGCAGCGCCTGGCGGACCGCCACTGGCGTACGGGTGTCCGCCGCCAGCCGCCTGGCCAGCGCGCCCCGGCGACGGCGGCGCAGCGCCAGGGCCAGACCGCGCGGTAGCCGGGGGCGCAGCACCCGGGCCGCCCTGGCCACCCCGGTGCCCATCGCGCGGGCGGCCCGGCGCAGCGGTCGCCGCGCGACGATCACCACGGTGAGCGCGGTGACCCCCGCGACACCGCCGATCAGCGCGGGGAGCGGGACCCGTTCCCCGGCGGCGGCGAACGGACCCGGTTTCCCGCGGGACGCCGGTGTGGCGGCCGGGTTGGTCGGCGGGGTGCTCCCGGTGGGCTGCTGGGGGGCGGCGGCCCTCGCCTCGGGCAGGACACCGACCTGGACACCGGGGCCGGCGGCCTCCTCGGGGAGGATCAGCGGGAAGCCGGGGACCAACTGGTCGGGGCTGACGAACACCGAGCCGTCCGGCAGCAGCCGCCCGCTGTTCAGCACCAGGATGTCCTCGAAGCGGTTGCCGTCGGCGAGGGTGCGGGCCGCGATGTCGAACAGTGTCTCCTGCTTGCCGCCGTTGTCCTTCGGCGACTTGACCACGTAGAACTTCGTCAGTTCCGCGGCGAGCCGCACCTGGCTGGTCCGCTCCCGGGCGGCTCCCGCGCCGGTGGCGTGGGCCGGCCCGGGCAGCGCCGTCCAGGTGACGAGTGCCACCGCGCACACCGCCATCACCCGCGCCGTTCTGCGCCGGCGGTCCGTCTGCCCTGTGTGGATCGTCGTGGCTGGGGCGTCTCGCATCTTCCTGGTCCTCCTCCGTACAAGGCCGCCTGTGCACGCCGGCGGACACGTCGGGGGGTCACACGGCCGTGGCGGACGGTCGGTTCAACGGCGCTGAACCGTTCCGGGACGGCGGCCGTGCACAGTGCGCCGAGCTGACGAGAAGCGGGAAGGCGCTGAGATGGCACGACGACACACGACGGGCTGGGAGGTCCTGGGGTTCGCGAACGACCCCACACCGGGCGATCCGGAGGCCATTCGCACGCTGGCCAGGACCTATCGGGAGCTGGGTGACGGGGCGGGTGAGGCCCACGATCTGCTGCGCGGCGACGGGGCGATACGCCAGGGCACGGGCAAGACGATGGACGCCCTGCGGAGCCGGATCACCAAGGATCTGCCGGGGTTGCTGGAGAAGACCAGGGACTCCTTTCAGCGTGCCTCGGAGGCGTACAACACCTATGCGGACACCCTGACCACCGCCCAGGACATGCTGGACCGGGCCATCGACCAGGGTCAGGAGGTGGCGGCGACCGCGAAGTCGGAGGTCCCGGCCCTGGCGCCGGACGCCACCGCGGACCAGGTCGCGGCGCACAACACCCAGCAGGGCGAGGTGGACGCGGCAAAGGAGCGGCTGTCGGCGGCCGAGGCGCTGGGCCGGGACGCGGAACGGCTCCGGGAGGACGGCTCCCGCCGGGCGTCGGTCATTCTCGACGATGCCGCCGAACAGGCGATCCCGGCGCGGGACTTCATCAAGCAGTTCGGGGACTTCCTTGCGGACAACCCCATCATCGAGATCATCGCGGGCATCGTCGTCGGCATCATCTCGGTCTTCTTCCCGGTCGTAGGGATCCTGCTGGGGGCCGCCCTGTTCGCCGTGTCGCTCATCAGAATGGCCTCGCAGGGGAAGTTCGACGTCGGCGACATCGTCATCGGCGTGCTGACGCTGGTGCCCGGTGGGGTGCTGCTCGGCGCGCTGGGCAAGGTCGGCGCGTCGGTGGCCAAGCTGGCGAAGGTGGCGCCGCTGCTGGCCAAACTCGGCAAGGGCGCCGGGTCGATCTCAGCGGCCGTGACGCAGCTCGTCAAGGGATCGACCTTCATCCGCAAGGTCATCGACCCGCTCGGGAAGGGCCTCAAGGGCCTCGCCGTCTCCCCGGGTCTTGCGCTCGCCGGCAAAGTCGCGGTCGATGTGTCCACCGAGATCGTCCTGGGGTTCACGGCTGCCGCCATCACGGCGAAGGCGGACGGCAAGGATTTCGAAGCGGGGCCCGCGATCATCGGCACGCTGATCGGCGCGGCGACGGGCGGTGTGCTGGCCGCGTTCGGCGGTACGAAGTTCGCCAACAGCGTCAAGGACGCCTTCACCACCAAGGGCAAGTTCAAGAGCAACATCGACAAGGCGTTCTCCAAGCAGAGCCTCGGCTTCGTCGACGGCACGTTCAAGGCGAGCAACATCCTGTTCGTGGACGGGAAGGGACAGCCGCAGAAGGCCGGTTTCCACGGCATCAACAGCTCGACCGGCTCGGATCCGTCCACCGGTGTGGTCAAGACCACGGTGACCACTCCGGACGGTACGAAGACCGAGGCGAAGATCGACCCGGGTTCGCCGAAGACCGAGCCGGGTGCCTTCGGCGACGGCGCACTGCCGCTGGGGGCGGACTTCCCGGTCTCTACGAAGACGACCACGCCGGACGGTTTCACCTCCGAGACCACGGACGGTACGAACACCATCACCAGCCCCGCCGGGGACAAGATCACCTCGAACGGCACGACGACCACCGTCGAGACCCCGGTGAGCGGCCCGGGCGCGATCAGCACCACGCTGGGCCCGGACGGCGCCTTCAAGACCTCCGGCTCGTTCGGCGCGGTCACCAAACAGCCCGATGGCACGACGACGTTCAGCGCTCCGGGTGCCGACGGTGCGGGTGCCAGGCCGCAGTTCACCGTGCACAACAACCAGATCTCCACACCCGGCGGCACCAGCGTGGTGAACGGGCCCGACTTCACCACGGTGAAGGGCGGCGGGATCTCCGTCACCGACCAGAACGGCACCACCTCGGTGTTCAACACCCCGAACCCGCCGAACGGCACCCCGCCGGTGGTCAGCCACACCCCCCTGACCGGGAACATCGACGTCGACCTCGGCAACAACACGACAATCGGCGTGGACGCGGGTGTTCTCGGCCATCAGGCCACTCTCCCCGGCGGCGCCGCGGTCGGCGTGGACCAGGTCGGCAACGTCACCGTCACGGGCGGTGGCGGCCAGGGCGTCACCGTGCCACCGCTGAACGCGGGCGGTCCGGTCACCGTCGCCGACGCCAATGTCACCACCACGATCCCGCAGAACGGCGGCGCCACCATCACCGCGCCGGGCGGGCCCACCACCACCCTGGGCGCGGACGGCTTCACCGTGAACACCGGAGGCCCGGGGCCCAGCACCGTGCAGTTCAGCGGCGGTGAGGGAACCCTCAGCGTGACCCCGCCCGGTGGACACCCGCCGGTCACGGTGGCTCCGGACGGCGCTGTGTCCGTCGGCGCCTTCAAGACCGACCCCATCGGTGGCGGCACCGTCACCGACGGCGCCACCTCGGTGGACTTCTCGCCGGCCAACGTCACGTTCACGAGCCCGGACGGCTCGTCGTTCGGCGTCAACCCCAACGGCCGGTTCGACATCGGGGGGATCCACAACGCCCCGGACGGGACGCTCACCTCGGGTTCGACCACGGTGAACAAGGACGGCTCGGCGAGCATCGCACACGGCGGCCGGCAGTTCGACGTCAGTCCGGGCGGTCAGATCACGGTCACCCCGTTCGGCGGCGCGCCCGGCACCGCGGGCGCCCCGCAGCCGACCCCCGGCAATCCGGTCACCCTGGGCAACACCACCATCGCGGTTGACGGAACGGGTCAGCACACCGTCACCGTCACCGGCACGGGCGGCACGACGGCCACCGTGGCGAACGGCACCACGACCGTGAACACGGCCACCGTCCAGGTCAGTCACGGCCCGAACGGGCTGAGCGCCGCCACCACCGGCCCCAACCCGATCCAGGTGACCCACGGACCGGACGGCATCACCACCGTCACCCACGGCGGCACCACGGTGAGCACCGGAGAGCACGCCCCGACCACGGTCGGCAGGCCCGGTCCCGGTCAGCAGCCCGCGGTGAGCGTCACCCCGGCCAAGGGAGCGACGCCCACCCAGGTCACCGCGGGCGACAGCACCTCCACGCTGACGCCGGGCGGCGCCACCACCGACGTGGCCGGAGCCAACGCCGCGACCGGAACCGTGGGCGACGACGGTTCCGTGACCACGGTCGCCCCGGCGGGCGGCAACACCACGGTCACCCACGGGCCGAACGGCACCACGGCCTCCGACAACCACGGCACGTTCAGCGTCGACAACAGCGGCACCGTCACCGACGGCACCGTCACCGTCAAGCCGAACACCGACGCGGCCAACACCCCGGTGGCCGACATCACCAACCCCCAGGAGGGCGGCGGCCAGGCGCAGCTCGGCACCAACGGGGTCACCTCTCAGGGCCTCACCACCACGGTGAACGCGGACGGCGGCATCACCGTGACCAACCAGCCGGGAACCCTGACCACCACCTCCGCGGCCAACGGAACCATCACGGCTCAAGGGCCCGACGGCGCCGTGGTGGAGACGGGTTCGAGCTTCACCAAGCACGGCAACAACGGCCTCGAGTTCACTCCCGGCAACACCACGATCACCGGCCCGGGTGGCGGGGTCATCACCTCGGACGGACAGACCGTCACCCACACCAACGACGGATTCACCACCACCCTCAGCCACGATCAGAACGGGCAGACGACCAGTACCGTCCACGACTCGTCGGGCGTCGGCCACTCCATCGGCCCGGGCGGCCAGGCCACCGTGCAGAACTCCCCCAGCGGCGCCACCATCACGGGCAGCAACTCCCAGGTGACGGTGGTCACCCCGCAGCAGGAAGGCTGGGGCCTGTTCGGCTCGCCGGATATGACCGGCGGCCAGAACACCCTGGCCAACAGCGATGTGAACGGCCCCACCATCACCACCCAGGGCGCCGATCCGATCGCCGAGCCGGGCAGCGTGGTGCACCACCAGGGTCCTGACGGCGGCTTCTCGGTCACCTACGGGCCGGCCCAGGGCACCTTCGCCCCTGGCGGGGTGACCGGCCTCGGCCCGTCCGGCACCTTCAACGACCCCGCCACCAACGGGCCCATCGACACCGCGGGCAACCCGCTCGGCAACGGCCCGGGCCAGACCTCGATCTCCACGGTGCACGGCGACGGCGCCGGCGGTATCGAGGTGCCCACGCCCGGCGGTGGACCGGTGCTGAAGCACGAGGGGTTCTTCGGCGGCAAGACCACCGTGGAGACCGGCAACGTCACCATCACCAAGACCCCCGGCTCCTACGAGAACGCGGGCACCGCCGGCCAGAAGTCGGGAGTCCTCGACGGGCCTGAGAACCCGCTGGCCCCCGCGGACCGCCCGGGCCCGGAGACCTTCACCGTGGGCGGTGGCGCGGGCGGCGGGCCCAGCGTGGCCATCCCCGTTGAGGGCAAGGGCGGCTCGATGGTGCACGGCGGCCCCTTCGACGTGAAGTCGACCGGCAAGGGCACCTTCGAGGTCTCCGTACCCGGCGGTGGCGTCGGCCCCGCCGACACCGTCACCATCGGCAAGGACGGCACTCTGACCGGGCCGGGGGTGATCACGCCGCCGGCACAGGACGGAGTGGCCCCGCCCCCGCACGCCACGCTCAGCAACGGCACCACGATCACCGTCGACGGGGCCGGCCCCGTGGTCACTCCGCCCGGGGGCAACGGCCCCACCAGCACCTTCAACAACGGCACCGCCACCACCCAGGACGTCGGCAGCGGGGTGACCATCACCCAGACCCCCAGCGGCACCGCCACCTTCAACAGCAACGCGGGCGGCGAGAACACCACCCTCACCGTCGAGAACAGCGGTGTGGAGGGCACCGTCGTCAAGACCGACGACCAGGGAAACCAGAACACCTTCAATGTCCACACGGGCGACAGCGGCGCCGTCAAGGTCAAGGACGCGGGCGGCAAGACCCTCTCCGAACTCGACCCGGCGGGGTCGTTCAACGAGCAGCACTCCCCCGCCCACGCGTACTACTCGTACACCGGCGACCCCACCCCGACCAGCGACTACCGCGGCTACGCCTACGAGGGCGTCACCAGTGCACTCAAAGGCGTCGTCTCCCAGGTCGTCAGCGGCATATACGAGGTCGGCCACAACGGCGCCGATCTGCAGACCACCGTGGAGAACGCGGGCATCAAGATCGGGCATGGCGTGGGCAATTCCCTGGCCGGCAAGAAACTCGAAAACGACACCGTCTTCAAGACCAAGGGTCCCGAAGTCATCTACACCTCGATTCCCACCAAGACCCTGGGTGCTCTCAACGCCAACGCCGACACCGCGCTGGCGAATCCGCCGGAAGACGCCCCTATCGAGGTGTGAACAGGTGAACCGCACCGGCGCCGTTTCCGTGTGAAAGGCGCCGGAGTTGAAAATCCACTCACGAACGGGAGAAACCCCGATGGCCGACTACCTCATCAACGACGAGAAGACCACCTCGTGCGCCTCGACCACGATGAACGAATTCGACACGGCCGTGGCCCAACTGGAGAAGATCAAGCGCGATCTCGACAATCTGACGGAAGACGGATACAACACCCCCGCCGCCAAGACCAGGTTCAAGCCCTTCGTCGAGGACTTCTGCAAGGGCTACCGCTCGGTCGTCGACGGTCTGACGGGTATCTCCAAGTACGTCGACGGCGTCGGCAAGGGATTCTCCCAGCTCGACAAGGACATGGGCGACAGCCTCACCAAGTGAGCCCCCACCGGCCGGGCCGGACCCGTGCGGTCCGGCCCCGACCGGCTCTCCGTACCGTCCCTCCGTGTGCCTCAAGGAGCACCGACCATGCGTCTGACCGTCACCGCCGTCGACCCGCAGCAGGGCCGGACCGCGGACATCATGATCGAGGCTGATCCATCGGTTCCCCTCGGCGAGCTCGCGGAGGGGCTGCACCGGCGGCTGCGTGGCGGCACCCCGGATGGTCAGCCGGTCCTCTTCCACGGCGGCACCCCGCTGCCCGCGGACCGGCCGGTGGGCGATGCCGCTCTCCGGGCGGGAAGCCTGCTGGCCCTGGACGCCCCGGTGCCGGTGCCCGGCCGGGAGCCGGACGGGGTCGCGGAGGTACGGGCCGTCGGCGGCACCGACGCGGGGGCCGTGTTCCGTCTGCCGCCGGGTGACTACGAGATCGGCGCGTCGGCCGCCTGCCGGATCCGGCTCGCGGCCGACGGGCTCGCCAAGACGGCCGCGCACCTCAAGGTCCGCGCCGACGGCAGCGCGACCGTACGGTCCGCCCCGGGCGAAGAGGTCACCCTGGACGAGGAGGCCGTGCCGGACTGGACCGACTGGCCGGCCGGCGGTGTGCTGGCCGTCGGGCCGACCCTGCTGGAGCTGACCGCGCCCACCGTCCCCGACGCCGCGGTGCACCCCTCGGACGACGGCGTCGGCCTGGACTACAACCGCCCGCCGCGGCTGCTGCCCCCGCCCGTACGGGACCGGTTCCGGCTGCCGGTGCCGCCGGGCAAACCGGCCCGCAACCGGCTGCAACTCACCCTGGTCTTCGCACCGTTGGTGATGGCGTTGGTGGCGGTGCTGATCTTCGGGAACCTCCGGTTCCTGGTCTTCGGTCTGCTGTCCCCCGTCATCGCGCTGGTCAGCCAGTTCTCCAACAAGCGCCGGGGCAAGGAGAGTTACCAGGACCAGCTCGCCGAGTACGAGAGGAAGAAGGCCGAGCTCGAGGAGGAGGTGGCCGAGGCGGTGCTCGCCGAGCAGCGCGCCCGCCGCGCGGCCTGCCCCGACCCCGCGGCCACCCTGCTGATCGCCACGGGGCCGCGGCTGCGGCTGTGGGAGCGCCGCTGGCGCGACGACGACTTCCTGCTGCTGCGGCTCGGCGTGGCCGACCGGCCGGCGCTGGTCGATCTGGAGGACCCGGCCCAACCGGAGCACCGCCGCAGAATCACCCGTATCACCCGGGCCGTGCCGGTGACCGTGTCGCTGCGCCGGGCCGGTGTCCTCGGCATCGCCGGCAAGGACAGTGCCGAGCCGCTGGCGCGCTGGCTGATCGCCCAGGCTGCGACCCTGCACAGCCCGTCCGACCTGCGGATCTGCGTACTCGTGGGCAGCAGTGGCGCGGACCGCTGGTCCTGGGTGCACTGGCTGCCGCAGTGCGCGCCGCTGGGCGAGGACACGCGCAGCCTGGTGGGGTCCACCACGGAGTCGGTGGGCCGCAGGATCGCCGAGCTGTGCGCCCTGATCGCGGCCCGGCAGACCGCCGGGGACCGGGCGCCGCGCGGTGGCGCGGCCGGGGAGCCCGATGTGCTGGTGGTGCTCGACGGCGCCCGCAGGCTGCGCGCCCTGCCCGGGGTCATTCAGATCCTGCGGGAAGGGCCGGCGGTCGGCGTGTACGCGCTGTGCGTGGACGACGAGGCGCGACTGCTGCCCGAGGAGTGCCAGGCGGTGGCGGTCGCGGGGGCGGATCGGACAGCCGGGACGGCGGTACTGCGCGTCGAACAGACCGGCTCCGAGCCGGTCGACGGGGTGCTGATGGACGCCCCGGGCCGCCCCTGGTGCCTGGGCGTCGCTCGGGCGCTCGCCCCGCTCCGCGATGTGGGCGACGAGGCCGAGGAGACCTTGCTGCCCGGTTCGGTGCGGCTGCTCGACGTGCTGGGGCTCGAACCCCCGGTGCCGGACGCGGTCGCCGCCGGATGGGTGGTGAACGGCCGTGGTACGAGGGCGATCCTGGGCGAGGGCGTGGACGGGCCGTTCTCCGTGGATCTGAAGGCCGACGGCCCGCACGGCCTGATCGCGGGCACCACCGGCTCCGGCAAGTCCGAACTGCTGCAGACCCTCGTGGCGAGCCTGGCGGTCGCCAACCGGCCCGACGAGCTCAACTTCGTACTGATCGACTACAAGGGCGGCAGCGCGTTCGCCGAGTGCGAGGACCTGCCGCACACCGTCGGCATGGTCACCGACCTGGACACCCACCTCGTGGAGCGGGCGCTGGTGTCGCTCGGCGCCGAGCTCAGGCGGCGCGAGCACATCCTCGCCCGGGCGGCGGCCAAGGACATCGACGACTACACGGACAAGCGCGTCCGCCACCGGGAACTCGCGCCCCTGCCCCGGCTGGTGCTGGTGATCGACGAGTTCGCGTCGATGGTCCGGGAGCTGCCGGACTTCGTCTCCGGCCTGGTCAACATCGCCCAGCGGGGCCGGTCGCTCGGCATCCACCTGATTCTGGCCACCCAGCGGCCGTCGGGTGCGGTGACCGCCGACATCCGGGCCAACACCAATCTGCGGATCGCCCTGCGCACCACCGACACCAGCGAGAGCCGGGACATCATCGACGCCCCCGACTCCGGTCAGCTCTCCCCCCGTACGCCGGGCCGGGCCTACGCGCGGCTCGGACACGCGGTGCTGCTGCCCTTCCAGACCGGCCGGATCGGCGGGCGGCGGCTGGACCCGGCGGCCGACGAGGGGGACCACCCGGCCCCGGTCCTCACCGAGCTGCACTGGGAAGAGCTCGGCGACCCGCTGCCCCGCCCGATGGCCACCGAGCGCGCCGTGCAGCCGGTGACGGATCTGTCGGTGCTGGTCGGCGCGGTGCGCGGGGCGGCGGAACAACTGGCGGTGGCGCCCGCGCGCCGGCCGTGGCTGCCGCCGCTGCCCGAGTCGCTGGCACTGGCCGACCTCCCGGCCCTCGGGGTCCCGGCTTCCGGCGTCTCGGCTTCCGGCGAGGACACGGCCGAGCCCGGACGGCTGGCCCCGGTGGCGTACGGCATGGTGGACGTGCCCGCCGAGCAGGCGCAGCGCGCACTCGCCTTCGACCTCGACCGGACGGGCCATCTGCACATCATCGGCTCGCCGCGCAGCGGCCGGTCCCAGGCGCTGCGTACGCTGGCCGCGGCCTTCGCCGGGGCGCACGGCTGCGCGGATGTGCATCTGTACGGTCTGGACTGCGGCAACGGCGCGCTCCAGGCCCTCACCGAGCTGCCGCACTGCGGCGCGGTGGTGGACCGCGGCCAGGTCGAGCGGGTGGTGCGGCTGCTGTCCCGGCTGGCCAAGGAGGTCGCCCGGCGGCGCGCGCTGCTCGGCCGACAGGGCGTCGCGGATCTCACCGAGCTGCGCCGGGTGCTGCCCGCGGAGGAGCGGCCGCCGCATGTGCTGCTGCTGGTCGACCGGTTCGAGGCGTTCGAGCGTGACTTCGCCTCGTACGACCAGGGCAGTGTGATGGACACGATGACGCTGCTGATGCGCGAGGGCGCCGGCGTCGGTGTGCATCTGGTGCTGGTGGGCGACCGGGTGCTGAGCCAGAGCCGGTTCTCCGCCACCACCGAGGACAAGCTGGTGCTGCGGCTCAACGACCGCGGTGACTACGCGATGGTGGGCCTGAGCTCCCGCTCCGTTCCTGAGGACCTTCCGGCCGGACGCGGCGTCCAGGTCAAGGACACCGTCACCGCGCAGATCGCGCTGATCGACGGGGCCGACCCCAGCGGCGCCGCCCAGGTCCGCGCGCTGGCCGCGCTGGCGGGGCGGACCGGCGAGCGGGACGCCGCGGTGGCCGAGGCGCGGCGGCCGTTCCGGGTCGATGTGCTGCCCGACCGGCTCGCCTTCGAGGAGGCCCTGGAGCGCAGGCCGCGGAACGTCTCCCCGCTGTGGGCGATGGTGGGCGTCGGCGGCGATGAGCTGTCGGCCAAGGGTACGGACCTGGCGCGGGTCCCGTCCTTTGTGATCGCCGGGCCGCCGCGCTCGGGCCGCAGCACCGTACTGCTCACGATGGCCAGGTCGCTGCTCGACCTGGGTACGAAGATCGTCGTGATCGCGCCGCGCAACTCGCCGCTCCGCCGGCTGGCCGGGCAGCCCGGTGTGGTGGAGGTCTTCACGGACGTGGATGTCCCGGTGGCCGACTTCCGCGCGGGGCTGGGCAGGGTGGACTCGCCGGCCGGTGCCATCCTCGTCGACGACGCCGAAATGATGATCGACTCCGAACTCGACGTCGACTTCACGGCGCTCGCCCGCGGCAGCGCCGGTGACGGCTGGGGGCTGGTCGTGGCCGGCAACAACGAGGCGCTGCTCGGCGGCCTGTCCGGCTGGCAGGCCATGGTCCGGCGCAACCGCTGCGGCCTACTGCTCGCGCCCCGCTCGGCGAGCGACGGCGAGCTGGTCGGCGCGCGGGTGCCGCGCGGGCTGCTGGAGGGAGACAGCGAACCGGGCCGGGCCCATCTGCAGCTCGGTGACGGCCGCTTCCTGACGGTCCGGGTCCCGGAGACCACGGTGGATCAGCCGGGGTCCGACGGCCGGGCGGCGGAGCCGCACGGCGGCCCCGGGGTTGCGCGGCTGTCCCCGTCACGTACCTGACATCGCGTATCCGATGCCACGTACCTGACACGTACCTGATGCGCTCCCGGCCTTCGGCCTGGAGCGCATCGGCCTTTCCAGCAGGTACGCCGCGCGTCAGCGCACCGCACCCGCGCTGACGGGTTCTCCCTCGCCGAAAGCGAACGTCGACGTAATGGCGTCGAACAAGTCGTAGAGCTGGTCGGCCAGCGGGAGGTTCGGGCTGAAACAGCTGATGATGAGGACGCGCTTGCTGCCGGGGACCGGTATCACCGTATGCATCACGGCCAGTTTGTAGGAGACCCCCTCGGCGACCTCGCTCTCCTCGATGCCCACCAGCCGCCCCACCGGACCGGTCCCGGGCAGCGTCCTGGTGGCGAAGGTGCGGGTCGTACCCTCCCCCCGCCTGTCGCCGGAGGTGGAGAACTGCCTGGCCAGGGCCCGGGCGGAGAAGTCCTCGCCGGGCGGCGGCGTCAGGCTGAACACCATGAGCCCGGCCATCAGCAGACCGTCCTCGTACATGGCCGTGGTGCCCGCGGCGTAGACGGCGCCGCGGCGGCGGGCCCCGTCCATGATCCGTCGCGCGTTCCTGAAGGCCTGGTTGACCGCCTCCCGGGTCTGCCGGTCCGGGGCCTGCCGCAGCAGTTGGGCCCTGCGCTCGGCCAGGGCGTCACCGCTGAGGTCGTACTCCGTCCAGGTTTCCGGGATGCCGATCCCGAAGGTCTGCGAACCGCCTGTCATGGCCACCGCTCCCCTTTACTTGTCGCCGTTTACTTGTCGCCGGCTGTGCTGCCGTCGCCCTTGAGCGCGTCGGCCTGCTGGTTGTCGGCGTCCGCGAAGGCCTTGATGATCGCTTCGCAGGCGTCCTTGAGGTCCTTGGTGTTCCGCTTGACCTGGAAGCGGCCGTCCTTCCACTCGTCGTCGAAGTTGGCGCCCGAGCCGGCCAGCGGCGGGCCGACATCGGCGGCGTCGAAGCCGGACGTCTTGGTGTCGATGAGCTCCGTCACCCGCCGCAGCAGGGCGCCCAGCCGCTCCACCTCGTCTCCGGGCACATTGATCTCGGTCATGAGCGGATGAGCTTGCCGTCCGCGCCCACCACGAACCACTCGCCGTCCAGGCCCTGGCCGTTGACGTCGCCGGGCGCCGCGTCTCCGACGTAGTAGTACAGCGGCCAGTCCCCGTAGCCGACGTGCACCGCCCCACCGGACTTCCTGACCTCATGGATCATGGACGCCTTGGTGCCACGGCCGGCGGAGGCCTTGGCGGTGCTGGTCAACGCGGGCCACACGGCGATGCACTTGGCGTCGCAGTTGCTCGCGCCGTCCTTGTCCTTGGTGAACGCGTACAGGGTGCGTCCCTCGCCGTCGACCAGGATCGAGCCGAGGCCGGAGTCCGCCACCGCGATGGCGGTGCTCGGGGCGTCGGGCCGCTTCGCCTTGTCCGAGTCGGAATCGGAGCCGGAACCGCCCTTTTCCCCGCCGCAGGCGACGAGCCCCAAAACCAGCGGTATTCCGATCAGAGCCATGCGTGCGCGCATTGTGGTGACCTCTCTCGCTTTCCTGTGCCGTGAATTCGAGGGGAGACATCCCCGACTGCCACACGTGCCGAAAGCCTTCCGGGTTCAGTGTGAACCGGGCGGCCCGTACGCCCGTGATTCGGGCAGAGACGACGCGAATCCCGGAAGGACGTATGAAATGCGCAGGATCACTCTCTCGCTGTCGGCCGCCGTACTCACCACCGGTCTGATGGCGATGTCCCCGGCGGTGGCCGACGACGGCTCCGGTGCGCGGGAGCAGGCGGTCTCCATGATCGCCCGGCTCTCCGGCGACCAGGAGGTTCCCACCCAGGGCGGCCCCGCCGTGGGCGACCGGGACGGCGGTGCCGTGGCTCTCGTCAAGGTGAAGGGCGACCGCGTCACCTTCGCCCTCTCCTGGAACGGCATCGACCGGCCGACCCTGGGCCACATCCACCAGGGCGCGGCAGGCTTCAACGGCGAGGTGAAGGTCGGGCTGTTCACCACGCCGATGCCGAACACCGTGCAGTCCGCGGCCGGCCAGACCTCGGTGACCGACGCCGCGCTGGCCAAGCGGCTGCGCACCGACCCCACCGGTTTCTATGTGAACCTGCACACGAAGGAGTTTCCGGGCGGCGCCGTGCGCGGGCAGCTGCGCCCGCTGGCCAAGCCCGTCAACCCGCTCAGCATCATCCGCGGCGGCAAGTTGCGCGCCCTCGCCGACGGCGGCCAGGAGGTGCCGACCGGCGACCCGAAGAAGGTCGGCGACCCGGACGGGCACAGCGTCACCTTCCTGTACCCGGGGCCGGGGCGGGTCGGCTACTCCCTGGCGTGGGTGAACCTCGCGCCCCCGCTGGCCGGTCATGTCCACCAGGGCACGCTGGGCCGCAATGGCGAGGTGAAGATCCCGCTGTTCGCCACCGCGGTGCCGGAGAACATCTTCGCCATCTCCGGCACCGTGAGTGTCCCTGACGCGTCGTTGATCGAGCGGATCAAGAAGAACCCGACCGGCTGGTACTCCAATCTGCACACCAAGGAGTTCCCCGACGGAGCCGTCCGCGGTCAGTTGTTCCGCTGACCCTACGGCGCACCCGGACCGGTCCGGCTCGACGCCCACCTTGATGGGGCCATACAAGTGCTGGGACCCTGCTCCCGTGTGGTTTCGACGCCTCCGCCCAAGGTCCCGGCCCGTGCCGGTGGTTCTCACCGTGACGCTCTGTCTGTCGGTGCTCGTCGCCGTGGGGGTGGTCTTCGCCGCCGGCCGTGCGGCTCCGGACCGTACGGGGCCGCCGGACGACCGCTCCGTCGAGATCACCGCCGTTTCTCCGGCCGTCGTCCCGGCGGCCGGACCGGACGCCTCGACGGGATCCTTTACGGAGGACTGCGGGCGCAACGAGAACGGGCACCACAACGCCGACAATGTCGTCCTGGCCCCGGGCGTGGTGGGCGGCGCTCACCACACCCACGACTACGTGGGCAATGTGTCGACCGACGCCCTGTCGACCAACGAGAGCCTGGCCCGGGCCGGAACCACCTGCGCGGGCGGCGACCGCTCGACGTACTACTGGCCGGTGATCCGGCGGCTGGATCGCACCGGCGCCGATGCCCATGCCGTGGGCGGAGGGGTGGACGGCAACACCGGCGCGATCGTACAACCGTCGTCGGTCCGGGTGGAGTTCCGCGGCAACCCGGCGAGCAAGGTGGTCGCCATGCCCCGGTTCCTGCGGCTGGTCACGGGGGACGCGGCCGCGGCGACCGCGGGCGACGATGCGCGGATACGGGCCCAGTGGGGCTGTTCCGGCCACCCCGGGCGGTTCACGACGGCGTACACGAGGTGTCCCCGGGGCAGCGGGCCCACCCGTACCTTCGACCTCCCCAGCTGCTGGGACGGACTTGCCACCGACAGCCCCGACCACCGCGCCCACGTGGTGTTCCCCGCCGTCAACGGCGTCTGCCCGCAGGCCACCTTCCCGGTGCCGCAGCTGCGGATCACCGTCGCGTACGGCCTCCCCCACGGCACGCGCTACGCCGTGGACTCCTTCCCGGAGCAGCGGCGTGATCCGAGGACCGACCACGCTCTCGTCATCAATGTGATGACGGTCCGTCGGATGGCGGCGGTGGTGCGCTGTATCAACGAGGGCCGTCACTGCCGGCCCACGTGACACAGACCGCGTGACACAGGTCACATTGAACCGGGGCCGTTCGGGATCCGTGTTCAGCACGTCAGCGCAGGAGAGGACGGGAGTGGGTGGATGGCGGCGGCACTATGGTCCCGCACTCGTAAGAAGCAACAGAGAACGAGTGACGAGGCACTGATCCGGGCTCTCTACGAGGAACACGGCAGGGCGCTGCTCGCCTATGCGCAGCGGTTGACCGGCGACCACAGCGCCGCGGAGGACGTGGTCCAGGAGACGCTGATCCGGGCCTGGAAGCACCCGGACGCGCTGGTCAACGGCAAGGGCTCGGTGCGCGGCTGGCTGCTCACCGTGGCCCGCAACATCATCACCGACCGGTACCGGGCCAAGGCGGCGCGCCCGACCGAGGTCGCCGAGTCGGCGGCCACCACACCCGTGGCGCAGGACCACGCGGACGCCGTGGTGAATTCGATGCTCGTGATGGAAGCGCTCGATCAGCTTTCCCCGGACCACCGGGATGTGCTGAGGGAGATTTACTTCCAGGGAAGAAGCGTCGCCGAAGCGGCGAAAAGTCTCGGGATTCCACCCGGAACCGTGAAGTCGCGGTCACACTATGCCTTGAAGGCACTGCGTGAAATGTACAGGGACAAACCGACGACGGCGAAGCTCGTCGCGCTGAAGGAGGTGGCGGTGTGAGCATTCAGCAGCATGACAACAGCGAACTGCTCGGCGCCTACGTTCTCGGTGCGCTGGATGAGCAGGAGGTGCGGGCCATCGACGAACATGTGGCGTCGTGCCGGAGATGCCGCGACGAACTGGACGGGCTGCGGGAGATGGAGTCCGCGCTGGGTGAGGTGCCCCCCGAGGCGTTTCTCGACGGTCCGCCGGACGGCGGAGATCTGCTGCTGCAGCGCACCCTGCGGCAGGCCCGCGGCGAACGCGAGGGCATGGAGCGCAGACAACGGGTGGTCCTGGCCGCCGTCGCGGCGGTCGCGGCGGCGGCCGTACTGGGCGGCGGTGTGCTGATCGGCCGGCACACCGGCGGGCAGCCGACGGAGATCGCGGAGCGCCCGCCGACCTCGACGTCGGCTCCGGCCACTCCCCCGGCCGGTACGAAGGTGGCCTCGGTGACAAGCGCCGCGACGGGCAGCCGGATGACGGTACGGGTGACCCCGGCGGCCGACTGGGTCCGGATCAACGCTTCGGTCAAGGGCATCCCGGCGGGTGAGCGCTGCCGCTTGGTGGTGGTGTCCGAGGACGGCAGCCGCGAAGTGGCCGGCAGCTGGCTCGTCTCGGGCGAGAAGAAGGGGGCCAACCTCGACGGCTCGGCGGCCGTACCGGCCGGCCAGATCGCCAAGGTCGTGGTGGAGAACGACAAGGGCAAGGAGTACGTGTCGGCCGAACTCTGACTCTGACGAAGGGCCAGTCCCGTCCCCGTCAGCACACTCCGATCAGCATGTCCCTCCCCCGGCCGGACCCGCCGCGCGCGGGCACCCCCGGCCGGGGCGAGGGCGTACCGGGCCGACTCGCGCCGAGCGTGCGGGCCAGCGAGAATGCTGGGGGAAGAGGAGGACTCTCGATGCCTGGGACACGTCCGATTCTCGTGACCGGGGCCGCAGGCAGTGTCGGGGCCGTCGGCCGCACCGTGGTGGAACTTCTCCGCGCGAATGAACTCCCCGTGCGCGCTTTTGTGCGCCGGGAGGACGAGCGGGCGCAGGCGCTGCGCGCCACGGGCGCGGAAGTGTTCGTCGGCGATCTCACGAACCCCGGGGACGTGGGCCGAGCCATGGCGGACTGCAGGCGGGTTTATTTCGGTATGGGCGTTTCCGCGCAGTATCTGGAGGCCGCGATCAACACCGCGGCCATCGCGCGCGACCGCGGACACCTGGAGGTGTTCGTCAACATGTCGCAGATGACCGTGGCCCAGATGAGCGCCACGAGCACCTCGGAATCGACCCAGCAGCGCCAGCACCGGCTGGTCGAACAGGCCCTCAACTGGTCGGGCCTGCCGATGACCCATATTCGGCCCACCGTGTTCATGGAGAACCCGCTCTTCCAGATCTTCGCGTACGCCTCGATCAAGAAGAGCGACACGATCCGGCTGCCGTTCGGCTCAGGGAAGACCTCGCCCATCGCCGCCCGGGATGTGGCGGAGGTCGTGGCGACGGTCCTGATGGATCCGGGCCCGTACCTCGGGAACACGTATCACCTCACTGGTGGCGCCTCCCGCGATATGACGGCCATGGCCGCGGAGTTCTCCGCCGCGCTGGGGCGAAAGATCACATACGTCGATGTGCCCTATGACCAGTGGCTTCAGCAGGAGCTTGCCACCCAGGGCCTCCCCGAGCACGTGTTCAATCACATGTCCACGATGGCGCGGCTCCACGCCGAGAACCGCTACGACCGCGCCACGGACGATGTCAGCACGATCCTCGGCCGGCAGCCGACGAGCGTGGCGGGCTTTGTGGAGAGCCACCCCGAGTTCTTCGGGGAGTGAGTCACCCCGCGGGGGCGGCTCCCGTCAGCAGTCCGCCCAGGAACCGCCCGGTGTGCGAGGACGGGTGGGTCGCGAGCTGTTCCGGGGTGCCCTCGGCGATGACCTCGCCGCCGCGGTGTCCGCCGTCCGGGCCCATGTCGATCAGCCAGTGCCGGCGAGTCCGAGCGCGGTCTCCACGGACTCCGTCAGCCGCTGCCTGACACCGGGCTTGACGGCCACCCGGTCCACCACCACATCGATGGAGTGCTTCTTGCGCTTGTCCAGCGCGGGCGGTGTGGCGAGCGCGTGGACCCGGCCGTCGACCCGGACCCTGCTGAATCCGTCAGCGCTCAACTGGCGGAAGATATCGGCGTGTTCACCCTTGCGGGGCGCGGGCGACCGGGGCCGGCACCGACAGGCGGGCGGGGCACCCTTGACGACGAGCCGATTACTCACTTTCGAACCGTAACAGAACATCACCGCTGGTGAAGGCGTATACACAGCATCATTTCGCTGTGCGGAATATCGCCTTTGAGGGGGAAGTCGACGATGTGAGCAATTACTCCGGGACCGGTCCCGCACGGGCCCCTATAGACTCATAATTCGCGACGAACCGTAACGGGAGTGTCCGCTTATGCCCTTACCGCACGGTGGATTCGACGGGTTCCCTGACGATTCCAGATCCGAAGTCTTCGTACGTGAGTTCCTGACCGCGGTGGCTCCGGCGAACCGAAAGAACCTGGCGACGAAGCCGCCACTTTTCATCCTGCGGGTCCCGGGCGACACCGCCCAGTGCGAGGCGGCCGCACACCGGGTGCTGGAGGCACTGCGCCGGTCGATCGACGACAGCGGCAGGCTCGTGCCGTACGCACATCTGACCGCAGGCCCGGACACCGAACTGCTCTCCGAGCGCGCGGGCGGCTGCCTCCAGGTCCCCCCGCACATGGTGCCGGACCGCTTTCCGCACTTCCAGGTGGTCCGGGATCTGGTGACCTACCTCAGGGAACATCCGGCGCGCTGGCCCGGAGCGCGCGCCAGGGAGCTGCGGGAACACGCCTGCGATCGGCAACAGGCCGAACACCGCGGCCTGCTGGGGAGGCTCCCGGCGAGCGACCCCCCGGCGGACACCGTCCGCGGGTGGCTGCTGCGCGTCGGCTGGCTGTCGGTGACCCGGAGACTTCCCCGCCGACTGTGGTCCTGGTGGACATCGGCGAAGGTGATGCGCGCCTGGCTGGCGGACCTGCCGGTGGCGGCGGGCGGCCGGACGCTGTTCGCGGTGCTGGACCAGGTGGCCGCCGTCCAGGCAGTGCGGCTGAGGACCAATCCGCACCACGACGAAGCCCTCCAGGAACTGGAGGAGCTGCTGGTGCGGGCGCTGCTGGAGGACCTGCGCACCCCGCCCGTCGGCGGGGTCCTGCCCAGGCGGCGGCGCCGCACCGCGCGGCCGGTGCTCCTGGTGGAGTTGCCGCCGACCGGGGCGCAGGGCGCCCGTGGCGCCGAGCGTTTCCTGCGCGCGCTGCACCGGATGCGGGACACCGCGGCGCAGCCGGGGCCGCTGGTCATAGCCGTCGGGCAGCCGTCCCCGGCGCTCCTCGCCGAGCTGGGCGGCCCGCCGGAGAGCAACTTCACCCAGGCCGGGCTCCAGCTGGGCCACCGGGACGGCCCGCCGGTCCTGGTGACCTTCAGCGAGGCCGCGCTCGCGGGCCCCGGGCTGCCCGTGGGGCCGGTGGCGCCGAGGACCTTCCGGCTGAGCTGGCGGACCACCACGTCCATCGCGGCGGCCCTCGCGGCGCTGGCCCTGGTCGGCACGGGCCTGACCGTGAGCCGCACCCTGCCGGGCCCCGAGGATCGCTCCTGCGTCGGCGGCAGCCGGTCCGTCGCCGAGTCCGCCCGCGCCACACCGGTCCGTATGACCCCGAAGGCCTGGTACGACGCGGCGCGCGGGGCGATCGACACCGAGAACGAGCGCGCCGAGCGGTTCGCCGGCCAAGGGCGGACCGTACGGACCGTGGTGGCCTTCGGGTCCAGCAGACCGCGGGACGAGACGGACGCCCTGTTCGACGGGACGATCCCGGAGCTGCGCGGTATCGCCCTGTGGCAGCGGAGGCTGAACGACGAGGCGGTCTCGGACGACTCGCTGGTGCCGCTGCGCGTGGAGGTGCGCACCACGGGCGAGAACTTCCAGGACGCCGAACAGGCGGCCCGGAGGCTGGTCGAGGAGACCCGCCACGAGGACGCGCCGGGGCGTGCGGACTACGAGAAGGTCGTGGGCGTCCTCGGCTACGCACAGAGCCGGGACACGACCAAGGCCGCCCTCCGGGTGCTCGGCGCGGCCGGAATCCCCGCGGTCGGGACCACCGCCACCGCCGACGAGATGCTGGACGGCCCGGCGAGCCTGAACTACTGGCCCTCCACCCCGTCCAACTCCACCGAGGCACGCATCGAGGCCGACTTCGCCGGCCAGGAGAACATCGTGGCGACACGCGGCGAGAGGCAGAACATCTGCTCCCCGGCGAAGCGGGCGCTGGTGATCGAAAGCTCGGCGGACCTCTACAGCAAGAGCCTCGCGGACAAGTTCCGCACCGAATTCCCGGGCCCCACCTCGGTGTTCAACTTCGACCAGGACGGTGACTTCCGGTTCGCCCCGGCCGGTTCGACCAGTGTGCACAGCGCCGTCGAACTCGCCAACCAGCTGTGCCGGGCGCTGCGGACGGATCCGGACTCGGTCGTGTACTGGTCGGCGCGGGCCCGCGACTTCACCGCCTTCATCAACGCCATGGACCTCCGGGGCACCTGCGTCGACCACGACATCACGGTCCTCGGCGGCAACGACCTGACCAACGTCGCGATGACCGGGGAGCTCAGCGACAAGAGCTGGCTGCGGCTGTACTACTCGGCCCACCGCATGCCGCTCACCGACCCACGCACCAGCGCCAGGACCCGGCAGTTCGCCAAGGAGTACGACCACTTCGTCCGGACCACCACGGACGGGGACGACCCCTGGCGGCAGGACGGCCACTCCGCGGTGTCCTATGACGCCGTCCACATGCTGTCGCAGGCAATCGACCAGGCCCGGCTGCGCGACCCGGACGTCGAGCGGGAGTCCGTCCTCATCGCCCTCGGCGCCGGTGTCACCTTCGACGGAGCCACCGGATACGTCTCGTACGACCAGGGCAGCAACGCGCCACCCCGGGACAAGACCCTGGTCCTGCTGCGCCAAGTGGCACAGCGACCGGAAGCGGTGGTGGCCTGCGGGGCGTACCGGCCGGACACCTCGAGCCGTACGACTGGCGCACCGTGCGCACGCTGACGCTCACGGTCGGTCACGGAGACCGGTGGCCCGGGGCGGATCACACGTCGGCGCCCGATCGGCGCTTGCATGATCATGCGGGGTCATGCATACTTCTGCCGTGTCCAAAGTTCTCACCTCCCTGCCTGTCGGCGAGCGCGTCGGGATCGCCTTCTCCGGTGGCCTCGACACCTCGGTAGCCGTCGCGTGGATGCGCGACAAGGGTGCGGTGCCCTGCACCTACACCGCTGACATCGGCCAGTACGACGAGCCCGACATCGCCTCGGTGCCCGGCCGCGCCACGGCCTACGGTGCGGAGGTCGCCCGGCTGGTCGACTGCCGGGCGGCCCTCGTGGAGGAGGGTCTCGCGGCCCTGGCCTGCGGGGCGTTCCACATCCGGTCCGGTGGCCGCAGCTACTTCAACACCACCCCGCTCGGGCGGGCCGTCACCGGCACCCTGCTGGTGCGCGCGATGCTCGAGGACGATGTCCAGATCTGGGGCGACGGCTCCACCTTCAAGGGCAACGACATCGAGCGGTTCTACCGCTACGGTCTGCTGGCCAACCCCTCCCTGCGGATCTACAAGCCGTGGCTGGACGCCGACTTCGTCAGCGAGCTCGGCGGCCGCAAGGAGATGTCGGAGTGGCTGGCCGCCCACGGCCTGCCCTACCGGGACAGCACGGAGAAGGCCTACTCCACCGACGCGAACATCTGGGGCGCGACGCACGAGGCCAAGGCGCTCGAGCACCTTGACGTAGGGCTGGAGCTCGTCGACCCGATCATGGGCGTGCGGTTCTGGGACCCGAGCATCGACATAGCGGCCGAGGACGTCACGATCGGCTTCGAGCAGGGCCGGCCGGTGACGATCAACGGCAAGGAGTTCGCCTCCGCCGTCGATCTGGTGCTGGAGGCCAACGCCATCGGCGGCCGGCACGGCCTGGGCATGTCCGACCAGATCGAGAACCGCGTCATCGAGGCCAAGAGCCGCGGCATCTACGAGGCCCCGGGCATGGCGCTGCTGCACGCGGCGTACGAGCGGCTGGTCAACGCGATCCACAACGAGGACACCGTCGCCACCTACCACACCGAGGGCCGGCGGCTCGGCAGGCTGATGTACGAGGGCCGCTGGCTGGACCCGCAGGCGCTGATGGTGCGCGAGTCGCTGCAGCGCTGGGTCGGCGCCGCGATCACCGGCGAGGTGACCCTGCGACTGCGGCGCGGTGAGGACTACTCCATCCTGGACACCTCCGGACCGGCGTTCAGCTACCACCCGGACAAACTCTCCATGGAGCGGACCGAGGACTCCGCCTTCGGTCCCGTGGACCGGATCGGCCAGCTGACCATGCGCAACCTCGACATCGCGGACTCCCGCGCCAAGCTCGAGCAGTACGCGGGTCTCGGCATGGTGGGCAACTCCCACCCGGCGCTGATCGGCGCCGCGCAGGCGGCCTCGACCGGGCTGATCGGCGCGATGCCGAAGGGCGCGGCCGAGGCGATCGCCTCCTCCGACGGCCAGGTCTCCGGCGGCGACCAAGTGGACGACCAGCTGCTCGACCGCGCGGCGATGGAGTTCGGCGCCGACTGACGGCCCCTGGTCACTCACGCACGAGGCGGCGGCCTCGCCCGGTTCCGATCCGGGCGAGGCCGCCGCGTTTCGTATGGCGGGGCACTACTCGTTGTGCAGCACCTCCGCGATCGTCAGCCGCGCCGCGCGCCGCGCCGGGATCAGGGCGCCCAGCACCCCGATCACCAGGCCCGCCAGGGCCAGGCCGACCAGGGCCGGGGGGTGCCAGACATCCGTCATGTACGAGGGCAGGGCGATGTCCACCGCGTCCGTCATCCGCGGCACCACCAGGTCGTATCCCGCGATGCCCAGCGGAATACCGAGCAGGGAGCCGGCCGCGCCGAGCACCGCCATCGACGTCACCATCATCGCGGTGACCTGGCGTGGCGTCATGCCGATGGACTTGAGCATGCCCAGGTCGCGGCGGCGGTCGCGGGTGTTGAGGACGACCGTGTTGAAGACACCCAAGGCGGCGACGACGGTCAGCATCAGGGTGAGGGCCGCAGCGGAGCCGTTGATGGCCTGGGCGGCGGGGTCCGGGCTGGTCAGTTCCAGGTCGGCTCCGGGCTCGGCGGCCCTGACCGCGCGCGCGTAGGCGTCCGCGTCCGCTCCGTCCCGGAGCTTGATGTGGTACTCGAAGGGCACCTCCTGGGGGAACAGTGCCATCATCGTCGACCAGTCGCCGATGACCAGCCGGTTGTTCTGCTCCATGACCTCACCGACGACGACCACCACCACCTCCCGGCGATCGCCCTTCTCCAGCGTGAGGTGATCGCCGATCCGCAGGCCGTGCTGGCGCAGGAAGGCCGAACTGGCCGTGACCTCACCCGTTCCGCGGGTCCACCGACCCTTGGTGAGCACGCTGTTCAGCTGGGGACGGTCGCCCCGGCGCGCCCCGAACATGACGTTCCCTGCCGAACCGGCCATGTGGACGTCGATGAGCGAGGCAGCGGTGACCTCGCGCGCACCCGGCAGCGAGCGCAGCAGGGACTCGAGCTCCCTGTCGCTGTGCCTGACATCGCTCGCGTACACCGAGACCTGGTAGGCGTCCTGCCCCGCGGTCGCGAACCGGGTCATTGTGGTGGCCAGACCGGTCGCGAACGTCACCGTGGTCACCCCGAGGAGCACGGCGGCGAGCGTGAGCGCGCTGCGGCCCGGCCGGGCGAAGGGCAGGCCCACCCCCAGGCTCACCGACCGGGGCAGCCTGCTGCCCGCCAACCGGCGCTGGACGCCGAGCGCCCTGCCGGCGCGCGGGGCGCTCCCCGCGCTGATCGCCCGCGCCGCGGAGAGCCTGTGTGCGCGCACCGCGGGGAGCAGCGCGGCGAGGGCGCAGACCACGGGCATGCCGAGCAGGGCGAGCGCGTTCACCCAGGGCGGCACGCCGGCGTAGTCTCGGAGCACCCCCGAGTCGGGGCCGGTGAACACGAACCAGAAGAACGGGCGCGAGGCCAGGTTGCCGACGGCGGTGCCGAGCACGCAGCCGACGACGGCGGGCAGGGAGATCATGGTCAGGTAGACGGCGACGACTTGACCCGGTGTGAACCCGAGGGCCTTGAGAATGCCGATGTGCCGGAAGCCCGAAATCACGGCACCGCTGACCACGTTGGCCACGATGAGTACCGCCACCGTGATGCCGAGGATGCCGAAGGCCAGCAGATAGGCGGCATAGAACCGGGCCGGGCCGGCTGTCCGGTGTTTGAGGGTGAGATACGACTCCGAGGCGGTCAGGGCACCTTTCGGCAGCCCTTGGACCACCGTGGCCAGCTGCGCGCGCAGCCGGGCGTCCGACGATGCGTCCGTGAAGCGGAAGAGCATCTGGGCGGCGGTCGGGTGCAGGGCCGCGATCTGGTCGGGCGCGACCCAGGCGTCCGCCGCACGGCTGAGTTCGAAGGCGAACCCGACGATGGTGAGCGTCGGCCCGGAGGGCAGCCGGATCCGCTTGCCCAAGTCGTGCGCGGTCCAGTCCGTCTGCCGGTTCAGGACGACCTCACCCGGCCGGGTGGCCCAACGGCCCGCCCAGAGATCCACCCGGTCCACCGGGCCCCCTGGGCCGGGGCGGCCCACGAACGTGACCGGGCCGCCGAGACCGTGCTGCCCCGGCCTCGGTATGTCGACCGTCGCCTGGGCGAAGGGCCCTGCGGCGGCCTCGACTCCGGGCCGCCGGGCCGCCCGCGCCAACTGTCCGTCCGAGACCTTGGCGGGATCGAACACGGCGACCACATGCGGGCCGCGCTGCTTGCCGAAGGTCCTCTCGAAGGGAGACGAGGCCGAGTCGACCAGGCCGAGTGCGACCACGATCGCCGCTGTCGAGACCAGCGTGACGAGCCCGATGACGATCGTCTGGAGCCTGCGCCGCCGTACCGCCGCGCGCGCCGCCCGCCACACGGCCCTCATGCGGACGCCTCCAGGGTCTGCTCGCCGGTCACCCGGCCGTCGGCGAGGAGGACCAGCCGGCTGGCGCAGCGCCGTGCCAGGTGCTCGTCGTGCGTCACCATGATCAGCGTCTGGCCGATCTGGTTGAGGTCCAGCAGCAGGTCCATCACCTGCTCGCCGGCCCGGCTGTCCAGCGCGCCGGTCGGTTCGTCGGCCAGCAGCAGGGCGGGGCGGTTCATCAGCGCCCGGGCCACCGCGACCCGCTGCCGCTCGCCGCCGCTGAGCACCGCCGGATAGGCCCGGGCGCGGTCCTCGATGCCCAGTTCCTCGAAGAGTTCCAGCGCGCGGCGGCGGGCCTGCCGGGCGGGGGTGCCGGTCAGCTGCGCGGCCAGGGCGACGTTGTCGAGCGCCGACAGGTCGTCGACGAGGTTGAAGAACTGGAAGACCATGCCGATGCGGCGCCGCCGGTACAGGGCGAGACCCTTCTCGCTCAGCTCCCCCACGTTCTCGCCGTGCACGGTGACCGTGCCGTCCGTCGGACGGTCCAGACCGGCGACCATGTTGAGCAGGGTGGACTTTCCGCACCCCGAGGGCCCCATCACCGCGACCGCCTCCCCGGCCCGGATCTCCAGGGACACGCCGTCCAGCGCCGTCGTCTCCCCGTATTCCTTGCGTACGCCGTCGAGCCGTACGACGACCTCTGCGCTGCTGTGATCGGTGAACATGCACAGGACGCTAAACGGGGAGCCCGGCCCGGACATCCCTCCCCGGATGGCACCTTCTCGCCCGCCTCATCCCCGGGATGCAGGGCCTGCATCCACAGGCTGATGCGGATCCCGGGGCGGTCTGCCACAGTGGCCCCGTGTGGGAGTGGGAGACAAAGGCGCTGGTGGCGGCGGTCGGGCTGGTGTCGGCCGCCGCCCTGTGGCTGGCGGTGGCGCTGGTGCGTACGCGGCGCCGGTGGCAGACGGCCGTGGGAGAGCGCGGCTGGCTGCTGGAGCGGGAGCGGGAGAGCGCCGCGCGCGCCGCGGTCGAGGCCGAGCGGGACCGTATCGCCCGGGAGTTGCACGACATCGTCAGCCATAACGTCAGCGTCATGGTGGTCCAGGCCGGGGCCGCCCGCGAGGTGCTGGGCACCATGCCGGACGAGGCCACGGCGGCCCTGCGGGCCGTCGAGGACGCGGGGCGTGGCGCGATGACCGATCTGCGGCATCTGCTGGGGCTGTTGGCGCCGTCGCCGAGCGGCGAGGACACCGACCAGGGGCCGGGCGCGGGCAGCGGTGGCGGCGCGGCGGAGCTGACACCGCAGCCGGGCCTGGACCGGCTGGGCTCGCTCGTCGACCGGATCTCGTTCGCCGGGCTGCCCGTCGAGGTGCGCGTCTCGGGCAAGCCGCGCCCGCTGCCCCAGGGGGTCGATGTGACCGCCTACCGCATCATCCAGGAGGCGCTGACCAACGCGCTCCGGCACGGCGACGGCGCCGGCAAGGCCGAGGTGACCGTGCGCTACGCCGACCACGCGCTGCGCGTGGAGGTGCTCAACACCGGCCCCAGCGTGCTGACCGGCGGTGCGCCGGCACAGCCGACACCGCGGCAGCGGGAGGGCACCGGCCGCGGACTGCTGGGCCTGCGGGAACGGGTCGCGGTGTACGGCGGAGACCTGGACGCCCGGCGCCGCCTCGGCGGCGGCTACCGGGT
Source organism: Streptomyces sp. NBS 14/10 (assembly GCF_002224125.1). Classification (GTDB taxonomy): domain Bacteria; phylum Actinomycetota; class Actinomycetes; order Streptomycetales; family Streptomycetaceae; genus Streptomyces. The sequence goes on from NZ_NCSM01000019.1 coordinate 78,008, forward strand.
CCGGGCGCGTATCCCCCTGGACCGGCCATGACGGCGGCGCCCGCGGGCGAGCGGGCTCCGCGCGTTCTCATCGCCGACGACCAGACACTGATCAGGACCGGCTTCCGGCTGATCCTCACCGCGCGCGGCATCGAGGTGGTGGGCGAGGCGGCCAACGGCGCGGAAGCGGTGGCGGCGGCGCGCGAACTGCGGCCGGACGTGGTGCTGATGGACATCCGTATGCCGACCATGGACGGCCTCGAGGCCACCCGCCGCATCCTGCGCCAGACCCCGGACTGCCGGGTGCTGATGCTGACCACGTTCGACCTGGACCACTATGTGTACACGGCGCTGTCCGTCGGGGCCAGCGGCTTTCTGCTGAAGGACGTCACCCCGGAACACCTGGCGGCGGCCGTACGGCTGGTGGACACGGGCGATGCCCTGCTGGCCCCGTCCATCACCCGGCGGCTGGTGGAGCGCTTCGCCTCACCGTCCGCCCCCGCCCCGGCCCAACACGCCGACCTCGCGGCCCTGACACCCCGTGAGCTGGAGGTCCTCGGCTTGCTCGGCCGTGGCCTGTCCAACGCGGAGCTGGCCGCCGAGCTGACCCTGAGCGAGGCCACGGTGAAGTCCCATGTGGCCCGGATCTTCGCCAAGCTGGCCCTCCGCGACCGCGCCCAGGCCGTCGTGCTCGCGTATGAGACGGGGCTGGTCAGAGCGGGTGGATCAGCGACCTGAAACCGGCGCGCACATCGGCCTTGGACGCCTTGACGTACACCTTCGACGGCGGTCCGAGGTCGGTGGGCCCGTAGGTGGTGTACGAGAGCTTCCTGGGACAGCTCGTGCCGCTGATCTCCACTGAGCGGTCGGCCACGAGCTTTCCGGTCCGCAGCTCGTAGACCTTCACCGGAATCGCGATCTTGTGGAAGGTCACATCCGTGGGAAAGTTGGGAAACCTCTTGTTCTCGTACGGACACGTCCGGACGGATGTCCCGTAGTCCTCCTCGTCCGCGCAGACCACCAGCACGGCGTGGGCGGCGTCGGTGGTCCGCCACGCGCCGGGGAGCTTGTTGGTGTAGGTGTCGTTGCCGTAGAACAGCGCGCGGTTGGTTCCCTTGCCGTACGGGGCCGCGCCGCTGTACTTGGCCGGCCGGGAGCAGTACGTGGGCTGCGTGTCCGTCGACCCGTCGAGCAGATCGCGTACGTCTTCCAGCTCGATGGTCAGCGTGGCCCGCCTGGCCCCGCCGCGGGCCTTGGCCGCGAGTCCGTCCCCCGGGTACTGGTCGAGGAGTTGCCGATAGCGGTCGCGCGCCTTCTTCCAGTCCTTGCCCGCCATGAGGTCGTCACCGCATCCGACCAGCGCCGCGGGTGCGGTCCGCCGCGCGGTGTCGGCGGACCGGTCCAGCGCGTTGTGGGTGGGCCGGCGGTGGCGGAGCCAGTCGGTGACCGTGACGGTGCGGCAGGGATTCTCGGTGGGCAGACCGCCGAGGAAGCCGTCCAGGACCGCGTCGACCGTCTTCCCGTTGCCGGGCTGGGCGAGGACCGAGGAGAGCGTGTCGAAGCCCGCCTTCAGGGCGCCGGTGTCCCCGGTCAGCCCGGTGGTCAGGTCCGCCTTGGCGGCCCGTAGCCGGTGGCACGCCTTGACGGTCTTGTCACCGCGGGCGGCCAGCGGGGCGTCGGCTATTCGGTGGCCGATCCACACCTCGTCCTGCGCGGCCAACACCCGTGCGCAGTCGCCACTTTCCCGGGCCTCGGTCACGCTCCGCTCGATCCTGGCGGCGTCGAACCGCAGGAACCCCGCGGCCAGCAGCACCGGAGCCGTGACACCGAGCGCCACCAGACGCCGCGTACGTACGGCCGGGCCGCCCTGCGCACCAGGCCCGCCGCGGCCCCGCGCCAGGAACCACCCGTGCGCGATACCGGCCGCCCACCAGACGACCACCACGGCCTCGCACCACGGCCGGGCGACCGAGACCAGGACGGAGACGAGGACGACGGTCACCACCGCGGCGGCGACGGCGAGCCTGCGCCGCCCCAGCAGCAGGTAGCCGACGCCGAGCAGGGACGCGTTGCCGAGGGCGGCAGCCAACGGGTCGGGGGCCCGGCCCCCGGGTGGCGCGGGCTCCGGCACGGCGGCGTACGTCGGGTCAGCCATCTCCTGGTCTCTCCCTCTCACGGAACGTGCGAGCCCCATATGGCGGGCCACCGCATCGTGCGCCCCCGCTCCCGGGACCGGTCCCGGCGGACACGGCCCCCGGCCCGTACACCGTGGGGCCGTGGATTCGGCCGCGGTCGACTCACCACTTACAGTGATCGTGAAGGGGGCGGCGATCGGATCTCGGAGGGTGAGTTGTCACAGGGTCCCGTGCGGTTCGCGCTCCTGGGGCCGGTCAGGGCCTGGCGTGGGGAGAGCGAACTCGACCTGGGGCGCCCTCAGCGCAGGGCGCTGCTGGCACTGCTGCTGGCGGGGGCCGGGCGTACGGTCTCGATGGACGGCCTGATCGACGCCCTGTGGAGCGAGGACCCGCCGGACAGCGCCGCCAATGTGATCCACCGGCATGTGGGCGTGGTGCGCCGGCTGCTGGAGCCGGAGCTGCCCACGCGGGCGGCGGGCCGTTGGCTGCTGCGCGGCGGGGGTGGCTACCGCCTGGAGGTCGACGACGACTCCCTGGACCTGCTGCGCTTCCGGAGCCTGCGGGAGACGGCCCGGCGGGCCGCGGCGGAGGGGGCGGCCGGGCGGGCCGTGGCGCTGAGCGTCGAGGCGCTGGCGCTGTGGCAGGGGCCCGCCGCCTCCGGGATCGCCGCCGAGGTGCGCGGCCACCCGCTGCTCTCGGCGCTGGACCGGGAACACCTGGCGGCCGTCAAGGAGTCGGCGGACCTGGCCCTGGGCGCCGAGGCGGCCGACCTGGTGCTGCCGACGCTGCGGGCGGCCGCCGCCGCGAGCCCGCTGGACGAGCCGCTGCTGTCCCGGCTGGTGCTCGCCCTGACGGCGGCCGGACACCGGTCCGAGGCGCTTGAGGTGTACGAGGGGGCCCGTATACGCCTCACCGACGGACTGGGCATATCGCCCGGCGCGGAACTGCTGGCGGCTCAGGCGGTGGCGGCCGGGCGTAAGCCCCGGGTGGCGGCGCCTCCGGCAGGCGGGCCCGCCCCTGACGGGCCGTCCGGGCGCACCGGCTACACCGCCCCCAGCCCCGCCCAGCTCCCGCCCGACCTGCCGGTGTTCACCGGCCGCAGAACGGAAATGGCGGAGGTGCTGGCCCGGTTGCCGGGGGCGGGGCAGGACACCTCCACGGTGCTGATCAGCGCCATCGGCGGGATGGCCGGGATCGGCAAGACCACCCTGGCCGTGCACTGGGCCCATCAGGTGGCCGACCGGTTCCCCGACGGGCAGCTCTACGTCAACCTGCGCGGATTCGATCCGACGGGGCCCGCCATGACCCCCGGGGAGGCCGTACGCGGCTTTCTCGACGCCCTGGGTGTGCCGCCGCGGCACATCCCTAACGGCCTGGACGCCCAGGCCGCGCTCTACCGCAGCCTGCTGGCCGGCCGCCGGGTCCTGGTGCTGCTGGACAACGCCGCGGGCACGGACCAGATACGGCCGCTGCTGCCCGGCTCGCCCGGCTGTCTCACGATCGTCACCAGCCGCAACCAGATGCACGGGCTGCTGGCGGCGTACGGCGCCCATGCGCTGAGCCTGCGGCCGCTCGATGTGGACGAGGCCCGTGAGTTCCTGGCCCGCCGGCTCGGGGACGGCCGGGTGTCGGACGCCCCGGGAGCCGTCGCGGAGATCGCCGAACGGTGCGCCGGGCTGCCGCTCGCCCTGGCCTGCGTCGCCGCCCGCGTGGCGCTGAGTCCCGACGTTCCGCTGTCGGTCGTGGCCGACGAGTTGCGGGAGACCCGGGAAAGCCTGGAGGGGTTCGCGGGCGGTGAGGTGTCCACCGATGTCGGCGCGGTGTTCTCCTGGTCCTGCCGCGCCATCTCCCCCGCCGCCGCCCGGCTGTTCCGGGTGCTCGGCCTGCAGGCCGGACCGGACATCTCCGCCACGGCGGCGGCCAGTCTGGTCGGCCTTCCGCTGCGCGAGACATGGCCGTTGCTGACCGAGCTCACCCAGGTGCAGCTGATCGGCGAACACGCTCCGGGCCGGTACGTCCTGCACGACCTGCTGCGCGCCTACTCCCGGGAGCTGGCGCTGGCCCAGGATTCGCAGGACGGGCGCCGGGCTGCCCTCCACCGGCTGCTCGACCACTACGCGCACGCCGCCCACGCCGCGGATCTGCTGCTCGCCCCGCACCTGGACCCGATCTCTCCCGCGCCGCCGCGGCCCGGGGCGACCCTCGAGACCTTCTCCTCCGCCGAGCGGGCACTCGACTGGCTCACCGCCGAGTACCCGGCGCTGCTGCTGGCGGTGGACGTCGCGGTGCGCAACGGATTCGACACCCACGCCTGCCAGTTGGCCTGGGCCCTGGAGGCGTTCTTCGACCGCCGGGGCCACTGGCACGACTGGGCCACGGTCCAGCGCGCCGCCCTGGGAGCCGCCCTGCGGACGGGCCTGCCCGCCATGGAGGCCCGCGCCCTGCGGGCCCTCGCCCGCGTCGAGGGCCGCCTCGGCCGGCATGACGAGACCCGTACGCATCTCGAACGCGCGCTGCGCCTCTTCACGGAGCTCGGCGACGACATCGGGCGGGGCAACACCCACCGCAGCCTCGGCTGGACCGCCGAGCAACTGGGCGATCTCCGCGGGGCGCTGCGCCACAACCAGCAGGCGCTGGAGCTGTTGCGGTCGAGGAAGGACCGGCCCGCGTGGGCGAGCGTCCTGGCCTCGGTGGCCTGGTACCACGCCCTGCTCGGCGAGTACGACCTCGCGTTCAGCCACTGCCGCACGGCGCTGCCGGTGCTGCGGGAGTACGGCGACCGCTACGGCGAGGCCGCGGCCTGGCACAGCATCGGCTACATCCATCAGCAGGTCGGCCGGCATACGCGCGCCCTCGGCGGGTACGGCAACGCCCTCGAGCTGTACCAGGAGCTGGGCGTGCCCTATATGGAGGCCCAGACGCTGACCGACCTCGGGGACGTGCACAGCGCGCTGGGCGACTCCGAAGCCGCCCGGGCCGCCTGGCGGGAGGCATTGTCGCTGCTCAACGGGCTGGAACACCCCGACGCCGGGAAGGTGAGCGCGCGCCTGGCCCCGGGCGGCGAGGCGCACCGGGGGTGACCGGACGCATCACCGGCTGAGGCGCTGTCGCCCCTGTACTATGTGCCGCCGTATCCACCCGCTGAGGGTATGTGAGGAGCGAGGGTGTCGCGGGAATCTGTACGGTTCGCGGTGCTGGGGCCCATACGGGCCTGGCGGGCCGGGGCAGAGCTGGACCTGGGACGCCCCCAACAGCGCGTCCTGCTGGGCCTGCTGCTCGCGCGGGCGGGGCGGCCCGTCGGGCTGAGCGAGATCGTGGACGCCCTGTGGGGCGAGGACCCGCCCGGCAGCGCCGTCAACGTCGTCCGCCGGCACATCGGAATCCTGCGCCGCACGCTGGAGCCCGGACTGCCGCTGAGGGCGCCCGGTCACTGGCTGCTGCGCGAGGCGGCAGGCTACCGGATCGCCGTCGACGCGGACTCGCTGGACCTCCTCCGCTTCCGCCGGCTGCGCGAGCGGGCCGGCGAGGCCGCCGACCGGTCCCCCGGGCGGGCCGTGACGCTGCTCACCGAGGCGCTGGCGCTGTGGAAGGGACCGGCCGGCGCCGATGTGTCCGTCGAGATACGGGCGCGCGCCTTTCTCGACGTACTCGACCGGGAACGCCTCGCGGCCGTGAAGGAGCTGGCGGACGCGGCGCTGCGCGCCGGGATGACGGCCCCGGTCCTGGACGAGCTCCGGAAGGCGGCCCTGGCCAACCCGCTGGACGAGCCCCTGCTGGCCAGGCTGGTGCTCGCCCTGGCGGCCACCGGCCAGCGGGCCGAGGCGCTGGAGACCCACCGCGCCGCCGTCGCCCGGCTCGCGGACGAACTGGGCCTGACCCCGGGGCGGGAGCTGTCCGACGCCCATGCGGCGGTGCTGCGCGAGTCCCGTCCGGCGGCGCGCCCCGCCGCGGGCTCTGCCGCGCGCTCCGGGGCCGCGCTCGGCGGGGAGTCGGCGGACGGCGGGCTCCCTCTTCCCAGAGCCGCGTACTCCGAACCGCGGCCCGCCCAACTGCCCCAGGACCTGCCGGCCTTCTCCGGCCGGCGCACCCAGTTGGCCAAGCTGTCCGCCCTGCTGCCGGAGGCGGGCCGACCGCTCGACACGGCGGTGATCAGTGTGATCGGGGGGATGGCCGGGGTCGGCAAGACCACGCTGGCCGTGCACTGGGCCCACCAGGTGGCAGACCGCTTCCCGGACGGCCAGTTCTATGTCGACCTGCGCGGATTCGAGCCCACCGGCACGGCCCTCGACCCCGGGGAGGCCGTACGCGACTTTCTGTGCGCGCTCGGGGTGCCGCGGCACCGCGTGCCGCACGGCCTGGACGCCCAGACCGCGCTGTACCGGAGCCTGCTGGCCGGGCGGCGCTTCCTCGTTCTGCTGGACAACGCCCTGGACACCGAGCAGGTGCGGCCGCTGCTGCCCGGGGCGCCCGGCTGTCTGGTGATCGTCACCAGCCGGGACACGCTGACCGGGCTGGTCGCCGACCACGGCGCGCATCCGCTGAGCCTGTGCTGGCTCGACGCCGAGGAGGGGCGCGAGTTCCTGGCCGCCCGGCTCGGGGCCGCCCGGGTCGGGGCCGAGCCCCAGGCGGCGGCCGAGATCGTCGAGCTGTGCGCCGGGCTGCCGCTGGCCCTGTCCTGCGTCGCCGCCCGGCTGGCCGCACACCCCGGCTTCCGACTGTCCGCCCTGGCCGCCGAGCTGCGCGACGCCCACGACCGGCTGGACGCCATCGCCCGAGGGTCCGCCGAGGTCAGCACGGTCTTCTCCTGGTCGTACCGCGCGCTGTCGGCGGCCGCCGCCCGGCTCTTCCGGCTGCTCGCCGGCCACCCCGGCCCCGACCTCTCGGCGTCCGAGGTGGCCGAACTCGCCGCACTCGACGGGCTCGCCGGGCACGCCGGACTCGACGCTCAGGAAAGCGCTCGGCTGCTCGCCGAGCTCGTCCGGGCCCACCTGGTCGCCGAGCCGAGCCCCGGCCGGTACTCCGTCCACGACCTGCTGCGCTCCTATGCCGCGGGGCTCGGCGAGAACACCGACCACGGTCACTGAAGTGACACTTTTTTGTACTTCCTGCGCTTGTACGGTCACTCACGAAAAGCACAAGGCCCTCATCCCGGCGACAAAAGCCGTGGTCGAGGGCTATTCGTCGGGTGCCGGTGGAGGCGCATGTGGGAATCGGCCGGACCGCGGCACCGCAGGAGGGCGCGCGGTACTGGAGGTCCGTCGGTCTGGACATCGCCGTCGTGGAGGCCGCACCGCGGATGTCCCTCGGCGACGGCCGGTCGGATCCGGCGACGGCCGTATCGGTCCTGTCCGATCAGTCGCCGGGCCGCGGCCCCCGTCTGGGCGCATACGACCCGGGTGACTATCACTTCGTCGGGCTGCTGGGCACGGGCGGAGGCTCCCCCCGGTGCGGTGGGTCCGGCGGGCCTGCTGGGCCCGCCGCGCCGAAGACGCTGCTGCGCCCCGGGGACATCCTCTTCTACGACGCCGAACTCCCCCACCTCCTGGAAATGCCCGCCGGTGCCCGGCTGAAGATCTTCCTGCTGCCACGGCAGCTGCTCGGCGTCGGCAAACACGATCTGCACCGGGTCACGGCGGCCCCCGTCCGCAGTGCGTCGCTGCTCGGCTCCCTGGTGTCGCCGTTCCTGTCCGAGCTGGCCGAGATGGTGACCTCAGCCGCCCCCGCGGTCGGCGAGACCGTCGCCCGCAACGCGCTGGATCTCCTGGCCACCCTGGTCATGGAGCAACACGCCCCGCCGCCCGCCGGTATGGCGGACGCGCGCCGGGCGATGCTGCTGAAGATCCAGCGCTTCATCACCCACCGCCTCTCCGACCCCGACCTCTCGCCGGAGGCCATCGCCCGCGCCCACCACATCTCGGTGCGCTATCTGCACAAGCTCTTCCGGGACGAGGGCACCACGGTCGGGCGCTGGATACGGGGCCGCCGGCTGGAGGAGTGCCAGCGCGAACTGGTCCTGGCCCGGGGGCGTCAGACCATCGCGGGGGTGGCCCGCCGCTGGGGGTTCATCAGCCCGACCCACTTCAGCCGGGTGTTCCGGGCCACGTACGGGATGTCCCCCAGCGAATGGCAGGGCGCCGCGAGCTGACCGGCGGCGCTCAGCTCGTCGGGGCCGCTCAGCTCGTCGGCGGAGCCCAGTGCGCGTCGGCCGTCGAGACGCGGTGGGTGATCAGCGCGGTGACCAGGAGCAGCAGCAGGGCCAGTCCGAGGGCTGCCGCCAGATGGGTGTGCAGCACCAGCAGGGCGCCGATCAGGGCCCCGAGGAACATCGCCAGTACGGACAGGATCCGCCGGCCCGGCCGGGGTGCCGTGCCGCCGGCCGGGGTGGAGTCGGCGGCGAGCCCGGTCAGGGTGAGGGTGAGGACGGTGGTGGTCATATCGGGGACGCCGAGGCGCCGGGCCACGGCGTTCTGCAGACCCATGGCCAGGCCGAGCAGCACGATCAGGGCGTACTCGACCCCGGTGGTGACCCGGCCGTCGGCCGCGGCCGCGGTGGCCGCCGCCGCGCCGAACAGGACCGTCTGCACACCCGTGGCGACGGCCAGCAGCCGTCCGCGATGTGCCACCAGCCGAGTCGCGAGCCGGCCTCCCGCCAGGGCGCCGGTCAGGAACACGGCCAGCGAGACGAGGGACGCCGAGGCCGACAGCCCCTGGGCGCCGGTCAGGGCGAAGCCGAGGAAGACCACATTGCCCGTCATGTTGGCGACGAAGACATGCCCGAGTCCCAGGTAGCTCACCGCGTCGACGATGCCGGTGACCAGCGTCAGGGTCAGCATCAGCGGCGGCAGCGGGCCGTGCCGGTCCGCGCGGGGCGGTACCAGGGTGCGGGCCGCGTCAGTCAGCAGTGCGCGCATCGGCGGTCATCCTCTCCTCGGTGGTCGGATCCTCGGTGGTCGAGCGGTGCAGGACAAGGCGGGTGAGCAGGCCGCTGGCCAGGCCGAGCGCGACCGTCGCCGACGACAGCCACACCGGCCAGTCCAGGCCCATCGCCTGGTCGGCGGACCATCGGCCGGAGCCCGTGAAGGACAGCGCCGCGCAGACGACGACCAGCACCAGGGGGTACTCGTAGCCGTCGTTCTGCACCCACAGTCCGTGCTGCCACTTGACCGTGATCGCGACGGTCATCACGCCGATGGCGACCATGGCCGCCATCGGCGTGAGCGCCCCGAGGGCCAGGAACAGGCCCGAACCGATCTGGCCGGCGCCCGCGGCGAGCGCGGTGAGGGCACCACCGCGAAAGCCGTCGTGCCGGAACTCCTCGATTCCCCCTGCCAGACCGTGGCCGCCGAGGCGGAAGCTCACCTTCTGCACTCCGTGGCCGGCGATGAGCAGGCCCACCACCACCCGGAGGATCAGCAGTCCGGTGTCCATCGTGTTTGGTTCCCGTTCCTGTTCTGGTCCTGGTCCTGGCCCTATGACCGGTGTCGGGGGTCGGGATCAGCCGGCCGCGTGGGGGTCGATCATGGACTGCGCGTAGAAGACACCGAGGCCGTAGGCGCCGGCGTGCTCCTTCACGACCTCCGTGACGGGGCCGTACGTCTCCGTTCTCGCCCAGTCGCGCTGCAGCTCCAGCAGCACCTGCACCCAGGTCACCGGCACCGCGCCGGCCTGGATCATCCGCTGGAGCGCGTGTTCGTGGGCCTGGGGGGTGACACCGCCCGAGGCGTCGGAGACGACATAGACCTCATAGCCCTGGGCGATCATGGACAGCACGGGCAGCACCAGGCAGACCTCGGTCCACAGCCCTGCGATGACCACCTTGGTACGGCCGGTGGCCTTCACCGCCTCGACGAGCGCCGGGTCCTCCCAGGCGTTCATCGAGGTACGGTCGATGATCTCGGCCTCCGGGAAGACCTCCGCCAGCTGCGGCAGGATCGGGCCGGAGAAGGACTCGGCGGCCACGGTGGTCAGAACCGTCGGCACATCGAAGACCTTGGCGGCCTTGGCCAGGCCGACGGTGGCATTGATGATCGTGGTGCGGTCGCCGCTGCCGGTGCCGAAGAACATCTGCGGCTGGTGGTCCACGAACAGCACCACGGCGTTGTCCGGGGTGAGCAGGTCGGGGCTCGGTACGGCGCTGACCTCGTTGATGTCGACCATCGCGGTTTCCCTTCTCGATTCTGGGCAGTTCTGGGCAGTTACGGGTTAGTTTGGTTTAGACGGGGTGAGACAGAGTCAGAGGACGAAGCAGGGGTCGTACGGTTCGGGGCGGCCCCCGTCGGCAAGCCCCCGCTGGACGCGCCACTGCCAGTGGAGTTCCGACTCCGCGGCGGCCTCCCCCAGCAGCTCCGCCTGACGGGCACCGGAGCCGCGGGCACCCCCGGTGGCCCAGTGGCCGCCGAAGTGCGCGACCGGGCTCCACTCGGGGCTGACGGCCGGGATCTCCTCCGCCATGCCCTCGTAGTCCGCCACGGCGTGGACGACCCGGCCGCCGACGACGGTCAGCAGCGACTCGATATGCGGGATGTCCCCCTCCCGCACGGTGAAGTAGTCGTCGGACAGGATCGCGAGGTCGCCGAAGAAGCCCTCCCGCAGGATGCCCTTGATGTGCTCCTCGCCGGTCAGCGCGGCACCGGCCCGGGTGTACATGGTCAGCGCGGTCTCCCGGTCGACCCGGTTCTGCGGCGGCCGCAGAGCCGTTCCGCCCAGTGTCCGGCCGGAGATCAGCCAGTGCAGCGCGACCCAGGGGTTGTAGGAGGACACCCGGGTGGCGTCGGTGCCGGCGCCGACGGTCAGCCCGCGCGCCAGCATGGCCCGCACCGGCGGGGCCTCCGCGGCGGCGCCGAGGCCGTACCGGCGCGCGAACACCTCGCCCTGGAACGACATCCGGTTCTGTACGGACATCGCGCCGCCGAGGGCCGCGACGCGGTCGAGGCTGTCCGGGGACACGGTCTCCGCATGGTCGAACAGCCATCTGTTCCCGGCCGGGAACAGACCTTCCGCGGCAAGCTTCTCGAACACCGCCAGGTCGCGCCTGATGGTCTCGTCGTACGTGGCGTGCAGCCGGAAACCCCAGCCGTGCCCCATGAGGAGCCGTACCGCCTTCTCGAACCCGGTCTCGTAGTCGCCGCTCAGTTCCGGGCGGGGCTCGGCGAAGTTCTCGAAGTCGGCGGCGGCCCAGGTCAGGTTCTCGCCCGCGCCGTTCAGCCGCAGCCACTCGTCCCCGTCCTCGGGGCGGACCATCTCGATCCAGCGGGCGAGGTCGTCGAGCTCCTGGCCGGCGGTCTGCGGAAACAGGTGGTAGGCGATACGCAGCGTCAGCTGCCCGTCCCTGGCCAGTTCGGTGACCGTGCCGTAGTTGTCGGGGAAGTTCTGGAAACCTCCGGCGGCGTCGATCGCGGAGGTCAGCCCGAAGCGGTTCAGCTCGCGCAGAAAGTGCTGGGTGGAGGTCTTCTTGTCCTCCCCGTCCAGTGTGGGGGCCTTGGCGAGCGTGGAGTAGAGGATCAGCGCGCTGGGGGCGGCCACCAGCATCCCGTTGGGCTCGCCGTTCCTGCCCCGTACGATCTGGCCGCCGCGGGGGTCGGGGGTGTCCTTGGTGTAGCCGACGGCGCGCAGCGCCGCCCGGTTCAGGATCGCCGACTGGTACAGATGCAGGACGAAGACCGGAGTGTCCGGTGCGGCGGCGTTGAGCTCGGCGGGGGTGGGCAGCCGTCGTTCGGCGAACTGCTCGGCCGACCACCCTCCCACCACCCGCACCCACTGCCCCTTGGGGGTGCGGGCCGCCTGCTCCCGCAGCATCGCCAGGGCCTGACGCAGCGTGGGCACACCGTCCCAGCGCAGTTCGAGGACATAGTTGAGACCTCCCCGGATCACATGCAGATGGGCGTCGTTGAGCCCGGGGATCACGCGTCGGCCGAGCGCGTCGACCACGGTGGTGGCCGGGCCGACGAAGGGCGCGACCTCCGCGTCGTCCCCGACGGCCGTGACGAGGCCGTCGCGGATGGCCAGGGCGCCGGCGTGCGGGCGCCCGCTGTCCCCGGTGTAGATCTTGGCATTGCGGACGATCAGGTCCGCGGCATCGTCGGCGGCGTGCGGAACCAAGCCGCCGACCGGCATCGTAGGCACCTCGGCAGACTCCAAATAACGACATCGGGAATGCCCAGGACATTAGGGTTCGCCGGCGCCCCCGTATTGCCCGGCAGCGCACTGTTTCCGGCCCGACAGCGCACGGCGCGGCGCCGCGTCCCACGAATGGCGCTGCGGGGAAAGACCCGGTGCGCTGACGGGCAAGAGTTTTCCGCCGGGCGCCCTAAGGTGACCACAGCAACCGGGAGATTTACCCCTTCATCCCGGCATTCCCATTCGTATCCCCGCACCACTCGGGAGCCCCACATGTCCGACGCCATCGTGCCGGTCCAGCCCGTCCTGGAGCCGGCCGCGGCCGCCTTCGCCGAAGCCACCGCCAAGCCGCCGTTCCTCTTCGACCTGCCCCCGGCGGAGGGCCGGGCGGCGGTCGACGAGGTGCAGTCCGGCGAGATCGCCAAGCCGGAGGTGGACGAGGAGTGGATCACCGTGGCCGGTGGTCCGACGGGCAGTGTCCGGGCCCGGATCGTCAAGCCGGCGGGTGCCACCGGGGAACTGCCGGTGATCCTGTACATCCACGGTGCCGGTTGGGTGTTCGGCAACGCCCACACCCATGACCGCCTGGTGCGTGAACTCGCCGTCGGCGCGGGCGCGGCCGTGGTCTTCCCCGAGTACGACCTGTCGCCGGAGGCCCGGTACCCGGTGGCCATCGAGCAGAACTACGCGGTCGCCCAGTGGGTGGTCCGGGAGGGCGCGTCCAAGGGCCTTGACGGCGCCCGTCTGGCCGTGGCCGGGGACTCGGTCGGCGGCAACATGACCGCGGCGCTGACCCTGATGGCCAAGGAGCGCGGCGATGTGCCGCTGGTCCAGCAGGTGCTGTTCTACCCGGTCACCGACGCGAACTTCGACACCGGTTCGTACCACCAGTTCGCCACCGGATACTTCCTGCGCCGGGACGGCATGCAGTGGTTCTGGGATCAGTACACCACCGACGAGGCGCAGCGGGCCGAGATCACCGCGTCCCCGCTCCGGGCCACCACGGAGCAGCTCACCGGTCTGCCTCCGGCCCTGGTCATCACCGGCGAGGCGGATGTCCTCCGGGACGAGGGCGAGGCGTACGCCAACAAGCTCCGCGAGGCCGGTGTCGCGGTCACCGCCGTGCGTTTCCAGGGCATCATCCACGACTTCGTCATGCTCAACGCCCTGCGTGAGACCCATGCGGCCGAGGCCGCCATCAAGCTGGCCGCGGACACGCTGGGCGCCGCGCTCAACGAGCGCTGAGGCTCGACGAGCGCTGAGAAGGAGATCTGATATGACCTCGTCCACCGCCCCGACCGTTCTTCTGGTCCACGGCGCATTCGCCGACGCGGGCAGCTGGTCCGGCGTCATCCGCGAGCTGCAGAGCCACGGCGTGTCCGTGGTGGCGCCGCCCAACCCGCTGCGGGGACTCGCGTCCGACGCCGCGTACGTCGCCTCCGTCGCCGCCCAGATCGACGGCCCCGTCATCCTGGTCGGCCACTCCTACGGCGGTGCGATCATCACCGTCGCCGGGGCCACCGAGAACGTCGTCGGGCTGGTGTTCGTCGCCGCGTACGTCCTGGAGGAAGGGGAGAGCCTCGGCGAGCTGCAGGGGCGCTTCCCGGCGCCGCCGCTGGCGGACAACCTGCGCCCCGCGACCTTCCCGGTCGAGGGCGCCGAGCCCGCGGTGGAGCTCACCATCGTGCCCGAGTCCTTCCCGTCGGTGTTCGCCGCCGACGTGCCCGAGGAGGTCACCAAGGTCCTGGCGGTCGCGCAGCGCCCGCTCGCCGCGGCGGCGTTCGACGAGCCGGCCCGGGCCACCGCCTGGCGCACCAAGCCCTCCTGGGCGCTGGTGGCCGACGCGGACCAGGCCATCAACCCCGAGGTGCAACGCTTCGCGGCGGAGCGGGCGGGGGCGAACGTCGTCGAGGTCGAAGGGGCCTCGCACGCCGTCGCGGTGTCCCAGCCGAAGGCCGTCGCGGACCTCATCCTCGAGGCCGTCCGCGCGACGAGCTGACGCCGCCGGCCCGGACCTCGATACGCACGCAAGCCCGGCCGGGGCACTCCCCGGCCGGGCTTGCGGCTGTTATGAGGTCCGGGCCGGAGAGCGCGGCTCAGGCGGCCGCCGGCCGGCCGCCGCGGGTCACCGTGACGACCGCGGCCAGCAGCGCCAGCACGATCCCCGTGGCCAGGGCCGGCACCGGGGAGAACACGGTCAGCAGGACGAGGGCGGCGGCGACGAGGAAGGGCACCGACTCGCCGGCGCACTGCTGGTGGGGCCGCAGATGCAGCGCCCATACGGTGAGCAGGAAGACGGCCGCCGGAACGGCCACCATGGCACCGGCGACCTGCGAGGGCACGTCCGCGCGGTGGGTGACCTGGTCGGCGCTCACCCCCAGCCCCGCCCCGATGGCGGCCGCCGAACCGAAGATCAGGTAGTGGCCGTACGCCCACCGGAATCGTCTGCCGGGTGCCTGGTGCGTGGTGGCGAGCAGGGTGTGCGCGGCGCGGGCGAAGTACAGCCACCACATGGCGAAGACCATGAGCAGCCCGCCCGCCGCCACCGCGTACAGCGCCCCGGTGGGGTGTTCGTCGAAGGCGGTGCGGACCGCGGCCGTGGCGGAGGCGACGGACTCGCCGAGCACGATCAGCGTGAACAGCTCGTAGCGCTCGGCGATGTGGCGCGGATGCCAGGGCGTCATCCCGGCGGACTGCGCCCACACCGGTACGGCCACCTCCGCCACCACCAGCGCCGCGATGACCGGCACATGCATCGCGTCCGGCAGGAACAGCAGCACGATCCAGCCGATCTGACAGGCCACCACTCCGCAGGCGAAGCGCAGGGTGGTCCGGCGCCTTCCGGGGTCGGCCCGCGAGGCGCGCAGCCACAGCCCGGCCAGCGCGGTGCGCATCACGACGTACCCCAGGACGATGACGCTGAGGTCGTCCCCCTCGAACGCCCGCCGCACACCGGCCGCGAGGATCAGCGATCCGGTGATCTGGACGAACACCGTCAGCCGGTACGGGGTGTCCTGCGGGTCGTAGGCGGAGGCGAACCACGTGAAGTTCATCCACGCCCACCACACGCTGAAGAAGACGATCAGGTAGTGCAGAACACCCGACGCATAGTGGCCGCTGGTGACCGCGTGGTGGAGGCTGAAGGAGGCCTGGCTCACGGCGACCACGAAGCACAGGTCGAAGAGCAGTTCCAGTGATGTCGCCACGCGGTGCTTCTCACGCGGGTCACGAGCCCGCATGGACGGTCCGGTGGACGGTGGGATTCGCATAGATCATGTTCCTGAGTCGCTCGACGGGCACCTCCGCGATGACGGCGACCCAGGTCGTACAGTACTTCGCCGCCCGCGCACCCCGCCAGGGCGGCCCGGGCCAGGACACGGCCACGCTCATTCATCTCTATTACAGATAACAGTTGTCCTGGATCATCGCCGCGACAGGGGAAGCATCCGACACCTGCCGAGCGCTTGCACCCATGCGAGCGCCGAAGCAGTCGCTCCACCACCGCGAAGCCCCGTACGAGAAGGTGTCCGAGCCCATGAAGGTGTCCGAGCCCATGACCACCACCACCCGGCCCCTTTCCTCCCGCCCGACCACTCCCCCCGAACACCATGGTGTCCCGGGGTGGCTGGTGGCGCTGCTGGCCGTCGGCACCGGCCTGACGGCCGCCAACCTCTACTACGCCCAGCCCCTGCTGGCCTCGCTGAGCGATGTGTTCCACATCGACACCGCCACCGCGGGCGGGCTGATCACGCTCACCCAGATCGGCTATGTGGTGGGCATGCTCTTCCTGGTCCCGCTCGGCGACCGGTTCGAGAAGCGCCGGCTCGTCACCGTCCTGCTGGCGGTCACCACGGTCGCCCTGCTCGTCGCCGGTACGGCGGCCAGCTTCCCGGTACTGCTGATCGCATCCCTGGTCAGCGGGGCCACCTCGGTCGTGGCCCAGATCCTGGTCCCGTTCGCCGCGAGCCTGGCCCCCGACCACGCCCGGGGCCGGATCGTGGGCCGGGTGATGAGCGGACTGCTCACCGGCATCCTGCTCTCCCGCACGCTCAGCAGCCTGGTCTCCGATGTGGCCGGGTGGCGGGTGGTCTACCTGGGCTCGGCGGTCCTGATGGCGCTGCTGGCCGTGGCCCTGTACCGGGCCCTGCCCGAGCACGCCCCGACCACCAGCGCCCCGTACCACCATGTGCTCCGCTCCACCGTCCGGCTGGTGCGCACCCACCCCGCACTGCTGCGCCGGGGGCTGTACCAGGCCGCGATGTTCGGTGCGTTCAGCGCCTTCTGGACCACCGTCTCGTATCAGCTCACCGGCCCGGAGTTCCGCTACTCCGCGATCGGCGTGGGGATCTTCGCCCTGGTCGGCGCCGCGGGTGCGGCCGTGGCACCGCTGGCCGGACACTGGGCCGACCGCGGGCTGGCGCGGCCGATGTCCGGTGCCGCCTTCGCCGTGGCGGCGCTCGCCTCCGCGGTCGCCGGCTTCGGACAGCACAGCGTCGTCCTGATCGCGCTGGCCGCGATCCTGCTGGACATGGCCGTGCAGACCACCCTCATCCTCGGCCAGCACACCGTCTACCGGCTGGACCCGGCCGCCCGGGCCCGCCTCAACAGCGCCTTCATCGCCATCTTCTTCGCCGGGGGCGCGCTCGGATCGCAGTTCGGTTCCCTCGCCTACCGCGCGGGTGGCTGGACCGCGGTGGCCGCGCTCGGGGCCGTCCTGCCCGTCCTGGCCCTGCTCTACTGGACCACGGAGCACTGGACCGCGGAGCACCGGACCACCGGGCACCGGAGGGCCCGGCGCGCCGCCCACTGATGGCGCACACCGGCCCGTACGCGAGCGCCGACACCCGGGGACGGGGTCGGCGCTCGGGTCATACGGCCGCGGGGGTGATGTGGCGCAGCAGCGCGGCGGTCGCCGGTGGAGTCTCCCCCCGGGGCCGCACCACCATGACGTGCCAGCGCGGTGGGTTCCGGACGAATCGGCGCAGCGCCAGATCGGGGAAGCGAGCGGCGATCGACTCCGGTATGACGCACACCCCGAGGTCGTGCCGGACCAGTTCGGACGCCGCGACGATGTCGTTGACCTCGAAGGCCGGGACGCGCTCGACCATCGCGGCCCGGAAGGCCCGGTCCACCGCGGAGCGGATCGCCCAGCCGGGCGTGAAGTCGATGAACGGCATCCGGGCGACCTCGGCGAAGGTGACCTGGTCGTCCTGGGCGAAGCCGCGTACCGGCGAGGCCGCGAGCACCATCTCCTCGCGCGCCAGCGGCCGGACCAGCAACCCCCGCTGCTGCTGACGGTCGAGGGCCACCACGGCCAAGTCCACCGAGCCGTCGCGCAGCGCCTCCCGGATATCGGCCACCGGCCCCTGCCGGAGCCGGACCACCACCCGTGGGTGTTCCGCCCGCAGCCGGGCCAGCGCACGGTGCAGCCCGACCCAGACGCCCTGCATCGTGCCGACCGTGACCTGCCCCCGCAGCTCGCCCCGCGCCACGTCGACCGCCGCCCGTGCCTGCTCCGCCGCCCGCAGCGCCGCGCGGGCGGCGGGCACGAACACCTCACCGGCCGGGGTGAGGGCGACCCGGTGCGTGGTGCGGTCGAAGAGCCGGGTCCCCATCTCCTTCTCCAGCGCGCGGACCGTACCGGACACCGCCGACTGCACCACATGCAGTCGCCGTGCCGCCGCGGTGAACCCGCCTTCCTCGGCGACCGCGACGACGACCTCCATCTGCCGCAGATCCATCTCCACTCCCCGACGGACGAGCCGTTGCGGCCATCTCCTGACGAGATCAGCACACTCACCGATCATCGCACGCCGGGATCAGCCGCGCCCCGTCGTCAGTGCGCTGTGGGGCAAGGCCCCGTGCACCCGTCGGCATACCACGCCCGTCCGGCGGGTTAGGTTGACCTGGGGCATGAGCCCCGTACCGCCTTCGCCCTTCGCCGAACGGAACACGATGACAGAGCCTGCCGCCGCGCCCGTGCCCGTGGTCAGCCGAGAGGACCACAAGCGCCGCTACGAGATCCTGGTCGACGGGCAGCTCGCCGGTTTCACGGAGTACCGCGACCGCGGCGAGCAGCGCGTCTTCTTCCACACCGAGATCGACGACGCCTTCGCCGGACAGGGCCTCGCCTCGTTCCTCGTCCAGCAGGCGCTGACCGATGTGCGCGACAGCGGGCTGCGCGCCGTGCCCATCTGCCCCTACGTGGCGAAGTTCCTGAAGAAGCACACCGAGTTCGACGACATCGCCGACCCCGTCACCCAGGACGACCTGCGGTGGCTCCGTACGGCGCTGCGCTGACCGGCGGGTGCAGTAGCAGGACGGAGGGCACCTGGTCCGGGCAGGCGAAGCGCAGCAGTTGGTGTCCCACCCCCGAGAGGCCCGTCAGCAGGCCCGGTGTCTCGCCGCGGGTCGGCGAACCGCACACCCAGCCGCGCTCCGCGGCGGTGTCGAGCTTCTGTCCCAGCAGCCGCATCAGCCCACCGGGCTCCGATCTGCCGCTCCGCTCGGCCAGCAGGACGAGTTCGAGGTTGCCGAGGTCGCCGTGGCACATGCTGTCGCTGCCCCGGCCCATGAGCCGGTGAGGGCCGGGGCCATCGAACCGGAGGGCCGCCATCGCCTGGGCGGCCAGCTCCTCCTCCCGGCCCTCGGTCCCGGGCCTGCCGATCAGGTCGAGCCGGGACATGGCGATGCCGGCGGCACCGTGACACCACAGCGACCGGAAGGGTGACACGGCCTCGGCGCGGAAGTCGGGCCAGTTCCCCGCCTCGGCGTCGTACACCTCCGTCTCGTACACCAGCCCGCCGGCCACCGCCTCGGCGCAGCCCTCGTCGGGCGCGAGGGGGTGCAGCCGGGCCAGGGCGGTCACGATGCCCGCCGTTCCATGGGCGAGGCCGGTGAGCGGCCGGGTGCTGTCGATCTGGTGGTGTTCCCAGGTCAGAGCGGTCCCGGTGGCACCGGGGACGGCGCCGGTGACCAGGTGGCGGGCGGTGGCGCGGGCGAGGGCGGCCGCTCGGCCGTCGCGGTCGTGTCCGGCATCGATCAGGGTGAGCAGGGCCAGGGCACAGCCCGCCGAACCGGCCACGACGTCGAACGCCTTGGTGCCGCCCAAGGCCCGTTCCGCGGCGGACAGCACGGGCTCGCGCACCGCGGCCAGCTGCGGTGCGCCGCCCAGCAGCCGGTCGAGGTGCGCCAGGAAGTACAGCGGCCCCATCCAGCCGCCGAACGCGCCGATGTCCGTGTCCTCGCCACCGCGGGCGTTTGCCTCGGCGTGTGCGTGAACCCGGCGGACCACCTCGTCGGCGACGTCCGACGCCATGTGCGTGAAACGCCGGTGGCCGCTGATCCGGCCCAGCCGGGCGAGGAAGAGGCCGATGCCGGACAGTCCCGAGTAGAGGTCCTGGCCGAGCGGGGCGAGGTCCCAGACCCCGTGCGCCACCGGCTGTGGTGCGACCCAGCCGATCCGCCCGTCCCGGGCGATGGCGAGGTGTCGTACCCGGTCGCCGATCGCGGTGGCGGCGGCGACGAGTTCTTCGGTGTCGGCGCTGCGGGTCCGCGGCCCGGCCGGGCCGGGGACCGTGGCGGGCCGCTCCTCCAGCAGGCTCATATCGACGCTGCCGACGAACGACCCGGCGATGATCCGCTCCTGGAACTCCCGGTCCTCGGGGCCCATGGCCTCGATACGGCGGCGCACCGCGCCGAGCGCCGGTTCGGCGAAGAACCCGGGCACCGTCCGCCCGTCGTCGAGCAGCAGCTTCCGCGCCCCTGGCAACGCCTCGAACAGCGGGATGTCCCCGCGCAGCACCGCGTCCATCTCGGCGCGTACGACCGCCTCGCCCGTGGCCCCCGCGAACCGCCCCGCGCACAGCCGTGCCGTACTGCGCTCCCGTTCCAGCGCGTCCCGCAGAAAGTCCGGGTGGGTGCTCTCGGCGAGCACCTTGGCGTAGACGAAGCTCGCCCGGGGCAGAAAGCGCACCGGTGTGCCGGCGAAGCCGGACACCAGGCCGCCGGGGGCCAGGAGTTCCGCGCGCCGGGCGCTGATCCAGTCGTAGCCGAAGCGGAAACCCGCCAGCACATCGGGGGTGTGGTCCGCGGGGTCGGCGGGTGTGCCGTCGGGCAGCCGCGGCCGGTTCTCCCCGCCGGCGGTGGTCACGTGTTCCCACACGATGTGCACCTCGTCGGTGCCCGGGTTCTTCTCGACGGGCACCGGCACGACCGACGGCTGGTCCCGGGCCCCGTTCAGCCCGCTGTAGTCCGCAGCGGGCGCGCCCGCGGCGGCCCGGTCCAGCACCACCTTGGTGGGCAGCAGCGCGGTGGCCCGCACCGACTCGCGCAGCGCGACGAGGGCCGGCTCCTCCGGCTGCTCCTTCCCGCCGCTGTCTCCCCCGCCGCCGTCTCCCGCGCGTTCGGGGGCGCGGGGGTGCAGCAGTGCTTCGAGGTCGACCAGGACCGGGTGTTCGCCGGCGGCGATGATGTTCTCGTGGTGGAAGTCGGTGCCGCCCAGCGCGTGCACCAGGGCCAGCAGCGCACCGGTGCGCCAGTAGAAGCCGGCCACGTCCTGTGTCGTCGCGCAGGGCCGGGCCGCCACGCACTCCGCCCAGCCGTGGTCCGCGCGGGTCAGGGTGCGCGGGGTGCGCAGGGCGTACGGGCTGTCCTCGTTGAAGCGGTGCAGAACGCGGGCGAACTGCTCGTCCACGGCGAGCGACCGGGGCTTGTAGAACACCGATGGCGCGCCGTGGAAGTCGACCCGGCACACCGAGCTGCCCCGGCGGTGGACATCGCCGTGGCCGAAGCGCACCGCCGCCACGCCGCTGGGACGGGTGCCGGAGAGCAGGGCGTCGCGCAACTCGCCGAGGTCGTCGCGCAGATGGCGGGCGAAGCGCGTACGGCTCGCCACCCAGCTGTCGAGCAGTTCGGCCACGCACCGGGCCAGCACCGGGTACTCGGCCCACAGGCGGTGCTGGACCCGCGGGCTGGTGAGCGAGTCGACGAAGAGGCGGTAGCGCTCCTCACCGGTCCTTCCGGACGCGAGCCGGCCCTCGACACGCGCCACGTTGATCTCCAGGATCATGGTGGGCTTGAGCACCATGGCCAGCCGGTCGACCGGCACGCTCGCCGACAGGGCCTCGCACAGCCCATCCAGCTCCTGGGGATACGGCCCGAGGCGGCGCAGGGCCGTGCGCAGCCGGTCCTGCGCCTGCCGGACCAGGGGCTCGGCGACACGCAGCAGCCCCGGCAGCGGCTCCGGCAGCGACTCCGTGCCGGGCGGGGCGGGGGTCGGGCGGGCGGAGCGCACCCGCCGCGCCCACGCGGGGCGGCCGGGCAGCCGGGCGGCGAGCGCCGTGGGGTCCTCGCCGAGCAGCCGGTGCAGCACCGGCGCCGTCACCCCGACCGGGCGGAGTCCGTCGATGAAGCGCTCGTCGGAGCCGCGAAAGGGCGCGAGCGCCCGCCAGCCGGCGAGCCGGGCCGTGGCAAGAGTCGGGTCGGCGGGGGCGGGTGGCGCGGAGGACCGGGTGACGCGTTCCCGCAGATAGCATCCCGTGGCCCAGAAGTCGGGTGCCAGGTCCGAAGCCGGATCCATCGGATGTCCTTTCGTGGCGGGACGCGCCGACTGGATACGCGTACGCCCCCTCGTACGCGTCCGCGAGGCGGACCGGCGCCGACCCGTGCGGGACGGGCCGGCGCCGGCCTCAGTGCGTGCGGTGACCGCCGCTACGGGCGGTCACCGCGGGTTGGTGCGGATGCTGCCCCGGTCAGCCGCAGCACTGGAAGAACGGCTGCGTGGAGAGCGTCACGGCGGCCACGGAGGTGCCCTCGTCGGCGAGGTCGGCGGTCAGGTCCACCACGCCCGCCGGGTGGCCCGGGTCCACCGCGAGGCCCTCGCGGTACGTGGCGTCCTTCCAGGCGGTCACGGTGCTGTTCATAAGAGTCTCCCCTTTATGAAATCGGTGTACAGGGCGTGCGGTACCCGGCCCACAGCCGCGTTCCGCGGAAACACCGGGACGTTAACGCGCACCGCTACGGAATCCCTACCTCCGCGCTATTTCGGTATCGCAAGTGGAACTGACCCCAATTGCCGCGATACGCGGAGTTGGGAAGCGTGGTGGGAAGCGCGTCGGGAAGCACGTCCGGAAGCGTGGCGCGAAGATGCGCGCGCAGTAACGCGTGCATGGCGTAAGCCCACTCCTGCGGCCGCGCGGCCGGTACGGGGCGCAGCAGATTGCGGTCCGTCAACTCGTCGAGGAGCGCGGCCGCGGCCGTACCGGAACAGCCGAGGAGCAGCCCGGCCGTACCGGGGGTCAGCCGCTCCACGTCCAGTGCGGCCAGGGCCGACAGGGCGCGCCTGCTGTCCTCGGTGAGCCGGCCGCACGCCTCGTCGAACGCGTCGGCCAGGCTACGTCCCGGCAGGCTCAGCCGACTCGCCGGATTCCGGGCGCCGGTGAGGGCGGCGGCGACCTGCTCCAGGGACCAGTGGGGACGGGCCGCGAGCACATTGCCGACCGCGCGCAGGGCGGCCGGCAGCCCGCCGCACACCGCGAGCACCTCGTCGAGCCACCTCCCCTGCCCCTCGAAGCGACCGGGGCTCAGCCCGGAGGACAGCAGCGCACGGGACTCGTCGGCGCCCAGCACATCGAGCGGCACCCGCACGGCGCCGTCCACGGCGAGATGGGACACCTGCGTCGTGACGCACACCGCGGAGCCGCCCCCGGTGGGGATGATCGCCCGCAGGTCGTCCGCCTCCGTGACGTTGTCGATGAGCACCAGGACACGGCGGGTGGCGACGAGGCTCCGGTAGACGTCCTGCCGCAGGGCCCAGGAGCCGGGCTGCTCCTTCTCCGGTACACCCAGGCCGTGCAGCAGCCGCCCCAGGACGCCCCGCAGGCCCTCCTCGGTGCGTGGGAAGGCGGATCCGTCGATGTACAGCAGACCGTCCGGAAAGCTGTCGCGCGCCAGATGCGCGGCGTGGACCGCCAGCGCGCTCTTGCCCACCCCGGTCATACCGCTGACGATGACGGCGCGCGCCGCGGTGCCCCGCGGCGCGGCGGAGCCGGCCGTGAGCGCGCCGACGACGATCCGCCGCTCATGGCCGCGCCCGATGAAGTCGGCTATATCCGGCGGCAGTTGATTCACGGAGGGGCCCGCGGGGCCGCCGCGGTCCGGCCGGGCCCGCCCCTGCCGCTGCCCCTGCCGCCGGTCGGGCGCGCCGCGGTCCATGGAGAGCAGCTGGTGATAGAGGCGCTGGAGGTCTTCGGCGGGATCGGTGCCCAGCTCGGCGGCGAGCCGCCGCTGGAGGCCGAGGTAGGCGTTCAGCGCGTCGCTGCGCCGCCCGCTGCGGTCGAGGGCGAGCATCAGGTGATGGTGGAAGCGCTCGTGGGTGGGGTGGGCCGCGACGAGATCGACCAGTTCGGGTACCAACTCGGCGGCGTCCCGTGTCTCCAGGTCGGCCCCGATCCGGTGTTCCAGGGCGAAGAGGCGCAGCTCCTCCAGCCGGCCGGCCTCACGGTCGAACGGCTCGCCTTCCAGGTGCTGGAACGCCGACGGGCCGCGCCATCTGCCCAGGCAGGTCCGCAGTACGGCGGTGGCCTCGGCGTGCCGCCCGGCCGCCCGCAGCGCGATGGCCCGGCTGACCTCCGCCTCGAAGACCTGGGCGTCGACCGCCCCCGGGGACGGTGTCAGGGAATAGCCGGACGGGACCGTTTTGATGGTCTCCGCACCGAGGATGTGTCTGAGTGAGGAGATACGGCTGTGGATTTGCGCCAACGCGGTCCGCGGTGGCCTTCGCGGCCAGAGCGTGTCCACGATCTGCGGCACCGGAACGGTGCCGCCGGAACGAGCGAGCAGTAACGCGAGCAGTATGTGCTGCTTCGGGCCGCCAATGGCGACGGGCCGGTCGAGCGACAGCACCTGAAGCGGACCCAATACGCTGAAACGCAAACCAGTGCTCCTTACAGGATGAGCCCAATGACCGCCATTTTGCTGGGGTTTCCCGAAGAAGCAAAGCCATTACGTTGGCGCATTAGCCGGATGCGCTGTACGGGGAATTTCGACAAAAGCCGACGGGAAGTGCCGTAGGACCCGACCGCACCAACCGGTACTGGCGCCCGCCGCGCTCCTGCCCCCTGTACTAGTCTTCTTCCCGCACCATCGAGCACGTCTTACGGGGGGGGAACCGTGACCAGCCAGGACACCACCGCACAGGGCGCACCCAACACGCCGCCGGCGCGGCCCGACACACCGCCGGCGCGGCCGGACGAACGCCCGGCGCCGCCCGCCCGGTCCGGGGGCGCCGCCATCCTCGGCTGGGTTGTCACCATCGCCCTGAACGTCGTGGCTCCGATCATCACGTACAACGCGCTCCACGATCACGGCTGGAGCGAATTCGCCGCGCTTTTGGCCAGCGGCGCGTGGCCGGTGCTCGACAGCGCCGTCCACCTCGCATGGCGCCGCCATCTGGACGAATTCGCCATTGTCACCCTGGTGTTCCTTGTGATCACGGCCGTGGTGTCGCTGGTCGGCGCCCACTCGACCCGCGCGCTGCTGGTCAAGGACTCCGGCGTGACGGGTCTGTTCGGACTGCTGTGCCTGGTGACGCTGCTGGCGCCGCGCCCGCTGATGTTCTACTTCGGGCGCAAGTTCGCCACCGACGGCACCGAGGCGAGCACCGCGTGGTGGAACGGTCTGTGGCAGTTCGACGGGTTCCGCAGGACCATGATGACGATGACGGCGGTGTGGGGCGTGGCCTACCTGCTGGAGGCCGGGGTGCGGGTCGCGCTGGCCTACACACTGTCCACCGACACCATGGTGGTCGTCAGCCCGGTCCTGATCTACAGCGTGCTCGGCGCCCTCGCCCTGTGGACGGGCTGGTACGCCAAGCGGTCGCAGCGCAAGGGCGAGGAGCGCGCCGCGGCGGCCGAGGCGACGGCCGCCGCTCACGCCTGACCGGGCCCCGAGGGGTTACGTACGCGGCCGGATTCAGCGTACGCGGCCGGATTCAGCGGATGTCCGTACGCGACCCGGCTCAGCAGATGCTCTGGGTGCTGTTCACCAGCCGGTTGTTGCGGAACTCGGTGTTCTCACCGCAGGGGTTCTCCCGGATCGTCGAGTTGGTCACGGTGAGGTTCTGGACGGTGATGTCCCGGTTGTTGGCGAACTCCGTGCGCGCGGCGAGCCGGATCTCGCCGCCGCCCGTGACGGTGCCGCTCTGTGCTGCGAGATTCACGTTGTAGCAGTTCTCGATGAGGACCGCGTTGTTGCCGGTGTCGGAGATGGTCACCCTGTCGATGACCGCGCCCCCGCTCTCGGAGACACAGAACACTCCGCGCCCACCGCCGCGCGCGATGACCTCGCCCACCCGGATGTTGGTGGGGTAGCTGCTGCCGACCCGGCCATTGCGGTTGGCCATGCGGAACGCCGCATAGCCGGTGCCGGCGCCCGCGTTGTCCGCGTCGACCTTGGTGACGGTGGCATTGATGGTCTGGTTGAGCAGCAGGCCAGACTCCCCCACGTTGCGCGCGGTCACCGTGCCGATGGTGATGCCGTCCACACCATAGGTCTCCACCGCGTGGCTTGAGGCTCCGGAGACATAGACGTTGTCGATCCTGACGTTCTTCGTCCACTGGCTGGTGTCGCCGCGGTTGTCGATCCTGACGCCGAGCCCCGCCGACAGGCGCATATCGATCTGGCCGAGCACCACGTTCTGGACGTTGCGCATAAAGATCCCGTACAGCGGGCTGCCGGTGACCTTGAGGTTCTGGATCTCGATGTCCCGGGCGCCACGGGCGTAGACCGGCGCCTGGTCCCCGGAGCCACTGCCGGTGACATTGATCGTGCCGCAGACGTCCAGCGTCGTGTAACTGGGCAGCGAAACCCGGGAGTTGGCGCTGACGGAGCCGGAGCCGCGGACGACGACGCGCTCCTTTGACGTACGCCCGGCCGTCAGGCTGTTGATCGCCGCCTGCATCGCGGAGCGCATATCGGTGCCGGTGTACACGACGCCGCTTCCGTGCCGCGCGGTCCAGGTGCTGCCGCTCAGCACGGCCTCCGCCTGGTACGAACCGTCACCGCAGGCCGCGATCCGCGGCGCGGCCCGGTCGGTGGCCGGCTCCGCGGGGCCCGGGATCGCCGCGGCGCCGGCCGACGGACTCAGCCCGACGGCCAACGCGAGAAGGCCCACGGCGCCGGTCATGGCTGTCCTTATACGGCGGACCACGTGAGCGTGTCTTGGCGCGCTGTGCGGGCTGGACTGAGGAGCCGCGCAGCGACGGAGGAGCGAGCAGTGACGAAGGAAGCCCGCGCGTAGGAGCACGCCAAGACTGAGCGGGAAAAAGGGAGGTACCGGTCTACGGCTGTGTCCCATCTCGTCATCTCCTGTGTGGGGGTCGGCTTTCCGCCCTGAGCCCGCGCACCGCTGGAGTGACGCCTTCTCACACACCGTTCGGCGGCAGGGCGGAGCAAGCGCTTTCTGGAGTGTGGCCGCGAGTCTGGCAGCGCCCGGTCCAAGCGTCAAGGTGCGGCGCACCGGTGAACCGCGGACGGGCACCCGGACGGCACCGCAGGCGGGCACCGAAGATGCGTCAGAAGTGTTGACCCCGGTCTGAAAACGTTTTAACTTCCCCTCACTCCATACCCACAGCCGAGGAGGCTCCGTGGCAGCGCTGCTACGCGAGCGCCCTGGGAAATCGACGGTGGGCCGCCCCTCCCGTCACCCGTCAGGCGCTTCAATCAAGCGAAAAGGTTTTCAAAGACGCCGCAGCCGGACGCTGTTCCTGCTGATGGTGCCCGGGCTCGCGTACTTTCTGGTGTTCCACTACGGCGCGCTGGTCGGCAACGTCATCGCCTTCAAGGAGTACGTGCCCTTCGATGGCATCTGGGGCAGCCCCTGGACCGGCCTCGGCAACTTCCAGCGGATGCTGGAAGACGGCGCTTTCTGGGACGCGGTGTTCAACACCCTCTGGATCGCGGTCCTCCAGCTGGTCTTCTACTTCCCCGTCCCGCTCGCCCTCGCGCTGCTGCTGCACAGCCTCACCTGGTCCACCGTGCGCCGCTTTGTGCAATCGGTGGTGTATCTGCCGCACTTCATCTCATGGGTGATCGTCGTGGCCCTGTTCCAGCAGCTCCTGGGGGACACGGGCATGCTGAACGGCTATCTCGGCGACGCCGGTCTGCACACCGTGGACATCATCGGCAACCCGGACGCCTTCAAGCCGCTGGTGGTGGCGCAGGTGATCTGGAAGGACGCCGGCTGGGGCACCATCATCTTCCTGGCCGCGCTGTCCCAGGTCGACGAGCAGCAGTACGAGGCCGCCGCGATCGACGGCGCGGGGCCCTGGCGGCGCTTCTGGCATGTCACGCTGCCCGCGATCCGCCCGGTGATCGTGCTGCTGCTGATCATGCGGCTGGGCGACATCCTCTCCGTCGGCTTCGAGCAGATGCTGCTCCAGCGCGACGCGGTCGGCCCGCAGGCCGCCGAGATCATCGACACCTTCGTCTACTACCAGGGCATCGTCGGCGGCGACTACGGGTTCGCGGCGGCCGCGGGCCTGTTCAAGGGCCTGGTCGGCGCCCTGCTCGTCTACGCGGCCAACAAGGTCGCCCACCGGCTCGGGGAACAGGGGGTCTACAAGTGAGCGCCCATGTGCGGCCCGGCTGGATGGAGAAGCCCAAGCCCGTCACCCAGGCCGCCAAAGCCGTGGCCCTCGTCGCGGTCGTGCTGCTGGTCTGCGTGCCGTTCCTCGTGATCGTGTCGACCTCGCTGGCCTCCCAGCGCGAGGTGGTGGCCAACGGCGGCTGGGTGCTGTGGCCCGAGAACCCGACCCTCCAGGCCTACCGGGACATCCTCGACGGCGGCATCGTCACCCACGCCCTCGGCGTCAGCGCGGGCGTCACCCTCGTCGGCACCCTGCTCAGCCTCGTCTGCACGGTCACCCTCGCCTACGCCCTGTCCCGCCCCGGCGTGTTCGGCGGCAGGCCTGTACTCCTGCTCGTCCTGTTCACCTTCCTCTTCCCGCCCGGCATGATCCCGAACTTCCTGCTCGTCAAGGAGCTCGGACTGCTCGACTCCTACGCCTCGCTGATCCTCCCGGTGCTGATCAGCGTGTTCAACCTCGTCGTCCTGCGCGGCTTCTTCCAGGCCATCCCCGAGGAGCTGTACGAGGCGGCCCGTCTGGACGGCGCCGGAGACCTGCGGGTCCTGTGGTCGGTCGTGCTGCCCCTGTCGAAGGCCGCGCTGGCCGTCGTCGGGCTGTTCTACGCCGTGGCCTACTGGAACTCCTGGTTCTACGCCTCGCTCTACCTCGAGAGCGACCACTGGCCGCTCCAACAGGTGCTGCGCACCTACGTCGTGACCGGGTCGGGGCTCACGGACACCACCACCGGCGAGGCCACGGTGAACGCGCCGCAGACGATCCAGATGGCAATCCTGGTCATCGCCACCGTGCCGATCCTGCTCGTCTACCCCTTCCTCCAGAAGTACTTCACCAAGGGCGTACTCACCGGCGCCATCAAAAGCTGAGAGCCGGCGAGAGCTAGAGAACCAGCAAGAGCCGCACCCAGAAAGGTCATTCGCCCATGCCCAGCATGTCCCGACGCACTCTGCTGCGTTCCATGGCCACCGGTGGCGCCGCCGCCTGCGTCCCCGGTCTGCTGACCGCCTGCTCCACCGGTTCGGACGACGGCGACGTGAGCAACGCGGGCAAGAAGCTCGCCGCGTGGCCCGCCTACCAGCCGGCCCAAGGCGCCAAGCCGGACCTCGCCGCCACCGAGGCGGGGGTCCAGGCCGGCTACACCGCCTACCCCTCCGATCTGGCCACCTCGGTCGCGCGCACCCCGGGCGACGGCTCCACGGTCAAGGTCATGTCCATCACCTTCGGCACACCGCCCAAGGGACGCGGGCAGAACCAGTACTGGCGGGCCGTCGAAAAGGCCCTCGGGGTCAAGATCGAGTACACCATCATCTCGCAGGCCGACTACCAGAAGAAGATGGCCACGGTGATGGCCGGCGACCCCGATTCGCTGCCGGACATCATCAATGTCTTCTCCGGTTTCGTCCTGCCCCGCGAGGCGCAGTTCGTACAGCGAAGGGCCGAGGACCTGACGCCCTTCCTGTCGGGCGAGGCCATCAAGAAATACCCCAATCTGGCGGGTATCCCCACCCACGCGTGGCGCGACATGGGCCGCATCGGGGGCCGCCTCTACGGCATCCCCCTCGAACGCCCGCTGCCCGGCTCGACGCTGTGGCTCAACCAGGGCATGTTCACCGACGCCGGGATGAAACAGGGCTGGACTTCCCAGGACTTCGCCGACGTCGCCAAGAAGGCCACCCACGGCAAGACGTACGCGCTGGGCGCCGCCACCGGCTCGCTGTTCGGCAACGGGGTGCACTCCGCCGCCCACAACGCCCCGCAGGGCTGGGCCGTGGACAAGAAGGGCACCTTCCACCCGAACTACACCGACGAGCGCTACAAGGCGGCGATCGCCTTCCAGGCGCAGCTGCGCAAGAACGGCTCCTACCACCCCGACGCCACCTC
Organism: Streptomyces sp. NBS 14/10; assembly: GCF_002224125.1. Taxonomy (GTDB): domain Bacteria; phylum Actinomycetota; class Actinomycetes; order Streptomycetales; family Streptomycetaceae; genus Streptomyces. Next base: position 107,763 of record NZ_NCSM01000019.1, read on the forward strand.
GCTGTCGCAGGTGGACCTGTCCACGCTGTTCCTCAACGGCACGGTGGGCTCCCAGCAGAACGGCTTCGGCGCCTACCAGACCCTCTACCCCGACTCCAAGGGCCTGCTCACCCCCGCCCCCGCCACCCCCTACAGCGTGGACGGCAGCCCCGGCGGGATCGTCGCCGCCCGCCGCTCCTTCGGCTACACCATCGTGAAGAAGGCCAAGAAGGAACGCGTCGAACTGCTGCTGCGCCTGCTCGACTATCTGGCCGCCCCCTTCGGCACCAAGGAGTGGGAGCTGATCCACTACGGCGTGGAGGGCGCGCACTTCACCCGCGACAAGGACGGCGCGCCCAAGACCACCAAGCTCGGTCAGGTGGAGAACGTCAGCAACCTCCCCTTCAGGTATCTGGCCGAGGGACCGCAGGTGCTCTTCGTGCCGGGCAGGCCGGAGGCCGTACGCGCCCTGCACGCCTGGCAGCAGAAGGTGGTCCCGGTCGCCATCCGCAACGCGTCGTACGGGCTCCAGTCCCGCACCGAAACCGCCCAGGGCGCCACGCTCAGGGCGCTGATGGACGACACCATCACGGGGGTCATCGCCGGACGGGTCCCGATGTCCGAATACGACGAGGCCGTCAAGCGGTGGCGCTCCCGCGGTGGCGACAGGCTCGCCGAGGAGTACGCCAAGGAACACACCGCCAACAGCTGAGCGGGCACCGACGACCAGGTGGCCACGAGAGGCACGACGGGCACGAGGGGCACGAGGGGCACGAGGGGCACGAGGGGCACGAGGAGATGGGAGACGGCATGGCGGCGACGGGGCGGGGGCGGATCACGATCCTCGATGTGGCGGCGCGGGCGGGCGTGTCCGCGGCCACCGTCTCCCGTGTGCTCAGCGGAAAGTACCCGGTGCCGCCGGCCACCCGTACCCGAGTGCTCCGTGCCGCGCGCGCCCTGGACTACGTCGCCAACCCCCATGCCCGCGCCCTGGTCGGCGGCGGCCGCAAGATGGTCGCCGTCGTCGTGCGCCAGGTCACCAACCCGTTCTACGCGCAGGTCGCCGAGGGCGTCGAGGCGGAGGCGACGGCCCACGGCCTGCTGTGCCTGGTCGGCAGCACCGGCGGCGATCCGCAGCGGGAGATGGAGTTCGTCCAGCTGATGCGGGAGGAGGGCGCCAGCGTGGTCATCCTGGCGGGCGGCGTCGTCGAGGACGACGCCTACCGGGAACGGGTGGCCCACTACGCCCACGCCCTGGACGCCGCCGGCTCCCGGCTGGTGCTGTGCGGCCGTCCCTCGCCCGACCCCGGCCTGCCGGCGCTGGTCGTCGTCTTCGACAACGAGGCCGGCGCCAAGGCCATCACCAGCCATCTGATCTCGACCGGACACCGGCGGATCGTGTTCCTGGGCGGACTGCCCGGCAACACGGCCCTGGACGCCCGCGTCCTGGGCTACCGGGCCGCGCTCGCCGCACACGGCCTGCCGGCCGAGTCCGCGCATATCGTCGACTGCGGCCTGGGCCGCGCCGCCGGACACCGCGCCATGGCCGAACTCCTCAAAGCCACAAGGGAGTTCACTGCGGTCTTCGCCGGGGACGACATGGTCGCCGCGGGCGCCCTGCGCGCCATCTCCGACGCGGACCTGCGCGTCCCCGACGACATCTCCCTCGTCGGCTACAACGACATCCCCCTCGCCCAGGACTTCAACCCCCCGCTCACCACCGTCCACACCCCCGCCGAGGAACTGGGGCGGGCCGCCGTACGCCTGGCCCTGCGCGACCCCGGAGAGACCGCGGAGACCCGGCATGTGCTCGGCACCCACATCGTCGTACGCGACAGCGTGAGCCCGCCCCCGTCCGCACGCGCACAGTGACATTACGGAGGACCCGACCCGGCATGACCGCGCCGCATCGCATCGTCGACACCGACCACCTGCCGCCCCCCGACCCCCGACGGTCGCCGTACACGGGCTACACCCGGGCCCACTGGGAGGCCACCGCCGACCACCTGCTGACCGCGCTCGTCCCGTACGCCTCACCCGGCCTGGCCCAGTACCGGCTCCCGGGCCCCGCCAGCTACGCCGGCGCCTGGTCGGACGGGCTCGAGGGCTACGCCCGCTCCTTCCTGCTCGCCGCCTTCCGCATCGCCGGGGCCGGTGGAGCCGACACTCCCGGGAGCACCGTGGTCCAGGCGCTCATCGAGCGCTACGCCACCGGCCTCGCCACCGGCACCGACCCCCGCCACCCCGAGCGGTGGCCGCCCATCACCGACCGCGGCCAGCCCATGGTGGAGGCCGCGTCCATCGCGATCGCCCTGCACGAGACGCGCCCGTGGCTGTGGGACCGACTGCCCGGCCCCGTACGCCGGCGGACCGCCGCATGGCTCGGCGGTTTCGTGGGGGCCACCGCCAACGACTCCAACTGGCGTCTCTTCCAGGTCATCACCGAAGAGTTCCTCGCCTCCATCGACGCGCCCCACAGCCGCTCCGAGATCGACGCGGGCCTGGCCCGCCTGGACGACTGGTACCGGGGCGGTGGCTGGTACACGGACGGCGACGGGCGGAAATTCGACTACTACAACGCCTGGGCGCTGCATCTGTACCCCGTCCTGTGGGCGCGCATCGCCGGGCCCCGCGCCGACGCCTCCCTGGTCGCCGAACACCGGGCCCGGCTGCGCACCTTCCTGGACACCCACCAGTACTTCTTCGGCGCCGACGGCGCACCCGTCCACCAGGGCCGCTCCCTCACCTACCGCTATGCCACCACCGCGCCCCTGTGGGCGGGCGCCCTCACCGGCGCCACCCCGCTGCCACCCGGCCGCAGCCGCCGACTGGCCTCCGGCGCCCTGAAACACTTCGCCGACCACGGCGCACCCGATGCGGGCGGCCTGCTGAGCCTGGGCTGGTACCGCCCCTTCCGCCCGGTCACCCAGCCCTACTCCGGCCCCGCCTCCCCCTACTGGGCGAGCAAGGCATTCCTCGGTCTGTTGCTCCCCGCCGACCACCCCGTGTGGACGGCCACCGAGGAACCCGGCCCCGTGGAGACCGCCGACCGCCACCTGGCCCTGCCCGCCCCGGGCTGGCTGCTGCACTCCACCGCGGCCGACGGGATCGTACGCCTGGTCAACCACGGCAGCGACCGGCTGCCACCCCCGCCCGCCGCCCCGCAGGACAGCCCGCACTACACCCGGCTCGGCTACTCCACCGCCACCGCGCCGGAGACCCCGCCCGACGACGAACCACCCGGCCCCGACAACCACATCGCGCTGCTGACCCCCTCGGGCCCGTCCCGCCGCGGCCGTATCCACCCGCTGTACGCCGAAGGCCGGCGCGCCGCCTCATGGCACACCCCGCTCGTCCCGGAGGGCGAGGAACACGCGGACCGCGCCTCGCGTATCGCCACGGCCGGCCTCGTGCACGGCCCCTGGGAGGTGCGGGTGCACCATGTCCAGGCCCCGCCCGGCACCTCCGTACGCGAAGGCGGCTGGGCCGTGGCCTGCGACACCGCCCCACCCACCGCGGACACCGGCCCCGGCTGGGCACTGGCCCGCCGCCACGACGGCCTGACCACCGCGCTCGTGGGCCTGTTCGGCTGGGACGGCGAGGACGGGCCGCCGCGCGGAACGGTGGCGCGGGCGCGGGACCACAACGCCTACGGCCGCCACTCGGCGACCCCCCTGCTCACCCTGGACCGGCACCCGGGCGGCACCCGGTTGCTGGTGACGCTGGTCCTCCTCACGGCCGACCACGACGTGTGCCGTGACATCGATGCCGTACGCTCGGGCGCCCGCGCCGGGGTGACACCGGACGGCTCCGTGGAGATCCGCTTCCCGGACGGGGTGGTCGAACACGTACGAGCGGGCGCCCTCACGACATCCGAGGACCGTTAGCCGGTGGCGCAGGAGCTGCCGCTGAGGGTGAAGGCGGTCGGCGCGGAATTGGTGCTGCCCCTGTTGGCGGTGAAGCCGACGGTGACCGAGCCGCCGACAGGGATGGTGGAGGTGTAGGCGGCGGGCGTGACGGTCACCGCGGCACCGGACTGCTGCGGCGTGCCGCCCCACATGTTGCTGATGGTCTGGCCGTTGGCGAAGGAGAACCCAAGAGTCCAGCCGCTGATGGCGGCGGAGCCGGTGTTACGGATGGCGATCTCGCCCTGGAAGCCGCTGCCCCAGTCGCCCACGACGCGGTAGCCGACCGCGCAGCCCGCCCCGGAGCCGCCGCCCGCCTCGGTGGTGACGCCGACCGTGGCCGAGCGGGCCGAGCGGTTGCCGGCCGCGTCCCGGGCGTAGACGGCGAAGGTGTAGGAGGTGGCGGCGGTCAGGCCGGTGATGCTCGCGCTGGTGCCGGTCGAGGTGGCGACCCTTGTCTCGGTGCCGCCGCTGACGCGGACGATGTCATAGCCGGCGACACCGACGTTGTCGGTGGCGGCGGGCCAGGTGAGCGTGGCGGAGGTGGCCGTCACGGCCGAGGCGGTCGGGGTGCCGGGGGCGGTCGGGGCCTGGGTGTCGCCGCCGGAGCCACCGCTGTAGACGGTGGCCTCGCGAGAGGTCTCGGCGATGCCGTTGGGGCCGTTGAAGACGCGCTTGCCCCAGTCGGTGAGCTTGGTGGGGTCGAAGTTGGTGGTCATGTCCAGGATCGGATCGGTGTTTCCGCTCCAGGACCAGGCCAGATACCCGAGCTTGAGCTGCTGGGCGGCGGCCATCATGGTGTTCTCGTCGGGGTCGCCGTACTGGTCGGGGGGTCCGCCGAACTCGCCGATGAGGATGGGCAGACGGGCGCTGACGAAGGCGTTGAGATAGTCGGTGATCTCCTGCGCCGTGTCGTAGACGCTGTACATGTGGATCGAGAAGATCAGGTTGCCGGTGGTGTCGGCCTGGTAGACGCTCTGCGCGTTGTCGCGCATGACGTTCTGCCAGTCCTGGCCCCAGTTGGGGGCGTCGACCATGATCGTGTGCTGGAATCCGGCGCCGCGCAGCTTCTGGATGGCGGCGGTGGTGGGTGCGGTCCAGCCGGCGGGGTTGGTGTTGCCCCAGGGCTCATTGCCGATGTTGATGACGATGTAGTTCTCTTCGCCCGTGAGCACGCTCTTGATGCCGATCCAGTAGTCCGCCGCCTGGTCGAGCGAGGCGGCCGCGGACTCCTCGCCGTAGCCGGTGGTGTCGTGCACCTCCAGTACGCAGATCAGCCGGTTGGCCTTGCACTGGGCGACGATGGCGGCGACGTCCTCGGGGCTGTTCTTGGTCCAGCGGTGGCCGTTGGAGAGCACGACGCGGACGGTGTTGGCGCCCAGCGCCTTGATATCGGCCAGCGACTGGGTCTGGCTCGGGTACCAGGTGTGGGCGTGGTTGACGCCGCGCATGATGAAATCGTTGCCGTTGCCCTCCAGCAGCCGCCCGCCGCCGATGTGGAGGCCCGTGGCCGCCGCGGCGCGCGACTCGGCGGGGGCTGCGGCCTGGGCAGTCGGGCCGAGGCCCAGGATCCCGAGGAGCACGGCCAGTACGGCCAGCAGGACGGCCGGCGGTCTCGTTCGTCTCATCGCGACTCCAAGGAGTGAGCACATGACGGCTGACGTGGGCGAGGAGCTGGGAGCGCTCCCATCAATGCATCGCGCCCGAGACACGTCAAGGTCTCCGACGGGAGCCGGGCCGTCGGAGCGGACCATCCTCCGCACCACAACAGGACATTGGACTCCATTGAGAATGCAAGGGATTGTTCGCTTTTAATCGCCATATACGACACCTCTTTGGTGTTTACTTGGCGAGAAGGACTGGTTCTACGCCGCCTTGACCAGCGCGCGGATGACCGGTCACAGGCGTGCCCGCAACGGGCACAGGCCAACGGGGGGGGAGCAACCGGATATGACCACGCCCACACCCGTCCTCACGGCGCTCGCGATCTGGAGGGCAGGCCGAGTACGACGACACCCGGGCCTACTACAGTGGGCAACTAGCTGCTGGCCGCCGGTCACTACGACGAGGCCGTCGCCCGTATGCAGGAGGCGCTGGGGCTGTACGACGCATTGCTCCAGGAGCAGCCCGACTCCGACGACCTCGCGTACGAGAAGGCCGTGGCGCTCGTCAATCTGGCACAGGCCCTGTGGGCGAAGCCCGACCATGAGCAGGGCGCCCGGCGTGCCGTCGAGGCGACCGATCTGCTCCGCCGACTCACCGCCAAGAAGCCCGGCTACCGGGCCGGGCTCGCGTACTGGCTGATGTTTCCCCCGGGCACCTATCTGTTGGGCACGCGCCGCTACGACGAGGCGATCGCCCGTGAGCAGGAGGCGCTGGGGCTGTACGACACATTGCTCCAGGAGCAGCCCGACTCCGACGACCTCGCGTACCGGAAGGCCTGGACGCTGATCAATCTGGCGCAGGCCCTGTGGGGCAAGCCCGACCACACCCAGGGCGCCCAGCGCGCCGTCCAGGCGACCGATCTGCTCCGCAAGCTCGCGGCCAAGGATCCCAAGTACCGTCCTGGGCTGGGCGACTGGCTGATGTGGCCGACGATTCCGTATCTGCGCCAGTCCGGCCGGCGGGACCAGGCTCTCGCCCGGGCGCAGGAGGCCGTGGACATCTTCACCGCGCTCAATGCCACCGATCCCGCGACCTATGGGCCGAAGCTGGCGGAAGCGAAGAAACTTCTCGCCGATATCCAGGCCGGCTAGGAGACCCGCTGGCCAGAAGGCCCGCTGGGACCGGCCCCGCGCCGGTCCCAGCGGTACGCCACCACCCCGGGCGAACCTGGGGACTCCGCCACCGCGGAGGCGGATCTGCTGTGATAATCCTTCTCACAGTCAACGGTGAGCAGGGGAGCGGGCGGTGGTGCTGGAGCCGTGGAGGCCCGGAAGATGAACCTGGCGCAGCTGCATTACACCTCGGCACCGCTGGGGCCCGATGGATCCGGACTACGGTTCACCGCGGTCAGCGCCGCGGTGCCGGCGTCGCTGCTCGGGGAGGTCGAGCAGCTGATCGGATACGAGCCGCCGGCTGACGCGCCCCCGCGTCCCTCCGGTTCCGAACGTGCCGCGTCTCCGGAGACGTTCAGCTACAGCCGGCTCTCCGACGGCAGCGGGCTGCTGGCCCGTACGGTCCATACGGGGGCCGACCACGGCGGGCGCCGGGGCACCTTCCATGGCCATGCCGTGTATCTGCCCACGGGTGCGTCGCTGCCGGGCGGTGCGCTGCCCATCACCGCCTGGGGCTCCCCGCAGTGGGCGGCTCGCGCGCCGGAGGGCGGGGTGCCGGAGCCGCTGGAGGCGCTGACCGCCTCGGGGCGCCTGAACCGGGACGGCCTGGTCGCCTTCGCGGGCTCCCGGGCGCCGTGGCTCGCGCGCTTCTTCTCGGATCTGCGCGGGCTGAGCGAGGACGAGTCCGCGCCGCGGATCGTCCTGGTCGAGCGGGACAGCGCCGATGTGGCCCGGTGGATCGCTCTGGCCTGCGCCGCGTTGCCGCGCGACTTCGGCCACCGGCTGACGTTCACCACCTATGCGCCGCGGCCGGAGCTCTCCCGGCAGCAGATCATCGGCGTACGGCCGGAGGACGGCCGGGAGCCGGCCGACCACGGCCACCGCTATCGCGTGTACGACGTGGCCGGCCGGAGGACCGGGGAGCCGGTGTCCGACGCCTGGGCGGAGGTGGCCGCGGGCATCTGGCTGGGCGGGCGGCCCGAGTTGTTCAAGGAGGCCGACGCGCTCCCGGGTGGCCCCTTCGCCCCCGGTGCGCTCGCCGTCGGCGCGCTGTGCGCGGGGCTCGACCTCGGCACCACCGGCCGCACCGAGGCGGCGGACTGGGCGCGCCACCACCCGGAAGCTTTGGGCGATGAGCGGCTGCACCGGCTGCTGGCGGCGCTGTGCGTGCCGGACGGGGGCCGGTCCGATGCCGAAAAGGCGGCCCTGACAGGGCTGTTCACCTGTCTGGACGGCAGGGTGCCGACCGCCGTCAGCACACCGCTCGCCGCGCTGGTGCTGGCCGAGGCCGTCCGCGCGCCCGTGGCCGGCCCGGGCCTCGAAGCCCTGCGGCCCGACGCGCTCACCGAGGAGGTCCGGCTGCGCCTCGCGGGCGAGCTCGCGGCCGATCTGCGCGTCGGCGTATCCGACACCGAACTGGGCATCGCTCGGCCCTTGGAGCTGCTGCGCATCGCCGATCTGCTGGGCGTGGACTGCTCGGATCTGCTGCCCAAGGTGGCACACGGGCTCGCGCATGCGCTGCTGGCCGATCCGGAGGCGACACACACCCCCGCGGTGCGCCTGGCGCTGGACGAGCACTTCGCGTTGCGCACCGCGCTGCTCGGCGAGCTCGAGACCCTGGCCGTGGGCGATCCGCTCGCCGCGGCCCGGCTGCTGGCCCTGGTGCCGCTGCGGTTCGCGGAGAGCAAGGCCCTCCCTCATCTGCGGATGTGCGCCGAGGCGCCGCGGCTGACGGCGGGCGGCGGCGACCGCGCCGCGGTGCTGAACGCCGTGTTGCGCTCCGGCGGGGTCTCGGTGTTCGCCGATCCGCTCGTGCTGCGCACCGCGGTCGGGCTGGTGTGGGAGGGCGGCACACCGACCGCCCACGAGGCCCGGCTGATGCTCGGCGAGATCGGATCCGACGCCCACCGCGCGGCCGGCACTTCGGCCACGCTGTTCAAGGCCGCTCTCGAAGGGCCCGCGGACGATGCCGACGTACCCGATCTCGCCCATGACCTGCTGCGCTGTTTCGCCGAGGTGCTGACGCCGCGCGACCGCGCGTCGCTGCTGCTCCTGGAGTTCGCCCGCGATCTGCGGAGCCGTCACGCCGAGCCCGGCTGGGCGGCGCGGGCGCTGTCGCTCCGGGCCACGGCGGAACCGGTGGAGCCGACGGTTCTGGAGCATGCCATCGGGGCGCTCGCGGACCGTGTGCTGTCCGAGGACGCCCCGGACGGAGAGCTGTACGCGCTGATCCACAGCGAGGACCCGGCCCTCGTCGCCGCCTACGGCCGGGCCGCGCGGTCCGAGCGGGTACGGGACCGGCTCCGCGCCGAGCCCTCGTATGTGGCCGAGTGCTTCACCGCCTGGAGCTCCCATCCCCAGGCGGGTGGCGCCTGGCAGGAGACGCGGACGGCGCTGCTGGACTCGGTGCTCCGTCCCGTGGTGCGGGCGCTGCCCGCCGCGGATATCGCCGCCGTCGAGAGCTGTCTGGAGCGTACGAGCGTCCGCTGGGCCGATGAGTTCCGGGCGTGGAGCCGTCCCGGCGCGTTCGGCCGGATCGGTCGGCGGCTGGCCGGCCGGCGGCGCAAGGGCGCGCCGGAAGGGCAGTGACGTCAGACCGGTTTTAGGCTTCCGTGTCACCCTGTTGCCGCAGGTCCTTTTCGCGTGCTACGCCGCGCTTTGGGCCTGCCGAGCCGAAATCCGAGCAAGGGCAAGGGACAGGGCGTTGGAATTATCACGGAGATCACTCATCCAGCAGAGCGGCAGGGTGGCGGTCGGGGCCGGTGCCCTGTGGCTGGGCGGCCCCTTGGCCGGCCTCGCCACCGAGACGGCCGCGGCCCAGGGCAAGGCGGCTGAGGGCGACACCCGGCAGATCACCGTCGGCCAGGCCACCAACGCGTCCGCCGCCCTCTCCCCCGACGGCCGCACCATCGTCATGGACCTGCTCAACCTGCTGTGGACCCTCCCGGCACAGGGCGGCGAGCCCACCCGGCTGACCGAGATCGACCAGGAGGCGAGCGAACCCGACTTCTCGCCCGACGGCCGCCACCTGGTCTACCAGTCCTACGCCGACGGCAACTTCCACCTCTGGCTCGCCCGGGCGGACGGCACCGGGGCCCGGCGGCTCACCGAGGGCGCCATCGACCACCACGAGCCCCGCTTCTCGCCGGACGGCAAACGGATCGCGTACGCGGCGGAGACGGGCGGGCACTACGCCATCCACGTCCTCGACCTCGACACCGGCGAGAGCAAACGCTGGACATCCGGTACGGACGCCACCGTCCAGGAGGCGCAGCCGTTCTGGCGCCCGGACGGCAAGGCCATCGTCTTCACCAGCGGCAAGGGCGACGCCCCGCAGTCCGTGGTCCAGGTCGACGCCGACGGCAAGCGCACCACGCTCGTCACCGTCACCGAGGGGCGGGTGGCGGGGCCGTCCCTGTCCCCCGACGGCACCAAGCTGGCGTATGTCCACCTCACCTCCTCGTCCGCCGGACTCGTCGTCGACGGGAAGGTCGTCTCCGGCGACGGTGAGGAGGTCTTCCCGTTCGCCGCGCGCTGGCCCTCCGACGGCGAGGTGTTCTACACCGCCGACGGAAAGATCCGCCGGCGGCCGGTCACCGGTGGCCCGGTCAAGGACATCCCCTTCACCGTCCGTCTCACCGTGCCACGCGTCCCCGAGCGGCCCGCCACCCGCGACTTCGACTCCACCGCGCCGCGCGAGGTCAAGGGCATCGTCGGCCCGAGCCTGTCGCCCGACGGCAAACAGGTCGCCTTCGCCGCGCTCGGCGACATCTGGGTCGGCCCCATCGGTTCCACGCCCAAGGCCGTGGTGTCCGACGGAAACATCAACAGCGACCCCGCCTGGCACCCCGACGGATCCACCCTGGTGTACGTCAGCGACCGGGGCGGCCATGCGGCCGATCTGTGGCTCCACGACCTCGACAGCGGCGAGAACCGGCGGCTGACGGACCTTCAGGGGATGCTGTCCGGGCCCGTCTTCGCGCCCGACGGCAAGACGGTCGCGTTCTCCTTCTGGGCCAGCGTCGTGCAGACCGTGGACGTCGCCTCCGGCGCCGTACGCACGGTCACCCCCGTCGGGGCCAACAGGGCCACCTTCTCCGCCGACGGCACCAAACTGTCATGCGCCGCGCTGGTGCCCGCCACACCCCGCTACCGCGAGGGCTCCAACCGCATTCTGACCATCGACCTGGCCAGCGGCGAGACCCACTACGACGAACCGGTGCCGGGAAAGTCCCTCGCGAACCGCATCGACGCCGGGCCCGTCCACTCGCCCGACGGTACGTACACCGCGTATGTGCTCGGCGGTACGGTGCACCTCAGCACCCTCGACTCCGCCGGGCGGCCGACCGGCACCGCCCGCCGGCTCAACGACGAGACCGCCGACTGCCCCAGCTGGAGCGCCGACGGGCAGTCGCTGCTCTATCTCTCCAACGGCCGGCTGCGCCTCGCCGATGTGCGCACGGGCCGCGCCACCGCCGTCCCCACCAACCTGACCTGGCGCCAGGCCAAACAGTCCGGCCGCACGGTGGTACAGGTGGGGGCGGTCTGGGACGGCACGGCCGAGACCCTGCGGCACGACGTGGACATCGTCATCAAGGACAACCGCATTGAGCAGGTCGTGGCGCGCGGCGCCGTGACCGGGGACCGCACCGTCGACGCCCGCGAGCTGACCGCGATGCCCGGCATGATCGCCCTCCACGAACACGGGCCCTGGCAGCGGGCCGAAACCGTCCGGCTGTGGCTGTCGTTCGGGGTCACCACACTGCGCTCGCCCGGCGGCGCGCACTACGCATCGGTCGAGGCCAAGGAGGCCGTCGACTCCGGACGCCGGATCGGGCCACGCCTCTTCGCGGCCGGTGACGCCCTCGAAGGCACCCGCACCTACTACGGCGTCGGCCGCCCCACCACCAGCCAGGAGGAGGTGGCGCGGGAGGTGGCCAAGGCAGAGGCGCTGGGCCACGACCTGATGAAGACCTATGTGCGGCTGCCGTATGCGCTCCAGCGCGTCACCGTACAGGGAAGCCACCGCCTCGGCCTGCCCCTGACCTCCCACTATCTGTTCGGCCCGCTGTGCTTCGGCGCCGACGGCGTCGAACACATCGGCGGCACCAGCCGCTACGGCCGCCGCCAGAAGGAGACCCACCTCGGCCACACCTACCAGGACGTGACCGAACCGCTCGTCGCCTCCGGCATGGTGTTCACCCCGACGCTGGGGCTGTCCGGCGCGGGCCTGTCCGCCACCCGCGCCGCGCTGTTCCGGTACGCCCAGTGGGCGGTCGGCGACCGGCGGCTGACATCGCTGATGAGCGCGGCGGAGTACGAGGACTTCCGCAAGGGCGTGGCCGACGCGCAGCAGAACGAGCCGACCGACGAGTTGGCCTTCACCGCCCGGGAAGGGGCGACACTGCACGGGCTGCTGGAACGGGGGGCATACGTGGGCGTCGGCACCGACAGCCCGCTGGTGCCCCCGGCCATCTACTACCACCTGAATGTGCAGACCATGGTGCGCTACGGCGCCAGCCCGTACCAGGCGCTGCGCTCGGCCACCGTGACGGGCGCGCGGGCCCTGGGCATGAGCGCCCACCTGGGCACGGTCGAACCGGGGAAGCTGGCCGACCTGGCGCTGGTGGAGGGCAACCCGCTCAAGGACATCACAGCGGCCGCGGCGGTGCGGCAGGTGGTGGTCGGTGGCGTGGTGCACACGGTGGACGAGCTGGTGGCCGCCGGGAAGGCCGCCACCGAACGGAAGGCCGCCGCCAAGGCCACGCCGAGGGCCGAGGACGTACCCCAGGGCCCGGCCCGGGAGCGCTACTGGTGGCACCGCGAGGAGCACAAACCCGGCCCCTGCTGCTGAGCCACGGGTGCGGCGTGCGCGATCGACACCTGGTGTCCACGCACGCCGCACACCTGCTCTCCGGCCCCCTCCCGGCTGAAATGGCCGTCGGTGGGAGATTCGCTTAACCTGCGAAATATGGCCGTTCACCATCGCTACGCCACCGTACGGGGGCAGCGGCTGTTCTACCGGGAGGCCGGACCGGCGGACGCCCCGAGCCTTGTGCTGCTGCACGGCTACCCGACCAGCTCGTTCATGTTCCGCCATCTCATTCCGGCCCTCGCCGACCGCTACCGCGTCATCGCCCCCGACCACCTCGGATTCGGCCTGTCCGACGCTCCTGGGGTCGACGCCTTCGACTACACCTTCGACGCGCTGACGGAGTTGACCGCCGGTCTGCTCGCCCAACTCGGCGTCGACCGGTACGCGCTCTACGTCCAGGACTACGGCGCGCCCATCGGCTGGCGACTCGCGCTCGACAACCCCGGCGCCGTCACCGCGATCGTCACTCAGAACGGCAACGGCTACGAGGCCGGCTTCGTCGAGGAATTCTGGACCCCTATCTGGGCCTACGCCAAGGATCCGAACCCGCAGACCGAGGCCGCGCTCCGGCCCGCGCTCGGCCTCGATGCCATCAAGTGGCAGTATCTGCACGGCGTCCCGGACCCCAGCCTGGTCAGCCCCGACGCCTGGTACCACGATGCCGCGCTCGTCCAGCGCCCGGGGAACGACCTGGTCCAGCTCAAGCTGTTCCGCGACTACATCAGCAACCTCGAGGTCTACCCGAAGTTGCACGCCTACCTCAGGGCCGGCCGGGTCCCGCTGCTCGCCGTCTGGGGCCGCAACGACGAGATCTTCGGGCCGGCCGGAGCGACGGCCTTCAGAGACGATGTACCCGACGCCGAGGTCCACCTCGTGGACGGCGGCCACTTCCTGCTCGAAAGCCATCTCGAGACGGTCGCCGACCACGTCCGGGCCTTTCTCGGCTAGTGTTCGGCGCCCTGCTGCTCGGGGTCCTGCTGGAGCATGGCGAGGGTCAGGACGTTGCCGCCGATGCCCCAGCCGCCGTCGGTGACCTCCTCGACCAGGACCAGGGTGGTGGCGCGGGCACGTTCCCCGTAGAGCTCGACGTACAGCTCGGTGGTGCGGGTGACGATGGTCGCCTTCTGCTTCTCGTCGAGGGATCCGGCAGGGACCTTGAAGTTCGCGAACGGCATGGTGGCTCTCTTTCGGGTTGTTCGGGTTGTGATGACGTAGATGGCGTGGATGGCGTACGGGGGTGAGACGTTCGTACGGGGCGGCGTGGCCGTCAGATGATGCCGCCGTTGGCGCGGACGACCTGGCCGTTGACCCAGTGGCCGGCCGGTGAGGCGAGGAAGGCGACGACTTCGGCGATGTCGGTGGCGGTGCCGAGGCGTTCCAGCGGGGGCTGGGCGGCCAGCCGGGCGACGGTCTCCTCGTCCTTGCCGTCGAAGAACATCTCGGTGGCGGTGGGGCCGGGGGCGACGGTGTTGACCGTGATGTCCCGGCCGCGCAGCTCGCGCGCCAGGACCATGGTCAGTGCCTCGACGGCGCCCTTGCTGGCGCTGTAGGCGCCGTAGCGGGGGAAGGCCAGGCCCACCACGGAGGTGGAGAAGGTGATGAGCGCACCGCCGCCGCGGATCCTCCGGGCGGACTGCTGGGCGACGACGAAGGTGCCGCGGACGTTGGTGCGGTGAAGCGCGTCCAGCTCCGTCAGGTCCAGTTCGGCGATCGGGGCCAGATATGTGCGGCCTGCCGAGTGGACGACGACGTCTATGCCGCCGTACTCGGCCTCCGCGGTGTCGAAGAGCTCGGCCACCTGCCGCTCGTCGGCGACGTCGGCCTGGACGGCGACCGCCCTGCCTCCGGCGGCGATGACCTCCTTGACGGCGGCCTCGGCCTGATCGCGGTTGCCCGCGTAGCCGACCACGACGGCGTATCCGTCGGCGGCCAGCCGGGTCACCGTCCCGCGGCCGATGCCACGGGAACCGCCCGTGACGATGGCGACGCGGTTCGTCGGGGTTTCTTGGGTGGACATGCGCACTCCTGCAACGTGATGACGGGAGATGGAACGGGGGATGGAACGTCGGATGGTTCATGGCGCAAGGCGTGGGGGTGCCGGTGCCGGTGTCCCGTGTCAGCGGGCCGACGAGCCGACGGCGCCCTGCCGATGTGCTCCAGCGTGGCCCGGCGTTCCTGGGCCAGCCAGGGCTGTCTCCACCCTGGGGTTGTCAACCCCTGGCTCAGCCCGCCGGTACGCGCGACGATGGGGGCGTGAAGCATGCCGAACTCGCCGCGTTCCTCAAATCCAGGCGCGACCGGATCCGCCCGTCCGACGTCGGCCTGCCCGCCGGACCCCGGCGCCGGGTGCCGGGCCTGCGGCGCGAGGAGGTCGCCCAGCTGGCCGGGCTGTCCGCGGACTACTACACCGAGCTGGAGCGCGGGCGCGGCGCGCAGCCCTCGGCCCAGGTGCTGGCCGCGCTCGCCCGGGCGCTACGGCTGGACGGCGACGAGCGCGACCATCTGTTCCACCTCGCCGACCGGCCGGTCCCGCCCGCGACACACGGCCCGAACGCGCACGTCCAGCCCGGTCTGCTCGGTCTGCTTGACCGGCTCGCCACCACCCCCGCCCAGGTGATCACCGATCTGCACCAGACCCTCGTGCAGAACCCCCTGGCCGCCGCGCTCATCGGCCGGCCCCCGGCGGTGCGCGGCCCCGCGACAAGCCTCGTCTATCGCTGGTTCACCGACCCCGAGACCCGTACGCTCTACCCGCCCGAGGACCACCCCCGCCACTCCCGGGTCTTCGTCGCCGACCTCCAGGCGGTCGCCGCCCGGCGCGGCAGCGACACCGAGGTGGCCCAGCTGGTGACCTCGCTGCGCCGGCGCAGCGAGGAGTTCGCCGCCCTCTGGGACACGCATGACGTCGCCCTGCGGCGGGCCGACCACAAGCGCATCGTCCACCCCGCGCTCGGCCTCATCGAGCTGGACTGCCACAGCCTGTTCAGCGAGGACGGACGCCAGCGCCTGCTGTGGTTCAGCGCCCAGCCCGGCACCGAGGGCGCGGCCCAGCTGGAACTGCTCTCCGTCATCGGCACGCAGGAGATGACGACCACGGCGGCCGGCGCGGACGGACTCGAGCAGCCGTAGTCCTGACCCCCGGCCGCCGTTATCGCGTGTCGCTCGCCGCTCATCCCGCTTTGGGTGTGTTGACAGTAGACATCCGATGAATTGAGTCTTGTGTCCATGGACCGCAGACATTTCTTCGCCCTGTCCACAGCGACCGCGGCCGGTGCGGCCGGTCTCCCGCCCGGCGGTGCCCACGCCGCCGAGCAGACCGGCGCCACTCCCCCAGCTACCGCTGGGGAGCTCGCCCTCTGGTATCCACGGCCCGCTTCCGAGTGGCTGGAGGCGCTGCCCATCGGCAACGGACGGCTCGGCGCCATGGTGTTCGGCGGCACCGACACCGAAAGGCTCCAGCTCAACGAGGACACGGTATGGGCCGGTGGCCCGTACGACCCGGCCAATCCTCAGGGGCTGAGCAACCTTCCCGAGATCCGCAGAAGGGTCTTCGCCGGTGAATGGGCCGACGCCCAGGCCCTGATCGACAGCACGTTCATGGGCAACCCCCTCTCCGAGCTGCCCTATCAGACGGTCGGCGATCTGCGGCTGACCTTCTCCTCCCAGGGCGAGGTCAGCGGCTACCGCCGTGAGCTCGACATCGACTCCGCCATCACCTCGGTCCGCTACACACAAGGCGGCGTCACCTACCGTCGCGAGGTCATCGCCAGCCATCCCGACCAGGTCATCGCCTTACGCCTGACCGCGGACACTCCCGGCTCCATCTCCTTCACCGCCGCCTTCGACAGCCCTCAGAGCGTGACCGGCTCCTCGCCGGACCGGATCACGGTCGCGATCGACGGCACGGGGCAGACCCGGAGCGGTATCACCGGTCAGGTACGGTTCCGGGCGCTGGCCCGCGCCAGCGCGGAGGGGGGCACGGTCGGCAGCGAGGGCGGAAAGCTCACGGTGGCCGGTGCCGACTCCGTCACCCTGCTGGTGTCCATCGGGACCAGCTATACGGACTTCGGCAACCCGACCGGCGACCACACCGCCCGCGCCGCCGCCCCGCTCAACGCCGCCTCCGACGTGCTGTTCACGACGCTGCGCAAGCGCCACATCGACGACTACCGGCGGCTGTTCCGCCGGGTGACACTCGATCTGGGGTGGACCGATGCGGCGAAGCTGCCCACCGATGAGCGGGTGAAGAACTTCTCCTCCGCCTTCGATCCGCAACTGATCTCCCTGCACTACCAGTTCGGGCGCTATCTGCTGATCTCCTGCTCGCGGCCGGGCACCCAGCCGGCCACCCTTCAGGGCATCTGGAACGATCTGCTCAGCCCGCCCTGGTCATGCCGGTACACCATCAACATCAACACGGAGATGAACTACTGGCCGGCCCCCGTCACCAACCTTCCGGAGTGCTGGGAGCCGGTTTTCGACATGCTCGCCGACCTGTCGGTCTCCGGCGCGAGGACCGCCCGGACGCAGTACGGGGCACGCGGCTGGGTCGCCCACCACAACGTCGACGGCTGGCGTGGCACCGCCCCCTGCGACCAGGCCTTCTACGGCACCTGGCCCACCGGAGGGGCCTGGCTGACGACCGGTATCTGGGACCACTATCTGTTCACGGGCGACAAGGAAGCGCTACGCAAGCGCTACCCGGTGCTCAGGGGCGCGGTGTTGTTCTTCCTGGACACCCTGGTCACCGATCCGTCCAGCGGCCACCTCGTCACCTGCCCGTCGATGTCCCCCGAACACGCCCACCACCCGGATGCGTCCGTCTGCGCGGGGCCGACGATGGACAACCAGATTCTGCGTGATCTGTTCGACGGCTTCGTCAACGCCTCCGAACTGCTCGGCGAGGACACGGACATGCGGGCCGAGGCGAAGACCGTGCGCGGGAAGTTGCCGCCCATGAAGATCGGTGCCCAGGGCCAGCTGCAGGAGTGGCAGGAGGACTGGGACGCCATCGCCCCGGAGCAGAACCACCGCCACATCTCGCATCTGTACGGTCTGCATCCCAGCAACCAGATCACCAAACGCGGGACGCCCGAGCTGTTCGCGGCGGCCCGTAGGACCATGGAGCTGCGCGGCGACGCGGGAACCGGCTGGTCACTCGCCTGGAAAATCAACTTCTGGGCGCGTCTCCTCGAAGGCGACCGCTCCTTCAAACTGCTGGGCGACCTGCTCACACCCGAGCGCACCGCCCCCAACCTCTTCGATCTGCACCCCCCGTTCCAGATCGACGGCAACTTCGGCGCCACGTCGGGGATCACGGAGTGGCTGCTGCAGTCCCACGCCGGTGAACTCCACCTCCTGCCCGCCCTGCCTCCCTCGCTCCCCGACGGGCGAATTCACGGGCTCATGGCCCGCGGTGGCTTCGAGGTGGATCTCACCTGGAGCGACGCCACCCTGGCCGACGGCCGGCTGCACTCCCGTATCGGCATCCGCGCCGTGGTCCGGGCGACGACCCGCCTGAAGGTCACCGCGCAGGGGAAGCCCGTACAGACGGACCACCCCGAGCCGGACCTCACCTCGTTCGACACCGAGCCCGGCGTGACGTACCGCCTCACCCCCGCCTGACGGCCCGGCCGGCCGGGCTAGCCGACCCCCAGCGCACGGTGGAAGGTGCCCGGAGTCAGGCCGTAGGCGCGGTGGAACCAGCGGGTGAAGTGGGCCTGGTCGGCGAAGCCGGTGGCGGCTGCCGCGGCGGCGGGGCTGATCCCCATGGCCATCAGGTCGCGGGCGCGGCGCAGCCGGAGCTGGCGCTGGTAGGCGCTGGGGGCCAGGCCGTATTCGGCGCGGAAGGCGCGGTAGAGGGTGTAGCGGCTGCAGCCGATCGCCTCGGCCAGGGCGGCGGCGGGCAGTGGCGTGAGGGATGGTTCGAGGCAGGACTCGCGGAGGAGGGCGAGGGCCCGGCGGGCGATCTGACGCTGGGCGCTCGCCGACTCCGCGCGCAGGCGGGGGGCGCGGGTGGCGCCGCGGCGGGCCGCCGCGAGCACGGCCGCGGTCAGGCATTCGTCCCGTACGCCGGGGTCCGCGGGTCCGCTGAGCACGGCGTGGAGGCGGGCGAGCGCGCGGATGAGCGTGGTGTCGTGAAGGACGGGCTGCCCGAACAAGGGCATGGCCGCGGCGCCTTTGCCGGTCGCGTCGGTGAGCACGTCGCGCACCAGCGCGGGGCCGATGTGCACGATGCGGTACTGGTAGCCCAGTTCCGCGGCGGCCCGGCCGTCGTGCACATCGTCCGGGTTGAAGGCCATCACCATCCCGGCGCCGCTGGTGTGAGCCGCACCGCGGCAGTGGAATCGCTGGGCGCCGACGTCAGTGATGCCGAAGGAGTACGTGTCGTGGCTGTGCGGCGCGTACACATGGTCGAAGAAGTGGGCCTGCATCGCCTCCAGCGGATACGAGCCGTCCCGCCAGTAGCGCACCCAGCTCTGTTCCGTTCCCATGGCCTCATTGTGCTGCACATGGTGGGCGCACCGGCGTTCAAGACAGGCGCGGGGCGGGTGGCCAGGGTGGGGGCATGGCATCGAAACTGGGCCTGAGCGGTCCTTATGCGCTCCTCGGCGTCACCATGGTGTTGTGGGGCAGCGCCTTCTCCAGCTCCAAGTCGGTGGTGGACCATATGCCGCACACCGTCGCCGCGCTGATGCGTTTCGGCGGTGGGGCCCTCGCACTGCTGCTGGCCCTACGGGTGTCCGGGGGCCGACGGCGGGCGGAGGTGGCGGCGCGCCACGGGTGGCGCGCGGCGCTGGCGGGGGTGCTGGGCGTGTTCGCGTACAACGCGTTCTTCTTCTGGGGGCTGTCGCTGGCGCCCTCCTTGGACGCCGGCATTCTCATCCCGGTCATGAGCCCGGTGCTCACCAGCGCCTTTCTGCTGGCGGTACGGCGTGAGCGGGCCTCGGCGGCGCGTATCGCCGGGCTCGGCACAGGGCTGGCCGGGGCCGTGGTCTTCTTTCTGGGGGCGGGCGGCACCTCGTCCGGGGGCGGTGACTCGACACGGCTCGCGGGGGACGCGCTGTTCCTCCTCAGCGCGGTGTGCTGGGCCGCGTACACCCTGGCCGGGCCGCGGGTGCTGGCCGGTATCGAGCCGCTGCGGGCCACGACCTACGCCACCTGTGCCGGCGCCGTCCTCCTGGGGGTGATCGCCGTGCCCGATCTGCCGGAGGTGCGGTGGGGCGAGTTGCCGACCGGGGTGTGGCTGAACGCCGGGTATCTCGCCGTGTGCGCCGCCGCCGTCGCCAACCTGCTGTATTACCGGGGCATCGCGGCCGTGGGGCCCGCGTCGGCTTCTCTCATGATGTTCCTGGTCCCGGTCGTCAACACCGTGTGCGCCACGCTCCTCATGGGCGAATCGTTCGACGGGGTGCAGGGCGCGGGGGCGCTGTTGCTGATGGGGGGTGCCGTGCTGAGCCTGCACACCCGCGGGTCGACCACATGAGCAAGCGCCGGGACGCCCCAACATGGCCGAGAAAGAACCCTCGACACTCCATCAACTTCTACATCGCTGTAGATTATTGACCGACACACCGCACATCAAAAGGGGAACACCTCATGGCCGTGAGCCTGACCAAGGGCAGCAACTACTCCCTCACCCGCACCGAGCCCGGTCTCGCGAGCGTGGTCATCGGCCTGGGCTGGAAGGTGAACACCGGCCCCGGCGATGTCGACCTCGACGCGAGCGCGCTGGTCCTGGGCGGCGATGGCCGGGTTCTGTCGGATCAGCACTTCGTCTTCTTCAACAACCGGGCCACACCGGAGGGTTCGGTCCGCCACACCGGCGACAACAAGACCGGTGCGGGCGAGGGTGACGACGAGCAGATCGCCGTGGACTTCAACCTGCTTCCGGCGCATGCCGAGTCCGTGGTGTTCATGGTGTCGGTCCACAACGAGGGCGGGGCGGCCATCACCTTCGGCCGGATCCGTGACGCGTACATTCGCGTGGTCCACCAGGCGACGGGCGTGGAGATGTGCCGCTACGAGCTGACCGAGGACGCATACGACCAGACCGCGATGGTGTTCGGCCAGCTCTACCGGCGCGAGGGCGAGTGGAAGTTCCGCGCCATCGGCCAGGGCTATGCGACGGGTCTCGCCGGGATCGCCAAGGACTACGGCGTCAACGTCTGACCACGCCCGCGCAGTCGGCTCCTCCCCCAGCGGTGTTCCCTCGGAACACCGCTGGATTCGTCGGCGCGGCATGGTGCCGCAGCGCCAGATGGTGCGAGAGGTATTGACGCTTCCGGCACGTCACCTATCATCCTCAACGTCCGGATAACCGGCCGCCATTCGACATACCGAACGACGTGCCGCCAGACCGGGGCACACAGCGCGAACCGAGCACGGCAGCACCCACACCCCCCATACCGGCAAGGCCTTCCCGCCGTCCCGCGCCCTTCCGTGGGAGCGGTCCCACAGCGCAAGGGAGTGCGTCATATGTCATGGACCCATCACCCTCACAGCCGCCGGAGAGCGCTGACGACGGCCACCGGCCTGATCGCCGCGACCGCAGTCCCCATGACCACCGCCCCGCGCGCCACGGCGTCGGCCCGCGCGGCCGAGGGGCAGGACCCGGCCGCCGCTGCCGCGTCGTACACCAACCCGGTGATCTGGCAGGACTTCGCCGATATCGACATCATCCGCGTCGGGGACACCTACTACTACTCGGCCTCCACGATGCACTATTCGCCGGGGGCGCCCATCCTGCGCTCGTACGACCTGGTCAACTGGGAGTTCGCCGGTCACTCGGTGCCGGTCCTGGACTTCGGCGCCAAGTACGACCTCAACGGGGCGCGCGGCTATGTCCGGGGCATCTGGGCCTCGTCGCTGGCCTACCGCCCGAGCAACAGGACGTTTCTCTGGCTCGGCCAGATCGACTTCGCCAAGACGTACATCTACACCGCCACCGCCGTCGAAGGGCCCTGGTCCAGGCTCACCACGATCGACAACGCGTACTACGACGCGGGTCTGCTCGTCGACAGCGACGACACCCTGTATGTGGCGTACGGGAACACCACCATCAGCGTGGCCCAGCTCTCCGCCGACGGACGCACCCAGGTGCGCACACAGCAGGTGTTCTCCACGCCCTCCAGTATCGGCACCCTGGAGGGCTCCCGCTTCTACAAGATCAACGGGAACTACTACATCTTCCTCACCCGCCCCGCCAACGGCCAGTACATCCTGAAGTCGACCAGCGGCCCCTTCGGGCCCTATACGCTGCGGCAGGTCCTCCTCGACCTGCGCGGCCCGGTCTCCGGCGGCGGGGTGCCGCACCAAGGCGGACTGGTGCAGACGCAGAGCGGCGCCTGGCACTACATGGCCTTCGTCGACGCCTACCCCGGCGGCCGGATCCCCGTCCTGGCCCCGATCACCTGGACCTCGGACGGCTGGCCCACCATCCAGCTCGTGGGCGGCGCCTGGGGCGCCTCGTACCCCAGCCCGGCCGTCCCGCCCCCGCCCCGCCAGGTCACCCCGCTCATCGGCGTCGACACCTTCGACGGCACCACCCTCAAGCCCAAGTGGGAGTGGAACCACAACCCCGACAACAGCAAGTGGTCGGTCAACAACGGTCTGACGCTCCAGACCGCGACGGTCACCGGCGATCTGTACTGGGCCCGCAACACCCTCACCCACCGGATCCAGGGGCCCACCTCCACCGCCACCATCCAGCTCGACCACTCCGCGATGAGGGACGGAGACCGGGCGGGCCTCGCGCTCCTGCGCGACTCCTCCGCATGGATCGGCGTCAAACGCGACGGCGGCACGACCAGGGTGGTGATGGTGAACGGCCTGACCATGGACACCAACTGGAACACCACCGGCACCGGCACCGAGGCCGCGAGCGCGGCCGTCTCCGGCGGCCGCGTCTGGCTACGGGCCACCGCCGACATCCGCCCCGGCGCCGCCCGGCCCGGCACCTTCTCGTACAGCACGGACGGCACCACCTTCACCCGCCTCGGGCCCGCTTTCACGATGGGCAACGACTGGCGGTTCTTCATGGGATATCGCTACGCCCTCTTCAACTACGCCACCCAGGCGCTCGGCGGCTCGGTGCGAATCGCACGCTTCGAACTGAGCACGCCCTGACCCTCAAGGAGAGACATGACCCCTCTGATCAGATCCGGCCGACGCCGAGCCTCGGCGTTAGGGCTGCTGGCCGCCGGCGTGATGGCGGTGGCCGGGACCGCGACGGCCGCACCCGCCACCGCGACGCCTGCCGACTCCGCCGCTGCCACTGACTCCGGCGCTGCCGCTGACTCCATTCAGGCGTCCACCCTGGGTGCTCAGGCGGCCCAGTCCGGGCGGTACTTCGGGGCCGCCGTGGCCGCCGGCAAGCTCGGCGACGGGACGTACTCGACCATCCTGGACCGCGAGTTCAACATGGTCACCCCCGAGAACGAGATGAAGTGGGACACCACCGAGCGCTCCCGCGGCTCGTTCAACTTCGGCCCCGCCGACCAGATCGTCAGCCACGCCACCTCACACGGCCAGCGCGTACGCGGCCACACCCTGGTCTGGCACTCCCAACTGCCCAGCTGGGTCAGCTCCATCGGCGACGCCAACACCCTGCGCAGCGTCATGAACAACCACATCAACGGCGTGATGGGCCACTACAAGGGCAAGGTCTACGCCTGGGACGTGGTGAACGAGGCG
>NZ_NCSM01000019.1:131139-131420 GCF_002224125.1 Streptomyces sp. NBS 14/10
GTCCCGCGGTGTGCCCATCGACTGCGTCGGCTTCCAGGCCCACTTCGGCACCAACGGCCCGCCGGCCAGTTTCCAGACCACCCTGTCGAACTTCGCCGCCCTCGGTGTGGACGTCCAGATCACCGAGCTGGACATCGCGCAGGCGCCGACGACCGCGTACGCCGACACGGTCAAGGCCTGCATGAACGTGGCGCGGTGCAACGGCATCACCACCTGGGGCATCCGGGACACCGACTCCTGGCGCGCCGGGGACAAGCCACTGCTCTTCGACGGCAACGGCA
>NZ_NCSM01000002.1 GCF_002224125.1 Streptomyces sp. NBS 14/10
GCCCTGCCCGGCGCGGACCACTTGAGGAAGCCCGCCCAGGTGGTGTTCTGCCGTTCGGGTGCGGGTGGGATGCCGCGCATCCGCCAAGGGCCGGGGCGGCATTCTCGGCAAGCGCGCGGTGAGGCCAGGGCGCCAGCCAGTTGAGCTCGAGTTCCGCGAGGCCGGTCAGCCGTACTCCGAGTTCGGCGGCTTGGTCAGACCCCGCCGAGGCCGGCACCCTTGCGCACGCCGCGCGGACTCGCAGAGAGCGGTCCTCGTCCAGCGGGTTACCGAAGCCCCACCAGGTGTTGCCGGTCCTCGCAGTGGAAGTACTCCAGCGCCGTGCACACCGCGTGCCGCCGCCCGGGCCCTCCGCTCCGGGCTCCGTCACGTCTGCTCCGGGTCAGGCCTGTGCCGACTCCGGGATGCCCAGTCGGCCGGCCACGGCGGTGAGGGCCGTTCCCAGCGGGAGCGCGACCCGGGTGACGGCGTGCCGGTCGCCCCGGGTCGGGTCCAGGTTGACGATCAGCACCGGCTTCCCGGCCTGGGCCGCTTGGCGGACGAACCGGAGCCCGGACATCACCGTCAGTGAGGAGCCCAGGACCAGCAGCGAGGTCGCCTCGCGGACCAGCTTGCGGCAGTGCTCGACCCGCCGTGGCGGAACGGCTTCGCCGAAGAACACCACGTCCGGTTTGAGGATGCCGCCGCAGACCGTACAGGGCACCACGCGGAAGTCCCCGACCTGTTCATCGGTGAGGTCGGCGTCACCGTCCGGGTTGATTCCGGCGGCCACCGGCTCGAAGCCCTCATTGGCCGCCTCCAATCGCCGGGCGAGTTCGCGGCGCGGGCCGAGGGCGCCGCAGGAAAGGCAGACGACCCGGTCCAGGCTTCCGTGGAGTTCCACGACGCCCTCGCTGCCGGCGGCCTGATGAAGGCCGTCGACGTTCTGGGTGATCAGACCCGAGAGCAGGCCATGCCGAGCAAACGCGGCCACGGCCCGGTGCCCGGTGTTGGGACGGGCGCGGCCGAAGGTGCGCCAGCCGAGGTGGCTGCGAGCCCAGTACCTGCGCCGGGCCTGGGCGTCGGCTGTGAAGTCCTGGTAGGTCATCGGGGTATGCCGGCTCAGGCTCCCGCCCTCGCCCCGGTAGTCGGGGATGCCCGACTCGGTGGAGATGCCGGCCCCGCTGAGAACCAGCACACCGCCGGTGCTCAGCGCTTTGGCCACCGGTTCCGGATCCGTGCTGCCCGGCGGCAGGTCCTCGGTAGGGGTCCAGCTCAAAGTGGGACGCATGCGCATGCCGCCAGAGTACGGAACTGGCTACCACCTCAGCCTCCGCCGTCGATGGCACCATCTGGGCGTTCACGGGCCCGGCGCATGGGGTCGGAAGGTCGCCGAGGCCGGGCCCGGCGCCGTTCGCCTTGGGCGCCTCGGGGGCCCGGACGGGATCGACTCGGCGGGTCATGCTCGGGTGAGCACGATCTTCTTACCGCCGGCCCGTCCGGTGACCACCCGGGCGAACGCAGCCGGTCCCTCGGTCAGCGGCAGGGGTTCCGGTGCGAGTTTCAAGGTTCCCGCGGCGGCCTGTTCCGCCAGCTGGAGAAGCTGGGCGGCGTTGGGCTCGACGTAGAGGTCCCAACTCGTGACGCCTCGTTCCTCCGGAGGCGCGTCCGAGGTCAGGGAGCACAGTCGGCCGCCGTCCCGCACCAAAGGCAGGGCGGCGTCCGCCGTGCCGGCGGCGATGGTGAGGGCGGCGTCGAACCCGCCGCGTACCTTGGCCGGCCAGTTCGGGTCGTGGTAGTCGACGACCTCCATCGCTCCCAGAGCCAGCAGGCGCTCTGCGGCGGCAGCAGACGCGGTCGCGGTCACCTCGATGCCCTTGGCCGCGGCGAGCTGGATGGCCAGGGCTCCGGTGGCCCCGCCTCCGTTGGTGATCAGGAGCCGCTGTGCTCGGCCGAGGTCCAGCTTCTCCAGGGCCTGCAACGCGGTGAGTCCGTTGACCGGCAGCGCCGCCGCGTGCACGGCGTCCAGCCCGGGTGGGCAGGCTGCCGCGTGATCCGCGTTGATCAGAACGCGTTCGGCCCAGAAACCGCTTCCCCCGGGCAGCGGGGCCTCGTGTGCGAGCACCCGGTCGCCTACGGCAAACCCGGTGACACCCGCGCCGACGGCCAGCACCTTGCCCGCGCCCTCCACTCCCAGCGCCGCCGGGGGGCGCAGCCCGACGTCCCAGCCGGCGCCGTTCAGCAGTTCGTCCCACGGGCCGACCCCGGCCGCCTCAACCGTCACCAGGATCTGACCGGGCCCGGGAGGTGACGGTTCGGGCAACTCCAGCAGGGCGGCTTCCTTCTCGGCCCCGGACACTCCGCACGCCTTCACAGCAGATCTTCGTCCTCTCGCTCAGTCCGGCCGACCGGGAGGTACGGACCGGAAACCCGAAGCAAGCACCAGTGTCGCCCCCGGGACCCCCTACAGAGGCCGCTCGTGGTCTCAGCCGCATTCGTGTCGAGCCTGTGCAGCCAGTGACCCGGGACTTCGAGGGGCGGTGTCCGGGCTGGTCGCTACGGTGGCGGCATGCATACGGCGGACCTCTTCGACACCGGTGAACTGGCGACGATTTTGCGGGAGGAGCCGGAGAAAGCCGGGTATGCGGTGCAGTCCGCGTCGTACGACGATCGTCTGGATGTGCTCGAGTTCATCCTGCGGCACGAGCCGCCGCAGTTCGATCTGGATGCCGCGTTGTCGACGGCGGCCGAGCGTCGGGGGAGTGCGGCGTTCGTGCGTACGCTCCTGGCCGCCGGGGCTCGGCCGGCGCCGGGGTGGCAGAGGTTCCCGCTGTGGGCCGCGGCGACAGCGGGGGATGTGGATACCGTGCGGCTACTCCTGGAAGCCGGCGCGGACCCGAACGCGCGTACGGACGACCGGGACGGCCCGGACGGCTGCCGCCTCCCGCTGGTCGGCGCCATCCGCGCCGACGCGCACGCCGCGGTCGCGGCCCTGCTCGACGGGGGCGCTGACCCGAACGCACTGACCGACGCCCTGCGTCGCCCGCTCGACGTCGCCCTGGAGACGGGCGGCACCGCGATAGCGGAGCTGCTGTGTGCACGAGGGGCTACGGTCTTCGCGCCTGAAGAGGCTGACCTGGTCCAGGCGACACGGCGGGGCTTCCTCGCCCGGGTGCGGGAACTGCTGCCGGCGCAGGAGCCGGCCGCACAGGGCCGCGCGCTGATCGTCGCCGTGCAGGAGCGGCAAGTCGATGTCGCGGTGGCGGTCTTGGAGCGTGGTGAGGCCGGGGCGAACGATCTGGGGGTGGCGCTGGGCCAGGCGATCGCTTTCGACGTGCCTGCGGTGGTGCCGCACCTGATCGCCGCCGGGGTCGACACGGACGCACCCGACAACTACTACCGCACCCCACCGATCGTCCTGGCCGCCGACCGCGGGCGTGTCCAGGTGGTGCGCGACCTGCTCGACGCCGGGGCCGACATCCAAGGCCGCGACGAGGAAGGCCGCAACGCACTCGCGGCGGCTCGGCAGCAGGGCCGCACCGAGATCGTACGGCTGCTGCGCACCGCCGGAGCGAACGCGCGGACGCCTCAGGAGATCACACGGGCGGTGAAGGCCAAGCTCGCCCATGTCGCCCGCCTCGCATGGAGCCCGCTCATCGGCGCCACAGACGGGGACGGGGAACCGGGCGTCTCGCGGTTCGGCGGCCTGCCCTGGCTGGGCGCGGATGAACCATGGCCTGGCTGCGCCGACTGCGCGGCCCCGCTGACGTTCTTCGTGCAACTCGACCTCGCGGGCGCGCCCAAGCAGGCGCGGGATCTGGGCACGGGGTTGTTGCAGTTGTTCCACTGCGCCGCGTGCGACCCGTACCGCGCCTTCTCGGGTGGCCACCTGGTTCGGATCGTCGACGCGGCCGGCCAAGCGTCGTCGCCGACACCGCCCGACGGTGTCCGACTGTTCCCAGAGCGGCCGATTGCCGGGTGGGCGCGTGGGGTCAGGGACTATCCGTACCGCGAGGCAGACGAGTCGGAACTACTCCCGGAGGAACGTGCCGCCGTGTTCGGGCTCAACCGCCAGGGCGACAAGCTGGGAGGGTGGCCGAACTGGGTCCAGGACCCCGAGTACCCGAACTGCCCCCGCGGGGACCACCGCATGACGCAGCCGGTCCTGCAGATCGACTCCGGACGCGGGGTGCCTCATGTGTGGGGCGACAACGGCGCGGGTTACATCGTGCAGTGCCCCTCGCACCGCGATCAGGTCGCCTTCCTGTGGCAGTCGGCGTGACCGCAGCGGTTGCTGTCCGCCGCCCACAGGGGCGTCTTCGGGGCGGCCAAGTTCTTTGCGACCCAGCTCAGACCCACGCTTGGAGGGTAGGACAAGCTCAGCGCAGCCGGCGTGCGCGCAGCACCAGGTCGTCGGTATGGTGCGCGCCGGCGCCGCCGTCGGGTGCCACGCGTGGCCGCTGCTCGTCCACCTCCACTTCCCAGTCGTCGCTGAGCAGAGCGGCGACCATCGAGGGCCAGACGTAGTCAGCCGGGTCGCAGCCGCTGTCGTCCGCCTGCTGGTTGTCCATCCCCGCGTGGTGTACGAGCAGCAGTACGCCGCCGGGCGCGACGGCCGCGAGCAGCGCTCGCTCGGCTGCGGCGTGGGGGGTGCGCAGCAGGGCCGGGTACTGCGCGGAGACCAGATCAAAGGAGGCCGGCGGGAGCGCCGCCGCCGTCAGGGCGGCGTGTACCCAGCGAACGGTGACGCCTGCGTCCCGTGCGTGCCCGGCCGCCCGTTCCAGCGCCACGCCCGAGACCTCGAGCGCGGTCACGTCCCAGCCGCCGCGCGCGAGCCAGACGGCGTCCGCGCCCTCGCCACAGCCGACGTCGAGCACCCGCCCGGGTGTGAGCCCGGCGACCTCGGCCACGAGCGCACCGTTGGGCCGGCCGCTCCACAGTTGTTGTCGGTCGGCGTACCGGTTGTCCCACTCCGCCCGCACCGCGGGGTCTCCGACGTAGCCGTCGGCAGGCGAGGGGGTGCTGGACGCGGGCGATCCTGCTCTGATGTAGTCGGTCACGGACCCACCGTCGCCCATCGTGTCCTGGGCACGCCACTACCGTTGCCGGTCCGGCAAAACGGCGTCCGTCTTGCCCGGCTCGGGGCAGACAGAAAGGCGACCCGTCCTGGGGAGGCCCTGATTTCTGAGTACATAGCTGAGTATCGGGTCGGATGCGGGGCGGGCGGCCTCTGCCGATTCTTGTCCGCATGAGTGAGACATCAGTCAGGCAGCAGAGTACGGCCGCGTTCTACGGTCAGGCGGTTGCCTCCTTCGCTGTCGCCATGGCGGCCACCGCTATCGGCATTTTCCGGCTGAACGCCGACGCCTGGGTACGCGGCTTCCTGGCCATCGCCGTCCTCTATCTGGTGACCTCCGCTTTTACCCTGGCCAAGGTGATCCGGGACCGGCAGGAGGCCGGGCAGATCGTCAGCCGGGTCGATCAGGCACGGATGGAGAAGTTGCTCTCCGAGCACGATCCGTTCGAAAAGCTGTGAACGTGAGGTAGCTCTGCTCCCCGCACCCGCGGGGAGTCGCGATGAGTTCTCCGGCGTCCGGCGGTCGTACTGTCGAACCCGTTACCGAGGAGGACTTCGGATGCGTAGCGTGACCTATTCGATGAGCGTCTCACTTGACGGCTACATCGTCGGGCCGGACGGCGAGTTCGGCTGGACGGCGCCCGACGAGGAGGTCTTTCGCTTCTGGATCGACGAGATTCGAGAGGTCGACGTCCATCTGCTGGGTCGACGGCTGTACGAGACGATGCTGTACTGGGAGACCGCCGACCAGGATCCCTCGCTCGATGAGTCATCGCTCGAGTGGACCGCGCTCTGGAAGCCGCTCCCCAAGGTGGTGTTCTCCACCACGCTGTCGGCGGTGCGGGGCCATGCTCGCCTGGCCTCTGGCGGCCTGGCGGAGGAGATCGAGCGGTTGCGAGCCGAGCCGGGAGAGGGCGAGATCGCGATCGGCGGCGCGACTCTCGCCGCCGAGGCTGCCGCGTCGGGTCTGATCGACGAGTACCGGGCCATGGTCTACCCGGTGCTGGTCGGTGGTGGTATTCCGTTCTTTCCCCAGCGCGAGCGCCGGGTGGATCTCGAACTCGTCGAGACCCGCACCTTCAGCTCGAGAGTCGTCTACCTCCGCTATCGCGTGGCGCGCTAGTCCTGATCGCGAGAAGGGCGCCGGTCCGGAGCAGAGGCTCCGGACCGGCTGTGGGGGGGGCGTCAGCCGCCGGTGGTGATCACCTCATCGCACCTCCTGTGCGTACGGCGCGACGGTGATCCGGTCGATCAGCGGTGCGTAGCGGGAACGGAGCAGCACCCCGGGGAAGGTGTCCGAGGCGTGGGTGGTGCCGTCGAAGTTCGGCAGTTCCTCGGAGCGGAAGGTGATGGTGTTCTGTCCCTTCTCGAGGTGGACCGGGACGGTCAGCTCCCAGAAGTTGTTCTGGTGGAAGCTGTGGGGGAAGGTCACGCGCTGCGCCTTGCCGCCGCCCACGGTGATGTCGGCGTGGCGGGCGAGTGGGTCCGGGTTGTAGTGGGTGGCTTCGGACTGCTCGGGGTTGGAGTAGCGGATGCGCAGCGCGTTCAGGCCGGCCCGGTCGGCATGCACGGTGAAGGTCGCGGTGTTGCCGTTGCCGGGGTCGCCGCCGATGCCGGTGATCGCCGTGCCGTCGGTGGCCAGGGAGAGCGGGGTGAGCGTGGCCGAGCCCGCGAGTTTGGCGTCCTGGGCCTCGTAGGTGCGTGCCGTGAGCGTGCCCTCGGTGGGCGTGACCGTGAGGCGGTCGACGAGGGTGGCGGACGAGCCTCCGGTCAGTGTCACCTTGTTGATGCCGCCGGAGAGGGAGACCGCGACGCTGTGCTCGCCACCGGACAGGCGCAGGACGTGGTGTCCGTTGACGGAGAGCCGGGCGTTCGCGCCGCCGAGGGTGTCGACCTTGAGGGTGGCCTCGCGGTCGGCGGGGGAGTAGACCCAGAAGGTGGCGGTTCCGTTCTTCGGGAGCTGGATCGCGCCCGAGCCGGTGGCGGGGGTTCCGGCCTGCTTGGGCAGGTCGTAGACGGGCCGTGCGCCGCCGTCCGGCCAGGCCAGTTCGCCTTCGTACACCTGGGTGGCGGCGGAAGGATCGGGGAGGGAGAGGGTGAGGCGGTCGACGATGGCGTCGCCCTTGGTGGCGCGCTTGCCGTCGAGGCTCTTCGCGGCGAGCGTCAGGGTGTGCTTGCCCTTGGTGAGGTGGACCTTGGTGTCCGTGTGGTCCCACACCACCCACTTGTAGCCGAGCGGCAGGTGCAGTTCCCGTTCGCCGTCCGCCTTGCCGTCCACGCGCAGGAAGACGTTG
Source organism: Streptomyces sp. NBS 14/10 (assembly GCF_002224125.1). GTDB lineage: Bacteria > Actinomycetota > Actinomycetes > Streptomycetales > Streptomycetaceae > Streptomyces. The sequence goes on from NZ_NCSM01000002.1 coordinate 7,351, forward strand.
GTGGGGCCCTGCTCCTTCACCTTGTCGAAGGTGTTGAGGGAGTTGGCGAAGACGCCCAGATCGTAGGTGCCGTCCTCGGGCACGTCCACGGTGAAGTCGAGCGTGACGTCCGAGCCGGTGCGCAGACCGCCCACGTCGTAGCCGCCGGAGGTGTAGAACTTCGACACCTCGCGGGGCGAGCCCTCCGGGCCGTTCTTCGAGTAGCCGGACCCGGTGTGGGCGGCGTCCTCCGCCTCGTACGAAGCCTGCCAGCGCACGGGCGTGGACTGTGTGCCCTTCGCCTTCCCGGCCGGGCTGAGGACGATCTCGTACGCCGAGGACTCCTTCAGCTTCGGCAGTCCGCCGTCGCCGAAGTCGACGACGACCTTGCCGTCGTCACCGACCTTCAGGTTCGTCTCCGTGAGCAGCTTCGGGCCGGAGTTGTCGCCCACCTGTCCGCTCCACTCGATCTCCCGCACCCAGGCGTGCACCCGGTTCCCGAAGAGCTTCTTCGGGACATCGGCGAAGGTGATGTGGCCTTTCCCGGTGGACCCGCCGAAGAGCAGCCGGGCCTGCCGCTTCTTCGCGTCCACGGTGGCGACGCCCTGCATGGTGTAGTTCTCGCCCGGGAACGGCGGGGTGACCTTCACCGTGTGCCCGCTCATCGAGGCGTAGGAGTGCAGCAGCCACCACTGGCCGTTGGCGCGGTTCGACTGCACGGCGGAGTCGGAGAGGTTGCCGTCGATGTTCCAGTACGCGATGTCGGCGTCCACCTTGGACTCCTCGATCGCGGATACCCACTGGATCATCTGGCCGGGGACGGAGGTGTGGTAGTTGAAGGCGTACTCGTTGATGTTGACGGGGAGCTGGGTGCCCTCTTTGTCGGTGCCCTTGAACAGTTCCTTCTCCCACCCCCGGTACGTGGCGACGCTCTCGCGGACCGCCTCCGGGTGGCTCAGCTCATGCCAGGTGATGACGTCCGGGAGGGTGCCTGCGGCCAGGGTGTGGGTGAGGAAGCCCTTCACCTGGTCGTACAGGACGCTGGTGTTGGGACCGGCGATGCGGGCGCCGGGCATCTTGCGCTTGATGAGCTTGTAGACGTCGTCCCAGGCGGCGAAGTAGTCGTCCGGGTCGCTCAGCCAGCTGACCTTGTTGTAGCTCCACTCCCCGGTGCCGAACATGTTGCCCTCGGGCTCGTTGAACGGCACGAAGACGATGTTGTCCTGGTACTGCTTCGGCAGCTGCAGGACCTGGTCGACCTGGACCGCGATCTTCTCCTTGTAGAGCCCCAGCTTCTTCTCGGGGGTGTCGCCCGGCCACTCGTACGGGAAACCGCGGTGGATGTCGGTCATGTAGATGTACACGTCACCGTCGGTGGAGTCGGCCAGCGGCTGCACCACCTCCAGAGCGTCGGCGCCGGGGTGCTGCGGGCCGTCCTGCGCCTTCGTGGAGACCGTGCGCAGGCCCATGCCCTCGATGAGGTTGTTGGTGGGGACGTCCGGTCCGTACACGCCATAGAGGGTGCCGGAGGCGCCGCCGTGGAACGCGCCGGTGTCCGAGCCGAGGTCGACGGTGAGCTGCGCGCGGACCACGGTGACGGTCGCCTCCACCGCGCGCCCGGCGGCCGTTCCCGCCACGGTGAAGGTGCCCGGCTGGGCGTACTTACCGGGAGCCACGGCGTCCCAGGTGATCGGCGTGTCGCGGTCGTAGCCGTCGGAGAAGGAGGAGCGGACGGCGGCGGGGAGGGAGGGTGCGGTCCCGGTCGCCGTACGGACCTCGAACGACGTCTTCGAGAGCTGCTGGAGGGTGGGCACCTCCCCGGCCAGGCCGGCCACCTGCTCGGGGCTGAGCGCCGAGTGCCATACGGTGAAGTCGTCGATCGCGCCCTTGAGCAGCGGATCCAGGTGGAAGGACTTGCCGATGTAGCCGGCGGCCGTGGCCGAACCGTCCAACAGATCTCGGGCCTTGATGCCGGTCGGGGCCGAGGAGACCGCCACGCCGTCGAGGTAGGTGGTGAGCCGGCCGACGGCGGTGTCGAGGGTGACGGTGATGGTCCGCCACTCGTCCGCGGGAAGCGGTGCGTAGCCGCGGATCTGCGTCTCCGCGCCCCCTCCGGCGGTGGTCACGGAGGTCTGCAGCAGCCCGCTGCTGTTGGCCGGGGTGGCGAAGAGGTACTTGGTGGTGTTGGTGCCCAGATCGAAGATCCGCTGCCACGGCGACGTGTCGCCGCTCCACTTCACCCGGGCGGAGACCGTCAAGCTGTCGGCCGCGCCGATCACTTCGCGGGGCAGGCGTACGTACGCGCCGGTGGAGGTGGGCGCCCCGCCGGGGAGAGCGAGCGCCTTGCCCCCGCCCGTGCCGGCGACGGACTGGGCGGTGGAGCCGTTGACCAGACTCGCCGTCAGGCCGTTGCCGGAGCTGTCGGTGATCTTGCCGGAGGACAGGTCGTCCTGGTCGAAGGTGTAGCGGGCGGTGGGCTGGGGCGTGTCGGCCGCCTGCGCGGGGACGGCTGGTGCGGCCAGCAGGCCCGCGCCGAGGGCCAGCGCCACGGCGGCCGGTGCCCGGCGCCGGGCGGATCTGTCAGCGGATGGCATGGATTGCGTCCTCATCCTTGAGTTGGCGGTTCCGGTCGGCCTCGGCCGACCTCGGTCGGCTGCTCGTCCATGGGGCGTGGCCCGGCGGGAGAGTTTGCGGGTGGTGTTGGTGGCAGGCGAATCGGTTCGATTTCCTGCGCCACGGGAACTTCTCCGGCCGGCCGGGGCGGCAGCTCCTCTCCTCGGGGGTGTACGGAGCGCGCCCAGGGTTGCCGGAAGGATCGCTTCGTCGAACCGGTTCGCGAAGCTAGCACCGGGGAACCCGGCCAGCAATCCCTGCGACGCAACTGCGATTCCCAGCCCTTGGTGGATCGAGAAAGCGATGTCCAGGGTGTTGACAGGCGTTCGGGCGGTTTCTACGGTCGCTTCACGCGAACCGGTTCGACGGCCGGGGCGCCCCTCTCCTCCCGTACCGCATCCCCACAACCGGCGGGCGCTCCTCCTGTGAAGCGTCGAACTGGTTCGAGCAAGGAGTTGCCGTGAACATCGGTGAGATCGCGCGGCGGGCCGGTGTCTCGCGGAGCACCGTGTCCTACGCGCTGAGCGGCAAGCGCCCGGTGTCGGAGGACACGCGCCGGAAGATCCAGCAGGTCGTCGACGAGCTGGGGTACCGGCCCAGCGCCAGTGCCCGCGCCCTGGCCAACGGGCGGACCAGCACCCTCGGCCTGGTCTTCCCGCCGGCCGGGAACCACTACACAGGGATGCAGCTGGACTTCATCGGGAGCGTGGTGGAGGCCGCCGCGGCCTACGACTACGACGTGCTGCTGTCGCCGAGCGGTGTGGACAGTGACCGGTCGTTCCAGCGGCTGCTGGGGGAGCGGCGGGTCGACGGGGCGATCCTGATGGAGATCAGACTGGAGGACGACCGGGTGGACCATCTGGCCGCCCTGGACTTCCCCTCCGTCACCATCGGCCGCACCGCCCGTCCCGAGGGCGTCTGGTGGGTCGCCCTGGACCACACCGCGCTGGTGGAGGCGTGCGTCCACCACCTGGCGGATCTCGGCCACCGGCGGGTCGCCTTCGTCAACCGTCCCGAGCAGCTGCTGCGGGCCGGGTACGAGTCCGCGCACCGCGGCCTGGACGGTTTCACCAAGGCGGCGGCCGAGCGCGGACTGACGGTCCGGACGTACTGCTGCGGGGACGACGCCGCCTCGGGCCAGAGCTGCGTACGGCGCATCCTGCACGACGATCCCGCCACCACGGCCCTGGTCACGCTGAACGAGGCCGCGCTGGGCGGTCTCTACCGGGGGCTCGCCCAGGCCGGCCGCCACGTACCGCGCGACTTCTCCGTCACGGGAGTGGTGGCCAGCCGCTGGGCGGAGACGGTGACCCCGCAGCTCACCGCGGCGGACGTACCGGCGGCCGAAATGGGCCGGCGCGCCGTCGAGCTGCTGGTGGAGCGGCTCGGCCATCCCCACGCGCCGCCCCGGCACCATCTCCTCACGCCGCCCATCTCCCTGCGAGCCAGCACCGGGCCCTCGGGAGCCACGCCCGCGGCGGACACCTGACCCGATACGACCCCCTGACCGCACCCCACCCCACGCTCACCTCCCCCAGCCCTCGGCACCCGCATGCCAAAAACAAAGGACCGGCCATGAACAGCTCCTCCAGACGGCGTCGCCTCACCGCCGCAGCCCTCACCGCCCTGGCCGTCGCGGCCAGTGCCACCGCCTGCGGCTCGGGAGGCACCGGGGCGAAAGCGGCTGACAGCGGCACGTACACCATCTGGGACCCGTATCCCCAGTTCGACAAGGGCTCGGCATGGCTGAAGCTGCTGGACGAGTGCGGCACCAAGGCGGGCGTGAAGGTCAAGCGCACCGGCTTCGACACCAGCGACCTGGCGAACAAGGCGCTGCTGGCCGCGCAGCAGGGCAACTCCCCGGACGTCCTCATCGTCGACAACCCGGTGGTGTCGACCCTGGCCGAGGCCGGCGTACTCACCACCACCGACGACAACAAGCTCGACACCTCGAAGGTGGATCCCAACCTGCTCGCGGCCGGCCAGTCGGGCGGCAAGACCTACGGAACCCCCATCGGCGCCAACACCCTCGCCCTCTACTACAACAAGAAGGTCCTGAAGGAGGCCGGGGCCGACATCGCCTCGATCAAGGACTGGAAGTCGCTGACCGCGGCGCTGGAGAAGGTCAAGAAGGCGGGCAAGAAGGGCATCACGTTCTCGGCGATCGGCACCGAGGAAGGCAGCTTCCAGTTCCTGCCATGGTTCTGGGGGTCGGGCGCGAAGCTGACCGAGCTCGACTCCGCCCAGGCCGTTTCCGCGCTGTCCCTGTGGAAGGACTGGCTGGCCAAGGGCTACGCCCCGAACTCGGTGCTCAACAACACCCAGACCACCAGCTGGCAGGAGTTCGCGACCGGCGATTACGCGTTCAGCGAGAACGGCACCTGGCAGCTCGCCAACGCCAAGAAGGCGGGCCTCGACTACGGCGTTCTGCCCATCCCCGGCATCGAGGGAGGCAAGGCGTCGGCCCCGACAGGCGGCGAGTTCGTCACCGTCCCGGTCCAGGACTCGACCGACCGCTACGCCACCACGCAGAAACTCGCGACCTGCCTGACCAGCACCCAGAACCTGTACGACACCGACACCACCCTCTCCTACGTCGCCCCCACCTCCGAGGTCCAGGACAAGCAGGTGGCGGCCACCCCCGAGCTCAAGCCGTGGGTGGACGCGGTCAAGGCCGCCCGGGGCCGCACCAGCGACGACCTGGGCACCAAGTACCCGAAGATTTCCGAGCAGCTGTGGAAGGCCGTGCAGTCCGCCCTGAGCGGCTCGAAGTCTCCGAAGGACGCGCTGAGCGCCGCTCAGTCCGCCGTCAAGTGACGCACTCCAGGGCCTTTTGATGAGTCACACGACACAAGTGCCGCATCGCCGACCCGTGCCCGACCACCCGGCGGTCCCTACCGCACCGCCCCGGGCACGGCGCCGCCCCAGCTCCCAGCAGTGGGCCGCCTGGGCCTTCCTCACCCCGGTCACCCTCTACCTCGTCCTCTTCTACGCCTATCCGCTGTACCGCAACCTCGATCTGAGCCTGCGCAACTACACCGTCCGCTCCTTCGTCCAGGGCGACGCACCCTTCACCGGCCTGGCCAACTACCGCACCGTCTTCGACGACCCGACCTTCGCCCCCGCCCTGGTCCACACCGTGGTGTTCACCGCCGTGTGCCTTTTCTTCCAGTACGCCATCGGCCTGGCCCTCGCGGTCTTCTTCAACCAGCACTTCCGGCTCTCCGCCACCCTGCGCGCCCTGTTCCTGGTGCCCTGGCTGCTGCCGCTGATCGTGTCCGCCTCCACCTGGTCGTGGATGCTCAACAGCGACTCCGGTGTCGTCAACGCCGGCCTGCACGCCGTCGGCATCGGCCCGGTGAACTGGCTGACCTCACCGTCGTGGTCGCTGGCCTCGGTGATCATCGCCAACATCTGGATCGGTGTCCCGTTCAACCTGGTCGTGCTCTACAGCGGCCTGCAGTCCATCCCCGTCGGTCTGTACGAGGCCGCCGCCCTCGACGGGGCGGGCGCCTGGCGCCGGTTCTGGAGCATCACCTTCCCGCTGCTGCGCCCCGTGTCCACGATCACCCTGCTGCTGGGGCTGGTCTACACGCTCAAGGTCTTCGACATCATCTGGATCATGACCAAGGGCGGCCCGGCGGAATCATCCACGACCTTCGCCACCTGGTCCTACCAGCTCGGTTTCGGCAACCTGCTGCCCGAATTCGGCCCGGGTGCGGCCGTCGGCAACCTGCTCGTGGTCGCCGCCCTGGTCTTCGGCCTGGTCTACGTCCGGGTGCAGAGAAAGCAGGCGCTGACATGACACGAAGCGGGAAGCGCACCTGGGGAAAGACGACGATCGGCCTTCTGCTGACCGGGATCATGCTCTTCCCGGTCTACTGGATGCTGAACGTGTCCCTCACTCGCGACCAGGACATGCGCAAGAGCCCACCGGGCCTGTTCCCCGTCCACGGCACGCTGGCCGGCTACCGCAGGGTCCTCGACGAGCAGTTGCCCTACCTCGGCACCAGCCTCGTCATCGGCCTGGGCACCGTCGTACTGACCGTGGCCCTGTCCGCGCCCGCCGGTTACGCGCTGGCCAAGCTGCGCCCGCGCGGCGGCGGGGTACTGAGCTTCCTCCTCCTGGCCGCTCAGATGATCCCCGGCATCATCATGGCGATGGGCTTCTACGCCATCTACCTCCAGCTCGGCCTGCTCCAGTCCGTGCCCGGCCTGATCGTCGCCGACTCCACCCTGGCCGTCCCCTTCGCGGTCCTCATCTTCACCGCGTTCATGTCCGGGATCCCGGGCGAACTGCTCCAGGCCGCGAAGACCGACGGCGCCGGACCCCTCCGCACCTTCTGGTCGATCATCCTGCCGATGAGCCGCAACGCCGTCGTCACGGTGTCCCTGTTCGCCTTCCTGTGGTCCTGGTCCGACTTCGTCTTCGCCAGCACCCTCGCGGGCGGCGGCGCACACAAGCCGATCACCCTCGGCATCTACCACTACATCGGCAACAACAACCAGGAGTGGAACGCCATCATGGCCACCGCCGTCGTGGCCTCGCTGCCGGCCGCGGTCATCCTCGTCCTCGCCCAGCGGTACGTCGCCGCCGGCGTGACCGCCGGCGCCGTCAAGGACTGACCTTCCCCGGCGATCCGATCCTCCCCTCGCCCGCCGGGAAGCTCCCGCCGGGAAGCTCCCGCCGGGAAGCTCCCGCCGGTACGCCGCCACAGCTGCCCGGTATGCCGCCGACCCGCCACCGTCGAAGAAACGAGTAACGCTCATGACCGCCGCCCCGTCCGGCCCGGCCTTCTCCGTCCACGACATTCCGTTTAGCACCCATGGGTCCTGGTTCGGCATCTCGCCCGTGGTGGCGCAGAAGACCTATGCCGACGACCTCCACCTGGTTTCGCACCAGAACGGTATGCACGCAGTGCTGCAGTTCGTCCCCCTCGATGCCGGGACGGGTGCCCGGGCCACGACCCGCATCGAGGCGACACCCGGACTGCTCAGCTGGACCGGCGAGGGCGGCCGTATCGACCTCGCCTACGAGTCACCGGACACCATACGGCTGCGCGGCGAGGGGCTCGGCCTGCGTATCGGTGCCGCCGAGCAGACCCTGACGCCCTTCACCGGCGCCTACTTCTTCCGTGACCCGGTGGACGGGGCGTACGTCTTCACCTCGTACGAGACCGGCCGCCGCTACCGGATCACCGTGCTGTCCGCCGGCGCGGTCGGTGCGTTCGGCGCCCAGGACCTGGGCAGCGCGGAGCGCGGTCTGGCCATCGCGGCGGAGAATGGCGGGGTCTGGGAGGCCGCTGTCGAGGAACTGGACAGCGCGCGCCGCCCCTACACCGCGCGGACGGCCTTCGATCAGGTCGTGACCGCCGCGCAGAACGCCTTCGCCCAATTCGCCGACGCGGTCGCCCCGTGGCGCTCGGCCGACACCCCGGCCGCCGAACTGGCGGCCTACGTCCTGTGGTCCGCGACGGTGAACCCAACGGGCTTCGTCACCCGGCCCGCCGTGCTGATGTCCAAGCACTGGATGGACAAGGTCTGGAGCTGGGACCACTGCTTCAACGCCCTGGCGATGGCCCCCGGTCAGCCCGCGTCCGCCTGGGACCAGTTCTGCCTCCCCTTCGACCACCAGGACGAGAGCGGAGCCCTGCCCGACTCCGTCTGCCACTCCGAGATCCTCTACAACTACGTCAAACCCCCCATCCACGGCTGGGCTCTGGGCCACCTGCGCCGACGCCTGCCCGAACCGCTCGACCCGGCGGAGCTGGCCCGGATGTACGACCGGCTGGCACGCTGGACCGAGTTCTGGCTCACCGCGCGAAGAGCGCCCGGCAGTGCCCTTCCCCACTACCAGCACGGCAACGACAGCGGCTGGGACAACGCCACGACCTTCGACCCGGAACGGGTGGTCGCCACCGCCGACCTCGCCGGGTTCCTGGTCCTCCAACTGCGCGAACTCGCCGGCCTGGCCGAAGAGCTGGGGCGGCCGGACGACGCCCGCCGGTGGACGCGGACCGCGGACGCGACTCAGGCCGCGATGCTCGACGACCTGTGGAAGGGTGATCACTTCGTCGCCCGCGGAGCGCACAGCGGGGACACCTGGAGCACCTCCAGCCTGCTGGATCTGATGCCGATCGCGCTGGGCGAGCACCTGCCGCAGCACGTCGCCGCCGTGCTGGCCGAGCGCATCCAGGCGCACCTGACGCCGTACGGGCTCGCGACCGAACTGCCCAGCTCACCCCACTACCTCTCCGACGGCTACTGGCGCGGCCCCGTCTGGGCCCCCGCCGTCGTCCTCATCGAGGACGGCCTGCGCCGCAGCGGTCACCAGAACCTCGCGGACGAGATCAGCGCCCGCTTCCGGACCCTGTGCGAGACACACGGTTTCGCGGAGAACTTCGACGCCCTCACCGGAACCGGCCTGCGCGACCGCGCCTACACCTGGACCGCCAGCGGCTACCTGCTCCTCGCCGAAGCCCACGCACTCCGACCCGCCACGCCCGCCCCGCGGACGGGCGGATGAAGAACCCCTGTCCGCACGCCACGACAAGGGGACGCTGATCGCGCCTGATCTGACGGTCGGTGTCGACCGTCCAACTTCGGCTGTGTACTGCTCTCGGCAGTATGGCCCGCGTACCTTCATCACGGTCTCGGGCCATGAGTCATCGAACGGGTCCGGCCGTCAGTGGCGAATGGGAGCGGTGCGGCCGTAGCGCCGTTCGAAGCGCTCCACCCGACCAGCGGTGTCCAGGACCCGCGAGGTGCCGGTGTGGAACGGGTGGCTCGCCGACGAGATCTCGACGTCGACGAACCGGATAGGTGGCGCCGTCCTCCCACTCGACCGTCTGCTGGGCGTCGATGGTGGAGCGGGTGAGCAGATGGAGTCCCGATGCGCGGTCGCGGAAGACAACGGGGCGGGAGGTGGGGTGGATGCCGGACCTCATGGGTTGTGCCTCCTCGGGGGGCCTCCGTCGCCGGACGACGGAGGCAGGTGGTCAACGTTCTTCGCGGAACAGGGTGTGCTTGCCGACCACCGGGTCGTACTTGCGCAGGACCAGCCGGTCGGGGTCGTTCAAACGGTTCTTGCGGGTCACGTAGGTGACTCCGGTACCGGCCGTCGACTTCAGCTTGACGACGGGCCGTGTGGTGCTGCGTGCCATGGGGGACTCCTTTCGCCACCATCTGAAGGCCTCGATTGGCTCGGCCATGTCAGATGTGCCGTTCAACCACACCACCCGGCACAACATTCCCGGTGGTGACCGTCACACCCGATGCAGAGCCTGAGCTGCGTTTTACCAGCCTTTGACAGTGGCGTGCATTTCCCAGACGAGGATTTCGGCGGGTTCGTCGGCGGTGATCCGCTGGCCTCCGGTTGCGGTGAAGCGCACGGAATCCCCGGCTTCGAGTTTTCCGGATTCCTCCAGCGTGACGGTGCCGCGGGGAACGAAGAGGTGAAGGAACGGCGCCTCGGGAAGGAGCACCGAGTCGCCCGGGTTCAGGCGTGCCGCGTGCAGTCCGGCGTACTTGTTCTTGATGCGGATCGCCGATGCGTCGGCATGCCGGTCCATTCCCGAGGCCACGGTGACCAGGCCGCCGTGCAACAGTGCGTCGTCGATCTCCAACTGTTCGTAGCCGGGAGTGATGCCCTCCTCGTCGGGCACGACCCACATCTGCACGAAGTGCACGGGGTCGGTGTGGGGGCTGACGCTCTGAAGCCGCCAGGAGTCGTTCTTCTCCGAATGCAGGATGCCCGTCCCGGCGCTCATACGCTGGGCGAGTCCGGGGTAGATCAGCCCGGAGTGGCCGGTGGAGTCCTGGTGGACCAGTGACCCCTGCAGCACCCACGTGACGATCTCCATGTCCTGGTGCGGATGCGTTTCGAAGCCGGTGCCGGCGGTGACGATGTCGTCGTTGTTGACCAGCAGCAGTCCATGGTGGGTGTTCTGAGGGTCGTAGTGGTGCGAGAAGGAGAAGGAGTGCTTGGAGTCGAGCCAGGACAGCCGTGTTTTGTACCGTTCCCCGCTGCGGCGGACGTCCACCGTCGGTTGCAGAGCAGCGGTCATCGCATACGTCCTCTCCACCCCCGGCGCATCGCCGCGCTCACAGCCGTCCCCGGGCGCCCGACGGAACTGTCACCGCCGGCACAGCGTCGTCGGCTCCCCGAGCGGCGACGTGCAGTTGTGCGCAGTGCTGGTCGGCGATCTCGGCGCAGATGTCGGCCGCCTGCTCGCAGAGTGGGTTGCCGAAGTCCGCGGCGGCCAACGCCATGATCATCTTGTAGCGGAGGTCATCCATGTCCGCCTCCGGAAGTTCGGGGGGTCGGCAGCCTCCAGGCTAGGCGCACCCGCGTGCCGCCGCCATCCGTAAGACCGTCGCCGTCGCTCGCCGGGCCCGGGCCCGGCGAGCTCGGCAGGGTCAGGCCTGGCCGGTGTGGCGGGCGGCCGCGCGCTGGGCGCGCCGGGAGGTCCGGATGCCGTCCTGCTGCGACGGGGACTCCTCGACCAGGCCGAGGACGATGGCCAGGTGCTCGGAGAAGGAGCGGATCGTGGGGTACTCGACGAACGCGGACGCCTCGACCTGCTCGCCCAGCGCGTCGCCGAGGTGAGCGGTGACGTCGATCAGGATGAGCGAGTCCAGGCCCATGTCGAACAGATTGCGGTCGGTCTCCGGGAGCCCGCCTGCCTCCCCGCCCAGGACCGTGGCGATCTTTTGCTGCACGAACTCGGTGATGATGTCGACACGTTCGTGCCCGACAGCCGCGGCGAGCCGCTCGGTCAGGGTGTCGGGCTCCGGTGTGCGCCGCGCGGTGCGGTGTTCCGGTTCGACCCAGTGGCGCGTGCGCTCGAACGGGTAGTGCGGCAGCGGGACACGGCAGCGCTGCTCGTCGCCGTAGAACGCGTCCCAGTCGACGTCGGCTCCCGCGGTCCACACCGTCGCCAGGTCGTGTGCGGTGCGGTGCAAGCCGGGCGGAGCGGTGCCGTCGGGCTGGAGGCGCAGCAGCAGGGCGCCCGGGGGAGTGTCGGAGGGCGTCGGCGGAACGCCGGTCCAGGTGGCCGGGTCCGTGTCGAGCAGGCGCAGTGCCTCCGGGGCGGTGAGCTCGCCGGACAGGCAGGCGGCGACGAGCCGGGCTACCGGGCCGCCGGTCACGGCGGCGGGCCGCACACCCCACGCGGTGAACAGGCGGGCGGCGGCCAGCTGGGCGACCAGGGCCGCTGCCGCGTCGTCGGAGCCCAGCAGCGCTTCGGCGTCCGTGCCCTCCGTGCCCTCCGTGCCGGTCACTGCCTGGATTTCCGCGCGGTAGGCGGGCAGTGCGCGCAGCAGCGCCACGGCGTGGGTGCCGCCGTCCCCGAGTCGGTCGGCCACGCCGTAGACCACGTCGGGGCGGTCGTCCGCGACATCCCCGGTGATCAGCTGCTCGCGGTCCGCGAGGGCGAGGGCGAGGGCCGCCTCGCGCAGGTCGGAGCAGACCACGGCGCAGCGGTGACGATGGGCACGGCGGCCGACGCCGAGGGTCTTGGCCACGTCGGCGGGCGAGAGCTCCGGATGCTTCCGCAGGTGCCGGGCCAGGTCGGCCATGGCCCGCTGCAGGGCCTGCGGCGAGCGGGCCGAGAGCACCAGGAGCTCGGCCGGGCGGGGCTCGGACGGCGCCGGGCGGGCCGGCGGCGCCTCCAGGACGACATGCGCGTTGGTGCCGCCGATCCCGAACGCGCTGACGCCGGCGCGGCGCGGCGCGCCGGCGGTTGCGGGCCAGTCGGTGAGTTCGGTGGCGACGTGGAACGGCCCGGCATCGAAGTCGATCTCCGGGTTGGGCGACTCGAAGTTCAGGCTGGGGACCAGCTCGCCATGGCGCAGCATCAGCGACGTCTTGATCAGGCCCGCCATGCCCGCGGCGACGTCGAGATGGCCGATGTTGGTCTTCACCGAGCCGATCGCGCAGCGGCCGCTCGCCTCGGTGTCCTCGGTGAACACGGTGTTGAGCGCGGTCACTTCGATGGGGTCGCCGAGCGGTGTGCCCGTGCCGTGCGCCTCGAGGTATCCGATGGTGTGCGGCGGGCAGTCGGCGATCTGCTGGGCGTCGCGGATGACGGCCGCCTGGCCCTCGACGGTCGGAGCGGTGTATCCGGCCTTCGCCGCACCGTCGTTGTTGACGGCGGTGCCCTTGATGACCGCGTGGATGAAGTCGCCGTCGGTGAGGGCGTCGCGCAGCCGCTTGAGGACCACCACACCGACGCCGTCCCCGACGATGGTGCCCTGCGCCTTGGCGTCGAAGGCGCGGCAGTGTCCGTCCGGGGAGAGGATCATGCCTTCCTGGTAGCGATACCCCTTCCGCTGGGGCACCTTGATGTGCACCGCCCCGGCCAGTGCCGTGTCGCAGTCGCCGCTGATCAGGCTGAGGCAGGCGGTGTGCACGGCGACCAGCGAGGTGGAGCACGCGGTGTTGACGCTGAGACTGGGGCCCCGCAGGTCCAACTTGTAGGACACCCGGGTGGCCAGGAAGTCCTTGTCGTTGGCGAGCATCAGCCGGTAGTCGTCGAGGGTGGAGGCGTCGCGGTAGCGGTCGTGGAGGTTGTGCAGCAGGTACGTGTTCAGGCCGGCGCCCGCGTACACGCCGATGGCGCCGTCGTAGGCGCCGGGATCGTATCCGGCATCCTCCAGCGCTTCCAGGGCGCATTCGAGGAACTGCCGTTGCTGCGGGTCGAGTATCTCCGCCTCGTCCGCGGTGACACGGAAGAGGTCGGCGTCGAACTGGTCGATATCGGGCAGCAGTTGGGCGGCCTTGACATAGCTCGGGTCATTGATGAGCTGCGGATCCACGCCCGCGGCGAGCAGTTCCTCGTCGGACAGGTAGGTCGTCGACTCCACGCCCTCCCGCAGATTGCGCCAGAAGGCATCCACGGAGGGAGCGCCCGGCAGCCGGCATGCCATGCCGATGATGGCGATATCGGATTCCCTGATGTCGTGCTGGTCCATCTCTGCCTCCTTCAGGCGAGCTTGATTCCCATACGGGTGGCCGTCGTGCGCATGTCGAGAAAACTGCGGGCCACGAAGTGGGCCGCGTTCTCGTCTCCATGGAGTTCCCTGAAGATCTCGACCAGCGCCGGCTCGTGTTCCCGCGGGTCGGTATCACCCCGGGCAATGTCGAAGATGATGTCCTGGAGACGCTGCTCGATGTCCGGCAGATTCGCCGCGCGCGGGAACTTGATGCTGTAGGTGGAGCGGTCGTAGTTCTTGTTCTTTTTCACCGCGCGCAGGTAACTGGAAGCATTCAGCTTGTAGAACATGCAGCCCCAGTTCTTGAACGAGTAGTAGTTCAGCAGCGGATACAGGGTGCAGTGGGTCTCCAGCGGCGAGGACTGGTAGAGCCCCTTTTCCTTCAGTTCCCGCACCATCGCGTCGGGGTCGTAGTCGTAGCGCATCGCGATGAACGGGAAGACGATTTTCGGAAGTTCCTCGTCGGTGGCGAACAGTACGTTCTCCAGTTCCTCCCCGAAGAGCCGGCCCGTCAGCTCGCGGCCGAAGGTCTCGTAGAAACCGCGCGCGATCTCTCGGACGTTGGACTCCATGGTGAGGATCTGCTGCGGGTCCGCGCACAGGGCGATGTACGGGATCTTGTTGCGGATCGCGCAGAGGATGGCCCGGATGACGAAGAACGTCCGACAGGACACGCACGGCAGTTTCTCGTCGAGATATTCTCCGGGCTTCTGCGGCGCGGCCCGGTTGAAGACGTCGCGCATCATCGTCGTGATACCGGCCTCGTCGGAGTCCAGCACGAAATGCGCGGGGATCTTCTCTTTCGCCAGTTTGATGTTGTCGGCGGCGTGCTCGCTCTCGAAGGGGATGTCGAAGGTATAGGCAAGGACACGCTTGCCGTATTCGTTGACGAACTTGTCCAGCATGTACGTGCTGTCCTTGCCGCCGCTGTACATGAACAGGCAGTCGAACTCGCCGTCGAGGTTGGGGCCGGCGGCGGTGAACTCCTCGAAGACCCGGTTGGTGTAGGTGAAGTTCTCCAGCAGTTCATCAGCCACTTCGAGGTTGCACAGGTTGCAGGTCCCGTTCTCGTCCAGGGTGATGCCCGGGTGGCCCTCTTGCAGAGAGCACACGGCGCAGTGGGCCATGGGTCTTTCCCTTCACGGATGGTGGTACGTGGAATGACGCGGGCGGCATGACGTGTGTCGTCAGGTGGCGGTGGGGCCCGTTCCCCTCGTGGTGCGTCTGCGGCGCAGCCGTTCCAGCGACTCGCGCCGGGCCCGGGTCGGCCGGGCAGCGGCGGCCGGTCGTTGACCGACCGGCGGTGCGGCGAGGTGGCGGGCCATCTCGCCGACGGTGGGATAGCGGAACACGTCGACGCGGGTGACCGACGGATCCAGCGTGTCCCGCAACTCCTTGACCACGTGCATCAGCAGAAGGGAATTGCCGCCCAGGTCGAAGAAGTTGTCGCGCGGGCCGACCAGGGGCACGCCGAGCACCCGGCGCCAGACGGCGGCGACCGCCCGCTCGGTGTCGCTGGCGAGCGCGTCCGGCCCCGCCTGGGCTCTGCCCGGCCCGGCCTGGGCCGGGCCGGGCAGGGCCTTGCGGTCGACCTTGCCGTTGTGGGTGAGCGGCACCTCGTCCAGAACGACCACGGCCGCCGGCACCATGTAGCCGGGCAGCACACCGCGCAAGGCGTCGCGCAGTGCCGCGGTGTCCGGTTCCGTACCGGGGCCGGCCACCACGTAGGCGACGAGCCGACGGTCGCCGGGGCTGTCCTCGCGGACCACCGCGACCGCCTCCCGGATGCCCTGCCGGGCGCGCAGGTGGTGCTCGATCTCGCCCAGTTCGATGCGGTAACCGTGCAGCTTGACCTGGCTGTCGATGCGATTGAGGTACTCCAGCCGGCCGTCGGCCAGCTGCCGGACGAGGTCGCCGGTCCGGTACATCCGCCCGCCGCCGGGCCCGAACGGATCCGGTACGAACCGCTCGGCGGTGAGCTCGGGCCGCCCGAGGTATCCGTCGGCCACACCGTCCCCGCCGATGTACAGCTCCCCCGGTGTCCCCGGAGCGACGGGTTGGCCGAAGCGGTCCAGCACATAGCAGCGGGTGTTCGCCAGGGGACGGCCGATCGTCACCCGGTCACCGCGTTCGACGCGGCAGACCGTCGACCAGATGGTGGTCTCGGTGGGCCCGTACAGGTTCCACAGTTCCCCGGCCCTGGCGAGGAGTTCCCCGGCCAGGTCCGACGGCAGCGCCTCACCGCCGCACAGCGCCTTCAGGCCCGGATGTCCCGTCCAGCCCGCGGTGAGCAACATGCGCCAGGTGGCGGGCGTGGCCTGCATCATGGTGGGCCGGGTCCGCTCCAGCAGGGCTCCCAGGGCGAAGCCGTCCGCCGTTGTCCCGGCCGGCGCGATCTCCACCCGCGCACCCGTGATCAGCGGCAGGTACAGCTCCAGTCCCGCGATGTCGAAGCACACGGTGGTCACGGCCAGCAGCCGGTCGTGCTCGGCGCAGCCGAGCTGCCGGGTCATGGCGCACAGGAAGTTCGTCAGCGCGCGATGCCCGATCCGCACGCCCTTGGGGCTCCCGGTGGAGCCCGAGGTGTACATGACGTAGGCCGGGTCATCGGCAACGGCCGGGACGCACCGGCCGGCCGGGCGTTCCCGGTCCTCGTCGAGGAGCAGCAGGTCGGCGCGTACGCCGCTCAGGGCGGGCCGCAGCGCGGACTCGGTGACCACCAGTCGCAGTCGCGCGTCGTCGGCCATGGCGGCGATGCGCTCCGGCGGGTACACGGGGTCGAGGGGGACGTAGGCGGCACCCGACTTCAGCACGGCCAGCAGACCGACCAGCAGTTCCGGGGAGCGGTGCAGGGCCACGCCGACGAGCTCACCGGGGAGGGCACCACATGCGGCGAGTTCGGCCGCGAGCCGGTCGGACCGCTCGTCCAGCTCCCGGTAGGTGAGCGTGCGGTCCCCGCAGGCGACGGCGACGGCGTCGGGGCGGCGCCGGGCCTGGCCGGTGAAGAGCTGGTGCACGCAGAGGTGGGACGGGTAGTCGGCCGCGGTGTCGTTCCACTCCTCCAGCACACGTACGCGCTCGTCGGGTGTCAGCTCCGCCACCTCGGTCACCGGTCGGCCGGGGTCGGCCGCGACGGCGTCGAGGAAGGCCGCGAACCGCGCGGCCGCCGCCGGGTCCGGGTCCGCCCAGCGCACCCACGAGCCGTCCTCGGCGATCCGCACGAGCCGGGTCGTCGCGTCACCGGTCGCCTCGTCGGGGAACGCGGCGCCGCCCGGGGCGGGTCCGGTGTGCAGTTCGATGCGGACCGGCCAGCCTGCCGTCCGCGGATCCCGGGCGGGGACGCCCATCGTCTCGTCGTCGTGCAGGAGGGACCGCACCTCGTCGTGGATCCGGGCGAAGGGCCTGCCGTCGGCGATGAACGGCAGGGGGAACGGAACGTGGGTCGCCACCGCCGGGTGGGGCGGGCAGGCGGCCAGCTGCCGCCAACGCAGGGCGACCCCGGTGTCGGCCTCCTCCGTGCCGCGGGAGACGAAGGCCAGGACCGCGGCGAGCAGCAGCTCCGGATCGGCCATGTGCCGGGTGTCAAGACGGACCACGTGGGCAGGCCCTGTGGGGTCGGCCTGGGGGCGGTTCAGCCGGGCCGTCCGCTCGGCCCAGTGCCGCTCCGCGTCGGGGCGGCACGCCGCCCGGCGCCGGGCCAGCGCGCCCGAGACCGGGCCGGTCCCGGCGCACAGGTCTCCGGTCGGCAGGTCGGGTGCCTCGATCAGCGCCCTGAGCAGCGTCACCGTGTCGTGCAGTACCTGCCGGGCGACCTCGTCCGTCAGCTGCCGGCGGTCGTGGCCGAGTTTGAGGAGCAGCCGCTCGTCCTGATAGGCGCTGAGGGTGAGCGGGTAGTTGCTGCGTTCCTCCAGGTGGAAGTCGCGGTCCCGCCAGGCTCCGCCCCGCTGCCGCAGCTCGGCCTGGACGGTACGGCTTTCGAAGACGACGACGCTGTCGAACAGGGCGGAGCCGTCCGGGACGGCGCTGAGCCGGTGGATGCGGGGCAGCTCGATGTGCTCGCCGCGACGCAGGGCGAGATGCCCCTCGCGCAGGGCGCGCACCAGGTCGGCTCCGGTGGCCGAGGCGTCGAGAACCACGCGCAGCGGCAGGGTGTTGATCAGCAGGCCCACCATGTCGCGGCCTGCGGGCGCGAACGACCTGCGGGACTTGGTGACGCCGAACACCACCTCGCCGCGGCCGCTGTAGCTGCCGAGCAGCAGGGACCACGCGGCCTGGACGACGTTGTTGAGGGTGCCGCCGCACCGCTCGGCGAACGCGGCGGCGGCTTCCACCGCGTCCGCGTCCAGTTCCGCCCGGATGGTGCCGAAGGCGTCCTCGCCGGGGCCGAGTGTGCGCTCGGTGGTCACCACCAGCGGCGTGGGGCCGCGGACCCCGTCCAGGTACTCCCGCCAGAACGCCTCACCCGGCGCGGGGTCCTGCTCGGCGAGGTGACGCACATACGCCTCGAACCCGGGCCGCGGTGTCAGCACGGCTTCGCGGCCCCCGGCCGCGGCGTCGTACGACTCGAACAGCTCGGTCAGCAGCAGTGCGTAGGAGCGGCCGTCCATCAGCGCGTGGTGCGACGTCCACAGCAGCCGGTACTCGGCCTGGCCGATGCGCAGCAGGGCGAAGCGCGTCGGCGGTTCCTCGGTGAAGGCGAAGGGACGCCGGGCGTCCTCGCGCAGGAAGCGGCGCAGGCGGTCGTCGGGGTCCGCGTCGCCGCGCCAGTCGTCGCGGAGCAGAGGGGCCCGGCCGTGCGGATGGACCACTTGGCGGGGAGCGGACGGGTCATCCAGTACGAAGGTGGTGCGCAGCACCGGATGCCGGGCCACCAGGTCGTCGAGCGCCCGCTGCAGCAGGGTCGCGTCGACGGCATGGCGCAGGGTGACGATCTTCTGTTGCACGTACACGCCGTCGTCCGGGGCGCTGAGGCTGTGCAACAGCATCCCGTGCTGAAGCGCGGTGAGCGGTGACTGGTACGGCTCTGCCGCCTGGTACGCCGTCATGACGGGCGGTTCCCTTCGTCCGTGTCGGGGCTCGCGGCGGACGGGCGCGGCAGGGCGATCATCGTCCGCCTTCTTCGGGCTCGCCGCGCTGGGGGAGCAGTTCGGCCAGCAGCTCATCGACCGCCGCGTCGGACAGCGACGCGACCAGCCGCTCGGCGTCGTCGGCCCGGGAGGGTGGGGCGGGTCGGGGTTCCGCGGGAGAGGGTTCCGCGGGTCCGGGTTCCGCGGGGGCGGGGGCGGGTGTCTCGACGCGGAGGTGGTCGGCCAGCTGCCGGATGGTGATCCGCTCGAAGAGGAGAGTCGCCGGCTGGGGGCCGTACACCGCTTCCAGGGCCCTGGTCAGTTCGAGGACGACCAGCGAGTCCACTCCATAGTTCTCGAAGGTGAGGTCGGGGTCGAGCCGGTCGGGGGCCATCTCCAGGACCCGGGCGAAGACCTCCGTCACCCGCCGGAGCTCGTCGTCACGGGAAGCCGAAGTCGGGGCGGACGCGGGGGCGGGGGCGGGAGCGGGGGACGGGGAGGCGGGGGCGGGGACCGGGTCCCGTCGCCCGACGACGGACACCACGCCGTCGCTGACGGCGGCGATGACGCTCTGGAAGGCCGCTCCGGCCTCCGTCGTGGGCGCCGCCGCGCTGATGTACGGGAATCCGCACGCCGCCAGGACGTCCCGCCACTGCCGTTCGCTCGCCAGTGGCGAACGGGGCAGGCGCTGCTCGGGGTCGGCGAACAGCCACCAGCCCGCCGTCAGGCCGAAGATCAGCGCCAGCTGGTGCCGGGGCCTGGTGCCCTCGACGAGGAGGAGCACCCCGCCCCCTCGCAGCAGCGCCTTGACGCGCGTCAGGGTGTCGGACAGCCGCCGGGTGGCGTGCAGGACGTTGGTGCCGAGCACCACATCGTGGCCGCCGGGTGTCGGTCCCGGCCCCGCCGGGTCGGCCTCGATGTCCAGCGTCTCGAAGCGGACGAAGGGGTACCGCGCGCCGAACCGGCTCCTGGCCTTGCGGACGAAGGCCGAAGAGACATCGGTGAACACGTACTCCACCGCGTCCTGGTAGGGGGCGAGTGCGTCGAGGACGGTCGCCGTCGTGCCGCCCGTCCCGGCGCCGACCTCCAGGATCCGAACCGGTGTCGCGGGGTCGGCGGCCCGGCGGGCCTCGACCTGTTCGACCACGAGCCGGGCCACCTCCGCGTTGCAGCGGTCGGTGACCGGGTCGCCCTGGTACACGGCGGCCACCCGCTCGGCGGAGCCGTCGGGGAAGAGGATCTCCATGGCGGGGCGGCGGCCGGTGAGGATGCCGGGCAGCTCGGTCAGGCAGTCGCGCAGCAGCGTGCCGACCGGTGCGAGGGCCGGGTGGCGGACCGTCAGCCCGTCCAGAGCGGCGAGCGACACGGCCTCGGGCTCCACCGCCCGGCCCGTCGGGCGGAAACCACCGGTGCCGGTGACCGTCAGCCAGCCCGTCTCCGCGAGGATGTCGAGCTGGGCCCGGAACAGCGCGGCGTGCTCGGGCACCACGCCCAGGCGTCCGGCGAGTTCCGCTCCGGACGCCTCGCCCGCGTCGGACAGGCCCGCCCGGTGCAGCACCGACGCCAGCAGGGACACCGCCAGTCGCTCCAGCTCGGCGACCGCGTGCTGATGCGTGACCAGTTCGGGGCCGGGCGCTCCAGGGAAGCGGACCTCGGGCAGCGGGTCCGGCGCACCGTCCGGCAGCACGCTCAGGGTGTGGTCGGGGTCGATGCCGAGGTTGGCCAGGATGGGCCGGTCGGCGTCCAGGGCGAACACCTGGGGGAGCCCGGCCGCGAGGGTCCGCTCGACGACGGTCATGCCCTGCTCGGCGCTCAGCGGCCGGATGCCGGCGGCGCCGAAGCGGCGCAGCACCCGCTCCCGCTCCGGGTCGCCGCCCGCGTGCCAGTAGCCGAGGTTGAGGACTCGCACCGGGAAGGGCAGGGTGCGGGCGGCGTGCAGGGCACAGGCGTCGGCGAAGGTGCAGCCGGCGGCGTAACCGGCCTGGCCGTGGTTGCCCTCGAAGGCCACGCCGGACGAGTAGAAGAGCGCGAAGTCCAGCGGCACCTCGCGCACCGCGCGCAGCAGGCTCCAGGTGGAGTCGGTCTTGGACTCCAGGGCGGTCCGCAGCCCGGCCTCAGGCAGCTCCCTCAGCACCTGGTCGACCAGCACCATCGCGGCGTTGATCACCCCGTGCAGGGCGCCGAACTCCTGTACGGCGAGCTCGACGGCCTCCTTCAGCGCGTCCGGGTCGGTGGTGTCGAGGGCGAGGTAGCGGACCTCGGCGCCCGCCTTCTCCAGCTCCGCGACGGTCTGCCGCCGGGTCTCGTCGAGCGGGGAGCGGCCGACCACGACCAGCTTCGCCCCGTAGGCGCGGGCCAGGTGCCGGCAGGTGTCCCGGCCGACGGCGCCGAGCCCGCCGACGACCAGGTAGACGCCGCCCGGGCGGAACCGGGGTGCGGCGGCGGGCAGTTCGACCCGCTCCAGGGTGCGCACCCGGCGGACGCCCGCGCGCAGCGACACCGGCACCGGCCGGGCCGGGAACGGCTCGGCCACGATCGCGTCGGCCGCCTGGGCGGCCTCCGCCGCGCGTACGTCGACGAGCGCCACGCGCAGCGCGGGGAACTCCTTGGCCGCGACGGCCGCCAGGCCCGCGGTCCCGGCGGCCCACGGGGAGGAGTCGTCGCCCGCCTCCAGCGGGTGGACGTCCGTGGTGACGACCTTCAGGCGCAGCTCGCGCTCCAGCAGGCCGTGCCGGGCCAGCGCCCGCACCAGGCGGTACAGGGCGACCGGGCCCCGGTCGGTCAGGGCGCGCAGCTCGGCGCGGCCGGCGGGCTCGCGCCCGGGGGCCGGGCTGAGGAAGTAGACCAGGTCCGGTGCGCCGGATCCGGCCAGCGCGCGGTCGAGTTCGGCGTCCGCGAGGCCGCCGGGGCCGACCGGGAGCCTTCGTACGTCGGCGCCGTGGTGGGCGCGGGCGATGCCGGCGGCGGGCTCGGCGTCCAGCCGCTCCCCGACCAGCAGCACGCCGCGGGCGGCCGCGGCGCGCTCCTCGGCGGGCCGGGCGGTCCACACCGGCCGGTGCACGACCACCGCGGACGGCTTGGCCTCGCGGTAGGTCAGGCCCTCGAACCGGACCCGTACCGCGCCGGTGTCGTCGCAGAGCAGCACCTCGCAGCGGTCGGTCGCGGTCTCCCGGACGTACGACCAGCCGGCCGTGGGGACGGCGCCGAACACCTCGACGCGGTCGGCCGCGAACGGCAGCATCGGCCGGGCGTGTTCGCCCCGGCGGCGGACCAGCAGGGCGGCGACGGTGTGCAGGGCGGCGTCCAGGACGCCCGGGTGCAGGGCGTGCGCCGGGTCTTTGCCCGCGGCCTCGCCGATCCGGCCGAGTACCTCGTCCCGGCCGGTCCACACCTGCCGGACGCGGCGGAAGAACGGCCCGTACGGCAGTCCCTGCCCGGCCAGCGCCCGGTAGAAGGAGCCTTCGCCCGGGCCTTCGTCCAGGCGGGCGCGGAGCGCGGTGACGTCGAGGGGGGCGGGCGCGGGCGGGGCGGCGGCGAGGCGGCCGCAGGAGCGTACGGCGTCGTCGGCGCCGCGGATCTCGTACCGGTCGCCGTCGAAGGCCACCGCCACCGTCTCCTCGGCCCCGCTCAGGGCCAGCGGGACCACCCAGCGGACGTCCACGCAGGCCCGCCCGGCCAGCCCCCCGCTCGCCTCGGCGACCAGGTCCAGGTGGCCGACACCGGGCAGGATGGGCCGCCCGTCGACCACGTGGTCGCGCAGCACCGGCTCATCGGCGGCGAGCCGGCGCTGCCAGCGGCGCGGGCCTGGCGCAGGGGCGGCAGCGGGCGTGGTGTCGAGCCAGTGCCGTACCCGCTCGAAGGGGTACGTCGGCAGCGGCACCCGACGGCGCTCGGCCGGGCGCAGCCGGTGCAGCAGGTCCCAGTCGACGGTGACGCCCGAAACCCACAGCCGGCCGAGGAGGTCGTCGGCGCCGGCCGCGATCTGGGCGGCGAGGAAGTCCTCGCCGCCGATGCCGTCGGTCAGCAGGCCGCCCAGCGGCGGATGCTGCTCCACCCGGCCCCGGTGCAGCCACTGGCCGCCCTCGCCCCGGCCGACGGCGGCCAGCTTGCCGGCCGCGTCCGCGAGGTCGGCGGCGACGAACGCCAGCCGTACGGCGAGGGGTTCGCGGCCCACGCGCAGGGTGTGGGCGACGTCGGCCAGCCTCGGGGCACCTGGCTCGGCGAGGGTGCGGCCCAGGTCGGCCGCGCGGGCGCGCAGCCGGTCCTCGTCGCGGGCGGACAGGACGATCAGCTCGGCCTGCTCGGGCTGTTCGGGCCCGGTCGGGGCCGGCTCGGGGGTCAGGTACTCCTCCACGACGATGTGCGCGTTGGTGCCGCCCGCCCCGAACGAGCTGACGGCGGCGCGGCGCGGCAGCGGACGGCCGTCGCCGTCGTACGCGCGCGGCCACGGCGCCGTCTGTCGCTGCACGGTGAACGGCGAGCTCTCGAAGTCGATGACCGGGTTGAGTTCCTCGGCGTGCAGCGTGGGCAGCAGTGTGCCGTGGCGCAGCTGCAGGACGGCCTTGGTGAGCCCGGCGATCCCGGCGGCGCCCTCCAGATGGCCGATCGCGGACTTCACCGAGCCGAGCGCGCAGAATCCCGTGTCGTCGGTGTGCCGGGCGAAGGCCTGGGCCAGCGCGGTGTGCTCGATCGGGTCGCCCAGGGCGGTGCCGGTGCCGTGCGCCTCGACACAGCCGATGGTGCGGGCGTCGATGCCCGCGGCGGCCAGCGCCTGTTCCACCAGCGCCTGCTGAGCCTGCGGGTTGGGCACGGTGTAGCCGCTGGTCCGGCCTCCGTGGTTGACGGCGCCGGCACGGATCACGGCGTGCACGGTGTCGCCGTCGCGGACCGCGTCCGACAGCCGCTTGAGCACCACCGCGCCGACGCCCTCGCCGGGCACGTACCCGGTGCCGCCCGCGCCGAAGGACCGGCAGCGGCCGTCGTCGGACAGCATGGACTTGCGGCTGAGGTGCACGTACTTGTCGGGGTGCGCGGCGACGTTGACGCCGCCAGCGATGGCGTACGAGCACTCGCCGCGGCGGATGGACTCGCAGGCCTGGTGCACGGCGACGAGGGACCCGGAGCAGGCGGTGTCGATCACCACGCTCGGGCCGCGGAAGTCGCCGAAGTAGGAGACCTGGTTGGCGATGGCGGACCGGTTGGCCAGCACGACCTGGTGGTTGCCGCGGGCCGACTCGGCGGCGGCGAGGATCGCGTAGTCGTCCCACATGACGCCGACGAACACGCCGACGTCGTGCCCCTGGCCGCCGTGGCGGGGCGCCGGGATCCGGGACGGCGGGTAACCGGCGTTCTCCAGCGCCGACCAGACCGTCTCCAGGAAGAGCCGCTCCTGCGGGTCCATCGTGCGGGCCTGCTTGGGCGCGATCTGGAAGAACAGCGAGTCGAAGGAGTCCACGTCCGACAGGAAGCCGCCCCAGCGGCTGTAGCTGCGGCCCGGTGCGGCGGGGTCCGCGTCGAACAGGGCGTCGGCGTCCCAGCGGTCCGCGGGGACCTCGGTGACGCAGTCGCGGCCCTCGGTGAGGTTGCGCCAGAACTCCTCCAGGGTGTCCGCCTGGGGGTAGCGGCCGCTGATGCCGATGATGGCGATCGGCTCGTCGGCGTCCCGGCGTGCGGGCGGGGCGTGCGGGCCCGGGGCGGACGCGGGCGCGGTCTCCTGCCGCGAGGGCTGTGTCTCCTGCGGCGACGGCTCGGTCTCCTCGGGGAACAGGCGGGTGACGGCGTCGGCCTGCTCGGCGAGGATGTGACCGGCCAGCTCGTCGACCGTCCGGAACTCGAAGAACACGGTGCCGCGCAGACCCGGGAAGTCCTTGCCCAGCAGCGAGTTGGACTCCATGACCAGCACCGAGTCCAGGCCGTAGTCGTCCAGCGGGACACGGCTGTCGAGGCGCCCGGCGGGCAGCTTGAGCACGCCCGCGAGGACCTCGCGCAGATGCTCCACCAACCGGTCCCGGACCCGGCCGGCGCGGGCGGCGGCGCCGGGCGCCGGCGCGACGGGCCGGGGCGGGGCGGGCGTACCCGTCAGGGCGGCGTCGACGGCCGCCGGGTCGCCCCAGGCGGGCACGAGCCACGGGGCGCCGGGGGCGAAGGAGCGGGCGAGGAGGTCGAGGCCCGCTTCCGCGGTCAGCGCCCGCATCCCGCTGCGGCGGGTGTACGCGGCCAGCTCCTCCTCGTGGACCAGCCCGTCGACCCCGCCGACCGCCCAGAGCGGCCAGGCCAGGGACAGACTGCGGCCGTGCCCCTCGCCCCGGCGCACCCGGCGGTCGCGGTCCACCGTGTAGAGGTCGGCGAAGCGGTTGGCGGTGGCGTAGCCGGCCGCTCCGAAGTCACCGATGAGGGAGGAGACGGAGGAGAAGACCACGAAGAGGTCGAGCGCGTCCTCACGGGTCAGCCGGTCCAGGTGGACCAGGCCGTGGGTCTTGGCGCCGAGCAGCCGGGCGAAGCGCTCCCGGTCGCCGTCGGCGCGGCCCTCGTCGGCGACGCCCGCCAGGTGGAACACGCCGTGCAGGGCGCCGAACCGGTCCCGGGCGGCGGCCAGCGCCGCGCCGAGTTCATCGGCCCGGGCCACATCGGCGCGCAGCGCGAGCACCTCGGCACCGAGGCCGGTCAGCGTGCGGTGCCAGGCGCGGGTCCGCTCGTCGGGCTCGGAGCGGCCGACCAGCACCAGCCTGGCCGCATGGGTGCGGGCCAGATGCTCGGCGAGGACACGGCCGAGGGCACCGGCGCCGCCGGTCACGACGTAGACGCCCCCGTCCCGCAGGGGCACGTCGGCCGGGGCGGCCGGGGAGGCCGGGCCGGTGACCGGGCGCAGGGCCCGTACCTGCCGCTCGCCGGAGGCCGTACGGCGGACCTCCAGGCCCGCGGCGCGGGGCGCGGCGCGCAGTTCCACCGCCACGGCCCGGGCGACCTCGGCGGCCGGGGCCGCGACATCAACGCCGAGGGTGAGCAGTTCCAGGCGCGGCGCGACCGGCCCCGTGGAGCGGGCGAACCCGGCCAGGGCGGCCCACTCGGGCCGGTCCTCGCCGGCGTTCTGCGGGTGCACCACCAGGCACCGTGCCCGGCCGCGCAGCACACCGGTGCGGGCCGCGTCGAGCACGTCCAGGACGGGGGCGCAGGCGCGGTCGAGCAGGTCGGCGGGCGAGCCGTCGTCCGTGTCGCCAAGGACGTCGCCGATGACGACGGCAAAGTCGAGCCCGTCCTCATCGGCGAGGGGGGCGAGGGGGGCCAGTCGGCCGGTGTCCTCGCCGACGGCGACGACGCGCCGCCACACGCCGGTCGCGGCCAGCGCGGACTCCAGTTCCGGGCGGCGGCCGAGCAGGACGAGGGTCCCGGCGGCGTCCGCCGGTTCCGGGTCGGCGGCGGGGTGCCAGTACGGCTCGTAGAGGCGGGGTTCGCCGGAGGCGGGCTCAGGCTCGGCCGCGGTGGGCGCGACAGGCATACGGTCGGCAAGCGCCGCCTGGACGCCGGGCAGCCGGCCCGCGAAGTCCCGTACGGAGGCGAGCACGCGGCCCTGGTCGTCGTACACGGTCAGGTCGAAGCGGCGCACGCCCGCCGACTCTCCGGCCAGCCGGGCGTGCGCGTGGCAGACCTCGGGCAGCGGGGCGAAGGAGTCCAGGGCGCCGAGGCTGAAGGGGACGGCGAGTTCACCGGGGCGCGGCGCGGTGGTCCGGCCGGTCCAGTGGCAGGCCCGCAGGGCGCCGTCGAGGAGCGCCGGGGGCAGCTCGGTGCCCGGGGCGGTACCGGCCTGGGCCAGCCGGACCAGCGCCTCGCCGGGGCCGACCCGGATCTCGTCGATGACCTGGAAGGAGGGGCCGTACGCGAACCCGGCGGCCGCGTACTCGGTGTACGCGGTGGGTCCGTCGCGTACGACGGACAGCCGGGCGCGCAGCGCGGCGAGGTCCCCGGCGCCCTCAGGGGCGGCGGGGGCCGGGACGGCACCGCCGCGGGCGTGGGTGGTGCGGCCGGCCCCGGTCCCGCTGTACACCTCGAAGGACAGCCCGGTGCCGTCCGGGCGGAAGGAGACGTACAGCTCCAGTTCGCCGTCGGCGAGTTCCACGGCCCGGCCCCACACCACCTCGCGCAGGGCGTGCCGGGTGCCGGGCTCGGCGAGCGCGGCGGCGGCGCGGACGAACTCCAGCGTCGCCGCGCCCGCGAGCAGCGGCCGGCCCTCGATCACGTGGTCGCGCAGCAGCGGGTCGTGCGCGCGCAGCGTCTTGCGGAAGCGGACCTCGGCGACGGTGGACTCGTTGGCGTCGACCAGCGGATGCGGAGCGGCCGTGCCCAGGTCGGGGTCGAGCGGGATCCAGTAGCGCTCCGCGGCGAACGGGTACCGCGGGGCGCGCACCCGGCGCGGGGCAGGCCCCGGCCGGCCGGCGTGCCAGGCCGCCCAGTCCACGTCGGCGCCGCCCAGCCAGCGGCGGGCCGGCTCGGCCAACGGGCCCGCGTCGCCGAGGTCGGGGGCCGGGCCGCCGTCGGCGAACCGGCGCAGGGCCGCGACGAGTTCGGCGCCGTCGGTGACCGCCACCGCGAGCCGGGCGTCGAGGGGTTCGCGGCCCACCTGGGTGGTGAAGCACAGGTCGGCGAGCGGCACGCGCTCGGTCGTCACGAAGCGGGCGGCCGACTCGGCGTAGGCGCGCAGCCGTTCCTCGTCGCGGGCGGAGAGCAGGAACAGCACGGGTTCGCCGGTGCGCTGCTCGCCCGCTGGTACGTCGGTGACCGGGTCGGGGTTCGGGGACTCCTCCAGGACCAGGTGCGCGTTGGCGCCGCCCGCGCCGAAGGAGCTGAGGCCGGCCCGGCGCGGCCGGTCCCCGTCGGGCCAGGCGGACAGCTCGCGCTGGACGCGGAACGGGGAACGCTCGAAGTCGATGTTGGGGTTCAGCTCGGCCGAGTGCAGCGAGGGCACCAGGGTGCGGTGCCGGAACTGCAGCAGCACCTTGGTGAGTCCGGCGATGCCGGCCGCGGACTCCAGGTGCCCGATGTTGGACTTGACCGAGCCGATCGGCCAGGTGCCGGGCGCGGCCTCGGCGGACCGGTAGGCGTGGGTGAGGCCGGTCAGCTCGATCGGGTCGCCCAGGGCGGTGCCGGTGCCGTGCGCCTCGACGTAGCCGATGTCCTGCGGGGCGACGCCGGCCTGTTCCAGCGCGGTGGTGATCGCGCGCTGCTGGGCGCGCGGGTTGGGCACGCTGTATCCGTTGGTCCGGGCGCCGTGGTTGACGGCGCTGCCCAGGATCAGGCCGTGGATGCGGTCCCCGTCGGCCAGTGCCTTGCGGTAGGGCTTGAGCAGAACGGCGCCGACGCCCTCCCCGGGCACATAGCCGTCGCCGCCCACGCCGAAGGCCCGGCAGCGGCCGTCGGAGGACAGGAAGCGGCCCTGGCTGAGGAAGGCGAACTTGTACGGGTGGACGGAGACGTTGACGCCCCCGGCGATGGCCAGTTCGCTCTCGCCCCGGCGCAGGCTCTCGCAGGCCAGGTGGATCGCGGTGAGCGAGGAGGAGCACATGGTGTCAAGCGCCATGCTCGGACCTGACAGGTCCAGTGCGTGGCTGACCCGGTTGGCGATGGTGGCGAAGGACGAGCCGGTGAGCGGCCGCCCGCCGCGCAGGGCGTCCAGGGCGCCGTGGAACTGGTACTCGCCGTACATCACGCCGACGTACACGCCGACGGGCCGGTCGGCCAGGTCGGAGCGGCGGTAGCCGGCGTCCTCCAGGACGTGCCAGGCGTTCTGCAGGAACAGGCGCTCCTGGGGGTCCATCAGTTCGGCCTGGCGCGGGGAGATGCCGAAGAAGAGCGGGTCGAAGCGGTCGACGTCGCGCAGGAATCCGCCCCACCGGGTGTGGGCGAGGCCGGGCGCCGCCGGGTCCGGGTCGTACCAGCGGCGGCTGTCCCAGCGCTCCGCGGGGATCTCGGTGATGGCGTCGCGGCCCTCGGCCAGAGTGGTCCAGAGCTCGTCGAGGTCGTCGGCGGCCGGGTAGCGGCCGGCCAGGCCGATGACGGCGATGGCGTCGGTGTCGTCGGCGGCGTCCCCGGCTGGTTCGGCTGGTTCGACGATGGCAGCTCGTGCGGTACGGCGCGGGGCGCGCGGCGGGCGCGGGGCGGTGCCTTCGGCCGTGGGCGTGACCGGTGCGGCCGCCGGTGTGCCGCCGGTCAGCTCGGCCGCGTGGTGCTCGGCGAAGTAGCCGACGAGTTCGCCCAGGGTGGCGTATTCGAAGAACAGGGTCTTGGACAGGGCGTCGAAGTGCCGGTCCAGCTCGCGGTTGAGCTTGGCGATCATCAGCGAGTCGATGCCGAGCCGTTCGAACGGGGCGTCCTCAGCCAGTTCGGCCGGATCCAGGCCGGTCTCGGCGGCGATCAGCTCGCGCAGCAGCCGCAGGGCCGCCTCGTGCGGGCCGCCGCCCTCGGCGGGCGCGGTGGCCGTGGCGGTCCGGGCCGCCCGGGCGACGGGCTCGGTGAGCGCGGTGGTGATGGTGCGGAGGTCTCCGTAGCCGGCGACGAGCGCGCCGGGGGTGCCGAGGGCCTGCTCGAACAGGGCAAGGCCGGCCTGTGTGGGCAGTACGCCGAAGCCGGTGCGGGCGGCGATGTCCGCGGCGGCCTCGGTGCTCTGGCGCATCCCGCCGTCGGCCCACATCGGCCAGGCGATCGCGGTGATCCGGCCGTGCCGTTCGGCGTAGGCCTCCAGGTAGGCGTTGGCGTACGCGTAGTCGGTCTGGCCGGGGTTGCCGATGTGGGCGGCGATGGAGGAAAAGGCGACGAAGAAGTCCAGCGGGTCGTCGGCGGTGGCCGCGTCCAGGGCGCGCAGTCCGGCGGCCTTGGGGGCGAGGACGGCGGCGAAGTCCTCGGCGGACTTGGTCAGGGCGAAGCCGTCGCGCAGCACACCGGCGGCGTGGACGACACCGGTGAGCGGCCCGAACTCCTCGCGTATGGAGGCGAGTCGGGCGGTCAGGGCGTCCGGGTCGGACACGTCGACGCTGCGGTAGACCAGGCGCTCGTCCAGGTCGGCGGGCCGTTCGCGGCGGCCCAGCAGGACCACGCGGGCGTCGGCCCGGGAGAGCAGCCGGTCGGCGACGGCGCGGCCCAGTCCGCCGGCGCCGCCCGTCACGACGTACACGCCGCCGTCGCGGACCGCTGCCGGGTCGGCGGCCGGGGCCGGCTCGGCCCGCGGGATCCGGCGGCCCTGTGCGGTGTGGGCGACCTCCGGGTCACGGCCGTGGCCGGCCAGTTCGCCGGTGAGCGCGTCGGCCTCGGCCACGTCCTCGGCGAGGCCGACGGCCTGCACTTCGAGGAGGGGGTTCTCTGCGCGGACGGTCCGGGCGAAGGCGGCGAGTGCGGCGCGTTCCGGGTGTGGGCCGTCGGCGTCATGGCGGTGCAGCAGCAGGACGCGCACGGGCGCGGTGGGGCGGGCGGCGAGGAGCGTGCGGACGATGTGCAGCGCCTGTTCGGGGGACGGTTCGTCGACCAGGACGACGTCGGGCGCGGTGGCCGGGTCGAGGTCGCGGGTGACCGTGCCGATGCCCAGCGCGGTGAGGTGAGCGGCGAGCTGTGCGCCGCGCGCCGGGTCGGCGGTGACGACGGCGGCCGTGTCGCCGAGGGGAGCGCCGGTGGGCTCGGCGGGCACGGCGGTCCAGCGGCGGACCAGCAGGGCCGACTCGCGGGGCTCGCCGAGGACGCGTACGGCGAGGTCGTGCAGGCGGGCCAGGACCTGGCCGTGGGTGTCCACGACGGTGAGGTCGGCGTGTGCGGTTCGCTCTCCCAGCCGACTGGTTGTGACGTGGACGTGGCAGGAGCCGGTGACGGGGGCGTGCACGGTGAGTTCGCCCAGCGCCAGCGGCAGGAAGCCGTCGGCCCGCTCGCCGTAGGCGCGGGCCAGCAGCACGACTAAGGCGTGCAGGGCGCCGTCCAGGAGGGCGGGGCTGAGCACGACGCCGTCGAGCGAGGCGCCGTCGGGCAGTTCGAGGGTGCCGAGGGCCTCTCCGTCGCCGAGCCGGACCTCGGTGAGGGCGCGCATACGGGGGCCGTAGTCCAGGCCGTGGGCGCGCAGGATGTCGTAGCAGTCGGTGTGGGTGACCAACTCGGCGCAGCGGGCGGCGACGGCGGCCGGGTCGGCCGGTGCCGGGCGCGGGGCGGCTCCGGGGTGGATCTCGCCGGCCGCGACCACCCGGTCGTCGGCGGTGAGTTCGAACCCCACCGTGTCGCGTTCGCGCCACAGCTGGACCAGCGCGGTGCGCGGCCCGGTGGCGTAGGAGAGCAGCTGTTCGAAGGAGACTCCGCGCAGCCGGACCGGTCCGTCCAGGGAGAGTTCGCCGGCCGCGCGGGCCAGTTCCAGTTGTCCGGCGGCGGGCAGGACGGGCTCGGCGTCGACGCGGTGGTCGGCGAGGTAGAACTCGGCGCCGGTGCGGGAGCTGCGGTAGGCGAGGGTGTCCAGGGTGGAGACGTTCTCGTCCAGCATGGGGTGCGGGCCGGGGCCGGTGACCCGGTCGGCGGGTGCGCCGGCGTCCGGGCCGGTCAGCCAGCAGCGGCGGCCCTCGAAGGGGTACGTCGGCAGCGGGACGCGGCCGCGCTCCTCGCCCTCGAACCAGGCCGCCCAGTCGACGGCGGCGCCGGCCTGCCAGGCGCGGGCCACACCGTCCCAGGGGCCGTCGGTCACGCCGAGGGCGACACCGCGGACCTCGTCGTGGGCGCCGCGCACGGGGATCCGTGCGCGGGGGGCGGGCGGTACCGGGCCGTCGCCGGTCAGCGCGTCCCGGAGCCGCAGCGCCCCGGTCACGCAGGCGGCGGCCCGGGCCGCGAGCCCGTCGCCGTGCACCGCGACCGGGGTGAGTCCCCAGCCGAGCCACAGCTTGCCGAGCGCGTACTGCACGGCGAACGCCCGCCCCCGCTCGCCGAGCCGGTCGGCGCCCGCGGCGAGTGCGGCCTCGTGGTGCCCGGCGAAGACGGGCTCGGCGGCGGACCACCGGCCGGCCAGGCCCGCCGCGTCCGGGACGTCCTCGGCGAAGACGAAGGAGACCTCGCCGGGCCCGGGCCGCTCGGGGACCGGGGCCTGTCGCAGCGCCCGGGCGAGGGCGGTGCGGTCGGAGCCGGTGACGGCGAGCCGGTACTCGTGGGCGCGGCGGCCCACGGCCAGCGTGTAGGCGACGTCGGCGAGCGCGGCCGGGTCGTCGCCGTCGAGGTGGGTGGCCAGCTTCTGGGCGGCCGTGGCCAGCGCGGACGCGGTACGGGCGGACACCACCAGCAGTTGCTGCGCGCGGTGTGCGTCGCCGGTGACGGGGGCGGGCGGGGCCTCCTGGAGGATCGCGTGCGCGTTGGTGCCGCCGATGCCGAAGGAGCTGACGCCCGCGCGCAGCGGGCCCTCACCGGTCCAGGGGACGGTGTCGGTGCTCACCTTGAAGGGGCCGGCCGCGAAGTCGATGGCCGGGTTGGGGGTGGTGTGGTTGACGGTCGGCACCAGCGTCCGGTGCTTCATCATCAGCACCGTCTTGATCACGCCCGCGACACCGGCCGCCGCGTCCAGGTGGCCGATGTTGGACTTCACCGAGCCGATGGCGCAGAACCCGGTGTCGGCGGTGGACTCCCTGAACGCCCGGGTGAGCGCCGAGACCTCGACCGGGTCGCCGAGGCGGGTGGCGGTGCCGTGTGCCTCGACGTAGCCGATGGAGCGGGGGTCGACGCCGGAGACGGTGTGCGCCTCACGGACGACGGCGGTCTGGCCGGCGGCGCCGGGCGCGGCGAAGCTCACCTTGCCGGAGCCGTCGTTGTTGGTGGCCGTGCCCTTGATGACGGCGTGGATGGTGTCCCGGTCCGCGATGGCGTCCCGCAGCAGCTTGAGGACCAGGACACCGACGCCGTTGCCGACGACGGTGCCGCTGGCGTCCGCGTCGAAGGTGCGCACATGCCCGTCCCGGGACAGGATCGCGCCCTCCTCGTACAGGTACCCCTTGGCCTGCGGCAGTTTCACGGTGACACCGCCGGCCAGCGCCATGTCGCACTCGCCGTTGATCAGGCCCTGGCAGGCCAGGTGGAGAGCGACGAGGGAGGTGGAGCAGGCGGTCTGGACGGCGTAGCTGGGGCCTTTGAGGTCGAGTTTGTACGACAGCCGGGTGGCCAGGAAGTCCTTGTCGTTGCCGACCATCACCGCGAAGTGCTGGGAGGTGGTGGTCTGGTCGACGTGCGGCAGCACCTGCTGCTGGAGGTAGGTGTTGATGGCCGCGCCGGCGTAGACGCTGATCAGCCCGTCGTAGCGGGCGGGGTCGTAGCCGGCGTGCTCCAGGGCGGCGTGGCCGGCGGTCAGCAGGATGCGGTGCTGCGGGTCGGTGATCGCGGCCTCGGCCGGGGTGAACTCGAAGTACCCGGTGTCGAACAGGTCGACGTCCGGGATGATCCCGTGGGCGGGGACGTACTCCGGGTCGTCCAGCAGCCGGGCGGGCACCCCCGCCGCCGCCAGTTCCTCGCGGCTGAAGCGGGTGATGCCCTCGCGGCCCTCGCTCAGCAGGCGCCAGAAGGAGTCCAGGTCATCGGCGCCGGGGAAACGCCCGGCCATGCCGATGATCGCGACATCCGTCTCGGCTGCCTGGACCTCTTGGCTGCTCACTGACCCTGTCTCTCCTCTTCGTACGACCGTTCCGGTCCGGACGGGCAGGTGGTGGCTCTGGTTCGGTACGGGCCCTCGGCAGCCTTCGGCCGGACCGGGTACTCGGGGTCCCACTGGCACCCTTCGGCCGCGGCGATCGGGTCAGCCGTCCGCCGTGCCCCACTCGATCAGCTCGCGCCCGGGGCCGAACAAGCGCGGGGCGAGCACCTTGAGGTGAGGCGGTGCGGACTGGCGGGAGGGGCTGAGGAGGAGGGTCTGGACGCCGTCCTCCGCCGGGTCCGGCCGGCCGGGTGCGTCCTCGAAGCCCGCGAAGCGGTAGGCGACCTCCATCATCCGGTTGCGTTCGGTGCGGCGGAACGCCGCGGTGAGGGTGGTGCCGGCGCGGGCGGCCTCGTCGGTGAGCCAGCGCAGCAGGGCCGCTCCCACACCGAAGGACACCACGCGGCAGGAGGTGGCGAGGAGCTTGATGTGGTGGGCGTCGGGGCGCCGTTCGAGGAGGATGACGCCGATGGCGCCGTGCGGGCCGAAGCGGTCGGTGAGGGAGGCGACCAGCACCTCGTGCCGCTCGTCCACGATGAGGGAGCGCAGGTCCTGGTCGGAGTAGTGGACGCCGGTGGCGTTCATCTGGCTGGTGCGCAGGGTGAGTTCCTCGACGCGGGAGATCTCCTCGTCGCCCGCGTGCTCGATGCGCAGTTCCAGGGACAGGGAGCGCAGGAACTCCTCGTCGGTGCCGCTGTGCTCGGAGCGCTCGGATTCCCGGCGGAAGCCCGCCTGGTACATCTCCCTGCGGCGGCGCGCGTCGTGGGTGACCACGGTCGGGCTGAACTCCGGGCGGGCGGGGAGGGACAGCGCGTCCTCGGCCGGGTAGCAGCGCACGTCGGGGAGGTGGAACTCGACCTCCGCCCGCTCGGTCGGCTGGTCGTCGATGAAGGCGACGGCCGACGGCGCGAAGTTGAGCTCGTCGGCGATGGCCCGGACGGAGCCGGACTTCGCGCCCCAGCCGATGCGCGGCAGGACGAAGTACTCGGCGAGCCCGAGCTTCTCCAGCCGCTCCCAGGCGTGGGCGTGGTCGTTGCGGCTGGCGACCGACTGGAGGATGCCGCGTGAGTCGAGTTCGACCACGACGTCCCTGATCGCGGAGGGGATCTCGACCTCGTCGCCCTCCAGCAGGGTGCCGCGCCACAGGGTGTTGTCCAGGTCCCAGATCAGGCACTTGACGGTGGGGTGCTGCTCGGTCACGTGGTCCATCCCTCCCGGTTCACACTTCCCACAGGGTTACGGTCCAGGCGGCGACCGGGCTGTTGCTGATCACCAGGACGTGGTCGCCGTGGGTCAGCTCCCCGGTGGCCAGCAGGCGGTCGAGGTTGAGGACGACATCCATCGGGCCGAGGTGGCCCAGCTCGGCCAGGTGCGCCGCGCAGACCGGGTGGATCGGCACGCCCAGCGTGGCGTGCCAGAAGTCGAACGCGCTGGCGGTGACGTTCTGCATCAGCATGGTGGCCACATCGCCCTTGCCGACGCCCGCGTCGGCGAGGACCTGGTCGACCAGCGGGCCGAGGCGGGTACGGCTCTGCATGGCGAGCTCGAAGGAGTAGCGGTCGTTGTCGGCGCACTCCTCGCGCCACTGGGACCAGGGCTGGTCCTTGTACTCGACCTTGAACAGGTCGTGGAAGGAACTGTCGGCCTCCATCCGGTGGGCCTTGAGCACCGGGCGGCCGCCCCGGACCAGGGTCATGGCGAAGGCCCCGTCCCCGATCACCGTGACCGGGCGGCGGACCCGGGCGGCGGCGGTGGGCCGGCTGCCGTAGGTGATCAGCACGCTCTGCCGGGCGGGGTCGCCGAGGATCAGATCGCGGCCCAGTCCCCAGGCGGCCGAGGAGCCGGCGCAGCCCAGGCCGTCGATGGTGAACGGGAAGGTGCCGGTCAGCCCGGCGAGGTGGGAGATCTTCCCGGCGTCCGAGCCGATCAGGACGTCCGGCGCCCGCGAGCCGATGTGCAGGACGAGGTCGGGGGTGGTCGGATGCGCGGCGATGAGCTCCCGGCAGGCGCGGGCGGCGAGTTCGGTGGGTTCGGTGTCGGGGAACACCCCGACCGTCCGGATACCCGCCTGCTCGGCGAACTTCAGCTCCTCGTCGCTGAGCAGGTCCAGCTCCGGCAGGTCCTCGACGGCCACCCGCTCTTCCGGCAGCAGGCAGTACACCGCCCCCAGGCCGACGGTTCCCGCGGTTTCGGTTCCGATGGTCATGTCACCCTCTCCAGAGCGCGCTCCGCGAGGATGAGCTGACAGATCTCCTCGCTGCCCTCGATGATCTGCATCAGCTTGGCGTCCCGGTACGCCCGGGCCACCGTCCCGCCGTCCACCGACCCCGCCGAGGCCAGGATCTGCACCGCGGCGGAGGCGGCGTGCGCCGCGTGGCCCGCGGCGGCGTGCTTGGCGAGCACCGATGCGCTGCTCAGCTCGGCGGAACGGCTGTCCCAGCAGCCGGAGGCGTGCTCGCACAGCCGGGTCGCGGTCTGCTCCGCCACGTACATCTCGGCCAGGTGGCGGGCGACGAGTTGGTGTTCGGCCAGGGGCTTGCCGAACTGCTCGCGAGCGCGGGCGTGGGTGGCGGCGGCTGAAAGACAGGCGCGGATGATGCCGACGCAGCCCCAGGCCACCGACAGCCGGCCATAGGTGAGCGCGATGGTGGTGAGCAGGCCGAGCGACACGCTCGCTCCCGAGAGCACCCGCGTCGCGGGCAGCCGCACATCTTCCAGGAGTACGTCGGCGTGGCCGGCCGCACGACAGCCGAGCGGCTGCGGGACGGGCCGTACGGTGACTCCGGGCGCCCGAGTGGGCACCAGCACCGCGGCCGCGCCGTCCTGGTAGCGGCCGAACACCACCAGCACATCGGCGTAGGCGGACGCGGTCGACCACACCTTGTGCCCGCCCAGGACCACCGAGTCGCCGTCGTCCACGACCGTGGTGGCGATCGCCGAGAGGTCACTGCCGGCCTGCGGTTCGCTGAACGCCACCGCGGCGAGGTCGCCGCGGGTGAGGGCGGCGAGCTCCTTCGAGCGCTGCTCCCGGGTGCCGAACCGCTGGATGGTCCAGGCCGCCATGCCCTGTGAGGTCATCACGGACCGCAGCGAGCCGCACAACGTCCCGGCGTGGGCGGTGAGTTCGCCGTTGTCCAGGCCGGACAGGCCCCGCCCGCCGAACTCGGTGGGGACCTCCGCGCACAGCACGCCCTCGCCGCCGAGCCGGCGGAGGGTCTCCAGCGGGATGGCACCCGCCAGATCCCAGTCGCCGGCCCGGTCCCCGACCTCCTCGCTCAGCAGCGCGGCCAGTTCCTCACGCGGCGTCATCTGTCTGGGCCAGACGCAGGACGAGCGCGGTCATGGCGTTCACCGTACGAAAGTTGTCGATCTTCAGGTCCGGTCCGGCGATGGCGACACCGAAGGTCTGCTCGACGTGGACCACCAGTTCCATCGCGAACATGGACGAGACGGTCCCGGAGGCGAACAGATCGGTGTCCGGCTCCCAGTCGGTCTTGGTGCGCTCCCGCAGGAACTGCTGCAACGCGGCCGCGACTCCTTCCGCCGTGAGCTGACGGTCGGCGGTGGGGTTGGTCATCTCTGCTTCCTCTCAGGCTTCTTGTGGACGAGAGTGAGGCCGTCGGCGACGGGCAGCATGGAGATCTCCACGCGCTCGTCGTCGCGCAACCGGGTGTTGAGTTCGCGAATGGCCACGGTGTCCGGGTCCTGGTGGTTCGGATCGACGACCCTGCCGAAGAACAGTGTGTTGTCCAGCACCAGCAGCCCGCCCGGGCGCACCAGCTCCAGGGACTGCTCGTAGTACCGGAGGTAGTTGGTCTTGTCCGCGTCGACGAAGGCCAGGTCGAAACTTTCCTCGCCCGACTGGGACTTCAGCTCGTCGAGGGTGTCGGCCGCGTCCCCGAGTCGCTGGTCGATCCGGTCGGCGACGCCGGCCCGCTCCCAGTAGCGGGCCGCGATGGCGGTCCAGCGCTCGCTGATGTCGCAGGTGACCACGGTGCCGCCGGGGGGCAGGGCGCGTGCCATGCACAGACTGCTGTAGCCGGTGAAGGTGCCGACCTCCAGTACCCGGTACGCACCGGTCAGCCGCACCAGCAGAGCGAGTAGCTGCGCCTCCTCCGGCAGCACGAGCATGGCCTGGAGCATCGGCATTCCGGCCGTCTCCTCGCGCAGGTCGCGCAGGATGTCGTCGTCGCGCAGCGACATGTGCCGGACATAGTCCTGGAGTTCACCGGGGAGGCCGAGCTGACCTGCCATCAGAGGCCGACCGCGTAGGTGTAGAAGCCGCGCCCGCTCTTGCGGCCCAGCTCGCCGTCGGCCACCTTCCGCCGCAGCAGCTCGCAGGGGCGGCAACCGTCGTCGCCGGTGCGCTCGTACAGCACCTCCAGCGAGTCCACCAGGTTGTCGATGCCGATCAGGTCGGCGGTGCGCAGCGGCCCGGTGCGGTGTCCGAGGCAGTCCTGCATCAGCGTGTCGACGTCCTCGGCGGTGGCCCGTCCCTCCTGGACCACCCGCGCCGCGTCGTTGATCATGCGGTGCAGGACCCGGCTGGTGACGAATCCGGGGCCGTCGCCGACCCGGACGCCGCGCCGGTCGAGCGCGGCGAGCAGCCGCTCGACCGAGGCCAGGGCCCGCTCGCCGGTGCGGGAGCCGCGGATCACCTCGACCGTGCGGATCAGGTACGAAGGGTTCATGAAGTGCACCCCGAGCAGGTTCTCGGGGTGCGGCAGCTGCTGCGCGAGCTCGTCCACCGGGATGGACGAGGTGTTGGTGACCAACGCCGTGTCCGCGCCGACCACCGCGCCGACCTCGGTGAGCGCCTTGACCTTCAGGCCGGGCTCCTCGGTGATCGCCTCGATCACCACATCCGCGCCTCGGCATTCGGCTGCCGAGGAGCGGATCAACAGCTCTCCCTGGGGTAAGTCGGGCCGGGCGCCGAGGAGTTGGGCCGTCCGCAGCTCGCGCTCGACCCTGGCACGGGCCCCCGCGCGCTTCTCGGGGTCGGTCTCGACCAGGACGACGGGGACACCGTGGATCAGGGCCAGGGTCGTGATGCTGGTGCCCATGACACCGGCCCCCAGTACGGCCAGCCGAGGGGTCGGCTCTTCCTTGCTCACCACATACCTCCGCCAGTGCGGTTCAACAGTGGATCGAACGGACAGCAACCCGGGCGGGTCTCGTCGTCGGCATGAGGGAGAGGCCGGAAAGACTCGATGCCCAGCGGCAGACGGATCGTAAGCACGCCATTCCGGAAAACGCCACCTGCCCCCGTGCGAGATGACTCACAAATACGGCGCCATTTTCTCATATCGGCGCGTCGGCGTGGACCCTATCACGTGCCTTCTGGGGGGCGCCAGGCAGCATTCTGGGGCGAATGCCGGTGGGCCGCTGTGCTACTGGGATCCCTGACAACCTGTTTGTTTGTCCGCACAGTGAGGGTGAATCGGATGGCGATTGGGGTGGATAGGAGGTAGGGGTGAACATGGGGTGTTTCGCTCTGAATGAGCATCAGAAACCGCTGATCAAAAGATGGTTGCCGCGGCTTGATGTCTGATGTTACGTTGCAACGGCGATTCAAACTGACGGGGAGCGACTACCGAGAGTAGTTCGCGGACAGTGATGCCGACGGGGGCAGGGCTGAAGTCATTCGACTTTTATTGCGCGTTTAACCAATGATTCTTCTTTCGCTGTGCCGCCCTGCGGAGCAGCGCTTTGAGTGTGCCGTCATAAACGTTCCAGCCATGAGTCACTGTGACCACGAGACAAAGGCCTATGGACGACAAGCGTGCTCTTCTTCTGAAACTGCTGGCATCCGTACAGGAACGCGCGGCGCCCGGGGCCACGGCGGAGCGCGAGGATATCGCGGTCATCGGCCTGGCCGGGCGGTATCCCTCGGCGAGGACCCCGGACGAGCTGTGGAGCAACGTCGTCGAAGGCCGCAACTGCGTCCGTGAGGTGCCCGCCGACCGATGGCGGATCGACGAGCACTACCACCCCGACGGCCAGGGCGGGCGCAGCTACAGCAAGTGGGGCGGCTGGCTGGAGGACGTCGACAAGTTCGACCCGCTGCTCTTCCAGATCTCGCCGTCGGACGCCGAGGAGATGGACCCCCAGGAGCGGCTGTTCCTGGAGACGGTGTGGGCGACCATCGAGGACGCGGGATATCGGCCCCGCGGGCTCGGTGCGGGCAATCCGGTGGGCGTCTTCGCCGGCGTCATGAACAACGACTACGAATGGCTGGCCGGGGAGAGCAGCGCCTTCGGGGTGCACACCAACGCGCGCTCCGCGCACTGGTCGATCGCCAACCGGGTGTCGTATGTGCTCGATCTGCGCGGGCCGAGCCTCACGGTGGACAGCGCCTGCTCGGCCTCGCTCACCGCCGTGCATCTGGCGTGCGAAAGCCTGCGGCGCGGAGAGTGCCGGGTGGCGGTGGCCGGCGGGGTGAACCTGATCCTGCACCCGATGCATCTGCGGATGCTGGCCGACCGCCAGATGATTTCGCACGGTGACCAATGCCGTAGCTTCGGCGCGGACGCCGACGGATTCGTGGACGGCGAGGGTGTGGGTGCCGTTCTGCTCAAGCCGCTGAGCGCGGCGGAGGCCGACGGTGACCGAATCTACGCGGTTTTGAAGGGCTCGGCGATCAACGCCGGCGGAAGAACCAGCGGTTACACCGTGCCCAACCCGACGGCCCAGGCCGAGGTGATCCGCGCGGCGATGCGGCGGGGCCAGGTCGACCCCCGGACCGTCACCTATGTGGAGGCGCACGGTACGGGAACTCCGCTCGGCGATCCGATCGAGATCGCCGGGCTGCGCGAGGCCTTCCGCGACGAAAGCGGTGCCGTATCCGGTGCGGGCGGTGGAGGCTGCGCCATTGGTTCGCTCAAGTCGAATATCGGCCATTTGGAATCCGCCGCGGGCATCGCCGCCCTGGCCAAGGTGCTGATGCAGCTGAAGCACGGCGTCCTTCCGCCCTCACTGCACTCGGCCGAGCTGAATCCGGACATCGACCTGTCGAAGACGCCGTTCCGGGTGCAGCAGGAGGCCGAGCCCTGGGCCCGTCCCGTACTGCGCGACCGCGACGGCCGGGAGGTGGAGTTCCCGCGCCGCGCCGGAATCAGCTCCTTCGGCGGCGGCGGGGCGAACGCGCATCTCGTCGTGGAGGAGTACCGGGACAGCAGACCCCGCACCCGGGACGGCGGGGACGCCGAACTGATCGTGCTCTCCGCGCTCACGGAGGAGCGGCTGCGGGCCTACGCGGGCGAGCTGGCCGACTTCCTCGGCCGGCGGTCGACCACGGGCGCGTCCCTCACGTCGACCACGGGCGCGTCCCTGACGGAGTGCGCCCGGACTGCCGCCGAGGTGCTTCGGGTGCGCCCGGAGGACCTGGACCCCGACCTGGACCTCGTGGACCACGGGTTCGGCGCGGCCGAACTGGTCGCGCTGAGCGAGCGACTGGGGCTCGACCACACCGTCTCCGGGGAGATGTCGCTGCGCGACCTGGCGGGCGAGGCGGGCGACGGACCGGCCCCGGCACTGGCCGACGTCGCCCACACGCTGCGGGTCGGCCGGGAAGAGCTGGACGTCCGGCTGGCGTTCCCCGCGACCGGTCTGGACCGGTTACGCGAACTGCTGCGGGCGGTCGCGGCGGGCGAGGCGGCCGACGTCGAGCTGAACGACGCGAGCCGCACCCGCCGATCGCAGGACGGGGACGCCGGGGACCGGCTGGCGCGCGCCCTGGCCGAGGGCGACCTGCGCACCGCGGCCCGGCTGTGGACCGAGGGCGCCCCCGCCGACTGGCCCGACACCGGCGCCCGCCGGATCGGCCTGCCCACCTATCCCTTCGCCCGCAAGCGCTACTGGATCCCGCTCCCGGCCGGCCACGTCGGACCGGCCCCCGCACCCGCCCCGGTCCTGGCGCGCGCCACCGGCCGCACCACCACCGAAGCGTTACGCCACCCGGAGCCCGCGCCCACCGACCGGCCGCCCGTACCGCCGAACGGCCCCGAACTGGGCTACTACGAGCCGATCTGGTGCCCCGAGGACCAGACGGCCCCCGTACCCCCCGCCGCCGAACCGCACCGGGTGGCGGTGCTGACCCCCGGCGAACCCGACGACCTGGCGCGGGCGCTGCTGCGCCACCACCCCGGGGCCCGGCTGTTCCGCCTGGACCGGGACGACCCCGCCGCCCTGCTCGCCGAGCCGGTCGGTCACCTCTACCACCTCGGCGGCACGCGGCTCCCCGACACCTCCGACGGCGGGCTGCGGGACGGCGTGCTCGCCCTGTTCCGGACGGGCGTCACCCAGGGCCGGCTCACCGTCGTCACCGCGGGCGCGCACGAGGACAACCCGTACGCGGCCGGGATCCTGGGCTTCGCTCAGGTGATGGCCGCCGAGTGCCCCGGCCTCGACATCACCTGCGTGGACGTCTCGGACACCGACCCCGAGCAGGCGCTCGCCGCGGTGCTCGCCGAACCCCCGCACCCGGCCGGCCGGGCCGTGCTGGTACGCGCCGGCCACCGGCACGTACGGCGGCTGGTCGCGGCCCCCCTGCCCGCGCCCGAGCGCTCCCCGTACCGCACCGGCGGGACCTATCTGGTGGTCGGCGGGACCGGGGGCATCGGCCAGGCCCTGTCCTTGGACCTCGCGTCGCGGCACGGCGCCAACCTGGTGTGGCTCAGCCGCGGAGAGCCGGGCCCCGAACAGCAGGAGACCGCACGGCGGGTGCGGGAGGCCGGCGGCCGGCTGCTGCATCTGCGGGCGGACGTCGCGGACCCGGCCGCGCTGCGCGAGGCCGTGGCGGAGACCAAGCAGCGGTTCGGCGCGCTGCACGGCGTGTTCCACGCCGCGATGACGTTCAACACCAGCACCATCGCCGAACTCACCGAGCCCGAGCTGCGGGCCGCGATCGCCGCCAAGGTCGACGGCTCGCTCGCGCTGGCCGCCGCCGTGGCCGGGGAACCCCTGGACTTCCTGGCGTTCTTCAGCTCCGTGGGCTCATACGTCAGCGCCGCGGGCAACGCCGCCTACGTGGCCGCCAGCACCTTCCAGGACGCCTACGGGCGGCTGCTCGCCACCGAGCGCCCCTATCCCGTACGGGTGATCAACTGGGGCTACTGGGGCCGGACCGGATCCGGCGCCCAGCCCGGCCTGCAGCAGATCTTCCAGAAGACCGGCGTCGCCGAGTTCTCCGTACGTGAAGGGCTCGACGCCCTGGAGCGGGTGCTGGCCGGCTCCCTCGTACAGGTCATGCCCATCCGCGCGGACCGGCGGGTCCTGGAGGCGATGGGGCTGCGCAGGTCGGCGCTGGCCGAGCGGATCGGCCGGCCGGCCACGGCCGGCGCGGGCGCCGACGCGGTGGTGGCCGGCTACGAGCGGCTGACCGCGCTGTGCGAGTCCGTGCTGCTCGGCGTCTACCAGCGGATGGGCGCCCTGCTCCGGCCGGGCGAGCGGCACACCGTGTCCGGCCTCGCCGACCGGCTCGGCATCGTGCCCAAGTACCACCGGCTGCACTCGGCCCTGCTGAACATCCTCGCCGACGCCGGACACCTCACCGTCCGGGGCGACGAGGTCGAGGTGGCGTCCGCCCCGGACGAGAGCGACCCGCACCGCTGGGACGGCGAGTTCGACAGGATCGCCGCCGACCACCCGGACATCGCGGCCACCGTGACGCTGACCCGGCTGTTCCTGCGCAGCTACCCGGAGGTGCTGCGCGGCGAGGTCGTCGCCACCGAGATCATGTTCCCAGGCGGCTCGATGGAGCTGGTCCAGGACTTCTACCGGGGCAATCCGCTCACCGACTCCTTCAACGAGCTGGTCGCCCGGGCGGTGGCCGAGCACGCGCGCGCGGCCCTGCCCGCGCTCGGCGCCGGGCAGCGGCTGCGCCTGGTCGAGTTCGGGGCGGGCACCGGGGCGACCACCGATCGGGTGCTGCCGGTGCTCTCCGCACACGCCGACCGGGTCGAGTACGTCTTCACCGACATCTCTCCGGAGTTCCTGGACAGCGCGGAGCGCCGGTTCGGCGCGCGCTATCCGTTCACCCGCTTCCGCACCCTGAATCTGGAACTGGGCCTGGCCGGGCAGGGGTTCGAGCCGGGCAGCGTGGATGTCGTGGTGGCCACCAACGTGGTGCACGCCACCTCCGACCTCCGCGCGACCCTGCGCAAGGCGCGTGAGCTGCTGCGCCCGGGCGGCTGGCTGGTGCTCAACGAGCTGACCGCGATCCGCGCCGGCATCACCGTCACCGGCGGGGTGCTGGACGGCTGGTGGGCCTTCGCCGACGGCGAACTGCGCATCAAGGACG
Source organism: Streptomyces sp. NBS 14/10 (assembly GCF_002224125.1). Taxonomy (GTDB): domain Bacteria; phylum Actinomycetota; class Actinomycetes; order Streptomycetales; family Streptomycetaceae; genus Streptomyces. The sequence goes on from NZ_NCSM01000002.1 coordinate 50,981, forward strand.
CGCCCCTGGCCCACCCGGGCACCTGGCAGCGGCTGCTGGTCGAGGAGGGCTTCACGGACACGCTGGTGCTGGACCGCGGCCCCCGGCTGGGCCAGCACGTGATCGTGGGGGAGAACGCCGCCCGCCCCGCGCCCGCCACCGCCCCGGCCGTGTCCGCCGCGGCTGCCGCGGCCGTACGACCGGTGTCCGCCGACGCCACCGTCGCGGACCCCGACCCCGACCCCGACCCCGCCCCGCTGCTGCCCCGGCTCGCCGTGATCTTCGAGGCGGCACTGAAGCTGGATCAGCCGCTCGATCCGGACCGGCCGCTGTCCGAGTACGGCTTCGACTCCCTGAGCGGCACGCGGATCGCCGGAGTGATCGAGGAGGATCTGGGGGTCCGGGTACGGCTGGGCGACCTCCTCCAGCATCCCACCCTGCGCGGCCTGGCCGACCATCTCGCGGAGAAGGGTGTGAACGGAGCCGGTCCGGCCGCGGCGCCCCCCGCCCCCGAGGAGCCGGCCCACCGGCAGGAACCGGTGGAACCGGTGTCCTTCCCGCTCTCGGTGGGCCAGCGGGCGCTGAGCGTCATCGAACGGACCGCACCGGGCAACTACGCCTACAACCTGCCCCTCGCCTTCTGGCTGGACCCGGACGTCGACGTGGCCGCCCTGCGCGCGGCGCTGCGGTCCATGGTCGACCGCCACCCCCAGCTGCGGGCCCGCGTGGTCGGCGAGCAGCAGGTCGTGGCGGCCGCCGACCCGGGCGGGGAGCTCGCGTTCACCGAGCGGCGGCTGGACACCAGCTCCACCGGGGATCTGGACGCGGTGCGCGAGGCGGCCCGGGCCTGCGTACGCGAGCCCTTCGACCTCGCCGCCGGGCCGCTGCTGCGGGCCACGCTGTTCGGCCTGGCCGACGGCCGCCACGTGCTGCTGCTCACCTTCCACCACATCGTCTTCGACGGCGTGTCCATCCCGGTCTTCCTGCGCGAGCTGTCCGCGTTCTACCGGCAGTCCCCGCCGGCCGGCGCGCCCAAGGCGACCTTCGCCGACTTCGTACGCGAACAGCAGGACCTGCTGGCCTCGGAGCGCGGCGAGCGGCTGCGCGCGTACTGGCTGCGGCAGCTGGCCGGAGAGCTGCCCGCGCCGCGTCTCCCGCTGGACCGCCCGCGCCCCGTCGTGCCCAGCTACCGGGGGGCCTCCCTCGAAGGCCGCCTGGAGGCGGGCCCGATCGAGGCGGCCGGGCGGCTGGCCGACGACGAGGGCACCTCGCTGTTCTGTGTGCTGCTCGCCGCCTACGTCACGCTGCTGCACGGATACGCCCCCGGGGACCGGGTCCTGGTCGGCACGCCCGTCGCCGGGCGCCCGTCGCCCCAATACGCCGATGTCCTCGGCTACTTCATGAACATGGTCGTGCTCAAGCACGACCTCGACCCCGAGCAGGACTTCAGGACCCTGCTGCGCGGCGTGCGGGACACCGTCCTCGAGGCCCTGGAGCACAGCGACTACCCGCTGCTGACGCTGGCGCAGGAGCTCCGCGCCCCGGGCCGCCTGTTCGACACCGCGTTCTACTTCCAGAACTGGGTCAAGGACGGCGGCGACACCGCCCCGGTGGCCGGCGTGTTCCCCGGTGTGCACCAGGAGGGCGAGTTCGACATCACCCTGGAGGTGGTCGAGGAGCCCGAGGGCGCCCGGTACTGCCTCAAGTACAACCCGGACCTGTTCGACGAGGACACCGTGCGCCGGCTCGGTGAGCGGTTCGCCCAGCTGCTCGACGCGGCGCTGGCCGAGCCGGGTGCCCCCCTCGACCGGCTGACCCGGCGGGCCGGCGGCGAGCGGGCCAGGGCCGACCAGGCGCCCCTGGCCGGCCGCCGGGCCGTGCACGACGGCCGCACCCTGCCCCAGCTGCTCGCCGAGCAGGCCCGCCGCACCCCCGACGCCGTCGCGGTGTCCGACCCGGACACCGAGCTGACCTACCGGCAGCTCATGGAGCGCGTCGAGCGGCTGGCCGGTCGGCTCAGGCGGCGCGGAGTCGCCCCCGGCCGCACCGTCGGCGTGCTGGTCCACCGCTCCCACGACATGCTGGTGGCCCTGCTCGGCGTGCTCGCGGCCGGCGGCGCGTACGTACCGCTCGACCCGGACTACCCCGCCGAGCGGCTGCGTTACATGGCCGAGGACGCCGGGCTGCGCCTGCTGGTCACCCAGTCCTCGGCGCGGGCCGACCTCGGCGCCGAGGTCGTGCTGCTCGACGAGCCGGGGGACGACCCCTCCCTGGCCGTGGACGGCCGGCCGGCACAGTCCGCCGCGACCCCCGACGACCCCGCGTACGTCATCTACACCTCGGGCTCCACCGGCCGCCCCAAGGGCGTCGAGGTCCCGCACCGGGCCCTGACCAACCTCCTGCTGTCGATGGCCGAGGAGCCGGGGCTCACGGCCGACGACCATCTGCTCGCGCTCACCACGGTCTGCTTCGACATCGCCGGACTGGAGCTGTTCCTGCCGCTGATCACCGGTGGCCGGGTGGAGATCGTGCCCACCCACATCGCCCGGGACGGCGTCCTGCTGCGCCGCCTGCTGGAGGCCGGCCGGGCCACCGTCGTCCAGGCGACCCCCGCCACCTGGAAGATGCTGCTCGCCGCCGGATGGCGGGGGAACAGCGGGCTGAAGGTCCTGTGCGGCGGCGAGGCGCTCGACCAGGACACCGCACAGGAGCTGCTCGCCCGCGCCGGCCAGGTGTGGAACATGTTCGGGCCGACCGAGACCACCATCTGGTCCACCGTCTGCCGGCTGGCACCGGGCGACCGGGTCACCATCGGCCACCCGATCGACAACACCCAGCTGCACGTCCTCGACACCCACGGCAGGCCGGTGCCGGCCGGTGTCCCCGGCGAGCTGTACATCGGGGGCACCGGCCTGGCCACCGGCTATCTGGGCCGCCCGGAGCTGACCGCGCAGCGGTTCGTCACCATGGCGGGCGACCGCCGGTACCGCACCGGTGACCTGGTGCGGACCCTCCCCGACGGCCGCGTCGAGTATCTGGGCAGGCTCGACGCCCAGGTGAAGGTGCGCGGCTTCCGGGTGGAGCCGGGCGAGGTCGAGTCGGTGCTGCGCGGCCGGCCGGGGGTGCGCGAGGCCGTCGTGGTGGCGCGCCGGGTCGGCGGCGAGAACGTGCTGTACGGGTTCCTGGTGCTGGAGGACGGCGCCACCGTGCCGCCCAGGGACGCGCTGGCCGAACACCTGCCCGCGCACCTGGTGCCGGACGCCCTCGTGGCGCTGGCGTCACTGCCGCAGACCCTCAACGGGAAGGTGGACCGGGGCAGGCTGACCGATTTGCCCCTGGACGAGCTGCGCGGGACGTCCGCGCCGGAGCGTCCGGCGGTGGCGGTCGGCACCGGCGAGCTGGCCGGGATGATCGCCGACATCCTCGGCATTGACGTCTCGCAGGTGCGCCCCGACGCCCCGCTCGGTGAGCTGGGGATGAACTCCGTCAGCTTCACCGCGCTCAGCACGCGGATAGGCGAGCGGTACGGGATCGAGGTGCTGCCGACGCTGTTCTACCGCTTCCCGACGCTCACCGCGGTGGCCGCCCACCTGGCCGGCGGCGGGGCAGCGGACCCTGCCGCGTACGACTCGGGCGCGTACGACACGGGCGCGGACGTCCGCGCGGACGCGGGCCGGGCCGGGGTTGCCGAGTCGACCGTACGGCCGGCGCCCGAGCGGTCGGCTCCCGGGCTGTCGGCTCCCGGGCGTCCCGGCGGGGCCGGGGACATCGCGATCGTCGGCATGGCCGGCCGGCTGCCCGGCTCGGCCGACCTGGCGGAGTTCTGGGACCACCTGGAGCAGGGCCGGGACCTGGTCGGCGAGATCCCCGCCGACCGGTGGGACTGGCGGGCGCACGCGGGGGAGTCCCGCTCGCGCTGGGGCGGATTCCTCACCGACGTGGACCGCTTCGACGCGGCCTTCTTCTCCGTCTCGCCCCGTGAGGCCGAGCTGATGGACCCCCAGCAGCGGCTGCTGCTCGAGGTGGTGTGGTCGGCGATCGAGGACGCGGGCTACCGGGCCTCGGACCTCGCGGGCAAGCGGGTCGGGGTGTTCATCGGCACCACCAACTCCGACTATCCCGAGGTCCAGCGGGCCGCCGGGCGGGCGGTCGACGCGCACACCCTGACCGGCGCCGCGCAGTCGATCATCCCGAACCGGATCTCCTATCTCCTCGACCTGCGCGGCCCCAGCGTGGCGGTGGACACCGCCTGCTCGAGCTCGCTGACCGCCGTGCACCAGGCGGTCGCCGCGCTGCGCGACGGCAGCTGCGACCTGGCGATCGCGGGTGGGGTCAGCCTGATCCTGGACCCCGGTCTCTACGCGGCGCTCAGCCAGGGGGAGATGCTCAGCGAGGACGGGCGCTGCAAGGCGTTCGACGCCGCGGCCAACGGCTATGTGCGCGGTGAGGGTGTGGGCGTCGTGGTGCTGCGCGACCACGCGGCGGCCCGCCGGGACGGCGACCCGGTGGCCGCCGTGATCAAGGCGACCGCCGTCGGCCACGGGGGCCGCACCACCTCGCTCACCTCCCCGAACCCGAACGCGCAGACCGAGCTGCTGGTCGAGGCGTACCGGGCGGCGGGCATCGACCCCCGGACGGTCGGCTACATCGAGGCGCACGGCACCGGGACGGCCCTGGGCGACCCGATCGAGTTCGGTGCCCTGAAGCAGGCGTTCGCCGAGCTGTACGGGGGCGCGGAGCCGGGTGCGGAGCCGGGCGCGGAGGCTGGCGGGCCGCGCTGCGGGATCGGCTCGGTGAAGACCAACATCGGCCACCTGGAGGCCGCCGCGGGCATCGCCGGGCTGCTGAAGGTCGTCCTCGCGCTGCGCCACCGCACCCTCCCGGCCAGCCTGCATTTCCACGAGCCCAACCCCTATCTGGAGCTGTCCGGCAGCCCGTTCGAGATCGTGGACTCCACCCGCTCCTGGCCGGCCCCCGTGGCCGCGGACGGTACCGCACTGCCCCGCCGGGCGGGGGTGAGCTCCTTCGGCTTCGGCGGCGCCAACGCGCACGTGGTGATCGAGGAGGCGGAGCCCGCTTCGGGCAGCGCGGACAGCGCCGAGCAGCAGCTGTTCGTGCTGTCCGCCAGGAACGAGCGCGCGCTGCGGGAGCAGGCGCGGCGGCTGGCGGCGTTCGTCCGCGCCGAGCGGCCCGCCGTGGCCGACGTCGCCCACACCCTGCGCTGCGGCCGCGAGCCGATGGAACACCGGCTCGCCTTCGTCGCCCGCGGCCGCGCCGAACTGCTGGACCACCTGGACGCCCACGCCGGGGGCCGGACCCAGCCCGGGGCGCTGACCGGCCGGGTGCCCGCCGGCCCGCGGCGCGACGCGACCTCGCGCGGCGCCGCCTGGCGGGAGTACGTGCGGGCGCTGTGCGCCGAGCGCGACCTGGAGTCGCTGGCCCAGCTGTGGGCCGAGGGCGCGGACCTGAGCTGGTCCGGGATGCCGCCCTCCCGCCGGATCGGGCTGCCGGCCTACCCGTTCGAACGGACCCGGCACTGGGTCGAATCCACGGCCGGGAGCGGCCGGGCCGCGCTGCTGGACGAGAACGTGTCGACCTTCGGCGAGTCCGCCTTCGCCAAGCGGCTGACCGGGGCCGAGTTCTTCCTCGCCGATCACGTCGTCGGCGAGGAGCGCGTCCTGCCCGGCGTGGTGTATCTGGAGATGGCCCGGCTGGCGGGCGAGCGGGCACACGGCGCCGCCCGGGTCCGGCGCATCGACGACGTCGTCTGGGCCGCACCCGTCGCCCTCGCCCCCGGGCAGTGCCACGACCTGCGCGTCGCGGTGGCCCCTTCCGGCGCGTTCGACATCGCCGGGGAACACCCGCACGCCCGCGGAACGCTCGTGTTCGAGCCGGCGGGTGAGGCGGGCGCGGCGGCGGAGCGGATCGACCTGGCCGCCGTACGGAGCCGGTGCTCGCGCACCAGGAGCCGGCAGGAGGCCTATGACTACTTCGAGAGCCTGGGCTTCCGGTACGGGCCGAGCTTCCGTGTGATCGAGGAACTGGCGCTCGACGAGACCGAGGCCCTTGCCCGGCTGCGCCGCCCCGACGTCGGCGACCACCGTTTCCACCCGTCGCTGCTGGACGGCGCGTTGCAGACCGCGGGCTGGCTGGTGTCCGGCTCGGTGCCGCATCTGCCGTACTCGATCGGGTCCGTGGCGCTGCGTGCCGAGCTGCCCGAGGTCTGCTACGCGCATGTCACGGTGGTGCGGCGGCGCGCCGACGGGCAGGTCTTCGACATCGCGCTGACCGCCGAGGACGGCACCGTGGTCGCCCGGATCGAGCGGTTCACCCTGCGCGCCGTGTCCCGGCCCGAGTCGGGTGTGCATGCCTTCGAGCCGGTGTGGCGGGAACCTGACGGCAAGAAGGCTGACACCGGCGCCGAGGTGGAGCTGCTGGCCGTCGTGGACACCGGCGACGGGCGGGCGGCGGAGCTGCGCGGTGAACTCCTGCGGCTGGCACCCGGGCTGAGCGTCCGCGTCGGCGACCCGGGCGACCCGGGCGCGGCCTCGCACCTCGTCCATCTCGCCCCCCGGGGCGGGCTCGACGAAGCCCTCCGCGGCGGCTTCCACACCGCGCTGGAGGTGTGCCGGGCCCGGATCGCCGGACGCGGCGGGCCGCTGCGCTATCTGTACGTCCACGGCGACGAGCCCGGGGCGGCCGGGGCGGCACACGCCGCGCTGGACGGCTTCGCGCGCTCGATCGGGCAGGAGCACCCCGGGATCCGGATGACCGTGCTCGCCCACACCGGTGCCGCGTCCGCGTCCGCCGCCGACCTGGCCCGCCTGGTGCTCGCCGAACTCCGCGGCGGCGAGCCGGAGCTGCGGGTCGACGGGGCAGGGCGTACGGTCCGCGGCTGGCGGCCGCTGACGCTGCCGGCGGCCGGGGCGTCACCGCTGGCCCGGGACGGGGCGCACATCGTCACCGGGGGCTCGGGGAAGCTGGGCCGGCTGGTCGCCCACCGGATCGCCCGGCACCCCGGCGCGGGCGTCGTGCTGGTCGGCCGCTCGGAGCCGCCCGAGGACACGCCGGAGGGCTGGCTGTACCTCCAGGCCGACGTCGGTGTGCGGGACGACGTCGAGCGGGTGGTGCGCGAGGCCCGGCGCAGGTTCGGACGCGTCGCGGGCATCGTGCACGCGGCCGGGGCGCTGCGGGACTCGCTGGCGCTGCACAAGAGCGGGGCGGACGCCGACGCGGTGCTCGCGCCCAAGGTGCGCGGCCTGGTCCTGCTGGACGAGGCGACCAGGCGGGACCAGCTCGACTACTTCGTGGCGTTCGGCTCGACCGCCGCGGTGTTCGGCAACGTCGGGCAGACCGACTACGCCTTCGCCAACAGCTTCCTCGCCCACTACCTGGAGCGGCGGCAGCCCGGCCGGGGCCTTGCGGTCGACTGGTCGCTGTGGCGCGACGGTGGGATGACCATCGACGCCGAGGCACGGCAGGCGATGCGGCGCGCGTTCGGCATGGAACCGCTGCCGACCGAGGCCGCCCTCGACGCGCTGGAAGGCGCGCTGGCGAGCGGGGCCTCCCACGTCCTGCTGACCGCGGGCGACCGCGGCCGCATCGAGGAGGCCCTGCGGCGGGAGCCCGTGGACCCGGCGCCGCGGACAGCCGTGGAGACGGCACCGGCACTCCCGGAGCAGCCGACCGGCGATCTGCGGGGCCCCGCCGAGGAGTTCCTGCGCGGGCTGCTGGCCGCCGAGCTGAAGATGGCGGCCGACGACATCGCCGCGGACGAGTCCTTCGAGCACTACGGCATCGACTCGCTGCTGGTGCTCAGCCTCACCCGCGAGCTGGAGCGGCACTTCGGCCCGCTGTCCAAGACGCTGTTCTTCGAGTACCTGACCGTCGCCGAGCTCGCCGAGTTCCTGGTCGAGCAGCACGGTGAGACGCTGCGGGAAGTCGTCGGCCCAGGGCGCCAGGACGAACACCGGCCGTCGGCCGTCGCCAACGCGGCCGTGCCCGCGAGCGCCGTGCCCGCGGTCGCGGTGCCCGTGGCCACCGCGACCGCCCGGGTCGAGCCCGCCCCGGCGCCCGTGCCCGCGCCCACCCCCGCCGAGGACGAGATCGTGATCGTCGGGGTGGCCGGACGCTATCCGCAGGCCGACGACCTCGGGCAGTTCTGGCGCAATCTGCGGGAGGGCCGGGACTGCGTCGAGGAGGTCCCCGAGGACCGCTGGGACCACGACCGGTTCTATGACCCGGACCGCGACGCCCCGGGCAAGACCTACGCCAAATGGGGCGGCTGGCTCTCCGACGTCACCTCCTTCGACCCGATGTTCTTCCGCATGTCCCAGGTGGAGGCGGAGCACATCGACCCGCAGGAGCGGCTCTTCCTGCAGACCGTGTGGCATCTGCTGGAGGACGCCGGCACCTCCCGGGCCGCGCTGTCCCGGGTTCGCACCGGGGTCTTCGTCGGCCTGATGTACGGCCACTACCAGCTGTACGGGGTCGACGAGGCGCTGCGCGGGGTCGGCGCGGCCACCTCGTCCTCGTACGCCTCGGTGGCCAACCGGGTGTCGTACTTCTTCGACTTCGACGGGCCGAGCATCGCCCTGGACACCATGTGCTCGTCCTCGCTCACCGCCCTCCACCTCGCCTGCCAGGCGATCCGGGACGGGGACTGCGAGGCGGCGGTGGCCGGCGGCGTCAACGTCTCCAGCCACCCGGTGAAGTACCTCCAGCTCGCCAAGGGCGGCTTCCTGTCCAGCGACGGCAGGTGCCGCAGCTTCGGCGCGGGCGGCGACGGCTATGTGCCCGCCGAGGGGGTCGGCGCGGTGCTGCTCAAGCGCCGCTCGGCGGCCGAGGCGGACGGCGACCGCATCCTGGCCGTGATCAGGTCCACCGCGGTCAACCACGGCGGGGCCGGCAAGGGCTTCAGCGTGCCCAACCCCAAGGCCCAGGGGGTGCTGATCGGCCAGGCCCTGGACCGGGCCGGTCTCGCCCCCGCGGACCTGGACTACCTGGAGGCGCACGGTACCGGCACCTCGCTCGGCGACCCGGTCGAGATCACCGGGCTGCTGCGCGGCTTCCAGGGCCACGACCTGGACGGCGTGCGCATCCCGCTCGGCTCGGTGAAGTCGAACATCGGCCACGCCGAGTCGGCGGCGGGCATCGCTGCGCTCACCAAGGTGCTGCTCCAACTGCGCCACCGGGAGCTGGTGCCCTCGCTGCACGCCGAACGGCTCAACCCCAACCTCGACCTGGACGCCACCCCGTTCCGGGTGCAGCGCGAGCTGACCGAGTGGACCCCGCGGGTCGACCCGGCCGGCCGGCCGCTGCCCCGCACCGCCGGGATCAGCGCGTTCGGGGCGGGCGGCAGCAACGCCCACGTGATCCTGGAGGAGTACGTGTCGTCCAGCCCGAGCCCCGAGGAAGCCCCGCCGCCCTATGTGTGCGTGCTCTCCGCCCGTGACGAGGAGCGGCTGGCCGAGCACACCGCGCGGACGGCCGAGTACCTGCGCGGCGAGGGGCGCCACGCGCACCCCGCGGCGCTCGCCCGGACCCTGCAGACCCGCGAGCCGCTGGCGCGCCGGCTGGCCGTGGTCTTCGCGGACGTCGAGGACCTGGCGGGCGAACTCGAACGCCATCTGTCCGGCGGCTCGCCCCGGGTCCTGACCGGCACCGCCGCCCGCTCCGCCGCACCGCCCGCGAATCGTACGGCGCATGAGCTGGCCGCGGCCTGGGTGCGCGGCGCGAAGGTCGAGTGGCCCGGCGGCGGCCCGCGGATTCCGCTGCCCGGCTATCCGTTCTCCCGTGAGCGCTGCTGGCTGCCCGCCGCCGACGCGGTGCGCACGCCCGCGCCCGCCGCCGACGCAATACGCACGCCCGCGCCCGCCCGGGACCGCGACCTGCGGGGCGAGGTGCTGCTCTCGGCCGACACGCCGGTCATCGCCGGACACCGGGTGCAGGGCCGGTCCCTGTTGCCCGCGCTGGGCTACTTCGACCTCGTCGCGGGCGTCTTCCGCGACCACGGCCACCCTCTCGGAGAGCTGACGTTCCGTGACCTGACCGCGCTGCGGCCGCTGGACGTGACGGACGGGCCGGTGACCGTGGAGATCCGGGGCACCGTCTCGGGGTCCGGCCGCTGGCAGGTCACCGTCGCCGACGGCGAGCCGTACGCCAGGGCCGAGGTCGAGCTGACCGGCGCGGCCCCCTTCGCGGACCGGCTGTCCCTGAGCCGTCCGCAGGGCGCCCCGCGGACGCTGGCCGAGATCTATCGGCGGGACGGGGGCAACGGCCAGCAGTACAGCGGCGCGGCACGGGCCGAGGGTCTGCTGTGGACCGACCCGGAACAGCTGGTCGCCGAACTCACCGCGGCGCCCGGCGACCACCTGGTGCACCCGGCCCTGCTGCTCGGCGGCGCGGTCGCGGCAGGCTCCCTGCTGGACACCGGCGGTCAGGCGTTCCTGCCGCTGCACGTGGCCTCGTTCCGTACGAACGGCCCGCTGACAGGGAGTTCGACGGCCCGGGTGCGGCGCTCCTCGGTGAGCCGGCGCGGTGAACTCGTCCGGCTCTCCGTGGACTTCTTCGACGAGACCGGCCGACAGGTGGCCGAGATGTCCGGGCTGTCCAGCAAGGCCGTACGGACCGCCGCCCCGGCCGCCGTGTCCGGTGCCGGGCCTGCCGCCGAGCCGGAACCGCGGCCCGGCGCGGCCGACGGAGTCCGGGACCGGCTGCGCCGGCTGGTGGCCCGTCACCTGGGCCGCGAGCCCGGGGCGATCCCGGTCGACGCCGGGTACTACGAGCTCGGGATCGACTCCGTGCAGGTGCTGGAACTGGCCGACGAGCTGCACCGCGAGGTGGGCCGGGAGCTGGACCCGACGCTCCTCTTCGAATACACCACCATCCGTGAGCTGGCCGCCCACCTCGCCGAGCGGTATCCGGACGCGTTCGTACCGCTCGACGCACCGGCACCGGCCGAGAGCCCCGCACCGGTCCGGCCCGGACTGCCGAGCGGGCTGAGCCGGATCGAGGCGGCCACGCACATCCCGCCCGCCCCCGCCCAAACCGGCCTCACAGCGGACGAGCTCGACCGTCTGATCGCCGCCCGGGTACTGGCCCGGCTACGCGAGTCCGGCGCGTTCGCAGAGGGCCGTGGCGAGTCGCTGACCGGGCTGGCAGACCGGCTGTCCGTCGTGGACAAGTACCGGCGCTGGCTGGAGGAGGCCGCCCGGCTGCTCGACGCCGCGGGCCTGGCACGGCTGCGCGACGGCGTCCTGGAGCCGAGCGCCGGGCCGGCGGCCGGCGGCCCCACGTGGGAGGAGGCGCGCGAGCGCTTCGCCGCCGACCCCTACTGGGACGCGCAGCTCTCCCTGGTGGGCGAGTGCGTGGACCGGCTGCCCGACATCCTGTCCGGCGCGCTGCCCGCCACCGACGTGCTGTTCCCCGGCGGCTCCATGGCCAAGCTCACCGCGGTCTACCAGGGCAACCCGGTCGCGGACCGGCTCAACGAGGTGGTGGCCGAGGCGGCCGCGGCGGCGGTGCGCGACCGCCTGGCCGAAGACCCCTCCGCGACGGTCCGGTTGGCCGAGGTGGGCGCCGGCACCGGGGGCACGACCGCCGTGGTCCTGCCCCGGCTCGACACACACGCCGAGCGGCTCGAGTACTGGTACACCGACCTCTCCCCGGCCTTCCTGGACCAGGCCGAGCGCCGCTTCGGGGCCGGACGTCCGTATCTGCGCTACGGCCGGTGGAACGTGGAGCAGCCGGACGCGGGCGAGCGGCTGACCGGCGGCGGCTGCGATGTGATCGTGGCGACCAACGTGCTGCACGCCACCCGGGACATCCGGCTGGTCCTGCGCAACCTGGCCGCCGCGCTGCGCCCGGGCGGGGTCCTGGTGATCAACGAGATCACCCGCAAGTCCGCGGCCCTGACGCTGACGTTCGGGCTGCTCGACGGCTGGTGGCTGTACGACGACGAGGAGGTCCGCACCCCCGGGGCGCCCATCCTCACCGGCGCCCGCTGGGAGGAGGTGCTGGGCGACAGCGGCTTCGGGGCGGTGTGGCGGCCCGTCGCGGCGCCGGACGCGTTCGGCGAGGTGTTCGCCGCGCAGCGGCCGGTCGAGGTCCCGGCGCCTGCCGGTACCCGGCTGCTGGCCCGCGAGTGGGAGCCGGCACCGGCCACCGAGGGCCGGCGCCCCACAGCGGTGGCGGTGCTCGGCGCCGGGCCCGCGGCCCGTCGGCTCGCCGAGGCCCTGCCCGACGCGACGTCGGTCGCCTCGGCGGCGGACCTGGACGACCGCTTCGACGCGCTGGTCGACCTGGGCGGACTGGCACTCGACGCATGGCTGCCGGCCGTGCAGCGGATGGCCGGGCGCGAGGCCCTGCTGCTCGGTGTGGGCTCGGGCGATGCCCGGTCCGGGCTCTACCGGATGCTGCAGAGCGAGTACGGCCGCGTCAGGTCCCGCTATCTGGAAACGGATCCCGCGGACCCCGAGCTGCCCGGCCTGGTCGCCCGGGAGCTGGCCGACGGGGGCGAGGACGCCGAGGTCAGCTACCTGGACGGGGTGCGGCACCGGGCCCGCCTCGCCGAACTGCCGGTCGGCACCGGCGCCCCGGTCCGCTTCCCGGCCGACGAGGCGCTGCTGATCACCGGCGGCACCCGGGGCATCGGCCTGGCGCTCGCCCGCCACGCAGTGGATCGGTGGGGGGCCCGCACCCTGGTGCTCACCGGCCGCGAGCAACTGCCCCCGCGCGAGGAGTGGGACCGCCACGGTCCGGACACGGCGCTCGGCCGAAAGCTGCGCGGGCTGCGGGAGCTGGAGCGGGACGGGGTTCGGCTCCGGGTGCTGTCGCTGCCCCTGGGCGAGGACCCGGCCGCCGTGTGCGAGGCGGTGGCCGGGGTCCGGCGGGAGCTGGGCCCGATCGGCGGGGTGCTGCACGCCGCCGGTCTGGTGGACCGGGAGAACCTGGCGTTCGTCGGCAAGCCGGTCGAGGCGGTGCGCGCGGTGCTGGCGCCGAAGACGGCCGGTCTGGACGCGCTGGTGGACGCGGTGGCGGCTGAACCGGTGCGGTTCTTCATGCTGTTCTCGTCGGTCGCCTCGGCGGTCCCGGCCGCCGCGGTCGGCCAGAGCGACTACGCGATGGCCAACGCCCACCTGGACGCCGTGGCCAGGCGAAAGCCGCACGGACTGCCCCTGGTGAGCGTGGCCTGGCCCAGCTGGCGGGACACCGGCATGGGCACCGAGCGGCCCGGCCCAGGCTATCTGGCCACCGGGCTCGGCGAACTCTCCGAGACCGAGGGGCTGCGGCTGCTCGACCACATCCTGTCCACCGGGGTCGGCCCGGTGGTGCTGCCCGCGATCGTCCCCGCGCAGTGGACGCCGGAAGCCCTGCGGGTCCGCAGGCCCGAGGCCCCGGCCCGGCCCGCCGCCCCCGCGCCCCGCACCGGGCCGTCCGCCCACGGCGAGGGGGCCGGGACCGCCGTGCGGGAGGCCGAGTCCTGGCTGCTCGACCTGCTGGCCGGGCAGTTGGGCTTCGACCGCGACCGGCTCGCGGCCGATGTGCCCATCGCCGACTACGGAACCGACTCGATCATGATGGTGCAGCTCCTGCGGCAGGTCGGCGACCGACTGGGCGTCGAACTCGATCCGTCCGTGCTGGCGGAACAGCCCACGGTGGAGTCCTTCGTCGGCTGGCTGGCCGAAAGCCACGGCCAAGCCCTGGCAGCGGCCTTCGGTACGGAAGCGGCCTTCGGTACGAAAGGGGAGGCGGCGTCCGTACGAGCCGCCGTACCGGCCCCAGGCCGTCCCGCCCGTCCCACCGCCACCGTGGCCGTCCCCGGCGCGGCTCCCGCGCGCGACGAGTTGGCGGAGGCCGCCGTCGCGATCGTCGGGATGTCCGGCCGTTTCCCCGGCGCCGGGGACCTGGACGCGTACTGGCGGCTGCTCAGCGAGGGCCGCTCCGCGATCGCCCCGGTGCCCGCCCGGCGCTGGGGACGTACGACCGGGTATCGCGCGGGCCTGATCGACATCGACGGGTTCGACCCCGGCTACTTCCACCTCTCCGACAGCGACGCCGCCGCCATGGACCCACAGGCGCTGCTGCTGCTGGAGGAGACGCTGTTCGCGTTCGCCGACGCCGGATACGCCCCCGAGGAGCTCAAGGGGCGCGACATCGGCGTGTACGTGGGCGGCCGCACCCGGCACGACCCGGGTGAGCACGCCCTGGCCCGCAGCCGCAACCCGGTGGTCGCGATCGGCCAGAACTACCTGGCCGCCAACCTGTCCCACTACTTCGACCTGCGTGGCCCGAGCACCGTCGTGGACACCGCGTGCTCCTCGGCGCTGGTCGCGATGCACCATGCCGTCCAGGCCATCCGGGCCGGTGACGCCGAGGCGGCCGTGGTGGCCGGGATCGGCCTGCTGCCGGACGAGGGCGGACACCGGCTGTTCGACCAGCGCGGGCTGCTGAACCAGGAGCCGGAGTTCCACGTCTTCGACCGGCGGGCCCGCGGTTTCACGCCCGCCGAGGGCGTCGGCGTGCTGCTGCTGAAGCCACTGGCCGCCGCCGAGGCGGACGGCGACCAGGTGCACGCCGTGATCAAGGCGGTGGCGGTCAACAACGACGGCCGCACCGCCGGACCGGCCACCCCGAACCCGGCAGCGCAGCAGCGGGTCATGGCCACCGCGCTGGCCCGCGCCGGGGTCGACGCCGACGACGTGACGTACATCGAGACCAACGCGGCCGGGTCGGCCGTCCCCGACCTGATCGAGCTGAAGGCGATCCAGGCCGTCTACCGAAACGGCTCCGACACACCGTGCAGCCTGGGGTCGGTCAAACCGAACATCGGCCACCCGCAGTGCGCGGAGGGCATCGCCGGGGTCATCAAGACCGTGCTGATGCTGCGCAACCGCCAGATCGTGCCGTTCCTGAGCGGTCAGCGGCCGCTGGACCACTTCGACATGGGCGCCACACCGCTCAGGTTCGAGCGCGAGCTCATCCCGTGGCCGGACGCGTCGGACGCGCCGGACGCGCCCCCGGTCGCCGCCGTGTCCAGCTTCGCGGACGGCGGCACCAACGCCCACGCCGTCCTGGCCGGTTGGAGTGGCAGCGGCGCCACCCGGCGGCCGCTGGAGCGGCCGAGGCTGAACCGGCGCCGGCTGCCGGCGCCGGGCGCCGAGCGGTTCGCGATCGTCGGCATGGCCGGGCACTACCCCGGCGCGCCGGACCTGGCGGCCTTCTGGGACAACCTCAAGGCGGGCCGGGACAGCGTCGGGGAGGTGCCCGCCGAACGCTGGCGGACCCCCGACGGAGGGCAGGTGTCCCGCTGGGGCGGGTTCCTCGACGACGTCGACCGGTTCGACGCCGACTTCTTCCGGATCTCCCGTCCCGAAGCGGAGATCACCGACCCGCAGGAGCGGTGGTTCCTGCGCACCTGCTGGGAAGCGATCGAGGACGCCGGATACACCCCGGCCACCCTCGCCGCCACCGGGCCCGACCGGCGCCGCGCGGTCGGCGTGTTCGCCGGGGTGATGCACAAGGACTACACCCTGGTGGCCGCGGAGGCGCCGCACCCGGTCCCGCTGAGCCTCAACCAGGGGCAGATCGCCAACCGGGTCTCCTTCGTCTGCGACTTCCACGGCCCGAGCGTGGCCGTGGACACGCTCTGCTCCTCCTCGCTGACCGCCCTGCACCTCGCGGTGGAGAGCCTGCGCCGTCGAGAATGCGAGGTCGCGCTCGCGGGCGGGGTCAACCTCTCGCTGCACCCCGGGAAGTACCAGACGTACGGCACGGTCGGCATGCACTCCTCGGACGGCCGCTGCCGCTCCTTCGGGGAGGGCGGGGACGGCTATGTGTCGGCGGAGGGCGTCGGCGCGGTGGTGGTCAAGCCGCTGGCCGCCGCCGAGGCCGACGGCGACCACATCTACGCCGTCATCGCCGCCACGGCGGTGGGCCACGGCGGGGCCGTCAGCGGATTCAGCGTGCCGAGCCCGGTGGGCCAGGCCGCCGTGGTCTCCGCCGCCCTGGCCGCGGCGGGCGTCGACGCCCGCTCGATCGGCTACGTCGAGGCACACGGTACGGGCACCTCGCTGGGCGACCCCATCGAGGTGCGGGGGCTGACCGCCGCCTTCGCCAGGGACACCTCGGACACCGGGTTCTGCGCGCTTGGCTCGGTGAAGTCCAGCATCGGACACGCGGAGGCCGCGGCCGGGATCGCGGGCCTGACCAAAGCGGTGCTGCAACTGCACCACCGCACGCTGGTGCCCTCACTGCACGCGGACACCGTGAACCCGCTGCTGAGGCTGGACGACACCCCCTTCCGACTGCAGCGCGAGACCACCGCGTGGCCCGCGCCGCCCGAGGGACCGCGGCGCGCCGGCCTGAGCTCCTTCGGAGCCACCGGGGCCAACGCGCACATCGTGCTGGAGGAGTACCTGCCCGCCGAGCCCGCCGGTGTCCCAGAACTCGCCGAAGGCCCGGTCGTGGTGCCGCTGTCGGCCCGCGCCGAGGACCGGCTGCGGGAGCTGGCCGCGCGGCTGCGGGACGCCCTGACCGCGGGCACCCCCGGGCGGTCGCTGCGCGATATCGCTTACACCCTCCAGGTCGGCCGGGCCGAATGGCCCGTACGGGCCGCCTTCGTGGTGCGCGACATCGCTGAACTTGCCGGGCATCTGGACGAGTTCGCCGCTTCGGGCGTCCGTCCCGGGCTGCCGGGCACGGAGCTCGGCGGGACGGCCCGGCGCTGGGCCGAGGGCGGGGCGGTGGACTGGGCGGCGCTGTACGGGGCGGGTCGGCCGCGCCGTACGAGCCTGCCGACGTATCCGTTCGCGGGCGAGCGGCACTGGATACCGGCCGAGGGCGAGGACACCGAAGGCCGTCGGCCGACCGCGCCGGATGCCACGCCCGTGGCCGCGTCGGGCGCTACGCCCGCCGCCCCGGGCGTCACGAGCCCGGCCGCCCACGCCGGGGCCCCGGGTGTCACGGCCCAGGCGGCCGCGAGCGCGGCGCCGGGCGCCGCGCCGGGGGCCACGCCTGCCGCGCCGGGTGCCACGGCCCCGGCCGCCCGCGCCGACGCCCCAGGTGTCACGGCTCAGGCTGCCGCGCCGGGTGCTGCGGCCGTGGCTGCTGCGGATAGCGCGCCGGGTGCTGCGGCCCCGGCCGCGCGCGCCGACGGCCCGGGTGTCACGGCCCAGGCTGCCGCGGGCGCGACGCCCGCCCCCGTGGTCCCGCCGCAGGGGTTGCTGACCGCGCCGCGTTGGGTCGAGTCGGCGGCCCCCGTCCCGGCCGCCGGGCGTGCACCGCGCGCGGTGCTGATCGTCGCGGAGGAGACGGGCACCCCGCTGGCGCTGGCCCTGGCCGAGCACTACCGGAGCGGCGACGGCGCTCCCGAGGTGGCCGAGTGCGCGCTCGGCGGGCCGCTGCCCCTGGACGGCCCCGACGCCCCGGCACCCGACCGCGTGCACATCGTGGTCGGCGCGGGCCCGGTCGGCCGGGATGCCGCCGCCGAGCATGAACTGGCCCTGCTCCGGCTGGTCAAGGCCCTGAGCCGACTCGGGGCCGACCGGTCGACGCCGATGGACCTGAGCGTCGTCACCCAGGAGACCCAGTCGGTCGCCGGGGAGCCCAGCGGGGCGCGCGGCGCGGGCCTGGCCGGTCTCGTCTACTTCCTGGCTCGCGACTCCCAGCGGTTCGCGGTGCGCAACCTGGATGTGGCGGGCACCGACCTGACCACTCCCGCCGCCCGGGCGGCGGTGGCCGCGGCGGTCGCCGCCGAACCCCCGGCCCCCGGCGGCGACCTGATCGCGCTGCGCGGCGGGCGCCGGTACCGGCAGGAGGTCCGCCCGGTCGACCCGGCCGAGGCGGCGGACGCCGGGCTGCCGGGGATACGCCCGGCCGGCAAGTACGTGGTGGTCGGCGGCAGCGGCTTCGTCGGCCGGATCGTCAGCCGCCATCTGATCGAGCGCCACGGCGCCCAGGTGGTCTGCGTCGGGCGCAGGCCACAGAGCGACCCGGCGGTGCGCGAGGCCCTGGCGGACGAGCGGATCGGCTACGTACAGGCCGATGTCACCGACCCGCGGCAGGCGCGGCAGGCGATCGCCGCCGCGAAGGCCGCGCTCGGCGGGGTGCTCCACGGTGTGCTGTTCGCCGGCGCCACCCGGATCACCGAGGGCCCGGGCGACCTGACCGCGCTCGGCGAGGCGGAGTTCCGCGAGCACTTCGACGTCAAGGCCGGCGGCAGCCGCCATGTGTACGAGGCCGTGGCCGAGGAGCCGCTGGACTTCCTGTGCTACTTCTCCTCCGCCCAGGCCTTCGCCTTCGGCGGGGCCGGTACCCACGCCGCGTACGCCGCCGGGATCACGTTCGCCGACGCGTTCGCCCGAGCCGTCGGCCGGAGCTCCGCGTTCCCGGTCGGCATCGTCAACTGGGGCGCTTGGCGGGCCTCGTTCGGGGAGGCGGCGCGGGACTACCCGACGCTGGGCTTCCTGGACGACGACGAGGGCGCGGCCTGCTTCGACACCGCCGTACGCCTGCTGCGCGGGGGCCGGCACCGCCAGGTCGTCGCCATGCGGGCCCCCGCGGTCCGCCCGGCCCCGGCCACCCCCGCCGCCGCCCCCGCGTCGGCCGCCCCCGCCCATCCGGACGGCGGTGGCGGTGGCGGTGGCGAGCGGCGCCGGGAGATCCGACGGCTGCTGATCGAACGGCTCGCCAGGACGCTGCGCGTGCCGGCCGGAGACCTGTCGCCTTCGGTGGCCTTCTCCGACCTGGGTGTCGACTCGATCACCGGCTCGACGTTCGTCACACAAATCGCCGAGGAGCTGGACGTGGAGCTGAACGCGGCGGCCCTGTACGAGTACTCGACCGTGGAGCGGCTGGCAGACCACCTGATCGAGCTGATCGGTACGGACGAGCAGCCGGCCGACGGTACCGGCGATACGGCGCCGCCGGAGGAACTGATCGCGATGTTGGAGGCACGTTTCGCGGCCGGTGAGCTCTCCGCCGCGGAGGTGCTGGACCTGCTCGACACCGAGTTGGCCACGAGGGAGCGACGATGAGCACCGCAGAGTTCCGGGACATCCTCGACCGGTACGCCAGGGGAGCGGTCGGCGCGGAGCAGGCGCGTGACCTGCTGACCGCGCGGCGCCCGGCGCAGGCCCCGGAGGCCCCGGGCCGGCCCACGGCCCCGGCGCCGTCCGGGCAGGACGCGACCACCGGGCCGGCCGGCCGCCCTGAGACACTGGACATCGCGGTGGTCGGCATGTCCGGGCAGTTCCCGGGGGCGGTGGACGTCCGCGAGTTCTGGCGCAACCTCGCCGAGGGCCGCGTCGGGTACGGCGAGTTGCCCGACCACTACCTCGCCCCGGAGGAGCGGAACGCGTACAGCTGGGGCGGGGCGCTCGCCGAGCGCGACAGCTTCGACCCCGAGTTCTTCGGCATCCGCCCGTAC
Organism: Streptomyces sp. NBS 14/10; assembly: GCF_002224125.1. GTDB lineage: Bacteria > Actinomycetota > Actinomycetes > Streptomycetales > Streptomycetaceae > Streptomyces. Next base: position 70,389 of record NZ_NCSM01000002.1, read on the forward strand.
GAGGCGGATCTGATGAGCCACCACCAGCGGCTGCTGCTTCAGGAGAGCTGGCACGCGCTGGAGGACGCCGCGCTCGACCCGAGGGCCCTGGCCGGTTCGCGCACCGGGCTGTTCGTCGGCGCCGAGCCCACCAGCTATCCGCACGAGTCGTTCACCGGCGCCTCCGACGCCCTGGTGGCGTCCCGGCTGTCGTACTTCCTCGATCTGCGCGGGGCCGCGCTGGTGGTCAACACGGCCTGCTCGTCGGCGCTTGCCGCCCTGCACCTGGCCTGCCAGAGCCTGCGGTCGGGCGAGTCGTCCCTGGCGCTGGTCGGCGGCGCGAACGCCGGTCTCGACGGGCGCGGTCTCGATCTGCTGCTGCAGAGCGGCGCGATGTCGCCCACCGGCCAGTGCCGCACCTTCGACGCGGACGCGGACGGCACCGTCTACTCCGAGGCCGTGGCCGTCGTGGTGCTCAAGCGGCTGGCGGACGCGGTGGCCGACGGCGACCACGTCTACGGCGTCGTCCGCGCGACCGGAATGAACCAGGACGGCGCAAGCAACGGCATCACCGCGCCGAACGGGGCGGCCCAGGAAGAGCTGATCCTCGACGTCTACCGGCGCTTCGGCATCGCGGCCGAGCGGGTCGGATACGTCGAGGCCCACGGCACCGCGACCCCGCTCGGCGACCCGGTGGAGGCCAACGCGCTGGTGCGGGCGTTCCGGCGGCTGACCGGTGAGCGGGCGTTCTGCGCGGTCGGCAGCGCGAAGTCCCATATCGGGCACACGGGCGCCGCCTCCGGGCTGGTCGGGCTGATCAAGGTCCTGCTGTCCATGCGGTACGGCCGGCTGGTCGGCATGCCGACCCTGCGCCGGCTCAACCCGCTGATCGACCTGGCCGATTCGGCCTTCGTCCTGGACGACGCGGCGCGGCCCTGGCAGAGCGCCTCCGGCGCCCCGCTGATGGCCGCGGTGAACGCCTTCGGGCACAGCGGGACCAATGTGCACGCGGTGGTCGAGGAGTATCCGCCGACCGCCGCCGAGGCGCCCGGGGCGGCCCGTACGGATGACGGCAGGCCGCGGATCGTACCGCTGTCGGCGCGCGACCCCGAGCGGCTGCGCGCATACGCCGGGGAGCTGGCGGAGTTCCTGGACCCGGCGGGTGAGGCCGACGTACCCTCGCCCACCGCCGCGCCCGCGGTGGCGCCCACCCAGGTGTGTGCCGTGGTGGCGGACGTCCTGGGCGTCGCGGCGGACGAGATCGACCCGGACGAGCGGCTGGACTCCTACGGCGTGCGACCGGGGCAGTTCGCCCGGATCGGCGAGGCGCTGGACACCCGGTTCGGGGTGCGGCTGGACGCCGACGTCCCGCACGAGGGCCGTACGGCCGGGGAACTGGCCCGGCTCATCTCCGAGGCGGGCGGGGCGCTCCAAGGGAGCGGCACCGAGGACCGCGCCGCCGGGGCCGGTGGCCGGGCGCTGCTGGCCGATGTGGCCCGCACCCTCCAGCTCGGCCGTACGGAGCTGGCGGCGCGCGCCGCGTTCGTCGTGCGCGACCTGACGGAACTGGTCGCCGGGCTCCGGGCCGTGGCGGCCGGGGAGGAGCTTCCCGGCAACTGCCGGCTGGGGCAGGCGGACCACGGCAGCGAGGTGGTCCGGCTCTTCGACGACGACGATGACCTGCGGGAGGCCGTGAGCAGATGGCTGGACCGCGGCAAGCTCGCCCAGGCAGCCGAACTGTGGGTGCGCGGCGGGCCGATCGACTGGCGCAGGACGCGGCAGGACGGCGCGGGGCGCCGGGTGCCGCTGCCCGGCTACCCGTTCGCCAGGAACCGGCACGGCAAGCTGCTCACCAAGCCGGCGGTGCGGCCCGTCGCGCAACCGGCCGCCGAGCCCGCCCCGGCGCCGCGGCCCGAGCCCGTCGCCGAGCCGCTGACCGGAGCCGTCACCGGGGCCGGGCCGTACGCCCCCGAGCGGCTGGCGGCTGCCGTCGAGGAGCGGCTGGCGCTGCTCGCTGCGGAGATGATCGGCGCGTCGGCGGCCGACCTCGACATCAAGGACCACCTGGACCGCTACGGAATCGACTCCATCACGCGGACCAGGATGAACCACGCGCTGAGCGAGGCGTTCCCGGCTGCCTCCCGGACGCTGTTCTTCGACTTCGCGAAGGTCGAGGGCGTCGCCGAGCACCTGGCCGAGCAGTTCCCGGACGAGTGCCGGGCGTACCTCGGAGGGAGCCCCGCGGCCGAGCCCGCCCCGGTCGCCGTACCGGCTCCAGTCGCCGCATCGGCCCCGATCGCCGTACCCGCCCCCGTACCCGCCGCTCCCGCCCCCGTACCCGCCCCGGCCGCCGAGCTCACCCCGCGGGAGGGCCAGGACCGCGAGGAGGACGAGGGCGACGAGAACGACGCGGCGGCGGACGCCGTCGCGATCATCGGGATGAGCGGTCGCTTCCCGGGCGCCCCCGACCTGGACCGGTACTGGTCGCTGCTCATGGACGGCCGGTCGGTCGTCACCGAGATCCCGCCGCGCCGCTGGGACTGGCGGGAGCACTACGACCCCCGTCCCGAGGGCGCGGACGTGGTGCGCAAGAGCCATTCCAAGTGGGGCGCCTTCCTCGACGGGTTCGACGAGTTCGATCCGGCGCTGTTCAAGTTCACCGAGGATGAGGCGCGCAACACCGACCCGCAGGTGCGGCTGTTCCTCCAGGAGTGCTGGAAGGCGCTGGAGGACGCGGGCTGCGCCCCGTCGAAGCTGCCCGCCCCGGTGCGCCGGCGCATCGGGGTCTTCGCGGGTGGCGCGAAGCACGGCTTCACCCGGCTCGGTGCGGAGGGGCGGCTGGAGATGCCGCGCACCTCCTTCGGCGACATGGTGAACCGGGTCTCCTTCCAGTTCGACCTCGGCGGACCGAGCAAGGCCGTGGACACCGCCTGCTCCTCCGCCCTGGTGGCGCTGCACGAGGCGGTGCAGAGCCTGCGCGCCGGCCAGTGCGAACTGGCCCTCGCCGGAGCGGTGAACCTCTATCTGCACCCCTCGACGTATGCCGAGCTGGGCACCGTGGGGCTGCTGTCCGACCGTTCGGAGTGCGGGTCGTTCGGCGCGGAGGCCAACGGGATCGTCCCGGGCGAGGGCGTCGCGGCGGTGCTGCTCAAGCCGCTGCGGCAGGCGCTGCGCGACGGCGACCCGATACGGGCCGTCATTCGCGGCACGGCCGTCAACCACAACGGGCGGACCATCGGGTTCACCAGCCCCAGCGCGCAGCGACAGGCCGATGTGATCCGTGAGGCGCTGCGTGACGGCGGTGTGGACCCGCGGACGGTCGGCTATGTGGAGGCCCACGCCAACGGCTCGGAGATCGGTGACGCGGTCGAGATGACGGCGCTCACCCAGGCCTTCGACGAGCGGCCGGGCGCGAGCGGGCGGTTCGGTGTGGGGTCGGTCAAGCCCAACATCGGCCACGGCGAGGCGTCCGCCGGGATGGCGCAGCTGTTCAAGGTCGTCCTGGCCCTGCGGCACCGCACCCTGCCGCCGACCCGGCTGCCGGAGGAGTTCAACCCCGCCATCGACTTCGACAGGCTCCCGTTCGAGCTCTCCGGCAGCGCCGTGCCCTGGGCGCCGGTGGTCGTGGACGGCACCCCGGCGCCGCGCCGGGCGGGCATCACCTCGATCGGCGGGGGCGGGACGAACGCCCATGTCGTCCTCGAGGAGGCGCCCGAGCCCGCGCAGCCGCGGCCGACCGTACGTGGTCCCGTGGTGTTCACGCTGTCGGCGCACACCGAGGAGCGGCTGAGCGCCTACGTCGACCAGTGGATCGACTTCCTGCGCGGCGGCCCCCGGACCGATCTCGCGGGCATCGCCTATACCCTCCAGGTCGGCCGGGCGGATCTGACGCACCGGCTGGCGGCGGTCGCCAAGGGCGCCGAGGACCTGCTGGGGCAGCTCACCCGCTGGCGCCGGGGCCGCCCCGGCGGCGCGCTGGTCACGGCCACCGCCGGGAGGGTGAAGGCCGAGGAGCTGGACGCGGCGCTGCGTGAGCGCGACCTCGGCCGGGTGGCGAGCCTGTGGGCGCACGGGGCGACGGTCGACTGGAGCGAGCTGTACGGCGACGACGTACCCCGCCGGGTGCCAGGGCTGCCGACCTACCCGTTCGAGCACCAGGTCTGCTGGGTGGACGAGTCCGCCCCGGTTCCGCTCCCGGTCGCCACGGCCGTCTCCACCCCGGCCGGACCCGCCCCGGCGACGGCGGCCCCGGCCGCCACGACCCCCCTCCCGGCCGACCCGGCCGCGCAGGCGCCGGACGGCCATCCGCTGCTGACGTCGGCCGTGCCGCTCGCCGATGGCGGGGTGGTGTTCAGCGGCGAGGTGTCCCTCGCCTCCCACCCCTGGGTCGCCGACCACGCGGTGTCCGGCACGGTGCTGTTCCCGGGTACGGCCTTTGTCGAGATGGCGCTGCACGCAGGGCGAGACGTGGGCTGTGCCCGGCTGGAAGAGCTGACCCTCCAGGCCCCGCTGGTCCTGTCGGAGCGGAGCGCCGTACGGCTGCAGGTGGCCGTCGGGGCGCCCGACAGCGGTAACGGCCGCCCGGTGGAGGTGTATTCGCAGGCCGGGGCGGAGCAGCCGTGGAGGCGGCACGCCACCGGGCTGCTCGGCTCCGGGGCGCCGGAGGCCGGGCCGGAGCTGACCGCGTGGCCGCCGGCCGGCGCGGAGGCGGTGCCGGTGGACGACTACTACCGGGTGATGGCCGACGCCGGATACGCGTACGGCCCGGCGTTCTGCGGGCTGCGCGCGGTCTGGAAGCGTGGCGACGAGGTGTTCGCCGAGGCCACGATCGACGACGCGCCGGACGCCGCCCGCTACGGTCTGCACCCCGCGCTGCTGGACTCGGCCCTGCACGCGATGGGCTTCGGCGGCTTCGTACGCGACGGCGGCGGGCTGCTGCCGTTCTCCTGGTCCGGGATGCGGCTGTTCGGGCGGGGGGCCGCCGCGGTGCGGGTGCGGCTCACGGGGGCCGGCACCGACGCGGTGTCGGCCGAGGTCGCCGACGCCACGGGGCGGCCGGTGGCCGCGCTGGACTCGCTGGTGCTGCGGCCGGTCTCCGGCGAACGGCCGGTGTCCGGCGAGCAGTCGGTGTCCGGCGAACGGCCGGTGTCGGGCGAACGGCCGGTGTCCGGCGTACGGCCGGGCGCGGCTAGCGCAGGCGCCGCCACCGCCACTGCCGCCACCACTGGCACGGCCGCGCTGCCGGACTCGCTCTTCCGCCTCGACTGGACGGCGCTTTTGGCAGAAACCGCCGGGGCCGGGCGGGACACGGCGCGTTGGTCCCTGCCGGGCCCGGACGACCTGGGTCTTGGCGCCGCCCTGCGCCGCGCCGGCGCCACGGTGTCCGAGGACGCGGCCGAGGTGGCGCTGGTGTCGCTGGCCACCGCGTCACGGGCCACCGGGGAGCAGCCCGCGGAGCTCGCCGCCGGGATCCGGGCCGCCACCGCGCGCGCCCTCGGCCTGGTGCAGGGCCGGCTCGCGGACGAGGAGCGGGCCGCGGCGCGGCTGGTGGTGGTGACCCGCGGAGCGGTGGCCGTCCGCCTCGGCGAGGACATCACAGACCTGGTGCATGCCCCGGTCTGGGGTCTGCTGCGTACGGCACAGGCGGAGAACCCGGACCGGCTGCTGCTGGTCGACCTGGACGGTGACGAGGCGTCGGTGGCCGCGCTGCCGGGGGCGGTGGCGGCCGCGGTGGCGGCCGGCGAGTCGCAGCTCGCGCTGCGCGGGGGAGCGGCGTTGGTGCCCCGGCTGGCCCCGGTCGGCTCCGACGGCACGCTGGTGCCGCCCCCGGGCGGCGGCGCGTGGCGGCTGGACACCACGGGCGCGGGCACCCTGGAGAACCTGGCGCTGCTGCCCTGGCCCGCCGCCGACGCGCCGCTGATCCCGGGGCAGGTGCGGATCGAGGTGCGCGCGGCCGGGCTGAACTTCCGCGATGTGCTGGGCGCGCTCGGCATGTACCCGGGGGAGCTGACGCTCGGCGCGGAGGGCGCAGGACTGGTCCTCGAGGTCGGCCCCGGGGTGACCGGGCTGGCGGTCGGGGACCGGGTGATGGGGGTGTTCCCGAGCGGCCTGGGCCCGGTCTGCGTGGCCGACGCCCACACGGTGGCCAGGATGCCCGCCGGGTGGTCCTTCGAGGAGGCCGCGACGGTCCCGGTCGCCTTCGTCACCGCGTACTACGGCCTGTTCGACATGGGCGCACTGAGCGCCGGTGAGTCGGTGCTGGTCCACGCCGCCGCGGGCGGGGTGGGCATGGCCGCCGTACAACTGGCCCGGCACGTGGGCGCGGAGGTGTTCGCCACCGCGAGCGAGGGCAAGTGGGACACCGTACGGGCGCTGGGAGTGCCCGACGACCACCTCGCCTCCTCCCGTGACCTGGGCTTCGAGGCCGAGTTCCGGGCCGTCACCGAGGGCCGCGGGGTGGATGTCGTACTGGACTCGCTCGCGCGCGAGTTCGTCGACGCCTCGCTGCGGCTGCTGCCGCGCGGCGGCCGGTTCGTGGAGATGGGCAAGACCGACATCCGCGACGCCCAGCGGATCGCCACCCGCCACTTCGGCGTCCGCTACCGGGCGTTCGACGTGGTCGACGCCGGGCCGCAGCGGATCGGGGAGATCCTGGCCGAGATCGTGGACCTGTTCGAGCGGGGCGCGCTGGAGCTGCTGCCCAGGATCACCTGGGACCTGCGGCGCGCGCCGGAGGCGTTCCGGTTCATGAGCCAGGCGCGGCACATCGGCAAGATCGTGCTGACCGTGCCCCGGCGCCCCGACCCGTCGCACACGGTGCTGATCACCGGTGGCACCGGCACCCTGGGCGGAATGCTCGCCAGGCACCTGGTGGCCGAACACGGCGCCCGGCACCTGGTCCTCCTCAGCCGGCGCGGACCCGACGCCCCCGGCGCGGCCGAGCTGACCGCGGAACTCACCGCGGCCGGCGCCCGGGTCACGGTGGTGGCCTGCGACGCGGCCGACCGCGACCGGCTGGCCGACGTGCTCGGCGCCATCCCGGCCGAGCATCCGCTCGGCACCGTCATCCACACCGCGGGCGCGCTCGACGACGGGGTGTTCGACGCCCTGACCCCCGACCGGCTGGCACATGTGCTGCGGCCGAAGGCTGAGGGCGCGCTGAATCTGCACGAGCTCACCCGCGGCACGGACCTGACCCAGTTCGTGTTCTTCTCCGGGGCCGCCGGGGTGCTCGGCAACCCCGGCCAGGCCAACTACGCCGCTGCCAGCTCCTTCCTGGACGCGCTCGCCCACCACCGCAGGGCGCGGGGGCTGCCGGGCGTCTCCATGGCGTACGGCTACTGGGAGCAGGCGACCGGCCTCACCAAGCACCTCACCGAGGGCGACACGGGCCGGATGACCCGGGGCGGTCTGCTGGGGCTCTCCTCGGAGCAGGGGCTCGCGCTGTTCGACGTGGCCCGGGGCGCCGACGAGGCGCTGCAGGTGCCCATGCGCATCGACCTGGCCGCGCTGCGGACCCAGGCCGAGTCCGGCACCGGCCACCCCATGCACCGGGCGCTGGTGCGGACCGCGCCGCGGTCGGCGGCCGCCGCGCCGGACACCGGCGGCGGCCTGGACGGGCTCGCGGGTCTGCCCGAGGACGAACAGCAGGCGCGGGTCATGGAGGTGGTACGGCGCGAGGTGGCGGCCGTGCTGGTGGTCGATCCCGACGACGTCGGGCCCGACACCGGATTCGTCGAGCTCGGCCTGGACTCGCTCACCGCGGTGGAGCTCCGCAACCGGCTGGGCCGGGCCACCGGGCTGCGGCTGCCGGTCACCCTGGTCTTCGACCACCCGTCGCCCGGCGCGCTCGCCGGGTACCTGCGGCAGCGGCTCACCACGGCCGCCCGCAAGGGCGGCAGGCCCCCGACCCCGACGCCCGCACCTGCCGCGGCACCCGCACCCGCACCGGCCCCGGCGGTGGCGCCACCTCCGGCCCCCGGCCAGGAGGAGATCCGTCACTTCCTCCTGGACGGCCAGGACCTGGACCGCCTCGGCGCCGTGCTGGAGTTCGGCTGCCGCGGCGCAGGTGGCGCCATCGCCCTCGCCAAGGCCCACCCGGCCCTGGTGGTCCACGGCGTGACCGGCGACAAGGAGTTGGCCGACCGTGCGGACCGGGAGATCCGGGAGCGCGGCCTGCGGGACCGGGCCGCGGTGTTCCACGCGGACCCCGCCGAACCCTTCCCCGGCCACTACGACCTGGCGTTCGGCATCGGCGCCTGCTTCCGGGCCGAGGACAAGCAGGCGCTGTTCGCGAACCTGGACGCCGCCGTCGTGGACGGCGGACAGGTCCTGCTGGCGGACTTCCTGTGCACCCTGAGCGGCGACCTGATCGACCCCGGGCTCGGAGTCAGCGTCCCCACCGCGCGCACCTGGGCCGAGGTGTTCGCCCGGAACCGGCTCGTGGTCGACGAACTCATCCCGTACGACACCGTGGCGCCCGACACCGTGGCGCCCGACCCCGACCCCGACCTGGCCGAGCCGCTGCGCCGGGGCTGGATACGGCACCACCTCTTCCGGCTGCGCAAGGTGACCGCCTCGACCGAGGAGGAACGGCTCCAGCTCAACCGGGCACACCTGGCCGAGACCACCGGGCGTCCGCGCGCCGCGGCGAGCTGAAGGAGATTCAGAGACGATGTCGCCCCACGTCAAGCAGCTCAAGCAGACGCTGTCGGAGCTCGCGGCCCGGGTGCTGGACGCCTCCCCCGAGCGGGTGGCCGAGGCATCCTTCCAGGAGCTGGGCCTCGGCCTGGTCGCGGCCGTGGAGCTGACCGAGGAGGTCAACGCCCGGTTCGGCACGGCGCTTCCGACCAGCGCGGTGACCGAGGCGGGCGATCTCGGCCGGCTCGCCGAGCGCGTCGAGGCCACCCTCGCCCGGCAGGCCGCCCCGCCGGAGGCGGTGGCGGTGATCGGGATGCACTGTCGTACCGCCGGCGCCGCCGACCCCGAGGAGCTGTGGGAGGTGATCAGCGAGGGCCGGGACCGCACCGGTCCGGTGGCCGACCCGGTGGCGCTCTCGCTGTTCCGCGAGCACTTCCCGGACGCGGCGGTGCCCGCTTACGGCGCCATGGCCGAGGCCGAGTGCTTCGACCCGGCGTTCTTCCGGATCTCACCGCGCGAGGCCGCCGCGATGGACGCCGCCCAGCGGGTCCTGCTGGAGTCCTGCTACCACGCGCTGGAGGACGCGGCCCAGGACGCCTCGGCGCTGCGCGGCCGCGCGGTCGCGACCGTCGTCGGCAGCACCGGGCTCGCCCCGCAGAACGAGTACTCCGCGCATGCGCTGATGGGCTCCGACACCAGCATCATGGCCGCTCGCCTGGCCTACCACCTCGACCTCGCCGGGCCCGCGCTGACGGTGGACACGGCGTGCTCGTCCTCGCTCGTCGCCGTGGACATCGCGCGGCGGCTGCTGCTGTCCGGCGAGGCGGAACTCGCGCTGGCCGCCGGGGTCTACGTGGTCAACCACCCCGGGACCTTCGTCACCATGGAGGCCCTGGGCACCGTGTCACCGCGCCGCACCTGCCGCCCCTTCGACGCGGAGGCCGACGGCATGCTGGTGGGCGACGGCGTCGGGGTGCTGGTGCTCAAGCGCCTGTCCGACGCGGTCCGGGACAACGACCGGATCCTGGGCGTCATCCGGGGCAGCGCGACCAACCAGGACGGCCGGACCTCGGGGATCACCTCCCCCAGCTCCACCGCGCAGAGCGCTCTGCTGCGCGAGGTCTACCGGCGCAGCGGCGTCGACATGGGCCGGCTGCGCTACGTGGAGGCGCACGGCACCGGGACCAGCCTCGGCGACCCCATCGAGGTGCACGGCCTGACCGAGGCGTTCGAGGAGTTCACCGAGCGCAAGCAGTTCTGCGCGATCGGCTCGGTCAAGGCCAACATCGGCCACACGATGGGGGCCGCGGGCGTGCTGGGCGCCATCAAGGTGCTGCTGTGCCTGCGGTACGGAAAGCTCCCCCCGGCGGCCAACTTCCGCGACGAGAACAAGCACGTCGACTTCGCCGACAGCCCGGTCTACGTCAACCGCGAGCCGGCCGACTGGGCTGCGGACGACACCGGCCCCCGGCTGGCCGGCGTGAGCTCTTTCGGGTACAGCGGCACCAACGCCCACGTCATCATCGAGGAGTACCCCGCCGCCGAGCGCCGCGGTCGGCCCCTGCCCCGGCGGCGGCAGCTCGTACCGCTGTCCGCGAGGACCGACGCCCAGCTGCGGCGGAAGGCCGGGGCTCTCGCCGCACGGCTGCGGAACGACAGGCTGGGCGACGACGCGCTGCAGGACGTGGCGTACACCCTCCAGGTGGGCCGCGAGGCGTTCCCCGAGCGGCTCGCGGTGTCGGCCGACTCGATGAGCGAACTGGCCAAGCGACTGGAGGCGTTCGCGGGCGGCGCCGACGCCGTCCCGGCCACCTACCGGGGGCGGGCCCCCGAAGACCGTACGGGCGGGCAGGCTCCGACCGCGGCCGGGCGCGATGTGGACGAGCTCGCCGCGGCCTGGGCCACCGGCGCGGCGGTGGACTGGCCACGGTTGCACACCGGCGGCGCGCCCCGGCGGATCCAGCTGCCCGGCCACCCCTTCGAGCGTGAGGTGTTCCGCCACGCCTGGGCAGACGGCGCCCCGGCCGACGGCGCCCCGGCCGACGCGTCCGGCCATGACATCGCGCCGCCGCGCCCGGCCGCCGGTGCCGTGCCCTCGGTCCTGGTGGAACTCGACGCGGCGGCCGAGGAACACCTGCGGGCCGATCCCTCGGCCGCGGACATCGAAGCCGCGCTCCGCAACGATGTGATGGTCCGCGAACTGGCCAAGGTCTGCCGGGAGTTGCTGTTCGCCTCGCTGCGCCGGATGGAGGTCTTCCAGGCCCCCGGCGAGCGCCACGGCGCGCCCGAGCTGATCCGGCGGCTGGGCGTCGTGGACGAGCACACCTCGCTGTTCCGGGCGCTGCTCGGCGTCCTCACCGACGACGGGCTGCTGCGCGCCGAGGGGGAGGAACTGGTCACCACCGACCGGGTCGCCGACCCCGCGCTGGTGCGCTGGGAGCCGGACCGGCTGGAAGCCCTCAAGCGCGAGGTGACCGGCCACTACCCGGAGATGGAGGGCTACTTCCGGCTGCTGACCTCCTGCCTGGAGGAGTTCCCGGCCATCCTCACCGGCCGCCGGAAGGCCCATGAAGTCCTCTTCCCCGACGGCTCCTTCGACGCGGTGGAGGCCGTCTACCACAGCGATCAGGACACCAACGCCCTGGTGGCCCAGCTGGTCGCCGCGTACGCGCGGGCCCGGTTGGCCCGCGACCCGGGCGCGGAGGTGTCCGTGCTGGAGATCGGCGCGGGCACCGGCGGCACGACCGCGAAGGTGCTGCCCGCGCTGGACGGCCTTCAGGACCGGCTGCTCTACGCGTACACCGACATCTCGCGCAGCTTCACCCTGTACGGGCGCAACCGGTACGCCAAGGACCACCCGTTCCTGAGCTTCCAGCAGCTGGATATCGAGTCCCCGCCGGCCGAGCAGGGCTTCGAGGCGGGCGCCTACGACGTCGTGCTGGCCTGCAACGTGCTCCACGCGACCCGGCGGATCGACGACTCGCTGGCCCACGCCCGGCAGCTGCTGCGGCCCGGCGGTGTGCTGATCCTGCTGGAGACCACCCGGGTGCAGGAGTTCTTCACCCTCACCTTCGGCCTGATGGCCGGCTGGTGGGCGTTCCAGGACCACGAGCGCAGGCTGCCCGGCTCGCCGCTGCTGAGCGTCGCCCTGTGGCGCCAGGCCCTGGAGCAGGGCGGCTTCCGCGCGGTGCGCAGCCTGTCGCTGGCGCCGGTGCGCGAGGACCAGGCGTACCAGGCCGTCGTCCTGGCGGAGAACGAGGGGGCCGTGACCGGCCTGACGGACACCACAGCCCCGGTCCTGCCGCGCCCGGCCGCGCCGGCGGAGCCGCCGACGGTCACCGCGACACCGGCATCGACCGCACAGGCGACGCAGGCGACGCAGCCCGCCGAGCCCGCCGGGCCCGCTCAGGCCCCGGAAGAGGATGCCGACGGCTCCCTCCAGGCCATGGTGGTCGACGCCTGGCGGGAGGTGCTGGGCGTCGCCTCGGCCCGCCCGGACGACGACTTCCAGGAGCTGGGGGGCGACTCGATCCTGGCGACCCAGATCATCTCCCGGCTCAAGAGCGGCTTCCCCATCGAGCTGGACCTGGGCGAGCTGTTCCAGGCCCGCACCCTGGCCGACATGGTCGCCATGCTCGAAGCCGAACTGGTCGAGCGCATCGAGGAACTGCCCGAAGACACCGTCGCCACCTTGCTCGCGTGAGTCGCGGAACCCGGATACCTGAAGGAGTCCTCCCGCCATGTCCCCCGAAGACCTCGCCACCACGCGCAAGGCGCACCTGTCCCCGGCGAAGCGGGCGCTGCTGGAGAAGCTGAGCGGCGCCAAGCGGTCGGCGGGCACCACCGGCATCCCGCGCCGCCCCGCCGACGACCGCCCGCCGCTCTCCTTCGCCCAGCGCCGGCTGTGGTTCCTCGACCAGATGGTGCCCGAAAGCCCCGCGTACAACGTCCCGATGAGCTTCCGGCTGCGCGGGCCGCTGCGGCATGAGGTCCTGGAGCTCGCCGTCGCGGAGGTGGTGCGCCGGCACGAGTCGCTGCGCACCCGCCTGCCCAGCGAGAACGGCGAGCCGTGGCAGGAGATCCTGGACCACCTTCAGGTGCCGGTCGGCCTGGTCGACCTCACGGCGGATCCGGCCCGGCTCGACGCGCTCATCTACGACGAGGGGCGCCGCCCGTTCGACCTGTCGCGAGGGCCGCTCCTGCGGATCACCGCCTACCGCCTGGGGCCCGAGTCGCACGTCCTGCTGCTCAACGTCCACCACGTCGTGGTGGACGGCTGGTCGCTGGGGTTGTTCTGGCAGGAACTGTTCACCTTGTACGAGGCATTCGCCGCGGGCCGGCCCTCCCCGCTGCCCGATCTGCGCGTGCAGTACGCGGACTTCGCCGTGTGGCAGCGGAACCACCTCACGGGCGATCGCCTCACAGCCCAGCTCGACTACTGGCGCAAGCAGCTCGGCAGCGGCACGGAATCCCTGGAACTGCCGCTGGACCGGCCGAGGCCGCCGATCCAGACCTTCGCGGGCGGGGATCTCCGCCGGCACTACCCCGGCTCCCTGCGCGACGAGCTCCTCCAGCTGTGCCGCCAGGAGGGCGTGAGCCTGTTCGTCCTGCTGCTCGGTGCGCTGAACGTCCTGCTGCACCGCTACACCGGCCAGACCGGCATCCCGGTCGGGTCACCGGTGACCAACCGGACGCAGGTCGACATCGAGCCGCTCATCGGCATGTTCGTCAACACCCTGGTGTACCGGACGGATCTGTCCGGCGACCCGGACTTCCGCGAGGTGCTGCGCCGGGTGCAGGAGGCGGTCAACGGTGCCCAGCAGCACCAGGAGCTGCCGTTCGAGGTCTTGGTCGATGCGCTGCAGCCGGAGCGGTATCTGTCGCAGAACCCGTTGTTCCAGGTGTGCTTCAACTTCCTGCCCGCCAGGGAGCTCAAGCCCGGCGAAGAGCTGACCATCGAGGAGATCGAAGGCGTCCGGATCGACACGGCCAAGTTCGACCTGTGGGTCAGCGTCGTCGACTGCACGGACACGCTTCTGGTCGAGGTGGAGTACAACTCCGACGTCTTCGAGCCGGACACCGTACGGCGCCTGATGGACGCCTTCCGGGTCGTGCTGGAGTCCGCGGTGTCCAGCCCCGGGGTGCCCGTCTCCCGGCTCGCGGTGGTGCCGGATGCGGAGCGTCGCAAGGTCATCGAGGAGTGGAACGACACCGCCAGGACGTTCGACGGTGCGGACCGCTGCCTGCACGAGCTGATCGCCGCCCAGGCCCTGCGCACACCCGACGCCCTCGCGCTCGTCTTCGACGGCGAGCGGCTCACCTACGCGGAACTCGACCACCGGGCCGAGCGACTGGCCCACTGGCTGCGCCGGCGCGGAGCCGGTCCCGACCGGTTCGTCGCAGTGTGCGCGGAGCGCTCGGTGGAACTGGTCGTCGCCCTGCTCGGCGTCCTCAAGGCCGGAGCGGCGTATGTGCCCATCGACCCCTCCTACCCGGTGGCTCGGCAGGAGTTCATGCTCGCCGACGCCGACCCGGCGCTCCTGCTCACCCAGGAACACCTGGTGCCCGCTCTGCCGCCGACGCGCGCGGAGGTGATCGCGGTCGACAGGCGCTGGACGGAGATCGCCGGTGAGTCCGACGCGCCGGTGGAGCACGGGGCGGGCCCCGGAACCCTCGCCTACATGATTTACACATCCGGATCCACTGGCCGCCCCAAGGGTGTGCTGAACACCCACCGGGGCATCGTCAACCGGCTGTTGTGGATGCAGGACCGCTACCGTCTGGACGGCTCGGACCGGGTGTTGCAGAAGACGCCGTTCAGCTTCGACGTGTCGGTCTGGGAGTTCTTCTGGCCTCTGATGACCGGTGCGACGCTGGTCGTCGCCCGGCCCGAGGAACACAAGGACCCGGCGAGGCTGGCCGCCCTCATCAACGAGGAACGGATCACCACGGCTCACTTCGTGCCGTCGATGCTTCAGGTGTTCCTCGCCCAGGAGGGAGCGGCCGAGGAATGCGCGAGCCTGAGGCGGGTCGTGTGCAGTGGTGAGGCGCTGCCGTTCTCCCTGCAGGAGCGGTTCTTCGAACGGCTGCCGGGGACGGAGCTGCACAATCTGTACGGGCCCACCGAGGCGGCCGTCGACGTCACCGCCTGGCAGTGCGTGCCCGGTGACGAGCGCGCGATCGTGCCGATCGGCCGTCCGATCGCCAACACCCGCGTCCATGTCCTCGACCCGCACCTCAACCCGGTGCCGGTCGGCGTCGTGGGCGAGCTGTACATCGGCGGTGTGCAGGTGGCCCGCGGCTACCACAACCGGCCCGAGCTCACCGAGGAGCGGTTCGTCCCCGACCCGTTCGGCGCGCCGGACGACCGGCTGTACCGGTCGGGAGACCTGGCGAGGTGGCTGCCCGACGGGACGGTCGAGTACCGCGGCAGGGCGGACTTCCAGGTCAAGGTCCGTGGTATCCGGATCGAGCCCGGCGAGGTCGAAGCCGCGCTGGCGCGCCACCCGGGGGTACGGGAGGCCGCCGTGATCGCTCGCGACGACGAGCGCGACGCCGGCCACAAGCGCCTGGTCGGCTATGTTGTGCCGGCGACCGACGGCGGCACCGGCGGTGCCGCGGCGCCGCCGGACGAGGACCCGATGGCACAGCGGGTCCTCGAGTGGGCGGCGGTGTTCGACCAGGCGTACGCGCAGGACACCGACCCGCACGAGGCGGACTTCAACATCACCAGCTGGAACAGCAGCTACACCGGCGAGCCGCTGCCGCCCGAGGAGATGCGGGAGTGGGTGGAGGGCACCGTCGCGCGCATCCTCGCCCTCAAGCCGCGCCGGGTGCTGGAGATCGGCTGTGGCACCGGTCTGCTGCTCTCCCGGATCGCCCCGCACTGCGACGTCTACCACGGAACCGACATCTCCGCGGCCGCCCTGGACTTCGTGCGCACCCGGCTGCTGGCCCGGCGCCCCTGGCTCTCCGGTGTCGAACTCTCGCAGCGGGCCGCCCACGAGATCGCCGGACTGTCCGAGGAACCCTTCGACGTGGTGGTGCTCAACTCCGTCGCCCAGTACTTCCCCGACGGCGCCTATCTGCGCACCGTACTGGACCAGGCCCTGGACAGCCTGGGCGGCGGCGGAGCGCTCTTCGTCGGCGACCTGCGGAACCTGGCCCTGCTGGAGTCCTTCCACACAGATGTCGAACTCCGCCGCGCGAAGGCGAAACTGCCCGTCGCGCGGCTGCGGGGCCGGATCGCCCGCCAGCGCCACCAGGACCAGGAGTTGCTGGTGCACCCCGAGTTCTTCACGGCGCTGCGCTCCGAGCGGCCGGACATTCAGCGCGTCGACGTACAGTTGCGGCGGGGCCGGTACGACAACGAACTGACCCGTTACCGCTACGACGCCGTACTCCACCTCGGAGAGCCGGCCACCCACCGGGACGAAGCCGTCGTCACCCTCGACTGGCCGGACAGCGGAGGTGCCGAGCAGGTGCGCGGGCACCTCACCGAACAGCGCCCCGAGGCGCTCGCGGTGCTCGGCGTGCCCAACGCCCGGTTGGCCGGCGTCAACGCCAAGCGGGAGGAACTGCGGCGCAAGGACGGCGGGGAGATCGTCGGCGAACTGATCCGCGAGCCGGTGCTGGACTCCGGCGCCTCCGTGGACCCGGAGGAGTGGTGGCGGCTCGGCGAGGCCGTAGGCTACTCGGTCCGGGTGGAGTGGATGCCGCGGGCGACCGACGGCAGCTACGCCGTCCTGTTCAGCCGCGCCGGCACCCAACGCCTCCCGGTGCCGCGGACGCTGCCGGGGACGCCGGAGGAGCTGACCAACGACCCGGTGTTCAACCGGGTGGGCGGCGAGCTGGTGCGCGGGCTGCGCCGCTACCTCGAGGACCTGGTGCCGGACTACATGATCCCGTCCGGCTTCGTGGCCCTGCACACGCTCCCGGTCACGGTCAACGGCAAGCTCGACCGCGCCGCGCTGCCGCCGGTGCCCGACCACGGCGACGAGGACGCCTTTGCCGAGCCCACCACCGCGACCGAGCGCGCGCTGGCCGAGCTGTGGGCGGAGGTGCTCGGCCTGGACGGAGTCGGGGTCCACACCAACTTCTTCGAGCTGGGCGGCGACTCGATCCACACCATCCACGTCGTGGCCAAGGCCAAGCAGCGCGGTCTCCAGTTCGCCCCGCAGGCGATCTTCCGGCACGGCACGATCGCCGCGCTGGCGGCCGCCCTGGACGAGGCGCCGGCCACGTCGGACGGCTCCGCACCGCAGGCGCCCGCCACCTCGGACGGAGACCCCGGCGCGCGGCTGCGCGGGCTCCGTGAAGCCCCCGGCGTCGTCGACGCCTACCCGCTTTCCCCGTTCCAGCGGTGGGCGCTGGGACACTGGCGCCGACACCCCGAGCCCGGCGCCTTCCTCGCACGCCGGATGCAGATCCTGCGGCTGCCCGAGATCGACCCGGTCGCGTTCACCGATTCCCTCCAGCAGGTGATCGACCGGCATCCGGCGCTGCGCACCACGTTCGTCTGGGAGGGGCTCGCGGAACCGGTGCAGGTGGTGCACGAGAAGGCGACGGCAGAGGCGAGCTTCGCCGACTGGCGCGGGCTGTCCGAGGCCGCACAGAACACCCGGCTCGCCGAGCACCTCCGCGCGGACCGGGAACGAGGCGCCGACCTGGGCACCCCCGCCGGGCTGCGCTACCTGATCGCCCAAGTGGACCCGGACACGGCGCTGATCGTGGTGACACTGAACTACTTCGTCGTGGACGGCTGGAGCTTCGACATCATCACGGGGCAAATCCTGGAGGCGCTGGCCGCCGCGGCCGAAGGACGGCAGCCCGCGCCGGTGCCGCAGGCCCTGCCGTTCAAGGAGTTCGTCGAGGGCGTGCGTGGTCAGGACCAGCGTCCCGCCGAGCAGTACTGGCGGCAGGAGCTGTCCGGGCTGCGCCGGCCGACCTCGCTGTCCCAGGCCGTACGGCGGCATCTGCCCGCGGGCCCCGCAGAGGCCGGCGGCGCCCGCCAGATGATCACTCTGGACCGGGACACCGCCCTCGGTCTGCGTCGGCTGTCCCAGGACGGCCACCTTCCGCTCAACGCGCTGTTCCAGGCCGCATGGGCGCTGGTGAACGCGGCGTTCACCGGCTCCGCCGACGTGGTGCACGGCGTGCTGCTGGCCGGACGCTCCTCGTCGGTGGTCGACGTCGACGCGCTCTCCGGTGTGGTGGGGCCGACCTTCAACATTCTGCCGCTGCGCACCCGGCTGGACCTCGGCCGCCGCACGGGAGAGTTCCTGAAGGGGCTGTACGCCGGGCTGATCGAGGCGGGCGGCCACGAGACCACCCCGCTCGATGCCGTCATCGGCTGGAGCGAGCTGCCCGAGGGTGAGCTGCCCTGCGAGAGCTACACCGTGTTCCAGAACGTCGGCGTGGACTCCAGTGAACTCTCGGGCACCGCGTTCTTCGACTCCAAGATGGGCTTCCCCCTGCGGCTCGACGTCTTCCCGACCAACACGATCGCCGTGCACCTGTCCTACCGGCGCGAGTCGCTCCCCGACGCCGCCGCGACCCGGCTGCTGCTCGGCCTGCTGTCCGTACTGGAAGCCATGTTGGACGGTACGGAGCAGCCGGTGGGCCAACTGGTCGAGGCGGCGTTGCGGGACCGCCCGGCCCCGGACGGACTGCATGTCTTCCACGACGGCGAGTTCCGGATCGGTGACATCCGCCGGCTGCAGGACGGTGACCGGGGGGACGGTGACCGGGGGTGAGACGGCCCACCGTCTTCATGTTCTCCGGCCAGGGCTCCCAGTACCACCGGATGGGCCAGGACCTGTACCGGGCCGAGCCGGTGTTCCGGGAGACGCTCGACCGCCTCGACGCCGTCGCCGAGGCGGAACTCGGGGCGTCCGTACTGGGCCGGATGTACGACCCGGGCCGCGGCCCCGCCGAGCCCTTCGACGACCTGGAGTTCACCCATCCGGCGATCGTCATGGTGCAACTCGCCCTCGCGGACACCCTCGCCGGGTACGGGATCGAACCCGACCTGCTGCTCGGCGCGAGCCTCGGCGAGTTCACCGCGTGCGTGCTGGCGTGCGTGGTGGACCGGGACACCTGTCTGAGGCTGCTGATCCGGCAGGCCAGGGCGGCGCGCGGAGCGCCGCCCGGCGGGATGCTCGCGGTACTGGGCGACGAGCGGCTGCACCGGGACATCCCGCTGCTGCGCGACCACACCGAGGTCGCCGCCCGGAACTACCCCGGGCACCTCGTCCTGTCCGGCGCCGACGACGCCCTGACCGCCGCCGAGGAACTGCTGCGGGCGCGCGATGTGGCCTGCCACCGGGTGCCCGTCCCGTACGCCTTCCACTCGGCCCTCATGGACGCCGGCGAGCCGGTGTTCCGGACCACCGTCGCGGAGGCGGAGCTGCGGCCGCCGCGGATCCCGATCGTGTCCTGCGCCGCCATGGGCGCGGTCGACCGGGTGACGGCCGACCACCTGTGGCGGGCGACCAGGGCGCCGATCGAGTTCGCGGCCACGCTGACCGCGCTGGAGCGGAGCGGCCCGTACCAGTACCTCGACCTCGGCCCGTCCGGCACCCTGCACAATTTCGTCCGGGCCGGCCTGCCCGCCCACTCGCGGTCGAACTCCCACGCGCTGCTCAGCCCGCTGAGCGACGACACCCGCGCGCTGGCCGAGCTGCGCTCCGCCGTGGCCCCGCGCCCCCGCACCCGCCCCGCCCCTCAGCACCCCCAGGAGGGCATCATGAAGGTATACGGATTCCCCGGTCAGGGCAGCCAGGCCAAGGGGATGGGAAAGGACCTCTTCGACGAGTTCCCGGAACAGACCGCGGTGGCGGACGCCGTGCTCGGGTACTCGATCAGGGAGCTGTGCACCCAGGACCCCCGACGCGAGCTGAAGCTCACCCAGTTCACCCAGCCCGCGCTGTACGTGGTCAGCGCCCTGACCTGGCTGCGGAAGCTGCGCGACGACCCCACCCCGCCGGACTACCTGGTGGGGCACAGCCTCGGCGAGTACGTCGCGCTGTTCGCCGCCGGGGCCTTCGACTTCGAGACCGGCCTGCGGCTGGTCAAGCGCCGCGGCGAGCTGATGAGCCGCGCCGAGGGCGGGCGGATGGCCGCCGTGCTGGGCTGTGACCTGGACCGGGTGGAAGGGGCGCTGAGCGACCACCAGCTGACCGGTCTGGACATCGCCAACCACAACGCGCCGGCCCAGTTCGTCCTCGCCGGACCCACCGATGAGCTCGAGCGGGCCAAGCCGGTGTTCGAGGGCCTGGGCGCGCACTATGTGATGCTGAACGTCAGCGCCCCCTTCCACTCGCGCTATCTGCGCGAGACCGCCGACGAGTTCGCCCGCCACCTCGACGGCTTCACGCTGCGCGACCCCGACATTCCCGTGATCGCCAACGTGGACGCCCGGCCGTACCGGCCCGGCGAGGTGAAGCGGACGCTGGCCCGGCAGATCGCCTCGACGGTGCGCTGGACGGACACGGTCAGGTACCTCATGGGCAAAGGCGAGTTCGAGTTCGAGGAACTGGGACCGGGCGCGGTGCTCCGCAAGCTGGTCACCAAGATCAAGGCCGAGGCGGAGCCGCTGGTCACCGAGGCACAGGTCACCGAGCGACCTGTCACCGAGCCACGGGCCACCGAGCCACGGGCCACCGAGCAACCCGTCGCCGAGCCACCGGTCGCCGCCGAGGTGGCCGCCGCCCCCGGCGCGGCCGGGGCGGTCGGGGCGGAAACCCTGGGCGCGGGGACCTTCCGGGAGCGCTACGGCCTCCGTTACGCGTGCCTGGCCGGTGCCATGTACGGCGGGGTGTCCGGAGCGGAGCTGCTGGTGCGGCTGGCGAAGTCCGGCGGGATGGGCTTCTTCGGGACCGGCGGGCTGACCCTGGACGAGGTCGGGGCGGGGCTCGACGCGGTGCGGGCCGCCCTGGGCGCCGACGGGGCGTACGGAGCGAACCTGCTGCACCAGTACGCCGATCCGGAACGGGAGTCGGCGCTGGTCGACCTGTTCCTGCGGGCCGGTGTGCGCACCATCGAGGCATCCTGCTTCCTGCGGATCACCCCCGCGCTGGTCAAGTACCGGCTGAGCGGGGGCAGGGTGCTGGCCAAGGTGTCCAGCACCGATATGGCGGCCGCGTTCCTGGAACCCGCGCCGCGGCGCATCGTCCGGCAACTGCTCGACGAGGGGCGGATAGCCGCCGCGGACGCCGAGCGCTTCGCGCACCTGCCGATGGCCGACGACCTGTGCGTGGAGGTCGGCGCCGGCTGGTACGACGCCACCGGCACGCTGGCCACGCTGCTGCCCGCCGTGGTCCGGCTGCGGGACGCCCGGTCCGCACGGGCCGGAGCCGGGCCGAGGATCCATGTGGGCGCGGCCGGCGGGATCGGCAGCCCGGAGGCCGCGGCCGCCGCGTTCGTCCTGGGCGCGGACTTCCTGGTCACCGGCTCGATCAACCAGTGCACCCCGGAAGCGGCCACCAGCGAGGCCGTCAAGGACCTGCTGCAGGAGATGGAGGTCCATGACGTCGCCCTCGCACCCGCCCCGGAGATGTTCGAACTGGGGGTGCGGGCGCAGGTGGCCAAGCGCGGTGTGCTGCTCCCGGCGAAGGCGGGGAAGCTGCACGAGCTGTGGCGGCGCCACGACTCCTTCGAGGACATCGACGCGCCGACCCGCCGTCGGATCGAGGAGAAGTTCCTGCACGGATCGTTCCACGAGGCCGCCGCCGCGGAGCCGGACGCAGGGCCGGGTGGCGACGGCAAGCGGCGAATGGCCACGGCCTTCCGGTCCTACCTCCACCGCGGCTTCCGGCTGGCGCTGCGCGGAGACCCGGGGCGGAAGGTCGACTACCTGGTCTACTGCGGTCCCGCGATGGGCGCGTTCAACTCCTGGGTGGCCGGTACCGGTCTCGAGCCGTGGCGGTCCCGCCACGTCGACACCATCGCGGAGCACCTGATGTCCGAAACCGCTGCTCTGCTGCGGGACCGGGCGGCCCACTACAGCTCCAGGTGACGGTAAGGGGAGAGGAGTTCTGGGAGCTGTTGCGGGAGAGCCGGGAGGCAGGGCCTATACCAGCAGCCGAATCGACGGTGCTTCCGCATCAACTGCCATCTCCGTCTTGCACTCTCCGCAATACACGGGGCTGGGGCGCCGCACATTGGTCTGGATCGAGCCCTTGCTCGACGTCTCCTGATGCGGGCAGTAGCAGCCGTAATGCAGGCGGACCCATGAGCTGAGCGGCGTCGCTTGCCCTCCGCGTTTGGCGTCCTGGAACGGTGCCCACCGGAAGTCGACCGCGGACTTCAGCGTGAGCCGGTCATCCTGGCTCGTCACGTCGAACGCCGCGATCCGTGCTGCCGTGAAGTGGTCTCAAGGCTGCGCAGCATTGAGTGATGGTCGCATATCTGAAAAGCAACAGGGCGTGTATCGGAAGCCTGAAGGTCCTGCGCATTCGGCCGCGGCTTTGGCGGCGTTGTCAGTGGGGGCAGTCACGATGGCGTCATGACCACCACTGACGCTGTGATCGCCGATAACACTGGGTACGCGCAAGCGGCCGAGACCGCGATGAAGGCCGCGGCCGCCTACTACGGGGGTGGGGACAGTGCCCTGGACGACGACGCGTACGACCGGCTGATACGGGCGATCACCGCCTGGGAGACGAACCACCCGGAGCAGATTGTGCCCGGATCGCCGACGGGGAAGGTCGCCGCAGGCGTTGGGCAGGGGGATGTGCCGCACACCCAGCCCATGCTGAGTCTGGACAACGTCTTCTCCCTCGAGCAGTTCACCACCTGGGCCGCCTCGCTGGAACGGAGAATCGGCCGGCCGGTTCAGGCATGGAGCGTGGAGCCGAAGCTGGATGGCCTTGCGATAGCCGCGCGCTATCGCGACGGCCGGCTGGTGCAGCTGATCACTCGCGGCAACGGGACAGCCGGGGAAGACGTCTCGCACGCGATCGGCACTCTGAGCGGTCTGCCAGGTCGGCTGTCCGAGCCGGTCACGGTGGAGGTGCGCGGCGAGGTGCTGATGACCTCGGCCCAGTTCGAGATGGCGCTCACGGTGCGTGCCGAGCACGGTGGGGAGCCGTTCGCGAACCCGCGCAACGCCGCGGCGGGCACGCTGCGGGCGAGAGACCGTGCGTACCGGCTGGAGATGACGTTCTTCGGCTACGGCTGCCTGCCCCTGCCCACCACGGACACTGAGCTCGCGGAGCGTCTGACCGGCTCCTCGCACAGCGAGGTGATGACCCGCATAGTCGGCTGGGGTGTGCGAACGGCGGCAGCCACTGACGTGCCCGGCCGCACCGTCACCTCCATCAAGGCCGTCCAGGACCGCGTCGAGGAGCTCGCGGGCCTGCGGGCCGACCTGCCGTTCGGTATCGACGGCATCGTCATCAAGGCCGACCTGGCCGCCGACCGGCAGGCCGCCGGATCCGGAACCCGGGCGCCTCGCTGGGCCATCGCCTGGAAACTCCCCGCGGTGGAGAAGATCACCAGACTGCTGGACGTGGAATGGAACGTGGGCCGCACCGGCATCATCGCTCCCCGCGCCGTTTTGGAACCGGTCGAGATCGACGGCTCCGTCATCACCTACGCCACCCTCCACAACCCCTCCGACATCACCCGCCGCGATCTGCGCATCGGCGACCAGGTCATGGTCTACAAGGCCGGCGACATCATCCCGCGCATCGAAGCCCCCGTCGCCCACCTGCGCACCGGGGCCGAGCAGCCCATCGCGTTCCCCGAGACCTGCCCGCAGTGCGGATCCGGCATCGATGCCTCCGAGCAGCGCTGGCGGTGCGAACGCGGACGCGACTGCCACCTGGTCGCCTCCGTCTCCTACGCGGTCGGCCGAGACCAGCTCGACATCGAGGGCCTCGGCCTGACCCGAGTCGTCCAGCTCACTGACGCGGGCCTCATCAGCGACTTCGCCGACCTGTTCACCCTCACCCGCGATGCGCTCCTGACGCTGGAGCGGATGGGTCCCACCAGCGCCGACAACCTCCTGGCCGCGATCGAGCAGGCCAAGACCCGGCCGCTGTCGCGGGTACTGTGCGCGCTGGGCGTGCGCGGCACCGGCCGCTCGATGTCCCGCCGCATCGCGCGCCACTTCGCCACCATGGAGGCGGTCCGGGCCGCCGACGCGGATGCGATGCAGCAAGTCGACGGCATCGGTATCGAGAAGGCGCCCGTGATCGTCGCCGAGCTGGCCCAGCTCGCACTCGTCATCGACAAACTCATCGCCGCAGGGGTGAACACGACCGAACCCGGCGCCACTCCACCTGCGGGCAACGGCGTGGCCCATACCGCCGAGGCGGCAGGCTCCCTCCACGGCATGACGGTGGTCGTCACCGGCGCCATGACCGGTCCACTGGAACAGCTCGGCCGCAACCAGATGAACGAACTCATCGAACAGGGCGGCGGCAGGTCTTCCTCCAGCGTCTCCAAGCGCACCTCCCTCCTGGTCGCCGGAGAGGGCGCCGGGGCCAAACGTGCCAAGGCCGAAGACCTCGGCATCCGCATCATCTCGCCTGGCGAGTTCGCCGAGCTCATTGCCGACCTCCTGCCCTGACCTGGCACCGAGAACCCAGCTCTGGGGGTGGTGCCAGCATCACCCCGATTCGGGGCCTGGGCCAACTGTGTCGCGGGCCACCGCGGAGGAGGGTTGATCCCGTCACCAGGAGCCCGGCCGACGGCGCCGGACATCGACAAGGGAGCGGGGAAGCATGATGGCCAGTCACGCGCGGCGGAGAATTCTCAAGGGCGCCGCGGTCGCGGCAGCGGGCGGCGTGGTCGGCAGCGGCCTCGGGCCCGGCTTCTTCACGGCTGCGGCGCAGTCGGGCGCCATGGCCGGGAAGAGGGGCGCGACCGGGGCGAGCCCGTTCCTGGAAGGGGCCTTCGAGCCGGTCACCGAGGAGTTGACGGCCTTTGACCTCAAGGTGACCGGCCGCATCCCGCGTGACCTGGACGGCCGCTACCTGCGCAACGGCCCGAACGCGCTGGGCCTTGAGGATGTCCGCGCCCACCACTGGATGCTGGGTGACGGAATGGTGCACGGCGTCCGGCTGCGCGGCGGGCGCGCGGAGTGGTATCGCAACCGCTGGGTGCGGTCATCGCAGGTGACGGCCAAGCTGGGGGAGACCTACCCGGGCCAGGCACCGCCGGACGACTTCGCGTGCAACACGCACGTCATCCCGTACAAGGGCCGCATCCTGGCGTTGCAGGAAGGCGGGCCGCTGCCGTACGAGCTGGACGGCGAACTCAACACCGTGCGCCCGTACGACTTCCGCTCCACGCTGGGCGGCGCGTTCACCGCGCACACCAAGTACGACGCGGCGGCCGACGAGCTGCACGCGATCGCGTACTACCCCACATGGGACCATGTGCGGCACATCATGATCGACCGGACCGGCCGGGTAGTGCGGACCACACGGATCCCCGTCGCGGACGCGCCGATGATGCACGACTTCGCGCTCACCGAGGAGTACGTGGTGATCGTGGACGTGCCGATCACCTTCGACGGTGCCGCCGCGGAGGCGGGCGCGATCGTGCCGTACGTATGGAACGACAGGCATCCCATGCGCATCGGGCTGTTGCCGCGCACCGGCGGCACCACGCGCTGGTTCGAGATCGACCCGGTGTACTACTCGCACACCCTCAACGCCTACGACCAGGGCGACACGGTCGTGGTGGAGTACACAGGGTTCCCCGCGCCGTTCTACGCCGCCGGTCGCGGCATGGGCGGACCTTCCGCGACCGGTGCCCCGACCCTCGACCGCTGGACGATCGACCTGCGCGCGGGCCGGGTCCGCAGCAGCCGGCTGGACGACCGCCCGCAGGAGTTCCCCCGCATCAACGAGTCTCTGGTCTCGCGTCGGCACCGCTACGCCTACACCGCGAGCGCGGCCGAGATGTGGCGCGCGTACGAGACCGTCGACGGGGTGCCGCCGGACGAGAAGTTCACCAACTACCTGGTGAAGCACGACATGCTGCGGAGCAGCAGGCAGCTCCACCGCTTCCCCGGGGGCGCGGCGGTCAGCGAGCCGGTGTTCGTCCCACGGCGCGGCGCGCGGGACGAGGACGACGGCTACGTCCTGTCGTATGTGAACGACCCCGACCGCGGCGCGACTGACCTGGTGATCCTCTCGGCCCAGGACTTCGACGGCCACCCGCTGGCCCGTATTCACCTGCCCGGCCGGGTACCGCTGGGATTCCACGGCAGCTGGGTCGCGGACGCCTAGTAGGACTCCGTGAGGTCTGTCTTGATCTTGGTGTGGTTCTGCTGGGCAGGGGTTGGTGGCAGGTGGTGCAGGTGCCGGTCCAGCAGTTCAGCAGGTCCTGGAGGGTGTCGAGGATCTGGTAGAGGGTGAGTCCGCTGTGTCGGCTTTGGGGGCCAGCCGCTGTTCGGTGAGGAAGGCGTGGGCGGCGGTGACCAGGGTGGCGTGGTGGTGCCAACCCCTCCAGGAACGGCCTTCGAAGTGGTCAAGGCCCAGACCGTGCTTGAGTTCGCGGTAGTCGTGCTCGATGCGCCTGCGGCTGCCTGGGCCAGCCGGCGCGAGCGCACCCCGGCCGGACGGACCGGTGGGGTGCGCGTCGTGCGGCTGGGCGGTGATATCGCCGCGGATACCGACCACGTACGCGTGTCCCCGCTCGGCCAGGCCGGCGCGGAAGTCCGCGTTCTGGCCATAGCCGGCATCCGCCACCACCACCGGCGGCACCAGTCCCCATCCGGCCAGTTCGTCCAGGGCGTCCAGTGCCAGCCGCCACTTCTCCCGGTGCCCGACATCCTCCGGCACGCCAGTCCGTTGGCGCCTGACGGCGTCATCCGCCCATTCCCGGGGCAGGAACAGCCGCCAGCTCAGCGGGCACAAGGCAGCGTCGGACACGGCGTGCACACTGACCGCGGATGGCCAGGTGCCAGCCACCGGGGTCTGCGGGGCGGGGCGCTGCTCCGGCGGCGTTCACGCTGCGGTGGGTGTATTCCAGGAGCTCGAGGTTGAACGAGTCGCCGAGGACCAGGTTGGCCTGGCGGAGTGTGCCTTTCTCCGGAGCATCCTCCCCCGGCCAACGAAATCGAGTGCTCGCGGCTGGCGGGTCTGGCACTGGGGCAGTCGGACCCGTGGGGGTGGGAGCAGCTGCGGGCGACGGCGTTCCGTGTGCGGCATTCCGAGGATGCGGTGCGGGACATGGAGGGCCTGTACTTCATCTGAACGGGCGGACTATGGCCAAAGGTTGACGCTCCGTCGACACGCTTTAACTCGTCTTTACTTTGGGCTCATGAGGTCTATGGTGGTCGGGCGGCGCGTACACGTCACGGGGGCCTCACGCGCTGCCCGCAATCCCTCGAGGCCCCACCCACGGGGGAAGGACGAGCTCTTGAACTTAATACTCCGCATACCGTCCAGGTGGCGGTTCGCGGCCCGCTTCACGGCTGCTGTCGGCCTGGCTGCCGCTGTCACCGTGACCGGGCTGCCCGCCATCGAGACCGCGCAGGCGGCCGGCCCGCCGGTGACGGCGAAGCTCAAACCGGGATCAGGCAAGCGTTGCGACACCCGCAACGGTCTCCCGCCCGCCGCGAGGACACCGACGAACTCCGGGTTCCCCGACGATCTGACGGGGACGATCTACAAGGACAGGGCCCTTCCGAAGAACTTCGAGTTCGACCTTCCCGGGCAGGCGTACGACGGCCTCAAGGCCCCGACCGCCGCCGAGAAGACGAAGGCGCTGTCCCAGGTTCCCGGGGACCTGGACAAGAACGTGGACGCGTGGAAGAAGATCGCCAACGCGTCCGGCAAGCCCGCGGACCGCGCGATGGAGATCTACGCCCGCTACTTGGCGAACAAAGAGGGCCTCAGCTTCAAGGACTGGTTCGACAAGCGGTACATCCGCAACCAGGTCAATAACCACAAGGGCTCCGGCTTCGAGCGTCAACTGGTCACCGACTACAAACTGATCGGCCCGGACTGGCTGTGCGAAGTCACCGTCGAGCTGTTCGACGCCAACGGTGAGAAGGTCGGCGAGCGCCGGTACGACGCGTACAACAAGCGGACCAGAGAATTCAATGAGTTCAAATCGAACTCCAAGCTGACGGCAAAGCAGCTCGCGAAGGACCGGATCGTCGCCAGGTCGATGCCGGACCACACCTTCCGCTTCACCGGTGCGAAGAAGTTCACCAAGGGCCAGGTCAATCACATCAACGCCCTGGAACGCGATGTGCGCGAAATGCGCAACGGCAAGGCCGGCCAGGTGCGCGGCAACCAGCGGTTCTACAACCCGGTCCCCAAGACCACCCCGATCCGCGGATACTCCGACCACCAGCGCTGGTTCGCTCCCGCCTGCCAGACGGGCGGAACCCAGGTCATGGCCGCCGGCGCCAACACGTGTGGCACCAGGGGCCCGGCCAACCAGCGGGCCCTGTCCTCCGGCAAGACCCTGGAGGAGGCCAAGCGCTTCCAGGCCGACGCGCGACGCCTCGACACCCGGGGCACCCTCCCCAGGGGCGGTCCGGGCGGCGTCGACTTCACGACCCTGGAGCTTCGCTACGTCGGCGGCATCGAAAAGGGCAAGGGCATGACGTACTCCATGCGCGCGGACCAGATGCCCGACCCGGACAACAACCCGGGCTTCGGCGGCGCTGCCAAGATGCAGCTCGCATCCGACTCGCTGTTCACATGGCTCGCCCTGACTCCGGAGAAGTTCTGGGTGAACTTGAACCCGGACCAGCCCGACAAGATCATGGACAGCAAGTTCGCGTCCACCGACGCGGGCAGGATCCTCCTCGACGCCGACCTGGACATGAAGCACGACTTCGCCGCGGCCATCAACCCGGAGAAGTTCGCCGGCGCCAAGCGGTTCTGGGACACCCAGCCCCGCGAGGACGGCATCCCGTGCTTCCCGGACGTCCGTCTGTGGATCGAACCCGAGGTCGCCAAGGTCCGTGAGGAGAACGGCGGCGTCTATATCCTCGACACCCCGCTGAAGGTGTCGACGGAGTGGATGGACATGGACTGGTCCGCGCCCGGCGCCCACCAGTGCACCTGGACCGACGCCGAGAAGCGGTTCAGCGAGACCAACCTGCGCCAGAACGTGATGCCTGAGGTCGTGAAGCGGGTCAACAACGACCCCAAGTACGCCGACCTGCGCCGCGTCTACACCTCCCGCGTCGCCGCCGAATACATCCGGCAGCAGGACGCGAAGAAGCCCACCGACTTCCACGACATCATCAACAGCAATGATGTGAAAGCGTGGCCGCTTCGCGCGCCGAATGACAAATGGACCAAGCAGGGCACCTACGACCGCTATATGAAGTCTGCCCGTGAGGGCGTCGAGTGGTTCAAGCTCGAATACGACGGCAAGACCTTCAACCAGGGCGTCGGCGGCGTCGACTTCTCGAAGCAGCCGAAGCGGAACATCACACGCACCCAGTTCCGCGTCCAGAACCGGGACCTGGACAACACCACCACGAACTCCCGGAAGTCCGACGACGCGTCGTACCGGGACACCGACACCCTTTACCTCGGGGCCGGACCCGGAGGCGGTGGCAGCGACGAGGACCCGGGCGGTGACCCCACGCCCACCCCGACACCCACCCCGTCGGACACCGGCAAGCCGAACGACCCGCCGTCGACTCCGGCTCCGGACCCGTCGACGCCCGGCGGCGGTGACGACAAGCCGACGCCACCCGCGACGAAGGACCCGGACGGCCACCTCGCCGGCACCGGATCCGACACCCCCGTGGGTCTCATCGCGGGTATCGCCGCCGCCCTCGCAGCGGTCGGGGGCACCCTGACGTGGTGGATGCGCCGCCGCAAGTCCGCCCATGAGTAACGGCTTCCGGAGGAACAGGAAGGGTTGAGGCGGCTGTGAAATGAGGATGGCCACGCGGGGTTCTCAAGGTGTCAAACACGAGCTACTCCGCGTGGCCCTGTCCCTGTGAGCGCCGGTGCGCGCTCGGCGCGACAACACCACCTCAGGGATGGAGAGTTCCGTACCCCGAGGGTTCTCCGGGGCCTCCCCGATGTCCTGTCCGCCGCCAGGCTGGTGAGCTGGGCTCATGGGATCACATCGGCTACGTCCACTACGGCTTCGCCGAAGCCCTCAACTCCATCTACCCCGACCTCAAGGACACCCACGCCCAGCTACGCAGCAACGGTCAGAGCGTCTACTTCACCGGCCACAGCCTCGGCGGCACACTGGCCATGCTCGCCGGCGCCCGTATGTACCTGGAAGACCCCCGGCTCCCTCCTGGGCGGGCTCACCGACCGCGTCAAAGGACTCAGCCGACCTCTTCGCCCCCGCCAGCGACGGCGTACGCGACCACTCCATCCACAAGTACCTCGCCGCCCTCGAAAAGAACCTCACCTGATCCTCAAGAGGGTGTCTCACGTGGCAAGTTTCGCGAGCTTCTTGTAGCAGGTCAGGGCGGCGGCCAGGGCGATCGACCGGGTTCGGCCCGGTCGGCGATCCCCCCTTTTGGCACGAACGGAGGCCGCGTCGACGATCGCCGAGGTCCAGTGCACCTCGCCCCGGGCCCCGAGTTCGTCCAGCACAGCCGCTGGTCAGCGCGTACACCACTGCCGTGAACACGGCCCGCTCGTCACACGGAGCGGTCCCACCACCTTGCGGACGGGCAGCGAACGACAGCAGCAACGGGTGGCCGGCTCCCAGGGTTCATCTCTAAGCCTTGATCGGTGCGGCCGACCTGGCGGCCTGCTCGATCTTCGCGCAGTAGGCCGTACGGGCTTCCTCGTCGATCTTCTTCTCGTGTTCGGCGCGCACCCCGGTCCGGCCGTCGATGCCCTCGCGCAGGATATCGGCGTGCCCGGCATGCCGGATGGACTCGCCGAGGACATGGACCATGATGGCGAACAGGTTCGTGTTGGGAGAAGGCTCCGGCCACCACGGCACGTGGCCGGGGGCGTCGAGGGGAAGCTCGTTGATCGTCGCGTCCGAGTGTTCCCACGTGCGCCGGTAGAACTCGATGATCTGATCGCGGGTCTCGTGCTCGGTCGCCCACAGATCGCTGCCGTCGTAGTCCTGCCACCGGCACAGCGGTTCCGGGGAAGGGCGGTCGAAGACCTCGCCGAAGTACCTGGCCTCGACGGTGGCCACGTGTTTGACCAGGCCGAGGAGGTTGGTCCCGGTCGCTGTCAAAGGTCGGCGGGCGTCGTATTCGGACAAGCCGTCGAGTTTCCAGAGCAGCGCCTTGCGGTCCCGCCTCAGTCTCCCGTGCAGGTTGTCCTTCGCGAATTCATCGATCACGCGGCATGAGCCTGCCATGGGCTGCTCGTGGTCTCAAGATCCGTACGTGGTCCGCAACGACTGGCAGAGCCGAGGCCTGGCCATGGCCGCCGCTCTGACCTGCTACAAGAAGCTCGCGAAACTTGCCACGTGAGACAACCTCCAAGGCTCCGCAGCAATATCCTGACGACGATATCCAGGGGATACCTCCTGCACGCCGAAATCGTTCAGGGGCGCGAAGCCTCGCCAGGCGAACCGGAATGATGGGCCGTGCCCGGCCCGTCCCTACCGCGGGCCTGGCGGGTGCCAGTCGGCTATGCCGTCGAAGCCCCGCAGCAGCAGGCCGGGGGCCAGCCGGCTGACCGCGGTCAGCATGGCGTTGCGCAGGGCGGTCGCGGGGGCGCTGGACAGGGCTGTCATGCGGCTGCTGCGTGCCGAGCGGCGCACGATGTCCATCGTGCGGGGCAGCCGGTCGCGGCTGTACGCGGCCAGCGCGTCCGGCAGGTCGGCGGCGTTGGCGGCGGTCAGGTGGTGGGTGAGGACGACGGCGTCCTCGATGGCCTGGTTGCCGCCCTGTCCCAGGGTCGGGGCCATCGCGTGGGCCGCGTCGCCGAGGAGGGCGGTGCGGCCCCGGTGGCAGGCGGGCAGCGGTTCGGTCTGGTGCCGGATGTCATGGCGTAGGACATCGCCCGGTTCGACGGCCGTGAGGACATCGGGGATCGGCCGGTGCCAGTCGCCGAAGAGCCGGAGCAGTTCGGCCTTCTCGTCGTCGGGCGCGCGCCCGCCTTCCGGGGTGAAGGCCGCCGCGTAGGCGTAGATGCGGCCGTCGAGGAGCGGTTGCGTGCCCCAGAACCGTCCCCGTCCCCAGGTCTCGTGCGGTGTGAAGGGCTGCTCGGGGGCGGGGGCGGGGGCGACGATGCGCCAGGTGGTGAATCCGGCGTAGCGGGGCCCGGGATGGCCGGGGAAGAGGACGTGGCGGGCCGCCGAGTGGATGCCGTCGGCGGCGACCACGAGCTCGGCCTCGAACTCCTCGTCCGCCGCGGTCACGCGCGCGGGGCGGCCGGGGGTACCGGGGTCGGCCAGTTCGGCGGCGGCTCCGGTGCGTACGCGGTCCCCGGGCAGCCGGGAGGCGAGCAGGCCCATGAGGGTCGCGCGGTGGAGGAGGACGGTCGGGCCGCCGAACCGCCCGATCGCCGCCGCGCCGTCCATCCGGGCGAGCCGGCGGCCGCCGGGTGCGCGTAGTTCGCCGTCGCTCCGCCAGGCGGCCAGGGCGCGTATCTCGTCGCCGAGCTCGATCACATCGAGGGCGCGCTGGGCGTTGGGGGCGAGTGAGATCGCGGCGCCGACGGGTTCCAGGGTGGCAGCGCGTTCCAGGACGGTGACGGCCCAGCCGCTGCGGTGCAGGGCCGCGGCGGCGGTGAGTCCGCCGACTCCGGCGCCGATGACGACGGCACGGGGCTGCTTCATGATTCCTCCCGACACTACAGGTGTAGTAGCAGTCAAGCTACTACACCTGTAGTTGGGGAGATAGGTTGGGCGCCATGACCGCTGATCAGACCCCCGCCGCCCCGGCCGGTGGATCCCGCGCCGAGCTCATCGCCGACACCGCCCTCGCGCTGCTGGCCGAGCGCGGCATGCGGGGCCTGACGCACCGCGCGGTGGACGAGGCGGCCGGGCTGCCCCAGGGCTCGACCTCCAACCATGCCCGCACCCGCGCCGCCCTGCTCACGGCGGCCGTCCGACGGCTGGCCGAGCGGGAGGCGCGGGTACTCGCACCGGACGAGATGCCGCATCCGGGCGGCGGCCCCCTCAGCACCGCCGACGGTCAGGGCGGCGACGCGCTCGACGCGGTGGCCGACGCCCTCGCCCTCGCCCTGCACCGCACACTGACCGGTCAGCGCGAACTGCTGATCGCCCGTTACGAGCTGGCACTGGAGGCGACTCGCCGACCCGGGCTGCGGGAGTTCTACGACACGGCCGGGCGCGGCTTCCGGGAGCCGCTGGAGACGCTGCTGACGGACCTGGGATCCGCCGAACCGCGGCGCCATGCCCAGTCGCTCGCCGCTTGGTGCGAGGGGCTGATGTTCCTCTGCGCCGCCGGAGCGGACCATGCCGCCGTGCCCGGCCGCGCGGCGCTGCGCAAGGGGTTCGTGGAGCTGCTGCGCGGCATGCTCGACACCTGATCCAGGGCCGGGAGCTGATCGCGCGTTCGAACAGCTGGACTCTGTTGTCCGCAGCGAGGGTGACGTCCAGCCGGCCGCCGGCGACCTGGAGTCGTGTCACGGTCGGTTTGCCGTACTCGAGGGCCAAGGTGGGTGCGACGGACACGCTGTCCGAACTGAGCCGCGCCTACACGCAGAAGGATGGCGGAGGATTTTCATGGTCACCCTCAGAGCAGCGCGGCGCTCGGCCGGGCTTGTCGCCGCCGGGCTCGTCCTGACCGCCTGTGGCTCCTCGGGAGGCAGCGGTTCCGGGGAGCAGGCTGGGGACCCGTCGTTCGAGGGCCGGGGCCCCATCGCGTTCGTGGGCGGGAAGGACACGACGGGCACAGTCCAGGCGGCGCTCGACCGCTGGAACAGGCTGCGCCCCAAAGAGAAGGCCACCTTCCTCCAGCTGCCGACGGCCGCCGACTCGCAGCGCCGGCAGATGATCCGCAACGCGAAGACGAAGTCCGATGCCTACACGGTGCTCTCCCTCGACGTCGTGTGGACCTCGGAGTTCGCCGCCCACCAGTGGATCGACAAGCTGCCCGAGAAGGAGTTTCCCCTGCGGAAGATGCTGAAGCCGGTGCTGGAGACGGGTGAGTACCGCGGCGGCCTGTACGCCGTGCCGTTCAGTTCGGACGGCGGTCTGCTGTACTACCGCGCCGATCTGCTGAAGAAGGCCGGCATTGCCAAGCCCCCGACGACCTGGTCACAGATGAAGGCGGACTGCGCCAAGGTGAAGAAGCTGCCCGAGGCCAAGGACATGTCCTGCTACGCGGGGCAGTTCCGGAAGTACGAGGGCCTGACGGTGAACTTCGCCGAGGCCGTGCAGTCGGCCGGCGGTGTCGTGACCGACGCCGGCGGCAAGCCGGACGTCGACACCCCTGAGGCGAAGAAGGGCCTGGACTTCCTGGTCGGCTCCTTCGAGGACGGCACGATTCCCAAGGAGGCACTCACCTACCAGGAGGAGGACAGCCGTCGGGCGTTCCAGTCAGGGAAGCTGATCTTCCTGCGCAACTGGCCGTACGTGTACTCCCTGGCACGGAAGAGCAAGGTGGCGGGGAAGTTCGCGGTCGCGCCGCTGCCCGGTCTGAACGGGCCCGGCTCCTCCAGCCTGGGCGGGCACAACCTGGCCCTTTCCTCCTTCGCCAAGAACAAGGCCACGGCGGTGGACTTCATGAAGTTCTTCACCAGCCAGGACAGCGCGAGAACGTTCCTCAAGGACGCCGCCTTCGCTCCGCCCTACGCGGCGCTGTACGACGACGCGTCGCTGACCAAGCAGTATCCGTACCTGCGTGTCCTCAAGCAGTCCATCGAGACTGCCGTGCCGCGTCCGCGGGTCGTGCGGTACGGCCATCTGACCTCGGCGATCCAGCAGCAGGTATACGCCGCTCTGACCGGTGACAAGAGCAGCGGGCAGGCGTTGAAGGACCTGCAACAGGACCTGCGGAAGTAGCAGACGGCGGCACCGGGCGCAGGCGTCATGTCTGCAGTTTCCGATCGCAGACGGTCCAGGGATAGAAGCCCATGGCGGATGCCTTCGTGTTGAAATCCTTCACTGTGCCGGCTTTGGCGACGGCCTGCTGTTGGAGCTGTCCGTAGCGGATGCCGTCGATGGCGTAGGCAGGGGCGTAGCCGGGTTGGGCGAGGAAGGTGAAGCATTCGCCGAACAGGAACTCCTCGGTCAGGCCGGTCTGTTCGCTCGCCTGGTCGAGGAAGTCCACGAACGTGCGCCACCCCATGTTGACCTCGACATCGCACATCGCCCGCAGATGGCGCACCACACGCCAGATGTAGGTCTCCAACTGGGCGGCGCGGATCGCCCGGGACTGTTCACAGGTGGTCTGCCCGTACAGCTTCAGATATTCGCGCTGTGTGTCGGTGAGACCGGAGTGCCCGACGATGTCGGCCGCCGCATGCCAGAAGTCCCATTCGCGCCAGAACGCCTGCCCCTCCGTGAGCGGCACCTGCATCGGCCCGGCGAGGTTGAGCAGGGGAGAGCCGGCGCGCTGGGCCGAGAGGACGAAATTGATGCCGTGCGAGTACTCGTGGACCACGACGTTGAGCATCGTGAGCAGGGCGCTGGTTTTGTCCTCGGTGTAGTAGAGACACGATTGCGGCTTGGCCGTCAGGAAGTCGACCGCGATGTCCTGCCCGCCCGTGATCATGGGCACCAGGAAGGGCGGTGTCGTGCTCAGTCTGAGCCCATCGGGGACCTCGACGAGGTACGTGTCGGCGAAGTCCGCGCAGGTCTTCGCGGCGTCCTTGACCGGGGTGGCGCCCACCGGCCACTTGCGGCCGGCTTCGGCCATACGTCGCCCACGGAGGAGCCGCGTGGCAGCTTCAGCAGCGACGCGAGTTCGGCGGCCAGGGCCTTCACGATGGCCAGGTCCTGTTCGAGCCAGGTGGTCGCGGTCGTGTCGAGGTCCGCGGCGCTGGGGGCGAAGTCGTACAGGTCGGTGAGGAGCTGTGGGTATCCATCGGTGTACGTGGGAGCGGCGGTGTGCTCCCGCAGGACGTGGATCACGGTCGGTATGTCGTCCGCGTCGAGCCCCTTGAACGATCCGTCCACCGTCTGCTTGAAGTGATCCAGCTTCGTGAGGACGGTGTCGATCTTCGCCGAGTAGCCCTTCTCGAGGATCCGCATCGTGGCTTCGCAGTAGGCGGCCACGGTGAGGCACTGCCTGCGGTGGGTGACGTCCAGCGGGATCTTGGTCAGCCGGTCCGTCTCGAAGTCGATCTTCTTGGCGGCGCTGTCGAGGAAGCCCGATAGCCAGCTCTTGGGGTCGGGGCGGCCGAACTCCGAATTGAGGAGCTTGATGTAGAAGGCGCCGTCGCCGCAGTCCTGGACGGCCGCGCCTGGCTGTGGCCAGGCGAGCTGCGTGGCGAGCAGGGCCAGCTGCTTGTCGGCGGTCGTGCGCAGGTCGGCGTCGGAGATCTCCGACAGGCGCTTGCGCAGGGCGCCGATCTTGGCATTCGCCTCGTGCACCGCGTCCGTGGTGGGGATGAAGAGGTGAGCGATGTCCTTGTTCCGCGGCCATCCGGAGGTGTGCCCGGCGACCGGGCAGAGCTGCGCCCACTGGTCCGTGATGTCCTTCTCGAGCTGGGTGACGGTCATCGCATCTCCTACGGTGCCCCGACGACCTCGCGGTCCTTGAAGGGGTAGGGCTTGAGCTTGTCACTCCACAGTGCCGACTGCCACGCTGTGAGCTTGCTGTCGACGAGCTTGTCCGCCGTCCACTGATGCGGGACATCGTTCTGGGCGAGCAGAACGTACGGGGCGCAGGCGAGCGCGGAGCCCACCTCACCGGGCGCGGCGTACACGGCGCGGCTGACGGCGTACATCTTCGAGTAGGCCTTCATGCGGTAGTCCGCTCCGCACAGCTGGACGCTCTTCGCGACGGCGTATTCGTGTTTGAGGAGCAGGTCGCTGACTTGGTCGCCGGTGGGGAAGACGGTCTTCACCGGATGCCCACCCTGGTCGTACGTCTCGTACGGACGCGCGGGGAATTCGCCGCAGTCCTCGATGAACAGGTTGCTCTCGTTGGGGTCATCGGCGATGGCGATCGCGATGAAGGCCCAGGCGTAGGAGGGTCCGCGTACGGTGATGCTCTTGTTGGCACAGATGACATGTGCTCCCGGAAGCGGCGGGTGCCGTTGGCTGTCGACGGTGCCGAAGAGCCGGTAGGTCGCGTCGAGCAGGGGCGTGGCGTCGTAGACGTCCAAGGTGGTGGTGTCGGCCGCCGCGGCCGGGCAGGCCGCGGCCCACACGGGTCTCGACACCAGCAGCCCCGGTGCGAACGCGACGCTCGCCGGGCTGCCTCCGCGTATCACGCTCACCTTCACCGACGCGATGGCCGAGAAGTACGCCAAGGTCGCCGTGACCGCGTCGGACGGAACGTCGGCGGCGGCCGGCCGGCCGCGGGTGGACGGCAGGACCGTCACGCTTCCGCTGAAGGCCGGTGCTCCGGCAGGGCGTTACACGGTGGGCTACCGGGTGGTGTCCGCCGATGGCCATCCCGTCTCCGGCTCGTACCCCTTCACGGTCAAGGTGGCGGACAACCCGAGTCCGTCGGCGGGGCGGGGGACCGCCGACACCTCGATCGCGCCGGCATCCGGGGAAACGGACCGGGACGACGCCGCGTCCCCGGGGGTGCGGGGGCCGGTCCTCGCCGGAGCCGGTGCGTTGGCCGCCGCCGGGATCGCCGCCGTGATCGGGGCCGGTGTCTTCGCGGCACGACGGAGGCGGGCGCGTCATGGCGACTGAGACCAGGCACACCGGGGCCAAGCGGCTGCCCGCCCTACTCGCCGCGGGCGCGGGGGTGGCCGTCGCCGTGGCGCTGGTGGCCGTGGGGGCGGGCGGAGGCGCGAGTGAGGTGATCCCCGGCATCCCGGATGCCGGGGCCATGACCGCGTGGGGGCTGCCGGTGGCCCGGACCCTCACGGACGTGGCCGCCGTGGCCACCGTGGGCGCTCTGCTGCTGGTGGTCGTCCTGTTGCCGGGTGGTCGGAAGCTCACCGCGACGCAGCTGCGCTACCTCAACTGGGCCGCCGCGGCAGCCGCGCTGTGGGGCGCCGCGTCGGTGGCGGCCTTGGTGTTCACACTGTCCGACCTGTTCGCCACTCCGGTCGCGGACATCGCCTCGCCCGCGGTTCTCGCCGACTTCGCCATCACCGACACGCAGGGACGTTCCTACGCTCTGACGGCGGCGGCCGGCGGTGTGATCGCCACCTTCTGCGTGGGCGTCACGACCGCACGCTGGGCGCGCCTGGCGCTGCTCCTGGCTCTTGCGGGGCTGCTGCCACCCGCGTTCAGCGGGCATTCCGCCGCGTCCGGCAACCACGACGCCGCGGTCACCAGCCTGGCGCTGCACCTGCTCGGGGTCGCGGTCTGGGTCGGCGGGCTGGTCTTCGTACTGGTGGCCACCGCCCGCCGTGAGGAGCGGGCGGCAGACGCGGTGCGGCGGTTCAGCCCGCTCGCCGGCGGGGCGCTGCTCGCGGTCGGCTCCAGCGGTCTGGTCAGCGCCGCCGTGCGGCTCCCGTCCCCGGGAGAGCTGTTCGGCAGCGCCTACGGGGTGATGGTCTTCGGCAAGGCGGTGGCGCTGGCCGTGCTGGGCGGCATGGGCTGGTGGCACCGCCGCCGTACCCTGCCCGCGCTCCGGGAGGGCAGGCGGCGGGCGTTCGTCCGGCTCGCCGTGGGCGAGCTGCTGTTGATGGCGGGGGCGATCGGGCTCGCGGTGGGGCTGTCCCGCACCCCGGCACCCGGGAGCGGCGACACCTCGCTCTCGTCGGCCGAGGAGCTGCTGGGCTTCGACATGCCACCCGGGCTCGGCGGCTTCCCCTGGACCCCGCTGTTCACCCAGTGGCACTTCGACCCGCTGTTCGCCTTCGGCACCGGGGCGGCCGCACTGCTGTACCTGGCGGGCGTACGGACGTTGCGGGCCCGGGGCGACAAGTGGCCCCTCGGGCGCACCATTTCCTGGCTGCTGGGCCTGGCCGTCACGGTGTTCGCGACCATGAGC
This sequence comes from Streptomyces sp. NBS 14/10, assembly GCF_002224125.1. Classification (GTDB taxonomy): domain Bacteria; phylum Actinomycetota; class Actinomycetes; order Streptomycetales; family Streptomycetaceae; genus Streptomyces. The sequence continues at coordinate 108,979 of NZ_NCSM01000002.1, forward strand.
GGACTGGCCGTGTACGGCAAGGTGCTGTTCAGCGTGCACATGGGCCAGCACATGACCCTCGCGATGACGGTGCCGATCCTGCTGGTGCTCGGCGCCCCGGCCACCCTCGCCCTGCGGGCGCTGCCCGCCGCGCCCAAGGGCTTTCGACCCCGGGCCGCGCCGCCCGCCCCACCTGGGCCGGCTGTTCGTACTGATCCTGACCATGCCGTTCCACTCCTGGTTCAGCATCTCGTTGATGAGCTCCACGGAGCTGATCGGCGAGGGCTGGTGGTCGCTGCTGGACCGGCCCTGGGTCGCCGAGCCACTGGACGACCAGTACAACGCCGGTGCCATCGCCTGGGCCACCGGCGACATCCCGGTGCTGTTCACCACGGTCATTCTGGCGATCCAGTGGGTCCGCTCCGACCAGCGCGAGGCCCGTCGTATCGACCGGCGGATCGACCGTGGCGACGCCGACGACCCGCTCGCCGCCTACAACGCCTACCTGGCCGGTCTGCACGCCCGCGACCGGCGCGCGGCGGGTCACCGTGACGCCGTGTACGGTGACGACGCCCCGCGCCAACAGCCGCCGGTCGTGTGAACAGTTCCCACCCTCCGCGCCGTATACGACAAGGTGAACGCCGCCCGTGACCTCCACCAGCCCGCTCGTCCACGACGCACGCCTGGCAGCGGGCCGGGGGCGGTTGATGGGCGACCGTGGCGTGTGATCCCGTGACGGAGCACCAGGGGAGTGCCGGGGGAGCCCGGTCCGGTGCCCGCATGGGGGCGTGTGTACGGGCCGGACTGTTCGCGGTGGTCGGCACGGTGCTCGCCACGTTCGGCCACCATGCGATCGCCGAAGGAACGGTGCCGTGGCGGCTGGTGAGCTGCTTGGCCGCGGCGCAGTTCGCGGGGGTCTGGCCGCTGGCCCGGCGCCACTGCCCGCCGGCCGCGACCATGCTGTTCACCCTGGCGACGCAGGGCGTGCTGCACTTGGCGTTGTCCTGGGCGGACGGCGACACGCCGACGGGGACACCAGGGCACGCGGCACACGCCGGGCACCTCACGGCGGCGCCGGGCGGCGGACACGCCTGGCATTACGCCGGGCCGGCGATGACGACCGTGCACGCGCTCGCCGCGCTGGCCGTGGCCTGGCTGCTGCACCGCGCGGACGCCCGGTTGGTGGCCGCGCTGGAGATGCTGCGCACCCTGGCCAGGGCCGCCGCGGCCGCCCTGGCCCAGGCGCTGCCACGGCGGCCGGCCACCGGCGCGGAGCGGCCACTTCGGCTGCCCGGTCGGCAGGCGTGGGACCGCGACGACCTGCCGGCACGGGCAGGCGGGGAGGTTCTGAGGCATGTGGTGGTGCGCAGGGGACCGCCGCAACCGGAGCACCATCTCCGGTCCCGTACCGGCCCCTCTCGTTCGCGGGGACGGTCAATCCCGTAGCAGCAAGGAGTCCCCTGTGTCCAAGCACCCGCACCCGCCCGCCCGTACGGGCCGCCGGATCGCAGTCGCCGGCGCCGCCGCGCTGACGTCGGCCCTCGTCCTGGCAGCACCGGCCGCCGCGCATGCGGAAGTCGAGGCCGACACCCCGCAGGCCCTGGCCGAGAACGTCACCCTGTCCTTCGTCTCCGAGGCCGAATCCGACTCGGCGGGCTTCCGCGAGCTGCGCGTCGTACTGCCCGACGGGATCGCCCCCGATGACGTGAGCCTCGCAGGAGCCCCCAAGGGGTGGCGGCTGAAGGCCACCGCTGACGGCTACACCGTCGGCGGGCCCGCGCTGAAGCCCGGCGTCAACGCCGAACACAAGATCAAGGTGGACCGACTGCCGGACGCGAAGCAGATCGCGTTCAAGACCGTCGAAACGTACAGCGACGGCGAGGTCTCCCGCTGGATCGAACTGCCCCGCGGGGGCGATGAGCCCGAGCAGCCCGCGCCGGTCCTGAAGCTGAAGGCGGCGGCCCCGGACGCCAAGCCGGCCAGCCCCAGCCCTACGTCGAGCCCGGCACCCGATGAGACCTCCTCCGCCACCGCCGACAGCGCCGCGGAACAGGACGCCACATCGGCCGCGGAAAAGACCACCGGCGAGAGCGACGGCGTGTCCTCCGGCGTACTGATCGGGGCGATCGTCGCCGTCCTGCTGGTCCTCGCCGGCGGCGCGTGGTGGCTGATCCGACGCCGGGCCTCCGCGTCGCAAGGCTGAGCGGTGGGCGGTGTGCCGGCGGTTGCCTGCCGGCACACCGCCCGGAAGGCCGGTCCCGCCTCTGGTGACCGACGGGTGCGTGGGTGTTCAAGAGAGCGTGGCGGCCGGTGGGGTCCACTGCCGGGTACGCGGCACCGTGCTGGAGATGCCGTAGTCCTTCTTGAGTTGTTCCGGGATGGCGTAGTGCATGACGCGTCCGCGGGTGAGGGAGGACAGCTCGAAGACGGTGGTGAGGTGGCCGAGGCGGTCCAGGGCCCAGGCGCCGAGCGGGGAGTGGTCCTCGATGGTCTCCAGGACGCCGAGGAGGTGGGGCACGGCCTTGACGACGGCGTCCCACCGGGTGTGCGGCACGTTCAGCCAGTCGGCGCAGGTGTCGCCGATGAGATAGCGGATGAGGGCGGAGACGATCGGGTCGAAGAAGGTGCCGGGCACCACCTCCTCGTAGAGGTCGATGAGCTGCCGGGTCAGGTGCGTGCCCTCCGCGGAAGGCCCCATGTGCCGGACCATGTACAGGTCGAGGAACCGGCGCGCCTCGTCGAGGGTCTTGGGGACGGCGTCCTGGTCGACGCCGAGCATGGCACCGACCACGTGCCAGGCGTAGTAGTAGGCTTCCGCGCCTTCCTGCGACATGTGGATGCCGAGGCGGTGCAGGCTGTCCAGCACGAGCAGCGAGAAGAACATCTGCCCGGCGATCATGTCCTCCTGACAGATCGGCGCTCCGAGCACGTCGGTGTCCCACCGGTTCTCGCGTTTGAGGTGGTGGCGGATCGAGGCGTGCAGAAGGCGCACCTTCTGGGCGGCGGGGATGAAGCGGCTGCCGGCCTCGAAGGCGTCGGGCTGCATCAGGTAGACGGTGAACTGGCCGGTCTCCGCCATGCGCTTGGAGGGGTACTTCAGCCCGTGGGCGGCCGACAGCAGTTTCGCCATATGCGGGACGACGTAGCAGGCGGGCATGGAGGCGAAGGACAGCGCGGTGGAGATGTGCACGTTGTTGTCGATGAAGAACAGCCGAGCCTTCTCCATCTCAGCCCAGTCCACCCAGGACGGCGGGACACGGGTGGCCTCGAGGTAGTCCCGCGCCACGTCGGGCAGCCCGTCCGGCAGGGGAGCGCCGGCGGTGGAGACGTAGCGCATCAGGCTGTTGAACACGCCCACCTGACCGCGCTCGAAGAGTGTGGCGACGGTGGCGTCGGCGAGTTCGTCACCGGCTTGCCGCAGGGCGTCCATCGACGCCTCGGTGTAGGTCATGGCAGGGCTCGCTCCTTGTCTTCCACTGGACCGTCCACGGTCGGCGGGATGGCCGGCGGCCGTGGAGAGTACGGGTCTGTGCCACCCGGCGCGAGGATCAGGACAGGCGGACCGCCGCCGAATGCGCCAGCGCGGTCAGGGCGGCTTCGGCGTGCGCTGGTACATCCAGCTCGTGGAGGGCTCCGAGCGCTTCCTCGACCCGTGCGCTGATCATGTCCTCGATGCGGTCGGGTGCCCCGAGTCGGCGCATCACCTCGCGGACCGCGTCCAGATCCTCCGCGTCCAGGTCGCCTCGGCCCAGTGCTGCGCGGAGCCCCTCCCGGTCGTCGTCGCGGGCGAGGCGCCAGGTCTCTGCCAGCAGGGCCGTGGGCCGGTGGCCGCGCACATCGTCGGCGTTGGCCTTGCCGGTGCGTTCCGGATCTCCGAACAGGCCCAGCAGATCGTCCCGCAGCTGGAACGCCTCGCCCAGCGGCAGCCCGTACGCGCAGTAGCCCTCGCACAGCCGCGCGCCGGCCCCGGCCAGGGCGCCGCCGATCAGCAGGGGCTGCTCGACGGTGTACTTGGCCGTCTTGTAGCGGATCACCTTCAGCGACGCTGTGGTGTCCGGACCCGCTCCGGTACGCAGGATCTCCAGGCACTCGCCCGCGATCAGCTCGCGGGCCATCACCGACCACAGGGGGCGGGCCCGGGCGAGGTACGCGGCGGGCAGACCGCTCGTGGTGAACAACTGCCCGGCCAGCGCCATCAGCAGGTCTCCCACCAGCATCGCCAGCGATCTCGCGGCGGCGTCGGCGCGCGGGCGACGCAGTACGGCACGGCGCAGGGCGACATGTGCGGTGGGGCGCCCGTGCCGCAGCGGGCTGTCGTCGATGAGGTCGTCGTGCACGACCGCGGCGGCGTGCACCAGCTCCATGGAGGCCGCCGCCCGCACCAGCGCGTCGCTGTCCGGCTGTCGCACCGCACGCCAGCCCCAGTAGCAGAATGCCGCCCGCAGCCGTTTGCCGTCCGCTACTGCCGCCTCCAACTGCTCGGCCACCGGCCCCAGGAGCGGATCGATCGCCGCGAACTGGTCGGCCTCCTGGGCGACGAACCGGTGCAGTACCTCGTCGACGCGGACCTTGAACGCGGCCGGCTCCCACCGGTCAGACATCATCAGCGGTCTTCCGGGCCAGGGCGTGCCGGGCGAGGATCTCCAGGTGGGCCGGGGGTACGGCCGCGTACCGGTCCAGCACCAGACGCCCACGCGCCATCAGGTCGTCCCCGGCCTCCGCCGCCAGCTCCGCGGCGTCCGAGCGGCGCAGCAGCCCCCGCACCGTTCCCAGGGCCGTACCCAGCGTGCTCACCGCCAGATCGGCCAGCCCGGCCGCCAGCAGCACCGCCTTGCCGTCCAGGCCCCCGCCCCGTCCCGCTTCCTGCGTCATGGCATCTCCCCCCACCCACTGCACGTCCTGGCGGCGTCGGTCACACGCCGTCCTTCCGAGCGTCGCGTCATACGTCGCTCGACCGTACGGATCACAGCTGCCGCAGCCCCGCACCCGCACTCCATGCTGCTCAGACTTCGATGGCACGAAACTTGCTGTCCTGTGCTGTCGAATCTTGAGCGGATGCCAACGATCCTTGAGCGGTTAGAGTCCGAGTGCAGGACAGCGAGTCCGGGGTCGCACGCGCTCAAGCCTGAAGGTTGCGCGCTTGCGGTTCGCTTACGCTCAATCCGTAGCCATATTGACTAGCGGGAATTCCCGCAAGGGCGAGGATGGCGGCGATACCGAACAGGTTCAACAAAGCCCCCGCGCCCGTCGGGTGCGCTACTGGCCGTCGGCTGCGCTGCCGTGGCTGTGAGCGCTGGCTGGCTGTTGACGCTTTTCCACGCATTGCTCGGTTTCGCGATCGGGCTCGTGGTCTATCTTGTGGCGCGCCGATGGCTGACGGGTACGCAGGCGATGGTGGCCGGTGGCGCCGGTTATGTCGTCGGCACCCTCCTGTCCGTTGGTGCCCTGATGTTGGCCCTCAGTGGTATGTAGAAGAGTTGAGCGATCCTGTCCCTCGGAGTACTGGTATCGCGGAGATCTGGAACGCGACGACCCGGCTGTCGACCATGAAGGCATGGCACATGTACTCGTCACTGGTGGAACCGGGTTTCTGGGTTCCCATACGATCGCGCAGCTCCTGACCGCCGGGCACACCGTCACAACCACGGTGCGCTCCGCGGCACGGCGGCCCGACGTCGAGCGGATGCTCGCCGTGGCCGGAGCCCCGCACGCGGACGGCGTCTCCTACGTGGAGGCGGATTTGACATCCGACCATGGCTGGGTCCGGGCCGTGGAGGGGGCCGACTACGTCTTGCACATGGCCTCGCCGTTTCCCGGAGCGCGGCCGAAGAACGAGGACGAGGTGATCGTCCCGGCCCGTGACGGTGCCCTGCGGGTCCTGCGCGCCGCTCGGGGCGCGGGCGTCCGGCGCACCGTGCTGACCTCTTCCTTCGCGGCGGTGGGCTACGGCCATGGCCACACCGGTCGGACCTTCACCGAGGACGACTGGACGGACACCGAGGGCCCGGGGGTGTCCGCGTACATCAAGTCCAAGACGGTTGCCGAACGGGCCGCCTGGGACTTCGTCGAGACCGAGGGCGGCGGCCTGGAGCTGACCGTGATCAACCCCGTGGGAATCTTCGGGCCGGTCCTCGGACCGGACTACTCCGCATCGATCCGCATTATCCACGCGATGCTGACCGGCGCAATGCGCGCCGCGCCGCCGGTCTGGACCAACACGGTCGACGTACGCGACGCGGCTGACCTGCATCTGCGCGCCATGACGGCGCCCCAGGCAGCGGGAGAGCGGTATCTGGCGCTCGCGGGCGAGCCGGTCTCCTTCCACCACATCGCCCTCGCGTTGCGCACCCGGCTCGGCGAGGCCGCCGCCAAGGCCCCCACCGGCTCGGCTCCGACCTGGCTGCTGCGGCTGCTGGCGACGGTCAACCCGGCGCTGCGCGAGACGGTGCCGCAGCTGGGCGTGGTGCGTCGCGCTTCCCATGCGAAGGCCCGCAAGGAGCTGGACTGGTCCCCGCGTTCCAACGAGGACGCCGTCACGGCCACCGCCGAGAGCCTGATGCGCCTCGGGCTGCTGAGCGGCTAGCGTCGAGAACATGGCGCACGAGACGACCGACACCCTGGGCGAGTTCCTGCGGGCCCGGCGCGGGCAGATCAGCCCCGAACTGGCGGGGCTGCCCGCGGGCGAGCGGCGCCGGGTCCCCGGACTGCGGCGGGAGGAAGTCGCCCAGCTCGCCGGCATCAGCCCCGAGTACTACCTGCGCTTGGAACAGGGCCGCAACCTCAACCCCTCCGACCAGATCCTGGCCGCCCTGGCGAGCGCCCTGCAGCTCGACGAGGACGCCGTTGCCTACCTGCACCGCCTCGCGCACCCCACCCCGCCCGCCCGCAGGCCGCGCACCCCCGCCCGTACGAACCAAGGCGATCTCCAGCCGCTCCTGGACAGCTGGCCGCAGACCCCCGCCTACGCCCAGGGGCCCAGCGGACGCGTCGTCGCGGCGAACAGGCCGGCCGTGCTGCTGTGCCCCTTCTTCGCCGTGGGCCACAACCCGCTGCGGGCCGCCTTCCTCGAACCCGAGATGCACAGCCTCTATCCGCAATGGGACGACATGACCGCCAAGGCCGTCTCCGGGCTGCGCGCCATGCTGAACATCGACGACGCCGACCCGGAGTTGCTGAAGACCATCGGTGAACTCACCGTCGTCAGCGAGCGGTTCAGCACCCTGTGGACCCGCCGCGAGATCCGTCGCCGCGACACCGGCTACACCCGGCTCAACCACCCGCTCGTCGGCGAGCTCGACCTGCACTACGAGAAGATGGTGCGCCCGCAAGCCCGCCAGCTGATCGTCATCTACTACGCCGACCAGGGCTCCACCAGCGCCGAGCGCCTGACACTCCTCAGCTCCCTCTGACCACGCCCCAGGACGGCGGAACAACGCCGAGCCCCGGGCACCCTGCTTCGTTCTCGCGGGAGTGGCACAGTTCCGGTGTGCGGCGGGAACAGCCGGTCCGGCCGACACTGTTGCACTCGGACCAAGGCCTTTTCACAGGAGGACTGTTTCATGAATGACTTGCCCTTGACGCTTATGGCGGTACACGCACACCCCGACGATGAGGCCACTGGAACAGGAGGTGTCCTCGCACGGTACGCGGCGGAGGGCATCCGCACGGTCCTCGTGACATGTACCGACGGCGGTTGCGGTGACGGACCGGGGGGTGTCAAACCGGGTGATCCCGGGCACGATGGGGCGGCCGTCGCCTTGATGCGGCGTCAAGAACTCGAGGCAAGCTGCGAAGTCCTGAAGGTCAGCCATCTGGAGATGCTGGACTACGCCGACTCCGGGATGATGGGCTGGCCGGCCAATGACGCCCCAGGGTCCTTCTGGAAGACACCCGTGGAGGAGGGCGCTGCCCGGCTCGCGGAACTCTTGCGGCGCTACCAGCCCGATGTGGTCGTCACGTACGACGAGAACGGTTTCTATGGCCACCCCGACCACATCCAGGCCAACCGCATCACGATGGCGGCGCTGGCGATGACCGAGCTGACACCGAAGGTGTACTGGACGACGGCGCCCCGCTCGATGATGCGGCGGTTCGGTGAGGTCATGCGCGAGTTCGGGGCGGACTGGCAGGAGCCGGATCCCGCGGAGGCCGCCGCGATGGCCGAGATCGGACTCCCCGACGAGGAGATCACCACCTGGGTGGACACCACCGCGTTCGGCGGCCAGAAGTTCGATGCGCTGGCCGCGCACGCCAGCCAGGGCGAGAACATCTTCTTCCTCAGGATGGGCCAGGAGAGGTTCACCGAGCTGATGGGCGTCGAGACCTTCGTACGTGTCCAGGACACCACCGGCGCGGCCGTGCCCGAGAACGACCTCTTCGCCGGGCTGCGCTGATCCGCCCGCCCACCGGGGTCAGAGAGCTCATGGTCCGGCTCGCACACCCGGAGGCTTGTTCACCTGGGTTCCGCTCCGGCGGCCCTTGATGATCAGGCGGCCCTGCTCGGTCGTGTGGCGGTTACGAGGACGCCAGTCCCCCCACCCACCCGGGCAGGGCCGTTGCGCGGGAACGTTCGACGCACTGGGCGGGGATCAACCGGACGGGCTGGTGGTTCGGTGTCCACGCCGAGCTTCGGGCAGCCGGCTCGCGGTAGGCCGGCAGCAGCTGCCAGGACTGGACCCCTGGCTCCCGGACCAGCGAGGACAGGGATCATGGCTGCGGTGTCAGTCTGCTGAAGTATCCTTCCCGCCACCGCACACCGACTGGGAGGACCAACAGAATTGACTGGCCTGTCTGCTTTCCCGCTGCCCTTTCATGCTTCCCGTTCCATATCGTTCGCGACACCCCGAACGCTGCGGGAACTTCAGATGATGCAGTGCAGCGCCCACATTCGGGCGAAGCCGGGGTGGTTCGACAAGATGAACGACGCCGACATCGTCGCCAAGTGGACGCGAGAAGCGGTCGCCCAGGGCCTCACCGAAGCGCAGGTTCGTTACGTGCTTGCCGAACTCCAGCATTACGTCGCGCTGCGGGACGGACGAACCGGCGTCGAGGTGTCCGCCGTCGACGGGGTGTGGCAGTCGGACACACTGGTCGACGACAAGCTCCGATCCCGGCTGCGCGAGGCGGTTCGGGTTCTGGAGCAGGTCTCCGAAGCAGAACAGGACTGGCATCCCGGATCCGATGGCCAGGTACTGGATCTGGTTCATCCCTCGCTGTTCTGCCTGGTGAGAGAGGTGAGCGGGGCGCCCGAGAGGGCTTGGCAGAACCCGACGGACCGCTATTCGCGGTACGAATTCTCGGAGAAGTTCCAGTGGCTGCCCACGGACGTCGACGTCAGTGACGACGGCGATGTCGCCTTCCGCTCGTACGTCAACAACGTTCACCCCGAGACTCATCGCGAACTGGCCTCCGTCCTGCCAGACTTGTTCGCGCGCTTTCGCCCGCTGCTGGAGAACGTGCTCACCGATCTGCGCCATCCGCGGCCCCTGCGGATCGAGGCCGATCCTTACGGGTGGTACGACTCGAAGCCGGAGTACCCAGACAAATCCTCCTTCAGTGATGATGGGGCCTACAGAGAAGCGGTCCGTGCGTGGGGAGAGGCCCAGGACGACTGGTGGGAAAACCGCCGTCCGGCCATCCCGGACGCCCCGGCCTTCACCCCGCCGGAGTTGCCTGATGAATCCGCCCGAGTCGACCTGCGCGGTCGCCGTCTCCAGGTCATCGTCAAGCTCGCCACCATTCATCTCACCCCGGACAAGCCCGATTACCCTGGCGGTTCCTGGCATGTCGAGGGGATGATGAACGAGCGGATCGTCTCGACCGGCATCTACTACTGGGACAGCGAGAACATCACCGAAAGCCGGCTGAGTTTCCGGGCGGCACTCGACGACCCGGACTACGAACAGAACGACGACAACGGTCTGCGTGCGGTCTACGGCCTGGAGGACGAAGACGCACTGAACCAGATGCTGGGATCGGCATCGACCCCAGCGGGCCGCTGCCTGGCGTTCCCGAACATCCTGCAACATCGCGTCGGCTCATTCCGCCTCACGGACCCCACCCGCCCGGGATATCGCAAAATCCTCGCGTTCTTCCTGGTCGACCCGTCGGAAAAGATCGTCTCGACATCCGATGTGCCACCGCAGCAACCATGGTCCGACACCTCGACCATGACGCTTGAGCAGGCCAAGCGCTACCGCGAACAACTCATGCACGAACGCAAGTTCTTTGTCGACGAACACAACGAGCAGCTCTACGAACGAGAGTTCTCCCTCTGCGAGCACTGAGGAGCCGCGCGGCTGCCTGCGCTCCCTGATCCGCACCCCCCGGGCCGGCATCGGAAGCCGCACTGTCCGGTGCCACCGGGGGTTTTCGGCAAGCGCAGGGTCAGGGTGGCGCCATGCCGCGGCAGCCGGGTGGCCAGCGTGTGCCGGGCCTGGCACTGCTGCGAGTGGTTCCGGAATCGCAGTGGCGACCCCATGCCTTCCGTCTGCGGGGCGCCTACAGCATGAATGGGGCTTGAGGGGCGGAGTTACCGATTTCACACGTGTGCACAGGCCCGTTTATGATCTTGGTTGTGACTGTGCAGAACTCTGACAAGACGCCGTCCCGTAAGCAGCGACTCCAAGAGAAGCAGCGTCGCCAGTTGGCGGTGGTCGACACTGTTGACAAGGCTGAGGTCAAGGTCCGCAAGGCGGAGTCCGAACTGGCTGTTGCTGTCGCCGAGGCAGTGCAGGTGTTCGGCGACGAGCGCTCCGCCTCTGAGGCGCTCGACATGCCCGTTGAAGCCATACGCCGTTTCGTTGGCATTGCGACGAACGAAGCTGCCTTGGCTGATGCGGCCAACGCCGCTGGCAAGTCATGAGCTTGACGAAGTCCCTGTGCTCGACGATCCTGCCGTCGGCCACGCGGAACAGGTCGTAGTAGGCGACCGCCACGCCGAACTCGCCCTCGGCGATGGCCTTGTGGACCTTCTTGTAGACGAGGTTCTTGCCCTGTTCGGCCCACTTGGCCGCGGCCGCCCCGAAGCCGTTCGGCGGCTTCCGGAGCCAACGGCTTCAACGACCCCGGCCCCCTGCTTGCCGGTCGGCGGGCCGGGGCGGTGCCGACGGCTGTGTGGGTCAGCCCCCTGCGGTGCGGACGACGTCGGCGAGGGGTGTGGCGGGGTGGCCGGTGAGGCGGGGCACGGCGTTGCTGACACCGTCGAGTTCGCCGGACGCGATGGCCGTGTAGGTGGACACCCAGGCGTCCAGCTGCCAGGGCGGGGCGCCGTACGAGGCGCGGGAGGCGTAGGCATCCTCGACCGTCTCCTGTTGGTAGGTGACGGTGCGTCCGAGCTGCTCGGACAGGATCGCGGCGGCTTCGTCCAGCGTGAGGGACCCGGGCCCGGTCAGGTCGTAGGCGATGCCCGTGTGGTCGTCCGGCTGGGACAGCACCTCGGCGGCCGCGTCGGCGATGTCGTCCTGACCTACGAACGCGGCGCGTCCCTGCCCGGCCGGGCCGCGGATGACGCCGTCCTCGCCGACGAGGTCGGGGACGAACTCCGCGTAGAAGTTGTCCCGGAGGAACGTGTACGCCAGGCCGCTCGCGCGGATGTGCTGCTCTGTGTGGAAGTGGTCGCGCGCCAGGGTGAAGGTGGCGTCGGGTGCCGCGCCGTAGAAGGAGACGTACACCAGGTGCCGGACACCTGCCTCCACGACGGCGTCCACGAACGCCTCGTGCTGGGCGAGCCGGTCGGCGCTCTCGGAGGCGGAGACCATGAAGACGGTGCGGGTGCCGACGAGGGCCTCCCGCACGGCGTCCTGGTCGGCGTAGTCACCTCGCACCGCCACCGCACCGGGAAGCCGTGGAGCCCGTTCCGGGCTGCGGACCAGGAGTTTCTGCGGAACGCCCCGCTCGGCCAGCCGCCGTGCGACGCGCCCACCGAGTCGGCCGGTGGAGCCGGTGACGGCGATCGTGGGGACGGATACCGCGGATACCTCGGATACCTCGGACATGATGTGACTTCTCTTCCTGTGGTGACGAAGGCGTGCTGCCGCCGCATGCCAGGGATCGAGGCCGTCGAGCACCCGGTCCGCTCCGAGGGGAACGGACAGAGCTCGTTCGCGGAGCTCAGTCGCCGGACGGCGGGCGGCCCGGCCGTCGCTCGCGCGCGCGTGACGGACGCGGTGTAGGCGGCGGCCACGGCAAGGGGGCTCAGACCCAGCTCGACGGCGAGCGTTCGACGGCCTGAGCCTGTCGGACCCGGCAGGCGTGCTGCATGGCTTCGAGCGTCCGCAGGATGTCCGCCCCGGGCTGGGCGAGCAGAGCTTCCAGCTCGGTCGCCGCGTCGGTCGAGTCCATCACCGCGCTGCCGTCGGCGACCGTCCAGGACGCGCAGGGCGACGCGGTCGGCATGGGCTTCGACGAAGGCCCGCAGGGTCGTGGCGAAGCCGTGGCACCAAGCACAGCAGGCGTCGAGTACATACGTCAGCCCCGCCCTCTCTCCTGCCGTCGACACGTGCCGTCCTTTCCGGTTTCCGCCAGGGAGACGTTCCGTTTCCGCAGCGGCACGACCAACGTACGAAGAACACAGGGAGGAAGCCGGATAAACTTCCGACTGATGATGGCCAAAAACCGACACGGATCCCCGCGCGAGATCCCGGAGATCCTGTTCGCCGCGCCTGCGGGCACGCCCGCCGGTGTCGAGGTCATATCGCTGGCCGAGCTACGGCGGCGGGTATCCGAGCACACCCTCGCGCGGCCCCAGCGACCCGACTTCCATCATCTGCTCACGCTCACCGCGGGCGACCTCTGGCACGTCGTCGACTTCAACGGCTACGCCCTGCGGCCGGGCTCCTGGCTGTGGGTGCGTCCAGGGCAGGTGCATCAGTGGGGCGACCTCACCAGGGCCGAGGGCACTCTGATCCTCTTCCAGCAGGACGTGCTCGACCCCGCCACGGCGACGGCCGCCCATGTCGACGACCCCCACGCGCCGGTCGTCACCACCCCCGTCGCCGCCGACGCCGAGGCGGTGACCATGGCCGCGGAACACCTGAGCCGCGAGTTCCAGGCGCTCGGTCACCTGCCTCTTGAAGTGCACATCGCGGCCCTGCGCCACCTCCTCGCCGTCCTGCTGCTGCGACTGGCCCATCTCACCGCCCCGGCCGGCAGCCCCGCTCCGGAGCCGGACGAGACCTACCTGCGGTTCCGTGACGCGGTCGAACGGCACTTCACCGCCACCCGACGGGTGGAGGACTACGCCCACATGCTCGGCTATTCGGGGCGCACCCTCGCCCGGGCGACCCTGGCCAGCGCCGGGCTCAGCGCGAAGGAGTTCATCGATCGCCGGGTCGTACTCGAGGCGAAGCGTCTGCTGGTGCACGGCGACGAGACCGCGGCACAGATCTCGGACCACCTCGGCTTCGTCACCCCCTCCCAGTTCAGCAAGTACTTCATGCAACGCACGGGCCGTTCCCCGATCGACTTCCGCAAGGGGATCCGGGGACTGGCGACGAGTGAGTCGCGTTGCGGCCGAGAGGAGACTCAGTGCCCTGGCGGGGGCCTCAGTCGCTAGAGGCGACCGGATCGGGATCGGCGTCGAGCGCATCGAGCACTGCGTCGCCGTTCACCCTTGCCCACTCGGTCAGCATGTGGATCGGATCGATCAGCGTCGCCCCGAGCGGGGTGAGCTCGTACTCGACGCGGGGCGGCGCCTCGGCGTAGGCGTGGCGGCGGATGAGTCCGTGCGCCTCGAGCCGTCGGAGCGTCTGGGTGAGCATCTTGCGGGAGATGCCGCCGATCAGCTCGATCAGCTCGCCATGGCGCACCGGGCCCTCGCTGAGGCCGTAGAGCACGACCACCGTCCACTTGTCGGCGATCAGCTCGACCGCCAGACGCGCCGGACAGTCGGCGAGAAAGGGATCACCGGGACCGAAACCGCTCATGGCGCCAAAGGTACCTGCGCCAAAGGTACCTGCTGGTTCCTATCGGAAACCTAGGCTGGCTCTCTCCCCCTCCAAAGCCAGGAGAGTCATGCGAGTCATCACCCAGCAGACGCTCGGCGGTCCCGAGGTGCTCACCATCGTGGACGCGCCCGAGCCCCAGCCTCTTCCGACCGAGGTTCTCGTCCGCGTCAAGGCGATCGGGCTGAACCCGCTGGAGGCGCGCCTGCGCGCCGGCGAGTTCCCGCTGCTCGGCCGGCCGCCGTTCACCCTCGGCTGGGACATCAGCGGCGTGGTCGAAAAGGCGCCGGGGACCTGGCGGTTCAGGCCCGGCGACGAGGTGTTCGGGATGCCGCTGTTCCCGCAGGCGGCGAACGCGTACGCCGAGTTCGTGTCGGCGCCGGCATTGCACCTGGCACGCAAGCCGGCGTCGCTCTCGCACGTCGAGGCGGCGGCGCTGCCGATCGTCGGGCTGACGGCGTGGCAGGGCCTCGTCGACCTCGGCGGCGTGACCGAGGGCGACCGCGTCCTGGTCCACGGCGGTGGCGGCGGGGTCGGCCACGTCGCGATCCAGATCGCGAAAGCGCTCGGCGCGCACGTGATCGCGACCGCCGGCGGGAGCAAGCGGAAGTTCGTCGAGGGGTTCGGCGCCGACGAGGTGATCGACTACACGGCGGTCGACTTCACCGAGGCGGTCCGCGACATCGACGTCGTGCTCGACACGATCGGCGGCGACACCGTCGAGCGGTCGCTCGAAGTGCTCCGCCCAGGCGGCCACCTGGTGACGGCGGTCGCCGAGGAGGATTCGCAGCTCGCCGCCAAGTACGAGGCGGCCGGCATGCGCTTCAGCGGCATCGCGGTCGACCCCGATCCGGTCGCCCTGCGAGGTCTCGTCGAACTCGTCGGACAGGGCAGGCTCCGGGTCCACGTGCAGGAGACGTTCCCGTTCGAGCGCGTCGCCGACGCGCACCGGCTGCTCGACGGCGGTCACCTCCAGGGCAAGCTCGTCCTCACCGTCTGATCGTGTCGTGGGGCCTCGTGGGTATCCCGCCGATCCGCTCATGACGCGGGCCGCGCCGCCGCGAGCCCGGCAAGCTGCACGGTGACAAGGGGCTCGCCGGCGCAGAGAGCGCTGATCGCCTCCAGGCACGCCGCTCGACTGCTCGGCATCGCCACGGCGGCCACGTGTTTCGGGGTTCCGCTCGGCAGGCTCAGGGGTAGAGGCCGGCCCGGAAGGTGAACGAGACGAGTTGCGCTCGATCACGTGCGCCGACCTTCGTCATGGCCCGCACCGCGTGCGTCTTCACGGTGAACGGCGACACGGACATCTGGGCCGCGATCTCGTCGTTGCCGAGACCGCTCGCGACGAGAACGACCACGTCCCGCTCCCTGGGTGTCAGGGCGTCGAAGCGTCGCAGCAGTTCCTGGTCGATCACCGGGGGCGGACTGTCGGTCATGTGACCGATGAGCGCGGCTGTCGCGGCGGCCGACAGCGCGCCGCCACCGCCAACGACCTCGGTGATTCCGGCGACGAGTTCAGCGGGGCTCACGGTCTTGCTCAGGAAACCATTGGCGCCCGCGCGAAGGGCGGCGAGAACGATGTCGTCCTGGTCGAAAGTGGTCAGCACGATCACCCGCATCTTCTCGGGTGGATGCTCTTTGCGGATCCGGCGGGTGGCTTCGACACCGTCGATGCCGGGCATCCGGATGTCCATCAGGACCAGGTCGACGGGGTGGTCCCTGAGAAAGGGGACGACCTGGAGTCCATCGGAGAGATCACCCGCAACAACGAGACTCGGGTCGAGCCGGAGCATCGCTTTGATGCCGGCCCTTATCTCGTCCTGGTCGTCGACGATCAGAATCCGCGTCGTCATACGGCGGCTCCCAGGGGGCTGAACTCCGCATGGACCCGGAATCGCCCGCTGTCACTGTCGATCGTCAGCCGCCCGCTGGAGGACTCGACGCGTTCGCGCATCCCCACGAGTCCGAGTCCGCTGCCGCCGCCGCTTCCCGAGCCGCCGCCGCTTCCCAAGCCGGAGCCGGAGCCGGAGGCGCGCAGTGAGTGACCGACGCGGTTCTCCACGGTGACGCAGATCCTGCCGCCGCGCTCGCGCACATCCACCGTTGCCGCCCCCTCTCCATGCCGGTAGGCATTCGTGAGTGCTTCCTGAACGACCCGGTAGACCGTCACGCCGACGCTGGGCTCCACGAAACCGGTGGGGATGTCGATGGAGGGCCGGACGTCGAGGCCGATGCTCTCGAAAGAGGCGACAAGGCCTTCCAGGCCGCTGAGCGCCGGGGTCGGCCGGAGCGCCTCGTCGTCGGAGATGTCGTCTCCGAGGCGGAGGAGCGCGAGGATCCGTTGCGTTTCGACGACGACGGTGCGGGCGCTGGACCTGGCCGAGACGAGGGCCTGCCGGGAGGGCTCGGCGTCTTCGGGCAGCCCGATCTCCGCGGCACCGAGATGCATACTCAACATCGCGACCTGGTGGCCGATGACGTCGTGGAGATCCCGGGCGATGCGGAGTCGTTCCTCGGTCACCCGTCGGGTGGCCTCGATCTCGCGGGTGGCGATGGCGCTTTCGGCCCGTTCCTCCAGGGTGCGCCAGTGCTCTCGATGGATGTGCAGCGCGGCCCCTGTCGCGCCTCCTGCTATGGCTGAGAAGAGTGCTGCGGCTCCCACGATCGCGCCGCCACGGAATCCTCCCAGTGTCATGAACGCCCCCAGGAAGAACGCCGCCACGATGCCGGTTCCGGCCAGCGGCTGCTTCCCCCTGAGGGTGACCGAGAACAGCACGAGCACCGCCATCATCCACACCGACAGGGGGTCGTGGCCCACCGCTGTGACGGCGAAGGACGCCGCGCTCGCCACGACCAGTCCTGCCCACGGCCTCCGCCATGAGAGGGCGACACCGCCACCGGCGAGGAGCACGGAGAGGGCCGTCGGCCAATCCGACCCTCGCAGGATCACGGCCACGATCTGGCCGGTGAACACCAGCGCGGCCACCGAATAGGCGACGAGGTGCAGCGCCTCGGGGCGGCGGACCCACAGGGGTGCCACGGGCCCGTCCTGATTGTTCTGCGCCTTGACCATGACCTAATTCTCGTCCACGTGTGCTGCGGCCGTGTACTTCGAATGATGTAGACGGCGAGCCCGGGCCGGGCGATGGGGACGGCAGAACTCATTCGATTCGAAGCGGATGGCAAAACTACTTCGTTCGAAGTACACGCCCCCTCCCGAGGCCGCTGAGACTCCTCATCGAGGCGACCGTCTCACACCATCACGATCACAAAACGGGACACCCGATGACTCAGACCACCGTGACTTCGAGCACGACCACGACCACGACGACGCCCTCCGGGCTCCGATCGCTGTACCTGATCCGAGTCGCCTTCTCCCTGATCTGGGTGGCACTCGTCGCCACGACGTCCGCCTCGCTCGTGTCGACGGACAGGCCCACAGTGATCGCGGCCGTACTGCTCGTGATCTACCCCCTGTGGGACGTCATCGCCACGCTCCTCGAGCACCGTATGGCCGGCACCGGCTCCACGGACCGCGTCGGTACCACCAACGTGGCTCTCGGCCTCGCCACCGCGGCCGGGATGATCATCGCCGTCTTCTCCACCATCGGGACGGCCCTGCTCGTGTTCGGCATCTGGGCCCTCCTTGCCGGAGCGATCCAGCTCGCCGTGGCGATCCGGCGCCGACGCACCGTCGGTGCCCAGTGGCCCATGGTCATCAGCGGCGGACTGTCCGTCCTCGCCGGTGCCTCCTTCGCTGTCATGTCCGCCTCGCCGACGAGCAGCCTGTCCACCCTCGCCGGATACTCAGCCTTCGGTGCCTTCTGGTTCCTTGTCTCCGCCATCGCCCTGAGCATCCGCAGCCGACGTGAAAAGCGTTGACCACCGCCGAGCCGCCGGGAATGAGCGGCTGCTGAAACGGGGGCCTGGGCCGGAAAAGATCCTCCGCGAGCTTCAGGGACAGTGGAGACTGTGGACAGTCCTCCGCGATGTGATCAGGAGCCCTCAGTGGACGACGTGGAATTCGCCGAAGCTCTGGAGACGGTCCTGCGGGACCTCCAGGCGCAGTGCGCGGTGCAGCCGCATATACGTGCGGACGACACGTACGGGATCATGCTCTTCGCCCCGGACGGTTCGGGCCAGGGCCTGACTTCACCATCTGGTGGCACCGCCGCAGAGCGGCTGGCGAACCTGGCAGATCAGGTCCAGGAATGGGCGGTGGAGGCACTATGGTCCGAAGGTGCATCGGCGGTCTGGCCACAGTGCCCGACACACCCGGACACGCATCCGCTGACGGCGACAGTCCGCGCGGACACGGCGGTGTGGGTATGCCCGAAGAGGGGAACGACGCTGACGCGGATCGGGGAACTGGAGACCCAATAGAGCGGGCGGGGCCTGCGGCAGGGGACGCCGTTGTGGGAGCCCCGCGCCCTCGGTCAGCTCCAGATCATGCAGATCCGGCGTGCGAAGTTGACGTATCCGATGCGCTGGAAAGCGTTCGCCATGGGGGTGTTGCCGAGATCCGTGGCTGCCCGGATGCGGGGGACATCCTGCGCGCTGAGGATCCGGGTGCCTTCGGCAAGGATCTCGTCGATGTAGCCGTTGCCCCGGTGTTCGGGGAGTACCGCGAGGTAGCCGATGACGGGGTTGTAGTCGTTGCGGGCCGGGGTGACGAACCCCACCGGCTCGCCGTCCGGCAGTGTCGCGATCCGCCACCAGTCCTGCGGGCTCCGGAAGTGCGCGAGCTCCTCCTCATAGTGTCTGGCCGCCGCTTCGCGGGGGGACATCCGGGTCAGGGCGTCCCTGCCGTGCGCGTCCAGCGTTCCGTCCAGGACCCGGGTCATCAGGGCGAGGATTTCCTCGGTGTCGCGGACCGGCCGGAACGCCAGGCGCCCCTTCGGCTCGGGGAGTGGTGTCCCGGGACGCCACTCCAGAAGCAGCCGTTCGACGAACTGGCGGGCGCCGGTCCGTTTCAGGGCGAGCATGCGGTCCTCGACGATGCGCCTGGTCACTCCGCCCTCGCGCCAATCGGGTGGGACGGTTCGGTTGTACTCGGGTGGACGGGCGTCGGCTGGGACCACTGCGGCCGTGGCGGCCCGCAGCAGCCGTACGCCGATGTCCACGCGATCGCGATCCGCGCTGCTGTCGTCGATGTCGAAAATGTCCAAGAGGAATGGTGTGTCGTCTCCGGCCCGACCCCACCATGCGACCCTGGCCAGCAGGCGCTCGCCGCGAAGGGCGATCCACATCCACTCCGGACGTCGGCGGCCGGCGGCAAGGTCGTCCGCCAGTTCCTCGTTGAGGGCGTAAGGCAGTTGGGAGAAGAGGACGAGTTCTTCGCGTCCGGTGATCGGACGCATGGTCAGGTCGTTCTGTTTCACGGTCAAGGCACGCTCCGGTGAAGGCGCCCGTCCGCGCCGAGGTCAGATGTGGTCCGCACCCCGGGAGGACACAAGCGCGGTGATCATGGGGATCATGGGCTTACCCCTCCTCTCGCTGTCGTGGCCCCTCACTCTCGTGGTGGGGGTTCCGCCGTAACGTCCAGCCAAGCGCCGCCCCGTCCGCCGGACGCCTTGAAGATCTCGACGTCGTCCCTACCGCGCCCCCGCCAGCCGCCCCCGTGCGGCGGCCTGGATCCGGGAGGGCCCGAGCCCCCACTGGAGGGTGCGTCCGACGGCCGTCGCCAGGGGCCGGTCCCAGCCGGTGCGGACGAGGGTCGGGCGGTGGATGCCGAGTTCGGTGCGGGCCCAGTCGGGGAGGAGGCCGACCGAGGCGTTCGTGAGCAGGCCTACGACCAGCCGCTCCCGTCGTGTGCGTCCGAAGCGGCGGAGGAACAGTACCGAGTCCAACGCGGCTGGCGTGGCGTGGAGTTGGGGGCGGAGGCGGGCCAGGTAGCGCTCGGCTTCGAGGGACGTGCGCGGTACGTTCCGTGCGCCCAACGCCTCGGCCATGGGGGCGGCTTGACGGTAGTAGGCGTCGCATTCGGCGGGGGTCAGTCGGAGCGGACGGGGTGCGTAGGTCTGGTGGCCGGCGAGGAAGCTGCGTACCTCGGCGGTGTGCACCCAGGTGAGCAGGTCGGGGTCGTCCGCGCGGTACGGCCGGCCGTCGGGGGCGGTGCCGTGCACCCGGGTGTGGATCCGCCGGACGAGGTCGATCACCTCGCGGGCGGCGGCCGAGGAGCCGAAGGTGGTCGTGGTGATGAACCGTACGGTTCCGTTCAGCCGCCCGACCGGATCGGCGCGGAAGTCGGAGTGCTGGTCGACCCCCGCCATGGCCAGCGGATGCAGCGACTGGAGCATGAGCGCGGCGAACCCGCCGGTGAGCATCCCGGTGGCCTGCCCGTGCACCCGCCACACCGGGTCTCCCGGCGCGATCCCGAACAGCCCGGGATCACCGGGCGGCCCCGCGTACCGCTCCAGCTTGAGATCCCCGCCGTGCATGGTCGCCGTGAGTTCCGCCGCGATCCGTTCCCGCAGTCCCACCAGCACCTCCAGGGTCCGTGTCCCTCAGCCGAGGGTACCGATCCGCCCGGCGAGCACGGCCACGAGGATGAGCAGTCCGCACAGGGGGTTGGTGGCGAACGCCCGCCCGCAGGCTCCGACGTCCGCGGGGTCGGCCCGCCGTACCTGCCGTCCCAACTGCTCCGCGACCACGCACAGTCCGGGCCAGTACAGCGGCCCGAGCCCGGCCACCACCCCGAACCAGGCGAGCAGCACCACACACCCCGCGTACACGCCGCCCACCAGCACCCGGCTACGGCGCCCCAGCAGCACGGCGGCCGACCGCACCCCGGCCCGCACATCGGCCTCCCGGTCCTGGCAGGCGTAGATCACGTCCGTCCCTACGGCCCAGCAGATCAGCGCCCCGTACAGCACCCAGCCCCCGTCCCTGAGCCCTCCGGCGAGCAGGACGTACACCAGCGGCACCGCCCAGTTCATGGTGATCCCCAGCCACACATGCGGCCAGTGGGTGACCCGTTTCATATACGGATACACCGCCGCGAGGGGCGCCCCGGCCGCCGCCCACACCACGGCCTCCACACTCCAGAACCCCATCACCAGCGGAGCGGCGGCCCCCACCACGACACACAGCACCAGTGCCCACCCGGCCGCCAGCCGCCCGGAGGCGACGGGCCGCCCCGCCGTACGCGGCACCTGCGCGTCGAACCGCGCGTCCAGCACATCGTTGAGCCCGCAGGCGGCCCCTCTCGACAGCATCCCGTACACCAGGAGCAGCAGCCCGAGCAGGCCACCGTCCCGGGGCCCGGCGATCGCTCCCAGGGCGATCCATCCGGGCACCACCAGCAGCCAGGCCCCCACCGGCCGGTCAAGCCGCAGCAACTCCAGATACGGCCGCACCCCGGCGGGGGCCCGCCCCACCAACCGGGCGGTACGGCCTTGGGCCGGGGCTTGAGTCGAGACTTTGGCCGGGGCTTTTGGGGCGACGGTCATACCGATTCATATCCCTTTCCAGGGGGATTGCACGCCGATCGGTCCAACCTAGTCCCGAATAGGGCGAGTTACCCGGCCCTTCCAGAGAGAAGCGACGGTCTTATGGGCAAGGGAAATGGTCTATAAGTGCAGGCCGGGAGGTGGCCGCGGTCAGTTCCGCGGTCGTCACGACCCATGAACACCCAGCCGGTCATCACAGCGGGGGGTGATCGGGGTGGCCTCCCGGCTGACGAGGAACTCGGGGCGTGTCGGGTTGGCGGGTGCGTTGTCGACGGCGTTGTAGGTGATCAGGAGCAGCGCACGCCGGTCTGCCGAGGAGTTGTTCGACGAGGAATGGACGATGCTCGGGTGGAAGGCATGGACCGAACCGGCCGGACCCACCATGAGTTCGGTGCCGTTCCGCCGGGCGAGGTCGGACGCCGTATCGGTGTTGACGGTGTACGCCAGATCGGCGGATACGTGTCGCCGCCAGTCACCCTCCCCTTCCACCGTGTCGGGGAGACCGATGAGGCCGAGGCGATGGGAGCCCGGGATGACGACCAACGGGCCGTTGTCCTCATGTACGTCGTCCAGTGATACGGCGACGTTGACGGCTTCCGGACGTGGCATGCCGTCCTCCTTGCTCCAGAACGCAAAGTCCTGGTGCCACGGCCAGGCCGCGCCTTCATGGGCCTGCTTGAGGTTGACCTTGAACTGGTAGACGTAGACCGGCTTTCCCGTCAGGGCCTCGGCCAGAGCGACGAGTTGCGGGTGCCTCACGAGCGCGGAGCACACGTCGTCGAAGAGATGGCAGCCGTGGATGGCTCGGACGACATCGCTGTCCTTCTCATGGACGACCTCCGGCCTGCGCTCCCGGCTGATCGACGCCACACGCTCGCGGATCAGCTCAACCGCCTTGTCGTCGAATCGGAAAGGTATCCGGCTCCACCCGGCCTCGGCGTAAGCGGACTTCAGCGCGGTCGAAGAGCCCTTGACCGTTGTAGACATGATGCACCCTCTCCACTATGAAAGACCGTTTTGTGAAATATTTATGCAGAGCTTCGTGAGACACCACATGTCGCCGCTGGCACAATGCTTTCCATGGGGAACTCTCAGGCGCATCCGGTGTTCCGGACGAAGGATTTGGGTGCTGCGGTGAAGACGGCTCGTCGCTTGCTGGCGATCGGCGACCCGACTGATGCTGAGGTGAGTCTCGAAGCCACCGTGTCCGAGGCGTCGGAGCTGGAGACACTGAGCGCCGCCATGCCGACAGCCACCGCATTCGGGTGCGGGCAGAGTCCGTCCATTCAGCCGTCGACCAGTTCAGTTGTCGCGGGCCCGTTTCCGATTTTTCTGGAGTGGACATCCCAGCCTCTCGGCCGGCTCGAGGACCGCTTCGTCGCTGCTGCGGGAAAATGTCCCGCGACGCTTGTGTGGAGTGGGGTGCGCTGGCCGGAGGTGCCTGCGCTGCGGCTGTCCGCGGAGGAGGAGTATGCGCATGTTTCCATCTCCATCAATTCGCGACAAATTCACTGGGATGAGCCCGCACCCGATCATACGGTGCACATTCACGACCGGAAAGGCGCGTATCTGCGGGCTCAATGGCTTGCCGATCAGGTCGGGCTTTATCCTATCGGGCCTCCTTATCTCGCCATTTGAGCTTCCCAGGATTCCCGGTCGCGCAAGTAAAGGGGGTGCTCCGCGAGGATTGCCGTCGTTTGTGCTGAGCCGGGAGTCAGTCTCCACTGCACCGATCCGGTGATACCGGCCGAGCAGTTGTCAATGAACGACTGGCAGGCGGCTCGAAGGGGGCCGAACCACCGACCCTCGACGGCCTCGCGCACCCAGAGCTGCTCCAGGTGCATCTTTTCCCGGATGGTCTCGGCGTCCAGGGTGGCTGTTTCCAGATGCCGGTATGTGCGCAAGAGCAGGCAGGCCGCCGGCATCTCCCGGATCTCCAGCACCTTTTCTCCTTCGGGCAAATGCTCGAGGCCACTGTAACGGCCGATACCGAAGGCACCCACACGCAGGTTCATTTCGCGGATCAGCCCTGTCAGCGGAAGCCGGGTTCCATTGACTGCGATGGGAACTCCCGCGCGGAACCTGATGTCCATGAGGCCCTCGGGTGCGGAATTCTCGGCGATGGACCACCGATACAGATGCTCGGGAGTGGCATGGTCCTCCGGATCTTCCAGGATTCCCGACTCGAATTCGCGGCACCATAGATTCGAGTCACCGCTGACGATCCGATCCGCCATCTCGTCCAGGCCGGCATCCTTGAGTTCCTCGATCTTCTGGGCGCGATCGACCGGATCGAGTTCGTAGGGGCTTCCGTACCGGCCCGCGAAGCCGAGCAGATTGATTGCCCCGTTCAGTCGTCGCAGCGTGTTCTGGGACTGATTGGCCGTGTGCAGTACTGTCGATGCCCCCATGTTCTGGGCCATCTCGACCGCTATTCGTGCCATAAGAGGACGGCTCAGCGAGGAACTGATCGGATGCGTGTTCAGATAGACGGCCTGAGCGGATATGGCCGGGAGGACGAACTCATGCGCGAAAGTTTCCCGTGCATCAACGATGTGCAATTCAATGCCGAGCCGGTCGGCTATGCGCTGTTTCTCTTCGAGGGTTTCGTCACCTCCTACGTCCACGCTGATCGCATGGATGTCACGGTGCCCGGACCGGCGCAGCCGGTACAGCAGATACGTGCTGTCCAGCCCTCCGCTGAACAGCGTGACCACGGGAACGTTCTGGTCGAGGACCCCTGGGGCGAGGTCGCTGAAGGAGCGTACGACTCGAGGTTTTTTCAAGGAACTTCTTCCAGGGTGCGGTGTGTGGATGTGGAATCAGTTGATGGGTGGCGGATATCGCGGTTCATAGCGGACCTTGACCACATCGGTCATTTCATCGAGCAGCGAGGCCAGCGCTTCATGGGTCTCCGTGGCTCCGAAGCAGACGTAGACCTGCCCCAGCCTCCCCGTACGCCAGTCGATGGAGTGCCCCGCTCCGCGCTTCAGGACGACACGGGAAACGCCGGGCAGACGCCGCAACTGCTCGAGTCCCGACACCTCGGCGACACGCCGCGCCTCCAAGGGAGGCACGCGAGCGAAGATGAACGCGATCCGCTCGTAGGCGATGTGGTCCACCGCTTTCGTGGCTTCCCCGTCCCCAAGAGCGATACCGGCCGCCAGCCGGATGACGTCCACTCCTGTCGCGCGGGCGAGAAGAGCGTTGACGAGGCCCCCAAGGCGCCCGTTCACTTCGATGACCTGCGGTCCCGACGGAGTGAGCTTCACCTCGGTGTGACACACTCCGGTGCGCACGCCCAGGGCGGTCAAGGCGCGTGTGGCCACATCCAGGACGGATTTCTCGTCCTCTTCCCGCAAGGCCGCTGGCAGGAACGACCCGGCCTCCCGGAACGGTGGCGCGAGCGGGAATTTTCCGGTGACCGTCAGATGGGTGATGGCACCGTCGAAGACGGCCGACTCCACGGAGACGTAGTCGCCCCAGGGGGCGGTGTCCACGACTCCCGGCAGTTCCTTTTCCAAGACGAAGGCTTCTGTAGCGGCCGCGCGGCGGGGCGCGCCGGACTCCGCCGGCCCCGGGAATTCCGAACGGCAGGCGGCAACAAGGTCGTCGTACGAGGAGATGCGGTAGGTACTTCGGCTGCCGGTTCCCACGTCGGGCTTGAACACGGCCGGCAGGCCCACCTCCGCCATGGCGCGCCGGGCGGAAACCTCCCCGGTGACCAGCCGCGCAGGCACCGCGGACGCACCGCAGCCGTTGAGCACCTCACGCTGCAGGTGCTTGTGGGTGAGCTTGCGCACCAGCTCGGGCGAGTGAAACGGAAGATTAAGTTCTGCTGCGAGTGCCCCGGTTGTTTCCAATTGATAGTCGGTGAAGGTGACGATTCCGTCCGGCCGTTCCGCGCGCACCTTCGCGGCGGCGCGGCCGAGGTCGAGCCCACGGATGTCGCACAGCCGGCCCAGCTCGGCCATGAGCTCCGTGGGCTGCTCACCGAACTCGGAGTCCGGGCAGACGAAGATCGGTTCGGCCAGCCCTTCGAGTGCGGCCGCGATCTCCACCACGTCCGCGGCGCCCATGTCGTAGACGACTGCGATCCGCCGCATCACGACACCTGCCGGTCAGCGGTGTCGCGTTGGGCGTCGATGAGCGCCGCCAGATCCCGGAGCACCGGGTGGTTGAGGATCGCGTTGAAGGGAATGGACACGCCCAGCTCCTTGGCCACCCGCTGCCGGATGCGGAAGGCGAGGAGCGAGTTGCCGCCGACGGCGTAGAAGTCGTGTGTGGCGCCGACCGGTTCGTCGCCCAGGAACTCCCGCCACAGCCCAGCGAGGTACGTCTCCGTCTCCCCCGACGGCAGGTCGGACGGCGAGAGCTGCCGGGAGTCCTCGGCCAGCAGGGCCCTGAGCGCCGCCACATCCCGCTTGCCGTTCTCGTTGTCGGGGATCCGGGGCAGGAGCAGGACGCGGCTGGGCACCATGTACTCGGGCAGTTCCCGCTCGGCGTACGCCAGGAGTTCCTCGTCCGTCAGTGCGCTGTCCGCCGCCACGAATGCCACCAGGCGCAGGTCCAGTTCTTCGCCGGTGGCCAGCACGATCGCCTCCCGGGCCAGCGGGTGCTGGGCGAGCGCGCGCTCCACCTCGCCCGGTTCCACCCGGTAGCCGCGGATCTTCACCTGGTCGTCGG
The DNA here is from genome assembly GCF_002224125.1 of Streptomyces sp. NBS 14/10. Lineage (GTDB taxonomy): Bacteria > Actinomycetota > Actinomycetes > Streptomycetales > Streptomycetaceae > Streptomyces. The sequence continues at coordinate 135,038 of NZ_NCSM01000002.1, forward strand.
CGCGCCCGACGTACTCGAAGACCCCGTCGGGCCGCTGTCGGCCGAGGTCGCCGGTCGCGTACATGCGGCTGCCGTCCTCGGCGAACGGATCGCGGACGAAGCGCTGCTCGGTCAGCTCCGGTTGACCGATGTACCCGCGGCAGACCCCCACCCCGCCCACGTACAGCTCGCCCACCTCACCGACGGGCACGGGCTTCCGGTCGGCGTCCAGCACATACATGGAGAAGCCGTCCAGGACGGGGCCGATGGGTACCGACATGTCCTCGGGGCCCACCGACTCGATGTGGGCCACTGAGCAGCCCGTCGTGGTCTCCGACGGGCCGTAGAGGTTCCACAGCGACCCCCGGAAACCGCTCGCCAGGACGTCCCGGCAGGCGGAGGCCAGCATGGTGCCACCGCCGACCTGGAGGACCCGCAGGCCGGCGAACGTCTCCGGGCTCTCGCGGGCCAGGTGGTTGAACGCCATGGTGGGAGCGATCATCACGCTGATCCGGCGGTCCTCCAGCTCCCGCTTCACATCGGAGGCCAGGAGCTCCGCCATGGCCGGCATGACGACGATCTCCGCTCCGTACGCGAAGCTGCACCAGGTCTCGAAGTGGAAGGCGTCGAAGGAGACACTGGCGATCTGGCTGGTGCGATCGGTGGGCAGCAGCTGAGGCATGACGCGGTTACGGGCGAAGGCGAGCAGGTTGCGGTGCTCCAGCACGAAGGCCTTCGGGACCCCGGTCGAGCCCGAGGTGAACAGCACACAGGCCCCGTTCTCCGGCGCGGGAAGCGGCAGGTCGCCCGGGGCGGGGGAGTCGGCCGTGCTGTGCCATTCGATCACCTCGGGCCCGAGGTGCGAGAGCCGCGCACCCCACCCTGGTTCGGTCACGATGGCCTTGGCTTCGCTGCGCTGGATCATCAGGTCCCGGCGCTTGTCGGGATACCGGACGTCCACCGCGACGTAGGTCGCGCCCGCCTTGAGAATGCCGAGCAGGGCGACGAACACCTCGCTGGAGCGGGGTCGGTGCACCACCACGCGGTCCTCCCGGCCGACCCCTCGCGTGGCCAGGTGCGCGGCGAGCACATCGGAGCGCGCGCTCAACTCCCGGTACGTCAGGGTCTGTTCGCCGTCACTCACGGCGTTGCGGTCCGGGTGACGCGCTGCTGTCGTCTCGAAGAGTTCAACGAGCGTGCTGGGTCGCTCACGATCGTCGGACATGCCCATGGAGGTACTCCTGACTTCGCGGATATGACGGTGCACACGTCGGGCGGGGAGAGGTCGCGGAAAGGTGGGTCACGCGCTCGCAGGGGCCGGTTCCGGCCTGGTCAGTGAGCCACTGCGGCGCTGGAAGAAGAAGGCCTGCCCGGCCACCAGCAGGAGGTTGGCGCCGGCCAGGGAGAGCCACAGCGCCTTCAGGCCGCCCGCGGCGCCGACGGGCAGGGCCACCAGGGCCAGCAGCCCGTAGCAGATCGCGAAGACGACCAGGCTGGGGACGGTGCGCTTGATGCCGATCAGTCCGAAGCCGAACACCGCCTGGGCGGCGTCCGCCAGCACTGCGAGAAGGACGACGGGCATCAGGTCGAGCACCTTGTCGTGAAGGCCGGTGTCCTCGGTGAACAGCGAGATCACCGGGGTGCGCGCCACCACCAGGAGGAGCGCGAGACCGCAGACGGCGCCCAGGGCCACCAGGACACCCGCGTGAGCGCTGCGCCTGACCTCCTGTACGTCGCCGGTCTTCACATGGGCGGCCATGAGCGGCACGGTCGCCTGGCCCACCGCCACCGCCGCGGTGAACATGAGGTTCACCAGGGACAGGGAGATGCTGTGCACGGCCGCGCTGTCGGTGTTCACCCGGGCCGCGGAGAAGGCGAGGACGCCCAGCACGGCGAACTTGATGAGCACGGTGGCCGCGAGCGGGATGCCGACCGCGGCCAGCTTGAGCACCTCGCGCGGATGCGGACGCCCCAGCCGCAGCGGCCTCCCGGCCAACACCGTGTTCCGGCGCAACTGGACGTGTGCCACGGAGGCGTTGATCAGGCTGGAGGTGAGCATGGCGATGCCGGCGCCGGGCAGGCCGAGGCCGTCGAACGAACCGACGCCGCCGACCAGGACCAGCGAGAGTACGACGGCGGCGCCGGTGCCGGCCATCCCGGAACGCATCACCGCCTTGCCCTTGCCGAGCCCGACGAGAGTGGACGTCGCGGTGGCGGCGATCGACATCACGAGCACGCTGCAGGCGAGGATGTACGGGAAGACACCCAACCCGTCGAGGGTGGTCTGCGGCACTCCACCGGCCTTGCCGATCAGCGGCACGGAGGCGACCGCCGCGGCACCGAGCAGTCCGACGCAGATCCCGAGCCACATGCCGTTGCGCAGCACGGGCAGCAGGCCGTCGGCGTCGTCCGCGTCCTTGTACGCCGCCACGAACGGCATGACTCCGCGCATGGCTCCGGACACCGCGGCGGTGGCCGGGCTGAACACGGCCAGCGTGACGGCGAAGGCCGCGAGCGACGCCGTGCCATGCCGCCCCAGGACGGCCGTGTCCACCAGGGACGCCGCCGACGAGGCGATCATCGTCAGGTAGAGGGGGAGCGCGGCACCGGCGATCTGCCGCGTCTTCTTCTCTCCCTCCGGACCGGAGGGCTTGTTCTCAGCCATGGCTCTCAGCGTCTTCCATTTCTTCTCGCGCCGCTGCTGGTGTACCGGAAAGAGCGGAATTGACGTCCGCCACGAGACTCTTGCAGAAGCTTTCGGGATGATCGAACAGATAAAAGTGTCCACCGGGCCAGCTGTGAAAACTGACGGGTGCCAGGGTTCTCTCTCGCCAACCGTTCAGAAATTCATGCTCGGCGAGCGGATCGGCGTCCCCGGAAAAGACGGAGACGGGGGTGGAGAGGGGTGGTCCTTCGATGTGTTCGTAGGTGTCCACGATGCGCAGATCGGCGCGCAGAACGGTCACCATGTAGTCGACCACGTCCGGGATCTCCAGCATTTCCTCCGGTGTGCCCCCCAACTCCCGCAGGAACGCGACGAGCCGCTCGCGTGGCCACAGGTCACGCCGTTCCGGCAGCCGGTCCCGGATACGGTGCGGTGCGGGGCTTCCGGAGACACCCAGCCAGGCCGGTCCGACGCCCCGCCGTTCGGCCTCTCTGACCAGCTCATACGCGACCAGCGCCCCCAAGCTGTGGCCGAAGACGGCATAGCGGTCGGGGGCGTTGTCGAGCACGGCGGGGGCGACGTGTGCCATCAGTTCGGCCATGTCGCCGCAGGCCGACTCGCCGACGGAGGCGCCCCGTCCGGGCAGTTCGACGGCCAGCGCCCGCCAGGTGGGGGGAAGGTGCTCGGCCAGGGGCGCGTAGCCGGTGGCCGAGCCGCCGGAATGGTGAATCAGAAAGCAGGTCAGCTGTGTTTCCGGCTCCCGGTTCCCGCGCTCTCGGCTCCCGTACTCTCGATTCCGGTGCTCTTCGTTCCCGTATCGCCTGGACCGGGATCCGAGCTCTCTGATGATTACTTGACTTGGCATTGTCTCCGTCCCGCCTGATCGATAGGGTGAGCGATCGCGGTCGAGGCCGCGTCAAGTTTTGTTGTCACCACGCGAACGGGGTAGCCGTGGACAGGATTGCGTTTCTCTTCCCCGGGCAGGGCTCGCAGGTGCCCGGAATGGGAAAGGATTTCGCCCGGGAATACGCGACAAGCGTACGGGCCTACTACGCATCGGCCGACGAGATTCTGGGACTTCCGCTGAGCCGGCTGTGCTTCGAGGGCAGCGAGGAGGAGCTGGGGGACACCGCCGTGACCCAGCCCGGTGTGTTCCTCACCAGCCTCGCCGTCTCCGCGGTGCTCCGGGAACACGGCATCCAGCCGGGCGTGGTGGCCGGGCACAGCCTCGGTGAGTACCCGGCCCTGGTGCACGCGGGGGCGCTCGCCTGGGAGGACGCGCTGCGTCTGGTGCGCCGTCGCGGCGAGTTGATGGCCGGGGTCAACCGGCGCACACCGGGACGGATGGCGGCGGTCCTGGGGCTGCCCGCCGAGCGGGTCCGTGACCTGTGCGAGGAGTCGTCGCGCTGCACCGGTGAGAGCGTGGCCGTGGCCAACTACAATGCGCCGACCCAGACGGTGGTGTCCGGAACGGTGGCCGGGGTGGAGGCCGTCACCGCCGCCGCGCGGGCGGCCGGTGCGACACACGTCGCGCAACTGAAGGTGGGCGCGCCCTTCCACTCGCTCCTGATGAAGGACATCGAGGAGGAGTTCGCCGCCCATCTGGAGGCCGTCCCGTTCTCCACTCCGGCCATCCCGGTGATCGCCAATGCGACCGCCACGTATGTGCACACGGGCGAGGAGGCACGTCAGTCGCTGAGGCGCCAGCTCTCCTCGCCGGTGTACTGGAGCCAGACGCTGGAGCTGCTGGTGAAGGAGGACGTCGACGCGCTGGTCGAGGTCGGTCCCGGCCGGGTGCTGACGAACATCAGCCGCGGTTCGGCCTCGCAGGTGCCGGCCATGGCCGTGGGCACCGTGAAGCAGTTGCGTCAGGCGGTCGCGCGGCTCACCGCGGTGCGGGCGTAGCGCGCTGGGGGCGGGCGGGCGGCAGACGGCCGCCCGCCGTCCTCCGGTCCGGGAGATCACAGCTGTTCGCACCTCTCCCGCAGCACCGCCAGGTTCCGCAGCGCGCCGAGCGCCTCGTCCGCCGCGACGCCGAAGTCGATCAGACAGGCCAGTTCGTCGACACCCAGGTCGGCGAGGCGTTCGACGACGGGCAGACAGCTGTCGACGGAGCCGATGAGGCACCGGGTCCGCGCGTGCTCCTCGTAGGCGTGGTCCAGCAACTCGCGCATCGCGGCGTCCGACGCCGGTCCCACGCCGTGGCTCTGCGGCGACTTGAGGCCGAAGAGGCTCATGGACGAGCGCATGTACGCGGTCATGGGGGCGCGGGCCGTCTCCAGCGCCGTACGGCTGTCCTCGGCGACGAACGTGTGCAGCATGACCGTCACACGGTCGCTTTCGATGCCGTGTCCCGCGGCTTCGAGCGCCTCGCTGTAGTCGGCCAGATTGTCCTCCAGCCGGTCCCAGGACTGTCCGAGAAGGTGGGTCAGAATGCCGCACCCCAGCTCTCCCGCGAGGGAGAACGTCTCGGCGGAGCCCGCCGCGGTGACCCAGAGGGGCACCTCGTCCTGCCGGGGGCGCGGGTAGGTATGGATCAGCCGCTCCTCCCCGCCCGGCCCCGGACGGCGCACGGCCGCACCGGACCACAGCGCGCGCAGCTCCCGGATGCCGTCACGGACCAGGCTTTTGTTCCGCTCGAAGTTGCCGGGCGCCAGGACGAAGTCCTGCGGGTTCCAGCCGGAGGCGATGGCGAGGCCCGCCCGGCCGCCCGAGAGCTGGTCGACGACGGCCCACTCCTCGGCCACGCGCAGGCGATCGTGCAGCGGAAGCACGACACTTCCGGCGCGTACGTCGACGCGGGAGGTGATGGCGGCCACGGCCGCCGAGGTGACGGAGGGGTTGGGGAACGGCGCGCCGAAGTCGTGGAAGTGCCGCTCCGGCGTCCAGACGGCCGAGAAGCCCTCCGCGTCCGCGAACCGCGCCGCCTCGAGGAGGAGACGGTACTGCTCGGTGGTGTCCTGCCCGTTGGCGAAGAAGAAAAGGCTGAACTTCACGCGCCCTCCCCGGGATCGATGGATGCGGCAAGGTCCGCGGCGGTGGTGTCGGCCTCGAACACGAGGGCGTACAGCACGGTGCGGTACAGCGCCATCACCCGTGCGTCCCGCCGCTCGGCAGGGCTGCGGGCGTATGCGAGCTGTGCGCGGAAGGCGCGCGGGCTGTCGGCGACGGTCAGCTGCAGCCGCTGCCCGGCGGCCAGTACGTCGGGCCCGACGGCACGCAGTTCCCTCGTGCCGAGCCGCAGCGGCTCGCCCTCGTCGCGTGCGTAGGTGAAGACGACCGGCAGGCTTCGGAAGGCCCCAAGCCCTTCGTCGGCGGCCGCGAGGTCGGCGTAGTTCACGGTGCGTACGCCGTCCACGTCGTCGAAGACCTCGCGTACGGCCTCCAGGGCGTGGCGCAGCGGCTCCGCGGCGCGCAGCCGGAACGGGAAGGGGACGACGTTGGCGAAGCTGCCGACCGTCGCGTCGAGGGAGGGGTGGATCCTGCCGTCCAGCGCCAGCGCCAGGCAGACCTCGTCCTCGTCCCGCGACCAGGCCAGGGCGGTGGCGAAGGCGGTGAGGTGCAGCAGGAAGGGGGTGACGCGGTGCTCCGCACACCGCTGGCGCAGCGTCTGCTGGAGCCGCTGCCCGGGGGCCCAGGACCGCTGCCCGGCGATCTCCCCGTCGGCCGCGGGACCGAGGGTGTCGGCCTCCCGCGGGGCCCCGGGCAGGAGCCGGCGCCACCGGCGCACGGTCTCCTCGGTGCGCTCGCTGCCGGCCAGTGACTGCCGCCAGGTGAGATGGCGCAGGAATCCGTCGTCCGTTTCGCGGGGGGCCGTGGGCGTGGCGTAGGCCTCGGCGAGGGAACGGCAGAGGGTGTTCAGGCTCCGCCCGTCCAGGGCGGCCAGATGGACGGTCAGCGCCAGCAGCGTGGAGCCTTCGGGCAGCTGCGCCGCCGCGACCCGGAACAGGGGTTCCCCGGCGGGATCGATGGGCCTGCGCTGACCTTGGTCGTACAGCCATGCCACGGCCTCGTGCGGTGTCATGCCCGCCGGTCTCCCGGGCGGTTCGAGCACGGCGAAGCCCTGCGTCCGGGCCTGCGACTCCCCGTCCGTATCGGCCGCCGCATCCGCCGCCGCATACGGTACGCGGAGGGCCGCGTGCCGGCCGAGGACGGCATCCACCGCCGTACTCAGCCGTGCCGGGTCCAGCCGTTGCCCGGTGTCGAACACGAAGGTCTTCTGCCGGTCGGCGGACGGGGAACCGTCGAGGAGCGCGCGGTGCCCCGCGGGGACGACGAGCGGGGCGGCGACGGCGGGCAGCTCTTCCTCGGCGTCCGTCGCGGGGCGGTGGCCGGCCACCAGGGCGGCGACCTCCGCGGCCGTGCCGCGCCGGTAGAGCTCCCGCACGGACAGCCGGATGCCGCATTCCTCCCGTACGCCGTGGATGACGCGGGTGGCGAGCAGGGAGTGGCCGCCGGCGTCGAAGAAGTCCTCGTCCGGGCCGAGCAGCGGGTTGTCCAGTACGCGGCGGAAGACGGCCAGGACACCGTGCAGGGCACCGTCCGCCTCGGCTGAGTCCCCGCCCCCGCCCGCGCCCGCGCCCGCGCCCGCGTCCGCGCCCGCTCCCGCTCCCGCTCCCGCACTCCGCGGTACCGGGCTGCCCGGCCGGGGCAGCCGGGACACCTCGACCTTCCCGTTGACATTGACCGGGAGGCTGTCGAGGACGGTGAACGACGACGGCACCATCGCCGCCGGCAGCTCATCCCTGAGCCGGTCGCGGGCCCGCTCGGCCACCCCGGCCCCGGAAGCGGCCACCACATAGGCGTCGATGCGCCGATCGCCCTCCGTGCCGCCGATGACCAGGGCGACGTCGCGGATCGCCGGGTCCTCGCGGATCACCGTCTCCACCTCGCCCAGCTCCACCCGGAAGCCGCGGATCTTGACCTGGTTGTCGCCACGGCCCAGGAACTCGATGTCGCCCGAGCGCAGCAGCCGGGCTCTGTCTCCGCTGCGGTACGCGCGTTCGCCGTGTGCCGTGCCGCCGTCCGGGCCAGGACCCGGGAAGCGTTCCGCGGTCAGCCGCGGCTGTCCCAGGTAGCCGGTGGCCACGCAGTCGCCGTGGATGACCAGTTCGCCGACCGAGCCGCGGGGAGCGTCGCGGCCCTGCCCGTCCAGCACGGACAGTGTGACGTTCTGGATCGGGCGGCCGATCGGTGCGTGCCGTGGCCAGGTACGCGGCGGTCCGCTGAACCGGTAGGAGGTCACCACGTGTGTCTCGGCCGGCCCGTAGTTGTTGATCAGCCGGCATTCCCTCAGTGACTCGAAGAAGGAGATCACCGACGCGCTCAGGCGCAGTTGTTCGCCGGTGGAGGCGATCTCCTTGAGCGAGGAAAAGGCCGCGGTGTCGTGCTCGAAGCGTGCGGCGAGCGCGTGCAGGAGGGACACCGGCAGGATGGCCTTCTCCACCCGGTGGTCCCGGATGAAACCGGCCAGCAAGTCGTGGTCGTGTTTGGTCTCTTCGTCGGCGATGTGGAGCGAGCCGCCCGAGCACAGCGCGGCGAACGCCTCGTGGAAGGAGGCGTCGAAACCGAAGGACGCGAGCTGCAGCCGGCGCAGCCCCGCGGTGTGGCCGGCGGTCTCCCAGTGGATGAGGTTCGCCAGCGCGCGGTGGGGGAAGTGGATGCCCTTCGGCCGGCCCGTGGTGCCGCTCGTGTAGGTCAGATAGGCACCCACCGACAGGTCCACCGCGTCGCCCGGGACGCTGTCCGCGCCGCCTCGCACCGCCGTGATGTCCGCCAGCTCCAGAGCCGTCGCGCGGGCGGCGAAGTCGGCGTCCTCCTTGCGCTCGGCGACGACGACGGCGGCGCCGCAGTCCTCGGCCATGGCCGCGAGTCTCCGCCGCGGGTGGGTCAGGTCGAAGGGCACCGGCGTGGCTCCCGCGCGCATCACGCCCACGAGAGCGCCGACCAGGGGCACTCCCCGTTCCATGGCGATGCCCACGTTTTGGCCGGGACGTACGCCGAGCCCGGCGAGCAGGTCGGCCACCCCCGCCGAGACACGGGCCAGTTCGCCGTACGTCAGGGAGGTCCGGCCGTCGGTGACCGCGAGGCGGCCGGGTTCCCTGGCCGCCCAGTCGGCGAAGACCGCGTGGACCGGGCGCGGCGGGACGGGGACCCGCGGGCCGGCCAGGGCCGCGGAGGTCCGGGCGGCGGTGGCGGGCGACTGGGAGGGGACGTCCCTCAGCGGTCGGTCCGCCGCGTCCACGACGGTGGCCAGGAGAAAGGCGAAGGTGTCCTGCCACCCCGCGACGGTCTCCCGTTCGAAGCGCTCGGTGTTGTAGAGGAAGCGTCCGGTAATGCTCCCGTCCCGGCCGAACCACCAGTCGAGGGAGAGCTCGTACGGGCTGGTGTGCCGCTCGAACGGCAGGGGGCGGCGCTCGAGCCCGGCCGGCGGCGCGGCACTGCCCGCGTCCAGGTTGAGCATGTTGAACAGCACCTGGAATATCGGGGTGGCGTTCAGGTCCTGGCCGCTGCCTCCCAGCCGGCGGGTGAGCACCTCGACGGGCAGATCCTGGTGGTCCAGGGCCGTGGTCACCCGCTCGGCGACCTGCCCCAGCAACGCGTGGAAGTCCAGGGCCTCCTCGGTCCGCACCCGGAGCGGGAGGGTGTTCACGAAGTTCCCGATGAGATCGCGGGTCTCGGGCCGGTGCCGTCCGGAGACCGGTGTCCCGACGACGAGATCCGTCCGCCCGGTGACCCTGCCGAGCAGCAGGAAGAAGACGGCGAGTACGACGACGAAGGGCGTCACGCCGTGCCGCTCGGCCAGGGCGCGGACCCGGCCGGAGAGTCCCGCCGGAAGGGCGAAGTCGACGGTGCCGCCCCGGTAGCCGCGGACCGCACCGGGCGGCCGGTCACCCGGCAGCTGGAGCGGCTCGGGCAGCTCCGCCAGCTCGTCCAGCCAGAAGCGCAGCTGCCGGCCGGCGTCCGCGGAGGCCAGCCATGCGGCGACGGCACGCATATGGGCGGCCGGCAGACCTTCGATGGCGGGCAGGGCGGCCTTGTCGCCACCGGTTCGCTCCGCGTAGCAGGCGTAGAGGTCACGCAGCAGGATGCCGGTGGAGTGGGCGTCCGCGCAGATGTGATGCACCGAGAGGGCGAGCACGTGCCGGCCGGGCCCGGTGGTGAAGACGCGCGCGGCGAAGGGAGCCCGGTCCAGCGGGAGCCCGCGGTCCAGCAGCCCGGCGATCGCGGACCGCAGCGACTCCTCGCCGTCGACGGCGAGGACAGGCAGCTCGACGGGCACCTCGGGCAGGATCTCCTGCGTCGTGCCGTCCGCGGTCGTGCGGAACACCGCGCGCAGGCTCTCGTGCCGGGCGACGACGTCGGCGAGCGCGGCACGCAGCGCCTCGATGTCCACCGGGCCGCGCAGGTCGGCGAGAACCGGCACGTTGTACGCCTCGGCCGCGCCGTCGATCTCGCTGAGGAACAGGAACCTTTCCTGAAGCGGAGTCAGCGGGATCGGACCGCCTGCTCCGGTGCCCGCCGCCGGCGCCTCCTCGTCCTGCTCTCTGTGTGCCAGCCGGGCCAGGTGGGCCGGCGTCGGCTCCCGCAGGAACGTGCCGAACGGTACGTTCACCCGGAGCCGCGCGCGGGCCATGGCCACGACCCGGGTGGCGAGCAGGGAGTCACCGCCGAGTGTGAACAGGTCGTCGTCCTCCGCGACGTCGTCGACCCCCAGACACTGCGCGAAGATGTGCCGAGCCGACTGCCCGGCGGTTTCCGCACCGCCCGCCTCCACCGGCGCTTCCACCGCCAGGGGCCGCGGGCCACCGGAGTGTACGGACTGCTCGACGGCGCCCTGCGGCGGCCGTGGTTCCAGCCAGTGCCGCTGCCGGTCGAAGGGGTACGCGGGGAGGTCCACGACGCGGCCGCCGGCGGCGTCGACGAGTCCCGAGCGGTCCTCCAGGAGTCCCAGCGCCCAGGCGCGGCCGAGGCGCCCGAGCAGCGAGGCGTCACCGCCTCGCGTGCCGGACGGACCGACGACGTGGACCGCTCCCGCGAACACGTCCGGGACCGTGGCGGCAGGGAGCGCCGCGGCCGCGCCGAGGTGCACGAGCGCCGAGATCCGGGGCGGCAGGGTGCGCCGGCCCGGTGTGGCCGCGGCGTCGCCGAAGGCCAGGGCCGGGTCCGGCCGGCGGCCCGCCGGGCACAGTTCCGCTCCGTCCTCGTCGTACCAGGGGATGGTCAGCGGACGGAGCGACACCCGGCGCAGGACGTGTTCGTCGGAAACGATGCCGTCGGCCGGAGGGGCGCCGTCGAGGGAGAAGTCCGCCATGGCGGCGGCGAGTTCGTCCTCCGTCAGCGCGCCGGCCAGCACAGCCGCGGCGGGGCGGGACGCCCGGGCGGCGACGACGGCCCGGGGGGCGGCTCCCCGGCGCTCCGCCCATACGGCGGCCTCGCCCAGGGATACGACGGTGGACGTCAGCAGTGCCGGGGCCCGGGCCGCCAGGGTGCGCAGCGCCTGCTGGACCGTCATGCCGTGCGCCGCGGCCCACGGCCCGACGAGCCGTTCGGCGGTCTTCCGGAACACCGGATGGCGATCGAGAAGTTCCTGGACCGACTCCTGGTCGGGCTCGGCATGCGGCAGGACGAAGGCGACCCCGCCGCGCCCCGTGTCCGCGCCGTCCCCGTCGAGAGTGATGGGTTCCCGTCCGTCGACCCAGAGCAGTGCGCGCCGGAAGGGCAGTACGGCATGTCCACGGGCAAGGGTGTACGCCATGTCGCGCACGCCCTCGGGAGTCTGCGCCGAAAGCCGCTCCCGCAGGCCGGACTCCCATGCGTCCAGGGCCGTACGCGACGCGGCCGAGAAGGGCAGCAGCCGTACGTGACGGGACGCGCCGCCGGTGGCCGCCTCCGGCACCTCCGGCGCCTCCTCCACCAGCAGGTGCACATTCGTGCCGCCCACGCCGAACGAGCTCACCCCGGCGAGCAGCGGCCGCGGGCCGTCCCATCGCTGCAGCTTTCCGGTGACCCGGAACGGCGAGGTGTCGAAGTCGATATGCGGACTGGTCTCCTCGCACCACAGAGTCGGGGGCAGGGTGCGGTGGCGCAGCGCGAGGACCACCTTGATCAGGCCGGCGATCCCCGAGGCCGAGTCCAGATGACCGATGTTGGACTTCACGGACCCGATCCCGCAGAAGCCGGTCGCACGGCTCGTACCGCTCGTACCGCTCGTACGGCTCGTCGTGCGGAAGGCCTCGGTGAGGGCGCTCACCTCGATGGGGTCGCCGAGGGCGGTGCCCGTGCCGTGCGCCTCCACGTAGGAGACCTGATCGGAGTCGATGCCCGCCAGTTCGAGCACCGAGGCGATCAGCTCGGCCTGTCCCCGGGCGCTGGGCGCGGTGTAACCGCTCTTCCGCGCCCCGTCGTTGTTGACACCGCCGGCTCGGATCACCGCGAGTACCCGGTCGCCGTCCGCGAGCGCGTCCTCCAGACGCCGCAGCACCACGACCCCGACACCGCTGGAGAACACCGTGCCCCGGGCGTCCGCTGAGAAGGGCCGGCAGCGGCCGTCGGGGGAGCCGATGCCGCCCTCCACATAGGAGTAGCCGAGGTCGGTCGGTTTGATGCCGGCGCCACCGGCCACGGCGGCGTCCGCCTCGTAGTCCAGCAGTGCGCGGCAGGCATGGTGCACCGCCGCGAGACTGGAGGAGCAGGCGCAGTCGACCGCCGCACTCGGGCCGGTCAGGCCCAGGCGGTAGGACACACCGGTCGCGGTGAAACCCCGGTCGTTGCCCATGAGGACGCGGTGCCAGCCCAGGGCCTCGACCACCTCGGGGTGGCTCATCACATGGCGCAGCAGATAGTCCGAGAGGTTCATGCCCAGGTACACGCCGACGCTGCCGTCGAACGTCCCCGGTTCGAGAGCGGCGTCCCGCAGGGCGTGGACCGTGGTCTCCAGCAGGAGGCGCTGCTGCGGGTCGGTCGCGGCCGCCTCGGCCGGAGTCATGCCGAAGTAGCCCGCGTCGAAGAGCGAGGGGTCCGTGAACCGCATACGGGTGGCGACGTACGACGGGTCGTCGCGCACCCGGTCCAGCAGTCCCGCGCGCCTCAACTCCTCGTCGGGAACGGTCTCCCGGGGCTCCACGCCGTCGCGCAGCAGCTCCCAGAACGCATCGGTGGAATCCGCCCCGGGGAAGCGGCAGGCCATACCGGTGATGGCGATCGCCGGGAGCTCGTCAGCGTGTTCGGCGGGTGCGTCGTGTTCGTCGTGTTCGTCGGGAAGATCGGCAGCCAAGGCTCACACTCCGGGACTTCTGCCGGCACGCACTCGCGGGAGCGGCGAGTCGGCGTACCGGGATGCGGCGAGGGACGCGTGGGGCAGCGGCGCGCGAAACGCCGAGTGCGCGGGTCGGGGGGTGCGCGGGACGGGGGTCAGTCGATGGCGGGCCGGACCGCGTCCGCCCGGAGCTGCTTCTTGCGGGAGACCTGTTGGCCACGCCGTTGCCGGGCCGCCCGGCGGGCGTCCGTGGCCGGCGCCCGACCGCGGCGCGGGTCCTCGGCCGGGGACGTCCCGCTGATATGGGCCGCGTACGCCCGGACACTGGGGTAGCGGAACAGGTCGACGATCCGCGCATCCTCGTGCACCCGGTCGCGTACCTCCGTGAGCAGCTGGGCGACGAGGATCGAGGTGCCCCCCGACTGGAAGAAGTCATCGGCCGGGCCGATGCCGTCGTCGCCGAGCACCGCTCGCCAGACCGCCAGCAGCCGGGCCTCCAGATCGTTCGCGGGCTCTTTGGCCGTCTGCTTCCGGGTGTCGACGCGGATGTGCGGCAAGGCGTTGCGGTCCGTTTTGCCGCTGCTGGTGGTGGGCAGGGCGGCACAGGGCGCGAAGGCCGCGGGCACCATCTGATCCGGGAGCAGATCGGCGAGCCCGGCCCGCAGATACGCCTCGTCGATCTCCGCGCCGGGCGCCGGCACATAGTGGGCGACCAGCAGGCCGCGCTCCCGCTCACGCTGGACCGTCACAGCGGATTCGGCTACTCCGGCGAGGGAGTTGAGCGCGTGCTCCACCTCTTCCAGCTCGATCCGGTAGCCGCCCACCTTGACCTGGTTGTCGACCCTGCCGACCAGCTCGATCTCACCGCTCGGCAGCCACCGGGCGATGTCCCCCGTGCGGTAGACGCGACCGTCGGCGGACAGGGCGGGAGCGGACAGGGCGGGAAGGGTGGGAAAGCGTTCGGCGGTGAGCCCGGGACTGCCGACGTAGCCGCGGGCCACACCGGCCCCCGCGAGGACCAGCTCGCCGAACATGCCGATCGGCACGGGTCCCAGCGTCGCGTCCACCACGTGGGCCGCGGTGTTCGCCAGCGGCCGGCCCACGAGGATGCGGTCGGGCTCCCGCGGGACCTCCCAGCAGGTCGACCACACGGTGGTCTCGGTCGGTCCGTACATGTTCAGCACGCGCGGGATGCCGAGGTCCTTGAGCTGCCGGGCCAGGGTGAGGTCGAGCGGTTCGCCGCCCACCATCAGCAGCCGCAGTCCGCCCAGGGCGCTTTCGGCGCCGGGCAGGCGGAGCACGCCGCGCAGCAGCGTGGGGGTCGCCTGCATGGCCGTCGCCCCCTCACGGCGGATGAGCTCCGGGATGGTCGCGGGCGCCTGAATCCCCTGCGGGTCACTCGTGGTGTGCCGCAGCGTCTCGGACGTCTCCGCGAGCACCACGGGAACACCGCGGGCCACCGTCCACAACAGCTCGACCACCGCGATGTCGAAGGTGACCTGAGTGACGGCGAGCCACACGGCCGGATCCGGAGGCGAAGCCACCGCGTCGAGGGCGGTGAAGAGGTTCAGCACATTCGCGTGCGAGACCTCGACGCCCTTGGGCCGTCCGGTGGAGCCGGAGGTGAAGATGACATAGGCGGTGTCGGCGGCGGCCGCACCCGGGGAGCCGGCCGTCCCCGGGTGCCCGAGCAGGTCCGCGGCCTCCAGCCGCACACCGGCGAACGACGGGCAGCTGCCCTCGTACACCTCCCCGGTCACGAGCGCGACGCAGCCGGCCGAGTCGAGCATGGACGTGGTGCGCCCGTCCGGAGCGGCCCCGTCCAGGGGCACGTACACCAGCCCCGCCCGGAGGATCCCCAGCAGTACGGCGATGAGCTCCGGCGACCTGGGCACCAGCACGCCCACCCGGCCGCCGGGCGCCAGCCCCGCGGAGCGCAGGCCGGCGGCGACGGACTCGGCCCTGCGCGCCAGTTCACCCCGGGACAGCACGGTCCCCCGGAACGTGACGGCCGCCTGCTCGGGATCCTCGCGCAGCCGGTCGAAGAGCTCGTCCTCCACGCGCCGCGCCGGCACCGGCCGGCTGGTGCCGGCGTTCCACTGCTCGATGAGCCGGGAGCTGTCGGGGTCGATCAGCGGCAGGTCCGCGAGCCGTGCGTCCGGGTCCTCACACATACGCTCCACAAGGCGGACGAAACAGTCCGCGAAGCGCTGCGCGTCGGCCTCGTCGAACAGCGTGTCGTTGTAGACCAGCAGCCCCTGCAGCCCACCGTCGTTCTCGCGCAGCTTGAACATCAGGTCGTACTGGGCCGAGTAGAAGGGAGTCGGAGCGGCCTCGGCGTGGACACCGGGCAAGGTGAACTGCTCGCCCGGATAGGTCTGCAGGATGAAGATGGTCTGGAAGATCGGGGAGTGCGAGCTGCTGCGCTCGGGGGCCGTCGCCTGCACCACCTGGTCGAAAGGAAGGTCCTGGTGGGCGAAGGCGTCGAACGCGCTGCTCCGGGTCTGCGCCAGGTAGTCGCGGACGGTACTGCTCTCATCGACCCGGGTCCGCACGGTGATGGTGTTGAAGAACAGCCCCAGGGTCCGCTCCAGCGCCGGATAGGGCCGGTTGGCCAGCGGGCTGCCGACGGCGATGTCGGACTGCCGCGTCATACGGGACAGCAGCAGTGAGTACGCCGCCATGAAGGTGCTGTAGAGGGTGGTGCCGGTCTCCCCGCACAACCCCCGTACCTTGTCGAGGAGTTCGCGTCCGTACCGGAAGGTCAGCGCGGAGCCGCGATAGCTCTGCACCGCCTGGCGCTGCCGGGAGGGGACCAGGTCAAGCAGCGGTGGAAGCTCGGCGAGCCTGTCGCGCCAGTACGCGCGCTGCCGCCGCGCCAGGTCGCTGCCGAGCCATTCGCGCTCCCAGACGGCGTAGTCCGCGTACTGCACGGAGAGCTCGGGTAACCGCGGGCTCCGCCCGGCGACGCGCGCCGCGTACAACTCGGACAGTTCCTTCTTGATCAGCCCGGTGGACCAGCCGTCCGAGATGACGTGGTGCTGTGTGACGACGAAGGTCCACCGCCGCTGTGCCGTGCGCAGCAGGTCGAAGCGGATGAGCGGGGCGGCGGCCAGGTCGAACCGCGTGGAGACGACGTCGAGGAGCAGTCTGTGGTGTTCCTCCGGGGTGTCCGCCCGGTGTGTTCCGAACGGCGCCGCACAGTCCTCGTCGATGGTCTGTAACAGACCCTCCGGCGTCTCGGTCAGGGCCGTACGCAGGATCTCGTGACGCCGCACGAGATCGTCGGCGGCGCCGCGCAGGGCCGCCTCGTCCAGGTCGCCCCGGAATTCGGTGGCGAAGTACATGTTGTAGACGGACAGGTCGCTCGCCGTCTGCTCCACCAGCCACAGGCGCTGCTGGGCATAGGACGCGGGGATCGGTTCCCGGCGGTCGACGCGCTGAATGCGGACGCCGCGACGGTACTGCTCCTCCTCGTACTCGCGGAAGAACCGGAGTATCTCCGCGCGTCGCGTGCGGATGGAGTCCTTGACGGCGTCGGTGAGGGCGCCGTCGGGGCCCGACACCGACAGCTTCTCGCCGTTGGGCGCGATGCGGATCCCGCGCGCGGACATGTCCTCCAGAAAGCGGGTGACGCTCACAGTTCCACCGTCTCCATCGCTTCGTCGGTCGGGGCGGTCTGCGTCGCGTAGACACGCAGCGCGGCAAGCTCGCCCTGAACGAGTTCGGACATGCCTTCCAGCGTCTCGGCGTCCAGCAGATCGCCGAGCGGGATCCGTACCTCGAACAGCTCGCGGATCCTGGTCATGACCTGGGAGGCGAGCAGTGAGTGCCCGCCGAGGTCGAAGAAGCTGTCCTCGGGCGCCACCTCGGGAACGCCGAGGACCGTCCGCCAGATGGCGCCCAGTTCGGCCAGGACGTCCTGCGCACCGTCGGAGCGGGAAGTGGTGGCGGCGGTGGTGCCGGCAGGTACGGGGGTGTGTCCCGCGGTGGCATCCGGCGCCGGAGCGGCCCAATGGCGGGCCTCGTCGAACGGGTAGCCCGGCAGCGGAATCCGGCGTCCGGCCCCGCGCAGCAGGTGCCAGGACACGTCGGCGCCCCGTTCCCAGCAGTGGGCGACCAGACGCAGCCACTGCTCCCAGCCTGCCGCGCCGTCGAGCAGGCTGGGGCAGCCCGGCGGGGGAGCGAAGGCTTCTTCTCCGGTCACCGCGGCCCGGGTCATCGTCGGCAGGTGTCCGGTCGGCGGTACCCGGCCGACGGGGAAACCGGTGCCCGAGGTGAGCGATCGCACCTCGACGGCCAGGGGGGTGGCCGGGCAGGCGGCGAGGTCCCGTTCGATCTCGTCAAGCAGCCGTTCGCAGACGCTCAGATCCCCGCCGGGCAGTGACGCCTCCAGAGCCCGGCCGTGACGCTCGGCGCAGCGGAGCGCCACGTCCCAGGGCAGGGCTCCGGCATGGGCGAACGCCAGGTACTCGCCGGCGCCCACCGCGGCCACCGCGTCCGGGACGACTCCCCGTGCGGCCAGGGCGTCGAGCAGGCCCCGGGCGGTGTGCGCCGCGACCACCGCCCGGGAGGCCCCGGAGCCCGTGTGCTCCAGGGCGCGGCGGAGCTCCGGGATGCGCTCGCCGAGCCGCTCGTCGAGCGGGTACGGGTTCTCGTCCCCGAGGTCGATCGCCAGCACGAGCCCTTCCGCCGGTGCGGGGACGGGCTTCTCGCGCAGGGCGGTGCCGATCCCCTGGAGGGAGGAGGAGACCCAGGCCCGGCGCAGTGTGCGGTGGCGGCGGCCCTCTTGGAGGGTGCGGGCGACATCGCCCGGGGCGTGTTCCTTGTGGTCCAGCGTCTCGGCGAGCCGGTCGCAGAGCCGGTCGAACGACAGCGGCGTATGGGCGGAGAGCGGGAAGATGTGCGGCTCGTCCGGCTCGTCCGGCGCGGACGGTTGTGCGGGCGGCTGTTCCAGCACCAGGTGGGCGTTGGTGCCGCCGACGCCGAGCGCGGTGACGGCGGCGCGCCGGGGGTGCTCCGTATGCGGCCACGGGTGGCTGCCCACGCTGATGTACAGGCCGCTGTCCCCCAGGTCGATGAGGGGGTTGAGTTCGTCGTGCCCCACCGTCGCGGGCACCGTGCCTTCACGGACGGCGAGTACGGCCTTGATGAGCCCGGCCATGCCGGCGGCGGCGTCCAGATGCCCCAGGGACGACTTCACGGCACCGATGGCACAGGGGGTGGTGGCACCCAGCTGTTCCCGGGCCTCGCGGAGCGCCGCGAGTTCCACGGGGTCCCCGAGGGAGGTGCCGGTGCCGTGTGCCTCGACGTACCCCACGGTCGCCGGGTCGATACCCGCGTCGGTGAGCGCCGCGATGACGACGTCGCGCTGTCCGCGCACGCTCGGCGCGGCGAAACTCTGCCGGTCCGCCCCGTCGTTGTTGAGGGCGGAGCCACGGATGACGGCGTGGACGGTGTCGCCGTCGCGCAGGGCGTCGTCCAGGCGCTTGAGGACGACGATTCCCGCGCCGCTTCCGGGTACGGTGCCCGCTGCCGCGCTGTCGAACGGGCGCAGCCGACCGTCCGGGGACATGACGGAGCCGTCGAGCGCTCGATAGCCGTGGTGCTGTGGCAGCTGTACGGACACCGCGCCCGCCAGGGCGAGTTCGCACTCGCCCGCCAACAGGGCGCGCCTGGCCAGGTGGACCGCGGTGAGCGACGTGGAGCACAGGCTGCTGATGAAGACGCTCGGCCCTCGCAGGTCGAGATGGTAGGAGACGCGCAGGGGCAGCGCGGCGGGGGCGTCGGACATGGACCGGTGGGTCCGGGCGCCGCTGTCCGGTCTTGGCAGCATCGCCGCGTAACGGTTCTCGCCGGAGCCGCAGAACACCCCGACCCTGCGGTCCTCGCCGCCCGCCCACCCCGCGTGCTCCAGGGCGTGCACCGCTTCCTGTAAGAAGAGGCGGTGCTGCGGATCCATGGCGGCCGCCTCGGCGGGCGGGATCCCGAAGTAGGCGGCGTCGAACATCTCCACGTCTTCGAGCGCCCCGGCCACCGGAACGTAACTCGGGTCGGTGAGCACGCCCTGGGGGACGCCCTTCGCCGCGAGTTCGTCGGCCGTCAGCGGCACCAGGGACGTCGTCCCCTTCATGAGCGCGTTCCAGTACTCCTCGGTGTCACGGGCGCCGGGGAAACGGCAAGCCATCCCGACCACCGCTATGAGCTGGCTCTCCTGCGCAAGGGTCATGCTCATCCTCCGTCGTTCTCCGAGCCACTCAGCGAGCGGGCGACAGCGGCAACGGTCGGGTACTTGAACAGGTCCGTCACCGACAGGCCGGGCGCGATCTCCGTCCTGAGCCGGCGATGCAGCTGAATCAGGGTCAGTGAGCTGCCCCCGAGCTGGAACAGGCTCACGTCACGGGGCACCCGGTCGGGTTCCGTGCTCAGGACCTCCGCCCACAGCGCGGCGAGCCGCCGTTCGAGGCCGGTACGCGGTTCGCTGTGCGCCGACGGGGCCGCTCCCGCCTCGGGCAGCGGCAGCGCTCGTATGTCCACCTTTCCGGTGGCGGTGAGCGGCAGCTCCGCCAGCCGTACGAAGTGGGTGGGCAGATGCTCCGGGGGCAGCCGGTCGGCGAGGTGTCCGCGGAGGTCGGCGAGGACGTCGTCCGGTTCGCAGACGACGTAGGCGAGCAGGGAGTCCGGGAGCTCGGGGCGGACCGTCACGACGGCGTCCTGGACTCCGGGGTGCCCGAGCAGCAGGTTACGTATCCCGTCCAGTTCCACCCGCAGTCCGCGGAGCTTCGCCTGCCCGTCGTCGCGCCCGTGGAACTCGAGCAGGCCGTCCTCGGTGAAGCGGGCGAGGTCACCCGTCCGGTAGAGCAACGCGCCGGGGTCCTCGCCGAACCGGTGCGGTACGAACCGTTCGGCGGTCAGTTCGGCGCGGTTGGCGTATCCGAGAGCCAGCGGGAGCCCGCCGAGGCAGAGCTCCCCCACGAAGGTCGGGGGCAGCAACTGCCCGCCGGACCCGAGTACATAGGCCTGGCCCCCGGGAATGGGACGGCCGATGGGCACCGCGGCTTCCGGCTCGGCGCCGGAGCGGCACACATGGGACGTCGCGTCGCAGCCCGCTTCGGTCGGCCCGTACAGGTTGGTGACCTGGGCATGACATCCCTTGCTCACGGCTTTCACGACCCAGGAGTCGAGGGCCTCTCCACCGGCGAATATCCAGCGCAGCGCGGGGAGGCCGCCCCATCCCCCCTCCGCCAGCAGGGCCTTGAGCAGGGTGGGGACGAACTGCGCCACGGTCACCGCGTGGCGCCGCATCTCGCCGAGCATGGCCGCCGGGTCCCGGTGCGCGCCCGGAGGCGCCACCACCAGCGTGGCGCCCACGGTGAGCGGGGCGAGGTACTCCCACACCGACGCGTCGAAGATGGGCGGCGTCTTGAAGTAGAAGCGGTCCTCCGGGCGGAAGCCGAACTCGTCCCGCTTCCACCGGAGGTTGTTGGTCAGCGCACGGTGCGGGACGACGACCGCCTTGGGCAGCCCGGTGCTTCCGGACGTCGTGATGACGTACGCGGGGGCCTCGGCGTCCACCGGCCGGTCTTCGAACCCATCGCCTGGGGCAGCGGCTTCGGCGGCGTCCAGGCCGAGCGGCTTCACCCCGGGCGGCAGAGCGTCGAGTCCGGCAAGGCTCGGCGCGATCACGGCCGCCGCTCCCGCGTCGGACAGGACGAAGGCGCGGCGGCGCGGCGGCTGTTCCATGTCGACGGGGAGGAAGGCCAGGCCGCATCGGAGCACGGCCAGGGCCGCCTCGACGAACCGGGCCGACCTCGGCAAGCAGAGCGCGACGACGCTCCCCGAGGGGAGGCCGAGGGCCGTGATACGGGCGGCAAGGGACCGGGAGGCCCGTTCCAGTTCCCCGTAGGTGACCTCGTGCCCCTCGTCGATCAGGGCGACCTTCTCGGGGGCGGCGGTGGCCTGACGCAGGAAGGACTCCGGGACGTGCGGCGAGGCCGGCTCGCCGGGCGGCGCGTTCCAGGTGTCCAGCACCAGGGAGCGGTCGGCCTCGGTGATGAGCTCCACTTCCCGCGCGGCGCCGTCCCAGCCGTCGAGGATCTGGCCGAGCACGGTTTCCCATGCGCGGGCCAGCCGCTGTGCGGTGGCCGGGGCGTACACGTCGGGGTCGAAGTCCAGCCGCCCGGTGATTTCGGTGCCGCTGATGTTGATGGCCAGTAGCAGCTCCGACTTGCCGTCACGCGGGATCAGCGGGATGCGCTCCACAGCCAGCCCGCGCAACCGGGGGTCTGTGCCCAGTTCGTTGACGGACAGCATGGCCGGGAGGGCCGCACCGCCACCGGAGATCACCCGCATACGGGCCCATAGCTTCTCCAGGGACTCTCCCTGATGCTCCAGGCAGGTGAAGAGCGATTCCTGAACCTCCCGGACGTACTCCTGAAGGCTTGTTTCAGCCTGCGGAGGGCAGCGGAAGAGCATCATGTCCGTAAACAGTCCCACCACCCCGTCGAATTCGGTGCGTCGCCAGTCGACAGCCGGATAGGAGACGACGACGTCATCGGAGCGGAGGAAGTGCTGAAGCGTCAGGGAGTAAGCGGACAGCAGCACTGAGAAGGGGGTCACCCGCCGGCGTTCGACGAGCTCGAAGAAATCCGCCCGAAAGGACAGCGGGCAGGAGGAGTGGCGAATGGGCGAATCATTGCCGTACGGGCGCTTGCGTGGTGCGGACGCGAGTACGTCCATGCCCTCCAGGTATTTCTCCCAGAAGTCGGTGTGTTCCCGCTCTTCGGGGAGATTCGTCCACTCCTGCTGCTGGCGGACGTAGGCGAAATAGGGCGACTCGTCAATAGCCGCATCCGCCGGGAGGCGGCCGTCGAGGGCATCGGTATAGGCCTGGCCCAATTCCTCGATGATCAGGCCGACCGAAGGTGCGTCCACCGTGATGTGGTCGAACACCATGAGGAGAACGGCGTCCTGCGGGGACAGCCGGAACAAGTCGGCTCGCACACGGCACGCGGTTTCCCCGGAGAACGGCTCCGAAGCGGCTGCGGTGAGCCGTTCCCGCAGCTCATCGGCTGTCACCTGGTGTACGTCCAGGACGCGGTCCGGCGTGGGACGTACGCTCTGGCGAAGTTCGCCGCTCGATAACTGATGAATCGCCACACGCAGCGCGGGGTGCCGGTCCAGCACCGACCGGACGGCCGCGGCGAGCTCCTTCTCGGCGACGTGACCTGAAAGGCGGTAGGCCACGGGGACATGGTAGGAGTCCCCGCCGGGCTGGAGTTGCTGCGACGTCCAGACGGTCTGCTGCTGCCGGGACAGCGGATGCCCGGCGGAATTCACAGAGTCACCCTGGAGAGGTGCTGGAATGCGAGATGTCCAGGTTTCCCTGAGCTTGCGTGAATATCAGCGGCGATATGCCTCAAAACCGGCGATCCGCTGGATCTGGAAGCGCGTATCTGAATCAATAGATGACCCACTATTGCCCCCTCGTAACCGAGTTCCCCGTGAGCAATTCTTCTAACAGAAGATCGCAGTGAGTTTGCGACACATGGCGTCGCGCCGACCAGAGCTGTCGCGTTTTTGTGATGCAGGTCACGCGCTTGGGGGTGTGGATTGAGGAGCGTACCGCCTTGTTGCCCGCTTTGGTGTGCATGATGTCGGCCGTGACTCTTGGCGATATTAAGTCTGGCGTGGCTGATTTTCATCGAGCCTCTCGACTCGGCAGTTGGCCGTGCGAATCGCCGTCGTCTCCAGGCGGGCGCGGGCGGCGGCGCCCACCGGTACGGCATCGGCGCCGAGTTGGGCACGGACCAGGCGGACCGGGTGACCACTGACCGGGGGCTCCTCGGCGAGCTCGGCCCGTACGACGGGCTCGAGAAGGTGCCAGGCACGGCTGACGCCGCCACCGATCACCACCGTGGTGATGTCCACCAGGCCGGCTGTCATGACGACCGCCCGCGCGAGCCCGGCGCCGGCGGCGCGGTACACCTCCAGGGCGTCCTCGTCGCCGTACGCGGCCGCGTCGGCGACCTCTCGCGCGGTGAGCCGGCGGCCGGTGCGCTCGGAGAATCGGGCCGCGATGGAACGGCCGGAGGCCAAGGTCTCCAGGTGGCCACGTCCCCCGCAGGTACAGGGCAGGTCGCCGAACCCGGGGATGTGCCCGATCTCGCCGGCCGCGCCGTGCGGGCCGGCGAAGAGCCGGCCGCCCGTCCAGAGCGCGCCGCCCACGCCCGTGCCCAGCGCGATGCCGAGAACATCGGGCTCGCCCCGTACCGCGCCGCCCGACACCTCCCCGCGCAGGAACGCGTTGACGTCGTTGTCGAGGAACGCGGGAACGCCCAGGGCGTCCTCCACGGCGGCGGTGACGGGGAAGCCCGACCAGCCGCTGAAGGAGTCGCTGGCCACCAGGATGCGGCCCGCGGCGGTGTCCACCACCCCGGCCGCGCCGACGCCGGCGCCGATCAGCCGGCCGGGCGTACGCCGCAACAGCGGTGCCAGTACACCGAGCGCGGCGTCCATCATGGCCTGCCCGCCGGAGGCCGCCGGAGTGGTCGTTCCGGCCCGGTCGAGCACCGTGAGGTCGTCGTCGCACAGCACCACCTGGGTCGTGGTCCCGCCGATGTCCACGCCGGCGAACAAGGGGCGGTCGTTCACGCCTCGGCCTCCGTGCGTCCGGCCGCCAAGGTGGCCAGGCGTTCGGCTCTGCGTCCGCGTTGCACCACCGGGTCGGGGACCGGCACGGCGGCCAGCAGCCGCCGGGTGTAGTCGGTCTCCGGGCGCAGCAGCGTCTCACCGGTGGGGCCCTGCTCCTCGATCCGCCCGGCCCGCATGACGGCGACCCGGCGGGCGAAGTGCTGGACGACGGCGAGGTCGTGGGAGACGAACAGACAGGCGAAGCCCAACTCGTCCTGCAGCTCCGTGATGACCTTCAGCACAGACTCCTGCACGCTCACATCGAGCGCACTGGTGGGCTCGTCGGCGACCAGCAGCCGCGGCTCGAGCACCAGCGCGCGGGCCAGACTAACCCGCTGACGCTGACCGCCGGACAGCTCGCGGGGAGCGCGCCGGACGATGTCGCGGGGCAGCCGGACCCGGTCGAGCACTGCTTCGACCCTGCTGCGCTGTTCCTGGGCGGACAGTTCACGGCGATGCACCCGCAGCGGCTCGGCGACGCACTCGCCGACGGTCATCCTGGCGTCGAGCGAGGCGACCGGGTCCTGGAGGACCACGCCTATGCCGGACCGCAGCCTGCGGCGGGCACGGGAACGGGTACGGGCCAGGTCGGCACCGAACAGCGACACGGCGCCTGACGTCGGCGGGATCAAGCCGAGTGCGACCCGCGCCGCGGTGGACTTGCCGGAGCCCGACTCGCCCACCAGGCCCAGGGTCTCGCCGGGGCGGACGACGAGCGAGATACCGTCCAGGGCGTGCACCGCGCGCTTTCCGCGACCGAACACCACCGAGATGTCGCGGAGTTCGACGACCGGCGCGGTGGCGTCGCCGCTGCCGGACCCGCCCTCCGGGCGGGCCTCGCCGACTGCCGCGGCGCTGAGCCGACGTGAGGCCGGCGGGCGCTCGTCGGACTCCGCGACCGACAGCCGGGGCACGGCGGCCAGCAGCCGCCGGGTGTAGTCGTGGGACGGGCGCAGCAGTACATCCTCGACCGGGCCGGTCTCCACGATCCGGCCCTGGTACATCACGGCGACCCGGTCCGCGAAGTCGGCGACCACCCCCATGTTGTGGGTGACGAGCAGGACGCCGGTGCCCGTCTCGGCGGCGAGCCTGCGCAGCAGGTCGAGGATCTCGGCCTGCACGGTGACGTCCAGCGCGGTGGTCGGCTCATCGGCGATCAGGAGGGCCGGGTCGTTGGCGATGGCCATGGCGATGACCACCCGCTGACGCTGGCCCCCGGAGAGCTGGAAGGGGTAGGCGGCCGCGCGGTTCTCCGGCTCGGGGATGCCGACCCTGCGCAGCAGGCCGACGGCGCGAGCGGCGGCGTCCTTGGCGGAGACGTCGTTGTGGTTGCGGATCACCTCGGCGATCTGCCTGCCGATCCGGGTGAGCGGGTCGAGCGCGGTGGCCGGCTCCTGGAACACCATGGAGACGGTCCGGCCGCGCAGCGCGGCGAGCCCTCCCTCGTCGGCGCCGACGATGTCGGTGCCGTCGATCACGGCCTGGCCCGTGACACGGGCGTTTCCGGACAGCAGCCCCATCGCGGCCAGCGCGACGGTGGACTTCCCGGAGCCCGACTCGCCGACCAGAGCGAGGGTTTCACCGGGACGGACGTGCAGGGACACCCCCTGTACGGCGGGAACCTCCGCGGACTCGGTGGTGAAGACGACACCGAGGTCGTCGAGTTCGAGAATCGGCTCGGCCGTCGGGGCGGCGGAGGTCTGGGTGGCGGTCATCCGCGTCCCCTCACGTCGAATGCGTCACGGAGCCCGTCCCCGATCGCGTTGAACGCCCACACCACCAGGATGATGGCCAGGCCGGGCGGCAGGATGAGCCACCAATAGCCGGAGTAGGCGGCGGTGAGTCCCGCGGAGAGCATGCCGCCCCAGTCGGTGGCCGGCGGCTGCAGGCCCAGGCCCAGGTAGGAGACGTACGCCACGAGGAGGATGGCGTCGGCTATCTGGAAGGTCGCGGCAACGACGATGGTCGACACGGAGTTGGGCAGGATGTGCCGCAGGATCGCGCGGGCGTGTGTTCCTCCGATGGCCCGCAGCGTCAGTATGTAGTCGCGGTTCTTCAGGGTCAGGGTCTCGGCCCGGATGAGCCGCGTCGGCACCAGCCATGACACCAGCCCGAGGATGAGGATCAGACCGGCCAGGCCGGGGGTGGTGATGGCGGAGACCACCAGCAGGATGAAGAGGGCGGGGATGGCGATGCCCGCGTCCACGATCCGCATCATCACCGCGTCGATCCAGCCGCCGGCATAGCCCGCGGCCGCGCCCCACAGGGTGCCGATGACGGTGGCCAGGACGCCTGCGGCGAGACCGACGATCAGCGACACCTTGCCGCCGTACATCAGCCGGCCCAGTTCGTCGTGGCCGACGGCGTCGGTGCCGAGCCAGTGTGCGCCGCTCGGCGAGAGGTTGACCTGCTGGAGGTTGGTGTGGGTCTGGTCCGTGTGGTACACCAGCGGGCCCACGAAGCAGAACAGGACGAAGAACACCACGACGCCGAGCCCGGCGATGGCGAGCCGGTTGCGCAGGAAGCGCCGTACGGCGAGCCGGGTGCCGGAGCTCTCCCGGGGGGTGTCCGCGGTGCCGGGCGTCTTGGCCGGCTGGATGACGGCGCTCATACCCGGCTGCCTGCCTTCACTCGGGGATCGATGATCCGCTGGACGATGTCGGCGAGCAGCGTGCCGACCACGGTGGCGACGGCGATGACCAGCACACAGCCCAGCAGGACCGGGTAGTCGGAGGCCTGTGCGGCGGACCAGAACAGCAGCCCCATGCCGGGGTAGTTGAAGAGCTGCTCCACCACCAGCGCACCGCCGAAGAGCACCGGCAGGTAGTAGCCGAGCATCGCGACCACGGGGGTCAGGGAGTTACGGAAGACGTGCCGCCACAGGATGGCGCCGGAGCGGGAACCCCCGGCCCGCGCCGTCCTGACGTAGTCCTCGGAGAGATTCTCCAAGGTGGCGGCGCGCATATAGCGGCTGAACACCGCCACCATGGAGGCGGCGCCGGCGGCCACCGGCAGTACCAGGGCCTGCGGGTCGGAGAACACCTGGGCGAGCGAGTCCCCCTGCGGCGCCTGGGACGGGAACCACGGCAGCACCTGGCTGAACACCAGAATCAGGATCAGCCCGAGGAAGTACACCGGCGTGGAGTAGGCGATGAAGCTCAGCGTGGTGATGACATAGTCCACCGGCCCGTTGCGGCGCACGGCCTGCCACATCCCCAGCGGGATCGCCAGGAGCAGGCCGATGACCATCGACAGGACGGTCAGGACCAGGGTCTTCGGCAGCCGCTCCCCGATGAGCCGGGAGACCGGCGCGTTCAGGGTGTACGAGGTGCCGAGGTCGCCGTGCAGCAACTGGTTCAGGTAGTGGAAGTACTGCACGGGCAGAGACTGGTCGAGGCCCTGTTCATGGTTGAAGCGGGCGATCTGCTGCGCCGTGGCCTGCGGGCCGAGGATACCGCGGGCGGGACCCCCGGGCAGGGCGTGCAGCAGACCGAAGACCACGATCGTCACGATCACGATCACCACGACGGCCTGGAGGACGCGTCTGATCAGGTACGAAGGAGTACTCATGTGTTTTCCGGTCGCTTCGGCTCAGGAATGCGCTGGGTCACCGGCCGGGCTCATTTGTTCGTCCACTTCCACATGGCGGGGTGGAAGTTGGCCAGCGAGTCCTGGGCGAAACCGCCCAGCCCGTTCTTGACCACGGAGACCTGGTAGTCGGGCTCCGGCAGCCAGATCACCGGCAGGTCCTTGGCCAGCGTGGCGCTGTACTCCTGGACGGCGGCGGCCGACTCGGAGGTGGTGGTCCGCGCGATCAGCTTGTCCACCGCCGGGTTGGAGTAGCTGCCGAAGTTGGAACCGCCGCCGGTCTGGAAGAGCGAGTCACCGCTCGGGTACGCCGGGAAGTACCAGCTGCCCGCGGTGCCGAAGAAGGACAGCTGCCACTTGCAACCCGAGTCACCGGACTTGCACTGACCGGACTGCGAGAGCACGGAGTTGACGGGGGCGGTCTTGATGGTGAACTTGATGCCGGTCTTCGAGAAGGAGGACTGCAGCGCGCTCATCATGTTGTCGGTCACGGTCGAACCGGACTGGGACAGCACCTGCATCTCGAACTTGGTGCCCTTGTCGACGCCCGCGCCGCACTGGTCGTCGCCGCTGCCCGCGTCGGTGCACACCATGGTGCCGCTCTGCTCGCTCCAGCCGTGCGAGGTCAGCAGCTGCTTCGCCTTGGCGGTGTCGAACGGGTACGGGTTCTTCTTCTGCTCCGGAGAGACGAAGTCGGAGGCCTGTCCCTGGGGGATCGGACCGTAGGTGGGGACCGCGGTGCCGTTGAAGATCACCTTCGCCAGACTGGTCTGGTCGACCGACATCTGGATCGCCTGGCGGGCGTAGAGCTGCTTGAAGACGGGGCCCATGGCCGGGTTGTTGAAGTTGTAGGGCATATAGGTGATCGCCCAGCCCGCCCACGGCTTGACCGTGTAGCCCTTCGCCTTGAAGGAATCCTCCTGGCTGAGGTCCGTGGCGTTGATGTAGCCGTAGTCCACCGTGCCCGCCCGCAGCGCGTTCGCCTCGGCGTCGGTCGTGGTGAACGGCAGCAGGTTGACGTGTCTGATGTTGGCCTTGCCGCCGCCGTCGTACTTGGCGTTGGCGGTCAGTTCGACCCGGCCCGCGGTGGAGAAGGACTTGAGGGTGTACGGACCGCTGACGGTCTTCCACAGCGGGTCGGTGGCGTAACCAGAGATGTTCTTGGCGGCGCTGTTGAGGTATTTCCAGACCTTCTTGGCACCGGCGGGGGTGCGGTCCAGGTCGGAGACGGCATCGGAGCCGCCGGTCTTGTCCCAGACGTGCTGCGGCATCGGGCGGATCATGCTCAGCTCGTTGGCGAGCATCCACTGCTTGTTGTACGCCTTGTCGAACGTGATGGTGAAGTGAGTCTCGTCGACGATCTTCAGCGAGGTCCAGTTGTCCGGCGCCTTGCCCGGGCTGTAGTTTGCCCAGTCGGCCTTGTTGGCCTTGATCAGGTTGAACCAGAACTCGACGTCGCGCGAGGTGATCGGCTTGCCGTCACTCCAGTGCCGGTTGCCGAGGGTGATCGTGACGCTCTTGCTGTCCTTGGCGAAGTCCGCCGCGGTGGCGAGGGAGTTGTCCTTGTTCCAGCCGACCTCACCCGTGGAGCCGTCATAGGCGATCAGCGGCTCCCAGAGGGACTGGGATATGGAGGAGTTGTTGGTGTTGAGGTGCGAGGCCGTGCCGACCGGGAGGATCCAGTTCGGCGTGAAGTTGGCCGGGAGCGCGTAGTTGATGGTGTCGCTCGAGTGTCCGCCGGAGGACGAGGTGCCGCCGCCGGAACAGCCGGTGAGCAGTGCGCCGGACGTGAGGGCGGCACCCGCGACGAGGGCCCAGCGGCGGCCGGTCGCCGTATGAGCAAGGAACATGACTCTCCTCGGAGTGAAAGGACCCGTGTGTGCCCCGTTGGGCCTGGGCCTGGGGCGGGCGCCGCGGGGATCGGCGCTGCGACGACAGTCAACGTCTCACGTGCTGATTAAACAAACAAGAATTAGTAAAAAGTAAGTTTCTGCGAGTTCGACAGAACTCTCCGACCCCCTGCCCAGGTGGCGAAAACACCATCTCTGACCTAGTTTGTCACGCTATTGATCACGGCAATGTCGTCCGGGAAGCGGTTCACGTACGCCCTGTGCGGGCGTACTGTGCTCGTCACATCCACCGTTGCGGAAGTTACTTCGTACATGACTGAAATAAGTGCGCGGAACCGTCAGCCGGCGAAGGGGAGTTCCCCCCTCGCCGCCCGCGTCCTGGAGCTCGTGGCCTCGGGCCAGGCCTCGTCACGCGCCGAACTCGCCGGCCTGCTCGGTGCCGCCCCCTCGACCATCTCCCTCACCGTGGGGCAGCTGGTCGAGCGCGGACTGATCGCCGAGGAAGGCACCCAGTCGTCCACCGGCGGGCGCCCCCGCAAGGTCCTGCGGCTCGGCGGCACCGACCAGTTCGCCGTCGCCGCCGACCTCGGCGGCCGGCATGCCCGGATCGGGGTGGCGCTGCCCGGCGGCCGACTCGAAAGGGTCTCCACCGTTCCGTTCGACATCGCCGACGGCCCCGAGCAGGCTCTGCCACGGCTCGCCGAAACCCTGGAGGCCCTGGCCGAGGAACACGGACGCGACCGGATGTGCGGTGTCGGCCTGTCCCTGCCGGGCCCCGTCGACATCCGGTCCGGAGCCGCCATGCTGCCGTCGCGGATGCCGGGGTGGAACCGCTTCCCCGTCGCCACCTGGCTCGAGGAACGCTTCGGCGTCCCGGCCGCGGTGGACAACGACGCCAATTGCATGGCGATGGGCGAGCACACCGTCCGGCCCGCCGAACACCGACAGTCGATCATGGTGAAGATCGGCTCGGCGATCGGCGCCGGTGTCATCGTCGACGGTCGCCTCTACCGGGGCGCCACCGGCGCCGCCGGCGACATCACCCACATCCGGATCGACGGCGCCGCCGACATCCCCTGCTCCTGCGGCAAGACGGGCTGTCTGGAGACCGTGGCCTCGGGCGCCGCCCTGGTGCGCATCCTGCGCGAGCGCGGCGCCGATGTCAGCAGCATCGAGGACGTCGTGGGCCTCGCCGCCGACGCCGACCCCGAGGCCACCCGCGCGGTCCGCCGGGCCGGAGAACATCTCGGGCAGGTGCTCGCCGCCAACGTCAACTTCTTCAACCCGGACGCCGTCTACCTCGGCGGCATCCTCTCCACTCTGGAACCCTTCGTCGCCGCGGTCCGCAGCCAGCTCTACGACAGCTGCCACCCGCTGGTCACCGAGCACCTCACGATCGAGCGGGCCAGCCTCGGCGTCGACGCCGGAGTCGTCGGGGCCGGACAGTTCGCCCTGCAGCGCGCCATGGCGCACGCCCTGCGCGACGTCGGCGGCACCGGGCTCGGTGTCGAGCACCTCGGCCCCGCCGCACACCGCACCCCCTGACGCACCACAACCCGCACGAGGAGCCATGCCGGAATCCCGTACCGCATCCCGCACCGCCGCCCGCCCGGTCATCGCCATCGCCGGGCTCGGCATCGAGTCGTCCACCTTCTCCCCGGCCCGCACCGAGGCCCCCGCGTTCCATCCCTTGCGGGGCGCCGACGTGTTCGGTCGCTACCCCTTCCTCGCGCCCGGCGGGGAACTGCGCGAGGCCGCCGACTGGCACGGCGCCCTGGTGGGCAAGTCGCTGCCCGGCGGCATGGTCACCGCCGCCGCCTGGTCCGCACTCACCGGCGAACTCATCGACCGCCTCGCCGCACTGCCCCGGCTCGACGGTCTCTGGTACGACATCCACGGCGCGATGACCGTGGAGGGCGTCGAGGACGCCGAGGCCGTCCTGCTGGAACGCATCCGTGCCACCGTCGGCCCCGACGTGATCGTCTCCACCTCGATGGACCTGCACGGCAACGTCTCCCGCGAACTCGCCCACCGCAGCGACCTCATCACCTGCTACCGGATGGCCCCGCACGAGGACCACATGGAGACCAAGGAGCGCGCCGTGCGCAACCTGGTCGACCTGCTCGCCTCCGGCGCCCCCCGACCGGTGAAGGCATGGGTCCCGGTCCCGGTGCTGCTGGCCGGAGAGCAGACCTCCACCCGTATCGAGCCCGCCAGGAGCGTGTACGCGGCGGTCGACGAGGTCGAGGCCATGGACGGGGTGACCGACGCGGCGATATGGGTCGGCTACGCCTGGGCCGACGAACCACGCAACCGCGCGGCCGTCGTCGTCACCGGCCCCGACCGGAACGCCGTGTCGTCAGGCGCCGAACGCCTCGCCCGCGGCTTCTGGGAGGCCCGTCACGACTTCGGCTTCGTCGCCCCGACCGGTACCTTCGACGACCTCCTCGACGAGGCGCTGCGCTCGCAGCACCGGCCGTACTTCATCAGCGACACCGGCGACAACCCCACCGCGGGCGGCGCCGGCGACGTCACCTGGGGCCTGACCAGGCTGCTGGAGCGCCCGGAGTTCCAGAAGGACGACGGCCCGACCGTCCTGTACGCCTCGGTGCCAGGACCCGCCGCCGTGGACACCGCGGTCGCCGCCGGCGTGGGCGCCACCGTCACCGTCACCGCCGGGGCCGAGGTGGACGACCGGCACGCCGGTCCCGTCACCCTCACCGGCGTGGTACACGCGATCCGGCACGGCGACCGCGACGCCGAGACCGAGGTCGTGGTCCGAGTCGGCAGCGTGTACGCGATCCTGACCCGGGTGCGCAAGCCCTACCACCACGAACACGACTTCTCCGACCTGGACCTCGACCCCCGCTCCGCCGACGTGGTCATCGTGAAGATCGGCTACCTGGAGCCGGAGTTGTTCGAGATGGCCGCGGCGTGGAAGATGGCCCTCACACCAGGTGGTGTCGACCAGGACCTGGTGCGACTCGGTCACCACCGCATCCGTCGGCCCATGTTCCCCTTCGACCCCGACATGGCCGACCCGGACCTGACGGCCCGGCTCATCCCGGCCTCCGACCAGCCGCTCACCGGGGACGACGAGTGACCGGCTGCACACCCGGAACCACCCTCGAGATCGCGGTCACCTCCCCGGCGGGTGCCCGTGCCGCCCGCGACCACGGTGCGGACCGGGTCGAACTGTGCACCGGGCTCGAACTGGGCGGCCTGACCCCGTCGGCGGCCTCGGTGGAGGCAGTCGCGGCCGTCGGCTCGCCGGTGCACGCTCTGGTGCGGTGCCGTCCCGGTGACTTCGTGTACGACGCCGAGGAGATCGCCCTGATGGTCGCCGAGGTACGCTCGGTCGTGGCCTCGGGCGCCTCGGGCGTGGTGATCGGTGCGCTGACCGCCGAAGGCCTCCTGGACACCGACGCCGTCACCCGCCTGACCGACGCCGCCCATGACGCGGCCTCGAACCACGGGCGCTCCGTGGACGTCACCCTGCACCGCGCGATCGACCAGTCCGCCGACCCGGTCGCCGGCGCGGCGCTGCTCCCCTCACTGGGGATCACCAGAGTCCTCACCTCCGGCGGCGCGGCGACCGCGGCCGGCGGGGCGACCACGCTCGCCGCGATGGTCGCCACGGCTCCTGGTGTGCAGATCATGGCAGGCGGCGGCGTCCGTACCGCTGACATCCCCGCCCTGCTGGCCGCGGGGGTCGCCGCGGTGCACCTCTCCGCCAAGACCCGGGCCGAACCCCGGCGCGGCGGTGCGTGGATACCTCTCGGAGCCGCGGGAGCCTCCGCCCTCCAGGACACCCACTTCGTCACCGACCCGAGGGTGGTGGCCGAGGCCCGGCAGGCACTGGACGCCGCACGGATCACCGGCCGCGGTGTCGGGGGCGGGTGTTAGGTTGCGGCGGCGTCCGGGTGTCCGGCGTGGAGGATTGCGCAACCTGGAGGTGACCCAGGACCAATGGCGGGAGCTGTCAAAACTCGACGACCTGCCGCCGCTCGCCGTCGTCGGTCTCCACCCCCACCGCCCCGAACGCGACTGGCCGATCTCAACGGCCTGGGTCACCACCTACGACGAGCCACCTTCGCCAACAGCCTGAACCGGTGCCTGGGTGAGGGACGCGCCCGGCCGCAGAAGATCAACCGGCCGACGCACAGGTGGCTTCAGACTCAGGCCCAGCGCTTCAGGAACTCGATCACCGCGGAGCCGACCTCCGCGGGATGCGAGGCACTCAGGAAGTGCTGCCCGTTCTCAATGATCTCCAGGCGCGCCTCGGGGGAGCTGGTGAACATCCGGATCTCGTCCTGGGCGTTCGGCACGGAGTACACCTGGTCAGCGGTGCCGTGCAGCCACAGGACGGGGCAGCGGACCTCGTCGAGCCTGCCGTGGAGCCCGTCGCGGTCCCGCAGGTTCACCGTGCTGAGGCGCAGACGGTGGCGTCCGGCGTCACCGCTGTAGTTCGCACGGTAGGCGGTGAGCCAGAACTCGCGTTCCTCGGCTGAGACGCTGCCCAGGGACGTGGCCAAGACGGCGTCCACGACCTCGTCCGGTACGGCCCAGTCCTCGCCGACCGGGTCGGCGAGGGCGTCGACGAGCGGCGTGTTGAGTCCTATCGCGTCCCAGCACCCCAGGTCGCGGCTGCGCGGGCTCTCGAAGTCCATCGACGTGCCGAGCGGGATCAGGCCCCTCACGACGTCCGGGGCGAGCAGCGCCATGCGGACCGCCACCCAGCCGCCCTGCGAGGTTCCCAGCACGAAGGCCTCGTCGATCCCGAGGGCCTCGAGGACCTGCAGGTTCGCGACCGCGCTGTCCCAGTAGGTGAAGTGCTGGTACGCGGCCCTCGTGCGGCCGTGCCCGTAGGGTTCGAGGGCCAGCAGGTTGGCCGCGGCCCCGAGCTCCGAGTCGGCGAACTGCGGCCGGTACAACTCGGCCGAGGTGGTGTACGAGTTGATCAGGACCAGCGTCGGGAGTGCGGGGTCGTACGGCTTGCCGAAGGTGTACCCGACGGTCGATCCTCCGAGGTGAGGGATCTCGACGGTCTGTCCGGGCTTGCTCACGGTGTACTCCTCGATGCGTATGCGGGGGTCTCTGAGAACGAGGCGTCGGAGCGGAGGAGGGCTCCGGCCGAGGCCACTGCCATGATGGGCAGATGATCCACACGATGTCGAATAATGGTTCGGCCTCGCCCTGAGCCGCTGTCCGTGTCGGCGTTGATCGCTCTTTCGGTACCCGAGGGGGGGCTTACGCACTTTCAAGTGCCTGCTTCCGCGCAGAGGTTAACGAAACCAGCATGGAGCTCGGAAACAATCACCCCACGGCAAGGGAACAAAGCCATGAGTGCTGCCACTTTCCGCACCGCCGTCGTCCGCATCCCGAACGGGCCCGACTCGATCGAGATCATCGACGTGCCCGTCGCCGAGCCCGGCCCCGGCCAGATCCGCGTCACCATCGCCGCGGCGACGGTCAACCCCACCGACCTCGGCGTCGTAGCGGGCTTCTTCCACTCGATCGGGCTGGTCCAGCAGCCCGAACACACGGGCCTGGGCTGGGAGTTCGCCGGCGTCGTGGACGCGGCCGGGCCGGGCGTCGACTGGGCCGTCGGCACCCGGGTGGCCGGCCTGGTGGCCGGCTTCGACCGCGACTACGGCACCTACGCCGAGCAGATCGTGGTCTCAGCTGCCGACGTCGCTCCGGTCCCCGACGGGCTGGACCTGCCGGCCGCGGCCACGGTCCCCCTCAACGGGCTGGCCGCCGCGCAGATCGTCGACCTGCTCGGCGACGCGCCCGCCGGGGCCGCCCGACTGCTGGTGACCGGCGCCGCGGGGGCGGTCGGGGCGAACGTCACCGTCCTCGCCCGGGAACGCGGCTGGCAGGTGACCGGGCTCGCCCGCGCCGGCGACGAGGAGTTCATCCGCGGACTCGGCGCCGACTTCACCGCACGCGCCGAGCCGGAATGGGACGCGGTCGTCGACGCCGCACAACTCAATGACCAGGCCGTCAAGCTGGTCCGCGACGGCGGCGCCTACGTCGGCCTGCGGCCCGGCCTCGAACCCCCCACCGAGCGCGGAATCTCGGTCACCTCCCTGGTCACCGCCTCCGACCGCACCCGGCTCGCCGACCTCCTCACCCGCGCCGCCGCCGGCGACCTCCCGACCCGCGTCCACGCCGTCGTCCCGCTGGACCAGGCCGCCGAAGCCCACCGGGCCACCGCCGAGGGCGGCCTCCGCGGCCGCTACATCATCCGCCCCTGACCAGCCCGGCGCCGAGTGCCCGGCCGAGCGCGATCACAGGCACCCGCATCCGTCCCCCCTGTCCTCGATCACTTCACCGGTACCGTCTCCCCGGGCGTGATGCCACCCTCGCCGAACGCGTCCACCGCCACCCAGTACTCCGCGTCAGCATTGAGCGAGCGCAGGTCGAGCGAGGTGCGCTCGTGCACCTGCCAGCTGTGGTACAGCTTCTCCGGATGGCGGCCGTAACGGATGCTGTAACCGGTGGCCCCGGTGACCGAGTCCCACTCGACCCTGGCGGTGCGGCCGTCGACACGGCGGCCCTGAGCACGAACCGAGCGCGGCGCCGCGCCGTCACCCGTGCCGAAGACGCGTAGACCGCTGACCGCGAAGGCGCCGTCGAACGGCATGCGGCCGCCGGTGACCCGGACGAACCGGGCGCGCAGCGGTGCGTCGAGCACGATGAATGCGTGCGGGGCATCGGTGTTCGTTCCCCGGGAGTCGCGCACGACGGTCCATTGGCGCCCGTCCTGCGAGATCTCCACCACGGCCTCCGCCGGCTCATGGGTGGGGAAGATGCCGCGCCAGAAGGAGCTGTTCCAGTCGGCTCCTTCGGGGGCCTGCGGGGCCAGGTCGGCGAGTTCGTGATCCGCCAGGTTGACCTGCACTGCGTGCACCGTCTTGCTCACGCCGAGGTCGACGGTCAGTGACTCGCCCGGTTCGCGCCCCCCGGCTGCCCACCAGGTGCGGATGTCCTCGTCGACCGCTGACGCGGGAGTGCGGCCGGGGGCGGAGGACGAGGCGGTGGTGTGCGCTTTGTAGGACAACAGCATCCAGGCCGGAGGCGTCCAAGGGTCGAACGGCCCGTCCGGGACGGTGAAGGGGTAGTCGGCGAAGTTCTGGTTGCAGAAGAGCACGCCGTCCTCGTCGAATCCGGCGGGGAAGATCCCGATGCGCCGCTCGAAGTCGTCGTTCACCGAGATGCGCATGGTCGACGCGTGCCACCAGTTTCCATGACGGTCCTGGAACGTGGATCCGTGACCTGCCCCGGTGATGAAGCCGCCCGGCTTCGACGAGAACGGGCTGTCGAGCGAGTACTCGAACGGACCCAGCGGAGACGAGGCCGTGTAGTAGCCGTCCGCGTAGGTGTTGAGTTGCGTGGCGGGCGCCGCGTACTGCAGGTAGTAGGTCCCGTCGCGCTTGGTCATCCACGCGCCCTCGATATAGGGCTTGCCCTGGAGCCGGGAGAGGACTTCCTCCTGGTCGGGGCTGGTCGGCGTGGCGACGTAGTCCTCGCCGACCTGCTCCCAGCCGTGAGTCGTGACATCAGCCCGGATCAGCGGTACCGGTTCGCCGATCTGCTCGAAGGTGCCCGACAGCCGCACCCCGTAGAGGGGCGTGTTGTTGTCACAACCCCAGTAGAGATAGACGCCGCCGTCGTCGTCCTGGAACAGGCTCGGGTCCCAGAAGGGGAAGGTGCCCGGCGTGACCTCGACGAAGTCGTCGGCCAACGGGTCCACGCTGCGGAAGAAGGGACAGTCGTCCGCTTTCCTGGACGCGCTGATGTACAGCGCTCCGTCGACCTCCCGGACATCCGGCGCGTAGTCGAGGGCGGGCAGCTTGGATGTCGCGCGGTACTCCCACCGCAGCAGATCCTCCGAGTGCCAGAACCCCGCCGACATCGACGCGAACATATAGAAGCGGCCGCGGTACCGCACGATGGAGGGATCCGCCGCCTCCCGGTGGACGGACCGCCGTGGCTCACCGCCGTTCATGCCGTCGGCGCTGCCGGTGGCGCGGATGTCCTGGT
This sequence comes from Streptomyces sp. NBS 14/10, assembly GCF_002224125.1. Classification (GTDB taxonomy): domain Bacteria; phylum Actinomycetota; class Actinomycetes; order Streptomycetales; family Streptomycetaceae; genus Streptomyces. Next base: position 172,119 of record NZ_NCSM01000002.1, read on the forward strand.
AGCGGTAGGCGAGGTCGAGGGGATTGCAGAGCACGCGCTTGGCGGGGTGCATCGGCGGGTCTCCTGGAGTGAGTGACAGGGGATGGTGGCAGTGATGGGCGAATTTGGCGCACCGGGTGCCGGTCGCGGGTGAATGGCGGATCCCTTGCCGGGTCCGGGCAGCGGGAGCCCCGGGGACGGCTGTCGCCCGGGCCCCGGCGTGGCAGGTCAGCCGCGTTCCACGAACACCTTCACGTCCCACGGACCGAGTTCGACCGACTGGCCGGCCTCGTAGGCGGTGCTCGTGAGGACGTCCTCCGCGGCGGCCGGCAGCGAAACGGACACCGGGTTCCACGACCAGTTGTGCAGGAAGCGGACGCGGCGGCCGTCACGGGAGGTGGCCGAGGTCGCCGTGACGCTCGGGTGGGGGCGGCCGCCCGCCTCGGTCGGGGCGGCCCAGCGGAACAGTGCCTCTCCGAAGGCGGGGTCGGGCACCGTGCCGACGTAGGTGATGCGGCCGGCGCCGTACCGGCGGGTTGTGGCGGCGGGCCAGTGCTTGAGGTGCGGGTCGTCGTAGGTGGCCAGCACGGCCGCTCCGTCCGAAACGAGTCGGTCCGGGACGAGCCCGTCCGGGACGAGCCCGTCCGGGACGAGCCCGTCCGGGACGAGCCCGTCCGGGACGAGCCCGTCCGGGACGAGTCCTTCCGCCCAGTGCAGGGCCTGGGCCGCGGGAGGCAGCGCGAGCTCGGCACTGCCCCGCACCCGCACTGCCGTGTCCAGATTGGTGAATTCGTCGTAGCAGACTCCGGCAGCCCCGGCGAGGCGGGCCGGCTGGACGTCGGTGCGGGCCCGGGCTTCGGGGTCCGCGTAGCCGGTGCGCGGGCCGATCACCAGATGCCCGCCGCACTCCGCGTAGGCGAGCAGCCGGTCCAGTGTCGCGTCGTCCGCGGCATAGAACGCCGGGGCGGCGAGCAGTGGCGGCAGGTCCACGGTCTCCAACTGGTCGGGATGGACCAGCCGCGCCTGGAGGCCCGCATCGAAGGCGCCGCGGTAGAAGGCGTCGAAGATGGTCGCGTGGGAGCGCTCGTCCGGCGAGCCGTCCGACTTGGCCAGCGACGGCTTGGCCTCCAGCGCCCATTTGCTGGGCAGCGAATACAGGAAGGCGATGTCCGCGTCCGGGGTGAGGGAGGCGACCAGGTCGCCCGCCGTCTCCAACTCCGCGCCGAGAGCCGCCAGTTCGCGGTAGATCCGGCCCGGGCGGCCGCTGTGCGGGAGGATGCCGCCCACATAGGTCTCGGTGCCGAAGTGCAGGGTGTGCCAGTGCCAGTACTCGACCATCGAGGCGCCGCGGGAGACCAGCGCCCAGGCGGCTTGGCGCCACTGGCCGTCGTACGCGGGCTTGTTGCGCCAGGAGCCGCCGATGGTCTGGGCGTTGGTCTCGGTGACCAGGAACGGCTCCTGCCGGGAGCCGTAGATGCGGTCGGCGATGCGGTAGAGGGCCCAGGTTCCGTTGTTGGACATCGTGCTCTGCTGCGAGGGGCGGGTGTCCGGCAGCGCGAGGGAGTCCTGCATCCCGTAGTAGGGGTTGCCTGCGGTGACGTCGAGGCCGCGGGTGAGCGCGTCGTCCTCCACCGCCGGCCGGTCGTAGGCGATGCAGGTGGTGACGAACTGCTCGGGGCTCGCGTACTCGCGGACGATGCCGGCCTGCCAGTCGACGAACTCGGTGGTGAGGCCGGCCTGGAAGCGCCGCCAGGCCAGGTCGTACTGCGGCTGGGTGTTGCCGTCGGGTGTCCACAGGTCGGCCCAGGTCGACAACCGGTGCGACCAATAGGTGAGCCCCCACTCGCGGTTGAGGGTGTCCACGTCCCCGTAGGTGTGGCGCAGGTGGTCGACGAAACGCTGGAACACACCGTGGTTGTGGAACAGCTCCAGGCCGGGCTCGTTGTCGACCTGGAATCCGATGACGGAAGGGTGGCCGGCGTACCGGTCGACGACTTTGCGGATGATGCGCTCGGCGTGGAAGCGGAACGCGGGATGGGTGTAGTCCACCTCCTGCCGGGAGCCCCAGGGGATGCGCTGTCCGGTGCTGCGTTCACCGGCGATCTCGGGGTACTGGCGGGCGAGCCATGGGGGTATCGCGTAGGTCGGGGTGCCGAGGATCACGGCGATGCCGCGCTCGTGCGCGCCGTCCAGGACCGGCTGGAGCCAGTCGAGGTCGAAACGCCCGTTGTCGGGCTCCCAGGTCGACCACACCGACTCGCCGACGCGGATGACGGTGAAACGGGCCGCGACCATGAGGTCGAGGTCGTCCTCGAGCCGTTCGTAGGGCTGGTACTCGTGGTAGTAGGCGGCGCCGAACAGGACCCGCTGGGGCGGCTGGAACATTGCTTTCCTTCGGATCGGGTGGTGCGACGGCGGTGGGTGGCGTTCCTTGCGCACGGTGGCGGGGCGGTCCGTCATCCGTTCGCGAGCGTGTCCAGCTGCCGGTCGCGTTGTACGCACTGGTCCAGTGCGAAGGAGTCGGCCAGGGCGAGTACGTCGTCGTCGCCGAGGCCCCGGAAGAGCTCGGCGTACTCCTGGACCAGCGGCTGGCCCAGCATGATGTGCCGGATGAGGATGTCGAGCCACTGGCGGGTGCTGAACGGCCGCGCGGTGAAGCCCGGGAATTCGTCCGCGAGGAGATCTTCGAGCGGCCTGATCAGCTCGCGGGCAGCGCCGCCCGGGGAGCCCCAGGCCTCCGCGCCCAGGCGGTGCTTCTTCGCCATGAACGCGGCGAAGTGCCGGTCGTAGGCGCTGTCCGGGGCGAGATGGACAAGCCCCTGCAGACCGACGTCCTTGTAGGTCCAGATGGTCCAGTTCGCCTCGTGACGCCGGTAGATCTCCAGCTGATCGGCGAGCAGCGTGCCGCACTGCTCGTCCCGCACGGGGTCGCCGGTGTACACGGGGCCGAACTCGCCGACCCAGATCGGGGTGCCGGTTTTGCGCATGTACGCGGTGCGGCGCAGGAAGGCCTCCTCGACCTGTTCCTTGTCGATCCAGACGCCGTCGGTGTGACCGGGGTAGCCGGTGCTGCGGGCGAAACCGGCGCGTGCGTAGTCGTGGCAGGTGTAGACGGCGTTCTCGATGGGGTCACCGAAGATGTCGAACTCGGTGGAGTAGTGGTTGCCGTCGAGGAAGAGGATGTGGTGCGGGTCGACCGAGCGAATGGCGGTCGCGAGGCGGTCGTAGAAGGCGGGCAGCACCTGCCCGGAGTCGTCGGCGGGCTCGTTGATGGGGTTGTAGCCGGCCACCCACGGGTTGTCCTTGTAACGGTCCGCGATGACTTCCCACAGGTGTACCACCCGGTCCTGGAAGTGCGGGTGTGTCCAGAAGGACGGAAGGTGCGTGGGGTTGTCCGAGTGCCACTGGTGGTTCTGGGCGCCGGGCAGGGAGTGCAGGTCGATGATGGTGTAGATGCCGTGTCGACCGCAGAGTTCCACCACTCGGTCGAGGTGGGTGAAGCCCTCCTCGCGTATCTCGAACGGGCGGGCGTCGTCCTCGAAGTGACGGTAGTTCACCGGCAGGCGCAGGCAGTTGAGGCCCTTGGACGCGAGCAGCGCGGCATCGGCGTCGGCGAAGAAGACGCTCAGCAGCCGGTCGAAGAACAGCTCGTAGCGGCGCTCGCCGAGGACCTTCCGTACGGCTGAACGCATGGCGTCCTCATTGCCCGGATAGCCGGTGATGAAGTTCTCCATGTTCATCCAGCCGCCGAGCCCGGCGCCGCGGAGCCGGACCGGGGTGCCGTCATGGGTTGTCAGACCGGTGCCGGAGATCTTCAGCAGCGGGTTCGGGATCGTGCCGGGGGAGCGGGGAGCCGCGGGTGTCGTGGTCAACGCGGGTTGCTTTCCTTCGGATCGGTTGCTGCGCTGGTGGTGGGCGGCGTGCGACTGGGGCCCGTTGAAGGCGGCGGGATGAGTACGGAGGCGGCCCGGCCCGGCGACGGCCCGGCCCGGCGGCGGCCCGGCCGGGCGGCGGACCGGCAGCGGGCGGCAGCGCGCTCGGAGAGGCCGGGGTGGCTGCCGGTCCGGTATCAGCCACGCGGGGGTTGGGTGGATTCCCGTACGACCAACTGCGTGGCCAGCTCGACGTGGTGGGAGTCGATCTTCTCCCCGGCCGCCAGCTGAAGGGCGGTGCGCAGGGCCACGGCCCCCATCTCGTGAACGGGGCCGTGGATGGTGGTCAGCGGCGGGGAGGTCACCTGGGCCAGCGGGGTGTTGTCGAAGCCGACGACGCTCAGGTCGTCCGGTACGCGCAGGCCGCGTAGCCGGGCGGCTTCGATGACCCCGGCGGCCAGTTCGTCGGAGGCGGCGAAGACCGCGGTGGGCGCCGGGCCCACGGCCAGCAGGCGCCCGCCGTGCTCGATGCCCTCGGCGGCGTGGAACGTGCCGGCATGGCGGACCAGTTCGGCCGGCACCCGTGCGCCGGCCGCCTCCACCGCGCTGCGGAAGCCGTGCAGCCGGGCCTGGTTGGACCAGGCGTGTTCCGTGCCGCCGAGGTAGGCGATACGGCGGTGGCCGAGGGCGAGCAGATGCGCGGCCGCGGCGTGGCCGCCGGAGAAGTTGGTCGCACCGACGCTGACGATCGAATCGTCGGGCAGTGACTCCGGGTCGAGCAGTACCAACGGCATGCGGACCCGGTTCAGGGCTTCACGGATCGCCGGCGACATGGTGTTCGCCGTGACCGCGATGACGGCGCGCCGTCCGGCGGCGGCCAGGTCGCGGGCCCAGGCGGCGGGATCGGCCGTCGGGTCGAGGTCGCCACGCCTGCCCACCACCACGGCGATGCCCTCACGGGCTCCCGCGTCCACCACGCTCTGAATGATCTCGGTGTGGTAGATGCTCAGCCGCTCGAACCCGAAGAACAGTTCCACGGTGGGGTGCGAGCGCAGATCGTCCCGGTATCCGCCGTAGTTGTAGTGGCGCAACAGGTCCAGCACCTTGTCGCGGGTCTGCTGGGCCACGTCGCGGCGGCCGTTGATGACCTTGGAGACGGTGGCCACGGATACACCGGCGGTCTGGGCGACCTTCGCAAGGGTGACGCGTTGGGGATCGGATGCCATAGCACTCCCAGGGCAGGGCAGGGCGGGCGTCAGCGGCCCGCGCTGCGCAGCACCGTAACACCGAAACTATTTTCGAAACACCTATAGATCAAGGTCGCTGATACGTGAAAATTCACCGTGCGGTAGGGATTGACGGGCACGTGACACCGGCTTAACGTTCACCGCCAGCGCGACCGACAGAAATTACTTTCGAGCAACAGGGACCAAACTTTCCGGTCCTTCATGCCTGGCGGCTCCTCGCGCGACGTCTTCGCACTCACCCAAAGGGGCAGACCCGAGATGACGCGATTCCACACGGCGGGTTCGACAGGTCCGACCGCCACCACCACGGGACCCTCCCGACGCGGCTTCCTCCTGGGAGCCGTCGGCACCGGTCTCGCCGCTACGTCCCTGGCGGCCTGCGGTTCCGGCGGCTCGGGCGGCTCGGGCGGCTCGGAGGTCGTGTTCATGAATCAGTCCCGCGGCCAGGCCGCGACGCTGAAGGCGCTGGCCAAGCAGTACACGAAGCAGACCGGCGTGAAGGTCAGGATCGACGACGTCGGCCCCACCGACTTCCTGACCAAGCTCCAGTCGAGCTCCCAGTCCCGCAACATGCCGGACATGTACTCGGTGGTCGACGGCCACTCCATGGCGCCCTACTACAAGGCCGGCTGGGCCATGGACCTGACCGACCGGATGAAGGGCGGCTGGGGCGACACTTTCCAGCCCGCCACGCTCAAGACGACGACGTTCGGAGCGGACAATCCGCAGCATGTGAAGCCGGGCATCTACAGCGCCCACTGGGAGACCCCGGCCCTGGGGATCTTCGTCAACGCCGCGATGTACAAGGCCGTCGGCCTTGACCCGGACAAGGCGCCCGCCTCCATGAGCGAGTTCATCGATCAGCTGCGGAAGATCAAGAAGTCCGGGAAGGGCCCCTTCTGGTTCGCGACCAGCCTCTCCAACCAGGTGATCCAGTCGTACGCGTCCAACTACATGACCGACGAGGAGCTGAACGCCACCTTCGTCGGCAAGAACAGCTGGAAGAGCGAGGGCTGGCGCAAGACCCTGCAGCTCGTGGTCGATCTGCGGGACGCCGGCGTGATCGCCACCGGCTCGCTGCCGAGCGGCACCACCGACAACCCCACGGTGGAGAAGGCATTCTTCAACACCAAGGGTGTCGCGACCATCTTCGACGGCACCTCGGCCGTCGGCGTGGCCCGTGCGACCGCCCCGGACTTCACGGACTTCCGCTCCTTCCCGCTCCCCAAGGCCGATGACGGCACACAGACACCGCGCATGGTCGGCGGCGCCGCCAAGGGCGCCGCGGTCAACCCCCGGAGCAAGAAAGCGGCCAAGGCGCTGAAGTTCCTCGAGTGGCTGACGGCGCCTGACCAGCAGCAGGCCTGGGCCAAGGGGGTCCCGCTGATCCCCTCCGCGCGCGCCGTGTCCGAGAAGGACATCCCCGAGCAGCTGACCGGCATCGCCGCGAAGATCTCCGACATCCAACTCGTCCAGAACCAGATTCTGGAGCAGGTCAACACCGCCCTGCAGAAGGGCACCCAGGCACTCGTCCTCAAGGAACGCACGGTCGACCAGGTCCTCGGCGATCTCGACGCGGCGCAGAAGAGCGCGTAGTGCGGCGCCGCAGTCGCGTGCTGGCGGCCTGGCTGTTCCTGGCGCCGGCGCTGGCCATGATCGGGTTGTTCACGGTGGTCCCGTTCGGGCAGGGCATTCTGCTGAGCTTCCAGACCTGGGACGGGGTGAGCCTGGACACGCCGTACGTCGGGCTCGACAACTACCGCTATGTGCTGCACGACACCCAGTTCTGGGGTTCGATGAAGAACGCCGTCTTCTACGGCGTGGTCGGACTGATCGTCGCCAACGCGGTGTCGATGGTCATGGCGCTGGCCGTGCACCGGGCCCGCCGCGGGTCCGCGTTCTTCCGCACCGTCTACTACTTGCCCGGGGTGTTCTCCACGGTGGTGGTGGGTGTGATGTTCTCGTGGTTCCTCGACCCGAACATCGGGGTCGTCAACCAGATGCTGAAGGCCATCGGCCTCGACGGACTTCAGCACAACTGGCTGGGCGACCCCAAGACGGCGGTGATCGCGGTTGCCGCTGTGTTCGTCTGGTACCACTGGGGATTCGGCTTCATCCTCTTCCTCGCCGGCCGGCAGGACGTGCCCAAGGAGCTGTACGAGGCCTCGTCACTGGACGGCGCCCGCGGATGGGCCCAGTTCCGCTACGTCACCTGGCCCGGCATGTCACATGTCACCGGCATCGTCAGCGTGCTGACCCTGCTGAGCGGCCTGCAGATCTTCGGCACCGTCCAGGTCCTGACCAACGGCGGCCCCGCCGGCCACACCGAGGTCCCCACCCTGCACATCTATCAACAGGCATTCCAGTACTACGAGTACGGCCGTGCAGCGGCGATGTCCGTCATCTTCGGGCTGTGCCTGGTCCTCCTCGCCTGTGTCCAGCTGTGGGTCTCCCGCAGGCTCGGCGGATCCACCGACTCCCGGACGGAGAAGGGACGTTGACCGTGACTGTGTCTTCCCGGGGGACAACCCCCGGACCCCCGGCCGACAGGCGGGCGGGACGGCGTGCGTCGTCGCTGCGGAGGCCGACGCCGTCGACCTCAGGGCGCCGCGGTAGCCGCCTGCCGCGTATGGGCCTGTACGCCCTGCTGATCGCCGGAGCGCTCGAAGCACTGGTGCCGGTCCTGTGGGTGCTGAGCGGTTCCCTGCAGAACACCGAGCAGTTGTACAAGGGGACCGACCCCATCCCGCGCCCCTTCGAATGGGGCAACTTCGCCACCGCGTGGAACGAGGGCGGCTTCAGCCAGTACCTGCCCAACAGCCTCCTCTACACCACGGCCGCGGTCGTCGGGATCCTGATCATCTCGAGCCTGGCCGGATACGCCCTGGCGCGCATCGAGTTCCCCGGCCGGGGCGTCGTCGTGGCCGCCATTCTCGTCATCATGATCATCCCGCTGCCGGCCTCGTTCATCGCCCAGTACAAGCTGCTGATCACGCTCGGGCTCGCCAACACCCGCATCGGCTACATCCTCGTGCTCATCGCCGGCGGACTGCCGATCTCCATCCTGATCATGCGCGGGTTCTTCGCCAGCCAGCCCAAGGAACTGGAGGAGGCCGCCGCCATCGACGGCGCCTCCCTGCTCGGCACCTTCTGGCGGATCATCCTCCCGCTGGCCCGGCCGGGCCTGATCGCGGTGGCCGTCATCCAGGCCATGCAGGTCTGGAACGAGTACCTCATGGGCCTGGTGCTGTTCAACGACAGCTCGCTGATGCCCGTACAACGCGGGCTCACCAACTTCGTCTCCGCGGAATCCCCGCAACAACAGATCCTGCTCGCCGCCTCGCTCATCGCGGTGCTGCCGATCGTCGTCTTCTACGCGATCGCGCAGCGCCACATCATCAGCGGTCTGTCGGCGGGAGCGCTCAAGTGACCAGGCCGGCCACCGGCCGCTCCCGGCCGGGACAGCGGCAACGGCGGCTGACCCTCATGTCCCCAAGCCCCCTGACTCGCCCGGAAAACCGGAGGAGAGAGCGCTCATGGCCCCTGACGTTCCGTACGACCTTGCGATCGATTGTGGGGGCGACGGGATTCCGGTCTGCGGCAGCCGCCCCCGCCTCTCCTGGAAGCCTCCCCGGACCGTTGCGGCGCCGGACGAAGGGTACGAACTGCGGATCCACATCGACGGGCAGCCAGCGCAAAACGCCCTGACCGTCGGCCACGTGCTCGTCGACTGGCCGGTGCGCCGACTGCACAGCGGTGAACAGGTGCGCTGGCGCGTACGTCGCGGCGGCGCCACGCAGGCCTCCGCATGGAGTGCCTGGCACGCCTTCGAGGCCGGGCTGCTCGACGCCGACTGGACCGCATCCTGGATCACCCCGGCCGACGACCCGCAGTTCGCTCACCTCGCGCCCGGCACGCGGCCGGCGCACACCCTGCGCGCCACGTTCAGCACCTCCGGAGCGGTCCGCGCCCGCTTGTACGCCACGGCCCTCGGGGTGTACGAGGCGTTCGTGAACGGCGAACGCGCCGGAACCACCGAGCTCGCGCCCGGCTCGACCTCGTACGACCGCACCCTGTACGCCCAGGCGGCCGACGTCACCTCCTCCGTCCGCCCGGGCGCCAACACCCTGGAGATCGTGCTGTCCGATGGCTGGTACCGCGGCCAGGTCGGCGCCTTCCGCAAACCGGCCGGCTGGGGGGAGCTCCTGGCCGCCCGCCTGGAACTGCATCTCGAACTCGCCGACGGTACGCGCCAGGTCGTACGCACCGACGAGCACTGGACCTCGGCCGCAGGTCCCGTCACCCGCGCCGACCTCATGGATGGTCAGTTCATCGACTTCCTGGCCCCGGACGCTCAGCGGCGCCCCGTCCTCGTCGACGCCGTGACCGCACCCCCGATCGACTGGTCCCCGGCTCCGCCCGTGCGCCGCATCGAAGACCGTCCCGCCGTCTCGCTCACCCGGCTGCCGGGCGGCGCCTGGATCGCCGACTTCGGCCAGAACGCCTCCGGCTGGATCGCCCTGACCGACCTCGGCCCGGCCGGCACCCGCACCGTGATCGACCACGGCGAGCACCTCGACCCCTCCACCGGAGACCTGACCACCGCCCACCTCGACTGCCAGCGCCCCGGCGACCCGGTGACCGTCTTCGTCCAGCACGACGAGGTCGTCTCCTCCGGTGCCGTCGGCGAGATCTTCGAGCCCCGCCACACGGTGCACGGATTCCGCTACGCGCGCCTGGAGCGCGGCGACGTCCCGCTGGACGCGGTGGGCCTCACCATGCGGGTGGTCCACACCGAGCTGAGGCCCACCGGCACCTTCGCCTGCGGCAACGATGACCTCAACCGCCTGTACGACGTGGCCCGTTGGAGCTTCAGGGGCAACGCCGTCGACGTACCCACCGACTGCCCGACCCGGGAACGTATCGGCTGGACCGGCGACTACCAGGTCTTCGCACCCACCGCCGCCCGCCTCTACGACATCCACGGATTCAGCCGCAAGTGGCTGCGCTCGGTCCGCGACGACCAGCTCGACGACGGACGCATCGCCAACTTCTCTCCCGACGGACGGCGCATCAAGCTCCACACCGACCAGCGCCTCGACAGCATGACGGGCTCCGCCGGCTGGGGCGACGCCATCGTCCTCGTACCGTGGCTGCTGTACCAGACGTACGGCGACCGCCGGGCTCTCGCCGAGAACTGGGACGCGATGGTCCGCTGGGTCGAGTGGGCCCTGACCACCGCCCGCACCGCTCGGCACCCCTCCCGGGTGGCCCGGTCGCCCGAACCCCTGCCGCACGAGGAGTTCATCTGGGACGGCTCGTTTCATTGGGGCGAGTGGGCCGAGCCGAAGCCGCGCGCGGAGGACGGCTCACTCATCGAACCGGTGCCGAGCGATCCGGACGCCTGGATGACGGCCGACAAGGGTGAGGTGGGCACCGCCTTCCTGCATCGCTCCACGGCAACCCTCGCCGCGGTCGCCGAGGTCCTGGGCCGCGAAGCCGACGCCGCCCGGTACACACGCCTCGCGGAGCGGATCAAGGACGCTTGGCGCACGGAGTTCCTGGACGACAGCGGCCGCACCACCGTCGACACCCAGGCGAGTTACGTCCGCGCCCTCGCCCTGGCCCCCGAGGAACTGCGCGGCGCCGTCGCCGCGCGCCTGGCCACGCTGATCCGCGGGGCCGGAACGCACCTGGGCACCGGCTTCCTCTCCACCGCCGACCTGCTGCCCGCCCTCGCCGACTCCGGCCACGCCGACCTCGCCTACGAGGTCCTGTTCCAGCGCACGTACCCGTCCTGGCTCGGCATGCTCGACCGGGGTGCCACCACGGTCTGGGAGGAGTGGGACGGCGTCGACGAGAACGGCGACGCGCACGCCTCGCTCAACCACTACAGCAAGGGCGCGGTCATCGACTTCCTGCACACCCACACCCTCGGGCTGCGGCAGGCCGAGGGTTCCGTGGCCTGGGAGTCCTTCGTCGTCGCGCCGGTGGCCCACTCCTCGATCCGCTGGGCACGCGGCACGTTCGACAGCCCACGGGGCACCATCGCCGTCGCATGGCGACTGGAGGGCGAGAGCCTGCACATCGACGTTGACGTACCACCGACCGCCACCGCCACCGCCATCCTCCCCGACGGCAGAAGGCTGGAAGCGGGCCCGGGCCGTTTCCAGGCAACCGCCCGCAAGGTTCCGTCCTGACCGCGTTCCGTCCTGACACCGCACGGCACACATCCGCACCAAGGAGTACGTATGTCCGCCTCCCACAGCGACGACGCGGTCGCGAAACCGGCCCCCCGGCTGACACTGCGGCAGAAGGTCGCCCAGCTGTGCGGTTTGAGCGTCATGAACCTCACCGACCGCAAGAAGCCCATCCCGGCCGGCCGGGGCCCGGAGGCCGATCTGAGCAAACTGGCCGAGCTGCGGCCGCACGGCGTGGGCCACCTCTCGATGGCCTGGTTCCTCGGCCACGACGCGGACAGTCTGCGAACCGAGATCGCCGATTTGCAGGAGGCGGGACGGGAGGTGACGCCGTTCGGGATCGGAGCGATGATCCACAATGAGGCGGTCAACGGGTTCATGCACGCCTGCGGCTCCCAGTTCCCGACAGCCTGGGCCCAGGCCGCGACCTGGCAGCCCGACCTCGTACGACGCGCGGCCGCCGTAAGCGCGGCCCATATGCGCGACGCCAAATGCAGCTGGCCCTCTCACCGCTGATGGACCTCGTACGCGACCCCCGCTGGGGTCGTGTGCACGAGTCCTACGGAGAGGACCCGGAGCTGGTCGCCCGCTTCGCGGTCGCGTTCGTCTCCGGCGTGCAGGGGCCGGACGGCGCGACCGGGGTCCTGGCCACGGGCAAGCACTTCCTCGGCTACGGCGCCTCGGAAGGCGGGCTGAACAAGGCCGTCACCCAGCTGGGCCGCCGCGCGCTGACCGACGAGTACGCCCTCCGTTCCGGCGCGCGATCACCGAGGCCGGGCTGGGCGTGATCATGAACTCCTACAACGAGATCGACGGCATCCCGGCTGTCGCCAACCGCTGGCTCTTCAACGACCTGCTGCGCGGCGAGCTCGGCTTCGACGGACTTGTGGTGAGCGACTACGACGCACTGCCCATGCTGGTCCAGGTCTTCCACACCGCCACCACCTCCAGGCAGGCAGCCGCCCAGTCGCTGACCACGGGGATGGCGTCGACCTGCCCCACGGCAAGATCTACGACCACCTCGTCGCCGAGGCGGAGTCCGGACGGCTGGACGAGAAGCTCGTCGACCAGGCCGTGTTCCGTGTCCTTCGCGCCAAGGCGCGCGTGGGGCTCATCCCCGCGTTCGGCCCGCCACCGCCCGTCGCCGCCCCCGATCCGGCACAGGGCGCGGCCCTGCGCCGGGAGATCGCCGACCGCGCCGGTGTTCTGCTCTCCAACGACGGAACGCTCCCGCTCACCCCGCGAGCAAAGCGGGTGGTCGTCCTCGGCCCCGCCGCGGACGAACTGCGCATCCACTTCGGTGCCTACACCTCGGCCGCGAGCCGGGAGATGCTCCTGGGCACACAGGCCCTGATCACCGGCCAGGTGCCGGGGGTCGATCCGTCCTCGGTGCTCTTCACGGACGTCTTCAACGTGCCGATGCCCGGCATCGAGCCGCACTTCGAGGAGACGACGCGCTCACCCCACCCGACCCGCGCCCCGGGCGCGGGCCAGGACCCACGACACCGCCCCGGAAGCCACCGGAAACGGCACCGCCGCCCGGGACCGAGTCCCGGACGAGGAGCGGGACCGGGCCAGAGACCTCCTGGTGCCCGTGGCCGACCCGCAGGGCGTACCGGAACGACCCCCATCCGTGCCCCCGGTCTTCCCCGGCCGCCCCGCCCCAGCCCGCCCGGAGGTCCGCACCCCGGCAGAACCGGAGAGCCACAGCGGCGTCGCGTGCCCCTGGTGCTGCACCGCCAATCGCCCCGACCGCCACTTCTGCGCCCGGTGTGCCATGCCGATGGCCGAGGGCCCGGAGAACCCGGCCCGCCGCCTCTGGTGGCGGCGGTTGCTCGACCACCGCAACAGGGAGGAGCCCTGGGCGGGCGACCGCCCCCGCCTGCGCCGCCAGATCAGCCGCATCCTGCGCTGGGTGGCCCTCGCGGCGGTACTGGGGCTGGTGGCCTGGGCCCTGTTCCAGACCCCGCGAGCCGTCAACGCCGTACGCGACCACTTCGCCAAGCGCGCCTCGCTCGTCCCGGACTCCGTCAAGGCCTCCCGCTCCTACCCCGAGCACGGCCCCGACAAGGCATTCGACGTGGTCAGCAACTCCTGGTGGGGTCCGGGGGTCCCCCAGTCCGCCGAGGGCGAATGGCTGGAGGCCCGCTTCCAGGACCCGGTACGCCTGCTCGACATCGGCATCACCCCCGGCCAGTCCGCCCGCGGTGACACCCTCACCAAGTCCGCCCTCCCGCACCGCGTCGAGGTCCGCGTCACCACGGACGACGGCAAGACCACCATCAGGGAACTCAATCTCGACCAGGGCGTCGGCTTCCAGCACCGCCCCTTCCGCGTCGAGAAGATCGAGTTCTTCGGCCCCTCCAACGCCACCCACTGAGCTTGATCTTCATCCTCGCTGTCAGGCGGCGGTGAGTCTGCGCGATGTGTCCATGAGGCTACCGGGCGCGTAGGGCGAGTCACCGGTGCGCGTCCACGTCATGGGCGTCCCCGCCGCCCTACCCCCCGGCCACAGTGAAGGAGTACGACACCGCGAATGGCCCATGGCCGTACGTCACGGTAATGGCATCGCGAGATTTGGCACCCAGCGTCGCCAGGTTGACGGTGGCGCTGAACGTCTTCGAGTTCCTTTCTGTCTGTGTGACGGTCAGGCGCTTGGTGGCGCGGTCGCCCACCCGCACATCGACCGTGCCTTGACCGAGGGTGTCGGCGTCCAGGTTCAGGGGTGCTGCCAGGTCGATTCGCAGCTCCGAATCTCCCGGTACGGCATGTGCAGGGACCCCGCCCCGGGTGCTGACCTTGAGCTTTGTCTGGTCGGCTGCCCGCCAGGCCAGTGATTCGTTCCATGCGGTATTGAAGGCGACCCAGCCCTCAGTGTGGCCGATATTGCCCTGCTCGGGATTGAAGGGATAGTGCCCGTTCTTGGGACTCCCGTCGAGCACACCAGGCACACTCTCCAGCAGTCCCGCGCCGCCGTAATATTCGGAGAACCACCCCCGCTCCACTCCCTCGAATCCCACCGTCTTGCTGGGCGCGTCGTACGAAGCGTGCCGCCCGGTGGGGTTGCGGCCGAAGATGTTGTCCACCTGGGCTGTGGCGATCTCGCGGAGCCGGCCGGCCAGTGGATCGTTCCCCAGCAGCCGCGCCGCGGCGAGTGCCGGCGCGGAGAAACCGGCCACGTTTCCGACCTCATTGGGGTCGTCGGCGCCGCCCCCGTTGAAGGCTGGAATGGTCCAACGGTCGTCGGAGTACCGGCGGAAGTCCCAAAGATTGTCCGAACGGTCGACGGCGATGTGAGCCCAGTCCCTGACGAACTCCTTGATGCCATGGGGAGCCTTGTCCGGATAGGTTTCGGCGAATTGCACCAGGCCGGTGATCAGCACGTATTCGCTCTGCCGCTGTCCCTTGGTGACGCGCGGATCCTCGAGGTCCAGGTTTTTGATCAGCCAGTCGGCCTGGTTCTGAGCGGCATGCAGGTATCGGCCGGCATCATCGCGGCCTTCGCGCTTCGCCACCTCGTACATCATCAGGTTCGGCCACACCGAGTGCCCCGGTGCAAGCTCCCCCTTACCGGTTCCCACCTGGGTGTACACCTGGAACAGGTCCCCGGTGTGAGGTGTGAATGCCTGCCAGTAGTATCGATCACGAGCGGGATCACCCCACGAGGCGAAGAGGTGATCGCGAGCGCGCTGGTAGACCGAGTCCGGAATGTACTCGTCGAGCTGCGGATAGGCGTAGACGAACGCGGCCAACTGCTCCTTGAGCTGCGGATCGTTGACCTTCTCCTGCAAAAGCAGCTCAACGCCCCAGTAGATGAGACGCACAATGTCCGGAGTGCCTTCCGGCAGTGTCACCGGAAGCCCCTTGTAATCGGCATCCACATCGATTTGCTCGAATGCGCTTGGGTTGGCCAGGTACATGTCGACGAGTGTCTGGATCTCCCTTGAATAGTGAGCCGAGTCGCGCCAGGTCACTCCCTTCATGCAATCACGCGCGCCGTACTCATCGCTGACGGGATCGACCGTCTTGCGTGTGTAGTCACCGGAGTAGCACCGGCTGCCCGCCATGAACTCGATGGCCCGCTGATAGGACACCCGGTCAATCCAGTACGCACCGATCCCGAAGGGAACCGATGCGCCCGTGCCGGCCGCCCCTGTCACGGTGACGACAAATTCCCCTGTGTCGCGCGGGTTGAACTTGGTGAAATCTCCTACGTTGCCGTTGACTTTGCCCCGGTATCTGACCCGCCCGGATGTGTCGGTGATGGTGAACGTCGCACCGTCCTCGGCCCGCGGTGCGGTGAACCGCTTGGACTCGCCGAGACCGAAGCCGCTTTGGTTCAGCAGGACCGGCTGTGCGGCCGTGGGGTCCCCTGGCACCGCTGTGGCGGAAGCGGAATCAGTCACCGCGGCGGCCGTGCCTGGCACAGCTCCCAGGACAAGCGCGCCTACAACTGCGAGCAAACGGACCTTCATGCGTCACCTCACTGTTCGATGCGATGGTTGAGATGCGGCGGCTCGGCCGGCGAGGTTACTGAGGACCCTCTGCCAAGACGGCGACTTCGCCCGCCGGAATGGTGATCACGCCCGGTGAAAGGGCGCCTGATATGACATCGGCCCCTGTCGCGGCCACCTGCGCGGGGTGACTGGTGTGGTTCACGGCGAAGAGCCAGGTCCTGCCGTCGGGGGCGCTTCGGCGCGTGACTTCCACTCCCTGGCCGGCCCCCTGGACCGGAGATGCGCAGCCGGCCGCCGCGGCCCACTGGGGAAGGAGCCGCAGGAGGGAGGAGATGTCCGGGCGAGTGGCCAGGTACCGGATGTTGCCGCGGCGGAGGACGGCCGGGCGTCCTTGCGCAGGCCCGTCGACGAACCGGCTCTCCACCTCGGTTCCCGGATCGGGCAGCACACGCTCGGCCCACAGCCGGCCGGTCGAGTCGTCGTCCAAGCCGACCGATTCACCGGCAGCGAGCGGAAGGTACTCGTCCACCCGAAGCCCGAGCAGGTCACGCAGCGCGCCGGGATACGGACCGGGGTGGACGCGGTCGTGCGGGTCGACCAATCCACTGAACGGGCCGATGACCAGGTGGCCTCCGCGTGCCGCGTAGTCCTCCAGCGCCCGGGCCGTGTCGGTGGACAGGGCGTAGAGCGAGGGCAGCAGCAGGAGGCGCTGCTCTCCGGGGGCGGGCACGAGGTCGCAGGACAGACCGAGATCCCACAGAGCGCGGTGCCAGTCGCGAAGAATGCCGGAGTATGTCAAGTCGCCGCTGGGCCTGTGGGGCAGTTGCAGGGCCCACATGGCCTCGTAGTCCAGCAGCAGGGCTATGTCGGCCGGCGGACAGTTGCTGCCGGCGATGTCGGCGAGGGCGGCCACGGTGTTGCCGAGGGCTTTGGTCTCCTGCCAGATTCTGGTGTCCTCACCGCCGTGGGGAACCATGGCCGAATGCCACTTCTCCGGGCCGTAGGTGGACTGGCGCCATTGGAAGAACAGGGCGCCGTCCGCTCCGCGGGCAAGGTGGGTCAGAGTGTTGCGGGCCATTTCCCCGGGGGTTTTGGCGACGTTGCGGGGCTGCCATTGCACTGCGGAGGTGGAGTGCTCCATGAGCATCCAGGGCTGTCCGTCCGCGAGACCGCGGGTGAGGTCGGCGGCGAAGGCGAGGTCGGCGGCGCGGTGGGGGTCCTCGGACGGGAGATAGTGGTCGTTCGAGACGATGTCGACCTCGCGCGCCCAGCGCCAGTAGTCGCTCCAGCGGAGCGCGCTGGCCATGAAGTTGGTGGTGACGGGGCGGCCGGGGGAGTGGGTGCGCACGATGTCGCGCTCGGCGCGGAAGCAGGCCAGATGCTCGGCGTCGCTGAAGCGATAGAAGTCCAACCACAGCCCCGGCGGGAGGCCGCTGGTGCTGGCGCGCGGTGGAATGACCTGTTCCCAGTCGCTGTAGCGCATACCCCAAACGGTCGTACCCCACCGGTCGTTGAGGGCGTCCAGGTCATCTCCGTACGTGGTGCGCAGCCAGTCGCGGAACGCGTCGGTCGAGGTCGCGCACCAGCAGTGCGCGTTGGCGTTGGCGTACTCGTTGTTGATGTGCCACATCACCACCGCTGGGTGGTCGCCGTAGCGTTCGGCGAGGCGGCGGGTGACCAGCGCGGCGCGTTCCCGATAGGCCGGTGACGATGGGCAGTACGCCTGACGGGAGCCGGGCGCGAGTGTTCGCCCGTCGGCTGTGACAGGCAGCGATTCGGGGTGAGCGTGGGAGAACCACAGTGGTGGCGCCGCGGTTGGAGTGGCCAGGTCGACCGCGATGCCCGACGAGTTCAGAAGCGTGATCACCTCGTCCAGGCCGGAGAAGTCGAAGGCGTCCGGTCTGGGTTCGATCCAGGACCAGGCGAAGACGCCGAGGGTCACCAGGTTGACGTTGGCCTCGCGCATCAGGCGGACATCGTCTTCCCAGGTGGCTCTGTCCCACTGCTCCGGGTTGTAGTCGGCGCCGAAGGCGGGGCGCGGGATTCGGCCCCATGCGAGGTGCGGGCGGTCGGATCGCGGCATGGCGAAGCTCCTGAGTTCTGAGCTACGAGGTGTGGGACCGATGGGGAACCCGCTTGTCCACGAGAACGTGCGGGATCGGACGATCGGACGTCAGCGGGAGGATGCAGGCATGCACGACGTCCCGTCGTGATGCGCAATGCAGAAGCTGGGAGGCGGCAGTGGACGCTGCGCACCGGAAGCGCGTTCAACTTAGGCTGGCCGCACGGGGGTGTCAATGCGGACGCACATGGCGGCAGCGGCACAACGGAACGTTTTCTTGACGCCAAACCGCACTGCGGGCACCGCGATTGACCAGCTGGTCTCTCAAGTCGCCCATGACGAACTGCCCATGAGCCGGACCATCGAAGAGCTGTGGCTCAAAAACCTCTTCACGTCACACCCTTGACGCATTCTCGTAACGTCCGTACGTTCCCTGGTCATACGTAGAAGCAGAGGCCCGGAAGCCCTCCTTGTTATTGCTCATACGTATGAG
The DNA here is from genome assembly GCF_002224125.1 of Streptomyces sp. NBS 14/10. GTDB lineage: Bacteria > Actinomycetota > Actinomycetes > Streptomycetales > Streptomycetaceae > Streptomyces. The sequence goes on from NZ_NCSM01000002.1 coordinate 190,429, forward strand.
CACTTCATTTTGCGTCCTGTACCGCCCTCACGAGGAGCCAGGAGTCAGCCATGCCCACCAGAAGAGCCTTCATCGTGCGGGCCGCCGCGTCGGCCGTGGCCGTACCACTGGGAGCGAGTGCCTGTACGGCCGGGACAGGCGCCGGCGGAGCCGGGACCAGCGGCAAGGGCAAGCAGGCGCTCGTGTTCGGCAAGACCGACGGCGGGACGATGTTCGTCCGCAACTACAACATGTTCGGCCCCGCCACCCAGAAGTCCCCCAACAGCGAGTTGATCTACGAGCCGCTGGCGCGGATCGACTACAGCGACGGCGCGAAGGTCAAGCCCTGGCTCGCCAAGAGCCTGGAGTTCGACGAGTCCGGCACCACACTCACGGTGAAGGTGCGCGACGATGTGAAGTTCTCGGACGGCAAGCCGATGACCGCCGACGACGTGGTGTTCTCGCTGGGCATCCCGCTGAAGGACACCTCGTTCAACACCGGTGGCACCACCTACGAGCGCGTCGCCAAGAAGGACGCCACGACCGTCACCCTCCACTGGAAGCAGCCGGCCTTCAGTGAATTGGGTCAGCTCGCCTCGATCCAGGTTCCGATCGTGCCCAAGCACATCTGGGCGGGGAAGGACCTCAAGAGCTGGACCAATCCGGATCCGGTGGGCACCGGTCCCTTCACCCTGGAGCGGTTCGCGGCTCAGCAGGTGACCCTCCGTGCCAGGGACGACTATTGGGGCGGCAAGTTCGCCCTGAAGGAGCTCAAAGTCATCCCGACCAGTGGCGACGCCGTGCAGGCCCAGTTGCTGCGCGGTGACGTGGACTGGGCGCTCATCGCCTGGAACGGCGCGGAGAAGGAGTACGAGGCGAAGGATCCCAAGCACCACCTGTATCAGAAGTACGCAACCGGTGGTACCTACGCTCTCTTCTTCAACACCGCTAAGGCTCCCTTCGGCAATGTCCATCTGCGGCGGGCGCTGGCGATGACGATTCCGCGCAAGGACATCGTCACCATGCTTCAGCGTCCCGGTACGGAGGCGGGTCCCACGGGACTGGTCGACGAGGTCTTCGGCGATGTGATCCTGCCCGAGTACCGCCACAAGGTGCAGCCGGTGGATGCCGCCGGAGCGCAGAAGGAACTGGCGCTGAGCGGCTTCAAGGTCCAGGGTGGCAAGCTGGTCAAGGACGGCAAGTCCTACGCTCCGAAGCTCTCGTTCAACCAGGACTACGGCTGGGACCCGTACGCCAACAGCATGATCCGCAGCTGGCAGAAGCACCTCGGAATCACGGTGAAGCCGGTCGGTGCCCCCGGTGCCAACCTGTACGAGCAGCAGCAGGCCGGCGACTTCGACCTCACCATCAACTTCACCCTCGGCGGCGGCGTCGGCGGCATCTACAGTGGGCTGAGCAGCCGGGCCTACCGCCCGCTGGGGGAGAAGGCCGCCACCAACTACGGGCGCTGGAAGGACCAGGCCACCGATGCTGCGCTCGGCAAGCTGCTGGGGTCGAACGAGCCCGCGGTGACGAAGAGCGCCGGGGAGGAGCTCCAGAAGATCGTCGCGAACCAGGTTCCGTACAGCCCCATCTACAACAGCTACTGGTTCATAGCCATCAACGCCTCGCACTGGGAAGGCTGGCCCACCCCCGAGCATTTCTCCCACGTGCCGTTCCCGGGCCTGGGTCCCGACACCACGCTGACCCTGATGAACCTGAAGCAGGCCGACAAGTGACTGCGGCGACCGTGTCCGCCGCGCCTGCCGCGCGCCCGGCCAGGGTGCCCCGCCGCTGGCGGTTCCTGGGGCGTCGCCTCGGCTTCTATCTGGCCGCCGCCTGGTCGGCGATCACCCTGAACTTCTTTCTGCCCCGGTTGATGCCGGGCGACCCGTCGGCCGGCGTCGTCGACAAGTTGCAGCGGGTCAGCGGACAGCAGGTGTCGCCGAGCGCCCTGGAGTCGATCCAGAAGGTCCTCGGCGAGCCGGATGCCAATATGGGCCGCCAGTACCTCGAGTACCTGGGCCAGTTGGCGCACTTCGATCTCGGTGTCTCGGTCAGCAACTACCCCGTGCCCGTGAGCGATCTGCTGTGGCAGGGCCTGCCCTGGACCCTGCTGCTGGTCGGCTCGACCACGGTGATCGCGTTCGTGCTGGGCACCGGCATCGGCGCCGTGGCCGGCTGGAAGGCCGGCGGCCGCTTCGACACGGTGGTCAGCCCCCTCACCACATTCGTCTCGGCCATCCCGTACTTCTGGATGGCGCTGCTGGGGCTGTGGCTCTTCGCCTTCCAGCTGGGCTGGTTCCCGCTGTCCGGCGGATACGACGCCGACCTTTCGATCGGCTTCTCCCCGTCATTCGTCCTGAGCGTGCTGCACTACGGGGCGCTGCCCGCCGCCACCATCGTCTTCTCCGCCTTCGGCGGCTGGCTGCTCGGCATGCGCAACATGACGGTGACCACCGTCCGGGAGGACTACATCCTGCTCGCCCAGGCCAAGGGCCTGTCCGGCCGCCGGGTCATGCTCCGCTACGCGGCCCGCAACGCCGTCCTGCCGAACTTCACCGGCTTCGCCCTCGCCCTCGGCCATGTCGTCGGCGGTGCCCTGCTCACCGAGGTCGTCTTCAACTACCCGGGCATCGGCTATCTGCTCTACACCTCGCTCCAGCAGCGCGACTACCCGGTGATGCAGGGGGTCTTCTTCCTCATCATGCTGACCGTCCTGCTGGCCAACCTGCTGGCCGACTCGGTGTACGCCCTGCTCGACCCGCGCATCAGAGAAGGAGGGTGACGGGCGTTGAGCACCGCATTCCTGACCAGCTGGAAGGTCCGCATCGGCCTCGGCATCCTGGCCTTCTTCTGCCTGCTGGCCCTGTTCGGCCCCTGGGCGGTGCACACCCTGCTGGGTCTCGACCCGCGCGCCAACGACATCAGTGCCATCGCCCAGCCTCCCAGCGGTGAACACCTGGTGGGGACCAATCAGTTCGGGCAGGACATCCTCGCGCAGATCGTCGAGGGCGCCCGCGGCTCGATGTACGTAGGGCTGCTCGGCGCGGTGGTCGGCACGGCGATGGCCATCCTGGTCGGCGTACCCGCCGGGTACTACGGCGGCCGGGTGGACGCCGCCCTGAACTTTCTGACGAACCTGTTCCTCGTCATGCCGGTGCTGCCGCTGATCCTGATCGTCGCCGGATATCTCGAGGGCACCGGGCTGACCACCATCGCCCTGATCATCGGATTCTTCGGCTGGTCCGGCGGAGCGCGCACCCTGCGCGCTCAGGCGCTCTCCATTGCCAACCGTGACTTCGTACGGGCCATGCGCATGCTCGGCGAACGCGGCCGCCGGCTGGTGTTCGCCGAAATACTGCCCCATCTGACCGGGCTCATCGCGTCGATGTTCCTGCACGCGATGATCGGCGCGGTGATGGCCGAGGCCGGACTCGCCTTCCTCGGCATCTCCGACTCCTCGGCGATCAGCTGGGGGACGATGATCCAGTCGGCGCAGCAGCAGAGCGCCGTGCTGCGCGGCCTGTGGTGGTGGTTCGTACCGCCCGGTCTGTGCATCGCCCTGATCGGTACGGCGGCGGCCTTGGTCAACTTTGGTGTCGACGAACTCGCCAACCCCAAGCTGCGGGCCGCCCGTCCGGCGTCGGCCCGGCGCGCCAGGCGGCTGGCGCGGGCCGGAAGCGGGGCGTGATCACCGTGTGTGCCCTGCCACCGCCTCCCATGACCTCGCGCACCACGACTTCTCGGCCCGGAGGGGGATTCCGATGACCGTACAGGTTGAGCAGCACAGACCGTCCGTGGCCCCGGCCGCGCAGGCCGTTTTGGAGGTCCGCGGACTGACCGTGGAGTACGCCACTCGCACCGTCCCCGTGCGCGCCTGCTCCGACGTCTCCTTCACCCTGCGCCGAGGCGAGATCCTCGGGGTCGCGGGGGAGTCGGGCTCCGGGAAGTCCACTCTGATCACCGCGCTGACCCGGCTCCAGCGCCCGCCCGCCGTCACCACCGCCGGGGAGATCCTCTTCCACGGCCGGGACGGCGCCCCGCCCGTCGACCTCGTCGCGCTCGACGCCAAGCAGCTGCGCCGCTACCGGTGGACGGCGCTGTCCATCGTGCTCCAGTCGGCGATGGACGCGCTGAATCCGGTGATGCGGATCGGCGCCCAGTTCGCCGACGTCCTGCGGGCCCGTGACCGCTCGATGAACAAGCGGGACGCCTGGGCGCGGGCCGCGGAGCTGCTCGCCCTGGTCGGGATCTCCGCCGACCGGGTCCGGGACTATCCGCACCAGCTCTCCGGCGGGATGCGCCAGCGCGCCGCCATCGCCCTGGCCCTGGCCTGCAGGCCCGAACTGGTGGTGATGGACGAGCCGACGACGGCCGTCGACGTGGTCATGCAGCGGCAGATCCTCGCCCAAGTACTGCGGCTGCGGCGTGAGTTGGACTTCGCGGTCATCTTTGTCACGCACGACCTGTCGCTGCTGCTGGAGCTGGCGGATCGCATCGCCATCATGTACGCCGGCCGTATCGTCGAGGTGGGCGGGGCGGCGGACCTCTACAGCGCGCCGAAGCACCCGTACACCCAGGGTCTGCGGGACTCCTTCCCGCCATTGCACGCCCCGCTGCGCACCCTGCGGGGCATCCCCGGCACCCCGCCCGACCTGGGCCGCCCACCATCGGGTTGCCCGTTCCATCCGCGCTGCGCGCGCCGGACGGAGGGCTGCGACGAGCGGCTGCCGGCACTGCTGCCGGTGGGGCCGGAGCCAGGGCACGAGGCGGCGTGCCTGCTGAACGAGACCGACGGCGAGACGGGAGGGCAGAACCGGTGAGCAAGCTCCTACGCGAGGAGACATCCTCGGCAGGCCGGCGGGCGGCGCGGGTGTCCAAGGCGGCTGCGGAGACGGGAGCGGAGACGGAATACGTCCTGGAAGCGCGGAATGTCTCCAAGCACTTCACCGTCCGCGGTCCGCTCGGCCGTACCTCGGTCGTCCGCGCCGTCGAGGACGCCACGGTCCGTCTGAAGCCGGGCCAGATACTGGCGCTGGTGGGGGAGAGCGGCAGCGGCAAGACCACCCTGGCCCGGATCCTGGCCCGCTTCCACGAACCGACGCAGGGCGAGATCGCCCTGCGCGGCGAGCCCGTGAACGGCAGCCGACGGGCCCAGCGCTCGTACCACTCCCAGGTGCAGCTGATCTTCCAGGACCCCTTCGGGTCGCTGAACCCGCTGCACCGCGTCCGCTACAACCTCGACCGGGCGCTGCGCCTGCACCAGCCCCATCTGACCGCCACCGGGCGCCGGCAGCGGATCACGGAACTGCTGGAGCGGGTCAGCCTCACCCCGGCCGAGGACTTCGCGGCGAAGTTCCCGCACGAGCTCTCCGGCGGGCAGCGCCAGCGCGTCGTGATCGCCCGCGCGCTCGCCGTGGAGCCCAAGGTCCTGCTCGGCGACGAGCCGATCTCCATGCTGGACGTGTCGATCCGGCTGGAGATGCTCAATCTGCTCCAGCGGCTGCGGACCGAGGACGGACTCGCCCTGCTGTACATCACCCACGACATTGCCAGCGCCCGCTATCTGTGCGATGAGATCGCCGTGATGTACGCCGGGCAGATGGTGGAATCCGGCCCCAAAGAGGACGTGATCGCGTCACCGCAGCACCCGTACACCAAACTCCTCATAGAGTCCTCCCCGGACCCCGAGCGCGGAGTGGGCGACCGCGACGCGCTCTTCGCGGGAGCCGACGAGCTGGGTGAGCCGCCCAGCCTGATCGACCCGCCGACAGGCTGCCGTTTCCACCCCCGCTGCCCGTTCGCGATGGAAGAGTGCGTCACCGACGCCCCGCCGCGCACCGAGTTGGGCGACGGGCACTGGGCGACGTGCTGGCTGCACGTCAAGGGCCGGGCCCGGGAACTGGCGGAGACGACACACGCCGCGGCCACCACCGCCCGGCGGGAGACGCTGCGAGGAGCATCGTGACAGGACGACGGCGCGACAAGGCGCCCAACCAGGCGGACGTGGCTCGGCTGGCAGGCGTGTCCCAGTCGGCGGTGTCCCGGGTGATCAGCGGGAACGCGGCAACGGCGCGGATCCCGGAGGAAACCCGGCAGCGAGTCTTCGAAGCGGTGCGCGAGCTCGGATACGTCGCCAACCCCGCCGCCCGGGCCATGCGCAAGAAGCGGAACAACCTGCTGGGCGTGCACACCTTCGAGCGCGTCTTCCCGCGCGCACACGAGGACTTCTACTTCGAGTTCCTGCTCGGGATCGAGGAGCGGGCCGAGGAGACGGGCTTCGACCTGGTGCTGTTCACCTCCACCGGGTCCGGCAGCGACGGCGGGCGGAAGGTCTACCGGAACGGCACCAATCGGCTCAACCTGGCCGACGGCAGCATTCTGCTCGGTGTCTCCACCGACCGCGGCGAGCTGGCCCGTCTCTGGTACGAGGGTTATCCCTTCCTCCACATCGGCCGCCGCGAGGTGCCCGGTGCGGAGATCCCGCAGATCATCCCCGACTACCGGTCGGCGAGCGGGGAGATCGTGCAACGGCTCGCGGAACACGGCCACCGGCGGTTCGGCTACGTACGCGAGTGGATGGAAATGGAGCCGTACGAGGACCGCCGCGCCGGCTACGCGGAGGCCGTCCAGCGGCTCGGCGTGACGGACACCTCCCCAGGTTTCCATGGCACACCGGACATCGAGGGCTCGTGGCTCGACGAGGTGGCGCGCGGCTCGGTGACCGCGATTGTGGCGGAGAGTGTGCGGCTCGCGGAGTCCCTGCGCGAGCAACTGGGCGCCCGTGGCCGGAAGATCCCCGATGACGTGTCCGTCGCCGTGCTGGAGCGGGCGCCCGCGGACCTGTCCGGACAGTGGGACTCCCTGGTGATTCCCCGCATCGAGATCGGACGCCTCGCCGTGGACCGGCTCCAGGCCACACTCGACGACCCCGAGCAGCGGACCGGCAGCCTGCTGGTGCCGTGTCCGCTGATCCGGGGCACCACCATCGCGGCGGTGAACGAGTAGGGCCGAACGCCCGCCGCCGCAGGACGCGCCGAGAGATGAGCGGCGCCGTCCGTAGGTCCCGGCCTGCCCTGAAACCCGACGGACGGCGGTCCGGTGCTGCCCGCACGCCGCCTCTTCACGGATACCCGAACCCACCCACACCCACCGGCGAGGCCGGCCCTTCGGGTACGCCCCCGAACTGGCCACTCGACCGGCAGAAGGAGCCCCGAGCCCATGAGAGAAATACGAACCGAGTTCCTCGTCGTCGGCGGCGGACTCGGCGGCGTGGCCGCAGCGCTCACCGCCGCCCGGCTCGGCCGGACGGTGGTGCTCACCGAGGCCACCGACTGGCTCGGCGGACAGCTCACCGCACAGGCCGTGCCGCCCGACGAACATCCCTGGATCGAGGGCCCGGCCGCACCGCCCGGCTACGCCGAACTTCGCCGTCGGGTACGCGACTACTATCGCCGGAACTACCCCCTCAGACCGGACGCCGCGCAGGACCCGCTCCTCGACCCGGGGCGCGGCATCGTGAGCCGGATGTGCCACGAACCGCGGGTGGCCGTGGCCGTCATCGAGGAGATGCTCGCCCCGTGGCGGTCCTCCGGCGCGATAACCGTCCTCACCGGGTACGAGCCCGTCGCCGCACACACCGACGGCGACCGCGTCGAGGCGGTCACGCTGACCGACCGGCACGACGGACACCAGATCACCGTCCACGCCTCCTACGTCGCCGATGCCACCGAACTCGGCGACCTGCTGGAACTGGCCGGCGTGGAGCATGTCTTCGGCGCGGAGGGCCGCGACGAGACCGGGGAGCCGCACGCGCCCGACACCGCCGACCCCCTCGACCAGCAGGCCGTCTCCTGGTGCTTCGCCCTGGAGCACCGGCCCGGCGAGGACCATGTGATCGACCGGCCCGCCTCCTACGACCACTGGCGCACCACCGTCGCCCCGTTCTGGCCCGGCCCGCAACTCTCCTTCACCGACGTCGTCCCGATCACCCTCCAGCAGCGCACCTGGGCGCTGATGGGAGGCGGCCGGGAGGCCGGCGAGCACTTCGCCCTGTGGCACTTCCGCCGCATCCTGGCCCGCGAGCAGATGGCCGCCGACGCCTTCGCCTCCGACCTCACCGTCGTCAACTGGCCCCAGATCGACTACTGGGAGGCGCCGTTACTGGGCGTCGACGCCGAGCAGCGGCAGGCGGCGCTCGCGGCCGGCCGCGACCTGTCGCTGTCCTTCCTGCACTGGTTGCAGACCGAGGCTCCTCGCCCCGACGGCGGCACCGGCTGGCCGGGTCTGCGCCTGCGGCCCGACGTCACCGGCACCCCCGACGGCCTGGCCAAGACGCCGTACATCCGCGAATCCCGGCGTATCCGGGCCGAGTTCACCGTCCTCGAACAGCACGTGGGCGTCGAGGCCCGTCCGCCGGGCTCCGGAGGCGAGGTGTTCCACGACAGCGTGGGCCTCGGCAGCTACCGCATCGACCTGCATCCCAGCACCGCGGGCCGCACCTATATCGACATCGAGTCCTACCCCTTCCAGATCCCCCTGGGCGCCCTGATCCCCGTACGCGTCGACAATCTCCTGCCGGCCAACAAGAACATCGGCACCACGCACATCACCAACGGCTGCTACCGGCTGCACCCCGTGGAGTGGGCCATCGGCGAGGCCGTGGGGGCCCTCGCCGGATTCTGCCTCGACCGGGCCCTGCCGCCCCGAAAGGTCCGCTCGGACCAGGCCCAGCTCGCGGATTACCAGCACCTGCTCGGCCAGACGCTCGGGATTCAACTGGCCTGGCCGGAGGAGATCCGCAGCCGAGCGCACCACTACTGAGGATCAGTCGCGTACTGAGGATCAGTCGCGCACGCCACGAGCCGTGGTTCCGACGGCACCTTCGTCTCCCGCGCCCTCGGTCCCTGACAGCCGGGGGCGCGGGCTCGATTCACCTCGATTCACACCTGAGAGGAATCCGCCATGAGCGGCCATGACCACGAGTCCCGTATCGAGGAACTCCTGGGCCAGATGACCGTCGACGAGAAGCTGGGCCAGCTGCAGCAGCTGGCCTGGGAGTGGGAAACCGGTCCGGGCGGCGCCGACACGGAGGGGGCCGAGGCCGCCGCGCGCAAGGGTCTGCTCGGCTCGGTGCTCAACGTCGTCGGTGCCGAGGCGAGCAATGCTCTCCAGCGCATCGCCGTGGAGGAGTCCCGCCTGGGCATTCCGCTGGTCTTCGGACTGGATGTGATCCACGGCTACCACACCACGTTCCCGATCCCGCTCGCCCAGGCCGCCGCCTTCGACCCGGCGGTGACGGAGAAGGACGCCGAGGTCTCCGCGCGCGAGGCCCGCTCCAACGGCACCCACTGGACGTTCTCCCCGATGATGGACGTCACCCGGGAGCCGCGCTGGGGCCGGATCGCGGAGAGTATCGGCGAGGATCCGTATCTGACCGCCGGCTATGCGGCGGCCAAGGTGCGCGGCTACCAGGGCGCCGACCTGAGCGCACCGGACCGGATCGCCGCCTGCGCCAAGCACTTCGTGGCCTACGGTGGCGCGGAGGGCGGCCGCGACTACAACACCGTCGACGTGTCCGAGCAGCGGCTGCGCAACCTCTACCTGCCGCCGTTCCGGGCCGCCGTCGACGCCGGCGCCGCCACGGTCATGGCGGCCTTCAACACCATCAGCGGCATCCCGGCCCACGCCAACCCGCACACCCTGACCGACATCCTCAAGGAGGCGTGGGGCTTCGACGGCGTCGTGGTCAGCGACTGGACGGGTGTCCAGGAGCTCATCGCGCACGGCAACGCGGCGAACGAGGCCGAGGCGGCACGGCGGTCCCTGACCGCCGGAGTGGACATGGAGATGGTCTCCACCACCTTCGTCGACCACGGCCGGGACCTGCTCGCCTCCGGGGCGCTGAGCCAGAAGCGGCTGGATGACGCCGTGGCCCGGGTGCTGCGCCTGAAACTGCGACTGGGCCTGTTCGAGAACCCGTACGTCGAGGAGTCCGCGGCGCTGACGGCGCCGACCCCCGAGGCGCGGGCCGCGGCGCGCGAGGTCGCCGGGCGCTGCATGGTGCTGCTGAAGAACGACAACCATGTCCTGCCCCTCGACGCGCCGGCCCTGCGCTCGCTCGCGGTCGTCGGTCCCTTCGCCGACTCCGGTGACCTGCTGGGCACCTGGACGCTGCCCGGCGCGCCCGCGGCGGTGCCGGTCCTTGCCGGCCTGCGCGCGGCACTGCCGGACACCGACATCCGCCACGCCGCCGGGGTGTCCCCGGACGGGATCGAAACCGGCAACGGCATTCCGGAGGCCGTGGCGGCTGCCGAGGCCGCCGACGCCGTCGTGCTCGTGGTGGGCGAACCGCCCGCGATCAGCGGAGAGGCGGCCGTACGCAGCGAACTCGGCCTGCCCGGCGCCCAGGAGCAGCTGATCGGCGCGGTCGCGGCGGCAGACAAGCCCTGCGTCGTGGTGCTCGTCGGCGGGCGCCCGCTCACCATCGGCGGCTGGGCGGACAAGGTGTCGGCGATCGTGATGGCCTGGCACCCGGGCATCGAGGCGGGCCCAGCCGTCGCGGACGTCCTGACCGGAGCCGTGGTCCCGGGCGGCAAGCTGCCCGTGACCTTCCCGCGCGCGGTCGGCCAGCTCCCCCTCTACTACAACCACGAGCGGACCGGCCGTCCCTATGACCCGGCCGCGCCCGACGTGAAGTACGTCTCGAAGTACCTCGACCTCGCCGACGGCCCGGAGTTCGCGTTCGGCCACGGCCTGAGCTACACCACCTTCTCGCAGGGCGATCCGGTGCTGAGCCATGAGCGGATCGGGGCGGAGGAGCTGCGGGCGGGCGCGACGGTGGAGGTGGCCGTCGTGGTCCGCAACAGTGGCGACCGCGAGGGCGACGAGGTGGTCCAGCTCTACGTCCAGGACCCCGCCGCGAGCATCGCCCAGCCGGTCCGCCGACTGCGTGGCTTCCGCAGGATCCAGCTGGCGGCGGGGGAGGAGCGGGAGGTCCGCTTCACTCTGGGCGCGGATGACGTCGGCTTCTGGACCAACGACCCGGCCGGAGTCTTCACGGTGGAGCCGGGCGAGATCCACATCCACACGGGCAACAGCTCACAGACCCGCGCCCGGCGCACCCTCCTGATCACCTGACCACCGGCGGGGCGGGCTGTGGTCCGGCCGAAGGGAGTGATGCAGGGAGTCGGTACATCGCGTCTGACGCCACGTCGGCTGTGCCGTACGTGGTGCGTCGGACATGCCTCATCCACGAGTCGTCATCTGCGTGTCCGTGCGTCGTCACGGTCACTCGGTGGGGAGTAAGCATGAGAGCAAGAATGTGTGCGGCAGTGGTGGCCCAGGGAATGCTGGGCCTGCTGCTGGCGGGCGCCGCGACCGGGACCGCGCACGCCGCCACCACCACCTACTATGTGTCGACGTTCGGCAACGACAGCAACAGCGGAACGTCGCCGGACCAGGCATGGAAGTCGGTCGGCAAGGTCAACGGATTCGCCTTCCCGCAGGGCAGTACCGTCGCGTTCCAGGGCCAGGAGTGGTTCTCCGGCTGCCTGGTCTTCAACTCGACGAACGTGCCGGTGTCGTCGGCGGCCACGCCGTTCAAGGTGACGTCGTACGGCACCGGAAAGGCCACGCTGAAGTCCACCTGCACGGGGGAGTACTCGGCGGCGGTCACCGCGGATGCCGTGAGCGGCTTCGAGCTGAACAATCTGACGCTGGTCAACGGCACCACGACCGCGGCCGGTGTGCTGCTGCAGAACCAGAAGTCGACGACGGCGGCCAAGGGCCTGAAGGTCACGGCTTCGGACATCTCCGGGTTCGCCCAGCCCAGTGGCAGCAGCAGTACCTTCGGCGGACAGATCATGGTCCTGGGCTACGCGGTCAACGGCAACAGCGGGCCGCTGGACGATGTGCAGATCCTCGACAACAAGCTGCACGGTTCCAGCGTGACCTCGACCGCCGGCCCCGGCATCTACGGCTGGGGCTCGGGGGTGAACATCACCAATGTCCGGGTCGCCGGCAACTCCGTCTACAACCTGGGTATGTCCCCCCAGAGCGTCGGGGCCGGGCTGACCGGGAACGGCTGGAACGGCGCGGTCATCGAGCGCAACGTGGTCCATGACATCGGGGCGAACGTCACCTCGTGCGGCGGCGCCAGCGGCATCATGACGTACACCTCGAATGCTGTGACGATCCGCCACAACGAGGTGTACAACGTGCAGCCGTCGCCGGCGTACACGGCCGGCTGCGACTGGGACGGCATCGACCTCGACGGCGGCACCACCAACTCGGTGGTGGAGTACAACTACACCCACAACAACGCGGGCAGCGGCTACCTGGCCTACACCTCGACCGCCAGTTCGAGGGTGTGGGGGCCGAACACCTACCGCTACAACATCTCCGAGAACGACGACTGGGCGAACGCCCAGGGCGGCCTGTTCGACGTGGTGCCCAGCGCGCCGAAGAACGCTCTGTCGATCTACGGCAACACCTTCTTCACCAACAAGGACCAAAGTGCCAACAAGAAGACCGGCGCGAGCGCGTGCTTCCTGTTTGGCTATGCCTCGGGCACATGGGCCAGTGGTTCGCAGATCAAGGACAACATCTGCCACATGGCCAACAAGGGCACGTACGGCAAGACCGGTCAGATGTACTACAACCCGTACGGGCAGACCGGCATGACGCTGTCGAACAACCTGTACTACGGGACGAGCACCGGCGGGTGGCGCTGGAACGGCACGACCTACGCCGACTTCGCCGCGTGGAAGGCGGCGGGTCTTGAGTCGGGCGCGGTGTGGGGTGACCCGCTGTTCACCGCGCCCGGCGGGGGCGGCACGTGCTCATGGTCTCCGACCTCGGGCACGGGGCCGCAGCCGTGTCCGCAGGCCTACACGCTCAAGTCGGGTTCTCCGGCGCTCGGAGCGGGAACGGCCGTGTCCGGCAACGGCGGTGTGGACTACTACGGGGCCACCATCCCCAGCCCGCCGAACATCGGGGCCGACGCCGCGTAGGCCCTGACTGACCCCCCTTGGCCATCGGCACCGGTCTCCTACGCCACGCCACGGCGACGGAAACCGGTGCCGATGTCATACCAGGTGCTTGGTGAAGAACTCCGTCGTGGCCGCACGCAGCGCCTGTGCCTGGACGTCTTCCCCGTCATAGGGGAAGTGGCCGGCTTGCAGGACGTGCAGTTCGCGCGGCCCCGCGAGCGCGTTGTACACCGCGAACTGGCCCGGCGGCGGCACGACCGGATCGAAGAGTGCGGGGGCGACAAGCACCGGGATGTCCATCCGTGTCGCCGCGGTGGCCGCGTCGTAGTAGGCGAGGACATCGACGATGCCGGGGTGTCCTCGGTGGTGGCGGCGCACGGCCTCGCCGCTGCCGACGCAGGGAAGCGTCAGGCGCAGTGGGTGGTTGCCGAAGGTGGGGACCCGTAGCTGTGCCGCCGCGAAGCGCTCGTCCCACGGCAGCCCGAGGGCGCCAAGACCGCCGCCGAAGCTCTCCCCGAGGTACCCGAGCCTGCGGCCGGCGAGCGCCGGGACCAGCTCGGTGAGCGCCGAGGCCGCACACCACAGGTCCGCGACACAGTCGCCGATGACATAGCCGTCACGCGAGTCGATGTCGTGCAGCACATGGTCGTCGGCGACGCTCGGCACGCCCGGAAGCAGTCCCTTGCTCGGCATGCCGGTCACGCACGGCAGGATCGCCGCCGAGGCGGGCAGGGGAAGCGGGATGTCCTGGCCGGCCTGGGCCCGGCCGCCGTAGCCATGGCCGATGACGAAACCGTGGCGCACCGCTGCCACGTCGGCAGGCAGGACCAGCCAGCCGCCACGCCGGCCGTGTGTCGAGGCGTAGGACACGTCGAAGATCCGCACACCATCGCGCTCTTCCACGAGTGCACCGATGTGCGACTCCGGCTCGACCCGGCGGGCTGCCTCGTATCTGTCGCGCCAGAACCTGTCGAAGTCGGCGGGGGCGGCGGGTGCCGCGATCCGCAGCAGTTCGTCGAGCGCTCGGCCGTAGGACGGGTCGAACGGGAAGTCGTGTGCGAAGCGCGGCATGCGGTGATCGTAGAACACCCCCGAACGGGGGCGAGTTAGGACCGGAAGGCACCGCGCATCACGCGGTGCCTTCCGATGAGTCCTGTCGGATCAGGCGTTGAGCAGGAGCCAGCCCCCGAGGCCGCTGCACATGCTCGCGTTGTAGGCATCGGTGCGGAAGCCGGCCGGCACGGGCACGCCGGGGCAGATGTACTGGCCGGGGCGGGCCAGTTGCTGCAACCACGAGCCGATGTTGCCGCAGCCGGTGTTTATATGGGCGGTGAGCACGTAACCGGAGGGAATCGGCGAGCCCGCACAGACCCACTGGCCGTCGCGGGCCAGTTGCATGAACCAGGTGTCGATGTTGCTGCCGCAGCCATTGGCGGTGTGGAGGGTGAGTACGTAGCCGGTGGGGATCGGCGAGGTGGCGCAGACCCAGATCCCGTCCTGCACGGGCTGTATGTACCAGGAGCCGGCACCGTTGCACCCGTTCGCGTTGCGGTAGGTGACCACGTAGTCCGACGGTATGGCGGTGCCGGGGCAGACCCATCCGGGGGACGCCTCAGTGGCGGCGGCGACCGGCGCCGCACTGGCCGCGCCGGCGGCGGTGCCGGTGAGGGCGGCCACCAGCAGCGCCACCACACCCACCGCAGCGGCGAGCCGACTTCGGACCGTCACCACTAATGAACGACCGAGAAAATGGCGACACTTCTTCTTCATTTCACACCGGTCCAATCGATTCGTTCTTGTCATGCGACGATTCCTTCGGGGGCGGGCTCACCTTCTGACGTTGAGGTCCGGTTCGAGCAGGATCTGCTGGTGCCGCGCGCCCTCGCGGTCGGTGAGCTGCTGGTGCAGCAGTCGGAAGCAGTGGCTTGCGGCCTCTTCCAGCGGCTGGACCACGCTGCTGATGCCCAGCGCCAGAGCGGCGGCGGTGTCGTCGAAGCCGACGAGCGCAAGGCTGCGGCCTGCTTCGAGGTTCCCCCTGGCAGCGCCGACGGCGATCGAGTCGGACACGCAGACGGCGGCCGTCACATCCGGGTGTTCGTCGGCGAGCTGGTCGGCCATGGCGGCCCCGTTCTCGATGGTGTCCGCCCGGTTCAGAGAGATGAACTCGGCGGCCGGATCGCTTTCGGCCAGCGCGCGCCGCCATCCCGATTCGCGGTCGTCACCGACTCCGGCCGAGTCGTCCCAGCCGAAGAACGCGATCTTGCGATGCCCGGCGTCGAGCAGATGGCGCGTGGCGGCGTAGGTGCCGGCCGAGCCGTCGACGTCGACCCAGGAGTGCTCGGGTGCGGGTGACCAGGACCGGCCGAAGGCGACGAAGGGGACGCCGTGTTCGGTCAGCCATCCGATGCGCTGGTCGTAGCGGTGCGTGGCGACGACCACCACACCGTCGAGGTTCAAGGTGGCCAGCAGGTCCTTGTAGGTGGCGATCTCCTCGTCGTCGCTGTCGGCCACGAAGACGATCAGGTGGTAGTTCTCGGTCCGAGCGGCGGCACACAGGGCGTGGGTGAACCGCTCCAGGGCGAGGCCGCTGACCCCTTCAGGGGCCGATGCGATCCGGACCGCGATCGCCTGGGACCGGTCCGTGCGCATGCTCCGTGCCGCGAGGTGGGGCCGGTAATCCAGCGCGGCGATCGCCTCCTCGACGCGCTGCCGGGTCTCCGGCGCCACCATCCCCGGCGTGTGCAGGAAGTTGGAGACGGTCTGCCGGGAGACGCCGGCGTACTCCGCGACCGACGTGATCGTCGCCCTCCCGGTCTTTCTGGCCACCGTTACGACCCCCCTCAGCTTCTCTTCGGTTTGAACGTGCAAGCAGCGGACTTGCACGTTCAAATCGCTGTTTGCACGTTCAAGTCGAGGGCATTAGTGTCATGTGACGGATCTGAGCATGTCAATGCATCGTTCGCACCCAGTCGGTGCTCCCGCGGGTGCCCAGCCCGCACGCCCGGCAACGGGCGTCGGGCGACCTGCAGTGCGTGTATGTCGTTCCGGGCGAGCGCGACAGCGGCCTGGGCGGCCGGCTCAGCGACGCGGTCCTGGCCAGGGCCCGGGATCTCGGACTCGAACGCGTCACCGTGCACTCAAGCCCTCGTGCGATCCCGGCATACTCCCGCCACGGTTTTGAGGCTTCGCCACGTCTGCTCCACACCCACGTCGCCCGCACCACCCCCTATCCCTGACAGCCGACGATCATTGGCGGCGAGATGACGGTCGATCTCGCGGGTCAGCCTTCGGAGGGACGCGGGGCGCGCAGGTGCGCCCGTTCCTTCAGCTCCTCCTCGTCGACCAGCGTGAGCATCGGCTGGCCCGGCGCGCACAACATGGTCACCACGAACTTGGTCTGTGCGTCCGACAGGGCGTTGCCGTCCTGGTAGTGGATCACGTCACCGCCTGGCTCCCAGAACGTCCCACCGGCCTCGACCACACGCTCCGGCTCACCCTCGAGCTCGAACCGGAGCGCGCCCTCCATCACATAGCCGAACGACGGGCCCGAGTGGCGATGCGGAGGGAGCCCGGGGTGACTGGGAGGCCACTCGACGAGGATGGTCATTCCCGAACCACCTTCGGGAAAGAAGGGCGGAGTGACTTCCTGCAGCAACTTGACTTCGGGCGGCAAGGAGATCTCGGGGGCGCTCCCGCGCTCCGGGTTCTTCGCTGACATGTACCACACCTCCGTAAGGCTGCCCGAATGGATGATCTTGCGTCGGCCACCGCGTTCCGGACACCACCCTGCCTCCCGTCGGCGGCCGCCGCAATCCGGGAGCCAGCGGCATCGAGACCGCGTAGCAACGCCAATCAACAACGACGACAAGGCCGCGGGCCAGGCCGACCAAGCCCCGGCCGGGGCCAGCAGTTCCTCGGGCGGCGGCAGTGCGCACGCGGGTGCCGAGCGCTGCCGCACCGAAAACCTGGATGCCGCGTTCGCCACGGGTGAGGACGCGCTCGCGGAGCGGAACCTGCCCCGCCACCTTCGTCAACCCCGTCGGCTGACCAACTCGGAGCCGTGCCACGAAGGTCCGCTGCCGCGTCCTTCAGCATGCGCAGGAGATGCCCGAACGCGGAGCGGTCAGGTCGTCGACAGGGCGCTGCTCGGCACCGGTGGCGGAATCGTAGGTGTAGCCCTCGCGTGCCCAGTACTCGAAGCCGCCGAGCATTTCCTTGACCTGGTAGCCGAGGCGGGCGAAGGCGAGCGCCGCGCGGGTCGCTCCGTTGCAGCCGGGGCCCCAGCAGTAGGTGACCACGGTCTGGGCCGGGTCGATCAGCTGCGGTGCCAGGTCGGCGATCTGTGCGGTGGGGATGTGGAGGGCGCCGGGGATGTGGCCCTGGTCCCAGGCGGCATTGCTGCGGGTGTCGACCACCACGATCCCGAGTGCGCCGGATGCCAGATCGGCGTGGACGTCGGAGGCATCCGCCTCGAAGGCGAGGCGGGCGGCGTAGTGGGCGGCGGCCTCGGCCGGGGCGGCGGCGGGCACGCTCAGAACGGCGCTGGTGATCTCGGCGGAAGCGGTGGCAGACATGCGGGGTACCTCTTGTTCTTGCTGGTCGGGACGGGGTCCTGCGGGCCGTGCGGGGATTCCCCGGGCGGCGATGGCTCCATCCTCTGACCCCTGGGCCCGCCCTACGAGTGGCGTAAACGCCTCACGCCATCAAGATTGCGCCAGCTGTACGGGGTGACCCTCATGAGTGCGCGGGGACGCGGATGAACGTCTTGCGGTAGGCCGTCGGCGTCGTACGCATCTGGCGGGTGAAGTGGTGCCGGTACGTCGCGGTGCTGTCGAAGCCGACCGCGGCGGCAACCTCGTCCACGGTGCCCTCGCCGGACTCGAGCAGTGGCAGGCTGGCAGCCACCCGCTGGGCGATGACCCAGCGCATGGGGCTCACGCCGTTGCGGCGGGTGAAGTGCCTCAAGTACGAGCGTTCCGACATGCACGCAGCCCGGGCCAGGGCCGGCACGGACAGCGGTGTGTGCAGATGGCGCAGCGCCCAGTGCATGCTCCGCGTGACGCCGTCGTCCTCGGCGTCGATCTCTCCCACCGCCGCCTCGATGAACTGGGCCTGCCCGCCCTCGCGGTGCGGCGGAACGACGAAGCGGCGCGCCACCGCGTTGGCGACGGCCGCACCGTGATCGGCCCGGACCAGGTAGAGGCACAGGTCGATACCGGCCGCGCTGCCCGCGCTGGTGAGGACATCGCCGTTGTCGACGTACAGCACGTCGGGGTCGACCTCGATCCCGGGATGCCGTTCGGCAAGCGCGCGGGCGTAGCGCCAGTGGGTGGTGGCGCGCCGGCCCTCCAGCAGGCCGGTCGCCGCCAGCGCGAACGCGCCCGAGCAGATCGATACCAGGCGCGCCCCCCGCGCATGGGCCCGCAGCAGCGCTTCCACCAGGGCGGGCGAAACCTCCGCCCCGGCCTTGGCCACCCCCGGCACGATCACCGTGTCCGCCGCGGCCAGCGCATCGAGCCCGTGCTCGGCGCGCAGCGTGAACCCGCCGACCGCCCGCAGATCCCGGCCGGGTTCCTCGGCGCATACCCGCAGCTCGTACCAGGGCAGGTCTCCCAGCTCGGGCCGGGACAGGCCGAAGACCTCCACCACCACGCCCAGCTCGAAGGGCGCCATGCCATCGAAGGCCAGTACAGCCACCACATGCGTCTTCGTCATGGCGGGATCTTAACAATCAACAAGATCCAGCCATGATCACCCGCCTCCCGCCCAGTCCACGGCGCGGAGGTTGGCGCGCGATCCGTCGGCACCGACGACCAGGCATGGCGGGGGCGGAGCGGTCCGTGCGATGCGACACTGGCCTCATGGGCGACCACGGCTTTGGCCGACTGCCCCGGGCCAGGTACGAGCAGGAGATGTCACGTCTGCAGATCGAGCTGGTGAGGCTCCAGGAGTGGGTGCGGGCCGAGGGGTGGCGGCTGGTGGTGGTCTTCGAGGGGCGCGACGCCGCCGGTAAGGGCGGTGCGGTCAAACGGGTCACCGAGAGCCTGAACCCGCGTATCGCGCGGATCGTCGCTCTGCCGGTGCCGACCGAGCGGGAGCGCACTCAGTGGTACTTCCAGCGCTACGTCGAGCAGCTTCCCGCCGCGGGTGAGATCGTGCTCTTCGACCGCAGCTGGTACAACCGGGCCGGCGTCGAGCGCGTCATGGGCTTTTGCACCGAGGAGGAGCACCAGCGCTTCCTGCGCCAGTGCCCGGTCTTCGAACGGATGCTGGTCGAGGACGGGATTCTGCTGCGCAAGTACTGGTTCTCGGTGAGCGACGCCGAACAGGAGCAGCGGTTCCGCAGGCGGCTGAGCGACCCCACCCGGCGCTGGAAGATCTCGGCGATGGACCTGGAGTCCATCACGCGCTGGGAGGCGTACTCCCAGGCCAAGGACGAGATGTTCGCGCGCACAGATATCCCCGAGGCCCCCTGGTACGTCGTCGAGGCCGACGACAAACGCGCGGCCCGCATCAACATGATCGCCCACCTGCTGTCCACCGTGCCGTACGGCGACGTCCGGCTGCCGGACCTGCGGCTGCCGCCCCGTCCCGCGCCCACCGGGTACGAGCGGCCGCCCCGGCGTCTGCAGACCTATGTACCCGACCACGCCGCCTCGCTCCTGGCACCGGATCGCGAAACCCCCGGCGAAGGGGCGCACGGATGACGGACACGGGAGGAGGTCGGGCGCTCCGCTTCCGTCATCGAAGCCGCACCTCAGCTGTCGAAGCCCAGCCCCATCTTGTCCATCGCCTTCAGCCACAGATTCCGGCGGCCGCCGTTCTCGTCCGCCCGGGTCATCGACCACTGCGTGATCCCGATACCCGCCCAGCGCACCGGCTCCGGCGGGAAGGGCAGCGGTTTGCTGCGCACCATCTCCAGCCGGGTGCGCGCGCTGGGCTCGCCGCCGAGCAGATCGAGCATCACCTCCGCGCCGAAGCGGGTCGCCCCGACGCCGAGGCCGGTGTACCCGAGGGCGTAGACCACCCGTCCGCCGTGCGCGCTGCCGAAGAACGGGGAGAAGCGCGAGCAGGTGTCGATCGCGCCGCCCCAGGCGTGGCTGAAACGCACGCCCTCCAGCTGCGGGAAGCAGCGGAAGAAGTTCCGGGCGAGGGTGCCGTAGGTGGCCGGGTGGTGGTCGTACTCGGCGCGCACCCGGCCGCCGTAGCGGTAGATGATGTCGTAGCCGCCCCACAGGATGCGGTGGTCGGCGGTGATGCGGAAGTAGTGGAAGTGGTTGTTGGTGTCGCTCAGCCCCTGCCGCCGCTGCCAGCCGATCGCGCCGAGCTGCTCCTCGGTCAGCGGCTCGGTCATCAGCGCGTGGTCGTAGACGGGCACGACATACGGGCGGACGCGCCGCACCAGCGCGGGGAAGGCGTTGGTGGCGAGCGCCACCTGACGGGCGCGCACCCGGCCGTACGGGGTACGGACGGCCATCGCTGCCCCGGCGCTTGTCAGCCGTTCGGCCGGGCTGTGCTCGTAGATCCGTACGCCCAGTTCGGCGCAGGCGCGTTTGAGGCCCCAGGCCAGCTTGGCGGGGTGCACCATCGCTACGCCCTTGCGGTCCCACAGCCCGGCGAGGAAGGTCGGTGAGTCGACCTCGGCGCGTACCGCGTCGCGGTCGAGGAACTCCTGCTCCCCGACTCCGAGCCGGGCGGTCAGTTCGGCGGTCTCGCGCAGCTCCTCGATCTGGTGGGGCTCGGTGGCCACGTCGATCTCGCCGGTGCGCTCGAAGTCGCAGTCGATGCCGTAGCGGGCGACGGCGGCCTCGATCTCGTCGAGGTTCCGGTGGCCGAGCCGCTCGAGTTCGGCCTGTTCACCGGGCCAGCGGGCCAGACCGTTGCCGAGGCCGTGGGTGAGGGAGGCGGCGCAGAAGCCGCCGTTGCGCCCGGAGGCGGCCCAGCCGATCTCCTGGCCCTCGAGCAGCACCACATCGCGGTCGGGGTCGCGCTCCTTGGCGATCAGGGCGGTCCACAGTCCGCTGTAGCCGCCGCCGATGACGAGCAGATCGCAGTGCTCGTCCCCGACGAGGGCGGGACGGGCACGGGGCCGGCCGGGGTCCTCCAGCCAGTACGGGGTGTACGCGGCGTCGGCCAGGGATTCCAGGGCGGACGGTCCGGGGGCGCTGTCCCCGGCAGAGCGCGTCATGGCGTCTGCGGCCATGGGTTTCAGCTCCTCTTGCGGCGGGCGCCGGCCAGTTGGCCGACGAGGACGCACAGCACCGCGATGGCGAACATCGCCGTGCCGATCACGTTGACCTGCACGGGCGTACCGCGCTGGGCGGATCCCCAGACGAACATGGGGAAGGTGACGGTCGAGCCGGCGTTGAAGTTGGTGATGATGAAGTCGTCGAAGGAGAGGGCGAAGGACAGCAGCGCACCGGCGGCGATACCGGGGGCCGCGATCGGCAGGGTGACGCGCAGGAAGGTCTGCGCCGGGGAGGCGTAGAGGTCCTGGGCGGCCTGTTCCAGCCGGGGGTCCATGCTCAGCACCCGCGCCTTGACGGCCGTCACGACGAAGCTCAGGCAGAACATGATGTGGGCGATGAGGATCGTCCAGAAGCCGAAGTCGACGCCCATGTTGAGGAAGAGGGTGGCCAGCGAGGCGGCCATGACGACCTCGGGCATCGCCATCGGCAGGAAGATCAGGCTGTTGACGGCCGGGCGGGCCCGGAAACGGTAGCGGGCCAGCGCGAAGGCGATCATGGTGCCCAGGACGGTGGCGCCGATGGTCGCCCACACCGCGATCTTCAGGCTCAGCGAGAGCGAGCCGCACATGTCGGCGACACCGCAGGGGTCGGTCCAGGCCTCGGTGGAGAACCGCTGCCATTCGTAGTTGAACCGCCCGTTGGGCTTGTTGAAGGAGAAGACCAGGACGACGACGTTGGGCAGGATCAGATACGCGAGCGTGCCGAGCCCCGCGATGACGACCAGGTTCCGCCGTATCCAGCGTGTCAGAGCCATCAGACCAGATCCTCCGTCCCTGACTTGCGGATGTAGACGGTGACCATCGCGAGGATCGCCGCCATGAGGATGAAGGACAGTGCCGCGGCCGTCGGGTAGTCGAGTACCCGCAGGAACTGCGACTGGATGACGTTGCCGACCATCTTCTGGTCGGTGGAGCCCAGCAGCTCGGCGTTGATGTAGTCGCCCGTGGCCGGGATGAAGGTGAGCAGGGTGCCCGCGACCACGCCCGGCATGGACAGCGGGAAGGTCACCTTGCGGAAGGTGGTGAAGGGCTTGGCGTACAGGTCCCCGGCCGCCTCGTGCAGCCTGCCGTCGATGCGCTCCAGCGAGCTGTAGAGGGGCAGGACCATGAAGGGCAGGAAGTTGTACGTCAGACCGCAGACCACCGCCAGCGGCGTGGCCAGCACCCGTTCGCCCTCGGTGAGCCCGAGCTGACTGGTCACATCCAGGATGTGCAGGGAGTTCAGCACGCCGACCACCGGACCGCTGTCGGACAGGATGGTCTTCCAGGCCAGCGTGCGGATCAGGAAGCTGGTGAAGAACGGCGCGATGACCAGGATCATCACCAGGTTGCGCCAGCGGCCCGCGCGGAACGCGATGAGGTACGCGAGCGGATAGCCGAGCAGCAGGCACAGCACGGTGGCGGTCGCCGCGTACATCACCGAGCGCAGGAACTGCGGGTAGTACTCGGTCAGCGCGTCCCAGTAGGTCTGGAAGTGCCAGGTGACCTTGAAGCCCTCTTCGAGGGAGCCGGTCTGGACCGAGGTGGACGCCTGGTAGACCAGCGGCGCCGCGAAGAAGATCACCAGCCACAGGATGCCGGGAAGCAGCAGCCAGTAGGGGACCAGCTTCTTGCGGAGCGCGGTCTTACGGACGCCCGCCGGGGCTGCCGGGGGCGGGGGCGGGGCCGGGGGTGCCTGCTTGGGGGCGGTGGTCGCGCTCACGCCGCCTCCTCGTCCCGTTCCGTACCCGCGTCGATGTCCTGGGCGGCGTCGAGGCCGAAGGTGTGGGCCGGGTTCCAGTGCAGGACGACCTCGGCGCCGGGGACCAGCCGCGGATCGCGTTCGATGTTCTGCTCGTAGACGGCGATCTCCGGGCAGTCCGGGGTCCGCACCACGTACTGAGTGGAGACGCCGATGAAGCTGGAGTCCGCGATCCGGCCGGTGATCCGGTTGCGTCCGTCGGCGACGGTGCCGGCGTCCTCGGCGTGGGTGAGGGAGATCTTCTCCGGGCGCACTCCGACGAGCACCTTGCCGCCGGTGCGCACGGGTGCGCCGCATCGGGCGGCGGGCAGGGCGAGCTTGCCGCCCGCGGTGGTCAGCACCAGGGTGCCGCCGCTCTTGTCGCTGATCTCGGCCTCGATGAGGTTGGAGGTGCCGAGGAAGTTGGCGACGAAGGTGGTGGCGGGGTTCTCGTAGAGCTCGGCGGGGGCGCCCCGCTGCTCGACGCGGCCGCCGTTCATCACCGCGACCGTGTCGGCCATGGTCATGGCCTCCTCCTGGTCGTGGGTGACATGGACGAAGGTGATGCCCACCTCGGTCTGGATGCGTTTGAGCTCGAGCTGCATCTGACGGCGCAGCTTGAGGTCGAGGGCGCCCAGCGGCTCGTCGAGGAGCAGCACCCGGGGGTGGTTGATCAGCGCGCGGGCGACGGCGACGCGCTGCTGCTGGCCGCCGGAGAGCTGCTGGGGCTTGCGGCGGGCGAAGTCGCCGAGCTGGACCAGTTCCAGCATCTCGTCGACCTGCTTCTTCACCGACTTGATGCCGCGGCGGCGCAGGCCGAAGGCGACGTTCTCGTAGATGTCGAGGTGCGGGAAGAGGGCGTAGCTCTGGAAGACGGTGTTGACCGGGCGCTTGTACGGCGGGAGGGCGGTGACGTCCTGTCCGGCGAGCAGGACGGTGCCGGTGGTGGGGTCCTCCAGGCCCGCGATCATGCGCAGGGTGGTGGTCTTGCCGCAGCCGGAGGCGCCGAGCAGGGCGAAGAAAGAGCCGGCGGGTATGTCCAGATCGAGCGGGTGGACGGCGGTGAACGACCCGTAGGTCTTGCTGATCCCGGTGAGGCGGACATCACCGCCGGTGGTGGGCTGCTGGGGCATGGCTGGGGGTCTTCCTCGCTTGTCAGGCGCCGGTGAGCTTGGCGAACTTGTCCTCGAATGCCGTCTCTTCCTTGCTCGACAGCAGGCGGAAGTTGTGGGCCTTGGCGACCATCTCCTCGTCCGGGATGATCAGCGGGTTGCTCGCCAGATCCTTGTCGATCTTCGCAAGTTCGGCGCGTACGCCGTCGACCGGGCAGACGTAGTTGATGTACGCGGCGGTCTTCGCGGCGACCTTGGGCTCGTAGTAGTAGTCGATGAGCCGTTCGGCGTTCTTCTTGTGGCGGGCCTTGTTGGGGATGAGGAGGTTGTCGGTGGAGATCATGTAGCCCGCCTCCGGGATGGCGAACTCGATCTCCGGGTTGTCCGCCTGGAGCTGGATGAGGTCACCGGCCCAGGCGATACACGCGGCGAGGTCGCCCTTGGTGAGGTCGCCGGTGTAGTCGTTGCCGGTGAACCGGCGGATCTGGCCGCGGTCGGCGCCCTTCTGGAGCCGGGCGATGGCGGCGTCGTACTCGTCGGCGGTGACGGTCTCGGGGCGCTTGCCCATGTCGAGCAGAGTGAGCCCGACGGTGTCGCGCATCTCGGTCAGCATGCCGACCCGGCCCTTGAGCTTGGGGTCCTCCAGCAGCTGGGAGACGGAGGTGACCTTGCGGCCGCCGGTGGCCTTCTTGTTGTAGGCGATGACGGCGGGGATACCGGTCCACGGGTAGGAGTGGGCGCGGCCCGGGTCCCAGTCCGGGTTGCGGAAGCCCTGCCCCAGGTTGGTGTACGCGTGCGGCAGGTTGGCCGCGTTCAGCTGCTGCATCCAGCCGAGCCGGATCATCCGTCCGGCCAGCCAGTCGGTGACGCAGATGAGGTCGCGTCCGGTGTCCTGGCCCGCGGCGAGCTGGGGCTTGATCTTCCCGAAGAACTCGACGTTGTCGTTGATGTCCTCGGTGTACTTCACCGTGATGCCGGTGCGGCGCTGGAACTCCTCGAGCGTCGGACGGTGCTTGTTGTCGTCGGTGACGTCCATGTACTCGGTCCAGTTGGAGAAGTTGACCCGCTTCTCGTCGTCGGAGTGGTCGTCGGAGGCGTTGTCCGCCTCGGCGCGCCCCGCGGGCGGGATGCCGCAGCCGCTCAGCGCCCCGAGCCCGCCGATGGCGAACGCTCCGGCGCTGCCCGCGCGCAGCAGGTTGCGGCGGGACAGCGCCATCCGGCCGCCGGTCATGCTGCGGCGGATCGCGGCGAGCTGCGGTGGGGACAGGCTCTCGGACTCGTGGGTCGGTTCCGTTGGCCCCGTTGGTTCCGTTCGTTCCATGAAGCTGTGCCTTTCGAAGGTGCCGGCCGGTGCGGGCCGGTCCCAGCCGGCCGAAGGCCACCCGCGGTGGCCGCACGAATCAGATCTGTCGGTCCCCGAAGACCGTGCGGTGCCAGTCCTTGCGGACCTCCGCCGTGTTGTCGAACATCACATGCTTGACCTGCGTGTACTCCTCGAAGGAGTACGCCGACATGTCCTTGCCGTAGCCGGACTTCTTGTAGCCGCCGTGCGGCATCTCGCTGATGATCGGGATGTGGTCGTTGATCCACACACATCCGGCCTTGATCTCGCGGGTGGCGCGGTGGGTCCGGTAGACATCGCGGCTCCAGGCGGAGGCGGCGAGACCGTAGGGGGTGTCATTGGCCAGGGCCAGGCCCTCGTCGTCGCTGTCGAAGGGGAGGACGACCAGGACCGGGCCGAAGATCTCGGACTGGACGATCTCGCTGTCCTGGGCGGCACCGGTGATGAGGGTGGGCCGGTAGTAGGCGCCCTTGGCGAGATCGCCGCCGGGGGCCTCACCGCCGGTGACCACGGTGGCGTAGCCGCGCGCCCGCTCGACGAAGCCCGCGACGCGGTCGCGCTGGGTGTGCGAGATGAGGGGGCCGAGGTCGGTGTGCGGGTCGAAGGGGTCGCCGAGGCGTACGGACGCCATCAGCTCGGCGACGGCGGCCACGAACGCGTCGTACAGCGGGCGCTGGACGTAGGCGCGGGTGGCGGCGGTGCAGTCCTGGCCGGTGTTGATCAGGGCGCCCGCGACGGCGCCGTGGGCGGCGGCCTCGACGTCCGCGTCGTCGAAGACGACGAAGGGCGCCTTGCCGCCGAGTTCGAGGTGGAGCCGCTTGACGGTGGCGGTGGCCAGTTCGGCCACCCGCTTACCGACCGCGGTCGATCCGGTGAAGGAGGTCATGGCCACGCCGGGGTGGCCGACCAGCTGTTCACCGGCTTCCGGGCCGGTGCCGGTCACGATGTTGACGACACCGTCCGGGATGCCCGCCTCGGCGGCCGCCTGCGCGAACATCAGCGAGGTCAACGGGGTGAGTTCGGCGGGCTTGAGGACGATGGTGTTGCCCGCGGCGATGGCCGGGAGGACCTTCCACGCCGCCATCTGGAGCGGATAGTTCCAGGGGGCGATGGAGCCGACGACGCCGATCGGCTCACGGCGGACGTACGAGGTGTGGTCACCGCTGTACTCGGCGGCCGCCCTGCCCTCCAGATGGCGGGCGGCGCCCGCGAAGAAGGCGGTGTTGTCAATGGTGCCGGGGACGTCGAACTCGGTGGTGAGCTTGATCGGCTTACCGCACTGCAACGACTCGGCGTAGGCGAGTTCCGCCGCCCGCTCCCCGAGCGCGGCGGCGAACCGGTGCATGGCGTCCGAGCGCTCACCGGGGGTGGCGCCCGCCCATTCGGGGAAGGCGGCCTCCGCCGCCGCCACGGCGTCGTCGACGTCGGCCGGACCGGCGAGCCGGTAGGTGTACACCTGCTCGCCGGTGGCCGGGTCGACGACCGCGTGTATGCGTTCCGAGCCGCCTGTGCGCAGCCGACCCGCGATGTACTGCGCACCCTGGGCGAACCGCTCCGTCACATCGAACCGCTGATCCATCGCGTGCTCTCCTCCGCCGGTCGCCTCTCGGGGCATGGCGTCGTTCTAGCCGGAATCGAAGGCCGATCCTGACAGAGGGTCTTCGCTTCAACAAGGGATTCCGTTGTTGCTTTTTAGTTTCACGACGGATTCGGTGATCGGGTAAGACCCTCGCGGTTCCGCGGGGTCGGTCAGCCGTCCAGTGAGGTCATGACGTGCTTGATCCGGGTGTAGTCCTCGAAGCCGTAGGCCGACAGGTCCTTGCCGTAGC
>NZ_NCSM01000020.1 GCF_002224125.1 Streptomyces sp. NBS 14/10
TTCAACCGGAACGTCCTCTTAGGTGTCCAACAGCCGCTCGCCTCCCCCGTTCCGCGGTGCTGAGGCACCATGGCAGACACCGCTCTCCCGGTCAGTTCGTGCTCCTCTCCGTCATCGCAACCGGTCACGGTCCTGTTCCGGGCGTGCTTGACTGGGCAGACGAGCTGACATGACGGGGAGACGAGGTAATGAGCGCGGAGCAGGTTCTGCTCATGGGCGTCGCGCGGTTCGCCTCCGCAGCCGCAACACAGCGTGAACCGGAACCGGGCCACACCGTCTGGGGGCAGCTCCCGTTCGTTCCCGCGCTGATGTCACGCCTCGACCTCGCCTACAAGAGCATCGGCTACGACGTGCGAGGGGTTGCCGACCCCGACCGCCGAGCGGTGCTCATCGAGAGCGACGAGGCCATCATGTCCGTCTCCACACGGATCGTGCACGTCATCTCGCACGGCAGCGTGGCGGAGGACCTGAACCGCTCGCGGGCAGCCGCGAACGTCGAGCACATCCATATGGTTCCGGCATGCGGGCAGGTCGGCAACGGCACCAACGTGAGTCACTGGGTCAGCACGGCCCACCAGCAGTCCGAACCCACCTTGCTCATCCTCGATCTGTGCCGGGCCGGCCGCGCCGCTCGTCTGTCGGAACTCGCCCGCGTCCCTGACGGCGACCGGAACGCGTGGGTGATCGCGGCAACCAGCCCCGACCGGCCAGCCTACGACGGCCGCTTCAGCGAGGCGGTGGCCGAGGTACTCGAACAGATCGCCCTCCACGGCCTCGACACCTCACCCTCGCTGCGCTTCGTGCGCTGGGACCGTGTCACGCGCGCCATCCAGCAGAGCCTGCAGACACTCGGCAGCACCCAGCGTCTTCACACCACGCCGGTGGACGTCTCCCAAGAGCTGCCCGAGCTTCCCTTCTTCCCCAACCCGCGCTGGCGCCACGACGCACGCCTGGAGAAACTCCATGCCGTGGAGGCGCCGGTGCGGGCCTTCGTCGCCGATCTTGGCGCCGAGCACTTCATCGACCGGGTGGGGGACCATTTTGTCGGCCGCCGATCCCAACTGGAGTGGCTGGCGATCTGGCTGGACGACCACCGTACCGGCGGGCTGCGGGTGGTGACCGGCGCACCGGGATCGGGGAAGTCCGCTCTGCTGGGTGCCCTGGTGTGCGCCGGACACGAAGCCATCATCAGCGCGGCCCCAGACATCCGCACGTATCTGACGGCACAGGACCCGGACAGCGTGTGCTCTCCCAACCCGCTGCTCGCCGCCATCCACGCCCGCGGCAGGGATCTGGACGCGATCCTGGCCTCACTTGCCGCTCAGTGGGTTCTGCCCGCCGATCCGGACCGCCGCTGGACAGTTGCCGACCTCCTTGCCGAGATCAGTGCCCTGCCCGCGGTGCCGGCCCTGGTCTTCGACGCTCTGGATGAAGCAGAGGACCCTCACGGGCTGCTGCGGTCGCTCCTGCTACCCCTGTCCAAGGCCCTCCGCCCCGACGGGCAGCCGGCCGTCCGACTGCTGGTCGGCACCCGTCGGTGGGGATTCGGGCCGCTCCTCGACATGGCAGGACGGCAAGCAGGTCTCCTCGACCTGGACGATGTGGCCCCCGAAGAGATCCGCGAGGACCTGCGCATCCACATGCTGCGCAGACTCGCCGCGCTGCCGCGGTACAGCGGACCCGCGCAGAGAGCCGTCCGCACGGCACTCGCTGGCTCGGCGGCCGAATCACTCACCCGGAATCCCGACCGCATGCACGAGTGGGGGCCATTCCTGGTCGCCCGGATCTTCGGCCAGGTGCTGGAGACCCTGCCGCCAGCCGAGGAACCGGAGGCGGCCGCGGCGCTGGGCGCCTCCGTCCCACGGAGCCTGCCCGCCGTCCTCGAACTCGACATCAGCACCCGCCCTGACAGCCGGGCCCTGCGGGCGGTGCTGGCCGCAGTGGCGTTCGCCAAGGGCGATGGTTTCCCCACCGAGGCGATCGCCGCCGTCGCCCCCGAGTTCGCCCCCGGACTGCTGGCGGAGACGGCCGGCCGTGAGCCGGGGGAGGACCAGGACCGCCTGCAGCGAATCCGGGCACTGCTGGATGCCGGCTCCTTCTACCTGCGCACGGGCGTCGAGAGCGACGGCGCGACCTTGTACCGCCTGTTCCACCAAGGCCTTGCCGACTACCTCCAGGACCAGCCCTGTCCCATCGACGGCACTGTGAGAAACGAGGACGTATGAAGGTCGTGGGCATTCACGGCATCGGTAACCTGCGTGATGGTGAAGAGCCCGAGGTCGCAGCGCAGATGTCCGCGCTGTGGGCGCAATACCTCACCGAAGGCGGGACACCGAGCAGTGACGTGCGGGTCGCCTACTATGCAGACCTGCTCCAGGAGGAGGGCCACCAGGGCGAGGACGGCCGCCTGGAAGATCTCAGCGACGCGGAAGCACAGGTGCTGGCGGATGTGTTCGCCCAGCATGAGTTCCCCGAACCGGCCGGCGTGGCCCAGGGCTGGCTCACCTTCCTGCTGCGGGCGCAGCTGCAGGACATCGTCGCGTCCAAGTCCTGCTCGCCCGGTGTCATGGAATGGTTCATGGTCCGCTTCGCCAGGGAAGTGTACCGCTACTTGCAGCCAGTGTCCGCGCGAGAGGCGGTGCAGGAGCGCGTGCGGGAGGCCATCGTCACCCACCGGCCCGATGTCGTCATCGCCCACTCGTTGGGCAGCGTCGTCGCCTACGAGGTCCTCCATGACTGCCGCGACGCGAAGGTGCCGTTGCTGGTCACGCTGGGATCGCCGCTGGCCCTGCCCAAGGCGGTGTTTCACCGGCTGACGCCCGGCCCTGACCGGGGGCGCGGACGGAAGCCCCAGGCAGTCGACCGCTGGGCCAATCTCGCCGACCCCGGCGACCTCGTCGCCCTGCCCGTCAAAGGCATCTCACGCCTGTTCGACGGAGTGGAGAGCGACCAGCACTGCTCCGCCCACCAGACCTATCGTTTCCACCATGTCGAGCAGTATCTGAAAACCTCCAAGCTGGCCCGCCTCCTGGCTGGCCTGCCCACCGGCGACGAGCAGCCGGCGTGACCATCCCGCCCACCGGTTTCCAGAGCGTCGACGACCATCCCGGCGACGCACCGGATTCACCTGCCGCGTCCGCGGACCACGCCGCCGAACGCACCGCCGCCCGCAGACGGACAGCACAGCGTGTCCTCGACCTGCTGACCGCCGAAGTGCGGGACGGAGACACCCTGCGCTGGGACAGGGCCACGCCGTATCTGCTGAGGCACGCCGCCGAACACGCCGCCGACGCCGGAAGCCTGCCCACACTCTTCGACGACCTCGAGTTCCTCGTCCACGGCGACCCACGCTCCATCCTGACCACCGCCGACGAGGCGGAGCACCGCACGGCACTCACCATCTACCGCACCTCCCTGCCACGCCACGTCACCGCCCCGGCCATCGAGCGCCGCCACATCTTGGCCGTGGACGCCGTACGTCACCAGCGGCCCGACCTCAGCCACCGGCTGTACGACCCACCGGGCCAAGACGACCTCCCCTGGCACTGCGCATGGTCCACAGCCGCCAACATCTCGCCCGCGCTGCGGTCCTCCCTGAGCGGACACCGCCAATCCGTCCACCACCTGGCCGTCGGCACGGTGGACGGCGAACCCGTCGCCGCTACCGCGGGTCCGGACGAATCGGTCCGCCTCTTCCACGCGGCCACCGGCACTCTCCTACACGCATGGAACGGTCACACCGGCGGCGTCACCGCCCTCGCCTTCCATAGCGGATACGAAGACGCAGACGTGATCACCGCCGATACCGCCGGTCGACTGCGCCGGTGGGACGCGCGCACCGGCCGTCTCCGGGCCGTCATCGACGCCCACCACGGTCCCGTCACAGGCCTGCGGGCACTGAGCCACGCAGACCACCTGTGTGCCGTGAGCACCGGCCGGGACGGAGCCGTCCACTGGACGGACCTCGACGAGCACCGAACCCGGCTCCTGTTCGACTCATCCCTAGGCGACCTCCCCGGTCTTCTGGCGCTCTCACCTCCTCCCGACCCGCCCGTGGCGCTCGTCGCCATCGGCGGCCACCCCGCCGAACCGGGGTATGCGGTAGCCCTCGACCTGCCTGCCGGCCGGGTCCGCCACCGGCTCTCCTTCCCCACGAACCTGACCGCCCTGGAGTACATCGACGTCGACGGCAGGCCCACCGCCGTGGCCACCGCAGCCGACGGAACAGGACGGATCTGGGACGTCACCAGCGGTGAAGTGCTCCACGACCTCAACCGCAACGGGCGCCCAGGAGATCTGGAGGTGCTCCACCTGACCTCCGTGGACACGCCGGGCGGCCCTCACCATTTGGCCATCACCGGCGCATGCGATGGCCTGATCCGCGTCTGGGATCTGAACACCGCCCGGCTGCTACACCGCATGGATGGCCACCACGCAGCCGTTCTGGGCCTCAGCACGGTCCACGATCCCTACCTGGAGCAGCGGGACAACAGCCCGGAACTGGGCGAGAACGTCCTCGCCCAGAACGATCTGCGACTGCTCACCCGAGCCGCAGCGGACCACCACGGGTTCCAACAGCGCAACGCTCTGGCTGGGCTGGTCGTGCTGTCAGCGTCCGCCGACGAGACCGTACGTGGCTGGCACGCCCTCGACGGCAAGGAGATTCGCACCTACACCGGCCACACTGGGCCCGTGCGCCGAGTGGCGGCGTTCGAACCGACAGCGGACTCCGATCGCCTGTGGGCCGTCAGTTGCAGCGACGACGCCACCGGCCGCGTATGGGACTTGGCCGACCGTACCGGTCACATCACCGGAGCCGCCCACCCCGGACGTATCGACGCGCTGGCCACCGCCACCCCGCACAGCCAGACCTTGACCGTCACCACTAGCCGTGACAACCGGCTCCGCGTCCTGGACACGCGTACCGGTAGTCTGCTCAGCGCCCGCATCACCGGTGACGACCCCGTGCGGGCGGTCGCCCTGGGAGCCACTCGGGAGGGGCCCGTATGCGCCACCGCTAGCCCCGACAAAGGCCTTGTGGTCCGCCTGGTCGAAACCGGCGCCGTGCTATGGCAGCACCAGACAGACGTCCCCGTCGTCGCCGTGCAAGCAGGAGGGTCCATGCGACGGCCCGTACTGCTGACCCTTGACGAGAACGGTCATACCCATACATGGGAGCTTGCCACCGGACGGCCTCGCACCGGCCCCCTCGACCGGCAGGAAGGAGTGACTGCCATCGCCACAGGCCGTATCCGTACCACTCCTGTGGCCGTCACCGGTCATCCGACCGGCGAGATCCTCCTGTGGAACTTGCCGTCCGGCACCCTCCGCCGCACCTTGTGCCCGGTCACCTCCTCGGCGCCTGGCGTTCGGGCCCTGTCCTTCGCTGCCGGACCCACCGGCCCTCGCGTCGCGTCACAGCACACGCGTCTCAACCACCACAGCATCCGTGTCACGAACGCCGACACTGGCCGCGTATGCAGCATCGTTCACCTGGATGCGGACGATCACAAAGCCTCTACCGCGACCGTGTTCGGACTCGGCAGCATGCAGGAAGCCGCTGTCGTCGCCGTCGGCGGCCCCGGCAATGCAGTGCGTTTGTGGAATGCAGACACCGGCGACAGCCACACCGCGCTGTGGCTGCCCGATACCGTTCACGGGCTCACTTTCGACGACAACCTGCTCACCGTCGCTTATGGCCGCGAGCTGGCCGTCTTCGCTCCTGCAGCACTTTGTGACACCCTCGGCGAAGAAGACGCAGGGCGCAGCGCGGAGAAACAGAACAGGCCTGTCAGCCGCCGTAGCCCCAGCAGGTCTCTCCTCCAGACAACCCTCCTGACGCTGCTGCTGGAATGGGAAGGTCATAATGTCAGCCCCCTCGCGTCACTGCTCTGCCGTCACGTTCCCACGAGGGCTGTGAAGGCAGCAGTTCGTACTCTGATCCGAGACGGCATGATCATTCCCTCGTCCAAGGACGCTCTCGGGTACGCGCTGGAGCCCAAAGGTCGGGCTCTCGCACGGCCGGCGCGGCCCTCGAAGACGGGCACCGGGAGAACGCCCCCACTGAAACTGCGCGGATGGCACGGCAAGCCCTGCGGTCTATGCACCCACCGTAAATTTCGTTGACTACTTGGCGGTTGAACCGACTCGGTACAGTCCGGAGCTGAAAACTCCGACGTACCGGGCCAGCGACAGCTCCAGCCGCACTTCCGGCGGTTCGGTGCCTATGCGGCAGGATGCAGATGAAGAGGGTACGCGCTGCGAGGCGCCTGCCCTGGTATGGCTAGCCACCCTGATAAGTGCTGTGCAGGAACACATCGGCCCGGCCTGCTGCCAGCATCCGCCGAGCGGCACGGGGCGGTTCAGCCGAGTTGGGCGGTGGCGGCGTCGATTTCTTTCATGGTGATGTTCTCGCTGCCGCTGCGGATCGCGATGACGGCGGCGGTGGAGATGACGTAGGCGAGGGCTTTGAAGTAGCCGCCGGTGCGCCGGTGCAGTTCGACGGCGTGCTGGCTCAGGGCGTGTTCCTCCAGCCGGTACAGGCTCAGATCGGCCTCGAAGCCTGCCAGTACGCGCCGGAAGACCTCCTGTTCCTCGATCTTGGTGCCCAGGGGCAGGGGGTGCAGCCAGGTCACTGGCAGCAGCTCGGTGGGTGAGGGGGAGACAGGCGCCGCTGGCCGTCCCGCCTGTTCGAGCCGTACCCGGTTCTCCTCGC
The DNA here is from genome assembly GCF_002224125.1 of Streptomyces sp. NBS 14/10. Classification (GTDB taxonomy): domain Bacteria; phylum Actinomycetota; class Actinomycetes; order Streptomycetales; family Streptomycetaceae; genus Streptomyces. Next base: position 6,716 of record NZ_NCSM01000020.1, read on the forward strand.
TGACCCGGGTCAGGTCCTGGGCCAGGATGCGGGCCTGGTGCAGGCGGTGGCTGGCGCCGGTGCCGCAGAAGATGAGTGAGATGCCCAGCTTGTCGCGCAAGTAGTCGAAGTAGGGCAGCACGTTCCCCAGTTGCTGCGGCGAGGCGCGGTGGATGTCGTCGACGAGCAGCAGACGGGTCTGCGCCGTCTCCAGGACGTAGTTGACCGGTAGGGTCACGTCCTGGTGCTTGCGCATCTCCAGGACTTCCGCGAGGTTCTTCGGCTCGGGGTTGAGCCCCAGGTAGGAGCCGATCTCCCAGACCCAGTTCACCCTCGGCTCCGGGTCCGCGGGGGTGGTGATGTGCACCACCGGGATCGTGTTCTGCTGCCTGCCGTTCGTGGCGGCTTCGATCTCCTTTTGGGCGGTGCGTCCCATCGCCCGCAGCAGGCAGGTCTTGCCGGTGCCCGAGGGCCCGTCGATGACATGGTCCATCAGCCCGTCACGGCACCCGCCGTTGCGGTGGACTGCCTCGACGACCGTCTCCTGCATGTGGGTCATCGCGTCGGTGGGCACCATCCGCAGATGCCGGTGGTAGGCGATGGCCTGTTCGTCTTTCTTCCTGCCGGTAGCGGGACTGCTGCCCGTCGCCAGGACGGGCGGCTTCACTTCCTCGTCGACGAAGTGGGTCCATCCGGTGAGCTGGAACAGCGGCAGAGGCCGCATCGGGGTGTCCTTCAGCTGCTGACGCAGACGGGCTTCACGTTTGGCACGCAGTTCGACGGATGCCTTCATCACGCTTCTCTCTCGTCACGGTCCTGCCTCACACCGACAGGCCGGCTCCGGACCGGAAAACCTGTCTGCCACCGGGGCCGCCCTGAGGCTGCGTCGTTCACGGCCCCTGTCCGCGATCGTCTACATCTCCCATACGTCGTCTTCGTCCTCGTCACCGTCATCACCGTCCGGATCGGGGTCGGCGAGGAGCTCTGCCTCGACGACCTCGTAGGCAGCTGCCGATACTCCGGCTGCGGAGGCCTCCGGCGGGCTGCCGTCGCCGTCGTCGGGGAAGAGCGCTGCCAGCGGATGCGGAGCCTGCCCGTTGTCCGACAGCTCCGCGCCGCCCGTGCCTGCGGGCAGCGTCGGCGGGGCGGCTACGGGCGGAGGAGCCAGAGGAGAGATGGGCTGCGCCGGGTAGGGCCGCAGCGTCGACAGGTCGAACTCCTCCAGACCCGCGTAGGGGTCCTGGGACGGCTGCTCGGTCTCCAACTCGAGTCCCTGGAAGGGTGGTTCGGTGCCAGTGCGTTTCGGCGGCGGCCTGCGACTGCGCCGCCTGCGGTCGCGCTGGGCCAGGGACAGGGCGATAGCCTCCTCGTCCTCCTCGCTGCCGCCGACTGCACGGTGCCGCTCGGCGTGCTCCTGCCACATGTCCGCGGTCCACGGGTCGGTGAGCAGGTGCCGCAGCCGGAAGTCGCACGTCACCCAGGTGCCCGCCGTGTGGTCGTAGAGCCACACCCGCTCGGGATGGTAGGGGTTGAAGCGGCATTCCCACTGGTCTCCCTGTCCGGGCAGCTTCGAGCCGCCGCGCAGGAGGATCTCGCGGTAGTGTCCGGCGTCCTGCGCGAGAGGCTGATAGATCCGGTAGTCGATCATGAACCCGCCCTTGCCGGGAGTGACCCATCGCTGCAACAGGAAGAAGCGATTCTGGGCGGGTGAGAGCGGCACGGGCCGGTAGCCGCTTCGGGCGATCTGGACGGCGTACATGTCGTTGGGGGACAGCATGATGCCCGGACGGAAGGGGTCACGCAGCCCCGCATCGGGGGTCCGCTGGTACTCCAGCGCCACCCACTCCTGGGCCATCTGCTGGAGCTCGGCAATCGTGTACAGCGGCATCCGCTCGATGCCACGGCCCCGTTTTTTGTGGCTCCGGCCCTGCCAGCCATGCCGCACGTACTGGCTGAAGCGATGCGCGAGGGTGATGAAGAAGTTCTCGGCGAGCGGCTTGTCCGTCGGGGTCCTCTTGCGTGCCGGGCGGCGGGCGATGCGCAGCCGGTCGCAGACTTCCTTGAAATGCTCGCTCACATAAGGGCTGCCCTGATCGTAGATGATCAGCTCAGGGCGGATGACCGGGCGGGCGGCCGTGGCCTCGGTGAAACGCTCGTCCGCCGCCCGCAGCGCCCCGAACGGCAGGCTGGAGGCGACAGCCGCGCTCAGCGGGTCCCAGCCGGGCATCACGGGCCAGGGCGCGAAGGCTTGCGCCAGCATCAGGGTCAGGTCGATCGCCCGGGTCGCTCGGCCCACCCGTCCGCTCTGGTCATCCTTGGCATGGCTGGGGGTGATCATCAGGGCGCACATGCTGTGGCTGGCCACGTCGATCAGGCTGGTCATCTCCGCGGCGGTGGGCCGGCCGTCGTCGCCGCGAGCCAAGATCCGCAGGGGCGTGGTGTCGGTCTGGGTCACCTGCCCCGGGCGCAGAACGGACTCGCGCCCGCCGTGGGGGAGGGGCGGGATGGAGGCCAAGGCGGCACGGGCCCGCGTCGGCCCGGCCAGGACCTCGGCCAGGCCGGATTCCTTCATCCGCAGGTAGAAGGTGGACCGGGAGGGCAGCAGAGCCGCCGCGGCAGCCGGGTCGTCGAGTTCCGCTGCGTACCGCGAGCGCAGGAGGTCCTCGACCTCCTCGCGGATCAGCTCAATGGTCACGTCCGACTCGTGCGCGCGCCGGGCCACCACCTCCTGCATGGCGGCCAGGCACCGCGGATCGGTGAAGCCTCCCGGCCGTTTGTCCTGCTGCCCGGGCAGCAGGACCACAGGGTTCTCTCCGGCCGCTTTCCACTTGCGCCGCTTGTCGGCGAGGGTGTGGGCGGAGCAGCGGATGCCGTCGGCGGCCAGCCGAGCCGACATCGCGGCACACCGCTGGGCCAGAGTCGTCTCCGGCCCGAACCCTTGCTCATGCTCGCTTCGGCCCGGTGCCAGACCGGTGTCAATCTCCACCATGCGCGCCTGCCACAGCGCGGCCTCCTCCTCCCGGCCCTCCTGCCACCCCCACCTGCCAAGGGCCGCGCCGTTCGCGGCTGGCGCTCCGACGTTGTCGAGGACAGCGAAGTCTTCCCCGCTCACCAGCCACCGGTACGACACCGCCCGGGGCGCCTCTCCGCCTTCCCGCGGCACCAGAGTGACCTGTGGCCCCTGCCACTCCACCACGTCCCACTCGCGCTCCTGCCAGCGCACCCGCCCCCCGATGGACAGCGACTCCGAAGGCCGTCCCCCACGTGTTCCCGCCATGCGCCCCCCCCTTGTCCTTTAAGCCGTCCAGGCCACGGCGTCGGGCAGCAGCGGCTGTGCGAAGTCGAACAGCAGCCGCCGCTGCCAGAGCATCCGGTAGGCGAGGTCCAAACCCGTCAGCTCATCCAGCCCGCTCGCCGCTACCCCCGCCCGCAGGCCCGTCGGCTCCCTGAACGCCTCCAGCAGGGCCCGCCCCCGCCCGTCCTCGTCGCCCGCGGGGAACCGGTAGCCGGCCAGCCATCCCAGATTCCGCCCGCGCAGCCCCGACGGCTCACGCACCTGCCGCACCCGCCACCCGGCCGCCCGCGCCACCGCCTCAAGCACCTGAAGCCTCAACGGCGGCAGGCTCTCCTGGCCGGGCGGCTTCAGAACCAGCACCTCACGTACGCCATCGGCCGTGCGCGCCACGAAATCCGGGCACCAGCGGCGCCTCCGGCCTCCCGCCCGCCACCGCAGCTCCACCGGGCCAGCGCTGAACGCCACCCAGGCAGGCTCGAAGTCCAGCTCCAGTGCCAGCCGCCACTGCCGCAGGCTGCCGCACACCACCGTCTGCTCCCGGGTCGCCACCGGCCAGTAGGTGATGATGCCCCTGCGACCCCGATACGGCACCGGCTCGCTCACCGGCCCGAACTCCTCCAGCGTCATCCCCCGCAGCCCCGCCGCACTGCACGAGAGCACCGGCCCGTACGGCTCGCGGTACAGGGCCACGATGTCCTGCCCTGCGCTCGCCACCGCCTCGCCTTCCAACAGGTCGCCGACACTCTCCACCGTGCTCATGCCGACCGCCCCTGCTCTGACGCCGCGCCGCCCCATATACCAACACAACCGCCCACCTCGGCATCTCCCGTACGGGCGTCGCCTACAGGCCACAGCGCCCCGCCGCCGGGCGTCACATCTCGCATGCTGGCTGTCCCAGTTGCCAGGGCAGACAGGACAACTCACCCAAGTCCCATACGGGTTGAGCATGATGCTCGTGGCTGCCGGGCAGCCGCACCGGGCCGGCAGCATGTCCGGCGTGACTGTTCTGCGGGTCAAGCTGAGCTGGCTGCTCGCGGTGGTGGCTCAGCCAGTGGCGTAACGGCTCGATGCCCACGTCGGCGTCCACGCCCCATGCGGCCATGTCGTGCCGCACGCCCGCCAGCCACTTCTCCCGCGTGGAGCGGCCCCGTTCACCGAGCCGCTCGAAGTCCAGCATCCGTTTGGCCAACTGCGCAGCCTCGGGCAGAACCACCAACGGCGCAGCCCGCACGCTGAATGCCTCCAGCTCCACACTCCGCGCTCGCTGCACCCAGCGCTCGGCATCCGGCAGACACGTCCAGCAATACACAGCAACCTGGAAAGCGTCCGCGAACAACTGTCCACCCACAGCACCGAATTGATGTCGCAGTGTTTCCCGCTGCTGCTGCGCCGATACCGTCTCCGGAAGCCCCGCCAGTGAGACCGTCGCAGGTTCGCTGCTGCGATGGTCATCTGTCCATTCCAGGTGACGGGCACACATCCGCCAACGGCCTGGAGAGATCATCCATACCGACTCCGTCACCCCGCGCAAGAGCCCGCACCCGGAGCACAACGGAACCAGATGCCCCTCCCGCGGAGCCCACGGCCACTTCCAGACCGCTTCCTCTCCCTCGGGAAGCAGATGCCGCTGCTCCAGGCTCGGCAGCGCCTCTTGCAATGTCTGCACGGAAACCCCGCACAGCGTGGCCAGATACCGAAGCCCCAACGGGTTCACGTACATCTCGGTGACCTGCGGATAGGCCCGCACACGCTGTGGGTCACGGGAAGCCTGTCCGAATCCCACCCGCGTGAGCAGCTGATCCAGGTGCAGGCCCTGCCCGTGCGCCAAGCGGTTGACGAATGAACCTGTTGACTCGCCGCTGAGCGGCTCGACGAGAACCGGAAGCGGCTGCTTAGGACCGTACAACCCGCGTAACGCAGGCCTGTCACCCAACGCGACACCTCCCGTGAACTCGTCGCCTCCCTGGCCGCAGCACTCGCACGAAATGGCGAAGGCCCCGGGGCACCACGAGAGTTCAGCGTCCCGCTGGCTCAGCCATTCCGCCCCGGCAAGAGCCGTCGCTTCACTCGAAGGGATGAAATCCGGCCCGGATCGCACCCGCGTCCGGGCGGAATTCTCACGATGAACATCGGTAGGGCTCGCCGCAGACACCGACCGGAGGGGCAGTGCCCGCAACGCTGACCGAAACTCTGAAGACCCCGCTGCGCGGTCACCAAGTCATCGCCACTCGAAACTGCCTCAACAGCATCCGCGAGGGGTTTCCCCGCATGACCGTGACGATGCCGACCGGCAGCGGCAAGACACTCGTCGCCATCCAAGTCGCCCATCAGGCAGCCCCGGTCGGCAACGTCCTGGTCGTCGTCCCCACTATTGACCTGCTCTACCAGACCGCCAACGCATGGCACGCAGAAGGACGCCCAGGCACCTATCTGAGCCTGTGCTGCGAGGACCCCGATCCCCTCCTGCCGGCCTACGACGCCCTCACCCGCGCCCGCAACGCACAAGAACTGGCTGCGCTGATCACGGCTGCACCGGGGCCGGTGACCGTCTTTTGCACGTACCAGTCGCTCAAGAAGGTCCAAGACGCGCACCAGGCACATCACCTCGCCGGGTGGGACCTGATCATCAGTGACGAAGCCCATCGCACCGCCGGCGATGCCGACAAAGCATGGGCACGATTCCACGACAACCACGCCATACCTGCCCGCCACCGGCTCTACATGACCGCAACCCCGCGCGTCGTCGATCCGGAAGCCGCTGAAGGCATCCTGGCGGACAGCATCGTCGCGTCCATGGATGACCCCCGCCTGTATGGCCCCGTTGTCTACCGCCTCTCCCTGGCCGAGGCCATCCAAGAGGGACTACTGGCCGACTATGAGATCGTCGCGGTCGAGGTTACGGACGAGGACACACGTGAGGCCCTGAGGAACCTTCGGGGCTACAGCGTCACCGAGGAATCTTTGCGCCTGGCAGCCGCTCAGGTCGCCCTTCTCCGCGCCCAGCACACCTACGATCTGCGGCGCACCCTTACCTTCCACACGTTCATCGCCGACGCCACAGTCTTCGCCCAGACCCTCCGCGAAACGGCGGCCTACATGCCGGCCCACATGCGCTGCACGTTATCTGCCGGCGCCGTCCACTCCAAGCAAGGAGTCGTCGAACGCCGACAAGTGGTCCAAGACTTCGTCGACACTCCACAGATAGGTCCAGGCGGTGAGCAGACCCCACGGCGAGCCGTTCTCAGCAACTGCCGCTGCTTTTGCGAGGGGGTCGACATCCCCTCCATCGATTCAATTCTGTTCGCCGACCCCAAGACCAGCTCCATCCAGATCGTGCAGGCCGTCGGACGCGCCCTTCGCCAAACGCCCGGCCAGGGCAAAATCTCCCGCATCATCATCCCCGTCTACCTCGCCCCCGGCCAGTCGATCGCAGACGGAGTGGAGAACACCCGCTTCGACCTCCTGCATCAAATCCTGATCTCCCTCAGCGTCTGGGACGAGCACGTCTTCCACCGCGTACGGTTCCTCCGCGGCGAACTCACCAGGCGCCCCTACATCCCCGCACGTCCCGAACGCGCGGACGAGCTCATCGACATCTTCGATCTGCGGCACGTCTCAAGCCCCAACCAGATCTGGGACATGGCCTTCGAACAGGCGGGAGCCTTCTACGAGCAGAAACGGCACCTGGACGTCCCCAGCAGGTACCTCACCGAAGACGGCTTCTACCTGGGGTGGTGGATCGGCCGACAACGCTCACTGAAGCAGTGCAACATGCTCCTGCCCGAGCGCGCCGCCGCCCTCGACGGCATCGGCATGCTGTGGGAACACCCACGCCACAGCATCGAATACCACATGGAAGTCGCCAGCGACTACGTTCACCAGCACGGCCATCTCGTCCCTACCGGTAACGAATCCCACCGCAACGTAAAACTGGGCCGCTGGATCGCCGCACGACGCCACGAAGACCTCGAAGGCAACCTCCCGTACTGCTTTCACCGAGCCCTCAACGAAATCTACCCCTGGTGGAACAGCCGTTGGGATAAATCAGGACGCTGGCGTCGCACTTACGCCAAGGCCCTGAAAGCCGCCCGAGAAGGGCAACTGTCCTTCCCCGATCCCGCCTCCGACTCAAGCTCTGCTCTCACACACTGGCTCGAGGAACAGATCACCCGACTCTTCCAACTGACACGCACCCAATGGGACCTGCTGGGAGCACTGCCCTTGAACCACCCCCTCGCCTACCTGCTGCGCCGTCCCCGCGGGGCGTCGCAACGGGCCTTCAGCAGGGGCTTGCACGGTGCCTACCTCTTCTGGCGACGCCACGAACACCTTGACGTCCCCTACGGTTACATGCACGAGGAGGGCGGCCACAGCCTCCACCTGGGGCGCTGGATCGCAGCACGACGCCGACAGGTAACCCAGCTCAGAGCTGAGGAGCTCGCCGCCCTCGAAGCCCTCGACATGCGCTGGATCCCTCGCCCCAGCTCACCAGGCCCGTTCCTGGCCAACTACTCGGCCGTAAACGACCGAGCTTGTTGACCAGCCGCTGCATCCCCTGAGGGCCTGTGCTTCCGGCGGCCTCTGCCAGGGCCCAGCCGTTCTCGCGTTCCGCCTCGCTGAGCAGCCCCCACAGGCAGGACAACTGCCCATATGGCAGCTACCTCTATTTCTTCCACCACGAAGTGATCAACGACCCGCACGCGCCACGTCCCGGAGTGTCCATGCAGTACTGGGCCCGTCACCGCCCGGAGACGCTGGCGGTAACTCAACAAAGCCGCCAACACGGTTACACGGTGACGCGCCGCCGGGCCTCTCAACATGTGCCGAGCTGCGGTGGTCCGGCACATTCCTGGGAGGGCAACCGGGTTGGATACAGCAACCGTCATCCTGACGATCGCCTCGATCGTCACCGGCAAGGTCTGTCTGCTCGCCGGGCTGTGGCTGCGTCTGCGGTGGCGGACTCGGCACGAGCATGTACAACGCGAGCACCTCACCTCGTTGACCCGGTCGATCGTGCAAAGTGGTCAAGGGGAGGTCGTGGAGCAGCGGCCCGACGGACACAGCGTCCGCATCAAGATCACCAGGAGCTCGGGAGAGAAGAACGCGGCGTGAGTATCCATGACCGTGCCGCTGAGCGGGCAGCGGCCACCCGAGCCTTTTCTGCGTTCTACCGTGACACCACCAAGCCGTTGATCGCGTATGTGATCGTCAGCGGCGCGCCTGCGGCGATCGCTGCGGAAATCGCCCAGGACTGCATGATCGAGCTGTTCAAACGGTGGGAGCACGTCAGCCATCCGCGGGCCTACGTCTACAAGGCTGCAGCACGGATGTGGGGCCGTCGGGCCCCGAAGGTGCGGATGGAAGCACCTGTCGACGCGATACCCGAGCCGACGTCCCTGGCGCCCAAGCCCGATGCGCTGGCGGATTTCGAAGCCCGGCACGAGATGCTGCAGGTGCTGAAATCCTTGCCTCCACGGCAACGGCAGGTCCTGCTCTTGACCCTTCAAGAATTCACTCCGGCCGAGATCGCAGAGCAACTGGAGCTGGAAGCAGGAACGGTCCGCGCCCACCTGATGAGAGCCCGCCGAGCCGCTGCTGCCCGTTTCGAGGAGGGGGAGCAGTGACCGACAACCAGCGCGTCTACCTGCACGCGGAGCTCCAGGGCCAAGGCAATCAACCGCTGGCACATCCGAAGACGAGGACCAGCGGCCGGACCCGACGACGCTACCAGGTCGCTATCGAGGCCCTGGTGAGTACAACGGCCGACCCTGCTCACGTCGCAGATCTGCCTCCCGGCCAGCAGCGCATCTGCGACCTGTGCCGGGAGGTCAAGTCGGTGGCCGAGGTGTCGGCGCTCCTGTCGATTCCGCTCGGAGCCACCCGCCTCCTCGTCGCCGAACTCGCTGCAGCTGGCCTGGTGGCCGTCCACCAGGCGGGCAACGGCAACGCCAGCGGCCCACCAGAGCCGACGCTACTCGAACGAGTGCTCAACGGGCTCCGCAACGACGAAGCAGTGGAGCGGTGGCTCGCGGATAGCTGCCAAGCGGTGGTCGACGACCTCGGCCACGCCCTGGACACCGAGGCAGGCCTTCGTGAGGTGCTGCTTCAGCAGCACCACGACGCCGCCGTTGACAGTCTCGACGATGTTCTGGACGTCGAGGCCGGCCTGCGCGAGGCCATGGGAAAACAAGCCGATCTCGACACCTGAGAGACCCTGACCCGGTCAGCAGCGGTCCATGAAGTGAAGGCGATCTGGGACGTGGTGCGTCAGCTCCACGTCTACCGCCGTCTACCGGGGGAGCAGCATCTGAGCGGGCGGTGGTTGACGGTGGAACCGGCTGCCGTGGGTTGTCATGGTAGCGAGGCGCGTGGAGCAGCATTCGCACGACGCCGTCAGACCACGTAGCGGGCGCGCATCACGTCGGCCCACTGCTGGGACGGACGCCCTCGCAGCCGGCTCAGCGGTACCCGGCGATCCAGACACGGGCCGGGTGGTCCTGCTGGGCAGAGGGGCGGGTGCGGCCGTACTCGATCCGGAGCGGTCGGCGGCACAGCGGGCAGAGGTCGCCTCCGTAGAGCGGTTCGTGGTTCATGCGGCGGACTATGCACATGGCGGCTGCTTACCGTCGCGGGCTGGCGGGTCGGCCCGCCTGGCGGACGCTCCAGGCCGCCGAACCACAGCTCCGCGAGGACCGCCCCTCGCGCACTAACCGCCGCCGTCGCTCTGAGCTCAGCGTGGCCCGCGCCGTCACCACCCCTGCTTCAGGCTCTTCTCGTCGCCCGCAGGAGGGAACCACGAAGCGGCTCATTGACGGACAGCGAGCCACCCGGTCGCAGACTGCCGCCCGGGGCCCGACCGTCGGTGGCCTGTGACCAGCATCGATGCTGCTACGGCCGCTCCAGCCGTCGGGCGGCAGGGATCACCAGCGCACTGAGTGCCCTGTCAGACCTGCTCCGTACGTTTCTGCCCCCAGCGCGCCACACACCCTGACGCGCCACCGCATCGAGCAAGGAAAGAGATCACTGTGGATGAGCCGACCGTCACCGTGGACAATCTGCCGGATTTCATCAAGCAATGGGCCGCAGACCACGACATGTTCCTGCTACCCGCGTTGTCGGCGTCGGATAGCCAGCACGTAGTGCAGCTTGATGCGCAGGACATGGGCATCGAAGCCTTCTGCCACCTGGCATCCACTCTCGGAGCACGTGTCCTCTACCGGGACATCGACCGCTTCGACGTCGGCGAACACGTCGACTGCTACACCGTTGCCGGCGCACACACCGACCGCGAGAAGCCGGCGGACAAGCCCTTGGACGACGCTGCCCAGCAGGCTCTGACTGACATCCAGACCAAGGCCCGCCCATACGACGGCAAGACCGCCCGCGTCGAAGTGAGTTTCGTGCACAACGCCGTCGCCCACACTTGGGAAGCGGTAGCCCCCTGGTACACCGCATTAGTCGCCGAGTGTGACGACGTCCACGAGCTGCAGCACGGCGCCCGACAGAAACAGTACGAGGACCACTACCAGGCCAGGGAAGCAGAGCGGCAGGCAGACGAAGAGCAGCAGGCAACCATGGCCGCGCAGCTGGCTGAACGCCCTGATTTCCGCTCGGCCAAGAACGCAGGAGCACGCCGCGAGATTGCGGAACGCGTCTTCCCTGAGCCGCAGGACAGCGCAGATTACCGTCACTCTTTCCGGCTCAACCGTGCTCTCGCGACCGCACACGCCACCGTCCAGGCAGCAGCCCGGGCTGTCTACGCGGAATATGAGCGTCGCCTCGATGAGCTGGCCGAGGACCTGCTGGCCAGCAAAAAGCTTGATCAGGCAACAGGTGCAGGGCCTCGCAGGATCCTGGCAGCCGACTTCCTCACCGAGCGCTCTGGGGGATACCCGCCCCCCGGCCGCACACTGACGCTCTTGCTCGCCCGGCCACAGCTGAAGCCGGGCAAGGCCCTGTCCTCCAGTGCTCTCTCGCTGCCGCCGGCCTGAGACAGGGAACAGCTTGCGATGGCCGCCGCCGGAAAACGCAGCTACGTGGACCGGCGGCGCCCTCCAACCGCCGGCGGCCGTGGCTTGCCGGGCTGGCATGCATGTATGTCGCGCGTACCGTGCCTCGGACGGTGTGCGGCGATGCCGATGAGGGCACCGGGACCGACAATGCCGTGTCGCTGGTGGTACCGGCCCCGGTGTGGACGTAGCGCATCCGGCCGGGGCCCTGAGCGCCGCTGCCCTGATGGATGGAAGGGACCGGGAGGAACGGCCTCTGGAGGGCTCGGACCCAGAGATCCGGGCGCTGGGGTGCCTGCGGCATATCCCTGCCATCAAGCCCACACGCTGCGAGATATGCACCGTGAGGTGCGGGAGGTGGTCGCAAGTGTGCCCGCCGTGTGCGGGCCTCTGACGGCGATGTCCATCACCGTCAGGGTGTATGTGCCGCGCCCGTATTCCCCGCCATGACGGGAAGCCACACCGCCTCCGGCTCGTTCACGTGCCGGACCCGGCGATGTCAGCCGTTTATGGCTGCCCAGAACTCCTCGAAGGACATCTGGCGATCGCCGTTGGCGTCAACCGAGTCGATCAGCTCCTGGGCCTCCGACTCGGATATCTCCGAGCCCTCCAACTCCGCCACGACCTTCCGGTATTCGTCCGCGGTGACCAAGCCGTCCCCGTCGATGTCGTAGCGCTCGAAGACCTTCCGTGCTGCCGTCTCCATGATCTCTGCCATGTGCTCCACCCTTCTGTGATCTTCGCTGACGGGCCCAGATTATCCGTCTGCCCGGAGCAACGCGGGAACGGCTCAACTTGCCTGGTGCTGAGGAAAGTCAGCCCTGGAGGCGATCACGCCAGTCACCGGCGCGACGGTGTCTGCGAGCGGCTTCGGGTTGTCGCAGCGGGCGTTTCTGGCCGTGGCGGACCGCGCTGAGACGTCGTGGCGCTGATCGCCCGCCGCCTCGCTGCTCTGACCGTCAGCGGCGCTCGGGACGTGAAACAGGGTGCCGTCCGCGCCATCGTTCACCAGGCCGTCCACGACATCTGTGTCGCCCCTGAACTGCCGACGGACCCAGCCGCCGCGGACGGGCGCCGCGGCGTCGGCCAGCTCGCCGGCGACGTCCTCGCCATCGGCGAGCTGATGCTCGAAGCCGCCCCCGGCTCCCTCTCCGAGGACCAGGCTGCCTCCCGCCTGGCCCTGCTGTGCGAGGAGATCGGCGAACCTTTCGACCGCGGACTGGCCGCCCGCCGCTTCGCCCTCACCGGGCCCGCCACGCCTCGAGGGGAACCGTCTTGCGACCCCGACTGGGCGCATCGCGCGCGCAAATAGATGCCCAATGATTGCCTAATCAATTTCCATTCTGTGCCTAGCAAGGTGTAGTGTCGTGTTATGAGCGGTGAACAATTCGACAGCGTGGAAGCGTTGTTGGAAGAGGCGCGATTGACGGCGCGGATGCCGGAGCCGGCCGAGCGTCTGCGGCTGCGGCAGGCGGCCGGTCTCTCGCGCGCTCAGGTGGCGGCGGCGGTGGGTGTCGGTCGGCAGACGGTCGCCAACTGGGAGGACGGCAGTACTGACCCCCAACCGCCGGGGCGCTTTAAGTACCTGCGGCTACTGGAGGGCCTGGCCCAGATCCACCCCGCCGCCGCCCCGGCCCAAGGACCCGCCGAGACAGCCGCCCCGAGCGGCGCCCCGGCCGCAGGGTCCGCTGTTCCCGAGACCGCGTGGGCCCCCAACGGACTGGCCGTCCAAGGCGAGCCCGCCCCCTGTGTCCGCTGCGGCGTCGCGACGCCCTACAAGGCCACGGATGGCCGTTCCCTGCACCCCGGCGCCATGTGCCAGCCCCCTGCTGCCACGCCTCAGGCTGCCGGCCGCTCCGCCCCGGCCACCACACCCTCACCCGGCCCGGCCGCGGTGCCGGTGCCCTCGCGGCCGCAGCGCCGGGCGAAGTCCGCGGCCCGCGCGCAGGCGGAGACCACCGGCTTCATCGGCCAGGCCGTGCACGAAGAGCTCGAGCGCGCCCAGGGCGACGCCGAGGCTGCGGTGAAGGCCCTGGTCAAGCGTGCCATCCCGGACGTCATGCGCCTGTTCGAGGAGACCCGTGCAACCGCCCGCTACACCTACACCGCCTACCCCGCCCTGCCCGACATCCTCACGAAGCCCTCGAAGAAGGAGCCGGACCAGATCTGGGAGGCCCGCCCCAACTTCCACCACCCCCACTACTCCCTCAAAAGCCCTGGGAGCATCGAGGTCACCGCACTGGACGTCAACGCCGCCTACCTCTCCGCCCTCAAGACCTGGCTCCCGATCGGGAAACTGGAACACTCCACCGGCACGGACGGCGTGGACCCCAAACGCTCCGGAGTCCACCTGATCACCCCCGCCCCCTGGCACCACCCCCACCTCCCCGACCCCCTCGGCGACCGCGACCAACCCGGCCCCCTATGGGTCACCAACGCCACCCTCCGCCTCCTGCTGCGCCTCTCCACGCCGAAATACGGCCTCCTCGACCCGCCGGTGGTGCACGAATCGTGGACGTCCGGCGCGACAGAGAATTTCCTGGACGCACTGCGGAAGACGCTCACCGCCGCACGGGAGACGGCCATCGCCGAGGACGACACCATCACCCTCGAGTACATCAAGGCGATGTATTCGAAGTTCATCTCCACCATGGGCGAGTCGATCCACAACCGCGAAATCATGCGCCCGGACTGGATGCACATCATCCACAGCCAGGCGTACGCCAACCTCTGGGGCAAGGCATACAAGGCCCACCAGGCCGGTCTGGACGTAATCGCCATGATGGGCACCGACGAGCTCCACGTCACCGGCGACTGGCGGCAGGTCTTCCCCCAAGGACGAGGCGTCGCCCAGATGAAGATCAAACACAGCGACGCCAAGGCGTCCGGTGAGTACACCATCGGCACGGCGGCCCGCTGATGGCCGGCACCAGCGGCCGGTGGAGGGACCTGGGCGCCTTCCGCGCCCGAGGCGTCCACGGGGGAGTGGCCCTGGCCGAAGACATCGACCGAATGGTCACCGGCATCGAGTCCCCTGTCGACTCCGAGCGCGGTCTGGCCGCCCGCCTGCGCTACCTCACCGCCAGCGACGCCGGCTACGAAGCCATGGACCGCGCGGGCATCCACGTCAGACCCCGCACCCTCATCGCCTGGCTCGCCGGAGAACAGAACCCCAGCAAGGCCAACCTCACCCGACTGGACGCCGCGTACTGGGACCTGCGCCGCCGCAACGTCGCCGCCGACCTCAAACGCCGGCTCAACAACCGCGGCCGCGGAACCCGCATCGAGATCGACCCCGTCGACCAGTCCCACGTCCAACACAGACACCAGCGCGACCTGCAGACCCGCAACATCAACGTACGCGGCGCCGTATGGGACCGCGCCGTCGACGCCTGGATCGCCGAAGACACGCAGGAACTCGAAGCCATCTGGGACGACATCATCCAAAGCACCCTCGGCACCGACTGGGACGCCTACACCCACGTCTCCTCCATCGGCTGGGCCGCCTGAAAGCCCCCACACGAAGGGCCCGCAGGCACCGAAATTGACTCCGGGCCGAACGCCGTCGCCGTATCCCGAGCCGCGCGCAGCATGTGCACGCCCCCAGAGGCAAACGGCTACCGCTCGTGCAGCAAGCTGGCATCGGGCCCGCAGCAGATGGACGCACGCCGAGTCCGGCTGAGCCGAAGCACGATAGTTGTCACATAGGCAGGCTTGTTGTCACCGGCGGGGTCGGGGGCCATGGTCGGTGCTGTGCCGAGCCACGATAGCTGGCACCCGGCCACGCTGGTTGGCATCGCCCTCGCTCATCTATGCCAAGATTCGAGGGTGGAGATGACCGACGTCACGCGTGCGATCGCGGCTGCGACTTCGGTCGCCGCAGCGCTCGACCTGCCAGCCAACGGCGCAGTCGTTCTCCACAACTCGAACAAGCTGGCACTGCGGCTGACGCCATGCGACGTCCTTGCCCGGGTCGCCCCTGTGGGACAAGAGGTTGCACAGTTCGAAGTCGAGCTCGCTCAGCGGCTCGCCGAGGTCGGATGCCCGGTGTGTCCTTTGGAGCCTCGGGTGGACCCGCGTGTGTACACGCGCGATGGCTTCGCAGTGACGCTGTGGACCTACTACGAGCCCGTGACACCTCACACCTCACCAGTCGACTACGCCAAGGCGCTGGAGCAGCTGCACGCCGGCATGCGCAAGGCCGATGTACCGAGCCCGAGGTTCACGGACCGGATCACGGAGGCGGAAGAAGTTGTCGCCGACCCGGACCGCTCGCCGGAGCTCGCCGACGCGGACCGCGTGTTCCTCAGCGGCAGGCTGGCAAGCCTGCGACGAGCGATCGACGACCGCGGCGCCGTGGAGCAGCTGCTCCACGGCGAGCCGCATCCAGGCAATGTGCTCGGCTTCCCCACTCCGACACCGCAAGACACCCCGCAGCCCGACCAGACCCCTGTCCCACAGCCACGCGCCAACCCAGCCCCACGCAAGACCGCCCGCCGCCGTACAGACGTGGCGAAGATGCTCGACGCCCGCATCCTCACAGCCGGAACCCGCATAGTCCTCACCCACCGCTCCATCGACCACTGGGCAACGATCAACGATGACGGTGGCGTTGTGCTCAACGCCACCGGAGGAACACCCTACGGACGAGTGGACGAAGCCGGCGCCGTCGTCCGGGGCACCAAAACCTGCCAGGGCATGAAGGAATGGCACATCGAGGACGAGACAGGCACGCGACTCAGCCTGCGCACCCTGCGAGACCAGGCAGTAGCGGCTGGCCTCATGTAGAGCAGCGACGCCCCATACACGCGAATCGAACACGGCCCTGTTTTCGCCATTCGCGACTAATACTCGATGACGGCTGGTGACGCTGTTCTTGCAGCTCGGAGCAACGACAGGGACCCAAGGGTGTGCGTTTCCGATCTTCATGTGAGGCCGAAGTGCCGACCACGAATTTCTCAACCAATGGTCAAGGTGCCTAACCGACAAGAATCGAACGGGACGCTGCTTGTCCAGCAAACGATGGCCTGTTCGTGCTTCACATACACCGCATTCCTTGATCATCCAGCGGTCTTTGTCAGTGCCCGTTGCTACACCAACTCCCAAGGAACTGTGCCGCGCCCAGCGGCCACCCAGGGGAGAGGAAAGCAACATGCCACCGCAGGGATACCACGTAGTCCGCAGCCACATACGGCGCAACCCGCGCCCTGCCGCGAAGAAGATGAGCGGCTGGATGATCGCCGCACTGATCGCGGGAGTCTGGCTATGGGGCCAGGCCTTCGGCTTCGGCGAAGCCAAGTCCGATGAACCGCCTTCACCCAAGCCCTCGGTGTCCGCCCCGGCGGCACCCTGATGGCCCGGCGCCGGCTACGACTGCGCAAGCCTCGCGGCACC
The DNA here is from genome assembly GCF_002224125.1 of Streptomyces sp. NBS 14/10. Taxonomy (GTDB): domain Bacteria; phylum Actinomycetota; class Actinomycetes; order Streptomycetales; family Streptomycetaceae; genus Streptomyces. Next base: position 23,393 of record NZ_NCSM01000020.1, read on the forward strand.
GGCGAGCACATCGCGGCCACAATCGTCGCTCTGGCCGCGGTGACCTTGTTGTTCCAGATGGCTCTCGCGGCACAGAGCGCGGTGGCCCGAGGATGGCCGTTCCTCCTCGTCCTGACCGCCGGTGGCCTCATCTACGGGCTGTGGCGGCTGCTCCGCTCAGCCCGAGCACAGCGGGCTCGGTCCGACATGCTGGCACGATTGCGGATCACGCTGGCCGATATCGACGCCATGAACGACAAGGAGTTCGAGGTCGCACTGCGGGACCTGCTCATCCGTGACGGCTGGCCGGCTCGGAGGGTAGGCGGTGGCGGAGATCAGGCCGCCGACGTCATCGGCGACCACCCGCAGCGCGGTCGGATCGTCGTGCAGGCCAAGCACACCCGCGTCGGCGGGAAGGTGGGGTCAGCGGTGATGTACGCGGTGAAAGGGACGGCAGGGCCGGTCCATAAGGCCGATCACGCTGTCGTCGTCACCAACGGGGCCTTCACCCGGGATGCCATGGCGTGGGGTGACCGGCACGGTGTCCACTGGGTCGACCGAAAGAAGCTCCAGCGCTGGGCCGAGAGTGGCGCCACCCTGCACGAACTTCTCGGAGTGTCCGCGCGCTCCCGCCCGAGCCGGTTCAAGCGCGCTGCCTGACCAGCAGGGTCCCGGATCATCATCCATCACGTCTGGAGGTGTGGTGTTCGACGAAGACGGGTCGCTCGACCCGACTCTGAAGTTCCTGCTCTACGCGGTCCTCACGCTGGCCGCGGGCAAGATGCTCTGGGAATGGCTCACCGAGGACGTCACCCGGTGGATCACCGTTGACCTGTGGGGCCCGATAGCCGACCACCCGTGGTGGACCGGCCTCATCGCAGCCAGCGGACTGCTCGTGCTCCTGCTGCTCGGCAAGCTCCTGTCATTCCTGCTCGAGGCCGGCATCTACGTCGGTCCGGACGACACGTTCGCCGATCTGTCCGACAATTCAGCCGACCCGGATGTGCTGACGTTCAAGATGAAGCAGCTGTCCGCGATGAGTGCGACGGGCTTCGAGCAGGCATGCGCCGATCTTCTGGCCCGTGACGGATTCCGGAGTCCGCGGCGGGTCGGCGGCGCCGGGGACCTCGGCGTGGACGTCACCGCCCGCGATGACGAAGACCGTCTCCTGATACTGCAGTGCAAGCAGTACCAGAACCCAGTCGGATCAGGCCACGTGCAGAAATTCAACGGGACAGCCCGCCTGCACCACGGAGCCGACCTCCCCATCATGATCGCGCTCAACAGCTTCACCCAGCCGGCAACCGACTTCGCCCAGCACCACCAGCTCATCCTCATGGGCCGCCCGGAACTCAAGAGATGGGCCCATGGCCAGCACCTCTACGACGTCCTCGGCATCCAGAGCACGACACCGTGATGGCAGTTCGACCGCCATCCTGCAGCCGCCTCCGCGACAGCGGTGCACACCGTCCGACCCGTTGACTGCCTCGCGCCGTGCAGGGTGCTACGAGCTGCAGGAGCTCCCAGCCCAACCCCACCCGAAAGGTAGGACCCCATGACGACCGCGCCCGCCACCTACTGGGAGCGGCTCTGGTCCGACGGCCGCCGGTACCGCCAGGTCACCGGCGCCGAAACCACGCTCCTGGCCAATCATCTCGGCCCTGGCGGCAGACGCCCGGGCCCTCGACATCGGTAGCGGCGACGGCGCCCTCACCCGTCACCTCCACCACCAACTCGGCTACCGCACCACCGGCTGCACGGAGCCGGACCCAGAACGGGGCAGACGATGAACCGGCCCACACACCAAGCGACGACTCGTCATCGCCTGACCGACGCAGCGTTGCGTATGATCCCGCTGCTCGAGGCTGGTCGCTACGTCGCTGGGCCTGGGAGGACTGATCCTCATAGCACGGCGCCCCGCTCTCCTACTGGGAGGGCGGGGCGCTTCGTCGTCTGGGACTACTTGGGCAACTTCACGGTGAACCCGCTGCCGTCGATGTAGTTGAGTACTCCGCCGCGTTCTGGCACGTCCAGGATGAGCTTCCCGGTCACCGCCTGCCCCGGCTTGTACTTCGTGTCCAGTTGGGGACCTTCAGGGATGTTGAGGGTGGTGGCGTCCTGGGCTGCGGTGTCCGCGTCCTCCCACTCGATCAAGCCGTAGGTCAGGAGGTGGGCCTGGTTCTGCCCAGTGTTCTTGAGGGTGATCCCGAGGCGCACGTACTGGCCCTCGGCGGGGCTGGTGGTGTCGTCCTCCGCCGACTGGCCAACGTACTTGACCTCGTTGACGGTCACCCTGAATGTCGTCTTCTTCTCCGTGTAGGAGTCGGTGAAGGTGAACGTGGCGCTGTTGCCGACACCGAGGGGCTGCTTGGACGTCTCCTTCGCGGGCTTGCCGTCCCCCGCCTTAGCCTTCGACTCCTCTGCCTGGCAGCGCTTCAGCCACTCCATGTGCGTGATCTTCGAGCTGGAGCAGGCGAGTTCCGACTGCGGCGTAGCGGCGGCCTTCGCCTCCCCGCTGCTGCATGCGGTGAGCGGCAGCGCCGCGGCCAGGATCACGGCCGCGATGATGCGTATACGCATCGATCCCCCCAGATGTGTGTGATGAGAGAAGCGACCCGGGCTGGTCACTTGTAGAACTCGGCGACGCCGCCGTGGTGCGAGCATGCGCCCTGATGGTGGGCGGCGTAGGACAGGCTGCCGTCTCGGCAGAGGGCTGTTGCTCCATTGCTCGCGCCACCGGAGGAAGTACCGCCCCCGGAGCTGGACGACGAGGATCTGCCGGATGATGAGCCGCTGCCGCTGCCGCTGCCGCTGCTGGTCGATGAGTCGTCCGTGTCGCTCGCCCCATCAGTGGAGGCGTCGGCGCGGTACGAGCAGGGCTCGTCATTCTTCACCACGTTGAAGGTGATCGTGCGCTCGGCGCTGAAGCGGCCAGGCTTCGGGCTCTGGGAGCAAACCTGCCAGTTGCGGTCTCACATCTGAAACCGGTCGAGCCCAGACAGGTCATGGCTCTTGAGCCGGTAGAAGCCCAGTTCTTGGGCTGCGTCCTGCGCGTCCTGGAGGCCCTGGCCGGTGAAATCGGGCAGGGACACCTTCACTGTGGTCGGCGTGGCGCTCTTCGCGACTGCCGGAGTAGGCGAAGGGCTGCGCGAGGCGCTGTGCGTTGCGGCAGGCGAGCTGCTCTTCGCTGCGGCGGCCGGCTTGTCGTCCTGCGCTTTGTCGCCGTCGTCGAGTGCGGCACCGATGCCGCCGATCACAACTAACGCCAGCAGGCCGAGACATCCGCAGCCGAGCGCCGCCTTCTTCTTGTCTCGTCTGTCGCCCGAGGCAGGCTGACTCATGGTCCCCCCAAGGTCACTCGTGTCACTACTGAGGGCGGTATGTTCGCACACTCCGGACAGGGGTATGACATCCCGATTTGTGGATCACGCCTTGTTGTGACCCTTGAGTGACCCTCCTGTTGTTCTCGACCACCTTCTCAGCCGCCCGCGACCGGGTGCCCGGACGAGGAGCTGACGGTGGCCCTCGCCCGCTGACTGGTAACTCATGGCCCTATGGTCGATATTGTGCCTTGTGTCGGAGTGAGGTGCGTGCCACCCACCAACCGGTGCGCCCGTCGCTAAGAGTGCATGAAATATCACTTGGGGCGCGTCTCAAGGGGGATGCATCTCGCTGCGTGGGTGCGTTCGACGTGAGCGCCCGGCGACCTCGCCGCCGGGAGCTTTGGTGATGGAGCCGTCGATGGCGATCTCGTCGAGCATGAGCCCGACGATCCGGTCGTAGGACTCCAGCGCGATCCGCCTGAACCGGGCGAACACGCCGAGCCGGATCCACCCGTCGCGGCGGTTGCGGATGGTGGTAGCCGAGCAGGTCGTGCCGGAGATCGCCTGGTAGGAGCAGCCGAACCGCAGGAGCTGCAGCAGCTTGTCGAACACGATCCGGTCGCTGATGCGGGGCCGGTGGCACCCCAGCGGGTGGGACGGATCGACCGCCGGGGCGTTCGGGCAGCAAGGCAGCGAATTGGTCCCAGAGCGGGTCAGTCAGCCATGATGGAAGAACGGGCGCAGGTCCCCCAGTGATCACAGAGCGTCGCAACTCCATGACCACGGAGAGCTGTGTCCGCCTCGCTGCCTGGGAACCCCGCCGGTGATCCCTTGGAGTCTAGCCGTCCAGCGGCGGACACGCCCAGGTCCTCCCGCACGGCCCATGGCTTCCTGGGCTCCGGTCAGGAGTCTTGTACGAGCAACTGACCCTGCTTGGCGTCCGGCGAGACGAATGCGAACGCTGTAGGCGCAGCGCCGAGATTGAGGTAGAACGGCTGGAAGTTCGGGTTCAGCTGCAACGTCAGCTTCCAGGGGCCGCCGTCAGGCCAGTCATCGCCTTGAAAAAACGCGGGCGTTCCGCCGATCTTGTCGCCGCTGATCTGCTCCCAGTATTGATCGTGATCGTCGGGCGGCAGCCTCCCGTGGTCGTGCTGAGGACGGAAGTCGGGGTCCTTGTCCGGCTGGAGCCGGACGGTGTACTCGGCGTCGGACCCATCCTCGATGTGGTACAGGGTGGGCCCGGTGGCCATCGGGAGCGTTGAACCGCCGTAGACACCACCCGGCTGCACGATGACCGCGTTCGCGCCCTCGTCGGGAAAGGCGATGTCGGGGTCGAAGAATGTCTCGTCGCCGTGCTCCGCGTGAGTCACGAAGACGTACGCCAGCTTGCCTCGCCCCACGTCGCCGAGCACTGCCCCGAGCTCGATTTGGCAGATGAAGCGCATCGGCTCATCCCAGGCGTCGTTGACCGGCCACTGCGGCTCGGAAAGCCATACCGGCTGGCCCCCGAACTTGGTGACCGGGGCGGTGATCGGCACTCCGGCGGGAATGAACGCCTCGATCCTCAACGTCGGAACCATGAGCACTCTCCTCGTCGTGACGGCCCAGGAGACGAGGGTGCCTCGTCAGCCCAGATTGCTGACCTGCCGACACAACCACATTCAAACGCGCGTTCTTAGGTGGGATCAAACCGCCTCGAAAAGCACCGCGTGGTCGCTACCCGCTACGAGAAACTCGCCGTCCGCTACGAAGCGATCGTCCTCATCGCAGCCATCAACGAGTGGTTGTGACCCCTTCATCTCGCCTGCGCGACGTGTTGGTGCCGAGCAGTTCCTGCAGGAGTTCAACGATGAGATCGGGCTGTCCTACGAACGGGGAGTGGCCCGTCTGCCACTCGCGCACGTCGGTGCAGCGCGAGGCCATCTTCCGCTGCAGGCCCGGGTCGATGGCCCGGTCCTGTGCGCAGACGACGTAGGTGGAGGGAGTGTGCTTCCAGCTGTGGCGCTCTGGGACTCCTCGCCCGCAGCCCGGGGCTTGCGCACGCAGTAGGCCAACCGCCCAGGCGGCGAGAGGTTCCGGACAGTCGCCATAGAGGGTGCCGACAGCCCGGTCGGGGTGCAGGCTGGTCGAGCCGTCGGGCTCAGGATTGATCGCGTCCTGGAGCTGCGGGGACGCCCCACCCAGACCGGCCGCGCTCTCGCCGACATCCAGCACGAAGGCCGCCAGATAGACCAAGTGTCCCGCCCCGCGCACCCCGGTGATCACTGACCCGCCGTAGGAGTGACCGAGCACAATCGGAGGCTCCTGAAGCAAGTCGATGGCAGCCTGGACCACGGCTGTGTCAGCGGGCAATGAGCACCGGTGGAGCTCGGGAACGACAACCTCGGTTCCTGCGGTCCGCAAGCGTTCTGCCACCACGGCGAAGTGCTCGGGACGGTGGTACAGGCCGTGAACAAGCACCACGGCAGCCAATTCGCCCGCCTCCTCAAGTCGGCGTCAGGCCAGTGATCTTAGTTCCAAAACGTGACTGGCCATCACTCACCACCTTGATTCACTTCCGATACACGCCCTCGCCGCACAAGAACGGCAAGGGCGGATCGCTCGCCGACGCGGGTGCCGAGGGCGGGGAGCAGGAGGCCGCCTCCGCGCTGTTCGCCGGCGCCATGGGTGCGTTCAAGAACCCGTCCAGCCATCGCACCTAGGCCGCCGCGTCCGGCGGCCGGCTCGGCGGACGCCGCGCGGACGGACTCGGCGGCCCGCAGCTTGGCGACGCGGGGGCAGGTGCTCGGCGGTCCGCTGCCGAGCACCTGCCAAGCTGCCTCCGCGGCCTCGGCGCGGGCCTCCACAACAGATACATGCGGCCGCAGCCGCCCCGGGGACCGGTCCCGCCCGGGGTCCTCGGCTGCGCCCGGAGCACGGGTGAGGGCCCGAGAGGCGGCCAGCCCCTGGGCTCCACCGATCCCGCGTGGCAAGGAACCCAGGGGCGTGGTAGGGACGGGCCTTCGTCAAGGTCGACGGGTCAGGTCCCACTCTTGGTTCTTCACCCGCTTGCACTTCCACTGGATGACGGGGGCGTTGTCGGCCTTGCTGGCGCCCTGCACATCGACACACTTGTTCCCAGAGAGCGGCCGAGTGTACAAGGGCGTCCTTCCCCAGCGCCCTCGCCCCGTACCAGCTCAACACCCTCACGGCCGACAGCTTCACTGCCACGCCAGTGACCCCTGTCTTCGATCCCCAGACCCAAGACCGCCTCTATCAGCGTATCGCCGCGGCCCTGGGCTCCTCTGAGGTCTGACGGCAACCCGGCATCCCGCTGCGGCAGCACAGTGCACAGACGCGACAGCCGCCGGCGGTTGCCTCCGTTCGCCTGGCGGATGCCGCGCGGCCCGGCAACTGCGCAACACCCCGCCGGGACGACGTAGCATCACCCGGGGAGCAGAGGGGAGGCCCGGTCGGTGGTCCGTGGTGTGCTCCGGGCGGACACGCGGGCGGGGGAGAGCACGGCACATGCACGCAGCCAGACGAGGCGCACTCGGCGGAGCAAGCAACGAAGCGGGAGCCAACCACCGCGCCGGCGTCGCAGCCCTGATTGCCGCCTACGGGCTGCTGGGGGAGAGCGTGCCCTGGCTGCATTCCGCCGCACGTCCGGTCCTCCTGCACCTGGAGGCAGACCTGCATGTCGACGATGTCGTCGTCGAGCTTGCCGATGGCACCCGCACCTTCCTGCAGGCCAAACTGACCGCTGGCGACAAAGCCTTCAAGGACACCGTCGACCAGTGGTGCAGGGCGATCACCTTCGGAGAGTGCCGGCCCGGCGATGAACTGCTGTTCGTCGTCACCAAGGCCACCTCGTCCCTTGACCGCCTGGCCAGGGCCCTGGCAATGCACCGCAGTGGGGCATCCCTGACACTCTCGGCCTCCCGGGAACTCGGCAGACTGCGGCAGCTGGCCACCGAACACGGGCTCGACGACGCGGCCACGGCGAGGCTGCTGCACGCGGCGAAGGTCTACGCACTGGACGCGCGCAACGATGGGCCGGACGAGGCGCTGGGCGCCGCGTGCCTGAACGCGGCAGTCGTCCCGGCGGGACACGGCCAAGCAGCCTTCCGCGCCCTGAAAGCCGAAGCACGCACCCAAGCCGAACACCGGACCACATCGGACCTGGAAGTGTGGCGCGGCTGGCTTATCCGCGCACAGCTGCCACTGGTCGCCGATGCCGCAGGCACCCCCGCGGCACGGCTGGAAGCCCTGCACCAGAGCGTCGTCCGCTACCGCGAGCAGTGGGCGGCCGAACAGGATGTCCTTCCCCTTGCCGACCTTGGTCTGGGACTGACATCGCTGACCGTGCCCGGCGCGGCCACGGACCTCAGAGCAACGGCACCGGGCCAGCACGTGGGACGCGACAAGCTCACGGACGCAGTACGCCGAGAGGGTCGCCTGTTTCTCGTGGGCCGGCCCGGCTCCGGGAAAACGGTGGCCTCACGCCTGCTCGCCGCGCACTGGGCGGCCAACGGCCTGGCGCCCGTGCCCGTATGGCTGCGCTTGCGCGATCTGGTTCCCCTGCTTCCCACAGCAGGCCCCTACCGGCTGGAGGCCGCCGATCTCGTGCAGGCCGCCGTCGGCAGCGCGGCGCCGCTTCTGCAGCAGGCCCTGCTCGCCCACATCCAGCGCGGCCAGGCCCTGCTCCTGCTGGACGCACTGGATGAGGTGCCGCATCACAAGGACGCCGTGGTGGAAGCCGTCGCCGACATCCTCGGCCGGCTGCCCGCCGACCTCGACGTGGTGGTCACCTCCCGGCACTCCAGCGCCCAGGCCGCCTCACTGCTGCGGCTTCCCGTCTACGAACTCAAAGATCCTCCACGTCTGGCAGACACCCTCGACCAACTCCTGGGCGCCGTCGCCCGGCGGTTTGCCGGCAGCGAGGACCCGGACGCATGGACGGCAGGGCGCAGACGGCGCATCGAGCACTCTCGGCGAGCCGAACCCGACCTGTGGCGCGTGCCGTTGCTGGCCACCTTGATGGTGCTGCTCATCGCCCAGCGGCCGGCGACCGCCATGCCAGGCAGCAGAGCCAGCCTGCTCACCGAGGTGATCGACAACAGCGTCCGCCAATGGGAACTGCGCCGCACCGCGCTGGCCGTCCCGGACACGGACCCCCTGCTGACCGCTGACGTCCTGCTCGACTGCTTCGACGACATCGCCCATCTCACCGCCACCGGCGCCAGCGCATCCTGGCACGAGGCGCACCGTGCGGTCGCCACCCGCCTGCAGCACCACTGGGGAAAGCCACCCGGCACGGCAGCCGCCGCGGCGCGGCACATCCTGGAGTACTGGGACGCCACCGCAGGGGTCTTCATCACCAACATGCCGCACGGCACCCTCACGGCGCGCACCCGCCTCTTCGCCGAGATCGGTGAGGCCTGCTGGGCTGTACGAGACCCCGACTCCATCACAGCCTGGATGGACACCGTCCTGAGCGACGCCGACCACGCAGAAAGCGGCCGACTCGCTGCGAGCCTGTCATCCATCGCGGCCCAGGCACTCATCGATCGCGCCGTCCACGACGGCGGGCCCCTCCTGGATCTGGTTCATGGCGCCCTCGCCGATGGAGCCGTCTTCGACGCTGCCCCGCTCCACGCCTACCGCCAAGCCCAGCTGGCACGCCTGGACACGCTCGCTGACCGATACCCAGACCCCCCGCCCGGCACCGCCATCAACCTCGACCGCGGACGCTCCCCTTGCGCGGAACTCGCCGTACGCCTGGCCGACGACGACCTCACCCCGGAACAGACCGACCAACTGCTCACTCTCGCGGGCGGGATGGGGGACAGACAGCACGCCGTGATCGCCGCCCTGTGCGCACAGGCGCAAGCCCGCCGACGCGGCACAGCGCTGACCGACAGGGAACTGGACGCTCTCCAAGCGGCACTTACGGCCACCACGACAGCCCCCGACGGGCACCTGGTAGTCCTCGCGGGCACCGACGAAGTCGTTCGATCCGCCGTCACTCACCTCCTCCCGCACCGTCCGCACACTCTTCCCACCTTGGTAGACACCGCCTACGAAGCCACTCTCGACACCCTGGAGTGGCTCGAGACGGAACTCCCGCGACTGGGCCACCCGAGCGCCTACAAGGCCATCGCCGCACGTATCACAACGCCCGACAGCCTGGCGTCGTTCGCCCAGTCGCTGAAAGCCATCGGAGCGCCCTTCGAGATGCTCACCGAACTCCACCACACCTCCGTCGACCTCACGGCAGCGCAAGCCTGGCACTTGGATGCCGCCGCCGCGTTCGCCGCTGCTCTGGGCACACGCGACCACACGGCGATGGCTCCCGCGATCGCGGTACGGCAGCAGCCAGAGCTGACCAGACGCGTCCTTCGCCTCGTGCTCGAGGCCAGTGGCCAAGACGGCGCCCTCATCAGTGCCCAACTGCGCAGCCTGCGCGACGAGCGCGGCACGCATCCCGACTGGGGGCTGCTCTACCTGCCCAGCACCCGCACTCCCGCCATCGAGCTCAGCACCGACACCGTCGACGTCGACCTCACCCTGCAGACCCTCGCCTACGGCAACCCATGGCTCGTCGGCCTGGTCCTGACCCTGGCGGCCAGCGCCTCTTCAGCGGACACGCACTTCGCCCAGCAGCTACGCGCGGCACTACCCGCCCTCGCGGCGCACACACGCATGAGCGCCGCCAGCTTTCTCGCCCACCGCTGGCCCGACCTCGGCCTGCCCGATGAGGACGCAGCAGTCAGAGCCGGAGCCGGCGGAATCCGGGCCTCCCACCTCACTGGCACCCTGCGCCATCGCGACGCCCAAGACCTGCTCTCCGACCCCGACCTCCTCGTGCGGGAGCACGCGGCGCGCTGCCTGCACGGCATTCCACCCGCCGACCGGATCGTGCTCGACACCGCCCTGGCCACCCCGGCGCGGCAATGGACATGCCTTCACTGCGGAAAGACCATGCCGGTAGACGCAGAGCGCTGCGCACAGCAGCATCCACGCCCCACGCCGCGCCTGGCACGCTAGGCGTAGTAGCCCCCTCGCTTTGACAGCAGAACAAGCCGCGCAGTGAGCGTGCCGCCACAGCCCCCGCTCTGCTCCGAGCAGACCTCACCGGTCAGGGCCTTTTGGTACTGGTGGGCTCTCGTATTCAACTGTCACCAGTTCTGCGCGGGGTCCAGCCGGGAGGTGACCGCCAGTGGTCACCAGCGGCGTATCGGCTCCAGGTGCCTCCGGCTTCGGAGGCCAGCTTGGCTGTCGTGACTCGGTGGTAGTCAAGAGCCTCAGCGACGACCGGTGCGGGCATTTCCAGAACGTGTTGTCGGATCGCAGCCGTGCGGCTCGCGGTGGTGGGAATGCCGATGTCGTTGATAGCCAGTTGAAGAGGAGAGCCCACCAGTCTCGGACCCCGCTTTCGTGTTAAGCGGCCCGGCCCGCCCCACGTTCCGTGGCGCGGGCCGGGCCGTTGGATCGACAGCCGGGACAACATGAACACCGCGACGGGTGGAGCGTTGAACAGGGCTGTCCCCAGGCCGACGATTGCGCACGCCCATCTTGAGGGACGCGGGCACAGGGTCTTGCCATCGGGACTGTTCATCTCGCTACTGGTGGGATGACAAGAAGAAGACAACCACCCCATACGGTGCCGCTGTTGAAAGCCGCAGCTGCTGCCCTGGTGTTAGCGCTACTGATCACCGTGACGACGACCACCGCGACCGCCGACAGCGGCAGCCCAGGGGCGCAGAGGTGGAAGCCGACCGTACGGCCGCACGCCACGATCACCCCAGGACAGATGCGGTCCGACAGCGACCGGATACCCAAGGGGTTCAGCAAGGAGCAGGCCGACAAGGCGGAGACGATGGAAGCCCGCGCCACGGACGGATGCCAGGTGTACTGGCCTGCCCCTTACGAGGTCTGTGGCGCGATCCGCGACAAGTACAACGAGCTCGGCGGCCCGGGCAGCTTCCTGTCGTTCCCGAACTCCAACGAACTGACAAACCCCGACGGGGTCGGCAAGCGCACCGAGTTCATCAACGGGCCGATCTACTGGTCCCCTCAGGGCGGCGCGCACCCGGTCGTCAACCACTTCTTCGCGGCGTGGGCCCGTAACGGCTGGGAGGCCGGACCGATCGGCTACCCCACATCGGATGAGATCGTGAACCCTGACGGTGTCGGCCGCCGCCAGCACTTCGAATCCGGCGACATCTACTGGAAGCTGAACGAGGCGTACGCCGTGCGCGGCGCGATCCGCGACAAGTGGGCCGAAGCTGGAGGGGAGGCCGGCTACCTGGGCTACCCCACATCCGACGAGTTCGCCACGCCGGACGGGATCGGCAGCGGCGCCAGGTTCGAGCACGGAATGATCTACTGGACTGCCGCGTACGGGGCGCATCCGGTCAGCGGCGGGCTGCTGACCAAGTGGGAACTGTCCGGCTACGAGAAGGGCCCGTACGGGTATCCGGTCGCTGACCAGCAGCCGCGTGGATCATCGTGGGATCAGGACTTTCAGTTCGGGACGATGGGGTTCCCGACTGATCCGGTCGCGGCCGTCGACCCCGACGACGGGGACGCGGACCCGACCGTGGGCGACCAAGTCCCGGTGACTTGGGCGGACTTCGCCGCCGACGCCAACACCGAAGGTGCTGGCAGACCGGTGATCCAGGACAAGCCCGGCGCGCTGGAGCCCTGCACCGCGGGCGAGTCCTGTATGCACGACGGCGCGACGACGGTCGCCGACGATGACCCACCGGACGATCCGATCATCGACGGCCCCGACACACAGGGGACGTTCATCTCTCCGCTGTGCCTTGACCAGCAGTGGGATGGGCAGTGGCGTACGGGGCGTAAGCACGCGTGCATGATCTGGAAAAACCTGGACGTCGATGTGATCGACACCAAGGGCGCCGATGTCGGGTCGATCCCCTTCACCGTGAAGACCGGCGTCCTGACATCGCACAAGTCGGGCGAGTTCCAGCAGGAGTTCCGCGTCGACTTCCACGGCCTGACGGGTAAGACGGGCAAGCCGACGTTCCGGTACAAGCTGACGTACAACAACACGCCTGCCGGGTCGTACAGCGTCGACGGAGCCGACGACGGGTCACTGATCAAGTCGGGCCAGTCGAAAGTCATCGTCGTGAAGTGGAAGCAACAGGCGATGGCCGACGAGGCGCTGAAGTACCCGGTCGTCAACATCGCGTGGAACTTCGGGAACCTCGACCCCGAGATCGTCCCCAGCCAGCAGTGGGGCAACATCCGAGTCGCCAACGTGCGGTGCGATTCCACGATGAAGCTGTCCAACGGGACGTTCCGTCAGGGGTGCGTGTTCTACGGTGTGAAACCCGAGTTCAAGCTGACGTCCCTCACCCCCGAGCAGACCTGGCACGTCGCCGAGGCGATCGCATCCGGCCTTCCTGGTTCGGCCGGCAGGCCTCTTCACCGGCAGGCCGACAAGTCCAAGCGAGACATCAACCGTCAGTACTCCTGCCCCCGTAAGGGCCCGGTCGCTAACGCCCGACGCCTGACCGGCCGGTCCTGCGACGAATACCCGTTCGCGTCCAGCAACGAAGGCGCAGCCGCCCATCCCGACCTGGGCCGCACCGTTCACGACAACTGCAACGTCAAGGATCTGACGATCACCACCGGCCCTGACGGATACAGCGTCTGCATGATCGACGCGAAGCAGAACTCGCACAGCGGTAGTCTGCTAGGCAAGTTCTACGGCGAGGAACGCGTCATCGACCAGGACGCGTTCAGCCTGGCGACATCAGGCGGCGCACCGCCCGGCATCCCGTAGCGTTCGGGTATAGCCGCTGCGTCAGTGCGGCGGCCAGCTGGTCGCGCCGCCCGGCGGACACGATCTGACCCACGGGCAGCCAGCAGGCGTCAGCGACTTCCTCGACCTGGAGGCGGGTGATGTCCTCGACGTCGGTCGTGAACACGTACCGGAAGTCGACGTGCGTGTGGGGGGCCTCGCCCTTGGCGGGGATCGGGTGGATGTCCACATGGACCGGCACGTCCGATACCAGGCGCACCGACCGGGCGGCGATACGCCGGTCTCCTCGGTCATCTCGCGCAGGGCCGCGTCGTGCAGGGTGTGGTCCTCGAGCTCGGTGCGACCAGGGGGCTGATACTGGTGAACACTCCTATTCAACTGGCGCCGGTTCCCCGGGGAATCCAGCCTGCTGGTCACCTTGCGTGATCCCCTGGGGCGTATCGGCTCCAGGGTCCGCCGGTCTCGTTGCGGAGGCGGCTGGTGGTCCTGTCGTGGTAGCCGAGAGCGTCTGCGACGACGGGTGCGGGAAGTTCGAGGAGTTGCTGCCGAATGGCGGCGCCGCGAGCGGCGGCGATCGGGATTCCGACCTTGTTCAGGAGCGCGGACAGGTGGTTGGGGCCGAGCGGCTGGCCGGTCCGGCGGCCGGGGAAGAGCCACCGGGACGCCGGGTTGGTGGGGGTGTCCATGTTGCCGCGATTCGTGATGTGCTCCAGCAGCAGGGCGGCGACCGGCGCGGGAACGGGCGAGGGTGGCTCGCCGAGTCGTAGCAGCACGGCGTCGTCATCGCGGATGACGCCGTCGATGGTGAGCCGGACGACGCGGCTCAGCGGTTGTGCGTAGAGGAGAACGATGACTTGGGCGACGCGGAGTCGCATCGGTACTTCCGTATCGGTCAGAAGCCTGCCCAGGGTGGCGAGGCGTTCGTCTTCGCTCAGTGCAGGCCGACGGGAGATCTCCATGCCGGGGATGGCCAGGGAACGTTGGCAGTGACGGCCCTGTATGGCCCAGGTGAGGAAGCCCCTCAGGCGAGTGCGGGCGTGTTCGGCGTTTGCGGCGAACCAGGCGTGGATGTCGACCTGGCCGCATGACGCGAGGGTGGTGTTCCGATCGCCGAGCCATAGCAGGAAGGCCGTCGCGTACTTGATCTGTTCGCTGGTGAAGCGGCGGACGCTGGGTGTGGTGTGGCTTCGCTTGGCCCGGGCCCGCAGCCCGGGGAGGACGTGCCAGGTAGCGAAGAGCCTGGTCGTCTTGGGGTGCTCGGGTTTGGCGATGTCGGTCAGGTGTCCGGGAAGCCAGCGCTGAAAGGAACAGAGGTGCTTGTCGACCGCGGGCAGGGCTCGGCCAGCCCGACCGCCTCCGGCGTGGTCACGGCTGTCGGCGGTGTCGGGAGCCTGGTCGGCGCGCGCTGTTCGCCCCGAAGATCGCGCGCCAGTTCGGCGTGGGACGGAAGGTCACCATCGGGCTCGCGGTCAGCCCGCGGGCCCAGGTTCCCCCTCCTCCTCTCCGGTCTCGGCGGCAGGAGATAGATCGCACTGGCCGCCACACTGGCCGTAGGTACGTACGCCGGGCCGGCTGCCGCCGCCGCGGCAGCCTGCTCCCCAGCGGTCTTACTCAGCCTTCTCGGACTGCGGCTCGTCCTGGGCCGGTGCGGCCGTGTGGGGGGCGGTGTAGAAGACGGACGCGCCCTGCTTGCTGCGCTGGGCCTGGTTCTTGGCGACGAGCGCTTCGAGGGTGGTGCGCACGACTGTGGTCTTGATGCCGCGTTCGGGATGGGCCTGGCCGAGGGCGGTGGCGACTTCCGCCGCGGAGCGCGGTTCGCCCTGTTCGGTGAGGTGGCTGCGGACGAGTTCGACGAGCGTGGGTTGGGCCGCCTTCGGGGCTGTGGCCTTGCCCGCGGGCTTCTTGGCGTCCGACTTCTTGGCTGCCGTGCCGACCTGTCCGGCATCGGCCTTCGTCGCGCGTTTCCGCTGCCCGGCACCGGGCTCATCAGAGGTCTTCTTACGGGGAGCGGGCACGGTGGGGCTGCTCGGGGCGGCCGCAGGCTGAACCGGCGTGGGTGTAACGCCAAGTGCCTGCTGCACGTTGACCAGCACGGAGTGGTCATGCTGCAGGGCGGCCAGCTGCTCCTGCAGTGCGACGATGTCCGCGCTGATGCGCTCCTGCTCCTTGGCATTGCGTTCGAGGTCGCCGGCCACCTGGGCTGCGTACTGCGACGCCAGCTCGGTGGAGGCCGTTGTGCTCTCCGACATGAGGTTGACCTTTCTCTGTTCCCTGGCTGGGCGTGCCAGGCCTTTGGCGCAGACGTAGAGCGCCACGCGCGTGTGTTCTCAGGCTGGTGTCTGAAAGCAGCGGCGGTCACTGCTGCGAACAGCCCAGCACAGAGATAGTACGGATGAGTGAAGGGTGTTGTTTCCCTTGAGTGATGTCTTTTGCTCGAGCTGAGCTTCAAGACCGGCGCACATGATGCTCCTCGGGGCATAGCGCAGAGCGGATTGGAGGGCACTCGTGGGGGAGCTGCCACAGGACGTTGTCGGTGTCCTGGTGGTGGCGCCAGGCGGTCAGGATGCGGGTGGTCGTCGCCAGCCCGTCGAGCAACTCTACGGTCTAGTGGTGGGAGTGCCCGCACAGGCGGGCGAGGAGGTCCATGTCGGTGACCGGAGTGTCGGGGCAGGACGCAGGCCGCAGCGCTCTGAGACGAAGCCTGCTGCTCGACCGGGCCGACCGACAGACCCCACTGGAAGATCTTTCTCCAGAAGAAGGCCGAGGCTGCCGGTGCCAGGTCGACGAGGGCAGCGCCTTGGTACTCACACAGCCCAGGACAGGATCACCGGCGCGCCCTGCTCGAGGCGTGACATCAACCTCGGCCAGCTGAACGGGAGCCACAGTCCGGTCAATCGGCCTGATGCCGTTCCTCCTCGATCCGCTCACGGAAGGGCAATAGCCGCTCCGCGAGGGTGGGCATAGCATCCGCCAATTCCTCCAGATCCCTCACTGAGCTGTACTGAGATTTGTGGAGTCCCTGATGCCAGGGTTACGGTCCTGGCGAAGGAGAACCACCAGAACCATGGCAGCACCCCGTAAATACCCGGACGAGCTCCGCGAGCGCGCGGTCCGCGAGGTCCGCACCAGTGGTCGGCCGATCGCCCACGTAGCGAAGGATCTCGGCATCCACAAGGAGGCCCTGCGCGGCTGGGTCCGCCAGGCCGAGGCCGACCACGGCGAGCGTGACGACCGGCTCTCGACCGCCGAGCGTGACGAGCTCAGGCAACTCCGCAAGGAGAACGCCGAGTTGAAGCGGGCGAACGAGATCCTGAAAGCTGCCAGCGTGTTTTTTGCCCAGGAGATCGACCGTCCCCGGACGAGGCCGAGCAGGTGATCGACCACCTGCGTGAGAGGGGCCTCGGGGCGATCCCGTCTGCCGGGTTCTGGAGCTGTCGCCATCGACGTACTTCGCCCGCAAGAAGCGGCCGAAGTCGGCCCGCCGGCTCCGCGATGAGCAGTTGATGCCACTGGTCGAGGAGGTCCACGCGGAGTCGGGCGGCACCTATGGTGCCCGGCGGATCACCCGGGCCCTCAGACGCAAAGGCCACGACGTGGCCCGCTGCACCGTCGAGCGGCTGATGGCCGAGCTGAGCCTGGAGGGCGTCATCCGCGGGCAGCGCCGGCGGACCACCGTCCCGGAGCCGTCGGCGCCCCGCCCGCCGGACCTGGTCGACCGTGATTTCACCGCCTCGCGGCCGGATCAGCTGTGGGTGGCGGACATGACGTATGTACGCACCTGGTCTGGGTGGGCATACGTGGCGTTCGTCCTGGACGTGTACTCGCGGATGATCGTCGGCTGGCAGGTCGCGAACCACATGCGGACCGAACTTCCGCTGGACGCATTGGAGATGGCGCTGTGGAGACGGAGGATCAAGAAGGACTCCGGCCTCATTCACCACAGCGACCGCGGGTCGCAATACGTGTCGATTCGGTATACCGACCGGCTCGCCGACATCGGCGCCTCCGCGTCGGTCGGCTCTGTCGCGGACAGCTATGACAACGCGATGGCCGAGGCCCTGAACGGCACCTTCAAGGCCGAGCTGATCGAGATGCAGGGCCCATGGAGGGACGTCGACCAGGTCGAGCGTGCGATCTTCCAGTGGGTCACGTGGTACAACGAAGAACGCCTCCACTCTGCTCTCGACTACGTACCGCCAGCCGAGTACGAGGAAGCCTTCTGGCGCAGCCAGGAGCAAACCCCGCAGTCCGCCTGAAACAAGATCGCCGGACTCTACGAAACTCGGGGCAGCTCATTGTGGAGTGAGTATCTCCAGTCGTGTGCGAGTTCGCTGATGATGAAGGAGCCCCCGGCCGCGCGTGTCCTGGACGGTGGCTGTGTTGGGGAGGGGTTTGTCGGGGCTGGGATCCTGCACGGCGCAGATGACGGTGCTGGCAGTGTTCATCAACCCCAGCCATCCGTGGCAGCCGGTGTGCGGGGCGAGGGCGTGGCGTACGGTAGTGGCGACGATCGTGCCGACCACGGTCGTGAAGTCGGCGGTGCAGGAACGCCGGCCCCACAGGGCCAGGGTGCGGTGGGTGAAGCGCCGGATCCGGCCCAGGCTGGCGGAGTTCGTGTACGCCGCCGTCACCTGCCGCTTTGTCTACCGGTGGGTGGACGACGAACCGGCCGTCCTCGACCGTGTCCGCCACGTCCTTGCACAGTTCCGCTTCCGCGCCATGACAGATCCCGGAATCGACCCTCTACTTCATCCGTCAAAACTCACGCAAGGAGTGCCGAACCCTCCAAACGAGATGAATTGTTAGCGGGACACTGGGTAGTTAGGGCAGATCCGCGCGTTCTGCTGCTCGCGTAAATACATGGATTGTTCCACCTGTGTGAAATTCCGACGAACGGCCTCACAGATCCGTTCCTCGGCTTGGTGCGGGACTGAAAGCCTGTCCCACAATTTCACCGTGCCGTCATTGCTTCCGGAGGCCAGGGTTCTCCCGCTCGGGCTGAACGCGACCGAGTTCACCGGGCCAGCGTGGCTGGTAAGGGTACGGCGAGACTTGCCGGTGCTCACATTCCACAACCGAACCGTGCTGTCGTCGCTTCCGGTGGCCAGGGTTTTCCCGTCCCGACTGAACGCCGCCGAATTCAGAGAGTCGCTGTCGCTATAGAGGGTGCGATAGAGCTTTCCTGTGTTCACGTTGGAAAGACTTGTTGTCTTGTCGTTGCTGCTGGTAGCTAGGGTTTCTCCGTTCGGGCTGAACGCGACCGAGTTCACCGGGCCAGTGTGGTCTTTAAGGATTAGGCGGGGCTTGAGGGTGTCTGTGTCCCACAGTCGCACCGTACTGTCGTTGCTTCCGGTGGCTAAGGTTCTCCCGTTCGGGCTGAACACGACCGAGTTCACCGGGCCCATATATCCAAAGGCCTCGTGGAGTTTTCCGGTGCCTATGTCCCACAGCACCATGCCATCGAAGCCGCCAGCGGCTAGGGTTTTCCCGTCAGGGTTGAACGCTACAGAATATACAGTGCTGATGTTGCCAGTGAGGGTGCGGCGGAGTTTACCGGTGTTCGTATTCCATAGTCGCAGCGTGCCGTTGTAGTCGCCTGTGGCTAGGGTTTTTCCGTTGGGGCTGAACGCCAACGAATATATTGGATTGCTGTTCTTGAAGACGCGGCGGGGTTTGTTGGTGTTCAGATCCCACAGCCGCACCGTGGAGTCGAAGCTTCCTGTGGCTAGGGTTTTTCCGTCGGGGCTGAATGCGACTGAGTGGACTGGGCCGGTGTGGCTGGTGAGGGTGTGCCGGGATTTACTGGCGTTCGGATCCCACAGGCGTACTGTCTTGTCGAAGCTTCCTGTGCCTAGGGTTTTCCCGTCGGGGCTGAACACTATCGAGTACACCGCGCCAGTGTGGCCGGTGAGGGTACGGCGGAGTTTACCGGTGTTCGTATTCCACAGTCGCAGCATGCTGTTATGGTCACCTGTGGCTAGGGTTTTTCCGTCGGGGCTGAATGCGACTGAGTGCACTGGGCCGGTGTGGCTGGTGAGGGTGTGCCGGGATTTACCGGTGTTCGGATCCCACAGGCGTACTGTCTTGTCGAAGCTTCCTGTGGCTAGGGTTTTCCCGTCGGGGCTGAATGCTATCGAGTACACCGTTCCGGTGTGGCTGGTGAGGGTGTGCCGGGATTTACCGGTGTTCGGATCCCACAGACGTGCTGTCTTGTCGAAGCTTCCTGTGGCTAGGGTTTTCCCGTCGGGGCTGAATGCTATCGAATACACCGTGCCAGTGTGGCCGGTGAGGGTGCGGCGGAGTTCACCGGTGTTCGTATTCCATAGTCGCAGCGTGCCGTTGTAGTCGCCTGTGGCTAGGGTTTTTCCGTTGGGGCTGAACGCCAACGAATATATTGGATTGCTGTTCTTGAAGACGCGGCGGGGTTTGTTGGTGTTCAGATCCCACAGCCGCACCGTGGAGTCGAATCCTCCGGTGGCCAGGGTTCTTCCATCAGGACTGAACGCGACTGAGCGCACTGGGCCGGTATGGCCGGCAAGGATACGGCGCACCTTACCGGTGTCAACGTCCCACAGCCGCACGGTCTTGTCATCGCTAGCGGTGGCCAGCGTCTTTCCGTCGGGACTGTACGCCAGCGAGTTCACCGGGCCGGTATGGTCGGCAAGGCGTCGGCGCGTGGGTAGGTCGGCTGCGGCGTAGAGGCTGGTGAGGGACTCGTCTATGGGGCTGGTTTGGTAGGCCAGGACGGCCAGAAGGGAAGCAAGATCAGGATTCTCGTCTATCAAGTCAGCGGACAAAGAAGCCAATTGGCGTGATTGGCTCTCGTGCTGCGCGAGGGTAGCGGCGTGCCGTGCGGTGTTGGCCTTGTGCTGTTGCCAGATGGCTACTGCTGTGGTGATCAGAGCGAGGACGAGCATGCTGGCCAGGATCGTGTTGATACGCCGGGTACGGCGAGCTGTGGCTTGTTGGCGGTCCCGGCTGGTCTCCAGAAACGTGGCGATGTCCGGCGGAAGGGGACGTTGGCGGGCCCAGTCGATGCCTTCAGCGAGCGCACTCCCATCTAGGAGGTCCCCATGAAGGCCGCTGTCGACATGGTGTGCGTGCTGCTCGGTAGTGCGATGGAGCCAGAGCTGGAACTTGCGGTCGTCGGCCGCCCAGTCACGCAGGTCGTTCCAGTCGCGGATGAGAGCGTCGTGTACGAGTTCGGCCATTGGCTCGCCCGGGGCCTGTCCGGGGCGTGTCGTAGTACCGGTGGTGATGATGCGGTAGCCAGTCAGCCCGGCCATGACCGTCTCGAAGGCCGCGTCAGTAGCCAGCCCTGTGTCCGCGGGGTCAGTGACTAAGGAGCGCAGGCGTGCGAGGGGAACCTGCTGTCGAGCGGCCGGGACCGCACGGGCGTCGTCGGCAGGCCGAACCAAAGCGGTGAGAATTCTCTTCGCGATCGGGCGCCGGCAGGTGGGCAGCTGGCTGACCGCACGGTTGCACCACGTCGCCAGGCTGCCGGTGATCCCGCCGATCCGCTGGTACGCCTGGTGGGTGAGACAGCCGTCCTCGCGCCGCTCCCACAACTGCCGCAGCGTCAGCTCCAAGGGCGGGAGCAGGGTGACTGCCGCATGCCGGCCGGGACCGGCGACAAGAATGTCGCTGATGATCCTCTCCGACAGGCCGCCCTCGATCCGCACACCAGCAGTCTGAGCGGGGCGGGTGATGATGGCACGCAGTTCGGCCGGGCTCAGGGTCGGGGGAACATTGAGGAGCCCAGGCAGGGAGACTTTCATCAGCTCCGGGGCCAGGGCATCCAGCGGGGCGTAGAAGTCGTTGCGCATGATTAGGACAACGATGAGGCCGATAGGGGCGTCGATGGCCGCCACCAGATGTTCCACGGCCGCTGCGCGCCGGTCGGAGGCCGTACCGGGAGCGGCAGGTGCGCACTGGGTGAGCAACTCCTCGAACTGGTCGATGACCAAAATCAGGCGATCGTGGCCGGGCTCGCTGACCAAGCGGCGTTCCACTGCGGCCAGGACGCCGTCGTCGGCGGCGCCGGGCAGGCCCGCCGCCTCCAACTCGGCGAGCAGATCCTGTCCGGGCCGGGCGGTAATGGACAGCCAGCGGTCGCTGCCCGGGACAGCGCCCTGGGCCAGCGCGGGCAGGACACCAGCCTGTACCAGAGACGACTTGCCCGCCCCGGAAGGGCCCAGTAAGAGTAGTGCCCGCTGATCAGCCAGGGCTTCCAGGACGTTCTCGACAGCTGCTTCCCGGCCGTGGAACCAAGCGGCGTGCTGCGCGGTGAACGGTTCCAGCCCCAGATACGGACACACCTGACTCTCTGCGAGTTCTGGTCGCACCTCACGCAACACCTCGGTCGGGGTGGCGTAGGCGATGCCCAACCCCTTCAGATGAGTGTCGGGAGAGGCGACGGCGGTGACCATGCCGATCACTAGCCCGGTCACCTCATCTACGACCGGTCCACCACTGAACCCGGTGGTTAGGTCATTGGCCGCAGAGAGCTGAAGCAGGCGATTCGTCCTGTTGCCTGCGGCGAGCAGGCTACCGGCTCTGCCATAGCCGAAATGTCCACCGCGCGGCGCCTGCGCGGGAAACCCGAACGATGCCACCCTGTGCCCCCGGCACCCCGCCGCAGCCCCCAGCGCCACGCCCCGGACCCCGGCCGGAACGCCGTCCAGCCGCAGCACGGCCACGTCGTCGCCCTCCGGGACCCGCCATCCCTCGACCAGCACCCGACCGGTACCGCGGGGCACCTCCGGCAGGTTCGGAAAGACCACATCCACCTCTCCACCAGGGCCCTGCCCCGCAGCGCACACCACATGCGCGCAAGTGAAGGCAGTGTCCTCACCGATCAGGAAACCCGCCCCGGCCACACCACCGTCCGCCGTCAGAACCTGGAAGACTGACGGGGACACCGCCAAGCCGTCAGCTGCGGCCGCCTCGGCCCCGGAGCCCGATGCAAACACCCGGCCGGAATCGGACGAAAGCCCGCCCTCCATGGTCACGCCTCTGCGCTCTCCGGAGTTGGCGGCATGCGGTCGCCGCCACTCCATACCAGGCGGACCTTCAGATGGACCGCCGCCTCACCACTGGTGATGACCGCCCCCGCTTTCGCCGACAGATTGACTCCAAACTCCACCTCGACCTCCTGCGGACCGGCTGCCCTCAGCTGCTCCAGCACAGCCCGCGCCGTCTCCCGCACCGGGATCAGTGATTCCTGCACCGTCCGCGGCAACTCACGAACCGCGTCACCCAACCGTCCCGCCTTCACCGGCCCATCGGACTCCGGCACGCCCTCAACGTCCTCGAAAAGGATCGCCCCACCGTCTTCAAGCGGCATCCGTACAGAACCAGGCATCAGCTCCCCCTTCAGAACGCGCAGCCGTCTGTATCTCAGTCTCCCAACCAACCAACAAGGTCAACTAGCCCGCATCAAGGCCAACCTCCCCCGCACGCCACTACCCCATCAGCACCACGTATGGACCGGACGACTCCGCCTATCAGGGACACGGGAATCAGCACCACCCGCTCGTCATGCCCGATGAGAAGACTCCTTAGTTGTGCCGCATCCAATTCCTGTCCACATGGTGAGCCGGGCGGTGGTGGTGTGCATGACTGCCCAGACGGTCTTGCCGGCGTTGCTGTGAACCGAGTACCCCCAGTCGTGGGCGAGTTCGCTGATGATGAGGAGCCCTCTGCCCCGTGTGTCCTGGGCGGTGGCTGTGCGGGGGAGGGGCTTATCGGGGCTGGGGTCCTGCACGGCGCAGATGACCGTGCTGGCGGTGTTCATCAACGCCAGCCACCCGTGACGGTCCGGGTATGCCGTGAGGGCGTGGCGTACGGCGTTGGCGACAAGCTCGCCGACCACGATCGTGACCTCATCGGCGCAGGAACGCCGGTCCCACCGGGTCAGTGTGCGGTGGGTGAAGCGCCGGATCCGGGCCAGGCTGGCGGAGTTCGCACTGAAACGACAGGCTGAGAAGTCGGGCATGCCAAGGCCCATGGCTAGCCCCCAGTCGAAGGGAGCGGAACGGGGCTGCGGGGGGTGTTGAACGTTGCTGCGAGAAGCCACGGTGTCCTTTTCGGCGTTGGACTGGCCGCGCCTGCGGCCGTAAACGGGAACACTCTTTCGGGGGACTTTTTGAGGGGCTTGGTGAAGCTAGTATTCCCACCATCCCGCCCTCCGTGCAATTGCATGTGGGTTATCACGCATACTCGAACGTATTGTTGATACTCCTCGGCCTCGGCGGTGCGTGCCCGGCAGGCGGGTATTCGAACAGCACGGCGAAAGAGGTCACGATGGAGCGCTTCGTCAACGGCATCCCGGCCAGCGCGATCACCGGCGCGAAATGGATCAAGAGTGCCTGTAGCAACGCTCAGGGTGCGTGCGTTGAGCTGGCAAAATTGCCTGACGGGGAGGTTGCGATGCGTAACTCGCGGCATCCCGAGGGGCCAGCACTGGTCTACACACAAGCCGAAATCGCGGCGTTCGTAGCGGGTGCCAAGAGCGGCGACTTCGACCATATGACCGCCTGAACCAGGGTAAAGAAGAAGGAACATTGCGGCGGACATGCGGGCCTCGTCTTGAGATAGTGATGGGCACCGCCAGCGCACCAGGAGCAGGAGTTCTGCATGTCCGCCGAACACCGGGACCGACCGTTGACCGTGAACACTCTCCCCATGCCGCGCGAGGGAGAGAAACCGGTCGCCGCCGGAAAGGTGCTGGGCGCGTATCTACGCAGGCTGCGCAGGGAGCAGGGACTGACGATCAAGGACGCGGCACCGGTGATCCGAGCATCCGTCTCCAAGATCAGCCGCATGGAACGCGGGGAAAATCCACCCCGGGAACGGGACGTCCTCGACCTCGTCGACCACTACGGAGTGCGCGACCCCCATCAGGTCGAGGCGGTCCGGGAACTGCTGAAGCAAGCCACGGCCAAAGCTTGGTACGACGAGTACGCCGATGTGACACCAGGCTGGCTCAAGCGCCTGATCGGGCTTGAAGACTCGGCCATCGAGATCCGCACCTACGAAGTCCACGTTGTCCCCGGACTGCTGCAGACTCCCGGCTACGCGAAGGCGATTGTGACATCTGGCCTTCCGAACGCGGATGAAACCGAAATCAGACGGCGCGTGGACCTGCGGATGGCCCGTCAGAGACTGCTGCACGGTCCCGGCAGGCCCCAACTGGTGGCCCTGCTCGACGAAGCCATCCTGCGTCGCCCCGTGGGCGGCCCGGATGTCATGGTCGAACAGCTTGAGTACCTGCTGGATGCCGCAGAGGGCAGCGGGATCACGATCCGGGTGGTGCAGTTTATGACGGGTGCCAAGATCGCCCCCAGCACCCCGGTGACGTACCTGAAATTCGCTCCGGGAGGCCCGGCAGAGCTCGTCTACCTTGAGCAGGCTGCCGGTGCCACGTACATCAGCAGCAAGGGCGGCGTGGAGAGTTACCGTTACGTGCTCTCCGAGTTGTGGGGGGCGGCGGCGTCGCGGAAGAAGACCATGGAGCTTCTCCGGGGAGCGATAAAGGACTACGCGGAGCACCCTTCTCGGCGGCGGCGTTGAGTACACCGCCGCCCAGGGGTCAGGGGAGGCAGACAACTCCTCCGTACTCCTGCCACCTGCGGGTGTGCTGCTGCGGCGTGACATGGGAGTCCGGCCGCCAGGCGGAGACCTCGACCAGGCCGGGAGCGAGCAGCTTCATGCCGCTGACATAGCCATCCACGTCGCTCCTCTCCCGGACGCGGCCCCAGTTGCGGCCCGTGGTCCGCAGCATGAAATCCGTAGCCGCCTGCCGGACGGCCGCGCTGTCGCTGACGAGGTGGCAGAACACTAGGAAGCTGCCCGGGGCCAGCCGGCCGGCAACGCGCTGGATCACGCTCTGGGGCCCAGGAGGGTCAGGGACGCGGTGCAGTCCTGAGACGAACAGGGCGGCCACAGGGGCGTCGCGGTCGATGAAATCGGTGACATCGGGATGGTCGAGGGTGCCGTCGATGTCCGTCATCTCTGCTCGCACGATGGTCGTCTCGTCGTTCTCGTCCAGCAGGGTGCGGCCATGCGCGAGAACGATCGGATCGTTGTCGATGTAGACGACCCGTGAGCTGCGGTCAACGCTCTGGGCGACCTGGTGGACGTTGTTGCGCACCGGCAGCCCGGATCCGAAGTCGAGGAACTGGCGCACCCCGTACTCCCGAGCCAGGACACGCACCACCCGCTCGAGGAACAGCCTGTTGGCCCGGACCAGGGCACGGGTACAGGGTGCGATGTTTAACAGGGCCCGGCAGGCCCTGCGATCGGAAGGAAAATTGTCCGTACCCCCCAGGTACCAGTCGTACATGCGGGCGATACTTGGGGTGTTGATGTCAATAGAGTGAGCAATGGGATTCTCCCCGTGATCCATTCGACCCCCTTGCCTCCCCAGTGCGGAGGCACGTCGGCAGCAGGAGGCCATGCTAGAGAGGGGTAGCAGCCCGGCACCCGCTCTCTGAGAGAAGGACCCCCCAAAGGCTGACGCGAACTGGACACGGAGGGGGAGTAATTGCTGTCCTGTCTTCCTTAACTCGTCAGCCGCGCGGCGCACCCCCTGTCCCGGGCGAGCGCAGAATGCCGGAAAGACGCCGCGGGATACGCCGCTCGGCCATGAGCAGATGCGACGCCAGGGCTGATGGATCAATCCCCATGAGATCGGCGGCCTCGGTCAGCGTCATGCCCAACTGGTAGTGCAGCACCACCGCGTCAGCCTGCTCCGCCGGCAGCACACCGTAGAGCCCGCTCGCCGCGTCCACCGAGCCTGGTCCGCCCTTGTCGGCGATGGCAACGCACCGGCCCAGCAGCCACCAGGAATACGCCGCAGGGCGCATCCCGCTGCCCAGGACCATGGGCCACTGGCTCGCCAGATGCCTGAACGCGGTACCCACAGCGCCGACTGCTCCGTCACCGACGCGGAGGCGGGCGTAACGCAGATAGCGGTCCCGATACAGCTGGCGGAATCCGTCGTAGCCCTGGGCAAGGGCATCCGCGGTCCCTCCCGGCTGAGCCATGGCAGCCTCCCCTCCGGCGCAACAACGTCCCACTGTCTTCCACTGACCGAGCCCTACGAGGGCGTCCCGACATCGCCGGTACCGGCCTCGGTTCCGGGCAGATCCGAACGGGGGAGTCCCCCTTGGGGGAAGACATCCCGGGAGGTGAGAAACGCGTAGTGAAGGTCCTCCCACAACGGCCTGATGGACGCCGCGTCCCCGCCCATCCGCACCACCAGCTCCTCGACCGTCCACCAGTCAGGAATGAGGTCGCCATTGAGTACCTCCCGGACGGTCTCCGCAGTCAAAGACGCTCCCCCTTCCTTGGCTAAACGCCGCAGGTCAGGCCTGCCTGCCGCCAGATACAGCCCACGCAGCGCCGACTGGAGCCGCGTCGCGGCGCCGGCCACCGACTGGCGCACCGGGGGACAGACCCCCTGAGCCCGCTCCCACAGAAACTTCAGATCCCCAGCGCTGCCCCCGAAGATCGTGCCCAGCATGTACACCACCGGCCAGGCCGGCAGCCGCGACCCGGCAAGAACCCGCGACACATAGGAAGCAGACAACTCGGCCTGACGAGCGGCCTCCTGGAGGCTCACCGAACTCGTCCGCTGCAGGTCCGAGAGCGCAGCGGCCAGCTGACGCCGCGCCCCCACAGCGCCGGCGCCCTCCGGAACAGGAGACTGCGGGCTGGCCCCTCCCGGCGCACTCCGCGGCGGCTCCGTGCGCTTGAGCGGCGCGGGCCGGCGCTGATCGCGGCGGGCGAGCAGACGCTTCACCTTCCGCTCATTCCACCTGACCCTCGCCGTCTCGACACTGACCCCCGCAGCCCGGGCCACCGCAGCCCACCCAGTTCCCTCCGCCCGCGCATCCTGCACCGCCGCCGCCACGTAACAGGCCACGTTCGCCGACAACCGGTCCGCATGCGCCAGCAACTCAGCCAGCGGCACCTTCTCCCGCTCGGCATCGGCCAACCGGGCAGCCAGAACCAGACCATCGTCCGCCACCTGCCGCCCCCACCCACAAGACCCTGCCGGCGCTGCCGCCGCGGCCTCACCGTCACGCAGCCGCTGCGCCCGCCGGCGGCAGGACTTTTCGCAGTAGTCCTTCTTCCGGCCCGGGCCCGTCCGCTGGCGGAAACGGCGTCCGCACTGCGCACAGCGCGCGTAGATGGCCGACGTACCCATCAGACCTTCTTTCGAGGGGACCACCGGCTTTAGCCGGTGGGGGAATCGAGTCCTTGAAGCGGAGCCGCGAAGCGGCGGAGCACGCTGCGCTGTCAGTGGTGGCCGGTAGAGTGATGGCACCGGCTTTGACCAGGGAAGACGCATTGGGGGTGGGCTGCGTTGCTGCGTGCGTACAAGTTCCTGCTGCGGCCTACCGTTCGGCAGGCGCAGGCCCTGACGGAGATGCTGCGGGACCACTGTTCGCTCTATAACGGGGCCCTCCAGGAACGCCGCGACGCCTGGCGGCACACGTCGAAGACCAGCATCAGGTATGGCGACCAGTCTGCGCAGCTGAGGGAGATTCGGGCGTTCGACGCGGAGCGTCAGGGCCGCTGGTCCTTCTCGAGCCAGCAGGCCACGCTCAGGCGGCTGGACAAGGCGTTCCAGGCGTTCTTCCGCCGGGTCAGGAGCGGCGGGAAGCCCGGATACCCCAGGTTCAAGGGCATGGGCCACTTCGACACGGTCGTCTTCCCGAGGGACGGGGACGGCTGCCGCTGGGACTCCACCCCCAACGATGCCCACACCCGGGTACGTCTCCAGGGCGTGGGGCACGTGCGTGTGCATCAGCACCGGTCCGTGAAGGGCCGGGTCAAGACGGTGTCGGTGAAGCGCGAGGGCGACCGCTGGTATGTGGTCCTCGCCTGTGACGAGGTGCCCGCAGAGCCGCTTTGCGGCACGGGCAGCATCGTCGGCATCGATATGGGCACGGTGCACTTCTTCACTGGCTCGGGCGGGGAGCGCAAGGAGAACCCGCGATTCCTGGAGTCGATGGCGGAAGAGCTGGCCGCTGCCCAGCAGCGCCTTGCGACGTTCCCCAAGCGCACCAGGTGCCGGACGAAGAAGCACCGGACTGCGGCCCGGAAGGTGGCCAAGCTGCACGCCAGGATCCGGCGTCAGCGCCTGGACCACCACCACAAGACCGCCCTCGCGCTCGTGCGGGAGCACGACGTGATCGGGCACGAGAAGCTGAACACGGCGGGCATGACAAAGGCGCCCGTGCCCAAGCCGGACCCTGAGCGCGACGGAGGGTTTCTCCCGAACGGTGCCGCTGCGAAGGCTGGGCTGAACCGCAGCATCCTGGACGCGGGTTGGGGGCTGTTCCTGGGAATCCTGGCGGACAAGGCTGAGAGCGCCGGTCGCCGAGTGATCCCGGTGGACGCCCGCAATACCTCCCGCACGTGCCCGCCCGAGATAGGCGGATGCGGGCACGTCGCAAAGGAGAACCGCGCCACCCAAGCGAAGTTCGAGTGCGTCAAGTGCGGCCTGGTGGAGAACGCCGACCGTGTGGGCGCTCTGAACGTCCTGCACAGGGCTGGGCTGGTCCTCTGCGCGGAGGCTTAGCCACCGACGCAGGAAGCCCGCCGCTTCAGCGGTGGGTGGAGTCACCTTGTTTCTCCCTCCCGCCGGGACGCCTTTTCATCGGAGGCGGAGCAGAAAATCCCTGACGCATCTGGCATGCGACCGTCTGTGCAGGCGGGTGCCTGCTCCGGCAAGGTTTCGGGCCTTCCGGAACAGGCACCCGGTGTCTCAGAGGAGGCGAATCCGCAGGTAGTGGACGCTTGAATAACCGGGGGCAGCCGCCAAAGCCCCCAGCGGGAGCGCCCATACGGATGGGAGGCTGGATCCGGCCGCGGTCATCCAGATCACGATGACTGCCAACAGCGCGGCCCGCAGCCGCAGGGTGACACGCCAGGCAACCAGCACACGGCTTTGCCAAGACGATAGCGACGGCCTGCTACGTTCACTTCTCGCCGAGGCATGCTGAACGGCTCCTCGGAAAATTCGGTCGAGCATTACGCAATCCAATGTTCGAACGGACGGGCCTCAGGGCGGGCGCATTCCGCCCTGAGGCCACATCATGCGGGTACTCGTGTCCCGCACAAGAGGTAAACGTACAGCCGGTCACACAACCCCCGAGACCATGCAAACGCCTCGTTGACGCGACGCCCAAACCACCCGTATCGGCGTTCGGCGAGTCCTCGCATGAAAACGAAAGAACCTGCTCACGAAGCGGTCTTGAATGATCCGGTGAGCGGGTCAACGTGTGCAGCGTGAGCCAACGTTGACTTCGGGTCGCGGCGGCGCCGCCATTCCTGTAAGGGCCGCGTATAAGCGGTAGATTCACCTGTTAGGAGTCACGCGCTGCACGTGCAGGTGCAATGGAACTGGCATTCGGGCCCGGCCTTGAGTGGTGGAGCCAGGGCCTGCCGTCCGCCTAAAGGCCCTGGATGTACACGAGTTACTCCTTCCTGCTACCAGCAGCATGCCACTGCGTCGCGGTCAGGCCTGTCGAACCCGAGAGGCCGCAGAAGCCGGCCTTCAGTAGAGGCTCCAGTGGTGCTCGAGGGAAACGCTCGACATCGGTCGGCAACCTCAGGCAACTCCTCTTCCCTGTTGGTGGCCATGAGAGGGGAAGTGAAGGAAGCGAAGCCGAGGAGACAGAGCCAAGCCGCAACGCCCCCGCGGAGCTGGTCGGTAATCACCTTCAACCGTAGGCCGAGGGGTCCGTCCAGAACAGGACCTCCTCAGGGCCTTGGTCGCACAAGGAATTCTCCTGGGCAAAGAGCGTGCTGGGCTCCTGGCGGGATGCGGGGGCGGCGGAGTCTGCAGGCGAGAGCCGCTGCGGAGGCCGAGGGGGAGCGGGGGAGTGGTGAAGGGGTTCGGTGACGACCGCCGCATGCGTGGTGGCGGCCGAGCAGGTGCGGCAGGCGTCGCTCAGCCGCCATAGGCGCCCGCTGGGGTCGTAGGTGAGGAGCAGGATCAGGGGGCCGCCGCAGCCGCGGTGCCGGGGGTGCCATCGGCAGCCGTGTTCGCCGCACTGGCAGGTACGCAAGTGGTGGGCGAGGGCTTCGCTGTGTGCATGGTGGGCCAGGTGGGCCACCACGGAAGCGTGGACACCTTGAGATCCGGTGCCGACGGGGGCCGGGCCGCAGTGGCCGCACAGTAGGGCTGGCCCGGGGGAGTTGGTGCGGATCTCTACCGTCCAGGTGCGCCGTCCCGGGCGTGTGGTCGTACCGGATCCCATTGGTCGTTATCCTCCGTGCGTGCTTCGTGTTGCCGGCTCTGCTCCCCGCCCCGTGTCGGGCGGGGCGGACTGGCGGCGGCACACGGTAGTGAAGACGTCTGCCCTAAGTATTGTGCCGACACCCAACAGAAATAGGGCAGACGTCTACACTGACGGGGCAGGGGTCTGCACCTTGCGATGGACGGGTGACGATCTTCCCGCCCGACGCCAACCTCGACGAGCTCCGTCTGGAGCTCTCCCGGCTGCGGGCCGCGCGCGGATGGACCTACGACGAACTCGCCGCACGCAGCGGCCTGTCCCGTCGCACCCTCATCGAGATCGAGCAGGGCCGCACCATCGGCACCCTCGCCACCTGGCACGCTCTCGCCCACGCCCTCAGTGCCCCCATCGACCAACTCCTGGGCACCCTCTGCGCGGGCCACGAACCCCCCGCCCCGCCGGCAACCTGACCCGGCCGTTCGAACACCGTCCCGCCTCAGGCCCGCTTGCCCCGGCCAACCGAACCAGCGACGGCCCTCCGAACGAAAGGCCGTAACAGGAACATGGGCGCGGTGTATTGAGGCCAGGCGGGGGACATCGGCGGCAGCGTTGCGCTTGATACGGCGTGTCGCCTGCCAGGTTGCCGCGCATGCACGCCACCACCTCTGCCAGCGACCGAGCCTGGGACGGCAGCTACAAACACCGCCACCCCCCACGCTTCCTGCGCGTAGCCCCGGACAGCCCCACCCGCCTCCTGCGCACCGCCCAGCAAGGCCAGTGCTCCTCCTGCGGCAACCACATCGAGTGGTACAACCGCACAACCGGCCACAACCCCATCCCACTCCACCCCCACGAACTGCCAGCCGCCGCCGTACCTGCCTCCCAGCGGTGGCACATCGACTCCGGCATCGCTCACCCATCCGGCGACGGCTCGCCCTGGTGCCGCGTACGCCACCGCGCCCTGTGCCCCGCCACCCCCGCCGAAGCCCACAGCAGCACCATGGACGCCCTGCGGCGCCACCTGGCCCTCACCTCACGACGCCTCCAAGACACCGGCCACTTCACACCACCTCCACCCCCTCACCCCGATCCACCAACCCCCGACACAGCACCGCAGACGCGGCCGGTCGTGCAATTCCTGTGCCTGCGCTACCTCGCCCCCGGCCCACTCGAACACATCCCCTGCGTCGCCCAGACCCGCGCCCGCCGCCGCTGCCCCCACCCCGTCCTCGACCCCGACGCCCTCCCCGGCACCTGGATCCTCACCCCCCTCCACCCGGCCCACGACCCAGGCCAGCTCCCACTGACCGAACTATGGCTGGCGCTCTACGACCTGAACCACCTGCCCTATAGCGAACAACTCCGGTGGCGCGCTCAACGCTGCACCGCGCACGCCACCGCCCCAGAGGCCGCAGACATCGCCCGCACCGCCTGGGAACCCCTCAACCCCCGCACGCACCACCAGCACATCCAGCACCACCTGCCCGACACCGCCCCACCCTCAGGGCCGCGGGGACGCAGGTGACGGACTCCGCCTCCCGCGTGCTGATCTGCGGAAGCCGCCGCTGGCCCTGGCCCGACACCGTCACCACCATCCTGGACCGCGCCGCCACTCGGCACAGCAGCGACCTCGTCATCATCGAAGGAGCCGGCACCGGCGCCGCAAGCGCCGCCCACCGCTGGTGCACCGACCACGATCTGCCCGCTTGGCGCCACCGCTGCTACCCCCTCGCCCCCACCCCCGGACGCCGCGCACGCACCCGCTGCTGGACCGAAGCCGAACGCAACCAGCGGATACTCCACGACGAAGGTCCCCGCCTGATCATCGCCTTCCACGAGAACTTCCACCCCCACCACACCGGCAGTACCACCGATATGTGCCGCCGCGCACTCGCCCACCAGATCCCCGTCTGGCTCGTGCCCACCGCCGACCCCGACAAAGGCATGTGGCTCAACCCCAGCCACTACACCACCCCACAGACCGGCCACCCCGCACCGTGCCAAGACCGGACCGACCCCCAGCCCGATACCGCCGCCCCACCCTAGACACCGGCCACCAGCACAGCAGAGACACCGACATAGCCCGCACCCACCACATCACCGGCACCCCCTGACCTACCCAGGCCGTCCCGGCCCAGGCAAAGACCGCACAACAACCGGATACGCCCCGCACGAGAAAACACCCTTATGACCGTGCCGCCCGCCCCGTCACCCGGCGACCGCATCGACGGAGTCGTCGACCACCTCGTCCACGTCACCTACGACCACCACACCATCCTGCGCCTGGCCATCGCCGATGACGCACCGACCTCCCGCACGGTCACCGCGGTCGGCAAGGCACTGTTCGGTACACAGCCGGGGGAGAACCTGCGCCTGACCGGCACATGGATCAACCACCCCCGCTACGGCCGACAGTTCAAGACCGAGACCTGCGAGCGGACCTGGCCGGCCACCGCCCGCGCGATCCGCCTCTACCTCGCCTCCGGAATGATCCACGGCATCGGCAAGACCCTGGCCACCGCCATCACCAACCAGTTCGGCGAGCAGACCCTCCACGTCATCGACACCAACCCCAAGCGCCTCCTGCAGGTCCACGGCATCGGCCCCACCCGCCTGGAACGCATCGCCCAGGCCTGGCGCACCCAGAAGACCATCGCCGAGATCATGGTCTTCCTCCAAGGCCTCAACATCCCCGCCCACCTGGCCGTGAAGATCTACCAGACCTACAGCAAGGCCGACCAGGACCCCATGGAGGTCGTACGCCACAACCCCTACCGGCTATGCCGCGACATCCACGGCATCGGCTTCGAGACCGCCGACCGCATCGCCCTCGCCACCGGCATCCCCAAACACAGCGACCAACGCCTCCAAGCCGCCCTCCTCCACACCCTCACCCAAGCCCGCAGCCACGGCGACTGCCACCTACCCGAACGCGTCCTCCTCGCCCGCACCCGCCACCTCCTGACCGACGACGACCCCACCACCACAGAAATCCTCGAAGACCCCATCCTGCGCCAATCCCTGGAAGTCCTGCGCGCCCGCGGCGAGACGGTCATCGAAGACCTCCCCGCACCCGTCCTCGAGGACGGCAGTGTCTTCCACGCGGTCACCGTCGTCAGCCTCGCCTGGATGCACCGCGCCGAGGCAGGACTGGCCGAAGACATCCTGCGCCTGCACCACGCCCCGCCCACCCTGGCCGACCACGCCGACTGGACCACCCTCCTCACCCACACCGCCCCCAACAACCTGACCAGCGAACAACAACAAGCCATCCTGACCGCCCTCACCCAGCCACTATCCGTCATCACCGGAGGCCCCGGCTGCGGCAAGACCCACCTGCTCCGCACCCTCGTCACCCTCACCGGCCAGACGGGCGTCTCCGTCGCGCTGGCGGCCCCGACTGGGAAAGCCGCCAAGCGCATGGAAGAGGCCACGGGACACGCGGCCATGACCGTGCACCGCCTGACCAGACCCCCACTCGACACGCTGGCCCAGGCTGATCACAGCAGTCTGCTGGAGGACACCGACCTGGTCGTCATCGATGAAGCCTCCATACTGGATGTCCAACTCGCAGCCCAGCTCACCTCGGCCGTGCGCACCGGCTGCCACCTCCTCCTGGTCGGCGACACCAACCAGCTGCCCAGCGTCGGCCCCGGCCGCGTGCTGCGCGACCTCCTCGCCGTTCCCGACATCCCCCGCACCCGGCTCACCCACGTCTTCCGCCAGGACAACGACAGCGCAGCCATCATCGACAACGCCCACCGCATCCTGCGCGGCCAGCCACCCCAGCCCGCCCCCGGCGTCTTCGGCTGCCGCCCCCTCGAAGACCCCGAGGCCATCGTCGAACACGTCGTGGACCTCGTCGCCACCCTCATTCCGCAGCACTTCGACGCCGCGCCCGAGGACATCCAGGTTCTGTGCCCTGCCCGGCGCCACGCAGCAGGCGTCCTCGCCCTCAACGCCCGTCTCCAGGCCAGGCTGAACCCGCCGTCACCGGACAGGCCACAGCATCATCATGAGGGAGTCGTCTTCCGCGTCGGAGACCGCGTCCTGCAGATCCGCAACCAGCCCCACCGCGGCCGCACCGGCGTCTTCAACGGATCCACCGGCACCATCACCGCCATCGACACCGAAACCCGAGAACTCGCCGTCACCCTGAGCGACGGCGAAACCGTGCCCTACGCCTTCAGCGACCTCGATGAACTTCTCCATGCCTATGCGCTGACGGTTCACCGGTCTCAGGGCAGTGAATACCCCTACGTCGTCATCCCTGTCACGACTTCGGCCGGGCCGCTTCTCCAGCGCAATCTGCTCTACACGGCCGTCACGCGCGCACGCCGCGGCGCCGTGCTCCTCGGCCAGCCCACCGCCGTATACAGGGCTATGGCCAACACGCATGGTCGGCGCCGCTTCACTGCACTCGAACACCGCATCCTCCGGCGAGTCGCAGTCATGCCTCGTTCGCTTGGTCTCGATCGTGCTGGACAACTCAGCTGGAGTTGAAGTGCTTCCCACAAGCCAGCTGTGGGCAGGCGGTCCCATCACCCGGTGCCTGCGGATAGTCACTCTTCTTCTGTTCATAGCTGATGCCAGGACGGATTAAGAAGCCATCGGCGTCGGAGTTGGCCAGGTCGAAGGCAGCGTCGTCCACGGCGACCAGCACCCACTGGCGTACCAGGCCCCGTAGAGGTCTCGATCGGCTGCGGCGGCCGGTAATCCTAGGTCTCCTTCAGTGTCCCATCCATGACCGCTCAGTGTACGGAGTCGCAGGCCCTTCTCGTTCCCCTCTCCGGCGAACAAGCACTGAGCCGCCCTAGCACGGGTGCAAACTCGATTCCAGCGCCGGGAAACGAAGCAATCTCGCTACTTTGGGCCCTGGCATCGGACTTACCAGGGGGCCGCTGTATCGCCAGATGGCTCCAGCCCGAAGAGCACAATCAAGCGGGCCTCATCACGTCGGCCAGAGTGTTCAAGATACTTGGCCAACTCATAGCGCGCGGATGTGTCACCCAGCAGCGCAGCTGCGCGCGCAGCACTCTCGATGTCCGCCGATTGCGGATTCATTCTGGCCAGCTGGTAGCTCGCAGCCGGCTCGCCTGCCTCGGATGCCCTGCTCAAGCACTGCTCAGCCTCCACGATACGACCGGCCCGCCGATATTCGGTGGCCAGTGCCATTATCGCATCGGCGTCATTGGCCTCAGCGGCGTGGTGGAGGAGCTGTTGGGCGTGGGTTGTTTGTCCGTGGTGTTCGAGTCTGCGGGCTAGTTCGAGTGTGGCGTCGGTGTTGCCGGCGTTGCTGGCTTGTTGGAGGAGTTTGAGTGCTTGTTCGGGCTGGCCGGTGCGTTCGAGCAAGCCGATGAGTTGGTAGGTGGCGCAGCTGTTGCCACCCTCATCGACGAGGTGGGCTAGTGTCTCCGCCTCGCTGTGTCGCCCTGAACGTTCAAGGAGCCCCACAAGTTCATCCAGCGCGTACAAGTCACCTAGAGCCGTTGCACGACGCAGTGCGACTTCGGCTTCTTCGGTACGGTGCACTCGCTCCAGACGGCGGGCGAGTTGGCACATCGCAAACGTATCGTCTTGCTCGGCTGCGAGCTCATACAACCGAACGGCGCAGCGGAATAGGCTCCGCTTCTCCGCTGAAACCCCCGCTCTGACCAGGTCGGTAGGGCTGGCTGTATGCTCAAGAAGTGCTTCCCACATCTCGGTAGGAACTGGTGCTGGCACGCGTGAGTGGCGGGCATGATCGCATAGATGACGAGCAATGATGAATTTATCTGATTGGTGCTCTTCCTCCCTGGAGACCAAGGTGAGTGGGCTCATTGCTCCCTTAACGGAAGCGGTTGCCTGTTGGAGAGCTGTTCCGAACCAGTGGTGCGCAGAAAACGTTCCACCGCGGGAACGTAAGTACCCAACAGCAGCACGTTCGAGTAAAGGGAGAGGTAAGGGGTTCACATGGCCAAGCAGTGTCGCTTCCACCCCTGCGGTGATGATTGCCTGAGCTCCCGGATTAGCGAAACGCTCGGCGTACTCGATGACCTGGAAGGCGCCGGAGACGAGCTGAAGGACCCTGCTGTGATCTCCTACGGTGTCGTCGACGTCATCCCAGATAAGGCTAGGGAGGGTACCTTGAGCCATGCTCAGCTCCTTAGCGGTTAATCCTCCGGGGACTTGAACCGGTTCGGCCTGTCGCAATAGAACCCGGACATCGTCGTGAATGTCCTGCTGTTTATGCCCCGGTGTGCTGACTAGAGAATTCCACCGCGTTAGCCGCATTTCGCCGATCACCGTGGTTCTCTTGGAGGTTTCTAGAAGGTGGCTCAGCATTTTTGCCAGGACTTTTCCGTGCTCGCTGACCAGAACTTCATCGAGTGGTCCGAGCCACAGGATGACATCGGTATCGACGTCCGCGCTGTCCAGCCATTCGATTAACTTCTCGATGCTGGGTTGATGCACCAGAAGACGCGCCGGGAACCGGCTACGGATGCACTCGTATGCCGAACGAGACTTTCCAGTCGAACCCTCGCCAAGCATTATTGTGAAGGCGCCGTCGGGATGGCAGCGGTCCAATGCGGCATATAAGGATTCATCATGTTCGCGTTCAATGTAATCAGTCATTGATTCGCGCCCGACCGGCTGATGAACGCCCAGCGATAAGGGATCCCATTTCTCGACTGACTTTATGTAAATGTGCTGTTCTTGATGCGCACAACTTGCGCTTCCGAACGAAGTTTGCTGCCGGTTTTTCATGTCATGAACCTCCGCTAGTCGTGGTGCGGTCGAGGGCAGCTGGGTGCTGCGCTGGTCGCCTCAAGTATGCTGCCGCCTAAATTGCGGGCGTCACAGTTGACGCAGATCTTCCAGGCCGAAGACGAGTGGGCCTTGGCGGCTCGGAGAACGTGCGTGCCGTGGTGGCGAGACAGATTTCGACGGTGAGATAACTTCAACTCTGCAGAATGGAATGCCACTTGGCATGGTAGCAAGATATGGGCTCAGCTGACGGTGTTTCGGACGGTGGGTCTATCATCCGGTTCGCGCGACTTACTAGAGAGCTGCACCCTATGCTGCGAATCGCCTTGGCAGTCAGAGCAACTCCGCTGGCAACGGTGTGTCCTGCGTGTGTTGGAAGGGGGCGTCTGGCTGCCCAGGCTCTTTACTGACCTCATACTTCCGTATCCGCCACTCGCACAGTCGTTTGCTCCATAAATTCTCCCAGTAACTGCGTGTCTACCCCGTCGTCCACCACAAGGTAGTCGAAATCCTCTACGGAGCACAGTCGGTGCAGTGCGGTGCGTTTAATCTTGGTCCCGTCCATCAACAGCACCTTGCGCCTTCCTGCAGTGAGCATTGCCTGCTTCACCAGTACGACCTCCTGTTCCTGGTGATAGGTGGTGTTGGAGTCCATCGCCATGGTGCTGACGAACACCATGTCCGCCGCTAAGGACTCGATCGCCTCCACGCATAGCACGCCGAAAAACGCCTCGTGGGTGTGCGAGTAGTCCCCTCCCAGACCGACAAGCCGAGTCTGCGGGACTCCGGCGAAGATGTCGACGATGCGCCGGGCATTGGTCACTACTGTCAGGGGAGCAACTGTCACCAGTAACTTTGCCAGAGCCAGCGCTGTGGTCGAGTCGTCCAGCATCACTGACATGCCGGGCTCGACCAGCTTTGCGGCAGTCGCCGCCACAGCTTCCTTCTGGGTGCGGTTCTCGCTCATTCGGTACTCGAGGTTGACTTGGAACACCGAGGGTGGCAGTGCAGAGACCCCACCCCGGAACTTTCGCACTACGCCGAGTTTGGCCAGCTCACCCAGATCGCGGTGGACGGTCATTGTACTGACCCCTGTCAGCTCAGCTAACTCGGCTACGGTCGCGGTGCCTTGGTCGAGCACGTACTTGGAGATGATTTGCTTGCGTTCGTTGTGAGAACGGGCCGAGCTGCCCGCTGGGCTGAACTTGATCATATCCTCCATTCTTCCGTAGTTGACGTGTGGAGGGCGTAATCGGTCGGCGGCAGTCCTAAAACCTCCTAAAGAATGACCGATTGGGCCTGCGCCGCTTCCCTCGGCCGGCCATGCTCGCTCTGACTATCGAATGTAGCCAAATTGCATGTGGTGCGTATTCCGGAGGCGACAGTCACGCTCTCCGTTGATGAATCCCTGTACATGACATCGTTCATTCAGTCAAGCTCGGCTCTCCTTTCCGGGTTTGCCAGCCACAAGCGGGCGTAGTGTCCGCCTGCTGCCAGTAGATCTGAGTGCTTACCCTGTTCAACGAGTCTTCCCCCGTCGAGCACAAGAACGTGGTCTGCGTTAGCTGCTGTCGTAAGCCTGTGTGTCACGGCGATCGTTGTCCGTTGGTGAATCAGTCGTCGATATGCTTTGAGTACTAGCTCCTCGGTCATTGGGTCCAGCGCGGAGGTTCCCTCGTCCACGAGCAGTACATCCGGCTCCAGCAGCGCGGAACGGGCAAATGAGACAAGCTGGCGTTGCCCTGCTGACAGACCTTGACCGCATTCTCCGACAGGGTGATGAAAACCATCGGGGAGCGAGGCCACCATGGCTAGCGCTCCGATTGTTCGGACGGCCTCTTCTATCTCGCTCACGCTGGCATGAGGGCGCCCATAGCAGATGTTCTCTGCCACGCTACCGGAGAATAGGTGCGCCTCTTGAGGGACAATGCTGATCCGTTTTCGGAAATCAGAAATCAGGTAGTGGCGGATGTCCGTGCCGTCCAGAAGAATAATTCCCTCAGTTGCATTATAGAAGCGCGAAAGCAGTTTGATCAGGGTTGATTTTCCAGATCCCGAGCGGCCGACGATTGCGACGGTTTCACCGGGGTGGATGGTTAGTGAGATGTTTTTCAGTGCTGGGTCAAGTGCGCTGGCATAGCGGAAACTGACGTTCCTTAGTTCGATCACTCCGTGCAGCGGCTTTGGGATTGCTGCTGGGCTGACCGTTTCCTGTTCCGGGATTTTGACTTTTAGTAGATTGCTGATGCGCCCGATGCCGATCCGTGCCTGCTGGTAGGGATCGAAGACCCGAGTCAGTTGTTGTATCGGCTCGAAGAGTAGACGGCTGTAGAGCCAGACGGCAAGTAAGGTACCGGGGGTGAGAGTCCCGGCCTGTATTCGATATGCGCCGATGACGATGATCGCTGCATTGATCATTTGAGAAGCGAATGAGATGAACGGGAAGTATATAGCGACGTATTTCTGTGCGTGTAGTCGCGCTTTGCGATATTCATCGCTCTGTCCAGCGAACTTTTTCCATGCGTGATTTTCACCTGAACATGCCTGGAGAGACCGGAGGCCTCGGATGTTGTCGCGGAGGGAAGAGTTGACCTGCCCCAAGTTCTCTCGTGCCGCAGTAGAAGCTCTGTTCATGTATCGGCCAAACAGCCAGGTGGTAGCTGTTAGTAGAGGGAG
Organism: Streptomyces sp. NBS 14/10; assembly: GCF_002224125.1. Taxonomy (GTDB): domain Bacteria; phylum Actinomycetota; class Actinomycetes; order Streptomycetales; family Streptomycetaceae; genus Streptomyces. The sequence goes on from NZ_NCSM01000020.1 coordinate 63,151, forward strand.
GCTCGTCAACGCACACAGAGACAAGGGAAAATCGGTTGCGACGAGCGCCAGCATGATTCCTGCGATACTGAAGATGCTCACAATTGAGACGGATAGACCGACTTGAATGAAACGCGACTGGGAGTCGATGTCTGCTGTCGTTGTCGTCAGGACGCGGCCGATGAGTTCACGCTCGTAGAAGTCGATACCGAGCCGTTGTAAGTGTGTATAGATATGTATGCGCAGAGAATATAGAAACGTTTCACCAACCCGTGCTGTGATAATGGATCGAGCCAGTGAAATAAGCCAACCGGCGAATACCATCAGGACGCTGAGCCCTGATATCAAAAGCAGAGGCTCGATTACGCCCGTGGCCACCGCATGGTCAATTCCTTGGCGCACTAGTTGGGGGAAGGCTAGGGAGACCAGCATCTCGCATGTAGCAAGGAGTACGGCTAGCGTAAGTCCTCGACGGACGAGCACCACGGAATCCGCGAGCCGGAAACGACGGCGCGAAGGTGATGTTGACCAGTTCGCAGACAATCTCGGATTTTCCTCGGACGGCGGGGAGGCTGATGTATGGATCTGGGGAGGTGTGTCTCGCGACACGAGCTGGGATGGTGGGTCTGCTTTCTCCGGCCATAGAAGGAAGGCCGGAGGTTCTGAACCGCCATGCTGAGGGTTTTTGGTAGTGGAGTTGCTTTCGTGAGTACCGTCCTCTGTATCCCCGACCAAGTAGCGGAACAATGAGCATCGGCACATGAGCTCTGATTGAGTTCCGATATCGACCACGGTGCCTTTATCGAGTACCGCTATTTTGTCGGCTAGGGCGAGCACTTCTTGGCTACGGCCGATAATGATGGTGGTGCACAGTGGAGTTATCTCGGACAGCGCCTCACTAATTGCTGCCTCGGTAATTCGGTCCACGGCAGAAGTCGCTTCGTCCAGAACAAGGACGCGCGGGCGGGAGACTATGGTTCTGGCTAGTGCGATACGTTGACGCTGACCGCCCGAGAGAGTGATCCCGTTGTCCCCGACGTAAGTGTCGTATCCTGCGGGTAGTGTACTGATGAAATCATGCGCACCAGATATCTTGGCGGCAGCATGCATCTCGTCTTCGGAAGCATCCGGTCGACCGCAGCAAATATTGTCCCGAATGCTCCCGGAGAAGATGAAAGGTTCCTGAAAAGCGATCCCTATAGCTGCCCGCAGAGAGGTAGTTCTTATGTCACGGATATCAACGGTGGCATCAGAAGATCCGATCCTGACCGATCCGGACTGCACGTCGTAGAATCGTGGAATCAGTGCGGAAAGTGTACTCTTACCCGATCCTGAAGGGCCGGTGACCACCAGGACCTCGCCTGGTTCTACTTTGAAAGATACGTGATCGAGTACAGGATTTCCGGGCGTATAATTGAAGCTGACATCATCGAATCGGATCTCAAGCGGCCCGTCGGGAATATCCCTGGCAGTGGGGCTTTCCACGTCTGCAGGTTCCGAATCAATCAACGTGTAGATGCGCTCGACACTCGCTCTTGTTGAATGTGCGCTGAGCAGCGTGTCAGCCAGCTGCCGGGCCGGCCCGATGAGACTGGCCACATAACCGTTGAACGCCAGGAACGTTCCGGTACTGATGCGACCGTTCAAAGCGAGCCAGCCACCGAATGCAAGCACGGCGACCTGTCCGACGAGTGGCATGGCGGAGAGTGTCGCGGTCGGTCGTGCGGCAACCTTGGCTGCATGCATTCGCCGCGCAAAGAGATCTTTTGCCAGAGTCGCTAAACGCGCCGTCTCGCGTTCCTCCTGCCCGAATCCCCTGACGACCCGGATGCCAGCCAGCGTCTCGTCGATGTGCTGGGTTACATCCGCTGCGGATTGTTGCGCCGACCAGTTGGCGTTGAGGAGTACTTTCCGACTGCGGTTGACGACCACGATCGTGGCCAGAGTAATGATTAGGGAAATCAGGGTGAGCAGCGGAGACAGCCACAGCATGGCGCCCAGAGCTGTGAGAGCGAACAGCAAAGGCCCCAGGGACTGCAGGACCTTGGTAATCAATTCTTGCACCAGCTGCAGGTCATTGGAGATCACTGACATCACCTGACCTGTCCGAAGTGCGTCTTGTCCCCTGCCGTCAAGTCGCTGTATGGAACTGAGGACAGCGATACGTAAGTCGTGCTGTACATGTAGGGAGAGGCGGTCGGCGATATGACGCCGCATGAAGTCGGTCACGAGTGCTATGAGCGCTAGCCCGCCCAGTGCGGGTATGAGCCAGCGCATGCGTGAGGTGCTGCCCGAGACTGCGTCATCGATCGCGATCTTCGCTAGGAGCGTGTTGCCGACCGGAAGTGGGCACAGGACAGCAACGCCGCCCCACAAGACGATCAGCCGGCGGTGCCTCTGGCAGGAGGATGCTAGCCATTCCACCCAGCCACTCTTCGCGGTCACCATGGACGGCCCGCACAACTGGTGGGCTCCGAACCGAAGCAGGGTTCAGATGATCCGCCGGTTGATCCATTTGGACGGCAGCGGTCGGCGCCGAGCAACCTCCTAAGCGTGGTTCTTAGTCCGTTCTTCCGGGCCAATCGACGTGCCCCGAACTCAAGGGGACCTTGCGTGGCAGTACACCCACTGAGGGGACGACAATCGAAGGGCATGCCTCTCGGCCTTCTTTTGGAATCGGCTCGAGTAATCCAAGGGGAACTACGACGGAGCGCAGCAAGCCCAACTGCCGACTCCGTTTTCAGTGTCCCGTCATCAAGAGTTGCCGAAACGACTGTTTCTGGCATGCGAATCTCCAAGACGTGATCACGCGGAGACCATGACGAAGAACTGAGACAGGACTCCGCCCAGAAACTGAAACTACTGTAGGAAGGCCGGAGCCAGGGCGTGAGCGGCTTCCACAACACCACGGACAGCGACGTCCTGGACGGCGGGGAGGGCCGACAGGAAGTGGCTGGTCAGGCAGGTGTTCTCCGGACGGGCGGCGTAGCGGCCACTCGCTTTGGGGACTGCGGTGACCAGCGATCGAGGCACCTGAAGTGATTCGGCGATCGTTCCGGCCCACTGAGCCCTGCTGATGCGGTCGGGGCCGCCCAGGTGGAGCAGGCTCGGGATCTCGGTTGTGGCGGTCAGGAGGGCGGTGACCACTGCGGCCACGTCGTCCACGTGCACCGGAGTAGTCCACTGGTCGCTGGGCGCCTGGACGGGCGCGCCGCGAGATAACCGGTGGGCGCAGGCGGCGAAGAAGTTGAGCCACTTGCCAGTGGTCACTGACTCGTATCCGTAGACAAGGCTGACACGTAGGACGATGGCTGCCGGAGTGCGGGCCAGAAGCACGCGCTCGGCGTCGAGTTTGGCACGGCCATAGGCGTTGGCGGGGCAGGTCGGTGATGTCTCGGCGTTGATGGTTGTCGTGCCGCTGAAGACATTGTCAGTGGAGATGAGTAGCAGACTGGAGGATGTAGCGGCCATCGCGATGTTCTCGGCAACTGCCGTGTGTAGCACGGCGGCTCGTGCCGGATTGGCTTCGCACCAGGTGACGTTCGACGGGCCGTGTACCAAAATGACGTGAGACGGAGCGAGACGTGACACCGTCACCGAGCAGGCGCCCGGATCCGTTGCATCGAGGGGTGTCCAACGGGCGCCGTAAGTCTCGACCGGTGTGGTGGGGGGTGTACGGGAGGCGAGGACCACAGATCTGCCCTGAGAGCCGAGGCGCCGAGCCACGGCCGTGCCAACGAACCCGCTGCCTACGATGAGAACCGTCATCCGCTGCCTTCACTTCCGCAGCGGCGTGCGCGTCGCGTTGACTGCGTGCCCGCCGTATCCCCACTCGAGTACCTCGCCGAGATCCGCGAAGCCGTTCACATTGCAGAAATGCTGGAGATAGGCCTGAAGTAGCTGTCCGGCCCGCTGATCCGCATTGAGCACATGACAACCGAGAGCCTCGACGTTCCCGCGGAAGTACACGCGCTTCGCGCGCTCGGCGGCGGAGGCCCCCAACCATGAGTGGTGGAAAACCAGGGATTCCGGCACGTACGCGATCTCCCGGCCGTGCGCCATGAGCGCGTAACCGAGTTCCGTATCCTCTCCCGATCCAGCTGCCGTTCCGGGCCCGAGCGCAGGCAGGAACGGCGGCCGGCCGGAGAGCATGCGGCTGCGCCGCAGAGCGAGGTTGTTGGAAGATCCCACCAAGGCCCAGGGGACGGTGGGCGGGCCGGAGGCGATGCCTGGCTTCCATTCGGGTGCCGAAATCGCAGGACACCATAGTTCGTCCCCGGAGCTGGATGCTTCTCCCCAAGCGACGACGCCGACGTCGGCGATCTCCACCGATCGGATGCGAGCGCCGGGCAGCGCGTCCGGTTCCACTGCGCCAAAGGCCGCCGCTACAGAGGGATTCGCCACCATGAAGCACGCCAGCTCCCGCACCCAGGAACTGGTGGGCACGCAGTCGTCGTCGGTGAAGAGCACGACATCCGTGCGAGATTGTGCCAGTACCAGGTTTCGCCCCGCCGCTGCCGGACCGGTGCCCTGGAGAACACGCAGTGGCACGGGATCGAGCAAGGAACGCAGCAGAGGGACGTCGAGCGCTCCGCCCGCATTGTCGACGATGACGACTTCGCGGACCGCATCTGTGTCCCCCGCACGCACTGCGGACAATGCTGTGACCAACTCCGGCCGTCCGATCGAGCACAGTGCCACGGTGACCTGCTCGGCTGTTGCATGCTGCCTGTCAGGCATGTGCACCTTTCTTTCTCTAGCTGTCGCCAGTGGCCCGGGAAGCGTTGCACCGGTCGATCACCACGGTTCGTCCTTGGGCTGCCGACAGCACAGCCGCCTCGATGACGCTCAGCACGTCGGCACACTCTCCTACGGAGGCGCCGAAGGGCCGGCTGGCTCGCACAGAGACGAGGACATCGCGGTACATGGCGGTGTAGGCGGGTTCTGACGGTTCGGTGTCCGTCTCGCTGTTGTCCGTGTCCGACGTCGGCGTCGTAACGATGCAGGTCCCGCAATCGCCGGTCATACGCAGCGAACCTGTATCTCCATGGACCTCGAGAACGGGGGAGGAAGCCACAGCGCACCAAGCCGACTGGATGGACGTCAGAGCACCGTTGGAGTGGTCGAGCGTGAGCAGCGCCAAGTCGTTTGCCATACCGTTGCCAGGAGCCGAAAGCCGAGCGGTGACGGCCCTCGTCGGAGCGTTGGCCAGTTCTTCTGCCAAGTACACCCAGTGGTAGGCGTTGTCGAGGAGACAGCCGGCGTTCGGACCGGTCTTCCTCCGCCACTCGGGATCGATCCCTCTTCCAGGAAAGTGATCCGTGTCCGGTCGCTCCAGTCGGAGGAATCGAGGCGCGCCGATCATGCCCTGGGCCAGCAGGGCCTTGGCCCGCAGGATGTCACTTCGATAGCGGTAGTTATGGATGACACCGAGACGAGATTCAGGGACCCCGCGACCGACTGCCCGCGCCGCGGCGGCTTCGCCTGCCAGAGGCTTTTCGCTCAGTACCCGCAGGCCCGCCTGCAGAAGCTGGGTGACGACGGACACCGTATGTGCTGGAGGTAGCGCAACGACCGCGAGATCGATCTCCGGGCCCCGGGAGAGCAACTCGGACACGTCCCGAAAGCGGCCGGAGACAGGTACGCTGAGCAGCGAACCCAGCAGGTCACGGCGTTTTGCCATGGGGTCGACAACCGCCACCACGGCGCAGTCCTGCGACAGGGAGCGCAACGCGGTGGCGTGTCCGAGCTCCGCGATTGCTCCGCACCCCACCAGCCCTATGCGTAGGATGCCTGATGTCATCGGGGGTTCTCTGCACTGTCGCTGAGCAGCTGTCGGACGAATCGGGCGTCATGATGGAGGGCAGCCGGAAGGTCGTTGGCCGGCATTCCCCGCTCCACGACAACCGTAGCCACAGTTCCCGTGCTGCGTATCTCCTTCCAGGCACCATTCAGATCAACCTCGCCGGAGCCCAGGTCGTAGGAATGCGGCTCTTCGGGATCGGTGATGGAGCCGTCCTTGATGTGGTAGTAGTCGCACCGGTCTGCGGTCGTCCGGATCGTGCGTGCCACGTCGCCGCCCACGGCCGCCCAGTGCAAGTCGATCACGTAGCCGAGTTCCTCGCAGGTCGTATGCTCCACCAGAATCTCCAGCACAGTCCTGTTGCTGGGCAGTGGTCGGCACTCCTCCGCATGGTTATGCACGAGGAGGCGCATGTTCCGTGCTGCCGCTTCGGCAGCGAAGGCGCGCAAAGGAGCGATCGATGCCCGAGCGGCCTCTTCGTTTTCTGAGGGAATGCCTGACAGGATGACACGCGACGTGCCCAGGGCCTCGGCCGTGTCCCATTGGCGTCCGTCGGCAAGCTCGTGCCAGAACACGTGAAACGCTGAGATCGAGAGTCCTCGGCGGGCGCACGCCTCGGAGAGGCGCCTGGGATCGCCGGTCAGTGAGGTCATGACTTCGACGCCGTCATACCCCGCAGCTTTGACCATGTCCAGCGTGCCCTCCAGATCCTCTTCCGCTGCGCGGCCGAAGATCCCGTACCCGTAGATTCCAGTCTGAACAAACAGTTGAGGCGTCGTCATGAGCTGATGTCCTCTCTGCGGCGGTTGGAGGCGCCGGACGAGTCGTCCGGCGGCGCGGGCACGAATTTGTCCTCCGGGAAGTAGTTGAAACGCTTTACGGCCAGCGCGAGGCGTCCGCGTGCGACCGCTTCAGCGGCAATCCCCAGGTGGAAGGACCAGTCGACGGATGTGACGCCCAGCGCCTCACCCAGGCCAGTCCTTTCCCTACGCTTCGCCTGCCACGCGTGTGCACCGAACCAGGCGGCGACCGCACCGGTGCCAAAGTTTCTGACGGTCCTGCCTCTGGGGACCACGAGGCTGGCTGCGCACGTCATGACCAGCAATGAGACCGGGTTCGCGGACCACTTGGCGTGCTCGGGCTGGCGGGCGCAGTTGTAGACGCAGGCTCGGCCATAAAGGAAGAGCTTGCGCCGGAACTGTCCGAGGGTCGTAATCCCATCGACCTCATGGGACACCACAGCTTCGCGGGCACACACTGTGGTGTAGCCCGCTGCGTGCAGCCGGACGCCGAAATCCACGTCCTCGCCGCCGACGACGGTGTACGTGTGCGGGTCGAAGCCGCCGACGGCGGTGAACACCTCGCGTCTGACCGACAGGTTCGAGGTGGCGGCCCACCACACTTCCTGAAACTTGGCAGGCCAGCTCCATGGAGAATTCACCACGACGGACGATTTCACGATGCGCCATGCGGCCGCAGTGTCTGCCTTGTCCACGACGGTGGGACCGGCCACCGCCCCAACGGGCCGGCCTGACGGCGCGGCGGGCGTCGCGTGCGCCTGAAGATGGGCACAGAGTAGACCTGGAGTGGCTACGCAGTCAGAGTCAATGAACAGAATCACTGAATACCGGGAGAGGCTGACTCCCACATTGCGCTTGGCGCCCACTCGCCGCGGGCCTCGAACGTACCGCGCGCCAGTTCGTGAAGAGGCAGCCACGATGGCATCCTTGTCGGAGCCCTCCGAGTCGTCCACAACGATCACCTCGTGACCGGTACCGGGCGGAAGGTCCTGGGCGGAACACCTCAACGATGTCAGAAGCCTGGCCACCATATGTGGGTTGCCTCGAGTCGGGACGACGGCAGAAATTCCCTGCTCAGAAGTACCAGAACGTGGTTTGTCGGCTAGGGACGACACGTTGTACACCTCCTGTTGTTGGTATGCCCCACTGCTTAGTGGCCCGTCGCAGGTCCGTGATCCAGAAACCAGTCGATCGTCTTCTTGAGCTCGCTTTCGAGGTCGGTCCCCGGCTGCCAGCCAAGCGCCGACACCGCCTTGCGGATGTCGGGTTTGCGTATGGTGGGGTCGTCCTGAGGCCGAGGGACGAACTCGATGGGCGACGAGGAACCCACCAGGCCGCGGATGAGCTCGGCCGTCGCTAGGACGGTCATTTCGTCTTGGCCACCAATGTTGACGGGCCCTCGCTCGCTATCCGAGGCGAGGAGTCGGAGAATCCCGTCCACGGTGTCGCTTACGTAGGAGATCGACCTCGTCTGGCTGCCATCTCCGGCCACCTTGAGCGGGGCCCCCGCGATCGCTTGACAGATGAAACTTGGAATCATCCGTCCATCGTCTGCTCGCATACGCGGGCCGAAAGTGTTGAAGATCCGCACAATCCTGCAGTCCACACCCCAGGTGTCCCGGTAGGCGACTGTCATGGCCTCGCTGAAGCGTTTGGCCTCGTCATACACAGCCCGAGGACCTACAGGGTTGACGTGACCCCAGTAAGTTTCCGGCTGGGGGTGGACCTGTGGATCGCCATAGACCTCACTAGTCGATGCCAGGAGGAAGCGAGCGCCTTTGCGGCGGGTGAGGTCCAGGGCGTTCTGCGTGCCGACTGAGCCAGCCCTCATAGTCTCAAGGGGAAGCCGAAGGTAGTCCGGCGGAGACGCGGGAGAGGCGAGATGCAGCACGGCACTCACCGTGCCGTCAACTTCCAAGCCATCTGTGACATCCCCTTCGAGCAGGTGGAAGGCGGGGTCGTCCGTAAGATGCCTGATGTTCCTCTCCGTGCCGGTACAGAAATTGTCCACGCACAGCACCTCACAGCCCTGTGAGAGGAGACGCTCACACACGTGCGAGCCCAGAAAGCCGCTGCCACCTGTGACCACTACTCTGCCGTCGAAACGCATCGTGTCCCCTCCATCACCAGGTCCGGCCTTCTGCCACCCCGTCCGGCAGCAACGAACGAATGGTTGCCAGCCCTTGGCGGATGCTCTGCTCTCTCGGCAGGAGGGTGTCCTCGTGCTCGAGGTAGAGCACGCCGTTGAATCCTTCATCGATGAGCGTGCTGACGATGCGTGACCAATCCAGTTCGCCATGGCCCAGAGCGCGGAAGCGGATCGCTGGCTGCGGGCCATACCGGGACCAGCCGCGGCCGGGAGGACGGCCCCTGCCCGCCCAACGCTGGAGATCCTTCGCGTGGACAGCCGCCATCCGCTTGCCCCATCCGGCCACGGCGTCCACCGGGTCGTGGCCGATTGCGGCCAGGTTGGCCGGGTCGATGCACAGGCGTAGCAGGTCTCCCCAAGCGGCCGCGGCGTCCAGCAGCAGCTCAGCGCTCTCTCGGTCGTACACGATCTGCTTTGGGTGAGGTTCGAGTAATACCTGCACGCCGGTGTCGGCCGCAGCTCGGAGTACCGGTTTCATATGGACGAAAAAGTCGGTGACATTGTCCGACCAACTCGCCGTGCTGCCCCACCAGGTTAGCCATCTGGCGAAGTCGGGACAGCCCACTTGTAGCCGCACTGAAGGGGCCCCGACCGCCTCGGCCAGCAGGATCGTTCCCATCGCACTGGCCACAGCGTGTGCACGTTTGTCGGCCACGTCGCCGGTAAGTACCGCATCCGTGTGGCAACCGTGAGGGCCGAGCAGCAGTTGAGTGTCACGGCTGTTGCTCACACACGTCACCGCTGCGCTCCGTAGGGCGCTGGCTGCTTCTCTCCGGTAAGTGGCGTCTTCTGAGCATCGCCGACCGCTCACCAGGCCGAGCGTAGAGTCAGTCGGTAGGTCGAGGCTGAGCAGTCCCCACCCCGCAACCTGCTCAAGCACGGTGGGCAGTCGCATCCCTCCGAACGCTGCAAGGCACAGTCCTAATCGAACGCTAGATGGCACCCGCGCCCCCTGTGGTAGTCAGGTGCAGGAAGGTGCCTTCCCGCCGGATCCGCAGGTCAGCCAGCGTCCGGACGGCTATTTCAAGGCTATGCAACGGACCGAGCTGGTCACCGAGGATACCGATCACGGTGCAGCCGGCCGCTCTGGCCGCCTGGACACCGGGATTCGTGTCCTCGATGACTGTGCACTGGGCGGCTGGGATGCCGAGCTTCTCAGCTGCGGCCAGATAGCCTTCAGGGGAAGGCTTGCCGCGTCGCACGTCGTCGGCTGTCACCAGTACATTCGGCACCGGGATCCCGGCTGTCCGTAATCGTGACAGAGCTAGCTGACGTGAGCCCGATGTCACCACGGCCCAGCGCCTGCTCGGCATTGCCTCTACCAGCTGGCGGGCACCATGGCATGCTTCCAGTTCTGCCTGGTCCGCAGCTTGTTCGGACTCAAGGCGCCAGGCTTCTGCCTGCGCATCCAGCGATGGTGCCAGCGCTGCGATGGTCTCCACCGAGCGGCGGCCGTGGCAGAGCGCTTGTACCTGCTCCGGATCGAGGTCGTTTCGCAGGGCCCAGGCCCGCCATGAGCGTTCGACGGAATGGCCGGATTCTACGAGTACACCATCTAGATCAAGAAGCACAGCAGAGCAGCGGAGCGCATGACGGGTTATTCGAGCCATGGCTTGCCAACCCTTCGTCGAGTACGCGTCGAAACCCCAGATCAAGTTGGTGTAACTATCGCCTTGGGAAGGAGGGGCCTTCGCCATCGATTGGCTGAAATGGCGTACCTCGAGTCAGACTCCAAGGCAGGGGTCAAGGTATGCGGAACGAGTGACTCAGCGAGCTTAGGATGCGCCGAGTGCCGGGAGCAAGACCACCTCTAGAGTCGCGGTCCGGCGAATCGGTCATCTGCGGATGGATCATCGGGAAAAGAGATTCATCGGTCCTCGGTCACAGGATACTTTCGCTAGGCATCCTTGACGGTCTTCGAATGAGTCTCTAGCCTCGACAAATCGTTCCGATGGGAGCTCTCTGCGGCTGCACCATCGTGGGGAGATGTCGCGTTAAGCGCGGGCCGATGCTGGCCTGGCTCCCACTCCCGAGGCGCCCTCGGCGACTCTCAACACCTGTCACTAGCTTGGCGCACCTCATTGTTTGGCACTCTCTTGCGCGGTGGTGGACTCGTCCTGGGAGGATGATGTGGCAAAAATTACGGTGCTGGGAACGGGGTATCTTGGGGCAACGCATGCTGCGTGCATGGCGGAAATCGGCCACGAGGTTCTGGGCGTTGATGGCAATCCAGAGAAGGTGCTATCACTGGCTGCGGGGAAGGTTCCCTTCTACGAACCTGGGCTAGCTGCGCTGATTGCCAGGCACGTAGCTTCCGGCAGGCTCTCCTTCACACAATCTCTACCAGAAGCGGCGGAATTTGGTGACGCTCACTTTCTCTGTGTCGGCACGCCGTCCAGGGAAGGGAGTGACGAAGCTGACTTGCGGTACCTCCACAGCGTGATCGACGGGATTGCCCCGCACCTGCGGAGACCGACCCTTGTTGTGGGCAAGTCGACGGTCCCGGTCGGGACAGCAGCGCAGCTCGCCGGGCGGCTGCATGAGATCGCGCCGGCCAGTGTTGAGGTTGAACTGGTCTGGAACCCGGAGTTCCTGCGTGAGGGACATGCCGTCGAAGACACCCTGAACCCGGACCGGATCGTCGTCGGCGCCCAATCGGAGGCTGCCGAGCTGAGTCTGCGCAGCGTCTACGCTCCTCTCATCGAGAAAGGCATTCCATTCCTTACGACGGATTTTTCCACTGCCGAGCTGGTGAAGGTTGCTGCCAACGCGTTTCTCTCGACGAAGATATCTTTCATCAATGCCATGGCCGAAGTATGCGAGGCAACGGGCGCCGACGTGTGGCAACTGGCCGCCGCACTGTCTTACGATTCCCGTATCGGGGCTCGATTCCTGTCGCCAGGACTGGGCTTCGGTGGTGGGTGCTTACCCAAAGACCTCCGGGCCTTCGTTTCGCGTGGCAAGGAACTCGGTGTAGACCGGGCTCTGGAATTTCTGAGAAGTGTCGATGAAATCAACACGCGCAGCCGCTTGCGAATGGTGAGCCTAGCACGGCAGCAATGTGGCGGTTCGTTCTCAGGGAAGCGGGTCACCGTATGGGGTGCCGCGTTCAAGCCCGACTCCGATGACGTCCGTGACTCGCCTGCCTTGTTCGTGGCTGAATCCATACAATCCGAGGGCGGGAAAGTTGTCGTCTACGACCCCAAAGCCAATGACAACGCGCGCAAGGAGCATCCGAACCTCCAATACGCTCAAGACGCGATCGAAGCAGCCGAGAATGCGCATGTATTGCTACATGCCACCGAATGGAAAGAATTCCGAGAGATCGACCCGAATGTGGTCGGCGAGATCGTCGACGTTCGGCGAGTAATCGACGGCCGCGGAACGCTGGATCCTGAATCTTGGCGTGCAGCCGGCTGGGAGTACTTTGCGCCCGGTAAACCTACTTCGACGGGGATCCGTCCGTGTGCGGTAGGTGTCACGAACCAAGAAGGACACACTGAGCCACCCAAAGGAATGTAGGCAGACTTGACGGCTAGAAAGGTGACTCTAGAACGTATGGCGAATTCGATCCCGATCGGAACATTGCCCCGCTCCGTTCCGGAGCTGGACTACCAGCGCGACGTGCGTGTCGACCGCCAAGACCGTTACAGCATCCGAGTGGAGCGGAACGCCCTAGATGTCTGGCCGGCCCGACTCACCGAAGCAGTCGGAGAGGCCCGCATCTGGGTCGTGACGGACGAGACCGTGTGGGCCGAACTCGGTGATCGCTTTAGCGCGGCCGAGCGAGCCGACCGTCTGGTAGGAGGTGTGCTGACGTTACCGTGCGGTGAGCTCTCGAAGTCCCTGTCCACTTGGCAGCGGATCATCTCGTGGTTTGCCGAGAACGGGGTGGGCCGCCGGGATGTCGTCGTGGCTTTCGGTGGATCGATGGTCAGTGACACCGCAGGGTTCGCGGCTGCCTGCTACATGCGTGGGATCCCTTATGCGAATGTCCCCACGTCGCTTCTCGCGCAGGTAGACGGGGCAGTGGGAGGGAAGGTCGCCGTCAACCTCCCCGAGGGAAAAAACCTTGTGGGGGACTTCCACCACCCGGTGTTCGTGCTCTGCGATCCAACGACGCTTTGCTCGCTTCCCGACGCTGAGATAAGCAACGGTCTGGCCGAAGTGATCAAAAGTTTCGCCATCTCGGCGGACGGCCAGTTCGGCGAGCTAGAGCACCTGCTGCCGCTGTGCCGAGGCCGCGATGTCGCAGCCCTGACATGGATCGTTCGCACAGCGATCGATCAAAAGATGAACTTGGTAGACCCGGATCCGTACGAGGCCGACTTGAGAAGGGCGCTGAACTTCGGCCACACCGTGGGCCATGCCCTGGAAACCAGCAAGTCCTACAGCTCGATACGACATGGGGAAGCTGTTGGAATCGGAATGGCGACGGCTACCCGGCTGGGACTGAGCCGTGGCATCACCGATGCCGTCGGCGCTCAGCGAATTCTTGGGGCGATCGCAGCCGCCGGGCTGGACGACAGGGTCTCGGTCCAACTTGCCCCAGAGGTGGTGAGAAACACCGAGCTGATCGCGAAGATTCGTGGAGGGAACCTCCGCTACGTCGTGCCTCGCACCCTGGGGGCCGTCGAGTACCTCGAAGACGTTGATCCCGACGAACTCGCCACCGCAGCGACTGGTACAGCACTAGTGGCCAGGGGCCCGGCGTGACGCCGTCCGGCACGGCACACTTCGTGGTGGAGGCAGGGGGGTCCACCACCCGCGTCAGTCTCCGCACGGCCTCCGACAACCGCTTCCACCGCAACTGGGCCTCTGTCAACCCTGCCTCCGTCGGGCACGAGACCGCGACCTCCAGGTGGGCCGAGATTCTCTCGTGGGTCGCTGAACACGGAACGAATGCAACGGGCTGGATCGCCAGCGCATCGGTAGCACCAGGGCTTGTCGAGCAGGTCGTGGCGACACTGAAACTGGCCTCAACCCATACTGGGCTTGAGGCAACGCTCGTGCTATCCAACGACATCCTTCCGCTGTTGCTCGCTCCTCCAGTCGCGGGCCGCGGCATCGCCCTGATAGCCGGCACAGGAAGTGGGTGTGTAGCGCGGGACGGGCGAGATACCGTCCATATCGGCGGATACGAATACGTGCTGTCCGACGATGGATCCGGCTACTGGATCGGCTTGCGAGGCCTGCGTGCCGCCTCTCGAGCCATGGACGGAATCGGGCCCGCAACACAACTCGTCCGACAGGCAGTTGAGTTCGGTGGCTGCGAGATTCCCTCGCTGGGCCGACGCCTGGCACAATCTGGCGAAGTCAAGAACCAGGTGGCTGCGTTCGCCAATCGCGTGATCGCCACCGCCGCAGCAGAGGACGCTGTATCAGCTGCCATCACTTCCGAGTCCATCGAACGCCTCGTAGCCATGGTATCCGCAGCACACCAACGACTGGACGGCGCACCTGCTCCACTGGCCGTGGTCGGCTCACTGGCCCACGAGTCAGCCTATTTCCGGCGCCAGCTCCTCAGCCGACTATCCGCCTGCTGCCCTGACCTGACACCGATCGTCATGCCTGACGGCCTGGGCTGTACTTGGCAGTTGCTGGAAGACCACATTGAACAACTATCAGCGGTGACCGCCATCGACGTACACGACGAGGTACTCCGGGTTGTAAGTATCGCCCCATCCATCGATGCCACGGCCCGACACACAGCTGAAGTCGGCACATCGACCATCGGAGAGAGCCTATGATCCCGGCAGATTCAGCGGAAACCGCTGACACCGTACGATGGGGCCTACTCGGTGCGGCGCGGATCGCCGAGAACTACGTGCTGCCCGCCATCCAGCGCATCCCCGGCTCCAGGTTGCACGCGGTCAGCAGTCGGAGACGAGACGCCGCACAACGACTGGCCCACACATTCCACGCGCCTCGCGCATACGACTCGTACGCACGTCTGCTCGACGACCCGGACGTGGACGCAGTGTATATCGCGCTACCAAACGCGCTACACGCCTCTTGGACACAGTCCGCGCTGGCCGCCGGGAAACACGTTCTGTGTGAGAAACCGATGGCCACGTCGGTCTCCGACCTGGACAAGATCGACGCCGCAGCACAGGCATCTGGCCAACTGGTAGCTGAGGCGTTCATGTACCGCCACCACCCCCAGTTCACCCGGCTCCTCGAACTGGTCGCCAGCGGTGCGATCGGCACCGTGTACGCGGTCCGTGGCGCACTCTCCTTCTGTCTAGACGACACGGAAGCGGATATTCGCATGGCACCTGAGCTCGGCGGGGGAGCCATCCTGGATTTGGGCTGCTACATCATTGACGCGTGTGTCGCCATCTATGGAGATCCGCCATGTGCAGGTGGAGGCACGATACTCCGTGGCCCCACCGGGGTCGATGTCCATGCGGCCGGAACACTTGAGTTCCCAGGCGGACGCACCGGCACTGTGGAAGCGAGTTTCCGACTCCCCTGGCTTGAGTCACGACTCCAGGTGTGCGGCGACAAGGGAAGTTTAATCCTCCCGCACGCCTTCAACCCCGGCACCGCCCCCACCGAGCTCATCGACATCTCCTTGGGCAAGGAGCCCCGAGTCGATCCCTTCCCAGGTGTGGACATGTACGAGCGCACGGTCAGCGAGTTCGCTAACGCCATCCGCGGAAGGTCTCACCTGGCGAGAAGCCTGAGTGAGTCCCGCGCCGTGCAGGTTGGAGTCGCCCAGCTGCTGGCTTCCGCAGCGTGAATTTCCAATCAGTGGATTGCCTGACATTGAAGGAGACGCCATGACAACGGCACCTGTGCCCGGCGGCCTGTCCGTCATTGTGCCCACGAAAGGGAGAGTCGCACTGGTGGCACGCGCACTGGACTCACTTCATGTCGCCGCGCGCCATGCGGGAAGCGGGATGGAATGGGAGGTGATCCTGGTAGACGACTCGGTGGAGCCAGCCGCCGAGCAACTGCGATCACTGTGCCGTGGACGCAACCGTGCCCGCTACATCCGCGGACCAGCCAATGTGGGGGCGAAGCGCAACCGTGGTGCTGAACAGGCTCAGTTCGACAGACTGATATTCCTCGATTCCGACTGCTCCGTCGACAAGGGTTTCCTCGCGGGGCATCGTGATGCCGCTGCGTTGCGGACCGGTCCCTCGGGCCGCCCTGTGGGAGCCGTGGCCGGACCGGTTGTTATGGCTGATGACGCCCATTCCTGGCGAACCCGGCTCGCCGACTACTCCCCGTTGTTCAACGCACCCTTCGACTGGCCAGCGCGTTACTCGGAGGTGTATTGGGCCTGCACGGCAAATCTGGCTGTACCTCGGAACGTCTTCGAGTCGATCGGAGGATTCGACGAGCAGCCATTCACCGTCGTCGGCGGAGAAGATGTCGACTTCTGCCTGCGCCTACAAGACGCAAAGTACGCTATCTGCTGCCAACCCACCGCAGTGGCTGTGCACACCAGAACGCTGTGCACCAGTTTCCGCGAAATGGCAGCCAAGATGCTGTTGTACGGCCGCAGCTCCGTCTACAACAGCACGCGCCATCCGCATCATAGCGAGTTCCACCCGAACCCGTCCGTGCTGCTTCCCGCCGCAGTCCTGGCCGCCCCCTGGCGAAAGGCACGAAGGGCGGTCGGCGCTGCTGCGCTGGGTTGGTTCACTCTGCACACGGCAGCCCATATCCGACGAACCGGTGGCTCCCCACTCGCGGTCGGCGCAACCGCTCTCGACTGGATCTTCGACCTAGGGCTGGCCACGGAGGCCATCAGGAGGACGTCGCCGGCTCTGGCCCTGCGGCGGTTCCGCTACTTCGACAACAGCCGCTACATCTCACGAGATGAGGTAGACCATGAGGTCTGACGACCAACTGCTCCAGATGCCCATCGAGCCGTTTGAGATGACAGAACGGCGGAGGAAGAACCAGGTACTGAACATCGAAGAGTACCGCAACGGCGCCCTGCATTTATCGAGCAAGCCCCTTGCACTGTTCGTCGAACTCACACAGAACTGCAACCTGCAGTGCCCCATGTGCCGATTCGGTGAGAAGTATCGAACCGAATGGAACATGTCCGAGGAAATCTTCGACAAACTGGCAGATGAGCTGTTCCCCTTTGCTCACCTTGTAGATGTTCGAGGGTGGGGTGAAAGCACCATGCTCCCGGACTTCGGCAAGTTTGTCGCACGCGCTCTGAACCATCGAGTGCGACTTCTCCTGGTGACCAACGGTCAGATCAACCGACGTCCGGTCTGGGACATTATGATGCGGGCACACGGTATGGTGACCGTCTCCTGTGACGCGGCAACGCCTGAGCTATTCGCCAAACTTCGTGCAGGGGGCACCATCACCCGGCTGACCCGGACCGTGCGCAGCATCGTGGAAGCCCGGGAGCGTTACAGCGCGCCGCGGGACCACGTGCGGTTCAACGTCGTCTCTAGTATGGACAACCTGGACGACCTGGTGAATATCATCGACCTAGCGGCCCGCCTCGAAGTCTCCACTGTCGTCATACACCCTCTGGTCGCACACTTCGCAGATCCATCTCATCTGCGTCATGACCTCGACCGCACGGAGCGCGCCTACGCCGATGCCGCCGAGCGAGGACGGCGCGAGGGAGTGGTTGTACAGCTCGGGGCCGCGCCCGACCCCTCGCTTGCTCTCCCAGAAATGGTTCGCAGGCCGGCCTGTATGCATCCCTGGAGCTACGCTTATGTGCGCTATGACGGCTCCGTTGGTTTCTGTGACCACCTAATCGGCAGCGATGAATACGCGCTTGGTTCACTTCGCGACAGCAGTTTCGAGGAGATCTGGAACGGCGAAGCATGGCAGCAGCTACGAAGGGCTCATCTGTCCGGTGATATACCCGACAAGTTCGCTCCTTGCCGCTACACTTATGCCCAGCGATACGTGGACTTCGAGCATATGGTGCACCCCGACCGGGCAGCAGGTCTAGTGAGCAGTGCGACACACCAGAGCATCACCTTTCGTCGGGATCCCCAGCTAGTGCCAGCGGTTCCATGGATCCCGGCGATGGCCGAAGGTGAGGCCGGCCAGTATCAGGGAGAGGTTCTTATCCCCGCAGAGTCGCTAGTGGAGCGTGCTCGCGGCACACGGCCGGCCACGTAAAAACTCCTCGCAGAACGGCCTGTTGCGGCCTGACAGCCAGCCCCGGTGATAAAAGGCTTCACGTATGACCCAGCATGAGGATGCTTTGCTGCCTTGTCGGTCAGGTGCAAGCGCCGCTCGCGGAACTAACCGCCCACTCCAAGAAGAGTCGTAATCTCGCCAGATCCTGACTACCAGATCGAAAGGGGCCAACCCTCTCAACACTTCGTGCTGGCTGCGCGCTTAGAGGGAGCCGAGACCACTCACGAGACCAGAAATCGAATCCGGGCGTCGATCGAACTCGGTAAGAAATGAGTTCCCCGGTATGACGGGAAGACCTACATTGCGGCACCTGACGAGGGGATGTCATGGAGCGTCGAGTGAATACAGAAATTCCGTTTGCCAAAACGGACCAGTGGGTTGTCGACCAGGTCTACGAGTCGCTGGAAATGGCCGATGGCCTCCTACGAATATTGGACATCCCATACACAATAAGTGGTGGCACGCTCCTGGGAGCTATGCGCCACAAAGGGCTTATCCCATGGGATGACGACGGCGACATGGACATTCTAGGGGATTATGTTCCCCGGATACGTAGAGCGGCTCCTGAGTACTTACGTACGCGCGGTTTCGGTATTGCACGCGGTGGTTTTGGAAACTTTAAGGTCTTCTCTCTGAGGGGTCGTCAGACATTGACCGACGGCAGGGCATTCTATCCTTCCGTGGACATCTTTCCACTGAAGAGGAATACGGATGGCCGCCTCGTCCATGCCCACGACGGGGCCGCTGCCTACTGGCCGACGCATTGTTACCTGCCGGGCGAGCTAGATAGCCTGATCGAATATAACTTCGGCCCTTTGCGGCTTTCCGGGATATCACGCGTCGCTAGTACTCGTTACCTGAATGACATGTACGGCAAAGGGTGGCCTACCGAAGCCTACCTGATTGGAGACCACGTGGCTCACATGAATGTACAGCGAAAATCGGTTGGGCTTTCCAATTATGACTGCAGTTGGCCTAGCCGACCCAAGTCGAGCTGAGAGCACACAGGCTCTGAGCGGAGTAATCCCGGAAACGATGGTGTCGAGACGGAAAGAGAGAGCAAGCCTAGTTGTGAGCTGGCGCACTCTGGTATCCGTATCTTCCTTGTATCTCACAGACAACCGTTCCGTCTGACCTCAGCAAAGGAGTCCCGATGCCTATTCTTGTCCGCGGTACTCGCACTGTAGCTGTCGTGCTTGCCGGGGGCGCCGGGACACGCATCGGGCTGACAGTTCCCAAGCAACTTGTGAGAATTGCGGGAAAGTTGATCATAGAACACACGCTGGAGGTATTCGAGAAATCCGAGGAAATCGACGACATTTTCGTCATCATGAATCATGATTTCCTTCGCGATGTCCAGAAGATTATCGAGCGGATGAGGCTGGCCAAGGTTCGCAAGGTCATCCCGGGCGGCTCCACACGGAGTGAGAGCACACAACTCGCGATCGATGCCTTAGGCGAGGAATTCGCGGCGGAACTGGACGTCAATGTCCTCTTCCATGATGCCGTTCGCCCCTTGCTGTCGCAGCGGGTGATCACAGATTGTGTCAACGCGCTGGCCAAGTACGAAGCAGTAGACGTAGCAATTCCGTCCGCGGATACCATCATCGTCACCCGCACGCACGGCGACGAGGGAGAATTCATCTCGGAAATTCCGGACCGAAGCAGGCTGCGCCGCGGGCAAACCCCCCAAGCTTTCAAGCTGTCGACGATCAAGCGGGCGTATCAGATTGCAGAGGCCGACCCCAACTTCCAGGCCACTGACGACTGCACAGTGGTCCTCCGCTACCTTCCCGACGTGCCGATACACGTCGTGCGCGGTGACGAGCAGAATATGAAGGTGACGCACCCTATCGATATCTTCATCGCGGACAAGCTTTTCCAACTTGGGTCACACATGGCACCTGCGTCGCTGGATGACGATACCTATTCCTCATTGCTGTCCGGAAAGGTCATGGTGATCTTCGGCGCCAGTCAGGGGATCGGCGCGGACATCGCTTCCCTTGCCGAGGGCTACGGCGCCAAGGTTTTCGCGTACAGTCGCTCCAGCACCGGGACTCACATCGAGATACGCCAGCGCGTGGAAGAGGCGCTCGCTGACGCATATGAGACGGCCAATCGCATCGATTTCGTGGTCAACACGGCCGGCATCCTCCCCATCGGCAACTTGACGGAGACGGATAGCGAGACGATCCAGCAAGTTACGCTCGTGAACTACCTAGGACCGGTAGAGATTGCTCGACTCTCACACAAGTACCTCGCACAGACCCGAGGACAGCTGCTCTTATACACCTCGAGCAGCTATACCCGTGGGCGGGCCCAGTACAGTCTATATTCGTCTGCGAAGGCAGCGACCGTCAACCTTATGCAGGCATTGTCGGATGAATGGGCCAAGGACCACATTCGCATTAACTGCATCAATCCGGAACGTACAAGAACTCCGATGCGGTTGCGAGCGTTTGGTGACGAGCCCGATGAGTCGCTGCTCACCTCGGAGGCCGTCGCCCAGTTATCGATCGACGTGTTGCTCTCTTCCTTGACTGGCCATGTGATCGACGTCCGCAGGCAGGATCCGATGAACCAGAAAACGAAAGCCTTTTCGCCTTAATGGCGATTGGATGTAGATGGAAAGAGGCAATGAACCGGACCACCGAGAAACGGTACATGTTTCAGACCCGCCTGGATCCGGCCGTGCGCCAATTCAGGCTGTGGGACACTAGCGATCTGATGCATCCCGATGTCACTGCAGAACTATCTCAGAAATTTCCGTGGTATGAATACGCTGATGGTCGATTCGAAATCATCAACCGTGTCAAACTGTGGCGTACCTTAACGGGAGACAACGCGTATGATATAGACTTTTAGCTGAGTCGCATGGAGAATCGGCCGACACAGATTGCCTAACCGGTCGACCATGGCTAAGCTGGTGCTCGATGCACTCCTCCGAATATCGTTGACATCAATCAAATAACGGACAGGCCAGAATGCATATCGATGACCTTTCGGCTGCTCTTTCCAACTGGGAGCAGCGAATCGAATCTGTGGAAAAACTCGCGGGTGGTTGGAACTCGTCTGTCTGGTTAGTTCGCTCCGAATCCGGAGTCAGGTACGTGGCTAAGCTCGCCGACACGCATGACGCCGACGCGTTCCGTGGTGGCCTCCGCTCGGCTGCACTTGCAGCCTCGCATGGCTTTCCTAGTGGTCCTCCCGTTCCAACGCGTGATGGACGTATCGCGATGAAGCTAGCCGAAGGATTCCTGGCGCTATTGGAGTACATTCCAGGGAGGACTGGTGATGCCTCTTCTGAAGAGGACGTCCGCAGGATGGGGGCAACCCTTGCTAGGGCGCACCAGGCATTGCAGGATGACACAGGGGGGATGAGCGAACAGTTCATTTGGCCGTGGCGGTGGGCTGACGCATGCCTCGAAAACCTCACCATGCCTGAAGAGGTCCAGTCTGCCGCGGTTCGGGTTCTGGACCGTGCACGTGAGATCTCGTCCGATGTTCCGATCCGAATCGGGGTCGTTCACGGCGACCCCGGTCTGGACAGCTTTCGTCTGCACGACGAGTCGCCCTTGCGGGATGGTCTGATCGATTGGTCAGCTACCATGGAGGCGCCTATTTTATACGACCTCGGTTCTTTCGCAGTAATGACACGAGGGGCTCCTCAGATGCTTCAATATTTTTTGAGTGGATATCTGGAAGTTACTCCGGAGCTGTCCGATGAAGTGAAATATCTAGATGCGTTCATAAAATTGCGATGGATGTGTAACGCCATCTATTTTTCAGCGCGAATCTCCCGAGGTATTGTGAGGGGTGTAAATTCGGCGGCAGATAATGAAAGGGGGCTAATGGAGGCGTATGCGGGCATGGTGAGATGATGGCCTCATTGCCTGTCTCTTATTCGACTCCGCTATGCCCCGTCCCGAACACCGCCAGCGTCACGTCACGGCCCCCAATCACCAATAACCTCGATCAGGTAGCCGCTTAGCGTTGCCCATTTCAGGATCGCGGGGGAACTTCACGGCGGCTCATCCACCACGGACACGGCGGCGTATCCAGACAGCACTCGCCGTTGCGGTGGCCGCCTGCGCCGCGGCCATCGCCGCGACCGTGGCCATCAACGCCGACGGCGGCTCAATCCGACACCATGCGCCGAGGACAGACCTTCCCGGAGGCCCTGGCCTGCGCGACCTCCATCGTTGAGGGAGACCTCACCCCGGTCCGCCCAGCCAGTCAGGATCGCGTGCGGGTGACCATGTCAGTGGACCGGTGGTTCAAGCCCAGCAAGGGCCCCACCACGACACAGCTCGACCTCGCCGATCCCACCGTCGCGGACCCGACCGAGGCACATGCCACCGGCGACCACCTCCTGCTCCTCGTCCCCCGGAGAGAAGGGCAGATCGCCGACATCTGCCAGGGCAAGGAGCTACCCGCGATGCGCGACCGCATCACCCGCACTACCTGCCCCGCGGAGTTCCGCTGAGGGGCGTAGGCAACTGCTTGGTAGTGCGGCCCCACGCTCCTCAGCCAACCGCTGACTGCTCCGAGGGCGCACTGATCTGTCCAAGGTCGTCCAGTCCTTCGACCCCGCGCCCCATTTCCCAGGGCGCCAGCCGAAACGGCTGGCGCCCTGGTTTCACCGCGTGGGGCAGCGGTGTGTGTGGTCGGTGTCTGCGAAGAGCTGTTCGACGCTTTGGCGGGCCCAGCCGAGCAGGGTCAGCAGCATCTCGCTGGTGCTGATCAGCCGTTCGGTGACGCGGCCGGCGCGCGGGTCGTGGGGGAGCTGGGTGGCTTGGTGGAGGGTGCCGAGGAACTGTTCGATCCCGGTGTGGGCGGCGTCCTGGAGGTCCAGGGCCGCGTCCCGGGTGAGCTCGTGCTGGGCGAGCCCGGTCTTCAGCCGGGTCAGCCGGCTGCTGGCTTCGCTGAGGAAGTCGGTGGACAGGCCCCAGTAGGCGCGCATGGATTCGGGCAGCGGGGCCCGGCCCACCACGGTCATGGTCCGGATGGTGGAGATGGCCTTGTCGAGCTGCCGGGGCAGGTAGCCGGGCCCGGAGATCGCCAGCCACCGCAGAAGCGAGTCGTCGTTGAACGGCAGCAGCCATTCCAGCTGACATTCACCCTCACCGCTGGGCGGTACTTCTTCAGCGGTGACGGACCGGGCGAAGGCCGCGGCCCGACCTGCGTCGAGGTCCGTCGCCTGCGTCAGCTTGTCCAGCACGGCGGCGTCCGCCGTCGCCAGCAGCGCGTCCAGCTGGGCATCGGAGTCGTCGCGGTAGTCCTCGCACAGACCACCATTGAGATCACGTTCGCTCACTGCCCGCCCCCAGCCGCCGGGCCCAGCAGTGCCTGCTTCAGCAGGGCCCGGCCACGCTCCAGGTTCTTGCGAGCCGCCTCCGGGGTGATCCCGATGATCTGTGCGATCTCCTGCGGCCGGTATCCGTCCAGCGTCCACGCCATCACCTCCCGCTGCCGTACGGGCAGCCAGCTCAGCGCCTCCTACACGCGGGCCTCTTCCTCACCCAGTTCCATTGCCGCCACCGGACATCGCCCTCCCGGCAGGTCCGGCAACTGATCAGCCAGCTGCTCCCGGGCTGCCCCGGATCGCAGGGCGTCGAACCTGTGCCGCTCGAAAAGTCGTCGTCGCAGGTGGGAGTGGTACGGCCAGTCCGCTGGGATCATGTCCCCCGTGATCGTGCCCTTGCTGTACAAGGTGACCCGAAGCCTGCTGACTGTTCCATCGGTGCTCCTCCGTCGCGGGACAGCGAAGGAGGCGGAACTGCTGGTGCTGCGGCACGAGAACGCGGTCCTGCGCCGCCAGTTGGCCAGACCGGTGCGCTACGAGCCCGCCGACCGGTTCTGGTTCACCGCCCTGTCCGGGCCGGTACCCCGGCGCCACTGACACGAGATCTTCCCTGTCACCCCCGGCACCCTGCTCGCCTGGCATCGCAGGTTCCTCGCCGCGAAGTGGGACTACACCGCGCGCCGGCGCACCGGACGCCCACCCACCACGGCAGCGATCAAGAAGCTCGTCCTACGGCTGGCGAGGGAGAATCCGAGGTGGGGGCACCGGCGGATCCAGGGGGAGCTGACCCGGCTCGGGCACCGGATCGCCGCGTCGACAGTCTGGGAGATCCTGCATGCCGCGGGCGTCGATCCGGCGCCGCGCCGCGCAGGCCCCACCTGGCGCGAGTTCCTGACCGCGCAAGCCGAGGGCATCATCGCGGCAGACTTCTTCCACATCGACACCGCGCTCGGCAAGCGGCTGTACGCGCTGGTGTTCCTCGAGCACGGCACCCGGCGACTGCACAGCACCGGGGTCACCGCCCGCCCGACACAGGACTGGGCCGTGCAGCAGGCGCGGAATCTCACCTCCGACTTGGGCCCACGTATCGACTCCCTGCGCTTCTTGCTGCGCGACCGCGATGGCAAGTACGGCGAGACATTCGACGCCGTCTTCCAGGCCGAGGACATGGAGATCCTCAAAAGTGCGCCACAAGCTCCCCGTATGAACGCACACTGCGAACGCATCATCGGCAGCATCCGACGCGAAGCCCTCGACCACCTCTTGATCATGAACGAGGCCCACGCCCGCCACGTCCTTGCAGCCTATGAGCGGCACTACAACCAGCACCGACCCCATCAAGCCCGCAACCAGTTACCGCCCGACGCTGACCACCAACCGGCCACGGGGCACGACATCAGCCCCCGCAAAGTCCTGCGCAACCGGATCCTCGGTGGCGTCGTCAACGAGTACAGATATGCGGCATGACGTGCAGCGACGACTTTTCGAGCGGCACAAGCTTGCCCGACCACAACTCCACCAACCAGAACAACACTTAGCCGCGACGATCTACTAGTATCTCGCACTGCACGAGGCCGGCCTGGCTTACGTGGTCGCCCTCAAGCCGCGCCGCGGCACCTGGGGCCCGGCCGACCAGCCGCACACCCCCATCGAAGCCGCCCACGCCCTGACCTGGTGCGATGCCAAGCGGTCAGGCGACTGGACACCCGTGGAGCGTCACTTCCGTGACGGGCACACCGAGACCTGGTGGGCCGCCGATGTCTACCTGGGCGCTACGGACCCGACTCACCCTGCCGACTGGTCGTGGCCACCACCGACCCAGCCGGCCTGCCGGAGAAGGCCACCTGGTACCTGGCTACCAACCTGCCTCACCCCGACGCACCCCGTGCCACCCCCAGCCCGCACCCGCCGGCCGACCTCGCCGAGATCGTCCGCCTTTACGGCCTGCGGCCGTGGATCGAGCAGAGCTACAAGCAGATCAAGGACGAACTCGGCTGGGCTGACTTCCAAGTCCGCTCCGACCGCGCGATCCGCCGCCACCAGACCCTGGTCAACTGCGCCTTCTCCTTCTGCTGGGACCAATGGTTCACCCCACCCGGGCCCCCGGATGCCACCGCGCCGGACCCGTGCCCCGACAAGGGGCCAGAGAGGGGGACCGGCCACGTCCCAACAGCCTTGCTGGCCCGTGGCCTTACGAGCCATCCGTTCCTGGCTCACCCCCGCAGTCACCCTCAACCGATGGTGGCGAGCCTGGACGGACACGGACCCATCCTCCGAGTTCCAGGCCCTGATCGACGCCGTCACCACCGAACACGGCATTGACCTCTACCTCCGGATCTAACGAACTACCGTTACTGACTTCGGCGTTTCGGGGTCCAGGGCTGCAGGGCATGGGCCGACGAGCGCGAGACCTGGCTTGATCTGTTCTACTGGCTGCACCGCTACAACACAAGACGGCGTCACTCCAGCCTCGGACACGGCAGCCCGATCGCCTACGAGACGGGCACCCCACACGCCAGCAACTCCCCGGACTCCACCTCCATAAGCCGTGTCCAAGTACAAGGGTTGAGCCCCGCGGAGGGGGATCTCCGGACAATGCACCCGTCGTCGACGGGCAGGAGAAGTGCGACGCGACCTGGCATTCCCCAGTCCCAGCTCTCTGGCGCGCCGGATCAAGGTCCACGTGGGTTTATGGAACGGCGTGAGTGTCGAGGGCACCCAGAAGCCGCGCGCAGGATTGCAGATGTCGACCTGGTCGTGAGCGCTGCCCGCACCGGCGCGCGTGGAAAATGTCACTTGCAGAGGCGGCTGGCTTCACGACCGCTGTTTGGCGTCGCCAGGGAGTTGTCTATGCGCGCTGTGACCTCCTCTACGGGGCCTACGCCGTCGACCTCGTGCAGGAGGCCGCGGTCGCGGTAGACCTGCAAGAGGGGAGCCGTCTTGGACGCGTATAGATCCAGCCGGTGGCGGATCACCTCTTCGGTGTCGTCCGTGCGGTGCGTCGTATCGGCCCTCTTGAGCAGGCGGCCGATGAGTTCTGCGGGGTCGACAGCCAGCGCGATGACGCCATCGATCTGGGCGCCGAGTTGGTCCAGCATGCTGTCGAGCCTGTGGGCCTGGCTCACCGTGCGGGGATATCCGTCAAGCACGAACGCGCCGCGCAAGTCGTCTTTGGCGAGCCGGTCCTTGATCACAGCGTTGGTGACCTCGTCTGGCACGTATGCGCCGGCGTCGATGTAGTGACGCGCACTCTTGCCGCGGCTGGTCTGTTGCCGCATGTGCGTGCGGAAGATGTCACCCGTGGAGATGTGGGCGCCCCGGATGCGTCGGGCCAGCGTGATGGCTTGTGTGCCCTTGCCCGCGCCAGGTGGCCCCATGATCAGCAGCCGCATCAGTCGCCGTCCTTTTGGTTGTTCATGCCGGAGGAGATGAGGTCCATGACCGAGGAGTCCGTAAGTGTGGTGGCGTCGCCGATGGCTCGGTGTTCGGCGACGTCGCGCAGTAGACGGCGCATGATCTTCCCGGACCGGGTCTTGGGCAGCTCGGTCACGATCACGATCTGGCGCGGCTTGGCAATCGGGCCGATCTCTTTGCCGACGTGCGTCCGCAGTTCCTGCACGATGTCCGCTCCGCCGTCTCCGGCCGACTCGAGCAGGATGACGAAGCCCACGACCGCCTGGCCGGTGGTCTCATCGCTCGCGCCGATGGCGGCGGCCTCGGCGACCTTCGAGTGGGAGACGAGTGCGGACTCGATCTCCGTGGTCGACAAGCGGTGGCCGGAGACGTTCATGACGTCATCGACTCGGCCGAGCAACCATATGTCGCCGGCCTGGTCCTTCTTTGCTCCGTCGCCGGCGAAGTAGCAGCCGGGGAAGCGTGACCAGTACGTCTCCTCAAAGCGCTGGTCGTCGCCCCAGATGGTGCGAAGCATGGACGGCCAGGGTTCCGTCAGGACGAGGTAGCCGCTCTCACTCGGGCCTACCGGGTTGCCGGCGTCGTCGACGACTTCGGCGCTGATGCCGGGGACCGGCCGCATGGCCGCGCCGGGCTTGGCTGCAGTGGAGCCGGGCAACGGCGTGATCATGTGGGCGCCGGTCTCGGTCTGCCACCAGGTGTCGACGATTGGGGTACGTCCACCGCCGATGTTCTCGCGGTACCAGAGGTACGCCTCCGGGCTGATCGACTCACCGACCGAGCCAAGGACACGCAGCGTGGACAGGTCGTACTGGGCGGGGATCCGCTCGCCCCACTTCATGCACGTGCGGATCGCGGTGGGGGCCGTGTAGAACTTCGTCACCCTATAGTCCTGGATGATCTCCCACCAGCGCCCCTTGTGAGGTGTGTCCGGTGTGCCCTCGTAGAGGACCTGCGTCGCGCCGCAGGCGAGGGGCCCGTAGACGATGTAGGAGTGGCCGGTGACCCAGCCGATGTCGGCGGTGCACCAGTACACGTCGTCGTCCTTGAGGTCGAAGACACCCCAGAACGTGTACGCCGTCTGCACCAGGTAGCCGCCGGTGGTGTGCAGGATGCCCTTTGGCTTGCCAGTGGTTCCAGACGTGTACATGACGTAGAGCGGGTGCTCGCTGTCGAACGCATCTGGAGCGTGCTCGACCGAGGCGGTGTCGACGACGTCGTGCCACCACACGTCACGGCCCTCGATCCAGCCGACACCCTGCCCTGTGCGGCGCACGACGAGGACATGTTCGACGACCGATGTGGCTGCGATGGCTTCGTCGACCGCAAGCTTGAGGGCGTTGGAAGAGCCTCGGCGGAAGCCGCCGTCGGCGGTGATGACAACCTTGGCCTTGCAGTCCTCGATGCGGCTGGCGAGCGCGTCCGCAGAAAATCCGCCGAAGACCACTGTGTGGGCGGCACCTAGACGAGCACAGGCGAGCATGGCCACCACGGCCTCGGGGATCATCGGCAGATAGATAGCGACGCGGTCGCCGGTGCCCACTCCGAGCTCGGTGAGAGCGTTGGAGGCTCGGCACACCTCGTCCTTGAGATCGGCGTAGGTCAGCGTACGGGTATCGCCAGCGGGCTCACCGACCCAGTGGATGGCGACCTTGTCGCCGTTGCCGGCCTCGACATGCCGATCGACGCAGTTGTATGCGGCGTTGAGCCGTCCGCCGACGAACCACTTCGCAAAGGGCGGATTTGACCAGTCCAGAACCCTGGTGAACGGGGTCTGCCAATGGATACGCTCGGCCTGTTCGGCCCAGAAGCCGAGCCGATCGGTCGCAGCCCGCTCATAGGCCGCAGCGGTCAAGTTGGCACGCGCGGCCAGGTCGGTCGGCGGCTCGAAGACCGTCTGCGACGACAGGTCGTCGGCTCTCACATTCACCTGGTACCTCCTCAACAGGGTGCGGTCACATCGCCACCGCATGATCTCCAAGGGTGCCGGGGACGAATAGGCTCAAAAGGAGGTAGTGGATGAGCAGTGATGTCATGCGTCCGGACGACCTTGATCTGCTGCGGCGAGCCGGACGCAACCTGCGTCGCGCCGCTGCGTTTCCCGTGGTGTTTGGTGGCCTGCGACAAGGCGACCGCATCCCCGTCTCCACCGCACACGGTGCGCAGACCGACGGTTTGACCACCATCGTCATCACACCGACACGCGGGCTCGGGGGCAAATGCTGGCGCGCAGGCCGACTCCAGGCAGTCACCAACTACGCAGACACCGAGGACATCACGCACGACTTCGACGCGCAGATCCTCGGCGAGCGCATTGTCGGCCTGTGCGCCGCACCCGTCATCGTCGGAACCCGGGTCATGGGCCTGCTGTATGCGGGATATCGATCCGCGGAGTCGGCGAGCGCCGACGCCTTCCGGTTGCTCGAGTACGAAGCCAGGCGGGTGGCTCACGAACTGCACATCCGTGACCTGGTCGACGAGCGCATCCGAATTCTCCGGGTCCGGGAGGCGTGCACACATCGAGACGAACGCGGTCGAGATCTCACAACCATCTATGACCGTCTTCTGACCCTGGCCGATGAGACAAAGGACCCGGACACGGCCCGCGAGCTGAGAAGTCTCCTCAACATGAGCCCCGCGGATGGCGGCGCCCAAGACCTGACGCCTCGCCAGACACAGGTCATCATGCTCGTCGCGCTGGGACTCACCAATGAACAGATCGCCGCACGACTCGGTCTTTCCATACTTACCGTAAAGAGCTATCTTCGCGCGGCCATGGCACGACTTGGGGCACACACCAGATACCAAGCCGTTGTCGAAGCCCAGCACCGAAGGATCATTTTCTAAAGCCAGCAGTGTGCGGTTGCCGCACGATCACGGCCTGCCGTCCCTCGACAGCGCACACAGGCTGGCCCACCAGATGTCGTTCTGGGTCTAGGCCAATGCCGTTGTTTTAGGCCTCGGGCGTAGGTTCCTGGGTAGGGGTCCCAGGGGGTGGTTCGGGTGTCTGCGCGCGTTTCTGAGTTATCGGGCCTGGGGCTGTTGACCTGGGTGTATCCACCGGGGTTGGTGGATCGGGTGGTCGCGGCTTGCGGGTGCGGGGAGCAACGCAAGCGGCTGCTTCCCGCGCGGCTGGTGGTGTACTTCGTGCTGGGGCTGGCGCTGTTCTCTCCGGCTCCGTATCTGGAAGTGATGCGGCACCTGGTGGAGGGCCTGCGGGGCCAGGGGCTGCTCGGCAACTGGCACATGCCCGCGAAGTCCTCGCTGTTCCGCGCCCGGCAGCGGCTGGGCTGTGAGCCGCTGCGGGTGCTGTTCGCCACGACCGCCAAGCCGATGGCCACCGAGGCGACACCCGGCGCGTTCTGGCGGGGACTGCGGCTGCTGGCGGTGGACGGGACCTGCTGGGACGTCGCGGACTGCGAAGCCAACGAGGCCGCCTTCGGACGTCCGGGCAACGGCCGCGGACCGGGCAAGAGCGCGTTCCCGCAGGTGCGGATGGCCGCTTTGGTGGAGGTGGGCAGCCACGCGGTACTGGACGCGGAACTCGCCGGCTGCCGCACCGGGGAAGTCACCCTGGTCGGCCGCCTGCCGCGTTCACTCGGCCCGGGCCAGCTCGTCATGGCCGACCGTGAGTTCCCCGGCGTCCCGTTGTGGCAGGCCTTCACCGCCACCGGCGCCGATCTGCTGTGGCGAGTGCCCGCCAACCGCGTCCTGCCGGTCATCAAACAGTTCCGTGACGGCTCATGGCTCTCACAGATCCGGGCAAGCAGCGGCCCCGCCCGGCATGAGCCGGTCACCGTCCGGGTCCTGGCCTACCAGCTCAAGGGCCAGGTCAGTAAGGACACAGCAGACGGCTACCGCCTGGTCACCACCCTGCTCGACGCCCGACGCCATCCGGCCCGGCAACTGGCCGCGCTCTACCGCGAACGCTGGGAGGCCGAGTCCGTCTTCGCCGAGATCAAGACCCATCAGCGCGGCGCCCGTGTCGTACTCAGCAGCAAGACTCCCGATGGTGTCCGCCAGCAGATCTGGGCACACCTGCTGGTCCACCACGCCCTGCGCGAACTCATGCTGAGAACGGCCGCCACCCGTGGCCTGGATCCAGACCGGGTCTCCTTCACCGAAACCCTGCGCTCCGCCCGGCGCAGTGTGACTGTCACGCCGGGCAGCTTTTCCCCCTGACCTCCGGGTCAGAGCCTTGGTGATGCTCCAGCAGGACCTCCTGGAACGGCTCCTGCCCGCCAGACGCCTGCGCAGCCAGCCCCGCGTCGTGAAACGCAAGATGTCCAACTACCGGCTCAAACGCGCTGAACACCATGCGTGGCCACAACCCACCCGCACCGGCACGCAAGCCATCCTCATCACAAGACCCCAACCCGCAGACCCGTAACGCAACGGCAGGGCCTAGGCCAATACCGGTGATTTAGGTGACTTTCTGGCGTCTGCTGGTTGGTTTGACGGGATCAGTGTGACTGTCGCAGTGGGTGCCGGGGTGGGGCGCGGTGATGGGCGTGTTTCAGGGTGCCAGGTGGTCATCTTGCGTTTGGTGACATGGAGGTTGGAGCGCCGGGAGCACGATGTTCTTGCGGACGCGCCACAACAGGTCCGCGCCCGTGTCCGTGGCGGCCCGTGACGGCGGCCAGTAGAACTGACCGTTGGCAGGCCCGCCACAGCTCGAAGCCGGCGATGCCGCGGTCGGCCATTGATGGGGCAGCATCCCTGGTTCGAGTCGGACCAGCAGGCCGGGAATCAGCTGCTGTTCGTGGGCCGGCAGGGGCACCGTCGCCGCGGCGAACACTGCTGGACGGCGAGCCTTCGATGTGCCGGACACCGAGGCGAACGGCTCGTTCTTCGGCCTAGCCCGGCTCGGGCCGGGGGCAGCAGCGCAGCGCGTGTCCGCAGGTGCAGAAGATACGCGCAGTTCATCAGGATTTGGTGGTGGGGGACGAACGAACTCGGTCGGAACCGACACGGAGGTCGGTCCGACCGAGTTCGTCCGTGATCTGCTTGTAGCTCCGTTCGGCCCACGGCCGCAGCCCGCGGCATCGCCATCCCGCTGCGCCGGGATGTCAGGCCATGCCCTCCACCGCATTCTCCGCCGCGGGGGACGTCGGCCCTCCGCGCGTGTCGGGGTGGTTTCTGTGCCCGGTCCCACTGGGTGGCTGGCACTGGCGGTGGTTTTCCTGGCTGCTGGGATCGCGGGGGCGCATCCCTTTCATCTCGGTCAGATACCGGAGTCCGTCCGAGGGCGTCGGTCCAGCTCGGCGAGTGCGAGGTCGGATCCGGGCGGGTGAATGCGAGCCTGACAGGCTCTGGGAGCTCATTTGGATCACCCTCTCATTCTCGCGGAAATCCGGCGTATCGGTTGGTGCTCCGGGGAGTCAGGAGGCGGAGTCGTCCGCCATTATGAGCTCTACACCTGCCTCCTCGCACAGTTCGGTCAGGTACTCGTTTGGCTCGTCGGTGACGATCGCGCCGACGGCCTCGATGTCGCACACCTTGGCGAAGTCGGCGACACCGAGCTTGCTGTGGTCCATGGCCACCACGACGCGCCGGGCCCGGTCGACGACCGCCTTCTTGACCTGGGCCTCACCGAGATCAGCGACCGTGAAGCCCTGTTCGGACAAGCCCGTGACCCCGATGAAGGCCACATTGACGGTGAAGCTGTCGAGGTCGGCGAGGGTCAGAGGGCCGACGAAGCAGCCCCCTGCGGGCCGGTAGGTCCCACCCAGCACGGTGTGCCTGATCCCCTCCCGGTCCGCCAGAGTCTGTGCGACACCTATCGCGTTCGTCAGCACATTGATATTACGCGGCGGCTGGCCGGCGCTGGCCTCGGCCAGAAGCTCGGCGATGCGCAGGACGGTGCTGCCACCGTCCAGGAACACCGCGTCGCCGCCGCGTATCAGTTCAAGACAGGCCCGTGCGATCTTCGTTTTGGCCTCGGCGTGGCGGGTGACTCTGGAGGGCAGGTCCGGCTCGAACGCCGGGCGCACCGCCATGGCGCCGCCATGGGTGCGGCGCAGCAACTGCTGGCGCGCTAGATCCGCCACGTCCTTGCGGACCGTCGGCTCGGTCACGCCGAGCAGTTCGGCGAGTTCGCTGTTGCGGATGCGGCCGCGCTCGCCCAGAAGCTGCAGGATGCGGGCATGCCGCTCCTCGGCGAACGCGGTCGGCTTGCCTTCCGGCGTGCCGACGGCGCGTTGCCCGTCTCCGTTCTTCCGGCGTGGTGGCATGGGTCAGACGTCCTGTACGAAGTTCCGGATCGCGCGCGCGACCTGTACGAAATGTTGTTCAGGCGCATCATAGCGAGGCGAAACAATTTTCAGGGGTGCTCCGAGATCTCCGGCCACCTGCTCTGCGACGATCATTGGATGCACCGGATCCTGGTGCGCGCCGATGACCAGCTTGGGTGTGCCGGACGAGGGGGGGCGGGTGGGCGCTGAGGCAGGGACGGCCGTCAGGCGCTGGGCCCGCTCGACGGCCCGGGGGGCGTCGAACTGTCCCAACAGGGCGTCGGCTGCTGCGGCGGAGACCCTGGCGATCCCGGCATAGTCCTCGCTGTCCTGGAACAGCACCCTGCCTTTAGCCGCCCCGTGGGTGCGCAGCAATTCCGTGATCCGCGGGTAGGCGGACATGCTTGCGGGGTGGGGCTCCCAGCGCCAGACCGGACGGATGAGGACAAGGCCACGCACCGGGATGTTGCCTCGAGCCAGGAGTTGCGCGGCGACCCCCGCCCCCATGGAGATGCCGACCACGATGAGGGGCCGCGATGGACCGAAGTCGCCGATCACCTCCTCGACATCGGCGGCCAGCTGGGGGAAGGTGAGCAGCTCATGGCGTTCGTCGAGCGTGGTCATGCCATGGGCCCGTAGGTCTGGGGCCAGCACTTGGCACTGGCGGCGCACAGTGTCGTCGGCAAGAGCAAGAGGCTGGCTGCGGTCGGCACCGAGACCGTGCAGAAGCAGCAATGGCTGGTCCCCGTTGCCAGTGACCTCGAAGGCGAGTCGCCCCCGGCCGTGTCGGCTGTTCATGGCCGCTTCCCGTACTTGTAGGCGTAGGCGTGCAGGAACGCGTAGACGCGCGGGGCGTCCTCGGGAACCAAGTCCTGGGCGATCACGGGGACCGGCTGGGGCAGGGCGGCATGCAGGCGCATGACCAGGTCGTAGTCCAGGGCGCCGGTGCCGGGGGAGGCGTAGCCGGAGGCCACCACGTCTTTGGCATGCACGGCGGCCGTATGGTCGCCGAGGACAGCGAAGGCGTGGCTGAGGATGCGTTCCTGATCCTTTGCGGTGTCGACGGTGAGCAGGTTGGCCGGGTCCAGGACGACGGCGAGGTGACGCGCGTCGTCTCCGAGTTCGTGGAGCAGGACCGCGGCGGCGTCTGCGTCACGGATCACGTTGCCGGGTTCGGGCTCGATGCCCAACCGGACGCCGGCCGCAGCGGCAGCCGGGAGGAGAGCGTCGAGGGTGCCGCGCAGGTCGGCCCAGGCCTGGGGGCTGGTGTTGTCGGGGTGGGCGCGCCACATGTTGTGCGGGTCCCGGGTGCCGGTGCAGATGGTGACCACTTCGGCGCTGATGTCAGGTGCGCGTCGGATAACGGCGAGGCACGCGTCGATGGCCTTTCGACGGGCAGCCTCGTCGGGGTCGATCGCGTTGAAGGTGCCTGACAGTCCCCAGATCCGTACGTCGGCCTCGGTGAACGCGGCTGCGATCGCGGCTGCGTCCTGGGGGGTGAGCGTGGCATCCAAGGTGGGACGTCCCACTGCGGACAGATTCAGCTGGGTGGCAGTGAATCCGGCTGCGCGGATGGCAGTGGCGACCCTGTGGGGCGGGCCGCTGGGGAAGACGCGGGCGAAGACGCCGAGTTCGGTCACAGGGTCACCTTCGTTCCACCCTGGGCGCTGGACTCGGCCACGGCGTTGATGAGCTTGACGCTGATGACGCCGTCATCGGCGCTGGGGCTGTCGGGCAGGTTGTTGCGGATAGCCAGGGCGAAGGCTTCGATCTGGCGTTCGTAGGCGTTGGAATCGCCGAAGACCGCGCGTTCGCTGGTCGCGTTCGCCTCGTCGAACACCTCCACGTCACTGGCCCGGAGAGTAAAGGGGAAGTGAGTGCGCAGCTTCACGTAGCCGTTCTCACCGTAGATGTCGGCGCCTTCGGACCACTCAGCGTGTACGTTCGCGGTGATCTCGAAGTGGGCTAGGCCGCCCTCGGCCAGGCTCGCCGTCCCGTGCCAGGTCAGGTCGTTGCCCGCGCGAGCCATCTGCGCAGACAGGCTGGTCGGGTCGCCCAGCAGGTAGCGCATGCCGTCCAAGACGTGGGCGCCGTGCGTGGTCAGCAGGTACTGCTCACGGTTGGCCTTGAACGTGGCCTCGCGGGCGCGCACGTCCTGGTCGACTACCAGCGCCGGGAACAGCGTGGCCTCGGTGGAGGGACGCAGGCCCGACATCACTCGGTACCACACGGTCGCCGACAGGATCCGCCCGATCTTGTTCTGGATGGCGTGCGCGGCGTGCTGCACACCTGGGTCGTAGCGCTTCATTGCACCAACCTGCAGATGCAGACCCGTCTCGGCGACCAGCGCCCGCAGCTCCTCGGCCTCCGCCACCGTGCCGGCCAGCGGCTTCTCCACCAGCACGTGCTTGCCTGCGCGTAGTGCCTTGGAGGCGAGAGGCAGGTGGAGGCGGTCGGGCACCGCCACGATGACCGCTTCGACGTTGTCGTCTGCCAGCAATTCATCGACGCTGGTGTATCCAGGCGCCTCGTAGCGGGCCGCAACCCGCCGTGCCAGCAATTCGGAGGGATCACACACGCCTACCAGCCGCGCTCCGTCTGCCCGCGCCAACGCCGGCAGATGAGCGGCCTGCGCGATCCGGCCGGCGCCGATGACACCGATCCCGACAAGGGACATAACAAACTCCTTTAATGCTGATCAGTTGCGAGGTACGGCATGAGGGTGGGGTGGGTGGGGAGTGGTCACTCGGCTGATGCGGCGAGGTCAGCCGCGCCCAGCACACCGGCTCGGTTACCGGCACGCGCCAGGCGGACCTCGGGCAAGGGCAGGACCGGGCCAAGCGGCGTGGTGACCCTGAGAGCGGACACCACGGCCTGCTGTAGGACAGGCCCGATAGCGCTGGCACCACCACCGAGCACAAGCGTGTGGTGGTCGACGATGCGGGAGATCATGGCCGACACCGCGGCGATGGCCGCGGCTGCCTCGCGCACGACCCCCAGCGCCGCCTTGTCGCCCTGCTGGGCGGCGGTCGCGACATCATGGCCGCGCAGACGCACCGGATTGTTGCCGCAGAGCTTGGACAGCAGTGGTGCCTCGGCGGGGGCATGGGCAACCGCCCGTCGGGCGCTAGCCAGCATGGCCTTGCCACTGGCGTACACGGCCAGGCAGCCGCGGCTGCCGCACACGCAGCGCGGTCCATCAGCGCGCACCTGTAGGTGACCCAGTTCGCCCGCTACCCCGAAGGCACCGGTCAGCAGGCGGCCGTCAGCGATGACGCCGCCTCCCACGTCCGTGCCCAGGGTCAGCATCACGAACGCTCCCCGCTTGGGACGCCCCGCCAGAAGGTACTCGCCCCAGGTGGCGCTGTTGGCATCATTGTGCACGATCGTTTCCAGGCCGGTGAGCTCCGCAAGGTCCTGTCGCAGCTTGCGGTCAGTCCAGCCCAGACTGGCGGCAGCGACCACGCGCTCGCGGTCCGGGCTCAGCCAGCCGGCCATCGCCACCCCGAGCCTGGGCGACACAGAGTGGCTGTCATGCACGTTCTGCACGGCCTCCGCGATGGTGTTCAGAAGCCTGTCGTAGTCCAGGCCTGGCAGAGGGCGTTCGGTGTAGTAGTACAGCTCGCCGCTGCCGCTCAGTCGGCCAATGGCCAGCTTTGTGCCTCCGACGTCAACACCTATCGCACGCATCTCATCGCCTCGTCGCTGCCTGGACATCTAATCGAAACAAAACGAGTCTGCACGTGGCGGTGGCATCGGCGCAAGAGGTAGTTCGCTCTGTATGCTCTCGCCCTACAGAAGCTGCGATACACCCAGGTCGGGTGCCCTCATGGACTTTCGGAGGTCCGATCCGGAGGGTCCGAACCGCAGCGCAGGCCTGCGGCCAACCACGGCATGTGACTCGTTTTCTTTCGAAAAGCTCTTTACAGATCCGAAACGAAGAGGCATCGTCACCTGCGTCACCGAGTTTCGAACCAGCACTGGAGTCCTGGCAGTGAAGGCGTACGTCTCCCTTTGGTCGGCCGACCTGCTCGATGTGGGAAGGGCGATCGATCTAGTGTCCGATGCCGCTGACGGCTTCCACATCGACGTCTTCGACGGTCACAACGTCGAAGAGCTTCTGTTCGGCCCCGACTTCGTCGCCGCCGTCCGCGCCCGCACCGAACTTGTACTGGACGTGCATCTCAACGTGACAGACCCGGATTACTGGGCGCAGCGCTTCATCGACGTCGGCGCCGATATGATCACTGTCCAGTCCGGGGCATGTCCGGACGTGAGCCATACCCTAGGCTCGATCCGGGAAGCTGGCCTCCAGGCGTCACTGGGCATAGAGACGCACGAATCCGTGGCGGACTCGGTCGCCCTGGCAGCCGAGGTTGACCGGTTTTTGTTGATGGGCACGGCCATCGGCGTCAAGGGCGTCTCCCAGGACCCTGCAACTCCCCAGCGGGTCTTGGAGCTGCGGAGCCACACCACGGCCAAGCAGCAGGATCGGCCCATCTTCGTCGACGGCGGCATCCGCGCTGAGACCATCGAGCGCCTAGCCGCGGCCGGCGCCGACGGTGTCATCCCCGGCTCTCTCGTCTATGGAGCACCGGACCCGGTCGCCGCCATCCACCACCTGCACTCCCTGCGCTAGCAGTACCCCTTTCCCCTGCGCAAAGAAACGAGCAACAACGTGAAGGCAGTCGTCTACGACGCACCCCGCAGTTTCACGATCCGGGAGATCCCGACCCCGCAAGCCGGGCCGGGAGAGATACGCATCCGCGTGCTCCAGGCCGGAGTGTGCGGCACCGACCTCCATCTCCACGACGGACAGTTCATGGCAGCCTTTCCTCTCATCCCCGGCCATGAGGCCGTGGGAGTGATCGACCAGATCGGCGAGGGAGTCGAGGGGTTCACTCTCGGCGAGCAGGCCACCATCAACCCGAACGCAAGCTGCGGCAACTGCTTCTACTGCCGCGCCGGCCGGAACCTGATGTGCACCAACTTGACCGGCATGGGGTCCAACCTGCCCGGAGCCTTCGCGGAATATGTGACGGCGCCCGCAGCACAGGTCTTCTCCGTGGAGGGGATGCACCCCGACACCGCCGTCTTCGTCGAACCCGCCTCCTGCGTCATGCACGGAGTCGACGTGCTGCGCCCCGCCCCGGGATCGAGCGTACTGGTCCTCGGTGCCGGCCCCACCGGCCAACTGCTGGCCCAACTGGTAGCCAGCAGTGGTGCCGCCCATGTCACCGTCGCCGCACCCACGGCCTTCAAACTCGACACCGCCCGCGCCCTCGGAGCCGACCAGACGTTCGTGATGAACCGCGCGGATCTTCCGGGAGACGTCGTCAAGCTGCGTGAGCTGTCGGGCGGTGACGGTTATGACATCGTCATCGACGCCACCGGAAGCGCCGACGTGTGCGCCGTGTGCGTGCCGCTGACCCGCAACGGCGGCACGACGGTATTCTATGGTGTCACCGACGAGAACGACCTGGTGCAGGTCTCACCGTACGACATCTTCCGGCGTGAGCTCACCATCAAGGGATCGTTTGCGGAGATTAACTCCTTCCCCGCAGCGATCGCCGCACTGCGCTCCGGCCGGGCCAAGACCGACGGCATCATCACTCACCGTTTCAAGCTCGAGGACTACGCCAAGGCGCTGCAGACCCTGCGCCACGATAAGACAGCACACAAGGTCGTCCTCACCCTGTGAGTTGCCTGGGCCGGACGTGCCTCGCTCCCCCGTCCCGGCCGGCAGCTACCCCCCGGTGCAGCGCCCGTCGGGCCTAAGGATTACGGAACCCACCATGCGTGATCATCACCCACAGCCAGGCCCCGTCCACGGCACCGCCTGGCTGGCGACCGAGACAAGACGGCTCCTCGACTTCGCGGCAGGATCCGTACACCCGGGCGGTGGCTTCGCCTGGCTCGACAGGCGCGGACACCCCGACACCGATCTGCCGATTCATGCCTGGATCACGTGCCGTATGACCCACGTCTTTGCGCTCGGCCAGTTCCTTGGCCACCCGGCACCCTGCCAAGAGCTCGTGGAACGCGGGGTCAGGGCTCTCAGCCACCAGCTGCGCGACGCCGAACACGGCGGCTGGTTCAGCGCCGTTCACAACGGGCAGCCGGTAACCACCGAGAAGAGCGCCTACACACATGCCTTCGTGCTGTTGGCAGCTTCCAGTGCCGTGGCTGCTGGCGCACCTGGGGCCGACCCGCTCCTCGACGAGGCTCTCCATGTCTGGGACGAATACTTCTGGGACGATCACAACACGCTTGCAGTCGACACCTGGGACCAGGCGTGGACGAACCTCGACCCCTACCGTGGCGTCAACCCCAATATGCACGCCGTCGAAGCGATGCTGGCCGTGACCGACGTCACCGGTGACCAGATGTGGCGTCAGCGCGCGCTGCCGATCGTCGAACGGGTCATCCACGGCTTTGCGCGAGAGCATGACTGGCTCCTGCCGGAACACTTCAACACGGCCTGGGAACCAGAGCTGGACTACAACATCAGCAACCCCGGAGACCAGTTGAGGCCCTACGGCGTGACCGTCGGACACCTCCTCGAATGGGCCCGTTTCTGTCTGCACCTGCGCGCCTCCCTCGGCGCAGCAGCACCTGCTTGGCTTCTGGACGATGCCGTGGCCCTGTTCGAGAAGGCGGTGGCATGCGGGTGGAACGCTGATGGATTGCCCGGCTTCGTCTACACCATCGACTGGAACGAACAGCCTGTGGTGACATCACGACTCCACTGGGTCATTGCAGAGGCGATTAGCGCAGCCGCAGCGCTCTATCAGGCCACCGGAGACGTCGGTTACAAGAACTGGTACCACCAGTTCTGGGATCATGCGGGGTCGTTCATCGACCGCGCTCACGGGTCCTGGCACCACGAGCTCGACGCCAATCTGAGGCCCGCAGACATGATCTGGCAGGGCAAGCCCGATGTCTACCACGCCTTCCAG
The DNA here is from genome assembly GCF_002224125.1 of Streptomyces sp. NBS 14/10. Taxonomy (GTDB): domain Bacteria; phylum Actinomycetota; class Actinomycetes; order Streptomycetales; family Streptomycetaceae; genus Streptomyces. The sequence continues at coordinate 102,934 of NZ_NCSM01000020.1, forward strand.
GCCACGCTGATCCCTCGCCTGCCCCTGGCTCCCACGCTTGCTACGGCGCTGCGCAACACCCTGCTCGATGAAGTGGCCATCGACTGAGCCAGCGGTCACGCACCGAACTGCTGAAGGATCTGCCAGTGCAGGTGCTGGGCCGGATGCGCTCGGACCGTATCCTGCGTCGCGCGGCACCAGCCCGCGAACCAGGCGCCCTGGGCCGTCCGCCCCGTCACGGCGCCGAGTTCGTCTTCGGCGACCCGGCTACCTGGAACACCCCCGACATCACGACCGTGACCGCCACCCGTCTGTATGGCACCGCGACCGCCCGGGCCTGGGACCGGCTCCACCCACGGCTGGCCCACCGCTCGGCATGGGCCGCCGAGCTGGGCGTGCTGCCGGTGATCGAGGGCACTGTGATCCGCTTGCAGGTCGACCGGCTGCCCAGCGGCGCCACCCCGAAGCCGGTGTGGCTGTGGTGGTCGGGCACCGACGCCACCTCCGCCCAGGTCAACCTGCTCTGGCAGATTTTCCTGCGGCGCTTCGACATCGAACACACCTTCCGGCTGTTCAAGCAGACCCTCGGCTGGACCTGCCCGAAGATCCGCACGCCGGAAGCGGCTGACCGCTGGACCTGGCTCATCCTCGCGGTCTACACCCAGCTGCGGCTGGCCCGCCCGCTGGCGGCCGACCTGCTTCGGCCATGGGAAAAACCGAGTCCGCCGAACCGACTCACGCCGCCCGCGTCCGCCGCGACTTTCCGGCACCTCCGCCCGAAGACCGCCTGCCCTGCCAGGGCACCGAAACCCTCCCACCCCGGCCCAGGACGGCCGCCCGGCCGCAAGAACACGCAGCCCACACCTCGACACAACGTGCACACAGTCGGCAAACCGGCCCCGCAACGACTCGGGCAGCAGCGGCCGGACGAACTTCCACTCAGCATCGGACAGCTCATGGAGACGTATCATCCGACCACGATCCACCAGCCAAGATCATTTGACGACAGATCCTAGACGCGGTGGAGAGCCTCGGGATCTCCTACGTGGGAAACCAGCCGCCGCAAGCTCGGTGACGTCATCAAAGACAAAATCCCAAGCATAGCCACCCGGCTGGCCGAAGAGGCCTTCGACGCCTTGGAGAGGCAGACCGTGGTCGTTCCCGGACCGGCGCCCCCTGGCGCTGGTGTCCTCCCTGATCCGCTCCCTTGCGACCGTCCACGAACAGCGCCGAGCTCTGGAATCGCAGATCGAAACTGGCCTGGAGCCACCACCCCTTATCCCCGGCCCTGACCTGGATGCCGGGGGTGCGGCCGGGACCGTGGTCCTGGTCACCGTCGACGACGGCACCGGCTTCCCCAGTGCTCCTCCCACCTCCCTCCTACGCCGAACCCTGGTCGGTCACCAAGTCGCCGGGGACCTCGACCCACAGCGCACTCGCCGAGCTGGCAACCGGCAGCTCAAACGTTCCCCTACGTCGCGCTGTACGCCCCCCCGCGATGCGGCTATGGATCGACCCTGGCGAGCCGGAACCCGGTGGTTCCGGCGAGAGGCTCGCCTCCGCTATGTTCCATCCATAAACAAATTGATGAGGCGGGGCCTGACCATGACCCCGCCCGCAAGAAGGAGTGTCGATGCATCCCGAACTATCCCCTGAAGGAGCCGCCTATCTGTTGTTCGATTGGGACGGCACACTGGTTGATAGCCAGTTGGCGAACTACCGCGCCATGGCCGCCACTCTTGCTGCGGAGCAGATCGACCTGGAACAACAGTGGTTCGATGCCCGCACCGGCCTGTCCTCGGCTGATTTGATCGAAACCCTCGCCACCGAACGCTTTTTGCAGTTGCCCCGCCCCGTCTCCGAACTCGTCGCCGAGTGTGACACCCACTACCTGCGCGACGCCCATACTGTGCGCCCTCACCCGTCGATCCAGGCCGTGGTAGAACGCGCAGCAGGCAGTATCCCCATGGCCATCGCTTCGGGTAGCACCCGTTCCATGATCGATGCGGTACTTTTCCATCAGCCGTTCCGCGATGCCTTCGATCTCGTCGTCACCCGCGACGATGTTGAGCGAGGAAAGCCCGCCCCGGACATCTTCCTGACCGCCGCAGCGAAACTCGGCGCCGCTCCGTCGGACTGCCTGGTGTACGAAGACAGCGACGAAGGCATAGCTGCAGCTAACGCTGCGGGCATGCGCGTCATCGACGTCCGCCCCTATCGCTGACCTCGCGCGGTCGGCGGCCTCGGGGCTGCGGAGCCTGGCCTAGACATCTCACGACACCAACGTGTCAAGCGGTAGTGGCCAGTTCGGAGGGAGACGCGACGTGTTCGTCGAACAGTTCGCCGGTCTGGAGGCAGTGGTGGAGCTGCCTGATCATGCCGGAACCGCCGGGCGCTCAACGGCTCCATCGGGCTCTTCGTGCCCAGGCAGGCAATCAGGCAACGTTGCGCGCTCTACATGCGTAAGGGAGAACCTGCGCTACGCGGGCGCGAGGGACGGCGGCGTCGACCACCGGCGGCTCACCTTTCCCTGTGGGCAGGTGACCTCGTTTGCGGCCCAGTTGATTGCGAAGGCTTCACGGTGGAACACCGTGCCCTTGCGGGACTGCCGGGTGCTCCTGGCCCGGATCGGCCCGGCCAGGCCGACACCGTGTTCGGGGGCGACCTGCTGTTTCAGTGCGACGGAGAGGTAGTCGCCGTCGACGAAGTGCTCCTTCGACAGCAGGTTCCGATGGTCCAGCTGGGCCGGGATGCCGGGAGGGCCTTGGTGTCGTGGACGGCGGCCTTGGCGGTGGTCACGTCGGTGATCACGCTCGGTGTGTCCGGGGCACAGGTCTCGGTGACGTGCGCCAGGAAGCCCTTCCAGCGTGTCTCGCCCCGGCGCACGTAGCGGGCACTCACGTCGTAGGGCGAGACGATGGCGACGGCCGAGGGAGGCAGGCCGGCGTTCTCGACCAGCTCGTGCGGTGCCCGGCGGGCGAGCTCTTCGAGGGCGGCGCGCATGGCCTCGGTGACCAGCTCCAGGCGGGTCAGGTCCCGCACCGCGGCCAGGGCGTGGGTGGAGTCGGTGCTGCCGCCCGCGTTCTCGGACCAGGCCGATGGCCCGGATCTTCTCCAGCGCGAGGTCCAGCAACTTGTCGGCCCGGCCCTCCTCGGCCAGGCGCTCACGGAAGTCCGCGAGAACGCTGTGGTGGAAGCCGGGGTCCTCCAGCTCCATGCCCATCGCGTATTTGAAGTCGATGCGGTTCCGCACCGACTCGGCGGCCTGCCGGTCGGACAGCTCCAGCAGGAACTGCAAGACCGACACGGTCGCCAACTGGGCAGGTGACAGGCCCGGCTTGCCGTCCCTGGGACACCACTCCTCGAAGTCCTCATCGCTCCAAAGACGTTGAGATCGCGGATGGCCATGGCTGTAGTGCCCCTGGGGCTGCTCGCTCGGGCGACCCGCACGGTCAGCTCGGGGATCACGCAGTCAGCACGAGGGCGAACACACAGGGGGCCTCCGAGTCGCGGGGCGCCAACCGTCCCACCCGCACAGATCACCGAGCCCACGGTTCCCGGCACGGCCACCACGAACGAGTGAAGGCGATCGACACTCCAGCCACTTCAGTCACATGGACGACGGCAGGCACGAACGAAGCGTTCGCCCAACGGTCACCAGCGCATCGCCACCGCCACCAGAAGGCTCGCTGACCCACCTGTGAAGCCCTGAACAGGGGAAACGCATCGCTTCACCAGCACGTTGACCACCCCGGACGACTCCGAATTTCAAGATCCCCGACTGTGAGGATGCGGGAGGCACCGCTCGGGGGTCTGACCCGATCCCCGATTGACGCTCCGGCTGTCCTCACTCTGAATCGTCGGCCTTCCGGGCGGTGCTGTTGCGCGTACCGGCTCGGCTACCAGGAGCTCGGCGCCGACTGGCACCGCCGCCACCTCGATGCCGCCCGCAAGACCCGCGATCTCGTCTGCCAGCTCCAGGCCCTCGGCCACCAAGTCGCCCTCGCGCCAGCGTCAGCCTGACCGCCCGTCTCACCGTCATCCGGTCCACAAGCGGCGCGGATGCTGCCGCCTGCCCTCCCGAAGATCAATTTTCCGTTCAGCTTCAGCGTCAGCTTCTCAGCGGCCTCGGCCCCATCGCCGTGTCGTTCTGGCGCTGCGCCGCCGCCGTCTGATCGCCCAATGCTTCTGCCAACCTGCCGCCGACCGGCCTACGTGATGCCGACGCACCACCGTACTCACCGGCGTCGCCCTGGCGACTTACCAGACGGCCTACTTCGGCACCGTCCAGGATGCCGGCCTCGCCCTCGGCGCCATGGTCACTCTCGGCGCGGGCCCGATCCTGGTAAGCATCGGGGCGCACGTCCTCCTGGACGAGCGACTCACCAAGCGCGGCGACACCGCGATCGGGATCGCGCTGCTCGGCCTGCTGTTTCCGGTCGCTCGCCCCGTCCCCGGCCTCTGGTGGGCATCACGCTCGCTCTGCTCTCCGCCGTCAGCTACAGCGCCGTCGCCTTGCGGGCCTGCTCCACTGGGAACGCGACCACAGACGCGGCCACGCGGCCACCTGGAGTGTCGGGGCCTGTGTCTGCTGCCCTGGGCGCTTGCTCAAGGGGCCTGGCCCCGCGTTGAACATGGCGCCGAGGCGCGTGGGCTGGCTCATCTTCCTCGGCGTCGTGCCGACCTTGCTTGCCTACCGCTGGTACCTCAACGGGCTGACCACAGTCCGAGTACTGCCGCGGTCGTGCTTGTGCTCCTCGAGCCCGCCACAGCCACGGCCCCCGCAGTCGTGCTGGGCGAGCGGATCAGCACCACTCTGGTCCTGGGGTCTGCCCTGTTGCTGACAGCCATCGCCGTCCCGGTGCGCGACCGGTCATGAACTCCTGGCCCTCGCCTGCGCTCGGCGAGCGAGGGCCACTCACCCGAACTGATCCACAAGTCTTGACAATTGCTCCCGCCCGCCCTGATCCACCGGACACCCTAGAGGGGAGGAGAGGAGCCGGCTCTCACCCGCCCAGGACACCAGGCCAAGCAGCCTGGTGTCCGTGAGGTTCTGTATCCGTCGACCCTGCTGCGCGCTACAACGCACCCGGCCCTCGTGCCGTCCTCCGACCACAGCCCGCAGAGGTTCGGTTCAGCTCGTCTTAACTCTTTACTTTTCGCATTGGCTCGCTTAAGTTCAGGTTACCCAGGCTGTGAAGGCATCCTGCTACCCAGGGAGCCCTGCAGCTCTTAGGGGGGTCGGCCCCTCACGGTGGATGGCTGGCCACTCCAGTGACTCATGCCTGATCTAGGGTGGAAGATGCAAGCGTCGGCCTTCTTAATGAGCTGCTGATCGTTTCAGACTCGAAGTACCGCGACCGGCGTGGAGACAGGAAGATTTCTGGTGCTGTCATGATCGGTAGAGAAACTCTGCGGACGACCTTTTCGGGTTGAAAAGGCGGCGCAACTCGGAGCCCACCGATCATCGACAGACGCCACCGAGTGGTTGCCATCTCCCGTCTGGCTCAACAAGCCGCCGTCGCCACGTCGAATCGCTCGTGACTGTATGTAATACCGTGAACGCGCTTTGCGTGCGACGCCTCGCCCCCGGCTGAATCAACACACTAGCAACCCGCCGCACCTGGACATGGAGAGCACCATTATGCCCATGGGTCCCGTTAATATGCCCGCACATGATCAATCCCCAGAGGCAAGCGCCCGAGGGTTCAGGCGGTCAATCGGACTTTTTCCTGCCGTTGCGATCAACATGACCCAGATGTGCGGTATTGGTCCGTTCATTACGATCCCGGCGATGATCGCCGCGATGAATGGACCGCAGGCCATCTTCGGCTGGGTGGTCGGAGCAGCCCTCGCTATGGCGGACGGTCTTATCTGGGCTGAGTTGGGCGCGGCGATGCCTGGCGCCGGCGGCACCTATGTGTATCTGCGCGAGGCTTTCCAGTATCGGAGTGGGCGACTGATGCCCTTCCTCTTCGTTTGGACTGCTATCCTTGCGATCCCGCTGACCTTGTCAACGGGGCTTATCGGATTCGTGCAGTATCTCGGATACTTCCTGCCGAATCTGTCTTGGCTGCATATGCATGTCCTGGCGGTTCTTCTCGGGGTGGCGGTCATCTTTGCGATCTACCGAAAGGTTGATTCGGTAAAAAGAATAACCATGGTCTTGTGGATAGTGATGCTACTTGCTGTCGCGTTCACTATAGGGGCATCATTCACTGATTTCCACGCCAACTTGGCATTCGAGTATCCGCCTGGCGCGTTTGGTTTCACATCATTTTTCTCCGGCCTCGGATCGGGTCTTATTATCGCCGTCTACGACTATCTCGGATACAACACAACCGCTTATATGGGTGAGGAATTGAAGGAACCCGGCCGAGTCATTCCCCGCTCAATCATTATTGCGATTCTCGGCATGATGGCGATCTACCTTCCAATGAACCTTGGAGTCATCGGCACTGTTCCCTGGAAAGAGGCAGAGCATTCGAATTCGGTAGCAACTCTGGTTGTCACCCAGAACTGGGGACACACTGCCGCAGGGATCGTAACCGTCCTCATCCTTATCGCAGCCTTTGCGTCCATTGCCATGGGTTTGCTCGGTGGCTGCCGTGTGCCCTACAATGCGGCACAGGATGGAGTATTCTTCAAGTTTTTCGGAAGATTGCATCCCAAGCACGGCTTCCCGCACGTTGCCCTGCTAATCATGGGAGCCATCATGATCTTCTGCTCCTTCTTTGATTTTACGACTGCGATCAGCATGCTCGTTTCCGTGACCATCCTCATCCAGGCATTGGCGCAAGTAGCCGCCGTTAGCATACTGCGCCGTCGGCAGCCCGGCCTGAAGAGGCCATATAAGCAGTGGTTGTACCCGGTACCGAGCATTTTGGCGCTTATTGGATGGGTCTATGTATACAGCTCGGTCGATAGATTCTCTATCTACATGTCGATCGCATGGGTGATTGGCGGCATTGCCTTCTTCGCGATCTGGGCTAGCGTTACGCGCATCTGGCCGTTTGGTCCTAGGGAAATCCGTGAAGCGTATCTGGACACGCAGTCTTCTTCTTCGCCCCCCATGAAATGATCGCTACGGTCACACAGGACAGAGAGCTTATCGGCGACCGCCGCCCCCGTTCACGGAATGGGTGCAACAGCCTCCGCGTCCGATTGGCAGCCAGTCCACCTTCCATCCGCTGTGAACTGGCCAGAAGGCGGTCTAAGGTACCGTCGTGGCCGCACCTCCAGGGGGACGGTCTGCCAAGGGCCGAAGTGCTCGGGAGGGTCCTGCCAGGGCGCATGGGGTCGAGAAGACATTGCCTTCCAGCACTGGGCGGTGATCCCGCCGCCGACCATGGGTCGGCTCGCCGATGGAGGCGCGATCACCGCCTACCCCACATCATGGATCTCAGACACAGGCCTGCATGTGTTCGACCTCGGCCTGCTCCTCACCACCTCACTCCAAGGAGAATAGTGATGACCTTCCCCCATGCCTTGGCCAGCTTTCTACCCTTCCAAGACAAAGATGCCTGCGCTGCTGCACGCGCTATCCCGCGCAGCAGGTTCACCGCTCACCGCAATCCGGAGTTCAGGATCCGAATCTCCACGGACCGCGACGAGCAAGCTCGGAACTTCGCAGATGCCATCGTGGACGCGATCGTCAAGGCGCGCGCCGAAAACAGGAAGTGTGTGCTCATCCTGCCCGCTGGGCCGATGACTCAGTACGTCCATGCCGCACGGCGGATCAACAGCGAGAAAATCGACCTCAAGCATCTTGTCACATTCAATATGGACGAGTATGCCGACGAAGACGGCCGGACGGCACCGGCGAGCTGGCCCGGGTCGTTCCAGTACGCCATGCGCAAGCAATTCTTCGACCTCATCGACCCACGACTGCTCCCCAAACCAGAGAACGTCCACTTCCCCAGCAGTGACAACATCGGGCACTACTCTCAGCTGATCCAGGACGCAGGTGACGCCGATGTGTGCTTCGGTGGGGTCGGCTGGAGCGGGCACATCGCGTTCTGGGAACCACAGCTGGGGTTCGAGTTCGGTGACCTGGCTGAGTTTGCCGCCGCACCAGCGCGCGCCGTCGAACTCCATCCGATGACCATCATGCAGAACGCGCTGCACTCGTTCAGCGGTGACTGGTCCGCTGTCCCGCCGCGGGCAGTCACAATCGGGCCGCGTGACATCCTCAGTGCACGCCACCGATCCTTCTGGCTCGAGGGCAGTTACGGCCCGGATGGGGCCTACCAGCGCTTTATTGCCCGCCTCGCCGCGCACGGTCCGGTGACACCGCTGGTCCCCGCCTCGATCCTACAGACCGTTCCTACAGATTACACGGTGCTCAGTGAGATAGCCGATGATGTCATGACCTGCATCACCTGAAGCCCGACTGGTGACGGGATCTCCCCTCGTATTGCTTCGCAGTTGCCTCGGGTAGGCAGTCTCCTGTGGTCACTGGGCGGACCAATGAAGCATGCCTGCGATGGGGAGTCTGGTCGGATCGCGGTCTTCCCGTAGCGGGTTGCGATCCCGTACAGGTCTGTCTTCAAGCGATTGGTCGGAGGCCGTGCGGCGAGGTGCCTATTTCGAGGCAGGTCCTTGCCGCACGGCCCCTCCCGACTTGTCCATGGACAAGTGGGACGTCCGGGGGAGGGGTCAGTTCAGGCTCGAATACGCCCTTGCGGACCGTCGTCTCACTCACCGCAGCCGCCCGCGCGACTGCCCTGATACCGCCATGCCCCAGCACTCATGAGCAGTTGCCGCTGTCGCTCGTCCAAGTGCCGAAACAACACTCCGCACTTCACAGCAAGTTGGCCGCAGGTCTCGTCCTGGATATGCATACCACCGTTGATTCTCTGCAAGCCCTTAGCCTGTGCGTTTCACTTGCGGCGGTGTCCGAGTCTTGATCGGAAAAGCGAAAGTGCCTTCTGAACTGGGATGATGAGGCTTGTCTAAGGTCTCTGTCATCACAGCAGGAAGGTACTTTCTGCGTGCACCTTACCCGGTCGCGTCCCAAGCTCGTCGTGTCGGCCGACGGTCACGGAGTGGTCAGCCACGCCGGATCCCGCCTGCTGGCCGACCTCTCCCCTATCACCGGCCTGACCAGTGCCTTCACGGACGCACTGCGCCAGCTGCGACCGCGTGGTACCGGACACGACCCCGGCCGGATCGCGGTCGATCTCGCGGTCATGCTCGCCGACGGTGGCGCGGAAATAGCGGACCTGGCCCTGCTGCGCGACCAGACAGAGGTGTTCGGTCCCGTCGCCTCCACGCCGACCGCCTGGCGCCTGCTGGCCGGCAGGTCTGGCATCCCGCACTCGAACAGGACGGCGCCCTGCGTCAGGGCGCGGAGGTCTCCGATCTGACCGGCGTGATCGACCTGGCCGGCTACCCGGACGGCACGCGGGTCATCGTGCGGCGAGAGCGTCCGCACCCCGGTGCCCAGCTGTCCCTGTTCGACCTGGACGAGGGAATGCGCCACCAGGTCTTCCTCACCGACACCCCCTACGGCCAGGGCTCCTTACAGCACTTGGAGGTCCGCCACCGCGCACACGTCCGCGTCGAAGACCGCATCCGCAGCGGCAAGACCACCGGTTTCAGCACGACCTGGCTCGGCCCCCCGCAAGCCGGCTCGGTGAAGCCGGATACCCCCGACTGATGCTGATGACATTGTGCGAGCCCGGCACCCGCGGTCTGATCGCAGCAGCCTTCGGCCCTGTCGCCCGAGGCGAAACGTACTACGCACAGCAGCTGGCCTCGGATCTGACCCCGGACATGCTGCTCCTGGCGGACCGCGCCTTCCACACCAACGATCTGCTCGCGCAGGTCGCCGACCGCGGCGCGCAGTTCCTGGTGCGATGCACCAGCCGCCGCCACCCGCCCGTCCTGACCCTGTTGCCCGACGGCTCCTACCTCACGCGCATCGCCGGCCTGGTCCTGCGCGTCATCGAAGCCGAGCTCCGCACACGCACTGCCGACGGCAGCACCTTCGGCGAGACCTACCGTCTGCTGACCACGCTCACCGACCACCGCACCGACCCCGCCCACCGGCTCGTCCGCCTCTACCACGAGCGCTGGGAGATCGAGTGCGCTTACCTGGCACTGCGCCACACGCTCCTCAAAGGCCGCGTCCTGCGCTCGAAGGATCCCGTCGGCCTCACCCAGGAGCTATGGGGCCTGCTCACCCTCTACCAGGCCCTGCGATCGGTCATGGTCACGGCCGTGGAGACCCGGACGGGGACCGACCCCGACCGTGCTGCCTTCATCATCGCCCTGGAGGCCGCCCGCGACACAGTCGCCCTCATCGCCCGCCCGATGTCGGCCCCCGGCCCCCAGGCCAACCTGGTCGGACACATAGGAACCCGGCTCCTGCGTGCCTTGCTCCCCCAACGCCGTCCGTGGGCCTCCGCCCGCGTGGCGAAGCGCGGCATCTCCCGCTACCACACCTGGAACCACGATCAACGCCCCCGCGCCAGCACCTCCATCACTGCCATCGACATCACCGTCCAGGCGCCTACCCTCCCGACGGAACAGGATCCGGCCCGGAAGCCATCCAGCCCCTGGGAACACCTGTGCCAGATCCTTGCCGCGAACGCCAACCAACCCATGCACGCGCGCGACCTCGCCAATCACATGGGACTCACGGCGTCCCGAGCCCGCAAGAACCTCACCTCCCAGCTCTGCCTATGGACTCGCCACAGCCTGCTGACCCGTACCGCACCGAGCACCTCAAGATCACGCTGCCCGACACCTTGACACCATCTCCGGGTCCTTAACTCCGCGGCATTGGGCGATCACCAGCCAGGTCCAGCGATCGGCCGCCTGCGGGCTCCGCAACCGCGGCCTCGTCCAGCCCAGTGTCTGCTTGAACAGGCGAAATG
>NZ_NCSM01000021.1:0-7064 GCF_002224125.1 Streptomyces sp. NBS 14/10
TGCGCAACAAGCGCGAGAGCCTGCCCCCCAAGAAGCACGGCAACATCCCGCTGTAGGCAACATCCCCCATCCCTCCTCAGGAAGGGCTGTTTCCATGATCAAGATCGTACGGGGCAATCCCACCCCAGAGGAGCTGGCCGCCGCGCTCGCGGTGGTGCAAGCGCGCGCGGCGGCCGGCGCGGCCGCCGCGCAGGGCGAGGGCGCGCCACCGGAGTGGTCCGACCCGGCCCGCACCGTCCCCGCCCGCCGGGTGCCACACCCGGGGCCACGGGCGTGGCGTACGACGTACTGGCCGAGCTGAGGCGCCCTTCCCCGCGGCACCGCTTTCGCGGCGGCACCTTTCTCGCGGCAGCACCTTTTTCGCGGAAATGGTCCCTTCCGCCCGTGGCGCCTGAGTACGCGTACTCAGGCGCCACGGCCATGGGACGGCGCAGGATCGAGTGCATGCTGTGGTCCGATCCGCCCGATGAGCCGCCCGAGGAGCTGCGGCGGGCCCAGGACATGCTCCGCCGCGCGGGCACGGTGCTCGCGGTGGCGACCCTGACGCTGATGGTGCTGCTGAGCCTGCGGCCGTGATCTGCGGCTGAGGCTGTTCGAACTGAGTCCCGATTGGTTTCAACCCCTCCCAAACGGCTACCAACCCCACCCATCGTGACCAGGTGAGCACATCCCCACAGACCGTAAGGACTCCTGGCCGCAGCCGCGTAGCCACACAAAAGCCACCGACGGGCACAGCAAGTCACATCACCCCCGGTCCATACCTATGAGTCCTCATCAGGTCGTATCCGACGTAGGCACTATCGCGGACCGCAACCGAGCAATACGGTGGCAAACACCACGGGGGTCTCAGCAGAAGCCGGCTGTATCGACGTGCGGTTCCGCCGCGCGGGATTTGGCATGCGCATGATCCTCGTGTGTCCATCGGCCCGAAGGGCCTCGACCGAGGAGTGTGCAATCGTGCGCAAATCCCTGATCATCACGCGAGCGGCCATCAGCGCCGCGGCCGCCATGGCGGCCGTCGCGCTGGTCACCTCGCCGGCCGGCGCGACCAGCGCGTCCGCCCAGTGGCGGATCCCCGGCGGCGATACGTGGGAAGTCAACGCCTGGCACTGCACGACCTACTGGGACGTGTGTGACTGGACCGCCTCCGCGAAGCTGCTGGGCAACACCCCGCCCAACGCCATCTGGATCAACAACCGCACCGAACTGGAGGCCCACGGCTTCGACGTGTCCATCGAGATCGCCAAAGAGCCCAAGGCGACGCTGACCATGAAGAGCGACTCCCTGGGCGAGGTCACCTGGACCAACAACAACGCCTGGATCGCGGACAACAGCGGAACCATGGACCCCAGCTGGTCGACGACCTACGTCTCGACCCGTAGCTGCGGCTCGGGCCAGGTCACGCCCGACATCCTGGTGTCGGAGAAGTGCGTGTACGCCGGGGCCTTCTGACCCACGGCCGGCCGACTGCCGGGCCGGCCGTCATCCGGCCCGGCAGCCCTTTCCCCGTACCCACATTCGAGAGTTGCGACGCCGCCATGAGCTTCCGCATGTCCTCGCCGCCGCGCCGCGCGGCCGCGCTCGCCGCCGGCCCACTGGCCGGCGCGCTGGCCGCCGCCCTGCTGACGGGCTGCCAGTCGGCCGCGTCCGAGAGCAACGAGCGCCGGCCGGTGACCGAAGAGCTGTCGATCCTGACCAGCGCTCAGAACCAGCTGTACTATCCGCCCTTCCTGCGCGACGAGCCCACCGGGCCACAGGACAACGCCTACGCCCAGCGCACCCGAGCACTCCTGGGCACCCCGCCCCGCCTCCACCTGAACCACAAGACCGCCGAATTCTTCCGCCAGGACGCGCTGGGCTCCTCCCCGCTGTGGGGACGCGGCTGGCTGGCCCCGCTCGCCGCATCGGGCGCCGACGGGCTGCTGAACGACCGTGACGCCGCCGACGTACGCCGGATGCGCACCGGCGACGGCTGGTACCGCGCCCCGCTGCCCCGGCGCGCCGCCCGCTCCCAGTCCACCGAACCCGCCAAACCGGCCGAACCGACCGAACCGGCCGGGCAACAGGCCAAAAACGCCTACCGGGCCGCGTCCACCGCCGCCGCGCTGGAGATCCTGCGCGCCCACGGCGGCATCACCGAGGCCGACCGGCGGGCCACCCTGCCCTGGCTGCACAAGGCAGCGGCGCACCCGGGCACCCTGAGCGAGTCGGCGGACGTCGCCCGCGGCCTACGCCTTCTGAACGCCCCCGTCCCGGCCCGGCTCGCCACCGTCACCCCGCCGAAGACCGCCGAATTCACCTCCCTGAGCGGGAAGCAGCGGTACCAGACGCTGCTGGACGCCTATCAGTACGCCCGGCTGCGGGAGTCGGCCGGCCGGAAGGCCGAGCTCGACCCCGAGGTGTGGGGCACCGTCCTCAGCCGTAACGCCGCCACCTTCAGCTACCCCGACCTCTACTACGCCACCTTCGTCGCCAAGGCCGCGGGCGCCCCGGCCGCCGCCCTCGACAAGGCGCGCGACCGGATCCGGGCGAACACCCTGCCCGGCGGCGCGGTCCGCGACCCCAGCGGCTACCTCGGCAGCCCCGAAGCGTCCTTCTACGCCCTGCTGCTGCGCGGGCTCGCCGGCGAACCCACCCACGACGACCGCCTCGCCAAGGCCCTGGGCAAGGTGGCCGCCGACCCCCGCGCGGCGGGCGACCCCGCCACCCGGCTGACCACCGCCGGGGCCGCCACCCTCGCGGGCGCGGGCGGACGCACCACCTCCGCCGCGGCCGCGCTGTGCCGCTCGGCCCAGGTGGTGCCCCGTACGGTCACCGCGCACAGCGCCGAGAAGTGGGCCCGCACCGCCCTCGCCTGCGACCGGGCCGGCGCCCCCGCCCAGGCCCCGCGGACCACGCCCTGGCCCCTGAACGACGCCGAACGCGTCACCGCCGCCGCCACCCTCGCCACCGGCCTCGCCGACACCGGCCGGCCGCCGCGCCCCGCCCGCTGGATCACCGCGCGGCAACTCCGCCCGTGGGCGACCGACCCCAAGCGGCTGGACTCGGTCAGCGGCTACGCCGCGGTGGTGCGCGCCTATCTGCTCGCGGGATGGAAGGCCGACGCGCCCTTACGCGAGGCCGTCGCCCACGGCATCGACACCCGGCGCGGCTGCCCCCGGCTGCCGAACCTGTACCGGGCCGACGCGGCGGGCGGCTGCGACCTCAAGACGACCTGGCACGTCTGGCAGCTGAAGAAACAGCTCAAGGAGCGGTACGGAACGCAGGAGCCGAAGCAGAACGGAACGCGGGAGCCGAAGCAGAGCAAACCGCAGAACGGAACACAGAACGGAACGCACGGCGGAGAACAGGAGGCGGACGGGTGACCCCGGTGAACCCCCTCCCCCAGCCGCCCGAAGCGCGCGCCGTCCACAAGTCCTTCGCGCTGCGCGACCACCGCGTCGACGTACTGCGCGGCGCCGACCTGTGCCCGGCCTCCGGCCGGATCACCGCCCTGATCGGCCACTCGGGCTCCGGCAAGACGACCCTGCTGCAGATCCTCGGCCTGCTGCTGCCTCCCGACTCCGGCTCCGTACGGATCGAGGAGCGCGACGCCTGGCAGCTGAGCGACAACGAGCGCGCCGATCTGCGCCGCCGCCGCATCGGCTTCGTCTTCCAGACCGCCAATCTGCTGCCGCAGCACTCCGCCCTGCGCAATGTCGCCCTCCCCCACCCCGGCGACGCACACCACGCCCGCCGCGCCGCGCGGGAGCTGCTTGACCGGGTCGGCCTGGCCAGGCGGGCCGACCACCGTCCCGGCGAGCTGTCCGCCGGGGAGCAGCAGCGCGTCGCCCTCGCCCGCGCGCTGGTCAACGGCGCGGGAACGGTGCTGGCCGACGAACCCACCGGCAATCTGGACGCCGACAACGAACGGCGGATGCTGCGGCTGTTCCGCGAGACCGCCGACGAGGGGCGGGCCGTACTGCTGGTGACGCACAGCCCCGCCGTCGCGGACGTCGCCGACACCGTCCTGAGCGTGACCGACGGCCGCGTGATCCCCGAGGCCCGCGATCTGCCGCCGGCCGACAGCCCGACGCCGGAGGCCCGGCCATGACCTTCTACCGCCTCGCCGCCGCCAACGTGCGCTCCATGTGGCGGCGTTTCGTCGGCCTGGTCGCCCTGCTGGCCATCGCCGTCGCCGTCTGCGTCACCGCCTTCGCGGTCTCCGGCCGCGCGCAGGAAGCCGCCGACCAGCGCGTCCAGGAAGGCACCGCCAACCGCAGCGTCACCGTCGACCGCCTGGCCGGCCGCCACGGCGCCAAGCCGCTGACCGGCACGGCGGTCCGCCGGCTCGCGGACATCCGGCACGTGGCCTCCGTACAGCCGCGCGCCCAGGTCTCCTTCGGCTACAAGGGCCCCGGCGCGCCGGGCGCCCTGCTGTACGCGACCACCGCCCGCCCCGCCCTGAAGCCGCCGGTCACCCGCTCCGTACGCGCCGGGCTCTTCCCGCTGCGCCCAGGGGAGATCGTGCTGCCCGAGAACGCCCAGGGGAACGACCTCTCCCCGCTGCTCGGCAAGAAGATCACCGTCCAGACCACCCACGCCGAAAGCTCCGGCCAGGGCCGCGGGGCCGCCGCGCACATCCGCGTCGTCGGCCTCTTCCAGCCCAGCTGGCAGCTGGACGGCCCGGACGCGGCCTACGCCGACGACGCCACCGTCGTACGCTGGGCCGCCGCCAAGGCCGGTGTTCCGGCGGACCAGTACGTACGCACCGTCGGCTACGACCGGATCACCGTCGTGGCCGACTCCGCCGACCACGTCGGCACGGTGCTCCACGCCGTCCAGGCCAAGGGCTACTCCGCGGCCAGCCTGCAGCAGGAGATGACCGCGCTGCCCGGGGTCCTGAAGCTGATCCGCGCCACCGGCCGGATCCTCCTCGTCGTGCTCGGCCTGCTCGCCCTCATCGGCGCACTGGTGGTCACCGGCGCGCTGGCCCGGCAGCGGGTACGCGAGATCGGCATCCTCAAGGCCGTCGGCTTCCGCACCCGGTCCGTACTGGCGATGCTGATCACCGAGATGGCCGTCGTCGGAGCGTGCGGCGCCGCGCTCGGCGCCGCCCTCGGCACGGCTGGCGCGGCCGCCACCGCCGCCGGCCTGCGCGACCGCCCCGACCTCGGCCCCTACCTGACGGACCGGGTCCCCCTCCCCGGCGCCACCGCGCTCAGCGGAGTCCTGCTGCTCACCATCGCCGTCACCGTCCTGGGCGCCTGCCTCCCGGCCCGACGCGCGGCCCGCCTCCCCCCGGCGGACGCGGTCCGCGAGTGGTGAGCGGGAGCTCTCGGCTCCGGCTCGCCCCTCTGCCTCGGGCGCAGGTCGGCCGCAAGTCGATGCTGCGGGAAGGGGTGGGTAGCAGGCCGGGGCCGCCGCCTACCCTGGGCGCATGACTGACACGCAGCGCACCCTCGTCCTCGCCTCCGCCTCCCCCGCCCGCCGAGCCCTGCTGCGCCAGGCCGGGCTGGCGTTCGAGGTGATCGTCAGCGGTGTGGACGAGGACGCGCTGAGCGCCGACACCCCCGCCGAGCTGGCGCGCATACTGGCCGAGGCCAAGGCGGGCGCCGTGGCCGCGCTTCCGGAGGCGGCCGGGGCACTGGTCGTCGGCTGCGACTCGGTCCTGGAGCTCGACGGGCAGGCGCTCGGCAAGCCCGCGGACTCCGAGGAGGCCACCGCCCGCTGGAAGTCCATGCGCGGCCGCTCCGGTGTGCTGCGGACCGGGCACTGCCTGATCGACACGGCGACCGGCCGCCGCACCTCCGACACCGCCTCCACCACGGTCCACTTCGGCGAGCCGACCGACGCCGAGATCGCGGCGTACGTCGCCACCGGCGAACCCCTGCACGTGGCGGGCGCGTTCACGCTCGACGGGCGCTCGGCGCCCTTCGTCGACGGCATCGAGGGAGACTCGGGCAACGTCATCGGGCTGTCCCTGCCGCTGCTGCGCCGGCTCCTGGCCGAGCTGGGCGTGAGCATCACCGACCTGTGGGCCGACGCCGGGCAGTGACCCCGGGCAGTGACCCCGGGAGCCCAAGCGCCCCGGACGGGCAGAACGCCGGCGGCCTTCAGCCCCTCACGCCGGATCTGGATGCGTCACGCCAGATCCGGATGCGGCGCGTCCCCGCCCGAGGCGCCCCGGGCCCCCGTGGTGCCCGGGGCGGCGGCGTCGGGATCGGCCGCGCCCGCCGACTCGTCGTACGACAGGAGGCTCAGCACGATCAGGCCGAGCATCACCATCATCAGCGCGAAGGCCGTCCAGCCGACCAGGCCGACCACGAAGGCGCCCAGCACACCGTGCACCACCGCGCAGGTGATGAGCAGAATGCGGGCCGGGCGCCCGGGGGCGCGGTCCCGTACGCCGGCGCGCAGCAGCACCAGGGCGCACAGCAGCAGGTAGAGGCCGAAGAGCCCGCCCGCGACCCAGGTGCCGATCGACATCGCGTCCGTGTCGAGGCCGGCCAGGGACATCTGCTGTCGGTCGACCACGATGCCCAGGATCCAGTTGAGCAGCGCTATCCCGGCCGCCTCCACGATCAGCATCACGGCCGTCACCACGGCCACGGGTCTGCGCGCCACCCCGCCCACCTCTTCCGCTGCACCGGTTCGGGGCCGTCCCTCCGAGAAGGTTCGACATCGAAGGTTCGACATCGCGAACGCTACTAACGGGTAAGCCCCCCGACAAGGGGGCGCGAACACACTTGTACGACCGGAACGCCGCGGCAAAGTTTCCGCCCTCCGTTCGTAGGGATTCCACAAAGAAACGCGCCGGACCGCCGCCCCGTCCACCGGTGAACCCGGCCACAACGCGAACCGCCCTACGGCCCGAAAAACCGGGCGTACCGTGGAACGACGGGGGAGTCGGCTGCCTCTTCTCGGCAGGGTTCACGCTCCGTGTGGTCAACCTCACGCCCGAGTTCTTCTCGGCTTGGGGTGTGGCCAGTACCTAAACTCGGCTTGTTTCAAGGAGGGAGCCATCGTGCGCAAGGTGCTCATCGCCAATCGTGGCGAAATCGCGGTCCGCGTTGCCCGTGCCT
>NZ_NCSM01000021.1:7167-7366 GCF_002224125.1 Streptomyces sp. NBS 14/10
GCCGGCCTCACCTGGATCGGCCCCCCACCCGCCGCGATCCGCGACCTCGGCGACAAAGTCGCCGCCCGCCACATCGCCCAGCGCGCCGGAGCCCCCCTGGTAGCCGGCACCCCCGACCCCGTCTCCGGCGCAGACGAAGTCCTCACCTTCGCCCAACAGCACGGCCTGCCGATCGCCATCAAAGCGGCCTTCGGCGGCG